>CANNBH010000001.1 GCA_947502815.1 uncultured Erythrobacter sp.
GTTACACTTCGACTGTGTGAAACCATCGTTAGAACAGTGTCTTAGACTGTCGGTTGAGGTGTTCTTGTGCGACACCCTTGTGTTACACGATGGTGCATCAGCGTTGTTAAGATGCTGGTTTCCCCACGGTTTTTGAATGATGGCGCACCCGAGAGGATTCGAACCTCTGGCCTCTGCCTTCGGAGGGCAGCGCTCTATCCAGCTGAGCTACGGGTGCGCGGTGGGCGTATGCACTTGCGCCGCCGCGGCGCTTAGCAAGCCTCTTGTGCGTGCGCCAGATCAATTATTGGCCACTGGTGCAATTCGGAGTGAAATGGACGGGCTTGCGCTTAACCAATCTGCAAGGGGAGCAGGGTATCCCCTTGCCTATGTCAGCGCTTCCACCAGAACAAATGCGCGCGATGCGCACCGCCGCCCAGCAGGCTAAACAGCCGCTCGGCACCCTTGCTCAACGCTGGGAGGATCTGCATGGAACCGCTGCCCAATTGGCCAAAATCGCCGATCTGACGCCAGAGGTCTTTGATGCCGATCTGGCCGCGTTTCCCACCCTGCTGAGTCAAGCGAACGATTGGCAACAAACCATGGCGTGGCAAGGCATCGAAGATATTGATGCGATGATGCGGCCAGGGCTAAACGCGCTTTCCACGATCACCGCGCGCGGACAGGATGCAAGCGCGCCCGCTTTGGCGTTGTGGCGCGAATTTCACCATGCGCGCAACGCCGTGCTCGCGCTGGCCCGGTAACACCCATTCAGGACCGCAGGCTGTTTGAGACGGCTTGACTGTGTTCGCTCTATGTTCCAAATGTTGAGGGTGACTGATACTCCCGCACCTGCACTCGATTCGCATTCCGCTTCGTCTTCACCGCACACCGCTCAGGATGTGGCGCGGGGGATCATGCGGCTGTTTGCGCGCAACGACATTTGGTGCCTTTCCGAAGTCCCGCTTAAAAATAATCGGCGCGCTGATCTGATGGGTGTGGACGCCAAAGGGCTGGTTGTGATTGTTGAGATTAAGGTCGCGCGCGGTGATCTATTGGGCGACGGCAAATGGCCCGATTATCTCGATTATTGTGACCGTTTTTTCTGGGGGGTGCCGCCGGGTTTGGGCCGGGCGCCGCTGCAGACAGAGGCCTATCAACCCGATCGCTGCGGTGTGATTGTGGCCGATGCCTATGATGGAGAAATCCTGCGTCACGCTCCGCTGGAACCGCTTGCCGCCGCCCGCCGAAAGGTGCAGGTTGAGCGACTGGCGCGCATGGCGATGCGGCGTCACACCGGGCTGCTCGATCCGAAAATGTCGGGATTCAATATCAGCAAATAGGGCAGCCGGCCTTGCCATGATGCGCATGATACCAGATGCGGCTGTTCGGTTGAAATGTTTTGCGCCATACTTGCTGTATGATCCCCGCTGACACTCCGATCTGGCTTGCCTTTTTGTTGGTGAGCGCCGCGATGACAGTGATGGTGGCTGCGCGATATTTCCTTGCCAGCGGAGCCTTAGCTTGGGCGACATCGCGCTTTCGGCCCGGCCTTTACGATGGGATGCGGCCGCAAATTCTGCGGGAGATCCGTTGGTCGCTCATTTCAGCATGCATCTATGGAGCGCCAGCGGGCATTGTGTTCTGGATGTGGCGGCACCGCGATTGGTCGCTGCTTTATACGGATTTGTCGGCCTATCCCTTGTGGTATCTGCCGATTTCGGTGCTGCTCTATCTGTTTGTGCAAGACAGCTGGTTTTATTGGAGTCACCGCGCAATGCACCATTATCCGCGCCTGTTCCGCATCGCCCATGCGGTGCACCACGACAGCCGCCCGCCCACGGCGTGGACCGCGATGAGCTTTCATCCCATCGAAGCGGTGAGCGGCGCGATTGTTGTGCCGATCCTTGCCTTTGTCGTTCCCATTCATCTGGCCATGCTTGGCGTGGTTTTGACGATCGCCACGATCATGGGTGTGGTCAATCATATGGGGTGGGAGGTGTTTCCCCGCCGTTTCGTTCATTCGCCGTTGGGAAGATGGGTGATAACAGCCAGCCATCACGAGCGGCATCATGAGGAATACAGATGCAATTTCGGCCTATATTTTCGTTTTTGGGATCGCGTCTGCGGGACGGATCGCGGCCTGTCAGCGCGGCTGGACCCCGCGCAGTGACCGGGCGATTTTCGCGCATGGCCGCGCTGGCCCTTGGCGTTGGCATGCTCGGCGGCGCGTCTTCTGCGGCGGCGGCGACCATCACCATCACCGTAACCGATGTTCGCTCTGACGAAGGGGTCGTGCGCGCCTGTATGACAACGATGGAAGATATCTTCCCGCGCTGCGCCCGCGATCCAAACTCGCATCGCAAAACCGTGCGCGCGGGCAACACCATCACCATCCGGTTTGAGAATGTGGAGCCGGGCGATTACGCCATCGCGCTGCTGCATGACGAAAACGAAGACGGCAAAGCCAACCGGGTGCTGGGCATGGCCCCGCGCGAAGGGTATGGATTTTCGCGCGACGCACCGGTTCGCATGGCTCCCCCGGATTGGGATGATGCGGTGTTTTCGATCGGCTCTGCATCGCAAAACCTGACGATAAAAATGCGCTACTTTCTATAAGCACAGAAGGGCGGATCGCCGGATGCGTGTTCGCGCGCCGCCTATCCATTCATGACCCATGGCCTTGCGCAGAAAAGTTCTCGCAACTTTCCGGCGCAACTTAACGCAATGTTTACCACGTCGCGCCAAAACCGTCGTGAACAGGCGTTATTCAAGGGGCAGTAAGCCAAGCCATGGACACTTTGCGCGGCACATTCGACACCGGCGTTCCCGCTGATGAAACTCAGGATTGGGATGCGGCCAACGACGCCGCACCAGCGCCTGCACCCGATTCCGGCACATCGCGCGAATTGCCACCCGAAGCGATCGGGCAGGACGAACGCCGCATGCAAGTGCGCGCCTACAACCATTGGGCCAGCCTTTTGGGCGACGCCACTTTCCCCTCTATCGAAGAGCTTGAGCCTGAAGAGCTGACCGATTTCGGACCCAACAGCGTGCTGCTCGATTTTTCGACCGGCATCGAAGACCCCGGCGTTCAATATCTTGGCGACAAACTGGCCGAAGAATGCGGCACCGATGGCTATATTGGTCAATTGTCCGATGTGCCGCCGCGGTCGTTGCTCAGCCGGATCACCGATCATTACATGCAGATCCTCGCCAATCAGGCACCGATTGGGTTTGAAGCTGAATTCGTAAACCAGCGCGGAGCCTCGATCCTGTATCGCGGAATTTTGCTGCCATTTTCGAGCGATGATGAAACCATCGATTTCATCTATGGCGTGATCAATTGGAAAGAGATGGCCGACGCCGCGACTGCGGATGAGCTGCTGCTGGAAATTGATCAAGCTCTGGAGGCGCAGGATGACGAGCCCGCAGAGGACGAAGATCAGCCCCACAAACACCACACCGATCCGGTAACCGAATGGGCCGATTCGCCTGCGCATGAACCTTCTGCCTTGGGTGTCGAGCAAAAGAACCCGATCTCCAACAATGTTGCCTCTTTGAACGGTGCGCCTTTGGATGATTTCGGCGAAGAAACGGATGCTGAGGACGATGGCGGCCTGCCAATTCCCGATTTTGGCCAATACACACTCGACGATCCGGAAACCGACGAATTTGGCGAAGAAATCGAAGACGAAGACGATGATCGTTCGTCATACAGCTTTGCATCGCTCGCGGATTACATCGAAACGCCCGCCAAAAAGGCCGTCGATCTTGATGCAGAGCGGTTCGATCCCGACGATTACAAAGTCGAAGATGGCGGTAGCCAGCCAGAGAACGAAAACGAGAGCGAGCCCCTTGAGCTGACCGCGCCTGTTGAGGCGCCAGCCGCCGACCTTTCGCAGCCAGAAAATGCCTCAGTGCAAGACTTGCCGAGCGATGCTGGGCTGCACGATTGCCTCGCCTCTGCCCGTGAACTGGCGCAGACCGCTCGCGCATCAGAAGACCGCAGCCGCCATGCGCTTTATGCTGCTGTGGGCCGCGCCTATGACTTCTCACTCGCTTCAAAAGATGAGCCTGAAGAATTCAATGAATTGATCGAGGACAGTGGCCTGACGGTTCAGGAACGCGCCCCGATGACACCAGTGGTCAAACTCGTTTTCGGTCACGATTACGACAAGACTCGCCTGACCGAATATGCCGCTGTTCTGAGCCATGCCCACCGGCTTGAGCTCGAACGCGGCAGCTTGGCCGATTATCTCGGCAAAGCCGATGGCGGGCTGAAAGGCGTTGTGAATGCAGAACGCCGTCTGCGCCGTGAAGAAAGCGGCAAAGAGGTCGAAAACGAAGGCGATGTCCGGGCACAATTGGCCAAGAAACTGCGCGAGCTTGAAGAGCTTTCGCTTGAGGCATTGTCGGGTGAAGGGCCAGAATTTTCACTGGTGATGCTGCGCCGTGATGGAACGGGCAAGATCGCCTTTATCGGTGAGATTGACGACGACGTTTCTCTGATCGAACGCGCGGGCAAAAAACTGGTCGGCTGATCAGGAAACTGTCACCGCCCCTTATTGGGGCAAAGCTTTGGCCAAACGCATGCTTGGATTTGTCACAATTCGTGGCTAACTCCCGCGGCCATGCCTGTCGGTCCCCTCTCCCGGTCCCGCCGCAAACGCGAACCCGTCCGTGTTCAGCCATTTTTTGGCTTCCGCAATGCAGAGCGGCTGCTGCTTAACGCCCGCGCGCTGCGATCGCGCGAACCCGTGTTTGAAAAACGGTCCTTTTGGCGCGATTTCGCGACGATGGTGGGCCAATATATGTCCCACGAAGTCGCTGATCTCACCGTAGAGCTCGAATATCAGACCGCCGATGGCCAGATTATGCGGCAAAAGGCGGTTAGCGGGCCAGAGGGATACGTCCGTTTCGACCTGCCAATCGATGCAAACAGCGCCCAGCCCGATCGAACTCGCTGGGAAAAGGCGCGATTGTTTTGGAAAACCGACGAAACCAGCGAAAATGCCGCCGAAGCCTATATCTTAGCGCCCGGAACGCAGACCCAATTCGGTATCATTTCCGACATTGACGACACGATTTTGGAGACCGGCATAACAGGAAATCTGCGCGCCATTGCCCGCAATTGGCGGCGCATTTTAACTCAAATGCCCGCAGACCGCACCGCCGTTCCTGGGGTCAGCGCGTTTTATGCCGCGATTGGCGGCAATCCCGCCGGATCGCGCGAACCCGCCGCCGCGATTGACGCATTGGTGCCTCAGGCCCGTGTACGCCCAGTGTTCTACGTTTCATCCAGCCCGTGGAACCTGTTTTCCTACCTCGTCACATTCAAACGGTCGCGCGGTTTGCCGATTGGCCCGGTGCTGCTGAGAGATTGGGGATTTAACCGCCAAACTTTGGGCAAGGAGGGGCATGGATCGCACAAGCGAGAGGCGATTGCGCGTATCCTTTCCACGTTTCCGCATTTGCGTTTCGCCCTGATCGGCGACGACACGCAAAAGGATCTAGCCGCCTTTGGCGCTATCGCCGCTGCCTTTCCCGGTAGGGTCGCGGCGGTCTTTATCCGATCGGTTTCGGGAGAGCCCCTGAACGATGAACAAAGCCACGCCAAAGACATTCTCGACAAAGCCGGGGTGCCATTCTGGTCCGGCAGCGACTATCACGCTGCCGAAGGCTTTCTCAAAAGCGCCGGACTTGACCTAGAGGGCGGCGTCGAACGTTTGGTCAGAACGGCTAGCGAGGGTGAATAAAGGAATGCGCAAAGTGCTTTGGATATTGGGCGGATTGGCCCTTTTCGCTGGTGTCGCCGCTATCACCATACAGGTTGCGGTATGGCGCAATGGCCCCGCCGTTCTCAGCGCGGTCGACAATTTAACCGGCGGCGAACGCGACGCCCAATTGAAGGCGACCATTTCCACCGGCGCGCACCCACAGCAAAAATTGCTGGTTTGGGGACCGGAACACCGCGACCCGGCGGACGCGCCGCTCCCCGTGATGCTTTTCGCACATGGCGGCGGTTGGCGAAGCGGCGATCCCGTCGATTATGGATTCATCGGACGCGCTTTCGTGCCCGAAGGGTTCATTGTGGTTCTTTCTGGCTATCGTTTGGGTGAAGACGGCAAATATCCCGCCATGCTCGAAGACACAGCCAGCGCGATTGCGTGGACCCACGAGGAGATTGCGGCCTATGGCGGCGATCCAGACCGGATTGTGATCGCTGGCCATTCGGCGGGCGCATACAATGTAGTTATGACCGCGCTGGAAGAACAATGGCTGGGCCGCAGGGGCCTGTCCTCCAGCGATATTGCCGGGGTGATTGGCATGTCGGGCCCGTATGATTTTGCGCCGTTCAAGAGCGATTCGACCATTGCGGCGTTCGGCCATGTCGATGACGCAGACAGCACACAGCCGATCAACCACGCGCGCGCTGATGCCCCCAAAGTTCTGTTGATCCAAGGAGAGGAAGACACATTGGTCTTTCCGCGCAATTCGCGTGTTCTGGCCGAACAGATTGAGAGCGCTGGCGCTGATCCGGACACGCGGTTTTACGCAGGTATGGACCACAATGCGCCGATCATATCGCTGGCCGCGCCATGGCGCGAGCGCCGCGACGTGCTGAATGTGATGACACAATTTGCACGCTCAGTGTCGTCCGCTGCGCCTCAGATTGCGCAGACTTCAGTTCCCGTTCAGGGCGAATCACGCTAGCATGACCGCTTGATGCGCGCTCTTCACTCCCTTGCCGCCTATGCACTGGCGTTGCTGGCCGCTTTTGCGCTCGCCGCACAGCCGGTGGCCGCGCAATCGGTGCTGCGCGATGCAGAGACGGAAGAATTGCTCAACGATATGGCCCGGCCTTTGATTGAGGCGTCAGAGTTGGAGCCGGGCAATGTCGAAATTGTCCTGATCAATGATCAGTCGATCAACGCCTTCGTTGCCGGGGGACAGGTGGTCTATGTCCACGCTGGCCTGATCAATGCGGCCGAAACCGCCAATGAAGTGCAAGGTGTGATCGCTCACGAATTGGGCCATATCACCGCCGGGCATGTTGTGCGTTTTAACGAACGGACCCGCGCCGCACAGGGGATCACGATCCTTTCGCTTTTGCTGGGTGTGGGCGCGGCTTTGGCTGGGGCGGGCGATGCCGCATTGGGTGCGCTCATGGCCGGGCAACAGGCCGCAACGGGCAGTTTCCTCGCCTTCAACCGCAATCAAGAGGCCGCGACCGACCTTGCTGGAGCGCGCTACCTTTCGGGTGCGGGCATTTCGGGCCGGGGCAGTCTCGCGTTTTTTGAACGCCTGCGGAATATGGAAATTCGCCGCGGCTTTAGCCAGTCGGACGAAGCCGCTTATAGTCGCACCCACCCGCTCGCTGGCGACCGGCTGCAAACATTGCGCGGGCTCTATGCCGAAGACCCCGCTTGGGATACGCCCGATGATCCAGAATTGCAGGCCCGCTTTCTTGCTGTGCGGGCCAAATTGTACGGCTATCTCGCCCCATCAGAACGCACGTTGCAGCAATACCCGCTCAGCGATACGAGCGTGCCAGCGCGCTATGCACGGGCCTATGCCTATCACAAGGATGCGCAAATAGAGAACGCCTTGGCCGAAGCGGACGCTTTGCTCGCGCTCACCCCGGACAATCCCTATTACCTTGAATTGAAAGGGCAAATTCTGCTCGAATCCGGTCGTCCGGAAGAGGCCTTGGCACCCCTTCGCCGGGCGACAGACCTAACGTTGAACCAGCCGCTGATTGCGGCAATTTTCGGTCACGCGCTGATCGCAACAGAGGATGAGGCCAATTATGCCGAAGCAGAGCGCGTCCTGCGCGCGGCGGTGGCAAAGGACCGCTTTAACCCGTTCGCATGGTATCAATTGGGCGTGGTCTACGCCGCGCGCGGCGATATTCCGCGCGCGCGCCTCGCCAGCGCCGAACAACAGGTGATGAGCCGCAATTACCCCGAAGCGATCCGCAGCGCGCAGGCCGCCGAAGCGGGTCTGCCTTTCGGGTCTCCCGATTGGATCCGCGCACAAGATATTGGCCTTCAAGCGCGCGCCGCGCTGGAACGCATCCGCGACAGCCGCTAGGCACCCCCCAAGGAAACGTCCCGAATGGAACCGGCATTGCGAAACACACTTCTTACCGCGCTTTTGGCGCTCGTCTTTGGATTTTTGGGCGCGGCGACATGGTCTTACAGCGGCCTTGCTGACAACCGCACGCGCGCCTTTTTGCTGGAAAAACCTGAGATCTTGAAAGAGGTCGCACAGGCTTTGGCTGATCAAGAATCGCGCGAACGCCTCTCCGCCTTGGGCGATGATCTGTACGCTCCGTTCCCCGGCGCGGTGATGGGCAATCCCGAAGGATCAAAGGTTCTGGTCGAATTTAGCGACTACAATTGCCCCTATTGCGAATCCAGCCTTGCCGATGTTCAGCAGCTTATCGAAGCAGACCCCGATTTGAAGGTGGTGATGCGCGAATGGCCCATATTCGAAGGCAGTGAAGGCGCCGCTCGTATGGCTCTGGCCGCAGGAATGCAGGGCAAATACCGCGAATTTCACGAAACAATGTTCGCAATGGGCCCGGCCTCACCCGCCACAGTCGAAGCCGCAGCGCGCGCCATCGGCCTCGATATGGACAAGGCGCGGGCCGATGCCGCATCAGAGGCCGTTTCTGTCGAATTGGTCCGCAACCTCACCTTTGCACAATCCCTGGGCTTTAACGGCACACCCGCCTTTATCGCGGTGGAAACGCCGCTGGCCGGGGCGGTTGGTTATGACCGGTTGAAAGAAGCGCTCGACAATTCGGATTCCTGATGCGCGCAAACCGTTTCCTTGGCGCGGGATTGGGCCTGTTTTTGGCCGCGATGCCCGCATCGGCTTCGGCGGATGTCGATTGGGACCGGATCGATCTTGATCAAGAACGCGCGGCGATTGCCTATTTCCAATCCGCCGATCAGCGGATGCAGGATGTCGGTTGGAAATTGGTGCGCGGCAACGCGGCGTTTTGCACCAGAGTGCACCCTTCGACTGGCCTGCAATTGCAGGATTTGGCCTCTTACGGCGAACCGGCGGTGGGCCGCGCCGCATTGGGCCTCAACGCGGACTTTGCTGTCCAAACGGCGGCGCAGGGATCGCCCGCTGCGCAAAGCGGCCTGTTCCCGGCCAACCGTGAAATTATCGGCCTTTCCGACGTCGACCCCAATGGATGGGAAGCGGACGAACGGCTCGATCCAGCCCGCCTGATCCGCGCGCACAATTTCCTCGACAGCGCATTGGCCGAAACAGGCCGCGTCACCATCACATTTGGCGATGGAGAGACCGCGCAGCTCACTGGGGTAGGTGCCTGCGCCACCCGGTTCATTCTGGTCGGAAACAGCGACACCGCCCGCGGCGGACGCGACCGGGTGTATCTGGGGATCAATTTCCCCGGCTTTTCCTATGACGAAGACGTGTTTGCCGCCGCGGTGGCGCATGAATTGGCGCACAATCTGCTGGATCACAGCGAATGGCTGGACCGCAACAGCCGCCGCCAGCGCAATGTCCGGCGGACCGAACGTGAGGCGGATCGGTTGATGCCGTGGCTGCTCGCCAATGCAGGCTATGACCCGGCGGCGGCGCAGCGATTTATGGAAATTTGGGGCCCGCGCCACGATGGCGGGCTGCTGCGTGACCGGTCACACGAAGGGTGGGACGAACGCGCCGAACATATCGCGGCGGAACTGCCGCTGATCCGCGCTGCAATGCAAAGCGGGGGTAAAGCGGATTGGTCTGTTCTCTTCCGCCGCGAGATTGACCCAAGCGCGGGGCTTTAGAGCGGTCAAAGTGCGCGCAAGCTGCGTTCAACGGTTCATCGCATGCGCCCACTTTCGCCCGGCGCGTCTGTTTGCCCCTGCACGGGCAGCAAAATTGCGCTACATAGGATCAACATGTCGATGATACGCATCCAACCTGCGCCGTTCTTTTCTAGTAAGAATCGCGCCTTTTGGAACCTGCAACTGGCGGGATGGGGCGGCGCGTTTCTGCTGCGCGTGCTCAACACGCTCGCCAATGGCCTGCCTTACAACCAGCTGGTTTTGATCCTCGTCACGATGATCACCGGATTTTCGATCAGCCTGGTTCTTTCGGTTGCCTATCGCCAATTGATCGACCGCAAACCGATTGTCACATGGGGCGGCACGGCGGTGATGTTGATCGCTGGGGTCATCGTCCACGCGTCGATCGATGCTTGGGTGCAAAATCTCTATTTTGCCGGCAGCCGCGACACCACTTTTGCCCAACGCTTCATCGGCATCACCTATATCCCGCTGACTCTGCTGGGCGGGTGGAGCGCGCTGTATTACGCGATCAATTTCTTCCTAACGGTTGAGGAACAGGCCGACCGGCTCGAACGGCTTGAGGCGCAGGCGACCTCAGCCCAATTGGCAATGCTGCGCTATCAATTGAACCCGCATTTTCTGTTTAACACACTGAATTCCATCAGCACTCTGGTCCTGCTCAAACAAACCGAGCCGGCCAATGCGATGCTCACCCGGCTATCAGGATTTTTGCGCCACACGCTGATCACGGAACCGGGCAGCCAGGTTACTCTGGCCCAAGAGGTTGAGACGTTGCAGCTCTACCTTGATATTGAGCGAATGCGTTTTGAGGAGCGATTGCGCACTCATTTTGAGATCGAAGACGCCGCGCTGGATGCGCAATTACCTTCAATGCTTTTGCAGCCTTTGATCGAAAATGCGGTCAAATATGCGGTCAGCCCGCAAGAAGAAGGCGCCAGCATTTCGGTAAGCGCGCGGATCGTGGGCGGCCGGCTTAGAATGACTGTCGAAGACACCGGGCCGGGCGTCGATGCGCCTGCGCAAATGAGCATGTTGGAATACACATCGACCGGCGCGGCAAAGCCCGCAGCCAGCGCCACATCAACCGGTGTTGGCCTTGGCAATATTCGCAATCGCCTGATGCAGGGATACGGCGATAACCACGCCTTTGAAACGCAATCGCGCCCCGGCGGCGGCTTCTCCGTTTTCATCGAAATCCCCTATGAACGCGCCGCGCAAAGCGAGGCCGCTGACAGTAAAACCCCCGAACCCACGAGGCCGCAATCCCCCCAAGGCTCATCCGCCCCCTCGGACGCAGCCACAGGCCCCGTGATTAACCTCAACCCCCAACGCGCCATTGGAAATACGTGATGACCATCCGCACAATCCTCGTTGATGATGAAAAACTCGCCATTCAGGGCCTGCAGCTGCGCCTACAGGCGCATGAAGACGTCGAAGTGATCGACACATGCTCAAACGGCCGCGAAGCGATCCGCAAGATCAAGACCGAGAAACCCGATCTGGTATTTCTCGACATTCAAATGCCCGGATTTGACGGTTTTTCCGTTGTGAAAGGCGTGATGGAAATCGAACCGCCTCTGTTCGTGTTCGTCACCGCCTATGAAGAACACGCGATCCGCGCCTTTGAAGCGAACGCGGTCAATTATCTGATGAAGCCGGTGGATGAAGACAAATTGGCCGACACGATCGAACGCGTGCGACACCGCCTTGCGGAGAAGAAATCCAGCGAAGACGCAGAGCAATTGTTGGGCGTGCTGGCCGAAGTCGCGCCAGATCGCGCCGCAGATTTTGGCGCGGATAGTGAAGAAAGCGCCGACCGTTTTGAGAAATTGATCAATGTGAAAGACCGCGGCCAAATCTTTCGTGTTGAGGTCGATTCCATTGAGCACATCGATGCCGCCGGCGATTATATGTGCATCTTTACCGGCGACAATTCGCTGATCCTGCGCGAGACGATGAAGGATTTGGAGCGGCGGCTGGATCCGCGCAAATTCCAACGCGTCCACCGCTCCACCATCGTCAACCTCGACCAAGTGCGTCAGGTGAAACCGCACACCAATGGCGAATGCTTCTTGGTGCTCGATTCCGGCGCAGAGGTGAAGGTTTCGCGCAGCTACCGCGATGTCGTGGCGCGTTTCGTGCATTGATGTTTTGCGCACCCCATCCGGAGAGCGATTTCCTCGCTCTCACGGCCTGAAGACCGCTTCGCTGCGGACGGGCCGTCGCCCTTGCGGAGTGCGGCGCTCGGACCCCAAAAGGGTCCGCAAGCCCGACCGGGCGCCCGCAGGCCTGACAAGGCCGAGGACAGCGCAAGCGCGGATGCGCTTGCGCAAAACAAACGACTCATTCACACACAGGCCATGTCTGAATTCACACTCCCTGGCTTCGACCTTGACCGCTTCCTTCGTGAAACCCTTGCCGAAGATCTAGGCGTGGGGCTTGAAGGCGGAGGGGCGGACGTAACCTCGCAAAGCGTGATCCCCGCCGACGCCCGGTTTGCCGGAGTCATGGACAGCCGTGACCCGATTGTGGTCGCCGGACTGCCTCTGGCCGAGGCGTTCTTCCGCCATCTCGATCCAGAATGCTCTGTAGAGGCTCTGGTGAGCGATGGAGACGCGGTGGCAGCGGGAACAGACCTCATGCGGCTCAAAGGCAACGCCCGCGCTCTGCTGACGGCTGAGCGCAGCGCGCTCAACATCGTGCAACACCTGTCGGGCATTGCCACCATGGCGCGCGACTATGTCGATGCGATGCGAAAAGGCTCGGCGACCTGCACATTGCTCGACACGCGCAAGACATTGCCCGGCCTGCGCGTGCTGGAGAAATACGCCACGCGCCAAGGCGGCGCGCAAAACCACCGCATGGGCCTGTGGGATGCGGCGATGATCAAAGACAACCACGTCGCGGTCGCAGGCTCCGTGGGCGAAGCGGTCCGCCGCGCGCGCGATGCGGGGGTCAAACCGATCATTTGCGAAGTCGACCGGCTGGATCAGATTGAGCCCGCGATCGAGGCAGGCGCGCACCATCTGCTGCTCGACAATATGTCACCCGATGTCCTGCGCGAAGCGGTCGCCATGGTCGCGGGCCGCACCGCAACCGAAGCCAGCGGCGGGATCAATCTGGACACCATCGCGGCCAAAGCGGCAAGCGGCGTCGATTATTGCAGTGTCGGCCGCCTCACCCAAAGCGCCCCTGCGGCGGATGTCGGGTTGGATTTCACGCCGGTATGAAACTGGCGAGGGGTGCGCGGCCTTGCACAATATGGGCGTTTGCTGCTTGTGCTGTGTTGATTGCATTAATCAATTTATTCGGCGCAATCACAGATCTAGAGCTTACAGAAGACCAGCTTGTGCACGCGATCCCTTGGGTTGACTGGAATGGCGAATCAACAATCATTGCGGTTTTCACAGGATTCACCATCTCGCTGATTCCTGTGGTCTGGATCGTCGGTTTTGCGTCAAGGATTGCGTGCTGGGTTTTGCTTTTCTTCGGGCTTCTGAAAATTCCCGGGGCCCTCTTCACATTGCTCACTTCCGTTTGGTTCGCTGATGGTGTGTTTCTCCACCTGATGGAGCCCTCGCTCATCTTGGCGGCACTTGTTTTTGTGTTTTCAGACAGCGCATCACGTTGGCTTCGGCAAGAGGAGGCAAGTCCTGAAACATTCGCTTAGCCTCATGGCAGCCGCAGCGCTTGCCTCGGCACTCACCCCCGCAACCGCCCACGCCCAAGCATACCAATGCCGCGCGCCGCAAATCTCCTCTGTTCCGCGCATTTCACCGGATCAACGCCCCCGCGTGGTTCCGATCACCGGCTACACAATGGCGCTGAGCTGGTCGCCGGCGTTCTGCCGCACCCGCCAAGACAATCGCTCGCACGCCGCGCAATGTTCGGGTGACAATGGCCGCTTTGGCCTCGTGGTGCATGGTCTTTGGCCTCAGGGCAGCCGCACATGGCCGCAATGGTGCGGGTCAAGCAGCACGCTTTCCCCGGCGGAGGTGCGCGCCAACATGTGCATGATGCCGTCTGCCCGGCTGATCGCGCGGCAATGGGCCAAGCACGGCAGCTGTATGACGCGCCGTCCCGAAACCTATTTCGCCGTGACGCGCATCTTGTGGGACAGCTTGCGCATTCCCGATTACGACCGGATCAGCCGCGAAGATGGCCTTACCGCAGGCCGCATTCGCCAAGCCTTTGCCGATGCCAACGGCGGGTGGAGCCCCTCGCAAATCGGCGTAAAGCTAAACCGTGATGGTTGGCTGGAAGAAATCCGGCTTTGCTATGGAGCCCGTTTCCGCCCGACCCGCTGCGATGACCGTCGATTTGGCGCACGCGACGGTGTTAGCGCAAGGATTTGGCGGGGGCTTTAGTGGAGCAGGGAATTGTGCCCTGCGTACAAGCCGTTCGGTTCTATGAGTTCGACCCGTGGTTCAACCCTTGTAACGACTTCTAGGCAAAACCACCGCGTTGCAATCATGTGACTGAATTCGGCGCCACCCATAATCCAAGCCAATTCGCTCTCATTTTGCCATTGATGCCCGCGGACCTTAAACGTCGTACCTGCTGGCCGTAATGCTTCGCTCGATGCCTGCCATAGCTCAGTTAAGCCATGCTCATCTAGAACGCGAAACGCACTTACTTCATCAAATTTGAACACCGCAACCAAGCGTTTTTCGAGCGATATAAAACTGGCTTCGAGGGCGCAATCGGGGGCCGCATAGGGCTCAGTATGTGAAAGTGTTATTCCTTCCTGCACACTGGTAATGGCATCCTCACCTCCAAATCGAAGGCCAACAAAAGTAAGATGATCGTTTTCTACGGACGTAGACCACGGGGCGAACTCAACTGCGCTTTTCGGCATCACCGCCGCTCCCTAAAGAACGCGCGCAGCATGTCCGCCGCTTCTGCCTCGCCCATGCCGGAATAGACCTCGGGCCGGTGCAGGCATTGTTCTTGTTCAAACACGCGCGCGCCGTGTTCAACCGCGCCGCCTTTGGCATCGCTGGCCGCATAATACAGCCGCGCGATTCGGGCGTGCGAAATTGCGCCCGCACACATCGCGCATGGCTCCAGCGTCACGTATAAATCGCAATCCGTCAGGCGATCTTGACCCAAGGTTTCTGCTGCCATTCTCAAAGCCCGGATTTCGGCATGGCCTGTGGGGTCCGGGGGTGATCGTGTGGTGTTTGCAGCCACACAAATCACCGTATCCCCCCGCATAACCACCGCGCCCACAGGCACTTCCCCCGCCTCAGCGGCAGCGCGCGCCGCATCCAAAGCGGCCCTCATCGGGGCAGGAAGGGGCCATTGGGTCATGACCCATGAGCTACCGGGGTCACGGTTGAGGTGCAACTCTGCTTGACGATTCGGCCACCGGTGGATATGTGGCGCGCTTTCCGGGAGAACCGAGCAACGGACCCGCTTTTGAAAAAGCGGCATGTGTTTGGCTTTGGCCCGCCACTTTGAACAGACGAGAGATATCATGTCGCGGATTTGCGAACTGACTGGCAAAGGTCGCCAGGTCGGCCACAATGTGAGCCACGCCAACAACAAGACCAAGCGCGTCTTTCTGCCTAACCTGCAGAAAGTCACCTTGATGAGCGAAAAGCTGGAGCGCAGCTTTAAGTTCCGCGTATCGACCAATGGTCTGCGTTCGGTTGAGCACAATGGCGGCCTCGACAATTGGCTGCTCAAAACGAAAGACGAAAAGCTTTCGGCGCGCGCTTTGAAAGTGAAGCGTGAGCTTAAGAAAGCCGCTGCGGCTGCTTAAAAATTAGCGCGCCGGGTTTTGATCCGGTTGCTGCTTATCAAAAGGGCGTGCGTTGATTTTCGCGCGCCCTTTTTGTGTGCGTGCCGTGTTTGCAAAACGGGTGGGTTCGATGCCGTGTTATTGGGATGGGTCTGTGGTTGCGGGCCAATCCAGCCGCACCAGCAGGCTGCGCTGAAACATCGATAGATTGTCATCGCTGATCAGATAGATCGCCCCAGATCCATCGCTGGCCGCGTTCGGCACATAGGCGATGCCTTCAAAATTCTCGCCAAACAGCGGCCCGTCCAGATTGGCAATCACCTCTCCCGTCCACAATCCGCCCGGTTCGATGTCGCGCGGGTCGGCGTGCATGATTGCCGCGTCAAAGGCGGCGGGCACATCGATCTGAACCCGGCGCAGCAGGATCAGAACCGATCCATCGGGCAAAGCGGTGGCATCAACAGGCGAAAATTTGGGCGGGGTCGAGATTAGGAATTGAACCGGGTTCAGTTCCTCCACCGGATCACTCGCAAACAACAGCGCAGGCCGATTGCGGCCGCTGGTGTCATCGGGGGCTTCGGCCATAACGATGAAAGACCCGTCTTGCAGACGCACCATCGCCTCTGGCCCGGAATTGGCGCTCCACCCGCGCATTTCGGCAGGGGCGCGTTGCTTCGTGGAGCCATCGACCTCATCACGCTGGATCACATTGTAGCCTTCGTAGCTCGACCATAATGTGCCCGTTAACGGGTCGTGGGCCATCGCCTCCAGATCGACCATTGGCATAAAGGCATCGCGCCTTCGGGTGAAATTCACAAACTGCGCGTTCGCCGCGCTCGGTTCGCCGTCAAGAATTGGGATGTCGAGCGACCATCCCCGATCGCTGCCCGCCAAAAGGCCTGTGTCGCCCGCCGGATTCGCCACCTCAACCAGTGCCGAAAAGCCGCCAAAGAACGGATGAGTCGCGGCGATTTCCCACACGCCGGAAACCGAAAGCTGACCGTGCACTCCGTCCCGTTCGGACAGAGGCGTGATGGTTATCGCTACATTTTGCGGGTCGGGATCAATGTTGGTGCGCACAAATGTGCCCGGCGCGGCGGCCAGCGCGATTGCGGCGATCAAAAGGAGACGGCGATAGATGGCAAGCCACCCCTTACACTAAAGCGAAAAAGCGGCGCAAAACGCAAAAGGGATCAATTCATCGGCCCGACGAAAAGCAACGGATCAAGCCGAGCGGCTTTCCATTTAAGGCCCCAATGCAAATGCGGCCCCGTGGCGCGCCCAGTCGATCCAACATTGCCAATATGCTGGCCCTGCGTCACCGATTGCCCCTCTTCCACAACAATCCGGCTGGCGTGGAGAAAGGCGCTGTTGAGGCCCTGGCCGTGGTCGATGATGATAAGGCCCCCTTCGAGGCTGAAACCCGTCCGTGCGAGCACCACAACGCCGTCTGCTGGGGCAACAAAGGGCACGCCGTTGCCGGGCGCAATGTCGATGCCGCCATGATAACTGCCCGGTTCGCCGCGATAGATCCGCTGGCGCCCGAACCGCCCCGAAATGCGGCCCTTTACCGGCCAGATAAAATCTTGGCTCCAACCCGTCGCGCCCGTTTGGCGTGCCCGCGATTCGCCGATGGCGTTCAATTCTGGGCGGCGGCGCGCCATAAAGGCGGCGCTGGGCCCGCCGGGACGGCGTGCGACGTTCACCCGTTCAATCTGCCAATCGCGCGGGGTTATGATCAGCGTTTCGCGAACAATTTCTCCGCTGGCCAAGGTTGCAGACAGCGCGAGTGATCCGGGACTGTCGCGGTCAAAGGCGGCAAAGAACGTTCCGTCGTCCGCGACATCAACTTGCGCTTCGCCCAATGACACTTGCGCTGCGTTGTCCGGCGCAGTCCCGCGGATAAAGCCGCCCTGCGTCAACTCACCCGAATACGCGAATGTGGTTACAACTGGCTCAGGCGGGGGAGGCGGGGGAGGCGGGAGCACTGGAGCCTCCGACAATGTCTCTTCAACCGCGATGGCTTGCGGAGTTGGCGCTTCGGAGGTCGGATCAGGCGCCGCCGCCCCGCTGCCCACACAGCTCGATAAAGCTGCAATGCCGAACGCCGCTGGTGCAAAGACAGTCCAGCCCATAGCTCGGCCCATCATCCTTTTTCGAGCAACCGGTGCGTGGCGATTTCGCACGTCGCATAGGCCTCTTGGTACTCAGCGCTCCAATAGCGCAATTCTTCCAAGGGGATCACTTCGCCGGATACCGCGCAAAGGACATGCTGTCCCGGGCGCAGAACGCGAAAGCTGGAGGGGCCGTAATAGAGTTTGGCGGCTTTATCGCTGGTCGACATCAACATAGGCGTGTCCATAGCACGGTCTTTTATCCGAACAAATCGTCTTGCTGCGCGGAAACGGGTTTAGGCCGGGTTTTTTTGGTCGGTTTTGGGGCGGGCGGCGTCTCCCCAACTCCCACGCCAAGCGTCCCATCCTTAAATTGCAACGTCAGCGCCCGCTCTGCCTCTGCTTGCGCTTTGCCGGTCAGCGCCTTGCCATCGGTATCGCGCACGATGGCATAGCCGCGCTCCAACGGCTTTTCTGGATGGAGCTGGCTGGTCAGACGGGCCAACGCCTCCAGCCGATCCCGCGATGCCAGCAGAGGCCGCTCGACAAGCGCAGGCACAAGCCGCGCACTTTCCAACCGCCGCTGCGCAGTATCACGCGCACGGATCAAGACATTGGGCGACAGGCGCGACTGGATGCCCGCCAATTGCTCGCGCCCCTTACCCGCACGGTCCATCAGGCCCCGCCGCAAACGGTCTGACAATTCATCAAGCCGCTGCGCCTGAGGTTGCAGCACTGTTTGCGCGCGCGGCATGCGCCGGATTCGCGCCTCCAGCCGCTCTCTTCCCAGTTCAACCGGGCGGTGCACCGCGCGGCGTTGCCGGGCGGCGAAATCGGCCAGCGTCGCGTCGAGATCGGCGCGCACCGGGACCGCCATTTCCGCCGCTGCCGTGGGTGTTGGCGCGCGGCGGTCTGCGGCATAGTCAGCAAGCGTCGTATCGGTTTCATGACCCACGGCAGAAATAACCGGAATGGTACATTCTGCGATCGCGCGTACGACCACTTCTTCGTTGAAACTCCACAAATCTTCAATCGAACCGCCCCCGCGCGCCACGATCACAATATCGGGCCGCGCCACAGGGCTGGTGCCATCCAGAGCGGAAAACCCCCGAATTGCGCCCGCAACCTGTTCCGCTGCGCCTGTGCCTTGCACCAAAACAGGCCACACAATCACATGGCTGGGAAACCGATCCGCAAGCCGGTGGAGAATATCGCGAATAACCGATCCGGTTGGTGAAGTGACCACACCGATCGTCTTGGGTAGGAACGGCAGCCGCTGTTTGCGTTCTGGCGAAAAGACCCCTTCGGCCTCCAGCCTAAGCCGCGTTTTTTCCAGCAGCGCCAGCAAAGCGCCTTCGCCAGCCAATTCCAGACTGTCGATCACAATTTGATATTTGGACCGTCCCGGATAGGTCGTCAGTTTACCAGTGGCGATCACTTCCAAACCGTCTTCGGGCACAAAGGCCATCCGCCCCGTGTTGCCGCGCCACATCACCCCATCCAGCACCGCTTTATCGTCTTTCAACGCGCAATACATATGCCCCGATGCCGCCCGTTTGACGCCCGACAATTCACCGCGAAGTCGAACATAGCCAAACTGATCCTCCACCGTTCGCTTTAGCCGCGTAGAAATCTCGGTGATCGACAGCGGCTCAGCGTTGTCGCCCTGCCGCTCTCGCGCTACCAGCCCGTCTTGGTCTGCAAATGAAGAAGGAGCGCGCGCCATGAATGTCCTGTTGTTGGGGTCGGGTGGCCGTGAACATGCGTTAGCGTGGAAGCTGGCGCAATCCCCCTCTTGCGATAGGCTGTATGCCGCCCCCGGAAATCCCGGCATTGCCGAAGAAGCAACCTGCGTTGCGATTGATATGACCGACCACGCGGCCGTCACCGCGTTTTGCGCCGCAAACACCATCGGCCTCGTCGTGATCGGGCCAGAGGCTCCGCTGGTGGACGGCCTTGCCGACAGTTTGCGCGCCGCGGGTGTCCCGGCGTTTGGACCGTCAAAGGCGGCGGCGCAATTGGAAGGCAGCAAAGGTTTCACCAAGGATCTGTGCGAACGCGCGAACATCCCCACGGGCGGCTATATCCGCACCACATCGCTGGATCAGGCGGTCGCCGCGCTGGCCGATTACACCGCACCCTATGTGCTGAAAGCCGACGGGCTGGCCGCAGGCAAAGGCGTGGTGATCGCCGCGACTTTGGAAGAGGCCAAGGCGGCTCTATCCGATATGTTCGGGGGCGGGTTTGGAGAAGCGGGCGCAGAGGTTGTGATCGAAGAATTCCTCGAAGGGGAGGAGGCAAGCTTCTTCGCTCTGACCGATGGCACCGCGATTATGCCTTTTGGCACCGCGCAGGATCACAAACAGGTGGGTGAAGGCGATGTAGGCCCCAACACCGGCGGCATGGGCGCCTATTCCCCAGCCCCTGTTTTGACCGCAGACTTGCAGGCCCGCACGGTCAAAGAAATCATTCAGCCGACCGTCGACACGATGCGCGCAGAGGGCATGCCCTATTCCGGCGTGCTCTATGCCGGATTGATGCTTACCAAGGTTGGCCCGCAATTGATCGAATACAATTGCCGATTTGGCGATCCGGAATGCCAAGTGTTGATGATGCGCCTGCAGGGCGACTTGGTCGAAATTATGCACGCCTGCGCGCAAGGGCGTCTGAGTGAAGTGGACGCCGGTTTCGCCGATGAAACCGCCCTAACCGTGGTGATGGCCGCCAATGGCTATCCCGGAACGCCGGAAAAAGGCGGCGCGATCGATCTGAGCGCATCCGAAGAAGGCGGCGCGAAGGTCTTTCACGCCGGAACAAAGCGAGGCGACGACGGCGGGCTGATCGCCAACGGCGGTCGCGTGCTTAACGTCACTGCGAAGGGGGCAAATGTCACCGAAGCGCAGGCCAACGCCTATGAAGCGGTAGACCGCGTGGATTTTTCCAGCGGTTTTTGCCGCCGCGACATTGGCTGGAAAGAGGTTGCGCGGGAAGGGTGATGAAACCCGCCTATGCAACCGTTCCATCTGGGTCATAGGCGAAATGCGGCTCCATTTCTTTCATCAACCAATTGCGAAACGCGCGCACTTTGGGTGAAGCACGGCGCGCTTGGCTGTAAGCCAGCCGAAATACGCCGCCGGGCCTGACAATCGCTTCACCAATTCTGATCAGTTTGCCTTCGCCGATTTCAGACAGGAACAGGGTGGGCGCAAGGATCGCAGCACCATTGCCGGTCATTGCGGCGGCGGCGTCGAGAATTTGCGAATCAAATTGCAATCCGCGCGGCACAGGATTGCTGTTTTCGCCACCACGCGAAGCGCAGCGCGCGTCGCTCCAATCCCGCCACCACGCGTTGCCCGGCGAAATGCGCAAATCATCGTCAATCGTTGGATCGGCACCGTTTAGGCCCGGATGCCGGTCCAAGAATTCTGCGCTGGCAAAGGGCGCAATTCCGAGCCGCAGCAAAGAATGCGATTCGAGCGATGGCGGAACCTCACGCGACAACCGGATAGCGATGTCGCTTTCCCCCGCCTCAAGATCGATGAACCGGTCTGATACATCCAGCCGGACGGCAATTTCGGGATGCGCCAATTGAAACGTGCCCAGCCGCGGAGCGAGCACTTTGGTCGCGAAGGTCTGAAAACACGCGATTGAAAGAATGGAACCGTCGCTGTCGCCCAATGACGAAAACGCCGCCTCCATCGATGCGAATGCCTGCGCAATGCGCGGGGCCAAAGCATCGCCAGCGGGCGTGAGTTCCATCAACCGGCCATTGCGGACGAAAAGCGGGGTGCCGACTCGCTGCTCAAGGCTTTTGATCTGATAACTGACCCCGGCCTGTGTCAGTCCGAGTTCTTCGCCCGCACGGGTGTAATTCTTATGCCGAGCCGCCGCTTCGAATGCTCTGATCGCAGAAAGAGGGGGGAGTTTGCGCATAGCTAATTATAAGTCAGACTTATGATAAAGGCCAGCGTTTGATTGGATATAGAGGGATCAGCGCTTCACCTTGTGATCATCAACCACAAGGGAAACCGATATGAAAAATGCAAACTTGTCCTTCGCGCTTGCTCTTGCCGCGATCGCGGTTCCAGCCACAGTTCATGCAGAGCGCGGCGAAGAAAACCAAGTTTTTGTGGAGTATCAAGACCTCGATCTAAACCATGCAGCAGGCCGCGCGGCGCTCACTGAAAGGTTGGACCGGGCGATCAAAAAGGTGTGCCATTCGAGCCTTAGCCGATCGGTGCGCGCATCAAGCCAAGCGCGGCAATGTATCGCGGAAAAGCGCGCAGAACTTGCACCAGTGCGTGAAGCGATCATCACATCGGCGCAAACAACGGATACTGGCGCGAGCACGCTGCTCGCATTTGATCAAGATCAATGACGCGCTCCCACGACCCTGCTCATATGAGGCATGATCAAAAACCCGCCTCAGTTCGCCCGTCTCTCAGCGCTTAGCGCGCTCGCCGTCTTCGCATGCACCACAACTGGGCCTGCTGGGACGGCGAGCTCTGGTTCGGCTCAGTCCGCATTTGCCACAGCAGAGCCCAACCCGCCCGCTTTCGTAGAAGCGGCCTGCGGGGATTGTCATTCGGTAGAGCCAGCCTTTCTGTCGCCCAATCCGAACGCGCCCAGCTTTGAATCCATCGCCAATCGCGAGGGGCTAACCGATGACACGCTGTCATCGTGGCTGGCCGATGCGCACAATTACCCCGAGTTGATGGATTTCGATCTCAATGCAGACCAGATTGACGTCGTGGCCGATTACATGATCACTTTGAGACGCGCGGAATACGGGCCGGAGCAATAATTTTCCTACATGGGACGGGCCGGGTATGGTGTGCGCTGCTCTTTCCCATCGTCAAAACCGCGCCAAATGCGCCGCCCACGTTTCGCCCTCTGGACCGTGTAACATGCGGTCCATGTCCCAATGTATCATGTGGTTGAGAGCGGCGTTCAGAGCTTGCTTGCCATAAGCGCCTGCATGTCCGTCGCGGGACGAGGGCCGTAGTGCGAGATGACCTCGGCCGCTGCGATCGCGCCGCGTTTGAGGCACGTCTCCAGCGGCTCACCCTTGCCATGGCCTGACAGGAAGCCGGCGGCGAACTGGTCGCCCGCGCCGGTTGTGTCGACCACCCTTGCAACGGCCTCGGCGCTCACTTGAGCGCGTTCGCCATTGGCGCTGGCATGCGCACCGTGTTCGCCGCGTGTTGCGACCAGAATCGGCACCTTGGCCGCGACCGCCTGAAAACCGGTTTCGAAGTCGTCCTCACCCGTCAGCGTCGCAAGCTCGCTCTCATTGACGAACAGGATGTCGATCAGCCCGCCGTCGATCATCGCGCGGAAATCGTCGCCGTGCCGGTCAATCACAAAGCTCTCACTTGCGGTAAACGCGACCTTGCGGCCAGCGGCGCGCGCGACTTCGATGGCCCGGCGCATGGCGCGGCGGGGCTCTTCGGGGTCCCACAGATACCCTTCGAGATAGAGGATCGCGGCAGACGCAATCAGCTCCTCATCCAACGCAGCGGCGGGCAAATACTGGCCTGCGCCAAGGAAGGTGTTCATCGTCCGCTCGCCATCGGGGGTCACAAAGATGAGGCAGCGCCCGGTCGGCGGTTCGCTGTCGCGCATTGGCGTTTCAAAATCGATCCCAACAGAGCGGATGTCATGTGCAAACACGTCGCCAAACTGGTCCTTCGCCACCTGGCCGATAAAGGCGCAGCGCGTGCCAAGCTCCGCCAGCCCCGCCAGCGTGTTGGCCGCCGATCCGCCAGACGTCTCCGTTGCCGGGCCCATCGCGGCATAGAGCCGGTCCGCACCGTCGGCATCGAGCAAGGTCATACCGCCCCGCTCTAGGCCCAGCTGCTCGATATCGGCATCCTCGCAGGACGCGATGATATCAACGATGGCGTTGCCAATGGCGATAACATCATAGCGCGGCGAATTGGCAGTCTGAGAGAGAGGGTCGGTCAAGGCAAATGTCCTGTTGTGCGAATGCGGTTTCGATCGGTCCTGCGCCTAGCCCGATGCACGCAGCACGCCAAGGTCAAAAGGCGCAGCTGGGGAAAGGCGTAAGAAAAGCTGGGTTCTCATCGCCCGGCCATTTGACTTGCGCCGGACCACGCCGCATCGCATTCACACGATGCGCACCTTGATCGAAGCCTTTACCAACGCGTTTGGCCAATTGAGCGACAAAGCGGTGCTGCGCGTGCTGATCAAATCGATGCTGATCACTTTGCTCGTCTTCGTTGTGAAAGGCGTTGGTCTCTACTTCGGCCTTATCTGGATCGGTGCCTCCTATTCCAAAGACAGCGGCAGCGGTTTTGCAGAGGCGGCCGCGGCTGTGATTATCACAGGGCTCGCATTCTGGTTCCTGTTCCGCGTGGTGGCGGTGGCGGTGCTCCACTTCTTCGCCGATGAAGTTGTCGCTGCGGTGGAGGCACGGCATTTCCCCGATTTGGCCGACCAAGCAAAGCCATTGCCGTTTCGCCGCGACTTGCGCAATTCGCTTAAGGGGATGGGGCGCACAATCGGCGCCCACATCTTGGCTTTACCGCTGGCGGGTATCTTGCTGATCACCGGCGTGGGGCCCGCGTTGCTGTTTCTGGTTATCAACGCGTGGCTGCTGGGCAGAGAGCTGACCGAGATGGCTTGGCTGCGCCATTGTGAGGATCAAGAAGACGACAACCCCGTCCCGCAGCATCACCGCATGATGCTCGGCGGTATCGTTGCAGGGATCATGGTGATCCCCTTTGCCAACCTGCTCGCCCCCGTGGTGGGCGCAGCCGCGGGTACGCATTTGTCGCACCGCGCGATGCTAGCCAAGCGGGCCAAAGACAACAGCGAGAGCGCCGCATGACATCGCTGCCTAAATTGAGCTTTTGCGCGGCCGCTGCTCTGCTCGTTTCAGCATGCGCCGGGGGGTCGGCGGGATCCAGCGGTCAGGTTAGAACGCCCGCGGCCTCCACACCTGCGGCCGGCGGCGGGTTTCGCGCTCCGCAAATCATGCGCAACGCCGGGCTAGAAAGCGTCATTGGCCAGCGCGCTGCATCGCTTTCACGCCGGTTTGGCGATGCGCGAATCGACTTGTCAGAGGGGGACGCGCGAAAGCTGCAATATGTCTCTGACCGATGCGTGCTCGACATCTACCTTTACCCGCTGCAGGCAAACGCCGATCCAGTCGCCACCCATGTTGAGGCCCGTGAACGGCAAGGCGGCGCTGACACAGACAGAGCCGGCTGCATCGCAGATGTAGAGCGCGCCGCCACCGTCCGGTAAACGGCCTGGTAACGCGGTCTTAAGCACATTGTGCGATGCCCTTTGTTGAATAAAGAGGGCTTTGAAGCACATGACCACGCACTTTACCGATTTGGCGCAGCGCGCTGCTGCTGATGGACAAGTTACATCGGAAGAAATTCTCGCGCTGCGACGTCAGGGTTGGGGCGATGGGATCATCACCCGTGAAGAGGCCGAAGCCCTGTTCGAGGTCAACAACGCGCTCGAAACCCGCGATGATGAATGGTGCGACTTCTTTGTCGAAGCGATCGGTGAATTTGTGCTTAACGGCACTCAGCCGCGCCTGCAATGCAATACCGAAGAGTCTGAATGGCTTATCGCGCAGGTGGACCATGATGGCGTGGTGGACAGCTTTGTTGAGCTTGAAACCATGGTTCGAATCATCGAACGCGCTGAGAACTTGGCGACCCAGCTGAAAGACTATGTGATCGCGCAAATTGAACGCGAAGTCCTTTCCGGGACCGGCCCAACGCGGCATGGCGGCGACCTTTCCGCGACGCATATCAGCTCTGCCGAAGCGCGCATTTTGCGCCGTGTCGTGTTCTCAAGTGGAGGATATGGCCCCGCAGCGGTTAACCGGTTCGAAGCGGAAATGCTTTTCCGCTTGAAAGACGCCACTCTCAGCGATGAGAACGCGCCAGAATGGGATGATCTGTTCCTCGACGGGGTGAGCAATTACCTCAAGGGCTTCTCACTCCAGAATGCTCAGCTTGAGCATGGCCGCGCGCTGGAATTGCAAGAATTCGTCGCCGATAACAAAGCCAATGTCGGACGGTTCTTTGGCACAATGATCAAAGAAGCCCCGCAAGTTCGCAACCATTTCGGCAAAGTCTTTGGCAAACGCGATGCGTCACCCAGTATCGAAGAACAGGCGGCCGCTGGCGAAGAGGTCACCGATCACGAACAAAAATGGCTCGATGCCATGATTGAGGCTGACGGGGACATCGATGATTTGGAGCGGCGTTTGCTCGCGCGAATTATCGAAGAAGGCGAGTAAAAAGCTGCGGTGGGATAGCGCGCGCCGCGCTAAACCATAAAGCTCTCACCGCATCCGCATGCCCCTTTGGCGTTCGGGTTTTCGAACACGAAACCAGCGGTGAAATCATCTTCACGCCAATCCATGGTCGATCCGACCAGATACAGCACACTCGCGCCGTCAATGTAGAACGTGCCGCCGGGTGTTTCGATTTTTTCGTCGAATTTTTCCTCTTCGGTCACGTAATCGACCGAATAGGCAAGGCCCGAACACCCGCGCCGCGGGGTTGAGAGCTTAACGCCGATCGCCTCTTCTGGGGCCTGGCTCATCAAATCGGCGATGCGCGCCTCTGCGCCGGTGGTCAAAACCACGGCTGCGGGCAATTTGCGTGTCTTAGTTTCAGTGCTCATCACAGCATCCCCAATTCAAGCCGCGCCTCATCCGACATTTTCTCCGGGCTCCAAGGTGGATCCCAGACCAAATTGACTTCGGCATCGCGAATGCCCGGCACAGAAGACGCGCGCAGCTCAACTTCGCCCGGCATGGATTCGGCCACCGGACAATGCGGCGTGGTCAAAGTCATCGTGATGGTGGCGTCGCATTCTGCATCGACATCCACCCCATAAATCAGGCCCAGATCATAGATGTTTACGGGAATCTCTGGATCAAAAATCTCTTTCAGTGCGTCAACCACTGCGGTTTGCAGATCGCTGCCCGCACCGCCAGCTGGCCCTTCGGCCGGCTTTTGATGAAGGAACCCATCGAGATAATCGCGTTCGCGCGCAGCAACAGCGGTATCGGCCACGTCATCGGTGTCGATCACATCTGAAACCCGCGCCCGGGGCGGCTTTTGTGCGGTCAAATCGTCATGGGGCTTGTTCATGGCCATCAGTGCCTTTTTCCAAAAATCTTGCGTGTTCGCGCAATGCCTTCGAGCAGCGCGTCAACGTCTTCTTGTGTTGAATACAATCCAAAACTCGCCCGCGCCGTGGCCGGAACGCCGAGATAGTCCATCAAAGGCTGCGCGCAATGGTGGCCAGCGCGGATCGCGACGTTTGCCTCGTCCAAGATGGTGCCCAGATCATGCGGGTGGATGCCATCAATCGCAAAGCTGACGATCCCCGCGCTGTCCGCTGGGCCAAAGACCGTCACATCGTTCATCGCGGTCAATTCACGGCGAAGACGCGTGACCAATTCCGCTTCGGATGCAAGCATCGCGGAAAGCCCGACGTTGGAAACATAATCCGCAGCGGCACCAAAGGCGATGGCCTCGGTGATCGCAGGTGTCCCGGCTTCAAAGCGTTGCGGCGCAGAATTGTAGGTTGTTTTTTCAAAGGTGACGCGGTCGATCATCGCCCCGCCGCCTTCCCAAGGAGGCATGGATTCCAGCAGCGCATGCGGCGCCCACAAGGCCCCGATCCCGGTCGGCCCATAAAGCTTGTGTGCGCTGAAGACATAAAAGTCACAGCCAAGCGCGGCGACGTCAACCGGCATATGCGGCACCGCCTGACACCCATCAAGAAGGAGCTTTGCGCCCACTTTATGCGCCATCGCGGCGGCACGGCGCGCATCGAGGACGCTGCCCAAAACATTGGAAACATGCGCGAATGCGACCAGCTTGTGCCGTTCGGTCAGAATCCCCTCAGCCGCGTCCAGATCGATCCTGTGGTCATCTGTTAGCGGCGCGACATCGATCACCGCGCCGGTGTGCTCTGCCACCATCTGCCATGGCACGATGTTGGAGTGATGCTCCAATTGCGACAACATGATGCGATCACCCGGCTTCAGGTTTGCCCGGCCCCAAGAATTCGCCACAAGATTGATCGCTTCGGTTGCGCCGCGGGTGAAGACGATCTCTGCCTCTTGCGCGCCAACAAAATCCGCAATCCGCCGCCGCGCCGCTTCATAGGCCAGCGTCATATCGGCAGATCGTGAATAGACGCCGCGGTGCACAGTCGCATAATCTTCGCCCAGCGCGCGCGCCATCGCATCGATCACCCCGCGCGGTTTTTGGGAAGTCGCCGCCGTATCAAGATAATGCCACGGCGCGCCGTCCGGCGTTACAAGGCCGGGGAAATCTGCGCGCAAATCGCGGGTCATGACGGCAGGCGCATTCATAAATCTGCGCCTTCAAGCGCTTTAAGCGCCGCGTTGAGCAAGGCCGACCGGGTCTCTTCATCGTCCAATTCGACGAACGCATCGCCCAAAAATGCTTGCACCAACAGGCGCTGCGTCACTTCGGGTGAAAGGCCGCGAGCGGCCATGTAAAACCGCGCGGACTCGTCCAACTGGCCGATTGTGGCGCCGTGGGCGCATTTCACATCATCAGCGAAAATCTCAAGCTGCGGAACAGCGTTAGCGCTTGCGCCGGCTTCCAATAGAAGCCCTTTGAAATCCTGCGCAGCGTCGGTTTTTTGAGCATGGCGGGCGACTTTTATCTCGCCCAAGAAATTGCCCGTGCCGGTGCCCCAATGGACACTGCGCACGGTCTGGTTGCTGGTGCCGTTTGGGTGCGCGTGCACGGTCTTTGTCACAAATTCGCGTACGGCATTGCCGCCGCCAATTGTCACGCCGCCAAATTCGAAATGTGCGCCCTCTTCGAGGGTGATTTCGATCTCAAGCCGGGTGAAATCTTGCCCTACGTTGGTGGCAAAGAGTTCACCGCGCGCGCCCTTGCCCACAGTCAATCGGATGCGGTGCAATTCGGGTGCATTGCCACCAATGACCATGGTTTCGCGCCATGTTTCACCCGCCTCAACGGTTATGTCACGCCATTGATCAAGCGCTGTAGCACCGATCCGGGCCACGGCGTCGATATCGGCATAGCGCCAGGCCTCATCACGGCGTGTGGGGAGGGTTGCGGCTTCAGGCATCCGCCATCACCGCGTCATAGCCCTCATCCTCGAGCTGCAAAGCCAGCTCTGGCCCGCCCGTTTGAACGATCCGCCCACCGGCCAAAATGCTCACCCGATCAGGCTTCACCACGTCGAGCAGGCGTTGGTAGTGAGTGATCAGCAAAACACCCTTATCCGGCGCGCGCATGATGGCGTTGATCCCATCGCCCACAACGCGCAGCGCATCGATATCAAGGCCGCTGTCGGTTTCATCAAGCACTGCAAAGCTTGGGTCCAAAATGCCCATTTGGACCATTTCGGCGCGCTTTTTCTCACCGCCGGAAAAGCCGACATTCACTTGTCGCTTAAGCATTTCCATATCGAGCTTAAGAAGGCCCGCCTTTTCCTTCGCGAGCTTTAGGAATTCGCCGCCGGACAAGGGATCTTCGCCGCGATATTTGCGCTGTGCGTTGGCCGCTTCGCGCAGGAATTGCACGTTGGAAACACCGGGAATTTCGACCGGATATTGAAAACCCAAAAACAAGCCCGTGGCCGCACGCTCATGCGGGTCTAGGTCGAACAAATCGGCCCCTTTGAACGTCACCGATCCACCTGTGACGTCATAGCCCGGCTTTCCGCCCAAAACATTGGCAAGTGTTGATTTGCCTGCGCCATTGGGGCCCATAATTGCATGCACTTCGCCTGCCGCAACCTGGAGGTTCAGCCCTTTTAGGATCTGCTTTGTACCACTGGCTCCGTCTACTTCAGCGGACAGATTTTCAATCGTTAGCACCGCGTGCTCCTTCTCTTTCCTCATAAGCAGCCTCTGCGGCGGCGGCGGTCGCATCGGTGCGCGCCTTCACAACAGACGCATCGTGCAATTCGAGGACCAAGCCCTTGGGCCGTTCTTCATTATATGCGTCTTGCGCAGCCTGGGCGGTGCGCATCAGATACGTGAATTGATTATCCAGATCGGCCCCACGCGCGATGTGGATGCGGCCCGCGTGCTCAAATATCTGACGCACATCTTCTGCCGTAAAATCGGCATACTCGCCGCGCGCAGACAAAGCGGTTGTCGCGGCCGCTTGCGCCTCTTGGCTTTGTTCATCGCAGCGCGGCAGATCAGAGCGATGCTGCTCTTCGAAATTCGCATCACCGGTGACCCAGCGCATATTGCCGGTCAGACAGCGGCGATAATCCTCGACAAACGGTTGAATCAGGCGTGGGTATTCGAGCGTCCAGGTCTCTGGCGCATCATTCTCGATCGCCGTGGGCGCTTCGCCAGCGGCTTGAAGCATCATCATTGGAGCTAGGACTAAGGTAAAGCTGGTCATAGTCATTCGTCCGTTGAGCCAGTGTTGTAAGACGCGCCTGAATTCGAAGTCTCGCGGCTTTGGTGCCGTCTCTTGTTCTTATCGTCGATGCGCATGCGCATGCCGAGCGTGATCCGCTCCAGCACGGCATCCATATTGTCCAGAATATCAGCCGCCTTTATCCGCATCACCCGGATGCCGACGGCCTCAAGGCTTTTGTCGCGGCGTTTGGACAGGGTTTCGTCCTCGCCCTCTTCCTCAACCATGATCGCCATGCCGAGATTGTGGCAGTTAAAATCCACGATGGCAGAGCCAACCACGGCAAAACGTTTGAAGGTGTAGCGGCCCAAATTGGCGCCCGCGAATTTGTCGGCCAAGGCCTTGTGAGCGGGCGAAGCAAAGCGCTTCATTTCGCGCGCACGGTCGTGCAATTCATCGAGACGCTTGTCCGAAATCTTCCACCCCCGGCCCTTTTTGTTGAGGGCTTCGGGATCGATGGCCTCGTCCGATGGCGGGCGCAGGTTTAAGGTTTTGCGATCTGTCATCTGATAGCCTCGCGCCAGATTCGTTGCGAAGCAGCAAGCGCGTCAACGGCACCGAACGCACGCCTGATGACCTTGGTTCGTGCTTCGGTCGAAGTTATCCCTTGCTCGTCAAGAACTTCGTTCATTTGCGTCAAAGCCGCTTCACGTAACTCGTTGCATTCGGAGCCGGTCGCTGGTCCCTCTTGAACCTCGCCGCCCATAATGACTCGAGATCCAGCCCTGCGCAGTTCGCAATGCAAGAAAGGCGTTAAAGCCGGAGAAAATTCGTCAGGATAGTTAGCGGTGCCAGTGAACCATGATTCCTCGATAAGCGCCTCCACCTTCTCGGCTTCGCTATCTCTTGCGACCGCTGGGTGCGAGGCCAAGGTGGCAGTAACGCCGAGCAATGCTGTCAGAACCCTAATCACCCCACACTCCCTTCAAGTGAAATCGCCAGCAGCTTCTGTGCTTCCACCGCAAACTCCATCGGCAGTTCTTTCAGCGCATCCGATAGCGTGCGCAGGTTTAGGGTTTTGCGTTCAGTCATTTCTTATACCCACTTTGGTGGCTCAATTCCTCGGTCGGCGCGCCATTAATGTTCGAAGAATCAACTGGTTCGGCAGGCGCAAAATGCGGGTTGTCAGTATGCTGACCAGTAGCAATGCTAGATTGGCCAGAAGGGTTCCCCCAATCTCGCGCCGTTTGACGGTCACGACGAACAAGCCAAGTCATCAAAAACACAAAGCCAATTGTGAAGCCTAAAACGAAGAGCGTTTCCATCACCCCACACTCCCTTCAAGCGAAATCGCCAGCAGCTTCTGCGCTTCCACGGCAAACTCCATCGGCAATTCTTTAAGCACATCCTTGGCAAAGCCGTTGACGATCAGCGCCACGGCCTCTTCTTCGTCCAGCCCGCGTTGCTGCGCGTAGAACATCTGGTCATCGCTGATCTTCGAAGTCGTCGCTTCGTGCTCAATTTGCGCGCCGGGGTTCTTCACTTCGATATAGGGCACGGTATGCGCGCCGCATTCATCGCCGAGCAGCAGGCTGTCGCACTGGGTGAAGTTGCGCACGCCCTCGGCCTTGGGCCCCACGCGGACGAGGCCGCGATAGGTGTTGTTCGATTTGCCCGCGCTGATCCCTTTAGAGATGATGGTTGATCGTGAGCCTTTGCCGTTATGAACCATTTTGGTTCCCGTATCGGCCTGCTGGTGGTTATTTGTAACCGCCACCGAATAAAACTCGCCCACACTGTCTTCGCCGTTGAGCACGCATGACGGGTATTTCCACGTCACCGCGCTGCCAGTTTCAACCTGAGTCCAGCTGATCTTGGATCGGTCGCCTTGGCACAGGCCACGCTTGGTCACGAAATTGTAGATCCCGCCTACGCCTTCGGCATTGCCCGGATACCAGTTTTGGACAGTCGAATATTTGATATTCGCATCTTCCATCGCGACCAATTCAACCACGGCGGCATGCAGCTGGTTTTCATCGCGCATCGGCGCGGTGCACCCCTCGAGATAGGACACGTGAGAGCCCTTTTCCGCGATGATCAAGGTGCGTTCAAACTGTCCGGTGTTTTCCGCATTGATGCGGAAGTATGTCGACAGCTCCATCGGGCAGCGCACGCCTTCTGGAACGTAGACGAAGGTGCCATCGGAAAAGACTGCGCAATTGAGGGCGGCAAAATAATTGTCGCGGACCGGAACAACCCGGCCCAGCCATTTCTTCACCAGCTCAGGATATTCCTTGATCGCTTCGCTGATCGACAGGAAGATCACGCCTGCTTTTTTCAATTCTTCGCGGAATGTCGTCGCGACCGAAACGCTGTCGAACACGGCATCAACGGCGACTTTCTTTGCGCCCTTCACCCCGGCAAGCACTTCTTGCTCACCCAGCGAAATGCCAAGCTTGTCGTAAACCCGCTTAATCTCTGGATCGAGATCGTCGAGCGAATCCAGCTCCACCTTTTTGGTCGGCGCGGCGTAATAATAGGCGTCTTGGTAATCGATTTTGGGATAGCCAACCTTGGCCCAATCCGGCTCTTCCATTTGCTCCCACAGGCGGAACGCTTTCAACCGCCAATCAAGCATCCATTGCGGCTCGCCCTTTTTGCCCGAAATAAACCGAACGGTGTCTTCGTTCAGGCCTTTTTCGGCAAATTCAGTTTCAATATCCGAAGACCAGCCGTGCTCATATTCTGCCGCCGCTGCAGCTGCATCCTTGGCATCTTGGTCCATTTCTGGATTTTGAAGGTCGAGATTATCGGTCATGCCGCATGCTCTTTGGCTGGAATTGGGATGGAGGTGGGGGAGGCGCGCAAATGGTTGAGATTGATCTCAGCCAACGCCCCTCTCAGCTTTTGGTTGATCAGCGGCCAGTGCGGCTTCATCGAACAGTGCGGCTCAAGGTCGCAGGAACCCTCTTCAACGCAGGAGGCCAAGGCAATTGGACCTTCTACGGCCTCAACAATATCCGCCACGGTGATCGCCGCAGCAGGACGCCCGAGTTGCAAACCGCCGCCCGCGCCGCGCACAGAGCGCAGCAATCCCGCCGACGTGAGTTTTGAGACGAGCCGCTGCACTGTAGGGGTTGGCAGGCCTGTTTCGGTCGCCAATTCAGCCGCACTTACCCGGCCATCCCCGCAATGGGCGGCGGCCTGGCACATCGTAATGACGGCATAATCAGCTAGGTTTGAAAGGCGCATATCTCTTTCGAATTTCGTTGGTTCCGACCCAAACTCTTTAATCGGACAGATTTATTCCGAATTCGATTTATGGGCACATCGACAGAAATTCAACAGACAAGAGCTAGTTGCGAGTCGTTAGCGCTTCGCGGCGCTATTCCTGCTGATCAGAGTCGTCAGATTGGCGAGGCAATTTCTCCACATGCCCGCTGTCGTGCAAAAAACCGGCGGGGTTGAGAATATCGGACAGCAGGCTGCTGCGCTCTTTGCCGATTTTAGAAGGCGACCGGCCTGTCGAAGCTTTCACATCGCGGATCATGTGGGATTGATCGAAATAGGTCTCGCCGATAGCAGCATCCACTTCAGCTGTGGTCTGCTGGTGACTTGTGACCGACGCGACAAATGCGGCGCGCAGCCTCCTCGCAACCTGCGAGGGCGGCTGGCCGAAATACCGCTTCACTATCCGCTGAATTTGCCTCTCAGAATAGGGAAGCGCGTCATAGAGAACGTCGATGTCGGGCATCAAACTGTTCGTCGCCCATGCGCGCGTGGTTTGGATGACGCGTTTGAAGCGCTCCTCCAAAGGCGAAAACTTCGGTTCAATGAAGGCTCGCATTCTCAAGGCGATGTCTTTGGAATTGATTTCACCAGCTGCATATTGCTGCAGACTTATCTGGGCGAATTCTGTCACACTGGGGCCGAACACGTCCTCTGCGGGAACAGTGGTGTTTTTCACCTTGTCGACTGGCAGCCGCGTCAATTCGGCCCAACCCATTTCACTAAAGCCCAAGCCAACGAGATGCACCGGGCCACGAATAATCGTCTTGCTCGCCATGGTGGTTGGCGCGATAAAATAGCATTCCCCCGGCCTTGATAAACTTGTGCTGCCGTCAGGGAACTGAAGGGTTGTCTCGCCTTGTGATCGCAGAATGAACTGACCGCCCACCGCAGGCATTGCATCCTCCAGATAGGCCGCATCGGTTGAGCAGTAATAGGCCGAACGCACCCGCTCGTCGGGCGAGAATTCGCCCGGCGGTAGGAACGTAAAGCCTCCGGATTGATCGGTGGTTTCGGTGTTCTTGCTGTCTCGCAAACGTCAGCCGCCCTGTTGACTCTCTTCGACCCATTTCATCACGTTTTCTTCCATGATGGACAAGGGAACCGGCCCGCTGGTGAGGATCGCATCGTGGAAACCGCGAATGTCGAAATCGTCGCCCAACTCATCGCGGGCGCGTTGACGCAGTTCCATGATCTTGAGTTTCCCGATCATATAGGCGGTCGCTTGGCCCGGCGTGGTGATATATCGCTCAATCGCTTTCACGATGTCACCTTGCGGATTGGGCGTGTTGGTGGCGAGGTAATCAATCGCCTCCTCGCGGGTCCAGCGTTTGGAATGGATGCCGGTGTCGACGACCAGACGGCAGGCCCGCCACAACTCCATACCCAGCCGGCCAAAATCGGAATACGGATCGGTGTAGAAACCCATGTCTTTGCCCAGCTCCTCAGAATAGAGCCCCCACCCTTCGGAATAGGCGGTTACGCCGCCGAACCGGCGGAACGCGGGCAGGTCACCCAACTGCGTCTGGATCGACAATTGCAGGTGATGCCCCGGAAGCCCTTCGTGATAGGCAAGCGCCTCAAGCTCATTCTTCGACATATCGCGAAGATTGTAGAGGTTCACATAATAGGTGCCCGGACGCGAACCATCGGGCGCAGGCCGCTGATAGAACGCCTTGCCCGCGCTGCGTTCACGAAACGCCTCGACCGGTTTGATGGTCAGTGGATCCGTGGGCAAGACGCCGAAGAATTCCGGCATCCGCTCGCCCAAACGATCAATAGCGGCCTGCGCATCGGCGACATATTCTTCGCGGCTGGTGTAGAAAAATTGGTCGCCCGTGCGGGTGAACTCAAAAAAATCCTGCAAGCTGCCTTCGAACCCAACCTGCGCCATAATGCTGCGCATTTCGCCGTGGATCCGGTCCACCTCGCGCAGGCCGATATTGTGGATTTCATCCGCAGATAGGTCCGTGGTGGTGTAGCTCTTGAGCAAGGCAGCATAATATTGCTCCCCTTCTGGCAGACGCCAGATGCCATCATCGGTCGGCGCAATCGCCTGTTGCCGCCGCATTTCGGCGAGCAAACGCTGATATGCGGGCAATGCTGAGGAATTCCATGCCTCTTTCGCCGATGCAAGCAAAGCGATGGTCGCGCTGGCCTCTCCCTCGCTGCCAGCCGGTAGATCGGGGGTCAGAGGCGCAAGCTTTGCGTCAAAATCATCGAGGATTGCATTGCTATCCCCGGCCGCAATCAGCGCTTCGAGATCGGCAATGACATAGGGATAGACCCAATCGGGCGGCATCACGCCATTGTCAGCCCGCGCGCGCGCTTCTGCGATCAGCGCGTCAAGCTGAGGGCCAATTCCCTCGATCCGCGACACATAGGCTTCTGCATCCTTAAAGCTATCTACGCGGTGGATGTTGATCAGGAATGCCGGGATGTTGGTGTGCGCCCCCCGGCGGTGATCGAACAAAAAGCGATAGCCGCGGAACGGATACAGCGAGGCACGGCGCTCTGCGAGCATTTCAAACAATCGGTAAGACAGCGCATCCTGATCGTTAAGCGCGGTCAGATCATACCGCGCCTGCATTTCGGTGACGCTGTCCTGCAGCAGAGCAAATTCGCGGGCTTCCGCCTCGTCGGAAACTTCATCCCACCGGCCGTAGTCCTCATCGCGTATACCGCGATACGCTTTGCCAATCGGGGATAGAGCCAGATTGTCCGCGTCATATTGCGCAAAGACCTCTGAAATCGGCGCTTGTTGAGCGGGCGGCGCGGCTTCGGCCGACGCAGACACAACGGGCGCCGATGATGACGCGGTGCAAGCGGAAAGCGCCACAGCGGAAACCGAAACTGCAATCGCGGCGATGGGGGATTTCGAATTGCGTCGCATGATTATCCTCAATTGGTTTGGCTGGTAACTTTAGCGCGCCGGGATCCGCTCTGGCGGAAAATTCTTGCGCCTATGATTCTAGTTCACGCAAATTCTTAGGCGCAATCATCTCTGACAAATAGGGGCTGTCGGGATCACGCAACCGTGCCGGAGTCCGGCCAACAAAGCGGTTGATCTCACGGATCATGTGCGATTGATCAAAGAAGGCATCACCCAGTTGGGCTTCAAATTCCGGGGTCAATTGCGGAAATGACAGCAAGGCCGCCGCCCGCAAAGCGCGATATTTGCGCGCCAAAGCTTGAGGGGAGAGGCCAAAATACCGTTCTGTCAAACGCTGCACCTGGCGTTCTGAATAGGCGGCTTTATCAAGCAGATCGCCAAGGTCAGGGTTCAAAGATGATCCCAGCCATGCGTTCACCACTTTGATCAGATCGGCATGGCGCGAATTGATGGGCTTCACCGCCTTGCTGATATACTCTCCAATCGCCGTCGCGCATTCATGCCCGCTGCGCTTGCCCGCCCGATAATCTGCGTTCAATTCGGTGCCTAAGGCTAAGAACTCGTCTCCCAAAACCTCCTGCGCCGGACGCAAACGATCTCGGTGCTCGCCAGCATGCAAACCTGTCAGCGAAGCCCAACCCAATGGCGTAAGAGCCGCTCCGATTGCATGAAACGGCCCATCCACAATGATCGGATTGGCGGTTGAAAGAGGCGTCATCACCGCCACCTCGTAATTTGGATCGCGGTGCCCGGCGCGAAAGTGCATTTCCCCTCTGCCATGGGGAAACAACGCCAAATGCCCAACCGACGAAGGCTGAATGTCGCGGAACTTGGGTTCGTCACAGCGGAAATGATACAAAGTGGTGACGTAGTCGCTGATCGCTGCGGCGGGCGCGATATAGTCAACGGAGATGAGAGAGCTTTCTGTAAGCTCAAAACCCAATTCATCCGATTCCATGCCGTGATCGGCTTTGATCGGTTCTAAAGTTTCAACCATCGATTACGCCCCGTTAAGACGCGTCTAACGGCACTTTGAGCGATTTGACACAAAAAAAGGGCGGCCCCACTAACAGAAGCCGCCCATTTGAGTTGAGGAACTCTTCGCATTGCTGCTCCAAGCCCTTCGGGTCGCTCAGGTGTATTAGCCGGGGTCCCAAACATTGAATTGTATGCAAACGACAAGCTGCTATTTCGCCAATTCCAAGAGGGGCTTGAGGCCGAGATGTAACAAAATCTCCTGTCCCGCTCGACAAAAGGCACCTTTTGTTGCTTAGGCAGGATCGATGATTATGCGCCGCACCCTTTTCGACCTAGTCCGCCCCGCCATTTTTGCGCTCGATTCGGAAACTGCGCACCGTTTGGCAATCACTGCGCTAAAGGCTTCGCCAAAGCGCAAAGGCAGGGATGATGTTTCGTCAGCAATGGCGGTCAATGTCGCCGGCCTGAACTTTCCCAACCCCGTCGGCGTCGCTGCGGGCTTTGATAAAGACGCCGAGGTGCCGGATGCCTTATTGGGATTGGGCTTTGGTTTTACCGAAGTCGGTTCAATCACACCCCTTCCCCAAGCTGGAAACCCCAAACCGCGCCTATTTCGATTGGTTGAAGACAAAGCGGTGATCAACCGTATGGGGTTCAACAACGCCGGTGGGCAGGCTGCCTTTAAGCGTCTGACCGCGCGCTGTGACAAAGTTGGGATTGTTGGGATCAATATTGGCGCGAACAAGGATTCCGACGATAGGATCGCCGATTACGCCCATATGGCGCGGCTGATGGCACCACTCGCCAGCTATCTGGCGGTCAATATTTCCAGCCCCAACACGCCGGGACTGCGCGCGTTGCAGGATGAAAGCGCGCTGACGGGTCTCATCGATGCTGTGGTTGAAGCTCGCAATGACGCTGGGGCGGCCAGACCGCCGATCTTCCTGAAAGTGGCCCCTGATTTGGAGCCCGCCGATATTGACGCGATTGCGCGAATTGCTTTGGATAAGAATCTCGACGCGCTGATCGTTTCAAACACCACCATTGCCCGCCCAAACCTAGTCTCGCGGCATGCGGCGGAGACAGGCGGCCTATCAGGAGCCCCTTTGCGCAAGGTTGCCTTGCAAAGAATTCGCGATTTCCGCGGGGCAACCGGCGGGGCAATCCCATTGATCGGAGTCGGCGGCATCGCCAGCGCCGATCATGCGTGGGAACGCATTCGTGCCGGTGCAAGCTTGGTCCAGCTCTATTCCGCAATGGTCTATCACGGCCCCGGATTGGGCGCGCAAATCGCGTCAGATTTGAAGCGGTTGATGAAACGCGATGGCTTTGCGAGCATTGCAGAGGCGGTCGGAACCGAATAGCGAGCTAAACATGCTCAAACCGATCTCCTTGCTATCGCCCTTCACGCTCTTCTTGGCGGGATGCACCGCCTACTCGGCCCCGGTTGCTTCTGTGTCCCAGACACCAGCTGTCGAAGAGTCACCTGTCTCACTAGACGATGTCTCACAGGGCGATGTCTCACAGGGCGCCGTCAGCGCCGCTGATCCGCGCGCTCAGGCGGCAGGGGAGGCGATATTGGCCCAAGGCGGCTCTGCGACCGATGCTGCTGTGGCCGTTATGCTAGCGCTCACTGTGGTTGAACCGCAAAGCTCTGGCATTGGCGGGGGAGGCTTCATGATCCACGCTGGTGCAGATGGTGTCGTGACCTTTGACGGACGCGAAACGGCTCCGGCCACCGCAACCGGGTCGCGGTTCTTGGACGCATCGGGAGAACGTCTTGCGTATGAGACGCGCGTTATTTCAGGTCTGAGCGTTGGCGTGCCGGGCAATATTGCGCTCGCCGCAGAGGCGCACGACAAATATGGCAAGCTGCCTTGGGCGGACTTGTTTGCTCCCGCCATCGCCTTGGCCCGCGATGGTTTCTTGATGAATCGCCGGTTGAACGGATCGCTTTCGAGCCGCGCCGAACGCGCCGGACACTCAGAGGCAGCCCGGGCCATATTCTTTGGCGAAGACGGTGAACCCTTGCCTGTTGGCACGGTGATCACGGTCCCCGATCTTGCAGACACATTCGAACGGATCGCCGTGCAAGGGCCAGCGGCTATGTACGACACAAGTGCCGATGCTTTGGCCGCATATGTCGCGGACGAAACCCCGCAAGATGGGCGCATGACGCCTGCTGACATCCGCGGTTACACCGCAAAGGAACGCGATCCCGTCTGCCTGCCCTATCGCATTTACACGGTGTGCGGGATGGGTCCGCCCAGTTCCGGCGGCGTGGCCGTTGCGCAAATGCTGGGCCAGCTTGAACGTTTCGACATCGCTGCCCTTGGCCCAGAAAACCCGCAATTCTGGCATCTCTTCCTTGAATCTCAGCGCATCGCCTATGCTGATCGCGAATTGTACAGCGGCGATGCGGATTTCGTCGCGGTGCCCGTGTCTGGCCTGATCGATCCGGCCTATATTGCGAGCCGAAGCGCACTCATAGATCCAGCCTCAGCGCTTGATAAGGTCGAGGCGGGCACGCCTCCCGGTGCACCCCTTGCCCGCGCGGATGGCGATGAACCGCCCGAAAATGGCACGACCCATTTTTCCATCGTCGATGGGGAAGGCAACGCGGTCAGCTACACCTCCACCATCGAAGGGGCATTTGGGTCGGGGCTGCATTTCGGCGGGTTCTATCTCAACAACGAACTCACCGATTTCAGCGCGTCGCCAGAAGTGAACGGCGTGCCGGTCGCCAACCGCGTGGAAGGCGGAAAGCGTCCGCGATCTTCCATGGCCCCGACGATCGTCTTTGACGAAGACGGGGACGCCGTGTTGATCATCGGTGCCGCTGGCGGGCCAACCATTCCCGTTCAAGTGGCGCGATCAATCATCGGGGTTCTTGATTTTGGGATGAGCGCAGAAGAGGCATTGGGCCTCCCGCTGCTTATGTCCGTCCGATCGACTGTCATCACCGAAGAGGGCAGCGTTGTCGAAAGTATGGTCGGGGATTTGCGCGCACTCGGCCACGGCCAGATCCGCGTTTTGTCACCGCGGGGTAAAGCGAATGCACTGCGCCGCACCGAAAATGGGTGGGAAACTGCCGGTGATCCGCGTGTTGCCGATCTGCTGGGTTACGAATAACCGCCTGAATTACCGTGCTATTCAATGGAACACCCTCACCGCCGGTTGACGGTTGCGCTTGCCGCTACGGATTTGAGCGCTTAATTCAGTAGAACAATCGTAATGAATACGAGGCTCACGAAAGGCCAATAGCGGCTTTCTTTGAGCGGGAAGAGGAGCTTTTTGTCTGTGCACGCCCCCTATTCGAAACCTGTTATCGATCCGAATGACGACCTCATCCTTCAGGACATCGATCGAGCGCAAAACTTGGTTGAGCTATTCCTGAAACGCGCCGACGAAGGGGGCGACACGCCGTTTCTCGGCCGCAAATCGAATGGCGAATGGACGACACAAAGCTGGAACGAAGTTGCCGGCCAAGTGTGCTTGCTCGCGGAAAGCCTGCGCCGATTGGGCCTGAACAAAGGTGACCGTGTCGCGCTGGTTTCAGAAAACCGTCCCGAATGGTGCATCGCTGACCTCGCCATTATGGCCGCTGGCTGCGTTTCCGTTCCGACCTATGTCACCAACACAGAGCGTGACCACGCGCATATCCTCGACAATTCGGGTGCGCGCGCGATTATCGTTTCGAATGAAAAATTGCTGGCACCATTGGTGGGCGCCATCAGCCGGACCGGGATTGCGGATCATGTGATCGGCATCGACGATCTTCACCGCAAACAATCGAGCAGTTTTGAATATCACAATTGGGACGCGTTGGTCGATGGCGACGCAGCCGCTGCCCGCACCGCAGTTGAGGCACGCATTGCAGAGATCGGCCGCAACGACACGGCCTGCCTGATCTACACCAGCGGCACCGGCGGCGCGCCGCGCGGCGTGAAACAGCATCACGGCGCGATCCTTTGCAATATCGCCGGGGCTGCCGACATCGTCATCACCGATTTCGGGGTCGAGGATGAACGGTTCCTTTCGTTCCTTCCGCTCAGCCACGCTTACGAACACACCGCTGGGCAATATCTTCCGATCGGTTTGGCGGGCGAGATCTTCTATTCCGAAGGGCTCGAAAAACTCGCATCCAACATCGAAGAGGTCAGGCCCACCATTATGGTTGTGGTCCCGCGTCTGTTTGAGGTGCTGCGCACGCGGATCATCAAACAGATCGAAAAACAGGGCCGCGTTGCCAATTTCATGATGGATAACGCGCTGAAAATCAGCGATAAATCGCGCGATGGAAAAACGCGAAAGCGCGACCGCCCGCTCGATTTTCTGGTTGAGAAAACCCTGCGCCCGAAAATCCGCGACAAATTCGGTGGGCGGATCAAAGCGATGGTCTCTGGCGGTGCGCCGCTTAATCCAGAGGTTGGCAATTTCTTCGACGCAATGGGTCTGACCATGCTGCAAGGATACGGTCAGACCGAAAGCGGACCGATCATGAGCTGCAACCGCCCATCGGCGGGACTGAAAATGGACACAGTCGGCCCGCCGATGCGCGGTGTTGAAATCAAAATCGCTGAGGATGGCGAGATTTTGTGCCGCGGTGAGCTGGTGATGCATGGCTATTGGCAGAACGATGCCGAAACCGCGCGCACCATTGTCGATGGCTGGCTGCACACGGGCGATATTGGCCATTTGGACGCCAATGGCCGGATCGTGATCACCGACCGCAAGAAGGACATGATCGTCAACGACAAGGGCGACAATGTTGCCCCGCAAAAGATCGAAGGCATGCTGACCCTGCAACCCGAAATCGCGCAAGCGATGGTGAGCGGCGACAAGCGGCCCTATGTCGTCGGCCTGATTGTGCCGGATGCGGAATGGGCACTGGAATGGGCGCGGGCGAATGATGAGAAATTCGATTTGAAAGCGCTTCAGGACCTACCAGCGTTTAAAAACGCGGTGCGCGCGGCGCTTGATCGGACGAACAAGGACCTCTCCGTGGTCGAAAAGGTCAAGAATTTCGCTTTTTCCGATGAAGCGTTCTCAATCGAGAACGAGGAAATGACGCCGAGCATGAAGATCCGCCGCCACAAGATCCGTGATCGCTATCAAGAGCGGATTGATGGGATGTACCGGAGGTAAATTGGCTGGAGGTTCGTTTTGTTAATGGCTGCACTTTCCAGTGTTTTTTTGGCGACACAGACACCGTGCCCTGTGGAATTGCCGAGTGGGCACGGCGTGCGAGGTGGCTTTGCAGCTAACCCGCGATTACCCCGCTTTACTGTCCACAATCGCCGCAGCGACCATGCATTTGTGAAATTGGAAAATGTGGATAGCGGCGAAACGCATGTGTTCTTTGTTCCCCGCCAAAGCAGCGTAGGGATAGATTCCATTCGGCTTGGCACCTACACGGTGAGTTACGCCATGGATGGAAGGCTCGGGCCCGATTGCGCCACACTTGTTCAAGCCAAAAGTGTCACGCAATTTTCCGCGCCGTTCCAATTCTATCGCCGCGAAGTAATCAATTCAGACGGTTCGACTGGTATCGAAATAGGCGACAATTGGATTGAACTGGGAGCTGAGATGCAGAATTCGGCGGAAGCGAGTCAGATTTCGCTCGAAAACTTCAACCAGTAGGTGCGGCTTTCTGTGGGTTAGGCAGCCTCAACATCTTCGATAAATTCGGGATAAAAGCTTGGCTCTCGGCCTGACCAACCCGGCGCAGTGGCGGCGGCTTCGCTTAGGCTTTGGAGCAGCACTTTGCGGTGGCCGGGCCGGATCGCTGGCAACGCCGCGGCGGCGCAAAACGCGGCCGGAAGGTAAGGACGCGCCTCTGCGCCCAGCAACCGCTCATAGAGAAAGCGGAAGGCGGAAAAGCTTACAATCCGCTCCGCTTCGAGGTCATGGACAGCCAAACCGATGAGTTTGCCAATAAACCGCTCCAGCTCGACCGGCTCATCGTGATGCGGGACAAGGGTGCGAAGGGCCTTTAGGTCTTGATAGACGACATATTGTCGGCGGATGGCGCGGCTCTCGTCCTCGCTATCGCCCCACAATTGGAATGCGTCACACCGTGCGAGCCCAATATCGAGGCTGCGCTTGATATAGCGCTGCTCGCTTGGTTCAAATCCTGCGAATTCGCGCATTTCGCCGATGGCCATGGTCGCGGTGTTGGCAAGTGTCACGGAACGTCTCCTGAAATCGGAGAACGGTTGTCCGACAACTTGGTTAATACGTAGTAACCACGGGAAGGTTTTTCCGCCGAGCTTGGCGCAATTCCGCCTCGGCCTGTTCGCAAAGTGGGCTGGGGGCGAGCTAAATCAGCCCAGCGAGCGGGCTGCTGGGATCAGCGTATTTCCGCCGCCCCATGCGCCCGGCAAGATAGGCTTCACGCCCGCCTTCCACCGCCAATTTCATCGCACGCGCCATGCGAATGGGTTCTTTCGCTTCGGCGATAGCGGTGTTCATCAAGATACCATCGCAGCCCAATTCCATGCCCACGGCCGCATCAGACGCGGTGCCCACACCGGCATCAACCAGAACAGGGACATTGGCGCCCTCGACTATCAGACGGATCGTCACTTGGTTTTGAATGCCCAAGCCCGATCCAATCGGCGCACCCAGCGGCATAATCGCCACCGCGCCTGCGTCTTCCAATTGCTTCGCCGCGATGGGATCATCGACGCAATACACCATCGGGTGAAACCCTTCTTTGGCGAGCACTTCGGTCGCCTCAAGGGTCTCTTTCATATTGGGGTAGAGCGTTCGCGCTTCGCCCAGGACTTCGAGCTTCACAAGGTCCCAGCCCCCAGCCTCTCGCGCCAGCCGCAAAGTGCGGATTGCATCGTCTGCATTGAAGCAGCCTGCAGTGTTTGGAAGATAGGTGACCTTCTTGGGGTCGATAAAGTCGGTGAGCATGGGCGCTTTGGGGTCGGTCACGTTCACGCGGCGCACGGCCACGGTGACGATTTCCGCCCCGCTCGCTTCGACGGCGGCTGCGTTCTGCTCAAAGTCCTTATATTTGCCGGTCCCGACAATTAGGCGCGAAGTGAACGTGCGCCCCGCAACCGACCAAGTGTCTTGAACCTTAGCAGCCTGATCGCCGCCGCCCACAAAATGCACGATCTCCAGCGTATCGTTCGCGCTCAACGCGGCCGCCGAAAGGGTCGAGCGCGGCACGATCTCGCCATTGCGTTCAACGGCCACCTTTTCGGGAGAGAGTTCCAGTTCCTTAACCAGATCGGCGATGGTGGCTGCGGATGTCCGGCGCATTTCGCCGTTCAATGTGATGGATTTCATATGATGCATGCATAGTGAAATAGCCGCGCAGCGCGCCGGCGCAACCTTGCTTTTGATGAAGCCGGTTTATTGTGAGAGCGTGGCGCGCATATTGAATAAGTGACCAAGCGAAACCAGCGATACGCCGATAATGGTCAGGATAAACTCCTCATTGCCGTGAGGCACTGCGAGCGCCCCACCCATAAAGGTCAGACCCATCATCGCCACGACAAAGGGAACCGCGCGCCGGTGCTTTAGCGCCCCCCACCCAATCGCCACAGCGGCGATAAGAAGCGCAAGAGCGAGACCAAATCGGTGGATTGAGGGTGAAAGCAAGAAATGCCCGCCCAGCCCCAAACCCGAAACCAAAACCACAGTCGCAACGCAATGCAACGCGCACAGGCCAGCAACCCCGATACCCATTTGGTCGAGCAAAGCGCGCCGTTGAAGACGAATCGGGGTGTTTGGATCCTGCATAGCGTTGAGGGTCACATATGTAACATTATCACATTTCGCAAGGTTATTCCCCATATCTCGTCCACTATCAGACGCCTATTTGCTCTCATCCTAAGAATTGCGCGCGCCGCATCACGCTTTGCAGCAATCAGACTTGCAAGGATCACCAACTCGTCTCATTGACGCGGGCGTGATGACAGCAACCGACAGCTCTCAGTACCCCCCAACTGAAGGCGCGCCCAATGCCGGGCCGCGCCCCTTAGTGATTGCGCGCTGGCTGGAAGTTGTTGCCGCGATTGTGGTTGTCATTGTTTTAATCGGCGGAATCACGCGGCTCACAGAAAGCGGCCTGTCGATTACCGAGTGGGAGGTTGCGACCGGCATTTTGCCGCCACTAACCGAAGCAGCTTGGCAAGAAGAGTTCGCCAAATATCAGGCGACGCCGGAATACCGGCTTGAGGCCAGTTTGGCGGGCATGTCGCTCACAGATTTCAAGTTCATCTATTTCTGGGAATGGTTCCATCGGTTGCTCGCGCGGTTGGTGGGGCTGGTTTACGCTCTGCCGCTGATTTGGTTTTGGGCAAAAGGCGCGATCCCTGTTGGATTCAAAGGGCGGTTTCTCGCTCTCTTGGCGTTGGGCGGGCTTCAGGGCCTTTTCGGCTGGCTCATGGTGCAGTCTGGTCTGGTTGGCGACATGACCGACGTTAGCCATTTTCGCCTGTCGGTCCATTTGCTCACCGCGCTGCTTTTGTTGGCCGCTTTGGTTTGGACTGCGCGTGACATGCGGCACATTGCTCAAAACCCGGCATTCGGTGCAGCGCCTATGACGCTACCTTCGGCTATTGTTGCAGCGGTTGTGTTTGTTCAAATGTTGCTGGGCGCTTGGGTGGCAGGTTTGAATGCTGGGCACGCTGCTTACGATTGGCCTTTGATGAACGGGCGTCTCGTGCCGGAGGTGGATTTTAAAGGCGGCGTGATTTGGACGCTGACGCATGATCCGTTCTTGCTGCATTTCCTTCATCGCTGGTGGGCATGGGTTGCGGTGGCGGCCTTAGTGTATCTGGCGCGGCGGGTGCGCGCATTTGACCGGCGCGCTTCGATCGCGCTCCACAGCGTGTTTGGTGTGATGATTCTGTTGGGGATCGCGACCGTGATGACACAGGTCAATTTGTGGGTCGCCGCAGCGCATCAGCTCACCGGCGCTCTGTTGGTGGCAGCATTGGCTTGGACTATGCACAGCGATGGTCTGCAAAAGCGTCGGACGCGCAAAATCTCTCCCTGAACATGTCCGATGCTGCGACGATCATATGGTGCCCCTATCCTGATCCTGACACTGCGCGGAGAGCGGCGGAGGTCTTGTTACGCGAAAAGCTGATCGCCTGCGCCAATATCATCCCAGGTGTGCAATCGATCTTTGAATTTGAGGGCACGGTTTCCAGCGCAGAAGAAGTGATTGTTGTGTTCAAAACCACCGCGCAACAGCAACAGAATGCGATAGCCCGTTTGGGTGAGCTCCATCCCTATGATACACCCGCGATTGTCGGTTCGGATTGCACGGCAGCGCATCCTGCCACGTTAAATTGGCTGATTGAGACAACCGGCACATCATGAACTGCCAAAAGGGGCTCCTAAAACCATGCAATCAAAGGTGGAGAGATGACAGAGCCCTCGCGCCGCAGGGCGATGAGCATATTTGCCGGACTCGGATGCTCGATAACTTTGGGCGCGGTCCCTGCGGCAGTTTTTGCACAATCTTCAAAGGCGCTCCCTTCAGGTCCAATGCGCCTCACTCGCCTGCTCGAACGCACGTTACGCGGCGGCGCCATGCTGAGCGTCAATCGCGGTTGGCAGGTCGAATTTTCACGGCGCGCCAACGGGAACACGACGGAGATTGTGATTGATGGCGTTCAGGTTGGCGTGAATGTGAGCGCGCCAACGGCGCTATCCTCTTTGGCCACGATAGAAGAAGGGCGATCGACTGACTCAATGTGGCCGATCAGATTGACCGATGCAGGCACAATTGTGTCGGCGGGTTCAGGGGCGACCAGCGAAGATATCGAAGCAGCGATTGCTCAGGCGCGGGCCATGATTGCCGCGCGGCCAATTCCAGCCAGCCAAATTGAATCACAACAGCAATATTTGCGCGAAATGCAGCGTGCTGGATCCTCGCTACTCGAACGGCTGCCCAGCGATCTGTTTTTCCCATTTGAGCGGCCGCTGCATTCGCTTCGCAGCATGGAATTGCCAAGCGGGCTGATCGGAGAATTTGAGGTCACCTATGATGCGCGCTCCTCAGCGCTAGGCGGTTGGTTGCAGCATGCCGAGCGTGAAATTGTGACCCGCATTGGCCAAAGCGAACAACGCGCCAAAGAGCAATGGACACTCGCGGAGCTTTAACTGGAACGGGCTCAAACTAGGCAGGTGGTATTATTTTACCTCCTCGCGAACGCCCGGTTTTGGTTGACTTAACGCGCATTGGCGCACAAATGCCCGCTTCCAAGCTGTTGGATAGAACTTGAAACCTGTGCGATTCGTCGCCGGCGACCAAGAACTGCCCACAGCGAATAATTTCAAATTCATCCCTTTGATTGAAGGACGTTCAGCCATGAAGGCTATCAGCAAACAGACCCGGTCGATTAAACCGGCAGAGGTCGAGAAAAAATGGCATTTGATTGATGCCGATGGCCTCGTAGTTGGCCGCCTCGCCTCGATCATCGCCAATCACCTGCGCGGCAAGCACAAGCCAAGCTACACCCCGCATGTTGATTGCGGCGATCACGTGATTGTCATCAACGCCGACAAGGTGAAATTCACCAGCAACAAGGCGACGAAGAAAGTCTATTACAAGCACACCGGCCACCCCGGCGGCATCAAAGAAACGACCCCTGCGAAAATTCTCGAAGGTCGTTTTCCAGAGCGCGTGCTTTCCAAAGCTGTTGAGCGGATGATCCCGCGTGGTCCTTTGGGCCGCGAGCAGATGCGTTCGCTCCACCTGTATAACGGCACAGAGCACCCACACGACGGACAAGCTCCTGAGGTGCTCGACGTGGCTTCTATGAATCGTAAGAACAAGGTGTCTGCATAATGGCTGGCGAAAACACCCCCGACACGAAGAGCGCCGAAACGACCACTGTTTCCGATCTCTCCGATCTGAAAGAAATTGCTGGCGATGCCCCTGCGGGTGATGCAGCGGAAATCGCTGAAACCGTTGCGGCACAGCCAACTATGCCTTTGCGCGATCAAGAGCTCGACGCTCAAGGCCGTGCCTATGCAACCGGTCGTCGTAAGGATGCCAAAGCACGCGTTTGGATTAAGCCAGGCACGGGCAAGGTTATCGTCAACGGCCGGGATCAAGAAGTGTATTTTGCACGTCCAACCCTGCGTTTGATCATCGACCAGCCTTTCACCATCACCGATCGCCAAGGTCAGTATGATGTGGTTGCTACGGTTCGCGGTGGCGGCCTTTCGGGTCAAGCTGGCGCGGTTAAGCATGGCATCAGCCAAGCTCTGACCAAGTATGAGCCGGAATTGCGGGCGACAGTTAAGTCAGCTGGTTTCCTCACGCGCGATAGCCGCGTTGTGGAACGTAAGAAATATGGCCGTGCGAAAGCCCGCCGTAGCTTCCAGTTCTCGAAGCGTTAATTCGAGCGGCTTTCACCGCTTACAAAAAAGGGCGGCCTTCCAATCGGAAGGTCGCCCTTTTTGCATTTGTGCGTGGGATTATCGCTGAAGGAGCAGCAAGCCCCAGAACAACCCGGTGGAAACCAAAAATAGCGACCACGACCAATACACTTTGAAATCTGCGACTTCGAAGGACTGAATCGCCAATTGCCCTCCGGTTGATCCTTGTGTGCCAATCACAACCGAAACACAGCAGGCAATAAGCGCCCCGAAACCCATCGCCTTGAGTAGGTCCATTTGCTTATCCTCTTTATGTCTGTGGTTATTATCCACCACAGAGTCCTAACGCAGCCCAGCTAAGGAAAGTTAAATTTGAAGCGCCTTATCTTACTAAGAAGGCGGCGTTAGTTCTCGCAGCTCACTGGTGATCGGATCGCCGCGTTCCGCGGTGATGACGCGGTATGATGGGGGGGCGCCGTGACGCAATCGCGTTGAAAGCGTGCCTGCGCCAATAAGCAAAGCGCGCGCTTCATCCACTTCGCGCATTTCATGAAACGCAATATGCACATGGCCGGACATTATCGCATCCGCCCCAGCCGCAGCGAGAGCTGCAAAAGCTTTGTTCCCGCCAATGGTCGGGTTCACCGCGGAACCCTTTGGCCCCAAAAGCGGATGGTGGCCCGTAACCACAATGTGCCGCGGATCATCGCGCAACGCGGCCAACTGCTTCAGCGTTTCATCCAAAGCAGCATCCGTGACCACTCCATCAGACCACGGAAACCGGCTTTGCGCTCTAACCGTGGTCTTTAGCGAAACCAGCGCAACATCGTCGCTTTCGAACGCGCCCGCTACTGCACGGCGCAGCCGGCGAAACCGGCGATAGGGGTCCGTGAAACGTTCGACCGGGCTGTAATAGGGCATGTCGTGATTGCCCGGTTCAAGCAGGACAGGCACACCCAACCCCCCAAACCATTCGGCGGCGGCGGCATATTCGCTGTGTTTGGCGCGCTGTGTAATGTCGCCTGTGCAGATAACGGCATCGGGGGCTTCGGCTGCGACAGCGCGTTCGACGCTGGAAAGGGCAGCGCGATCCTCGACCCCAAAATGGACATCACTGATATGAAAAATCCGTGTTGCCATCGTCGTTAAATCCGCCCGCTCAATATCATCCATGCCGACACACCGTTTAGCGCGGTGTAGCCAGCATACACCCAAACCAGCGCACTCCAGCCATGGGCCACCAAAAGCATCGCGGTCAACAAGACTAGGAATTCAGCGACCAAGGTCAGCCGCCCACCCAACATTTCGACAAAATTCGGCATTTGACCCAGCAGCGGATGGCCGCTGCCGAGCACAGCCCGGTGAAGCGCGAAATTTCCGATGCCAAGCAGGAACATGAAGGTGATGGGCAGAATCATTCGTGACACTATGGCGTAATCGCACGTCGGATGAAATGCGCGCTTTGTCGGGAGTGGTGGCGCATCGATCATTTCACGCGCCGCCAATCGACAATTGAAGCCGGTTTGGTCGACCATCGCATGACCACCATACGCAACTGCCCTATTTCTTAATCACAGCAAGGCGATCGGCACCCCCGTAAGTCCCCGCCGGTCCCCCCTTTTGATTTGGCGGCCCCTGCCTTGCTGACAGGAGAGAAACTATGAAAAGCATTGCACTTGCAACAGCCACACTTGGCCTTGTCTTTACCGCCGCCCCTGCGCTGGCCGGTCCAGAGCAACTGCCGACGCAATCCATCAGCACCGCTGGACTCGATCTTAACACGGCCGAAGGTCAGCGGTTGCTGGATGAACGGATTGAACGCGCAGCGCGCGAAGTTTGCCGGGTCAATTATGTCCGGACCGGAACGCGCATCCCATCAACCGAAGCGCGCGCGTGCGTCGCCAAAGCGCGGGCCAGCGCGCAGCGCCAAATGGCCACGATCACACAAAATCAGCGACGCGGCGGTTAAAATCGCACCCTAAACCGGCGCGCCCCCCGAATGGCGCGCTGGCATTGCGGCCCGAACCCTCGTTAGTCCCTGGGGTTCGGGCCGCTTTTTCTTGGAACTTTTCTTAGAACAGTGGGGCCAACTGGAGGCGACTTTCAAACAGCGGCGATCAACGCCCTGCCATTGCCTTCACCTTGGACAGATATGTCCGTCCGATCCGCAAGGCTTCGCCATTCTGCAACTCCGCCGACCAAACGCCCAGGCCATCATGGCGCAGCCCACGAATATTGTCGCGCCGCAAGATGGTGGAGCGGTGGATGCGGATAAATTTCTCAGGGTCGAGGCGCGCCTCCAGCCCGGCAATGGTCTGAAGCAGCAGATATGAGCGCGTGTCACCTTCTCCTTGCGCGGGATCGCCAACGTGCAGACGGACATAATCGCGCTCCGCATCGATTTGATGCACTTCGCTCACCGCAATGCGTAGCAATTCAGACCTGTGCGGCACCCACAATTCATCAAGCCACTTGCTCGGTGCCTCCTTACGCTCTCCACTCCGGGCGATGGCCCGCTCAATCGCGCGTTCCAACCGATCGGCTGACACGGGTTTGAGAACATAATCGATGGCGTCAAGATCGAATGCCTCCACAGCGAAATGATCATGCGCCGTCACAAAGATTACTGCGGGTGGCTCTTCATTCTCGGCAAAACTGCGCGCCACGCCCAGTCCATCCAGCTCAGGCATGGTCATATCGAGCAGGACCAGATCTGGCTCCAGTTTTTCCGCCAATCGCAGGGCTGCCGCGCCGTCGCTGGCCGTGCCGACAACGTTGATCGCTGGAATCTCGGCGCAAATGACTTGAATGCGCTCCACCGCCAAAGGTTCATCATCAACGATTAGCGTCCGCAGGGCGGCGGTTTCGGTTTCGGTATCAGCCATCAGACATCATCCGTTCTGCAAAACATAAAGGGATACAAATTTACAGGGTTATTGGGCGTGAAAGAGGGAGGCGCATTTCGGTTTTGTAGCCACCGGGCACAGGCCCAGAGGAAAATGCAACATCAGAGCCAAAGCGTGCCTGCAACCGGTCCCGCACATTGGCAAGCCCAATGCCAAAGCCATGGGCGGCGTCATCGGGAACACCGGGGCCATCGTCGCTGACGCTGACAACCAAGCGATCAAACTCTTCGCGCGCGCTGACCCTAATATGGACCGACCGCGCCACCGCAGACACGGCGTATTTGACTGAATTCTCTACCAGAGGCTGCAATATCATTCCCGGCACCCGCGCTTTGTCGAGATCTTCTGGCAGATCAAATTCCGCCTTGAGCCTATCTGGAAAGCGAACCGCTTCGATATCCAGATAGAGTTGCTGCAGGTCGAATTCGTCTTTCAAATACACATCACCGGTCGGCTCATCGGCAAGGCTGTGCCGATAAAACCGGCTGATCGTTTGGATCATGCGTTCGGCCCGGTCCGCTTTGCCGGTCATCACCAGGGCGGAAAGCGAATTGAGCGTGTTAAACAGGAAATGCGGGTTCACCTGATAGCGCAGAGACCGCAATTCGGCCGCTTTGGCTGCGGACCGGAATTGTTGCTCTCGCCGCTCTGCCGCGCGCGCCTGATATCCGGCAAGCAGCGCAAAATACGTCGAAGCCCAAGCAAGCAATAGGAAATACCGGCCCAAGGCAATTTCAAGCACCGATTTCCACGAATCGTCGCGCATTTCGGCGGGTGCGATGATCAAGGATTCGGAAAGCTGCGGCGCGCCCGTCCCATCTGGGCCAGGTTCCTTAACCGCGACCCCTTCGGGCAGATCGAACATCAAATTGCCTTCTTCATCAAAGCGGAAGCCGCGCTCTTCAACAAAGCGTTGTTCCAACTTCTCCGAAATGTCCTGAAAGGCGTAATGGTTGATCTGACCAATCGATATCGCGACTGGAATGGCAAACAGAGTTGCTGCACCGATTTTGATCCACAATGCTTGGCGATCGACCAGACGCAAAAGCGCCCAAAGGACGATGGTCAGCCCAATCCCAGCAACAGTGACCAACGCGCGCCGCATCGCCATCGGCGTTTGCATGTCAAGGTCGAGAATATAGCTGCGTGCCGTGATCAGCACGAAATAGGTCGACCACAGCACGACCATAGAGATCAGCACAGTCCGAAACGGTACGCTGATCGATGGCTCACTGCTCAGCGCCGATGTTGGCGCCTTCATGGCCGCGTTGATTGTTGAGTTCGTGTCCATAGCTACAGGTTTAGGTAGCGCTTCATACAGCAAAGCGCCAACCGGTCGTCGGCCAGAGTCCTCGTTTGGTCGAATCATCCAAAAGGGGAAAATCCGCTGCCTTCCCCCTTCAGACGCTGCGTCACGCTATATTATGCGCGCGGTTTGATCATATCCGCAGGCACAACCCACTGCACAAATTGCTCTTCGGTGAGCAAGCCGAGCTCAAGCGCCGATTCCTTCAACGTCGTGCCATCCGCATGCGCTTTCTTCGCGATTTTCGCGGCGTTATCGTATCCGATATGCGGGTTGAGCGCGGTAACCAGCATCAGGCTTTCGTTCATCAACTGATCGATACGGCCGGTGTTGGCCTCAATGCCCACCACACAATTATCGGTAAAGCTGCGCGCCGCATCGCTGAGCAAACGAATGGATTGCAGGACCGCGTTGATCATCACCGGTTTGAACACGTTCAATTCTAGGTGACCGTGCGATCCTGCGACGCTGACGGTCGTGTTGTTGCCCATCACCTGAGCGCACACCATAGTCAGCGCCTCGCATTGCGTCGGGTTGACCTTGCCCGGCATGATGGATGAGCCCGGCTCATTGGCGGGCAGCGCAATCTCACCAAGCCCTGAACGCGGGCCCGATCCCAACAGGCGAATATCATTGGCGATTTTCATCGAGGATACCGCGACCGAATTCAGCGCGCCCGACAATTCAACCAGGCCATCATGCGCGGCCAGCGATTCAAACTTGTTGGGCGCAGTCACAAAGTTTTGCCCGGTGATCGCGGCAACATGCTCTGCGAATTTCTCCGCAAATCCCGCTTTGGAATTGATCCCGGTGCCCACCGCGGTGCCGCCTTGCGCCAATTCAAGCACGCGGGGCAGAGCGTTTTTCAGCCGCGCGATCCCATATTCGATTTGTTTGGCGTATCCCGAAAATTCCTGCCCCAGCGTTAGCGGGGTGGCATCTTGCAAATGGGTGCGGCCGATCTTGACGATATCCGCATAGGCTTTTGCCTTATCGTCGAGCGCGCTGTGAAGATGCGAAAGCGCCGGGATCAGCTGCTCAATCGTTTCAACTGCGGCCGCGATGTGCATGGCTGTGGGGAATGTGTCGTTTGAACTTTGCCCCATATTGCAATGATCATTGGGGTGAACGGGGTCCTTGCCGCCGTGTTGACCGGTCAAAATCTGGTTCGCCCGGCTGGCGATCACTTCATTGGCGTTCATATTGGACTGAGTGCCCGAACCGGTTTGCCAAACGCTAAGCGGGAATTGATCCGCGAGCGTGCCATCGATCACTTCTGCTGCGGCAGCAACAATCGCATCGCCAATCTTGGCATCCAAAACGCCCAAATCCATGTTGGCCTTGGCAGCCGATTGTTTTTGAATACCAAGCGCCTTTACCAATGGCGCCGGCAAAGTTTCAGTTCCGATGGCAAAATTGGCCAGACTGCGCTGGCTTTGCGCTCCCCAATGGGCATCAGCCGGGACCGCAACATCGCCAAGCGAATCGCTTTCAATACGCACTTCACCTGTTGCACCAAAAATCTGTCCGTCGTTATGGACAGTCTGGCTGTCGTCATTTGTTCCAATGTCACTCATCGAAGCTCTCCTGGTATCGGTCGAAACCGGATGCCGGTCTCTTTGCGGGTTCTTTAAGACGCCGCTTGGCCTTAGGTCAAAGGGAAGCTTGGAACTTGAGCGTGTGATGGCTAGGAAGGGTTGACGAACTGTATTGCGATACTAATACAGTCTGACGGAGTAGGTATGAGCAACATTACCATGACACGCGATACAATGACGGCGCGCAAAGCCATGATCGATAGCCAGCTGCGGACCAGCGGCGTGAACGAAGAATTCGTTTTGGCGCGGATGATGGCCGTCCCACGCGAAAATTTCTTGCCTAAAGACAAGGCCGGGCTCGCTTATATCGATCGGTCGATCACATTGGATGGCAAACGCGGCGCCGGCGTGCAGCTCGCATCACCTCTGTTTTACGGCAAATTGTTGCTGGAGGCCGCACCGACCCCTTCGGACCGCGTTTTGGTGATCGAAGGCGGCACGGGCTATCTCGCCGAATTGCTGCGCCCTCTCGTTGCAGAAGTGACGACTGTGTCGGCCAGCGACGCAGCACAGGGCAACCTGCCTAAGGGAAGTTTCTCGCTGATCCTTATCGATGGCGCGATCGAAGCCTTGCCCCAGCCCATCGCCGATGCGCTGGAAGATGGCGGCTCTATTGTTACCGGACTGTTGCTGCGCAAAGTCACCCGGCTTGCGTCCAGCCGCAAAATTGCCGGTCACGTTGCACTCCAACCTGTTGAAGACCTTGGCATCCCAGTCCTGCGCGACTTTGATGTCCCAACCAAGTGGACCTTTTAATGAAGCATCAGCCCCGCATTTTGAGCGCTGCCAAGACGGCCTCTTGTATGGGGGCGTTTGCTCTGATTGGCGTTTCCGGGCTTGGCCTTTCGGCCCCTGCTCAGGCTGAGACCCTGCGCGATGCGCTGGTCGCTGTCTACAACACCAACCCCACGTTAGAAGGGGCCCGCGCAACGCAGCGCGCCACCGACGAAGAGGTCCCCATTCAACGCGCATCCGGTTTGCCCAGCGCGACTGCGACAGCCACCCATTTGGAATTTTTGCGCCAATCGGCGAACTCCTTCACCGCGCCAGAGCGTAACCTTGGCGTGAACGCGCAGTTGCAAGTTCCGATCTATTCGGGCGGCGCGGTGCGCAATGGGATTAATGCTGCGCAAGAACGCATCGCCGCAGGCCAAGCCGATTTGCGCGGCACGGAAAGCTCCGTCTTCAGCCAAACGGTTGCTGCGTACATGGATGTCTTGCGCACAGAGGCGCTGGCTCAGCTGTCCGCAAACCAAGTCGAAGTGTTACGGGTCACGTTTGAATCGACCAGCGACCGGTTCGAAATTGGCGATCTCACCCGCACGGATGTGGCGCAAGCGCAATCCCGGCTGGCTGTTGCCGAAGGCGATTTGCGCACAGCATACGCCAATATGATCAACGCCCAGCAGACCTATATTCAACTGGTGGGCCGCGCCCCAATGGACTTGGAAGCGCCTCCGCCCCTTCCCGGCCTCCCCGAAACAGTCGGTTTGGCAGTCGTCACCGCGCTAGAGAACAATCCAGACCTCATTGCCGCCAAAGAACGGGCCGAGGCCGCCGGTTATGACACTGAGGTTGCCGGATCCGGCCGCCTTCCCACTATCGGCCTATTCGCCAACTACGATTACAGCAATTTCTTCGGCACTTTGGGCGGACCCATTGCCTCTGATTTTCAGCAACGCGAAGCGACCGCCAATGCCGGCGTGCGCATCACCATCCCGATATTTCAGGGTGGCCGCCCAGCAGCGCAACAGCGGCAGGCCGGTGCGCGCGAAACCGCAGCGCTGGAACAGGTCATCGCCGCCGAACGCAGTGTGATCGCACAAACCCGGTCAGCCTATTCCAGTTGGGCTGCATCCAATGCGGTTATTGAAAGTTCACAAACCGCAGTGGAAGCAGCGGAATTGAGCCTTGAAGGCGTGCGCGCTGAAAACTCGATCGGAAACCGGACGATTATCGACGTGTTGAACGCCGAACAAGAATTGCTCTCCGCTCGGGCGCAGCTCGTGACCGCGCGCCGCAACGCCTATGTCGCAGGATTTACCCTCTTGGCGGCGATGGGGAAGGCCGAAGCCCGCGACCTGAATCTGGACACAGGCGGTCCACTTTACGACCCGCAAGTGAACGCAGACCGCGTCGGCGGGCGGTTCTGGGATTGGGATCGCGATCCCGAAGCTGCGCCGAATTCGAGCAGAACCGTTGACATAAACACTTCCGATGACTTGATTGGTCCCGTATTAAACCCAGACGAAGCGCGGTAACGTGTGATTCGTTATGGTTAACGCTGGAACGGTTTAGAGGCGGGGCACAATCGTGGCACATTCGAATGAAGCATCAGTCGAAGAGATTCTTGAATCGATAAAAAAGGTCATCGCCCGCGATAGCCGCGACACCGCAATTGACACGCGCAAGCGCAAAGTCGAGGCCGCTCAAAAAGCCGAAACAGAGCGGAGCGCGCCCGCGCAAAACATGCCGTCACACAGCGCCGAACTCTCTGAATCTGACGAAATTCTCGACCTTGCAGAAATGGAACTTTCTGAGGCTGTTGAGATGGACGACATGATCGATGACGCGGCCGACTCTTCGCTCATCAATGATGAAGTGCGCGGAGCAATGCAGGACAACCTTGCCGCGCTGGCAATGTTGGCGGAACCGGGGGCGAAACCCCAGATTGTTCGCTCTGGCGAAACATCGCTCGAAGGTATGACCCGCGAATTGCTGCGTCCGATGCTCGCCGAATGGCTGGACAAGAACCTTCCCGGGATGGTGGAAAGCATGGTTCAGGCTGAAATTTCACGGATCGCTGGAAAGCGCGGCTAAACGCCCCTGTTCAGCAGTTTCTCTGGAAACTGCGGTGAACTCGGGTTAACCCCTAGCGCATGGGACAAAACTTCTTAAAAGGCGCCGCTGTCACAGCCGCTTTGCTGATGGCAACATCACCTCTTGCCGCAGATGGGCATTCTGAACCAGCTTCGGCTGAGAATGTTCCGGCGCAAGACGCCCAAGACCCGGGCATTCCCGGCGTCACAAAGACACCGATGAGCGCGCTTGACCTCATCACGATGCCGCGACTGGGCGCGCCCACCGTTACACCGTTTGGACGGTATGCGGTTTTTTCAGTGACGAACACCGATCCCGACAGCTTCGCCCGCACCCCAACGCATTATGTGCTGGACCTTGCTGTGCCCGGCGCAAAACCGGCAGCGTTTGATCCGGGGTTGGCTGGTTTTTCGATGGCCTTTGGCCCTGACAATTTCCTCTATTTCCTGAGCTATGAGCACACGGACGAGGACGCCGAAGAACGCGGGCGGCTGTGGCGCATCGCGTTGGAAGCAAATGGCAATGTAACAGGCCCGATGTTGGTCGCGGATATGCCCGGCACCGATATTGACGGTTTTTCCATCGCCCCCAGTGGCGACAAGATTGCCCTTTGGTCGGCAATTGGACGAGACTGCGAAAATCTTGCTTGCGAAACAACACCCCAAGAACTGGGAACCGGGCGCCTTTATGAAGGCGACAGCGGGTTTTTCCGCCATTGGGACAGGTGGAACACGCCCGGCGAGTTTAACCGGGTTTTCGCGTTCGATCTGATTGAAGGTGCGGTCTCAGGCGAAGGTGTCGCTTTGGATGGCGGCAGCGCAGACGGGGCGATCACGGGGAACACGCCAACCATGCCCTTTGGTGGGGGTGAGGATATTGCCTGGGCCCCGGATGGTTCTGGCATCTATTTCGTCGCACGCGAAACAGGTTCGCAGGAACCCCTGTCGACGGATCTCGATATCTATTGGTCCGACCTGTCGGGCGGTGCACCAACAGGTCTGACCGACGCCAATGAAGCGCATGATTCGTCCCCTGCCCCATCGCCTGATGGCAAATTCCTCGCCTATCTTGCGATGGCTCGACCCGGATACGAAGCTGACCGGATGGTGGTGCATCTGCGCGATTTGGAAACGGGAGAGACTCGCGCCCTCACCCAAGACACCGACCTGTCCTTTGGGGGTCTAAGCTGGAGCGCCGATGGCGACCATTTGCTCGCTTCGGCCGCTGATGTTCTCGACACGCCCGCGTTCCGCATTGATCCGCAATCCGGCGAAGTGACAGAACTGGACCTGATCGCGGGCAACGAAGCGCATATCGGCAATATCACCTCTTTGCCCGGTGGCAGGTTGTTGTTCACCCGCGATTCCATTGGAGTGCCCAGCGAATTGTTCATCGCATCGAACGAGGCGCGCGCGCGCCCTCTCACCGATGTCGTGACCAGCCAAATGGGCAAGATGGCATCCACTGTAACACGACGTTTCAGTTTTGCCGGAGCACAGGGCGACACAGTTTGGGGTCAGATCACCCGGCTCGAAAATCAAGAAGGCCCAATCCCAGCCATTCTCTATATCCATGGCGGGCCGCAGGGTTCGTTTCGCGATGGTTGGTCATCGCGCTGGAACCCGCGTGTTTTGGCCAGTCAAGGCTATGCTGTCATATCGGTCGATTTCCACGGAAGCGCCGGATACGGCCAAGAATTCATGGATTCCATCAACCGTGATTGGGGTGGTAAGCCCTTAGAAGATTTGCAAAAGGGTCTTGCTGCGGCGCTTGAGATCGACGGCCAGATCGACGGGACACGCGCCTGCGCCATGGGGGCAAGTTACGGCGGATATATGGTCAATTGGATCGCGGGCAACTGGCCCGATCGCTTTGATTGCCTGGTCCAGCATGATGGATTGTTCGACATGCGCAGTTTTTATTATTCGACCGAAGAATTGTGGTTTCCGCGCTGGGATTTTGGCGGATCCTATTCCGAAGCGCGCGAAACCTATGAACGGTGGAACCCGGTGAACCACGTCGATCAATGGCGCACCCCAATGTTGGTGATCGCCGGAGAGCAAGATTTCCGCGTTCCCTACACGCAGGGCCTGCAAAGCTTCACCGCCCTTCAAGAGCGCAATATCCCCTCGCAATTGCTTGTATTCCCGGATGAAAATCACTGGGTTTTGGGCGCCGAAAACTCCCTCCAATGGCACGGCACCGTGTTTTCTTGGCTCGAACGCTGGTTGAAAACTGACAAAGCGGACGCAGCCGAAGAATGAACGACCAAGATTTGCTGGCGGCGCAAACCGCTTTATCGAAGAAATATGGCGGCGATGGCGGCGCGGGCGTGGATCGCCACATTTTCCTCTGCGCGGTTTCGGACAAACAGAAATGCTGTTCGCGCGGCGAGGGTGAGATCGCTTGGCAATTCCTAAAAGACCGCTTGAAAGAACGGGGTCTAGTGGGACCCAAAAGGACTGACGAGCACCCAAGGGGGCCCGGCGGCGGGATTCAGCGCGGGAAAGCGGATTGTTTGCAGATTTGTTCAGCCGGACCCATCGCCGTCGTTTGGCCAGATAATGTCTGGTACCATTCGTGCGGGCCAGAGGTGCTGGAACGGATCATCGATGAGCATTTGATCGGCGGCGATCCGGTGGAAGACTTTCGCCTTACCGTGCCACAAAAACCCTAATCATCATCTTTGCGTGCGTCGTCTTTTGGCGCCCACAATTCGTCTGCGCTCGGCAAGCGGTTGTCGACCGATTCGTCGTGGCCTGTGCCATTTGACAAAAATGCGAGCCCCATCAACCCGCCGCCCAGCAGCATCGTAAAGCTAATGCCAAGAGCGGTGGCGATGTAGAAATGCACCGAAATCGCGCCGTTGTATGCATAGAGCAATCCGACCGCGATCAGCACGGTGGCCACGGTAACAGACATGAGAATTTTCATAATCTGGCGATAACGCGCCCAAGCGTGAGCGGCATTTTCGGGGTCGTCGAGAGGGGATTTTTTGACCATGAGGCTCTCATGCGGTTCGCGCTGCTTCATTGCAACGGTGAAGATACGCAGGCAGTGCCCAATCAGAGGCAGATCCTGCCATCCAGAGGAGCGCCAAAACACTGCGCACTGTCCCTGATTCGCCTTTTGCGCAAATTGATGGCATTTTCTTTGGGGGAAAGAGGAGCGCCACCATGACCATAGCAAAAATCATCAGCGATAGAGACGCAGGCCAAGTCGTCTCGTGCGATGTCACCACACCCGTTTCGCATGCGGTTTCTATCCTTGCGGGTAAGCGGATCGGCGCCTTGCCTGTGATGCAAAATGGTAAGGTCGTCGGCATCGTTTCCGAACGGGACATCATCTATCGCCTCGCCGACAAAGGCAGCACATGTCTTGATCTGCCGGTGGGGGAGATCATGACATCACCTGCCATCACGGTGGAATCGAGCACGCATATTGATGATGCTCTTGCCTTGATGACGCGCCGCCGGTTTCGGCATTTTCCAGTGGTCGACAACGGACAATTGGTCGCCTTTATTTCCATTGGAGATCTTGTGAAAAACAAGATTGATGAGGTGGAACACGAAGCCGCCGCTTTGCGTGACTACATCCAAACGGCGTAATCGCTTGAGAAACGGGCCTCTGCACCCTAAATTGCATCTATGGCAGACAACATGACCCTCACACCCGCGGCGGCAAAACGTATTGCGTGGATCGCCGAGAAACAGACCAAGCCTGCGATATTGCGGCTTTCTGTTGAGGGTGGCGGCTGTTCTGGTTTTCAATACAAATTCGATCTGGCCGATGGCGCGGAAAGCGACGACGCGGTTAGTGAGACCGACGGCGTAAAGCTGCTCGTCGATCCGATCAGCCTTGATCTTGTTGGCGGCAGCGTGGTCGATTTTGTGGAATCGCTCGGCGGAGCGGCCTTTAAGGTCGAAAACCCCAATGCTGCTGCTGGCTGCGGATGCGGGTCCAGCTTCGGCATCTGAGGCCTACCCGCCCAACCTTGCGATAGACCTTCGCGCGATGATCCTTCATGGATGGGCGTATGAAAATCGCGACCTACAACATCAATGGTATCAAAGCGCGGCTGCCGCGGCTTAAAGAATGGCTCACCGAAACGCGGCCCTCAGTCGCGTGCCTTCAGGAAGTGAAGAGCCAGGATAAGGACTTTCCCGCCGCAGAATTTGAGGAGCTTGGCTATCAGCCAATCTGGCACGGTCAGAAAAGCTTCAACGGGGTCGCCATTTTGGCCGACACCAAAGCGGGATACTCACTCGAAGAGGTTCAGCGCGGGCTGGGCATTGATGGCCCCAAAGAAGGGGAGGGCGAGCAAGCCCGCTATTTGGAAGCTGATGTTTCAAAGGATGGGCAAACCACCCGGATCGTCTGTATCTATTTGCCCAATGGAAACCCTCTGCCAGGGCCAAAATTCGACTACAAAATCGCTTGGATGGAAAAATTGCGCGCCCGCATGGCTGACATCTGGACCAGCGAGGTGCCAGCGGCGGTTTTGGGCGATTACAATGTGATCCCCGAAAACGACGATGTCTATGCGGTCAAGGCAATGGAATCGGATGCTTTGATGCAGCCCGAATCGCGCGCGGCCTATGCCCGATTGCTGGCCGATGGCTGGTGCGATGCGGTGCGCACGCTGAATCCACGCGGCGGCGTATGGACCTATTGGGATTACCAAGCGGGCGCATGGCAGCGAGATCACGGGTTCCGTATCGATCACATCTTGTTGACGCCTGAACTGGCTGATCGGCTCGATTCCGTTGGCGTCGACAAAGAGCATCGAGGCCGCGAAAAAGCGAGCGACCATGCGCCGACTTGGGCGATCTTAAGGGATTAACGGCCAGACAAACAAAAACCCCCGCCGATGAAGGCGGGGGTTTTGTTTTCATCTGAGCAAGCAGCCTGTTGGCTGAGGCTCAACGATAGAAAACGTGCGTGTCGATCCGCGCAAGCGGGGTTTTTGCCCGGCTCCAACGTGGTCGGACATAGTTTGCGTGGAAATAGACCGCGTCGGCGGCTTCCGATTCCCACAAACCCTCATGCGCAATCTGTGCGACCGCTTTGGCGCGGTTCCATGCTGCTGACGATGTGTTGATGTTCGGCATGCGGCCACCGCGCACGAACGAGAATTGCGAGCGTTGATAGACCACACCGCAATAGCTGGCAGGCCAGCGGCGATCTTCGGCGCGGTTGATAACAACCTGTGCCACAGCCAACTGACCGGCGAGAGGTTCACCGCGCGATTCAAAATACACAGTGCCGGCAAGGCAGCGCATTTGTTCGGTCAGTTCGGCATCATTGTCGATGAGGCCAACCAATTCGCGCAGCGAGGTGGCTTGAATATCAGATTGTGCAGTTTCATCCGGGTTGGTTTCAGCGAGCGGCTGCACCACTTCTTGCGAAACAAACACGGTTTGATCTGGCATGATTTCGGTCACGGGTGTGACCGGAGCGATTTCGCTTTGCACGGCCGATTCTTGATCGGTGTCTTGTGCGAAAGCAACAGCGCCATCGGCGCTGGAGAAACTCAAACTTGCCGTCGCCGCAACGGCGACAGCGCTTAGGGAATAAGTCTTACGACCCATGTTTTCTACTGTATCTGCGGTGAGCGAGCTCCGACGCAGGCTTGGACCTGTTGCGAGTGTTTTCGCGGGGTATGAAAGGGGTGATCCGTTTAGCCTACCGGCTGCCCCCCGTCTGCGTGCCGATCAATCGGCCGTATTGCCGATCTCCTGGCCTCCGCATCTGGAAGCAAGGGCGCAGATAGTGATAAACTTTTTTACGTCAAGTTAACGCGGCAATAGTTCGATGAACCGTTCTGGATTGTCGATATCCACCTCCAAAACCCAAATATCGGGATCTTGCTGGCTGCGGCGAGTGAGATAGTCGGAAAATTCCGTTGGATTTTCAACGTCTTGTGTTTTCGTCGTAACGAAAGAGCGGGTTCCATCCATCTGAGGCATTCTTTCGAAAAGCCGAGCGTTCTCACCGCGAAACATGGTTACAATCAAAATGGTTCCAGCGTCGCGTTCACCCTTAGACAGGACCATCGCGGTGCCGCCGTGCGATTCGGTGAGGCGAATCAGGCTCGCGATCTCCAGATGCGCTGGAAGCCGGGTGCTCAGGCGGAATATCCCTCTAAGCTCGATAGGGCGATGCGGGATCGCATGAATGTGCCCGTGCCGCGGCCTATTTCATCGCCTTCGCTGTCTATCAGCCGAGATTCTGCCACCAGCACGCGCCTTTTCCCGCTAACCCAGCGCCCTTCGGCGATAACTTCGCCTTCGCGCACCGGTTTGGTGAAATGCAGGTTGAAACTGGTGGTGAGCAGAAAACGATCCGTCGCCAGCGTGTTTGCCGCGTAAAACGCCGCATCATCAAGCATTTTGAAGTAGATCGTGCCATGCGCCGCGCCCGCTGCGTGATACACATCAGGCGTTATGGTGAAGGTGAGGCGTGAATGCCCTTCGCTGGGGATCTCAAGCCGTGACGAAAAGACCTGGTTGACCGGGGCGGACTGATACAACCGTTCCAGCGCCCGGTGGTGAAGGTCCGCTCCAGCAGGCTTGGCCGCCATTCTTAGGCAGCAACCCGCAAGAGTTGATTGGTCAAAACCGCAAAGACGGCTTCTGCATCGGCGGCATCGGTCAAACGATTGATCATCGTTTCATCGCGCACAAGCCGGGAAATCGCTGCGAGCGCGTGAAGGTGAGTCGCGCCAGCATTCTCTGGCGACACCAAACCAAACACGAAAGAGACGGGAATGCCGTCTGCAGCCTTATAATCAACCGGGTGTTCCAGCTTAAGCAGCGCCATCGTTGGGCGGTTTACCGCAGCGCTGCGGCAATGGGGTATGGCCACACCCCGGCCAAAACCGGTGCTGCCCAATGCTTCTCGCTGCTCAAGCCCTTCGAGAACATCATCGGCGTTGAGACCGTAGACATTGGCGTAAAGCGCGGAAATCTGTGTCAAAATCTGGCCAGCGGATTCCGGGCGCGCAAAAGCGACGGCCTCCGGCACAAGTTTAATATTTACGTCCATTACAAACTCGAAATCCCAATCAAGTCTTGTCCTGCAAGCAGGACTGGGGCTCCCAACAACAATGCTTTGCGCCGCAAAAGGGGTGCTGCGCGCGAGCCAAAAATTGTTGGGTTGGACCGATCATTTACCCCACAGCTCCCTACCGTGGTCAGATCTTTTTTGGTCCCAGCGGGCTTAAACGCGTGGTTCGACCCAACCGATCGAACCGTCTGCGCGGCGATAAACCATATTATGCCTGCCAGTGCCAGCATTTTTGAAAAACAGGGCAGGTGTATCGCGCAGATCGAGCATCATCACTGCATCGGCGACGCTGCTTTCAGGGACATCAACGCTGGTCTCTGCAATGATCGGCGGCGCATCGGCGACAACTTCTTGCTCAGGCTCTTCGACTGCAAAGATTGTGTAAGCTGCCTCCTCCTCGGATCGAACCTGCATGGCCCGTTCGTGCCTGTCAGTCAGCCGGCGTTTGTACCGGCGCAGCTGTTTTTCGATTTTGGTGACCGAATTGTCGAGCGCAAGATGCGCGTCATTGGCCTTGCCGCTGGCCTTTAGGATCATTCCATGGGTGACATGAGTCACGATGTCACAGGTGAAAGAACCGCCGGATTTACCAAACGTCACATGCGATGAAATTGCGCGGTCGAAATATTTCTCAACTATCCCCTCCAGCCGGTCAGATGCATGTTCCTGAAGCGCTGCTCCAGTTTCAACTTGGTGTCCCGAAATGCGGATATCCATGTGCGCGGTTTCTCCTTTGCGTAGCGGCTGAGCGGGGTTGTGTTTGTTTTATCGGACCCAAGCAGCGTCCTTTATCCCGGCAATAAACTCTGAATGGCGGGCCAATTCCGCCGGTGAGGCCGTGTGCGGCCGTGCTTCGCGGCGCGGCCGATCGGTTTTGGGTGCTGGTTTGGCGATCTTAGCTGCATCATTGCTGTTTTCATGAGCCGCTGCCTCTGCCGCCAACTCCAATCCAATTTGGCGGCCACCGGTAAGTTCGACATAAACCTGCGCGAGCAATTCGGCATCAAGCAGCGCGCCGTGTTTTACCCGGTGGCTGCGATCAACCCCGTATCGGGTGCACAAAGCATCCAGCGACAACTTGGCGCCGGGATGTTTCTTGCGCGCTATCGCAACCGTATCGACCATTCGGTCCATAGAGATTGGTTCTTGGCTAATCCGCACGAGTTCAGAATTGAGAAAACCGAAATCGAACGAAGCGTTGTGCGCAACCAGCGGCGCATCGCCCAAAAATTCGATCAATTCAGCAAAGGTGTCTTTGAAAAGAGGCTTTCCCGAAAGAAATTCACGCGACAATCCATGCACTGCTTCGGCAGCGGCGGGCATATCGCGTTCGGGATTGTAATAGGCATGGAAGGATTGGCCTGTTTCGACCCGTCCGATCATCTCAACACAGCCAATTTCAACCATTCGGTCCCCGGTTTTGGGATCCAGACCGGTCGTTTCAGTGTCGAATATAACTTCGCGCATTTGCAGTGTTATTCACCCATGAACGCGCAAGCGCAAGGGGAATAGCCACTATTCGCCGCGCAATTTCGCAATCAACCGCGCCACCTGCGCCTGGGTTTCGGCAAGGGTTGTGCCTGTATCAATGACATAATCGGCACGGCTGCGTTTTTCCGCATCGGGGGTTTGAAGGCCCAAGATGTGCTCAAATTTTTCCGCTGTCATGCCGGGCCGGGCAAGGACACGTTCGCGCTGAATTTCAGCTGGTGCGGACACCACCACAACCACATCGACACCCGCATGGCCGCCCCCTTCAAACAACAGTGGAATATCGAACAGGATCAGCGGTGCGTCGCTGTTGTCGGTGAGAAATTGCGCACGCTTTTGACCCACCGCTGGGTGCACAATCCCTTCAAGCGCGGCGAGTTTTTCCTTATCGGCAAAAACCAATTGGCCCAAAGCCTCTCGATCCACGCCGTCTGGGCCGGTTGATCCGGGAAAGGCCTTTTCGATGGCGGGGATCAACTCTCCGCCAGGCCCTTGCATGGCGCGCACTTCGGCATCGGCGTCGAAAATCGGAACGCCAGCCGCCTCAAACATCGACGCCGTGGTTGATTTGCCCATTCCGATTGAGCCGGTGAGACCAATTATGACGGGTTTACCGTCCTTTGAGGCGGGGTCTGCATCTTTCATCGATTCAGCACTTCCATCAATTCACCATCATATTCGCGCGGGGGAGCTGTTCCAAAAAACGCTTCAAACGCGATGGCCGCCTGCCCGATCAGCATCGCAAAACCATTGATGGTGGGATGGCCTGCATCGCGGGCCCCTTGCAAAAAGGGCGTTTCCAGCGGGCTGGTCACGATATCATAGGCGATGCTGCCTGGTGGGGCGTGGCTCCAATGGAATTGCAAAGGCGGGTTGCCGTGCATACCGAGTGGAGATGCGTTGATGACCAGATCGAGACATTGATCACGGTCATCAAAGGCAAAATCGGTGGCTTCAGAAAAATGCGATAGCGGGGCAGCGTGATGCTCCCCCTTGGGTGCCAGCTCATCGAGCATGGCGCGCGCCTTTTCCGGGTTGCGCCCAGCCAACACGAGAGTGAATCCATGATTGGCAAGCGCAGCGACGATCGCTCGCGCAGCCCCGCCCGTTCCAAGAATGCGCGCCATGCGAAACAGATGTGTTTCCGCCAGCTTGGATTGCAACGGTTCAAGGAAACCGCCTCCATCGGTGTTGAAACCTTTGAGTGTGCCATCCGCTTGTTTGACCACCGTGTTCACCGCGGCCAATTTTTCAGCAGTTGGGTCCAGCGCGTCGAGATGAGCAATGATCGCCTGCTTGTGCGGCATCGTCACATTGCAGCCGATCCATGCGCGGTTGGCCCGCCCGGCGTCCAGATATTCCGCCAATCCATCAGAATGAACCAAAGTGCTGGAATATTCGCCCGAAAGGCCGAGTTTCTTGAGCCAAAACCCGTGAATCAGCGGGGATTTGGAGTGCGCTATAGGATCGCCGATTACATGCGTTTGGGTGATCATCGCAGCAAGACTTCCTGTTCACGCAACGCGTCCAAAACCGGGATCAACGGCATGCCAAGGACAGTGAACTGATCGCCCTCGATCCGGTCAAACAACTGGACCCCCATCGCCTCAATTCGGAAACAGCCCACAGTGAACCCAATCTCGGGCCACTCTTGATCGAGATAACTCTCAATGAAATCATCGGACAATTCGCGCACGGTTAGACGGGCGCAGTCTGTGTGACTCCATTCACAAGTATCGCCGCAGACCAAAGCCGCCGCGCTGTGCAATTCCATCACTTTGCCTGAAAAGAAGCGCAGATGGTCGGCCGCATTTTCACGCGATGTTGGTTTGTCGAAACGCTGGCCAGCAACCACCACCAAAGAATCGCTTCCCAAAACCAAAGCGGGTGGGTTTTGGCGCGCCACAGCGGCGGCTTTGGCAACGCTCAGCGCCTCGGCAATTTCGGGCGCCGTTGCGCCGCGCAGGCTTTCTTCGATTGCGCGTTCATCGCAATCAGCGGGAATGGCCTCATAGGAAACGCCAGCCGCATCCAACATGGCGCGGCGAGAGCTTGATTTCGAAGCCAATATAAGGGGGGAGGAAGTCATATTGGCTTCGACACCCCACCCACCGGACGCTCACGCCGCGCGCGCTCTTGCACAAGGCGGATAATCGCAGCGGCGCTTTCCTCAATCGATCGGCGCGTCACATCAATCACCGGCCAGCCATTGTCGGCAAACATCCGCCGGGCAAATTGCAGTTCATTTTTCACACGGTCATTGTCGACATAGGACGTCTCTGTCCCTTCATTCAGCGACAAAAGCCGGTTTCGGCGAATTTGAACAAGCCGTTCTGGCGCAGTGGTGAGACCGACAACCAAAGGGTGGCGCAATCCAAACAGAGCTTTGGGGGGAGGGCTCTCCACCACCAAGGGAATGTTGGCGACCTTATAACCGCGGTTGGCAAGATAGATGCTCGTGGGCGTTTTGGAACTGCGCGAAACACCGGCAAGGACGATATCGGCGTCCTCCCAATCTTCATGCGCGATCCCATCATCATGCGCGATCGTGTATTGAATAGCATCCACGCGTTTAAAATAGTCAGCATCCATGATGTGCTGCCGGCCGGGGCGACCATGTGCCTCTTGCCCCAGTTGCGATTCCAACGCCGCCGTAACCTGATCCAAAACCGGAACAGCCGGCAGGCCGAGATGGCGGCAATGCTCTTCGAGGCGGGCCCGCGTTTCCGGATTGACGAGAGTGAACAGGACCAGGCCTGGGTTATCGGCCAAATCCGGAACGATCCGGTCCAGATGTTGACGCGAACGCACCATCGGCCAAAAATGCCGCGCGACGATGGGGTCATCAAATTGCGCGAGCGCGGCTTTGGCGATCATCTCCAAGGTCTCTCCGGTGGAATCGGAGACGAGGTGCAGATTCAAGCGGTTCATGGCGGTGATTCGGCTGCTACTCTTTGGTTGGTGCGGGGGTTGATACGGGCTTGTGGATAGTGACGGGCATAAACCACGGGAAAGAACGGTCGACAAGCATGGGACAGAAATTCATCCGCGCTACCCGTGTTTTCGTCTCAATCTTTTTCTACAGAATCTGAGTGATGTCGACAGGCTGGGGAGAGCGTGGATAGATCGCGCTTGACCCAACAAAGCTGCGGATTCGCGCATGTGCATAACCATCGGATTATCGGGACAAATCCGGTTTCTGGCGGCAATCCCCACTATCCACAGGACCAACAGACTCCAACAAACCTTTTAAATATATAATTTATTTGATTAGAGGAACGAATGCCTGGTCCTTTGCTCAACACCCTAAAGGGTTTTTCCCAAGAAATCGCTCCCGTTTGGCTGATGCGCCAAGCTGGGCGGTATCTTCCTGAATATCGCGCATTGCGCGCCGAAAAAGGCGGCTTTCTTACGCTTGTCTATGACAGCGACGCCGCAGCTGAGATTACGGTCCAACCAATCCGAAGGTTCGGATTTGATGGGGCAATCCTGTTCTCGGATATCCTGATCGTTCCCCATGCTATGGGGCAAGGGTTGGAGTTTCTTGCAGGCGAAGGGCCGCGATTGAGCCCAACTTTGCTCGAAGCAAATCTAGAAGATTTCACCAGCGCGCACGAACGCTTTGATCCGATTTATGAAACCGTGCGCAAAACGCGGGGTATGATTGGCGAATCTGTGACCATGCTCGGTTTTGCCGGATCCCCATGGACCAACGCGACCTATATGATTGCTGGCCAGGGATCTAAGGATCAGGGACCAGCGCGGTTGATGGCGTATCGTGATCCCGAACGGCTTCAGGCAATTTGTGATGCGATTGTTGATGTTTCAATCACCTATTTGCGCGGGCAAATTGATGCAGGGGCAGAGGCTATCCAACTGTTTGACAGTTGGGCCGGCAGCCTCGCTCCCGATGAATTTGAACGCTGGGTCATTGCGCCCAATGCAAAAATTACGGCCGCGATTAAGCAATCGCATCCTGACACGCCAATCATCGGTTTTCCTAAGGGCGCAGGCGCCAAACTGCCCGCCTATGCCGTCGAAACCGGGGTTGATGCCGTCGGCCTTGATGAAACGCTTGATCCGGTGTGGGCCAATTCAGTTTTGCCCGAAGGAATGCCGGTTCAAGGCAATCTTGATCCGCTTTTGCTGGAGGCTGGAGGTCCGGCTTTGCCAAAACGGGTTAGAACCGTGTTGGAAGCGTTTGAGGGGCGACCGCATATCTTCAATTTGGGTCACGGCATCGGTCAATTTACGCCCATCGAACACGTCGAAGAATTGCTCCGCGCGGTCCGCGGTTAAACCTGGATAGGTCCAGCAAAAAGGTCACAATTATGCAAGACACTCTCTTGGTAATCTATCCATGGCTCAAGGTTGGCCATGTCACCTTTATGGTGTTTTGGCTGGCCGGGTTGTTCATGTTGCCGCGCCAATGCATCTACATGCTCGATCACGCTCCGGGGTCTGAAGGCGAGGCGAAATGGGCCGAGCGGATGGGCAAATTGCGGGCCATCATCCTCACCCCCAGCATGATTATCGTATGGTTGTTGGGATTGACGCTTGCATACGCAACAGGCGCGTTTTCCGGGGGAGGGTGGCTCCATGCTAAGATCGCTCTGGTCTTTGCGTTAACCGGCTATCACGGTTGGTTGGTCGCCCAATCGAAGAAGATGGCGCGCGGCGCACGGCCGCTGTCTGAAAAGACATTGAGGATGATCGGCGAAGTGCCGGGTTTGATCCTCGTTCTGGTGGTTGTGCTCGTTTATGTGCGACCTTTTTGATCCATTTATTGGGCGCTGCGCGATTGAATGATTGACCTTGCCGCCGTAGCCTTATATTTCACCGATCAGACGTTTTGGCATTGGCCTTAGCAATCTTCGCTAGGCCGGGTCTGCTTTCTCCAAGCCCTATCCCGTTGTTTCATGCCTTTGGAACGTTTTATCATTTCGGCGAAATTCTAACCGGTTTCGCACCCAATCTGTTTCGCGCTGGCCTTTTATGGATGGGCCGGGCGTTTCTGTTTCAATTACCGTATCTGGAATAAAAATTTCATGCATCTCAAAGACTTAAAAGAACGCGCTCCGGCCGAATTGGTCAAAATGGCAGAGGAGCTTGGCGTCGAAGGTGCCTCAACCATGCGGCGTCAGGATTTGCTGTTCAGCATCCTGCGCGAATTGGCAGAGGATGAAGAATACGAAGAAAAGATCATGGGCATCGGCACAATCGAAGTGCTGCAAGATGGTTTTGGTTTCCTGCGTTCACCAGAAGCCAATTACCTCGCCGGACCGGGGGATATTTATGTGTCGCCCAACCAGGTCCGCAAATGGGGTCTGCGCACAGGCGATACGGTTGAAGGCGAAATCCGCGCACCCAAGGATGGGGAACGCTATTTCGCTCTAACCCTTTTGACGAAGGTCAATTTTGAAGATCCTGATGCGGTGCGCATGCGCACCAATTTTGACAATCTTACGCCGCTCTATCCTGATCAAAAATTGTCGCTCGACACGCTTGATCCCACGGTGAAAGACAAATCTGCCCGTGTGATCGACATCATCTCGCCTCAGGGTAAGGGTCAGCGCGCCTTGATCGTGGCGCCGCCGCGCACGGGTAAGACAGTTCTTCTGCAAAACATCGCAAAGGCGATCACAGACAACCACCCAGAGGTGTTTCTCCTCGTCCTGCTCGTCGATGAGCGGCCTGAGGAGGTCACCGATATGCAGCGCAGCGTGAAGGGCGAGGTTATCTCCTCAACCTTTGATGAACCGGCCAACCGTCACGTTCAAGTTGCTGAAATGGTTATCGAAAAAGCCAAACGTTTGGTCGAGCATAAGAATGATGTGGTGATTTTGCTCGATTCAATCACCCGTTTGGGCCGCGCCTACAACACGGTCGTGCCGAGCTCTGGTAAAGTTCTGACCGGCGGTGTCGACGCCAACGCTCTGCAACGTCCAAAGCGGTTCTTTGGTGCGGCGCGTAACATCGAAGAAGGAGGCTCGCTTTCAATCATTGCGACGGCTTTGATCGATACAGGCAGCCGCATGGATGAGGTTATCTTTGAGGAATTCAAAGGCACCGGTAACTCAGAAATTGTGCTCGATCGTAAGGTTTCTGATAAGCGCATCTTCCCAGCTCTGGATGTTGGTAAGTCTGGTACGCGTAAGGAAGAATTGCTTGTTGAGAAGGACAAGCTGTCCAAAATGTGGGTCCTGCGCCGCATTCTCATGCAGATGGGCACCGTGGACGCGATGGAATTCCTGCTCGACAAGATGAAAGATTCAAAAACCAACGAAGATTTCTTCGACAATATGAACCAGTAAAGCCTTGGGTGTGTGCCGGTCGCCCTCCTTCAGGGTGGGGGCCGCATGGGGGATTCTTCAGTGGTTAGCCAATATTTCTATATCAGCACCGCGCTAAATCTTTCGCGTGATGATGTTGCCGCGATCTTGGAAAGCAGCGCGCGCAACAATCCTGAGCGCAATATTACGGGGCTTTTGCTCTACAATGGGCGCAACTTCCTGCAGTTGTTGGAAGGCGAGGGGGCAGAACTCGATGCGTTGATGAAGCGCATTGGTCAGGATCAACGCCATTCAGGCGTATCTTTGCTCCACAAGAGCAGCGTTCCTGAACGCGTGTGTCCGCAATGGGCGATGAAGCGGGTGGCAATTGCCGAAAGTGTGGCCAACCGCCGCGATTCCTTGGAACGCGATTTGCCAGCAGAGCTTGACCCAGCGGTGCGCAAAATGATCCTGAATTTCGCGGTCTTGAACTAACCCGCGCCAGCAGCTTGCTGTTTTTCGAGCTGACGGCCCATCATTTCCCACACTTTGTTGATTGCCTTTAACGGGCGCACCATGACTTTAAAGTCTGTGATCATGCCGTCGTCGTCGAAAGTGATCATATCTATCCCATTGACCGCGATGCCTTCCATCTCTGTGCTAAATTCCAAGACGACGGCGTTCTCTCCGACAATCTCACGTTCGTAGCGAAACGTGTCATTCCCGAGAGTTTGGCCGGCTGCGGAAAGGTAAGCGACGACAATCGCTTGCCCGCGTTGCGGTGTGTGAACCACCGGAGAATGAAACACAGCGTTTTTGTGAATAATCGTCTTTAGATCTTCGGCGGTGCTGCCATCCGCGGCAATCTTGTGCCATTTTGCCAGTGCTTGCTCGGTTGAATTTGGCATGCGCGTATCCTCTATCCCATAGACGGATAGCGATGGCGCAACCGTCTTATTCAGCCTAAGCATTGCGCTTCGCCTTGGGCAAACCCAAATGTAGCCTAGAGACCTGTTGAGGGAGAGAGAGCGATGAAGATCAATGTCGAAGTGGAATGCACACCCGAAGAAGCGCGCAGCTTTATGGGCCTCCCCGATGTTAGCCAGGCGAACAGCGTCTATGTCGACACCATTTCAAAGGCGATGAAAGGGGTTAAGAGCCCCGATCAGCTTCAGGAATACGCACAGGCTCTTGCGCCTATGGGTCAAATGGGAATGAAGCTCTTCCAGAGTTTCGTTGAAGGCGGAATACGCAACACGTCCGGTTCTTCATCCAGCAGCGGATCGAAAAGCGACAGTTCGGACTAAACCGCCGAACATTCATTTTATGACCGTGCCCAGCTCGACAATTTTTGCCGTTTCAAGTGGGTCTGCGCCCGCTGCGATTGGTGTGATCCGTATAAGCGGCCCGGTCGCGGGCGAAGCGCTTGTGTGCCTAACCGGCAGGACATTTGAGCCGCGCCGAGCCAGCTTGGCCAAATTGCGCGGCGGAGACGGTCGGTTGCTCGATGAAGCCTTGATCCTTTGGTTTCCCGGGCCGCGCTCTGCCACGGGTGAGGATTGCGCAGAATTGCATTGCCACGGGGGAAGGGCGGTGCTCAGCGCGGTTTGCGAGGCATTGGCCGATGTCGATGGATTGCGCCCAGCACAAGAGGGTGAGTTCACCCGGCGCGCCTTCGCCAACGGACGGATTGATCTGGCCGAGGCTGAGGGTTTGGCCGACTTGCTTGAGGCAGAGACTGAGCTTCAAAGAGCCGCGGCTGTTGCCAATGCAAACGGTGTTCTGTCGGGACGGGTTGAAGCGTGGCGGGACGCTGTTTTGCACCTGTCTGCTCAAATTGAGGCGGCGCTCGATTTCTCTGATGAAGATGATGTCAGTGAAGTGCCCGAAGGTTTCACGTGGAACGTTGCTGAATTGGCTGCGGAAATTGACGGCATTCTAAGCAGTCCGCGCTCTGAAAAGCTCAAGGAGGGTTTTCGGGTCGTCCTTGCCGGTCCGCCCAATGTTGGCAAATCAACCCTCTTCAACGCGCTCACACAAAGCGAGGCGGCGATTACATCGCCTATCGCTGGAACAACACGCGACGTCATTGAGCGGAGTGTGGCCATCAAAGGGGTGCCCTTTGCTTTCATCGATACAGCGGGTCTGCGCGATCAAGGGGCAGAAGAGATCGAGACGATTGGCATAGAGCGAGCCTATAACGAGGTCAGCAAGGCTGACTGTGTGCTTTGGCTGGGTGATGAGGGCGAAGGCCCGCCATCGGCCTGGGAGGTTGCTGCGCGGGCGGATGCTCCTGACTTTAGAGAAAAGGCAGAGGGACAATATTCTGTATCGGCTGTGACGGGGGAGGGGCTTGATGCTCTGAAACAGGCGTTGATTGAAACTGCCCGCGGATCTTTGCCCAAACCTGGTGAAGCGGCGCTTAACGCGCGGCAGTTCGCGCGTTTGAGTGAGGCAGCAAGTGGGCTTCAAGGCGCCCAGCAGCACAAGGATCTGTTGCTTATTGGTGAGGAGCTACGCGGTGCGCGCGTGGCGTTTGATCGCTTGATTGGGCGCGCCACGACCGAAGAAATGCTTGATGCGTTGTTTGGAAGGTTCTGCATCGGCAAATAGCGGAATTGGGTGGCGCATCCCAATTCAACCCAGCTGACGCATGTTTCACGTGAAACAGCTTTGACGCCGGGCCTTAGACCGCTTATCTGGCCCCACATGCAATCATTTGATGTCTTGGTAATCGGCGGCGGGCATGCCGGTGTCGAGGCGGCCTGCGCCGCGGCAAGGATGGGTGCGCGCACTGGTTTGGTCACTTTTGACCGTGACGCCGTAGGGGCCATGAGCTGCAACCCTGCGATTGGCGGGCTGGGGAAGGGGCATCTCGTTCGCGAAGTGGACGCCCTTGATGGTATCATCGGCCGCGCAGCCGATGCGGGCGCGATCCATTACCGGATGCTCAACCAGTCTAAGGGCAGCGCCGTTTGGGGACCGCGCGTTCAGGCGGATCGAGTGCTCTTCAAGGCTGCTGTTCAAGCCATGGTCGGCGCTCAAGATAATCTCACCGTAATAGAAGGCGAGGCCGCTGCTCTGTCGCTGTCCGGCGGAATTGTTGATGGTTTAGAGCTCGCGGACGGCTCAGTTCTTTACGCACCAAGGGTGGTTCTTTGCACGGGCACATTCCTTGGTGGCATCCTCTTTCGCGGTGAGGAACGGTTCGAAGGTGGGCGGATAGGTGAAAACGCGGCGCGCCGTTTGGCCGAACAATTGCGTGGCGCCGAATTGCCGATGGCACGGTTGAAGACCGGGACACCCCCGCGCCTTGATGGGCGAACCATTGATTGGGCCCAGTTGGAAGAACAGGCCTCCGATGATGAGGTGTGGACTATGTCCCCCCTTACCGAAACGCGGCCAAACCCGCAGGTCTTCTGCGCGATCACCCGGACAACACAGGCGGCGCATGATGTGATCCGTGCCAATTTGCACCGGTCGCCACTCTTTTCTGGGGCTATTGATGCTGCAGGGCCGCGATATTGTCCGTCTATCGAAGATAAAATCCACCGCTTTGGCGATCGTGATGGCCATCAGGTCTTTTTGGAGCCAGAGGGCCTTTCGACCCATTATGTCTATCCCAACGGGATAAGCACTTCTCTGCCGGTTGATGTTCAACTGGATATGCTGCGCCTCATGCCCGGCCTTGCCGCTGTGGAGATGGCGGTTCCGGGTTATGCGGTGGAATATGACCACATTGATCCGCGGGCGCTGACGCCTGACCTTCAAGTGCGCGCTATCCCAGGGCTTTATTGTGCGGGTCAGATAAACGGCACAACAGGGTATGAAGAGGCAGCCGCACAGGGATTGGTCGCTGGTGCTGAAGCCGCTGCTGCGGTCTTGGGAAGACAAGCGCCTGCTTTGGACCGAGCAAACTCATACATTGCCGTGATGATTGATGACCTCACCCTGCAAGGGGTGAGCGAACCGTACCGCATGCTCACCTCACGCGCGGAATATCGCCTGCGCTTGCGGGCAAACAACGCAACAAGCCGCCTTACACCTTTGGGACTGGAGGCTGGATGTGTTGGCGAAGAACGCGCCGCTTGGTTTGAGCGGCGGCAAACATCGCGCCCCGACATTGCCGCTGTGTTTGCCGCAACTGCCCCAGCAAAGGCGCTTGCTGACCACGGATTGAATGTCCGGCGTGATGGTGGGAACAAGACGATCGCGGAATGGCTGCGCCACGATGGGCTGGATTTGGATGTACTGGCGCCATGGTGCGACATGCCTGCCGATACGGACGCTCAACTGATCGAGGAAATGGCAGAAGACGCTGCCTATGCCCCTTATCTCGCCCGGCAAGATGCTGAACTGCGCGATTTGCGTGCGAGCGAGGAACTGCCGCTGCCTTCTGATTTCCCCTATGATCAGGTGCCCGGCCTTTCGAACGAGATGGTTGAGCGTCTGTCTGTCGCTGCGCCAACAACACTGGCGGCTGCTGGGCGTGTGGCTGGTGTAACACCTGCCGCCCTATCGGCGCTGTTGGTTCATGCGCGCCGGTGGCGGCAACGCGCCGCATGACATCGCAGCGACTTCTCACAGGCGAAGATGAAGCGCGTGCCTATACGTTGGGTTGGGGCGATGCCGCAGCCAAGGAGCGGTTGCACGCCTTTGCCAAGCTTTTGCTCGAAGAAAACCAACGGCAGAATTTGATAAGCACCGCGTCTGAAGAACATCTGTGGATGCGACACTTTGCCGACAGCGCACAGCTGCTCGAACATGTTTCACGTGAAACAGATCGTGGCGATGCACCGGGGCCATGGCTGGATCTCGGCACAGGGCCGGGGTTGCCCGGTCTGGTGATCGCGATCCTCCGTCCGCAATTCCGCACCGTTCTGGTCGAATCGCGCGGCCGGAGGGTGGAGTTTTTGGAGCGATGTGTTGCAGAGCTTGGCTTGGCCAATTGCAAGGTTGAGGGGCTGCGCCTTGAGAGGTTGGAACCCTTCAGTTCTTGGGTCATTTCGGCACGGGCCTTCGCTCCGCTCGAAAAACTCCTCCGTTTATCCGCACCCTTCTCCACAAGGACAACCCGCTACCTCTTGCCCAAGGGGCGGTCTGCGGCGCACGAATTGAAACAGACAAAGCCTTCGATTCGAACCATGTTCCACGTGGAACACTCATTGACCGATGCGGAGGCAGGTATCATCGTGAGCAAATAGGCTCACAAATCCGCCGTGATGCCAAAAGTGACCCCAAAAGCGGGGTAATTTGGAGTTTGCCATGCTGACTATCGCAATTGCCAATCAAAAGGGTGGGGTGGGAAAGACCACAACCGCTATCAACATGGCGACTGCGATGGCGGCGACCGGTTGGCGCACGCTGCTGATTGACCTCGATCCACAAGGCAACGCGTCCACCGGTTTGGGTGTGGGTTCCAATTCGCGTGAGGTTTCAAGTTACGATCTGATCGTTGATGAGGTGCCTTTGGTGGACGCGGCGGTCGAAACCAGCATCCCTGGTCTCGACATTGTTCCTGCGACGGTCGATCTTAGTGGCGCTGAAATTGAGCTCGTTTCGGTGGAAGAGCGCACCGCGCGGCTGCGCAATGCTCTTTCTAACCACACTGGCCATGAAATTTGCTTCATCGATTGCCCTCCGTCGCTTGGCCTGCTGACGCTCAACGCATTGTGCGCCGCTGACACGCTGTTGGTGCCGCTTCAATGCGAATTTTTCGCGCTTGAGGGCTTGAGTCAGCTGCTTCAGACGGTTGAGCGCGTGCAACAGCGCTTTAATCCTGATCTGGATATCATTGGCGTTGCGCTCACTATGTACGATCGGCGCAATCGTTTAACCGATCAAGTCTCTGATGATGTGCGCGATTGTTTGGGCAATCTGGTGTTTGAGACCGTCATTCCGCGCAATGTGCGCCTGTCAGAGGCGCCCAGCCACGGTTTGCCCGCACTTGTTTATGACCATTCCTGCGTCGGTAGCCGCGCCTATATTGCATTGGCGCGTGAATTGATCGGCCGTTTTCCGCCTGAAAGGCAAGCCGCGTGAGCAAGAATCCATCCGATCCGATCCGTTTTTCCGTCCCACAGCGCAATCCTGCGGTCCGCAAGAAGAAGCTGGGTAAGGGGTTAGGGGCACTGATGGGGGAGACTCAGCGCGAAGAACCTTTGGTGCGCAATGCTGACGGTTCGGCTGCAACCGGAGCCGTATCATCGGGGGCACCGTCTGGATCGCCGCTCAATTCGCTGCCAATCTCTTCAATTGAGCCGCTTCCGGGTAACCCGCGCAAACACTTTGATGAGGGCGCGTTGGAAGAATTGGCCGCATCGATCGCCAAACGCGGTGTGATCCAGCCCATCATTGTGCGCCCTGTTGGTGCAGGCAAATATCAACTCGTCGCCGGGGAACGCCGCTGGCGTGCTGCGCAAAAGGCACGATTGCATGAGATTCCCGCTCTCGTGCGCGACCTTGATGAGCGCGAAGTTATGGCGCTCGCTCTGATAGAGAACCTCCAACGCGAAGATCTCAATCCGGTTGAAGAAGCTCGTGCGTACCAACGTCTTTCAGATTCCGAGGGGATGACGCAGGCTGAAATTGCCCGAATGGTTGAAAAATCACGCAGCCATGTGGCCAATATTCAGCGTTTGCTGGGTCTGCCAGAGGCTGTGCTCGATCTTGTTGAGGGCGGCCGGCTGTCTATGGGGCACGCGCGCGCCCTTATTGGTCAGGATGATGCTGTGACCCTCGCCAACACGGCCGTGAACGACAATCTGTCTGTGCGAGAGATTGAAAAACTGGTGCGCAAGGTGGCCAAACGGGTGAAGGGCGAAGAATCACGCGTTCCCGCATCTCTGCCGCCTGGTGAAAACGCCGATATCGAAGCGGTTCAGCGCCATCTTGAAGAATTTCTTGGCCTGACCGTGCGAATCAAGGCCGATCCAGACCCGAAATCGGGAAGTATCTCGATCAAATATGGCACATTGGACCAGCTTGACCTTGTTTGTCAGCGGCTAACTGGCGGCGATATTTAAGCTGAATTCTCACTGCAATTTGCTCTGAGACCCGCAGAAACCCTGCGGTTTTGGTTACTATCGCCCTAATTCCTAACAGCCAGGTAACCATACCTAAAAACGAAGGCTGAACTCCGTAGTCCTACTTAAGTCTGGCGAACGGGCAACAACACCTGTTCGGCAGGCATGATTATGCGGTGCAAGCCGGGGGCGATTCGAACAATCAATCCGATCATGCGTGCAACGGGATAAGACCACGCTTTGAAGGACCAGATTATGAACAAGACCATTCGTTTTAGCGCCGCCAGCATCGCAATGTTTGCTGCAATTGGCATGGGCTCAGTAGCTCACGCTGACACTGCAACTGCTGACGCAACTGCCGAAATTCTCGACGCACTCGTGCTCAACAACGACGGCGGCTCGCTCGACTTTGGCACAATGGTTGTCAGCGGTGGCGGCGTTGTCACTCTCGCAGCTGACGGCACGCTCACATGCTCCGACCCAGACATCGTATGCTCAGGCACAACTGGCGTTGCAGGCTTCTCTGTAGAAGGCACTGCCAACAAAGCTGTGACCATCAACCTGCCAACCGGTTCGGTTGAACTGCGTCACCCTAGCTACACACCAGCCACTTCGGCTCAGCACGCTATTGAACTTTCGACTTTCACGTCGAGCGAAAACGGCGGCACTGGCCCAGAAGTAACCCTCGACGGTGCAGGCGATGCGACGTTTGACGTTGGCGGCACGATCACCCTCGACGGCAGCGAAGAAGCTGGTCAATTCGACGGCACTTTCGACGTTTCTGTCGAATATTCCTAAGAGCTTGGGAGGCGCTGTAAGGCGCTGAACAACTCGACCAAGATTGAGCCGCGCTCTCCCCCGGGAGCGCGGTTCTTTCTTGTTTGGGGTTCGGATTATGACTGGGGCAGGGCTCAGAGTTTAATCCTTCTTAACCCTAATCACTTACTAACATCCGTGAAACCTCGCAGGGCGACGATCCGATTTTCGCAACCTGTCAACGGAGCCAGTTAGACGATGTCATTCAAAACACTACGGAAATTTGTAAAGCACAGCGTTGCTGTCGCCGCTTTGTCGAGCGCCGCGATCGTAGCTCATAGCCCCGCGCACGCGCAGGGCGATCTGCTTGTCGCACCGACGCGGGTCATTTTAGATGGCTCACGCGGGACCGAAGTGATTTTGAGCAACATCGGCTCAGAAGAAGCAACCTATAGGATCGGGCTCGAACTGCGCCGGATGCTTGAAAACGGGCGGCTTGTTCCCGTTGAGCGTACGGACGCCAACTCTTCCGAAGAGGCCGCGCTTGGCATGATTCGCTATGCCCCGCGCCGGATCACTCTCCCACCAGGGCAACCGCAGGCCGTTCGTTTGGCTGCGCGCCCAGGGGCAGATCTGGCTGATGGGGAATACCGGGTCCATATGTCGTTCAAAGCGATCCCGCGCCCGCGTGAAGTGACCGCCAGCGATCAGCCTGCAGAGGGCGTCTCAATCCAGCTTATTCCCATTTACGGCGTGACTATTCCAATTATCGTGCGCCAAGGCCGCGTTGAAGCGCAAGTTGCCATCAATCAGCCCAGCATCGTGCAGGGTGAAACGGGGCCGGAATTTGCGATGTCAATCAGCCGCGCCGGTGACAGTTCGACCTATGGCGTGCTGAGCGTAACCCGCCCCGGCGACGATGAGCCAATTCTCCTACTGCGCGGATTAGCGGTGTACCCAGAATTGAACGAGCGCCAAGTGCGCGTCCGCCTAACCCCAGAACAGGCCGCGAAATTCAACGGGCAGGTGCGCATTGAATATCGCGAAATGCCGGACGCCGGCGGCGGGCTAATCGCTGCAGTGGACAGTTTTCTCGGTTGAGGCATCGACCGATCCGGCGGTCAACCTAACGGTTGGTCTGCTGGGATGATCCCATCATGTTTGCGCTCCGCCATAAAACCCTAAGCGCCGCCGCGAGTTTCGCGGCGGCGTTTGGCGTGTTTGCGAGCGGTGCGCCGAGCCATGCTCAAAACAGCCCCGATGCGGCGGCGGAAAGCCGTTCGGGCGCATCATCGGACGCCGTGCCGTCATGGCAGGCCAATGACGATGATTTCCTTTTCCTTCAACTGGTTATCCAGAATTACAAATTGACCTATGATGTGCGCGGTTATCAAACTGACCGCGGCATTTGTCTCGATTTGGCGGATGTGATCCAATCGCTCGACCTGCCCATTAGAATTGACAAAGAGTCGCGCCGCGCAACTGGCTGGTTGTTTGCGGAGGATCAACGTTTCACCCTTGATCGCGACTCCAACACGGTACAAAACATGAACGCTGGCCGTGCGCCGGTTTCACAGGACATTTATGACACGCCAGAGGGTTGGTGTGTTGATACCGATGCGTTGTCGCAGTGGTTTGGCCTAACGTTCCGGCCTGATCTCTACAACGCCATTGTTCGGCTCGAATCCGACGAAGAACTGCCCTTTATGCAGGCAATTGAGCGCAGAAGTCGCGCCGCGCGACTTCGCAGCCGGCCGGCGCAGTTCGATCTTTCCCAATATCCGAGCGCGGACATGGAATATCGCGCCTGGCGGACCCCGTCGCTGGATGTGGTCGCGCAAGCTGGTGTTCGCACAGGTGAGGGCGGCACCAGCGGAGCCGAGGGCCGAATTGAGCTCTACGCCGCCGGAGAAGCGCTTGGCGCGAGTTACTTTGCCCGTGTTGCCACCGATGATCAGTTGAACCCCCAAGCGGTTCGCGTGCGAGCCTATCGCAACGCTCCAGAGGGTGGGCTGCTGGGTCCCTTGGATGCCACTCAGGTCGCGATAGGTGACGTAGAGACGCTCCCGGGACGTCTAACCGGACAAACATCGATCGGGCGCGGTGCCTTTATCAGCAACCGCCCCATCGGCCAGAATTCCCGCTTCTCCACCACCACTTTACGGGGCACTTTGCCCGGCGGTTGGGATGCAGAATTGTATCGCAACGGGCAATTGATCGCGTTCCAGGATGATCGCGGCGATGGCCGGTATGAATTCATCGATGTTGAACTGTTTTTCGGCCGCAATGAGCTCGAAGTGGTGCTTTATGGACCGCAGGGACAGATCAGGCGGGACAAAACCTCAGTGCCGGTTGGTTTCAACCAGATCGAGCCCGGCCAAACCTATTACTGGGCGGGAATTTTGCAGGACAACCGAGATCTGTTCGATCTTGGCAATGGAGTGCAACTGGGCCCGCAGAAATGGCGATGGGGGGTAGGCGTAGAACGCGGCCTTGATCAAAGGACAAGCGCACGCGTTGGCGTGCAAAGCCTTTATTTTGACGGGGTCCGGCGCAGATATGCGGAGGGCGCTGTCATGCGCAGTTTGGGTGCAATGCAGCTGGAATTGGCTGCTGCGCACGAATTCGGGGCCGGTGCGGTCGCCGAAGCGAACGCGCTTGGCCGTGTGGGACGGTTCAATTTCGGCGCCAACGCCTTGGTTGCCTTTGGAAACTTCACCAGTGAATTTGCCGAGGGGTCTCTCGATTACCGCGCTGGGTTCAATTTCGACACATCGCTAAGTCTGGGTAAATTTTCCCTTCCTTTACAGGCGGATGTGTCGCATTCGAAGTTGAAGGATGGGTCAGAAGTTAACGAATTACTAATGACCACCTCGGTCACCGCGGGCCGTTTCGCAATGTCCGCGCAATTGAGCCATCAACAACGCACCGCCAGCGCCACAACGCCAGCGAGCACCGACACCCGTGTCCGCTTTCTGGCCAATTCCCGCTTCAAAGACTTCCGTGTGCGGGGGAATGCCACATTCCTGACGAATGGCCCCGACAAGGGATTGGAAAGCGCGACGGTTCGCCTCGACACCGATTTTGGAGAGAACGCCGAATTGCAGGGACAGATCGATTACACTGCCCGTGTCGATGAATTCCGCCTCACCGCAGGCTACACACGCCGGTTTGACGAATTCTCGCTGCGCGGTGATGCATTCGTGACTTCTAGCGGCGGGGTTGGCGCTTCGGTTCAACTCGCCTTTAGTTTGGGCCCCGATCCTGTGTCGGGCGGGGTGCGTGTCACCAACAACAAACTCGCCCGCAGCGGGCAGGCCGCGGTCACCGTGTTCCGCGATGACAACGGCAATTCTCGCCGCGATCCGGGTGAAGACGTGTTGCCCGATGTGATGGTTGAAGCCGGTTTGCGCAGCACCGATGCGATCACCGGCGAAAACGGCCGCGCAATCGTTGACGATCTGCGCCCATTCCGCCCGGTTTTGGTTGGCATTGATGAATCGTCGCTCGAAGATCCGTTCCTTGCGCCGTCCAGCAAGGGGATCGTTTTGACACCTCGTCCAGGGATCGTTGCCCAGATTGAATTGCCTATTTCGCCAACGGGTGAGGTGGAGGGATCCATCGTGAACACATCGGGTGTGAATCAGCCGGGCGTTCGGATTGAACTGGTCGACAGTCGCGGCGCAGTGGCCGCTCAAACCCTAAGCGAGTTTGATGGATTCTTCCTGTTCCAGCGCGTGCCCTATGGCCAATATCGCCTCAGGATAGCCGAAGAGTCCGCAGCCGCTCTGCAGGTCGCCCGCCCGCTGCCGCTGAGCGATGGGCGCCAGACCTTTAGATTGGACCAGAACGAAGATGTCGTGCGCTTTGGCACGGTCCGATTGGTGCCCGGTGATAGCCCGGATGCACCGATCGAAACCGGACCAACTATTGCCGCCGTGAGGCCAGAATAACCCGCAAAATCAGAAGGATCAGTTGCCCTTGATATAGCGTGGCGGCGCCGGGCGCGGGGCAGGTTGTGCGACCGGAGCCGGTGCAGGAATGGTGCGCGCGGCACCCGGAACCAATTCTTCGCGAACGGTTTCACGCACGATTACGCGCTGCTGTTGTTGAACCTGCACAGGGACATACACGACCTGTTGCGGCGGCGCGTATGTGTATTGCTGATGATAGGCGGGTGCGTAGGTGTAATACCCTTGCGGTGCCGGTGCGTATGTTTGGTAGGCCGGCGCAGCGATTGTCCGCGAGGCAATGCGCGGACCGGTTTGGCCATATTGCGAAAGGTAGCTGTCGAGAGCCGCCTCACAATCATATTCACCGCGATCATCGCGGCCGCCGCCAATCAGGCTGCCCAACAGAGCGCCACCAAGACCGCCGACGCCGGCGCCGAGCAAGGTTCCGCCCAGACGCTCCGAATCAAAAATACGGTTGCCGATGATCCCGCCGGTGATCGCGCCTAGCAGGCCGCCGATGATTCCACCCTTTTCGCCATCGCCGCGGCCATTGGTGCGGCGTTCGCATTCGTCGATCCATTGGTCACGCTCAAACACACTCGCCTGGGCATAGCCGGCTGGCGCATATGTGGGGGCAGGGGCGTAAGTATGACCATAATCCTGCGCGTAATCTTCGGCGTAATCTTGCGAATAGGCCTGATGCGTTGGCGCAGCGCCAGGATAGGGGACCGAGCTTTCAATGCGCCGGGTCCGCGTGATTGTTTCGACACCATCGGCACCGATTGTTGTTTCGGTGCCGTTCTGCAGCGCAGGGCCGGTGCGGTATTCTGGGGGAAGCGTTTGCACTTCGTCCGCGCCCATCGGCACTGTGACCTGAGCCTGCGCAGCGGAAGGCAGGGCAACCGCTGCAGCGGCGACCGCTATCCCGGTTATGGTGCGGCGTGTGATGGCATTGAACGTCATGTCTATTCCCCGAAGATTGTGGAGCGACTCGCATCCACGCAATGTGTCGAATGGTTACCAGCGGGTTTACCAGTTCCCTTTGCGACCCGCCAAGTCAGACGGCGACGCTGTCTCGTTTCGGGGCGAAAGCGCGGGGAATTATGGATTCATCGGTCTAAATGCGGTCCGATATCAACTGCGCCAGCTTTTCCACCCCGTCCGCATCGTCCTGTGCAAAGCGCGCAGGGTTTGGACTGTCGAGATCGATCACCGCGATCACCTCGCCCGCACGGATCACCGGCACCACCAATTCTGAGCGGCTCGCCGCATCGCAGGCAATGTGTCCCGAAAAGGCATGGACGTCTTCGACCAATTGGGTCGCACCATCTTTGACCGCCGCGCCGCAGACACCAACGCCAATCGGGATGCGGATACAGGCTGGTCGCCCGACAAATGGGCCAAGAACTAATTCCGGCGCGCCCTTTGCGTTTGCGCCCATGCGGTAAAATCCCGCCCAATTCAGATCGGGCACAAATTCCCAGAGCAGCGCCGCGACATTTGCCATATTGGCCACCGCATCAGGTTCACCCTGGGTAAGCGCATCAGCGGCTTCATAAAGTTGGCGATAGCGTTCCGCTGTGTTGAGGGTGGGATCTGACTTGAAATCGAACACTGCGCACACCTCTTGCGTTATCTTGTTGTCTGCGGGCCGCCGCTGACTTATCTGCTTCCCTATGGGAATTTTTCGCAAACTCACAATCGCTGTCGTAGTTTTTGCCGTCGTTTTGGGCGCTGGGCTGTTCTATCTGATGCAAGGAAGCACCGCCGAACTCTCGGTCGATGCCGTTTCTGGCACTGAGCCAACTTTGGCAGAGCCGGATGCGGAGAGCTTCCCCACTGTCCAAATCGCAAAACCGGTCGGCTGGGAAGAAGGGCAGGTCCCTGAGGCCGCCGATGACCTTACCGTAAACCGCTTTGCCGAAGGGTTGGACCATCCGCGCGTTCTCTATGCCTTGCCCAATGGCGATGTGTTGGTGACATTGACCCGCGCGCCGTCTGCCGAAGGGGATGACGAAGGCGGCATTATGGCGACAATACGTGGTTGGGTTGCCGGCTACCTCTTTTCCGAAGCGGGGGCATCGGGCGAATCGGCCAATGAAATTGTGCTTTTGCGCGACGAAGACGGCGATGGCACCGCAGAAATCCAACAGGTTATCGCGTCTGAAGGGCTCGATTCGCCGTCTGGTATGAGCTGGAATGATGGCACCCTTTATGTCGCCAACCACAACGCTGTGCTTGCGTTTGATTATGCGCTGGGCAGCGATGCGGTGTCTGGCGAAGCGCGCAAGCTGATGGATTTGCCGGGCGGCGGGGGGCATTGGATGCGCAATATGGAACTGCATCCCGATGGTGATCTGCTCTACATCGCGGTCGGATCAGTCAGCAACATTGGCGAATCGGGCATGGAGGTCGAAGAGGGCCGCGCGATGATTTGGGAATACACCATTTCATCAGGCAGTTACCGCCAGTTTGCTGCCGGTTTGCGCAATCCAAACGGCCTTGATTTCAGCCCGTGGTCGGGTGAACTTTGGACCACCGTGAACGAGCGGGACATGCTGGGTTCCGACCTCGTGCCCGATTATCTGACCAACGTGCCGATCGGCGCGCAATATGGCTGGCCGTGGATCTATTACCGCTTCAACTTTGATCGCCGAGTGGAAGCGCCAATGCCGCGTTTTCTAGACAGTTATGTCCGCAACCCTGAATACGCGCTGGGACCGCATGTTGCCGCGTTGGGATTGGTTTTCACCGCCGAAGGGCACCGGATGGGCAATTCTATGGCAAGCGGCGCTTTCATCGCGCGCCACGGTTCGTGGAATCGTAAGCCGCCGTCGGGCTATGACGTGGTCTATGTCGATTTTGATGAGCGCGGCAATCCGCAGGGTTCGCCTCTTCCAGTGCTCACCGGCTTTTTGAATGATGATGGCACAACACGGGGTCGTCCGACTTGGGTCGAATGGGCCGGTGATGGATCATTGCTCGTTTCGGACGATACGGCGGGCATTATCTGGCGCACAATGGCGCCCGAAAGTGCGGCTGGTGCTGGAATTGAGCGCCTAACCGGAGCGCCGTTGCGCCCGTCTGGCGAATTGGTTGATCCACGCGCCGAGTTTGAAGCCGACTATCTGCGGCAAAGCGGCCAGGAATAAGGTCTGTGTTAAAGGCTTAGGCCAGCCCGTCCGGCCAATTCCGTCGCATATTGGTGGGCGGTCCGCCCTGATCGCCCGCCGCGAGCGATAGCCCATGCATTGGCTTCGGCGTCGTCGAACTGCAATTTCAGGGGATCGATGTAGGCTTTCAGAATATCGAGATAGACCGTCTGATCGCACGGATGAAACGCCAGCGTCAGCCCAAACCTATCGGCCAGCGCCAACGCATTGTCGCGTTCATCGCGTTCGTGCAGCGCGTCGGCCCCATCCACGTCGCGCGCAACAATAGCGCGGCGGTTTGAGGTCACGGCGAGGCGAATATGGGGCGGGCGCGTGATCAAGCCGCCATCGAGCACGCTGCGCAGCGCAAGATTGTCCTGAGCATTGCCAGCATCAAATCCCAAATCATCAACGAACAACAAAAAAGCCGCATCTTGATCGGCAACAGCTTCAATCAGCGTCGGAATACTGGTCAAAGCATCGGGAGCAATCTGGATCAGCTTCAATGCGCCGGGATGACTCGTCTGCGCCGCAAAAGCTGCCGCCCGGATAAGGGCAGATTTTCCCATGCCGCGTGCGCCCCACAGCAGCATATCATGCGCCGCCGCGCCGCTCGCAAGCCGGCTGAGATTTTCGCAGACCGCCGACTTTTGCTGCTCCACTCCGCGAAGAGTAGAGAGCGCGATTGCGTCAGATTGCTCAACCGGATGCGCACTTTGGCCGTCCCAAACAAATGTGGCGTTTGCCTGCCAATCCACTGGCGCCTTTGCCGCAGGAGCCAATCGCTCAAGCGCATCGGCGATCCGTTCCAGGACATCGCGCTGATCGCTCATCGCCGCCTAACCCGCGAGTTTTTGGGCGGAGAGAGAATACAGCATGTCAGAGCCTGCAGTGGCGCCAGCTTTTAGGCCCACGGCCTCAGGCACGATCCGATCGAGGAAAAAGCGGACCGTTACCGGCTTGCTCTCGGCCAGTGCAGGCGCTGCACCGGCGGCAATCGCTTCGCCTTGCTTCATCAATTGCCAGCCCGCCACGGCGACCGCTGCCATAGTGCAAAACGGCACGCTGCCGGCAAGGCGATCATCAAGGCTGGCGTCATCCCGCATCCAGCGCGCGACATTCGCACAATCACCAGCCAGCGCAGCAAGGCTCGCTTCCGTGTCGCCCGCATCCCGAACAATCTCTTCGAACAAGGCGATCATCGCTTCACCGCCTTCGAGCCCGAGTTTTCGAGTGACAAGATCGGCGGCTTGAATGCCGTTGGTGCCTTCGTATATCGGGGCGATGCGCGAATCGCGCCAATGCTGCGCAGCGCCGGTTTCTTCGACAAAGCCCATTCCGCCGTGAATTTGAATCCCAATGCCTGACACTTCGACGCCTACATCGGTGCCCCACGCCTTTAGCATGGGCACAAGAATCTCTGCCCGGGTACCTGCATCGCCATTGCCAATCGTTCCGCGATCAACCTGACCAGCACAATAATAGAGGAGCGCCCGAACCCCTTCGGTCAAAGCCTTCATCCGCAAAAGCATCCGCCGCACATCGGGGTGTTCGATAATCGCCACCGGGGTTTTGTCGGGTGATCCGGCGCGTGAAGATTGGACCCGGTCCATCGCATAGCTCATCGCCTGCTGGGTGGCGCGTTCGGCAATTTGTGTCCCTTGGTTGCCCACATTGATCCGCGCGTTGTTCATCATCGTGAACATCGCCATCAATCCGCGATTTTCCGCGCCGACCAGTTCGCCGATGCATTCATCGTTGTCACCGTAACTCATCACGCAGGTAGGCGACGCGTTGATGCCCAGCTTGTGCTCAAGGCTAACCGGGCGCAGATCATTGTGAGAGCCCAGCGACCCATCTGCATTCACATGGTATTTCGGCACCACAAACAGCGATATGCCGCGCGTGCCCTCTGGTGCATCCGGCAGGCGGGCAAGGACGAGGTGGATGATGTTCTCCGCCAGCTCATGATCGCCCCATGTGATGTAGATCTTTTGGCCGACGATCTTGTATTTGCCGGCATGGTCGCCTTCGCTAATGGGTTCAGCGGTGGAGCGCAGCGCGCCCACATCGCTGCCCGCAGCGGGTTCGGTTAGATTCATTGTGCCCGACCATTTGCCGCTGACCAGATCCGGCAGATACTTTGCCTGTTGATCCTTGCTCCCATGGTGTTCCAGCGCCTCAATCGCGCCAACCGACAGCATCGGGAGCAGATTGAACGCCATGTTCGCCGCGCCCAAATTTTCCAGCACATTGCAGCCCAATGTGAAGGGCAAACCTTGTCCGCCATGTTCTGTCGGGCTGGCGATTGAATTCCATCCCTGCTCTACATAGCCATCATAGGCTTCTTTGAATCCATCGGGCAGGCGAACTACGCCATTTTCCAACTTTGCCCCTTCAAGATCGCCGATTCGATTGAGCGGGGCAAACTCACCAGCGGCGAATTGACCCACCCCATCAACAATCGCTTCAACCAAGTCCGCCTCCGCATGGGCGAATTTTTCGGAACGCCCGATTTCTTCAATGCCGGCATTGATCCGAATGGCGAGCAGCTGATCCTGAGTTGGCGGAGTGTAAGGTGTCACGGGCGCAATCGTCCTGAATTCGGGTGTTGAAACACATTTGCTTGGGGGCTGCGACTTGGCAGCGGCTTGCGGAGAATATAGCGATGCGGGGATGAGCGGCAAGAACGTTACGGAAGTGGTGCTGGCAGACGCCGATGGGATCGCCCGTGCGGCGCGAATCCTCGAATCTGGCGGCACCGTCGCGGTGCCGACAGAGACGGTTTATGGCCTTGCCGCAAGAGCAGACCGCGATGATGCGGTGGCAAAGATTTATGCAGCCAAGGGCAGGCCCGATTTCAACCCTTTGATCGTTCATGTTCGCGATGCAGAACAGGCGGCGCGCTATGCGCAGTGGTCTGAGCCTGCTGGGAATGCGGTGATGGATGTATGGCCAGGGCCGCTAACCATCGTTGTTCCGGCAAAGGCGCGTGCGCCGCTGGCCAAAGCGGTGACTGCAGGGCTTGAAACCGTCGCGCTTCGTTCGCCCGGTCATCCGGTGATGCAAGAATTGCTCGGCCTTGTGGATTTTCCGCTGGCTGCTCCCTCTGCCAATCGCAGCGGATTCATCAGCCCAACCACGGCAGAGCATGTGCTCACTTCGTTGGATGGGCGGATCGATCTTGTGCTGGACGGCGGCCCAACGCAGGCCGGAGTTGAATCCAGCATCCTTGCCGTCCGCGCAGATGGCGCTTGGGAAGAACTGCGGCCGGGCCCGATTGACCTCGATGCGTTTCATAACGAGCGTTTCGGCACAGGCTTGCCAGCCAGAATTGGGAGCCGCAGCATAGAGGCTCCCGGACAATTGGCCAGTCACTATGCTCCGGGTAAGCCGGTGCGCCTCCACGCCGACAAGGCAGGGCCTGATGAGTATATGATCGGTTTTGGCAGGGCCGCGGGGGATTGCACATTGTCCCAGACGGGCGATCTCAGCGAAGCCGCCTCCCGACTCTATGGGTGCCTGCATCAGGCGGCGGCGTCTGATCTGCCGAATATCGCAATTGCGCCGGTTCCCGATGAAGGCATTGGCCGGGCGATCAACGACCGATTGCGCCGCGCCGCTGCGCCGGTGGATTAGTTGTCGTCTGGTTCGGCAGGGATATAGCGCATCAATTCCTGCATTTCTGCATAGGTTTCATTGGCGTCGCGGCAGGCGCTGCGATCGCCCTCTTCGCATTCTTCGGTTTGCTTGCGGTAATCCCGCTCCAACTTGCCCAATTGCTCTTCGCGTTGTCGGATTTCGCGTCCGCGGTTTTGGTCCGCCTCGGATTGGCTGGTGGTGGCAAGGTCCACTGCGCGGGCCCCGATCCGCACCGGAGCCGTCACGACATCGGCGGCCGCCTTTACCAAACAACCGGACAACATCAGCGAAATGGCCACGAGGCCCAAAAGAGAAGAAGCGCGCATGGCCTGCACCATGCGCGCTCCGTCATGAATTGCAAGTCGGGGAGAGCCCCAGCTCGGATTAATCGGCTGCGGATTCGCCGATCGCTTCTTCGCCGGTCGCGTCTTCGCCAGTCGCTTCTTCGTCGGCCGCCTCAGCGGCTGACTCTGCAGGTTCGCAAATAAGCGATCCCGATCCGGCGGTTGCAACAGAGCAGGTTGCATTGCCCGTGACCTTGATATTGCCCGATCCGGCGATGCTGGCATCAACATTTCCGTCCGACGCAACTTCAACATTGCCCGATCCAGCAATGCTAATCGAAACGGTGTCAGCTGAAAGTTCCGCAAGGCGTACATCGCCGGCTCCAGCAATGCTAAGATCAAGAGCCTGCGTGGTTCCTGCCGCAAGAACATCGCCTGATCCGGCGATTTCAATGTCGAGCTCTTCAGCCTCAATCGAGGCCACTTTCACATTGCCCGAACCTGCGATTTCAATGCCGGCCATGCTTGCCATAGTGTCCGCTTCAATATCGCCGCTGCCAGCGATTTCGAGATTTTCAGGCGCAGGCATTGAGACCAAGATGATGGCGCTGCCTGACCCATCATAGATATCTTTATCGCGCGCAATGGTCAGCCGATCACCATCGCGATCAAACCGGATTGCCTCGCCAGCCTCGTCGTTTCCGTCGATTGTGATCGACAGAGCATCCCCTTGGGTGATGATGATCTTGTCGGGGCCGGCGAGTTGGATCGTATCGGGGGCGTCGCCAGACATATCAAACTCGGACAGAGGCACGCCCTCGACGTCGTTCCAATCAACCGAATAATTGCAACCCGAAAGCGCCGCCGCAAAGGCAAGCGCTGCCACAGGGGCTCCGCGTTTCGTGAGCATGCGAATCATAAAACTCTCCACCAAAATTAAACCGTGTTACCGATGTAATACACTAAAAGCGCCCTTGCAAGGTAAGATATAACTTAGGTGGTTTTGGATGGCACAACGAAACAGGGGCCGCCCGATGGACAGCCCCTGTATTGTCTTACCGTGAAAAGAGCGATCAATCCTCGTCAGGATTGTCGTAATATTGCGGTGCGTGTTCGCGCAGCACTTCGAGAATCTTCTCCAACGCGGTCGCTTCGTCGGTTTCTTCCATTGCGCCCAATTCGCGGGCCAAGCGGCTGGATGCTGCTTCGAAAATCTGACGCTCAGAATAGCTTTGTTCAGGCTGATCCGCTGGGCGGAACAGGTCGCGGGTGACCTCGGCAATCAGAACGATCTCGCCCGAATTGATTTTCGCTTCATATTCCTGAGCGCGGCGTGACCACATGGTCCGCTTAACCTTGGGCTTGCCCTTAAGCGTTTCCATCGCCTCTTTCAGCGTCTTGTCCGAAGACAATTTGCGCATGCCGATCGATTCAACCTTGTTGGTGGGAACACGCAGGGTCATGCGCTCTTTTTCAAACCGCAAAACATACAGCTCCAGCTGCATTCCGGCGATTTCTTCGTTTTGCAATTCCATCACGCGGCCAACGCCGTGCTTTGGGTAAACAACATAATCGCCAACGGCGAAAGCGAGCGCATTGCTAGCCATGCGAGTTCCTTTCTTGCGGCCTTCCAGCGGATGTGAAACGGGCGGTTTCAATTGCGGCCGAGCACCTCAAAAGAGGCGCCAAAGGCCGGATCGAAACCATTTCACGTTAAGATTGCTGGGTGATGGCCTTTCTAATTGTCATCGCCTGCACTGGATCGGGCCAGTGCGGTTGCGACGATTATGTAGCACATTCGCAACAATATTGCGAGTCGCTGATTCTACTGCTTCGACCAGGCGACAGATTCCGCCATGAATTGAGAGCAATAGTCCATCGAGGGGATCTGCGAGTTAATCCCCTGCGCCGGGCGCTTCGCTGAAGTATTTTTCGAACTTGCCCTTTTCGCCCTTATGCTCGTCGGCATCGGCGGGTGGTTCTTTTTGGCCGGTGATGTTGGGCCATTCGGCGGAGAATTTGGTGTTGAGCTCCAGCCATTTTTCCAAGCCGTCTTCTGTATCAGGCAGGATCGCTTCGGCAGGACATTCCGGTTCGCACACGCCGCAATCAATGCATTCGCTGGGGTTGATCACCAGCATGTTGTCGCCTTCGTAAAAGCAGTCGACCGGGCACACTTCGACACAGTCGGTGTATTTGCATTTGATGCAGTCATCTGTGACGACGTAAGTCATTGGGCGTCTTTCATATCAGTACATTTGGCCGATTAGACCGAATTGACAATTGCGGCGCTGCTAAAGCCATTTGGCCCTAGGGGTCAAGCTCGCGATAATGAGACTTGGCAAGCGCCGGAGAAGCGCGTCGCTGCGGAAGCGACAAGACTTCTACGACATGGACTTCGCCAGCGACCATCATCGTGAGGACATCTCCAATAGCGACGAGTTCGCTGACGCGCCGCACATGTTTTCTATTGCGGCGCAAAGCGCGCCCCTCAATCATGCCGCGCGCGGCAGAGCGGGTTCGGGCAAAACGCAGGTAAACCAGCAGGCGATCGATTCGTATTGTCTGTTGAGACGTCTGCTGAATCGGGTCAGCGGCGGAGCCTTGCTCTTTTGTTTTGCCCGCGGTTCCCTTCATCAGCCAAGCAGGTCCGCCAGACTGTCAAACGCGCCGCTTGCGCGGGCAGGGCCGGTATCGGGTTTGGTTTGCGGCCTATCCCGATTGTCGCGGCGCGGGGGCCTTTTGCCTTTGGCTGCGCCCTTGTCCTGCCCGGCATTCGCTTTGCGGTTGCCGCGTTTTTGATCGTGTTTGCGATGGCCTCGTCCGTGGTCATTGTCGCCTGGGCGGCGTGGCCGCCAGGTCCAACTGTCAGGGGCAGCCGGGCCAAACGCACCCTCGGCCAGATTGCGCGCGCGTTGCAATCGAAAGCCTGCGCTGCCGAGAAGACGCTGCGCGTTCTCTTCTTCGAGCCCAATCGAGATTGGCAAGGCTAGGTTGAGACGAAAGCGCGCGTTGCGCTCTTTCGAGGTGACACCCTTTGATTTGGCCCGCGCATCAAACGCTGCGCGGAAAATCTTCTCTGCCAGATCGACGCGAATCAATTGCCCGCCCGCAGGCCGGTATCCTGCTGGCACAGATTTCCCCTCTGCCAACACGGGCAGCATCATGTCTTGCAAGGGGCGTTTGTCCAGACCCAATGCGTGAAGCAGCCGGCGCGGTGCCGGTTTCAACAATGGGGCGGCAAAAATGTCCAAAGCGCCAAAGGTCACGCCCAATTTGCGCAGGAAGGGCCGCATTTCCTTAGGCAGATGCTCCAACCCGGCCTTTTCGCGGCTGATCACGCCGCGGGCATCGATCAAGGTGATAAGCAAAGCCCGCGCTTCGCTGCCTGCGTTTGGATCGCGCGCAGCCTCAGCCAATTTCCGCAGCGGCAAAAGCGCCTCAAGCTGTTTGCCGAGCCATTCGCGCAAGCCTGCATCCAGTTTCGCCTTTGCGGAATCGGGAAGCAGGGAAATTTCCCGTGCGAGTTGCAGACGCGGGCTGGAAAAATCATCGGGCATTGCGATGGCCGCAATATCACGTCCCTGCCAAGTGATCGCACCCCGATCGACCGCGAGCTCGCTCACCCCTTCGGATAGAAGCCATTCGGCGCGCTGCGCGAGAATGTTGGGCAGCGCTTTTTCGCCCGCTGCAAGCAACATTTTGCGATCCTCAAGACCCGCACCGGGATCCACCATGAAACGAAACCCATCCAGTTTGCCGATGGTTTCCCCTTCTACGGTGAGAGCGCCTGTTGTTTCGAGAGTGACCGGCAATGCGCTGCCATCTTGTCCCAGCGATTTCATCAAAATTGTCGTCCTCCGGTTGACGAACCGTTCAGTGAGCCGAGCGTGAAGTGCATCGGACAGTTTTGCTTCGACGGCGCGGGCCCGCGCTGCCATTTCGTCGCGCGCTAGGACCCAATCGGGCCTTTGGCAAATATAAGCCCACGAACGGATCGCCGCGATCCGTCCCTGAAGCGTGTCAATATCGCCGCGCGTCCGATCAAGTTCGGCGATGCGCGCCGCCACAAAGTCGGCGCCCAGATAGCCGCCTTGCAGGTCCTGCCACAAGCGCGCGACAAAACGCGAATGGGGGTCAACGCCGATTTGCCGAAAGTCGGGGAGCGAACAGGCCTCCCAAAACCGCCTAACACTGCCCGATCCGCGCACGCTTTCAGCCAAAGGCTCGCTGGCCAGCCGCCTTAGAACTGCAAGGTCGATTGACTCAGGTGCGCCGCGCAAGACTTCGCTGTGCGGGCGCGATTCCAAATCACCGATAAGCACGCCGATCGTGTCAAAGCGCGGTTCCGCTTCGCGCCAATAGAGTTTGGTGAGGGGGGCAAATTTGTGCTCCTCAATCGCGAAAACTTCCTCTTCGGAAAATTCGAGCGGTGCACCCGATCGGCTTCCCCCACCTGTTAGCGTCCCAAAACTGCCATCGCGCTGATGCCGCCCGGCTCTGCCTGCGATCTGCGCCATTTCTGCCGGGGTCAGTCGCCTTTTGCGCTGCCCATCAAATTTGGACAGGGCCGCGAAGGACACATGATGCAGATCGAGATTTAGGCCCATGCCAATGGCATCGGTGGCAACGATGTAATCGACATCACCATTTTGAAACAATTCGACCTGTTTGTTGCGGGTTTCCGGTGAAAGTGCGCCCATCACGACCGCTGCGCCGCCGCGAAACCGCTTTAGCGCCTCCGCCATGGCGTAGACTTGCTCAACCGAAAAGGCGACGACGGCGCTGCGCGGCATCAGGCGCGACAATTTGGCTGTGCCCGCGTGGCTGAGAGTGGAAAAGCGGGGCCTTTCGACCATTTCAGCATCGGGGATCAACTTGCGCACGATCGGCTCCAACGTGGCAGAGCCAAGGATCATGGTTTCTTCGCGTCCCCGCGCATTCAGCAATCGATCGGTGAAGATATGGCCGCGCTCCGGGTCGGCCCCGATTTGCGCTTCATCAATGGCAACGAACGCGTGGCGACCATTAGGCCCAGCGCCCCGCCGGTCCATTGCCTCCATCGTGCAACAGAAATACCGGGCATTGGGCGGTTCGATCCGCTGTTCGCCGGTGATGAGAGCAACCGAATCATCCCCTTTGATTGCGCGAACCCGATCATAGACTTCGCGGGCGAGCAACCGCAGCGGAAAGCCCATCATGCCAGAGGAATGGCCGCACATCCGCTCAATCGCGAGGTGCGTTTTGCCGGTGTTGGTCGGTCCCAAAACGGCCCGCACCTGGCCTTCATCCTGGAACCGCCGGACGCTTTGGTGTTGATTGGGGGAATGGGAGGTCACACACAGCGTTTTGTCAGGCTTGCCCAAAAGGGGCAATCCCATGATGCCGCCAGACTAAGTATAACACCCTACCGCATGCGAGACTCGGCTGATCGCTGGTTAAGTGCACATTTACTTTGAATCGCCATGACACAACATCAGGTATCGGTCTGGACAGGGGCGGTATCGCGCAGGCCCGATTTCACCATTGAGAGCGACCCAATTGGATCAACCAAGCGACCTTCCAGAAACAGGCGATTCCGGCTCCGGCCGGGATACCGATTCTGGCGGATCGCCCGCATCCGGCATTGATGCGCAAACCGCGCGCGAGATTGCTCCCTATTTCCAAAGTTCGCGCCAGATGCCCATGCCGACCAAGGGGCAAAAGGCAAAACGTCAGATGCTCGCCCGCGTCAGCGGCTGGGGTGAGAGGTATGACGAATGGAAGCTGAGCGTGGGGACATGGTTTGAACAAATCGACCTTGCCCCTGATTTGGCCGAGAATATTGGCAGCCGCCGATGGTTTCGCGGGTTGGGAACCATGGTGGTTCTGGGCGCTCTTGCGCTTGCCTTTTGGCCCAGCCTCACCCCGTTAGAGGCGCGCGCGGCAATGCCCGCCGACGCGGATGTTCGCGATGAATTTCGCAGTCAGATGATTATGCCACTTGCGCTGGGCGCTGACAGTGGCCGGCGGATGGGGCCGACAGCCGATGTTATCCCGCTTAAAGACGCGCCCGAACGCCCCCGGATTGAATTGACTGCCACTTTGGCCGCCGGTGACAGTTTTTCCAGCATGCTGCGCCGCGCGGGCGTTTCTGCCACCGATATTGGCCGGGTAAGCGCGCTTATTGGCGGCGCAATGCCTGTTTCTGAGATTGAGCCGGGCACAAAGATCGACATTGTTCTGGGTCGCCGGGCAGAGCCCGGTGCGCCGCGCCCGCTTGACGCTTTGAAATTTCGCGCACGCTTTGATTTAGAGCTGGAGATTGGCCGTCAGGCGGTCCCCACCTCTGAAGAACTGCAACAGGGCGGGGCCTTGTCGTTGGCGCGCAATGTCATCCGCGTTGATGATACGCCTCTGCGCATTCGCGGCCAAGTTGGATCAAGCCTTTACCGTTCGATGCGCTCTGCAGGGGTGCCGGCCAGCGCGGTGCAGGATTATCTGCGCGCTCTTGATGATAAGATCGATATGGACCGTGCGGTGCGCGCCACCGATGATTTCGACATCATCATCGCCTATCGCCGCGCGGCAACGGGAGAGCGGCAGGCAGGGCAATTGCTTTATGCCGGGGTGGAGCGCGCTGGTGAGGCAACCACGCAATTGGTCCGTTGGGGCTCCGAAGGAAGGTTTTACGAAGCATCGGGTGTGGGTGAGCAGCGCCGCGGTCTAGTTGCGCCAGTCCCGGGTCCGATTTCTTCGCGTTACGGCATGCGGCGGCACCCGATCTTGGGCTATCGCCGTATGCATTCTGGCATGGATTTCCGCGCGAGTCATGGCACTCCGATTGTGGCCGTTACCGATGGGCGAGTGGTATCCGCTGGCCGCGCTGGTGGTTGCGGCAACACGGTTAAATTGGACCACGGTGGCGGTTTGGCGACGAGATATTGCCATATGAGCCGGATGGCGGTTCGCCGCGGACAACAAGTTCGCCGTGGCCAAGTGATCGGCTATGTTGGATCGACCGGCCTCTCCACCGGTCCGCACCTCCATTACGAAATGTATCGCGGTGGCCGCGCCATCAATCCTGCGAGCGTTGATTTCGTGACGCGCTCTGTCTTGTCAGGCACGGAATTGATCGATTTCCGCCGCCGCTTGATTGATCTGCAACAGATTGAGCCCGGTGCTGCGCTTGAGGATCTAGAGCCCTTGGCGAGTGAGGTTCAGGAGCCCGTTCGCGAGATTGAGAAGATTGATCAAACCCAAGCTCTATAATGAGCCGATTGATCACAACCTAAATTTCCGGCAACACTCCGCCTCATGACTGGAACCTATCCCAACACGCGGCTGCGGCGGACACGCGCAACCGGCTGGAGCCGCGCGCTCCACCGTGAAACTTTGATCACGCCAGCTGACTTGATCTGGCCGCTGTTTGTGACAGAGGGCGCCGGGGTCGAAGATCCGATCGCCTCGCTTCCCGGCGTATCAAGGTGGTCTGTTGATGGGATTGTGGCGCGCGCCAAAGAGGCGGTTGATCTTGGCATTCCTGTGGTTGCGCTGTTCCCAAACACGCAGCCAGACCGGCGATCCGATGATGGAGCAGAGGCGCACAATCCCGACAATCTGATGTGCCGCGCGATCCGCGCGATCAAAGATACCTGCGGCGATGATATTGGGGTGCTGACCGATGTCGCGCTCGACCCCTACACCAGCCACGGGCAGGACGGATTGCTGGATGATACAGGCTATGTCACCAATGATGACACGGTCGCGGTGCTGGTTGATCAAGCCATCAATCAGGCGGAGGCCGGTGCGGACATTATCGCACCATCTGACATGATGGATGGCCGCATCCATGCGATCCGAATGGCGCTGGAGATGGGCAGCCATCACAATGTGCAGATCATGAGCTACGCTGCGAAATATGCCAGCGCGTTTTACGGGCCTTTCCGCGATGCTGTGGGGTCGGGCGGACTGCTAAAAGGCGATAAGAAAAGCTATCAGATGGACCCGGCCAATTCGGACGAGGCCCTGCGCGAGGTTGAATTCGACATTGCCGAAGGGGCCGACAGCGTCATGGTCAAGCCGGGCCTTGCCTATCTTGATATTGCCCGCCGGGTGAAAGACACCTTTGGCGTGCCCGTGTTCGCGTATCAGGTCAGCGGCGAATATGCGATGATCGAAGCGGCCGCGGCGGCCGGCGCTGGGGAGCGCGATGCATTGGTGCTTGAAACGCTGCTCGCTTTCAAACGCGCCGGGTGCAGCGGTGTTTTGACCTATCACGCTCCTGTTGCGGCGCGGCTTCTCAATGGCTGAATTCCGCCATGAGACAGACCGGCTGGTCCTGCGCGATTGGCGCGAGGATGATTGGGACGAATTCTGGCAGGCCACCAACACGGCCGCGGTGATGCAATGGCTCGGCGGGGTTTTGGATGCCGATGGCATGGCTGGCGCACGCGAGCGGCTGGAAAGCTATCGTACTATGCATGGGCACACCTTTTGGGCGGTCGAGCGAATGACAGATGGCGCTCTTTTGGGCTTTTGCGGGCTCAAACGCAGCAACCAAGCGGGCGGCCCGATGGATATGATGGAGGTCGGCTGGCGCCTGCGCGAAGACGCATGGGGCAAAGGGTATGCAAAAGAGGCCGCCGCCGCGTCGCTTTCGCTCGCTTTCACAACTTTCGGCGCCAGTGAAGTCATCGCGCTGACCGTAGACGCCAATGCGCCAAGCTGGGGTTTGATGATCCGGCTGGGCATGGAGCGCCGCGAAGACCTGGATTTTGCCAATGATGAATTTGATGCCGAAACGGGCACAATCATTGTCTATTCGATTGATAAAGACAGATGGGAAAAGACAAGCACATGATCCATTCCAGCGCGCATCCCGGTGCAAACATCATTTCAATTCACGGCAAAACGCCCAAGATCCACGAAACCGCCTTTATCGCCCCCGGCTCCACCATCATCGGTGATGTCGAGATCGGGGCGGGCAGTTCAATCTGGTACAATTGCGTTGTGCGCGCGGATGTTTTCACCATTCGCATTGGCGAACGCAGCAATGTTCAGGACGGCAGCGTGCTTCACTGCGATCCGCCGCGCCCCGGCGACGAAGAAGGCAGCCCGCTGGTGATCGGAGACGATGTCCTAATCGGTCATATGGCGATGGTGCATGGATGCCGGATTGAGGACCGCGGCTTTGTGGGTTTGGGGGCGATAGCGATGAACAAATCGGTGATCGGTTCCGACGCCATGCTGGCCGCGGGCGCGATGCTGACCGAACGCAAAGTGATGGGCCCGCGCGAATTGTGGGCGGGCCGCCCGGCCAAAAAGCTCAAAGACCTATCTGATGCCGCCATTGCAGGGATGACGATCGGCACGGCGCATTACGCCGAAAACGCAAAAAACCACAAAGCCGCTATCGGCGAGGGTTAGATTTGGAGCTTAGTTTGGCCCTTTGGTCAGATACGGCATCATGTGCGGGACAAAGTCCGCTTTGCCCAATTCAACGCCTTCCATCCTAAGAATCGCGTAAGCGGTTGTGAGGTGGAAATAGAAATTGGGGATCGACCAATCGCGCACATATTCCTCTGCCGTCATTGTGAATTGCATCCCATTGGGAATGTCGAGGACGACAGTGTCGTCTTGCGCAACTAATTCATCCGCGCTGATTTCATCGAGGAGCGCTGCCGTTTCTGCCAAAGCGGCCTTTGCTGCCGCAATTGTGGTTTCGTTGTCATCGCGCGAAGCGAACGTGCGCTTTGTTAGACGCGGCAAAGCTTCGCCCGGCAGATTGGTGACAAAACGGACCTGGGTTGCCAGAGGGTGCATATCATCGGCCAATCGCGCTTCGAGCAAGGCATCGCCTTTTGCGTGAGCTTCGGCCTTGGTCAACATTCCGATCATCGCGTTGATGCGCGAACGGAAAACGGCAATGGATTGATCATAGAGGGTCATCGGGATTCTCCTTTGAAGCCCAAATAGCGAACTAGTTGCGTTTTGCAACGCATTATCCGATTGGAGGGTGTGGCGATCTATCCCAGCCCGCTTTGCCCACCGACCCGCCGCATGATGCAGATAATTCTTTCCTTGCAGGCCGCTTCCTGCTTCATCGGGCAGACATATCAGGGCGCCAGGGCGTCTTGAAACACTTCCATAAAGGCAGTCCGACTATGAAACTTGCTCCCATTGCCGCGCTTTTGATGCTTGCTGGTTTGGCGACACCTGTGCTGGCTGATGGCCACGCGGAAACTGCGCCAGCAAAGCTGTCACTCGACACGCCGATCGAAGTCTTGCTGGCCAATCCTGCGGCGAAGGCGGTGGTTTTTGCACATTTGCCCGGCATCGACGAACATCCGGCCTATGGACAGTTTAAGGGCATGAGCCTGGTTGAGCTGAAGCCTTGGTCGCAAGGTATGATCACCGACGCTACGCTGGAAAACATTGCTGAAGGGCTTGCCTCACTCGGTTGAGCGCCGCCGCCGCCGAAAAACGAAAGTGGCGCCCGCAGGTTTCCCTGCGAGCGCCCTTAAAATTCGTCACCAACGCTGTCAGCCTTCTTTGTCGCTGCCCGATTCCTCGGGTTTCGGATCGTCTTTTGCAGGCGGCGGCGTTTTCTTTGCTGCGGGCTTTTTCTTGGCGGCCGGTTTGCGCTTTGGCTTTGCCTTGGGCGGAGCAGGCGCAAGCTCAAAGCTCGGCTTGCCATCCTTGACCGTGACATGCACTTCGCCGCCATCGACCAGCTTGCCGAACAGCAATTCCTCCGCCAGCGGTTGCTTAATCTTATTCTGAATCAAGCGGCCCATTGGGCGGGCGCCGTACAATTTGTCATACCCCTTGTCCGCCAGCCAGCTGCGGGCTTCGCTGTCGAATTGAATATGGACATTTTGTTCAGCAAGTTGGAGTTCCAACTCGAGGATGAATTTGTCGACCACACGCGCAACCGTGGATTTGCCGAGATAGGCAAACGGCACGATCGCATCGAGGCGATTGCGAAATTCTGGCGTGAACATCTTCTTGACCGCTTCTGAGCCCGCGTCCTCTTTCGACACATCGCCAAAGCCAATCCCCTGCGATGCCATGACGGCCGCACCAGCATTGGTGGTCATGATCAAAACCACATTGCGGAAATCGACCGTCTTGCCGTGGTGATCGGTCAGGCGGCCATTATCCATGACTTGCAGCAGGATGTTGAAGAGGTCCGGATGGGCTTTCTCAATTTCATCGAGCAGAAGCACGCAATGCGGGTTTTGATCCACGGCATCGGTCAGCAGGCCGCCTTGATCATATCCAACATAGCCCGGAGGCGCACCGATCAGGCGCGAAACGCTGTGCCGTTCCATATATTCCGACATGTCGAACCGCTTCAGCTCAATTCCCATGATTGAGGCAAGCTGGCGCGCGACTTCGGTCTTACCCACGCCGGTCGGGCCGGAGAACAGGAAAGAACCAATGGGCTTGTCGGGATCGCGCAGTCCGGCGCGTGACAGTTTCATCGCAGTCGAAAGGCGCGTGATCGCCTCATCCTGGCCAAACACGACATGTTTCAGATCGCGGCCCAAGTTTTCGAGCGCTTTCTTGTCGTCTTTGCTGACCGATTTTGGCGGGATGCGCGCCATCGTCGCAATGACCTGTTCAATCTCACGCGCGGTGATCTTCTTTTTGCGGCGGCTGGGCGGAACCAGCATTTGCATTGCGCCAACTTCGTCGATCACATCAATCGCCTTATCAGGCAATTTTCGATCATTGATGTAGCGCGCCGACAACTCAACCGCTGTTTTGAGCGCGTCGGGCGTGTATTTGACGTTGTGATGGTCTTCGAACGCGGTGCGCAGGCCTTTGAGGATTTTGATTGTGTCCTCAATCGTCGGCTCATTCACATCAATCTTCTGGAACCGGCGCAGCAGCGCGCGATCTTTTTCGAAGTGATTGCGGAATTCTTTGTAGGTGGTCGACCCGACGCAGCGGATCGTGCCGCCTGACAGGGCGGGCTTAAGCAAATTGGAGGCATCCATTGCCCCGCCGCTGGTCGCGCCGGCGCCGATGACTGTGTGGATCTCGTCAATGAACAGGATTGCGTCTGGCATCCCTTCCAATTCGGAGACCACTTGCTTCAAGCGCTCTTCGAAGTCGCCGCGATACCGCGTGCCCGCCAGCAATGCGCCCATATCGAGCGAATAGATCACTGCATCGTTCAAAACTTCCGGCACATCACCTTCGACGATTTTGCGCGCGAGGCCTTCTGCGATGGCGGTTTTGCCGACGCCGGGATCGCCGACGTAGAGCGGGTTGTTTTTGGACCGTCGGCACAGGATCTGGATGGTCCGATCAACCTCTGGTCCGCGTCCGATGAGCGGATCGACCTTTCCGGCCTCGGCCTTGGCGTTGAGGTTGACGGTGAATTGGTCGAGGGCGGTTTCTTTCTTATTGCCGCCCTCTTTGGCCGCTTCGCCATCGGCTGGCGCGGTGCCTTCTTCGGCGCCTTGGGGCGTGTTCGATTCGATCTGGCGCCCGCCTTTGCCAATGCCGTGGCTGATATAGCTGACGGCATCGAGCCGGCTCATATCCTGCTGCTGCAAGAAATAGACGGCGTAGGAATCGCGCTCAGAGAACAGCGCCACCAAAACATTCGCGCCTGTCACCGTGTCCTTGCCCGAGGATTGCACGTGAAGGATGGCGCGCTGGATCACCCGCTGGAACCCAGCAGTGGGCTGAGGATCGGCGTCTTCTTCGGTTTTAAGTGATTGATATTCTTGATCAAGATATTGTTTGACCACTTCACCAAGCTCAGCAAGGTCAACCCCGCAGGCCGACATAACCTGCGAACCATCTTCATCATCGATCAAAGCGAGAAGCAAATGTTCAAGCGTCGCATATTCGTGCCGCCGCTCTGACGCATGGGCCAAAGCATTGTGCAAAGTGCGTTCGAGGTTTTGAGCGAAACTGGGCATTGATCAGATCTCTAGTGAGAGGGGCAAATAGGGGTGTTCGGTAATATATGGGGCAATCACATAAGATTGCGACTCTTGAATTGAAGATACGTAACTGAACTGAAATAGGCTCATGAACTTGAGCTTTTGAACAACGCGTCTGCGGCGTTGCGGTGCGCGGCGGCTTTATCGTGGTGTGCGGCCACACGCGCGATTTCGGCCTCAAGCAGCGCAATCCGGCCGGTCAATTCGTCTTGCGAATAGGGGGCGAGATCTTCAGAGGCGAGCTGGCTTGCAGCGTCACCCTTGCGCATTGAGATGTCATCGTCTTCCATTAAACGCAGCATCGCAATTATGGCTGCTTGCTGTCAATGTGCATGGTGGGTATTTGCTCTGGCAGAAAAAACACTTCCGGCGGGGCGCTGGGGCAAATTTAGAAAACAATAGGGGTCCACTATGGTTGAGGCGAATGCGCCTGTTCTTCCTGAAACGATGCAGGCGATCGGCTTTGCTGCACCCGGCGGACCAGAGGTGCTGGGCGTGGAGCAAGTCTCGGTTCCTGCCCCCGGTGCGCACGAAGTTTTGATCAAAGTCGCCTATGCAGGGGTTAATCGCCCCGATTGCATTCAACGCGCAGGGGCCTATCCCGCGCCACCGGGCGCATCGCCGATTCTGGGCCTTGAAGTGGCAGGGACTGTTGTTGCAACGGGTGCGCATGTGCCTCCTGAAATGTTGGGTGCGCGGGTCGCGGCGCTGACGCCGGGTGGCGGTTATGCAGAATATTGCGCCGCACCGTGGCAGCATTGCCTGCCCGTGCCAGATGATATGGACCTTAAATCCGCAGCCGCCTTGCCTGAAACCTTGTTCACTGTGTGGCACAATGTGTTTGAGCGCGGCATGGCCCGCGACGGCGAAACCTTGCTCGTCCATGGCGGCACATCGGGTATTGGCACGATGGCCATCATGCTCGCGAAAGCCTTCGACATGCAGGTTATCGTGACCTGCGGCGATGAAGCCAAATGCGCCGCCGCGCGCGAAGTTGGGGCGGACCTGGCAATCAATTACCGCGAAGAAGACTTCGTCGAAGCCGTCGCGACACGCACAGATGGGGCCGGCGTGAACGTCGTGCTCGATATGGTTTCGGGCGATTATGTCCCGCGCAATCTCAAATGCCTCGCCGAAGATGGCCGCCACGTCACCATCGCGGTGCTGGGCGGGGTTAAGGCCGAATTGTTCATGCCAATGGTGATGATGCGGCGGCTGACGCTGACCGGATCGACGCTGCGCCCCCGCTCTGATGCGTTCAAGGCGGCGCTGGCGGATGAGATTGCCGACAACGCCTGGCCGCTGTTCACGGAGGGAGGGCTCGCTCCGATCATGGACCAAACATTGCCATTGGCCGATGCCGCTGCGGCCCACGCGCGCATGGAAGCGGGCGAGCATATTGGTAAGATCGTTTTGGAGGTTGCGGGCGGCTAGCCGGCGTCCTGCTGGCGGTCTTCCGGCGCGTTGGTATTGCCGTTTCAGCAATTCCTTGCCGTTTGCTCAGGCTTAGCCTATCTACTGCCACGCACTGGCCGCTCCGAAAGGGGCGGCCTTCTACTTTTTTACGGAGTTTTCCTATGGGCCAAAACGCATCACAGCCCACCCCGCTGATGCCGCACGCGACCGCCACTTGGCTGGTTGATCACACCGGTCTGTCGTTTGAGCAGATTGCTGAGTTTTGCGGATTGCACATTCTTGAAGTGCAAGCGATGGCCGATGACCTTGCGGGCAGCAAGTACACGGGCCGTGATCCGGTGCATGCCGGTGAGTTGACCTTGGAAGAGATCGAGCTGGGTCAGGCGGATGAAAACTACTCGCTGAAAATGCACAAGGCGCCGGTCGAGGTGACCCGCACCAAGGGCCCGCGTTATACTCCTGTGTCCAAGCGTCAGGATAAGCCCGATGGCATCGCTTGGATTTTGCGCAATCACCCAGAGATTTCGGACGCGCAAATCTCCAAATTGATCGGGACAACGCGCAACACAATCGGCGCGATTCGTGAACGGTCGCATTGGAACATCCAAAACATTCAGCCCAAAGATCCGGTGACCGTGGGCCTTTGCTCACAGCGCGAATTGGACGCCGCTGTTGCCAAGGCGGCCAAGCGTGCCGGTGTCAGCGAAGACGCCGAAGTGGTGGTGACCGGTGACGGCCGTACTGACAAAGACAGGCTGATCGAAGAGCTGGTTGCTGAGCGTGATGCCAACGTCAAAGCCGCCGCCGAAGCCGCGCAAGAGGCCGAAGCGGAAGCATGGCTGGCCAAAAAGCGTGAAGCCGAAGAAGCAGGCGATGTTGCTCCGTCGACTTCCGGCTTTGCACAGCCACCTGCCGAAGATGACGAGCCCAGCGAATAAGCAGGGCGCGCAAGTGAGGGGGTGCGAGTAAGCTCCCCCTTTCCCATTTGATGCTGCAAACCTCCCTCTTGGGTGCACTTTCGCTTGTGCGCGCGGGAGTGATCGGCCATGGTTATTGACATGAATGTTAATAACGCCGCCTATCACCACCCGACCCCTTGGGACACTGAGTTCGAAGACCTGGCCCTGCCGCAAATGTTTGAGCGGACGGTGCAGCATGATCCGTCGGCTCCGTTTCTGCATTTTCTGGGGCGGACCTATTCGTACGGCGACATTTTCAGCGATGCGAAGCGTTTTGCCGCAGGCCTGATCGCCAGCGGCATTAAGAAAGGCGACCGGGTTGGCCTGTTCCTCCCCAATGTCCCGATCTACGCCTCGGCCTATTACGGCGCGATGATGGCGGGCGCGATTGTCGTCAATTTCTCGCCGCTCTATTCGGTAGAAGAATTGGCTTGGCAGGTCGCTGACAGCGGGACGCGGGTTTTGGTGACGGTCGATGTGCCCGAATTGTATGGCAACGCGGCGCAAGTTCTCGAGACGTCTGAGCTTGAGACATTGGTTGTTGGATCGCTCTCTCAAATGCTCCCTTGGATTAAGGGTGCGGCTCTCAAAATTCTAAAGCGCAGCCAAATTGCGAAAGTCGATTGGAGCACCGCCACGCGGCCTTGGTCTGATATGTTGGGCGATGCCGCAACGGACCTGCCTGCACTCGATGCGAGCGAAGATCTGGCGCTGCTCCAATACACTGGCGGCACCACTGGCCGGCCTAAGGGCGCGATGCTTGGCCACAGCCAATTGGCGCAAAACGCGCAGCAAATCGCCGCGATCAACCCGTTTGATGACCCTCGCAAAGAGGTGTTCATGGGCGCCTTGCCGTTTTTCCATGTGTTTGCGAACACGGCCTTGCTCAACCATTCGGTAGCGGCCGGGGCATCCATTGCGATGGTCCCGCGGTTTGACGCGCGGCAAGTTTTGCAGACCATCCAAAAATACAAAACCACCGGTTTTCCCGGCGTCCCAACCATGTTTCAGGCGCTTTTGGATCACCCCGATCTGGGCAAGACCGACCTTTCATCGCTCAAAGTCTGCATTTCTGGCGGCGCGCCAATGCCCGCCCAAGTGCATGAACGGTTTGAGGCGACGACGGGCGTGCGGCTGGTCGAAGGGTATGGCCTGACTGAAAGCTCCGGCGTGGTTTCGGCCAACCCCTATGAAGGCACGCGCAAACGCGGCACGATCGGCCAATTGGTCGCTGGGACAGAGATCGTTCTGCTCGACAAGGAAGACCCCACAAAGCTGGCACCCGAAGGCGCACCGGGCGAATTGGCGATCAACGGCCCGCAAATCATGCGCGGATATTGGAACCGCCCCGAAACCGCCGAGGATGTGTTCGTCACGCGCGGCAACACGCAATATCTGCGCACAGGCGATGTGGCAGAGGTGGATGAGGACGGTTTCCTCAAAATCGTCGACCGGATCAAAGACATGATTTCTGTCGGCGGCTTCAAAGTGTTCCCCAGCGTCGTTGAAGATGCGATTCTGAAGCATGAGGCCGTGAAAGAGGCGCTGGTTATCGGTGTGCCAGAGGATTATCTTGGCGAAGTCCCTCGCGCATATGTGACTTTGGAAGCGGACAGCTCGGTTGATGGTGACGCTCTCAAATCATGGCTCAACGAACGGATCGGAAAGCATGAGCGGGTCGATTCTGTGGTGATCCGGGACGAGTTGCCCAAAACAATCATCGGCAAACTCGACCGCAAGGCCCTGCGCGCCCAAGTCCTCTGAGGCCGCCCAAAGGTAGCGCGCGCCGAAGTCCTTTAAAACTGCCGCTGCCAAAGCAAAACGCCGCGCAACCTCATCGGTGCGCGGCGTTTGATGCCATCTGATTGAACCCGTGAAACCGGGTTTAGTTTGCCATTTGCAATTGCGGATCTGCGTCGCCGTTCTTCGCCGCAGACCGCGCTGGTTTCGGTGCAGCACGCTGTCCATTGGGCGCGAACCGGCCATCGACTTGCGCGCCTTGTTCGATTGTTAGAGCGTCGTAATGCACATCGCCTTCGATCTGCGCGCTTTTAAGGATCACCAACTCTTTGGCTGTGATCGACCCTGCGACCTTGCCAGACATCCGCGCGGTTTCGGCGGTGATAGCGCCGGAAATCACGCTGGATTCGCCTTGCACAAGAGAGGCGCATTTGATGTCGCCTTCAACTTTGCCATCGATATGCAGGTCAACCGATGCGCTGATGTCACCTGTAATCGTGACATCCGATCCGATCACCGAAAAGGTCGAATTGCCATGCGCCATACTTCTGCCTTTGGATTTAGGGACGGGGGCGGCTTGCGGAAGGGCTGGCCGTTCCGGTTCCGCGGGCTTCTTTGAGAACATCGGGGGCTGCCTCCAGGAAAGGACGCGGATTGACCGCGCGGCCATTGATTCGGACTTCGAAATGTAGGTGAGGACCTGTAGACCGGCCAGTACTGCCTAGGCCACCGAGTGTTGCCCCTCCATCGATGGACTGCCCGGCAGTTACGTCGATCCGAGAAAGGTGAGCGTAGCGGGTCATGATGCCGTTGGCGTGGGTGATTTCAACGGTCTTGCCGTAACCCGATTTCCAACCAGCAAAGCTGACCTCGCCCGTTGCCGCGGCAAAGATGGGAGACCCATATGCCCCTTTGAAATCAATGCCGCTGTGCATCGCGCCGCCGCGTGTGAAGGGATCGCGGCGATAGCCAAAGGCAGAGGTGATGCGTTGGTCGGCGGCGGGCACAACTTGCGGCACACCTTCCAAAGCGCGTTCAAGCGCGGACATGCGAGCAAGGCTGAGGCCGAGGCGTTCAAACCGCGGGTCGATCGATCCATCCGCTGCCGTTGCCAACATCTCTAGCGGACCACCCATGGCTGATTCGACATCAGTACCAGCCGCTTCGGCCATCGCATTGGGGTCTAGGTTCAGCCTGCGCAGCGCCTCTTCTGCCCGGTCAGCGCGCCAATCGGCATAGCGCGTCATGTTCTCTACAAAGGCGAGCTGGCGCGCTTCGATCTGCGCCAGCCCTTGTGCTTGCGGGAACATGATGCCCACTTGCTCAACGGTTTCGGCGGTCTCTTCGCTGGAATCGGTGACGTTTGTATCAACCGTTTGGATTTCGTCTGGTAGCAATTCCGCCATCGCTTCCAAGTTTCGTTGGCGCGCTTCCAAATCTTCGACGACTTGATCGAGGTTGCCGCCATAGGCGTCAATGCGCTCACGCGCGCTTGCTACGGCAGCCTTTTCCTCTTGGAATGATGCGATGCTCGCTTCGGCGGCGTGGTTGCTCCATGCCATTACGCCCATCGAACCGACCCAGCCCACCGCTAAGAGAGCAGCGGCGGTTGCTGCACCCATCTGCAATTTCGATGAGATTTTGATGAATCGCACTTGGCCCTGAGAGCGCATAAAAAATTCGCGATCGGGAAACCAATCGCGCAATCTTTCGCTAAACGTGCGTTCGGACTGTGAATCTGACAAAGCGGCCCCGAGGTTTTTATCTATTCGCTTGCTCAGTGCGACTACCAAGCGACCGGTAAAGAATCGAATCTTCGCACAGGTCGAACAGTTGAACCGATGGGGAATCGCGATGAAGCGTTCATATGGGAGCAATATTGGCCCCAAACGCGCAAATGTCGGATCTATACAATCTCACCGATCGGTAAGTTTCGGGGCGAATCGAGACGATTCGGGGGTTTAACGATCAAGGTCAACGATCCGCTGACAGGCGCCGGATGCGCTGCTAATGGATGCCAAATGGACAACGCAAACACCTCTAACGCCGCTTCCGATGATGCGTCTGGCGCCGCTCACAACCTCGTTGAAGCATTGGCGATCGCGGGCCGCTCTGCGCAAAGGGTGCTGGCTGGCTTGTCGAGCGACGCGCGGGCAAAGGCGCTGATTAACGCGGCGCGGCACTTGCGCGATGATGCGGACGCAATCCTGGCGGCCAATGCGAAAGACCTTGAGGCAGCGCGCAGCAATGGCCTTTCATCGGCGCTTTTGGACCGGTTGACGCTTGATAAAGCGCGGCTCGAAGGGGTGGCCGCAGGGGTGGAAGCGGTGGCGGGCCTGCCTGATCCGGTGGGCGATGTTATCGACGCCTCTGAACGCCCCAATGGCCTTAAATTGAGCCGGGTGCGTGTGCCGATTGGCACGATTGGGATTATCTATGAAAGCCGCCCGAATGTGACCGCCGATGCGGCGGCATTGTGCGTGCGCGCGGGCAATGCCGCTTTGCTGCGCGGAGGCAGCGAGGCGGTGCATTCCAACCGTGCGATTCTTACCAGTCTGACCGCTGGCCTTGTTGAGGGCGGCGTTCCGGCAGAGGCCGTGCAACTGATCCCGACGCAAGACCGCGCGGCGGTGGGCGCGATGCTGAACGCGGCGGGGTTGATCGATATGATCGTCCCGCGCGGGGGAAAGAGCCTTGTCGCGCGGGTTCAAGCCGACGCGCGTGTCCCCGTTCTGGCGCATCTCGACGGGATTTGTCACACCTATATCCACGCCGGGGCCGATGCAGGGATGGCGCGGACGATTGCGCTCAATGCAAAAATGCGGCGCACGGGCATTTGCGGGGCGATGGAGACATTGCTGATCGACGCCCAATTCGATGGCGGGTCCGACATTGTCGCCGACTTGATCAAGGCCGGGTGCGAATTGCGCGGCGATGCACGCGCTCAGGCGCTGGACCCCAAGATTGTCCCCGCCGATGCGGGTGATTGGGACACTGAATACCTCGATGCCATTATGTCGGTGGCGATAGTGGATGGGTTGGACGATGCTCTTGCCCATATTGCCCGCCATTCCTCTGCCCATACCGACGCAATCGTGACGCAGGACGATGCCGTGGCTGAGCAGTTCTTTGCCCGCGTCGACAGCGCGATTGTGATGCACAATGCTTCTTCGCAATTTGCCGATGGCGGTGAGTTCGGATTGGGCGCCGAAATTGGGATTGCGACCGGGCGCCTCCATGCGCGCGGCCCCGTGGCTTTAGAGGGGCTCACGACATACAAATGGCTGGTGCGTGGAACCGGTCAGGCGCGGCCCTGATATGCTGACGGGGTTATTGGGCGGCAGCTTCAATCCGGCGCATAACGGCCACCGCCGGATCACTCAGTTTTCGATTCATGCGCTGGGCCTGGATGAAGCCTGGTGGCTGGTATCCCCCGGCAATCCTTTGAAACCGCGCAAAGGGATGGGGCCGCTCAGCGCGCGGCTGCGATCGGCGCAAGCGCAAGCGCGCCGGGCGCGGATTGTGCCAACGACGATCGAATCGCTGCTGGGCACGCGCTACACATTGGAAACTCTACGCAAGCTGAAGCGGCGGTATCCCAAACGCCAATTTGTCTGGTTGATGGGTTCGGACAATTTGGCCCAGTTCCACCGGTGGAAAGGGTGGCGCGATATTGCGCGGCTGGTTCCGATTGCGGTGATCGCGCGGCCCGGCTATAATGCAGCCGCTATGACGAGCCCCGCCATGGCCTGGTTCAGACGCTACCGAGTGTTTGCCGCCAGCATTTCCCAAAACCGGGGCACCTTGTATAGGAGCGCGCCAGCACTGGTGTTTCTGCGTTTCGATCCTGATTCCACTTCAGCCACGGCCATTCGCCGTGACAATGCCGATTGGGATTTGCAGTATCGTGATGCACCTTTGCGGGATCCGCTGACGTTACGTCTAATCCAAAGCGGCTCTATCGAAGGCGGCGGCGGTTGGTGAGGCTGGCGTCTCATCCTGTCTCTTTCGACACAACTTTCCTTGCCATCCGGCGCGCAGACGCCCATTTTAGCCCCTCAAACTGGAGATTCTCGCGTGTCGATGACACAAACACACACCGCTTCGGCACACACCGCTTCGGCGGTCCCCGGAACGGCTTTCGAACAGGCCACCGAAAAGGCAATGCTGACTATGCCCTCTGATAAAGGCGAACACCCTCTACACGATCTGGTGATGAGCCAGCTTGACGATGATCAGGCACAGGAAATTGTCTCAATCCCTCTCGAAGGGAAAAGCTCGGTTGCCGATTTCATGGTGGTCGCCAGCGGCCGTTCCACCCGGCAAGTGGCCTCAATTGCGCAAAAATTGTCTGAAAAGGTGAAGCAAGCAGGCCTTGGCCCGGTGCGAATCGAAGGTTTGCCAGCGGCCGATTGGGTTCTGGTTGATGCGGGCGATGTCGTCGTCCACTTGTTCCGCCCCGAAGTGCGCACGTTCTACAATCTGGAACGCATGTGGGCATTTGAAGGTGGTCAGCCGCAGCAGGGCCGAGCGTAACCATCCTTTTGCACGTTATCGCCCGCGGTAAAATCGCACGCTCTCCCGAAGCGGAGCTGGTCGCGCGGTATGAAAAGCGCATGACATGGCCGGTAAAGCTCACAGAACTTCCTGAAACGGGGGGCAAAGTGCCCGATGCGTTGACCCCGCACAAAACCATCCTGCTCGATGAACGGGGCAAGGCCATGGGGTCTGAAGCCTTTGCAAAAGTGCTGGGCCGGTGGCGCGATGATGGGATGCGAGAGGCGCGTTTTGTCCTTGGCGCAGCCGACGGACACAGCGACGCGGATCGTAGCGAGGCAGATCTCTTGCTCGCCTTTGGCCCGGCGACATGGCCGCATCTCTTGGCGCGGGCAATGGTGATGGAGCAGCTTTACCGCGCGACCAGCATCCTTGCCGGGCATCCCTATCACCGCGTATAGAGGCCGGGCCTATCATCGGTCATAAGGTTCAGGCAGAATAGCGCCATCATGCGTCATCCCGCACTCTCTTCCCTTGCTTTGGGGCCCTTCACTTGGGCACCGGTCATTTTGGCCCTTGCCGCTGTCGCTATGGTGGTTGGCATTCCCGACAGCTGGGCGCAGCGTGATATTGCGCTGTTGGAACCGGAAGACGCGCAAGCCGAATTGGAGCGCGCCACCCGCGAAAGCCAGCGCGCGCAGGCCCGCGCCGATCGGCTTGAGGGTGAAGCGGATGAGGCGACCGAAGCGGCGGACAAAACCGCCCGCGAAGCCGCGGCAATTGCCGCTCAAATACAAGCAACCGAGGCCGATATTGCCGCCGCGCGCGCGCGCTATTCCCTAACGCAAGCGGACCGTTCGGCGCTGTCCAAGCGGCTTGCCGAGCGCCAAGAGCCGCTAGTGCGATTGACCGGAGCCCTGCAGACCGTATCGCGGCGACCATTGGCATTATCCGCCTTGCAGCCCGGTTCATTGAAAGACCTTGTCTACGTTCGCGCGGTGCTCGATTCTGCTGTGCCCGAAATTCGCAGTCGCACCTCCGCGCTGCGCTCCGAATTGGAGGAAGGCCGCCGATTGGAAGACCGCGCGGCGCGCGAATTGGCCAATTTAAGCGCCAGCGAAGAAGAATTGCAAAGCCGCCGTGCGCAATTGGCGGCGCTCGAAGCGCGTCAAAGGCTTGTCTCGCGTGAAGCGCGCAGCACCGCCTTGCGCGAAGGAGAGCGGGCCTTGGCTCTGGCAGAAGAGGCGCGTGATCTTGACGGTTTGATCGATATCATCGGGGATGCCGCTGATCTGCGCCGCGAATTGGCGGCTTTGCCGGGTCCGATCATGCGGCCTGGCAACATCCGGGCAGACGGCGCTGCACTTGCTGGTGCAGAACCCTCTCCCACACCCACTGCGACCAGCCCGCCTGCCGCGACAGGCTCTGCGGCGATCGCAGCGTTTCAATTGCCGGTGCAAGGCCGAACGGTCGCGGGATTTGGTGAGCTGCGAGACAGCGGGCAGCGTTCAACCGCGCTATCACTGGCCCCGGTGCCGGGCGCGCAAGTGGTTGCCCCTGCGTCAGGCCGGGTCGCCTTTGCGGGGCCGTATCGCGGATTTGGGCGAATCGTCATAATTGAACATCCCGGCGGCTGGACCACCCTTGTTACCGGTTTGGAACGGGTCGGCGCCGAAGTCGGTGATGAAGTGATTGGCGGGGCTCCGTTGGGTGTTGCAGGGCAGGAGGAGCCGATCATTGGAATCGAGCTTCGCCGTGACGGAAAACCTGTTAACCCTCTCAATTTCCTACGGTAATGTGTCTGCGCGCCGCGCAATGACCATGCGCCGCTGATAAGAAGTTCGCTGCAACCTGGCCCGCTTAGGGACGTATCCACCCCGCATAGCGCTCTCATCTGGCGTTAAGGTGGTTCGCGCGATACAACCCCTTATCAAAGGAGCCTTGCACACCTCATGAAAATTGCCGCCTTGCTTCGCAGCGCCGCTCTCGTCACCGCTGTCGCGTTGATTCCCGCCACAACCGCCACGATGGCGCAGGTCGATGGCCGCGCCGGGCCGGAACTCGCAAAAGTCTTCGCTGTCTATCAGCGCATTCAGGCCAATTATGTTGAGCCGGTCGATGATGAAAAGCTGGTGCGCGGCATGATCGATGGGATGCTGACATCGCTCGATCCCCATTCTGCCTATCTCGATGGCAGCGATCTTGAGCGGCTGACCACCATGATTGATGGCAATTACTCGGGTCTGGGCCTGTCTGTCATTATGGAAGATGGCGCGGTCAAAGTGATTTCGCCGTTCAAAGGCAGCCCAGCGGATCAACAAGGCATCAAAGCCGGCGATTTCATCACGCATTTGGATGGCGTGCTGATTTACGGCGGAACTTTGGATGATGCGGTTGCAGAGATGCGCGGCAAAGAAGGCACGTCGATCCAATTGACGATATTCCGTCCGGGCCGCGAAGAGCCGTTTGAAGTGAACGTGACGCGCGGCGTTATTGAACTTGAACCGGTTACCTTTTCCCTGGAGGCCGGGAATGTCGGCCATATTTCAGTCAACGAATTTTCCGCCGATGTGGGCGCGGATGTTTACCGCGCATGGGAAGAATTGCAAAACGAGGCGACAGGCCGGATGAGCGGGCTGGTGCTGGATCTGCGCTCCAATCCGGGCGGGTCGCTCGATGAAGCGGTGGCGCTGTCTGATCTCTTCCTCGATTCGGGCCGTATCGTGTCGCAACGCGGGCGTGCTCGCGGCGAAACGCTGCTTTATGATGCCGAAACCGTGTTCCGCGGCGATATGGCAGAGGGCGTTCCCGTGATCGTTTTGATCGACGCAGGCTCCGCTTCGGCGTCGGAAATCGTGGCGGGCGCGTTGCAAGATCACCGCCGCGCTCTGGTTATGGGCCAACGCAGCTTTGGCAAGGGATCGGTGCAATCGCTCTTGCCGCTGGGCCCTGATGCGGCGCTGAAATTGACGACCGCGCGGTACTTCACCCCGTCGGGCGCTTCGGTTCAAGAGGGCGGCATCACGCCTGATATTCGGGTGCCGCAGCTGTCTGATCCAGACTTTGCTCTGCGTGAAAAATACCGGACGCGCGAATCTGATTTGCGCGGGCACTTGATCAACGAGCTGGGCATTGATGATGCAGAAATGGAAGATGACAACATCGACGATCCGCGTTTCCAACTGACCGCTGAACAGCTTGAAGAGCAAGGGGTTGAGGATTTCCAACTGCATTACGCATTGGAAACCCTGCGCCGGACCACGGCCAGCTCGGTCGCGCTGCGCCAGTGATCTTTGATCGGTAGCTTTTGTCCGATTCGCCGCCTAAAGGCAGAGACATGAACGGTTTGCAGCAAGCGCGCGCGTTGGCATTGGCGATCCCGGCAGCTTTGCTGGGCGGGGCGTATATTTCCCAATATGGGTTTGACCTGTTTCCATGCGAAATGTGCTGGTGGCAGCGTTGGCCGCATTTTGCCGCCTTGGCTCTCGCATTGGTCTCTTTCTTCGGCGCGCCTCAGCGTGTTTGGGTCGCCTTGGCGGGCCTCGCGATTATCACCTCTGGATTGATCGGTGGTTTCCACGCCGGTGTTGAATACGGCTGGTGGGAGGGGATCACTGGATGCAGCACAATGGCCAGCGATGTCGATGTTATGGATATTTCCGCCGCGCCGCTGATCCGTTGTGATGTGGCGCCATGGGATCTGTTTGGAATATCGCTCGCAGGCTGGAATTTCCTGATTTCTTGTATCGGCGGGGCGGCTGTTCTGGCGCTCGCTGCCTATAAGAAGTAAGGGTAAGCGAACTTTCAGGAGCACATTATGCAGCGCGACGAACTCCACCGCATGATCCGCGTCGATCAGGCCGGCGAATTTGGCGCAACCCGGATTTACGAAGGGCAATTGGCGGTCATGGGCGATCGCGGGCCGCATTCTGCCGAAATTCGCCACATGGCCGAACAAGAAGAAGAGCACCGCGCCCGATTTGATGCCGTGATGGCCGAACGCGGCGTGCGCCCCACCGCTTTGCATCCCTTTTGGTCCGCTGCCGGATACGCGCTGGGCGCGGGCACGGCGCTGTTGGGTCCAGAGGCGGCGATGGCCTGCACAGCGGCGGTCGAAACAGAGATCGACAAGCACTATTCTGAGCAGCTCGACCGGTTGGCGGAAACCGGGACCGAACCAGAGCTGGCCGAAATGATCGAAGAATTTCGCGAGGAAGAACGCGAGCACCGCGAGGCTGCTTTGGCCAATGGCGCGGAGAACGCTCCAGCCTATCCGCTTTTGTCGGGCGCAATTCGTCTGGGTTGCCGGATCGCGATTAAGGTTAGCGAGCGGGTTTAGCCGCTTGCCCTGCATGCTTTGGCTTCACTGGGGCTTCAGTTGCAGTTCAGCGAACGCGGCTTAATGGCTCAATATGATTGATTGTGCGCCGTTTTGACGCATTTAAGAGGAAACAGAATGTCTCACCTGTCACGCACCGCGCTTATCGCCCCTTTTGCTGCGTTGGCTTTTGCAAGCCCCGCCGCCGCACAGGAAAATTCTGGTGAGCGGGTCAATATGGTCATCGCCTATGACGAAACCGAATGCCCGGAGCCGACGGTAGAAGGCGAGATCGTCGTCTGTGAAATTTTGGTCGAGGCTGACCGTTACCGTATTCCTTCCAATTTGCGCCAAAGCGATTCGCCAGAAAACATTGCGCGCACGCGCCAGATTGAAAGCATCCGCTACATCGGTGCTTTCGGCACGCTTTCCTGCGATCCAGCGGGCGCGGGCGGCTTCACGGGCTGCACCGAAAAGTTCATCGATGAAGCCTATGCCGAACGGGAAGGGGCCGAAAGCGTCCGCTTTAGCCAATTGATCGAAGAGGCACGGCAGGACCGGCTGTCGACAATCGATGGCGATGCCGCTGCCGAACAAGAGCGGGTCGAACAGATTGAGCGTGAATATCTGGAACGGTTGGAGCGTGAACGCGCTGGCCCGATTCCCGGTGAAGGCGATTTGCCCAGCACCACGCCTCCTCCGCCGAGCGAAGGCTAAAAATCAGACTGCGTAATAGTCGCGGTACCAGGCGACGAACTGCTTGATCCCATCGCGCACATCGGTTTGCGGGGAATATCCGGTCAATTCGCGCAGCAATGTCGCGTCGGCATAGGTTGCAGGGACATCGCCTTTTTGCATCGGCATGAAATTTTTCACCGCGCCGCGCCCGCATTCCGTTTCAATCGCGGTGACAAAATCCATCAGCTTTACCGTGTTGCTGTTGCCGACATTCACGACCCGCCACGGCGCTGCAGGTGAGAGCGAATCCCATTCCGGAATATCCTCTGGCGTATCTGGCCGGACGGGCGCCTTATCGATCAGCAATCGGATCGCGCGGACCAAGTCGGTGACATAGGTAAAGTCGCGGAACATCTCTCCATTGTTGTAGATGTCGATCGGCGTCCCCTCCAAAATCCCGCGCGTAAACCTAAATAGCGCCATATCGGGGCGACCCCACGGGCCATAAACCGTGAAGAAGCGGAACATCGTCGTCGGCAGGTTCCACAAATGCGCATAGGAATGCGCCATCGCCTCATTCGCCTTTTTCGTGGCGGCATAGAGGGTCAATTGGCTGTCGCATTTCTCCCGCTCATCAAACGGCATTTCTGTGTTCGCGCCGTAGACTGATGATGTGGACGCCATGAGCAGATGATCCACGCCCAATTCGCGCGCGCATTCCATCACATTGAACGCACCCACCAGATTCGCATCGACATAAGCGCGAGGGTTTTCAAGGCTGTATCGCACCCCCGCCTGCGCGGCGAGATGCACGATCACATCGGGCTTTGTCTCCATCGCGAGTGCGTGCAGCGCGCCGAAGTCCTCCAACATCCCTTCGCGGCAGGAAAAGTTAGGATTTTGCATCAACATCTGATGCCGCCGCTGTTTCAGGCGCACATCATAATAGTCCGTCATCCCGTCATATCCGACGACCCGAAACCCTTCGTCCAGCAGCAGCTGTGCCAGATGATAGCCGATGAAACCGGCCGATCCGGTGATGAGGACAGTGCGCATTGTGTGCCTTTCTGGCGGTCGGTCTGAAGTCACCTGACGAAGCGAAATTGCTTCGATTTTGGATGTATTAGCCTTTCCCACGAGTGAGTGGAAAAACTATCTGTTTCTGGCCCGCCAACGTGAGCGGGTGGATCGAAGTTTTGCACGAAAGTTCTGTTTCTAGAACCCCGTAAAACCGGAACCTTTAAAACAGGAAAACGCACCGACTTGCCCAATCCAACCATCCTTTGCGTCGCCTATGGTGGGGGGCATGTGAATGCCTGTCTTCCGGCGGCGATGGCGTTGAATGCGCGCGGTTGGGATGTGCATTTTCTGGCGCTCACAACGGCCTATGATTGCGTGATCAGGGCTGGTGCAATCGGCGCCGGTCTTCGCGTTTGGCAGGCGCGTGATCTGATTGGTCCTGCAGATGATAACATCCTCTTTCATGGCACCCGGATTGCCGGGAGCGCGGGCGCGAATGCCGCCGTCTCGCGCGAAGAAAGCGCGGCCTATCACGGGTTTGGCTATCACGATCTTGCCGAAACCCATGGTGATCAGCAGGCCGAAGCGCTTTTTGCCAAAGGCGGAAGAGCGGCGTTTGAGCACCGCATATTGGCAGCCCGCATCATTGAAAAAACCGCGCCCGATTGCGTCCTAACCACCAATTCCCCTCGTGCGGAAAAAGCGGTCATCGACCGTGCGCAGCGGGATGGGATACCGGCGGCTGTGCTGAATGACACCTTAGCCAGCGTGAGCAATTGGTGGCTGCACGATCCCCATTATGCAGACCGGATTATGGTCATCAACTCGGCGGTGAAGGATGTCTTGGTCGCATCGGGCCACGTCCCTGCAAAAATCGCGGTAACGGGAAATCCGGCGTTGGAGCCGATGGCGCGCTTGCGTGACCAGCGCGTTAGCAATCCGCGCAATCCCTTTGCGCGCAAGACCGCGCTCTATGTGTCGCAGCCTCTCACCGGCGCGGATGGCGATCACCGGGCCCAATGCATCGCGGCGTTGCGCAAAATCGCCACCGCTCGGCCTGAATGGGAGGTGCGCGTCCGCCTGCATCCCAATGATGATCAAAACGCCGACTGGGTAAATCCGCCATTTCGGTGCTTTCGCGGGCTCACCTTGGCAGAGGAATTGTCGCAGACCGATGCAGTGATCACCCATGGTTCAACCGTGGGGATTGAGGCGGCTTTGGCTGGGATTCCGGTGGTCCTGCAAATGGGATCGCGCAGCGCGCGCGAATGCCGTTTTGATGAATATGGCATCGCTATGGTCAGCCCCAGCCTGAGCGATCTCGAACCGGCGATTGAGCGCGCTTTGGCCATTGGTTTGGGCGCCAAAGCGCTCCCTGATGCGCAATCCCCTAACCCGTCCTTTGCTCCATCGTTTGCAATGCCGCGCAATGCGCTGGGCAATGTTGTTGCCGAAATTGAGGCCATGACAGCGAGGGAATCCTATGCGGCATAGGCGGGTTCTCTTGACGCGGTCGGATGTGCGGCTGGCGGGGCCGGGTGTCTTGATGTTCGCGATTGCCCACGCGATGCGAGATCGCGGATGGCATGTTGAATTGGCCGTCGGCAGCGATTCGCTTACCCAGCGCTTTATCGAAAGTGGCTTTGCCGTCCATGTCGTGCCGGGATTGGATCTTGGCGACAGAAGCCTGCCCCGCATGGCCCGGGGCGCGGCACAATTGCGCCGGATCATGGCTGGTTCGGACATTGGCACCGTGCACAGTTTTAACGCGCAGGCGGGATTGATGGCATGGATCGCCGGGCAGGGCCGGGGCGTAAAGGTCGTGAATACGGTCCAAGGCGAAGGCAAAGAGCACCTGCTCAAACGCATGCCGTTCCCCTTGCTCGCCGTGTCGGAATTTATGCGTCACGATCTGATCCGGCATGGGATTAAACCAGCCCGGATTGAGACCGTGCTCAACAGCATCATGACACCGGACCGGGTGCTGGCCGATAGAGCGGCTTTCGACGCGGTTTGGGACAAACGCGCTGACCAAGGCGATGAATTTCGGCTGGTCGGTATTGCGATGATGAACGGGGATAAGGGGCACCGCGCCTCGATCGAGGCGTTCGCCCGCTTTGCCGAACGCCACCCCGCGCTCGGCACGAGCCTAACGCTGGTTGGCGATGGGTCGCTGCGGCCTGCGTTGGAGGATTTTGCGAAGACGCGCGGCGTGGGGGATCGGGTGCGCTTCACCGGCGCGCTTAGCAATGTCTTTGATGAACTCGACCGCGCGCATGCCTTTTTGCATCTGTCACCCAAAGAGACATTTGGATTGGTTTTGGCAGAGGCGCATTCTCGCGGCCTCCCAGTGATTGCCTATTCCATCGGCGGAATCCCCGAAGTTGTCGCCAATGGGGAGAGCGGCATTCTGTGTGATTGCCATGATATTGCCGCCGTCACCCGGGCGATTGGGGAGCTTGCAGGGGACCGCGCGCGCAGCATGGCGATGGGGTGGCGCGGGCTGGAACGGGTTCAGCGACTTTTCATGCGCGATATTTTGGCCCGGCGGATGGAGAATATCTATGCATCGCTCTGATACAAAACACCTTTGTGTGCATTTGGCTGGCACAATGGGGGGTGCAAAATGAACGCCCCTAAACCGTTTTCTGCGCCGTCATCCATCGCCAGTTTGATCGTTACCGATAGCCTGTCGCTGCGCGGAGCGTTGCAGCGTTTGGATGAAACGCGCGGCGGTCCGTTGATGTTGGTCGATGATGGCGGACGGCTGCGCCGGATGATCACCGATGGCGATTTGCGCCGGTTGATCCTAACCGGGTGTGATCAGGATACGGTACTGACCGCGCTCCCGCTTGCCGACCCTGTTGCCGCCTCCATGACAACACCGATCGCAGAACTGGAGGCTCTGTTTGAGAGCGTCCAAGTCACCGCCATTCCCCGGCTTGATGCGGGCGGTGTGCCCCGCGTGCTGGAACGGCGCGGCCATGCTGGACCGGTACTGTTGTCGACGCCGCATCTGGGCGATCTGGAGCAAGAGTTCGTCCAACAGGCCTTTGACACCAATTGGATCGCGCCGCTTGGCCCGCAGGTCGAAGGGTTTGAACGCGAACTGGCCGATTACAGCGAGAACGGGCATGTCGCGGCGCTATCATCGGGAACGTCGGCGCTGCATCTTGGGCTGATCCTGTTGGGCGTCAAAGACGGTGACCGGGTTTACTGCCCCAGCTTCACCTTCGCTGCCTCTGCTAACCCGATCCGGTATGAGCGGGCGATCCCGGTCTTTATCGATTCCGAACCGGGCACATGGAACATGTCGCCCGCCGCTCTCGAACGGGCGCTGGCCCGTGATAAAGCATCAGGATCTCTGCCAGCGGCGGTGATCATTGCCAATCTCTATGGTCAATCGGCGGATATGGATGCGCTGATGGCGCTGTGTGATGCCTATGCTGTCCCGGTTTTGGAGGACGCGGCGGAATCGCTGGGTGCAAGCTATAAGGGGCGCAAATCGGGTTCCTTTGGTGCGCTTTCGGCGTTTTCGTTCAACGGCAATAAGATCATCACGACGTCGGGCGGCGGCGCGCTGTGCGGCGATGATGCCGATATGATCGCCCGCGCGCGTTTCCTATCGACGCAGGCGCGCGAAGCGGAGGCGCATTACGAACACCGCACCATCGGTTTCAACTATCGGATGAGCAATATTCTCGCTGGGATTGGGCGCGGACAGCTTACCGTGTTGGATGACCGCGTGGCCCGCCGCCGCGAGATATTCGAACTGTATCGCAGCGCGTTGCGCGGGGTCGAAGGGATCGAATGGATGCCCGAACCCCCCGGCTATTTTTCAACCCGCTGGCTGAGCGCGGCGACGTTCAACCCGGCCTGCGGGCTGGACAGCGCGCGCATTTTGGCAGGCCTGCAATCGGTCGGGATAGAGGCGCGCCCCTTGTGGAAACCCATGCACCGGCAACCTGTTTTTCAAGGTTACGAGTTTGAGCCGCATAGCGATGGAACGGTGGGCGGCCTGAATGGCGATCACTCCAGCGTGAGCGATGTTCTGTTCGCCACCGGCCTGTGCCTGCCATCGGGATCGAGCATGGACGATGCGACGGTGCTGAGGGTCTGCGAACAGATCCGATTTTGGGCTGAGGGGTAAGGCATGCAAACCCCAACTCGCCCGCAATTTTGCCCGGTCTTAATCACCGACAACCCCGACATCGCGGCCTGCGCGGAGCAATCGGGCGTTGGCCGGATCATGGTCGATCTGGAACGGAACGGTAAATTTGAGCGGCAAAAAATGCGCGACACCTGGATCAGCCAGCACCGGATCGAGGATATTGCCCCCGTTGCGCGCGCGGTTTCGGCCGCGGATGTGATGGTCCGCATCAACCCGCTTTACGATGGCAGCGCGGGGGAGATTGACCAAGCGATTGAAAGCGGTGCCCATTGCATCATGCTGCCAATGTTCCGCGCCATCGAAGAGGTTGAGCGGATCGGGCAATTGATCGCGGGTCAGTGCCGTTTTGTCCCGCTCGTTGAAACTCGCGAGGCATTGGAGATTGTGAATCAGGTCGCGCGTTGCGGCGCGGTGGATGAGGTCTTTATCGGGCTCAATGATCTGCACCTGTCGCTGGGTCTCGACTTTATGTTTGAGCCGCTGGGCAATGGCATGCTCGACAGCGCCGCTGAAACATTGCGCGCGGCGCGCAAGCCGTTCGGTTTCGGCGGCATTGCCCGCCTTGGCGAAGGGGATCTGCCCGCTGAATACATCCTGCGCGATCATGCCCGGTTGGGTTCAACCCGGGTGAACCTGTCACGCACCTTTGCCCGTGATGGGCTTAACGGCGGCGCGGTGTTCGAACGGGAAGTGCGCGCCTTGTTGGCAGCCTATGACGCCGCATTGGCCGCGTCCCCCGCCGATTTGGAAGACAATCATAAGGATGTGCAAGTCCGCATCCAATCCATCGCCGCCCGCATTCGCAGCAACCGGGAATGCGCCGCATGAAGCGGCTTTTCGACATTGTGATCAGCATGGCGGCTTTGGTTCTGTTGGCCCCTTTGATCGGCGCACTGATGGTGTGGATCGTGATCGACAGCCCCGGCCCGGCGCTCTTTCGGCAGATCCGAATTGGCCGCAAGGGCGCTCCCTTTGCGATCTACAAATTGCGCAGCATGATAAGCGATGCGGAGGCGCGCGGCGGCTATTCCACGCAAGCCTGCGACCCGCGCATCACCCGCGCGGGCGCTTTTGTTCGGCGGACCAGCCTTGATGAATTGCCGCAGCTCTTCAATGTTTTGCGCGGGGATATGAGCTTGGTTGGCCCACGCCCCGATACGCCCATGCAAAAGAGCAATTATGCGCCCGAAGATTGGCGTCGCCGCCACAATGTTCGCCCCGGCGTGACCGGTCTGGCTCAAGCGCGCCTGCGATCATCGGCGACCAGTGAGCAGCGGTTGGCGCTTGATCTGGATTATGCCGCCAACGCCAGTTTGCGGCGCGATATCGCCATTCTGTTCGAAACCCTTCGGATGCTTTTCTCACGGGAGACCGTCTGACCATGTGCGGCATTTCAGGTTTTTGGTCCTTCACCGGTCGCAGCGTTGCAACCCAGCGTATCGCCGCCATGTCCCAGGCCCAGCAGCATCGCGGCCCCGACGGTGACGGGGTGTTCAGCAATGGGCGGGTGACGCTGGCCAACCAACGTCTTGCCATCATTGATGTTGAAAATGGCGATCAACCTTTCGTCTCAGAAGACGGAGCGGTTGCGCTGGTGCAAAACGGCGAAATCTTCAATTACATTGAACTGGCGCAGGAATTGCGCACCAACGGCGTCCAGTTGGAAACGGGCTCTGATACAGAGGTCCTGTTGCAAGCCTATCGGTATTGGGGCCCAGATTTCGTCCATCGATTGAATGGCATGTTCGCCATCGCGGTGTGGGACAATCGCGATCAAACCTTGCGCCTTTATCGCGATCGGATCGGGGTAAAGCCGCTGTTTTACAGCGAGACGGGCGAAGGCTTTGTCTTTGCCTCTGAGATCAAATCCATTCTTGCCGCCGGTGTCACGCCCCAATTGGACCCTGCGGCTATCGATCTGTTTCTGACCTTCAATTACGTGCCCCCGCCGCGCACCGCGTTTAAAGGGATCCGTCATCTGCCCCCCGGCTGCATGGCCGAACTGCGCTGTGGCGGGCCCCTTACGATACGGCGGTGGTGGTCGCTGACCGATAGGGCCATGGAGGAGCGAACCGAGGCGGCGTGGTCGGGCGAATTTCTCGATCTGTTTGAAGATGCCGTGCGCTTGCGCCTGCGCGCCGATGTGCCGTTTGGCGCATTCCTTTCGGGCGGAGTGGATTCGACCAGTGTGGTCGGGTTTATGGCGCGCAACATGGATCGGCCGGTGCGCACCTTCTCTATCGGCTTTGACGATCCGCGCTTTGATGAAACCGCCGCTGCGAAACTCGCCGCATCACGGTTTGCCACCCATCACACCGCCGAAATGGTCGATACCGATATGGTGGCGGACTGGCCCAATGTGATCTGGCATTTGGATCAGCCGCACGGCGATGTCTCCTTTATGCCGACGCGCCGGGTTTCCCAATTGGCATCGCGCCACGTGAAGGTGGTTTTGACTGGCGACGGCGGGGATGAATTGTTCGCCGGCTATGACAAATATCGCAGCTTTTTTGACCAGCGCCCCGATGATGAAAGCGATGCAGCGTTTAGGGCGGCCTATCTTGCCAACATCACGCTGTTTGACCCGGCAGAGAAGAAACGGCTGTATCGTTCAGACTTTGCGCGCGACGTGGACGAGGCTGCGCCTGCCAATCTGCTAAAACGCCATTTTGATGACAGCGCGCATTGGGACCGGCTGAATCAGGCGCTGAACATCGATATGCAGCTGCTTTTGCCGGGCAACAATCTGGTGAAGCCTGATCGGATGGGCATGGCCGAAGGGGTCGAGGCGCGCACTCCGATGCTCGATTACCGGATGATGGAATTCGCTTTCACAATGCCGGGCCAATTCAAGCTGCGCGATGGGGAAACGAAACACCTCTTCAAAAAGGCGGTCGCCCCAATGATCGGGTCGGATCTGGCCTATCGCAAGAAGCAGATGTTCACTGTGCCGATTGGCGAATGGTTTAAGGACAGGCTTGCCCCGGCGGCGCGTGCGGCATTGCTGGGCAGCGATTCCATCACGACCACTCTGTTCGATCAGGCCCGCATGGCGCATTATCTTGATGCCCATATTGCCGGAGCAGAAAACCGCACCAGAGAGATTAGGGCGCTGATGGCGATAGAGCTTTGGGCGCAGCAATTCTTGAAGTCGGATGGGGCGGCGCATGGTGTGATTGGCGGCGCAATGGATGGGCGCATGGGCGGACCAACAGAAGGGCCGGTGCGCAATGCAGCCTAACCCTCCGCTCAAAACGCTAGCCCTGATACCCGCCCGCGCCGGGTCAAAACGAGTGCCGGGCAAAAATGCTCGGATGCTGGGCGCCAAGCCTTTGGTTCAATGGACTGTGGATGCCGCCAATGCATCACGCTCCATTGGAAGAACGCTTGTCTCAACCGATGACGCCGATGTTGCGCAGATTGCGCGGAACACAGGGATCAGCGTGCTGGATCGCCCTGCACAATTGGCAGGGGATCACGCAAACAGCGTGGACGTGGCGCTCCATGCTCTTGACGCTGAGCGTGATGCTGGCCGGGAATGGGATGCGCTGTGCCTGCTGCAGCCCACATCGCCGTTTCGCGCTCCGGGCAGGATCGATCAGGGGCTTGATTTGCTGGCCAGCACGCCCGCAGCCGCCGCAGTCGTGGGGGTGCAATCCCCCGATCATCACCCGCTGCATTGTCTGGTGGAGAGCGGCGATGGCCAATTGTCGCGGGTGGGAATTTTGGGTGACAATGGCCCACCCTCGCGCAGCCAAGATTTACCCCGGGCGTGGGCGCTGACGGGATCATTCTACGCGATCCGAACCGCGTCATTGCGCGCCCATCGCAGCTTTTTGCCGCCCGCTTGTCTGCCATTGGAATGCGGCGGGCCGGGCGAGGATATCGACATTGATTGGCCCGCCGATTTTGATCGCGCCCGGGCCTATATCAACGCTGCGATGGCCCCTGCATGATGAAGCGATTGGCTGGGACTACGGGCGTGCTGCTCACGATCACGTTCAGTTCAAAGCTGATTGGCTTTGTGCGCGAACTGATCCTGCTCGAATCGCTCGGCATTGGGGCGCAGCTGGATGGGTTTGTCGTGCTCTATGGTCTGGTCAATCTGCTGTCAGGCGCGCTGGGCATTTGCATCGTGACCAGCCTGACCCCGATCGCAAGCAATTATGCCACGCGGGGCGAAACCATCGGCTTGCTGCGGGAAGGCGCGCGTGTCGGCGTGATCGCGGGGCTTTTCGCGCTGGCGGCCTCGCTTTCCTATGCGGCCTTCACTGCCGGATCGACTGCGGCAATGGAGCATTGGCCGATTGCGTTGATCGTGCCGCTTGTGGTCCCCTTTGCCTTGGTGGCGGAATATCAGGTCGCTCTGTTTCTATCGCGTGATCAGCGTGTTCCGGTCATTGCGGGCAATCTGATCCTATCGCTTCCACTGGTTGCGGCGTTGTTGCTGTTTGATCTTGGCATTGTTGCCTATGCCGCTGGCTTGGCCGCGACTTTTGCGTTGCGGGCGGCAATCTTTGCTGCCCTGCTGCTGCGTGGGGCAAGGGCGGATGGGGGCACCGCGCCGCCTATACGATCTGCGTTGTTCTCCCTGCGCCTGTCCCGCACGCTTTCGGGCGGTTCGGCAATGCTCGCCATCGCTGCGGTTGCCGTCACCGCGCAAATGGCCGCGCATGAAATCGCGCAAGGGCAGGCGACGATTGTGGCCTATGGCCTGAAGGTTCCGCAGTTTATCATCACATCGATTTGGTTTGTGCTGGGCACCGGATTCTTTGCCGATTTGGCGATGCGCGGGACATCGGGGGCAAGGCACCGGATCGCGGCCTATTGCGCGTTCAATCTGGCGCTGGCTCTGGCCGCGGCAGGCGCGGTTCTGGGCGCGCAGCAGGCGGCGGCGCATGTGCCTGTGATCGCCGATTGGGCCAGCGGTTCTGACATTGCAGTGGTGATCGCGGCGGCGGCGCCATTTCTGCCGCTGATTGTGCTGACACCCTTGACTGAAATGACGCAGAGGTTGCTCGCGACAGAGGATCACCACCGGTTGGTCTTACGCATTGCCGGCGCGATCCTGCTCGGCGGGGTTGGCGCCCAAGCGCTGGGCATATTTGCGGGCTCTGTATCGATCATCGCTTGGTCGCCGACCCTTGGCGGATTTTTTGGCGCGGGCGTTTGTCTCGCGCTGTTGCTGCGCCAACCTACCGGTGCAGATCGACCGGTTTCCCATGCGAAAAAGGGCCTATCCCATGCCTCCTCCTGAACCCTCCATCACCATTGGCACCCGCCGCATTTCGGCAAGTGATCCGTGCTATATTATTGCGGAAATTGGCGTGAACCACGACGGGGATCTTGCCACCGCACACCGCATGATTGACGTCGCTCATGCGTGCGGGGCGGATGCGGTGAAATTTCAGACCTTTCGCACCGAAGCCAACATTTTGAGCACAGCGCCCAAGGCCGATTACCAACAGCGCCAGACCGGCGATGGCAGCCAGTTTGATATGGTTCGCAAGCTTGAGCTGGATTTTGAGGATTTCACCGTCCTCAAACGGCATTGTGACGCCATCGGCATAGAGTTTCTGACCACCGCCTTTGATCCAGAGGCGCTCGATTTTGTCCTGACCTTGGGCGTGCCCTGTCTGAAATGGCCATCCGGGGAAATCACCAATCTGGCTCTGCTGCGTCAGGCCGCGCGCTCTGGTCTGCCGGTGCTTTTGTCGACCGGTATGGCGGATATGGCGGATATTGAGCGGGCGGTTGGCGAATTGCGCGGCCGTTGCGATTTTGCGGTGCTGCAATGCGTATCAGACTATCCCGCCGCTTTGGAGGATCAGAATCTGCGCGTCCTGCCCGCCTTTGCATCCGCGTTTGATTGCCCGGTGGGCTTTTCTGATCACACACTTGGCAGCACCGCGGCATTTGCGGCGCGGGGGTTGGGGATGGCCGTGTTGGAAAAACACATCACTTTGGACGCGAGCGGCGATGGGCCTGATCACGCGGCCTCGATGGAGCCGGACTCTTTCAAAGCGATGATTGCCGCGCTTCGGGGAATTGAAAAGGGATTGGGCGATGGCGTCAAACGCCCGGTTGCAGCGGAGCTCTCAACGCGGAAGGTCGCCCGCAAAAGCCTTGTATTTGGGCGGAATCTTCGCGCTGGTCACACCATTATGGCGGGCGACCTCTTGGCAAAGCGGCCCGGTGATGGGCTTGGCCCAGAATGGCTCGATGCGGTCGCTGGCAAAGCTCTGATTTGTGACGTGACGGCAGACAAACAGGTGCAATGGGGCGATTTGGAGGGTCAGGCGCAATGACCGGTTTGAAACTATACGGCGTCTACGGTGCGGGCGGTTTTGGCCGTGAAGTCATGCCCGTTTTGACGGAAAGACTGCAGCGCCAATCGCCACCCGATCAGGAATGGCGCGCCGTGTTCATCGACGACGGTGCAGACCAAACGCATCCCCAATATGACGTCATGTCCTTGGAGGAATTTGCGCAAACACCGGCCTCCTCTCGTGAAGCGACTTTGGCGGTAGGCAGCGGCCAATTGCGCCGCGCATTGGCGGCAAAATGCGCGTCCGCCGGGGTTGCGCTGGGCGGTGTCACGGCGTCAGCGGCCATGATCTTGGATAATGTCACGATTGGGCAAGGCGCGGTGATCTGCCCCTTTGCCATGGTGACCAGCGACACACAGATCGGCGCGCTGTTTCAGGCCAATATCTATTCCTATGTCGCGCATGATTGCCGTGTCGGTGATGGTGTCACGCTGGCACCGGCTGCCAAGGTCAATGGCAATGTTGAGATTGGCGATGATGCCTACATCGGGACCGGCGCAATCTTGCGGCCGGGCCAACCGGGCAAGCGGCTGAAAATCGGCGCAGGCGCGGTGATTGGGATGGGCGCTGTGGTCACCAAAGATGTGGCGCCCGGCGTCACGGTGGTGGGCAACCCGGCCAAACCTTTATGAAAATCGATTATCTCACCGGAAGCAGAGCCGATTTCGGATTGATGTTACCGTGTCTGCAAGCCCTTGCCAGCGCGCCCGATTTTGCCTGCCGGATTGTTGCAACAGGCCAACATCTGGCGCCGGGATACGGCGATACGATCAAGGATATTGAGCGCAGCGGCCTGCCCATTGCCGCGCGGATCGCGGTCCCTTTAACCGGGGCGGATGGCGGCGAAATGGCCTTGGCTATGGCGGCGGAGTTGCAAGCGTTAACCCGGTTTTGGGCCAGCGACCGGCCTGATGCGGTCATGCTGTTGGGCGACCGGGGCGAAATGCTCGCCGGCGCGCTGGCGGCGATGCATTTGGCGGTCCCCATCATCCACGTTGGCGGAGGCGAACGGTCGGGAACTTTGGATGAAAGTTTCCGCCATGCCATCACCAAACTGGCCCATATCCACCTGTGTTCGACCGATCTGGCGGCCCAGCGTATCGTGAAAATGGGAGAGCGGCCCGATTGCGTCAGCGTGATCGGTGCACCCGGCCTTGTCGGCATCCAAACATTGGCCAGCGGTGAATTCGATTTCGCCCAGAAATGCAGGTTTAGCCCAGAAAAACAGGGCTCGCACGGCAACGCGCTGGTGATTTTTCACCCTGTTGTTCAAGAGGCGGGCCAAGCAGCCGAGCAAGCGGCATCGGTGATCGCCGCTGTGCGCGGTGCGGGTTTCAATCAGCTTGTCCTGCGCCCCAATTCGGATGCGGGCGGCAAGGCGATTGATGCGGTGCTGGACAGGTTTGGCAGCGATGATGACGTGTGCGTAACCGATCACCTATCCCGGCCCGATTACCTCGCCGCGATCCGATGCGCGGATCTGCTGGTGGGCAATTCATCATCGGGCATTATCGAATCCGCCAGCCTCGGCACGCCGTGCCTCAACATCGGTGCGCGCCAATCCGGGCGAGAGCGCAACATCAACACGGTCGATTGCGAAAGCACCCATGCGGTCGATCTGAAAACCGCGATTGAACGCGCCAAAACGCTGCGCCCCACCACGGCCAATATCTATGGCGATGGGGCAGCGGATAGACATTTGGTTGAGGCGCTGCGGGCGGCAGATTTCGGCCCCCATTTGCTCGCCAAAATGAACACCTATTAGGCTGGCATCTGGCGGGTTTGGTCACCGCCGTTGTGCGGCATCCAGCGCGCCAAATGATGATCGGGCCGCTGCACCAAAGACCCCCGCGAATAGGCATAGGCCAGCGTGAACATAATGGTTCCAAAGGCGCGGATATCGGTGATCAACGCCTCCATCATGCCCAGCCCCATAAAAATCGCAAAGCAGGCAAGGAACAGGAAATTGCGCTGACGCCATGCATGCAGCGCCATAGCGGTCAGGAATGCGCCAAACGCCGCCAGTGGGACCAGGCCATACGCCACCCAAATTTGCAGCAGCATGTTGTGCGCATGTTGAATATCCAGCCGCTGATAGACCGGATAAATGTTAAGATAATCGGCGAAACTCGCCTCGCCCAAATTGAACGCATAGGCACCGCGTGTTTGCGCGTAATGCAGGCTGATCTCGATAATTTGCAGCCGCAAACGGTCGGAAAAATTGTCCATGCTGAACCCGCGATAGAACAGCACTGCACCCACTGCCGCCACGACGCACACCATCAACAGCCTGCTTTGCCGGATGTTTTGGATCGACAACGCGGTTGCCAGCAAAGTTAGGCCCATCAGCGCGCGCGATGCGGCAAAGATGGCAAAGGCAAAAAGCAGGATGAGACACAGAAGCCGCATCTTCGCGCGCATTTGTAAAACCACGATAGGCAGGAAAATGGCCAGCATCGACGCCGAATGGTTGTTGTCAGGCGGATACAGCAGCGATTCCTGGCTCAGCGGCGTGCCCGTCAATTTGAGATAGCCGTAATAGAGGCTCATCGCGGCGATGAACCACGGGACCATCCGAACCAGTCCATCTTTCATGCTCCCTTGCTCAACCCCCAGCGAAAAACCCATCATCAGCGCGGCGGTGGCGAATAGGAATTTGAGCGCATCGACATTCTGCCCCGACACGCCGTGATTGAAGCTTGGGCCGAGAACCGCGAGAGCGGCAAAGATTGCAAACAGCACGATCACCATGCCCGATCCATCAGGCAGAGGCGCAACCACCCGGACCCCGCGCAAGGACACAATCACCGCCGTCAGGCCCAGCAAGGCAGCCGAATACAATGCCGGCATCAAAAAGCTTGCGAAAACAGCCGTAAGCGGAATGAGCGCCATCATCGCGCGACCCTCTTATTGGCGGGCCGGCTGGCGGAGTAAGGGGCGGCGAGCAGTCCAAGGAAAACCACAAAGGCCGCCGCGCCCGCTGGCGTGCGCAGCGGATAATCGAATGCACTGCCCGCGATAAGAATGGCGATCCCGGCCAACGCGGCAAACCGCATGCGCCCTTCATCCCCGCGAGGGCGCGCAATTTGACGCCGATGCCGCCACGCGCTGCGCACAGTCCACAGGGCCAAAAGCATCGCGATCAAGGGCGCAATCAAACCGCCCTCTATAATGATTTCCAGCCAGTCATTGTGCGCATGGTTGATGTAAGCGGGTTGGATCATTTCGCGCCGCTCATAGATTTCATAAACTTCGGGGAATGTTCCAAATCCCCATCCCAGCGGCATGGAATTGGCGATCATGGCGAAGACTTCGGGCAGAATTTGGAAGCGCAAATCGCCAAAGCTGTCTTTTTCGGCCAGTCGTTCGAACGCCGCCCCGCCGCCAAGCATAAACAGCGCGCCGACGCCGATCAGCAGCGCGGTGGGCGCGGCCAAAACCGCCAGCCGCAATTTGAGAAGAGAGCCTTCCCGCCCCTTTGCGGCCAGACGGGCATAGGTGAACAGGGGCGCCGTGATACCAAGAGCGGCGATGGATAAGATTGCCCCCGCGCGCGACCCTGTCATCACCGCCAGCCCCGCCAAGCCAAGGGCAGCGATCCATCCCGCGATGCAAACCTGCGTCGCGGAATGACCGTTCCTGCGCTGCGCCGCTTTCTCACTCATGGCGAGGATGAAGGGGATAATGGCGGCCAGCATCACCGCCTGATGGTTGCGGTTGGCGAACAGGCCGACGGGAAAATCGCCGTTGGTGACGCGGTAAAAATACAGCAAGGACGTGCCCGGTGCCATGCTTTGCACCGCTGCGATGACGGCGGACAGGCCCATGAAAGTGCACAGGAGGATGACGGCTTTCTTGCGCGCCGCATCCTGAACCACGGCAAACATGATGATCAACGCAAGCGGGACCAGCAGCGCGCCAAAGGCGTTGATTGTTGCCATCGGCGCGGCTGAGATTGGCTGCCAGGACAGTGCAATCTGTGCTGCCTCTTGCCCCGCTACCAAAGGTTCGCGTCCGGGCAGAGCGGTCCAGATAGACGGGGGAAGCGGGATCAATTGAACGGCGGCGAACACGGCCAACGCGGCGAAAGCAGCCATGGGGAAAGCCAGCCCACTTGGCCCCGCACCGCGCGCGTTCGCGTGCAGCAATTGGGTCAAGCCAAAGGCCAAAACCAAAGCCGCCAAAGGCCGGATGATCATCAGTGAAGCAACATCGCCGCGCGCGCTGCCCCCCATCAACAGAACAAGTGCCAGAAAGCCCAAGAACACCCCGCTGGGGCTGAATGCCTTGGCAATTTGCGCGGCGATCTGGGCTCTTGCTCGCGCGGCGGCGCTTGCGGGCGCGTTGAGTTTAGCCTGCGGGTTGGACTGATACTGCATCGAGAAAGATGTCCTTTGCGCGCGTTTGAGTTTCGGTGAGGGTGAGGGCCAGCCATTGATATTCGCACCCTTCACCCACGGTGAGCGGATCACCCCCCGTGGCCGCGCCGCCGCTGGGCCGAGCCGCTGGCGCCGCATTGGCGGAGCGCGCGCAGGTCAGCCGCGCCTCTATCGCGGGCGTGGCCAGCGTGTTTTCATCCTCAGACCCGGCAAAAGCGGATGCCGCGCGGCTTTCTGGCGTGATGGTTACTTTGGCTGCGTAGGTCCCCGGTTCCAAGGCGACGATGCGGTAAGCGATCAGACCCGAAGCCCCGCTTGGCAGGTTGATCAGCGCGCCCCCGCCGTGAATGGGTTGGAGGAAGGCGGCGGTGTCTTTGGGTGTGATCCATTGGCCCGGCCAGATTGCGGGCAAAGCATCGCCGGATTGCGGCGCAGTGCGAAAATCGGTTTCTTGCAGAAATGCGCGGCGTTCCATCGGCGCAGGGGCCGCCATCGCGGCGATTTCCAAAGCTTCGTCAAAGCGGCTTTGTTCCACCAAGGCATTGCTGAACTGCGCGCTGATATCGGCGGGGATCGTGCTGGTCGCATCCAGCATTTTGTGCAATTCGATAAAGCTGGAATGGCTTTCCGGGGTGCGCAGCACATAGAAATACAGCAGGCTTTCCCACGATGGAGCCTGCGGCAATTGGTCGGCCACTTCCTCCAAAACGCCGGGCAGAGACAGAGCCACTGCAAGGTTGCGCCCGGCCGGGTCGCGATAGGCGCTGCGGCGGCGCAAGACCGCGTCATAATGGTCCATCGCCTGACCGATTTCGCCGTCTTTTGCGGCAAATTCGATCAAATAGGCCTGCGTCAGAGTGTCCCTGCGGCTTTGCCGGTTGCCTGCCATCAGCAGGGCCTGAGTACCGGGGGATTGCGGGTCTGCCAACGCCAAAATGCGCAAAGCTCGCGGGTTAAGCGGATGATCTGTCAAAGAGCGCCGCGCGGTGGCCCGAGCGCGATCTAAGTCGCGGGTTCCGGCGGCGGGATCATCCATCCGGGCGTTTGCACCCCTGGTGAATTGCGCCTCTGCCACGCGGGCCTTTGCGCTGGCGTTCATCGGGAACATCAATGCCGCCAATTCGGGTGCCTGCCGCTCCACCACAGAGGAGGTCGCGGCCATGAACATCACCGCAGCAAGCGCGGTGCCGCCCATCGCAATGGCTTTGGAACAAAGAGAACGGCGCAGCATGACGGATCAGGCGCTTTCTAAGACTGCTTTGTTCGCGCGGTCCTGCGCTGCGCCATCTTCCATGGCCATGTCGCCGCCTGTTTCCGACGCTTCGCCGCCGGATCGGCTGTCGCCATAACCATATTCGTAGCCATAGCCGTATCCATACCCATAGCCGTAACCGCCGCGTCCGGGCTGTTCGTATTTGGTCACCAAAGCGCCAAAGACATTGGCATGGACCGTCCGAAGGCGTTCGATTGAGGCCCGGATGCCGCGCATTTGCACGCCGTTGTATTCAATCGCATAGATCAACCCATCGACCGCGCTGCTGATCAAAGGAACATCGGCCAGACCCAGCATCGGCGGCGCATCAATCACCACCACATCAAACCGGCTCTTCAACTCGCTCACCAGATCGGCAAAGCGCGGCGATGCGAAAAGCTCTGCGGCATTGGGCGGCGGCGGACCGGCGGTGATTACATTGAGGTTCGGTTGCTCCATATCGATCAGCAGATCATCCACGGAATTGCGCCCCGTCAGATAATGGGTGAGGCCCTTGTCCGGCGTGATTTCGAGATATTTCTCAACGGAGGGCGAGCGCACATCGGCGTCGACCAAAACGGTTCGGCGGCCCACCCGCGCCAGACTCATCGCCAGTGCCATGGCAGAGCTGCTTTTGCCTTCGCCGGGGCGTGTGCTGGTGAGGATAAAGCTTTCGGGCAGGCCCTTATCCGTTAGCAGGCTGAGGTTGGTCTGCGCTGCGACATAGGCTTCGCTGATCGCGGATTTGCGATCATGCACAGCCTCGATCACGTCATCCCCTTCGGCGCGGGGAATCACGCCCAGCAACGGCAGACCCAATTCGCGCACCGCGGCTGGATCGCGCAGCGACCGATCAATTTGCTCCAAGCCCAAAACCACGGCTGCGGCCAAACCAATCCCTGCAATAATTGACGCGGCAAGGTTGATCAGCATGTTCGGGCTGGAGGGGAAACGCGGCACTTCGGCGGTGTCGACGATGGAGACATTGTTCATGCCAACCCCAGCCACGCCGATCTCTTTAAAGCGCTGGAGCAGGCCGTCATAAAGCTGGCGGTTGGTGTCCACTTCGCGTTGGTAGATGTTGTATTGGATCGAGGCCTGCTGTTCGTTCACCAGATTGCCGCGCAATCCGTTAATCCGGCTGCGCAATTCGCGCTCTCGCGTGAGGGCCTGCGTAAAATCGGTGCGGGCTGCGCCGGTCACGCGGGCCTCTTCGCTGGCGATTGAGCGTTCGATCTGCGCCAATTGCGCCTCCAGCGCCTGAAGCGGCGGATATTCAGGGCCAAAGCGCGCCTCGACGCTGGACAGATTGGCCGCAACTTCGGCGCGGTCTTGGCGCAGCGCGCTCAATGTCGGGTTTTCGACCATGGCGCTGTCTGTGCCCCGGGTCAGCCGACTTTCGGCGCGGATCCGATCGGAGGTGGCGGCGGCCAATTCCGTGTTCAGCGCTTCAATATCGGCGATCGTCAACGTGCGATCGGTGCGGGTGCGTCCATCGGCGGATTCGTTTTGCGACAGCGTGACAATCCCGCTGTTTGCGGCGTAATTGACCAGCTCGCGCTCTGACACTTCGAGCCGCCCGCGCAGGGTCTGCAATTGTTCGGATAGGAACGCGCGCGCGTCCAATGATGAGGCTGAGCGCCGGTCCAGATTGGACTGCAAATATTCATCCGCCCAAGCGTTGACGACGTCGCGCGACAATTGCGCATCGGGAGAAGTGAAGCGCAGGTCCACCAAAGCCGAACCCCGGATCGGGGCAATGCCGACATGGCTTAAAAACAGGTCAACCGCCTCCCGGTTGCGTTCCTCCACCTGCTCTCGCGAAAAGCCCGTTAGAGCGCCCGCAGGGCCATCGGCCATCATCAACCCTTCGTCCAGCTGATGGCCGAAGGTGTTGAAGAAATCATCATCGCGGGTGAGGCCCAAACGCTGCACCACCCGCTGCGCCAAAGAGCGCGCCTCCAGCAGCGCATATTGCGTCTGGTAAAATTCCAGATCTTGATCGGCCTCTTGCGGGGTGACCGTTTCCACGTCGGTGACATTGTCTTGTGAGCGGCTGATTTCGATCCGCGCCTCTGCTGTGTATTGCGGGGTTTGCAGCAGGGTCAACGCGATCCCCGCTGCCAAGGCTGCGGTCACGATCGACAGAACCATCCAGCGCCGCCGAAAGAAAATCTCCCAATAGCGCACCAAAATGGGCTCCGGCGCGGCGGGCTCCATCGCGTTCAATGTCGCGGCATGGGGTTGGGCGGAAAGGGCAACAAGAGGAGGGTTCATAATCAGGACCTGATTAGCGGGTGAAAAGGATCACGAGCGGGGAAGCGAGCGCCGGTGCGATGGTGACCAAGCGGTCGATTGAGCGGCGCCGGGGCGAATCGCCCATCACAATCGTGTCATTGGCGTAGATGCGGGGGTCTGACAGAGCCCCGCGCCGCACCGCCGAAAGGTTGTAGACGGCGGCAAAGCGGTCATCGCCCACTTCGCGAAAGACAACGACCTGTTCGGCCAAGGCAAATTCGGTCGGTCCGCCAGCCAGTGCCAGCGCGCGCAGCAAGGTGAGCTGGCCCGCCGCTGCATAGATGCCGGGCCGTTCCACTTCCCCTTCGATGGCGATGGTTTGGCTGACCGTGTCGACCAAATTGACCGAAACCTGCGGGTTGCGGACATAGCCTTGGTCCAAGCGGGCCGCGATTAAGGCTTCGATATCGGCGGGCGCTTTGCCAGCGACTTCGATGGAGCCGACAAAGGGATAGGACAGGCGTCCGCTGCCATCCACCTGAACCTCGCGGGTGAGTTCCTCGACCCCGAACACATCGACGCGCACTTTATCAAGCGGGCCGAGAATGCCGTTCCCCTCCAGCGGGGCAGGCATTTCATTTGCGTCCAACACAGAAACAAATTGCGTGCTTTGCAGCGGCGCAGGGTCCGAAGCGCAGGCGGACAGCAGCGCGGCGCAGCACGCCGTTACGGCCCATTTGAAACGCGGTCTAAATTTCGGTTTGTGCGGCAATGTCACGGCGATTTCTCCTTATCGGGCGGCCTAAGGCGGGTGCGGGCAGGTGCGGGCAGGTGCGGGGTGCGAGAGCGGGCGCGCCGCTAAGCCTCTGCCGGGGCGTATTCGGGGACCATATCGGCGATGATGCTGCGCACTTCGTCTGAGCGTCCGGCATCAATCGCTTCGAGCAAGTGAGAGGCCGCATCCATCAGCTCCTCGAGCGGCATATGCGTCTCATGCGCCTGCATAATGCGCGCATGCGGCGTCTTTTCGGGATTGTTGCCGATCAGCAATTCTTCGTAGAGTTTTTCGCCCGGGCGCAGGCCGACCTCGACGATCTCAATGTCTCCATCGGGAGAAACCCGATCAATCTCGCGCAGGCCCGATAGGCGGATCATCGACCGGGCCAGATCGATGATTTTTACAGGATCACCCATGTCCAAGACATAGACCTCACCGCCATCGGCCATGGCGCCGGCTTGGATAACCAATTCGGCGGCTTCGGGAATGGTCATGAAATAACGGTTGATCCGGTGATCGGTGATGGTCAGCGGGCCGCCGTCTTGGATCTGCCGTTTGAACAAGGGGACAACCGATCCCGATGAGCCCAGCACATTGCCAAACCGAACCATCGTAAAAATGGTGCCAAGCGATTTATCAGGGCGGCTGGCATAGGCTTGCAGGATTTGTTCGCATATCCGCTTTGTCGCGCCCATTATGTTGGTTGGACGCACGGCCTTATCAGTGCTGACCAAAATGAAGTTCGACACGCCGGAGCTGAGCGCCGCCATCACGGTGTTGAGCGTGCCAAAGATGTTGTTGCGCGCGCCGCCGATTACATTCGCTTCGACCAGCGGCACGTGTTTGTAAGCGGCGGCGTGAAAGATCGTATCAGGGCGGTGGCGATGGATCACCCGCGTCACAGAGGCCCGGTCGGCGACATTGCACAATTCTGGCGTGATTTCGAAATTGCTGGAGCCTGCGGCGTTCTTAACCTCGGCGCGCAGCGCGTAGTCCACCGAATACAGCGCAAATTCGCTGACTTCGACCAAGATCAGTTTCGCAGGAGAAAGACGCGCGATTTGAGCGCACAGCTCGCTTCCGATTGATCCGCCAGCGCCGGTTACCATCACCGTTTTGCCGGTGATTGTGCCCGCCATCAATTGCGGGTCCGGTGCGATAGGGGACCGGCCCAGCAATTGGCCGATATCGATCTCGCGAAATTCGTTGATGGAGACGCCACCGTCGATGATGTCGCGCACTTTCGGCAGAGCCATGACCTGAACGGGATGCTCGCCCAGGCTTTCCATAATCTTGGCCTTTGCGCTGCGCGAAAGCCGGGGCAAAGCGAGGTAAATATCGCTGATCCTGTGGTCACGGATCAGTTTTGGCAGCAGGCTGGATTTGTAGACTTTCAGCCGGTCGAGCCGCTGACCATGTTTGAGCTCATCATCATCGACAAAGGCTGCCACTTGCAAACCCGGTTCATGCCGGATCGAATTGGCGAGGCTCATACCCTCTGCCCCCGCGCCGTAGATCAAGATTCGCCGCGGCTCCCCCGCGTAGGATTGCGGCGCCCCCAGATCCATAATCAGATACCGCATCGCTGATCGGCTGAAGGCGAGCAGCAAGAAGAAGACGATCGGTTGAAGCACCGCCAAGGTGCGCGGCACGCCGGGGACTGTCAGGCCCAGAAACAGGATTGCCATCGGCACGGCCATGATCGCCACCGCGCGGCCAATCCGCAGCATGGTCCCGCTGCCGGAGAAACGGAACATTTCGCGGTAAACGCCGATGATCAGGGCGCTCGCAAACCAAAACACAAACGCGCCCAAGGCGAGATTCGCCACGTCCGGCGTGAAAAAGCGCCATTCGCCAAGACGCAGGAAATAGGCTGTCCACACGGCCATGACGCAAAGGCCGGCGTCAATTCCAGCGACAAGCACCCGTTTTTGACCGCGGGTGAAGTTTTGGATGTGGTCTATCGCCGCCTGCGTATTCAAGGTGAGGGGCGAGGGGGGTGAAGTGGTTTTCTTCAGCATGTGACGACCCAATTGCCTTTCAATCGGGCCGCACATTGTTCTTTAGAACCGACCCTTCTTTAAGTGTAGGTCGTTTACACTTGGGCTAAGAGCCCGACAATTGATCGGGCCCCTAAGAAAGCGCCACATCGGGTGCATCTTCTTGTTTCATCCCAACTATGTGATAACCGCTATCCACGTGCTGGACTTCGCCGGTTACTCCGGATGAAAGCTCAGAAAGGAAGTAAAGGCCCGAACCGCCCACGTCAGAAATAGTAGTATTTCTACGTAGTGGTGAGTTCAATTCATTCCATTTCAGTATGTATCTAAAATCACCAATTCCGCTTGCTGCGAGTGTTTTAACCGGCCCTGCGCTGATCGCGTTGACGCGAATGCCTGCCGGGCCAAGGTCATTGGCGAGATAGCGCACGCTGGCTTCCAATGCGGCCTTTGCGACGCCCATCACGTTGTAATGTGGGATAACTTTCTCTGCGCCGTAATAGGTGAGCGTCAGGATGCTGCCCCCGCCAGTGCCGTCTTCGGCAAGCGGCGGCATCAATTCCGAAGCGCGTTTGGTCACCGCCACCAGCGAATAGGCAGAGATGTTCATCGTCATCAGGAAGTTATCGAGGCTGGTGTCGACATATTTGCCGCGCAGTTCCGATTTGTCGGAAAAGCCGATCGCGTGAACCACGAAATCCAGCGTGCCCCAGCGCTCCTTCAATTCGGCAAAACCGGTATCAAGCGAGTCCATATCGGATACATCGCATTCGAATGTAAAATTACTACCCAGCTGCTCGGCGAGTGGCTTCACCCGCTTGGCAAGCGCGTCTCCTTGATAGGAAAAGGCCAATTCGGCCCCGTGTTCAGCCAGAGTCTTTGCGATTCCCCATGCCAGTGATTTGTCATTGGCAAGGCCCATGATCAGTCCGCGTTTGCCCTTCATCAGCTGTGTCATGCTGGTGTCTCCTTATCTGTTGCGAACCGCGTTAGGGACGGCGTTCGCCAATCTGTTTAACCCGGCGTTTGATCGCTGTTTTCCGTGACGTCAACCGCGCCTTCGACTGGGGCGCTTTCCGGTTCTGCAAGCGCCGCGTTCAATTCCGCTCCGATAACCAGACCAAGGCCGATGAGCCAGAAAAAGAACAGCGAAATGATGATCCCGGCCAAGCTGCCATAGGTCAGGCTATACGCGAAAAAGCTGCGCAAAATGGGCGGCAAAGCGGTCGTCACACCCAGCCACCACAGCGCCGTGAAAACCGCGCCAGGCCATTTGGGATAGGCCTTTGACCGGTACCCCACCGGCGTCAGCGTGTAGAACAACAAATAGAGCGATCCGGTGAGACCCAAAGCGGGCAGCACGCGCGAAAGGCGCAGCGCGTCGAGGGCTTCGGACAATTGCGGAAAATTGGTCAGGATTACCTGCTGCGCCGCGCCGATCGCCACTTGGGCAAACAGCGACGCCATCAGCAACACGACCGCGACCAGAATCAGTCCGACCGAAAAGAGCCGGTATTTCCAGAATGCCTGACTGGGCTGTGTGCCGTATGCCCGGCGCAGAATATCGCGAATGGATTCGATCAGGCTGGAAACGGTCCACAAGGCAACCGCTGCACCAAACCACAACAGCCACCCGTCGCGGGCATAGATCACATCCTGCGCCACCGGTTCAATCGCGCTGGCGACAGTGGGGGGCATCGCATTCAGCACCGTCGTTACCAATTCCACCGCGCGCTCTCGCCCGCCGATCAATTCAAACAAGGCCGCGCCCAGAATGAAGAACGGAAAAATCGCCAGCATCGACAAATAGGCAAGGTTGCCCGCGTGGATGAAGCCATCGCGGTAGGTGCCTGTGGTGATGCGCCGGACGATTTCGAAAATGCGCGTTCCCGGGCCGATGCGCTTCGCCAGATCGCTGCGCGCAATCGCGGCGCTTAATCCATCGGCTTGGCTTGCCCCACCAGCGGGTCCCGAAATATCCTCACCGCTTTCCAACCTGCGCAGCAAAGCTTGCGCGCGTTTAGAGGTCGCCCGCCGCGCCTCAGGTGATAGCGAGCGCAATTCGCGCTGATCCGGGGGAGGGAGGTGGCTGCCTGATGCCAAACCGTTACAGGCCGAATTTCTCGCGCGGTTTGGCGGGGTCGCTCCAATCGCCAAGCTGCTCTTTCAACCCGTCCAAATCTTCGGGCATTTGTATTTCCAGCGTGACGAGCTGATCGCCGCGCTCCGGCTTGCCTTTGCCGGGAGTAGCGGATTTCTTCGTCCAGCCTTTGCCCGATAGGCGCATGACTGTGCCGCCATTGGCGCCGGGTTTCAGCGTCAGCATAACTGGCCCATCAACCGTGGGGCATTTTACTTTTCCGCCGTTCACCGCCTCATTAAGCGTGATGGGCAGGTCCATGCGAATGTTGTCACCATCGCGGCGAAAGAACGGATGCGGGGCAATTTCCACCATGACGATCCCGTCGCCGTGGCCGCCTGCGCCTTTATGCCCTTTGTCTTTTAGGCGCATTTGGGTGCCGTCTTCGACCCCGCCGGGCAGTTTTAGGTTGATCGCTTTGCCATCGGCCAAAGTGATCCGTTGATCGCGGCCCGATGCGGCATCCACAAACGGAACCGCGAGCCGATATTGAATATCTGCGCCGCGTTTAAGCGGGGGCGGAGGGGGGCGTCCGCCACCACCCATTCCACCAAATCCGCGCCGGGCGGAATCGTTCTGGCGCGATTTGCCGCCAAACAACCCTTCGAACAGGTCGCCCAAATCCATATCATTGGTGTCGAAACCGCCGAATTCCTGATCGCGGTATCCGCCGGGCCCACCGGGTCTGGGGCCTCCGCCTCCGAAACCGCCGCGCCCAAATCCCCGGCCACCACCCATTCCCCCAAACGGGTTGAGCGGGTTGCCTTCGCCGTCAATTTCGCCGCGATCAAATTGCGCGCGCTTGTCGCTATCGGACAGCAAATCATACGCTTTGGTCGCGTCAGAGAATTTCTCTGCCGCTTTGGGATTGTCTGTGTTGCGGTCAGGGTGAAGCTCTTTGGCAAGCTTTCGATAAGCGCTCTTGATCTCCTTTTCGGAGGCCGTGCGAGCCAAGCCAAGAGTGCGGTACGGATCAGACATGGTGTGTTAGCTAGGTGAGGCGGTCCAAGGGTGCAAGGTAAAGGGTGAAAGAGACACCATAAATGCCACATGACTCAAAGCGGGCGATCATCGCTGTGTTCGGCCCGGTTGCGAGCGCAAAATGGAAAGCGGCTTTCCTACTTTGATCCAAGTGATTATGGACGATCCCATGCTCGAAACCGTCAAATACCATGGTAAAATAAGCGTTTGCACAAATATGCAGACCGCCAAGATTTATGCCCTTGGACAGTGTAACATGCGGTCCATGTCTCAATGTATCACCGCCGCGAAGGCGGCAACCAAAAGCACCGCGAAGGCGGCAAACGAAGGCCCCGCATGACTTCTCCCAAAGCTCTCGATTCGGCTCAGCTTGCAGGCAGCGTGATCCCCGCAGGCGCGGATCCCTATGCGCTGTTTGATGAATGGTTCGCGCTTGCTCAGGACAGTGAGCCCAATGACGCCAACGCTATGGCGCTGGCTACGGCAACACCCGATGGACGGCCATCGGTGCGGATGGTGCTGCTTAAGGGACATGGGCCTGATGAAAGCGAGAAGGGCGGCTTCACCTTCTTCACAAATGCGGGCAGCCGCAAGGGCGGCGAGATCCGCGCCAATGCTCACGCCAGCCTGCTGTTCCATTGGAAGAGCCTGCGCCGCCAGATCCGCATCGAAGGGCCGCTGGAGGAAGTGACAGCGGCGCGCGCTGATGCCTACTTCCACTCGCGCGCCTACACGAGTCAGGTTGGCTCAGCCGCCAGCGACCAATCGCGCCCTTTGCCAGAACGTCAGGACTACCTCGACCGGGTGAAAGCGACGTGGGCCGAGCATGAGCGCGCAGGCGAGGTGCCGCGTCCGTCGCATTGGACTGGCTTCACCGTGCGGCCCGAACGCATCGAGTTCTGGATCGACCGCGACAACCGCCTTCATGACCGCCGCCTCTTCACCAAAGCGGGTGGTGGATGGTCCGACACCCTTCTCTATCCGTAAGGAACACCCAATGACGCAAACTATCCCTTACTGGCACGTCGATGCCTTCAGCGCGAAGCCGTTCGGCGGCAACCAGGCGGCCGTGATGGTGCTTGATGAATGGCTGCCCGATGATCAGCTGGTGGCAATCGGGGCAGAGAACCTGTTTGCTGAAACAGCCTTTGTGGTGCGCGATGAAACGGGAGCAGGGGATTGGGAGCTGCGCTGGTGCACGCCAACCTATGAGATCGCGCTGTGCGGCCATGCGACCATGGCGAGCGGCCACGTGCTGCTGACCCGCGATGGCGGCGAGCGTCTGACGTTCCGCACGCGCAAATCGGGCATTCTGGAGGTCCGCAAATCGGGTGCAGGCTATGAAGTGGGCCTACCCGCAATCCCAACCAGCCCGCGCGCCTATCCCGAAGCCGAAGCGTTGCTCGGCGCTGTGCCTGTCTCAACCTACAGGTCGGGTGATGAGCATATCGGATACAGCGTGTTCGAGTTCGCCGATGAAGCGGCCGTGCGCGGGCTTTCCCCTGACGTTCGCGGTTTGGAGAAGCTCGGCACGGATCAGTTCATCTGCACCGCGCCCGGTGACAACACCGACATCGTCAGCCGCGTGTTCGTGCCCGGCGGCGGTGTGGATGAGGACAGCGTCACCGGCTCTGCGCATTCGGTGCTGACCCCGTATTGGGCGGCCAAGCTGAAGCGGAACACGATCTCTGCCTATCAGGCGAGCGAGCGCGGCGGAGAACTGGCGCTCACGCTGGAGCAGTCAGACGATGGCGATCGCGCTTGGCTTGGTGGGCCCTGCGTGACTGTGGTTGAGGGCAACTTCACCCTTTAGCGTTTTCCTACTCGCCAACCTGCGGGTACAGCGCGATCACATCGGCGGCTTCATTGAGCATGGGCGGGCGTTCTTCACTGGTCGAATGGCCAAGGCGCACCATCGTCACTCTCTGATTGGGCGACACCAGCACATATTGGCCCATATGGCCGATCAGTGCGAAGAGGTTGTGCGGCGCGCGCGTTGGGAAGAGAGGATGGCCAAATTCGCCGCCCTTCTCTCCCAATGGCCGGTTAAGCCATGTCTGAAATCCATATTGCTCAGCGGTGGGACTGGGTGCGATCATCCCCTCAATCCAGCGGCTGGGCACCAATTGCTCTCCGCCCGGTGCGCGGCCACCGGCTCGCATAAACTCACCAAACTTGCCCCAATCGCGCGCGGTGGCGTGCATCAAACTGCCGCCGATCAACGTGCCCGATGCGTCAAATTCAGGAACCATCGACGTCATGCCAAGCGGTCCGAACAAACGCTCTTCAAGGTAGTTCACAACCGCCACCCGGCGTTCTTCAGGATCATCGCTCTCGCTCAAGGCGCGCGCGGCAATATCGGCAAGGATCACGGTGGTGTTGGAGGAGTACTCAAACCGTTCACCGGGCTCCGCTTCGAGCGGTTGCTCCTTTGCCCATTTCGCCATGTCGTCACGGCCATCAAGGAACAGCATGCGCACTTCAGACGATTCGTATGGGGGGTTGCCTGCCTCTGTGTGGCGCAATCCGCTGCGCATTTGCAGAAGGTGGCGCAATGTGATGTCAGCGCGCGGATCGCCGGATCGCTGCCACATGGGAACGGGAGCGGGCTCGTCCAAGCTCAGCAGACCGTCGGCCACCAGCATCCCGGTTAGAACCGCTGTTACCGTCTTTGCCATCGACCAGCTGATGAACTTCGTATCGGCCGAATACCCATCGCCGTACCGTTCGGCGGCAACCTTACCATCGGCGAGAACCAGAACCGCCCGCGTCTCGCCCAGCCCCTCGATAGTAAAGAGGTCGTCGACTTGCCGGGCCAGTTGATCCTTTGGCGCGCCGGCATCCTCAGACACAGCGGCGAGCGCTTCTTCGCTCAAGGGATCTGGTTCGGGCGCAGGCGCAGGTCCGCATGCCGCGCACAACACAAAGACTGGCAGGAGCGCGGCGGCGGCGATATGGGTGGGGGTGCGAAACGTCATAGCGCGTTCAATCGAACATGGGTCCCAGCAAATCAAGGCTACAGGCAAAGCAATGTCAAAAACACGAACAGGCCCCGGCCGTATCATTCTGTGGGTGATTGTGCTGGCCATCGCCGCCGTCGCCGCCGCGATATGGTTCAATCGCGCCAGCATCCAAGGCTATGCCGAAGTTGGCACATCCTATGCCGCGCGAGTGGGATGTTCATGCCGCTTTGTTTCGGACCGCAGTTTGGAAGACTGCAGGAAAGACAGATTGGCCGGGATGGAGCTCGTCTCGCTATCCGATGATCCCGAAGCGCGCAGCGTTACGGCGCGTTTCCCGCTGGTGACATCGACGACCGCCACATATCGTGAAGGGTATGGCTGTGTGTTGGAGAAGTGGGAGGGCTGAGCTGGATTCGCTTGGCCTGATTGGCTGAGCCTAGTTAGCTGGGCACAGAAGTGGTCGCATCAATCCAGCCGCCGCCAATCACTCGCTCGCCGGCATAGATCACCGCCGCCTGTCCCGGAGCGACACCGAATTCGGGCTCTGCAAAGCGCAGCGTGACCGACTTTCCATCGCCGATCGGCCCATCCAGTGTGATCGGCACCGGCTTTGCCAAGGACCGCACTTTGGCGGTTAGTTCTTCGCTATCGGAGAATTCGCCGATCCGGTTGGTTTCGATGACTTTGACGCTTTCCACGGCCAGCATCCGCTTTGGCCCAACGCGCACCTCGCGCTCCTCTGCGTCCAAACCGATCACATAGAGAGGCTCTGGCTGGCCGCCAATGTCGAGCCCTTTGCGCTGGCCGACCGTGTAATGGACGATGCCTTTATGCTCGCCCATATGTTCGCCTGTTGCAGCGTGAACAATGGCACCGGGGACGCCGCCTTCGGGCCGCATCTTGGTGACGATCTTGGCGTAATTGCCATCGGGTACGAAGCAAATGTCCTGACTGTCCGGCTTGGCCGCGTTGCGCAGGCCAGCCGCTTCCGCCAATTCGCGCACTTTGGCCTTGGGCAGGCCGCCTAGCGGAAAGCGGATGTAGTCCAGCTGTTCCTGAGTCGTCGCATATAGGAAGTAGGATTGATCGCGCGCCGGATCGACCGCGCGATAGAGGTGCGGGCTATTCTCTTCCACCTCGACGCGGCGCACATAATGCCCGGTTGCAAGGCAATCCGCACCCAATTCGCGCGCCATGCGGAACAGGTCGGTGAATTTCGGCCCCATGTTACAGCGGATGCACGGCACGGGCGTGCGGCCAGCGAGATACTCATCTGCAAATTGCTCAACCACGTCTTCGCGAAAGGCGCTTTCATGATCGAAAACATAATGCGCAATTCCAAGCCGGTCTGAAACAGCGCGGGCATCGGCGATGTCGTCTCCGGCACAGCAGGCACCTTTGCGGCCTGTCGCTGCGCCATAGTCATAAAGCTGCAGCGTGATGCCGATCACTTCTGCACCCGTATCCGCAGCAAGCGCGGCAACAACCGACGAATCGACCCCGCCGCTCATCGCGACAACGATGCGGCATTGGCTGGGCTCACGCGGCAAATCGAACAATGCGGCGGTGTCGAGCCCAAACGTCGAGGCGTTTTCTAAAGGTTCTGTGATGGTCATAATTGCCGCTGCATATAGGGCAGCACCGGGGGTTTCGCCACCCTGAAGGGGCTCAATTGCGTGGTGATGGGTTGGAATTTTAGTTGCACACCCCGCCCGCGCTAATCCTAAGCAGTAGTAAAGACGGGTTTTACCACATCTTGACGTCCGCCGATTATAGAATGGTCCATGTTCGAAAAGGCCAAGCCTGTTCCGCAAGCGAAAGCCGCCGCGAATCCCGGCTCTCTAGCTGGGCGATTCTCTGGCGACACTGCGTTTGGTGACGACCTGCCAATTGGTGGCATCAATGCCCGATCCCATGAAAATGAGGACGGCGGCGATACGCTGCGTGTGGTTGGCTGGAGTGAGTTGACTGCCCGGCTTAACGCCGCGCGCGACTTGCGGCTTGTTCTTCGGCGTGATGCTTGTGGCAATGCTACGGGCCGGCCGGGCAGCGACCACAGCAGTTTTGCAGATGCAGCTGCGCGCTATTTCCGAACGAGACATTGCGAAGAACCGGACGTTAACCCTGTTGGTTTAGAGCACTTCAAAGGCTCGCCCGGCATGATCCACGAACGCGACGAGATAAAGAATAAGAATGATGGCCAAAATGAAGGAGGGCTTCCTTCCAACGAAGTCCAACACCGGGGGCATGCGGTACCAGGCGATGCGAGAGAAGATAAATGATTGAGAACCAAGACATCCGCCCAGCACAGGTAATCGGCCCACTCGGTGAGCCGCTGACCGTTGACGACCTGCCTTCGCCAAAGACGAAGCGATGGGTGGTTCGGCGCAAGGCCGAAGTGGTGGCCGCTGTGAATGGCGGATTGCTGACCATTGACGAAGTGCTCGAACGTTATGGGCTTACGCTAGAAGAGTTCGCCTCTTGGCAGCGCGCGGTCGACCGTTCCGGCATGCAAGGCCTGCGCGTCACCCGTATTCAGCACTATCGTGACCTCTATGAGCGGCAGCTAAAGTACTAGAAACACGCTCTACCCAGCGCAAAAATTGATCGAGCGTTTGGAATCCTGCGTATTTCCCCCTATTGGGTTTAGTGAAACCAAAACAAACGGGAGGAATACACTATGGGTTGGATTATCGCTTTGGTTGTCGGCGGAGTTGCAGGTTGGCTTGCTAGCCTTGTGATGAATCGCGACGCTTCGATGGGTATTTTTTGGAATATCGTGGTCGGCTGTGTCGGATCAATCGTTGGCAATATGATTGCTGGACCTTTGCTTGGCATCAGCGGCAGCGTTCAAGAATTCTCGCTTGTTGGTTTGGGTGTTGCTGTTGTCGGCGCGGTTGTGCTGCTCGGCATTGTTAACCTGATCCAGCGTGGGCGAGTGCGCTAAACGCGCAAATTGACGGATTGATGGGGCCAGCGCGGCTTTCACTTCGGCGAAATTAGAGGCGGTGCGGCTGTTTTGGCCGCGCCGCCTCATGCTTTTTGGCTCCAAGATCCGAAAAATGTGTGATGCTTCGGGAATAAGGCCGGCAATGCACCGCTAAGACATTCGTCTAGGCTCAAAGTCATCAGTCGAACCGCGCATTGCCCCAATATCGCCGGAGGCCTAATAGGGATTGCGAATGGTGCCTTATGTATGTAATACACCGAAATAAGACAAAAGCCGGCCGGTTTGGCCAACCCGTCAAAAGGGCACAGCAATGAATTACGAGACCACAATCACGGCAGAGACTCAGGATGACATCGAGGCGGATGTCGCGGCTGGCCATGATTCAGACAGCTCGTCATCAACTTCGAAAAAGCTGATCATTGCCGGGCTGGCTCTGCTGGTTTTGCTCGGGGCCATTGCGGCCTATTACTTGCTGGCTGGCGGAGAACCTGCACCGGCTGCGGATGATGATGGCGCGCAAGCTCCTGTGGTTACCGTGGTCGCACCTGGCATAACCACAGTGAGCGGCCTGATCGAAGCGCCCGGCACTTTGGCTGCGCGCCGCCCGATGCCCGTTGGTGTTGTCGGTGAAGGCGGGCGAGTGCTTTCTGTTCGCGTCGACGCCGGCGATTGGGTTGGCCAAGGCCAGGTTCTGGCCGTGATCGACCGGTCCGTGCAAAGCCAACAGGCCGCGGCGCAGGCTGCTCAAATTGAAGTGTCTCGCGCCGATGCACAATTGGCGCAGGCCAATCTGGATCGCGCGCTGCAATTGGTGGAGCGCGGGTTCATCTCAAAAGCAGATGTGGACCGTTTGACCTCTACCCGCGATGCCGCGAATGCTCGGGTAAAAGTGGCTGAAGCACAATTGGCTGAATTGCGCGCCCGTACTGCGCGTTTGAACATTGTTGCCCCTGCGGCTGGCTATGTTCTGCAGCGCAGCGTTGAACCTGGCCAAACCGTCGGAGGGGGAACCCCCGCACTTTTCACGATCGCACGGGGCGGCGAGATGGAATTGCGCGCGCAGCTTAGTGAAAGCCAGCTTGCAGGCCTTTCCCAAGGGGTGAGCGCAAGCGTGGTGCCAACCGGTTCTGACAAGACGTTCGAAGGCCAAGTCTGGCAATTGTCGCCAACAATTGATGCGACAAGCCGCCAGGGCACGGCGCGGATTGCGTTGGCCTATGCGCCCGAATTGCGCCCCGGCGGTTTTGCGACCGCTTCGATAGACAGCGGCTCCATCCAGGCGACCGTTTTGCCTGAAAGCGCGGTGTTGGCCGATAGTGAGGGCAGCTTTGTGTATATTGTGAATGAGGAAAACCAGGCGACACGCACGTCGGTAACGACAGGCATGGTGACGGCCGATGGCATTGCCATCACCGAAGGATTGGCCGGGACTGAATTGGTTGTGCTGCGAGCGGGCGGTTTCCTCAATCCGGGCGAAACGGTAAATCCGCGCCGCGAAGGCGAATGAATTGAAGGGCGCGGGCGGGGTCAACTCGTCCAAGCGCCCAAAGGACGCGTAACTGAACGTAGAGTCGCCCCGGTGCGATTCGTAGGACCAACACAGGCGAAACGCATATGAACTTCCGCAACATTTCCGCTTGGTCGATCCGGAACCCCGTGATCCCTTTGGTGTTCTTCACCGCTTTGATGCTTGCTGGCATTTTGAGCTTTGCGCGCATGGATGTGGTGAACAATCCAGACATCGAATTCCCCGGTGTAAGCGTTGGTATTTCGCAACCTGGTGCCGCTCCTACTGAAATTGAAAATCAAATCACGCAGCGTGTCGAGAGCGCGGTCCGTTCAATCAGCGGCGTGAATTCGATCAACTCCACCGCCCGCGAAGGGTTCTCCAGCACCTTTATCGAATTTGAAATCGGCACTGACCCCAATGACGCGGTGGCTGAGGTAAAGAACGCGATCGATGGGATTCGCGGCAGCTTGCCTGACGGAATTTTGGAACCCCGTATCAACAAGGAAGAAATTTCTGGAGGCTTTCTGGCAATTTATGCCGTCGAGGCCGACGATATGACGATTGAGCAGCTCAGTTGGTTTATCGATGACACGGTGACCAAGCGGCTGCTGGCAATTGAGGGGATGGCAGAGGCCAACCGCTTTGCCGGGGTCAACCGCGAAATTGAGGTGATCCTCGACATTCCGCGCATGCAATCGATCGGTGTCACCGCCAGCCAAATCAACAGCGTCTTGCGTCAAAACAACATCGATGCCGCGGGCGGATCGACGGAAATCGGCGGCACGCGTCAATCGGTTCGTGTCTTGGGCAGCACAGACACAGCCTTTGAACTGTCCCAGCGCCAAATCCAATTGGGCGATGGCCGCACCATTCGCCTCGCTGATGTGGCCGATGTACGCGACGGGTTTTCTGAACGCTCGTCGATCAGCAAGGTTCGCGACAAAGAGGTTGTGAATTTCAACATGTCTCGCGCCAAGGGCGCATCTGATGTGACTGTTTTTGCAGAAGCCCTCGAAGTTATTGAGGATATCGAAGCAGAGAACCCCGGTGTCCGTTTCATCCCGCTTTTCAACACGGTCCAATACACCGAAGAACAATACACCTCCTCCATGAAGGCTATGATTGAGGGGGCAGTCCTTGCGGTGATCGTGGTGTTCTTCTTCCTGCGCGATTGGCGCGCCACGTTGATTTCATCGGTTGCCATTCCGCTGTCCGCGATCCCGACCTTTTGGTTCATGGATTTGCTGGGCTTTAACCTCAACCAATTGTCGCTGCTCGCGTTGGCCCTCGTCGCGGGGGTGTTGGTTGATGATGCCATCGTTGAGATTGAGAATATCGTGCGTCACATGCGCATGGGCAAAACCGCGTATCAGGCCAGCATCGATGCCGCCGATGAAATTGGCCTACCGGTGGTGGCGACCAGCTTCTGTATTGTGGCGGTGTTCCTGCCAGTGGGTTTGATGCCGGGCATTTCAGGCCAGTTCTTCAAAAACTTTGGGATCACCGTTGTGGTCGCCGTTTTGATGAGCCTAGCCGTGGCGCGGATGATTACACCGATGCTCGCGGCCTATTTCCTGCGCGCCAAGGGGCACGCAGAACATGGCGAAGGGCCGATGATGGACCGCTATATGGCGGTGCTCGGTTGGACGTTGAAACAGGAAAAAGCCAAGGCGATGCGGGCGCAAATCGCCAACGTCGCGTCAAAGCCGGCTTACTTCATACTGGCCGCTTTGTTTGCGCTGGGCGCAGCCTATAACATCATCACCGGCATGATTGCGGTGGAGGATCCCCAGTTGCTGGGCGTTATGTTTGGCTCCGTTGCTTTGCTGGTGGCGGTGCCAATGGCCTATTTTGTCGGCCTGTTGGTAACAGCCGCGCTTGGCGCGATTCCTGGAAAACTGATGGATCGCGAGACCGGCTTTTTCTCTTGGTGCCTCTTTATGATGCGGCGTTTGAAAGCGCGCCTGTTCGATCATCGGGTTTGGATGCTGGGCGTCGGGGTGCTGGCTTTGGTTCTCACGCTGGTCCTGTTCATGATCACTCCCGCGCAGTTCCAGCCGGTGACAGACAACAACAACAGCCGGGTTGAGATTGAAATGGTGCCTGGCACCACTTTGGCTTCGACTGAGCGGGTCGCCGACGAAGTCGCTGCATTGCTTTATGAACAGCCAGAGGTTGAAGTCGCGCTGGAACGGGTGCGGGTTGGCAATGCGACGCTGTTCGTCACGCTTAGCGATGATCGCCAAAAAACCTCAATTGAATTTGAACGCGATTTGGCACCCGTGCTGGCCCAGTTCCCCGATGCGCGGGTTCGTTTTGCGTCGCAATCAGGCGGTTTTGGCAGCGGGCGGGATATCACAATCATGCTCGCCGGGTCCGATCCGATGCTGCTAGAGGCAACTGCTGCTGAGCTCGTCGAAGAAATGCGCGGGCTCGACATGTTGGTTGCCCCTCGGATCAGCGCCGATGTCAATCGCCCAGAAATCATCATTCGGCCGCGTCCATCGGTCGCCGCCGAATTGGGCGTTACGACAGCGGCGCTGAGCCAGACGATCCGCATCGCAACATTGGGTGAGATTGAGCAGAACGCAGCCAAGTTCTCACTGTCTGATAGGCAAATTCCGATCACTGTGCGTTTGCCTGAGGAATCGCGCGAGAGCATGAGCACGATCGAAAATCTGCCCGTGCCAACGCGGACTGGCGGAACGGTTCCCTTGTCGCGGATTGCAGAAATCAGCTTTGGATCAGGCCCGACCGCCATTCAGCGTTACAATCAGAACCGCCGGGTTTTGGTAGGCGCCGATCTGGCGCGTGGGGTGATTAAGGGCGACGTGCAGGGCGCAATCGAAGAGCTCCCTGTGCTTCAAAACCTGCCCCAAGGGGTGAGCCGCGCAGCGGTTGGCGAAGAAGAATGGCAAGCTGAAATGCTCAACAGCCTTGTCATTGCGATCTTCGCTGGCTTCTTCCTCGTGTTCGCTGTTCTGGTGCTGCTTTATAAGCGATTGATGAGCCCGCTGGTTAATATGACCTCGCTCTTGCTCGCGCCATTGGGCGGCATTTTCCTAGTCTGGATCGTGGGACAACCGCAGAGTATGCCGGTCTATATCGGCGTTCTTTTGCTGCTGGGCATTGTCTCCAAGAACTCGATCCTGCTGATCGATTTTGCGATCGAAGAAATGGCGGTAGGCACACGCAAATTCGAAGCCATTATGGAAGCTGGGCACAAGCGCGCTCAACCGATCGTGATGACCACCGTTGCTATGACCGCCGGGATGGTCCCAACCGCCTTTTCCGGCTTGCTCGGTTCGGGTGATGGCGCATGGCGCGCGCCAATGGGCACGATGGTGATTGGCGGATTGATCGCCTCAACTCTGCTCACTTTGCTGATTGTTCCGGCCGGCTTTAGCCTCGCGGATGGCATTGAACGCAGACTTGGACCGTGGCTGCGCGATCGCATGCTGACCTATCGTCCTGGTGACGACGGTGAGCCAATCCGGCCTGACCCCGAAGATTCGCCTCAGCCGCATAATCCGAGTGCTGGTGGGCATGGCGGATTTGCTGGCCCTGTGACCCCGGCAACGCGGTTGCCACCGGGAGCGGAACCTGCCGAGTAGAGCATCCAACTGCCTTATGGACGTGACGCATTGTGCGGTTTCGGGCAGGGCGCGCACCTATGTCTGAACCGATGCCCTTAAAGTTTGGCGGAGAGCCGCTGACTGCGGACCGTGCGCGCCGGATGCGGTGGACCGCGACCGGGATACTGGCCGCGATGGCGGTGTTGTTTTTCACCACGCACGGGTTGCTCGGCAATCACCCGGCTTGGGGATACGTCAACGCCTTTGCCGAAGCCGCAATGGTTGGCGGGCTCGCCGATTGGTTTGCGGTAACGGCCTTGTTCCGGCACCCGCTAGGCCTGCCGATCCCGCACACCGCGATCATTCCGATGAACAAGGATCGAATTGCGGACACAATGGCGCAATTCCTTCAGGAAAACTTCTTAACCCCCACTGTCGTCGCGCGGCGTATGTCAAACATGAACATCGCCCGTGCGTTGGGGGATTTTCTGGTCGCGAGCCCTGAAGGCTCAGGCCAAGACGCGCGTTCACGCATCACAGGCGGAGCGGCAGAATTGCTCGCCGAAATGCTCGAATCGCTGGATCCCGATAGGCTGGGCAATCAGGTTCGGTCGGGTCTGGGCGGGCAATTGGCAAAAATTGACGTGTCGCCGCTGGCCGGACGTATGCTTGAAAGCGCGATGGCGGATAGGCGGCATTTGCCTTTGATCAACGGCCTGGTTCGTTGGGCCGGGCTGACCTTGGAAGACAATGAAGAGACGATCCATGAGATCATCCATGACCGGGTGAATGGAGTCCTGCGTTGGGCGGGGCTGGACAAGCGGATATCGGGCAATGTCCTGGATGGACTCTACAAATTGCTCGCCGAAGTTTTGGTCGATCCCGATCATCCTCTACGCGGGAAGGTTGAAGAAGGCCTCGAAAAACTCGCCCATGATCTGCAGCATGATCCCGAAACGCGTGAGCGGGTTGAGGAAATGAAGCGGGATCTCATCGAGAATCCCGCTGTGGCGGAATGGTGGATGGGCGTGTGGGAACGGATCCGCCGCTCTCTGATTCGGCGCGCCCGCGAAGCGGACACCGAATTGGGCAGCGAAATGCGGGGCGGGCTCGCCGATTTGGGTAAGGCGTTGAAGCAGGACGAGCGGTTGCAATGGCAGATCAACCGTTTTTCACGGCGCACTTTGGTAGGGATCGCAACACGTTACGGCGGCGAAATCGTGACCTTGGTTTCAGAAACCGTAAAGCGCTGGGATGCCACGACGATCACGGGCCGGATCGAAAACGCCGTCGGCCGCGACCTTCAATTCATCCGCATCAACGGCACCTTGGTGGGCGGCTTGGTCGGAATGACGCTGCATTTCATCACGTCGTTTATGTAGCGGTTTGGCCTTAATTCAGGCGATAGGTAATGCGAGTTGAATAACTTCCCCACATCGGATCGCCATTGCTGTCCTTAGCGGGTTGGAAGCGTGAATGTCGCATCATTGCTAGACAAGCGGCATCGTTGAAGCCCGCTGGACCAGTGTGCCCTGTGACCTCGCAATAGCTCGCGCGACCTTGCCGGTTGATTTGGACCCGTACGGCCACCGTTCCTTGAGCCCTCTCGCGCAGCAGATATGATGGATAATTGGCCTGTATCTGCTGTGCCCATTCTCTTTCGCCCTCGGTCCCTGCCCCTTGGCCCCCCTGCACCACTTCCCCGTCAAGGATATTTGCTCTCCTTTGGGGAAGTGTGTCTGCGCACTGTTGGAGCTGTTCCATCATCGCCGCAATTCCACCTGTTTCCAACGATACTTTTTGAACCAGAGCACCCGACAATTCTATCGCTTGCAGGGCATTATATCTCTGTTCGATAATTTGCGGTGTGAGAGGAGCAACATCGTCAACGACGCCAGCGTTCATATCGACCGCTTCTTCTTCGTCGGACTGCGTGAACTCGTCGACTTCCGGGCTCTCGAACGAAATCAGGGAAACGCCAAACATGGAAATCACCGGACGACCAGTGCTTGATGTGTTGCTGATAAAGCCTCGAATTATGGATTCTTCTGGGAGAGCAGCAATCCTAATGCGTGGCCCGTAGGGGTTGCGGAATGGGCGGCCAATCGCCGTCATATTCACGAATCGACCAGCACCGGCCTTCTCTATCCATAGGGTAACTTCATTCTCACCCTCACCAAATTTGCGTGAGATTCGACAGCGATCATCATATTCGCGCAACCTCCACTCTGAGCTCGGCTCCAATTCGAGCGTTGCAGCGCTCGCAGGCCCACTGGGAACTGCCATCAAACTTGCAGAAAACGCGATCAACACACGAGCCATACAAAAAACCTCCGCCGCGCAAGTTAGCGCGGCGGAGGTCTTTGACAAGATTGAGTTTTTCTTAAGGGCTTAGCCCAAGGCAGCCGTCAATTCTGGGACCGCGTTGTAGAGGTCCGCGACCAAGCCGATATCTGCGACTTGGAAAATCGGGGCATCTTCGTCTTTGTTGATGGCGATGATGACTTTGGAGTCCTTCATGCCTGCCAAGTGCTGGATCGCGCCGGAAATGCCGATGGCGATGTAGACCTCTGGCGCAACGATCTTGCCGGTTTGACCGACTTGGTAATCGTTGGGCACATAGCCTGCATCAACCGCGGCGCGCGATGCGCCGATCGCCGCGCCGAGTTTGTCGGCGAGTGGATTGATGATTTGCTCAAAAGTTTCGCTGTCTTTCAGCGCACGGCCGCCCGAAACGATGATCTTGGCGCTGGCCAGCTCTGGACGTTCGCTTTTGGCAACTTCGCGGCTGACGAAGCTTGAAATGCCAGCATCGCCCGGACCGGCTGCGTCTTCGATGGCAGCGGAGCCGCCTTCGGTTGCGGCCTTTTCAAAGGCTGTCCCGCGCACGGTGATAACGAGCTTTGGATCGCTCGACTCAACCGTTGCAATGGCGTTGCCGGCATAGATTGGACGGGTGAATGTCTTGCCGCCTTCGACCGAGAGAATGTCCGAGATCTGCATCACATCAAGATGCGCAGCAACGCGCGGTGCGATGTTCTTGCCCGATGTTGTCGCAGGCGCGAGGAACGCGTCATAGCCATCCATCAATCCAGCGACCAAGGGGGCAACGTTTTCGGCCAGACCGGCGCCATATGCGGCATCGTCAGCCTTAAGCACTTTGGCTACGCCTGCGATTTTTGCAGCCGCATCAGCAGCGGCTCCGCAGTTCTCACCCGCGACCAATGCGTGGACTTCGCCCAATTTCGCCGCCGCTGTAACCACAGCAAGCGTTGCATCATTGACGGTGTTGTTGTCGTGTTCGACCAGAATCAGAGTGTTCATCTGTCTATTCCTTTTCTTTGCTGGGCCGCCGATTAGGCGATCCCCAGATCCTTGATCTTGGCGACGAGCGCGGCGACGTCTTCGACCTTTTCACCGGCCTGACGAACCGGCGGCTCGCTGACATTGGTGGTGGTAAGGCGCGGCGCGATGTCGACGCCGAAATCAGCCGGTGTCTTGGCATCCAGCGGCTTCTTCTTCGCCTTCATAATGTTCGGCAGTGACGCATAGCGCGGCTCGTTCAAACGCAGATCGGTTGTGACGATTGCTGGCAGGGTCAATTTGACCGTTTCCAGACCGCCATCAATCTCACGCTTTACCGTAACGGCGTCGGCTTCGACTTCGATCGTGTTGGCAAAGGTACCTTGTGGGCGGCCCATCAGAGCGGCGAGCATCTGGCCCGTTTGATTGCTGTCGTCAGAGATCGACTGTTTGCCGAGCAAGACCAGACCTGGCTGTTCTTCATCCGCAATCGCTTTGAGGATTTTTGCAACGGCGAGAGGCTCTACTTCTTCGTCGGTTTCAACCAAGATTGCCCGGTCCGCGCCCATGGCAAGAGCCGTACGCAGCGTTTCTTGCGCCTTTGCAGGCCCCACGGAAACGGCGATGATCTCTTCGGCATTGCCCGCTTCTTTGATGCGGATTGCCTCTTCGACGGCGATTTCGTCAAACGGGTTCATGCTCATTTTTACATTCGCAAGATCCACACCTGAGCCATCGGCCTTCACGCGCGGTTTCACGTTGTAATCGATCACTCGCTTTACGGGCACGAGGATTTTCATGGGGCTTCCTTCCTGTCGTATATTCTTATTGCTTACACGTTTGAGGACCGCCTAACTTGCGTTTACGTAAACGTCAAGCTGATCGAACCTCACTTTGACTCCATGCCTTTGGAGCATTTCACGATCTGCCTTGCCAAGCTGAGCCGCGCGCGTCCATTATCTTTAATGCAATAAAGGGGTTCGATTCATGAAACACGCTCTACGCAAAATGGTCTGCGCGTTGGTTTTGGCCACTGTATCGCTCGGTGGGGGCGGTGTTGCCGCGCAAGAATCGCCCTCACCTCAGACCAAGATCGGCGAAGAAGGTTTCGAATCGCCGCCGGCTACTTTGGAAGAGATGGACTGGCTGATCGGACAGTGGAGCGGCGTGGGCATTGGCGGCGCACCGGCAATGGAAAGCTGGCTGCCGCCAATGGGCGGCATCATGGTTGGGACCTTTGTCCAAGAAACCGCCGATGGCGAAATCATGTTCACCGAACATCTCTATGCGATGGAGGAAGCGGGCACAGTGGTGCTGCGTCTAAAACACTTCAACGCCGATCTTACAGGATGGGAGGAGAAGGATGATATGCTCACCTTCCGCCTTGTCGCAATGGAGCCATGCGCGGCTTACTTCAACGCGCTGACCCTGCGCTGCGCGGATGCCGACAAGCCCGGTGAAGGATTGGTCGCAGCGGTGCGTATGCAATCCGGCGGGGAGCTGATGTTTGAATTTAACCGCATGGATCCGAACTAACCGCAACCGGAGAAATATCGACCAAACGATTCGACCGCTTGCGGTTCGGTAAAACTTAGATCGACGCGGGCGAGCGCATCGGAAAGCTCATCCCTTTTCAGCTGCGATGAAAGTTGACCTGTTTCCAGGTTGAGCAAGAAATGCCCGGTGCCATCGTGATGCCCAAAAGCCCAATTCCTTTCACACGAAAGAGCGGTAATTTTGGGCTCAATCAGAAACGCGCCATTGGGGGATAGGATGCCCCAGTCTGATCCGTCGAGCTCGGTCAAGACGGCCCGATCAGAAAGAGCCACACTTTGATCGCTGCAACCAACAAGCGCGGCGCCGATCAGCGCCGCGCTTGTCGTTATTCGCTTCATGCAGCTTGCTTAACCTCTGCGACGATCTTCTTCGCCGCGTCACCCAGATCATCGGCTGCCACGATCGGCAGGCCGGAATTGGCTAGGATTTCCTTACCCGCGGCAACATTGGTGCCTTCAAGGCGTACGACCAATGGCACTTGAAGGTTCACGTCCTTCGCCGCTTGAACGATGCCGTTGGCGATGATGTCGCATTTCATAATCCCGCCAAAGATGTTGACGAGGATGCCTTCGACAGCTGGATCTTTTAGGATGATCTTGAACGCTGCGGTCACCTTTTCAGTGGTCGCGCCGCCGCCAACGTCGAGGAAGTTTGCTGGGAACGCCCCGTTCAGCTTGATGATGTCCATCGTCGCCATGGCAAGGCCAGCGCCGTTGACCATGCAGCCGATGTTTCCGTCGAGCTTAATGTAAGCGAGGTCGTACTCGCTGGCTTCGACTTCTGCTGGGTCTTCTTCGGTTTCATCGCGCATCGCCTCGATAGCAGGGTGCCGATAGAGCGCGTTGCCGTCAAAGCTCATCTTGGTGTCGAGCACGAGCAGATCGGCGTTGCCTTCTGCGTCGGCCTTTGTTTCGACCAGCGGGTTAATCTCGAGCATTTCGCAATCACTCGACATAAAGGCCTTATAAAGCTGTGCAGCGAGCTTCTGGCATTTCTTGTTCAGACCGCCGGATAGGTTGAGCGCAAAAGCAACGGCCCGTCCGTGATGAGGCAGAAAGCCCTGTGCCGGGTCGATCGTGATCGTGGTGATCAATTCAGGCGTGTTGTGCGCCACGTCTTCGATGTCCATGCCGCCTTCGGTTGAAGCGACCATGGCAACCTGACCCGATGCCCGATCGACGAGCATTGCGAGGTAATATTCACTTTCGATATCGACACCGTCGGTGACGTAGAGGCGGTTGACTTGTTTGCCTTCGTCGCCGGTCTGGATCGTCACCAAAGTGTTGCCCAGCATATCTTTGGCGTCGGATTCGACGTCCGCGATGCTTTTGGCGAGACGAACGCCGCCTTTGGCATCTTCGCCCAATTCTTTGAATTTGCCTTTGCCGCGTCCACCGGCGTGAATTTGCGCCTTCACTACATAGAGAGGTCCAGGCAGCTTTTTCGCGCCTTCAACCGCTTCTTCTACGGTAAGAGCGGCGTGACCGGCGGGGATGGCAATCCCGTATTCCTTGAGCAATTCCTTGGCCTGATATTCATGCACGTTCATCGAGCGTAATCCCTTTTCGCTTTTATCCCGGGGAGAGGTTGTTTGTAGATTGCCTAAGCACGTATCGGTGGACTTGAAAAGTGCGCAATCACCCTTCACGGCAACAGGGCTAAGCCTATCGGCGGCAGACAGCGCAGGAATGGTCAAAAATGATAGATCAGGGTCGGTTTCAAGAAATAGTGCGCGAAGCGGCCCGCGTGGCTCATGCGCGCTGGCCAGGTGATGGTCATGCGCTGGAGAGCTGGGACAAGACGCCAGGCAATCCGGTTAGCGAGGCGGATCTTGCGGTTGATGCATTTTTGCGCCGTGAACTGGGCCGGCTGTTGCCGTCTGCCGCGTGGCTGTCTGAAGAAACTGCCGACGATAAAGCGCGCACCAAAAGCGACCTGATCTGGCTTGTCGATCCGATTGACGGCACGCGGGATTTTGTGCGCGGCAGGCCGGGGTGGGCCGTGTCGGTTGCTTTGATCAGCAATGGCAAGCCTTTGATCGGTATGCTGGCTGCGCCCGCACGCGACGAAGAGTGGTTCTCGGTCGCAGGCCAAGGGGCAACGCTCAATGGGCAGCCATTGAAGGCCAGCACCCGTGCGCAGTTTTCGGGCGCGCGCGTTCCAACCGACCAATTGCCGAGCGCTGATTCCGATCTCACCTTGGTTGAAAAACCCAATTCCATCGCACTACGCATCGCTATGGTCGCGGATGACCGCGCGGACCTTTTGGCGACGCTGAGATGGGGGTTTGAATGGGATATCGCCGCAGCGACCCTAATTGCGCGCGAGGCAGGGGCGCAGGTGTCGGATGCGTTTGGCGGCCCGCTGGCCTATAACAAACATGACCCGCGTGATTTCGGCGTGTTGGTTTGCGCGCCGGGCATCCACGGTGACGCTGTGGCTCGTTTGGCCGAGCGGGCCCAGCAGCAGATACAACAAGGCCGGCCCCAATAGGACCGGCCCCGTGCATTCCATTTGAATGGAGTTACTGAGCGCGCGCTGCGCTGACGTCGTCTTGGCTGATCGGAATGATCTTAATCTCGACGCGGCGGTTCATTGGCTCATCCACACCATCGGCGGTTTTGACGCGCAGATAGTCATAGCTTTCACCGTATCCGCGTGTTTCCAGACGGCTGCGGGCGACACCGCGCGCCGCAAGGTAATCGGCAACGGCCTGCGCGCGTTGCTCCGAAAGACGCTGGTTGAGCGCATCTGAGCCGGTAGTGTCGGTAAAGCCGTACACATCGATCAAGCTGTTGGGATAGTTGATCAAGCTGGTCGCCACAGAATTGAGCGATTCGTAAAAACCGGGATTGATGTCGGCGGAGCCGCGAGCAAAGGTCACGCCATCGGGCAAGCGAACAAGGATCGCGTCCTGATCGCCGACTTCTTCCACATCGACGCCGGTTCCTTGAAGCTCTTCATCAAGTTCGCGGATTTGGTCGTCGAACTGTTTGCCAACCACTGCGCCGGCTGATCCCCCGATCCCCGCGCCAATAATTCGCGCGGCATCGCCGCCAATCGCGCCGCCAAGCAGATAGCCCAGCGTTCCGCCCAGCCCTGCACCAATCGCAGTGCGAGAGATTTTCTGTTCGCCGGTGTTGGGGTCGGTGACACAAGCGCTGGTGCCAAGCATGGCCAGTGCGGCGGTGCTCGAAAGCAAAATGCGTGATGTTTTCATTGTTCAAATCCTCCGTTTGAAACTTGGTCCAATTGGCCTTTGCGGTGAATTGGTCCCAAATTCCTGCAAAATTCTATTGACCGAGCTTCATTTGCGGCCTGATGAACGGGCCGTAAACAGATGTAACCCGCCGCGCCTCTCTTACACAAGGCACGCGCATGCGTGTTACGCGGTGGCTGGCAATAGGCTCCAATTGTGCTAGCGCGAGAATTGTGACACCTTTTCCATGGCCTGACCTCTTTATTATTGCAGGGCTCATCGTGCTCAACGGCGTCTTTGCGATGTCTGAGCTTGCGATTGTGTCTGCCAAGACGAGCACGCTCAAGGCGCGCCATGACAGCGGCTCAGCCAGTGCGGGGATAGCTGTCAATTTGGCGGCGGATCCGGGTAAGTTTCTTTCTACGGTTCAGATCGGCATCACCCTGATTGGGATCATTGCAGGCGCCTATTCCGGCGCCAGTTTGGGCATGCCTGTGGGTGAACGTCTGGTGCTGCTGGGCGTGCCTCAGGATGTGTCGGGTCAGGCTGGCTTTGCCGTTGTGATTGCGGTCACCACCTATTTCAGCTTGGTCGTAGGCGAGCTTGTCCCAAAACAATTGGCGTTGCGCAATTCGGTGCCGATCTCGTTGATCATGGCGCGGCCGATGGCGCTGCTGGCCAAGGTTGCTGCGCCGTTGGTTTGGGTGCTGGACACATCCTCAGCGGGGATCATCGCCCTGTTTGGGATCCGCTCCAAAGGGCAACCGTCACTGACTGCGCAGGAATTGCAAATGATCTTCGCTGACGCGACGCGTTCTGGCGTTATTGAGGCGGAACAGCACCAGATTTTAACCGGCGTTGTGCGCCTGGCAGAACGGCCCGTGCGTGAAATGATGACGCCGCGCACCGAACTCGATTGGATTGAGGCGGATGCGGATGTTGCCCAGATTAAGGCATCGATTGAGCAAAGCCCGCATTCTTTGCTGCCTGTCGCCGAAGGGTCGCCGGACGCCATTTTGGGCATCGTGAAAGTGCGCGAGGTTCTGGCCAGTTTGGTCGCGGGTGAAGCGGTTTCGATCCGCGATATGATGCACAAAGCCGAAGTGGTGCCCGATCAATTGGACGCGATGGACGCTTTGCGCGTCTTACAATCGGCCGACACCGCGATGGCGGTGGTGCACGATGAATACGGCCATTTTGAAGGGGTTGTGACGCCGGTCGATCTGCTCACCGCCATTGCTGGGAATTTTGCGAGCGACAAAGATCAGGGCGATGCCCCGCAGATTATCGAATGCAGCGACGGGTCATTGTTGGTCTCTGGCGCGCTTTCAGCCGATGGGCTCGCCGATAGGTTGGGCCTGGAATATGGTGAAACCCGCGAGTTTGGCACTGCGGCGGGCTATGCTCTGTCTGTGATGAAGAAACTGCCGCAGGAAGGCGAAAGCTTCACCGACCAAGGGTGGAGCTTTGAAGTGTCCCAAATGGACAACCGCCGAATTGACAAGATTTTGGCGCGCAAACTCGACGAAGACCCCGCCGAAGATTGATCCGTGCTTAGCCCGGGATCAGGGTTTGCGCAGAGAGGCCATCCCCTTCGGGAGCGGCGATAATATCGCGCGTTACGCTGCCCTTGGCGACGACATTTGTGCCAGGATCGCCAACTTGCGAACGGATGCCGGGAGCGGCGCTGCCCGCGCGGTCAAGCGCGCTGGTTTCAATCTCACTGCGTGCAGCAGGGCCGCCGAACAATGCCTCTAGTGCTTGCTCAGATGCGGTCCCTTCGGATGGGCGCGGCGCACCCGGTGCGGGCGGAGTGAGTGAGAAATCAGGCGGAACCACCAAAGGCGCCTGACGCTGAACCGCGAATTCATCAGGACGTTCGCGGTTGAAAATGCCGCTGCCGCCGCACGCGGCGAGCATCGCGCAGCCAGCGCCAAGCAGGATTGCGGTCTTAAGGTTACGCATATTCAAATCTCCGCAGGGACGTTTGTCTCGTCCGTTTTGTTGTCATCCTTTTCGCTCACGAACAGGCTTCGGGCAAGGATAATGACGACGCCGATGGTGATAGCCGCATCAGCGATGTTGAAAATAAGGAAGGGACGAAAGGTCCCGATGTGCAAATCGGCATAATCGACAACGTAACCGAGCAAGAAACGATCGCGGATGTTGCCAATCGCGCCGCCCAAAATCATCGACAGGCCAAGGATGTCACCCCAAGCCTTTTCGCGCATCATCCAAATGAGCACGACCAGCGCAATCAGCGCGGTCAATCCGACCAGCAGCCAGCGCATTTCCATGCTGGTTGCCTCAAGCATGCCCAGCGAAATACCGCGATTCTCTGTGTATGTGAGGTCGAAGAACGGCAGCAATTCCATTTTATCGCCGGGCCGGCTTATGCCCAGCGTCACCGTCACATAATACTTAACCAGCTGATCGATTACGGCGATAAATGCCGCAAAACCCAGCCCAATCAGGCGGTTGCGAGTGAACCAAGCGCTCATGCCGCGTCCAATTCGCTAACGACACTGTCACACCGGCCGCACAGCGCGCCGTCTTCGGGCACGTCGGGCAGCAATCGCCAGCAACGCCCGCATTTGTGATCGGTGGATTTGGTAACAGTCACCTCATCCCCATCGACGCGTGTGACTTTCCCAGTGATGAACAGCTCGGCGAGTTGTTCGTCGCTCACGCCGTCCGGCACTGCGTTTGCAGGCACGCTGACGACGGCTTCGTTGCTGGAGCGGATGACCTTTTCGCGGCGCAGCGGCTCAATCGCTTCGGTTACGCGTTCGCGAAGCGCGCGCAGAGCGTCCCATTTGGTGCGGTCGGCTGGGACTGCGGGAACGCTCGGCCATTCGAGCAAGTGGACGCTGCCCACTTTGCCGTCTTCGTCCGGCTGATCGTCTTCGGGATAGCGGGTCTTCCAGACTTCCTCTGCGGTGAAGACCAGAACCGGCGCGGCATAGCGGACGAGCGCGTGAAACAGCAGGTCGAGCACCGTGCGGTACGCGTTGCGCGTCGTGCTATCCGGACCATCGCAATAAAGCGTGTCTTTGCGAATATCGAAGAAGAATGCGCTCAAATCTTCGTTGCAGAAATCGACCAGAAGGCGCGTGTAGGTGTTGAAATCGTATTCTGTCGCGGCCTTGCGCAGTTTCCCATCCAATTCGCTCAGCAGCGAAAGAACGTAGATTTCCAGCTCAGGGATTTCGCCGCTGTCCGACATGTCGCCGATAAAGCCATCGAGCGCGCCGAGCAGATAGCGGAACGTGTTGCGCAACCGGCGGTATTGATCGCCGACGCCTTTGAGGATTTCATCGCCGATCCGGTGATCTTCGGTGAAATCAACGCTGAGCGCCCAAAGCCGGACGATATCCGCGCCGTATTGCTCCATCACTTTCAGCGGGCTGATCGTGTTGCCGAGCGATTTCGACATTTTCTTACCCTTGGAATCCATCGTGAATCCGTGGGTGAGGACTTGGTCGTAAGGCGCTCGGCCGCGTGTGGCGCAGCTTTGGAGGAGCGAGGATTGGAACCAACCGCGGTGCTGATCCGACCCTTCGAGATAGAGGTTGGCGGGCCATTGCAGGTCGGGCCAGCGGCCAGATTCCAGCACGAATGAGTGGGTGCAGCCCGAATCGAACCAGACATCGAGGATGTCCATGACCATGTCGTAATCTTGCGCGTTGTAGTCGGGGCCGAGGAATTCGGCTTTGCGCGCCTCTTCCCATGCATCGACGCCCTCTTCGGCAACGGCGGCGATGATCCGCGCGTTGACGGCGGGGTCGCTCAAATATTCGCTGGTGCCCGCTTTCAGGAAGAGCGTGATCGGCACACCCCAAGCGCGCTGGCGTGAGAGGACCCAGTCGGGACGCCCTTCGACCATGGAGCCGATGCGGTTTTGGCCTTTCTCCGGCACAAATTCGACTCGGTCGATTTCGGACATGCCACGCGAACGCAGTGTGCCGCCGCCGTCGAGTTCTTTGTCCATCGGCACGAACCATTGCGGCGTGCAGCGATAGATGACCTTGGCTTTGGAGCGCCATGAATGCGGGTAGGAGTGTGCGTAATCGGCAGAAGCGGAAAGCAAAGCGCCCGCTTCGCGCAGATCGTTGCAGATTGGTCCGTCGGGCGCGTTGAAGGGTTTGTTGATGACCGCGCGGCGGCGCGCTTTGCCATCCGCGTCCAAATCATCCGCGCCCAGCCACGACCAATCGTCGCGGTAACGGCCATCATCCATGACGGCGAAAACGGGGTTAATGCCGTTCGCTTTGCAGAGGTCGAAATCGTCCTCGCCGTGGTCGGGCGACATGTGCACTAGGCCGGTGCCGCTCTCGGTGGTGACAAAATCGCCTTCAAGGAAGGGGCGCGGCTTGGTGTAGAATCCATCGTCGGGGAACTTGTCTGCCACTGGGTGGCGAGCTGTTGCTCCGGCTAAGTCGGAGCCTTTCACCGAATTTACAAGTCGTTCAAATGGCGCTGAGCGACCTTCACCCATTTGCTCACCAGTTATTTCGAATACTGCATGCTTTGCGCCAAGGTCAGTCACATCGACTTTCGCTGCCAACGCATTCAGTCGGGCCATAAAATCACTAACTAGGTCCTTGGCGATCACGACACGCTTGCAATCGAATGGAAGCCCTGCGTCGTAAAGGCGGTCAACGGCTTCACTCACCATTCCGCCGATCCCAACGCCAGATTTATATTCTTGGCCGCCCGCCACGTCGGCAATCAGGGTGAAGTGAGCATACTCAACATCCGCCCCATAAGCCAACGCCTGATTAACCGGGATCGTCCAAGGCGTCGTCGTCCAGATCACCGCATGCGCGCCGACCAATTCCGGCACATTCGGGCATTCCGTAATCTCAAACGCCACATCAATCTGCGGGCTGTCGGTCAGGTCTTCATACTCAACCTCAGCCTCAGCCAGCGCGGTCTTCTCAACCGGCGACCACATGATCGGCTTTGATCCGCGATACAGGTTGCCGGCTTCGGCGAATTTCAGCAGCTCGGCGACAATCGTGCCCTCTGCCTGTGCATCCATGGTGAGATAGGGATTGTCCCAATCACCCATAATGCCAAGCCGTTTGAGCTGCTCACGTTGAGTGTCGACCCAGTGTTGCGCATAGGCGCGGCATTCTGCCCGAAATTCCTTTGCGGGAACTTCGTCTTTGTTGAGCTTTTTCTTGCGGTATTTCTCCTCAACCTTCCATTCGATCGGAAGGCCGTGGCAATCCCAGCCCGGCACATAGGGCGCGTCTTTGCCCATCAGGTTTTGCGTGCGGCACACCATGTCTTTCAGGATATGGTTCAGCGCATGGCCGATATGCATATCGCCATTCGCATAAGGAGGGCCATCATGCAGGATGAACTTCTCACGCCCAGCGCGGCTTTCGCGCATCTGCCTGTACAGATCAATCTCGCGCCAGCGCGCCTCAATGCCCGGTTCCTTCTGCGGAAGGCCGGCTTTCATGGGGAACGCCGTCTTGGGTAGGAAGACGGTGTCTTTAAGGTCGCGCCCAGCGGGGCTATTGGCGGTTTCGTCAGTCATCGGAAATGGCGCTTAGAAGCCTTCGCGCTTCGTCGCAATCTTTCTCCATCTGGACCATCAGATCATCGAGGCTGTCAAACTTCGCCTCCCCGCGCAGGAAGTGGTGAAAGGCGACCTCGATCTCCTGACCATACAGGTCGCCGGAGAAGTCGAAGAAATAGGGTTCGAGCAGTTCTTTGGGCGGCTCAAATTGCGGGCGGATACCGATATTGGCGGCGCCTTTGAGTGTTTGACCGGTGGAAAGCACCGTGCCGGTTACGGCGTAGACCCCGTATTTGGGGCGCAAATAGGTGTCGATGGCGAGGTTCGCGGTGGGATAACCCAGTTTGCGCCCGTTTTTGTCGCCATGTTCGACAATGCCCCTGATCGCGAAGGGCCGGGTGAGCAATTCGGCGGCGAGCTCCGGCTTCCCTTCGCGCAGAGCATCACGAATGCGGCTGGAAGAAACGACACCATCGCTTTTCACCGCTTCGACCACGCGGGACCCCAGGCCGTGTTCGCCGCCAAAGGTGCGAAGCAATTCGACATTGCCCTTTGCGCCTTTGCCAAAGGTGAAATCTGCGCCCGTCACCACGCCGTGCGCGCCAAAACGCTTAAGCAAGATTTCGGTGATGAAATCCTCCGCGCTGGTGCCAGACAGATCGCCGTCAAAGTGGAACACCAACATCGCGGTCGCGCCAGCGGCCAGATACAGTTCTTGGCGTTGCTCCAAAGTGGTCAAGCGAAAGGGCGGCACGTCGGGTTTGAAATGGCGCACGGGGTGCGGGTCAAACGTTGCGATGATGGACGGGCGGCCTTCTTCGTGCGCCCATTTGATCGCTTCGCCGGCCACGGCCTGATGCCCGCGATGGAAGCCGTCAAAATTGCCGAGCGCAATGATTGCGCCGCGCAGCGCCTGTGTCACGTCTTCGCGGTGATCCAGCCAACGCATCAGTTCGCCTCATCCGGTGTTTCAGTTTTTGGCATATCTGCAAATGGAATGAGACCTTGCCGGATTAGGCGCAAAGCGTTCCCGCCCATGGCAGCGCGACTTTCTTCTTCGCTGAAACCAGCATCCAGCAAGGCCTGCGTTATATGGATCAGGCCTGCGGTGTCGAACTGCACCAAAACGGTGCCGTCAAAATCGCTGCCCAGCGCGACATGCTCAATACCCACAAGATCGCGGACATGCGCCATGGCGCGAACAATGGCTTCAGGCGAGGTGTCGCACACTGCGCCTTCCCAATAGCCGATGCCAATAACGCCGCCGGTCGCGGCAACGCGGCGGATATGATCATCGCTGAGATTGCGGTTTACGTCGCAGGTCGCCTGAACGCCTCCGTGGCTGGATACGACCGGGCGGCGCGCCATATCGAGAATGTCATCGACGCAGGCGCTGCTGCAATGCGCGATATCGACGATTATGCCCATGTCTTCCATCTGGCGCACCGCATCGCGGCCCATTTGGGTCAGGCCGCCCTTTTCCTCGCCGTGCATTGATCCGGCCAACGCATTGTCAAAGAAATGGGTGAGCCCTGCCATCCGCAAACCCGCGTCATACAAGACGGAAAGATTGCCAAGATCGCCTTCAAGATTGTGCAGACCCTCTGCGCTGAACAAGGCGCCGACGCCTCGCGCACCACGAGAGCGCGCCGCGATTAGCCGATCAACATCGGCTGCGCCGTGAATTTGATACAGTTCGTCGCGCCCCTCTTCGACTGCCTCATCGAGTCTTTGCACGTGATAAAGAGAGCGTTCGAGCAGCGAGGTCCATGTGCGCGGCGGTTGAAGCTGGCCGACCACCAATCCTGTGACATTGTCGCCATCGGCGCTGTTGTTGTCATAGTTCTGGTTGGTCGGGGTTTTGGTCACACTGGAGAAGACCTGCAGCGCGACATTGCCATCACGCAGGCGCGGCACATCCATATGGCCATAATCATGCCGTTCCAGCATATCGCGCTTCCAAAGCAGCGTGTCGGAATGCAGGTCAACAATCGACAGGCTCGCATGAAGAACGCGCGCTTCGTCCGTGACTGCGGGCATGGGTTGCTTGTCGACGCGGTTCATGTTGCGGTCGACGATGCCCGGGGCAAAGATGAAGAACGCTGCTGCACCGATCGCGATCAGAAGCAGCAAGCCATAGACACTCTTGCGGATCATGCTTTGTCCTTAAAGGTATCATGACGATGGTAGGTCACAAATGAATATGCTGGCCGTTCGCCTTCGGCCGGATGGTCTTCGCGCTCGGTGACCATCCATTCTGTGCCCAGCGGCTTCATGAACGTGTCGCCGGGATAGTCAGCGTGAATTTCGGTGACTTCGATCCGCTTGGCCAAAGGGCGAAAGACGTCATAAATTGCCGCGCCTCCAACCACAGGGATCACCCCTGTATCATTGCCGTCGCGGGCAAGCATGAGAGCCTCTTCGACGGACCGGACAATCTCTGCCCCGCTGTTTTCTTTGGCGCCGCTCCAAGTGTCGCGGCGGGTTAAAACAATATGGCGGCGGCCGGGCAAAAGGCCGGGCAGACTTTCAAAAGTCTTGCGCCCCATGATCATCGGCTTGTCCATCGTCAGCGATTTAAACCGCTTAAGGTCCGCTGGTAGGTGCCATGGCAGGCGCCCTTCATGACCAATGGCGCCATTGGCGGCGCGCGCATAAATTAGGACGATTTCATGTTGGTCCATCAGGCCGCAACTTAATCGTGCGAAACCCGCGTGACATGGCCCATTTTGCGGCCCTCGCGCGCTTCACGTTTGCCATAAAGGTGCAGATGCGGTTCGCCTTCTTCTGCGAGAATGTCGTGCGCGTTGAGAGCATCTTCGCCCACGATATTGCGCATATCGATGCTGGCAAAGCGAGTTTCGGTGCCGCCAAGAGGAAGGCCGCAAATCGCACGAATGTGATTTTCAAACTGGCTGGTTGCCGCGCCTTCGATTGTCCAATGCCCTGAATTGTGAACGCGCGGCGCCATTTCGTTGAAAACCGGCCCATCACGCGTCGCGAAGAATTCCAGCGTTAGAACACCCACATATTGCAGGGCATTGGCCGTTTGCCGGGCGATGTCTTGCGCCGCGTTAATCTGCGCCTCTACCACGGGCCCGGCCGGGATAATCGACTTAACCAACATCCCGCCATCATGCGTGTTGGCCGATGAATCCCAGATTCGGATCGTCCCATCTGCGGCCCGAGCGAGGATGACTGAAAACTCTGCCTCGAAATTGACCATGCCTTCGTAAATGCATGGGCGTCCGGGAAAGCGCACCCCTTCTGCTTCGTGCGCGGAATTGATGCGCCATTGGCCTTTGCCATCATAGCCATCACGCGCAGTCTTTAGGATGCCAGGGGTGCCAACCCGGTCCAAAGCCGTTGCAAAATCGTCATCGCTTTCGACCCGCATGTAGGGCGCACAGCGCGCGCCTAATTCTTCGACAAAGCGCTTTTCGTTCAAACGGTCTTGCGCGATTTGGAGCGATTTGGGGTTGGCCGCGAGCAGTGAAGAAGGAATAGCCTCCACCGCTGAGAGCGGCACGTTCTCAAACTCCCATGTCACCACATCACATTGGCTGGCAAAAACAGACAGCGCGGTTGTGTCACCCCAACCGTTCTCAAAAAAATCATTACAAGCGCTGGCGGCAACATTGTCTCCCGCAGGCGCATAGCCAATCACGCGGAAACCCAATTGGGCAGCTGACATCGCTAGCATCCGGCCAAGTTGACCGCCGCCCAAAATTCCGATCGTGGAACCGGGTGAAAGAGGCGAGTTCTCCGTCATCAGTTGGCCGGGGTTTCCGCGACGTCATTGGTGCGCGCGGCGCGCCAATCTTGGAGACGCTCTGATAGGGCCTCATCGGAAAGGGCGAGAATGGCCGCAGCCATAAGGGCAGCGTTTTTCGCGCCTGCGTCACCAATCGCCAATGTGCCCACGGGAACGCCAGCGGGCATTTGCGCGATCGAAAGCAAGCTATCCATGCCTGATAAAGCTTTGGATTGGACCGGAACGCCAAGGACAGGCAAGTGGGTCATAGCCGCGATCATGCCTGGCAAATGCGCCGCTCCGCCTGCGCCCGCGATGATCACGTCAAACCCTTCACCCTCTGCGCCTTTGGCAAATGCGCTCATGCGGTCAGGAGTTCGGTGCGCGGAAACGATGCGCGCTTCATGTTCGACTTCGAGCTCACTTAAAATCTCTGTGGCCAGCCGCATAGTTGGCCAGTCCGATTGGCTGCCCATGACTATGGCGACTTTTCCGCAGTTTGCAGCGCTAGTATTTTCCTCGCCCATATGCCCCTCAAGCATCCTTCAGATAATACCGATCACCCGGCACCATATTATCGTCAAAGTCATAGATGATTGGCTGACCGGTTGGAATTTCCAATCCGGTTATGTCCTCATCGGAGATATTTGAAAGGTGTTTGACCAGCGCTCGCAAAGAATTGCCATGCGCAGAAATGATGACCGTCTCGCCGCTGGCAAGGACGGGCAATATATCGCCTTCCCAATAGGGCAGCACACGTTCAATAGTTAGCTTTAGGCTCTCGGTGTTCGGAACATCAATGCCATCGTACCGCGGATCTGCGCCCGGATCATATTGGCTGCCTGCCTCCATCGGGGGTGGCGGAGTGTCGAAACTGCGGCGCCAAATGTGCACCTGATCATCGCCGTGCTTATCGCGCGTCTCTTGTTTGTTGAGGCCCGTCAGCCCGCCATAATGCCGTTCATTAAGGCGCCAATCCTTGGTCACCGGCAACCACAGCCGTGTCATCTCTTCGAGCGCTAGGTTGAGTGTTTTGATCGCGCGGGTTTGAAAACTGGTGAAGCAGATTGTGGGCAAAACGCCCTTTTCCTGCATCAAAACACCCGCTGCCTTGGCCTCGTCGATGCCCTTTTCGGTCAAATCGACGTCCCACCAGCCGGTAAAGCGGTTTTCTAAGTTCCACTGGCTTTGACCGTGGCGGACGAGGATCAATTTGGGCATGCAATCTCCATGGCGAACTGTGACTTTGTGCGACCTCGCGCACTGAGGCGTTAAACGCTGATGCGATCTAGCTTTCGTGGCCGCCCTTGGAAAGGCTATTTTCCGCCGATTCGTTCTTCATTTCGCGAACCTGTGCCTTTCGGCGGCGCAGGTTCTCGCGCAGCTTTGCCGCTAAGCGTTCTTCGCGGGTCGTTTCGCTGTTTGTGTGTTCACTCATATGAAACGCCTTGCCGCTAGTTGAGCTTTCATTCAAGCCGGGCTTCAAGCTTAGCTTGACAAGAGGCGCGCACGCACCGATAGGCGCGCGTCTTGAACAGGCGCCGCGGTAGCTCAGTGGTAGAGCGCACCCTTGGTAAGGGTGAGGCCGAGAGTTCAATTCTCTCTCGTGGCACCATTTCCCTTCCAGCATTAAGATTGCCCCTCTTGAGGGACTCGGTTCGGGCCGCAAACCCCTGCGCCTGCGTTCCATGCTCAGCCCAAAGCCCAATTAAAACCGCTCATACCCCCACTTTTGACGAGTGCGTCTGCCTGCATCTCTCGGCTATCCCCTTCCCGACACACATTTGAGTAGGAGAGTGAGCGATGGATCTGGGACTTAAAGGCAAGAAAGTCATTATGAATGGCGGCGCACACGGGCTGGGCCTCGCCTCGCTCAAACTATTTGCAGCAGAGGGCGCAGATGTCGCATTCTTCAGCCGCAAAGAAGACAAGATTGAGGCGGCCAAAGCTGAAATCGAAGCTGCTGGCCCTGGCAAGGTTTTTGCCGAAGTGTTCGACATGGCTGGCGGCGGAGAAGCCTATAAAGCGTGGCTGGAAAAAGCAGCCGGCGAACTGGGCGGCTGCGATATCTTCATCCACACCGCTTCAACCTCTGGCACGGGCGGCACCGGTGACTGGCAGGCCACGCTTGATTTTGACATTATGGGCGCGGTTAACGGGGTTGAGACCTTGACCCCGCACCTCGCCAACTCGGACTGCGGCTCAATCCTTTTCATGAGCTCTACAGCGGCTCTTGAGACCTTTATCGCACCGCAGGCGTTCAACGCGATGAAAGCGGCGCTGATCACATACGGTTCGCAATTGAGCCAAGCGCTTGCGCCGCAAGGCATTCGGGTCAATTGCGTCTCACCCGGCGCGATCTATTACCCCGGCGGCAATTGGGAAGTGATCGAAGGCGCTATGCCGGAACTGTTCAATGGCACGCTGGCGAAAATGCCGATGGGCCGATTTGGCAATGACCAAGAGGTTGCCAATGCGATCGTCTTTACGGCGAGCCCGGCTGTTCCTTACATGACCGGTTCAAACATCGTGGTCGATGGCGGCTTTACTCAGCGCGTCCAGTTCTAATCCAATCCTCTCATTAGGAAGGCCCAACTCTATGGCTGAAATCGCCAACGAGATCGACCGCGACAAGCTGCTCGATATCTACACCCGCACAATGAAGGTGAATCGCACAGACGAAAAATTCCGCGCGCTGCTGATGCAGGGCAAGGTTGCAGTGATGTATTACTGCGTTCGCGGGCAGGAGCTTGTCTCCGCCGCGGCAATGGCGGCGCTGGACGATGATGATTACGTCGTCTGCACCTATCGCGGTCAGGGCGAACAAACCGCCAAGGGTATCCCGATTGAGAAATGGTGGGGCGAATGCCTCGGCAAAGCGACCGGCACCTGCAAAGGCAAAGGCGGCACAATGCACATCACGGATCCCGACACTGGGATCATGGTGACAACCGGCGTTGTGGGTTCGGGTATTCCGATCGCCAACGGCTTGGCCATGGCGAGCCAAAACAGCGGCGATGGCAAAGTGACCTTGGTGAGTTTTGGCGATGGCGCGGCCAATATTGGCGGCTTTCACGAAGCGATGAATATGGCGCAGCTCTATAAGCTGCCCGTGGTCTTCCTGTGTCAAAACAACCGGTATGGCGAACACACCGCCTATGCCGATCACACCGACAGCCCCGACATCTCCAGCCGCGCTGCGGGATACGGAATGAAGAGTGCGAAAGTCGATGGCAACGATGTGAACGCGGTCTATCCAGCGATGGAAGAGGCTGTCGCGCATGCGCGCTCTGGCAAGGGGCCAGTTTTGGTCGAGGCCATGTGTTACCGCATGATGGGACACTTCTTTGGCTCTGACTTCTCTTATATGCCCGAAGAGCACCTTGCGGAGATGGCGGCGGAAGACCCACTGCCCAAACTGCGTAAAGTCATGTTGGAGCGCCAATTCACCGAAGAGGAATTGGACAAGATCGTCGCCGACATTGACAGGGAAATTGATGGAGCGGTTCAACACGCGCTCGATGCGCCGCTGCCGGATACCGACGAAATTTACAAAGACGTTCTTGAGGAGACTGCATAATGGCCGAAATCACCATGACGCAGGCGCTCAACCTCGCCATTGATGAAGCAATGGCGGAGGATGATGGCGTATTCTGCCTAGGCGAAGACGTTGCAGCAAAGCAGGGCGGCGGGGTGTTTAAGATCACCTCTGGCCTGACAGAGAAATACGGCGAAAACCGCATCCGTGCGACGCCGATTTCTGAAACAGCAATTATCGGCGCGGCAGTCGGCGCGGCTCTGGCTGGACAGCGCCCGATTGCAGAGATCATGCTGATGAACTTTGTCGGCGTGTGTATGGATCAAATCGTCAATCACGCTGCGAAATTGCGCTTTATGTCGGGCGGTCAAACGCCATGTCCCATTGTGATTCGCACCACCACCGGTGTCGGCGTAGGCTTTGGCGGACAGCACTCCGACATGCTTGAGGCGTGGTTTGCTCACGTCGCCGGCATACATGTTGTGACCCCGTCCAACGCCGCTGATGCGCGCGGGCTGATGCGCTCTGCCATCGACGCCAATGACCCGGTTATCTTTATCGAAAACATCCTTTGCTATGGCCTGACTAGCGAAGATCCGGGTCCCGGTTACCGGGTGCCTCTGGGCAAAGCGGCCATCGCAAAAGAAGGTTCGGACCTATCGCTTATCACTTACGGCCGGACCGTTCTGGATGCGCTCGAAGTTGCAGGCGAACTTGAGAAAGAGGGCATCAGCGTTGAGGTCGTCGACCTGCGCACGATCGCACCTTATGATGAGGAAACTGTGCTTGCATCGGTGAACAAGACCGGGCGCGCGCTGACATTGCACGAAGCGGTTCGGCCCTTTGGTGTCGGCGCCGAAATCGCGGCGAACATCCAAGAAAAGTGCTGGGATAAACTCAAAAGCCCAGTGCGCCGGATCGGCGGGACATTCTCAGCTGTGCCGTTCGCGAGCCATCTGGAACAGGCATGGATCCCGCAAAAAAGCGACATTGCCGCTCAGATCAAAGCATCGGTTGGGAAAGCGTAAATGGCAGAAGAAATTCGTATACCTAAGCTCGGGATGAGCGCCACCGAAGTCACTCTGTCTGAATGGATGTTCGGCGATGGGGAAGAGGTCGCCCAAGGCGACATCATCTACACCGCCGAAACGGACAAGACGACGGTAGAGATCGAGGCGCAGGCCTCTGGCGTTATCCACCCGACCGGCGAAGAAGGCACCAAATACAAAGTCGGCGATGTGGTCGGCACTATTGGGTGATGGTGTGAGCACGCCTCGTGAACTGCAGGCTGCTATTTATGCAGCCGCTGGTGCGCGCGACTGGGAAAAGGTTGAAAGCCTGATCCATCCGGATTTTGTGCTTTATGAGGCGGAAGGCCTACCTTTTGGCGGAGAATGGCGCGGGAAGGACGCTCTGCAACGCTGCGCAGCGGCGATGTATGGCACATGGGCCGAAGCGAGCGTCGATATCCATGACATTACGGGCGGGGACTCCCATGCCGTGACCGTGCTGACGCTGACCATGACATCCAAACGGACGGGCGAAACCTTTTCCCAAACCGTCAATGAATGCGGCGCGTTCAAAGACGGATTGATGACGGAACTGCGCATTCACTACTTCGATGCTGCCGAGATTGCGGCAAGGGCTTGAACTTATGACAATCGAGAAAATCTGCATCCTAGGCGCTCCCGCTGATCAGGGCCAGCCGCTGGTGGCGCAATTGTTGGAGCAAGGGTTCTCCGTCACGGCCGGTGTGCGGCGTGATGACGCGATGGCAAACACGCCGTTTCCTGACCTGCCTACTGTTGCCGCCGATATCACCGATGCCGATGCCATGGCGCATGCCTTTGCCGGGCAGGATGCCGCCGCGTTTCACCTGCCGTTTGAGTTTGATCGTGAACGCGCCGCCAGCTTTGGCCGCGCAGTCGCCGACGGGGCAAAGCGCGCAGGCTTGAAGAAGATTGTGTTTAACACTGCATGCTTCGTGGCTGATCACGATCTAAACCTGTCCGCTCATGATGGTCGGCGCGATATTGAACGGGCGTTGGAAGAAACTGGCATCCCATGCGTTTTCATCGAACCCACAGTGTTTATGGACAACCAATACCGCATTTGGACTCGGCCGTTGATCATGCGTGACGGCGTTTTCGCCTATCCGGCGAAGCCTGATCTCAAAATCAACTGGGTGTGTTTGGAGGATGTGGCGCAAGCAATGGTGCGCGCGCTCCAAACCGATGCTGCCGACGGGATGCACGTCCCGATTGGCGGCCCGGATGCGATGGTCGGGGATGAAGTCGCCGCCAATTTAGCAGAAGCCTTGGGCAGGCCCGTTCGTTTCAAGAGCTTGGCGCCAGAGGAGTTTGCCGCGGGAATGAGCGAGCTGGTGACCGGTTCGCGCGAGGTGCAGCCGCTCAGCATTTATGATGGGATGGCGAAATTCTATGCGTTCTACAATTCGCAGCCAACCTCACCGTTGCTCGTGGACCCAAAGAACGCGCAGGAGCTGCTTGGCATGAAACCAACGTCCCATCTCGATTGGATAAAATCGAAAGATTGGATGGAAGGCCTCGAAGGCCTGATTTGACGGGTTGGCTCTAAAGAGTTTGCCCATCATCCAGGACAAAATCGGCCCCGGTCACGAACTCGGCCGCATCGGAACACAGGAACAAGACTGGGCCGTCCAGCCCCTCTTGACCCATCAACCGCCTCTTAGGGAAGCGCGAGACTTGTTTCTGGCCAAGGTCTGTGGCGAACCATTCGTCGTTGATCTCGGTCCGAATATAGCCGGGTGAGATCGTGTTCACACAAATTCCAGCCCGCGCCCATTCTCGGGCCATGCTGCGCGCGGCCTGAACCACGCCTGCCTTGCTTGCCGCATAGGCGACGAGACCCGGTGAAGGCTCAAACGCGGTGATGGATGCGACCATAATGATCCGCCCATTTGTCACGCCATGCGCAATCATCCGCCGCGCCCCTTCACGGGCCGTCAGGATGGCGCCTTTGAGGTTGATAGCGAGGGTGTGTTCTATTTCTTCCTCTGTGATGGTGTGCATCATGCCAGCACCGTCGACGCCAGCGTTTGCAATCACCGTATCGACCGGCCCAAAGGCTGCTTCCGCTGCGTCATAGCCTGCGATAATGTCGGCTTCGCGCGCGACATCCATTGTGATCGCAGCGGCTTTTTCACCAATGTCGCTGGCCAAAGCCTCAAGACGATCCTTGCGCCGCGCCCCTAAAACAACCCGCGCGCCGCTATCCGAAAGGATGCGCCCAAACCGCGAGCCAAGGCCCGATGACGCACCCGTAATCAGCGCGGTGCGCCCCGAAAGATCAGCAGAAATACTCACAGCTGAGGCTATTTAACCGCCGGCAATTCGCCGTCTATGTATTTTTTCAAAGTCGTTTGGAAATGCCGTACGCGGCTGTCCTGATAAGAGCCGAGCTCCATCATCCCTTCCTTCATCGATTTCATACCCGTCTGCACATGAGGCAAGTTGGACATGTCTTGATCGAACACATTGGCCAGTTGCGGGCCCATAATATCCGCGGCCCAAGCAAACGGCTCATCATCTGGAATGAAGGTCATTTCGACTGAGCGCGGACGTTCTTCACCTTTTGGAGTGGGGAACAACAGACGGATCTCCATAATGCACGAATCAGGCGTTTCGTCTGGGAGCCAGCGGTACACAAGCGTCGGCAAAAACCCGATCCACGGGGCGAAATTCGGGAAGATATTGTACGTAAAATTGTCCAGAATTTCGCTGTCTGAGGCATCGGAATAATCATAGCCATATTGTTCAGCGAAACCTTGGCGCCCCGCTTCGGCCAGCACTTTGCGTGCACCAAGCGGATCGGCGGGATCATAGTCTTGTTCCCCATCACCGGCGGTAAAGCGGCGATTGGTGTCGGCATCTTCCCCGCCAGAAAACTCGTTCATTTTCTCAAGGACATAGCTGGAATCTTTGCCCTTCATATGGGGGCTGAGGACACCAGACGGAGTGATCGCGCGGTTAAAGTGATCGCCGATCAAATCATACCGCGTGTTTGCATCGCCCAAGAATGGCAGCAATTGCGGATGTGTGACGATCGAATGCCATGCTTCCATGAAGGCTTCGGCGGTCGCTTTCCAATTGGCCTTGATCCGCTTTTGAATCCACATGCCCGTGTGACGATTTTCAAAGTCGTACCGCTCATAATGCGAAGCGGGAGAGCCAAGCCACGCTTTGAAATCAGGCAAATCGTAATTCTCGGTCAGCATCACAAAGCCCTGCCACAGCTCAATGCGCGCCTCAGGAAGGTCCATGTTCTTTTCTTTGAGGTGCTGGAAATCCCACTCAGAAGGAATTTCCTTAAGGCTGCCGTCATTGCGCCAGGTGAAGCCATGGAACGGGCAGCGCAGCTGAATCGAAGGGCCGCATTCGGTGCGCAATTTGCGACCGCGATGGAGGCAGGCGTTGTAGAATGCCCGAACGCTGCCATCTTTTTGACGGATCAGCAGGAAGCTTTTGCCCGCGATCTCGAACACAACCGTATCGCCGGCATCCGGCATTTCGTCTTCGCGTGCGGCAAACAACCAGACATTGGGCCACAGTTTTTCGCGCTCAGCTTGGGCAAATTCCTCGCTGACATAAGGCGCGACCGACAGGGGCTCATTGCCCATATCGATATTGCTCTCTTCGAAAAGATAATCCGGCGGAGTGCGCGTGTCGCCGTTTAGCATGTCAGTGTAGCTGATGCCGGGGCACCGATCTTCGCGGGCTACATTTTTGATGTCGTTCATTTGCGGCCTCTATCCCATCACTCGCACTTTGCGCAGTATTCGTGGAAGAGAATATCACACAAGTTTACCCCTAGATCACACTATCGGATTGGAGAGGGCATATGACACGCAAAACTGGCATTTCTGAGTTGGGAGAGGTGATGCAGTTGGCCTTTGTGCCGGATGATTTCGATGCTGCGGTCCAGCATTGGACAAAGGTGATGGGGGTTGGCCCGTTCTTTTTGATGGAGGGCATTCATCTGGAAGGTATGAAATACAAAGGTGTGCCCACAGATGCAGTGTTCGATCTGGCTCTGGCCTATTGGGGTGATCTGCAAATCGAGTTGATCCGGCCGCGTGACAACCACCCCTCAATCTACACGGATGAATATGGTGCGGTTAGCGGATTGCATCATGTTTGCATTCTGGTCGACGATATCACCGAAGCATACCGCGTTTGCAGCGAACAGAACGCGCAAATTGTGATTGAAGGATCGCTTGGCGATAGCCGGGTAATATATGTCGACCCCGGTTCAGGGCCAGGCGGTCTGGTCGAAATTCTTCAACAAGGCGAAGGCGGGCCAGAATTGTTTGCGATGATCAAGCAAGCGGGCGAAGGGTGGGATGGCAGCGCGCCGATCCGCACCCTAGGCTAACGCTTAACTGTTTGCGCCCAGATACCCCAACTGACCTGCCTTAAAGATCGTTTGGGCACGGTTCACGCTGTCCAATTTCTCGCCTGCGCGGTGGATGTGATAGCGGATCGTGGCGTGGCTTCGCTCAAGGATCATGCTGATTTCCTTGTCCGTTTTGCCAATTGCGGCCCAACGCAGGCATTCCACTTCGCGTTTGGATAGGACGCAATCCGATGGAATGCGGCGTTTGGTGCGATGTGCCTGAACATAGCCGGCAACAAAGCGTCGGATGATCTGTGCAAACACCATCGAATGCAGCGCGAATTCTTCGGACAAATCCTCTTTCTCGCGGTCCATGCTGATAAAGCTGCTGGCGGAAATTTGTCCGAAGGGCAGATGCACTGGAATGACAATTGCGGCTTTGCAAAGCGAACGCTTTTCAAAATCGGCAAGGTCCAATTCGTCCAGATAGGAGTTTGGCCATTTGAGATTGAAGCCGTCACCATTCACCCAAAACGGCTCGCTTTCATACCGGCATGCCCGCGGCAGAGGTGAATGCAGCGCGAGACGATGATCTTCCCACCAACGCGCACCATCGTCCAGCCAATGAAAGATATCAGCGTTGAGAATCGTACCGTCCGCATCGACCATCGGTTCCTTGGAGGAGATGTCGTCGCAAACCGCGACCTGCATTCCGCGTTCTTGCGAAATTCGAGCTAGGTTTTCTGCAGCGTCATGTATGTCTTCTGGACATTTGATCGTCACTTGATCGAGCAATTGCTCAAGATTCTCTGTGCCTTTTGGCGTGCGAAGTTCGATGACGTTGCTGGCCATTGCTAGCTCACTCCTCTCAATATGCATCCCTGAAGACACCATACATTACTTTTCTCGATTCGCCTCATACTTTACGTAGGGGAAATTGAGGCCACCGCTGGGTAGTTCAAGGCTTACCCTATTGGAGAATGTGACCATGATGAGGCAAGATTTGCCAGCGACAGAGAATCCCTCAAATGGCAGCCCATGGGGAGGGGAAAATTTCGGCTTCGCGTTAAAGGCGATTGCGGACGGAGTTGATTCTGAACGTCCGGCATTGATCCATGGTGACCGTGTGGTCACGTGGGGGCAATTGGACGCGCAAAGCGATGCGATTGCCGCAGGTTTGATCGCGCGCGGGCTGAAGCACGGCGACATTGCGGGCCAGATGCTGCGCAACAACCCTGATTACATCTTGGCGTATTTTGGGTGCATTAAAGCCGGGCTGGTGCCGGTCAACGTCAATTATCACTACAAGACCCGCGAACTGGCCGACATATTCGAACGCTTTCAATTGAAGGCATTGTTTACGCAAAGCGACTTTGCCCAAAGCGCCGCGCAGGCAATGCCGCAAGGCACACATGTGATTGATGTTGACGGTGAAGATTGGTCGGCATTGCGAACCCATCATGTGTCAATTAACTTTGCGGTGCACGAAGATCGCCAAGCCTTGTTTCTCACCGCGACTGGCGGAACGACCGGAATGCCCAAAGCGGTGATGTGGCCGATGGAGGAAGCGTGGCAGGCGTTTAGCATTTCATCGTGGCAGCGCGGCTTTGGTGAGCCTCCTTTTGTGGCAACTTCGCTCGCCGGGCAGGTGGAGGAGGCGGCAAAAATCGGCCCAGACCATCCAGTGAGCGCATCGCCGATGTTGCTTCTGAGCCCGCTCATGCACGGGGCGGGACAATTCACCGGGATGATCCATCTCCTCAAAGGAGGCACATTGGCGCTGCTCCCTTCGGAGAAATTTGACGCAGACATTGCCCTTGATGAGATTGAGCGGCTTTCGGCGCGCGGCGTCTTCATTGTCGGTGATGCCTTCGCCCTGCCTTTGGCCGATCGGCTGGATGCGCGCGGAGAAGGTGACGAAACAATCGCCAGCCTGCGCACCGTCACCAGTTCAGGGGCGGTGTTTTCTGAGCCTTTGAAGAAGCGCTTGATCGCGCACAATCCGCACTTGGTTGTTATCGATGCTCTTGGTTCATCCGAAAGTTCGGGCACGGCCGTGGTCATTACGACCGCGCAGGGCTCCACCGGGGGCGGGAAATTTTCCGCGCTTCCGGGCCGCGAGACGAAATTGTTCGACGTCGATATGAACGAAATCGCCAAAGGCAGTGATGGCGTGGGGATCGTTGCGCGGACTGGCCCATTGCCGCTTGGCTATTTGGGTGAGGATGAAAAGAATGCAGCCACTTTTCCGGAAGTCGATGGAAAACGTTGGCTGATGACAGGCGACCGCGCCCGCTGGGCCCCGGATGGCAGCATGGAATTTATCGGCCGCGACAATATGTGCATCAACACAGGCGGAGAAAAAGTCTTTCCCGAAGAAGTCGAAGCGGTCCTGTTGGAACATCCGCAAGTGCACGATGCGCGCGTTGTCAGTCTGCCCGATCCCCGCTTCGGTAGGAAAGTCGTTGCGGTCGTCCAAACGCAAGGACTGGCGACGGAAGAGCTGAAAACATCGCTGGATCAGCACGCGCGTGATGGGCTGGCAGGATACAAAATCCCCCGCGTTTACGTCATGACAGACCGGTCGCTGCGGCTGAACAATGGAAAGCCGGATTACAAAACTGCGCAGAATTTGGCCGAAGAAAGGGCCGGGTAACACTCACCCCGTCGCGCGATCTGCCTTGTCTTTGTCATTCGTGCCTTTGATCATCTGGCGCATCATGTCCCATTCCGCGTCGCCCAGCCCTTGAAGTTGAGGGTAGAACGTGCCGCCGTTCGCCTGATAGCCCGCGCCATCAATCGCGATGGTTTGGCCATTCACATATTCTGCGCCGCTGCCCATCAAGAACACAGCGAGGTTGGCAAGCTCGTGCATCTCACCCGCACGGCCCATGGGATTCAGATCGTTCTTTGAATTGTCGCCGCCACCGCCAGGGCTTAGGCGCGCACTCATGCCCTTTGTCGGGAAAAGCCCTGGGGCGATGGCGTTGAATCGCAGACCATAGCGGCCCCATTCGGTCGCCAAGCTTTGCGTCATGGCATTGATTGCGGTTTTTGACATCGCACTGGGCACGACAAAGGCGCTGCCTGACCACACCCAAGTGGTGAGGATCGAAAGGAAACTGGCTTTTTTGCCCTCTGCGATCAGACGTTTGCCAATATCCAACGTGACATAGAATGTGCCGCGCATCACAATGTCGGCAATTGCGTTAAAGCCGTTGACGGAAAGGTCTTCGGTTCGGCTGACGAAATTGCCCGCCGCGTTGTTGACGACTCCGGTCAATGCGCCGCCGTCTGCCCAGATGGCATCGACCATGGCATGGATCGCATCCGCATCACGGATGTCGCAGGCGTGAGCGACCACTTTGCCGCCATGGGCTTCCATCAATTCTGCGGCGGTTTCGTCCAACTTGTTCTGGCGCCGTCCACAGATATAGACGGTCGCGCCCAATTTGAGGAACCCCTCCGCCATTTCGCGGCCCAAACCGGTGCCGCCGCCTGTGACGAGAATTCGCTCATCAGTCATCAGGCCTTCGCGGAACATCAGTTTTGAAATGTCCATAATATGGGTCTTTCGTAAGAGAGGTTAAAGATTGAAAATCAAAGGCCGAGCACAGTCTTTGCAATAATGTTCTTTTGCACTTCGTCCGATCCGCCAAAGATCGTGGCAGCGCGATTGTTGAGGTATCGGCCCATAGCGGTTTGCGCCATTTCGATGCCCACAGGTTCAGGCGCTTCATTGCCGTAAAGCGGTCGCTCAAGTGGCAATTGCAACGAATCCGTGCCCAGCAGATCGAGCCGCAAGGTGTCGATTTCCTGTCCAATGTTTGACCCAAGCAGTTTGACGAGCGAGGTCTGCGGACCCGGTGATCGCCCTTTGGCCAGTTCGGCCAGAATTCGCAGCTCCGTAAACTCCAACGCTTCTGCTTCGAGCCGGACCCGGGCCAGACGATCGCGGAAACGGGCATCGTGCATAACCGCGCCGTTGACCCCAGATGGTTGTTCTTTGGCTATGGTTTCAAGCCGATCGATGCTCTGGATCAAACGCGGCGCATAACACGATCCGCCGCGCTCATTTTCGAGCAGGAATTTCGCGATCGCCCAACCTTGCCCCTCTTCGCCAATGCGGTTTTCGATGGAGGTTTTCGCGTCGGTAAAGAACACCGCATTCACTTCATGGTCGCCGGACATTGAATGGATCGGAGTGACCTCAACGCCGCGCTGATCCATAGGGAGCAGCAGAAATGTGATCCCGGCCTGTTTCTTGACCGTCGTATCGGTCCGCACCAAGGCAAAAATCCAGTCGGCGTGATGCGCATGGGTTGTCCAAATTTTGGAGCCGTTGACGGTGTATTCATCGCCATCAAGCCGCGCCGACGTTTTGAGCGACGCCAAATCAGAACCGCTGCCCGGCTCTGAATATCCCTGACACCAGTAATCTTCTCCAGAGAGAATTTTCGGCAAAAACCGGGCTTTTTGTTCTGGCGTTCCGAACGCACAAATGACCGGTCCAACCAAACGCAGACCGAGGATTGCCAGCGAAGGCGCGCCGGCCAAAGCGCATTCCTTTTCAAAAATGAATTTCTGTGTCGGCGTCCAGCCTGTACCGCCGTCTTCCTTTGGCCAATGCGGCGCAACCCATCCTTGATCATTCAGAATGCGGTGCCATTCCATCCCGATATCGGGCTCAACAAAAACACCAGGAGTTTTGCGCGCGCCATCGCGCAAACGATCGGGCAGGTTCGCGGAAAGGAATGCCCGCACCTCTTCGCGAAAAGCCAGATCCTCGGGTGAGAAGGTCATATCCATGGCTTATTCTCCCTCTCTGCTGGCCCAGATGATCGACCGCCGTAGCATGTCGTAATAGACGTCGTAATTCCACGCGCACATTTCCTTGTGCGGATAGAAATCTTGCATGCCGGGCAGGTCATAATGGCCGCGGCAATGGCCCAGCGTGTTGTAGACGATCTGCCCTTTGCCAATGTCCCGGGTGTAGAGAATAGGCACGGCGGTCTTATCCCACTTTTCATCGACAAAGCCGGTGGCCTCGCCTTCGAATGTGGTCTGCATCAACGTGTCAATCTCGGCTGTGGTTTTGGACAAATACAGCTCATCAACGACTTCGAAATCGTCGATCCCGCGGGTTAGTTCATGGTCTGTGTTGACCACTTCAACTTCGAATTGGCCGATCGGTGGATGCGCTTTGAATTGCGTGCCGAGCATCTCGAACACGTCGGGGCGATCTTCGGGCGCGTCGACCAAACCTTTTTCGGTGAAAACCAGAATTGAGTTCGTCCCATGCAGGGCCAACCATTTTCCGCCACCTTCTACCCACGCGCGCAACTGTTTCGTCTGTTCTACCGTTGGCATCAAATCGCAGGTGTATGTAATCAGGAACCGACACTGATCGAGCCGCTCTAACCCCGAATAGTCAGCCGCAACTGTGGTACGAATATGCGGATGCTCGGCAAGCAATTTGAGCAATTCAAGCCGCGGAAAATCAATATCGTGATATTTGCCTGCGGCGATGAAATGCGCGTCGATCCGCTGTGCTGGTTGTTCTGCCATATTAACTCCTAATCGACCCGCCGCCATCGACCGTGAAGTCGCAGCCTGTGGTAAAGCTTGCTTCGTCGCTGGCGAGGAAGACCACCGCTTTGGCGACCTCCTCAGGCTCTCCGATCCGATTCATTGGATGCGTCGCGGCAAAATTGGTTTCGATATTCTCCGGCGTATCCGCGCCCGAGTATTTGTACCGATCATACATCGGAGTTCGGATCGCGCCGGGATGGACCATATTGGCCCGGATCGGAACACCGCGTTCCGCGCAATCGAGCGCAATGGAGCGTGTCAGCCCCAACAGTCCGGCTTTCGATGCGCTGTAGGCCGCGACAAAGGCCGCGGCGCGAATGGCGATCATTGAGCCAATGTTGACGATGGCCCCGGGTTCCCCGCTGGCCTCCATCGCAGGAATGGCAGCGCGGCAGCCGAAAAATGGCCCTTCGAGATTGATGTCTATCGTTCGGCGCCAGCTATCGAGGTCAACATCCACGACATTGCCGGGTTCGGAAATCCCCGCAATGTTGCACAACACGTTGAGTTTGCCGAAATGGTCTTGCACGGTCTTCACCGCCGCATGCCACGCGTCAAGATCGCGCACATCAAGCTCAAATGCTTCCGCATTGTGGCCCAATTCGTCTGCCAAAGCGCGCGCTTTCTCGATCTGTAGATCGCACAGGAGAACCTTGCCGCCTTCTGCCACGATCATTCGGCCAACAGTGGCACCAATTCCTTCTGCACCGCCTGTGACAAGCGCGACTTTTCCATCCATCTTGCCCATTTAACGCTCCAAAATTGCAACAGCGGAAAGCCCCGGCGCGCCGTAGACGTGGCTGTATCCGGTCTTTGGCCCATTGCCATCGGACCCTGCGACTTGCCGCTCACCGGCCCGGCCCCGCAATTGTTCGACATTTTCGTAAACTTGGCGAAGGCCCGATGCGCCAACGGGCTCTCCGCAAGCGATGCAGCCGCCATCGGTGTTGATCGGCAATTTGCCCCCGCGCTCTGACCAGCCATTGGCCAGCCATTCTTCTTGTTCACCATCTTTGCAAAAGCCGTTTTCAGCCATGTGCATGATCTCTGCGCCCGATTCTGTGTCTTGCAATTGGGCGATTTCGATCTCGTCTGGACCAATGCCAGCGCCTTCAAACGCGGCCTTGGATGCCAGCACGGTTGGCTTACCGCCCTCTTTCACGCTCACACCGGCTTGGAAGACTTCGAAACTGTCAGGTGGACGCGTCCGCACAGCAATATTGGCGATTTTGACTGAGCCGTGATTTTCAAGCGCCCCCATTTCGCGCGCCTTCTTCTCGCTCGCCAAGATCAGCGCGACGCCTCCTTCCGCTGGGGCGCAAAACATATATTTGGTCAAGGGATCATTGATCATTGGCGCGTTCATGATCGTTTCCAGATCAATTTCGCTGCGTCGCCAAGCATGCGGGGTCACGGTGCCATTGCGAAAGGCCTTTTCCGCAACGCGGCCCAGCGCCTCCCGGCTGATCCCATGCAGCTGCATATAGCGCTGTATTTTGAGAGCAAAAAACTGCGTCGTCAGCATCATGCCGGTTTGACCATACCAATCGGGCAAGCCGTAATCCGATGGCTTTGCGTTGAAGGCGCCGCGCGGATGTTTGTCGAACCCCACAGCCAACGCGAGGTCATACATGCCGCTGGCAATTGCCTGTTGAGCAGCAACGAGCGCGCTGCCCCCGGTTGCGCAGCCGTTGGCAACATTGGTGAAGGGTAGCGATGTCAGCCCCAATTCATTGACCATAATGTCGGCACTGCCTGCGGCAGCGGATCCGCCATAGGCGCATTCCATATCGGTCCAATCGAGGCCAGCATCAGCCAGAGCCTGGCGCACAGCGAAGACGCCTTGTTCGCGCCCCGTGCGGTTTTCGGTGCGACCAAAGGGGTGGATGCCCGCGCCAACAATATAAACATTCTCGCTCATGCGGCTTGCTCCTTTGCGGCGGCGGTCGGGCGGAAGGCGAAGGTGTCATGCACCTGATTGAACGGCACGATGCAAAACTCCATCGGCATGCCCAACTTCAAATCATCAAGCACTGCATCGACAATGCGGCTTTCCACGATCACTTCGCCGGGCAATTCGATATAGCCGAGCAAGAAGGGCTGGAAATCGGGCGGCCCTTCATTGGGGCCAGAGCCGGGGCCTTCATAGGGGTCTTTCGGCAAGAATCCTTGTGTCGTCCATGACCAAAGCTTGCCTTGGCGTGACAACTTATAGGGCTCTACGTCGCTGGCAGCATCGCCTTGGGGCATGGGGAACACCACTTCACCTGACGGGAGTTTTCCACCCATCAAATGCGGCGTTGGGTCGTCACTCCAAAGGTCGGGGTCGATTTTCTGTCCCAAGTCAGGCCTCCTTCAAGCCGCTGTCGCGTAGTCGGTGAGTGCACTGTCGACGTCACCAAACAGTTTGGCGAGCACCATCAGGCGCTTCATTGCGTGGCCGATTGCGAGCTCGTCTGTGATGCCCATGCCGCCGTGCATCTGCACCGCTTCGCGTGCGACAGCATCCGCATTCTCGCCAATAAAGGCCTTCGCGCCTGCTGCTGCTCTGTTCCAAGAGGCGGCATCAGACCGATCGGTCAAGGCGGCGCGGTACAGCATGGAGCGGCATTGCTCGATCCGGGCGTAACATTCGACCAACCGGTGCTGCAGTGCCTGGAATGATCCGATAGCAACGCCGAATTGCTCACGCTCTTTCACATAAGAAACCGTGTCATCGAGCAATCGTTGGCCCAGGCCGAGCATCTCCGCTGCAGCGAGCAAGCGCGTCTGCGTGACGATGGCATCCAGTTGCGCGGCCTCAACATTCAGTTTTGCGGTGGCATCGACAGTCGCACGTGTCAGCTTGAGCTCTCCGGCTATGCTGCCATCGGCCAAACGATAGGCGCGAACCTCCACCCCATCTGAATCCCGCGGCACCAAGAAACACGATGTTGCCCCGTCCAATTCGGCGGTGACGATAAACAGATCGGCCAGCAAAGCGCCCATCACAAAGGTCTTCTCGCCAGAGAGAGCAAAGCCTTGGCCAGAAGATTCGGCCTTCATCCCAGCCGCCTTCAAGCTGAAACGCTGCGCGCGTTCTGCCCAGGCAAAGCTTGCCACCTGTTCTCCGCTTAGGACTGTTTCCAAAGCGCCGACCGCCCCGCCCACAGCCATCAACTGAGCCGGCAAAACGCCATGTTCGAGCCAAGGGTCCGGAGAATTGGCCTTGCCCATTGCTTCGGCAATGAGAGCGAGATCGAGCACCGACCCGCCCATGCCGCCCAAATCCTCTGGTGCGGCGAGAGCAACTAGGCCGAGCTCAGCGAGCGCGGACCATCGTTCCCGATCGTAACCTGTTGGCGACAGACGCAGCTTGCGCCGTGCCTCAACATCGATTGGTGCAGCAAAGCGCTCAACCGAGCTGCGGAACATTTCCTGTTCCTCGGTCAGGTCGAAATTCATCGAATCCCCCCTTACGCAGCGACAGTGAAAGAGATTGGCAGGCGCGTTACCCCGCGCAGTAAGATGTTTGGAAGGATCGTAATTCCACCTTCATCGGCAATGGCAAAATCATCGAGCCGTTCGAGCAATTCATCAAACGCAACCAGCATTTCTTTGCGGCTGAGCATGTTGCCCACGCACATATGTGGACCCTTGCCAAAAGCCTGATGCGCGCGCGCATTCTTGCGCTCTATGTCGAACTTGTCAGGGTTTTCGAATTTCTTTGGGTCGCGATTGGCCGCGGCATAACGCAACTGAACCACGGCGCCCGCAGGGATTTCTGTGCCGCCCAGCTCTGTGTCTTCTTTAACGATCCGCCACATGCCTGCCGTTGGCGTTTCGTAGCGCAGGCTCTCCTCAACCAGATTGCCGATCACTTTAGGGTCGCGGCCTCCAGCAGCAGCCTTGGCCTTAGCCATTTGATCTGGATTGCGGATCAATTGCAGCAGCCCGCCCGCCAAAGTCGACGTTGTCGTCTCGTTCCCGGCAACCATAAATTGCTGCATGATGGACATGATCTCTTCGTCGGTCAGCGGGGTTTCCCCTTCAACACGCGCTTCGACCAAATCAGTGAGCAGATCATCGCCGCCATTTGCCCGGCGGTCTTCGATCTTGGATTTCATGTATTTTTGGTATTCAACAAAGGCGCGTGCGCATTCCAATTGGCGCTCGCGGCTCACCATCTGGCTAAAGCGGTCGACGGCCGCGTCGGACCACGCTTTCACCTGAGCGGGATCATTATCGAGACCAATTTGCTGCGCGATCATCGCAACGGGCAATGGAATCGCGAAGTCCTCTACAAATTCGCTGGAGCCCTTGCTGGCCATTTTCTCAATCAGTTCAATGGATTTGGTCCGCATGTCCGCCTCAATCGCGTTTACGCGCGGCGCGGAAAAAGCGAGGTTCACCAATTTGCGATTCCGAGTGTGAACCGGCGCATCAGCGGTCAACAGAGTGGGCGGATTGTCCCAGCCGTCCTTAAGGATTTCCTGAATTTCTTCGTCTTCCGCCCCCATTAAGACGGTGAAATCGTTGGAAAACACCTCTGGCTTCCCGTTTGCTTCGTTACACAGATCATAGCTGTAAACGACGTAGGTGTTCATCTCTGGCAGAAATTCGATGTCAATTCCGGCGTCGTGAATGACCCGGTAATAATCGAACGGATCGAGCAATGTCTCAGGTGCAAAGACGCTGGTGTCTTTGATCGCTTCTGGCTTGTTCATGGCGGCGGCTCCCATCCGGCGGAATTGTTGATTCAATTCCTAGCCAATGCAGAGGGGAGGGCGCGATGCACGAATGTGTTAGGGCCTAGTACTTTGTGGGTAGCTGTGCGCCGTTGGCTTCACCCTTCAGCCAGATCGCCAAATTCCCGGACAAACTCTGCGCTGTCGAAATAGTCACGCCATTTCATTATCTTACCGTCTTCGTTGAGTTCAAAGGTGCCCATCACGCGAATTGTCCGGCGTTTGCCCTTCATATCAAACCAGTCGGTGCGTTCGGTTAGAACCACATTCTTGTTTGCTGCGATGTGATGCATATCAAATCCGCAGGCCTCGACACCGGGAAACCCGTCCATCTTTGCGCGCACTTCGCCGATACCATTGACGGTGGAGAGCGGAATGTCAGTCCATTCGACGTCGTCGGCCATGAAGGAGTAAATCTTCTCCAGATTATACTCGTCCCAAGCAGCAATGAAGGCGGTGATGGTTTCTATGGGTGTCATGGCTTTTCTCCGGCGGTGAAATTGAGAGCCTGCGCGAGCATTTGGCGCACATGCGGATTGGAGTAAGTTTGCGGAGAGTCCCCAAACTGTAAATACACCAGTGGCCCATTGCCTACCCGCTTGTGCCAAGCGACCAGATTGCTCCCGGGCGGGTGGTCCCACCCTTCATTGGAATAAAGCGTCCCGGAAATGCCAAGTGCAGCAGAATAGAAATTGTCGCGGGTAAAAGTGTAGTCGGAGCGCACCAATGGTGCGACATCCGCTTCGAAGATTTCGGCCAAATACAGCTCGTCACACACGGGAAATTCTGGCGGAAGGCCTGCGGTTACCGGGTGGTCTGCCACCACTTTGGCGGAGTAATTGACATCGTGACGATAGCCGGAATCGAGAACCTTTTGCCCGCGCACTTCGCCCGGTGTGTACAGAAACCGTCCGCCCAGCATTTCGTGCCATTCCGGCCAATCCGCCCACCCGGCGAGCGCGTGATGCATAGCCACCGCGCCGCGCCCACTTTCGAACCGTTCAACAATAGCGCGGCGAAATTCGGGCGACGGCGGGCGCGATGTCACCCAATCATCGGCAAAGGTGTAGCCGCCCATGTCGTAGAAAAGCAGCGCGTCCACATCGCGCGCCGCGCCGCTGGCCACGGCCTCCTCCGCTTCGGGATGGAGCAAATGGGTTACATCCCAATCGCCGACATTGTTGATCAGCTCGTCAAAGGGCTCTTCTTCGTAAGGATGCCCCCAAGATAAGACGAGAAGGGAGCGTTTGGGCCCTGTGGAGGTCATGCGATTTTGAGGATCATCTTGCCATCATTGGTGCCAGCAAACAGGCGCATGAAACTGTCAAAAGCATTCTCCAGCCCTTCGTCGATATGCTCATCAATGGTCAGCTTTCCAGCTGCGGCCCATTCGCCCATTTTCGCGCCGCCTTCGCCAAAGCGTTCAACGTAATCAGCGACCAGCAGCCCGCGAATGGATGCGCGTTTGACGATCAATTGCCAGATGTTGCGCGCGCCGCGTGGGTCAGTGTTGTATTCGCTGATCAAGCCGCAAAGGCCAACGCGGGCATAGAGGTTGAGGTTCATCAGCCCAGCGTCGAGAATTGCTCCGCCGACATTCTCAAAGATCACATCGACGCCGTCCGGCGCGGCTTCGGCGATCGCAGCGGTAAGGGCCGCTTCGTCTTTGCCGCGATAATCAATTGCTGCATCAAACCCGTATTTCTCGGTCAGACGGGCGCATTTCTCCGGCCCGCCAGCAATGCCGACCGCGCGGCAGCCATGCAATTTGGCGAGCTGTCCAACGAGCGATCCGACCGCGCCAGCCGCGCCGGACACAAGAACGGTGTCGCCCTCTTTGGGTTCGCACACTTCGAGAAAGCCGAAATAGGCGGTCATGCCCACCGCGCCAAAGATCGACAGATAATTGGTCACGCTTGGTACCATTGAGGCATCGATCGGTTGGGTAAAGCCGCCGATCTGACTGATCGAGTAATCTTCAAGCGCATTGAGCCCCATGACCCACTGACCGGGTTCAAACCCTTCGGCGCGGCTTTCCTCCACCACCCCAATTGTGCTGGCGCGCATGGATGCACCCAGCGGCACTGGCGGCATGTAATTTCCGCCGGCATCCATCCAACCGCGCATCGCCGGATCGAGCGATGCGTAATGGTTGCGGATCAAAAACTCCCCTTCTGCAAGGTCGGGCGTAGGCTCTGTGATCAGCTCAAAATCTTGGCGGACCGGCTGCCCGTCGGGGCGGCGTTGCAATAGGAAGCGGCGGTTGGATGGCATGGTGTTTCCCTTTTTGGGTTTAGGCTGGAACGAGTTTGACGGGGATCGCGCTTTGCAGGCTTTGACCCGTGATCGGATCGAAATCGACCACTTCACTGGTTAGGCGATTGGTCGATGAACCTCGCTCCCGCACGTCGTCTTTCGACGCATCAGCATCGCCGTATGCATGGGCCATCGATACAAGCCCACGGCGCACTTTATCGCTTGCCTTTACAACGCCATGGATCGTCGCATGCGGTGAAGTGATCTCGACAATCCCGCCATCTTGCAGGCCGAGATGTGCGATGTCGTCGGGGTGGATATAGGCGGGGTTGGTCGTGGTCTTGTCCTGCAATTTTTTGAGCGGATGCCCAATGGAATTGAAACGCGTCTTGGAGCGGCGGCTGATGAGCTTAAACTCGAACCCTGCGCGGGTCGGAGCGTCATCAGCGTAGCGCAGCATTTCGCCCGGCATATCCCCTGCGGCTAGATTGAAGCGATTGAATTCGTCCTCTTCAACGGGGCCAACTTCGGGATGCTTGTCGGCATAGATCACCGCTGCGCCGCCTGCCTTTGCTGCATCTTTGCGGACTTGGCTGGGCGGAACGATGCAGCCCGCCGTCATCAGATCAAGGAATGTCTCCTTGGGCGGCAGTTCATCCATCGGTAAAGCGCCGCCGGCCAGCTCCATTGTCACGCCCAGATTGTGCGCCAAGGTCCAGAACATTGCATATTCATCGATCACATCGCCCGGCGGCGTCGCCACCGCTTCAACATAGCGGGCATAGGCTTCTTCGTGCCACCATTCCGAGAGATTCGTGATGTCTTCACGCTCAAGGCACTGAGACGGCGCAAGCACGACATCTGCGCGCTTTGCGCTTGCGCTCATCCAAGGGTCGATTTGCACAAACATTTCCAGGTGATCGAGAGCGCGGGTCATTTTGGCCTGATCCGGGAAGCCGACAACCGGGTTGCCGCCAACCGAGATCAGCACGCGCACCTGATCATCACCAGGCGTAAGGATTTCATCGGCCAAAACATTGCACGGCATTTCAAAGCCAAGTTGCCCCAGCCCGCGGAACCGCGATTTTGCCATGCCTTCTGCACCAAACATTGGCATGTCCGGGCCAACTTGAGCCCGGCGCGGTCCGTTGATGTTGGTGAAGACGCCGGGAATCGCGGCTTTTTCGCCTTCCTGTTTGAAGCGCGCGCAAACCGTGTTGAGGCATGTGACAAGATATTCGGTGAGCGTACCATTGCCCGCCATTTCTGGCCCAGTGCCCGTCACCGCGCATCCTTTGGAGCCGCCTGCGAACATGCGCGCGGCCGCGACCAACTGATCGGCATCCACTCCTGCACGATCGGCTGCGACGTCGGGTGTGAAAGGCTTCACCGATGCAGCGAGCTCATCAAACCCATCAACATGCGCGGCGACGAAGTTGCGATCATACAGCTCTTCTTGGATGATCACATTCAGCATCCCGGCGAGCAGCGCAGGGTCTTCACCCGGCTTCACCGGCAGATAGATATCCGCAAGCCGTGCGACATCGCTTTCACGCGGGTCAGCAACGATCACTTTCATTCCGCGTTCTTTCGCATCGCGGATGCGGCGTGATGGGCTGAATGGCGGGACTCCGCCTGGCGGCGAGTAGTGCGACACGATCGGGTTGTTTCCGATCAGCAGCGAAACATCGCTTTCCGAAAAGGTGTTCACCCCGCCCATCCATTTCCCATAGCGCGCAGTTGTGAAAACCTTCGCGGGCTGGTCCAGCGTCACCGAGGTATAAAAATTGCGGGTGCCGATGGCTTGTGCAAAACTGAGCGAGGCGGCCATTGCGGAACTGTTCTGATAGCCGCCCGATCCCATAAAGACGGCGACTGAATTGGGCCCATGTTCGTCAATCACCTGACGGATTTTGTCGGCCACATGGCTCAGCGCCTGCGGCATAGCTGTGTCTTGAAACGCGCCTGCATCGTCGCGAACCTGGCTGTGGTGAAGGCGGTGCTCCGCATTGTGCGAATCCGGCAATTCGCGCCCCTTCACACAGGTATACCCGCCGAATGCAGGATCTTCTCGATCGCCGCGAACTTCGATCACTTTGCGGCCTTCGGGACTGACTTCAACATCGACTTCCATCGCGCAATTGGCATGGCAAAATCGGCAAAACGACTTGTGAGTCTCAACACCCATCACAATTCTCCTCAAATTTGACGATACCAGAGCCTGCAAGTCCAGCGACTGACACTTTTGTCCGTAGAGGCATTGCGGTGCTGCCCGCATTAGGGAGGTTGAAAAGGAGAACTCCCATGCCCACAACATCCCGCCAATGGCTCTTGAATGGACATCCGCGCGGACGCGGTATCGAAGACGGTGACTTTAAGCTGGTCGAAACAGACCTGCCTGATGCCGCGCCTGGTGAGATGGTGCTGGCGACTCGCTTTCTTGGTTTTGACCCGGCGCAAAAGGGTTGGATGGAAAACATCGCCGATTATGTTGCACCCATGGCCATTGGCGATGTGATGCGCGGCAGCGGCATTTGCGAAGTGGTGGAAAGCAATGGCGGCAAGTTTGCCGTTGGTGACTTTGTATTCGGCACAACCGGCTGGACCGAATATCTCGTGCATGATGGGGAAGGGCTCACCAAGGTTGAAACAGATCTTTCACCCACTGCCGTCCTATCTGTGCTCGGGACGACTGGCCTAACGGCCTATTGCGGATTGTTTAAAGTGGGCAAGCCGGTCGCTGGTGATACGGTTCTGGTTTCGGGCGCTGCGGGCGCGACCGGCAGTGTGGTTGGGCAACTTGCAAAGATTGCTGGGTGCCGTGCGGTTGGCATCGCGGGCGGTGCTGAAAAGTGCGAATGGCTGGTCAAAGAAGCCGGCTATGACGCTGCGATTGATTACAAGGCGGGCAATGTAAAAGCGCAGATCAAAGAGCTTTGCCCGCGCGGTGTTGACGTGATTTACGACAATGTTGGAGGGACAATCCTTGACGATATGCTCGCCAACATCGCCACCAACGCGCGCGTCGTCATTTGCGGCGGGATTTCCCGGTACGAATCGGGCGGCTTGCCGACCGGACCGGGCAATTACTTCAACCTGATTTTCCGCCGTGCGACCATGACTGGCTTTATCGTCCTCGACTGGGCAAGCGAATTCCCTTCCATACGCAGGCGATTGGAAGGCTTCGTCGCCGATGGCAGCCTGAAATATCAGGAGGACATTCAACATGGATTTGAAAACGCGCCTGATACTCTTCAGCGCCTGTTCGTGGGTAAGAACCGCGGCAAGCAGATGCTGAAGCTTTAAGGCAAATCGCTAGGCCGGTTTACATTCATGAGCGGCGGGTCGAACGCGATCCGCCGCGCATGGACGGCACGTGCAAAACCATAAAGCGCGCGCTCTCCCTCAGATAGAAACGCATCGAGCGTATGAGCCATATCTGCCGGCCACAGTCCAATGACGGGCTGGCTTTGCACTATTGCCGGTGTGTGATCCGTTTCGTCGCCTGACAATGTTTGGGCAAGATCGCGCGGAAGATCCGGAGTATCGACTCCTGCAGATAGGACATGGGTAAACCCTTTGTCTGCTGCGTAGTGAAGCGCGGTATTCAGACCGCCCAATGGGCCGAGGTCTGGCCCAGGACGATCTGGGACGCAGGTAAAACCGGGTTCGTTTCTGCCGCAAAGGATCACGGCAGCACACTGCGCGTTGAGAGCCTCATAGGCGCAATCAATCATCCGCTTACCCTGATACAGGGCAAGCGCTTTATCGCTGCCAAAACGGCGCGCCTGCCCTCCGGCAAGGATTGCTCCTAAGATCCTCAGTCAAATGCCTCTGTCGCTTCGCCTGCAGCGTTATAGACAGGACCTTCCATATCGACACGGTATTTCTTGCTGGCCGCAGCGGTGAGGCCAAATGTGCCGATGTGATCGCGCATGCCGGCATAGGCCGCATTGGCAAAGTGATGAGCGAGCGCTTCTTCGCTTTCCCATTCTTCAAATACGTTGACGCGGGCAGGATTGTTCAAATCCGCGCTCCATTCATAAAAGTTGCAGCCATCCTGAGCGAGCGCCGCGTCAATATGCGGTTGCGCGCTGGCGAGAGCCTCTGCCCGCTGCGCCGGGTCTAAGTCGATTTGTGCGGCGATGACGATTTTTGCCATGGGTTATCCTTCCACTGGATTGTATTCTGCGATGATCTTAAACGCGCGTTTGGTATAGACCCATTGGCCATCGCGCTTTTCCAGTTCATCGGTGTAGAGCCCGCCGAGCATGCGGGTCGTGCCATCTTTGCCCTTCAAAACTTCTTGGGTCTGACAGCGTGATGTTGCCTTGTCGCCGTCGACTTCGATCGAGGCGGGCACGCATTGAAAGCTGACCGCGTCAAAGTTCGACATGGCGCCCAGCCAAAGCTCAACGATTGCCTCGCGCCCTTTTAGCTCCACGCCCATAAAGTCCCAGTCGGCATCATCGGCCCAAACCGATCCCCATGTTTCCGCATCAAAGCGGACCACGCCGTCGCCATAGGTTTCGTGCAATTCGCGAATGGCGAGCCGGTCTTCAATCGGTCCTGTAAACATGGTGCATGCCTCCCTTTTCGATAGGCTGCGGCTATCGGCGGGCGGTGCGGGTTGGACAATGGACACTTTTGGGAAGGGTCGGGAAGATCGCATCGTGTTACGCCTTATCCAACACGGGAGAATTATGATGGGCCAACTCGACGGCAAGACCGCAGTTATTTTGGGCGCAGCCAGCACAGGCAATATGGGACAGGTTATAGCGCGCCTGTTCGCCAGCGAAGGTGCAAATGTGATGGTGGCGGGCCGCAAGGAGGAACCGCTTGCTCAATGCGCCAAAGAGATTGGCGGCGCATATGCGCTTTGCGACATCACCGATCGCACAGAGGTTCACGCACTGGCCGATAAGGCGGTAAGCGAATTTGGCCGGGTGGATATTGCGATCAATTGCACCGGCTGGGGCCTGCTCTCGAACTTGCTCGAAACCAGCGAGGACGATTTGAACGCTATCACCGATTTGCAATTCAAAGGCGTGCACCATTTCCTGCAGGCGTTTGTGAAAGTGATGAGCGAACAAGCGCCCACCGGCGGTTCTATCATTTCATTGTCGTCAGCCACGACGAAGGCGTTGATCAACAACCACGCAGCCTATATCGGAACCAAGCGCGCTGGCGAGGCGATGATTGAGTGTGTTGCCAATGACTTTGGCCACCTTGGTATTCGTGCCAACAGCGTCTCCCCTGCGTTCACCCAAAGCCCCATGACCGAAGGCGCTTTCCAGACCCCCGGCATCGTCGATGCATTTCTGCCGCGATACCCGATGGGACGGCTCAACACTTCCGAAGACGTCGCCCATGCTTGCCTATGGCTCAGCGGTGATCACGCGTTTGTGACCGGTCAGAATATTCAACCCAATGGCGGGTTAACGATCCGCGGCAACCCCCAAGCCAAGGATATTGAGGCTGCGGTAGGGGCCGCAATGGCAGCCCAGGCCGCTGCTGCGGAGAGTTAGGAGCGTATAGCCCTAGCTATCCAACCACTTCTCTGCCTCTTCGCGGGTCTCGAAATAACCGAGCTTTTCATCGCGGTGCGAAATCCGCTTAACCTGAATTTTTTGGATGATTGTGGTCATCACATTGGCCGATTTGCGCATGCCATTGGCAATGCACCAGGCAATATTGCGCTCGCTTTGAGCGGCGTTTTCCTGCGGTAAAACTTGGCCAGTCGTGAAATCGACAAGCAGATCAAAGTGACCTTGGTTTGAGCGGACTGCGAGCGCAGCGTCCTTGAGCTCTTGCGAAAACACCAGGTAATCATAGTCGTGGGCGCCATCGAACATGACTTCGACCCGGTTCCGCTCCAATAAAGCCGTTATCGTATACATCGCACATAATCCTTGAGCATCGGACCCTGCTAGCAATCGAAAGCTAAATTACTGTTATCGCGATGACGTTCCAGTCTTTCTCTAAAACTGCGCGGTTCCGCCATCCACGCTTAAGTTTGCGCCGGTAATTCCCGCGCCTTCTTTCGAAGCGAGCAGCAGCGCCATTGCGGCGATTTCTTCGACTGTGTTGGGACGTTTGATCGCGGCTTCGGATGCGAACATTGCGATCATATCGTCAAATTCCATTCCCATCGCCTTGGCGGTTTCGGGCCCGTTGTTCTTGATAATATCGGTCACAACCAAACCGGGGCAAATGGAGTTAACAGTCACACCCGCCTCTCCCACTTCGCGCGCCAAGCTTTTGGTGAGGCCGTTCACCGCGTGTTTTGCCGCTGTGTATGCGGTGAAGACGGGCTTGCCATGTTTGCCTTCCATCGACGACATATTGATGATCCGCCCATCGCCCTTTGCGACCATCGGCGGCAAAGCGCGGCGGCAGGCCCAAAAGGTGGAATAGACGTTCCATTTCATCGCCTCGTCAAAGGCTTCATCGGATAGGTTGACCAACGGTTGTAGATCGCCCGCGCCGCCTGCATTGTTGACCAAAATGTCGATTGTGCCGAACGTGTCGACAACCGTGTCGATGAAGCCTTCGACGTCTGCTTGCTGCATAACATCGCCGGCAACGAAGATCACCCGGTCTTTGCTGCCGCGCCCGACCCGCAGTTGTTCGACGACCTTCGCGCCCTTTTCCGGGTTGCGCGCAAACAGAGCGACCTTTGCACCTTCGGCCAGAAACGCTTCGGCAATGCCGCGTCCCAAACCTGCTGTTCCGCCTGTGATCGCTGCGACTTTGCCTTCGAGTTTCATACTATCTCTCCTTTATGCGCGGTCGTAGCGCACTGCGCAGACGCAAACACCTTGCTAAAGTGAGGGCGGTCTTGCCCGCCGTCTGCCGAACGCTTGCTGTTCCGAATCGCGGGTAGACATGGACCGCTTTGCCCATTTTTACGAACGGGAAACGGCGCATTTTTGGCGGATTTCCGGGAGTTTTCGCAAATCGAGTGTAACTTTCCATTTTGGCCATGTCGTTCGTATTGGTGATTGCCACCAGTCTGACCCGCTCGGTTTGAGTAGGAAACGCAAAAGTGCGAGTTGCGCGCCGCCCGCCGCTGCTGCCTTATGGCTGCCATGACCGAAACAGACATAATCATCCTAGGCTGCGGCCCGGCTGGCATGACCGCCGCCTTGGCCGCCCATGAAGCAGGCGCAAGCGTTGCCTTGATCGAGCGGTTTGACCGCATCGGGGGCACCGGCGCAATTTCGGGCGGGGTCATTTGGGTGGCGGACAATCCGCGCCAACGCGCCGCCGGAATGGCAGACAGCCGCGATGAAGCGCTCGCCTATTTTCGCAGTCTGGATCACGGCGATCTGGTGGATGAAACGCTCGAAGCTTTCGTCGACACTGGGCCAGAGGCGCTCGCGTTCTTAGAGGACACAGGCGCGATGAAAGTCGCGCTGCTGGAGGGCTATCCCGATTATTACCTCGACCGGCCCGGAGCCAAACCCGAAGGCGGGCGCGCGCTGGACCATGACCTGTTCGCTTTGGGCGAGTTGGGCGAATGGGCCGGCCGGATCACCGCCATCGAAGAGCCAAAGCCAATGATGCTGCGCGAAACGCCTTTGGGTGGGGGCAGCGGGATCGTCCCACCCGAAGAGCTTGGCCGGCGCATGGCCAACAATGAACGCGGTTTTGGTCAGGCGATGATCGGGCGGCTGCTTAAGGCGTGCCTCGATCGCGGGATTGAGCCGATTTTGGAGGTTGAGACAAAGCGGCTGGTCAAGGATCAAGGCCGGATCACGGGCATCGAAGGCACGCGGGGAGGGGAGCCGTTCAGCATGAAAGCCCGCAACGGCGTGATCATCACGACCGGCGGCTTTGAATGGGATGAAGACAAGCGCCAAACATTCCTACGCGGGCCGATGGATGCCCCCGCCAGCCCGCCGACCGCACGCGGCGATGGCCATTCGCTGGCTATGGAAAATGGCGCGAAGCTGGGCAATATGACGCAAGGGTGGTGGGCGCCAACCTTGGTCACACCCGATGCGCCATGGCCCACAGGGGAGCAGCGGGCTCAGCCTGTTTTGATTGAGCGCACCGTGCCGCATTCGATCATGGTCAATCGCAAAGGGGAACGGTTCTGCAACGAAGCAGCGAATTACTCTGCGCTGGCCGGGGCGTTCCATCAATTTGACCCGCAGAGCTATGATTACCCCAACCTGCCAGCGTGGCTGATCTTTGATGAAGACTATGTCGAGCGCTACCCAATCGGCCTGCGCCTGCCGGGCCAGCCCGTGCAAGATTGGGTGATGCGAGCGGACAGTTTGGAGGAGCTGGCGGAGAAAATCGGCGTTCCGGCGGAGGCTTTGTCTGCCACGGTTCAGCGGTTCAATGGCTTTGCGAACACCGGCGAAGATCTGGATTTTGAGCGCGGGACCAGCGCCTATGATCATTTCTACGGCGATCGCAGCAGAGAAGGCACGGCCGTAACCCTAGGCGAGATTGCGCGCGGGCCGTTTTATGCGGTGGAAATTCGCATGGGCTTGCTCGGCACCAATGGCGGCGCGCGCACAGACGGCGCGGCGCGGATATTGGGCCACGATGGCGATCCGATTGAGGGATTGTATGGCGCAGGTAACGCCATCGCCTGCCCAACAGGCGGCATCTATGCGGGGGCCGGCGGCACACTCGGCCCGGCGCTCACCTTTGGCTATATCGCCGGTCGAACAGCGGCGCGGGCGAACGGCTGAACCTGGAACGCCTAAGCTTTCTTGGGTTCAAATTCGATGTGCAGTTCTTTGAGTGAGCGTAGCAGGAAATGCGGGTGGTAAGTGAAATCATTCTTACCTTGTGCAAAGTGCATGTCCTCAAACCGGTCGACCACAGCGGTGAAGCCCCAGATGAGTTCGCGCCGGGCCAAGGGTGCGCCCAAACAGTGGTGTGTGCCTGATCCAAAGCCCATGTGAGAGCCCGGTTTTGGCCGGTCGAGATCGAGTTTTTCCGGGCACTCAAACGCCCGTTCATCGCGGTTGGCGGCGGCAAAGCGGATGTTGATCATTGATCCAGCTGGGATCGTGACACCCGCCAATTCGGTGTCGTCGCGCACAAACCGCATCAGAGATTGCACCGGGCTTTCCAATCGCACGACTTCCTCAACAAAGGTTTTCATATAGCGGCCGGGATCGGACTTCAGCTGGTGCCAAACATCCTTGTTCTCGATGAGCAGTTTCATCCCCGCAGCCAGAGCGTTGGTGGTTGTCTCGCTGCCGCCGACAAATGTGTCTGCCATCATCTCACCGTGCAGTTCATTGTCGGTAAGCGTGCGGCCCCATTCTTCGATCACGGTGTTAACGAGCACAGAGATTAGTGTGTCGTCGGGGTGCTTGCGCAGCTTTTCAAAGATCGGCTGAAAGTAGTTTTGTGCCTCAATCTCGCGGTCGACCATTTCCATATGTTGGTCTTCGGGCAGCATCAGGGAAATCCGCTGAAAGAACGCATCGGTCCACCGCTTTATCCGCCACATGTCCTCGCGCTTTGCGCCCATCTGCTCGCCGATGATGAACAGCGGCAGCGGCACGCAAAATTGTTTGACCCATTCGCAGTGGCCATCACCAATAAATCCGTCGATCAAATCATAGGCCAGCCCTTCGACTTGATGGTCGATCTCCTTGATCCGCGACGGTTTAAACGCCTGATTGAACATGGCCCGCATCTGTTTGTGGTTGGGGTCATCGCGGCCATTCAATGTCGGCGCAGGGACCCAGCCTTTCTCTTCAAAGCGGGCCGCAACCATCGCGCCGCGTTCCACATTGCCAGCGCTGGCGCGGAACGGCGTGTCGGCAGAGGAGCTGGGAAAGCGCTGCGGGTCCATGAGCACGGCACGCACGTCGTCATAGCGAGAGACGACATACATTTCCGTGCCGGGAATATGGTAGACCGGGGCCTCATCACGCAGGTGTTTATACGCGTCATAGGGGCATTGTTGCAGATCGGCGTCGAACAGGTTGATGCTCGGTGTTCCTGCGTTAGTGGCCATGGAGTCCTCCCGAAACTGATGATGGCGTTGCACAGACAATCGGGCCGATAGACCGGCTCAGCAACTGTCGGATTGGGGAGGACGCGACGTGGAGCAGGTTTTGCAGGAATTGATCGACAAGCAGGCAATTGGCGATGTCATTCAGCGATATTGCCGCACACTCGACTGGCTCGATGCAGAGGGGCAGGCGAGCTGTTACTGGCCGGATGCGCATATTGAATATGGGTTTTTCACCGGCACAGCAAAGGACTTTCTCCCCGTCGTGATGGCAACCGAAAGCGGCCTTGCGCGACGGTGGCATATGCTGTCGGTTCCGCTGATCAAGTTCCATGCGCGCACGTCTGCCAGCAGCGAATGTTACGGCATTTTCGGCGGCGGGCGGATGCAGGATGATGGCACCATTGCAGGCGACATGATCGGCGGGCGCTACCTTGATGAGTGGGAGAAGAGAGACGGCGAATGGCGAATTTCCGCGCGCACTTACATCGTTGATTGGAAAAGCCCTCTGACGGATCAACCCGGATTTGAACCCGACCCCGAATTTCCTCTGCCGACTCTTAAAATCGATCGGCCGAACCATCCGGCATACCGGCGGCTGTGATGAAGCTATCTTGAGCGCCCTATTTTGATCTGAACGCGCCGATCCGCTCTTCCATATCCGGCCCGCGTCCTTCGCCGTCCATCCATTCGCGGATCAGAGCATCGTCGGCGGGCTTTCCATCGGCTCGGTCTAGCAAGCGTTTGATTGCGGCGTGGCTGAAATGGCTTTGCGCCGCAATCTGCGCCGCCACCCGTGCAATCTCGGCATCAAATTCGTCATCGGGCACGGTGTATTCGGCCAATCCGATCCGAACCGCTTCGTCTGCGCCAAACATTTGGGTTGTGAACATCAACCGCTTTGCTGTCGCCAAAGCGGGCGTTGTCATTGGCGACTATGAAATCCGCCGCCAAGGCCACTTCGAGCGCGCCGGTGTAACAATGCCCATGCACCGCTGCGACCACCGGGATGGGCAGTTTTTCGAGCATGCGCAGCGCTTCGGAATGCCACCCTTTGCTTGGCGGTGCTTCGCCTTCGGCAATTCCGCCAAGGTCATGTCCGGCAGAAAAGCACTTGCCCGCGCCGCGCAACACAACGCAGCCAATCCCACTGCTGCTGGCAAGGTCCGCCACATGCGCGCGCAATTCGGCAAACATCTCAACCGTTAAAGAATTGAGCTTGTCTGGACGGTTCAGCGTCAGCTGTGCCCACCCGTCAAAATCCTCACGCAAGACTGTGTTGGTCATCTCATTTTTCCTCCACTGGCGGGTCGAGATAGTCGCGGTAATAGGTCAATTGTCCGCCTGACACTTTGTAGATGCCAACCCCGCCTTGCGCGCCATCGGGAGTGTGCATTGTCCACCGCGCCCACACCGCATGATCGTCGCCGCAAATCTCATCGACGGTAAAGCGGATTTTGCGCTCCCCCATCTCCTTAACCATGGTGGTCATAAACCCAAGGATCGCCTCGCGCCCTTCATATCGGCCCCAAATGGGGTCTTCGAGTAAGGCGTCATCTGCAAACAATGGCGCCAGTTTCGTGTAGTCGCCCGCGTCCTGAATTTGCCAAAACTGTTCAATCACTCGCTGTGCTTCGCCTACCATTGGGACCTCCTGTTGGTGCGCGGCCTTTGTGGCATGCGCCGGCGATCAGGCCCCCTGCGAAAATGTGGAGGGGCAGACGGGGTCGATATGGGGGTAGTGTGCACCGGATAGGAGAGTGATCATGTCCACCACGCCCCGCATATCCTCCGCCATTCCGGGAGAGCCTGCTCAATTCGGCAATGGTCTGGCCCATCAACCCGCCATTGCGGAGAGTTTTGGCGAACTTTACGCTGCGTTCTGGGGCAGCGATGTGTTGTCGGCCCGGCTCAAAGAAGTCGCGCGCATGCGCAATGCGCGTGTCACCGAATGCGGTTTCTGCCGCAATGTCCGGTTCGACAAGGCAGTGGGGCAAGGGCTTGGCGAGGAAATCGTTGATGACATCGACTGGGGTTATGAAACATCGGACAGGCTGAGCGATGCGGAAAAGGCGGTGCTCAAATTCACCGATGCGGTGATCCATGATCCCGAATTGCTAACCGGCGATGCAAAGGCCGCGTTGCAGCGGCATTTGTCGCCAGAACAGATCGCCGAATTGGGCCTTGGGCTGACGCTGTTTCTGGCTTTGGCAAAGGCGCTGATCACAATGGGGTTGGAGCCGGAGGCGATGGATCGCACCGTGCTGCCGACACCTGCCCCAGTCCTGGTTGAGGCGGGCCCAGCATGAGCGGGCCAGTAACGGAGGCGCTGGGCAATGGCACAAGCGCGGGTTCAGATTTGGGCGTAAAATACGCGAAGTTCCGTGATGCGTCACATGCAGCTTTGGGTGAGACGATGACAGCACAAATCCGGCATGCTGTGGCTCGGGTGCACGGGTTGGAGAATGCTCCGGGCGACACGGCCCCGATTGAGGCCCCGCCAGAAGATGCCGCATGGCTCGCCTATGCGCGGCGAATGCCGTTTGAACACACGGCCATCACCGATGAAGAGGCCGCCGCTGTGGTCGCGGAATTGGGCGAGGAGCGCTATGTTGCCTTTTCAGTTGTCGCGGCGCTGGCCGATGCGGAATGCCGCGCCGCGCATGTCGATCTGCCCGGCCTGACGGCGTAAAGTTTCAACCCAATTCGCGGACCGGTTTCGCCCCGTCCCACCCTTGCGCTGCATCTTTCACGAAGGTGTAAAACCCAGTGAGTGCATCGCTGGGTTCATACAATTCGATCATGTGGCCAATCGTGCTTGCCGCATCAACAAAGGCAAAGCGCATGCCATCGGGCGTTTCTGATAGCTGGGCGAGGGGGAAGCCAGCCGCTTCGAAATCGGCAATGTCCGCGTCGAGATCGTCCACAAAAACCGCCATGTGATGCAAACCATATCGGCCAGAGCCGGCTGGAAACAGGTCGTGCATTGCGCTGGGTTCATCCCCATGCTGCTGCACAAATTCGATCATCACATCGCCCCATTGGCCATAGGCAGAGGAATGGTCGAAGCGCTGCGGGATGCCCCGATGCGCGTTCTTGGCAAGAGCGACATGACGCAGAATAAAGAAGGGGCCGGAACCAAATTGCGCCGAATGCGCACGCGCGGCCGCTTCAATTTCGGGCACGAAATAGGCGACCTGCCGGACCGGTAAACCCAGCATTTCTGGCATCAATTGACCGCCCGGTCCTTACCTGCCCAATAGGGCGCGCGCAGTTCGCGGCGCAGGATTTTGCCCGATGGATTGCGCGGCAATGCTTCAATAAAATCGACCGATTTGGGGCATTTGTAGCCCGCAATATGGTGACGCGAATGGGCGATCAGATCGGCTTCGCTCAATGTCTCGCCCTCTTTCACCACGACGCAAGCTTTCACCGCCTCGCCCCATTTTTCACTTGGCACACCGATTACGGCGACATCGGCGACCTTGGGGTGGGAATAGACCGCGTTCTCAACCTCAGCGGGGTAGATGTTTTCGCCGCCGGATATGATCATGTCCTTCACCCGGTCGTGGATGTAGAGATACCCGTCTTCATCAAGGTATCCTGCATCCCCTGTGCGCAGCCAGCCGTCTGCATCAATTGTTTCGGCGGTGGCGTCCGGGTTGTTCCAATAGCGGCTCATATTCTTTGATGAGCGCGTCGCAATTTCGCCGACTTCATTGGCGGCCACAGGGGCGCCGTCTTCATCGATAATTTTGACTTCCACTCCGGCGAGCGGCGTCCCGACGCTGCGCATTTTGGGGGAGCCTTCGGGCACGTGATCTTCGGGGTCCAGCGCAACGATGGTGCCGCTTGTCTCGGTCATTCCGTACATCTGGACAAACCCGCATCCCAACACGTCCATTGCCTGACGCATCAATTCCAGCGGGATCGGCGATGCGCCATAGGTGACGAATTTCAGGCGACTGAAATCGACCTCACTCACGCGCGGATGATTGAGTAGGATTTGAATGGCGGCTGGAACCAGAAAGATCTTCGATATGTTGAAATTCTGGATCAGATCGAGCGCCTGCGCCGGATCATACTCGGGCAAAACGATAGAGTTTGAACCCGCGATCATTGTGCCAATGCCGGTCCCGGTGCCGCTGATATGGAAACACGGCATGGCCAAAAGGGTAACGTCCCCTTCGACGGGTTCTTGCCAATGGCGTTTTTCGTTTTCGGCCGCGGAATTGGCGCTCGATAAGATTGAGCCATGCGTCATCACCGCACCTTTGGGGCGGCCAGTCGTGCCCGATGTGTAAAGCTGAAGCGCGTCGTCTGCGAGACCGACCTGAGCGGTGACCGGATCAGCGGCAAAGCCGTCTCTCCAACCGCGATAATCGGTCCCATCATGGTCTGGTGCGTCAATGCCGATAACGTGTTCGACCAACGGCGTTTCGCTGCGCACCTGCGCGAGCATATCGGTAAAACCTTCGCCTACAAACACAACGCGCGCTTCGCAATTGGATAGGATATAGGCGACCTCTGGTGCAGCCAGGCGCCAGTTGACCGGTGTCATCACCGCTCCAATTTTTGCCGCTCCCAACAGGGCCTCGAAATAAAGCGGGTGGTTTTTGCCAAGGAAGGAGACCCGCTCCCCCTTGGTCACACCCAGCGCCATCAGCGCGTGTGCCACCCGGTTGCTGCCTTCATCCAGCGCGCCGAAAGACATCGTTTCATCGCCAAAGGTAAACGCGTCAGTATCCGGAGAATTTCGCGCATGTTCGCGCACGATGTCGCAAAAAGAGCTCGCTTCGATCATTGTATCATTTCCCATAGAGTTCCACGCTACTCGCGGTCGGCGTTTGGGGGCATTGGCACAATTCATAGCGGCCCAACCGGCGGGGCCATGTGTATAGCAGGGAAATGACAGATGCGATCATCCCCGAAGGCTTTGCAAAAGCAGAATTCACACCCGGTTTTCTTGATCACGGCGGCCCGTATTTTCTGAAAGAACGCGCGGGCGGTCCAATGGTGGTGGGCCTGCGGATTTGCGCGCATCACATCAATTATCAGGATGCCGCGCATGGCGGGGTCATCTCTACCTTCGCTGATGTTGCGCTAAGCCACGCGGTTTACGATGCCGAACGCCCGCGACTGGCCCCTGCGACGATCACGCTGCAGGTCAATTATCTTGAGGGCGCAAAACTGGGTGATTGGTTGGAGGCCGATGTGCGGATTGACCGAATTGGTGGCCGCACCGCCTATACATCGGGCACCATCATGCGCGCAGATACGGCGATTGCGACGATGAACGGCGTCTTTGCTTTTCGGCGAGCTTAGCCCAAAAAGCGGGCCGCAACCGGCGTGGATGGGTCGCTTTCATCGTGGGTGCCGCAGAACCCATCGGGTAGTTCAGAAAGGTCCACCCCTTCGGCCATGCGAAATTCGCGCCAATCATACACGCCAGTGCGCTGTGCGATGCGCCATTCGCCATCGCGTTTTTCGAACCGGTCGATATACCGCCCGGCGATCACAACCGAATAGATCTCGCCTTTGTCTTCGAACGCGATCTCGTTGGGATAGCCTGCCGGGACCGTGTGCATTGCGGTCATGTATGTTTCGGTGTGGCAGACACTGCCATCTTCAAAATTATACAGCGTTTGACCCAGCTGATGTTGTGTCGCCAGACAAGGGTCGATGACGGTTCGGGCTTGTTCCACAAAGCCGCGCCAATCCCCCGAGATCACTCCAAACCCGAACTGCGCGTCTTCATGAAACACACGGTCCATCATGCCCCACCTCCGACGGTCGATAGCATGAGCATAGGCGGCGAGGATGTCCTGAATCGCGGCGCGATCTTCTAACGTTCCTGTCATGATTTAAAGCTCCACGATAACTTTGCCGATATTGCCGCCGGTGAAGAGTTTTGCATAGGCGGAGAGCGTGTTTTCCAGCCCCTGCGTTACGTCATAGGGCATGACAAGCTTACCCTCTTCATGCCAGCCACGCAGCCGCGCGGTGAGGCGTTCGCCTTGATCCATAAAGTCCGGGCTAAAGAACCCTTCGACTCGCAATCGGCGCATCAAGATTTGATCATATTCGCGCGGCGCGGTGCGCGTGCCGCTGCTATAGTCATGGAGCAAGCCGCATAGGGCGATCCGCCCGTAATGGTTCATGCAGGGGATAATATCGTCAAGCATGGGCCCGCCAACATTGTCGAAATAGACGTCAATGCCGCCCGCGACCTGCAACTGATCGCCGACATTTCCCGCTTTATAATCCACCGCGCCTGCAATCCCGAGCTCGCCGGTTAAGAACCCGCACTTTTCCGCGCCGCCCGCAATCCCCCATGCCTCACAGCCCAGCAATTTTGCGATTTGCACGGCGAGCACGCCGGTTGCTCCAGCAGCGGCGGAAACGAGCACGCGTTCACCCGGTTTTGCGGCCCCAGTTTCTTCAATGCCCCAAAGCGCGGTCCAACCGTTCATGCCCAGCGGACCGAACCATGCGCGCCTATCCTCAACGGTGGGATCAAGTTTGATCGCTCCGCTCATAACCGCATCCACCTGGCTAAGAGCGCCCCACACGCCAAAGGCCCGCACAAGGTCTCCTTCGGCAAAGCCATCCGCGCGGCTCGCAACAACTTCGCCCACGACGAGGCCTGTCATTGGCGCGCCAGTGGGCAGAGGCGGTTGATATCCATCCTCCCGGTCAGTCAGCCAAAGCCGCGTGCCGGCATCCATGGATAGCATTGCGTTGCGGATGCGGATTTCGCCCTGAGCGAGCTCAGGCAGAGCCTCCTCCACCAGCGCCAATGCGCTGGCAAAGTCGGTGCCTTGGGGACGATTTTCGATGCGCCAAAATCGGTTTTGCATGGCGGCCTTTGTCCGGCGAAGGTGTTGCTTCGGCAAGCCTCCCTTTTGTTAGGGCTCTTGCTAGGGCGCTATCACTTTGGCGCGGTGCGCGAATGGGCGGTGTTTCGTAAGCTTTGCCGGATAGATATGGAGAGGCATCATGGCACTTATTACAGTAGTTAGCGCATCGGGGCGCCAAGGCTTGGCTCAGGTCGATCAGGCCCTGAAAGCAGGATACGAAGTGCGCGCGATTTCGCGACAGGAAGACCCGTTCGCCGGTGCCAAGATTGAGGGGATCGAGAATGTCGAAATCCGCAGCATGGATATCTACGACCCAACTTCCTTTGAGCAAGCGCTCGAAGGATCGGATTATATTTTCTACACTCAGCCGTTGCAGGCGCGCTCTGATCGGGCGACCGTACTTGGTGATCTTGGAAAAGCTGCGGCTAAGCTGGGCGTAAAACGTTTGGTTTGGAACACGTCAGGCTGGATTCCTGATCGTCCCGGCGATGCATTCACCTATGCTGAGAACACCAAGGCAATCAACGCATTGTGGCGTTCGGGCTGCCCTGGAACGGTGTTTGGCAGCGTGCTGTTTATGGACAACCTGCTGACCAATTGGGCGCGGCCCTTTATCGTCAATGAAGGGCGTTACGTCTATCCTCACAACCCAGGTCTGGAAGCGAACTGGATCAGCCTGGACGATGTCGCACGGTTCATGTTGGCCAGTCTGGAACGGCCTGACATGGAAGGCGCATGGATCAATATTGGCGGGCCAGAGCGATTGGTCGGCAAACAAGTGACCCAGTGCCTGTCCGATGCATTGGACAAAGACATTGCCTATGATCCCTGCACTCCGGATGAATTTGGTCGTTACCTCGTCGATGCGGCGGGAGATTCAATGCCCGCCGAAATGCGCGAAGAATTCGCCAAAGGTATCGCGGCGTTTTACGAATTCAACAACGCTTCGCCATCTCAACCGTTTGCGGTGGATATGGACCACGTTTTCGAACGTTTCCCCGAAATGGAGGGCACGCTAGAGACGATGGCGGATTGGACTAAGCGGCAGGATTGGGGTGAAAGCAATTCGCGGCCCGCGTTTGGGTAGGTGTGGGCTGGTCCCGTCCGGCTGATATGGAAATGAAAGCGGATTGTCGGCTAACCACCCAATTGCGGACAGTCAGGTCAAAGCTGTTTTAGGGTGTATACCCACCCTGGAAAGTACCGACAAACTTCAAGACGGATTGTCCGGCGTTATATTCGTGCTATCAATTCTAAATGACTAGTTTTCCGTACAGAATGGTTGTTTGCATTTCTGCACTTCTGCTGATCGCAGGATGTTCTGATGTTCAAAACGTGAGGGATTTAATGCCCGTTCAGACTTACCATACAGCAAACACCGTGATGGAGCCAACCCTTCCCAAAGGCACAGAAATTATGGCCTTTTCGGTCAAAGCAAAAGACGTGCGGCGCGGCGATATTTTGATCGTGAGAGCTAAATCGGAAGAGGATTATGTCGTGCGTCTCATCGCTTTACCCGGCGACACGATTGCTATCGCAGAGGGGCAGGTCATATTGAATGGAGATGCTGTAGAACAGGTACCAGCCGGAACCTACACGACCGATGACGAGTATACATCGCGGCCATCCTCAAGGCTTCGCGAACGGCTTCCCGGAGGTGGCCCACCCTATTTCATACTCGACCTTTATCCAGAATCCCCAAGCGACAATTTTGCAGAAATTACGCTTTCCGATGACCAGTACTTTTTGATGGGCGATAATCGGGACAACTCTGCCGATAGCCGCTTTAATGATGAGCGTCTTGGATTAGGTATTGTAAATGGAAAGCAAATTAGAAGGCGCGTGAGCCTTGACTAAATTGAGAAGTAGGATGAGTTGAATTGAACTTGCGGTATGTCTGCGACCGCGCTCCCGGCCCAACGCAGACAGTTCAATGACAATCCGACAAGTCCCAAAGCTGTGGTCGATGGCGGATACACCGCGCAATAAGGACGCTCTTGCCGTTTCGTAAGAAAATCAGTAGCGTGGCCAAACAATAGATCGAATTCATATCCCTAGAATTCAGAGCTTTAAGGAGAAATACTATGCTTCTTTCCCTCTATGCCTTGACCCTCGCCTCTGCTGCGACGCCGTTTGTTTCCAGTTTGGAAGAGGTTTCGGGAAGAGCGGTTTCCGATTCTTGGGAACGCTGGACTTTCGACGTGACCAACACCGAAAGCGCGGCTCGCAATCTTCGCATTTGCCCCAGCGATGTGGTCATGACTTTGGATGACCCTGCCAATTCTCAGAACGCCGCCTTCGCGGTCGCATTGGGTCAAAACAACTGGTCCCACAATTGTGTAGAGACTGTGGTTGAGGCCGGAGAATCGACGAGCCTCAAAGTCTATATTCGGCGTTTCGGCATGGCGGGTGTGTCACGCACGGTCACGGTTGAAACGGCAGATGGCGGATATATCGCTCCGCTTTCCTGACTTATTCAGCCGCTTCGCGTTGCTCCGCTGCGAAAATATCAAGCAATTCGTCATCGCTCGCATTGGTGAGTTTTGCGGCCCATTGGTGAAAGACCTGACCGCCGCGTTCGTTCTTGCCGAACAGCACATCTTTCAGAAGCCCAGATTGCAGCGCCTCATGCTGACGTTTGCCGGTGGCGTAATCCTCATCACGCACAACGACCTCTAGGAAGTCGAATTGTTCATGCGCAGATTTGATATCAGCCTCTGTTTGCGGCTGATTTTCCATGACGTAGAACTGCGTGGTGTAGCTTTCGCCTACAGTCTTGCCTGGGAAGAGCTGCGAAATCATCGCTCCGCGTTGCCCGCCGCCGTAAAAGCTGGCGATCGAGATATGCGGGAAGATCGTCCAGACACCCGAGAGCAACGCATCGTCAGGTAGCTCAGCATCGCTCATCTGCGATAGATCTTCTTCGATATCGGAGCCCACGCGGGTTGCCATTTTTGACGGAGCGGAAAGCCGTTGATGTGGCCCCCAAAAGAAGAAATTGGCTCGGTTGTAGAAGTCTGCACCAAATGTGTCTTTGTGCAGCACTGGCAAGTGATAGAAATCGAGATATCCATCATAGGCGGTCTTCCAGTTGGGCCCCGACAGCGTGCGTTGAGCAAACAGCGTCCATCCATCAAACCCGAATGCCGAAAGCAGGTCATCATATCCGCACAGATAATCGGCAATCGAAAGCTTGGAATCGAGGTTCAGCGTTGCCCAGATTAAGCCAGCGCTTTCGTGAGACGGGAATCGCTTTAGGCAAAGCGCTGCTTTATCGACCGCTCCGAAATCCTTGGCAGAGGCCACCCCGACCAAATCGCCATCATTCTTAAATGTCCAACCATGATAACCGCAGGTGAAGCGCGAAGCATTGCCGGTGCCATCTGGCACGACAGGATTGCCGCGGTGGGAACACATGTTGAGAAACGCAGCGACGCTGCCATCGCGCTGCCGGGTCAACAGCAGCGGCACACCGCAAATATCCATCGCTTTGTAATCGCCGGGTTCTGGCAATTCGCAAGACGGAGCGACCATCAACGGCAGACGGCGAAAAATGTTGCGTTTTTCCAGCTCAAAAAGGTCGGGATCGGTGTAGGTGCTGGCTGGCACTGACACGACTTCGTCCGCATATTCCATCGTATCGGCGGCGCCGTGATCAATGAGATTGCGGGTCATAGTGACGAGTTTTTCACGCGACATTGTGTGATCCTTGATTGCGTTCGATGTCAGAATGCGCCGCTTCGTGCGACTTGCGCAATGCGTGTTTTTGGCAGGTGGCTCCAAAACCAAACGGGCGAGCCTTGCGGCCCGCCCGAAGCTTTGGTCCAAAAAGTTAGCGCCTCTTAGAACCGGAAGCTGGTTTCCACGAAGATCTGACGCCCGCGGTTTTGCGTGACGACGAAGTCATCGCCGTCAGCTGGCAGGAACGGCCGGCCGCCAGTGGTGTTCGCCCAAATCTCATCAGTGATGTTCGTGCCGACGAGTGACAGTTTCCACTTACCCTCAGCATCGCCGATCGAAGCGCGCGCGTCCAAAGCGACATAGCTGTCCTGACGGAAATCGGTCAGCGTGTCTTCGTTGGTGAAGTAGCTGCCCGAGTAAATGGCGTTGCCGCCCAGGCCGATTTCCAAGCTGTCGCCAACCGGGATCATCCAGTCAAATGCAAGGTTACCCGACCATTTTGGTGCACGGGCCGCGCCCCGACCGTCAAGATCATCGCCGCTTTGGGTGACGAACGTGTCGCTGAACTGGGCATCGAGATAAGAGAAATTGCCCGAAAGAGTGAGTCCCTCAACAGGGGTCCTCCAGTTCATTTCCAGATCAAGACCCTGTGTGGTCAGTTCACCAGCATTCAGAGTGGAGAACTGGATCGCGATCGCATCAAAGTTCTGCACCTGCAGATTATCGAACACATAGTAATAAGCGGTTGCGTTCAGGGTTAGAGTTCGGCCAGCAAACTGCGTCTTAACGCCAATCTCACCGCCTTCACTTGTTTCTGAATCGTAGACCAGCGCACCGAAATCGTTGTTGGCCGCTGCGACCGCGAGACTGTTGGTTGGGAGCGCAGAGTTATCGATCCCGCCCGATTTGAAGCCAGTCTTATAAGAAGCGAAGATATTGATGTCGTCAGCCGCTTGATAACGCAGGGTTACTTCTGGCGAAAAGTTGTCATCGCTAAATTTGATTGGCCCTGTGAAGAATCCTGAATTCAAGAATGCGCCGCCGGCAAGGAAGGCGTGCACATAAGGGATGCTAATCGTGTTCGCTTTATCCTCGTCAGTGTAGCGAATGCCGCCAGACAATTCGAGGTCATCGGTGATGTCAAAGATCACACTGCCGAAAACAGAATATGCATCTGTTGTTGTTTCGTGACGCCGATCATAATCGGTTGTGAAGCCTGTGACGGGATCAGGCGAAAGCAGCGAAATGTTTGCCGCTTGCTCTGCCGTATCAAACACAAAATCGCGTGTTTCGTAGAACGCGCCGACCATGAAGTTGAACGGACCATCAAGGTCGGATGTGAGGCGAATTTCTTGCGTGAATTGTTGGAGTTGGTTGTTCGGGTCCGAACACCCAACACCCGCTGAGGAACCATCTGCGAAAACACCACCATAAGAATAGCAGTCAAAATCGGTAGCATCGAGATCAAGATAGCCGGTGGAAGAATTGAGCGTCAGATGGTCGCTAATGTCTAGGTTCCATTTGAGCCGCGCAAAGAACAGATCGGTTTCGCCAAATGGCACACCACCGCGGCCCGCCGCAGCCGACGGGGTTGGGATAGAAGCGCCCAATGCGGCTGCTGCATCAGGCAGGAATTGCAGACCATCTGTGGAATTGCAGTCATAGCCCGGGTCGATGATGATCCCGCCGCCAAGCAGAACGATGGAATCCGCTACGCCATTGGCACCGCAATTGATATCGCCATGGCTGATAGCGCCATCATTCTCATTGCGAACATATTGAACTTTCAAATTGGCGTCGAACCGGCTGCTTGGTTCGTAAGCCAATGTCACGCGGCCAACAAAGTTGCTGGCCCCGCGAGAATCGCCATTGGCAGCCGGCGTGCCGGGCTGCAATTCAATGAAGTCCTCAATATCGTTATATTGTGCCGCGACGCGGATTCCGAGTGAGTCAGAGATAGGGCCAGAAATGAAACCGCCTACCGTATAGCCCTGCTCCTCGAATTCATATTGTGCGTCTCCGCCAACTTCCCAAGTTGATGTTGGGTCCGCGGATTTGATCGAGAACACGCCCGCCGATGCCGATTTACCGAAGAACAAAGATTGCGGACCTTTCAGCACGTCAATCTGAGCGGTGTCGAAGAAACCGGCCTGAACCAAACGCATGGTCGATACCTGAACACCATCAAAGTCGAAGGCGACCGCGGAATCGAAGGATGCTGAAATGTTGGAAGAACCGACGCCCCGCAAGCTGAGCTGACCGCCCGAGCCCGAGCCGCCGACCTGCACGTTCAGTGTCGGAACGCGGCTAACCACATCAGCGACCTGGTCAACTCCGTATTGATCGAGAACTTCGCCGCCAATGACCGTAACGGTCACCGGGACTTCTTGCAGTGTTTCGTCTTGGCGGCGGGCCTGAACCACGATCACACGGTCGCCGTATTCGCTGTTTTGCGCCTCTTCGGTTTCGCTATCTTGAGCGAAAGCAACCTGTGGAACGCTGGCGAAAGCGGCAATTGCGGCGCCGCTCATCAAAGCGCGGCGCAGTCCGCCATTGGGCCCGTCATTGTTGGCAATTTGGATGTTACGTGTGATCATCATGCTCTCTCCCTTTAAGGTTAGGAGCGCGTGCTCCCTTCCCAGTTCCCCAAACCCTCGATGAGGGTCCTGCGCCGTATTTAAAAACAGCTGTCAGTGTGGGCCAGAGTGTATGGAGAGGGATTTGTCGGCTCATCTAGCAAAAGCGCTAGGGAGGCCAATAAAGTGCGTCCATTTGGCCACAATATTGCGTGAAAGCTGGATGTCGTAGCGTCATCTTACGTAAGCGTAAGGGGGTCAGCGACGAATTTCTGCGCCTTATTCTGCCGCTTCCATCTCTGCGATGCGCGGATCATTGGGCCAGACCCACTCTTCACCGATCACCGGATCAACGGCCAGACCATCGGGGATGTTGGCCGCGCCGATCATCCGGTCGCAGCTTTGATGGAACGAATAGATGCGCGCTTCTTGATAAGAAAGCGGCACGCTTTTGAAGGCTGTGCTTTGCATTGATTTCTGGATCGCTTCGCCGAATTGGGTGTCTTCGAGAATGATCGGGCTCATATCGCGGCCATTCGGTTTGCTGTCATCCGGCACGGTCCAAAGATCAGGCGTAGGGCCATCCCCCCAATCAAGCGCCATCGTGACCAATTCAATCCGTGTGGTGGTCAAAGAAGTCGGCCAAAACACCAGCGGCGGCACAAAGAAATTGGACAGGGGTGAGACCCAATTGGGAAACAAAGTGTAGCTTTGCGTGCAGGTGCGCCCCAACTCTCCCACGCTTTCAATCTGTTGCCATTCTGGCGGGCTGTCGACCGCGCGCACATGTTCGCGGCTGGTGTCGCGCGGTGCGGGGGCCAACATCCGAGCATGGCCGTTGGGATACATCGTGTTCAAGTTGCGCTTAGGATCGACCAGCGGCGCGACGGTGTCCGGATGGATGAAGGGAACGTGATAGACCTCCATATTGGCCTCCATCGCAACCTTCCAATTGCAATTGAGATCAAACGAGTAACGCGCGGCAAGGCGAACGCGGTCAAACGCGAATTCATCCCATTCTGCGAGCAAGGGCCCCATCCATTCGGTGAGCGGCATGGCGTCTTCATCAAAATTTACGAAGATAACATTGCCCAACATTTCGCAGCGTACCGGGATCAGGCCCCGGCATGACATGTCAAAATCCTTCGGAAAATCCTGTCGCTCGGGCACTCCGACAAGGGTGCCGTCGGTTTTGTAGGTCCAATTGTGGTATCCGCACATCAACCGCGAAGATTTGCCAAAATCCTCTGTCACCACCGGCGCGCCGCGATGGCGGCAAGTGTTGTAGAACGCGCGCACCACGCCATCCATGCCGTGCACAATGATGATCGGATCGCCCACATTGTGCCAGCGCATATAACATCCGGGTTCCGGTACTTCATCGATATGGCCCGCGAACAGCCAGCTTTTGCGAAAGACATGCTCTTGTTCCAGCGCGTAATATTCCGCCGATGTGTAACGCGCGGCGGGCATATCTGGCAGTTTAGGGAAGTCCTTGGGCGGCGTTGAGCGTTCGCCTTCCCATTCCATCAAAGCCTTAAGTCTGGCGACTTCATCTGCGTCGATCATTGTCTGCCTTTCCCTCTCCGCGTCGGACAAGAGGCTAAAGCAAAGGCGCAACCGCGCACCTCTCACTTTTCTCATCGCTTTAAGTAGTGGCGCGGGCTGTCACTGGTCCTAGTCTGTGCCGCTACCAACCGCTTTTGGGAGAGAGCAACAATGACAGGACGGGTAGAGGGCCGAGTGGCTCTTGTGACAGGCGGGGCCATGGGGCTTGGCAGAGCGGATTGCGAGCGATTGGCGAGCGAAGGGGCCAAGGTGATCGTCACAGATCGCGAAGTTGAATTGGCACACGCGGTTGCAGACAGCATCGGCGGCGATGCCATGGCGTTGGACGTGACCGATGAACAGCAATGGAAAGACGTGATGATTGCCGTGAAAGAGCGGCACGGCGGGTTGGATATTCTGGTCAACAATGCGGGTAATGTGATTTTTGAGAACATCGAAGACTGCAGCCTCGATCACTTTAAGCTCCACCTGGACATTCATGTCAGCGGTACGTTTTTGGGCTGCAAATATGCGCTGCCTTTGATGAAGCACCGGCATAAGAACAACGGCGGAGGCGGTTCGTCAATTGTGAACATGGCATCGACCGCAGCCCTAATGGGATACCCCATGATCCCGGCATACACAGCGGCAAAGGGGGCGATTTCTTCCATGACGCGCAGCATCGCGATGCATTGTCAGGACGAGGGTTACGGCATCCGCTGCAACGCTCTGGCGCCGGGCGGCATTGAGACACCGATGGTGCGTGACATATCGGGCCGCGCGGGCGAAGATCTGATGGAAATTGATAGCGGGCCGTTGCCGCAAGATGGCCTAGGCGATCCGCGCGATGTTGCCGGTTGCGTCCTGTTTCTGGCGAGTGATGAGGCGCGTTTCCTCAACGGTTTGACGATCCCGGTGGACAATGGGCTGGACGCCAGACCCCATCACTAACGCTGGCACCACAGAGCCGCCTCAAACGGACACCGAAAAGGAAGATGCCCCAAGTGGCGGCCTCTATCGATATTATGTGCTCGGCCTGCTGACGCTGGCGGCTGTGTTTTCGATTGCGGATCGGTTGGTGCTGTCGATCTTGCTCGAAGATATCAAGGCTGAGTTTGCTCTCAGCGATACCCAGCTTGGCCTGCTGACTGGCCTAGCCTTTGCGTTGTTCTATGTCTTGGCTGGGTTTCCGATTGCCCGATTGGCGGACAGGTCGAACCGCAAAAATATCGTCTCTGCTTCTCTGGCATTTTACAGCGCGATGACCGCCTTGTGCGGGGCCGCGACCGGGTTCTGGACGCTGTTTTTGGCGCGTATGGGGGTTGGAATTGGCGAAGGGGGAGCGGGGCCGCCTGCGGTGTCGTTGCTGGCGGATTATTTCAAGAAAAGTGAGCTTAGCCGCGCAATGAGCATTCATACGCTGGGCGCGGTGATTGGCACAGGTGGCGGGTTGATAGCGGGCGGATTGCTGGCTTCGTATTTCGGTTGGCGCATGGCATTTGTGTTGCTCGGTCTGCCGGGAATTGCCCTTGGCTTGCTCGTCTATTTCACGCTTAAAGAACCCAAGCGAGGGCGCTATACCCCGCAAGCACTGGATGTAGGTCAGGCCAGTTTGTCCGCGACTTTGCGATCCTTTTTGGGCAATCGGGTGCTGGTCTATACCTGCATCGCGTGGGCGCTTGCCACAACGATTGGCTATGCAATGGCGATCTGGCTCGCCCCGATCATGCTGCGAAACTTTGAGATGGACACCGCCAATGTCGGCATGATTTTGGGGCTGACATTTATCATTGGCGGCATTCCAGGGCCGATTATCGGCGGGTTCTTGGCAGACCATTTGGCAAAGCGTGATGTGCGTTGGCGGGCATGGATCCCGGCTATTGGAACGCTCGCTTGTTTGCCGCTGTATTATTTGTGCCTGACAGCGGGAACGCTGGAGGCGTTTCTGGGCTTTTTCATGTTCGGGTATCTGCTTTTTCTGTTTCAGAATGGCCCCAGTATTGCGATCATTCAAAGCTATACGGGCAGCGGGGAGCGGGCGATGGCTTTTGCCTTTGCATTGCTCATCAACAATATGTGCGGACAGGCGCTGGGGCCCTTTGTGATTGGCTTTACCAGCGACGCGCTTGCCCCCGAATTTGGCTCAGCCAGCCTGAATGTCGCGGTGTTCGGCACCTGTTTGGTGGCTGGATTGTTGTCATTTGTGTTCTTCCTCGCCGCCGGATCGGAAATTCGCAAGCAAGAGGCCCGGATCAACGCGGCGCAATCGGGTTAGGTGAAAGCTCTAGAAACCGGGATGGATCGACATCATCGCGCCATCCACCACCATTTCTGAACCTGTCATATAGAGGCATTCGTCTGAGGCGAGGAATGCAATCGCCGCCGCCGTTTCCGCTGGATCGGCCAAGCGATTGAGCGGCACCGTGGCGGCCACAGCCTGCTTCAATCCCGGCACATCATTTTCTGCCTGAGTAAGGATGTTCGTATCAGTTGCTCCGGGAATGACCGTGTTGCAGCGGATGTTATAGCCCGCCTTTGCGCAATGCGTGGCGACCGATTTGGATAGCGCCCGCACCGCCGCTTTGCTGGAACAATAGGCTACATCTGACGGCAATGCTCCGATGGCTGAGGTGGAGCTGATATTGATGATAGAGCCCGACGACCCACCGGGATTGATCTTCATCGCGGCGATGGCTGCGCGGCATCCGGCCATCGTTCCTTTGATGTTGATGTCGTAAATCCGGTCCCACGCTTCATCGGTCACGTCTTCGATCGACAGGGATGAGACTGTCCCGGCATTGTTGACCAAAATATCGAGCCGGCCCCACCGGTCGGTCGCTTGGGAAACGATACGATCCCACGCGGCGAAATCGGCGACGTCTTGGCTGGCAAAGACTGCGCCTGCTTCGGCGCACACATCCTTGCCCCAATCGGCATTCACATCGGTGCCCAGCACATCCGCGCCATCTGCCCGCAACCGCCGCAGGGTCGCCGCGCCAATACCGCTGGCACAGCCCGTGACGATGGCGACCTTGCCCGATAGGTTGATCATTATTCCGCCTGTTGCCAGATCGCCGCGCTTGGCCGTGCGTTGTGCGTTTCGATAAAGCGGGCGAGATTATCGGTGCCCTCAGGCAGTGTCCAACCCACAGTGAAGCCGAAATTTGCAAAGCAGAAGATTATGAGATCGGCAAAGGTAAAGCGGCTGAGCGCGAAGTGGTTGCTGTCACCCAGAGCGCTGTCGAAATAGCGCCATTTTTCATCGGACATTGCCGATAGTTCCGCGCCTGCTTCGGCGCTGACGACGCTCATGCGGGGCTCAAACATTGGCCGTCCGCCGCCTGCGCGAAAACCCATGGTCATCGGCACCACAACTTCTTGATCGAAGAGCCGCGCCCATTTGCGCACCTCAGCGCGTTCGCGCGCAGTTTCGCCAAACAGATTGGGTGCAGGGTGGCTTTCTTCGATAAACTCACAAATCGGCCAGCTTTCCGTGAGGCAGGTGCCATCATCCAATTCCAGCGTCGGTATCGTGCCCAGCGGATTTTTGGCGATGTAATCGGCATCTTGCCGGTTTTCGCCGGTGATAATGTCGTAATGGACCCGTTCAAAATCGCGCCCCTCCTCGATCCCCTTTTCCATCAGGAACATGCGCACAAGGCGCGGATTGGGCCCTAGGCTCGAATGCAGTTTGGTCATCATCTCTCTCCTGAAAGCGGCTCTCCCGCTTTTCTTTGCCGTCTTTCCCATCCTAATCGGACAGAGTGACAGCGTGCCCTCACAAATGCGATAGGGGCGTGCGTAAAATCGCAAATTCCCTTTGGCTTGGCACTTTCACCTTGCGCGGATGGCATAGGCTCAGCATCTTAGGCGGTATGAGCAACAATGGCGAAAATGACGCACCCAAGCCCGCGCAATCGAAACGCGCCCAGCAATTGTTCGGGCACAAAGGCGGTGCCAAGCCGTGGGATGGGGAGCCCGATCCCGCGCAGTCGCTGAATAGTGAAGAGCCCGCGGTGCCGCCCACGGCATCGGCAGCCTACCCGCGTGATGCGCAATATGCGCCTCGCTCTGAACCGATTTCACAGGCCGATCCGGGGGAAAGCTTGATCCTTGACGCCGTCGATGATGATGGCGAGCTGACCAAGCTTCACCCCAACTACAAATTTGTCATGCGGGTAGGGGCGGTGATTTTTGCCTGTATTTTGTTGATCGTCGCTATCATCGCGGATGAAGTGGTTAGCTCTGAGTTTGGTTTCCCCTTTGGCTTTATCACTGGGCCGGCTTTGCTTCTGGCTGCCTTCATGATTGTCCGCATCCCCGCCGCCCGCTATAACGCGCGCGGCTATCAAATCAGCCGCGACCGATTGCGCGTGGTTCGCGGAATTATGTGGCATTCCGATACGATTGTGCCGTTCGGCCGAGTCCAACATATTGACGTGGATCAGGGCCCGATTGAGCGCGCGATGGGTATCGCCACGATGACGCTGCACACCGCTGGCAGCCATAACGCTTCGGTGCGGCTGCCCGGTCTGGGCCATGAATTGGCGGTGGAAATGCGTGAAGAAATCCGCGCACATATCAAACGGGAAACACTTTGAGCGACGCGCCAGAATTTCGAGGCACAGCCGAGCCGCGCAACACCGCGCCCTTAAGCGTGCTGGTCGGCACGCTCAGTGGCCTGCAAAACGCCGTTTTCCCTGCGATCGTTGCTGGGTTCAGCGCGCGCTCCAGCGGTTTTGCTTTGCTGATCGGTCTGGGCATTGGTGTGGCCATTGCGCTGGCGTCAGCATTCTTCGCCTTTATCCGGTGGAAACGCCTGACCTACACAATCGGCGCGCAGGACATTCGCGTGGAAAGTGGCGTTTTGAGTCGTTCAGCGCGTTCCGTCCCGTTTGAACGCATTCAGGACGTGAGCCTTGAGCAGAAATTGCTCCCGCGCCTGTTCGGGCTGGTCGCGGTTAAGTTTGAAACGGGAGCTGGCGGCGGCGAGGATCTCAGCCTCACATACCTCACCGAAGACCTTGGGGAGGAGCTGCGCCAATTGGTCCGCGAACGCCGTGATGGTTCTGCGGCGACAGGAAGCAACACCATTGAATTGTCCGATGGCGAAACGGCGCAAATGACTGAGGAGGAGGGCGAGCCGCTTTTCACCATGGGCCCAGGGCGGCTGTTTACGTTCGGCCTGTTTGAATTTTCCCTCGCCGTTTTCGCGGTCTTGGCCGGTTTGGCGCAATATGCAGGCAGCCTGTTCGACTTTGAAATTTGGGACCCAAATCTTTGGATGGGGTGGGTTGAGGATCAAGGCGGGCAATTGAGCGAGGCGAGCGCTGGCTTTCAGGCGATCGGCGCGCTCGCCGCGTTTGCCGGCGTGTTTGTGGTGGGTTCAATGACCGGCATGGTCCGCGTGTTCACCCGCGAATGGGGTTTCCTGCTGGAACGCACCGCTCGCGGGTTCAGGCGGCGGCGCGGATTGCTAACGCGCACCGATGTCGTGATGCCAGTGCACCGTGTTCAAGGGGTCAAAATTGGCACCCGGTTTCTGCGGTATCGGTTCGGCTGGCATGGGCTGAGTTTTGTCAGTCTGGCTCAGGATATGGGCGCATCGAGCCACGTGGTCGCGCCCTTTGCCAAGATGGAGGAGATCGCGCCAATTGTGGAGACCGCCGGTTTCCATCTGCCGGGACCTGACGCCGATTGGCGGCGGGCAAGCGGGCGCTATATGGTCGATAGCGCGATATGGGATGCGGCCTTCTTTGCTATCGCGGCGATAATCGCTTTTGTGACGACATCGATCTTTTCGCCAGAATGGACGATGTTGGCCACCGGGATACCCCTGATTATGGCGGGCATTGCTACCATCGCGAACGTCCTGTCATGGCGATACCAACGCCATGCCTTGGACGCGGAGCAGATCATGGCGACGAAGGGCGTTTTGTCACCGCGAAGCCAGATTGCGACAAGGTTGAAACTGCACTCAGTCGAAGTGTCACAAGGACCGATTGCCCGGCTGCGCGGCTATGCAACTTTGCACTTGGGGCAAGCGGGCGGCGAGTTTTCGGTTCCGGGCGTTCCGGTTGAACGCGCCCGCGAAGTGCGCCGCAAAGTGCTCGAAACAATTGCGACAACCGATTTTTCGCAACTGGAAAAAGCGTAAGCGTTCTAGCTTGCTCGCAAATCTGCCCAGTCGGGATTCTCGCCGAATTTTTTGGCCACATACCAACATTGCGGGACGATTTTGAAGCCGCTCTCGCGCGCGTCAGCCATCAACCGCTTGACCAACAACGCTGCTATCCCGCGCCCTCCGATTTCTGGAGGAACGATAGTGTGCGTCGCAATACGGATATTGGGTGATCCTTTGGGCTCCCATTCGAGGGTTCCGGTGGCTTTTTCTCCGGGCACTTCGGCGATGTATTTGCCGCCTGCACCGTGATCGATATGGGTGATCGTTACACCGTGATTTTTGTCATCCATATGCGTCTCCATCTTGCGCTTGGCGTCATCGCAGGTAGAGGCGGTGATTGATGACACAGCTGAAACCCTTCCTTTCCGATAATGCGGCCCCCGTCCACCCCAAGGTATGGGAAGCGATGCGCGCGGCTGATAGCGCAGACAATCCGTATGACGGCGACACTTTATCGGCGCAGTTAGATGAGCGCTTCAGTGATCTTTTTGGACGTGAATGCGCGGCGCTTTGGACGGCGACGGGAACATCTGCGAATTGTTTGGCGCTTGGGACACTGTGCCAGCCGCATGGCGCCGTTGTGTGCCATGAAGAGGCGCATATCGAAGTGGATGAAGGCGGTGCGCCGGGGTTTTACCTCCACGGAGCAAAGCTTATCCATGTCGGCGGAGATGGGGCTCAGTTGACGCCCGCCGCCATTGCAGAGGTGATCGATCCGATCCGCGATGATGTGCATCAGGTGCAGGCCCACGCGATCTCCATCACACAGGCCAGTGAATATGGGCGCAGCTACACGCCGCATGAACTTGGCGCGCTCAGCGATTTTGCCAAGAAACGCGGGCTGGGCCTGCATATGGACGGTGCGCGGTTTGCCAATTCGGCGGCGTTTCTGGGCGGCTCTGCTGCCGCAGCGGTAGGCCAAGTCGACAGTTTGGCCTTTGGCTTTATCAAAAACGGCGCGATGGGCGCAGAGGCGGTGATCCTGTTCGATCCCGACCGCGCAGCAGAGGTCAAATACCGCCGCAAACGCGCGGGGCATCTGCAATGCAAGGGTCGCTATCTCGCGGCACAGATTTTGGCGATGTTGGAGGGCGATCTGTGGCTAGCCAATGCGCGCCATGCCAACGCCGCGGCTCAAGACATCGCCAGCGGTTGCGGTGACCGGTTGATGCACGCGGTTGAGGCGAATGAATTGTTCGTCCGCTTGTCGCCTACAGAACGTGAAGCGCTGCGCGCGCAAGATTTCGCATTCTATGATTGGGGTGATGATGCCGCGCGCTTTGTCACCGCATGGGACACCCGCGCCGATGATGCGAGCGTTCTTGGCAAGGCAATCGCCAGCCTGTGAGCGGACCTCAGACTTCGATGCTTTCTTGGAAAGTCATCATCCCCTTTATCCTGACCGGATCGATTTGGGGATCGACGTGGTTCGTCATTACCGGACAGATTGATGGAGTCCCTGCGGCATGGTCGGTTTTCTATCGCTTTGCGCTTGCGACACCGGCGCTGTTCTTGGTGGCGTTCTTAATGAAGCGCCGGCTGCTTCTTACCCGCCCAGAGCATAAGCTCGCGGCACTGGTTGGTGTGTTTCAGTTCAGCGGCAATTTTCTCTTCGTCTATCACGCCGAATTGTATGTGACGTCGGGCATTGTGGCGATGATGTTTGGTCTGCTGATGGTGCCCAACGCTCTGTTTGGCAGGCTGTTCTTGGGCGAACGGGTGCAAAGCGGATTTATGCTGGGCAGCGCGGTTGCGATCGTTGGCGTGCTGCTGTTGCTTGTGCACGAATGGCGCGCCAATCCCGATGCTGGCGTGATCGGCGGCAACGTGGCGCTGGGAATTGGGCTCGCGCTGCTGGGAATTCTCGCCGCTTCCTTTGCCAATGTCGTGCAGGCCAATCCAACGGGACGCGCTGTTCCCATGGTCAGCTTGCTCGCCTGGGCGATGTTGTATGGCACCGTGTTTGATCTGGCATTTGCGTCGCTAACAGCAGGACCGCCTCCATTTCCAACCAGCACCAATTATTGGGCAGGGATTGTCTATCTGGCCTTGATCGGATCGGTCATCACATTTCCGCTGCACTATAATCTGGTGCGAGAGATTGGTGCGGGCCGAACCGCGTACAATTCGATTCTGACAATCTCTGTCGCGATGATGATTTCGACCCTGTTTGAGGGTTACCAATGGACCGCGCTGACGGCGGGCGGAATGGTGCTGGCGGTGGTGGGCATGGTTCTCGCGCTTAGATCAAAAGAAAACAAAGCTGCGAAGTAGGCTCTAACCGGCCCATAGGGCTGCGTAAGCAAGGACAGCCAAAGCGGCGGATGCCGCTGCCGGCGCTTGGGGCTACAACAGACTCGCTAGGCCTTCCACATAGGTCGGGTGTTGCGGGCTCCAGCCTAGCACGCGTTTGGCTTTGCCGTTCGCAACCCGGCGGTTCTCCGAATAAAAGCCAAGCGCCATTTCAGACAGATTGGCCTCTTCGAGTGTTTGCAGTGGCGGCGGCTCTAGCCCCAGCAGCGCGCAAGCATGTTCGGTGACGGCATTGCCGCTTGCGGGTAAATCATCGCCCAAATTGTATGCGCCAGCCGCAGCATCGTCGGTCATCGCGGCGACCACACCGCTGGCAATGTCATCAACATGGCAGCGACTGAAGACCTGTCCCGGCATATCAATCCGCCGCGCTTTGCCGCACTGCACACGGTTCAAGGCGCTGCGCCCCGGTCCGTAGATACCCGGCAGGCGAAACACCCGCGCGCCCAGTTTCACCCACAAGGCATCGGCATCCGCGCGCGCGTTGCGGCGCCCGGTACCGGTTTCAGCAATTGTCGGCGTGGTTTCATCAACCCAAGCGCCTTTTTGATCGCCATAAACGCCGGTCGAAGAAAGGTAGCCATACCAAGCTGTCGGAAAAGATCGGCCGTATCGGTCGAGCACTGGGTCCAGCCCGCTCTTGCGATCAGGCGGGACGGAGGACAGCACGTGGCTGGCTAGTTCGAGCGCCTTCATCACCGCGTCGCGATCAGAGAAATCAACATTCCCATCGCTGCCCGTGGCATCCACATCCCATCCCTGCGCAGTCACCGCGGCGGCAATGCGTTTGGCGGTGTAGCCCAGCCCAAAAATCAACAAACGTCCCATCACTGTCCTTCTGGCGCTGGACGCGGGGCGAAATCAATCTAAATCAGCACGCATGGATATTGCGACAACCCCGACGAATCCCGAAGGCAACCCCGAACTGGCTGGCGCTGCGCCAACGCCAAAAGAGCCGCCCTTGATCCTGCGCAAGGATTACACGCCGTTCGGTTGGCTGATCCCGCAAACGACGCTGCATTTCAATCTGGGCATCGAAGAGACACAGGTGACTTCGCTCCTGACGATTGAGCCAAACCCGGCGGCAGCGCCAACAGCCGAATTGCGCCTTAACGGCGATGGGCTGACAGCAACATCGGTATTGGTTGATGGAGAGCCCGCACAATACGTTGTCCAAGGCGACGATCTGGTGGTGGCGATTCCCAATTCAGGCCCCAATCCGAGTGCCAGCCACCGGGTTCAAATCGCAACCACGATCAACCCCAGCACCAACACCGCGTTGATGGGGCTTTATGCCTCGAACGGGATGCTGTGCACCCAATGCGAATCCGAAGGGTTCCGCCGCATCACGTTCTTCCCCGACCGGCCCGATGTGCTCTCCACCTACAGGGTGCGGATGGAAGGCGACAAGGCGCTTTTCCCGATCTTGCTGTGCAATGGTAACAAGGAAAGCACCGGCGATCTTGATGACGGGCTTCATTTTGCCGAATGGCACGATCCATGGCCCAAACCCTCTTACCTCTTCGCTCTGGTTGCGGGTGATTTGGTGGCGAAATCCGCGCCGTTCACGACCGTTTCGGGCCGCGAAGTGGAATGCAACATTTGGGTCCGCGCAGAGGACCTGGACCGCACCGACCATGCGCTGGAATCCCTCCACCGTTCTATGAAGTGGGACGAGGACACGTTCGGGCGCGAATACGACCTCGATCTCTACAACATCGTCGCGGTCAGCGATTTCAACATGGGAGCGATGGAGAACAAAGGGCTCAACGTCTTCAACACCAAATACGTCCTCGCCGACACTGACACGGCGACCGACGGCGACTTTGACGCTGTCGAAGGCGTGATTGCGCATGAGTATTTTCACAATTGGTCCGGCAACCGGATCACGTGCCGCGATTGGTTTCAATTGAGCCTGAAAGAAGGCTTCACCGTCTTGCGCGATCAATTGTTCAGCCAAGATATGCGCGGCGAGGCGGTCAAGCGGATCGAGGATGTGCGTATCCTGCGCGCTGCGCAATTCCCAGAGGATGCCGGGCCGCTCGCGCATCCGATCCGCCCGGACAGCTATCGTGAAATCAGCAATTTCTACACCGCCACCGTCTATAACAAAGGCGCCGAGGTCATCCGCATGATGCGCAGTATCGCGGGCGAAGCAGACTTCCGTAAAGGCACCGACCTGTATTTCGATCGGCATGACGGCGAAGCGGCAACGTGCGAAGATTTCATCACCGCTATGGAAGACGGTGCTGGGCTAGACCTTGAGCAATTCCGCCTGTGGTACCGGCAAGCGGGCACGCCGCGCATTGCTGTGACGCAGACGGTGGAGGACGGCGTGTTGAAATTGCATCTGGCTCAAACCGTGCCTGCGACTCCAGGCCAACCGGATAAACAGCCGATGCCGATTCCTCTGCGCGTTGCCGTGCATTCGCGCAGCACCGGAGCTTTGGGCGCAGAACAGCTGATCGTTTTGATCGAAGCGGAGCAGACATTCGACCTACCGCTTGCTGGCGGTGATCCAGTGGTGTCGATCAATCGCGGCTACACCGCACCGGTCGTGGTTGAACGCACCCTTGCCAATGAAGACCTCGGCTTTCTGGCCGCGCATGATGACGATCCGTTCGCCCGCTACGAAGCGTTGCAGGAGCTGGCGGTGAACCATCTGGTTGCGGCGGCAAATGGGGAAACGCAAGAAGGCGGCGAAGCGGCCTTGATCGAAGCGTTCCGTGCGATTCTGGCCGATGAAACGTTGGACGATACGATGCGCGGTGAATTGATGATGCTGCCCAGTGAGACATATCTGTTCGAAGCGATGGCCAGTGGGACGTCAAAGGCCGATCCGGGCGCCATTCATGACGCGCGCGAGGCGTTGAAGGCGGCGATTGGCACGGCGTTGGCTCTGGAGCTGCATGCGGCTTGGTCGCGGGCCATGAAAACGCCCCATGATGCTCCCGGCGGGCGGGGTGCGCGCAAGGTCAAAAGCATGGTTTTGGGCTTTGTCGCAGCGGCTGATCCGAATGCCGCAACGACCGCCGCCGCGCAGCAATTTAATGGCGCGGACAATATGACTGACCGTCAAGGGGCCTTGATGACCTTGTGCGGACTGGATCTGCCGGGTCGCTCTGACCGCCAAGACGCGCTGGATGCGTTCTACACCAAGTTTCAGGGCAACGATCTGGTGATCGACAAATGGTTCACGCTTCAGGCTCTCTCGCTCCACCCGGATGTGATCGCCCATGTTGAGGCGTTGGCCAAACATCCCGATTTCACCATGAGCAACCCCAACCGAGTGCGCTCGCTCTACATGGCCTTTGCGGGCAACCCTCAGGGTTTTCATGATGCAAGCGGTGCGGGATACCGGATGATTGCCGATGTGATTCTGGCATTGGACCCGATCAACCCGCAAACGGCGGCGCGGTTCGTATCGCCATTGGGCCGGTGGCGGCGGATTGAACCGGGCCGGGCGGCGTTGATGAAAGCGGAGTTGGAACGAATCGCTAAAGCCGAAAACCTGTCGCGCGATACATTTGAACAGGTCAGCCGAAGCCTCGATGGCTGATCGCATGAGCCCGGATGAGCCTATCATACCGCCTTTCGACATTGCGTTGAGCGATGCATTGGACGGTGTACCGCATGGCTTTTTCGGGTCTGCGGATGACGATCATCAATTCGGCTATGGCGGGCCTGGTAAAGCGGAGGCAACGCGGCTGCTGCGCGCAGCGGCAGCCGATGCAATTCTGCCCGGCGCGCCCATGGCCGCTCCGCATCAGGTGCACTCCCCCGAAGTTGTCACCATCGGCAAATTGTGGCCCGACGCACCCGAGGGCCGGCCGGTGGCAGACGCCATGGTTACGGCCCGCACGGACATCGTTTTGGGCATCGTGACGGCGGATTGCTGTCCGGTGCTCCTCGCCGATAAAGACACCGGAATCGTCGGTGCAGCCCACGCCGGGTGGCGGGGCGCTTGCGGCGACGAAAATGGCAACGTTCTGGAAAACACCGTCGCCGCAATGGAGGCATTGGGGGCAAAGCGCGCTGCAATTTGCGCCGTTTTGGGCCCAACCATCGCGCAACCCAGCTATGAGGTCGATACCGCGTTCCGCACCCATTTTGGCGCACATGACGATATCCATTTCGCCAATGCGCCAATGCGTGAAGGGGTGGAGCGGTGGCATTTCGATTTGCCCGGCTATGTTATGGCCACTCTGCGCCGATCAGGGCTCGTGCATATTACGGATATGGGTCTGGACACTTTTACCAACCCTTCGCGGTATCATTCTTATCGTAGGGCATCGCTGAACCGCGAAGCCAATTACGGTCGGCAAATCAGCGCCATAGCCGCCGTCTAAAGGGGGCTTTCCTACCCAGTTTGGTCCATTCTTGCGTATAACCGAACAGGGAATGCTCAAAACACGGTTGGATTTGCGACAGTTTGACGTATATGGCGCGGCAATTAGGGATCGAACGCAAATTGTGCGTGCGCGCCCAATCGGATTGTTAGATAGAGCTTTGGCGCCGATCCTGGCATCAAAGCATTTCATCAGTGTCCACTTTGGGTTTCCCATCGTGGTTAGACGAGCAGGGTAATACATCATGGCTTCTACTGCAGAAGGTGACCAAGACGGCGTTCGCCGCCGCGACTGGATCCACATTGCAGCGCTCAGCACTGCCGGTGTCGGCGGAGCTTCGGTTCTTTTCCCGCTGGTTAGCCAAATGGCGCCAACGGCAGACACGCTTGCTGCGAGCACAACCGATGTTGATGTCTCTGGGATTGAGCCGGGCCAATCGATCAAAGCAACTTTCCGCGATCAACCGCTGTTTGTTAAGCGTTTGACGGCCGATGAAATCGCCGAAGCGCAAGCCGAAGACAGCGCCGATATGCGCGATCCGCAAACTTTGGCGGACCGTTTGGGTGAAGATAATGCCGACATCCTGGTTAATCTGGGCGTGTGCACCCACCTTGGTTGTGTGCCGCTTGGCGCTGGAGAAGGTGAAGATAAGGGCGAATTTGGCGGGTATTTCTGCCCTTGCCACGGTTCGCACTACGATGTCGCTGGGCGCATCCGCAAAGGCCCCGCGCCGACCAACCTTGCCGTGCCAGAATTTGAATTCGCATCAGAAACCGTCATTCGGGTCGGGTAACCGCCTGCATTTGACTGCGTAAATTGTATAGTGGCGTAAATCCACGCTGAGAGATCAGAGAGAACATCATGAGTTTCGCCTGGGCAAAACAATATGAGCCAAAGACTCCATTCACAAAGTGGATGGATGAAAAATTGCCGTTGCCTCGGTTGGTCTACAGCGCGGTTGGCGCAGGCTATCCGGTTCCGCGCAATTTGAACTATATGTGGAATTTCGGCGTTCTCGCTGGCTTCTGCTTGGTGTTGCAAATCGTAACCGGCGTCGTCTTAGCGATGCATTACGCTTCCAACACCGAAGTCGCCTTTGCTCAAACAGAGCACATTATGCGCAACGTTTCTTACGGTTGGATGATGCGGTATGCGCACGCCAACGGCGCAAGCTTCTTCTTCATCGTGATTTACCTCCATATTTTTCGCGGGTTCTACTTCTCGTCTTACAAGGCGCCGCGCGAAATGATTTGGCTGCTTGGCGTGGTCATCTTCCTGTTGATGATGGCAACCGCGTTTATGGGCTACGTGCTCCCATGGGGGCAAATGAGCTTCTGGGGCGCGAAGGTGATCACCGGCCTGTTTGGCGCGATCCCACTGGTGGGTGAGACTTTGCAAACATGGCTCGTCGGCGGCTTTGCCCCGAACGATTCCACGCTTAACCGCTTCTTCTCGCTCCACTTCCTGCTGCCATTCGTGATCGCGGGCGTTGTGATCTTGCACATTTGGGCGCTGCACATTCCGGGTTCTTCGAACCCGACCGGCGTCGAAGTGAAGAAGGAAAGCGATACGGTTCCATTCCACCCTTACTACACATCGAAAGATGGTTTCGGGCTGGGCGTGTTCCTGATCCTGTTCACCTTTATGGTTTTCTTCCTCCCCAACACTTTGGGTCACCCAGACAATTACATCGAAGCCAATCCGCTTTCGACACCGGCGCATATCGTTCCTGAGTGGTACTTCTTGCCATTCTACGCGATCTTGCGTGCGTTCACCGGCGACCTTGCGCTGTTTGGTGTGACGCTGGTTCCGGCGAAATTGCTGGGTGTGATTGGCATGTTCGGCTCGATCCTGGTCTGGTTCTTCCTGCCATGGCTCGACAAGAGCCCGGTTCGCTCCGGCAACTACCGTCCATTGTTCAAGAAATTCTTTTGGTTCGGTCTGGTCCCAACCATGATCATCTTGACGATTTGCGGCGGCCTTCCGGCTGAGGAACCCTATGTTGTGCTTAGCCAGATCGCGACGGCGTATTATTTCCTTCACTTCCTGGTGATCCTGCCGATCGTCAGTCAGATTGAAATTCCTAAACCATTGCCGTTCTCCATCACCGAAGCGGTGCTTGGTAAGGATGACGACGGTGCGGCGCAGCCGGCTGAATAAGAACAAACGACGCTGTTTAACTGACCCGATAACGAGAAAGAGTTAGGTCATGACCATTCGACTTGGAGGCATCATCGTAGGCCTCGGCCTCACCGCAGTATTGCTGTTGTGGTCGCTCCTGCCCGGCGTGCTGAATTTCGCGCTTCCCGAGAAGCCTGATTATTACGCGTTTCAGGAAGAGAACATCGCACCTGAAGAGGGCTTTTCTTTTGAAGGCCCAGTCGGGACGTGGGACGTCGCTCAATTGCAGCGCGGCTATCAGGTTTACAAAGAAGTTTGTGCAGCCTGCCACAGTCTGAAGTATGTTGCGTTCCGCAACCTCGAAGAGCTTGCTTACACGGAAGCAGAAGTGCGCGCCGAAGCGGCGGCATGGACTGTTCCCGGCATCAATCCAGAAACGGGCGAAACCACCACGCGCCCTGGATTGCCAACCGACCAGTTCCCAAGCCCTTACCAAAACGACGTTGCAGCGCGCGCTGCCAACAACAATGCCATTCCGCCTGATCTTTCGTTGATGACGAAGGCCCGCAAGGACGGCACCAACTATGTTTATTCGTTGATGATGGGATACGTTGATCCGGATCCCGCCGATCAGGCGCTCTCGCCTGAGTTTGAGACCCCAGAAGGTCTCTATTTCAACGAGCATTTCTACAACATCAACATCGCAATGGCTCCGCAGCTTACGCCTGATCGGGTCAGCTATTCCGATGGCACCGAAGCCTCGGTTGAAAATATGGCGGCTGATATCGCGGCATTCCTGACATGGACCGCAGAACCTTCACTGGTTGAGCGCAAGCAAACCGGTTGGTTCGTGATCGGCTTCTTGTTGTTTGCGACGTTCTTGGCCTTCCTGTCCTACAAACAAATCTGGGCAGGTATGAAGCCAAAGAAGAAATAAGCGCTGCCCACGGGTAGAGTTTTCAAAACGCCCCATCATCGGTTAGCGATGGTGGGGCGTTTGTGATTTTGAACGACTGGAGAAGCCTGTGAGTGCGACCATGATGACCCCCGACGCGCTCAAATCGCTCATTCGCACTGTTCCTGATTTCCCTGAGCCCGGCATTCAGTTTCGCGACATCACCACTTTGATCGGCGATGGCGAAGGTTTGGCGGCGAGCGTGCATCATCTCGCAGAAATGGCAGCCGCGATTGGCGCGCAGAAAATCGCCGGGATGGAGGCGCGCGGCTTTATCTTTGGCGCGGCAGTGGCGGTCCAATTGGGGGTCGGCTTTGTCCCGGTGCGCAAACCGGGAAAGCTGCCGATTAAAACCATCGGGGTTGATTATGCCTTGGAATACGGGACCGACCGACTTGAAATGGATCCCGATGCCGTTGGCGCAGGAGAGCGGGTGGTGATCGTTGATGATTTGATCGCAACCGGCGGGACCGCGCTTGCGGCGACGCAATTGCTGCGCAAGGCCGGTGCTGATGTGTCAGATGCAGTGTTTGTGATCGATCTGCCTGATCTTGGCGGCGCACAAAAACTGCGCGATGCTGGTGTCACGGTTGGGGCATTGATGCAGTTTGACGGCGATTGATCGGTGCAATCCGCTTTGATGGCACAGCTGCTCAGCCATCCCTCGCTATCGGCTTGCTGATGATGCTAGGCCAATAAGATGTCTATGGAATCGGAAGCCATTGTCATCGCCGTTGTCGGCACCCTAGGCATTGGGGCACAATGGGTCGCGTGGCGCACGGGCTGGCCCGCCATTGTGTTGATGCTGGCTGCCGGATTTATCGCGGGGCCAATCACCGGCTTAATCGATCCAGAGGCGGCCTTTGGCGACATGCTTGATCCGATGATCAGCGTCGGAGTTGCTCTCATCCTGTTCGAAGGAGGACTAAGCCTCGACCTGCGCGAACTGCGACATTCGGGCAAAGCGGTGATGCGATTGGCGACTGTCGGGGTGCTTGTCGGATGGGCGCTGGGTTCGCTTGCAGGCTTTTACATCGCGGGCCTTGTCTGGCCGGTGGCGGTCCTGTTTGGCGGCATCTTGATCGTTACGGGGCCAACGGTGGTTATCCCGCTGCTGCGCCAAGCAAACATTCAAACCCGCCCCAATTCGATCCTCAAATGGGAGGGGATCGTCAACGATCCCACGGGCGCATTGTGCGCGGTGATCGCCTATGAATATTTCCACCGGGTCAATGAATTCCCCGATGCGACGCTGGTTGATGTGGTGCCGCCTTTGATTATCTCGGCGGTCCTCGCAGGCTTGATCGGATATGGAGCAGCGCGGGTGATCGCGTTCCTATTCCCTCGCGGCGCGATCCCGGAATATCTCAAAGTCCCCGTCCTCTTCACGGTCGTTATTGCGGTTTTCGTGTTCACCAATCAGATTGAGCATGAGGCCGGCCTGGTCGCTGTCACCGTCATGGGGATCACGTTGGCCAACCGCGATGTGTCGAGCATCCGGTCGATCCACCCGTTCAAAGAAAATGTGGCGATCCTGCTTGTCTCCGGCATTTTCATTTTGCTGTCCTCATCGCTCAAATGGGAAGAGCTCACCTATCTTCAAACGAGCATCCGCCCGCTGCTGTTCCTGCTCGCGCTGCTTTTCCTTGTGCGCCCAGCAACCGTCTTAATCAGCCTGTTGGGCACAGACATCCCGTGGAATGAGCGGTTGTTCGTGGCATGGATCGCCCCGCGCGGCATTGTGTTGGTGGCGATCTCTGGTCTGTTTGCATTGCGACTTGATGAGCTGGGGATTGCAGGCGGTCAGCTGCTGATTGGCCTCAGTTTTGCGGTCGTGGTGATCACCGTCATCGCGCATGGCTTTACTATCAATCTTGCCGCCAGATGGCTGGGCGTGAAGGGCACATCGCGGCCCGGCCTATTGATCGTCGGGTCGACACCGTGGACGATTGAATTGGCGAAACAGCTGGAGGCGGTCAAAACGCCGGTGATGATCGTCGATCCCAGTTGGCAAAGCCTAAGCGCTGCGCGGCGCGAGGGATTGCCGTTCTATCACGGCGAAATTTTGAACGAGGCGACGGAGCACAACCTCGACCTGTCGCCATTTCAGGCGCTGGTCGCGGCAACCGATAATGAGGCGTATAACGCGCTGGTCTGCAATGAATTTGCGCATGAGATAGGGCGGGATTCGGTGTATCAATTGGGCGAAGACACAGAGGGTGAAAACCGCCACGCGCTGCCTGATAGCATTCGCGGCCGGGCGTTGTTCGAAGCCGGGTTTGGCGTCACCGATGTGAATGAACGCCAAAGCCAGGGGTGGGTCTTTAAGAAGACCAAACTGTCCGAAGAATTTGATTTTGAAAACGCCATTGAAAAACTGCCCGATAGCGCCGCAATGCTGCTGCTGGTGCGTGACACCGGGGCGCTGCGTTTCTTCACTCACGCTGCCAAACCTGAGCCGCGTGCAGGCGATACGATCATCAGTTTTGCTCCCACGCGCCTGAAACAGCCGGAGAGCGCTCGCAATGCCGAACCGGCCAAGCCGCACTTGCGGTAAACATGCGCATATATCGAGAGGATCCAATGCCACATTCCCGCTTTATTCCTGCAGCGATCGTTTTGATTGGCGCAATTGGTCTGGCCGGTTGCAACGCGAAAGTGCCCGCCGAAGGGGGCAGCGATGGCGGCGAAGACACCAGCGCCGTCCAAGGAGTTGAGGCCAGCGCCTCACCAAACCCCGATGCAGAGCCAAGCGAGGCTGTGTCGATCCTGCGCCCTGATATCGAGCAACCCGAACCCCCAAAGCGGCGGCTAGAGGCACTCAACGCCGCGATTGGCTTTCCAAACGGCGGGGCTGAATTGGATGAGGCGGCTGGAGCGCAGCTTCAGGACATAGCGGCGTCGGAGCAAATTGCGCTTGGCGGGCCGATTGTCCTGCGCGGTCACAGCGACGCTGGCGGCAGTGACGCAGCCAACGAACGCGCATCGCAAGCGCGCGCTTTATCGGTTGCCGAATGGTTGATCGCACAAGGGATCGATTCGGACCGGATAGATGTGATCGTGTTCGGCGAACAGAACCCGGTTCAACCCAATGCGCTGCCCGATGGCTCTCCCAATGAGGAAGGGCGCGCGGCCAATCGCCGGGTCGAAATTTCGATTGTGCCCCCGGCGCAGGACGCAGGCTCAGCCGAGCCCGGCGACTAACTCCAACACTTTGTCGGCATATTCCGGGCGGCAGATCAGCAGGTCGGGCAGGTAGGTGTTTGCTTGGTTGTAGCGCAGCGGTGATCCGTCGATGCGCGAACAATGCAAACCGTGGGCAAGCGCGACTGCAACCGGCGCGCAGCTGTCCCATTCATATTGCCCGCCTGAATGGAGATAAATCTCTGCTTTGCCGCGAACCACCGTCATCGCTTTGGCGCCTGCGCTGCCCATAGGCACCAGCTCTCCGTCCAAAGCTTCGCAGACCGCCACAGCCTCTTTCGCAGGGCGCGAACGGCTGACGAGGAAGCGCGGTTTTGGCGCTGCAGGTGTGAGCGGGCTTGCCTGATCGCTTCGGACAACAACACCGCCATTCAATCCAGGAAGCGCGACGGCGCCTGTGGTGGCAACGCCGTCTATCGACAGGCCGACATGGACCGCCCAGTCTTCGCGCCCTTCGCCATATTCGCGGGTGCCATCGACGGGATCGACGATCCAAACCCGGTTTTGCAAGCAGCGCGCCTGTTTTTGGGCCGGATCGTCCTTTTCCTCTTCGGACAGCAATCCGTCGCCGGGCCGCGCCGCACGCAGCGCATGGCACAAAAATTCATTCGCGGTCGCATCGCCGGCGCTGCCTAACGCCTTGCCTTCAAACACCCTTGCCTCGCGCACAGTGACCAAAAGCTGCCCCGCAACCTTGGCCAAATGCGCGGCCAGCTCTGCATCATTCATATCATTTTCGCTCATCGCGCTCACTTTAGCGGCATGATCTGGGTGATGATATATTCCGCCGCCTCAACCGGCGTCATATCAACCGTGTTGACGCGAATTTCGGGCGTTTCTGGCGCTTCGTAAGGGCTATCGATGCCGGTGAAGTTCTTAAGCTCCCCATCGCGTGCCTTTTTGTACAAACCCTTCACATCGCGCGCTTCGGCCACGTCCAACGGAGTGTCCACAAACACTTCGACAAATTCGCCTTTGGGCAGCATTTCGCGGACCATTTGGCGTTCCGCACGGAATGGCGAGATAAAGGCGGTGAGCACGATTAGGCCAGCATCCGCCATCAATTTGGCGACCTCACCAATGCGCCGGATATTCTCAATCCGGTCGGTTTCAGTGAAACCCAAATCCTTGTTAAGGCCGTGCCGCACATTGTCCCCATCGAGCAAGAATGTGTGACGGTTCATGAGCGCCAATTGCTTTTCAACCTCATTTGCGATGGTCGATTTCCCTGACCCAGACAGCCCCGTAAACCACAAGATGCGCGGCTTCTGGTTCTTCATCGCGGAATGATCGTCGCGGGTGATCGTCGTTGGCTGCCAATGCACATTTTGCGCGCGGCGCAGGCTGAACTCGATCATCCCTGCCGCTACGGTCGCATTGGTGAATTTGTCGATCAGGATAAAGCCGCCCAAATCGCGGCTTTTGGCATAGGGTTCAAAGGTGATCGGCCGATCGGTGGCAAACTCTGCCACGCCGATGGAGTTCAATTCCAGCGTTCTCGCCGCAAGATGATCGAGGCTGTTCACATCGATCTCATATTTGGGTTGTTGCACGGTCGCGGTGACCATTTGGCTGCCCAGTTTTAGCCAATATCCCCGTCCGGGTTTCAGCGCGGTTTCATCCATCCAAACAAGGGTGGAACAGAATTGGTCAGAGGCTTCGGGCGGATCGCCTGCCGCTGCGATCACGTCGCCCCGGCTGCAATCAACCTCATCTGTCAAAGTGATCGTGACCGATTGGCCTGCGACCGCTTCGTCCAAATCGCCGTCAAAAGTGCTGATGGTTTTGACCGTGCTGGTCTTGCCCGCCGGCACGATGCGCACCGGATCGCCGGGTTTCACAATGCCGCCGGTGATTTGACCGGCAAAGCCGCGAAAATCGAGGTTGGGCCGGTTCACCCATTGCACCGGCATCCGGAAAGTCCGCTCCTGCGCGGCTGTGTTGCCGACTTCGACGGTTTCCAAATGTTCGATCAGCGCCGGGCCAGAATACCACGGCGTTTGGGAGGAGGGGGATGCAGTGATGTTGTCACCTTTGAACCCTGAAATCGGGATCGCGGTGAACCGCTCAATGCCGGCTTCACTGGCAAAGGCCGTGTAGTCGGCAACAATCTGGTCAAACGTTGCCTGATCGTAATCGACCAGATCCATCTTGTTCACCGCCAGAACCAAATGTTTGATGCCCAGCAGATGGACTAGATAGGAATGCCGCCGCGTTTGCTGCAGCACGCCCTTGCGCGCATCGATAAGGATCACGGCCAGATCGGCGGTCGATGCGCCTGTCACCATATTGCGGGTGTATTGTTCATGCCCGGGCGTGTCGGCGACGATGAATTTGCGTTTTTCGGTTGTGAAGAAACGATAGGCAACATCAATGGTGATGCCCTGTTCACGCTCTGCGGCGAGGCCATCGACCAGCAGCGCAAAGTCAATCTCATCGCCTTGCGTTCCGTGTTTGGCGCTGTCGCTTTCCAAAACGGCCAATTGATCTTCAAAGATCATTTTGGAATCGTAAAGCAACCGCCCAATCAGGGTGGATTTGCCGTCATCCACGCTGCCGCAGGTGATAAAGCGCAGCAGGCTTTTGTGCTGATGCTGGTCCAGATAGGCATCGATGTCTTCGGAAATCAGCGCGTCGGTTTGGAAGCTGGAATCTTGAGCGGTCATCAGAAATACCCCTCTTGCTTCTTGTCTTCCATCGAAGCCGATTGTCCCTTGTCGATGGCGCGGCCTTGCCTTTCCGATCCGGTGGCAAGCAGCATTTCCTGAATGATGAGGTTCATATCAGTGGCCTCACTCTCAGTCGCGCCGGTTAGGGGATAGCAGCCCAGAGTGCGGAAACGGACGGATTTGGTCACGGGTTCCTCGCCCTCTTCGAAGCGGAACCGGTCATCATCGACCACCAAAGTCAGACCATCGCGTTCCACAGTGGGGCGCGGCTGCGACATATAGAGCGGCACGATGTCGATCTTTTCCAGAGCAATATACTGCCAGATATCAAGCTCGGTCCAATTCGAGATTGGGAAGACGCGGATGCTTTCATCCTTGTCCTTCTTCGCGTTGTAGAGGTTCCAGAGTTCCGGGCGCTGGTTCTTGGGATCCCAGCGATGCGACGCTGTGCGGAATGAAAACACCCGCTCTTTTGCCCGCGCCTTTTCCTCATCGCGCCGTCCGCCGCCAAAGGCCGCGTCAAACCCGTGCTTGGTCAATGCCCGCTTCAACGGATCGGTCAGCTGAGCCTGAGAATACAGCGCGCTGCCGGTGTCGAACGGGTTGATGCCCTGTTCTTCGGCGTCTTCGTTTTGCGCGATGATGAGCTCCAGCCCATATTCCTTCACCGTCTTGTCCCGGTGGTCCAGCAGCGATTGGAAATCCCAACCGGAAGCAACATGCAACATCGGGAAGGGCGGTGGCGCAGGGTAGAACGCTTTGCGCGCCAGATGCAGCATGACGGAGCTGTCTTTGCCGACCGAATACAGCATGACCGGGTTTTCAGCCTCGGCCACGACTTCTCGAAAGATGTGAATGCTCTCGGCTTCTAGCCGCTCAAGATGGGTCAAATTGCGCATGACAGTGCAGCTAATGCCCGGTCGATCGAAACAACACAAAGTTTTGTTTGGGGGATGGCAAGCTATGGAGCGGGTAAGGGGAATCGAACCCCTCTAGCCAGCTTGGAAGGCTGGAGCATTACCACTATGCTATACCCGCCCGCTCTGTGGAGGGAGCCATTGCCACCACCCGCGCCAAACTTCAAGCATTAGTGCGCGCCGGTGATGGTTGGCGGATTTAGGCGGCGCCTTCGGCATAAAGGTGCGGGAAGCGTTTCTTGTGGCTGACCGAATGCCACAATGAGATACCGATGATCGTCGCGCCCAGCAGGCCAGTGATCACCTCTGGAACGTGGAATCGAATCGAAAACAGCATGATGCAGGCCAGCCCGATGATCGCGTAGAAGGCCCCAGCCTCCAAAAAGCGGAACTGGGCGAGCGTGCCCCCTTTTACCAAGGCGATTGTCATGGAGCGAACAAACATCGCCCCAATTCCCAGACCCAGCGCGATCAGCAAAATGTCGTTCGTGATCGCGAATGCGCCGATCACTCCGTCGAAACTGAAAGAGGCGTCGAGGAATTCAAGATAGATGAACCCGCCCGCACCCGATCGGGCAACCTGTCCGGTGGCTTCGTCAACATCGCCGTCTAGGAAGTTACCGATCAGATCGACCACAAAGAATGTCGCTAGGCCGGAGAACCCAGCGATCAGGAAAGTGCTGCGATCACCGCCTGTGACCAGCAAACACAGCCCGCCAACGGCAAGCGCGGTGAAGAGGTAAGGCGCAAACGGAATGCGCGACAATGCGGCAAGAGGCTTCTCAATGGGTGCAAGCCAATGATGCTCTCTGTCTTCGTCAAAAAAGAATGTGAGACCCACGAGCAGCAAGAACACACCGCCAAAGCCTGATATACCGATATGCGCGTTTTCAACGGTGCGCTGATACCCTTCTCTGTCGTTGATCGCGATGTTCACCGCTTCCCATGGGGACACCCACGCTGCAAAGGCGACAATCAAGACCGGAAACACAATCCGCATCCCAAAAACCGCGATTAAAATTCCCCACGTCAAAAACCGCCTTTGCCAAACAGGGTCCATGTCTTTCAGCACAGAGGCGTTGACGACCGCGTTGTCCAAGCTGAGCGAGGTTTCCATCACGCCCAACACCGCGGCGAGGAAAATCATCGACAGCGCGCCCGTCCAAAGACCGCCGCCTGAATAGCCCAGCCACCCGGCGCAGATCAGGGCAGCCAGCGTAAAGATCAGGCTGAAAGCAAAATTGTCCCAGAGATATCTCAAGCGATTGTCCTTAATTCCATCAGCCGACCGGCATATTGTCGATCAAGCGTGTTCCGCCGATCCGGGCTGCGACCAAGAGCCGCGCAGAGGCGCCCTCTAACGCAGTGAGCGGGGCAAGCGAAGCGCTATCGGCCAATGTCGCATAATCGACGCTGGAGAAGCCTGCACTGATCAATTCGGCTTCCAACGCGGAGAGATTTTGCGGCACATCGCCGCCCGCTTCGATCTGTGCAATGGCCGCTTTCATCGCGCGCGGCAAAGTGGCGGCTGCGGCGCGGTCATCCTTGGACAAATACCGGTTGCGGCTCGACATGGCGAGGCCATCGGCTTCGCGCACGGTGGGCACGCCGATGATCGAGTGGACATGCGGCCGCGTCAGATCGAGGTCGCGCGCCATCGCCCGGATCACCGCGAGTTGTTGGTAATCCTTCTCCCCAAAAAACGCGTGAGTGGGTAAAACCTGCTGGAACAATTTGCACACCACGGTTGCCACGCCATCAAAGTGGCCCGGCCGGTCGGTGCCGCAATACCCTTCGCTCACGCCGGTCACGGAGATATTGGTGGCGAAACCGTTTGGATACATTTCCGCCGCATCGGGTGCCCACAACACAGCGGTGCCCTCCGCCTCCAGCATGGCGGCATCTTGTTCCAATTGCCGCGGATAGGCATCCAAATCCTCGCCGGGGCCGAATTGCGTGGGGTTCACAAAGATGGATGTGACGACATGATCGCAAACCTCGCGTGCGCGCCGAACCAGCGTCAAATGCCCATCATGCAGCGCGCCCATCGTCGGAACCAGTCCGATCGTGCTGCCATCTGCGCCCAGCTTGGCAATCTGTTTTCTCAACACATCGAGTGTGTATGCGGTTTGCACGGATTTTTCCCCTTGGATATCGTGGTGCAATGGTTGATGGAGGGGCGATAGCCGCTTGGCCATCAGGCTGAAAGTCACTCTATTCGCAATCGTTTACGCCCGCTGCCACCAACAGCGTCGCACAACCGGACGTCGCAGCACAAGGATCGTAGCAGCAGATGAATCGATCGCCTGCATCAAAGACTGCCCACCGCATTGTTTTTGCGAATGAAAAGGGCGGCACAGGTAAATCCACAACCGCGGTGCATATCGCTGTGGCCTTGTCCTATATGGGCGCGCGGGTCACCACGCTTGATCTGGACCCGCGTCAGCGCACAACCCATCGTTACATGGAAAACCGTTTCCGCACGATGCAGCGGCGCGAGGTGGAATTGCCCACGCCCGCTTGTGAAGTGTTCAAAGGGCGCAGCGAACAGGCTCTCTTGATCGCAATGGATCGGTTGGAGAAGGATTGCGATTTTCTGATCATAGACAATCCTGGTCGCGATGATCCGTTCGCCCGGTGCGCGGTGGAGCAGGCGGACACTTTGGTCACCCCGATGAATGACAGTTTCGTCGATTTCGATCTGATTGGCCAAGTCGATCCGGAAAGTTTCAAAGTTCAAAAACTGTCCTTTTTCGCGGAACTGATCTGGGAGGCGAGGATGAAGCGCAGCCGCGCGACGATTGAAAGCGCGCGGCCCGAAATGGATTGGATCGTGGTGCGCAACCGCACCGGCTATACCGAGGCGCGCAATATGGCGCGGATCGAAAAGGCGTTGACCGAAATGGCAAAACGCGTTGGCTTTCGGGTCACGCATGGATTGTCAGAGCGGGTTATCTACCGCGAATTGTTCCCCTCTGGCCTTACTCTGCTTGATAAGGGGCAATTGGGCGATCTGGGTACCAGCCATCTGGTCGCACGGCAGGAATTGCGCACTTTGTTGCAGGCGTTAAACTTACCGGAGTTCACCAAAGCCGTTTAGCGTTAGGAGCGCGCCCGTATCATGTTGAAATTTGTTATTATTCTTGCTGCGATCAGCTTGCTCTTTCGGTTGGCTATGGGCCAATGGCCTTGGCAATGGATGCGGAGGAAACCGACCCGCGGCCAAGCTGTCTTCAATGCGAGAAAGCTCCTTAGGGTCGAAGAAAACGCCGACAGAAAGCAGATTCTTGCTGCGCATAAGCGGCTGGTATCAATGGTTCATCCCGACAGAGGCGGCTCAAACGCTCAAGTCCATGACGCCAATGATGCACGCGATCTCTTGCTGGATGAATTGCCAAACAGCGGGGTCGAACCGCGCAGCGGGGATGACCAGTAGCAAGATCTACATCTTTTGAGTCCATCCGACCCAGAATGACTGATTTAACTCTTTAAAGAGAGACCGGTAGAAATGGCCCATCAATTCGATTCAACCGTTTTGCGCGAATACGACATTCGCGGCATTATTGGCGAGACACTGGGACCTGATGATGCGCGTGCCATCGGTCGCAGCTTTGGGACGTTGCTGCGCCGGGCAGAGGGTGAAGGCAATCCATCGCCCACGGTCGCGGTTGGCTATGACGGGCGGGTCAGTTCGCCCATGCTCGAACATGCTCTGGTCGAAGGGCTGACGGCAAGTGGCTGCAATGTGCTCAAGATCGGTATGAGCGCGACCCCGATGCTGTATTATGCGGAGGCATCACGCGAAGATGTACAGGGCGGCATTCAGATAACTGGCAGCCACAATCCCCCCAATTACAACGGCTTCAAAATGGTATTTCAGGGGCGACCGTTCTTTGGGGCCGACATCCAAGAGCTCGGGAAATTGGCAGCAAGTGGGGATTGGAGCGACGGAGCCGGAGGAACTGCGTCGGCAAGCATCCTTGGCGAGTATGTCGAGCGCATGCTCGAGGGCCTCGTCGATATTCCCTTGGACACGCTCAGCGGGTTGAAGGTCGGATGGGACGCCGGTAACGGCGCCGCTGGCCCCGCTCTTGAGGCGCTGGCCGCGCGTCTGCCGGGCGAGCATCATCTGCTTTTTACTGAAGTCGACGGACATTTTCCAAACCACCATCCTGATCCAACTGTTGAAGCCAATCTGGCCGACTTGCGCGCCCTCGTCGCGGAGAAGAACCTCGATTTTGGAGTGGCTTTTGACGGCGATGGCGACCGGATCGGCGCGATTGACGGCACGGGCCGGGTCATCTGGGGCGATCAATTGCTGATGATTTATGCCGAAGATGTGCTCAAAACACATCCGGGCGCGACGGTTATCGCCGACGTAAAAGCGAGCCGCGCGCTGTTTGACCACGTCGAAGCCCATGGCGGGGAGCCGCTGATGTGGAAGACAGGCCACTCCTTGATTAAGTCCAAAATGAAGGAGACGGGCTCACCGCTGGCGGGCGAAATGAGCGGCCACGTCTTCTTTGCAGACACGTATTACGGCTTTGACGATGCGCTCTATGCTGGGGTCCGCTTGCTTGCCGCCTCGGCGCGGCTTGGCAAATCGGTCACCGAATTGCGCGGTGCGATCCCCGACATGCTCAACACGCCGGAGATGCGTTTTCAGGTCGATGAAGCGCGCAAATTCCCCGCAATGGCTGAGATCACTGAACGCCTGACCACCAATCCAGGGCCCGCCGTTGAACAGGTTAATGCGACCGATGGTGTGCGGGTCAACACCAAGGATGGCTGGTGGCTGCTGCGCGCCTCGAACACGCAAGACGTGCTGGTGGCCCGCGCGGAAAGCGACACCGACGAAGGCCTCACCCGCCTGATCGCGCAGATTGATGAGCAACTGACATTGTCAGGGCTGGAACGGGGGGAAAGTGTCGGGCATTAAGCGCCTATGACATTCAAAAGGATCGCCGATATGAAACGTACATTAATGGCCGCGATTGGCGGCTTTGCACTGCTTGCCGCAACGCCTCTTTCTGCGCAAACAGCCAATAGTGATGAATTGACCGCGGAGCAGGCGAGCCAATTGGGTGAATTGTTCGGCGACATGTTCGGCGACATGTTCGGCACTGCCGAACCGCTAACCGCCGATCAGGAAGAGCGCCTGCCTGCCGCTATGATCGTCGTGACAAAGCTTTTCCCCAAGGGCACCTATGCCCGAATGATGGATGAAAGCATGGCTCCGATGATGGAAGCCATGATGGGCGGAGTGGGGGCAAACTCTGCGCTCGCCCTGTCCCAAATGACGGGTCTCAACCCTCTCGACCTGGCGCAGCTTGATGATGATCGTTTGTCCAAAGCGGTTGGTTTGCTCGACCCGGCGGCAACTGAGCGCAACCAAGCAATGACCGATACGATGCTGACTTTGATCAGTGAGGTCGTGATCGACATTGAACCGGCGTATCGCGCGGGCCTGGCGCGGGCTTATGCCGTTCGGTTCTCCAACGATGAACTGCTCGACCTTGCCGCCTATTTCGAAACCGAAACGGGCAAGAAATACGCGGCTGAGAGCTTTATGATCTTTGCTGATCCGCAGGTCATGTCGGCGATGAACGAAGTGATGCCAGCGATGATGGAGCGTATGCCGGATATCATGTCCGCCGCCACCGCTTTGGAAGAGAATTTCCCTCCGGCGCGCAGTTTTTCTGATCTAAATGATGCAGAACGGGCCCAGCTCGCCGATTTGCTCGGTGTGAGCAAAGATGAGCTTGCGGAAAGCGAACCCGATCCAACAGCAGCCGAGGCACCATTCTAGCCGGATGAGCGCGAAGGCCGCCGCCTCAAAATTGGAGCCAATCCCTCCAGAAATTCAGGACTGGTTTGACGCGCGCGGATGGCGGGTACGGCGGCACCAATCGGACATGCTAGCCAAAGCGCGCGCGGGCAAACACGCGCTGCTGGTCGCAGACACAGGGGCGGGCAAGACGCTTGCAGGGTTTCTGCCGACCCTGTGCGATTTCGCACCTTCGCAGGGCGATTTGCCAGAAGACGGGCTGCACACGCTGTATGTCTCGCCATTGAAGGCGCTTGCGCATGATGTGAAACGCAATTTGCTAACCCCGATTGAAGACATCGGCCTGCCGATCCGGGTCGAAACGCGCAGCGGCGACACATCCTCCGACCGCAAGAAACGCCAGCGTGAAAAGCCGCCGCATGTGCTGCTGACCACGCCGGAATCGCTCTCACTTTTGCTGTCTTATCCTGAGAGCCTTGATCTGTTTCGCACCCTTAAACGGGTGGTGATCGACGAGGTTCACGCTTTTGCCACTGGGAAACGCGGTGATCTGTTGGCGCTGGCTCTCGCCCGGCTGCAAACGCTTGCTCCCGATATGCAGCGCGCCGCGCTTTCCGCCACACTCGCCAACCCGCGCGCTTTCCAAGAATGGCTGAGCCCGCAAAGCGCCGATGGGACGGGCGAAATCAGCGCCGCCGATCTTGTGCTGGGCGAGGAGGGGGCGGCGGCGGACCTCCAAATCCTGCTCCCCATTGAAGAGCGTGTTCCGTGGGGCGGGCATGCAGGGCGCTGGGCGGTCGATCAGCTGTATGAAGCGATCAAGGCCAACCGGACGACGCTCGTTTTCACCAACACGCGGTTTCTCGCTGAGTTCATTTTCCAGTGTCTGTGGGATGTGAACGAGGATCACCTGCCCATCGGTGTCCACCACGGCAGCCTATCCAAAGAGGCCCGCCGCAAAGTTGAAGATGCGATGGCCGCGGGCGAATTGCGGGGCCTTGTTTGCACGTCCAGCCTCGATCTCGGGGTGGATTGGGGCGACATTGATCTGGTCGTGCAAATGGGCGCGCCCAAGGGGTCATCGCGGCTGCTGCAAAGGATTGGCCGCGCGGGCCACCGGCTCGACACACCATCGCGCGCCGTTCTGGTGCCGGGCAATCGCTTTGAGTTTCTTGAGGCGATGGCGGCCAAGGATGCGGTGGATGAAGGGCAGCGGGACGGCGAGGAGTTTCGCGATGGCGGCCTTGATGTGCTCGCGCAGCATGTGATGGCCTGCGCCTGTGCCGGGCCGTTTGACGAAGGGGAGCTGCTCACAGAGCTGCAGTCTTCGCTCGCCTATGCTTGGGTGGATGAGGCGGCTCTGGCGCGCGTGCTCAGCTTTGTTGAAAGCGGCGGATATGCTCTGCGCGCCTATGACAAATTCAAGCGCATCGTGCGCGACAAAAGCGGCGTGTGGCGGCTCGCCCATCCGGCTCAGGCGCAGCGGCACCGGATGAACGCGGGCATCATCGTCGACTCCGAAATGCTGATGGTGCGGTTCAAAAATGGCCGCAAACTGGGCAAGGTTGAGGAACGGTTTGCGGCGCAATTGTCAGCCGGCGACACGTTCTTTTTTGCCGGGATGAGCCTTGAGGTGGAGAGCCTCAAAGATATGGATGTGATCGTGCGCGCAGCCAAGAAATCCGCGACGATTCCGTCTTATGGCGGCCTGCGCCTGCCGATTAGCGCGCATTTGGCCGGGCGCGTTCAGGCGATGCTGGATGATCGCGCAGGCTGGGGGCGGTTTCCCGATGATGTGCGCGAATGGCTCGAAGTGCAGGATTACCGCAGCCGCATGCCCAAACCGGGCGAGCTGTTGGTCGAGAGCTTCCCGCGCGGGGGCAAGCATTACACGGCCTATTACACGTTCGAAGGGTGGAACGCGAACCAGTCGCTCGGGATGCTCATCACCCGGCGGATGGAGGATCGCGGTCTGTTGCCGGGCGGTTTTGTGGCTAATGACTATTGTCTGGCGGTGTGGGGGTTAAAGCCGGTGGATGATCCGGGGCCGCTCCTATCACCCGATATATTGACCGATGAATTTGCCGAGTGGGTGACGGAGAGTCATTTGTTGCGCCGCGCATTCCGCGAAGTCGCAGTCATCAGCGGGCTGGTTGAACGCCAGCACCCCGGAAAGCGTAAGACAGGCAAACAAGTCACCTTCTCAACCGATCTGATTTACGATGTGCTCAAGAAATATGAGCCCGACCATGTCCTGTTGGAGGCAGCATGGGCCGATGCCCGTGCGCGGATGACGGATGTCGGGCGGCTTGCGGATTTGTTGGAGCGATCACAGCATGAATTGGTCCATGTGGAGCTGGACCGCGTGTCCCCGCTTGCCGTGCCGGTGATGACTATGATCGGGCGCGAGGCTGTGCCCCAAGGCGCGGTGGATGATGAGCTGTTGCTGGAGGCGGAGGGCTTGATCGGCGATGCGATGCGGATTGAGCCGGGGGAGGGTGATTAGCTGCCTTCTTGGCCACAAAACGAGTAAGGGTTCTGGTTAAGTGCTAAGTCCCCTGCGGGGTTTGGTCGTTCCGGTGGTGTGACAAAACTTAGGGCGAGGCTTAGGCTTGAGTCGGTCGCAGAGGTTCTATCAGAACTCGAGGTTTCGATCCTGCGGTGCTCGGCCAATCCAGCAAATTGGATCTTGGTGACACCCGATGCCTTCACCATCCAGAGTGCACGAGCCGCCATGCTATAGCTGGCATTCGGTTCGGGATAGAAGACTGTTTCAGGTTCGATGATCGGTTGCTGGCCTTCGATCAGCCGGTCGAATAGCTCACGCTCGGTCACTGCGTCGCAATTCCAAAGAAGACGATCATTGGCGGTGATACTGATCTGGTTGAACTGTGGGACCCCAGCCAGCGATAGCTCTTGTGGGTCGAAGATTGTGTCTCCGAGTTCTGGCAAATCGAAGTTGAGCGAATGGACTGGAGTTCGCCAGAAAGTGAGGACGGAAGCGAAGACTACAACGAAGAAGATAGCCATCGGCCGCGTATCAATCCGCGAGATCGGCGGGCCGATATCGAACTTTGGCGCGATGGAGGGGCTGGCCCGGCGCAAGCCTTTTACGTGTTTGCGTATAGGTTTTGGCATGTCGGCCCCTCGATGGCGTTCAAAGGTGGGTCAATCGAGCGTTCTGTATTTGTGAATGCCGGCAAAGGCGAAGCGGGTCGCGCCCGATTCCTTGATCAACGTAATGGCCTGCGCCGACGCATCGTAGCTGGCGAGACCTGCCGGTTCGAAGCGGAGCAGCGGTTCGTCTTCGCGCGCGCTGGCCGCACCCACTTGGGCGCGCAATTGGTCGCTGGTGACCGCAGCGCCATTCCAGAACAGTTGATCGGATTGATCGATCGATACGGTGTTCTCCGCAAGAACTTCAAACGGGACATCGATCGGCGGGTCTTGCGGCAGTTCGATCGTCGTTTGATGGGTTTGGACCGGAATGGCGAGGATCATCATCACCAGCAGCACCAGCAGAACATCAATAAATGGGGTGACGTTCATGCCCGATTGCGGACCAGATTTTTGCGGGGCGTATTTGTTGGGGTGGGTTACTTTCCTTGGCATGTGAAACTCTCCTCTCACATTTTGGGCGGCAATTTTGGGGGTCAAGCATTCGCCGCAAGAGGAATTGTATATCATAACCAATAGGTTGCCTAACGCATACCGATCTCCGCTTGATCTTGGCTCTCAACCTTGCCCCTCTCGTCCCGTGTAAAAGGGCGACGGCGTGACCATGGGCCGCCCATACGAAAAGGGGCGCCTCAGTTTCCTGCGACGCCCCTTTTTGTCTGTTTTACCTCAAGCCGAAACTTGCGGCGGATGTGTAATCACGTCGATCCGATCAAGATTCGCCGCTCTTGCCAAAGACCCGGTATTTCTCGTTTCCGACAAAACCGAACTTGGTCACGCCCGATTGCTTGATGACCTGCAGAACTTTCGCAGTGAGGTCATAGCTTGCCAGCGGCTCTGGTTCGAACTGCAATTCAGGCTCAACAGCCATTGCCGTTGTTTCCTGCAGCAGAGTCACGAGCTGACCCTGATTGATTGTCTCGCCATTCCAGAGAATTTGCTCAGCCTGTGTCAGGATAAGTTTGTTCTTAACCGGGTCGATCACGACTTCGGGTGTTGGTGGGTTGCCCTGCGGAAGATCGATATCAACCGAGTGCGTTGCCACCGGAATGGTGATGATGAACATGATGAGCAACACGAGCAAGACGTCGATCAACGGCGTCATGTTCATGTCCAGCATCGGTTCGCCGTCGAGTTTGCCTCCGGCCATACCCATGTCAGTTACTCCTTAGATACCAATGCCTGCCACAAATCGGCAGGTGCCATTGGTCTGATTAAATTCCGGGTTCAACCGGGTTCGAGATAAAGCCGACCGTAGGATAACCCGCAGCCTGCACGTTGTAGATCGCGCCAGCCACACAGCGCCAAGGCGCATTCACGTCCGCACGAATGTGGACCTGTGGGATCAGATCGGGTTCAGCCATGATCGCTTCGACGCCGCCGGCGTTTTGAACGATTGCATCGAGGCGGGCAAAAGCCAGATCATACAGTTCCTGAGAATCCACTTCGCTGGTGCCGTTGATGTAGACCCGGCATTCACCAGTGCGCGATGCGCCCAAAAAGCCGCTTTGGATCGGACCAGCCGTGTTGCCTGCCTCATCCGTCGTGGAGACGGTTAGAAGCAGGTTTTCAGCCTTGTCCTTTGATTCCAGCGATTCAAAAACCGGAATCTCAAGCTTTTCGATCGTCTGAATCGCCACCGGAACCGCGATGAGGAAGATGATCAGGAGAACCAGCATCACGTCCACAAGTGGCGTGGTGTTGATGTCGGACATCGGGGTTTCCCCCCCTCCCATCGAAATCGCCATTGTTAATTCCCTTACTGCTCAAAAGAGCGCTTGTTCAAAAGTCCGTCGCACGTCGCCGCGTGCGGCAAGGCTTCAGACTTGAATTTGCAAACCAAATGGTCCGCCGGGGGCGCGCAATTTGCACACCCCCGAGGGCCAAAGCGGTCTTACTTCTTAGCAGCCGGAGCTGGCTTAGCGGCAGGCTTAGCGGCAGCTTTAGGAGCGGCTGTTACAGCTGGCTTCACGGCGCCATCCGAGCTGATGAAAGCAAGGATGTCAGTGGAGAAGCTGCTGAGCAGTTCAGCGATGCGACGGTTACGGCTTTGGAGCCAGTTAAACGCAAGCACAGCAGGCACAGCCACAAGCAGACCAATCGCGGTCATGATCAAGGCTTCACCAACCGGGCCAGCAACCTTATCGATCGAAGCCGAACCGGAAATGCCGATGTTGATGAGAGCGCGGTAGATACCGATCACCGTACCAAGCAGACCGATAAACGGCGCAGTAGCACCAACCGATGCGAGGAACGACAGGCCGCCGGAAAGCGACGAGTTAATTGAATCTTCCGAACGTTGAAGCGAACCATGCATGTAATCATGGGCTTCAAGTTGGTCGGTCATCTTGCCGTGCTTTTCCTGAGCGGTGATCGCATCGTCAGCGATCTGACGCCATGCGCTGTTCTTTTCAAGCTTAGCAGCGCCTTCTTTGAGGCCAGGAGCACGCCAGAAGCTGGTTTGCACAGCCTTGTACTGACGCATCACTTTGGCTTGCTCAAAATATTTCGTGAACAGAATGTAGAACGAGCCAACGGACATGATAACCATGACGGCAAGGATCGACCAAGCAACTGGGCCGCCTTCTTTCATAGCTTCGACGAAGCCGAATTTGTTTTCCGGTGCTTCAACTTCGGCAGCGGCTGCTGCAAGATAATAAAGGTTCATTGCGAGTAATCCTCTTAAAAAAGTCTCTTAGCGAAGATGCCGGCTGCGACCTGCAGTCCGGCACCTTGGCCAATTAATTCATCAATTCAAACGATAGGTGATCCGTGTAGAGTAGGAACCCGTGGTAGGGTTACCCGCATCATCCAGAGCCGGGTTGAAGCGCGCATAGCGTTCCATCCCGCGGCACGCCGCCTGATCGAGCACGCTCGACCCGCTGGATCCTGTGACCGAACAATTTGTGGCGCGGCCGTTCGGGGTCACTGTTACGCGAACTCCCACGGTGCCTTCCACTTCTTCACGCAGAGCGCGCGAAGGATAATTGTCCTGAATACGACCAGCCCAGCGGCGCTCGTTCCGGGTCGATGCACCGCGCGCCTGCGAAGGCGGTGGCGGAGGAGCCGGAGGAGCCGCCGGTGCAGGTGGCGGGATTGTCACCGCAACCGGAGCAGGCGGTGGGATCGTTGGTTGCGTTTGGATCGGCGGCGGTGCCGGAGCGATCGAAATGGGCGGCGGCGGAGCTACCGGAGGCGGCGGAGCCACATCTTCTGGTTGCTCGGGCGGCGGCTCGTCCGGTTCTTCAGGGGGCGGGGGTTCCTCGATATCGACAACGGTCATCCGTTCGATTTCTTTTTTGACCGCGCTGATGCTCAAACCGAGCACCATAGCGAGGCCAACACCCGCGACGATGATAAGCGCCAAAATAAGCCCGATCAGCTTACTTTTGGTCAACCCTTGTTGTTGGTCAGCGTAGGCCATCCAGTCGCTTTCTCTCCAATAGTCCAGTCGGCTTCTCATCCGACACAATTATCACGTCTCAGGCCGCATTCAGACGCCTCTGATTCGCATCAGAAGAGCTGAGTTTGACCCGGGCCGTGAATCCCAGAATCATGTATCTCCCAGCTGGCATTTGAAAGTTCACTTACGACGCCCGTCAACCCGGTGAGCGCTCGCCAGAACTTCAATCCCAGCAGGCCGTTTATCAACACCTCTTCCAAAGGTGCCTTCTAAACGACCCCACTTGCTACGACCTTGTCCCCAACCTCATAGCAAGAGAGACACGCTTTAACGGTCAACCCCTAGGCAATCAAACGCTTTTACGGTTCATGATCGATTCACTGTGGACCATCTTGAAAGATTAGGCGCCCAAACGTAACCCAATGCGCAATATAGGAATTATGGACGATGGCGCTCATTAACACAAATTTAACTCGTGGTTTCAAAGGTCTAACCGGCATTTGCTTTGGCTTGGCCGCGCTTGTGATCGGTTCGCTCCCTGCGGCAGCACAAGATGTTGTTTCTGGCCCAGCAATGGCCGCGCAAAATGCAACATATGCAGATATTGCCACTTTGGCGGAGCGCAGCGATCTGGTGATCCGTGCAGAGATTCGCCGCCAAACCGTGGTTGAGCCCGAACGCGCGCCCGGCCTCGCACCCGGATTCGCACGTCTCTATGTTGAGGCTCGCACGCAGGCATTGCTCTCCGGATCCATCGCGGTCGGCGAATCGCTGGCGTTCTTGGTCGACGTGCCTCTGAATGCACGCGGCAAGCCGGACAAATACAAGAAACAGGTCATGCTGTTGTTTGCCGATGCTGTGCCGGGGCGCAGGGGATCGATCCAACTGACCGGTCGCAACGCCATGATGGCCTATTCGCCAGAGCTTGAAATGCGCGTGCGACCCATACTTTCCGCCTTTGTTGCGCGTGATGCGCCGCCGGTTGTGACACGCATCCGCGACGCGCTGGCTGTGCCTGGCACGCTGACTGGCGAATCGGAAACACAGATTTTTCTTGAAACGCTTGAGGGTTCACCTGTGTCGATCACCGTGCTTCGCCGACCGGGGCAACGCCCGGTCTGGGGTGTTTCATGGGGTGAAATTATCGATTCTTCCGCCAGCGCACCCCGGCGCAACACGCTGCGTTGGTACCGGCTGGCCTGCGCCTTGCCTGAAACCCTGCCGAGCAGCGCGAATCTTGCCCGCGATTCGGTCTCGCGGCGATTGGCGGATGCTGATTACTCCATAGTCCGGCAGGAATTGGGCCGGTGTGATCGGGCGGTAACGCGCGCGCTTTAACCCCTCCTCACGCGCCCACCGATAGATAAGGTAGGGGCTGGTATAGATAAGGTAGTGCCATTCGGCGCTTGACGATCGCGGCTGCGACTTTCATCGCACCGATCGTTCAGCGCTCTATCGGCGCACCTCTTGGCATTTCGGAGCAGTATCTTGGCCACCACATCCCCTGCAAAGCCGCCGTTGCGCATCGCCATTGCCGGGCTCGGCACAGTAGGGGCGGGCGTTATTCGCCTGTTGGAGACCAACAGAGATTTGATCACCGCGCGTGCGGGCCGTGCGATTGATGTCGTTGCCGTCAGCGCGCGTGACCGCAGCAAAGACCGCGGTTTCGATGTCTCCCAATTCGATTGGTGCGACAGTCCGACAGCCTTTGCCAGCAATCCTGATGTCGATGTTGTCGTTGAGTTGATCGGTGGAGAGGCCGGCCTGCCGCTTGATCTTGCCCGTGATGCGTTCACATCGAACAAGCATTTCGTCACTGCAAACAAGGCCATGGTCGCGCATCATGGAATGGAGCTTGCCAAGCTGGCCGAATCGGACGCCTTGCAGTTTAAATTTGAGGCCGCCGTGGCGGGCGGCATTCCTGTGGTGAAGGGCCTGCGCGAAGGCACATCAGCCAACGCGCTGACCAAAGTGTACGGCATCCTCAACGGGACCTGCAATTACATCCTGTCAGAGATGGAAGCGACCGGCGCAGATTTTTCCGAAACGCTCGCTGAGGCGCAGGCCCTCGGTTATGCCGAAGCTGACCCAACCTTTGACATCGAAGGCATCGACGCCGCGCATAAGCTCGCCATTTTGGCGGCGATCGGGTTCGGCGCTCAGGTCGATTTTGCCGCGGTCCATGTTAACGGCATCGTCCAAGTGCGCGCCGCCGATATTGCTCAAGCTGATGCATTGGGTTTTGTGATTCGCCTGATCGCGGAGGCGGATGTTCAAGATGAGGCGGGTGAGGCGAAATTACTGCAACGCGTGCGCCCCTGCCTGGTGGCGAAAGACCACCCGCTGGCCCCGGTTGACGGCCCTACTAACGCGGTTGTCGCCGAAGGAAATTTCTCTGGCCGTTTGCTGTTTCAGGGCGCCGGTGCAGGCGATGGCCCCACCGCCAGCGCGGTTGTCGCGGATCTGATCGATATCGCTCGGGGTGAGACAGGTGCTCCATTCTCAGTTCCGGTGGCACAGCTCGCGCCGCTTGCTCCGGCTGATCCCGGCCACCGAACAGAACGCACCTATTTGCGCTTCACCGTGAACGATCGCCCCGGCGTTCTCGCAGAGATCACTGCCGCGATGCGCGATGGCGATGTGTCGATTGAAAGCCTGATCCAGCAAGGCCGCGTGGGCGATGGCGGCGAAGTGCTTGTCGCGATGGTCACGCATGAAGGGCCTGAGGCGAATGTGCGCCGAGCGCTGCAATTGCTCGAAGGATCAGACAGCTTGACCGGCGAACCCTTGGTTCTTCCGATCCTGCCGAACTAGCGACTTTGCTTATCCTGCGCCCGCTTCATCTCCGCAGCCCGCGAAGCGCGATTGTCTAAAACATCGGCGATGGCGGCAGGGCCAATTCCTCTTCGCTGATTGGGCCGCGTCCTAAATCGCCATCCTCACCCAATGGCGGAAGGCCGTGCGCAATCCTATCCGCATCCGATCCATCGGGCGCATCAGGCAGGCTGTCAAAATCAATCATGATCGCAGGTTCCGTCGGGCAAGGCGGCAGGAAACAGGCGCGGATCGTCACCAATGCGACCATGCCATTGGGCAGGCCCGTGCCATCGACATCCACCGGCTGGCGTCCTTGCGTTTCCGCGCCATAGCGTTGTTCCCAGGCGTCTTTATCCCAGTAACCATCGGTGTTTTCGGTGAGGTCGCGGCACACCAGAATTTCGCCGGCGATCTTGGCCGCATCGGCGTCGCGTTCGCATTGCTCGACGGCAAATTCATCGGGCTCATAGGGCTCTTGATCCGCAAGCAAATCGATCACGAGCGTGTCTTGCCCAGCGGATGTTTGAGCCGCAGCGGGCACAGACATCAGCGGAATTGAAAAAGCGACTAGGCCGAGCAGGCGTGCATCAATCATTCGCGAGAGGGGTAATCGGCGGGGGTCCATTCAATCTCCATTGTGACAATTATTCCTCCGGTAGGGGCGGAGCGCTGAGGCCAAGCGCACGGCGGCGTTCGGCAATTTCGGCAGGGGTAAGTTCTTCATCGCGGCCCAGTGGGGGCAGGCCGCGCGCAATCCGATCAGCATCGGTGCCTTCGGGCGCTTCGGGTAAGGCTTCGACGTCGATCATTAATGCAGGCGGCGGGACCGAACCAAAGCCGATCGCATTCCCATGGTTCGCAATGCCGAATGTGTCCGGCGTGCTGCCGCCTTGCGTGCGGCGGGCGTAATCGCGCTCCCACGCTTCTCTATTCCAAGACCCATCGCTTGCCTCGCCCAGCTGGCGGCAGACGATGATTTCACCGGCAATCCGGGCGGCATCGGCTTCTTCTTCGCAATCTTGTTCGAGCAATTGGTCCGATTCTTCGCGGGGCACGGTCACGCTCAGATCGATATATTGTCGCCGGGGCGGGGCGGGCGGGGCGACAGCTGTTTGTTCTGTGTCGGCCGCATTGCTTTGATCCGCTGTCACGCCGCCGTCATCTTGCGCGGCCACGGGGGATGCGAACACCAAAGCTGAAAGTATCACCGGCAAAGACGCGCAAACATTGCGTGTATTTGGTGAGAGAAGCGCAGCATTGCTCGACAAGCCCGTATCTCCAAGTCTAAGCGCGGGATGAACGGCAAAGGCCATAAGGACTGAATTTCGCATGAACACTCCCACAGACCAATCCATTGACACAGATGTGCTCGCAGCAAAAGACTTGGATCAAGAGAACGCCGTTGATCGCGTTCTTGTGCTGGAAATGGTGCGCGTGACAGAGGCCGCCGCGGTTGCTGCGGCCCAATTGATTGGACGCGGGGATGAGAAAGCCGCTGATGCCGCCGCTGTCGAAGCGATGCGCCGGGCGTTCGACAATCTTTACATGGATGGCACCGTCGTGATCGGCGAAGGCGAACGCGACGAAGCGCCGATGCTTTATATTGGCGAGAAAGTTGGTGGCGCTCCGGGTAAGGGGCCCAAAATCGACATTGCCTTGGACCCGCTTGAAGGGACCACCATCACTGCAAAGGCTGGGCCTAATGCGCTGGCCGTTTTGGCGGCCGCGGAAGAGGGCGACCTGCTCAACGCGCCAGACGTTTATATGGATAAGCTTGCCGTTGGCCCCGGCCTGCCCGCTGATGTGATCGATTTGGCCAAATCGCCAACCGACAATGTTAAAGCGGTCGCGGCGGCAAAGGGCAAAGATCCTTCTGACATCAATGTCTGTGTGCTTGACCGTCCGCGCCATGCCGATCTTATCGCGGAATTGCGCGGATTGGGCTGCGGCGTCTTTTTGATTGGCGATGGCGATGTGGCAGGCGTGATCGCAGTGACCGATCAAGACACCGGCATCGATATTTATATGGGCCAAGGCGGCGCACCCGAAGGCGTGCTGGCTGCGGCGGCTTTGCGCTGTGTTGGCGGCCAATTCAATGGGCGGCTGGTGTTCCGCAACGATGATGAAAAGGCGCGCGCCAAACAATGGGGCATCACCGATCTCGACCGCATCTATAAGCTGGATGACCTTGCCAAAGGCGACTGCATCTTTGCCGCAACCGGCGTGACCGACGGATCGCTGCTTGCCGGGGTGAAGAAGCGCAAGAAGGCGTCCGGAGCGACGATCATGACAACAGACAGTGTGGTGATGCGCGCGTCGTCAGGAACAGTGCGCTGGATTAAGGGCGAACACAGGATCACTCCGCACAACGCGGGATAGGCCGAGGATTGAGCGCGAGGGGTGGACGAGGCTTTTAGGGCCCAAAGCAGAAGGTCAGCAATCCACCCTTTTGGCGCTCAAAACATTGAACATTGCTGCATAATGGCTGTGCCGCTGGTCTCGACTGCCACATTGGCGCTGACTCGGCCAAGGTCACCGTCGTCATAGGTGACGTTGGTGCCATCAACCTGTGCACCGGCTTTGCCCATGAACGCCAAGGTCAAACGATCTTCTAGTGATTTGTAAGCCGCCCTTCGCTGCGTGGCTGTCAGCTGTTGCAACTTATCATCAAAACACTCGCACTCGCCCGCAGAGGCGCGAAAGCCCAGATGCCGCGCGCTTTGCAGATAATCGGTGTCGCATTTGGCGAAGATTTCACTGCGCTCATAATCAGGGCTGGTGTTCGAGCTTTGGCCCAAGAACGCATAGCCGCCTACGCACACGGCCAAGGCCAATCCGCCAACAAGAATATAGTTCATTGCATGCACTCCGAGAATTTCGCGATTGATGAGGGCAATCGTAAGGAAAAACGGTTGAAATATTGTGAGGATGCGTTGTCTTCCGGCGCGAGTGCCGGTGAGGGTAAAGGGCCCTGTTTCTGGCATCTGGCCAACGCCCGCTTTTCCAGACCCGTAGACAACCGCCGCTGCTCTGTTGCGTTTCTATGACGTGTCGCTAGGCGAGAATAATCATCTCAAAGACGGGACAACGCATCCATGAAAATCATGTCCGGCAATTCGAACCTACCGCTCGCGCGCGCCATTGCGGCTTACCTTGAAATTCCGCTCACCGATGCGAGCGTTCGCCGATTTGCCGATGAAGAAATCTTCGTCGAAATCCATGAAAATGTGCGCGGTGAAGACGTCTTTGTCGTTCAACCCACCAGCTTTCCGGCCAACGACAATCTTATGGAGCTGTTGATCTGTATCGACGCGCTGCGGCGCGCCTCGGCAAAGCGGATCACTGCAGTTGTTCCGTATTTTGGCTATGCACGCCAAGACCGCAAACCGGGTCCACGCACGCCGATCTCTGCCAAATTGGTCGCGAACCTTATCACAGAGGCTGGCGCAGACCGGGTGCTGGCGGTGGACCTGCACGCGGGTCAGATTCAGGGGTTTTTCGATATCCCCACCGACAATCTGTACGCCGCTCCCGTCATGGCCGCCGATATTCAGGCGCGATACGGCGATCAGGATTTGATGGTTGTCAGCCCCGATGTCGGCGGCGTGGTGCGCGCCCGCGCTCTGGCCAAGCGGCTGGACAACGCGCCGCTCGCCATCGTTGATAAACGCCGCGACCGGCCCGGCGAAAGCGAAGTGATGAACATCATCGGTGAGGTTGAGGGACGGCACTGCGTCATGATCGATGATATCGTCGATTCAGGCGGCACGCTTTGCAACGCCGCCGAGGCTCTGCTGGCCAATGGCGCGAAATCGGTCGCCGCTTACATCACCCACGGCGTGTTGTCGGGCGGAGCGGTGGCGCGGATCAACGGATCAAAGCTGAAAGAGCTGGTGATCACAGATTCGCTGCGTCCAACAGAGGCGTGTGAGCAATCCGACCGTATTCGGGTGCTCACCATGGCCCCGTTGGTCGGCGAAGCCATCCGCCGGATTGCGGATGAAAGCTCGGTCTCAAGCCTGTTTGATTGATCGTGCGGCTATTGCGCTGCTTCGACCAATGAGCGGCGCATCCACGGCCTTACTGCCCCGGGACTGATCCGGTCGAGCAGTTCCAGCCGCCGTGCCTGTCTGATTTCCAAACTAAGCGTGACAAGCGCCGATCGATTGGCCTGAAATTCGCCCGGGGTCATTTGGAAAAATGCTTGGAATTCGCGGATCAGGTGCGCCTGATCAAAGAAGCGGAGCACGATTTCCTCTTCCTCTTTATCCGCCACACCGCACAGCTGCGCGGCCAGATCCAAGATCCGGGCGCGGCGCATGATCTGTTTGGGCGTTAACCCGAAATCCCGCTTTGCCGCCCGCTCCACCGTGCGAGGAGACACGCCTTGCTCGCCAGCAAATTCGCTCATCACGCGGTTCGGATCGGCAAAGGCCTGCACCTCAATCGCCTGCGACAGGGCATCGGGCGGTGCGATCCCATTGCGGGTCACATAATCGGCCAGCCATTCCTCGATCCGCACCAGCCATTCCGCCGGTTCAAGTTCAAGATTGAACAGCCCGGTTACCTCCCGGTCGGGAATGCCGGCTGTCTCCAATAGGAAAATTCGATTGATCGCGGCCGCATCATCCAGGCCAAACAAAGCCCGCAGCGCACCGGGGCGCAGCATCAGTCCAGCAACCTTTATGCCGCCGCTATACCGCAAAGGCATCACTTTCGAATGCTGCCCGCACAGGAATGTCTGATCGCGGATTTCCAGCGGCCCATCCGCTGTGCCCGCCGTCCAATCCACGCCCACCGCTGTGCGCAGATAGGCGTTGTCATTGCACAATTGCCCGTAAACAAGATCGCCCTCACTCTCATAGGCGAACGCGACCATCGCCCGCGCGGCCCAAGGGCGTATGCGCGCATCAGCGGCGCGGTTTAAGGAAAGAGGTGTGCCGTCCTCTGCCTCCCCTGTAGCAGATCGAAAGACGGGTTTGCGCGGAGCAGTCATTGCGGTTCGTTTGCACAATTAACCGTCTGCTGTCACCATTTTCTGAAACCTGTGGCGGCGCGCGCGATTGGTGGCTACGCAGCGAACAAGACGCCGCGATGCGGCACGCCAAAGGACAAGCATGATGACGCCTGCTGATCTCAATCTTGCCAATGCCCTTGCCGACGCTGCGGGCCACGCCATTCGCCCGATGTTCCGGGGTAAGTGGGAACAAGAACGCAAAGCCGACAATTCTCCCGTGACCGAAGCCGACCGCGCCGCAGAGGCCGCGATGCGCGCTATCATTGAAGAACGGTTCCCTGATGATGGCATCATCGGCGAAGAATACGGCACCCGCAATGAAGGGGCCGGGCGGCAATGGGTGCTCGATCCGATCGACGGCACGGTCAGCTTTATGGCCGGACGCCCGATATTCGGCACGCTCATCGCTTTGCTGCAAGACGGTTGGCCAGTGCTGGGCGTGATCGATCAACCGATTGCAGGCGAACGCTGGGTCGGGCGGATTGGCGAGGGCACCACGTTCAACGGATTGCCGGTGCGCACGCGCTCTTGCAAAGAATTGTCCGATGCGAGCTTGGCCTCCTCTGCGCCGCAATATTTCACCGACGATCAGGCAGGCGCCTTCATGTCGCTCGCCGCGCAGACATCGCAAATGGTGGTGTGGGGCGGCGATTGCTACAATTACGGCCTGCTCGCGAGCGGCCATATGGACATTGTGTGCGAGGCAGGATTGAAGCTGTATGACTACGCCGCTTTGGTCCCCATCGTAGAGGGTGCAGGCGGCATGATGAGCGATTGGCAAGGCAACCCGCTGGACGCAAATTCTGATGGTAGCGTTCTGGCGCTGGGCGAACCGGCGCGGTTAGAGGAAGCGTTGGAGGCGATGGGGTAGGGGCGTCTGTTATCGCTTGTTTGGCCCCAAGATTAGACATTCTGCTAGCGGCCCAAGTGCGGACATTAGATATCTTTCAAAATAGACCAAAATGGATCGGTCCTTTTCGATGGATTATTGCGCAGTCAAACTTCTTATGAGCCTAAATGGCTAAATTCAGCTATATTCGAGGCCCCTACAGTAAAAATCAAGTGGTCCACACACCTTAAAAACATAAGTTTATTGCGACTCGAGACATAGGATCGCAATTGACACTATTTCGCAGAGAGGTTGTAGAAGCTAGCCAAGATCGGTTGCACGGCGAGGTGATATTTACTCAGCCAATATCGACCAAACTCTTTGCTGGCGCGCTGTTTGTAGTGCTTGCGATTGCGGTGATTTGGGTATCGGTTGGTTCTTATGCACGCATTGAAACTGTTCCCGGAATTCTAGTCACCGATGTTCCAAGCGCTAAGGTCATGGCGATCCAGCCCGGTCTCGTAGTCGATCTCAATGTCGAGGAAGGTCAGGTCGTCAACCAAGGCGACACTTTGCTCATCATCAATTCTGATCGCCAAACGGCCGCAGGCGGGGATGTCGCGAGCCGCGGGATCGGAGCGCTCGAGGCGCGCAGGCAGCTTGGCGAGGCTCAGGTTGCGATGGCAGGCAGCCGTGCCTCTGCTGAACGTTCACGGCTCACGGCAATGATCGCGTCAGCTGAAGATCAGGCAGTGAGCCTGTCAGAGCAAATTGCGCTTCAAGAGCAGGTGGTTGCCTCCAACCAAGAGATTTTTGACCGTGTTGCTGAAGTGGTCGAGCAAGGCTTTGTCTCGCGGGTCGAGTTTGAGCGGCGCAGACAGACATTACTCTCGTCTCAGCAATCGCTTGCCGGGCTTCAACAAAGGCGCATGGCGAGCCTTTCAGATGCAACACAGGCGCGCAGTCAGCTTGCAAGCGTTAGCATTGATGCTGCGCAAGGTATCTCGCAAATCCAAGGCAGTCTTCAATCGATGCTTTCCGAACAGGCACGGTTAGAGGGCGAACAAAGCTATGTAATCAAAGCACCCATTGCCGGGCGGGTGACCGCTCTGGCTACCGGAGAGGGACGAGCTGCGGCAACCGCTCGCCCCTTGATGGTGATTGTCCCGATAGATGCGCAGCTCACCGCCGAGCTATACGCCCCAACACGTTCGATAGGCTTTGTCGAACCGGGCAAAGAGACGCGGCTCCTCTATGATGCGTTTCCCTATCAGCGTTTTGGCAGTTTTGAGGGCCGGGTCGCATCTATCTCGCGCATCGCAATCGACCCGCGCGAGACGGACATCCCGTTCCCATTCGAAGAGCCGGTTTACCGCGTCAAAGTGCTGCTCGATCAACAGAGCATCGAAGCCTTTGGTGAGCCTGCCCCGCTTCAGCCAGGGATGACGCTGCAAGCCAATGTCGTGCTTGAGCGGCAGAGCTTTCTGGCTTGGATACTTCAACCCCTTAACGCTGTGCTGAACCGCAGCCGATGAATAGCCCGCTAGACCTTGTAGAGTTCTCTGGGCGTCAAAAAACGCCGTATATCCCTCAGGGTGAGGCGAGTGAGTGCGCATTGGCATGCCTTGCGATGGTGGCGGGGTTCCACGGCTACAAGACCGATCTGATCGCGCTGCGTCAGCGCTACGGCATGTCGCTAAAGGGCGCGAACCTGAAACAAGTAATGCAGGTCGCTGAGGATATCGGCTTCAATGCCCGGCCCCTTCGCGGCGAACTCGAAGACATGCCGCATCTGGCGATGCCCGCAATCCTGCATTGGAACCTCAATCATTTTGTCGTGCTAACCGCAGTGACCGGCGGTGTCCGGGGCAAGCGCTATCATATCCATGATCCTGCTCGCGGCGCTTTAGTAATGAGCGAAGAGGACGTGTCGCGGCAATGGACAGGGGTAGCGCTTGATCTGCTGCGTTCGGAAAGCTTCAAGCCTAAGATGGAGCGGAGGCAGCTCAACATAACCCAGCTCTGGTCAAAGATGACCGGGTTCTGGGGCACAATCGGACAAGTGGTGCTGTTATCTCTGGTGATGCAGTTGGTGGTGCTGGCGACACCGTTCTTTCTGCAAATCTCGATCGACACTGTGTTCCCCGCCTTTGACAGCGATTTGCTGTTGATGCTGGCGATTGGCTTTGGCGGATTGGCTGTGGTGAACCTTCTAGCAAGCTGGCTTAGGTCGTTGGTCCTTGTGACGCTTAGCAACGCGCTGTCCTATCAGGTCATCGTCAACCTGTTCCGGCATCTAGTCCGGCTTCCGCTGGATTACTTTGAGAAGCGTCATGTGGGCGACATCATATCACGCTTTGGCTCAACGCAGCCGATCAGTCAGTTGATCTCTCAGGGCATGATCGCCGCCTTTGTCGATGGTCTAATGGCGATCCTGACGCTGGCACTGATGTTCGTTTACTCTCCGCTTCTTGGCGGTGTCGCATGTGCTGCGCTGGCGGTTTATGTCGGGCTAAGACTGGCGTTCTTGCAATCGATCAAGCTGCGCAATCTCGATGTCATCACCACGATGGCAAAGGAGAACTCGAACTTTATCGAAAGTGTGCGTGGCATCTCTGCGATCAAGGCGTTTGGGCAAGAGGGCAACCGCCAGCGGCTGTGGCAGAAGAGCAAAGCCGACGCGGTCAACGCGCAGGTAAAGCTGGGCCGGTTGCAAGCCGCGTTCGATTCGCTCGGTCAGTTTGTGATTGGCGGCGAGCGGGTGCTGTTTGTCTATATCGCAATCGGCCTAGCGTTTGACAGTGTGCTGACCGTAGGCATGATCTTCGCGTTCCAAGCTTACAAGCAGCAGTTTCTCGATGCCGGCATGCGGCTGACCGAGCAGATGATCAACTACCAGATCGTCAAGGTTCACCTCACACGGATTGCCGACATTGCGCTTTCGCCGCTGGAAGAAGGTGAAGCGGAAAAGAGCAATGAAGACCCTGACTTTACCAAGCCACTGGTGCTGGACCGGATATTTTACCGATACGGTACCAATGAACCGATGGTTTTGCAGGGTGTAAGCCTCGCGATCAAACCGGGCGAGTTCATCGCGATCACCGGGTCATCTGGCTGCGGCAAGACGACGCTGATGAAAATCCTGATGGGCCTGTTCGAGCCAAGCCAAGGTGCTATCCGCTTAGGCGAGCGTCCCATCTCGTCCTACCGCAAGATCAAATATCGGCGTTGCATAGGCTCGGTCGCGCAAGGCGACACGCTCTATGCCGGATCGCTGGCCGAAAACATCTCCTTCTTTGACCCAGAGGTCGACCTGGAGCGTGTGCGCGAGGTTGCCCGCATAGCGCAGATCGATGGTGAGATTGACGCGATGCCGATGGGCTACGAGACGTTGGTCGGCGACATGGGGTCGGTTCTGTCGGGAGGGCAGCTACAGCGCGTGTTGCTGGCGCGGGCGCTCTACCCAAACCCCAAAGTACTCATCCTCGACGAAGGCACCGCGAACCTCGATGCTGAGAATGAGCAAAAGATCCTGGAAACCCTGAAGACGCTTGAGATCACTCGCATTGCTGTGGCGCATAGGCCCGCAACGCTCAAGGCTGCCGAAAAGGTTTTTGAGGTCCAGAATGGGCAGGCGACTGACGTCGAGAAGCAGGCACAACGAAAAGCTAGGATCGCTAGGCTTCAAACGCAACAGGCATCGCCAGCACCACAAGTCAATTCAACAACAATAGGCGAACGGACGGACAAGCCCGGCGCTCTCTAGTAGCCAAGGCCACATCTGCGCCGCCTTGGTTCGGTTCACTAAAGGCGCGGAATAATGGAGAGAAGCAATGCTTCATAAGAATGTGATTGAGAACAATGGATTTCGCGTGCTAAATGTCTCCGAGATAGAGGCGGTCAACGGTGGTGCCGATATTATCGTGACAGGCACCCCGAGCGATCCTTGGACGATAAGTATCTCACCTGCCGATCTCGCCCTTCTTGGGATTTTCAACTTAGGAGGACCTGCACTTCCATCGACCACGGACACGTTTGGTGGTGACGATGGCGGCGGCGGCGGCGGCCTTCCAGGCGATCCGTCAGATCCTGGCCAGCTCTCTGCCGAAGAGCGCGATGAGGCCCTCGGCACGAATGAAGATAGTGAGCGTCAGGAAGCAATCGAGAGAACTCTCGAAGCGATCTTGGAAGCCGTTGACTCCAGCAATGCGGACTGGACGTTCGAGTACAATGAGAGTTCTGGAAGCTACATTGGTTTGTCAAGTTCTGGACAATTACAAGCCGTCGATAGCGATGCTGCTAATGACATTTTCGACAGCCGAGTGGCCTAGTCAACATTTACCCCATACGGTCCGTGTGGCCGTATGGGGCCTTTTGAGGATCCCTTGATGACTAGTCGACTAGATAGAAAGAGCGGCATCGGAATTCTGCTCTCTACTTTTTTGCAGATGTTGATTTGTAGCAGCGCATTTGCACAGACATCGCCACGAGATGCGGCGCCAAACTTCGCACGGCTTCATCTGTCAGACTTTGTGTTAGAAAACGCCGAAGAGATTGTAGGTCGATGCAGGGGCACACACGACGAAATAGTAATGCATCAAGGTGTGAGAGTGCTCTGCTATCATGGGATAGTTCGCGCGACACCAGGTGTCGCAGAATATAATCGAGGTTACTCGATCGCTTACTTAAATTCTCCGGGCGGTGACATCGCACATTCTATGACGCTTGGCAGGGAAATTTTTCGCAATGGCGCGTACGCGATTGTCGATCAGCATTGTCACTCGGCTTGCGGAAGTTATTTGCTACCGAGCGCAAAACGCCTCTACATCACCAATAATACCGTGATGAGCATGCATACTGCCACACCGCGGACTCCCAATGATTTTGTCCTATCTCGGTTCGCGAATGAGCTGCGTGACATCATGTCAGGAGGTCAAACCGGAGAAGGCGATGTGGATATTGGCGAGCGGATTATCCCGCTCATAAATGAGTACGACAGCTTCTATCGCGAATTCGTTATTGGAGAGATGGACTTTTTCAAGTTGATTGCGCGTGACGTGGCGTTTGCACAGCGATATCGAGAAATATTCAGGACCCTATCGAGACGCAGGGGATACAGTTGCAAACCCCAAGCAGGGCTTCATTTCATCATCGGCCCGGAATATCTGGATGAATTCAATTTGAAAACGATCCGCGCCTGGTTTCCAGATCAACGATCTGAATTCGTCGAGCTTATGCAAAATACGGCGGAAACCGACGCTCTGATCTACGACTTTGACGATCACCCATTCTGGATACCCGGTATGGGCTTGGTCAGTCCACAGTCTTGCCTGGCAGGACTTGCCACCAATGCGGATGCTCCTGCCGAGTGAGGCATGCAGAAAGCGAGCACTATGGCCCAATAGATGTTTTTGGGGACTGCAGCGTTTTTTGACGGTCACTCCCCATGAAACTGACCAGTTTCATTTGCCTCCCATCGAAAGCACGTGCGTGAGCATCGTTGGAGTGTGCTCACCCGCCTGCGCTGCACATCGGCGGCAAAGAACGGACCGAACCTGTTCCACCATAGCCGAACCGTCTCGGGGCAAATATCAATCCTGCGCTCGGCCAGCAGATCCTTCACGTTCCGCAGCGAAAGTGGGGACCGGACGTACATCATAACGACTAAGCGGATGATCTCGGGTGATGAGTTGAAATATCGAAACGGACTGTCTGGTTTGCGAGGTCTGGGCATGCCCCTACCCTACCCGATTAGGTGCGTTTCGCTAACCAGTGCATTAGCTCTGAAAGTGCCGATAAACCTCTCTCTTTTCGAAAAAACCGAGATTGGTGCTGGGAGTTGTTGGCGGAGACGGTGGGTTTCGAACCCACGAAAGAGTTGCCCCTTTACACACTTTCCAGGCGTGCGCCTTCGACTTCGACAGTCGGCTACGCATTCAGCCCTGCAATCAAGCGTCCACTTGCCTAACAACTTCAGACTTGCCCCAATCGACCCAATTGCGGACATTGGCTTGGCTGTGTATTTTGGCCCCTAATGACTGCTATCCAAGCTAACTGCGTTCTTTCTGGGCGAAGGGATCGTCTCTATTTGCGAAAGCGCATTTGCGAGCTGAATGGTTTGGTTCTTGAGCCTGTCCAAACCAGGTTGCGGTTTGGTTATGTGAGCTACCGCGTGACCATACCTAGTGGATACTCAAAGCGCAGGGCTGTCCAAGTCGCAAGGGCAATGAAACTGCGAAGAAAGACTTACAAGCTGAGCCATGTGGCGAATGTTCTTCTTTCATACGCTGGCCGACAAGTAGGCCCAAAGGCACCGCGACTTTGGTGGGGACCAACGTCACGGTTTTGCTGATCAGGCCTATCCGCTTCCCACCCCAATTTAGGCCGATCACGGATAAGTCGGTGATGGCTGATACCCGATAGCCCCTTAGACAGGCTCGGGGCTATCGGGTATCGGATCGGTCATGATCCGCTTACGATACCTCTTCTTTTACGGCGTCCTGCAAGACGGCCTTGGCCCTGACGGCGGCGATTGGCCGTTTCTCGCTGGGCTGGGAATGGGTGCGCCTGCCACGGTTCAAGGCGCTCTGTATGCGATCCCTACTCCCCGCGGCTGGCATCCCGCGTTGATCCCGACACAGGCGCGTTTTGCGACGATTGTGCACGGCGCGATCCATGATGCGTCAGCAGTTGATATCGCTGCGGTGGATGCGTTCGAAGGCGCGGATTATGCGCGCCAGCCGGTTCAAGTGGACGGATGGGACGGGTTCGGGGACACTGAGGCGGAGGCCTATATTTGGATAGCGGACTTGCCTGACGGCGCTGAGCCAATCCAGCATGGCAATTTTGCGCTTTGGATCGAAGAGACAGGACGGCCGATTTACTAAGGCGATTGATGGCTTTCCTACTCGCGCGATTCGGCGCAAATTGCAGGCATGATTTCGCTGCTTCCTTCTGCTCCAATCTGGCCCTCATTGGTTTCAATTGGGAAAGTTACACTGCCAAATCGGCAAACCCGCAGAAATCCGGGCCGCACCGGGGCCTCACCTGCTTCTAAAACATGGCAAAGCGGTCCATGTCTAAGGCGCAATTCCTGCGCAAAACGCTTGCCACCACAGACATCGCCGACTATGCGCGCTTTCTTCAACGACACGAATCAAGCGATCGGCCTGGCTAATAGGGCTGCCAGGGCTGGTTTGACGTGTCTCTGATCAAAGGAGATAAAAATGCCCAAGCTGAAGACCAAAAGTGGTGTGAAGAAACGCTTCAAAATCACCGCAACAGGCAAGGTCAAGCACGGCGTCGCTGGTAAGCGTCACCGTCTGATGAGCCATAATGCAAAGTATATCCGTCAAAACCGCGGCACTTCGGTGGCCTCGGATCCTGATTGCCGCACGATCAAAAAATGGGCGCCCTACGGCCTCAGCTGATCACGCATTTAAGGAGATAAAGATATGACGCGCATTAAACGCGGCGTGACGACACGCCAGAAACACAAGCGGCTACTCGAACAAGCCAAAGGCTATCGTGGCCGCCGCAAAAACACCATTCGCGTTGCACGCCAAGCCGTCGAAAAAGCCGGCCAATATGCATACCGCGATCGCAAAACGAAAAAGCGCAACTTCCGCGCTCTTTGGATCCAGCGCATCAACGCGGCTGTCCGCGCAGAAGGCCTGACCTATTCGCAATTCATGCACGGCGTGAAGCTAGCGGGTATCGAGCTGGACCGTAAAGTGATGGCCGACCTCGCGATGAACGAAGAAGCCGCATTCAAAACGGTTATCGCTCAAGCGAAAGCTGCTCTTCCGGCATAATCTGCCGCGTCGGTAAATCCGCGCTTTCCTACAGCGCATGATTGCCGATATGAGAAAACATCAAAGGGCCCTGACACAGGTGACTGTATCAGGGCCCTTTTTGCGTCGAAGGATTGGCAGCCTGTCAATTCTTGTAAGAACTCGCCGCGACACTTGTATATTTGCGCCAGATCGGCCAGTCAGCCGGCATGGACAAATCATCAGGCACATTCCTGGTAAAAGCTGAGGATGAATCGGTGAATGATGCGTCGCACTGTTCAGTGCGGAGCCGGTTCTATGACCCTCCTCCGCAATTCGATGGCTGCTTCACGACCTTTTACCAATTGGCGTTTGATTGCGACCAAGGCGAGTGGATCAAGGACTACCTTCAACCCGAATGGGGAAATATCCGGTTTTTTGGCCGCACCACCCCGCGTGCCAAGATAGGCACCTCAGCGGTAGAGGGTGAGCGCTTTGTCGCGACCGGGCCGAGCTCTTTGCCGTGTCAGTTTGAGTTGTCGAGCACACGGATGTGGGGCATCGGATTTCTGCCGCTTGGCTGGGCGCGGTTTATCGATGCCGATGCAGTGGATTGGACCAATTCGGTTGGGGCTGGCCCAACGCATCCAGTTTTTTCAAAGTTCGACTGCTTGACTGACACCCTGTGCAATCCAGAGATATCGACAGAAGAGCAATTGGCGTTCCTGCATGAGACATTGGAAGGGATGATGAAGCCCAACCGCGATGAGCCCAAAATCATGCGCATTCACACCGCTTTGGTTGAGGGTGAACACAATGTGGTCGGTGATTTGGCGGAACAATGCGGGATGAGCATCCGAACGTTGGAACGGATGTGTCATCGCTATTTCGGTTTCACGCCCAAATTGCTGCTGCGGCGCCAGCGTTTTATGCGCAGCCTAACCAGCTTTATGCTCCAGCAAGGGTCACGATGGACCGAAGCCATGGATGAGGAATATCACGATCAGGCGCAGTTCACGCGTGAATTTACGCAATTCATGACGATGACGCCTAGCAAATACGCCTCCCTCGATCATCCAATCCTCGCCTCATTTATGGAAGCGCGTGCACGGGTGTGGGGCAGCGCGGCGCAAACGTTGGATAGGCCTGTTCGCACCGACGATTGACGCGGATTGAACCAAGCGTGGCGCGCGTCAACCTTTCGATCAAATTTGCAGTTTCCTGCGTCCTTCCGTAGCTTTAGGGACACGCAGCGCGGAAAGCTTAAACCTGTTTCAATGACATCCGTCAAAACGGGCAGGAATGATTGCCGCGCGCTATGGGAAGGAAACGCAAGCAGTGCACGCCGAGCTGGGCAATGCGATCACAGTCCGCTTTGCGCTGCCAAGCGCTGAGCTTAGCCCGTTTGTCACAACCTATTACCATACGCAGGCGAAGGCATCGCCATCCGAACCGGTGCTGGAAGACTATTTTCACCCTGAATGGCCTAACTTACGCTTCATGGAAGCCGGTTGGGCGCAGTCTGCGATTGGTTCAGATCGGTTGTCGGTTTCTCCAGCCTTCTCGGTCTCGGGCCCGACCAGTAAGGCCGCCCGATTCCGCATCACGTCGGGCCGATCATGGGGCATTGGTCTGATGCCGCTTGGCTGGGCGGCGTTGTTCGATGCGCCGGCCTCTGAATATTGCGATCGAATCATCGATGGCTATGCCGATCCGGTCTTTGCCAAATTTCACCCCTTGGCGGATGCATTGGCGGCGAGCGGTGGCGATTACGCCGAAGAGCTTGCTCTGATCCAAAGCCATATGGCCAGCATCTTTCCATCGCAAAAGCCGCCCGACGGGGCCGCGGGCAGGACGATGCAGGCCATCACTGCGGTTAACGCCGCATTGGTCGATCCCGAATTGGCTATGGTCAATGATCTGGCAGACCGTGTGGGGATGAACATTCGCTCACTCGAACGTCTTTCAAAGCGGGCTTTTGGATTCACGCCCAAATTGCTGCTGCGCCGCCAGAGATTTTTGCGCAGTCTTGCGCAGTTCATGCTCGATCCCTCACTCAAATGGCTCAGCACGCTTGACTATCAATATCACGATCAGGCACATTTTGTGCGTGATTTCAAACGGTTCATGGGGATGAGCCCCAGCGCCTATGCCAAATTGGACAAGCCGATTCTGGTCGCGGCGGCGCAGGCGCGGATGGCGATTGCTGGCGAAGCGATGCAGGGGCTGCACGATCCGGCGGCAAAGGAATCCTGAGCAACCTTCATTGCCGCTTTGCAAGTAAGCGCAATTGGCGCTAGCGGACCCGCTGAACCAAGCAGGCCCAAGCAGGCACATTATGACCGAATTGACATCCCAAAAAGACGCAAGCCTTGCCGCAATTGGCGCGGCGACAACGCTCGATGCTCTTGAGGAGCAGCGCGTTGGCGCACTTGGCAAAAAGGGCTGGGTTAGCCTTGCGCTCAAAACTCTGGGGCAAATGAGCCCGGATGAACGCAAAGAAGCGGCTCCGGCCATCCAAGCTGTGCGCGGCGAAGTGGCCGCAGCCATTGAAGCAAAGAAGGCCGCGCTCGAAGGGGCTGCTCTCGAAGCGCAATTGGCCAGCGAGACTATTGATCTGACCTTGCCTGCCCCCAGTGTGCCGCAAGGGTCGATCCATCCGGTCAGCCAAGTGATGGACGAGTTGGCGGAAATCTTCGCTGACCTCGGCTTTGCTGTCGCGACCGGTCCAGAGATTGAGGATGATTGGCACAATTTTACCGCGCTCAATATGGATGAAAGCCATCCTGCCCGCGCGATGCACGACACGTTCTATTTTCCTGACACGGCGGAGGATGGTGGCAAGTTGCTGCTCCGAACCCACACGTCACCCGTCCAGATACGCAGCATGAAGGCGCAAGGCGCGCCGATCCGTATTATCGCGCCGGGCCGGGTCTATCGCAGCGATAGCGACGCAACCCACACGCCGATGTTCCATCAGGTCGAAGGGCTGGTGATCGACCGCGATATCCATCTGGGCCATCTGAAATGGACGTTGGAGACATTCTTCAAGGCGTTCTTTGAACGCGAAGACATCACTTTGCGCCTGCGCCCATCCTATTTCCCCTTCACTGAACCCAGTGTCGAATTCGATGTCGGGTACGCCAACGAAGGCAACCGGCGTGTTGTCGGCGGGCACGGCGATGATGAAGGTCATGATTGGATGGAATTGGGCGGAAGCGGAATGGTGAACCGGCGCGTGCTGGAATTCGCTGGGGTCGATCCTGATGAATACCAAGGTTTCGCCTTTGGCCTTGGTATCGATCGTATCGCCATGCTCAAATACGGCATGAACGATCTGCGCGCCTTCTTTGACGGAGACCCGCGTTGGCTGTCGCATTATGGTTTCTCACCCTATGATCAGCCAACCCTTTCCGCCGGTGTGGGAGTGAAATCATGAAGTTCTCCCTCACATGGCTCAAAGACCATTTCGAAACCGAAGCGACCCTGTCTGAGATAACCGATGCGCTCAACGCCATCGGGCTCGAAGTCGAAGGCGTCGAAGATCCAGCGCAGCGGCTTTCCGGGTTTACCGTGGCCAAAGTGCTGACGGCGGCGAAGCACCCTGATGCTGATAAGCTGCAAGTCCTCACAGTCGATACCGGTGCGGGCGACCCGCTTCAGGTTGTGTGCGGCGCGCCCAATGCGCGCGCGGGCATGGTCGGCGTGTTGGGTCAGCCGGGCGCCGTGGTGCCATCCAACGGAATGGAGCTTCGTAAGAGCGCCATTCGCGGGGTGGAATCAAACGGCATGATGTGTTCGGTGCGCGAGCTTGAATTGGGTGAAGATCACGATGGGATCATCGAATTGCCTGATGACGCGCCTGTCGGTCACAATTTTGCCGACTACAATGGATCATCGCCGGTGATCGATGTGGCGATCACCCCCAACCGCCCAGATTGCATGGGCGTTTATGGCATCGCACGCGATTTGGCGGCAGCCGGTCTGGGCACATTGAAGCCGATTGCGTTTCCAAGTTTCACCGCGAGCGGCGCTTGCCCGGTCGAAATTCGCACGGATGATCCCGAAGGATGCCCAGCGTTCTTTGGCCGCGTTATCACAGGCGTCAAAAATGGCCCCTCGCCCGACTGGCTGCAACAGCGTCTGGTAAGCGCAGGTCAGCGCCCGATATCGCTCTTGGTCGACCTCACCAACTATTTGATGTTGGCCTTTGGTCGCCCGGCGCATGTTTACGACCTTGCCAAGCTGTCCGGCCCAGTTGTCGCGCGCCGTGCCAAGGATGGCGAGCAAGTGCTGGCTCTCAACGAAAAGACCTACGCTCTCGATGACAGCATCGTGGTCATTGCCGACGATGCCCAAGTGCATGACATTGCTGGGATTATGGGCGGCGAAGATTCGGGTGTGCAGGATGACACCACTGATGTGCTGCTTGAAATTGCCTATTTCGATCCCGCTCGTATCGGGGTCACCGGGCGCAAGCTGGGCCTAGCATCGGATGCGCGCACGCGGTTCGAACGGGGTGTTGATCCGGCGTTCCTGCAAGACGGTCTCGACCTACTCACCGGGCTTATCGTCGAATTGGCTGGCGGCACGGCCAGTGAAACCGAGCAGGCCGGGGCTGCCCCAAGCGAGGCAAAGGTTGTGTCGTTCGACACGGGCCTGACCGCGCGGTTGGGCGGCGTCGAAGTGCCAGCCGATGAACAGCGCCGGATCTTAGAAAGCCTCGATTTCGGTGTTTCAGACCGGTGGGAGGTAACCTGCCCCCTGCGCCGCAATGATATCGAAGGGCCAGCCGATCTGGTCGAAGAGGTTGTACGCATTCACGGCCTTGATGCGGTTGAAAGTGTCGCATTGCCGCGCATGGAAGGTGTCGCGCGACCAACAGCCACGCCTGAGCAGCAGCTGGAGCGAAAACTTCGCCGCGCTGCGGCAGGCGCCGGCCTGAACGAAGCCATTACATGGTCGTTCATCTCTGAGAATGAGGCCGCCACTGTGGGCGGTGGCCATTGGACTTTGGAAAACCCGATCAGCGAAGAGCTAAAAGTCATGCGGCCGTCGCTTCTTCCCGGATTGCTCTCTGCGTTGAAGCGAAACCTAGATCGCGGTGGATCATCGATACGATTGTTCGAGATTGGTCGCCGCTACCTTGCTGATGGCGAATATCCAGCGCTTGTTTGCGTGATGGCGGGTGAAAAGACCGGCCGCAATTGGGCCCAAGGAAAGGCTGTGTCATTTGACGCATTTGATGCCAAGTCGGTGTGTTTGGAGTTGTTGCAGGCTGCAGGTGCTCCGGTTCAAAAACTGATGGTAATGGATGAGGCGGGTGATTTCTATCACCCTGGCCAATCGGCGACTCTGCGGCTTGGTCCAAAGAACGTTCTTGCGAGTTTTGGTGCTATTCACCCGGCTATGCTCGACACATTCGGCATTGACGTTCCAGTTGTGGCTTGCGGCATTCACCTCGATGCAATCCCGGCAAAGAAGGCGGGCGGCAAAGGCAAGGGGGGGGCAAGCTTCGCTCGGCCCAGCTTCACGCCGCCAGCCTTGCAAGCGGTCACACGCGATTTTGCCTTCCTCGTTCCAGATGCTCTCGCGGCAGGCGATCTGCTGCGCGCGGTCAAAGGCGCGGACAAGGCCAACATCGTCGATGCGCGGGTGTTTGACCTGTTCACCGGCGACGGCGTCGCAGATGGTCAAAAATCGCTCGCGATTGAAGTGACGCTGCAACCGCAGGACAAAAGCTACAAGGACGCCGATCTGAAGGCGATTGCCGATGCCATTGTTGCAGCGGCAGCCAAGCAAGGGGCGGAATTGCGCGGTTAATCCGCCGAGCCCGAAACTCTTATGTCCAAGACTCAAAATTCCCGCCGCACCTTCGCGATCATTTCGCACCCTGATGCGGGTAAGACGACGCTGACGGAAAAGCTCCTGCTGCAAGGCGGCGCGATCCACCTTGCGGGCGAGGTTAAGGCGCGCGGTCAGCAACGCCGGGCGCGCTCTGACTGGATGAAGATTGAGCAGCAGCGCGGCATCTCTGTTACGTCATCTGTCATGACGTTTGAGAGGGAAGGCGTTACCTTCAACCTGCTTGATACGCCGGGTCACGAGGATTTCTCCGAAGACACATATCGCACGCTTACCGCCGTCGACAGCGCCGTTATGGTGATCGACGCGGCCAAGGGTATTGAGCCGCAGACGCGCAAATTGTTCGAAGTGTGCCGGTTGCGCAATCTGCCGATCATCACTTTCGTCAACAAGGTCGACCGCGAAGGCCGCGATCCGTTTGAGACGCTAGATGAAGTTGCCGATATGCTGGCGCTGGATGTCAGCCCGCAAGGCTGGCCGATTGGCATGGGCGGACAGTTTGAAGGCATCCTGAATTTCGCCACCGGCGCGGTTAGCCGCCCAGAGGGCCCATCCAAAGAGTTTCTGGGTACGCGCGATGCCAATCCGGAAATCCCGCCAGAATTCGCCGAAGAGGCGGAGTTGGCGCAGGTCGGCTATCCTGAATTTGATATGGACGCCTATCTTAGCGGCGATTTGACGCCGGTCTTCTTTGGATCGGCGCTCAAGAATTTTGGCGTCACCGAATTGATTGAGGCGATTGCCGAGTTCGCGCCTCCTCCGCGCCCACAACCTGCCGGTGATGAGACGGTTACGCCTGACCATGATGAAGTTACCGGCTTCATCTTCAAGGTGCAGGCTAATATGGACCCCAATCACCGCGACCGGATTGCGTTCATGCGTCAGGTTTCGGGCACGTTCAAACGGGGCATGAAGCTGACGCCATCAGGCCTTGGCAAGCCAATCGCGATCCATTCGCCGATACTGTTCTTTGCCCAAGACCGAGAGATTGCCGACACCGCAGAAGCGGGCGACATTATTGGCATTCCCAACCACGGCACTTTGCGCGTGGGCGACACTTTGTCTGAAAAGGATCAGCTGCGCTTCACCGGCCTGCCCAATTTTGCGCCGGAAATTTTGCGAAGGGTTCAATTGAAGGACCCGACCAAGACAAAGCAGCTTCGCAAGGCGCTCGATGATCTGTCCGAAGAGGGCGTGATCCAAGTTTTCTATCCAGAACTGGGCGCAAACCATATCGTCGGTGTCGTTGGTCAACTTCAGCTTGAAGTGCTGATTTCCAGATTGTCGGCGGAGTATAAGGTTGAGGCCGGGCTCGAAGCGGCTCCATTCGCCACCGCCCGCTGGGTAAAGGGTGAGCAAGCGGCGCTGGATGAATTTGAGGGCTTTAACCGCGCGAATTTAGCCCGTGACCGCGACGGCGATCTGGTGTTTATGGCCAAGAGCCCATGGGATGTGAATTATCAGGTTGAGAAGAACCCAGACCTGAACTTCTCCGCTACGAAAGAACGGTAAGCCAGAACGCTAAGGTTGCAGCGTTCGCAAGATCGCGGCAAAGCTTTGGCCATGACCGCAACGATCACTTCTTCGGGGCCAACCTCGCAAACCTTCATCTCTCAGCGCCTGCGCCTCAGCTATGAGGATTGGGGGGGTAGAGGCAAACCACCGTTGGTTCTCGTCCATGGCGGGCGCGATCACGCGCGCAATTGGGATTGGACCGCAGAGGCGCTGCGCGAAGACTATCACATCATCGCGATCGACCACCGTGGTCATGGAAACAGCGAGTGGGTGTCTGACGGCAACTACAGTTCCAACGACATGGTCTATGATCTGGCGCAATTGATCCATCAGCTGGGCGTTGGTCCGGTGCGGATTGTGTCGCATTCGATGGGCGGAAACGTGGCCCTGCGCTACACCGGCATGTTCCCTGATATGGTGACAAAGCTGGTGGCGATTGAAGGGCTTGGACCGTCGCCTGAAGTTAGAGCCAAGCAGCGCGCAACGCCCTATCCCGAACGGGCAGCGGAATGGATCGCGAAAAAACGCAAAGCTGCCGGGCGCACTCCGCGCAAATACGAAAGCATTGAGGCCGCCTTTGCCCGGATGATCGAGGAAAACTCCTACCTCACCGAGGCGCAGGCCCGCCATCTCACCATCCACGGGGTGAACCGCAACGAAGACGGCACCTACAGCTGGAAATTCGACCCGCATTTGAATGTGTGGGGCGTTGAAGATGTCGCGGACGAATTTCTAGAGGCTATGTGGGGCGCGATTACGTGTCCGACTTTGCTGTTGTACGGTGCAGACAGCTGGGCCTCCAATCCGGAGAAAGATGGCCGGATCAAACATTTCAAGACCGCCGAAGTGATCGAGTTTGAAAAGGCGGGGCACTGGCTCCACCATGATCAGTTCGACAAATACATTGCCGTGTTACGAGACTTTCTTTGAAAGATGCCCCCGCACCGCGGCGCGTCACAGGAAGCTGTCATTGCGAAGCTGTTCGTTTCGCGATCACCACCGATTTTCCTGAACTGACAACCTGCGATTGTTCGATCTGTGTTCGTAAGAACGCGTTGATGGTGAAAGTGCATGAGGACGAATTTGAGCTTTTGGCGGGTGGTGACTTTCTGACCGAGTACCGATTCCATACAAAGACAGCGCGGCATTTCTTTTGCCGCATTTGCGGAATTTATCCGTTTCATCGAAAACGCGTGACGCCCAACTTTGTTGGGATCAATGTGCATTGCTTGGATGGGTTTAATCCCGACGGCATTCCTGTTCGCGCGACAATCGGCAAGGAGATGGACTGATGGCTGAATTTTTTGATGCGCTTGAGCCCAAACATGTGGCGATGATCGAAAAGCAGCCGGTTTTCTTCGTCGCCACCGCGGCCGCCGATGGGCGCATCAATCTCAGCCCAAAAGGCTATGATGCTTTTCGCGTGCTGTCCCCAACACAGGTCGCCTACCTAGATCTGGCGGGGTCGGGGAATGAAACCCACGCGCACCTGGTCGCAGACCAAGATGATGCGGGGCGGGTCACGATCATGGTCTGCAATTTTGAACGGCCAGCGCTGATCTTGCGCATCTATGGCAAGGGCAGGCCAGTCCTCCCTCAGGATGACGGGTGGGACGAATTGTCGGCCCATTTCACTTTGATGCCGGGAACACGCCAGATATTCTTGATCGACATTGATAGCGTGCAAACCAGCTGTGGTTGGGGCGTGCCCTTTATGAGCTTGGAAGGCGAGCGGGACACTTTGAAGAAAGCGCATCGTCAGGCCGAGCCCGCCGCATGGGAGGCAAAGGTCGCTGGCCGCACCACCAGCATCGATGGCTTGAGCACTCGCGCAACGACGCATTATATTGCGGGCGAGTGATTCCGCGCGACAGAACAGATTAGGCCGAGGCCTGACTAGGCATATAAACCTACCCCACTGCCTAAAAAATAAACAAAAGATTAATTATTGGGCAGCGATTGATGTGCCGTCAGGCGATGACTTCGCAAAATCCCCTGCGACCACCCGTAAGTCCTTGATTCTCCGCTCCGCGGATAAAGTGGCACAGCCCTTGCTACTCATCGAGCAGCCGGGTGTGCCGGTCTAACAAAGGGGGCACGGATGAAGTTCATCATCGCCATCATAAAACCATTTAAACTCGATGAGGTCCGCGAAGCGCTGGGCTCTATTGGGGTCGCCGGAATGACTGTTTCCGAAGTAAAGGGATTTGGCCGCCAAAAGGGTCAAACAGAAATTTACCGAGGCGCGGAATATTCCACCAATATGTTGCCAAAGGTAAAGCTCGAAATCGCTGCTAGCGATGACATTGCCGCGCAGGTTGTTGAAACGATTCAACAAACTGCAAACACCGAAGCCATTGGCGACGGCAAAATTTTCGTACTCGACTTAGCCTCGGCAACCCGCATTCGCACTGGCGAATCCGGCGAAACCGCACTTTGATTCAGGGGACACAGACCGTGAAAAGACCTCTCTTTACTTGTGCCTCCCTACTCTTGGGTTCGGCCATAATCGCTCAGCCGGCTATGGCCGCTGTGCCTGATGCGGAGGTCGTCGCTGGCGGCACCGCATATATCCTCAATACGCTTCTATTCTTGATTGGCGGTTTCCTCGTCATGTGGATGGCGGCAGGCTTTGCCATGCTCGAAGCTGGGCTGGTCAGGTCGAAGAACACTTCGACCCAATGTATCAAGAACATCGGCCTCTATTCGATTGCTGGTCTGATGTTCTGGGTCATCGGCTATTCAATTGCCTATCCTGGATTTGCTGAAGGCTCGCTTGGCCTGTTCGGCGTTTCTGGCTTCCCATATGAGATGCAGGCTGTTGGAGCGGCTGATACCGAAACAGGGTATTCTGTTGCATCTGATTGGTTCTTCCAAATGGTGTTCTGCGCAACCACCGCTTCGATTGTATCGGGCACGGTTGCTGAGCGCGTGAAGATCGTTCCGTTCTTCATCTTCGTCACCGTTCTGACTGCTGTGATCTATCCGGTCGTAGTCAGCTGGGAATGGGGCGGCGGCTACCTTGATAGCGTATGGGGCTTCAGCGACTTTGCTGGTTCTACTCTGGTCCACTCGACCGGTGGTTGGGCAGCTTTGGTTGGTGCCATCATTATCGGCGCTCGTGTCGGTCGCTATGGTCCAGACGGTAAAGTGAACGTCTTCCCAGGTGCAAACATTCCGCTTGCAACGCTTGGTACGTTCATTCTGTGGCTCGGCTGGTTCGGCTTTAACGGCGCATCTCAGCTTGCCATGGGCACTGTTGGCGACGTTTCTGACGTGTCGAAGATTTTTGTGAACACCAACATGGCTGCTGCTGGCGGCGTGGTTGTTGCGATCATCCTGACGCAGGTTCTCTACAAGAAAGCCGACGTTACGATGGCGCTGAACGGCGCACTGGCTGGCCTGGTTTCGATCACGGCTGAACCGCTTGCACCGAGTGTGGGTCAATCGATCCTGATTGGCGGCGTTGGCGGCGTGATCGTGGTCTTCGCTGTTCCAATGCTCGACAAGTTCAAGATTGACGATGTTGTTGGCGCCATTCCGGTTCACTTGATTGCCGGTATCTGGGGCACACTGATCGTTGCTTGGACTGGTGACGCGACCTTTGTTGGTCAGCTGGTTGGCGTATTGCTCACCGCTGTCTGGGTGTCGCTTGCCTCCGCAGTTGTCTGGCTCGCTCTCAAATACACCATTGGTGTCCGTCCGAGCGAAGAAGACGAAGTTAACGGCCTCGACCGCGCTGAAATCGGCGTCGAAGCCTATCCCGAATTCGCTCGATCCTGAGCGGAGACCATTTGGCGGGGGCGGGGTTCTTTTCTCTCTCCACCCTTTCCCCGCCAACCGACGTTCCTCCTGCGAACAAACAGACTTAGTAAGGCCGGGGCGGCTTGTTCGCTCCGGCCTCTTTTTTGTTTGGGGCCGCAGTTTATAGGGGTGGTATTGGGAGAAAGAAGATGCGCAGAATTCTGACGTTTATCGTTGCAGTATGCACCGCTTTGACGGCGCAGTCCGCGCTAGCTTATACTGAACACGCAAGCACCGAAAGCGCGAGCGGACCCTTAGCCTATTTGCCATCATTGGCAGGCGACTATTTTGCGCTCGATTCCGCCGAAACCGGCAGCCGGTATCACATCTTTGTCCGTCTTCCTGAAGGCTATGCCGATAACCCCGAGGCCAATTGGCCCACTGTGTATTTGCTCGACGGAGATTCCACTTTCCCAATGTTGGCGCCGCAGCATTTGTTTCTGCACTATGATGAGAGTTTGTCAGAGGCGTTGATTGTCGGGATTGCCTATGGCGGGTTTGGTGAAGTCAACCGGCGCGGTTTCGATTTTCGCCCTGTCTTGGAGAATGGCGAGGCTGGCGGCGCCAGCGCTTTTCTTGCCATGCTGGAGCGAGAATTAATCCCGACAATTGAACGCAAATTTCGCAGCGATGAAACCCGGCGGATTTTGGTGGGCCAAAGCCGTGGTGGGTCATTTGCCCTGTATGCCGCGGTGGAACGCCCCTCTTTGTTTTATGGATATGTCGCGAGCAACCCGGGGCGTGATCACCCAGATTTTCTGCTCCATGGCATGGGCCGCGCAATGCCGGCTGTGCGAACCGATGGGTTGGTGATCGTCGCATCCGGATCGCGCGATCGGGCCTATCTGCGCGGAACAGCGCTCGAATGGGCGCAAACATTCGCGACGCGTGACGACCTGCCGTGGCGTGCACAGTTTTTAGACATCGAGGGCGGAACACACGCCGCCTCGCTTCCCGAAGTGTACCGGCGTGCGATGCTCGCTATTTTACCCCCGGCCACAGATGAAGAAGAGTGATTGCCTTTTAGACGGCAGCCGCTCTGACAAAATCTGCGCAACGTTCGCCGATCATAATGCTGGGGGCATTGGTGTTGCCGCTGACGATTTTCGGCATCACACTGGCATCGGCGATCCAAAGACCGTCGAGCCCATTCACTTTCAGTGTAGGATCGACCACCGCATTTGCATCAGAACCCATCCGGCAGGTGCCAACCGGGTGATAGACCGTATCGGCACGGCTGCGGATCATTTCATCCAAAGCGGCATCGTCATTTAGGTCGACTGGGTGCCGATCAGAGGGATCATAGATCTGCATTGGCGGGGCATCTACAATTCTGTGAGACAGGCGAACCCCTTCGCGCAATGTCGCAATATCGCGGTCATCGTCGAGGAAATTGGGATCAATCACCGGCGCAGCGGCCACATCCTTTGAGCCGAGCCGCACGGTTCCCCTGCTTTCTGGGCGAAGCACACAGGCATGGAGTGAAAAGCCATAGCCTTTCACATTTTCTCGGCCGTGGTCCTCAAGCACGGCTGGGACGTAATGCCATTGAATGTCAGGCGCAGGGCTATCGTCCATGACAGTCCAGAATCCGCCCGCCTCAGCGTAGGGGGTCGTCATCGCGCCTGTGCGTTTGCGGCGGTGTTCGATGATCGCCGCAGCCATTTTCAGCGTGCCTTTGATCGTTCCGCCAATCGGCACGTCGCTGTCCGTCGACCAGCCGGACACATAATCGATGTGATCTTGCAGGTTTGAGCCGACTTCCGGTCGGTCGAGCACGACCTCAATGCCGTGGGCCTTCAAATGCTCCGCCGGTCCGATCCCGGAAAGCATCAGGATTTGCGGAGAATTGAACGCGCCCGCTGATAGGATTACCCCGCGCCGAGCGTAGAGCATTTCGGATGTTTTGCCTCTGCGCACCATCACTCCGGTCACGCGGCCTTGTTCGACCACCAATCTTTCAACCAAAGTGTCGGTGCGGACGGCGAAATTGCCCTGATCGCGAATGGGCTCCACATAGCCGCGCGCCGCCGACCAGCGTTCCCCATCACGTTGTGTGACCTGATACAGACCAAATCCGTCCTGCCGTTCCCCATTGAAATCATCATTGGTGCGCATTTGGAGCTCAGCCGCAGCCTTTACAAAGGCATGGCTGGTCGGATTGGGGGAGCGTTGGTCGGACACGAACAATGGCCCGCCAGAACCATGGTGATCATTGGCGCCGTTTTCATTGGCTTCGCATTGTTTGAACCATGGCAGCACATCGTCATAGGACCAACCGTTGCAGCCCATATCGGCCCAATTGTCATAATCCCACTTGTTGCCGCGAATATAGACCATGGCGTTGATCGCCGATGACCCGCCAAGCCCCTTTCCGCGCGGCTGGTATCCGGTGCGGCCGTTCAACCCCTTTTGCGGGACAGTATCGTATTTGTAATTCGACGAGTTGCGGATGAAGGGCATGAAACCCGGCGTTTTGATCAGAACATTATCGTTGCGCCCGCCCGCTTCGAGTAAGCACACGCGCTGGGTTCCATCCACGGCAAGGCGTCCCGCAGCCGCGCTGCCACCGCTGCCACCGCCGATAACGATGTAGTCAAAACTTTCCATGATCTCTCCTCTTGGAGAGGGAGCCTAGGCAGCTTCGCCGTCAGCCGCAATCGGGTTTCGGGTAGCAACCGATTTTGTTGTGCCTTCGCCCTGCGCGATCCGCTTGGCCCAGCGATCCCTTATCATGTCGGATGTTTCGCGGCTCCCGTCATGAGTCCATCCCGGTTCTCTCAGCAAATACGAAAGTTTGTGCCGCCACGGGCTGCGCCAAATATCGCCAATCATCCCGATCCATTCATGAAAAACCGCCCAGACAATATTGAAACTGCCCAACTGTTTGATGATGCCATAGCGGATGCGTTCATCGTCGCGCTCCACCTCGAACGTGCCAAACATTTTGTCCCAAATGATAAAGACGCCGGCGTAATTGCGGTCGAGATAGCGCGGATTGGTGGCGTGATGGACGCGGTGATGGCTGGGTGTGTTCATGACCGCTTCGAACCAGCGCGGCATGCGGTCAATCGCTTCGGTGTGGATCCAGAATTGGTAAATCAGGTTGAAGCCGCCACAAATTGCCAGCATCGCCGGATGAAAGCCGAGCAGAACCAAAGGCAGTGCAAACAGAAGCCCAAAGGTGAAGGCACCCGTCCAACTTTGACGCAGCGCGGTGGACAGATTGTAATGCTGGCTTGAGTGATGGTTCACATGGCTCGCCCACATCCAGCGGATGCGGTGTCCGGCGCGGTGAACCCAGTAATATTTGAGATCATCGAGCACAAAGCATAGCGGCCATGCCCACCACACCATCCACCACTGATCCCCAAAATCAAACAACCGATATTCAAAGGCGGCGATGAAGACCGCCAAAGCAAGGCCACCAAACAGCGCCCCCGCCACCGTCGAACCCAACCCAAAGCCAAGGCTCACCAAAGTGTCCATCGGCTCGTATTTGTCGGGCGCGCGCAGGCGCGACCAGATCATCTCTGCCAAGACGGCCACGACGAACAGCGGCACGGCATATTGGGTTGGTGAAAATTCTGGCATAGGGCCCCGTTATAGCCGGTTGATCGCATCTGCCCAAGACGCGGCATCGGTTAGAGATAGGCGAACTGTGCCAAATTGCACTTCATGCGGATCAACAACCAAGCCATCGACTTCTTCACGAACTTTGGTTTTGCTGGTCAATATGCGTCCGGCAAATCGATTGCCGTGCAGCTTGATCACCATGATCCGGCCTGCTGAATCTTTGGCCAAAGCGCACTTCTTGCTGCGCGCGATCGAAACCTGTGAGGTTGCAAAGCCGTCTTCCACCTCATGAGCGGCCCGCTGCACGGCTGCCGCGTCTTGCAAGAGCGGTTTGGTCCCAAGGCCAAGCGCGCGCGCCAGACCAAAAAGGGCGAGGATCGCGAGCAGCGAAACGCCGAATTGCAAAAGGAGCGGATGTACTTCCACCATGGCGAATTCCTGCAAAGCAAAAGGATTGCGGCGAGGATTGGCATAGCGCGCCATTTGCGGCAAGCAGGGCGATAAGGAGAGCCTGCATGAAACTGCCCGAAAACCTGTTCGCCAAACCGATTGCAATTGCCGCTATTGGTACGCTGATGCTCGGCACGGCGCCGCTGACCGCCGATGACCATGTGGCGCCCGATCCTATCGCGGCGGTTGATGCGCAATCAGACCGCACCGCGCGCGTGGCTCAGGAATTGTGGGAATATGCTGAGCTTGGCTATCTTGAGACGCGTTCGACCGGGCTGATGCAGGCTGAGCTGGAGGGCGAAGGCTTTCGCATAGAAGCCGGCATTGCCGAAATACCGACTGCATTTGTGGCGGAATGGGGCGAAGGCGGGCCTGTTATTGCCATTCTGGCTGAGATGGATGCTCTGCCAGGCATCAACCAATCGGGCGCGGCCTTTCGCGATCAGGTGGATGGCAAAGGCGCCGGCCATGCATGCGGACATAACCTGTTTGGTGCAGGGTCTTTGACCGCAGCGATTGCGGTGAAGCAATGGCTTGAGGCGACTGGTACGCCGGGACGTATCCGGCTTTACGGCACACCAGCCGAAGAAGGCGGCTCTGGCAAAGTTTATATGACGCGGGCCGGAATGTTCGATGACGTTGATATCGCGATCCATTGGCATGCCGATGATGTGAACAGCGCGGCGGCGCGCACCAGTCTCGCGAATCGATCGGCCAAATTCCGCTTTACCGGTGTGTCCGCCCACGCAGCGGGCGCGCCTGAGCGCGGTCGGAGCGCCTTGGACGGTGCGGAGGCCATGAATATGATGGCCAATATGATGCACGAACATATGCCCCAAGATGCGCGGATGCATTATGTGATAACGAGCGGCGGGACGGCTCCCAATGTCGTGCCAGACTTCGCCGAAGTGTTTTACTATGTGCGTCACCCCGATCCTGAGGGTGTTGAGCAAATTTGGGCTCGGCTCGAAGATGCAGCGCGCGGCGCCGCCATGGGCACTGGCACGCAGGTTGAATGGGAAATCATCCACGGAAACAATCCGCTGTTGGTGAATGAAACTTTGGCGCGCGCGATGCAGGCCAATCTGGAGACGGTTGGCGGAGTGGAATACACCGCAGAAGAGCGTGCATGGGCGCAGGAACTGCAGCAATCGTTGGGCGATGCGGCGCTTCCGTTGGAGAGTGCGGCGCAGATCCAACCCTACAATCGCAGTCTTGGATACGGCTCTACTGATGTGGGCGATGTCTCTTGGGCAACGCCGACCGTTGGCGTGCGGACAGCAACTTGGGTGCCCGGCACAAGCTCACACAGTTGGCAGGCGGTTGCTGCAAGCGGTCATTCCATCGGGCACAAAGGTGCACAAGTGGCGGCCAAGGCGATGGCTTTGATGGCGGTTGAACTGTTCACCAATCCAGAAATGCGCGCGGCGGCCCGGGCAGAATTCGATGCGGCCCGCGGTGAAGACTTCGTTTACAGCTCGCTTCTGGGCGACCGCGATCCGCCGCTCGATTATCGCCGTTAAGTCACAATGCGGCCGTTATCTGGCGGCGAACATATCAAGCATGGGGCGAACCGGGCTGACATCATAACCTGCGGTCATGGCAGCGCGGGCGATGTCGTCTGGGGCAACGCCGCTTTTCGCTTGCGCTAAGGCCCAAAGCAAAGTGGATCGCGTGCCTGAGCGGCAATAGGCAAGCACTGCGCCATCTGCCGTGTCCAAAGCGCGGACCATTTCGTCCACTTGCACCTCGCTGAAACCGGAATGGCCAATGGGGATCGAAATATAGTCCAAGCCCGCCTCGCTCGCAGCCGCCTTGATCGCATCGCTTTGAGGTGCAGTGGGCTCTTCGCCATCTGGGCGGTTGTTTACGATTAGGCGCACTCCGGCGGCCTTAGCCGCCGCAATATCTTCGATCGAAATTTGCGGACTGGCTAGGACTGTGTCGGAAAGTTCTCTGAAATCGCTCATTCTCGGGTGGCCCTGTGCTGCTTTGTGTGGCGTTTTGCATGCCGTTCAAATGGGACAATCGCAAGGGAATGATAAACCAGAGTGCCAATCGAAAATGTCACAGTCTTGCGGCCTTAGATCAGCTCGCCCGTGAAATCGTTCGCCAGCCGGGCCTTTGTGCGCTATGCCAGCCGCCTCGAAGATGGACTCGGAAATTCGATAGGCCATCTGCGTTTGGTGCGACCCGTTGCCCTCGCCACCAGCGCATTGAAGGATCGGGCGGCGTGATAGGGTACGTAATAAGTTATGGGTTACGACAGGGGACGTCGGCGCGGCCGGGACAAGCGCGACGGTTTCGGCGAGGATAGCTTTGATCCTTTTGGTGGTGGTGGAGACGGATTCTCACCGCCCAACGACTTTGGAAATGATCGTGGCGGTGGCAATCGCTACGGCGGTGGTGATCGTCATGGCGGCGGAGGCGGCGGCGACCGTTTCGGCGGCGGCGGTGATCGCTTTGGCGGTGGCGGCCCACGTGGCGGCGGCGAAGGCGGCCCACGCGGCGGTGGCGCAGGCGGCGGAGCTGGAGGCGGTGGTTTCAACCGCATGCCGGCTCAGGTTGTCGGCACCGGAAAAGGCACTGTGAAATTCTTCAACGGCCAAAAAGGCTTTGGCTTCATTCAGCAAGAAACCGGCGGCGAAGATGTGTTTGTGCATATCAGCGCGGTCGAACGCGCTGGCCTAGAAGGCTTGGCCGAAGGTCAAGAGCTAGAGTTCAATCTGGTTGATCGCGGCGGAAAAGTTTCGGCGCAGGATCTTCAGATTGTTGGCGATGTTATCGCTGCTCCAGCCGCTGAAGGCCCTCCCAAGCGCGAGCTGACGGGTGAAAAAGCCACTGGGACGGTCAAGTTCTTCAATTCCATGAAGGGTTTTGGCTTCCTAGTTCGTGACGATGGCCAACCCGATGCGTTCGTTCATATCAGCGCGGTTGAACGGTCAGGCCTGACTACGATTAATGAAGGTGAACGTTTTCAGTTCGACCTCGAAGTTGATCGACGAGGCAAGCACTCAGCGGTCAATTTGGTGCCTGTTCAGGAATAAGTTCCAGCATCAATTGGTCGTTTAGTTTTAAACGAGAGCGGCCTTTGTACGATTTATGATGGCGGCTCTTTAAAAAAGGGGCCGCCATCTGCTTTTGGGCTTCATCGCGAAGCGGCCTTCCAGAAACATTTTTGAAATTGGGAAAATTCTATGTCGATATCACCGCTTATGCCTGTCTATCCGCGTTGCAGAGTGCGGCCCGTGCGCGGCGAACATTGCCATCTTATCGACGAAGATGGCACGCGTTATCTCGATTTTGCGAGCGGAATTGCCGTGAACTTGCTTGGCCATTCGCACGAAGGTTTGATCGGAGCAATCCAAGAACAAGCCGCGACCCTAATGCATGTGTCGAACCTTTACGGCAGCCCTCAGGGTGAGAAATTGTCCCAGCAATTGGTCGATAACACCTTTGCCGACACTGTTTTCTTCACCAATTCCGGCGCGGAAGCGGTTGAAGGCGCCATCAAAGCGGCGCGTGCCTATCATCAAAATGCCGGTGATGAAGGAGATAAAAATCGGTTTGAGCTGATCACATTCGCCAACGCATTTCACGGACGGACGATGGCCACAATCAGCGCATCGAACCAAACCAAAATGCACCATGGTTTTTCACCGCTGCTCGATGGCTTCAAATATGCCGAATTCGACGATCTCGAAGCAGCAAAGGCCCTAATCAACGCCAACACCGCCGGATTCTTGGTTGAACCGATTCAAGGCGAGGGCGGCATTCGCCCTGCGTCGCAGGAGTTTATGCAGGGCCTGCGCGCGTTGTGTGATGAGCATGATTTGATGTTGGTCCTTGATGAAGTGCAGTGTGGCGTCGCGCGTACGGGCAAACTCTATGCGCATGAACATTATGGGATCGAGCCAGATATTCTCGCCACAGCCAAAGGCCTAGGCGGCGGTTTCCCGATCGGCGCGGTGCTTGCGACGGAAAAGGCGGCGCGCGGCATGACTTTTGGCACACATGGTTCAACCTATGGCGGCAATCCGCTGGGCATGGCAGCAGGCGGCGCCGTGATGGACGCCGTGGCCAACGAGGAGTTCCTTGCAGAGGTTACCGAAAAAGGGGAGCGGATCCGCAGCCGGCTTGAACAGTTTATTGGCAACTATCCCGATCTGTTTGAATTGGTGCGGGGCAAGGGGCTAATGCTCGGCATTAAAATGAAGGTCGAAAGTCGGCCTTTCTTTGTCCATCTGCGCGATAATCACCAATTGCTGACTGTGGCGGCAGGGGATCAAACTTTGCGCGTCATCCCTCCATTGGTGATCGGTGATGCTGAAATCGAAGAATTCTTCGACAAGCTGTCAGCTGGCGCCGCCAGCTTTTCAGTCTCGGAGCCCGCATGATGGAGCACACTCAGCAGCACCGGCACTTCCTTGACCTTGGCGATGCTGGAACGGATGCGATTGCGGCGATGATTGCTGATGCCCTAGACCGTAAGGCAGCGCGGGCGGATTGGCCCAAGGGTCAGGCGGATACAGACGCTCCGCTTGCTGGGCGAGTGCTCGCTTTGGTTTTTGAGAAAAATTCAACTCGGACTCGGGTCAGCTTTGATATCGCTATGCGTCAATTGGGAGGTACGGTCTTGATCCTAGAGGCTGGATCAAGCCAGCTTGGCCGAGGCGAAAGCATAGCCGATACCGCTCGCGTGCTCAGCCGGATGGTCGATGCAATCATGCTGAGAACCGATGATCACGCAAAGATCGAAGAAATGGCGAAGCATGCCAGTGTTCCTGTCATCAACGGCCTAACGGACCGATCCCATCCGTGCCAAATTGTTGCCGATTTGCTGACGGTCATCGAACATCGCAAAGCGTTACCCGGCCTGGAGGTTGCGTGGTTCGGTGATGGCAACAACGTTCTGCATTCTGTTCTGGAGGCCGCCGGGTTGATGAAATTCAACGTCCGCGTCGCCACGCCCGAAGGCTTTGAGCCGGACCCTGGCTTTGTCGAAATGGCGCGGTCATGCGGATCGGTGATCACAATGGGCAACAACGCCAGTGAGGCGGCCGCGGGTGCGGATGTGTTGGTAACCGACACTTGGATTTCGATGGGACAGGATGATGCCGACGAAAAACGCGCTGCGATGGCACCGTATCAAGTGAATGCCGAGCTGATGGCTAAGGCAAAGCCAGATGCGGTGTTTTTGCATTGTTTGCCTGCACATGTTGGCGAAGAAGTATCGCAAGACGTTTTTGAAGGGCCGCAATCCGTCGTGTTCGATGAAGCGGAAAATCGCATCCATGCGCAGAAATCGGTGCTGCTATGGAGCTTTGGACTGCTCTAATCGTTCGCTGAGAGACCATTGTCTGTGCGTAGGGGGCTTAAAGCCAGCCGTGCGCACACCATATGGGCGATTATGAATACGCTGACCGAAACATTTGCCGACAAGTTGCTCGGATTTACGCTGCCGACACGCAATGCGCGCGCGCGCGCCGTGCGTCTGGATACGGTCATAGCTGACGTTCTGTCGGCGCATGACTATCCGCCACCTGTGACGCACCTGTTGAGCGAGGCACTTGTGTTGGCGGCTCTAATGGGGGGATTGCTGAAAGCGGATGGCGACGATGCGCAGCTGACTATGCAGGCGCAGACCAAAACCGGGGTCGTCTCGCTCTTGGTGTGCGATTATCGCGGAGGAAAATTGCGCGGATATGCCGATTTCGATGCCGAGCGTTTGGCAAAGCTGGGTGCAAATCCTTCGCTATCAGCGTTGTTTGGCGAAGGGTTCTTGGCGATCACTTTTGAGACAGGCGCAGAACAGCGTTATCAAGGGATTGTGCCGCTTGAAGGAGAAACGTTGGCTGAAGCTTGCGAGGCGTACTTCAGCCAGTCTGAACAAGTTCCAACGATGATCCGGATTGCTAGCCGATCCAGCGGGACTGACTGCGTCGCGGCGGGACTTTTGATCCAACACTTGCCTGACGGTGAGGAGGGACGAGAGCGTTTGCATGTGAGGTTGGACCACCCCGACTGGGAGCATGTGTCCACTATGGCGAGCACTATCAGCCACGATGAGTTGTTGGATCCATCCCTGTCTCTTGAAGATATCACTTGGCGATTGTTTCACGAAGAAGATGAAATTCGCATCCAACCCGGCAACCCATTGGCGCGCGGATGCCGCTGCAGTGCCGATTATTATGTGTCGGTCTTGAAACGCTTTCCAGAAAGTGAGCGCGCTGAAATGCGTGGCGAAGACGGGCAGATTGCAGTGGACTGCGCGTTTTGCGCAAAGAAATTTGAGTTGGCTCTTTGAGGATACGAACCGGATCCCCTTATCGCTGTTCAGGCACGGCTCATCGCGCAAATCTATTCTTGCCACAAATTGGCGAAAGGTTTGATTGAAAGTCTCTTGATGAAAAAGCGTGCCCTCCTCTCTCCAATCGGCGTCTCTGCCGTTGTTGGCATGATTGCCTTAGGATTGGCCTTGCCCGTCGCCGCGCAGTCAGATGGCTTGGCGATGCTTGCTGGCTTGGCAAAAGGGGAATGGACGATCCAACACCGAGATGGATCGGTAGATCAAAAGATTTGCGTAAAGACGGGAGAGGAATTGATTCAGCTTCGCCATGTCGAAAGCGGGTGTAGCCGATTTGTCGTTGAAGATGCTAGCAGCCGTGTGACGGTGCAGTATACCTGTCCCGGCAATGGATATGGACGGACTGACATCCGCAAGGAAACCGGTTCTCTCGTGCAAATTGAAAGCCAGGGAATTTCTACCGGACTGCCTTTCCAGATCACTGCAGAGGCGCGGCGCACCGGAACTTGTTAGACGATTCGCTGATGGCGAGAAGATATTGCCAATCCCCTTCTTGCCGCTAATCGGTTTTCCATGACTGAAAAATTATCTTCACCTACGAAGCCGAAAGCAATTGTTTTGCTTTCGGGCGGGCTTGATTCAATGGTAACGGCCGCACTCGCTCAAGAAAGCGGCTACGATGTTCATGCCCTTACGGTTGACTACGGTCAGCGCCACCGTTTGGAATTGGCATCATCCAAAACCATCGCTGCGAAACTGGGGCTAACCAGCCGCGTGGAGCTTGCCCTCGACCTAAGGGCATTCGGAAGCTCTGCGCTCACCGACGATATTGATGTGCCAAAAAGCGGCGTTGGAGATGATATTCCGGTAACCTATGTCCCCGCACGCAACCTCGTTTTCCTCGCGCTTACAACGGCGTGCGCTGAAGCGGCGGGGGCCAATGATGTGTTTATTGGAGTGAACGCGCTGGATTATTCTGGGTATCCCGATTGCCGCCCAGAATTCATCGAAAGCTTTGCTGAGACTGCTAGGTTGGGAACCAAGAGTGGCGTGGAAGGGGTGCCGTTCACCATCCATGCTCCGCTGCAACATATGACCAAAGCTGACATAGCTAGGGAATGTGCGCGGCTCGATCTGAACCCTGCTTGGAGCTGGTCTTGCTACGACCCTACCTCAAGAGGAATCGCATGCGGCCAATGCGATTCCTGCCGCCTACGCAAAAAGGGTTTTGCGCAAGCAGGAATAGTCGATAGCACTGTGTATTCAGAGTAAGGCGCCTAAACAGACGCTGAAAAAATCAAAAAAAGAATTTGCTCAGGGGAAGATCCATTGACCATAGACGTCACACCGCAACCTGATTCAGGCGATCAGGCGAACGAAGCCGTTCCCGCGTACAGCTGGTACGCGCTGAGCGTTTTGGTTGTCGTTTATGTTCTCAATTTCATTGATCGACAAATCCTCTCTATCTTGGCCAATGATATCAAGGCTGATCTGGGTGTTGACGACGCATATTTGGGTTTCCTTTATGGGACGGCTTTTGCGATCTTCTACGCGCTGTTTGGAATTCCGCTTGGAAAGTTAGCCGATAGTTGGAAACGGGTTCGGCTGATGACGTTTGGTCTGGCGCTGTGGTCCGCTATGACAGCTGCGTCGGGATTTGCTCGTGACGCAGGCACACTTACGGTGGCGCGTATCGGTGTAGGCGTTGGTGAGGCTACAGCTAGCCCATCAGCATATTCTCTAATCTCTGATTGGTTTCCCGCGAGACTGCGCGCCACCGCGCTCGCGATTTACAGTTCGGGGCTGTATATTGGGGGTGGAATATCGCTGGCTATCGGCGGGATGGTGGTCGACAATTGGAATAAGTCATTCCCAGATGGAGGGCCGCTGGGGCTTGCTGGGTGGCAAGCAGCCTTTATCGCTGTTGGATTGCCAGGCCTCTTGCTAGCATTGTGGGTTGCCACGTTGCGTGAGCCAATACGGGGCGCAATTGATGGGATCACAACCCCTGAGGACCCGCATCCGTTTCGTGGATTTGTCCGCGAATTGTACACAGTGATCCCGCCGTTCACATTTCTAGGTGCAGCGAGTCGTGGTATGGGTGCTCTCGCCTTGAACATTGCAGTGTTTATGAGCGCATTGGCAGCTGCGCTTGCTTTGACCAATATCCTGGATTCTGGTGAGGGGAGGATCTTCTCATTGGTAACTGACCAATGGTTGCTCTTGGCGATTGGCTATTACGCGGTGTTCTGCTGGGCGAGCGCTTTGCGCAGTCGGGATTATCCAACCTTCGTATTGACATGGGGCTCTCCTGCATTCCTTTGCACCATACTGGGGTATGGCACAGTAGCTTTCATGGCCTATTCCGCTTCCTATTGGGGGGCGCCCTATGCAGAACGTGTCTTCGATGTCTCAAAAGGACAGCTCGGGTTTTGGCTCGGCGGCGGCGGCGCAGCTGGGGGCTTTCTAGGAGTTATTTTGGGGGGGCGCATGGCCGATGCGCTCTTTGTGCGCCTGCCGGCAGGGCGGATCTTGGTGATCTTGTTTGGGTTGCTAAGTCCAATACCCTTTGCAGTTCTACAGTACACGACCGACAGTTTTACGCTGTTCATCATTTTGAACATGGTGGTTGGTGCACTTGCTGCATCAGCGTTGGGAGCTGCGGCAGCGAGCAGTCAGGCTCTTGTGCTCCCACGAATGCGCGGCACTGCTACGGCAACATTTTTTCTTGCGACCACGCTCGTGGGTCTGGCGCTCGGCCCTTATATGGCGGGCTATGTTTCAGCGCGGCACGATGGCAATCTGAGTATTGGTGTGTTGTCGACCCTTTGGATCACGCCGATTGGCCTGGCGCTCTTGGTCGGTGCGCTTCGGCTTGTACCTAAGGCTAATTCTAGCGTGGTTGAGCGTGCTGTTGCCGCGGGCGAGCCTCTAACAGAAGCAGACTAATATTCTTCTGAGGATTCTTGGGTGATCGGTCGGGGCAGCCTGCGCCCGCTGTTCTTGGCCGTCTCAAGGATTCGTATTCGGTGCTGAATAGAAGCGGAATACGCAAGCTTCGTATTCTGAGGATTTGAACCAGATTTTCGTTATCGGGAGGTTAGTTCCAACACCTATGCTCGCCCGGTCTGAGTATCGGCTGTGTGACGATAGGAATGAAGGACAAGGTCGGCGTGGGCCTTCAACCACTCAATAGCCAACAAAAAAGGGGCCGGATTTCTCCGACCCCTAATTCTTGTTGGCTTAAAGCCTAACCTTACATGCCCGAACCCGGGCCGTAAGTGACTTCAACGCGACGGTTCTGCAATTCGCGAACACCGTCTGCGGTTGGAACGCGAGGTTGCGATTCACCGAATGCTTCACCGCTGATGCGGCCAGCTGGAATGCCGCGCCCAGTCAGGTACGACGTAACTGACGAATTGCGACGCTCAGCGAGTGCTACGTTGTAGCTTACCGAACCCGAACGGTCGGTGTGACCAGCAAGCATTACGTTTGCAGTGCCGCAATTGGCGTACGCTGTAACCGCGTTGTCCAAGATCGTCGCAGCGTCAGCCGTGATAACCGATTCATCGAAGTCAAAGAAGACGATGTAAGGGCCAGTGTTACACGGCGGCGGTGGCGGCGGTGGCGGCGGTGGAGGTGGCGGCGGTGGCGGCGGTGGCGGCGGTGGCGGTGGCGGTGGAGGCGGTGGTGCCTCAGGTTCGCCACCGAAGTTGTAGATGATCGAGCCAAGAATTGAGTGTGTGCTCAAATCAGTGTCCAACGGACGACCAAGAGGATCGATAAGACTAACGTTTTCCGCATTGAAGTAGCGATACTTCAAGCCGACATCCCAGCTGTCGCTGAGAGGTGCGCGCACACCAGCAAGAAGCTGCCATGCAAGGCCAGTGTCCGAATCGTCCCAGACACCTGGGCCGTTTGAATTGACGCGGCCATCAAGGTCTACACGAGCAACACCGATACCGGCGCCAGCAAAACCCTGAATACCCTCATCCGAACCAAAATCGAACAGGCCGTTGATCATGAAGCTAAGAGCATTCATCTCACCGAGCGCGGCACGAGTGTCGCTGAAAGTGTTGAAACCGCCCGACGCAGTGGCCGAAGGGTTAAGAGCGAGACCAGCCGTGCCAGCAGACACTTCTTCGAGCTCAGCAGTACGATAGCTTGCTTCGGCTTCGAGGCGGAACGCTCCGAAGTCGTGGCCTACTACACCACCGAAGTCTCCTCCGGAGTCGTGATCAGCGACGGCATCACTAGGATTACCGTCGACATCAAAAGTGACGTCTTCAACGAGCATTACACCAGCATCGCCCTGGATGTACCATTGGCCTTCGCGGGCCATGGCGGGCGTGGTGAGTGCGGTTGAAGCCATCGCCAAACCGATGACGATTTTACGCATTCTAAATTTCCCCTTCTTTAGGTCTGAGGCGCTACTTCTCTCTAACTTCTCCCTATGACAGTAGCAAGCTATCAATGGCCATAACTGTTGCAAGAATGCCGCGATTGGGCGTTAGCCTCTCAAAAATTGTAGCTTTCTAGGCCCAAGAGGTCATTTTGTGGGGTGTTTCGCTGCGTAATGCGTTGAGATATTTTAGGAGGGATTCGCGAGAATTCCGATAGTCTTTAGCGCTAAAATCAACTCCTCGAGTGCAAGTCTGGCTTCTGCATCAACAGTTGTGCCTCCTGTTGGCAGGCCCGGCTCAATCGCAGTTTGCCAACTCGAGTCGTAGTGAATACTTGCTCCGATATTGCGGTCATAGACTGTCATCCCCTGAGAAGGTGCGACATATGTCCAAGCGCCTGAGATGAAGACAGCAATTTCGTCTTCATGCCCTGTCCATTCTCCATCCGCAGGAGAGGTGACACGATAGCATTCACCCTCACTCGATACCAACGGCGGGGTCGAGATAGAGTCCATGACAGAAATCTGAAGCAAGGCATCCACCACCGAGAAAGAGTGATTGAGGAAAAACTCTTTCTGTGCCTGCCCCGAAAAAAGGAGCGGAAGGGCGAATTTAGGAGTCGCGGAAGGAAATGAAACGCTGACAGCCATTCTTGATATCCAGTTCTTATTCAATGTTGGTGAGGAAAAGCGGATAGGATTGACCAAAGGTACCCAATTGTCGAACCCACAAAGAGCCTGATCCGTGTTCTGTGGTGAGGGCTGCTCGGTCCGATGAGGACAAGGTTAATCTAGCCTCTGACACTGTCCATACAACGTGTGGTGACGCGCTTGGGCCAAAGCTAACGGTATATGTTTCGCGCTCCTCGATCAAAGGCACTTCGGTTGCGTCCGGCCAATGCCATTGACCTCTTGCCCGCCGAGTCCAGCATATTTCCCAGGCGCCATCGGCCAGAACATTCAAAAGTGCGTGCACCGGATTGGGTGGACGTCGCGATAGGCCGACGTTTTCCAATTCTGCGTAGACGGGATCGCTGTCCCCTCGGCCGACGGCCGCAATTCTAGACCCCGAAGCCGATGCGACGAAGGACGGATCAAGGGCCGTTAAACTGTCATCCAGGATCACTGCATCCGAACCAGCGCTATGTCCATTGGCCGCTGTGGCTTCCGTTCCCGCGCGGCCTCGCAACAATCCTGACAATCTCCAACGCCGCGATTCGACAGCCTCTGCTTGCATGAACTGGAGAACCTCACCACCAAGCAGCAGGCGATTTTCTCCCATCGCGATTCCCATCAAGTCGGTGCTGTCGAAGACCATGTCATCGGCGGGAAGTTCGATCTCTATTGTTGCTGCAGGCTCAAACAAGGCGCCGGCAGAGCCAGAGATATCACTGACCAACGTTCCCATGACGGCACGCTGGTTGCCAGTGACGCCAATTTCAGTGAGCGTCGTTCCTTGCTCCACAAACAAAGCCGCGCCCCGCCATCCTAGGGTATCAGCCGAAGCAGCTGCGAACATAAGTGGGCTGGAAGAGGTAGTCGTTCCGTCGGGAGGCACTTCGATCGCACGTAAAATCGTTGGGGGTGCTGTCAAATCCACCGCAGTGTTGGATGCGCCTGAATCACTAGGAATAACGGCTCCAAGCTCTGGAGCAAGACGCTCAAGATCGAGTTCGATACCGCGATCAAACCACTCCCAATTCTTGATCAGCCAGAACCCTTCCCTATCAGGCAGGCTCACCACGGATCCGGGCTGGATTTGGGGATCGAGTTCACCGATCCGCCAGACAATTTTTTCACCGTACCACCGTGCCCTGTGTGCATTGGCATTCGCCAATTGACGGGCGCCCTCTGATGTCATGGCCGCCGGCAGGTCGACAATAGTTTCCCTGCCATCAGGGCGCCGACCTAGAGCTCTTTGGATTCCAGGTTGATAGTCACGGTCTTCATCATAATATCTCAGGGCCAACGGCTCGCGGCCCAGTCCCGCGCCGCGCTGTCTGAAAAGCTCATCGGCGTCTTCGCTGTTCTTCCTGGACAATTGTTCAGGCAGCACCGGCACGTTCGACGGCAAAACGTTGGTTGCCGAAAAACTCAAACCATCTGCGGTGGTGACACAGCTAAACGGTATAACACTGTTGATCACAGATAGCGAAGAAGCCAAGGCCCCGCCTTCATCTGAGAAACCCCGAGCATGCGGTAGCACTACATCGTCAGAGACACTTGTGCTTTGAGGGACGATTTGGCTGAGTGATATCGAGTCGTCATCAACCGAGAAAACTTCAAAGGTCAAAACAGGAATGCGGTTGCCGAAGTCACCCAATTGCAAGTCTTCGAAGACAACGTAGGCGCAATCGCGAAAAGCGGGTGTGCTTGACCCCTGATCGGCTGAAATGACTGGATCCGCCAGACTATCGCCAGTGCTAAGGTAGGTGCGCATCTCACCCCCAACCTTTAAGTCGCCGCTCGCACCCCGCAACAGATTGCCATCAGCCCAAATTCTGCCAACTCGGTCAATCGGAGTGCTAGCCAAAGCAACTGCAAAAGAGGCGGAGTAGGAATAAGTTGTCGTAGATGGTTTGCCTTTGCCGCCGCCGGTCTTTGAACGCGTTTCAACCAATTCGGTGGACCAGATGATCGTTCCTGCTACGCGCATCCGACCAAAGTGACGAGCTAGCGGCTGGCCATAGCTGGAAGTGGTAATAGACAATTCGCGAAGACGGGCCCCCTCTTGGCTTCCACTTCCGAAAATGGCGGCGTCTGCTTGCTGCCCAATCAACGCGCCAACGGCGCCGCCTAGCGGGCCCCCAATTGCGGTCCCGACTGCGCTTAGAATCAGAGTTGCCACATGGCTCTCCTCTCAAATTTTAGGTTAATCGCCAATGGGCTAGGAGTGTCTGTGGCATTGTGATTGGCTGGCGAACCACACGCCTAAGACCGGCATGTGCATGGATTGCCACGCTATTGCATTCAGCGATGATCAGATGCTGCTGGGCAGGGCCTGGTTGAAACATCAGCACGTCGCCAGCGGAAATTCCGCCCGCAACATCGACGAAGCCCGATCGATAGGCAAAATCAAACCAGCAAGCATGACCGGTGTTGCGTAAGCCATAGCGATCAGGAACATGAGGAACGCGGCCAAGCGATTGCAGACTGGCGCGGACCAACCCAACGCAATCGAGGCCTGTGGCTGGATCACGTCCATGCAATCGAAACCGCGTTCCAATAAATTCAGAGGCGGCCTTTACGAGACTGGCGCCTAATGAGAATTCTTCGCTCATCCCGAACTCTGCCCATACCGAGCAAGCAAATCATTTCCTGGCAAGAACGGTTCGCCACGAAAATTGATCGCGTTTCCAAAGCGATCTGAACAGGATGATAGGGTGTGGTCGCACCCCTCGCGCAGCTCCGCCGCAATGCCAATCGAAGTGGTTTTAGCGATCGGTCGATCCAGCGTGAGCCAATTGGAATAAACTCCAAGGATTCCGAATGGCGTGCCAGTTTGTGGTCCATCAAGGAAACGCAATTGACCGTCTATATATAGCGAACTCGTCAGTCCGTTGAATTGGACGCGATTCAAGTCAAAATCGATTGCCGAAAGCGCGGTGCGCTTCGTGAACTTGATTGCTGATAACCCGCAACCTGGACCGCAAAACAGCGCTCTGCACGTCGGACTAGTGCGTGGGACAAGGTCCTGCTCAAGAACATTCTTGGCGGACTTTAACTCCGCCGAGAACCCGCGACTATCGTCCTCAATCCGGCCCAACGTTCCTGAGAACAGCCCATGATAATCAAAGGTTTCCCAATCGACTATACCAATTTCTACGGTTGCGTGATCGAACAGGCCTGATGCCAAATCCTCTTCGCTGATTGAATCGTGGCTCAACGCGCCCTCTACGCCGGCGCTGTCTTCTGACAGATCGGATGTCATTCGGATCGCTGTCGGCACCATGCCTGGGGCAGCACGGTGAACGATGCCTCCAAATGTCAAATCTCTATCGTGGCTTGTGAAACCGAATGTGATTCCATCACGTCGAAAGATGCGCCAAAACGTCGCTGCAGCGTCTAGCGCCCGATCATAGAACACGCGCATTAGATTTCTTCTCGCAGTTCAATGAGTGGAATGCTTGGGGCTTCGCCTGCTTGGAAATTGATGCCTGATATATCGATCCGGTCCTCCGCAAATCGGACGGGCACATCGAACAGAAACCCAGCGCGCACCTCCACGCCAGCGGCCGGGGCCTCCGCGAAGGTGAGTAAGCCGGTGGTCCCTAGAGTCCAATCCAGCACCAGAGCGCCATCGACGCTGACGAGCAGCGATTCGACGCGCGGCCGCGTTATCGGTCGTTGCTGCGGCTCATCGCTCGCGCCATAAGCCTTGATCAGCTGAAAATCAGCTCGGTTGCCATCGCCGATACCTATGAGTTGATCGACCATGGTGGGGGCGCCAGTCATGCCATTCGAGCTATGATCAAACGGATCGCTTATACGAAAACCTTTGGCAGCCCCTCGCCTAGCGCGAAAGAATGCGATCAATTCTGATAATTCCGTTTCAGATCGAATGCCCGGACCTACATCGAAATTGACGCGTGCGTCCGACCAAAGTGAATTGCGCCGTTCGTGACCTGACGCCGTAACGGAGACAGAGGTTGAAAATTCAGGAGCAACTGCGGTGCTGCGGCCAAGTGGAAAGGGGTAAAGCACGTCATCGAAGGCTTGCATGGAGTCCTCTCCGGTTGAGGGTAATCGAGTGTATCCGTCGCGGTTGATTTGAGGTTGAGCCCAAACATACCGGCGAGCGATCTGTCGCTGCGCTGCTTCGTCAATGCCGGCATCGATCCGGGCCCAGTATTCCTCAGAATCTGCTGGGTCGAGCACGAAACCGGCCAAATAGTCTTGCTCTACAATAGGGTATTGCAGCCGTGCATTGGCGAAGGTGTAGGCTGCGCGGCGGCGCGCATCTGCGCCATCGGTAAGCCAGTCGTAATCCTCTAACTGCAGCCGATCGAAAGCTGGCTTTGCCCATCCCAGTGGAAGGTTGGCCCGATAGAGTTCTGGCATTGCTGGATCGAGAATTGTGGGAGTGAACGCGAGCAACAGCACTTGAGCAGGGCCAGATGCGGCGGCGCGAATGTTTGCTGTCAGATCTGCGGTAGATTGAGCGAGCAACTCCCCAGCCTGATCGAGCAGTGCGGTTTCAGGCTCACCCAGAGGCAGGCGCATGTCGTCAATTTCTGGTGGCGACCCGCCAAAGAATGCCTTGGCCTCATCATCATAGAGGCAGATATCGCCTTCTGATGTCGTCCACCACCATGGCTCTCCAATCTGAAAACGCACCGGCTGGCCTGCTGCTTCGAGTAAGCCAACAAAGGCAACCGCACTAGCACTGAGCCAAGCCATGGCTTGCGCGTTGGCAGGTGACAGAAGCGTTGATGGAGGAACCCAGCCGGTGAGAGCCTGGTCACCGCTTGCGGTGCGCTGCTTCCAACCATCTGGGCAAAACGCATCGAACAATTCGTAAGAGAGGGAAGCGATGACCTCCAAGTCATTCGCTTTGGCCTCTGCAAAAAAATTGGCGTGCCACTCAAGGGCAGGCTGTCGCAGCTCACCACCGGGCTCTACAAGCAACTCGCCCAATTGGTTTGAAAGCCGCATGAAATGGCTCATCCCGACATAATGAACAATGTCGTCGCGGTAACCGAGTCCGACTATGCCGCGTAACAATCTTGCAGGTGTTTGATCATAACTGTCATCATAGGCTGTCGCCATCCGTTCCCCATGGGCCGGCATTCGGACATCACCAATTTCGAGCATTCCATTAAGCCCGTCTGTCGCAAGGTCTGATACCGTTACGCGTCCGTTGAACCTCTGGGGCAAAGACTCCGTGCTGCCAGCGACGTAATCAGGCGCGACCAGTGAGATAAACATCCGGTCAATGTCTGCCGCGTGGATGGGCGTGCCAGGCAGGGTGAAACCACTTGCCAATTGAGAGAACGGCAAACTGATTTCGGCATCAGTCGGGCTTCCCGTGGCGTAGTTCCAAAGCCTGATATACCATGTCTGCGCCGTACCGGTGGCATCGCGGCCTTCAATAGTAAGCGTCGGTCCGTTGACTCCATTTAGCGGAATTATTCCTTCTGATTGCCAACGAAAATTGAGCGTGGTTTTGGAGTAATCGCGGCTTGTTGCATATGCGAGCAGGGGATGATCTATGCGATCGACGCTATCCCAGATTAGCCCTACCAATTCGCCTTCGTGATGCAGTTCCACATCGATTTGCATGCTGTCTGGACCTGTGGTGATCACTGATGCCATCGCAGGTCGAGGGAAATTGACAGTCCAAAATCGTGGGTCGAACCGCTGAATATAGCTCGATTCCTGTGAACGCCGTTCGCGCGCCAACCAAAATGCCATATTGGTTTCCTGTCTGTTAGCGTTCTTGGATCGCGCGCCGAACGGCGCTTGCGACTTGGCGTGATGATCGTTGCATAGCGGTTGGGGCCGAAGTGCCACGCGGCGCTGAGAGTTGGATTGCGACGCGCACATCATTGCTCCCGCGGGCGGACCCTGCATTGGGGGCAATCCGTCCAGAGCTGGTCGGTACAAACAATTCAGGACCATTTTCGCCAACAATGTATCCTCTGCCCGGAGCCACTGGCCCACCTGTCGCGCGACCTGGAAGCCCGAGCAAAGCGCCAAGCGATTGGCCGATAATGCCGGAAAGCCCGTTGTTTGAGCCGCCAAACAAGGAGCTCAATCCGGAATTGATGGCGTGCGCCGCGATGGCATCCAAGGCGCTAAAGGCCACCCGTTTCAAATCATCGAAGCCCAAACTTCCTCTGCGCAGCGCCGACGAGAGGCCCCGCTCAAGGACCGATCCGGCTCTGTCAAATCCATCCAAAAGGGAAGTGTCGAGCGCGCCGCGCATAGCCTCTAGATCGGCATTGAAACCATCAGTTGTTGCCCGCACATCGATTACGAGCTCTTCAAATCCGTCATCCATTTTCTTCTCGTTTCAACATTTGGGCAATACAGTCACGGCTGGGGCCTGCTGTATTTTCGTTGATCTCAGGGTCGCGAATTGCAGCCGCCAATTCTGCTGGCGTGGACTGCCAAAATTCGTTGGGCTTCCACCCAAGCATGCGCGAGGCGAGGCTGCACCAAAGGGGCAGATGATCCTGAAAAGCGGAAACTTTGTCGGCGCTCACGTTTGGCCTTGCATAACCTGAGCGAGGATCGTGCGAATGGGCTTTGTCGCTTCGACTAAACCCATTTCAAGAACCGCCTTGCCCAGTTCGTCACGCGCCGGGCGGGGATCTCTTTCGATGCAATGCCACAAAAGCGCGGCAATCTCAGAAACTGTCATACCGCTCTGCGATGCGCGTTCGACCAATGCAAAAAGAGAGCCAATCTCTTCTTCGGCGGCGACAAGGTTTTCGAAACTCGGACGGAGATGAATTGGCTCACCACCGAGCATAAAAACGGCTTCACCGCGTAGGGCGTTGGCAACGCCGGTCATGCAGAGATAACCGGACCAGAGCTTTCCAATTGGAGCGTGTAGTTGCGCTCTCCATTAAAATCGCCGGAATAATCGAGGCGCTGCACAAGAAAGCGACCGCGCAGACGCTCACCATCTTCAAATGACAATTCGTAGTCATCAATAGTTCCCGCCAAAGCATGAGCGCGGACCGAGCTTTCTGCTTGGCTGCCCAGAAAAATCCCGGCAGCGCTGACCGAAACGGATCGGGTGCCGGCTCCCGAGAGGAGGTCTCGCCAGCCGCCCGATTCCTTATGTGTGATTACCACTGGGTCACCATTGATGGACAATTGAGTGGTTCTAAGGCCGGCCACGGTTTCATAGGCTGGCGACGCGGTACCATCGCCGATTTTGAGCAGGAATGCGGATCCATTTTGCGCAGGCATGAGTGCTTCTCCGTCTTAATTTCAGGGTTGGGGGGCAAAGGCTCGAAAGCGAAATTCCAGCAGGGCGCCGCGAAGATTGCTTGCGCGTTCCTCGCTGCGCGCGCGCAGAAATCGGATCGAGGCGATTTCGAAGTCATTGTAGAATGGCGGTAGAGCGAGAACTCTGGCCTCGATCGCAGCGACAAGAAGTCCGTCTGCATCCGGTTCGTCCGCACGGCTTTCCAGCTCCAACGCAATGCGGATCTCCCGGCCGGGACGGTCTTTCGTGCCCCAATCAGTCGATGCGCTCGCTGCTATTCCCAGCCAAGGCGCGCTCGCATTGACCGGGATTTCTTCCTCGATGGCGTTGATCCCAGCCAGTTCCGGGTCACTGCGGAGCCAGTCGATCAGCTCTGCACGCAGGAAATTTTCCATAGTCTATTCCGTTCTCAGATCAGGCCATAAAGACCGCGCGGAGCGCCAATTTGATGGGCTTTGATTGCGTGTTCCGGTGATCACTTGGGCGCGTTTTCCCGCGAGTTCTTTGGCGTGGGCGGATAGGCGCAATACCAGGGCATCGGTTGCCGCTGTTACTGTGATCATTGCAGTCGCATGGCCCGCCATGGGCGCCACAACGCGGTAACGCTGGACGGCGGAGCAAGGTCTTTTTTGGTATTGCCCGCCCGGTCGCGGTCGCGGTAATTATGGGCAGACAAACGGATCAGTCCTTGTTTGATCGCCGCTGGGACTGCATCCCACCCGGGCGCATTTCCAACTCGCAACTGAAGCGCAATGGCTTGACCATCAACGTTGTTGCTGATCGAGAATGCGGCTCGTCCGAAGGCTTGCAACTCGAAGTTAAAGTGATCGGATTGCAGCGCGCTACGAGAGCCATCTTGGTCAATAATCTCGACCGCCTCCAAGGATGTGATAGGCATGGATGCCAGTCCATAACGGCCAGCCTGAACAGGCACTCGTTCCTCAACCAGCTGTGCCATAGGTGCTTGCCCGGTAAAGGCCTCGCACATATCTAGGCTCGCTTGGAGCAAGCCAACCAGCAAGTCGTCTTCGTTCGGTCGGCTAATTCCTAGCCACGTTTTCAGTTCGGCCAGCGCGGCCGCGCCTACGTCGGCTGGCTCTAAGATTTCCCGGCGCATCGCGGTCTCCTGCAATCAAGGTAAAACAAAGTGCACCCGCGCCGCCTTTGCGAGGCAGGAGAGCCGCCCACAGCGGCGCGGGTGCGAGGTACCGGCAAGGGAGCAAGGGGGGACTCGACCTTACCGGGAACTTTGAGGCGACTGTTCACCGCCTCAAAGTCTTATCAAGCTTCGATTTTGAGCAGCTTGATCGCGTTTGAATCGAGCACTTGGCCGCCAACGCGTTTGGTGGCGTAAAAGTGCACGAAGGGCTTGTTTGAGAATGGATCGCGCAGGACGCGGGTCGCACTGTGCTCTGCAATCAGATAGCCTTGGCGAAAGTTGCCAAAGGCAATTGGGAATTCGCCCGAGCCGATATCTGGCATGTCTTCGGCTTCAATCACGGGGTAGCCAAGAAGACGATTGGGCTGACCTTTGATCATTCCAGGCTGCCACAAGAACGCGCCATCGGCAGTCTTCAATTTGCGGACAGTTGCTAAAGTGGACGAGTTCATCACAAAGCTCGCGCCTTGACGATGGCCGGATTTGAGCGAGTGAATCAGGTCGATCAATTTGGCATCGGGCGAGGCGTCAAAACCGCTTGCATCGCCCGAGCCAATATATTGCAATTGACCAAAGCTGCGCACGCCGTCTTCGGCGGTGCTGGTTGCGGCTTGCAAGAAACCTTCGGGTTGATTGCTGCCTGTGCCGTTGACAAAAGCAGACCCTTCGGCACGCGCAAATTCAATGGCAATTTCGTTGGACAACCAAACCTGCATGTCAAAATCGACGTCATCCAGCATCGATTGGCTGGCGGCAGGATTGGCATAGAGATCGCCGCTTGGTGGGGCGATTTCAGCAAAATTTGGAGTATCAGTCTCTGGACGGGTGGCGGTTTCGCTTACCCAACCAGAAGCAGTGCCGCCGGTCGCGACCAGTTTGCGATAGCCCGAGGTGCCGGTCTGTACGACTTGGGCGATGGAGCGAATTGGGCTGATTTCAGTCAATTCACGGGCGATCAAAGCATCGATCTGTTGCGGAACGGCGAAGCCGCCGTCAGAAGGCGCACTGCCATTGATCGACTTCAATTCAGTTTCGCGGCCGCGGCGCAAATAGCCATCTACAAAGCCTTTGACCTCTTCGTTATTAACCGAAGCGCCGCCGATAACTGGCCGTGATGCGGCGCGAGACACTTTGTCCAAGCGGGCTTTCACTTCGTCGACATCGGTGCGGAGGCCCATGATATCTGTTTCGGCCTGTTCCTGGCGGGCGACAATATCAAAGCTCTGCTCCATCTGATCGACTGGAGTGGAGGGTGACGTAGAGGGAGCTGCGGTACCGGGGTTCATAGTATCCATAGGGTATTGGGCCTTTCTAGTGGGCAAGAAAAAGGCCGCCCAGAATGGCGGCCCGATGGTGGTTCGATTCAGATGCTTGGGTGGGCGTTGGCTAGGCAACAAAATGGACACGCGCCCCATATTGTAAGGGATGCGTGACGAGGCTGACTTCGAACAAATCGATTGCGACCAACTCGCGACCAATATCGGATTGATGGCTTTCTCTCGCGCGATAGCCAAAGCTCAATCCGCTCACCTCTTTGGCCAGCAACATCGATGCGGCGCGGCTTTCCATGCGGTCGATCCGTGCGACAACTTTCAGACCGCGCGCGTCTTCAGCAATTTTCTCAATCGTGCCGATCGCTTGATCCGGTCGATGTTGCCAAAGCAGCGGCAAAGGCTGATCACGTTGGCTCAGCGTGGCGGCAAAAGCGCCTGGGCGGATTATGTCACGATCGGCATCTGGGATGTCAAACAAGCTTGCATAGCCTGCAAAGCGGATGGAGTTGGCCATTACAACATGTCCCAAACGCCAAGCCTAACGGCGATGCCGATCAGCAAGGCCGCAAGCGCACCCCGCACAGCCCAACCCATAAATGCCTTCCAAGCGCTCGCCTTGGCATCGCGCCATGCCCTGAGCAATTCGCGCAGTTCATCCAGATCGCCTTCCGCCCCTGCATCTGCGAGGCCAAGCCGTTCGAGCACTCGTTCAGCTGCAAGTTCGCTGGATTCCTCCACGATGGCCCGCAGCGTCACCAATTCCGCGCCTTCTTCGTTTGCCTGAATCATGAGGCTGGCAAGCATGTCTTCATGTGTCACTGTTCATCCTCCTGTGCCGGGAAGCCAAGCATTTGCCGTTTTTCTGCACGGCTTAGGAACTCTGCGTCAGAGACCTGCTTCCAAAGGCGTTCTCTGTCTTCCGAAAGTGCGGTGATGCGATCGAGGTCGATCGAAATGGCGCTTTCCGGAAACCAAGGGGAAAGACCTTCTTGCAGGGCGGCAAAGAGCTTTTCAGCAAGCGGCAGCAATGTCAGTCGCCACAGCGCGCGATTGGCTTCGCGATAGTTTGAATATGTGTTGTCTCCGGGTAGCCCCAACAGCATAGGCGGTACGCCGAATGCGAGGGCTATTTCACGCGCTGCAGCGCTTTTCAATGTGGCGAAATCCATGTCTGCGGGCGACATCGCCATGGATTGCCATTTCAATCCGCCATCAAGCAGCATCGGACGTCCGGCATTGACGGATCCTGAGAACGCGGTTTCCAGCTCGCATTTCAGACGCTCAAACTGCTCGCCTGTCAGTCCGCCGCCGTCTCCCGTGTCGTAAACAAGCGCGCCTGAAGGACGCGCCGCATTCTCTAGCAAGGCCCGGTTCCATTCGGATGCGGCATTATGGATTGCAACCGCTTGCTGTGCCGCCTCAAGCGCGCTGGCGCCCAGATGATCATCAAGAGGGTGCATGGCCTTGATTTGGATTAAGTTGGGCCAGCCATTTTCATCCTCGATAGGGATACGAAGCTTTTCTTTCCCGACCGCATATTCATAGGCGCTGGGCCAACCGTCGGTACCAGCGATCACCTTTACCCGGTCCGGGCGCAGCGCAAACAGTTCGACCGGTCTGCCTGATGCATCCTTCACAATCTGAACATAGCCGTTGCCGTGCAACAAAATCTGCGCGGCCAATGTCTCCATCAGAGATTGGCCAGCGCTTGTTGCAGTGACCAAAGCGGCCAGATCGCCATTGATGATGGTCATCGGAGCTTGCCCGATGCCTTCTGACACAATGCGGACGGCGCGCTGTGCAATTGGGTTGCTCAAAAACCCATCGCGCACCGCCTGTTCATACCGGTACCCTCGGACAGCAGTCGGTTCAGCGAACGCTGGCATCCAGCCATAGATGTTTCCGGGTGTATGACCCTGTGCAAGCGGCACACGGTTTTCCTCCCCGCCCTTGAAAGCGGAGAGAACGGTATCGAGCAATGCCATTGCAATTCCTTTTTGAATGAAGCCGTTAGATATGACGCACACTTGGTTGCGCTGTTGGGCCAAGCATCAGTTCCGTTAGCGCCCATACAAGGGCATCAGCGCGATCCGGGCTGCGGCCTGGGCCTGAGTAATCGCCGCCAATAAGCAGGCCGCACATTTGATCTTCGAGCTGTGGGAAATGCCCACAGTGGTGCACCCGCCCGGATGAATAGAGCGCTGCAACAGGTTCAGCGCGCGCAACTTTGCCGCGGCTGGCATGGACCAGTTTGACCGGCAAGCGGCTGTCAGCCGCGCGCAAGACACTTTCGACCATGGCTCCGCCCTGATTGGCTTCAGCAATGACCTTGTCAGCCTTCCAATGTTGGGCCGCATCCGCGACCGTTTTTGCCCATTGAGCCGGCTGGGCTCTAGCCATTGAACAATCCGCCAGAACCCGCGCAAGACCATCATCGGCAAGCGCGGCAACGATGATCCCGCATTCATCCCCGTTTGAGGATACAGGAGGATCGACCGCAATAACCACTCGGCGCAAATCGTTTGATACGCGGTCATCGCGTGCTCTTTCCAGCATAGCGCGCGTCCAAAGTGCGCCTTCAATGTCGCGAAGCATTTCGCCCGCGATCTCTTGCCGTGCCAACTGGCTTCCGGCGAATTCACTCTCGATCGCGGTCAAGAACCGTTTGGGCAGGTTCATCGCGTTGTCGTAGGTGGACCCGCGGGTGATCACTGTGTCTCCATCTTTTTCTTGGTCCAGCAGGCGTTGTACCAACGGCACCGCTCGCGGAGTTGTCGTCGTCGCAATCCGCGGGTCTTTGCCCAGCCTCAGCCCCATCAAAAGGTTGTCGAAAGCGCGAGTGGCGCGGTCATGTGACAAGGGCCATTTACCGATTTCATCGCACCAGGCGTGACTGTGTTGCGGGCCGCGCAGACTTTCCGGGTCAGCGGCGGAATAAAGCTGCACCTGCGCACCATTGGGGTAACGGACGCGGCGCAATGACGGCTCAAACACAGGTCGTCGTTCGGGCGGCGAACATGCAAGCAAACCGCTTTCTCCTTCCACCATCACGGCTCGAGCTTCGGTGAGCGACGATGAGACAAGCGCAATTCGGGCTTGGCTTTGGCTTTCGGCTACACTTGCGACCCATTCGGCACCCGCACGTGTCTTGCCAAACCCGCGCCCAGCCATGATGAGCCAGGTTCGCCAATCGCCTGGCGGCGGCAATTGGGCTGGGCGAGCGAGTATGCCCCAGTGATAGTCGAACTCGTTGCGCTCAGCCTGGTTGAGCGCTGCGACCAAGCGTTTTTGCACTTCGTTGGCTTCACCTGCGAGCCATTCGATGTATTGGGTCACTTGGTGCGGCCGGATTTTTCGCTTTCCCGCATCCGTTCGTCCCGCAATTGTTGCCGAATGGCGGCCACTTTCCTGTCAATAGATGCCCGCACCTCTGAGGCGCTGACATTGCGCTGTGCTGCCTGCGCTTTGGCCGCGTTTTCGCGGTGAGCAGAAAGCAGCCGGATTGCATTTGCGAAATCGTATTTTTCGGCGGCGTCAGTTTGTTGATCGCCTTCACGCAAACGCCGCAAAACCTCCATCTCCAGATGGACGTACCCCTCCCACAAAGCCGCGAGCCAATCGGCGGCAAATTCGGGTTCTTCGCGCCGAACCTTATAGGCTCTGCTGGCATTAACGCCGGCTTTGCGCGCGGATTCTGAGACATTTGAACTTTCACCCAAATAGTCCAGAAACAAAGAACGCCAATGCCGGTTAAGGCCGGGTTCCTCGCCCTGTTTGAGCTGGGCTTTAATTTTCGTGCGATTCCGGCGCGAAGTCATGGCCACCCTCCGAGGCAGAACAAAAGAAAAGGCGGCGCTCCTGAACAGGAAGGCCACCCAATGTGTTCGCCCCAGCAGCGCTGGGGCGATTCGCTATTTCTCTATGTTGCCTTCTTCTAACCAATGATCGTCACAATGTCAATCAAAAAGAACCAAAAGGGTTAAATTTATATCGGTTGCATGGCGAGGGAGGCTACCCTAATCCCCTGCTGCATTGGATAGAGCGATCAAAAGGGACGCGGGACTTTGGCTTGGCTGCGCGCATTATACGACTGGACGATGGAGAAGGCTGCCCACCCAAAAGCGGTGTGGTGGCTTGCGTTTTTCTGCTTCATTGAATCCAGCTTTTTCCCAATCCCACCGCACCCGCTGCTCGGGCTCATGTGTTTGGCCGAACCGAAAAAAGCCATTCGGTTTGCCTTGATCGCTACGCTCTCCTCCGTGCTCGGCGGCCTGTTTGGATACGCGATTGGATATCTGTTGTACGAATCGGTTGGAGTTTGGCTGCTCGGGCTGCTCGGATTGAGCGAGAGTTTCCCGGTCGCTGCGTGTTATATCCGCGAGCAAGGTGCGCTGGCAGTCTTTTTCGCTGCTGGCACACCGGTACCGTTCAAACTTATGACGATTACAGCAGGCTTTATTGAGATGAACTTGCTGACGTTTGCTCTCGCCGCACTTGCCGGCCGGGCGCTGATTTTCATGGTTGTCGGGGTCTTGTTCCAGATCTTCGGAGCGCCAATAAAACGGATCATCGATAAATATTTGGGCCTTTTAACCAGTCTGTTTGTGGTGCTGGTAGTGGGCGGCTTCGTAGCCTTCACGCAATTCGCCAAAGCCGATGAAAACCCCGAAGCGCCGCATGTATGCGACGCCGCAACCGACGTGCAATCGGAATAGAAACGTTTCTCAAGACATGAACACTCTTGGTTAGAGCTTTTTGCAAATCTAACCAAAGAGGTCTGGGCATGCCCGCAGCTAGCCGATGATCCCTACCGTTTTACCGGCGCGCTCAAACATCTGCAGGATCGTTTCAACCTCTTCTGACGAATGTTCTGCGCACAATGAGCAGCGCAGTAAGGTCATATTGGCAGGCGTGGCGGGCGGGCGGGCAAGATTGACGTAGAGACCCTCTTGCAAAAGAGCTTCCCACATCCCAGCACCGCGTTCGAGGTCTGGCATGATCACCGCGACAATCGCGCTTTGAGGTTCGCTTGTGCCCAGTTCAAAGCCCATCTGCGTGAGGCCTGCGTGCAGCCGTTTGGAATTTTCCCAAAGATGCGCACGTTTGTTCGATCCATGCATCAGTTTGCGGATTGAGGTCGCGGCGGTGGCCACGACACTCGGCGGCAGGCTCGCTGTGAAAACATAGGGCCGGCAAACTAGACGCAATATGTCAAACTTCGGATGGTTGGAGACGCAGAAACCACCGACCGTTCCAACGCTTTTGGAGAACGTGCCGATGATGAAATCAACGTCGTCCATTACGCCTTGCTCTTCGGCGACGCCCCGTCCGTTCTCGCCGATGAAACCCATTGAGTGTGCTTCATCGACCAAAACCATCGCGCCATACTTCTTGGCGATGGCGACCATTTCTTTCAGCGGGGCAACATCACCCAGCATCGAATAGACGCCTTCCAGGATGACCAGCTTGCCCGCCCCTTCTGGAATGCGACGCAGCCGCTTTTCCATCGCTTCGATATCATTGTGACGAAACGGAACGATTTCAGCATTGCCCATGGCGCAGCCATCATAGATCGAAGCGTGGCTATCGATATCAAGAACGACATAGTCACCCTTGCCAGCAATCGTTGCGATAATGCCGAGATTTGCTTGATAGCCGGTTGAGAAGACCATCGCATGGTCCATCCCGTAAAACTCTTTGAGCGCATCCTCGCATTCACGGTGACCCTGGTAGGTGCCGTTGAGAACCCGGCTCCCGGTTGTGCCAGCGCCAAAATCGGTAAGCGCTTGCTTACCGGCATCGAGCACGTCCGGATCGAAGGTCATCCCCATATAATTGTACGTTCCCAGCAGGATCGTATCGCGCCCATTGCAAATGGCGCGTGTCGGCGACAGCACCTTTTCCATGACCAGATTGAATGGGTCTTCTACCCCGCTGGCGAGCAGCGTTTCCCGGGTTTGAATAATCGGGTCGAACTTTGAAAACAGGTCGTGCGTCTCCGTTGCCGGGGCCGCCTCTGCGAGCGTTGCATTGTCAGTCATGTAGAAGCCTATATCAGCTATCTTGTAGCTTGTGCACTGCGCTTACCAAGAGGCCATAGGTTTCAATCTCGGCCTGTTGATTCATGCTGATGATAATGTCGAATTCATCCTCAATTTCGGCCACAAAATCCATGACGGTAAGGCTGTCAAATTCGAGGTCATTGGCAAAGGTTGTTGCGCTGGTGATCGCAACCCCCTTTTTGTTGAAAGGCTCAATAAGTCCGCGAATGCGTTCGTCGACTTCTGCTTCGGTCATGATGATGGATGCTCTTGTTGGACTATGGTCGGTTTTAAATTTCTTCGGCTTTTACCCAGCTCAACGCGTGAAAAGCGTTTAGGGGCCACGCTTGTCAAGCTTTGCTCCCACTGGCACATGTCTTGCGGGCGAATGTGGGGGATGAAACTGCGTGACACAAGCGGGCGTACCATCGACGGAGGCAGAAATCGCTGCCGAGGGCAGTGATATGTCTGTCGCAGGCGACGCAACTCCTCCGTCACCGCGAGTGTTTTCCGCTCAAGCCATCCACTTGGTCCGCACCGCGCAGATGAACACGCTGACCTTGTCGCAAATGGCCGATCAAAAAGCTTCAATCCTAATTGGTGCCACGTTTGTGGTCTTTTCACTCGCTGTGACCCGTTTGATCGGAAGTGAGATAAATTTTTCAACGCTTTGCCTCGCTGCTACGGCGTTTCTCTCCTCGCTTTGTGCGGTGATGGCTGTCCTGCCTTCCTTGGGGAAACCGCCCAGCGATGCCGCCGCCTTCAACCCCCTTTTCTTCGGTCATTTTGCGGCCATTAGCGAGGAGGAATGGACCGAAGATCTCCTCGATCAATTTGCCACCGACGAGGCGCTCTTTCGCACTATGTTGAAAGATGTCCATCAAAACGGTCAGGTGCTCTATAAACGGAAATATCGCTTTCTTTCTTATGCATACCGCATTTTCTTGGGCGGATTGGCCGTCACGATGGCGGTGTATTTCGGTGAAACTCTTGCCCCTTAAGTTGGCAGCAGATCCTTCACAGCATTCATAAATGGCATGATTGAAACGGGTTTCGACAAATATCCCGCCGCACCCGCTGATCGAATGCGTTCTTCATCGCCCTTTGCCGCAAATGCGGTCACGGCAAGAACGGGGATATCTCTTAACGATTGATCTTGTTTCGCCGCTGCAATCAAATCCACGCCGGACATTCCAGGCAATTGGATGTCCATAATGATTAGATCGGGTTTAGTTTCCCGTGCTGTTTCAAGAACAAGCGCCCCATCTGCTACAGGCTCTACGTCGAAACCATTTGCCTTCAACACGTCGCAAAACAATCTGCGGTTGAGGTCGTTATCCTCGACAACCATTATTCGTTTTGTCACTGATCGCCCCGATACCTAAGATATACACAAAGCAACCTACCACAGACCAAGGCTACGACAATCTCAGACTTCTCTGATCCGCACGGCGATATCGACCCATCTCATCCCGTTTCCCAAGAGGCCGCCACCCGCGCGGCAACTTTGGCATTGGCGGCGATCGGCTGGCTGTTGCAAGATGAGGAGCGAGCAGAGCGGTATCTCGACCTCACTGGTCTTGATCCAGACAGTTTGCGCGCAGGCCTCGACAATCCACAGATTCTCGGCTCCGCGCTGGAGTTTCTCGCCAATTACGAACCCGATTTAATCCGAGCTGCCGAAGCTTTGGCTGTGACGCCAGAGGAATTGGTTGCCGCCCAAAAGGATCTTTCAGCATGAGCCGACCCCTTATTATCAGCGATTGCGATGAAGTGATCCTGTATATGGTCACGCATTTCAAAGATTGGCTTGAGGAAAGCCAAGGCGTGTCCTTCAATTTGGAAGGACAAAATTTTAGCGAGGCTATGCGTTGGGAAGAAAGCGGGGAATTGCTGGAACCGGCGGATATCTGGAAGAAGTTGGGTGGTTTCTTTGACACTGAGATGGACCGGCAATTGCCAATTCCGGGCGCTATCGATGCGCTCAATACTTTAAACGAACATGCCGACGTAGTGATCCTTACCAACTTGGTGGATTTCCGAAGAGAAAAGCGCGCCGAGCAACTGGCCGCACAAGGATTGCACGCAAAAGTTTATACGAATCAAGGGCCCAAGGGTCCTGCACTGGCAAAAATCGTAGAAGAATTTGCGCCCAGCCACGCTGTGTTTATCGATGACCTTTCGCAGCATCACCAATCGGTCGCGGAAACGACACCTGATGTCATGCGTTTGCATTTTTGCGGCGAACCGATGATCGCAGGGGCTATCGATTGTGCACACAAATCCGGCCATGCAGACGCTAGGATCGACCAGTGGTCTGATGCGTTGCCTTGGTTGATGGATCGAGTCGAAGGGAAAGTGTTGTGAGTATCGAAGCGCGTTTGGAACAGTTGGGTATCACTTTGCCTGAAGCTGCCGCCCCGGTGGCGAGCTATATGCCGGTGGTTGTCCATGGCGGGTTCGCTCATGTTTCCGGTCAGCTCCCGTTTATCGATGGCACGTTGGCCACCGGGAGGTTGGGCGACGATGTCGACCTCGAAGGCGGGAGGGAAGCCGCACGGGCATGCGGTTTGATGATCCTCGCGCAGCTAAAAGCTGCTGGCTTGCTGGAAAAGGTTGAGCGGGTGGTCAAATTGGGCGCGTTTGTCAGTTCCACGGGTGATTTTACCGATCAACCCAAAGTTGCCAACGGTGCATCCGATTTGATGTTCGAGGTGTTTGGCGAAAAAGGCCGCCATGCTCGCGCCGCCGTTGGTGTGCCGGTCTTGCCGCTCGGCGCAGCCGTAGAGGTCGACGCGGTCATTGCTATTGCGGGATGAGCAAACGCTCCGCCCCTGAATGGCTCACGCGGTTCACCTATGCGCATCGCGGCCTGCATTCGCCTGGCATTGTTGAAAATTCGCGCAACGCCATGGAAGAGGCAATCGCGGCCGGGTTTGGCATAGAGTGCGATGTTCAGATGAGCAGCGACAACGTGCCGCTTGTCTTCCACGATTGGGAATTGGATCGCTTAACCGCAGAAAGTGGCGCAGTCGCGGCTAGGCCTGCTGATGCTTTGTGCAAAATAGGATTGAGCGGCGGGCGCGACAGGATTTGGACGCTCACCAATTTGCTAGAGCTGGTAGATGGGCGGGCCCCCATCCTGGTCGAAGTAAAGTCGCTGCCTGGTTTTGATATTGCCACCGCTTGCGCCGCGATAGAGGCCGCGGTCGCCGGATATGGCGGGCCGATTGCGGTGATGAGCTTTGACCCGCGAATGGGTGAGTGGTTTGCCAAGGAGTCACCTGAATTTCCGCGCGGTCTGGTTTGCACCGATACACTCGATCTGGGTTTTCTGAGCGCTTGGCGACAGCCGGATGCGATAGAGCGCGCTCAGCCAGATTTTCTCGCATTCGATGTCCGCGACCTGCCCAATCCAGAAGTTGAAGAGTGGCGGGAGAGTGGACGTCCTGTGCTGACATGGACTGTGCGCACCGCCGATCTTCGCGCAAAGGCTACCGCTTTTGCCGACGCCGCAATCGCCGAAGGGGAAGGGATCCGTGGCTAACGCGGACCGCGCCTCCAGCGAGCTTACCGTTCGGCTGGCTCCGGGTGTGGGTCATTTCGAGGCGGCGCAATGGAACGCGTTGGGCGGGGATCGAAATCCCTTTGTCAGCTACGAATTTCTTACCGCTCTGGAGGATTCTGGCAGCGTCGGGGAAGGGACCGGCTGGGACCCTGTCCCCATTGCGATAACGGATGAGCAAGACAAACTGATCGCCGCCATGCCCAGCTATGCAAAGGGCCATAGCCAGGGCGAATATGTGTTCGATCACAGTTGGGCTGATGCGCTCCACAGGGCAGGGCGCAATTATTACCCAAAACTGCAGATCGCGGCTCCATTCACTCCTGCCAATGGCCCTCGATTGCTGCTGTCCAATCCCGATCTGGCGGGTCATTTGCTCAAAGGCGCCGAAGTGGTTTGCGAGCAAAATGGCTTTTCCTCTGCGCACGCAACATTTGTTGATCTTGATCAGATCGGCCTATTCGAAGCCGGTGATTGGTTGATCCGAAGCGACTTGCAGTTTCACTGGCTCAACCGTGACTATGATGATTTCGACGGTTTCTTGGGCGAATTGGCATCGCGCAAACGCAAAAATCTGCGCAAAGAACGCGCGGCGGCACAAGATGGCCTGCGAATTGAGCGATTAACCGGTGACGATATCAAAGCAGACCATTGGGATGCGTTTTGGGTGTTCTATCAGGACACTGGAGCGCGCAAATGGGGCACCCCCTATCTGACCCGAGAGGCCTTCACTCTGATGGGTGAAAGGATGGGCGATCGCATGGTGTTGATCCTTGCTTACGAGGATGATCAGCCAATCGCCGGCGCTCTTAACTTTGTTGGGTCAGATGCGATCTATGGACGGTATTGGGGATGTTCGCGCGACGTGCGCTTTTTGCATTTTGAGCTGTGTTATTACCAGGCCATCGACATCGCGATCGAACGGGGGCTGCCCCGTGTCGAAGCGGGAGCGCAAGGCGGACACAAATTGGCCCGCGGATATGAACCGGTCAAAACATGGTCGGCGCATTGGCTGGCCGATCCGGCTTTCCGGGAGGCCGTCGCCGACTTTTTGGAAAGAGAACGCGAAGGCGTCGCCAACGATCAGGTGTTTCTTGGCGAAAAGGTGCCCTTTAGAAAGGGCGGCTAACCCTGAAAGAAAGACTTAGGCTGCGCGGCGTTCTTCTGAAAGCCAGCGGCGTGCCCGGCGCTGCGCTTCGGCGATTTCGCGCGCGGTCATTTCATCAGAAACGTCGGCGCGGCACCATCCGGCTTCTTCGTGACCGCGAGAGGCTGCAAGATTGAACCATTTGTGAGCTTCGACCAAATCGCAATCAACGCCGTTGCTACCGGTAGAATAGGCAACACCAAGATCGAACAATGCGCTTACATCGCCTGACGCCGCATCCGCGAGAGATTGGGCAACCGCCAAATCAGTAGCCCCTTCGTTGATTGGCATCGCGTCATCGGTGTCTATCGTTTGCAATTTCATCTTATCTTCCCCGTTTCGGACCCAAAGACAGGGCCCGTCCTTGCGTGTTCCATTCCTGTTTTGCGGATCACGCAGAGCCAGAAGTCTCGAATCATGGTCAACAATTGGTTAACGAGCCGGTTAATTTTTCTATTTCTGCTCACAGAATGATCCGCAAAACCCCTTAGTTTTGGGCATTAACTCGGCCAGATGAGCCGTCTTGTGGAGAAGGCGATGCCAAACCGGCTTGTGCCGAATGAGCCGGTTGCCTATAGGCGCGCTCAGTAGCGACTTGCTGGGGGGCAAGTGGTGCTGTGAGAACAATCACACGCCAAGACGGGACGGTCTTGCGAGAGGTTATTGGGATTAGAGAACCACATGTCAGCGGCCGCATCTGAAGATACCGATCTTTTCGAAAAAGCTAAGAGCCTTGTCGCGCCGGATTATGTGCCGAGCGACGACGAAGACTATATGAATGAGCAGCAGCGGGCTTACTTTCAATTGCTGCTCCTTGAATGGAAACGATCAATCCACACCGCCGCTGGTCAGACGCTTCAATCGCTCGCCGATGGGCCGATGCGCGAAGCGGATTTGAACGACCGCGCGTCCAGTGAGACCGATTGGGGCATCGAATTGCGCACCCGCGATCGTCAACGCAAGCTAGTCTCAAAGATTGACTCAGCGCTGCGGCGGATTGAGCAAGGAGAATATGGGTATTGCGAAGTGACCGGTGACCCAATTGGCCTGCGCCGCCTGATCGCTCGTCCAGTCGCCACCATGACGGTTGAGGCGCAAGAAGCCCATGAGCGCAAGGAAAAGGTCTCTCGCGACAACTAGAGAGTATCCACGTTGGCGGCGGCTTCAAATTGTCGTGTCATTTCGGGACGGAATGTAACAACGCGTATCCGGGACCGTTTAAAATTAACGGGCCGTTTACCGCGCAATCTTAAAAAAGGCTCCACAGTCGAAGTAGGCCATTCGCCATTCGTCAGTTGATTCAGTTCGGCGATCGCCAAATCGGGTAGGAGTAATTGGTACGATGACGGGTCTTGAGACGAGAAGCGTGTCGCGCGACAGCTTGTTCCTGCTCGCCAGTGTCCGAGTTGAACAGGAAAGTGAGCAACATCGTGTTCGTGTTCGCAATCTCTCCGACGGCGGAATGATGGGCGAAGGAACGATGCGGGTGCAACGCGGCAACCGGGTTGAGGTGGAACTCCGCAATATCGGAAAGATCGATGGCAGCGTTGCTTGGGTTCAAGATCAAAGGTTCGGCATTGCCTTTGATGAAGAAGTGGACTCACAACAAGCTCGCAAGCCGTCTGGCGAAGCGATTGGCGAGGTTTCTGTTTCAACGACTCCGTCCTATGCTCATCGCGCACCGCCTCCCCCTGAATCCACCACTTTGCGCAAAGTTTGATATTTTTGCGCCGCGCACTGCTGCGCGATATCTTTTTGGCGCAAACCATCGTGACTTCGCGCTGACCTGAACTGCGCGACCTGCTAAGCTGGTACGTGCGATGCGATTCTATTTCATTCTTACACTGGCCCTTATGGCGGTGGCGTGCGGCCCTGCGACTGATCGCGGGCCTGTATCGGTCGCGATTGTTGGTGATGAAGACGACCTTTTCCAAAGCGGCGTTCGCCTATCTACTGCTGCGCAGCACCTTCGCGGAGCCACCAACGAAGGCTTGGTCACGCTCGATCCCGCTGGGCAAGTGATCCCTGCGATTGCTGAGCGATGGATCGTAACTGACGATGGGCTGAGCTATATTTTTCGCCTGCGCAATTCCAACTGGCCCGATGGTGAACCGATCACCGCTGCTGAAGTGCGTATCCTTATGGAGGATACTTTGCGCCGTCTGGACGGAACGTCCTTGGGTTTAGATCTAGAGAAAGTGATCGAAATTCGCGCGATGACCGGGCGCGTTGTGGAATTGCGTCTTTCCGGACCGATGCCCGATTTCTTGCGACTTTTGGCTCAACCTGAATTGGGTTTCGTCAACCGCGGAAGCGGGGCGGGGCCCATGGTGGTGTCTCGCGATGAAGAATCGCCGCAAGCTCGCTTAAGCGCGTTGCCTCCGCAAGAAAGAGGGATACCGGCAAGGGAAGATTGGGAAGAGGTCTCGCGCGCACTGACCATCCAGGCTTTGCCAGATCAAGCGGCTGTTGACGCGTTTGCTGATGGATCGGTCGATTTGTTGATGGGCGGGACGCTTGCAAACTTTCCCATGGCCCAGCTGGGGCCTTTGTCGCGAGGCACGGTTCAAGTCGATCCGGCTAGGGGGCTGTTCGGTCTGATGATCCGAAGTGAGAGCGGCTTGCTTTCCAGCCCTGAGCGGCGGGAAGCGCTTTCGATGGCGATTGATCGCACCGAATTGATTCAGCCGTTTGGCCTTGGCGGTTGGCAATCGACGACATGGTTGGTGCCTCAAGACATGTTTTCACCGTTGCAATATCCAACGAGCCGATGGAACGACCTCAGCATTGAACAGCGCCGCACACTGGCCGCGCGCCGGATTGCAGCGTGGGCGGCGAATGATGGGGAAGAAGCGGTTTTGCGGGTCGGGTTACCTAGCGGGCCGGGCAGCGACATTTTGTTTGAGCAGCTATCCAACGCTTGGCGTACGATTGGGATAGAGACGGTACGCGCGGAATTGGGGGAAGGCGCGGAATTGGAATTGCGCGATCGGCTGGCCCGGTATTCATCGCCGCGCTGGTTTCTCAATCAGTTCAATTGCTCTCTTGATGTCGGTCTGTGTTCGCCAGAGGCAGATTCCTTGGTGCGTGCCTCCCTGAGTTTGCGCGATCCAGCGGAAAAGCAGGCTTTGCTTGTTGATGCTCATGCCGAATTGACCGGCAAAGAGGTGTTTATACCGCTTGGTGTGCCGATTCGGTGGTCCTTGGTTCGCGGGGCTGTGAGCGGGTACGAAGCGAACCAATGGGGCCTCCACCCCTTGTTCCCGCTCTCTGAACCCACCACTTAGGGGGAGAAGGAGATTGACATGAACGGTCCAGATGGTCCGCAATCCGGTGGTTTTACTGGCGGCTCGCAAGGCGCCGCGAATGACGGTCCGCAGGTGATGGGATTAGCGTTGCCGACCGGCACTGACCCAGTTTCGATCCGCGCACGAGTGGAAGCCATGGAGCTTTTGCTCGAACGCAGTTTCCGTATTCCCGGTGTGAATGTGCCGATTGGGCTTGATGCTCTGATCGGGCTTATCCCCGTGTTGGGCGATATCGTGACAACCGCCATGGGGGCGTATTTGGTCTGGGAAGCGCGCAATTTGGGTTTGTCAAAATGGCATCTGACCCGGATGGGCGCGAATGTCGCGTTTGATACGGCCATCGGTTTGCTACCAGTCGTTGGCGACGCAGCGGATTTTGTGTTCCGATCAAACACACGCAATTTGCGGATAATCAAAAAGCATCTTGATAAACATCACCCCGAAACCCGAATTATCGAAGGGTGAATTAGGCCTCCAGCTCAATGTCCCAATACAGCCAATCTCTCCACGTTTCGTGGAGGTAATTTGGCGGGAATTGCTTGCCATATTGCTGCAATTGCCAGCTGGTGGGACGAATGGCTTTCATCGCGACCGGCATATGAGCCTGTTTTGGCGTGCGCCCGCCTTTCTTCATATTGCAGGGCGCGCAAGCGGTGATGATATTTTCCCATGTCGTTTTGCCCCCCAGTCGGCGGGGTATCACATGGTCAAAGGTCAATTGTTCGCCATTGCCGCAATATTGGCATTGAAAACGGTCGCGCAGAAACACGTTAAAGCGTGTGAAGGCGGGAAATTCGCTTTGCTTCACATATTGCCTAAGGGCGATGACGCTGGGTACCTTCATATCAAGCGACGGCGAATGCACCTCGCGCTCGTAGCTTTCGACAATATCCACCCTGTCCAGAAACACCGCCTTAATCGCCGTTTGCCAGGGCCAAAGGCTCAAAGGGTAGTAGGATAATGGCGTGTAATCCGCGTTGAGCACAAGCGCGGGGCACGCCGAAAGATTGGATGCCGCGTCATCCTCCGCGCTGCGAAAACGCGCAGCCGTTTCGATCAGTTCGGTCTTGAACACTCTTGCGCTCTCCCCTGATTGACACAAACATGACGCGGGACGGTTAAGAGTCAAAGCCATAACTGCCCCCCTATCCACAGACCATATTCATGCGCTGCCGTGTGTGGCATGGATCCCATCATGAATGATGTGCTCTCAACCGATGCGCAAATTGTCACTCGCTTTGCGCCCAGTCCCAATGGACCAATGCATCTGGGTCATGCCTATTCTGCGATTGTTGCGCATGATTTGGCGAAACAGGCCGGCGGCATTTTTCTGCTTAGGATTGAGGATATTGATGGCGCACGTTCGCGGCCAGAATTGGTCAATGAATATCGCCGCAATCTAGAGTGGTTGGGCCTTGAATGGGTGGAAGTCCCTGCTCAATCAACCCGGCTAGAGACTTATGAGGCGGCGGCGCGTGAGCTGGTGTCACGCGGCTTGCTCTATCCGTGCAATTGCACCCGCAAAGAGATTGAAGCTGCGGGCGCGCAGCACGGGCCCGACGGTCTAGTGTATCCGGGCACCTGCAAAGGAAAGCTGCTGGACCCTGCAAAATCAGCCTCGCTTCGCCTTGATGCTGAAAAAGCAATGGGCGAGGTGGGCCAAATAGTGTGGAGCGACGAAATCGCTGGCGAGATCATCGCCGATCTGCAGGAATTTGGCGACGTAGTCATCGTCCGAAAAGATGCCCCCGCTAGCTATCATCTGGCTGCAACTGTCGACGATGCTGCTGATGGAGTGACATTGGTTACGCGCGGAAAGGATTTGTTCGCCGCAACGCATATCCACCGGGTGTTGCAAGCCTTGCTCAAACTGCCCGCGTTGCATTACTATCATCACGATCTGTTGCTCGACAAAGATGGAAAAAAACTCGCCAAAAGGCGCGGCTCGCCTGCTCTTGCTGAGCGGCGCACGGGCGGTGAAAGTGGATTGATGCTTGCCGAGCAACTGCGGTTGCACAAATTAAAGGGTGGAACTTTCGCCTGAAAGCGCCATTTGTCTTTTATGAACTACATTCTCATACCTCTGCTCATCGTTCTCTGCATCATGGTGATCGTTTCGCTCGTCCGCGGGGTTATCGCCTTTCTTAAGACGACCAAAATCGATCTGGAGACCGGCGAGGGTGAGACCGTCACAGAAATGCAGTTGATGCAAAACAAGGCGATGTTTGCCCGGATCAAGTATCAGGCGGGCGCTGTTGCTGTGGTTGCTGTGATTGCCCTGCTCGCTAGCAGCTAGACCTGCGTTGGAGCCTCCCTCATAGAGTGCGAATATGGTCAAACTGAACAAGATATACACGCGCACGGGCGATGATGGGACCACGGGTCTTGTCGATGGATCACGCGCAGCCAAACATTCCGATCGGATCGCTGCGATTGGGGTTGTGGACGAAGCAAACAGCGCGATAGGCCTTGCGATTTGCGCTCTCACAGATCCGGCAAATGTTGAGCACCGCGCACTGTTAACGCGAATTCAAAATGATATGTTCGATTTGGGTGCTGATCTCGCCACTCCGGCTGTTGACGGCGATTTTACCCCGTCTGAAATGGTGCTGCGGATCGCCGATGCTCAGCCAACGTGGCTGGAAGAGCAAATCGATGCGCTCAACGCAAACCTAGAGCCGCTCACCAGCTTTATCTTGCCCGGCGGCAGCGAAGCGGCAGCGCGCACCCATGTCGCCCGCGCGACCACGCGTGCAGCGGAGCGAGTGATGACGCAATTGGCCGAACAAACCGCAATCAACCCTGCTGCACTTGCCTATGTGAACCGGCTCTCTGACTTGCTCTTTGTGCTGGCCAGAGTGCTGAATGAAGGTGGGACAGCCGATGTGAAGTGGGTGCCCGGCGCCAATCGTTAGCTGTTTGCCGAGCCATCGTTGAAGATTGACCTCTGGCCAGGCGGAGCCTTCCAAGCTAGTGAGCGCGCTTTGCTGCACTTGCGAAGGGAATTGCCATGCAGAAAATCGCCGTAATCGGAGCTGGCCAGATGGGCACCGGGATTGCTCAGACTGTCGCCGCCCAAGGAATGCACGTCATGCTCGCCGACATTGATTTGGCGACGGCGGAAGCTGGCAAGGGTAAAATCGAACAGGCCGCCTCTAAATTGGTGGGTCGCGGTAAGATCGACATCGAAACGGCTGAGGCTTTGCTGGCCAAGATCACGCCGATTGGTGATTATTCTCCAATGGCAGATGCCGACCTGATTATTGAGGCCGCAACCGAAAAAGAACCGATCAAGCAATCCATTTTCGAGAATGCGGGCAAGGTGCTGCGCGATGATGCGATTATGGCATCCAACACGAGCTCCATTCCCATCACTCGCATGGCCAATCACTCACCCGATCCAGAGCGCTTCATTGGCTTGCACTTTTTCAACCCGGTGCCGGTAATGGGCCTTATCGAAGTTATTCCCGGCCTTGCGACAGCGAAGAGCACGACGGACAGCGTCACCGCCTTTGCTGAGAGCTTGGGCAAGGAGGTGGTTTTAAGCCAGGATGAGCCTGGCTTTGTTGTAAATCGCATCCTGCTGCCGATGATCAATGAAGCGGTGTTTGTGTTGGGCCAATCGACCGCTGGCATCGAAGATATTGATAAGGGCTGTCGTTTGGGCCTCAATCACCCAATGGGCCCTTTGCAACTGGCTGATTTTGTTGGGCTGGATACATGTCTCGACATTATCAACGTGCTGTATCGTACCACGCGTGACACGAAATACCGCCCGGCACCATTGCTGGTAAAATATGTCGAGGCAGGATGGTTGGGCCGCAAAACCGGCCGCGGCTTTTACGATTATTCAGGCGAGACCCCAGTCCCAACTCGGTAGTATCCAAAGCAGGGCCTACTCGACTGCAACAAGCTCACCGGTGCCGCGCCCGCCCGGCGGCTGCAGCTCTGGCGCATCTGGAGCGGCTCTCGATACGACACGCGGCGCTGAGGAGGACGCAGAGGCACGCGCGCGCGGTGCAGGTGCGCCACTGCGTTCGCGTGATTGCGGAGAAAAGTCTCCAAACGAAGGCTCTTCCATTTCGTTGACAGCGCCTGGCCCGTTGTCGTCATTAAATCCGTTCGCGGAACTGACCGCGCTGTCGTCCCAATCGTCGGTAAATCCTCCATCGGAACCGTCATCGGCCCAAGCGACTGCCGCTGGTGGCTGATTGACCTGCGCTGGAGTCGGAGCTCCCTCGACCGGTTGGGCAACTTGCGGCTCCTCGTCAGTCGCGGGCAAAAATTGGCTCGCGCCAAAAGAGGCGGCAATTGCGATTGCAATGGTAACACCGGCAAAGCCGAGTGCTGCTTTGGGATTTGCGAACATGGTTTTTGTCATGGCCAGGAGCATAGCCAACAGAGTGTTAAAGTTTGGTGCAAATTGGTTCGAACGCTCTGTAGAAGCCGCCTCAATCGATGCTGCGTTTTAGATCGTAAAGCAGATCAAGTGCGTCACGCGGGCTGAGTGCATCGAGATCGGTTGCAACCAACCTTGCAGCCAGCGCCTCTTCTTTGGTTGGTGCAGGCTCGGGGGCAGCGGCGGCTGCGAACAACGGCAATTCACCAAGACCTGCTGCCAATCCGCCGGTTTCGGTCCGAGCTTGCTCCAATTTCTCCAGAACCTGCCGTGCTCGCTCCACCACTGAGCCGGGCACGCCAGCAAGCTTGGCGACGGCAAGACCATAGGATCGATCAGCTGGCCCCTCTGCCAATTCATGCAGAAGTACAAGGTCGCCTTTCCATTCGCGGGCTCGCACATGGTGAAGAGAAAGGTTCGCGCACGTTTCTGCCAGACGCGCAAGTTCGTGGTAATGGGTCGCGAACAGACATCGGCACGATATGCGCGAGTGCACCGCTTCGACGACGGCCCATGCGAGCGCCAAGCCATCATAGGTCGATGTCCCGCGGCCTACTTCATCAAGAATGACAAAGCTGCGGTCAGTTGCTTGCGCAAGGATGGCGGCAGTTTCGACCATTTCGACCATAAAGGTGGACCGGCCTCGTGCCAAATTGTCGGACGCGCCTACCCGGCTGAATAGGCGGTCTACCAATCCGATATTGGCGGACTTGGCAGGCACAAAACAGCCCGCCTGCGCCATCAACACGATCAGAGCATTCTGCCGAAGGAAGGTCGATTTACCGCCCATGTTAGGGCCGCCGATCAACCAAAGGCGGTTGTCTTCACTGAGCCTGCAGTCATTTGCGACAAAGCGGTCTGAGGATTTCGCCAACGCGGCTTCGACAACGGGATGCCGGCCCGAAAGGATCGATAGGCCGGGTGCATCATCGATGTGCGGCCTACACCAATCTCCCTCACTCGCGCGTTCGGCATTGGCTGAAGACACATCGATCCGCGCCAAAGCTGCTGCGGTCGCGGCAATGATTTGACGCAATTTCTCCGTTCGGCTGACGAGTTCTTCAAAATGTGATTCTTCTGCGGCCAGTGCTCGCCCGCCTGCTTCGGAAATGCGCGATGCCTCTTCGTGCAGAGACAGTGAATTGAATCGCACCGCGCCTTTCATGGTCTGGCGATGGGTAAAGCCGCTGTCAGCAGTCATCAAAGCGTCGCCGTGCCGGCTGGGAACTTCAATGAAGTAACCGAGCACGCCATTGTGTTTGATCTTGAGTGAGGAAATGCCTGTCTCGCTGCGATAGCGCGCTTCCATCCCGGCAATGGCGCGCCGGGCATTGCCCGAAATTTCACGCAATTCATCCAGGCTGGCATCGTACCCCTCGGCGATGTAGCCGCCATTGGATCGTTCCGTCGGCGGCGCAGGCACCAAAGCGCGCGCTAGCAGATCGACCAGCTCGCCATGCCCTTTCAATTGAGGTAGGAGGTCAGACAGCAAAGCGGGACGGTCCGCCTCTGACGATAGCCAATCATAGAGCCGCCAAGCCTCATTCAGCCCGTCGCGCAGTTGTCCCAAATCGCGCGGGCTTCCCCTGCCAGCCACCACTCTACCGAGAGCACGACCGATATCGGGGAGCGATCGCAAAGCGTCGCGCAAGTTGGCGCGTTCGATTGGCCGGTCGAGCCAGAATTGCACCAATGCAAGGCGGCTTTCGATCCCGTCTTGATCGAGCATTGGGGCAGAAAGATCCTCTGCCAAAAGGCGCGAACCTGCCCCGGTCGAGCATCTGTCTAGCGCATCGATCAAACTGCCGGCCCTGCCCCCGGTGGAGCTTTCAAGGATCTCCAAACTGCCCCGCGTCGCTTCATCCATCGCCATGCCTGACGCATTTTTTCGGATCACCGGCGGCAGCAAGAGCGGCAAAGATCCGCGCCCTACATGATCCAGATAGGCGATAAGGCCACCCGCTGCTGCCAGCATCGCTCGGGAGAAATCACCGAACCCATCCAATGTAGAAACACCGTGCAAAGACTGCAGCCGCTCTGCGCCAAAATCGCTCGAAAAAGCGGCTTTGGAATGGAAGGTCACATCTTCATTGGGGTCGGCACCTTGAAGGGGCCAATTTTCGGGAACGACCACTTCTGTCGCGCCAAGCCGCGCCAATTCTGCGCCCAGCATTTCCGCTGTGCATTCTTCCAATGTCATTGCGCCGGTCGAAATATCGCAGCTTGCGATGCCGACACTGCCGCGCACTTCGGCAAGAGCGACAAGAATGTTGGATCGGCGAGGTTCCAGCAACGCTTCTTCGGTTAGAGTTCCTGCTGTAACAAAGCGAACAATGTCGCGCGCCACCAATACCTTTGACGACGGTTTGCCTTCACGTTTGGCACGGGCTTTGGCTTCGTCAGGTGTTTCGACCTGTTCGGCGATGGCAACTCGCCGCCCAGCCTTGATAAGACGGGCTAAATAGCCCTCCGCCGCCTGCACGGGCACCCCGCACATAGCGACTGGCTCCCCATCATGTTCCCCGCGCGAGGTTAGTGCGATGTCAAGAATATTTGCGGCTATCTTTGCATCGTCAAAGAACAATTCAAAAAAGTCACCCATCCGATAGAACAGCAAAGAACCGCCTGCCTCGTTCTTAAGCGCGAGATATTGCTCCATCATCGGAGTCGGTTTTTTAGCCGAGTGGGGGGCGGTTTTTGATGCCATACAACTGGCCTAGCGAGCGTGGGAATGATTCGGGAAGGGATGCGGATATCTTTTCAACGCACTTTGACCACTATCATCTCGTCTTCTAGCGGGCTAAACCACATTTTCATGGTGCAATTGGTGGGATTTTAGGGGGCGATATTATGGCAGACGACAACAAGGGCGGCTTCACGAGCCGCGAGGCACTTTTTTACCACGAGACCGGCCGACCGGGTAAAATTGAGATCGTCGCGACGAAGCCAATGACATCGCAGCGCGATCTGAGCCTCGCATATTCGCCTGGCGTCGCGGTACCTGTTGAAGCGATTGCGCAAGATCCTTCACTCGCTGCTCGCTACACAGCCAAAGGAAATTTGGTTGCGGTTATTTCGAACGGCACGGCTATTTTGGGCCTCGGCAATCTGGGTGCGCTCGCATCGAAGCCGGTTATGGAAGGCAAGGCGGTTTTATTTAAACGGTTTGCCGATGTGGATTCCATCGACATAGAATTGGCCACCGAAGATCCCGAAGCCTTTATCGAAGCGGTCGCACTGATGGAGCCGAGCTTTGGCGGCATCAACCTTGAGGATATCAAGGCACCCGAATGCTTCATTATCGAGGCGGCGCTGCGTGAGCGGATGAACATTCCGATCATGCATGATGACCAGCACGGCACCGCGATTATCACCGCGGCTGGCTTGTTGAATGCCTGCCACCTGACAGATCGCAATATTGCGGATGTGAAGGTGGTCGTAAACGGAGCGGGCGCAGCGGCGATTGCCTGCACCGCCTTGATCAAAGCGATGGGCGTGAAGCATGAAAATGTGGTCATGTGCGATCGCAAAGGGCCGATCACCCCTGGCCGCGACAATGTTGACCAATGGAAGAGCGCTCACGCTGTGGCGACCGACGCGACGACATTGGAAGAGGCGCTAAAAGGGGCGGACATTTTCCTTGGTCTTTCCGCAGCCGGCGCTCTTAAACCGGAATGGGTTGCAGAAATGGCGGATAAACCGATCATTTTTGCCATGGCCAACCCGACGCCAGAGATCATGCCGAATGAAGCGAAAGCGGTTCGGCCCGATGCCATTATTGCAACCGGGCGCAGCGATTTCCCCAATCAGGTCAACAATGTGCTTGGCTTCCCCTTCATTTTCCGCGGTGCCCTTGATGTGCAGGCAACCACGATCAACGAAGAAATGAAAGTCGCCGCAGCGACTGCTATTGCAGAATTGGCCCGCGAACGTGTGCCCGAAGAAGTGGCCGCCGCATACGGTAAGAACCAAAAATTTGGGACCGATTACATCATCCCTGCGCCGTTCGATCCGCGGCTGATCGAAGTCGTATCGTCTGCAGTGGCGAAAGCCGCGATGGATTCCGGAGTGGCTCAATCCAAGATTGATGATTTTGAGGCTTATGGAGTGGGCCTTCGAGCCCGACTTAACCCGACCACATCAGTCCTAACCGGCGTTTACAACGAAGCCAAAGCCAATCCCAAGCGCATGGTCTTTGCCGAAGCTGAAGAAGAAGTTGTGCTTCGTGCGGCCATTCAATTCCGCGACTTTGGCTATGGTGAGCCTATTCTCGTTGGACGGACAAAGGCTGTGATGGACAAGCTGCACCAGCTCTCTGTCTCTGACCCAAGCTCTTTCGACATTCAGAATTCCGCTGATAGTGAGCATGTGCCTGCTATGGTCAAATTCCTGTACGAGCGGCTTCAACGCAAAGGCTACACCGAACGCGACGTTCGCCGCATGGTCAATCAAGAACGCAACGTCTTTGCGGCTCTGTTGGTCGCGTTGGGTCACGGCGATGGCATGATTTCGGGTCTGACGCGCACCTATGCCCAGACGGTGCGCGAAGTGAACCTTGTGCTCGACAAGAAAACCGATGCCCTGCCGTTCGGCATTCACATGATGATCGGCAAGAACCACACAACTTTCCTTGCCGATACAACGATCAACGAACGGCCCGACTCCGCAGAATTGGCATATATCGCAAAGGAAACCGCCGCGGTTGCGCGGCGTATGGGTCACGAACCGCGGGTCGCGTTCCTTTCCTATTCGACCTTTGGCAATCCGTCAGGCCAATGGTTGAGCAATATCCGGGATGCGGTGGCTATCCTCGATCAAGAGAAGCCCGATTTTGAGTATGAAGGCGAAATGGCGCCGGATGCAGCGCTCAACCCATCTGTGATGAAGCTCTACCCATTCAGCCGCCTGTCGGGTCCAGCAAATGTGCTCATCATGCCCGGTCTGCAATCTGCAAACCTATCGGCAAAACTGCTGCGCGAATTGGGCGCCAATACAACTGTTGGCCCGATGCTGATCGGAATGGAAAAACCGGTTCAGATCGTGCCGATGACTGCGGCGGTTCCCGATGTGCTGACCTTGGCGGTCCTCACCAGCGCGGGCGTTGTGGGCTAGGCATATTGAACGGCGGCTCGCTTTTCCTTGCGAGCCGCTATTCTCGTTCGGGTGCTCTAGCCATTACCGTTTGCGGAAACGGAAATACCAGACTTCGTGCTTGAATGTGTTGCGCGCCTTGTATTCATAGCGCGTTTCACACCAGCCCGATGGGCGGTTCTGCCAATCGCCCGGCGCATTGGCGACCCAATCGAATTGATCCGAAAAACGCTGCATCACCATCAAAGCATGGCGCACATAGACGGCGTGATCGGTGCCGAAACGGAATTCACCGCCTGGCTTTAACTTGTCCGCGATCAATTGGACGGGACCGTCGTTCATCATCCGCCGCTTTGCATGGCGGGCTTTGGGCCATGGATCAGGGTGAAGCAGATAGGCCATGGTCAAAGCGCCATCTGGAATACGCTGCAAAACCTCAATCGCATCGCCGTGGTGTAGGCGAACATTGGCAAGCTTTTGCTCCTCAACATGGGCCAGCGCCTGAGCCACACCGTTCAGGAACGGTTCTGCGCCGATTAGGCCATGATTGGGCAACAAGTCGGCTCGGTGGGCGAGATGCTCCCCGCCGCCAAAGCCAATCTCAAAATGCAGCGGGCAATCCTCACCAAACAAACCCTCTGCGGTGACCGGCCCATCGACAGGGACAGCGATCTTGGGCAGCAGGTCATCAACCAAGGATTGCTGGCGCGCGCGCAGCGGTTTGCCAACGCTGCGGCCATACAACCGGCTAAGGGTTGTGGGATCACCTTCTTTGTATGCGCTCATCTGATGCGCGCTAATCAGGCAGGCCCGCGCTTGTCCAGTCAAACCATCAATTTCTTAGGAAACCGGGTTTGCTGGCGCGCCGGGGGTTGAGAGCGCACCCCACTTGGCCCTATCTCGATTGATGATGGAAAATTTGCAGAATCTGTTCGCTTCTCAACCCGATTGGGCTCAATCGCTTCTCGGTCTCTCGAGTTTGATTGTTGGCGCACTCGTGGTCAATTATGTTTTGAAATACATAATCTTGCGGGCGGCTACTCCCTACCTTGATGCCAAGTCACAAACGATCAACAAATCCGCAGCTTGGCTTGCGACGGTGGTGCCGCTGCTCATTGTCTCCAACGGGATTGCATCCGTCCCCAACCTAGCGGACGATTTGCGGACGATTGTCGCCAATGTCACCCAAGCATTGATCGTGCTGTCCATCGCAATGGCGATAGTCAAAGCACTTTCATACGCAAATGAAGTCTATGAGCGTCTGCCCACATCGCGAAACCGGCCCATTAAAGGCTTTGTGCAGGTCGTAAAGATCGTCGTCCTATGCGGCGCAGCGATCATTCTAATCTCGGTGTTGATCGATGAATCGCCATTGCTGTTGTTGTCGGGCCTTGGCGCGATCACGGCCGTGCTGCTGTTGGTGTTCAAGGATACGATACTCAGCCTTGTCGCTAGTGTTCAGCTTACCACACAGGATATGCTGCGCGTCGGTGATTGGATAACCATGCCGGGAATGAACGCCGATGGCGATGTGATCGACATCTCGCTGCACACGGTGAAGGTGCAGAATTTCGACAAGACAATCACGACGATCCCAACCCACAGGTTAGTTTCCGATTCCTTTCAAAATTGGCGCGGAATGAGCGAAAGCGGCGGCCGACGGATCAAACGTTCGATCACCTTGGATCAAAACACCGTGCGGTTTCTCAACGACGATGAGGTTGTCGAACTTAAGAAATTCAAGATGCTCAAAAGCTACCTCGCGGCCAAGCGCGATGAAATCGCCGAATGGAATGCGCAAGAGCTCACGGGTGAAGATGCGCCCGTGAATGCAAGGCGATTGACCAATATCGGCACGCTGAGGGCCTACATTATCGCTTACTTGCAGTGGCATCCTCGAATTGGGGAAGGTTTCACTCTGTTGGTCAGGCAACTGCCATCAGGTCCGCAGGGCCTGCCGATAGAGATCTATTGCTTCACCGATACGACCGACTGGAACACCTACGAAGGCATTCAGGCCGACATATTCGATCATTTGCTGTCGATTGTGTCAGAATTTGATTTGAAGCTGTTTCAGGAACCCACGGGTTCAGATTTTGCGACAGCTATGCAGCGCTAGTTGCTCGCAACAAAAAAGCGCCCGAGGGGCTGCCCCGGGCGCTTTTTTGAAATCTAGATTTGCAAAGCTTAGGCCGCTTCGGCTTCCTCTTGCGGATCGCGTAGCACATAGCCGCGGCCCCAAACGGTTTCGATGTAGTTTTCACCGCCGCATGCATGGCTGAGCTTTTTGCGCAGCTTGCAGATAAAGACGTCGATGATCTTCAATTCAGGTTCGTCCATCCCGCCGTAAAGGTGGTTGAGGAACATTTCCTTGGTCAGCGTGGTGCCTTTCCTAAGGGAAAGCAGCTCAAGCATCGCATATTCTTTGCCGGTTAGGTGGACGCGGGCGCTGTCGACTTCGACCGTTTTCGCATCCAAGTTCACGGCAAGCTTACCAGTACGGATGATCGACTGGCTGTGGCCTTTCGAACGACGCACAACCGCATGAATGCGGGCGACAAGCTCTTCGCGATGGAAGGGCTTCGTCACATAATCATCTGCGCCAAAGCCGAATGAGCGGATCTTGCTGTCCATTTCGGCAATACCCGAAAGGATCAGAACCGGCGTTTGCACTTTGGCAACGCGCAGTTTCTTCAAGACGTCATAGCCATGCATGTCTGGCAAATTCAGGTCGAGCAGGATGATATCATAATCATACAGCTTACCTAGATCGAGCCCTTCTTCGCCCAAATCCGTCCCGTAAACGTTAAAACCTTCAGTGGTGAGCATGAGTTCAATGGCTTTCGCCGTTGTTGGCTCGTCCTCAATCAGCAGCACTCGCATTTCTGGTCCCCTAATTGCCCCGTGTGGCGGACATCATGTGCTTGGTAACGCCTCGCGAAGAGGTGTTGCCTTCTATTAACCACACAAGGTCTGAACGGAAAAGGTTAATTATGCGTAAACCCAGCTGACTCCGCGAGTCGCGGGTTCACTACTTAAGTGAGATTACGAGACAGATCCTCTGCAGGAGGCTAGGTATCAGAGATTTTCGAGCTTCTTTTGCCGGCGTCGTTGCGCGCTGGAGCCGATGCCGACAGCTTCCCGATATTTGGCAACGGTGCGGCGGGCCAGGTCAAAACCCTCTTCCTTTAATAGGTCTGCGAGTTTCTGGTCCGATAGAACTTTCTTTGCATTCTCAGCATCTGTCAGCGCTTTGATGCGAGCCTTGATCGTTTCAGAGGATGCACCTTCGCCATCACTTGAAGAAACGCCGCTGGTAAAGAAATATTTGAGTTCAAAGCAACCGCGGTCGCAGTGAAGATATTTGTTGCTCGTCACACGGCTAACGGTGCTTTCGTGCATGTCGATTTCTTCGGCAACCTCGCGCAGTGTTAGGGGACGTAGCTCAGATACGCCTCTGCGGAAAAACCCGTCTTGCTGCTTAACGATTTCGGCCGCAGTCTTCAGGATCGTCTTTTGTCTTTGGTCTAGCGCCCGAATCAACCAATGCGCATCTGCGAGCTTCTCTTTCAGCCAGCCTTGTGCCTCTTCATTCGGAGAGCCTTCGTTCAGTTCGACATAATAGCTACGATTGACAATGAGCTTTGGCAAAGTGTCTTCATTAAGAGCAATGTCCCACCCCGCAGCGTCATTTGAAGTCAGGAGAACGTCCGGAATGATTGCATCCGTCGTTGATGGTGCAAACGCTAGCCCAGGCTTCGGATCAAATTCGCGCAATTCACGCAGCATGTCGGCGAAGTCTTCGTCATCTACACCGCAAAGGCGTTTAAGCTTTGCGACTTCTCCTTTGGCCACCAGTTCTAGATTGTCGATTAGAGCCCGCATGCACGGATCATAGCGATCCGCCTCACGGGCCTGGATGGCCAAACACTCCGAAAGACTGCGCGCGCCCACTCCGGTTGGGTCGCACATATGGATAACCTCCAGCGCGTCTTCGGTTTCGTCCAAGGTCACGCCAAGGTCATAGGCAATATCGTGCAAGTCACTGCTGAGATAGCCAGCATCATCCAACAAACCGGCGATATGCCGTGCGACAAAGGCTTCCTTCGAATTGACGGCCAGCGTGCCAATTTGATTGTCTAGGTGTTCACCCAACGACAATTCCGCCGCGCGAGTTGCGTCAATACCGGGAAAGTCTTCCCCATTCTCGCCACCACCACCTGCGCTTGAGCCCCATTCTGCATCAGAGGCTTGCGCGCTTTGTATCGTAGATCCATCCCCGGTTTCGCGGTCCCGGTCGAGAGATCCTGTATCGATATCAAGCGGTGCTTCGCTTTCACCTTGTCCCTGAGCCATGAGTTGGTCGGATGTGAATTCCTCTCGCGGGACGTCGTCTGCTTCGCCGCTGGGGCCGCCTTCTTCGCGAGAAACCGCCCCGGCTTCTAGCAAGGGGTTCGCCTCTAGCGCATCGCCAATGAACGTCTCGATTTCAAGATTGGAGGCCGCAAGCAGTTTGATCGCCTGCTGTAATTGCGGCGTCATCACCAATTGTTGTGACTGACGAAGGTCGAGTCTCGGTCCGAGCGCCATGGGTCAGATACCTAGAGCGTAAAGCTCTCGCCCAGGTATAGACGCTTCACGTTTTCATCCGCGACCAATGCCTGAGGCGTGCCAGCGAATAGGACCTGCCCGCCGTAAATGATGCAGGCCCGGTCAACAATGTCTAGCGTCTCGCGAACGTTATGATCTGTGATGAGCACACCGATACCACGCCGCTTCAAATCCTTGACCAGATCACGGATGTCGCTGATCGAAAGCGGGTCGATCCCGGCGAAGGGTTCATCAAGCAGCATAATTGACGGTTTCGCTGCGAGCGCCCGTGCGATCTCGCATCGACGCCGTTCACCACCTGAAAGCGCCATGGCTGGGCTGTCACGCAGGCGCTCCAACCCAAATTCGCCGAGAAGCCGTTCGAGCTCTTCACCACGTGTGGCAGCGTCAGGCTCAACCATTTCCAGCACGCAGTTGATGTTCTGCTCAACCGTCATGCCGCGAAAGATGCTGGTTTCTTGCGGCAGATAACCGAGTCCCAATATCGCCCGACGATACATAGGCAGGTTGGTCACATCCTCTCCATCCATCAGGATGCGGCCTGAATCAGGTTTCACAAGACCCATGATGGAATAGAAACAAGTGGTTTTGCCCGCCCCGTTCGGGCCGAGCAGACCGAGAACCTCACCCTTTGCCACGGTCAGTGAAATATCGGTCAGAACGGCGCGCTTGTCATAGCTCTTGGCAATCGAGATCACTTCCAAGCCGCCATCGGGCATCGGCGCCGTCGCTGAAACGGCATCCATGCCTGATGGTGAAGCGCCGTTCGGCGGTGTTTCTGTAGCAAGAGACTCGCTCATATGATAAGCCTTAGCAGCCTCTTCCTAACAGAAAAGGGTGCGAACACGCATTTTGGCAAGATTTTTGCTTTGAGAGCAAATTTGCCAGTCCCGAAAAATGCCTAACGGGGCAAAACCTTCACGTTTTCCGCCGCTTGCAGCGCAAGAGAGTTTGCGGTCGGCAATGATATTTCATTTTGGTTACTACGGTTGCAACATAGGCCAGCTTTTGAGATACTCCCTCTCAACATAAACCGTTGGGGAGCGGATTGATGAACGAGCTATCACACCAACACAAAACAACCGTGCCAGCGCGCGCAGACCGCAAGCGCGATTGGCGCAGAGCGATGAGCGATCATGTCGCATACGCTTTGCTGGTCTACACCGCGTTGCAGATTTTTCTCACAGTTAAGGCATTGGGAGAGGGTAGTTCCTCGATCTTGCCTTATGTGGCGCTTATCGTTCTCGTAGCGGCAATCATTCCAGCGTGCCGTTGGTTTGAAAAACGATGGGCCGGATTAACCGATGATCAAGCGGGCGACCATGCGTACGCTGGGGCCTTTCGGCGAGACACTATCAGCCTCTGGCTGCTGGCAATTTGCCTACCGCTCGCACTGACCGCAGTTTTCAAAACTCTGCTTTGATTTGTTGATCGGCGCGGCCAAATGTTCGCGTGTTCGCGGGCTGGCCGCACCGACCAAAATCCGAGCTGATTAAGCGGCGTTGCCGGCGCGCTCAATCGCCTCAATCACAATTTGACGTGACTCGGCGCGATTACCCCATTTCCCGATCCTTACCCATTTTTCGGCTTCAAGGTCTTTGTAATGGGTAAAGAAGTGCTCTATCTGTTGCATGATGATCGAAGGCAGATCTTTCGTTTCACCAACATCCGAATAATAGGGGAAAGTCGTGTCGACAGGCACGCAGATGAGCTTCTCATCGCCGCCATGCTCGTCCTCCAGATTCAAAACGCCAATCGGACGCGATCGAACAACACAGCCGGGGATGAAGGGCGAGCGCGCAATTACCAACGCATCAAGCGGGTCGCCATCAGGGCTCAATGTGTGCGGGACAAAGCCGTAGTTGGCTGGATACCGCATCGGCGTATGAAGAATACGATCCACAAACAGCGCGCCTGAATCTTTGTCATATTCGTACTTAACCGGCTCTCCGCCCGTTGGAACTTCGATGATGACATTCAGATCGTCGGGCGGATTGCTGCCAGTGGGGATTTTGTCGATACGCATAATATGTTCCTCATCTGCGGTATTCGGCCCCTCTCCCAAAAGGCGTTTTCGGGCCGATAGCCCCCTTGTGATATTGCGGCAAGGCCGAGTGTGCCCTAATTGCGCCCAATGCAAAAAGAGACACCATGAGCAAGAACACACCAAAAGCCATTCGCGGCACACAGGATATTTTTGGACCCGAGGCAGAAGCTTTCGCCTTTGTGGTTGAGAAATTTCACCGTCTTCGCAAACTTTACCGTTTTCGTCGGGCCGAATTCCCAGTCTTTGAAAAGACCGAAGTGTTCGCCCGGTCACTCGGCGAAACCACGGATGTGGTGTCCAAAGAGATGTATTCGTTTGAGGATCGGGGCGGTGAATCGCTTACTTTGCGACCAGAATTCACCGCGGGCATAGCCCGCGCATACCTTACCAATGGTTGGCAGCAATTCGCGCCGTTAAGAGTTGCGACACACGGGCCGTTGTTCCGATATGAGCGCCCACAAAAGGGCCGTTACCGCCAATTTCACCAGATTGACGCTGAGATTATCGGCGCTCCCGATCCGCAGGCGGATGTGGAGTTATTGGCTATGGCCGATCATTTGTTGAAAGAGTTGGGTATCAATGATGTGACCCTACACCTCAACACTTTGGGTGATGCTGAGAGCCGGGAATCCTGGCGTTCGGCGCTGATCGAATATTTTCGCGTTTTGAAGGGTGAATTGTCGGAAGATTCCCAGGAGCGATTGGAGAAAAATCCACTGCGAATTCTCGATAGTAAGGATCGCAAAGACAAACCGTTCCTCGCGGACGCTCCAAAGATTGATGAGTTTCTCTCTGATGAGGCCCGCAATTTCTTTGCTGCAGTTACCAGCGGACTGGATGCGGCCGGCGTGAAATGGGTGCGCGCAGACAGCCTTGTGCGCGGCCTCGATTACTATCGTCACACTGCGTTCGAATTTGTTCCTGACGAAGGCAGCGTGTCCGCTGATGCTTTGGGCAGCCAGAGCACAGTTTTGGGCGGCGGTCGCTACGATGGTTTGATGGAATCACTGGGCGGACCGGCGACCCCGGCCGTCGGTTGGGCCGCAGGCATAGAGCGGCTGGCAATGTTGGTGGGCGAAAGACAGGCTCCGCCGTTGGAAGCCATGGTTCTGCTTGAGCATGACGATGGACTGGCCATTGCGAATGAGCTTTTGGCCAAACTGCGGGCCAGGGGCATAGTTAGTGATATTATCGCTTCTGGGTCGGTCAAAAAGCGTTACGACAAGGCCATGAAGCAGGAGCCGCGCCATATTCTGCGTGTGAATGAGACTGGTTACTACGGCGTGTCCGGCGAAGGTGATTTCAGTCATATTGATGCTGCGATCAACCGCGAAACTGAATGATCGCCATGCAAATTCCTGCCGAACGCCTTGATCAAATCACCAACCGTTTCGCGGAGCTTGAAGCGCGCATGGCGTCGGGCACGTTGGAGGGCGACGCCTTTGTTCAGGCCAGCCGCGATTACGCCGAGTTGGAGCCGGTGGCTAAGATTGCTGCCGAGACCAAGGCCATGCGTGAGGAGATCGCTGGGCTCGAGGAGATGCTCTCTGACCCGGAAATGAAGGCTATGGCTGAGGATGAGCTATCTGCAATTCGCGCCGCTTTGCCTGACAGGGAACGGGCGCTTGCGGTCGCCCTGCTGCCGCGTGACAGCGCAGACAGCAAACCTGCCATGCTCGAAATACGTGCTGGCACGGGCGGCGATGAGGCGGCCTTGTTCGCAGGCGATCTGTACCGGATGTACGAACGTTTTGCCGCCGATAATGGGTGGAAAGTGGAGCCGGTCAGCATGAATGCATCTGAAGTGGGCGGTTTCAAAGAGATCGTCGCGAATGTCACGGGCACCGGCGTGTTCGCCAAGATGAAATTTGAAAGCGGGGTCCACCGGGTGCAGAGGGTCCCTGTTACCGAAAGCGGGGGGCGAATTCATACGTCAGCAGCCACAGTCGCCGTACTGCCTGAACCCGATGAGGTCGATGTCAATATTGATCAGAACGATCTGAAAATCGACACCTACCGGGCAAGCGGCGCGGGCGGTCAACACGTCAACACCACGGACAGCGCGGTGCGGATCACCCACCTGCCCAGCGGATTGGTCGTGATGCAACAGGATGAACGCAGCCAAATCAAAAACCGCGCCAAAGCGATGCAAGTATTGCGCGTGCGGCTCTATGAAAAAATGCGTGACGAGGCGCAGGGCGCAGAGGCCGAAGCGCGCAAAGCCATGGTTGGCAGCGGCGATCGGTCAGAGCGCATCCGTACCTACAATTTCCCGCAAGGCCGCGTGACGGACCACCGCATCGGATTGACCTTGCACAAGCTAGAAGAAGTGCTTGCAGGACCCGGTTTGCCTGAGTTGGTCGACGCGCTGATCGCAGAGGATGAAGGCAAGCGGTTGGCTGCGCTCGCGGAATGAACGCGGCAGTTGCAACAGCGCTGCGTGACGCCGCTGCGCGCCTTAGCGAAACCAGCGACACAGCGCGCTTGGACGCCGAACTGTTGATGGCGCATGCATTGGGCGTAAGCCGTTCGGATATGTTGCTCGGAAAAGGGAGCGGCGAGCCGAACGTTCCCGAGGCATTCGAGCAGTACGTGGAACGCCGGGCCGGCTTTGAACCGGTTGCTTACATTATCGGCAACGAAGAGTTTTACGGGCGCACGTTCCGCGTCAATCGCGATACACTGATCCCGCGCGGCGATAGCGAAACACTAATCGAGGCTGCAATCTCAGATGCATCATCGGCAAAGAGGGTGCTGGATTTGGGCACGGGGTCTGGCGCCTTGTTGATCACGGCTTTGCTGGAATTGGAAGATGCCAGCGGGGTTGCGACCGATATCTCGGCAGATGCGCTGAAAGTGGCACAGAGCAATGCTGAGTGGTATGGCCTGACAAGGGAGGTTGCGCAGTTTGAACGGCGTGATTGGCGGATGCCCGGATGGACCGCTGGGCTGGGTGCGTTTGACCTCATCCTATGCAACCCTCCTTATGTTGAAGAAAATGCTTCACTTGCGCCGAATGTCTGCGATTTTGAACCGCACAGCGCGCTTTTTTCTGGGCCCGAGGGACTGGATGATTATCGCATTTTGATCCCACAGATTGCCGATCTTTTGAATACAGGGGGAACCGCAATATTCGAGATTGGCGCTACGCAAGGGGAAGCGGTGCGCGCGATTGCAGGCAAGGCCGGCTTCCAATCTTCCATTTGCCATGACCTTGCAAATCGGCCACGCGCTGTGATTCTTCATCAGTGAAATAACGAGTGAATTCGTGTGGGGGCTTGGCAAATGCAATTCGTCTCGCTAACCCCGAATCAGACCTGCCGGACGGCCCTTAGTGTGGATCGGTAAGGTCAAGCTCCGAAGAACCGCTTGTCTCGACCGTGTGGGTCATCCCCTTGGTCAATGCTGAGCGGGCGCGCCTAAAGACTTAGGCGTGGATGAAATTCGATCACTATCGGGGTCCATTGGCTAAGCAGACGCGATGTTTGATGCGTCTCGGCTGCGGATGAGGACAAATCTCCTTTGAATAACAATCGTAACAATCGTCGCCGCGGTCGCGGTAATCGCAACAATCAAAGTGGCGGCGGCAATCAGCTGAATCGGATCGATAGCCGTGCACGTGGCAACGCGCCTCAGCTCCTCGACAAGTATAAGAAGCTTGCGCAGGACGCGCAGCACAATGGCGACCGTGTTCAGGCGGAATATTACCTGCAATTTGCGGATCACTATTTCCGTGTGATCGCCGACAATAAAGCGCGCCAAGATGAAGCGCGGGCCAAGCGCAATGAAGGGCGCGAGCCATCGGGCGAAGAAGGTGAAGATGCCGAGGACAGCGAAGGTCGTCGCAATGACAATCGCCGTGATGGCCGCAACGATGGTCCGCGTAGCAACAACCGCCGGACACGAGGCCGCCGCGATGATCAAGATGGCGAAGGGTCATCGGACAAATACGACAATGGCGCACCGGAAGAAGGTGAAATCGGTGCCGAAGGCGAATCGGTAAGCAGCGAAGACGTAGCGCCCAAGCCGAAGCGCCGAGCCCGTAAACCAAAAGCGGAAAGCGAAGATGGTGACGCCCCGCGCAAACCGCGCGCACGTCGGACCCGCAGCAAATCTGATGATGGTGATGCGGGTGGGCTCGACTCGTCTGTTTTGCCGCCCGCAATCGGCTCAGAGGACAGCGACGGTGATGATAATGTCGAGGCGGCCGCGTAGTTGATGCGAGCTTGCGATCTGAACAGCTGATTGCGAACGGATCGATGCCGGACCTTGAACCAGATTTGAAGCCTGCATTCTGGCAAAAACGCTGGGCTGCCTGCGCCAACTTTGCGTCGAAACGGCCAGTTTTGGTCTCGGCCGTGCTCGGATTGGTGGCGGCGTTGGGCTATCCACCCTTGCATGGCTGGTGGATTGCGCTGCCAGCGCTTGCCTTGTTTATCCTTCATGTGAAGGCGGCACCAACGGCGCGAAGCGCATTTTGGCGCGGTTGGGTGTTTGGCTGGGTGCATTTGACGCTGGCCAACAATTGGATTTCAACCGCCTTCACGCACCAAGCAAAAATGCCAGAGGCGCTGGGCTGGATCGCGGTGCCATTGTTGTGCCTGTACCTGGCCGTATATCCGGGTTTGGCTGCATTGGTCGCGAATTGGGCGGCCCGGCGCGGGTCTCTTCTCACATTTTGTGGCGTTTTCGGAGCGGGTTGGATTGTGACCGAGTGGGTCCGCAGTTGGGCCTTTACTGGATATCCTTGGCCGCCATTGGGTCTGATCCTGCTTGGCGGCTGGGACAGTCAAGGTCTGGCATTTCTTCTGCCGTGGGTGGGGACCTATGCCCTGTCAGGTTTCGCAATAATTGTGGCGGGGATCGCTGCATACTTGATCATGCAACGACACGTATTGGCTGCTTCGGCGTTTGTGATGCTGTGTATTGTTGCACCGATGATACTGCCCACTGGGGCCGGCGAAGACTCCGATGTCCGGTTCACTCTGGTCCAGCCGCTTATCCTGCAAGACGAGATCAATGACGCGTCCAAATTCGAAGAGCAGTTCCACAGGACTGCAAATCTCACCCGTCCGGGTAATGATCAATCGCGTCTAATCCTTTGGCCAGAAAGCGCGATCCCAGATTATCTCGAAGAGGGATATCCTGAACGCTATTATCGCCGAATGACTGTGGGCGCCGATCCCTTGTTTGCCCGGCAGCGTATCGCGGCAATCATTGGGGAAGAAGCCACATTGCTGACCGGAGTGGTCAATCTAAACATTGGTGAGCGTGAAAACGGCTATGTCGGTGCAGTGTCGGCGCGCAATTCGGTTGTAGCAATCAATGGCGCTGGCGACCTTACGCAACATTATGCCAAGGCGCATTTGGTGCCTTATGGCGAATATTTGCCGTTGGAATGGGCATTGGGCTCGCTTGGTTTGGCTCGTCTTACGGCGGGATCGATCCCCTATATTCCGGGGCCCGGTCCGCAGACGCTCGATCTGGGCGATCATGGACGCGCCGGCGTTCAAATTTGTTACGAGATTGTGTTTTCAGGGCAGATTGTCGACCGCGATGACCGACCTGACTACATCTTTAATCCGTCCAACGATGGATGGTTTGGCAGTTGGGGGCCGCCGCAGCATCTTGCCCAAGCACGGATGCGAGCTATCGAAGAAGGTCTGCCCGTCTTACGATCCACTACAACAGGTATCAGCGCGGTAATCGATGCAAACGGCATCGTTCGCCAATCAATTGCACTGGGCAGGGCGGACAAACGCGATGGATTGGTTCCTGCTGCCAAGGGCCCGACATTGTTTTCACAATTGGGAAATGCGTTGCCGCTCGCTTGGGCTGCGCTGCTTGCTCTTTTGGGATTGGGATTGCCAAGATTGCTTGCGCTGCGGGCAGGGCGCGGCTAGGCGTCTCGCTGGACATAAAGCTTTCCTTATATCCCTATAGGGTAGGCCAGAATTTCTCGACGCAAACGTCACGCGGCAATCACCCGAGTGACGGAGCGGCCGCCCTTAAGGAGCACTTATGCGCAAGGACTATCTCTTCACTTCCGAAAGCGTTTCTGAAGGGCACCCAGACAAAGTTTCTGATCAAATTTCCGACGCCATTGTCGATTTGATGCTTTCGAAAGACCCCGAAGCGCGCGTCGCATGTGAAACGATGACCACCACTCAACGTGTTGTTCTGTCGGGTGAAATCCGATGCGCACCGATGTATGACAAGGGCCGCGAGGAATGGAAGTACAACAGCTATTGGGCACCTGGAGCGCGCGACGAGATTGAAAGCGTTGTGCGTCAAACCGTTGCTGAAATCGGCTATGAACAAGAGGGTTTCCATTGGGAGTCGCTCACATTTGAAAACCACCTGCACGGCCAATCGTCCGAGATTGCAATGGGTGTTGATGCGGGCGATGCCGGATCAAACAAAGACGAAGGCGCAGGCGATCAAGGGATCATGTTCGGTTTTGCCTGTGACGAGACGCCTGATCTGATGCCGGCCACGCTCGACTATAGTCATAAGATTCTCGAGCAGTTGGCCGCCGACCGCAAGGATGGGACCGCTCCATTCTTGGAGCCAGATGCAAAAAGTCAGGTCACTTTGCGCTACGAAGATGGCAAACCCGTCGCTTGCACAGCAGTGGTCGTGTCAACGCAGCATGCAAAAGGTTATCATGAGGGCGAGAAAGAGGCCGAACTCAAAACCTATGTAAAAGGCGTAGTAGAACGAATTCTGCCCGATGACTTCATCAGCGATCAGACTGTCTGGCACATTAATCCTACCGGGGCCTTCGAAATTGGCGGGCCTGATGGGGACGCCGGTTTGACCGGTCGAAAGATTATCGTTGATACCTATGGCGGCGCTTCACCGCATGGCGGCGGAGCTTTTAGCGGCAAAGATCCTACGAAAGTCGATCGCAGCGCGGCTTATATCACACGATATCTGGCAAAGAATGTGGTGGCAGCAGGTCTGGCCTCTCGCTGCACCATTCAGATTGCTTATGCGATTGGTGTGTCGGCGCCATTGTCTATCTATGTGGATACGCATGGCACCGCCGCCGAAGGGGTGGACGATGCTGCCATCGAAAACGCCATACAGGGTATCGCGAGCCTTGGCGGATTGACCCCCCGGGGGATTCGCACGCATCTTGGTCTTAATATCCCTATCTATCGCAAGAGCGCGGCCTATGGCCATTTTGGCCGCAAGGCTGAGGGTGATTTCTTCCCTTGGGAGCGGGTTGATTTGGTGGATGATCTGAAAGCTGCCCTCAACGGATAAGAAGGCTCTGCAAAACGAAAGGGCGCCCCTGTCGGAGCGCCCTTTGTTTGCTGTTGCGTTGGTTACGCGTCGACTGGACCGGCTTTCGCAGCCCATTGTTCCTCGCGGAACCAATGGCCCACTTTGCGGCCAAACTTTGCGATCGCATTCATGTTGAAGAAGTGCATTAGGCCAAGGGCCACAACCACAATCCCGACCTTGCTGGACAGGAATTGAATCGCCGCGATTGGGGTTTCAGGAGGCGCACCAAAGCGCAAAGTCAGCAGAATCCATCCCAAGTTGACCAGGTAGAAGCCTACAACCAACAAATGGTTGGTTGATGCGGCCAATGTTTGATCATGACCAAAGCACTCGGTCAGGAAGACCAAGCCATTCTTTGACAAAGTGCGCGCAACCCAGACAGTCAGGGCGATGCTGATCATCAGGTAGGCACAGTAAGAAAACAAAGCGTACATATCGAACTCCTGTAGTTTCTGTAATTTACGAAATCAGTAGGGAAAGCTTCGTGCCATGCGTTTTTCCTTCTCTTGCCTTCAGGGGGTTTTGGTTAGCTTTTTCCGCCCGGCAAGAAGCGGGCGATCCCTCGGCCCAGCTTCATCAGGCGGACCAATGTCGATTTAGGCAGGCCACGCACATCGGCGTACCAACCTGTCAGCGTATCGATAAAGCCGTGCATCCGCCCAATCCGTTCGCGAACGTGGATTGGCACATCTTCACGGCCATGCAGACTTTCGGCAAGTTCACCAAGAAACTGAATCGTTGGATCCAGTTCGCGCTTTTTGCGCTCAGCAGCGATCTTCATCAGCATGTCCCACACATCGGTTTCGGCGACGAAGTGGTCGCGGCGATCCCCTTCGACATGGACACGCCGGACAATTGCATAAGATTGCAGTTCTTTTAGCCCATTCGACACATTGGATCGCGCGAGGCCAAGCGCTTCGCAAATTTCCTCCGCATGAAGCGGACGGTCGCTGAGGTAGAGCAAGGCGTGCACTTGAGCGACGGAGCGGTTGACGCCCCATTCGGTGCCCATTTCGCCCCAATGGAGGATAAAGGCCCGCGCTTCGGGAATGTCCAACAATTTGCCCACGACTCAATCTCCAATCGTCATTTCTGTAATTACAGAAATAGAAGGCAGGCGCAAGTGTTTTTGAAAGGATTGAGGCTACTCTTTGTTGACACGCCCATGCTCACCCAGCATCGGCGAAGGCGTATCGAGAGCCAATTCACTCTCCGAAAAAGAGAAGGGACTGCGCACTCCGGGCAATCCGCCCAGGTCCACGCGCATACCCCTCGCTATCACTTGTGGGTCCGCAAAAACCTCATCGAGATGATTTATCGGGCCGGCTGGTACCCCGTGCTCATTGCATGCCGCGAGAAGTTCCGCCTTGCTCCATCGTGCCGTTATGACCGCGATTTCTGCATCGAGAGCGGCAGCATTTTGAACCCGCCCCGCATTGCTTGAGAACCGCGAATCCTCGATCAAATCTAACCGGTCGAGCAAGGCGGCCATTCGTGCAAACAGACGCTCGTTGGCAGGCGCCAAGATGACGTGCCCATCTTTCACCGGGAACACACCATAGGGTGCAACTTGCGCATGTGCATTCCCCATTCGTGGCGGATTCTGACCGGTGGTGAAATGATAACTGGCCTGATTGGCAAGCAAAGCCACCGAACAATCGAGCAAAGCCATGTCGACTTGCTGGCCTCGCCCCTGCGTCGGCCCGGCGCGCTCTCTTTTCAGCAATGCGGCCTGAATTCCGTTTGCCGCATAGACCCCGGTTGTTAGGTCAGAAATTGAGACGCCCATTTTGACAGGCGCACTATTGGGCTCACCAGTGATCGACATAAACCCGCTCATGCCTTGAATAACGAAGTCATAGCCGGCCTCTTTGGAGCGCGGGCCTGTTTGGCCGAACCCTGTGATGGAGCAGTAGATTAGACCACGATTGGTGCCGGCAAGTGAGTTGTAATCCAGCCCAAATTTGGTCAATCCGCCGGTCTTGAAATTTTCAATCACCACATCGGCGTTGCTGGCCAATCGGCGCATCATGTCGAGGGCACCATCGTCCGCAAAGTCGGCAATTACGCTTCGCTTTCCGCGATTGCAGGCATGATAGTAGGCAGCTTCGCGTTGCACGTTGCCGTCGCTGTCAACCCGCTCCACCCAGGGTGGGCCCCATTGCCGAGTGCCGTCACCTTCAGGACTTTCCACCTTGATCACATCGGCACCGAGATCTGCCAGAATTTGCCCTGCCCATGGGCCTGCCAGCACTCGGGCCAGTTCAAGAACTTTTATCCCAGCGAGGGGCGCATTGGCATTGCGCGGGCCTTCAAGCCACGCAATCGGAGGAGGGGTGGTATCAGGCAGTTTCCAAAGCCAATTCATATTGCGCGGTGGTTTGCGAAGCGACTTGTTCTGCCGATACACCGGGCGCAAGCTCTATCAATTGGAAAGACAGCCCTTTGCTGCGGCGGCGGAACACACCCAAATTGGTAATCACCATGTCAACCACACCCGCGCCAGTTAAAGGCAACGTGCAGTCAGGAATAAACTTCGCGCTGCCATCTTTCGCCGTGTGATCCATCACTACGATGATTTTCTTGACCCCCGCGACAAGGTCCATCGCCCCGCCCATACCCTTGATCATCTTTCCCGGGATCATCCAATTGGCGATATCTCCATTCTCAGCGACTTCCATCGCACCGAGAACAGTCAGATCAATATGCCCGCCTCGGATCATCGAAAAGCTCGTTGCGCTGTCGAAATAGGCGCTGTGCGGAAGCTCGCTGATGGTTTGTTTGCCAGCGTTGATGAGGTCTGGATCAACCTCGTCATCATAAGGGAAAGGGCCAATGCCGAGCATGCCGTTTTCACTCTGCAGGGTCACCAACATTCCCGCAGGGATGTGGTTGGCGACCAATGTTGGAATGCCAATCCCAAGATTGACGTAATACCCGTCTTGCAATTCTTGCGCGGCACGGGCGGCCATTTCATCGCGGGTCCAGCCAATGGGCTTTGCATTGAGATCGGCGGTCATGGGCGTGTCCTCTCTGCCAGAAGTGGGGTTGGAATCAGGAACCATCCCTCTCCGATCAGCGGTTCAAGCGCGGCGGCATCGCCGGGGTTCAATAGGTAGTCAAAGAGCTCGTGAAAGTCTGCGCGTGTATCGCCTGCTATGGCGACAAGGCAGGATTTGCGGGCGAGTTCATCGCGGCGGGTCTGTTTGCGCTCATCTGAGGTGCGCATCAACAGCACTTCATCAGTGCCAAGCGGATCGAGACCCGATTGAAGCAGGGCGCGGCGTACCTCGTTTTCACGATTTGCAAACCTATGAGAAATCCAAGCGATCAACACTCCGCGCACACGCAAGTCCGCCAACCGTTGCGCCAATGCTGGCGAAGCACTGCGTGCATCGATGGGGAAGAGCTCCCCCGTTTCAGGATCGAGGTCGATCAAAACAGTTGGTTCGCCGGTTTCGCAAGCGACCTGCTCAGGCCTAAGCGCGGCGGCATCAAGCAGCATGGCAGAAGGACGGGTTCCCGTCTCCGACACTTCCAATGCACTTGCATATGCAAAGAGGGGGTCAAAGAACGTCCCTCCGGCAACTGCTGGCACGGCATCGGGAATGGGCATCACAATGCTAGAGCTTTCGCTTGTATCTGTGCTGAGTTCGCTTGGTCCGGTTCCCAATTCGGCAACGGCCGGCAAGGAAACATCTGTGCTGGCTTCAGTTGACGGTTGCGCTTGGGCCTGAGTGGCTTCGGTAACAGCCGGCGCAGTTGGCGCAGGGGATTGCGTTTCCGGAGTTATCGCGACGCTATCCGCTTCTGTTACGATAAATGTACCGTTGTCGCTTGCTGTGCCGAAACTTTCTTCGAACTGTGTAGATGGAGCCACTTCGACAATGCCGGTTGTGTCGGGTGCGGTCTCCACAGGCGCCGGCGCGGTCGCTTCGACCGGCTGTGTTTGCGCGACCGAGGCTGGGCTGGCGCCTTCTTGCTTGGCATCTGACCCACTTCCGCGCGCCATCAAGCCACCAGCGACGACCGGGAAGGCGGCTGCCACGCATCCCTGAAGAGAAAGCGCTAATCCAATTGCGGCGATCCATTTGAACATCCGACCTCTATCCATGTGATCACTTTCCAAAGCCGTATTCTCTTTCCTAGGTTCCGTCATAGCGAAAGTTAGACCTCTTCACGGGGGCGCACCGTGCGGAATTCGATCTTCTTGTCGTAAGGCGCCCCTAGGATGATGCGATTGACAAAAACACCTGGCAGGTGAATTTCGTCTGCCTCAAGCGCCCCTGCAGGCACAATTTCCTCCACCTCAGCGATGCATATTTTACCGCAGGTGGCCGCTGGCTGATTGAAATTGCGGGCCGTCTTGCGAAAAATCAGGTTGCCGGTTTCATCGGCCTTCCACGCCTTCACAATCGACAAATCGGCAAAGATCCCGCGCTCCAGAATATAGGTCGACTCGACGCCGTCTTGGTCAGGGAAGTCTTGATGGTCCTTACCTTCCGCGACTTGGGTACCGACGCCAGTTTTCGTGTAGAAGCCAGGAATACCCGCGCCCCCTGCTCGCATGCGTTCAGCTAGAGTTCCTTGCGGGCAGAATTCGACTTCCAATTCACCAGCAAGAAATTGGCGCTCAAACTCCTTGTTCTCTCCAACATAGGAGCTGATCATCTTGGCCACTTGCTTGGTGCGCAGAAGCTTTCCAATCCCTTCATTGTCGATACCGGCATTGTTGCTGGCAAACGTCAGACTGGAAGCGCCGGTTTCGCGGATCGCATCGAGCAATCGTTCTGGTATGCCGCACAAACCAAACCCGCCTGCCGCGATCAACATTCCGTCTTCAATGGCGCCTTCGAGCGCGGAGGCGGCGTCGGGGAATATTTTTGACATAAGGCGAATCGTTCCTTGGGCCGAGCGGTCTTGTAGAGTGGCAACGAGAGGGTGGAGCCCTCTACCGACTTGATTGCGCGTAATTAGTCGCTTGAAACTGCGCTGTCACGCCCTTCACTGTTCATGCTGCATTGCACCATTAGAAAAAGGCCAATCTGCCTACATTTTGAGCAAATGCACATAAATAGATCACCCACTCATGCATAAATCTGCGCAAATCCATCGTCGTCACAATTTATAATTGCAAAACATGCAACAGAGTATGCGTCATTCGCACTTGCACAAAATGCGGTCTCCACTCATATGTCTAAGTGCCTTTTAGGCATCCTCTCCCAAACTTTTTTAGCCCGGCCTTTGTGCCGGGCTTTTTTTTAACCGGAGCAATCGTTTGCGCTCGCTGTGCCTCGCTGGATGAGTTCAAGAAGGTTTCCAGCACATAAAGCCGCGCAACGCGCGAACCCCAATTTGCATTCAGGCCTTGTGCTGCTTAGCTACGCAATTGAAACAAGCTTCCAATTTCGTCAGTTTAAAGGACCTGTAAATGGCCGATGCCGATGCCGCTACTTCCGATCGGACCGCGCGTCTCCAAGTCGCTCCCGCCCGCCAAGAGGAATCTGGGCAAGGGATTGCCAGAATGCCCCGATCGGCTTTTCAAGCGCTCGGCATCACCGAAGGCGACGTGGTAGAGATCACGGGAAAGCGATCAACCGCAGCAATCGCAATGGCGGCCTATCAAGAGGATGAAACTCTGGACGTAGTGCGCCTTGATGGATTGCAGCGAGGCAATGCTGAGGCTGGCTCAGGCGAGCATGTGCAGATCCAGGCCGCCAAATCGCGCCCCGCTACCCGTGTGGTATTTGCTCCGGCGCAGCGCGAGATGCGTTTGCAGGGGCCAACCCAAGCGCTCAAGCGCAACTTCTTCCGCAAACCCATTGTTGCAGGCGACTTGGTCGCCACAACTGGTCAACAGCCGGTGCAAAATATGCCGTCTGATGTTCGGCAATTGCTGCGGGCTCCGGCCTATGCGCTCACACAAATCCGGCTCTCTGTTGCTGCTACGTCGCCCAAAGGCATCGTCCATATCGACGAGAGCACTGAGGTGGAGCTGCGCACTGAATTTGAGGAACCGCGCGATGGCCGGGCGGTGGTCAACTATGATGATGTTGGCGGGATGGAAGACACCATCAAGGCTCTGCGTGAGATGGTGGAATTGCCCCTACGCTATCCTGAATTGTTTACCCGTTTGGGTGTTGATCCTCCAAAAGGTGTGTTGCTTCATGGCCCCCCAGGGACAGGCAAGACGCGCCTAGCGCAGGCCGTCGCGAATGAGAGCGACGCGGAGTTTTTCACCATCAACGGCCCAGAGATCATGGGCTCTGGCTATGGCGAATCGGAAAAACGCCTGCGTGAGGTGTTCGAAGAAGCCACCCGCGCCGCGCCCGCGATCGTCTTTATCGATGAGATCGATTCGATTGCTCCCAAGCGCACGCAGGTCCCCGGGGAGGCCGAAAAACGCCTTGTGGCCCAGCTGTTAACTCTGATGGATGGTTTGGAAGCACGAGCGAACCTTGTTGTGATCGCTGCGACCAACCGCCCGGATGCGATTGATGAAGCATTGCGCCGACCAGGCCGGTTTGACCGTGAAATTGTCATCGGGGTGCCGGATGAAAATGGACGCCGTGAAATCTTGGCGATCCATACGCGCGGAATGCCGCTGGAGGACAAGGTTGATCTGTCGGAGCTTGCGCGGGTCACTCACGGTTTTGTCGGCGCAGATATTGCCGCTTTAGGGCGCGAAGCCGCGATTGATGCTGTTCGCCGAATTATGCCGCGACTGGATTTGGATGCGCGAGAAATCCCAACCGACGTGTTGGAGGACCTATGCGTAACGCGGGACGACTTCTTCTCCGCCCTCAAACGCATACAGCCATCCGCAATGCGCGAAGTGATGGTGCAGGTGCCCAATGTGGGATGGGACGACATTGGCGGCGTGGCCGATGCGATTGAAACCTTGAAAGAGGGGATCGAACTGCCGCTCAAGAACCCCGACGCGTTCCGCAGGTTGGGCATCCGACCGGCCAAAGGGTTTCTGATCTATGGTCCACCGGGAACGGGCAAGACTTTGCTTGCCAAAGCGGTTGCAAAGGAAGCGGAAGCGAACTTCATTTCAATGAAGAGCTCTGATCTGCTTTCCAAATGGTATGGTGAAAGCGAACAGCAGATTGCGCGCCTTTTCGCCCGCGCCCGCGCGGTTGCTCCTTGCGTTCTCTTCATTGATGAAATCGACAGCTTGGTCCCTGCGCGAGGATCAGGGCAAGGTGAGCCCCAAGTGACTGGCCGCGTTGTCAACACGATCTTGGCCGAAATGGATGGGCTGGAAGAATTGCAATCCGTGATTGTGATCGGGGCCACCAATCGGCCAACTTTGGTTGACCCGGCTTTGCTGCGTCCTGGCCGCTTTGACGAATTGGTCTATGTTGGCACGCCAGACGCGCCCGGTCGCGAACATATTTTGGGCATCCACACCAGCGATATGCCACTGGCGAAAGACGTCGATCTTGCTGCAGTCGCAGAGAAGACGGACCGGTTCACCGGTGCTGATCTGGAAGACGTTGTTCGCCGCGCAGGGTTGGCGGCGCTGCGCCGACTGGGCGGAGACGTTAGCGAAGTTGCCGCAGAGGATTTTGAAGAAGCATTGAAAGATAGCCGCGCAACAGTGACTTCACGGATGGAAGCTGAGTATCGCAAGATGCGCGGCGAGCTCAAAAAACGTGCCGCTGAAGCAAATCCTATCGGATTTTTTGCGCCAGATACATTGGAGCCGACCCGCGAGAAAAAGCACAGCTAAGTCTCGAATTTTAGAAAGGGGCCAGCAAGGCGATGCTGGTCCCATTTCTCAATGGGCAGCATCCCAAGAGATGCCGGTTCCGATATCAATCGCCAGAGGCACGTCCAGTGTGACAGCTGGTAGAGCGGCTTCCATCATAACACGCTCGATCACTGGCGACGCTTTAGCGGCGTCACCTTCTGGCAGTTCGAAAACCAATTCATCGTGCACCTGTAACAACATGCGCACATCATGAAGCCCTGCGTCGCGCAGGGCAGGCAACATCCGGACCATCGCGCGCTTGATAATGTCGGCGCTGGTGCCCTGAATTGGAGCGTTGATCGCCGCGCGTTCAGAACCCTGTCGTTCGGCTTGATTCTTTGATTTGATCCTGGGGAACCAAGTCTTGCGGCCGAACAGTGTCTCTGAATATCCGCGTTCACCCACGGTCTCTAGTGTTTCCATAATATAGCGTTGGATACCCGGAAAACGTTGGAAATAGGTGTCGATCATGGCTTGCGCTTCATCGGGCTCGACCTCCAGCCGGCCAGCAAGGCCCCAGCGAGAGATACCGTAAAGGATGGCGAAATTGATCGTTTTGGCGCGCGCGCGTGTGTCCCGAGTAACTTCGCCGAACATTTCGTTCGCCGTGCGAGAGTGAATGTCCTCGCCATTCGCAAAAGCTTCTTTGAGGCTGTCCACGTTGGCCATGTGCGCAGCCAAACGCAATTCAATTTGGCTGTAGTCGGCTGCGAGCAGGATGTTACCGCTTTCTGGAACAAATGCCTCACGAATAGTGCGGCCAATTGCAGTGCGGATCGGGATGTTTTGCAAATTTGGATCGGTTGACGACAGCCGCCCGGTTTGTGCTCCTGAAAGGCTATAGCTTGTGTGCACTCGGCCCGTCTTCGGGTTGATCTGGGCCTGAAGCGCGTCGGTGTAGGTTGACTTGAGCTTTGACAGATGCCGCCATTCCAGCACCTTCTTTGCCATGTCACGCCCGGTGCCTTCCCCGATGCTTGCAAGCTTTTCCAGCACTGATTGATCCGTTGAGTATTGACCGCTCTTGCCTTTCTTACCGCCTTTGAAGCCCATCTTTTCAAACAACACTTCGCCCAGCTGCTTGGGGCTGCCCACGGCAAAATTTTCACCAGCGATTCCGTGGATTTCTTTTTCAAGGGCCGCGGTCTGGGCCGCGAATTCTTCGGAAAGTTTTGCCAATCGCGCGCGGTCGACCTTGATGCCTTCGCGTTCCATTCGGGCCACGACAGGGATCAGCGGACGATCCACGCGTTCATAGACTTTGGACCCGCCTTCGATTGCTAGGCGGGATTTGAATTGGTGATACAATCGCCATGTAACATCGGCATCTTCCGCGGCATATTCGGTGGCCCTGTCTAAAGGCACCTCTCCAAACGGAATTGCCTTTTTGCCCGTCCCGCAAACTTCCTTGAACGAAAGCGGGGTATGGCCCAGATGGCGCACGGACAGGTCATCCATGCCGTGCCCGCCCATTCCTTCTCCGCGGCCAGCATCGAGATCGAAGCTCATGACCATCGTGTCTTCTATCGGACTGACAGGGCAATCATAGCGTGCCAGCACGTTGAGATCGTATTTGCCGTTCTGAAAAACCTTAAGCACGCTATCGTCAGCCCAAAGGGGCCTGAGCGCCGCCAAAGCATCTTCGATCGCGATCTGCGTTGGAGTTTCGGACAGCAGATCGGTTCCGCCATGCGCAAGCGGAATGTAGCATGCGTCGTTTGCGCCTAGAGCCAGACTGATCCCGACAAGATCGGCTTGCATGGCGTCGAGCGAAGAGGTTTCAGTATCGACGGCGACCAGCCGAGCGCTTTTCGCGCGGGCCACCCAAGCATTGAGCCGTTCAAGCGTCTGCACGGTTTCATATGCACTGCGATCGAAAGGAAGCGCCTCGATTGTCGCTGGCTGGTCGGCAGAACGGTTGGCCATATCGGCTTTTGCTGGGTTGAGGTCATTTGGTCTTTCCGGGCTGCCTGTGCCCGCGCCCAAACGCCGCAACAACGAGGTAAAGCCGTGCGTTTGCAAGAAAGCGGAAAGCGGTTCTTCCGGAATCGCCTCAATCCGCATGTCTTCAATCGCAATGGGTAGGTCGCAATCTTCCTTGAGGGTTACCAAGACGCGCGACAATTCGGCGTCATCGCGCCCTTCCAACAAACGCTCTTTTAGTTTGGACTTCTTCATATCAGACGCCTGATCCAGCGCCGCATTGAGGGAGCCGTGTTCGGCAATCAATTTGCTCGCGGTCTTTGGCCCGACACCGTAAATGCCAGGGATATTGTCTGCTGTGTCCCCCATCAGCGCGAGCACATCGCCGACGAGTTCAGGCCCAACGCCAAATTTTTCCTCGACCTCTTCGATGTAAATGCGCGCGCTTTTCATAGTGTCCAGCATGTCGATGCGCGCTGGACCATGCGGGCCGTTGATCTCTCCGATCAATTGCATCAGATCTTTATCGCTTGAAACGATGGTCACATTCCACCCCTGCCGCTGCGCTTCGCGCGCATAGGATGCGATAATATCGTCCGCTTCTAGGCCTTGTTCTTCAATGCAAGGCAGGCTGAATGCGCGTGTTGCATCGCGGATCAGCGGAAATTGCGGCCGCAGATCTTCGGGAGCCGGAGGGCGATTGGCCTTATATTCGGGATAAATATCGTTGCGGAAACTGTGTGAACTTTTGTCCAAAATGACGGCCAGATGGGTGGGACCGTCCGCCGCGTTGAGGTCATCGGCCAATTTCCAAAGCATCGTCGTATAGCCATAGACCGCCCCAACCGGTGTGCCTTGCGGATTTGTAAGGGGGGGGAGGCGATGGTAGGCTCGAAAGATGTAGGACGAACCATCGACGAGGTAGAGGTGCTGTTGATCACTGGACATGATCGCCTGCTAGCATCGCCCCGCTGCCACTGCAAAGGCCGACCGCTTGCCACAATTGCGGGGCGAAACGTGGCGCAAATATGGCGGAAATATGGCAAGATACCTTATTTTACTTGCAATGCCACAATTCGGCCATTATTTCAGATCGTGAAGTCGGGGGTCAAAAACCGGCTTTGGCGTGAGCCTGCAATTAGGCCGCGCCGAAATCACTCGCTGAATAAGGAAATTTTTTATGCGTAAGATCGTTCTTGCCGCTGCTGTTGCAACTTCGGCTCTTGGCCTTGCTGCTTGTGGCGAAGCCGCTGATGCGGTTAGCGAAACTGGCGATGCCATGGTTGAAGGCGCAGATTCCGCTGTAAACGCTGCTGGCGAAGCTGCTGAAGGCGCTGCTGATGCCACAACCGACGCCGCTGGCGACGTTGTTGATGGTGCTACTGACGCTGTTGAAGGCGCTGGCGATGCTGTTGAAGGCGCTGCCGATGCAACTGCTGAAGCTGCTGGCGATGCCGCAACTGGCGTTGTTGAAGCTGCTGAAGAAGCTGCTGCAAAAGCTGAAGCTATGGTTGACGGCGAGTAATCGCTTGATCCTGTCCGCCCAAATGGGCGGATGAGCTAAGAAGAGGCGGTGCCGAAAGGTGCCGCCTTTTTTTTGCCCAATTTGCGACCGATTTACCCGCCAGTGCGCGGCGCGCTGGTCCAATTGCGATTGGGGTTTTGCCGGGCGCGAGCATAAAATCCATCATACAAAGCGCGTGCGATAGAGGCGATCCGGCGTTCTCTGGCAAGGCGCGAGCCCTGACCTGTCACATAGATCGCGACAGCAATGGCGCGGCCATCGGGCGATTCTATGATGCCAACGTCGCTTGACGTGTTGTTCAGCGATCCAGTCTTGTGACTGACTCGCGCCTCGCTTGGCATATTGGCCACGATGCGGCGCCGACCTGTTGTCGTGCGGCTCATTGAACCGAGCAAGATTTGACGGCTTTGATCGGACAAAAAGTCACCGCGATAGAGGCCTTGCAGCAACCGCACCATTGCGCGCGGAGTCGCGGCATCGCGCGGGTCTATCCAGTTCACAGGATCATATTCGCCATCATCGCGGACCAGCGTGGCAATGTCGCGGTCAATCGAAAAATCGTTGATCCCTTGGCGGCGAATCCACGCATTCACGGCAGGCGGGCCGCCAACTGCAGCGAGCAGGGAGTCGGTTGCTGGGTTGCTTGACCGGGTGATCATGATTTCGATGAGGTCGATAGCCTGCATATATTCGCCCTCACGTACCGGAGCAGCGGGAGACGAAAACTTGGGTGAACGGACCCTGATCAACAATGGAAACTCGGATGTCAGCGAGTAACGGCCTTGCTCCACCATTTCGAGGTAAGTGGCGACCACAGCGATTTTACTGGTCGATGCCATTGGGAACAGTTGATCGCCCAAAACCATGACCTGTTCACCGGTCGCCAAATCCACGGCGGCAACACCAATGCGGCCCTGAGAGCCATCGGCCAGTTCAGCAATGCGTTGCTCAAAACTGTTCGCATAGATCGCCTCAAAGGTTTCTGGCGTCCGCTTTTCTGTACCGAAGGCGCTGTCAAAGCTGGCCTGAAGCTCGTTTGTTTGCGCCGCAAGAGGGGCAGACAATACTGAGAACAAAGCCAACAAGGCCAATGAAATTTGTGTGATGGGCGAGGAGCGGTGCAAAGGAGCCATCTGCGTCTGATACTCTTAGTAGGGTTAGCGGTGACTTAACGGCCCAGTCTATGCAGGGGCGATTCGCCGCGACAAGCACTCGATTCGCCGCGTGCGATGAAGTGTGCGCAGGACGCGACCGGACTGGTTCGGAGCTTGCTATCGTCCGTTCAGACAGTGTTTTTTGGCGGCAATATGCACCCATGCTGCCCAGTTGGTGCTGGCGTGCCGTTTACAGGATGAAATCTGCGCTTCGTCGAGCAATCCTTTTGGGATGACTTCAGGCCTTGACTGCTTCTCGGACTCCGGCAGACAGTTGCATCACATTTCAAAACCGGGGACTTTTATGATCATATCACGCACCGCGCCGCGCGTATTGTCACGCTCAGCCGCGCTCGCCGCTCTTCTCGTTGGCGGGTCCAGCATTGCCATGGCGCAAAGCGCGTCGATCTTGCAACCCGGCGCACCTGGCCAGGACAGCCGGACATTGAGCGCGGATGAAGCGACAGAATTGGCGAAAGCAAGTTACACCGCTGCGGATGTGCGCTTCATGCAGGGTATGATCGTCCACCACCAACAAGCGGTCGAAATGTCGGAATTGGTCGAGGATCGGACAAACAACGAAGAGGTCGTCACAATTTCTGGCCGCATCCTGTCGAGCCAAGCTGATGAAATCACCTTTATGAATGAATGGCTGGCCGAACGGGGCGAGCCAACGATCATGGTTGGCATGAGCGGTCACGAAGGCCACGACATGATGGATCATTCCGGTCATGCCATGATGGATCATTCCACAATGGCAGGAATGGCGAGCCCTGAACAAATGGCGGCTCTCGCGGCCGCCGAAGGCACTGAGTTTGACCGCCTCTTTCTCACATTGATGATTGTCCATCATGAAGGTGCCTTGGACATGACCGAGGAATTGCTGAACCAACCGGGCAGTGCAGCCGATCCTATCCTGTTCCGTTTCGTTGGTGATATCGACAATGATCAATCGACAGAGATTGACCGGATGGATGAGATTTTGGCCAGCCTATCCACCGATTCGCGAGCGAACCTTGCCGCTGGCTTTGACGATGCTGGCGAAGCAATCATGAACTTGCGTCATGTTGTGTTTTTGCCCAAGCCAGCCGGTTTCTTTGACCCAGAAAACCCATCTGATCTGCGCGCCGAAATCCCTCCGCGTGACGATGAGGAAAGTGAAGAGGAAGCCGGTGAGGAAACAGAAGCCGAAGACGCTTCTGATGCCGCATTGGACGAAGCAGACACACCGCCCGAAGACGAAGAAAGCCTAACGCAGTTTGCCGAGCGTTCCCCACTGCTCGATTTTGCGAACACCGACATTGCGTTCTTTGACGACATCATGGTCGCGGGCAATTACCACGGCTTCAACATCTATAAACTTGGCGAAGATGGAGCACCGGCCTTGATGAGCTCGGTCGTGTGTCCGGGCGGTCAGGGCGACGTTTCCGTTGTGGGTGACATACTGGTGATGAGCGTTGAACAAACCCGCGGCCGCGTTGATTGCGGGCTGCAAGGCGTCGAAGGCGAGGTCAGCGAAGAACGTTTCCGGGGCCTGCGCGTCTTTGACATTTCCGACCTCACCGCCGTACGTCAGGTCGGGCAGGTTCAAACGTGTCGCGGCAGCCACACCCACTCGATCGTCAGCGCCGATGACGAGAAAATCATCGTCTACAATTCTGGCACATCCCGTGTGCGCGAAACGGAAGAACTGGCGCGTTGTATCGGCAATCCGTCGGATTCGCGCACGGCCTTGTTCAGCATTGATGTTATCGAAATCCCGCTGGCCGATCCGGCCATGTCCCGCATCATTAGCAGCCCGCGCGTCTTTGCTGATAACGAGACAGGCGAAATTGCTGGTCTATGGGAAGGCGGCGATAGCGGCGAAGGGACGCAGGACACACGTCAGACGAACCAATGCCACGACATCACGGTCTTCCCCAGCCTCAACCTCGCCGCTGGCGCATGTTCGGGCAATGGCATCTTGATGGATATTTCCGATCCGATGAATCCGGTCCGCATCGATGCCGTGTTTGATAAAGGCTTTGCCTATTGGCACTCCGCCACCTTCAACAACGACGGCACGAAAGTGATCTTCACCGATGAATGGGGTGGGGGCGGACGCCCGCGCTGTAAGGCGTCTGACCCTATGACGTGGGGCGCCAATGCCATTTACGATATCGTCGATGGAAAGCTGGAATTCCGCAGCCATTACAAGATGCCCGGACCGCAAAGTGAAAACGAAAACTGCGTCGCGCATAACGGTTCAATCATTCCTGTGCCAGGACGCGATCTGTTCGTGCAATCGTGGTATCAAGGCGGGATCAGCGTGATGGATTTCACCGACAGTTCCGCGCCGCAAGAGATCGCGTTCTTTGACCGTGGCCCAATCAGCGAAGAGCAATTGGTCGTTGGTGGGTTCTGGTCATCATATTGGTACAACGGCCGCGTCTACGGGACCGAAATTACCCGCGGCATTGACGTATTTGCTCTCGAGCCCAGCGAGTTTCTGACGGCTGAAGAAATCGCAGCAGCGGAAGCGGCATCCTACGCCAACACACGTTTCAACCCGCAAACGCAGACCCAAGTCACTTGGGATGAGAGCGTAATCGCGGAGGCCGAAGCCAGCCGTTCCGGCGGTTAAGCCGCTTTGCACTGAACGAAAAGGGCGGCGTAGCGATGTGCTACGCCGCCCTTTTTGTAGGGTGGTGGTGGTTCAATCAGTCAGCTTTGACCGATGCAATCCAGTTCTCAACCATTTTTTCAAGGATCGAAAGCGGCACAGCACCGCCGCCCAAGACGGTGTCGTGGAAACCGCGAATATCGAAATCTTCGCCCAATTCCTCTTCGGCCTTGGCGCGAAGTTCCTGAATTCGGATCATCCCGATCTTATAGGATGTCGCCTGACCCGGCAGCACGAAATAGCGTTGCACTTCGCTGCGGGCGACGGTTTCGGGGTTGGGCGAGTTTTCAAGGCAATATTGAACCGCCTCATCCTCGGTCCAGCCCTTTGAGTGGATGCCCGTGTCGACCACGAGCCGGATTGCGCGCCACATTTCGGACTGCAACCGGCCAAAGTCGGAATAGGGGTCTTCATAACCGCCCATCTCTTTGGCTAGCGCCTCTGAATAGAGGGCCCAGCCTTCACCATAGGCGGAAATAAAGCCACCTTGCGCGCGGAATTTGGGCACGCCTTCCAATTCTTGCGCGATTGAGACCTGCATGTGGTGCCCCGGATTGCCTTCATGATAGGCGATAGCCTCGAGCGGCGGGATCGGCATAGCGCTCATATCGGAAAGGTGGGCGTAGTAAACGCCGGGACGTGAGCCATCCGGCGTGCCGGGGCGGTAGTGCTGTGCCGCGCCATCTTGCTCGCGGAAGGATTCCACCCGGCGCACTTCCAGCGCGGCTTTGGGCAGTCGCCCAAAGAATTCTGGCAGCCGCTCGGTTAACGTGTCGATATGCATGGTTGCACGGTCGATGTAATCTTGCGCGCCCGCTTCGTCTTGCGAGAAGAAGAACTGCGGATCATCGCGAGTGAAGAGGAAGAATTCCTGCAACGTCCCTTCAAACCCGGTGGCGGCCATGATGCCTTCCATTTCACCGCGGATGCGTGCCACTTCGGCTAGGCCTAAGTCATGGATTTCATCAGCGGTGAGATCGGTGGTGGTCATCTGACCCAGCGAATATTCGTAAAACGCTTCGCCATTGGGCAGCGCTGAAACGCCTTGCGCGACTTCGTCGGTGTTTTCGAGGTCTTCTGTGAACCAGTCGATCACGCGTTGATAGGCGGGGCCCATTTGCTCGGTCAGGGCTATGCGCGCTTCTTCGCGCAATTCGTCGGCGCGTTCTTGCGTGATTGTGCCGGATTCGACCAAAGAGGCGAGGTGACCCTCTGTGCCCGCCCAAAGAGCGGAAGGTTCGCCGCCTTCTTCGCCGCCAGTGAATGGCGCACCAGTTATGATTTTGCCCGATTCTGCGATCACTGCATCATAGGAGAAGCGTGGCGGACGCACGCCTGCCTCTGCGTTGTTTTGGGCAAGTACGAGCAGTTGATCCATGGCTGTGCCAAGGCCGCCGATCCGCGCGATGAACGCTTCCATGTCGCTTTCGCTTTCAACCGTGTGCTGGCTGAGAAGGAAGCTTGGCAAAGCGCCGTGCGCCGCGCCCATCTGGTGCAGGATGTATTGCTGCTCAAGATAGTCAGCCGATTCCACCGCGGATTCTGCGCGGAACTTGAACATGTCGTACGAAACTTTCGCATCGTCCGTCAGCTCTTCGTAATCGAAGTTCGCTTCCATCTCCGCAAGCGCCTGCGCCCACCACATGACTTGTTCTTGGGCGGCTTCGACACTGAAGTCGTCGATCTTGTCGTAATTGGTTTTCATGCCGAGCGATGTCTGGCGCAGCGCACTGAATTCCAACTCCTGCTCAAACTTGGTCTCAAACCATTCGTTTAAACATTCGGTCTGTGTGGTTGCGCAATCGATTGTCGCAACTTGCGGGCCCATCATGGCGTCGCAACCGGTCGCGGCGACCGACGCGAGCAGGACGGCAGCAAACTTAATCTTCATGGGTTCAGTCCCTCATTGTTCTTTGTGATGGACATTTCTCTGCGCCATTGCGCGCCTAATGGGAAGACCGGTTTTCGACTAACAAACAGACCCCGAGGGACGAACGTCCCCCGGGGTCTGTTTGTTCGGTATTGGAAACGGTTGGCTTAGAAGCCGCCCATTCCTCCCATTCCTCCCATGCCGCCCATATCAGGCATAGCTGGGGCGCCCGCGCCGTCTTTTTCCGGAGCGTCGGTGATCGCCGCTTCGGTTGTGATCAACAGGCCAGCAACGGAGGCTGCGTCCTGAAGCGCTGTGCGAACAACCTTGGTCGGGTCGATCACGCCGGCTTCGACAAGGTTTTCGTAAACGTCGGTCGACGCGTTGAAGCCTTGTGTTTCGTCGCCTTCGCGAAGGAGGTTACCCGAAACAACGGCGCCATCATGGCCCGCATTTTCGGCAATCTGACGCACAGGTGCCAAGATCGCACGGCGGACAATGTCCATGCCGCGAGTTTGGTCATCATTGTCGCCTTTAAGGCCTTCGAGAACCTTCGAAGCGTAAAGAAGCGCGGTACCGCCGCCTGGGACGATGCCTTCTTCAACAGCTGCGCGGGTTGCATGGAGCGCGTCATCAACGCGGTCCTTGCGTTCTTTCACTTCGACTTCCGAAGCGCCGCCAACCTTGATCACGGCAACACCGCCAGCGAGTTTCGCCAGACGCTCTTGCAGTTTTTCGCGGTCATAATCGCTGGTCGTGGCTTCCATTTGAGCCTTGATCTCACCGACGCGGGCTTGAATGTCTTCGGCCGAACCGGTGCCATCAACGATGGTCGTGTTGTCCTTGTCGATGGTCACGCGCTTGGCTTCGCCGAGCATGCCCAAAGTGACGTTTTCAAGCTTAATGCCGAGATCTTCGCTGACCATTTCGCCCTTTGTGAGGATCGAAATGTCTTGCAGCATCGCTTTACGGCGATCGCCAAAGCCAGGCGCTTTAACCGCAGCAACCTTGAGGCCGCCGCGCAGCTTGTTGACCACGAGAGTTGCGAGCGCTTCGCCTTCGATGTCTTCTGCAATGATGAGAAGCGGACGGCCGCTTTGCATCGCTGCTTCGAGCACCGGCAACATGGATTGCAGGTTCGACAGCTTGGCTTCGTGGATCAGGATGTATGGGTTTTCGAGTTCAACCGTCATCTTGTCCGGGTTGGTGATGAAGTAAGGCGACAGGTAACCGCGGTCGAACTGCATGCCTTCAACAACGTCGAGCTCAAATTCGAGGCCTTTGGCTTCTTCGACGGTGATAACGCCTTCTTTGCCGACCTTTTCCATGGCTTCAGCGATTTTCTCGCCAACTTCTTTGTCGCCATTGGCGGAGATAACGCCAACCTGCGCGACTTCGGACGAACCGGCGACTTCTTTCGAGCGGCCAACAAGGTCGGCGGTCACTTTGGTAACAGCCGCGTCGATACCGCGCTTAAGGTCCATTGGGTTCATGCCAGCTGCAACAGCGGTCATGCCTTCGCGAATGATCGCTTGGCCCAAAACGGTTGCAGTGGTGGTGCCGTCACCGGCGAGGTCGTTGGTCTTAGACGCAACTTCCTTGAGCATTTGCGCGCCCATGTTTTCAAACTTGTCAGAAAGTTCGATTTCTTTGGCGACGGTTACGCCGTCCTTGGTGATGCGCGGTGCACCAAAGCTCTTGTCGATGACAACGTTGCGACCTTTGGGGCCGAGTGTCACTTTAACAGCGTTGGCAAGCGTATCGACACCCTTAAGGATGCCTTCGCGAGCTTCGCGGCCGAACTTTACGTCCTTAGCAGCCATGATTGATTCTCCTGGATTTCAAAATTGATTTGGTAAGCGTTGAAAACAGTTGAGGGATCAGCTGGTTCAGCCGATGATCCCCATGATGTCGCTTTCCTTCATGATCAGCAGGTCTTCACCGTCGATCTTAACTTCAGTGCCCGACCATTTGCCGAACAAAACGCGGTCGCCTGCGCTTACGTCGAGAGCAACGCGAGCGCCGCTGTCGTCACGGGCGCCTTCGCCAACGGAGACGATTTCGCCTTCGCTTGGCTTTTCTTGCGCGGAGTCTGGAATGATGATGCCGCCAGCGGTTTTCTGGTCGGCTTCGATGCGGCGTACGACAACACGGTCGTGCAGCGGACGAAATGCCATAGTAATGACCTTTCTTATTAGGTTTAAGACTTGGATTGGCACTCTCCTCGTAAGAGTGCCAGCGAGGGGCAAATGGTTGTGACGGGCGCAGGAGTCAAGCGATGCGAAGCAAAAAATCTGCCCGAGTTCTGCTTTAGGCAGTCGCAGATGCACCGGGCCTTGGGATCAAGCCCAACCGTTCGCGCAGCATCCAACGCCAAAGCAGAAGCACAGCGGCGAAGGCAAGGCCGGTTGCGAGGCCAATCCAGACGCCTGTTCCTTGGAGCGGGGTGAATAGTCCGAGGCCAAAAGCCAAGCCAAATCCAGGCACCCAATAGCTAAAAATCGCTATCCACATCGGCACCCTTGTATCTTGCAGACCGCGAAGTGCACCGGCAGCGACGGCTTGCACCCCATCAACCAATTGAAACGCGGCGGCTAAGACGAGAAATTGCAGTGCAAACCCAATAAGGGCGGCATTGGTAGGATCGTCGATTTCGACAAAGAGCATCAGAAGATACTCTGGTACTAGAACCATGGCCAATGCGGTCAGTCCCATAAACCCTGTGCCCACCGCAATCGCAACCCATCCGGCCAGTTTGATGCCGAGCGGATCGCGCGCGCCATAGGAATAGCCGACGCGGATTGTCACAGCCTGACCGACGCCAAATGGCACCTGAAATGCAAGTGCAGCTATGTTCAAAGCAACAATGTGTCCTGCCAGCTCCGCTGCACCGATGCGTCCCATTAGGAATGCCGCCGCGCTAAACACTCCGGCCTCTGCCATCACAGTGAGGGCGATAGGTGCGCCGATCCGGACGATCAGCCGAAACCGCTGCCAATCCGGTCGCCAAAACCGATAGAAAGGCCGGTAACGATTGAGGGCCGGGACGGTAAGGACAATGGCAACATAGGCGGATAGCATCACGATTGCGGTAATGATCGTTGCAATCGCCGCTCCTTGCAGACCCATCTCCGGTGCGCCCAAATTGCCGAAGATAAAGGCATAATTGGCAAGGGCATTGACCGGAATTCCCATTGCAGAGATTGCCGTGGCAAACACGGGCCGGCCTAATGCAGACACATAGTTTCGCAGCACCGATGCAAGCAGCATCGGGATAAGCGAATAAATGATGAGCCAATTGTATTGATTGGCCAGCGCGATGATCGGCGGTTCTTGCCCTGTCATGACCATCACAGGGCCAAGCAACAAGGCGAGAGCCATACCTACGATCGCCGCGATTACAGCGAGCCAAAGCGCCATACGAGTGGCTCTGCGCACGGGCCGGAACGAGGGCGAGCGAGAGCCAATGGCTTCGGCTATAAGCGGGGCGACGGCTCCTGTAAGCGAGGATAGACTCCAGACAATCAGTCCGAACAAACCCGTCGCAAGGCCAGACGCCGCAAGCGGTTCTTCGCCAAGTCGTGCAATGAAGATCACATCGACGATGTAGATCCCAGATTGAAGCAAATTTGCGACGGCAAGTGGAGTCGCAAGCGCGATTGTCGCCTGCAGTTCTTGACCCCAGGACGCATGCGCAATGCCCGGAGTGTCCGAGTTCGCAGAGTCGGTATTTGGTGTTTCGCGCATTGCTTTAATATCCATCCGCGCGCGCCGTCTTGGGATGGGGCGAGCCGTTCCGAATAGGGTGGCTTACGATCGGAGGGAAGCGCTTTCTTGCCTTTTACCATGTCGTGTTCGGCATGAACGTAGAATTTGCTTTCTAAACACGGTGAATTTCTTCATAATTCCCTTTGGGGAATCACATAGTGCAATCATGTGGGGGAATTCGGTGCAAACTCGTCACGACAAGATTATGCCTGAATTAATGGGTGGGGCTGAAACCGCGTCACAGCGCGCGGCTAGGCTTCTGCCGGGGCCTTTGACGGCGGTGGAACAAGCGGCCAACGCTGCGGCGATCTCGTCCCCTTCGTCCAAATATAGGGTGAATAAGGCGCGAATTGCTTTTGGAACTGCTGCGGTAGCGGTAGCGGTGACGATGCCCGATTTGTCTGCAGGCGCAATGGATGGCTCATACTTCAGCTTGGAATTGCCTGAATCCAGCGCGGCTATCGTCCAGCCAGTTTGGAACCCTGCGGTCGCGTCCAACGCTCCGGTTTATAGTCCAACAATGGCTGCTGAACGGATCGCGCCGACCTCTTTGACTTTCGGGGAGGGGATTCGGTTCCTTGATGCGAACCGTAAGGTGCCTCTCACAATCCTTGAAAGCGCGGCGGACCGTTTTGACCTGGCTTTCGCCGAAGTCGCTATGCCTTCTCCGATAGAATTCGCGATTTCTCGGCCGCTCCCGGCACAAGGCAGCAGTGATGTTCAAATTGTGTCAGCCGAACTACCAGCGCCATTGCGAGCCAGTTTGATTGATGTGCCGCAAATAACGAACGGGCGCGCATTTTCGACTGCGACGCCGCCTGAAGTCAGGCTTGCGCAACCAACTCTGGCTGCCGGGTCACGCATGGATCGCAGCGTCGCAATTGCCAATGAATCGGTGGCTGCTGCGTTTGCCGGCACGCTGGATGTGTCTGGCGGTGTGCGCGAGTCTTTGCCGATTGAGAGCGCGCCCGTTGATGATGCAGCTGGGTTCTCTGGCGCTGTTCCAGTTCCGGAAACTCCTGCAGGGTTGGGCGCGAGCCGCGCAGCCGAGATGGAATTGGTAACCAGAAGCCGGCTGGATGCGCGGGTCAATGGCGTGGTCACCGGCAGCGTCGAGTTTCAACAGCGCGATGGCACAATTGCGATCCGCTTAGGGTCGGTTATCGATTTGCTGCGAGACAGGTTCAGCGCGACTGAGCTGGACTGGTTTTCACAAGCGGGATCGATGGGCACATTTATCACTTTGGCTGAATTGCAGGCCGCTGGCATCCCGATCAGTTACGACCCCGTCTATGATGAGGTTGGGTTCGGAATTGACTATGATGACGCGCCACAGGCGGCAAAAGTTCAGATGGAGCAGATTGGTTCGCCAATGGTGGGCTCTGACCGCGCTTTGATTGATCAAATTCCGCGTTAATTGAGCGTATTTGCTGACGACTGGGCCCTTTGTTGGTGCCGGACGGGCAAAGAAAAAGGGCGGCGCCATTGCTGACACCGCCCCCCATCTGCGGGCGCTTCAAGACACCCACAAAACTTAAGATCAAGATTACTTGAGCTCGACGGTACCGCCGGCTGCTTCGATCTTGCCTTTGATTTCTTCGGCTTCTGCCTTGTTGACGCCTTCTTTGACGGCCTTTGGCGCGCCTTCGACAAGACCCTTGGCTTCGGTGAGGCCCAGGCCAGTGATGGCGCGGACTTCTTTGATGACCTGGATTTTCTTGCCACCGTCGCCGGTGAGGATGACGTCGAATTCGTCTTTTTCTTCTGCAGCAGCTTCACCGCCACCAGCAGCAGGACCAGCAACTGCAACAGCAGCTGCGGCGCTTACGCCCCACTCTTCTTCAAGAGCAGTTGCAAGTTCAGCCGCCTCAAGGACGGTCAGCTTCGAAAGTTCTTCAACAAGCTTGGCAATATCAGCCATGATGTTCACTCCAAATATTGTGCGGAACAGATGGGTTCATCCCAGTGCCCCAATGGTTGTTTCGTCTCTTGCGAGAGCGTCTCTTAAGCAGCGTCCTTGGCGGCATATGCGCCGAACACACGGGCCAGCTTGTTCGCGGGAGCGTTGACGACCTGAGCAACCTTGGTTGCTGGTGCGTTGACGAGACCAACGAGTTTGCCGCGAAGCTCGTCGAGGCTTGGCATCGAGGCAAGCGCCTTGACTCCAGCTTCGTCGAGCACCTGCGTGCCCATAGAACCACCGACGATTTCCAGCTTGTCGTTCGCCTTCGCGAATTCGACAGCAGCTTTAGCAGCCGCAACAGGGTCTTGTGACCATGCCAGCGCGGTCGGACCGGAGAGATACTCTTCGATGCCAACGTAATCGGTGTCTTTCAGGGCGAGCTTGGCGAGACGGTTCTTCGCAACCTTGTAGGAAGCACCAGCATCACGCATTTTTCCGCGCAGATCGGTGGATTCATCCACCGTCAGGCCGAGGTTGCGGGTGACAACCACCACACCAACTTCGTTGAAAACTGCATTGAGCTGAGCAACCGCGTCGGCTTTTTGCGAACGATCCATGCCATACTCCTTCACTAATGGCCGAACAGACTTACGCCCGAGCGACCGGCTCATGTTTTTCGGTGCCGTTCATCGACACCAAAAAGTCCAATGTTGGGGAAGGAGGCGGAGCGTATCAGCTCCAGTGCGAGCACCACAAAGGTAGCCCGCGAAAATCTCTTATCCCCGCCTAGGCTGGAAATTAAGGAGACCCAATTGTCTCCACCGGCTGTCTTGGACGGATGACCGCTCCTAAAAGCAGTCGAGGCGCGCAAATATACTGCGCGCCCCGTGAGTCAAGCATTTTACGCTTGGTAGCTTAGCAAATCGCCCGGCTGGCATTCTAATTCGCGGCAGATTGCAGCGAGGGTTGAGAACCGGATTGCCTTGGCTTTGCCGGTTTTGAGGATCGAGAGGTTGGCCAGTGTCAGGCCCACTCGGTCTGCCAGCTCTGTCAGTGTCATCCGGCGGTCGTGTAGAATGTCGTCAAGTTTGACCATGATCGTTGCTCCTTCATCATCAGCAGGCATTACACGGTCCCTTCGAGATCTTCGCGCATCGCAGCGCCATGTTTGAATACCCGGGCGAGGATGAAGAGGATTATCACCATAATGATGCCCGTTAGATCAAAGCCTGCATCGACTGTAATATCGGCGTTTTCCATCGGTTCCGCCCATTTGGCGATCAACAAGGCGAGGCCCGCCAGTGGGATGCCTAGAGCCTGAACCGCGAGCAGCATCCATGCCATAATATTCAGTCGATCAGCGTTATCCGGCACGAACGGGTCGCCTTCGCCAACCGTTGAAATGATTGCGCGCAGCTTTCCGAAAAAGAGGAAAACCAGCGCGACGCATCCAAGAGCCAAAGCCATTAGACCTAGCACCGACAGAGTTGGGAATGCTTCGACTGTACCTTGGAATTCTGCCGCAATTTCGGCGTCGATTTTGTCCTGAGCGAACAAGATCGTCGCGGTTGCTATCAGCAGTGCGCCTGCGGCGATGGCCATAAAGCCCTGCATGATTATGGTGAGCACTTTGCCCGCCAGCAACAAGAGGTCGTTGGGTTTGTCAGTCATGGGTTTGCCCCCTTTGGTCTGAATGTTGAATGCGTGAATTAGGCCAGTTCAATCATCGCTGCTGCAGGTTGAGCCGTCTGCGCCGACGCTGGCGGTACGTTCACAATGGCGCCGATCGAAGTTATGGCGAGGAACACGGCAGCGATTGCGGCGAGTGAATTTGTCATAGGGCGGGTCATATCGTTCTCCTTGATGCGTCTTATTGAATTTCGATAATTGTGATCTAGGGGCGATTCGGCTTATTGTCAAACAATAATATTGAAAAACGATAATTCACATATTGTTTTGCAGCTATATCGCGCACGATGACGCAACGCCGAAATCGGCCTTATACTTTGTTTTTCATGGAGTAATCCGGATCGACGCCAATCAGATGGCGCTATCGTCCCAGATCAAAATCTCATTGGAATTGTGCGCGCAGCCCACATTCACGATGTCGCCGGCGGCCGTTTCACGCGGCTCGGCGAAGGGTTCGTATCGAACGGACCAGTGGTACAAGGGGTCCCCGCCCGGTGCGTTTTCATAATGAATGTCCGCATCAAATTCGATCCGCATCCAATACAACAGGCCGCTGACCCGTCCGCCATTTGATTTCAACGGGGCCACGGATCGCTCGCGCATAGCGATCGGGGTGTCAGGCAAAAATTCGATGTCGCAAAGTGCGCCAGCTGGACCGCGCTGATACCGCCCCGCGTCTTTGGGATCGATCAAGGCGTGATAATTGAGCTGACGCTCCAAGAGCGAAAGATCAAACCCTGCAACGTCGCCGATCGGTTCGCCCAGATCACATTCGGCCAACGCGCCCATCACTGAAACTTTAGGCGGTAGGAATATTGCGCCGGGAACTGTCAGTTCCTTTTGGGCATGGGCCATTGCCTGGATCAAGGATTCGCCAATGATATTGGCCGTGTATAATTCCGACAGGACAGCATCGACGCCGCCGCCAAGATCGCGGTCTTTATCCAGATCGAGCGAATAGGCATTCAGCACAGTGATCGCGTCTGCCATGCCATTTTGGGCGATAATGTCGCGCGCCAAATCGGCCTTGTTCGGGTTTACCTCACAGGCATAGACATGCTCTGCACCTGCGCGCACCGCCATCATCGCAAGCAAGCCAGTGCCGGTGCCTATGTCGAGAATGCGCCGGCCTTTTGCATAGCGGTTGATCATCGCCAGATAGGCGTCGTTCCGAGGCTTATCGGCCAGCATGAGGCGGTGATAGGAGTGCACCTTGTGCGAAAGGAACATGCGGACCATTGCGATCATTTCAGGATTGTCTGAGCGTTCAGCGAGCGCTTGTTTCGCCAAGGCGATGGCTTGGCCTTCATTGCCGTTGTCGCGCAGCACAGAGCAGAAAGCGAACAGCTCCTGCGGGTCTTCAAACATCGACTGTATGGCCATGGGATCCTCACCGAAATCCTGCACCGAGTAACGCCGCCTCAACGCAGCGTCAATTTGATCCCCTTTCAAGGATTCCCAGCATCCGCCAGTTGAGCCTTGGGCCAAGACAATCAATGCGTTTGACAGGTCGGGGGCGAATTCCTACATGGCCTGCACACGCTGGCTTCGAGCCGAACTGATTCATGCGCGGGAATTGGTTCAAGAATGGAAGCGGCGATTTGCCATATTCGCGACTGAAACACGCTGCAGCTTAGGCGCATCCCTTGGGTGAGTCTCGGCTTGCGGCGATTTTGCGTCGATTATGGATAAGGTCTCGCGTGACGACCAATTGTTAATCAGCGAGCGGGACATTCCCCGCGCGCAAACCAATAAAGAGGCATATCTCTTCCATGGCAACTCAGGCTCCTACGAAGCGTAAGGTCCGCAGCCGCAAGGCACAGGGCACCGCGAAGAAGCGTATCCGTAAAATCTTTGGCGACATCCACGAAGTCGTCCAAATGCCCAACCTGATCGAAGTCCAACGCGAGAGCTACGAACAGTTCCTGCGCTCTGACAAAGACACAGGGTATGTTTCCGGTTTGGAAAAGACGCTGCGCAGCGTCTTCCCGATCCGCGATTTCGCTGGCACGGCTGAGTTGGATTTCGTTCATTACGAACTCGAAGAGCCCAAGTACGACACGACCGAATGCCGCCAGCGCGGCATCACTTACGCAGCCCCGATGAAGGTGACGCTGCGTTTGATCGTGTTCGAGGTGGATCAGGAAACCGAAACCCGCTCGGTTCTCGATATTAAAGAGCAAGACGTTTACATGGGCGATATGCCGCTCATGACGGACAACGGCACGTTCATTATCAACGGCACAGAGCGTGTGATCGTATCGCAAATGCACCGTTCGCCGGGCGTTCTGTTTGATCACGATCGCGGCAAGACTCACAGCTCTGGCAAGCTGCTGTTTGCTGCACGGGTCATTCCATACCGTGGTTCTTGGCTCGATTTTGAATTCGACGCCAAAGACATCGTCAATGTCCGCATCGACCGTAAGCGCAAGCTGCCCGTCACCGCGCTGCTTTACGCACTTGGTCTGGATAGCGAAGGCATCCTTCACCACTTCTACGACACTATGACGTGGGAACGCGCCAAAGACGGCTGGAAAATCCCATTCGTGGCCGAACAATGGCGCGGTCAAAAACCTGCCTTTGCGCTGGTTGACGCGAAAACTGGCGAAGAAATCTTCGCCGCTGGTCAAAAGATCAGCCCGCGTGCCGCAAACAAAGCGGCCAAAGACGGACTGTCAGACCTTTTGCTTCCTATCGAGGAAGTCGTCAGCCGCTACGCTGCCTATGATCTGATCGATGAAAGCACAGGCCGCATTTACATCGAAGCCGGTGATGAGGTCACTCTCGAGCACATTGAGGCCCTCGACAATGCTGGGATCGATAAGCTTGATCTGCTCGACATTGATGAAATCAACACCGGTCCGTGGATCCGCAACACACTTAAGGTCGATAAGGCTGAAAACCGTGATGAGGGTCTCGAGGCCATCTATAAGGTGATGCGTCCGGGCGAACCACCAACCAAGGAAACAGCAGACGCCCTGTTCGAAGGCTTGTTCTTCGATGGCGAGCGTTATGACCTTTCCGCGGTTGGCCGTGTGAAGCTCAATATGCGTCTCGAACTGGATGCGGAGGACACTGTGACCACTTTGCGCAAGGAAGACATCCTTGCAGTGGTCAAGGAACTTGTCGGTCTGAAAGACGGCAAGGGCGAAGTCGATGACATTGACAACCTCGGCAACCGCCGTGTTCGTTCAGTTGGTGAATTGCTTGAAAACCAATACCGCGTTGGCCTGCTTCGCATGGAGCGCGCTGTTAAAGAGCGTATGTCGAGCGTCGATGTTTCGACAGTCATGCCGAACGACCTGATCAACGCGAAACCAGCGGTTGCTGCTGTGCGTGAATTCTTCGGATCTTCGCAGCTGTCGCAATTTATGGACCAAACCAACCCACTTTCCGAAGTGACACACAAGCGCCGCGTCTCAGCGCTTGGCCCTGGCGGTCTGACGCGTGAACGCGCTGGCTTTGAAGTCCGCGACGTTCACCCAACCCACTATGGCCGCATTTGCCCGATTGAAACGCCGGAAGGCCCGAACATCGGTCTCATCAACTCGCTGGCATCGTTCAGCCGGGTGAACAAATACGGCTTTATTGAAACGCCATACCGGACAGTGAAAGACAACCACGTCACCGGCGATGTGAAATACCTCTCCGCAATGGAAGAGCAAAAGCACACTGTGGCTCAGGCTTCGGCTGAGCTGAATGACGACGGCACTTTCGTGGAAGAGTTGATCTCCGCCCGTCAGGCTGGCGACAACCTGATGGCGCCTAGTGAAACCGTCACATTGATGGACGTTTCGCCGAAACAGCTTGTTTCGGTTGCTGCGTCTCTCATTCCGTTCCTGGAAAACGATGACGCAAACCGCGCATTGATGGGATCGAACATGCAGCGACAGGCTGTGCCGCTTGTGAAAGCAGAGGCGCCGTGGGTCGGCACTGGCATGGAAGAAACCGTGGCGCGCGATTCGGGCGCTGCGATTGCGGCCAAGCGCGGCGGTATTGTCGATCAGGTCGATGCGACCCGTATCGTGATCCGCGCCGTTGGTGATGTTGAAGCTGGCCAGTCCGGCGTTGACATCTACACGCTGCAGAAATTCCAACGCTCCAACCAGAACACCTGCATCAACCAGCGTCCGCTGGTGAAGGTTGGTGAGACGATTGAGCCGGGCGATATTATCGCTGATGGTCCTTCGACGGATCTGGGTGAATTGGCGCTGGGCAAAAACAGCCTCGTCGCCTTTATGCCTTGGAACGGCTATAACTATGAGGATAGCATCCTCATTTCTGAGCGTATCGTGAAAGACGACGTCTTCACCTCGATCCATATCGATGAATTCGAAGTGATGGCCCGCGATACCAAGCTTGGTCCAGAAGACATCACGCGCGACATTCCTAATGTCGGTGAAGAAGCGCTGCGCAACCTCGATGAGGCAGGCATTGTCTACATCGGTGCAGAAGTGCATCCGGGTGATATTCTGGTCGGTAAGATCACGCCAAAGGGTGAAAGCCCAATGACGCCGGAAGAAAAACTTCTTCGCGCCATCTTTGGTGAGAAGGCCTCGGATGTTCGCGATACGTCGCTGCGTCTGCCGCCGGGTGTCGCTGGTACCATCGTCGAAGTCCGGGTGTTCAACCGCCACGGTATTGAGATTGATGATCGTACCCGTGCGATCCAAAACGAAGAAATCGAACGCCTCCGCAAGGACGCCGCCGATGAGCGAAATATCCTCAACCGTGCGACTTATAACCGCCTGAAAGACATGCTCCTTGGTCAAACTGCTTCGGCAGCGCCAAAGGGCATCAAGAAGGGCACAGAGATCACAGAAGACCTGCTCAATGATATTGAGCGTTTCGAATGGTTCAAGTTCGCAGTCGCTGATGACAACCGCCAATCTCAGCTCGAAGCGATCAAGTCACAATATGACGAGAGCGCTGGCATGATTGATGCCAAGTTCGAAGATCGCAAAGAGAAGCTGGAGCGCGGTGACGAACTCGCACCGGGCGTTCTGAAGATGGTCAAAGTCTTCGTTGCGGTGAAGCGTAAGCTGCAACCGGGCGATAAGATGGCTGGTCGTCACGGCAACAAGGGTGTGATTTCACGCATTCTGCCGGTCGAAGACATGCCATTCCTCGAAGATGGCACGGCGGTTGATCTGGTGCTGAACCCATTGGGCGTGCCTTCGCGCATGAACGTGGGACAGATCTTTGAAACGCACCTAGGCTTCGCCGCGCGCGGCCTTGGCATGGATATCGCGAACAAGCTCGAAGAGTGGAAGCTCGCCAATCCAAACGCTGCCGAAGACTACGCCGATGCCAAACCTCCCGAAGCGGTCGTTGACCGTCTGAAGGATGTCTATGGTGAGCAATATTTCGAAGACCTCGAAAGCCGCTCAACTGCCGGGATCGTTGATCTTGCACAAAACCTCGCCGCGGGTGTCCCGATGGGTACGCCAGTGTTTGACGGTGCGCGTGAACCGGATGTGTCCGATATGCTGGTTAAGGCCGGTATCGACAGCTCAGGCCAATCGACTTTGTACGATGGTCGCACGGGCGACGCGTTTGACCGCAAAGTGACTGTGGGCATCATCTACATGCTCAAACTGCACCACTTGGTTGACGACAAGATCCACGCTCGGTCCATCGGTCCATACTCGCTCGTCACGCAGCAGCCGCTGGGTGGTAAAGCGCAGTTCGGCGGACAGCGCTTTGGTGAGATGGAGGTCTGGGCATTGCAAGCATACGGCGCTGCCTACACCTTGCAGGAAATGCTCACCGTTAAATCGGATGACGTTGTCGGACGGACCAAGGTATACGAAGCCATCGTCAAAGGCGACGACACGTTCGAAGCGGGCATCCCAGAGAGCTTTAACGTTCTTGTGAAGGAAATGCGCTCGCTGGGCATGAACGTCGAGCTCAAGTCGTTGTCGGACGGCAATGACGACGACGATGATTTCGGCGCGATTGCAGCGGAGTAAGTGATTGGGCGCCGAGCAATCGGCGCCCCTTCCTCCGCTCTTTGGAAATTCACCCCCTGAGGGAACTAAGTCATGAACGAACTGACCAAATTCACCAACCAGCTGTCTAAGCCGGAAACATTCGACCAGATCCAAATTGGGATCGCATCGCCAGAGCGTATTCGCAGCTGGTCCTTCGGCGAAATCAAAAAGCCGGAAACCATCAACTACCGCACGTTCAAGCCTGAGCGTGATGGCCTGTTCTGCGCCCGTATCTTTGGCCCCGTAAAGGACTACGAATGCCTTTGCGGCAAGTACAAGCGGATGAAGTACAAAGGCGTCGTCTGCGAGAAATGCGGCGTTGAAGTCACCGTCACCAAGGTGCGCCGTGAGCGTATGGGCCACATCGAGCTCGCCGCTCCTGTTGCGCACATCTGGTATCTGAAATCGCTGCCATCGCGCATCGGCCTTCTGCTCGACATTCAGTTGAAGCAGCTTGAGCGTATTCTGTATTTCGAAAGCTATGTTGTGATCGAGCCGGGCCTGACCCCGCTTGAGAAATTCCAACTGCTGACCGAAGACGAACTGCTCGAAGCGCAAGACGAATACGGCGAAGATGCATTCTCCGCCGACATCGGTGCAGAGGCCGTAAAGGTCATGCTGATGGATCTCGATCTGGAGCAAGAGCGCGACGATTTGATGGAAGAGTTGTCGGTTACCAAATCGACGCTCAAGCCGAAGAAGATCATCAAGCGTTTGAAGGTCGTGGAAAGCTTCATCGATTCCGGCAACCGTCCCGAGTGGATGATCCTCGAAGTGATCCCTGTGATCCCGCCTGAGCTGCGCCCGCTGGTGCCGCTCGATGGTGGCCGTTTCGCAACGTCCGATCTGAACGATCTGTATCGCCGCGTGATCAACCGGAACAACCGTTTGAAACGCCTGATCGAACTGCGCGCGCCGGACATCATCGTTCGCAACGAGAAGCGCATGCTTCAAGAAGCCGTAGACGCTCTGTTCGACAATGGTCGCCGCGGCCGCGTCATCACGGGTGCGAATAAGCGTCCGCTGAAATCTTTGTCCGACATGCTGAAGGGTAAGCAGGGTCGGTTCCGTCAAAACCTTCTTGGTAAGCGCGTCGATTATTCCGGTCGTTCGGTCATCGTGACCGGCCCAGAATTGAAACTGCACCAGTGCGGTCTGCCTAAGAAAATGGCTCTCGAGCTGTTCAAGCCGTTCATCTATGCCCGCCTCGATGCAAAGGGTCTTTCGATGACCCTGAAGCAAGCCAAGAAGTGGGTTGAGAAAGAGCGCAAGGAAGTCTGGGACATCCTTGATGAGGTGATCCGCGAGCACCCGGTCCTTTTGAACCGCGCGCCAACGCTTCACCGTTTGGGCATTCAAGCGTTTGAGCCTGTCCTGATTGAAGGTAAAGCGATTCAGCTTCACCCGCTGGTTTGCTCTGCGTTCAACGCTGACTTTGATGGCGACCAAATGGCGGTCCACGTTCCGTTGAGCCTTGAGGCTCAGTTGGAAGCGCGCGTGCTTATGATGTCGACCAACAATATCCTTTCGCCCGCTAATGGTAAGCCGATCATCGTTCCTTCGCAGGATATGGTCTTGGGTATCTATTACCTTTCGATGGAACGTCAGGAAAAGACGCCTGAGTACCTCGAAAACGAAGACGGCACGAAAGTCGAACGCCTGCCGCGCTTTGCCGATATGGCCGAAGTGCACCAAGCGCTCGAAACCAAAGCTGTTTCGCTTCACTCCAAAATTCTCGCTCGCGTTCCGCAAGCAGATGAGAACGGCGATGTTGTTCTGAAACGTTTTGAAACGACGCCTGGCCGGATGTTGATTGGTGAATGTCTGCCAAAGAACCACAAGGTTCCTTTCGACATCATCAACCGCCTTCTTACCAAGCGTGAGATTGGCGATGTGATCGACCAAGTTTACCGCCACACCGGGCAAAAAGACACGGTTCTGTTCGCAGATGCGATCATGACCCTTGGCTTCCGCCACGCGTTTAAGGCCGGCATCAGCTTTGGTAAGGATGACATGATCATCCCTGATTCCAAAGTGAAGATGGTCGAAGAAACGAAGTCTCAAGTTGCTGATTATGAACAGCAATATCAGGACGGCCTGATCACACAGCAAGAAAAATACAACAAGGTGATCGACGCTTGGTCTAAGTGTGGTGACTTGGTTGCCGACGCTATGATGGCTGAGATTAAGGCGACACCGATCGACAAAGACGGTCTCGAAGCGCCGATCAACTCGATCTATATGATGAGCCACTCTGGTGCGCGTGGTAGCCCTGCGCAGATGAAGCAGCTTGCCGGTATGCGCGGTTTGATGGCGAAACCTTCGGGCGAGATCATCGAAACACCGATCATCTCGAACTTTAAGGAAGGCCTGTCCGTCCTTGAATACTTCAACTCCACCCACGGCGCGCGTAAGGGTCTGGCCGATACCGCGCTTAAGACGGCAAACTCAGGTTACCTGACCCGCCGTCTGGTCGATGTGTCGCAAGACTGCACGATCGTGGTCGAAGATTGTAAGACCGAAAACGCGCTGGAAATGCGCGCCATCGTTCAAGGTGGTTCGGTCATCGCATCTTTGGGTGAGCGTATTTTGGGCCGCACCGTGGCTGAAGACATCGTGAATGCATCCACCGGCGAAGTGATCGTGAAAGCGGGCACATTGATCGATGAGCCAATGGTGGTCGAAATCGAAGCGGCTGAAACTCAGTCCGCCAAGATCCGTTCGCCGCTGGTTTGCGAAGCCGACCAAGGCGTTTGCGGCACATGCTATGGCCGTGATCTTGCTCGCGGCACCCCTGTAAACATCGGTGAAGCTGTTGGCGTTATCGCTGCTCAGTCGATCGGTGAGCCGGGCACTCAGCTTACGATGCGGACATTCCACATCGGCGGCGCGGCGCAGCTCAACGAAACGTCGCATCTTGAAGCGATTTCGGATGGTAAGGTCGAATTGCGCGACATGCCTACGATCCAAGACAAAAAGGGCCGCTTCCTCTCGCTCGCTCGGAACGGCGAAATCGCCGTGATTGATGCCGAGGGCCGCGAACGTGAAATGCACAAGGTGCCGTATGGTACTGTGATCATGTTCAAGGACGGTGCCAAGGTGAAGGAAGGCGATCGCCTTGCTGAATGGGACCCGTTCACTCTGCCAATTATCACCGAACAATCAGGTGTTGTGCGTTACCAAGACCTTGTCGAAGGTACGACGCTTGAAGAGCAAACCGACGACGCAACGGGCATCGCTCAGCGTGTTGTGACCGAAAACCGGGCGACCGGGCGTAAAAAGAAAGAGGAACTGCGTCCGCGCATGACTCTTCTTGGCGAAGGCCAAACCGATGCGGACGAAACCGAGGCGCAACGTTATATGCTTGCCCCGGGTACGACCCTTTCGGTTGAAGATGGTCAGACGGTTGAGGCCGGTGACATCCTTGCCCGTGCATCGCGTGAAGCGGCCAAGACTCGCGACATCACCGGTGGTCTGCCGCGTGTTGCAGAACTGTTCGAAGCCCGTCTTCCAAAGGATATGTCGGTGATCGCCAAGATCTCCGGTAAGATCGAGTTTGTTCGCGAATACAAAGCGAAACGTAAGATCGCGATTATCCCTGAGGAAGGTGATGCAGTCGAGTATCTGATCGCCAAGACCAAAGTGATCGACGTGCAAGAAGGCGATTTCGTGAAGAAGGGTGACACCCTTGTTTCCGGCGCGCCCAACCCGCACGACATCCTTGAAGTCATGGGCGTTGAGGCGCTGGCTGAATATCTCGTCAATGAGATTCAGGAAGTGTATCGTCTGCAAGGCGTGAAAATCAACGACAAGCACATTGAGGTGATCGTTCGCCAGATGTTGCAAAAAGTCGAAATCACGCACGGCGGCGACACCACTCTGCTTCCGGGTGAGCAAGTCGACTATGCAGAAATGCTCGAAGTGAATGCGAAGCTAACGAAATCCAAGCAACCGGCACAAGGTACGCCGATCTTGCTGGGCATCACCAAGGCGTCGCTGCAAACGCGCAGCTTCATCTCGGCCGCTTCGTTCCAGGAAACGACCCGCGTCCTTACTCAGGCTTCGGTCGAAGGTAAGAAAGACACGCTGATCGGGCTAAAGGAAAACGTGATCGTTGGCCGTCTCATCCCTGCCGGTACCGGCGCGGGTATGAATCGGATGCGCGTCACCGCCTCCAGCCGTGATGCCGCGCTAAAGGCGCAATGGAAAAAGCAGCAGGATAAGCTGGCGGCCGCCAACGCGGTTGAACCAGAGCCCGCAGCCGATCCTGTGTCGAGCGAAGACGCGATGAAAGCTGCTATGGGCGGCGGTGCCCCTGCAGGCGGCACAGCTGGTGAAGCCGGCGAATAAGCGCCCGTTCATCCAAGCACCTAAAGAAAGGCCCCGGCGGAATGATCCGCCGGGGCCTTTTCTTTTGTGGGCGGGTCCAGTGGGTGACTGCGGTTGATCGCAGCGCCAGAAAGTGGGGAGTGAACATTATGATACGTCAAACTTTTATTGCAGCTGGGATGGTTGCAGCCGTACTCACCTCGGCGCCTGTTTTGGCGCAAGATACGGTCGTCGTGACCGGAGCGCGGCAGGATCGTTCTTCGGCCAATGGATATTTTCGGTCCAATGACCCATCCGCAATCGGCGTAACGCGCAAGGCCGATTATTTTGTGACCCCGCTGTTTGTAAGTTCGGATTCCCGCAATCCCGATGAACGGATTGAGGAATTGTTCGCGATGCTTTCTGCCACTCTGGCGGAGGCCGATGAGGCCGGGATTACATTGGTAGCGGGGCGATACACTTTGGAGCCCGTAACGGCCGGAACCATGCGCAATCTGCCGATCATGGGCGGGAACCGCCCCGACACCAGCCGGGTCCAAATCTATGCGCGAATTCCCTTGCGCGGTGCCTCAGCCAGTGTGCGTACAACGGCTGAGAGGATTGGCGAGTTTGTGAAGACTATCCCGGCGACAGGGCGGTCATTTATTGATGTTGGGACGACGGGTCTAGCCATCGACAATCCAGAACAATACCGCGCTGATGTGGTGCGCCATATCGCGCGGGAATCGACCAGTTATGCGAGGATGTTTGGCGACGGTTACAGCGTTGCGATCGATGGACTGGACGGTAAATTGTATTGGCAGCAATCGAGTGAGACCGAGATTTTCCTCTATATTGAGCACAGCTTTTCCATCAGCTCACGATGAGGGTGAAGAATAGCTATTGCGAAGCGATTGCAATAAAGACATAAGGGTCCTGTTGTCTCCATTCAGGACGTAGGACCCTTATGCCGCAGAACCAGCCCGCCACTTCTTCGTTCAATGCAATTGTCGCAAATTTGCGTGAAGCGCCCCGGATCGAAGCTCTGCATCCGATTGCGGCGCGGTTCGTCTACTCAATCCGGCTGATTGCACTGCATGAACGTGCTCGGCGTGATCCCGTGCCTGAACTTGCGATGAGGCTTGGCAATGTCGAGGTCGCAGCAAAGTCTCTCACCTTGGCCGAGGCGGTGACCGCCACTTGGCCAGAGAACATCAGCATCTCACGCTTTTGCTGCGGATGCCTTTCTCATGACGAAGCGACAATTGCCGGGTTGGTCTCTGCTGTGGCCAATCACGACCAGGCCGGTTTTGGGCGCGCCATCGAAGGGTTTGTCCGCCATGATCGTCAACACCGGATATGGGAGGCTGGGCTAGCCTTGGTGCAAGCCGAACTGCGCAATTGCTAAACGATGCAGCAAAAGATTAGCGATTCCTGGACCGAACACGAGCTTTCTCATGATGTTACGTGCCCCAGCTGCCCCACGAAAATCTGAGAATAGAAACGGCAGTTATCCCAGGCCTTCTGGCCCTTGTTCGCATCCTTCTCGCACCCACTGGGCTTGCAGGTCACAGCGCCTCGCTCTACCGCGTTTGCCATGACAATCACTCGTTTTGCCCCTTCTCCGACTGGCCGCCTGCATGTCGGCAATATTCGAACCGCGCTGCACAATTGGATGCTTGCCCAGATTTCGGGCGGTGACTTTATCCTGCGCATTGATGATACCGATGCGGCGCGTTCCAAAGAGGAATTTGTCGAAGCGATCCGGGCCGATTTGGCGTGGCTTGGCATTGAACCCACCCGTGAGGAACGGCAGTCGCTGCGTCTTGATCTGTATCAGGCTGCCTTTGAACGTCTGCGGGATGCGGGCCGAATTTATCCAGCCTATGAAACGCAGCAAGAACTGGAGCTGAAACGCAAAGTTCTGCTGGGGCGTGGGTTGCCGCCGATTTACGATCGTGGCGCATTGGAATTGAGCGATGCCGACCGCGCAGCCAAGGAGGCTGAAGGCATTCAGCCCCATTGGCGTTTTAAGCTTGACCATGACGAAGCGATCAACTGGCAAGACGGTGTGCGAGGGGCAGCCAAGTTCGATCCGGCAACTCTGTCTGATCCTGTCATCCGCAGAGCTGATGGGTCGTGGCTCTATATGCTGCCGAGCACCGTCGATGATGTCGATATGGGCATTACACAAGTTCTGCGCGGCGAAGACCACGTATCCAACACAGCGGTGCAGATTCAAATGTTCACTGCCTTGGGCGCCACTTCGCCAAGCTTTGCTCACGAAGCCTTGCTGGTCGGGACAGAGGGCAAATTGTCGAAACGCCTCGGCTCGCTGGGTTGCGACTCTTTCCGTGAAAGAGGCATTGAACCAGAGGCGATTATCGCGCTGCTTTCGCGTCTGGGAACGTCGCTGCCGGTGGAGCCAATTGCGGATCGCGCCAAGCTGCTTTCGACATTCGACCTTTCAACCTTTGGCCGCGCGCCTGCAAAATTCGACGATGCCGATTTAGGCCGGGTGAACACTGCGATTGTGCACAACATAGACTTTGCGGCAGCGAAGGACCGCCTACCTGCTGGTATGGACGAAGCGGGCTGGCATGCCGTCCGTCCGAACATTGCGACGATGAACGATGTGCAGGAATGGTGGCGGTTGGTTACTGGACCGATTGAGCAGCCCGAATTCGCGGCAGAAGATGCAGCCTATCTTGCGCAGGCTGGAGAGGCTCTTACCGATGCGTTTGCATCAGGTGATGATCCTTGGGGCGCGCTGACCTCTACCTTGAAAGCGGCCACAGGCCGTAAGGGCAAAACGCTCTTCTTGCCTTTGCGACAAGCTCTGACGGGGATGAACCATGGTCCCGACATGGGCGAGCTGCTGCCGCTTATTGGTGAAGCTGAAGCGGCATCGCGGTTGGTGCGTGCGGCGGGCTAGCTCAAGCGGGTCACGTAGGTGATCTCTTTCCTTTCCAGCCCCACGTCAGAAGGCACGGTGGGATATTTCGGAAAACGAAGCCCCTTGTGGTTCGATCAAACCTCTCTTGGGTCAGCTCACGCGCAGTAGGACGGAATTGATAGGTCAAGAACGCGCCGCCGTGTCGCAGGACTCGATACGTTGCGTCTACGATTGTCTCCGCGACACCATCAGGCAGCGTGGAAATCGGGAGCCCCGACAGCACGTAATCGGCATGTGCGGCGCCAAGCTGTTCGACGAAAGTCTCCACATCGGCGGCGGAACCGTGAACGGCATGAAAGCGCGGGTCGATGATATCTCGATTGAGATATTCAATAAAACGCGGATTGGTGTCGATCACCAACAGCCTCCCGCCTGAAGGCAGGCGGTCAAGAATGTGCGGGCAGAACGTCCCAACACCTGGCCCATATTCTACAAACAGATGGCATCGCTGCCAATCGACCTGCTCCAGCATGGCATCAATAGTCACCTGCGATGACGGAATGATCGAGCCGACCATGCGGGGGTTTTCCAGAAACCCCTGAAAGAAGACACCAAACGGCCGGATAGCGCGGCGGAGGTTTCGGAGTAGTCCCCGGCTCGCATTGCGTGTGGCTTGTTTGGCAAGTTGGTTGCCTGTCATTGTGCTGTTTCGCTCATGTATTTGCTACCGGTTGTACTTAGCTTAGAAGGGCATCTCCCTTTGTTCCAAGGGTAAAACCATCGGATGGGCTTATTCCCGCAACACAATGCAGCGAATCCCAGTTAATCGGCATGGTCCTTAAGCTCATCACCCGACAAAGTGACCACATGCAGCAGGTTGGTCGCGCCGGGCGTGCCGAAGGGGACGCCGGCTAGCACGATCTGTTTAGAGCCCGGCTCTCCAAAGCCATGCCGCAAAGCCATGCGTTTGCCTTTGGCAATCATCTCTTCGAAACTGCCGATGTCCTTGGTCGGAACGGCATGAGCGCCCCATAGCAACGCTACGCGGCGTGCTGTTCGCATGCTGGGAGTAAGGACCAACATCGGCGTCGCCGGGCGTTCCCTTGCCACGCGGCGTGCGGTCGAACCCGAGGCAGTGAAGACAGTAATCGCGCTAATTGGGACGGTTTCTGTGATCGTCATACAGCTGTGCGCCAAAGCGTCCGACGTGGTTGCGTCGGGCGTAGGGTCAAGCAATCGAATGCGCTCTTTATAGCCTTCGTCGCGTTCCACTTGTCCGGTGATCCGATGCATCATGGCCACCGATTCCTCAGGCCAATCGCCTGCTGCGCTTTCCGCGGAAAGCATCACGGCGTCCGCGCCATCATAGACCGCATTGGCGACGTCAGAGACTTCGGCGCGGGTTGGCATGGGGCTTTCGATCATGGATTCCAGCATCTGAGTTGCCACGATCACCGGTTTGCCCGCAATCCGGCTGGCGGCCACGATGCGCTTTTGCAAAGGCGGCACTTCTTGCGGTTCAAGCTCAACGCCCAAATCTCCGCGGGCCACCATAATGCCGTCAGACAATTCGATGATCGATTCGAGCCTGCCCACGGCCTGCGGTTTTTCGATCTTGGCGCATAGGGCTGGCATATTGCCGCCAGACGTATGCTCTGCAATCAATTTGCGCGCTTCCGCCATGTCTTCGGGGCGCTGCACAAACGATAGGGCGATCCAATCCGCACCTTGCTGCACAGCAAAGGCCAAATCGCGCCGGTCCTTTTCCGTGAGAGCCGGGATCGGAACCTCGGCATCAGGCACGTTCACGCCTTTGCGATCAGAGATTACCCCGCCGACTTCCGCAGAGCAAAAGATCCGCATTGCATCCGCTTCTTTGACCACAAGGCGGATCTTGCCATCATTGATCAACAGTCGCTGGCCGCGCTGCAATATCCCAAACAATTCAGGATGCGGCAGACACACGCGTGTTTCATCACCCGGTGTAGGATCGCGGTCGAGTGTGAAATGCCCAGAATGGCGGATAACAGCGCTGCCGTCTTTAAACGTGCCAACGCGCAGTTTTGGACCTTGAAGATCGGCGAGAATCGCGATGGGCCGCGCGAATTCTTGTTCCAAATCGCGGATAAACTTGATGGCCTGTGCATGATCGGCATGGTCGCCGTGGCTCATATTGACTCGGAACGCGTCCGCACCCGCCTTAAACAATTTGCGCAGCATTTCGGGTGAGCGACTGGCGGGGCCAATTGTCGCCAGAATCTTTACCCTTCGGCCTCGTGGATTGATCCGTATATCGTCTTGCAAATGATCGGTATTTGTCATGCTGTCCCTGATCCCGTTTGCCCTGCTATGACACAGCAAATTTGCAACTCAAGGAAAAGCCAGAATGCCAAGCGATTTGAACCCAGAAAATGACCTACTCGACAATTTAGACGATGCCGTTGCGGCGGCGGCCTTTCGCCGATTGGTCCGCCATCTGCAGCATCGCCACGACGCGCAGAACATTGATCTGATGGGATTGTCCGGGTTTTGCCGCAATTGTCTGGCTGATTGGATACGCGATGCGGGCTTTGAAGGCGACAAGGGTCAGGCGCGCGAAGTCATTCACGGGATGGCGATGGATGAATGGACGGCGACACGGCAATCGCCTGCAACCGATCTGCAAATTGCAGCAATGGAAGAGAGCGTGAAGAAAAATCGCGCGGGTTAAGGTAGGAGTTAAAGCGCAGGGGCCAGCTTGCCGTTAACTCCGCTCCAATCGGAACAATTCAACCTCGCCGTAATTCTTGGGCAAAATCACGCGGCCGACCGATGTGAACCGGCAGTCATTGTAATTGTCCATCAACAATGCGGCGGCGAAGCTTTCGGTGCAATAGACCCCGCCCACTGGTGTGACGGGTTCTATCCGTGCGGTGCGATTGACCTCTCCGCCGTACCACACACGGTTGCCGGTTATGCGATCCGTGCCCACCCAGATCGGGCCGTAATGGACACCGGTTCGCATGCCAGCGATGGCGCCTTCTGGGACGAGGCCTGGGGGCACATTGGCGAGCTCTTCTTGCAATTTCAGCGCGATTTGCGCGGCTGTGCGCGGTTCATCAATGACCGCATAGATGGCATCGCCCCACGTGTTGCGAAACTCCACATGATCACCAAAATCATGAAGCACTTTGGCGATGCGGCCCATAATGATGTTCATGAAATCAGGCAGTACACGCTCCCCAATCCGCGAAAACCCTTTGTAATCGGCAAAAATGATGGACCGGATTTCGCGCCGCGTTCCGCCGGTTACAGCCTCGCGTTCGGGAAACTTAAGGTCACGCGGGACAGGGCCTGCGGCGATGGAGACCGTTTCCCGGCCCAAATCCTGCCAAAGCCGCATATCTGCTTTCGTCCCGGCAATTCCAGTTGATGAAAAACTGGCGAAAGTGTCGGAAACGACCGCGAGTTGAATCGCTTCGCAATCGCGCCTTTGCGATCGGAGCACGGCCAAGCCCATGGCATAGAGCGTGTTGTATGCGAATTGGTTGTCATCGCCCACATAATCACTCGGCGTGGCAAAGCTGACGGAGGCAGCGGCATCGCGGCATGCTTGATACCGCGGAAGCCAATCGCGTCCGCCGCACATCACGCTTTCTGCAATAAAGTCGGCCTCGGCAAAGGGAAGCACGACGTTTAGCTCTGCCCCGCGTGCAATCAGCTCTTCGGCAATGACGATGTCTGCGCCGCAGGCGAGCGGCCCAAAACCAACCGCAATGTCATGCGCTTCCAATTGTTCACGGATACGCGCAGCCAAGGCGGTTTCAACCTCGCTGCCGGCGTTGAACATATGGCCGCAAAACACCGCCACATTGCCAGTTACACCTTCATCAATGTGCTGAGTTGATGTCAGTTCGCCAATGGCCAAATTCTCAGGGGCAGGGGTCGAAATGGCTGCAGTTGAGCCGGACTTGTCGGTCGATTTTGCCATTACTGGGGCCCAATCACGAATATACGGTCGGAGAAAATATAGCCTTCGGTTCCATCCTCAAGCTGGACGATCCACCATGCGTCGGATTGCTGATACGTGGTAAAGGTGTCGCCTTCCTCAACGCGTGCAATGATCGGCGAACTTGTCGACGGGCCTGCGCGCACGTTGGTGTAGCCATCGGGATCTTGGATTGTTGCGATGACAAAGCCGGCTCCGACAGGTTCAACAGGAGGCGCAGGGGCCGTTTCGAGCTGCGGTATGTAGTCGCCTCCGGGCACAGGATCACCGCCGGTTACGGCATCGTCGTCTGGCGCCATTGGCATAGGAGCAATGATATCGTCGGGCTGTGTGTAGTCGAGCTCGTCAGGATCTTCGATCGACATCCCGATCAATGCCAGCACGACAAGAAGGACAAAGCCCAAGACCGCCAAACCGCCGCAGCCCAGCGCTATAATGAGCGGCGTGCTCATCCCCTTTTTCGGTTGGTCGCCGCCTCTGGACACTGGTGGACGCGAGGAGGGAGGGGCTGCCTTTATAGGGGCACCTGATGGCTCAGTCTGTTTGGGCGAAGCCGGGATAGGCGCGCGCGCGTTGGCGGATGCCTCCTGCGGTGTTGCCGCAATTTCGGCTTCCTGATCGGGAACGTCTCTTGGCCCGCATAGAGCGACCAAGCTCTGTTTCACTTTAGACCATCCGCGATGATCCGTCTCTCCCGTCCAATCCCCAATGGCGGCGCATTGAATTTGGTTAAACGGAAGCGGCGGCATGATATCGTCAATTGCGGTTTGGATAAGCTTTTTCTGATTGCGCGCCACATCGGCTTCGGCGCGCACCCATTCCGATTTCGCTGCTGTCTCAGACCAAACGACCACGGCGGCTTTTGCAGCGCCAATTTTGGCAGTGATGACATCGCCATAGCTCATATGCGGGGGCAGATCGGCATCCCACCATACGTCATACCCTTCGCTCGCGATCATGCGCGCGAGCATGCCCACTTTTTCCGCGTCGTCGCGCGAATAGGATATGAACACATCGACCACGGCCACTCCCCCAAGTTCACTGCTTTGGCCCACCGGCCCCGCGCGGCCGCACATTTGGCCACAACCCTACATCATGGTCCGCCGCGCGCAAGTCGGGGGTAACGGCAAGCTTTTGAGCGAAGTGGGGAAGAATATCTGCACAATCGCTTTGCACATGCGATCAGACTGGTAAGTCGGGCCGCAACACTGACACATGATTCTCTTGGAGTATGAAAATGGCCGACGATACCGATGCCAATGCAACCGATGACCGCCTGCGGCTTTTGATTGAGCGCATCGAACGCCTCGAAGAAGAAAAGAAGGGCATCGCTGACGATATTCGTGATGTCTATGCCGAGGCTAAAGCGGTCGGATATGACGCGAAGATCATGCGTCAGATCGTGCGCCTGCGCAAAATGAAGCCGGACGATCGCAGCGAACAGGAAATGATCCTCGACACGTATAAGAACGCGCTTGGGATGATTTGATCGCGTCTTTCGGTTGGCCGCGCCAATATTGAAATTGCCGCACCTGTGTCTTATATAGGCAACACACCAGCAGGAGGAGAGAATTATGGCAGAGCCATGGAAAGACGCGCGCGGAATAATCGTTACCACCACCCCAACGGTGGAGGGGCATCCGGTCAAGGAATATCACGGAATCGTGGTTGGCGAAGTGATCCTTGGCGCGAATATTTTCCGCGATTTTCTGGCGGGCATTCGTGATATGGTTGGCGGGCGCTCGGGCAGTTATGAGCGTATTTTGAAGAAGGCCCGCGACGAAGCCATCCAAGAGCTGCAGGCCGAATGCGCAACGCGCGGCGGCAATGCCGTTGTCGGGATTGATCTTGATTACGAAGTGATCGGCGACACGGGTTCGATGCTGATGGTCAGCGCCAGCGGGACGGCGGTTTCGATCTAGAAACGCTCAATCCAATGACATCGCCAGCGCCGCAATCCCAATCGCCGTGGCATTGTGCGCGGCGTGAAGGGCTATCGCGGCCCATAAGCCTATCCGCACCCGCACATAGCCTAGCAGGCTGCCGAGAATAAATTGCGGCAGAACCAGCGGCAGAAGCATCGCCAATGATCCTTCGTCAAAGTTTGCGATATGGACCAAAGCAAAGGTGAGGGTTGCCAGCCAAAAGAAAGCTGGGAAAAAGCGCGCGAACCAACCAAACGCTGGGTGATGCCGCAGAAGTATCAACGCCGCCATGCCTCCAACGAGAGCTGCAATTCCAATTATTGCGCCGACGACTGGCGCACTTTGTTGGAGCGAAAACGCAGTCCATCCGCCAGTCCCGACCAACAGCAATCCGATAACGTGGGATGGTCTGCCCGAAAGCCAACCGCGGAATATCAGCTCTTCAAAAACCGGCGCGACCACAATCACGGCCAAAACGATCAATGGTGTGAATTCCATTCCCGCTAGGGCTGTTTGTGGCAAAGTGAGGCCCGCTGCGACGGCGGTGCTGGCGGCCATGATGAGCGTGAGCATTGCCAACATGTCTAGGGCATAGATTCGCGCCAAGACCGTGGCGGGCGCTCCCACAGCATACTCTTTGTCCAGCGACGGACGTCTCAAAAACGAGAAGAAGCCCCCCCATTCCTCGCGCAGGGATGCTGCTGGAAGAACGCGCGCGGCTTGGTCCGCTACGTCGCCAAAGACGGTCTCTATTTCTCGTTCAGATCTTGGGGTTGTCGGCATGTCGCTCATCGGTCTAATGCGGGGGCACTAATTTTCAGCTTAAAACGCAAAAAGAGTTCCCATGGCAGGCCATTCCAAATTTAAGAACATCATGCACCGCAAAGGTGCGCAGGACAAGAAACGCTCTAACCTGTTTTCCAAGCTTTCACGCGAAATCACCGTCGCGGCGAAAATGGGGACGCCAGATGTGGATATGAACCCGCGTCTGCGCCTGGCTGTCAACACGGCCAAAGGGCAGTCCATGCCCAAGGACAACATCCAACGCGCAATCGACAAAGCCAGCGCTGGCGATGATGAAAATTACGAAGAAGTCCGCTACGAAGGCTATGGTCCGGGCGGCAGCGCGATTATCGTCGAAACGCTAACGGACAACCGCAACCGCACCGCCACCGCCGTCCGCACCGCATTTAGCAAGCATGGCGGCAATCTTGGCACCGAAGGTTCGGTTCAGCACGGGTTTGAACGGCTCGGCCTGATCGAATATCCCGCCGACGCTGGCGACGAGGACACCGTGTTGGAAGCGGCAATGGAAGCGGGCGCGGATGACATCGAAAGCTCCGAAGACGGCCACACGATCTGGACTGCATCGGATGATTTGCATCAAGTCGCATCGGACCTGGAAAAAGCTCTGGGCGAGGCGTCCAATGTAAAGCTTGCATGGAAACCCAACATCACCGTTGAAATGGATGAAAAGGGCGCAGGCACTTTGCTGAAATTGATCGACGTGCTCGATGATGATGACGATGTCCAAACCGTCTGGGGCAATTATGAGATCAGCGATGATGTCATGGAAAAGCTCGAATCTTAAACCCATGCAATTTGGGTGCCTCGTGTGAAAGTGGTTGAACTCGCGTTTTTCGCGGCGCTTGGCGCGGCCTTTTTGATTGCGATTGCTTGGCGTTTGGGCTGGCGCGTGGGGCTTTAAGAATGAGCGTTGTTATCCTTGGTATTGATCCCTCCCTGACCTGCACGGGGTGGGGATTGATACGCGCCGATGGCACGCGGCTATCGCATTTGGCCAATGGTCAATTGCCCACCAGCCCCAAAACTCCGATGGTAGAGCGCCTGGCCGATCTACATGCTGGGATCGCCGCGGTGATTGCTGAACACAGGCCTGACCGCGCCGCGTGTGAAGAGGTTTTTGTCAACGAAAACCCAAAATCCACACTCAAGCTGGCGCAAGCGCGCGGAGCGGTTCTGGCGGCTTGCGGAGGAGCGGGGTTATCCGTGAATGAACACGCTGCCCGGCTTATAAAGAAGGCGGTCGTGGGCACGGGCGGGGCCGATAAAAAACAGGTGGCCGCCATGGTCAAAGTGCTGCTGCCCGGCGCGACCATCGCCGGGGCTGATGCTGCTGATGCACTAGCGGCAGCAATCGCCGATGCGCATTTGGTCCGCCGATATTAATTCACTCAAAGGCTTCGATTTCATCATCGCTGAATTGCGAATTGCGCAGCGCAAATGCTCCGCGCAACCCTTGAACGACGATCACAAGGAAGATTGTGCTGATCACGATCCCGCCAATTGCCACTGATGTTAGAGCGCTGATAATGCCTAAGGCCAGCAAGGCGACAACCGCCATTCCCCAATAGGCACCTTTCCCAGCCCGAAAGCGGAAGCCCGCTATAATCGCAACAAGCGCCTCCAGCGCGGTCAGCCCAGCAACAACCTGCCCTTCCGTGCTTTCGATCCCCATCATGCCGCCAAAGAAGAGCGTCGCTATCACTCTGAAGCCTGCCAAAAGGAAACAGGCAAGGGCTGCTTGATCAGTGGCACTTTGCGAACCCATGCGCGTGGTAAAGTCTGCATCCCAAAATGCCATTGTATCCCCCTTGATTCTGCGCGAAAGAGTGGCACGCAGCAGCGCTGGCCGCAAGCCGATTCAAGCGCGGGTGATTTGAGGATAGTATGGCAATCGACGTTTACGGCATTCCCAATTGCGACACGGTCAAAAAGGCGCGAAAGTGGCTGGAGGCGAACGGGTTGGAATACACCTTCCACGATTACAAGAAGGTCGGCGCGGATGCTGGTAAGATCAAAACTTGGATCGCGGACCAAGGTGTCGAAACTGTTCTGAACAAACGCGGCACCACCTTTCGCAAACTGACCGATCAGGAAAAAGCGGACGCAGATGATGCGGAAAAAGCGCCCGCAATGCTGGTTCAGCACCCTTCAATGATAAAGCGGCCAGTGGTGGAATATTCTGCCAACAATGGGGCGGGAATTCTCGTCGGTTTCAAGGAAGATGTATGGTCCGCTTCGCTTTTATAGGTCTGATGGTGAGCGCACTTTCTTTCAGCACGCCTGCCGCCGCAGACAGCGCATCCGGGGCCACCGCTGGGCCGGACCGCCCCCTTATAATCGCCCATCGCGGTGCATCGGGGGAACGGCCCGAACACACGCTTGCGGCCTATGAATTGGCGATTGATCTGGGCGCAGATTATATTGAGCCCGATTTGGTTGTGACCAAGGACCTTGTCCTCGTCTCAAGGCACGAAAATGAGCTTTCGGGCACCACCGATGTTGCAGGCCGCGAAGAGTTTGAAACGCGCCGCCGAACCAAAACGATCGATGGGCGTCAGGTCGCTGGATGGTTCGCCGAAGACTTCACTCTTGCAGAACTGCGCACCTTGCGTGCGCGGGAGCGGGTGGGGAATATCCGGCCCGACAGCGCAACCTATAATGACCTTTACCAGATTTCGACCTTTGCTGAGATTATCCAACTGGTTCGCGCAAAAGAGGCCGAAACGGGCCGCGCGATTGGCCTTTATCCTGAGCTAAAACATCCCACTCTCCTGTTGGAGCAGGAGGGCATTGATATGGTCGATCTGCTTGTGAGCGAATTGCGACAATTTGGCTTAGACGGCGCTGATGCGCGGGTGTTTGTGCAGATTTTTGAAGTGGGCCCGTTGCAGCGTTTGAACCAGCGGATCGATACGCCGCTGGTCTTGCTCGTCCATCCGCAAGGCGGACCCTATGATGAACCCGATCTTCGCTGGGCAGACATGATGACGCCCACCGGGCTTGCAGAAATCGCCGAATATGCCGACGGGATCGGACCGGGCCTTAGCTATGTCTTGAACACCGACACGATGGAGCCAACCGGGTTGGTCGCTGAGGCTCACGCGGCGGGGCTGACCGTGCATCCATGGACTTTGCGCAAGGAAAATGGCTTTTTACCCGCGTCGCTGCAGGCAGAAGGAAGCCCTGCGGCAGATGGACAATATCGGCGCCTTTGGACCGCAGCGATTGCGACCGGGGCAGATGGGTTCTTCACGGATAATGTGCGCGAGTTCGTAGCGCTGTTGGAAGCGGATGGCGAGTAAGCCCGCCACTGCGGCAATCCCACGCGACAAACCGATTATCGTGTTTGATGGAATGTGCGTGCTGTGCACTGCCAATGCCCAATTCGTTTTGAAACACGACCAGACTGCGAAATTCCGATTGGCGGCAATGCAAGGCGAAGTTGGTGCCGAATTGATGCGTCAGGCCGGTCTCGATCCGCTTGATCCGCAGAGCTTCATTCTGCTCGATGCAGCCGCCGACGGTGGGCAAGTGTGGATGAGCAGCGACGCCGTGCTGCATATGTGGGCCGAATTGGGGTGGCCGTGGCGTGCGGGGGTGATCTTCAAGCTTGTGCCGCGCTTGATCCGCGACCCCATCTATCGGCTGATCGCGCGCAATCGTTACAAATGGTTTGGTAAGCGGGACAGCTGCTGGGTGCCGTCGCCGGAACAAAAGCGCAGGATACTTTAACCGGCCCGCCGCGCGCTCAGGATATAATTCAGCGCTTTGTCGTCTGACAAATGCAGCCCTTTGGCAGGTCGCCATGCAATACCGCGCCGTTCCATCACCTCTAGGCCCGCATCGGCCAGCAACATCTCGAGCTCTTCGGGAGTCACAAAGTCTGACCAATGGTGCGTGCCTTTCGGCACATAGCCAACCGCTTCAGCCGCGCCAACAAGCAGCAATCGGGAGGCTGCTGTCCGGTTGGGAGTGGACATAATAAGCAACCCGCCGGGCGAAAGCCGTGATGCTACATCCGCTATGAAAGCAGGTTTGTCCGCGACGTGCTCCACCACTTCAAGGCAAGTGACCAGATCAAATGTCCCGATATCAAGCGCGGCGACCTCGCCGGCCATATAACGAATGTCCAATCCGCTGGCCTGAGCATGCGCCGCCGCTGCAGAAACATTTTGCGCCGCGGCATCAACGCCGGTCACGCTCGCGCCCAGCCGTGAAAGCGGTTCGCAAACCAATCCAGCCCCGCAGCCTATATCCAGCGCGTTTTTGTTGGCCAAGGGACGGACGCCGCGCGAATCCTCACCAAAATGCGCATCCACTGCAGCGCGAATAAACGCCAACCGCACCGGGTTCACCTGATGCAAGCTGGCCATCTTGCCCTTGGGGTTCCACCAATCCTTTGCCAGACCGGCAAAGAAGTCTGCTTCTTCAGGACGGATGGTTACATTTGATACGTTTGCGTTTCCCATTCCTCCTCGTTAGCAGCGCGGAGCAAGCCTCACTAGAGGAACCTCACCAATAGGAGCACCGTGAGTTTGGCCGAAGACGCGCCCATAGGACCACCCAAAGATGCGCAACGCATCGTGATGAAGTTTGGCGGCACTTCGATGGCCGGAACTGAGCGGATTCGCCGTGTCGCGAATATTGTGCACGCGCAAGCCGCTCCTAACGCGGATGGCGTGGCGAGCGAAGTCGCTGTCGTCGTCAGCGCAATGGCGGGCGAAACTGACCGGCTGGTCAATTTCTGCCGCGAAGCCAATGCGCTGTATGATCCTGCGGAATATGATGTTGTTGTCGCCAGCGGGGAACAGGTGACGAGCGGATTGCTGGCCATGACGCTGCAATCGCTTGGCTGCAAAGCGCGCAGTTGGCTTGGCTGGCAATTGCCAGTGAAAACCATCGAAGCCCATTCCAAAGCGCGAATCGAGACGATTGACGCGCCTGATATGGTCGCGAGCATGGAAAGCGGCGAAATTGCCGTCGTGCCCGGGTTTCAGGGAGTATCCGAAGACGTACGCATCACCACATTGGGGCGCGGTGGGTCAGATACATCGGCGGTCGCGGTCGCAGCGGCGGTTAAAGCGGATCGTTGCGATATCTACACAGATGTGGACGGCGTTTACACAACCGATCCCCGCATCGTGGCAAAGGCCCGCAAGTTAAAGGCGGTCACTTACGAAGAGATGTTGGAGCTGGCCAGCGTCGGAGCGAAGGTTTTGCAAACCCGTTCCGTAGGGCTCGCGATGAAGGAAGGGGTGCGCATTCAAGTGCTCTCAAGCTTTGTCGGAGACGACGCTGTATCAGCAGACGAGCTGCCCGGAACATTGATCGTTTCGGACGAAGAAATGGACGAATTGGTGGAGAGAGGCGATATGGAACGCCAGCTGGTAACCGGTATTGCGCATGACAAGAATGAGGCGAAAATCATCCTCACCCGCGTGCCTGATAAACCGGGCGCGGTGGCCGATATTTTCACGCCGCTCGCCGAAGCGTCGATCAATGTTGATATGATCATTCAAAACGTCGGACGCGATAAAGGTGAAACCGATGTTACCTTTACCGTGCCGCAAGCGGATTTGGCCCGCGCGCAGGCGCTGTTAGAAGATCGTATGGAGGCGATTGGGTTCAACCGGATCATCACCGACAGTCACATCGCCAAAATCAGCGTGGTCGGCGTCGGCATGAAAAGCCACGCCGGTGTGGCCAGCACGATGTTCCGCGCCTTGTCAGATCGCGGGATCAACATTCAGGCGATCTCCACTTCGGAGATTAAGGTTAGCGTGCTGATTGATGAGGACGAAACGGAATTGGCAGTGCGGATTTTGCACACTGCCTATGGTTTGGATGCGACCGACTGATTGAGAGCGTCTTGCGAGGCAAAACCGATTAAGCCGCTTATGAACCGTTTCGCCGCGTTATAGGGGCGGCGCTAACTCCTTTTTAACTCTTGTAACTAAGAGTCGAGGCTCCCCCAAAGGAGTTTCACGGAATGGCGTTAAAGGCCCACCTCGCTTCCCCTCAACCGGCAGACAATCATACTCTGATCGAAGGTCGGCGGCAATCGCGCCGCGCTTTACGGCTGGAGACGAGCGGTTCTTTGCCCGGCGGGGCAGAGGCGAATGTTACGATTCACAACATTTCAGCCGTGGGCCTTTTGCTTGAGACCCAATCGCCATTGAATGTGGGCGAAACCTTGAGCGTCGATCTGCCGAATGTTGGACCAGTGGGTGCTGAGATTGTTTGGGAAAGCGGGCGGCTGTTTGGGTGCGCCTTTCAACAGGCACTGGGAGAGGCCTCTTTGGCCGCAGCGCAACTGCGCGGTGCGCCTGCAATTGATGCCCCTTTTGCGGAGAGCACAAAAGCCGTTGAAAGCGGCGGCGCGATTTCGGGCAGTGCGTTTGGGCGAGCCGGTGGTGATCCTTTGGGCCTGCGTCTCAACCGCTTGCGGCGTGAGCGCGGTCTAACATTGGCGCAGGTTGCGACCGCGCTGGGTGTGAGCAAGCCCACGGTCTGGGCGTGGGAAAAGGGCAAGGCCCGGCCCCTGCCTGAACGGATCGCCGCGATTGCTCAAGTGTTGGGTGTGTCCGAAGCCGATCTCAACGCTGAAAGCCCCGACACAGAAGGGGCAGCTCTTATCGAGGAATGCCGCACGCGAATTGCGGCACAGTTTGGCGCTGACCCCAAGAGTGTACGTATAATGATCGAGGTGTGAATCCTTAGATAAGTAGCGAACCGAATAAATACCCTGAAATATTTGCTAAACATGGTAAATGAAAAGAGAAGTTGATTCGTTTTTTAGTCATGTAAACATACGTAACTAACCCGTAGTATTAACACGCATCAGGGGTTTGGGGATCCTGCATAGTTTTATACTAGATTTGTTAGTTAATCATTTGTTTGACCTAAAGCGGTTCGATTCAATGGTTCTTACTTTGTGGGCATGAAAAGCCGGGGGCAATCGGCATGAAAAAGTGTTTCAGTGTGGAAGAGGGGCGTGTTCTGCACGGTCTGGTTGAAGATGCGTCGGGCGACATAGTCGTGCGGCTCGACCGCTCTGGGTTCATCATCCACGCTTCGGAAAATGCGGCGGAGCTGGGCATCGACTTGTCGTCGCTGTTGTTAATGCCGCACATTGCCGACCTTGCCGATGCCGATCACGCCGCCGAAGTCGCTCGCCATGTTGCGCAGGTTTTTGCAGGCGAATGCTCCGGTGGTCATGGAGTCTGGATCGAATTTCCCTTGTGCACCCGTCAGGAAGAACACGATGATGGACAAGACCCTGCTTTGCCCTGTCCGGTGGCCGCGCCGCAGCGTTGGTATGCTTTCAGCCTCAGATTGGTTGAACCCAATGACGGCGGCTCCGATCATGACGCAGGCGCGCTGGGTTTGCTGCGATCCGTTCAGCAGAAACATGCCCTTGAAGGGGAAATCAACGCCCGCGCCCTGACAGACCCCCTCACCGGGCTTGCCAATCGCCATGCATTTCTTGCCAGCTTGCGCCGATCCCTAACAGAAGGAAGTGAGCAAGTTGTCGCCGTGCTGGCGGTGGATTCTCTGCGCGCAGTCTTTATGCAATACGGTCAGCGCACCGCTGATGAAATCCTTTGGGGTTTCGCAAAGTTCCTTGAGACGATGACGGCCGCTGCTGAAGATCGCCGGTTCGAATTGGCGCAATTGGATGGTGATAGGTTTGCGATTTTGCTGCCCGATATGAACGTCCGTCAAGCGCGGGTCTGGGTTCAGGATGTTTTGAAGACTTTTGCGGGCCTCACAGTGGCCTCGGCTCGGCGTGCGCCTGAATTGACAGCCAGCGCCGGATTGGCGCGGGTTGAACTGACCGTTGATTGGACCATGCGTCAGGCCGAGTTGGGCCTTGTCATGGCGCGCGCTGGCGGAGGGATGCAGATTGGCGTTTGCAACCAGCCCGCTCGCGCTGTGGGCGATGGGATGGCGGTGACACGCGCGATGGAGCAAGCGGTCGAGCGCGCCAAGTGGCAAGTGGATCAACGCCGGGCCTAAAGCCCCTTGCGCTTTTTCTCCACTCTCCAGGTAACTGAATTTTCCCGCGCGCATGCTTTGCGCTGCTGCGATCAAAGGCTAAGCATCCGGGCATGACATTCACTTGCACCATCATGCTGCTTGGTTCTGGAGAACTCGGCCGCGAATTCACCATTTCTGCCAAACGATTGGGCGCGCGGGTTATTGCCTGCGATGCCTATGCCGCCGCCCCGGCGATGCAGGTCGCGGACGATTGCGAAGTGTTCTCCATGCTAGACGGCGATGCATTGCGCGCCGCTGTTTTGAAACACAGCCCCGATCATATTGTGCCCGAAATTGAGGCGATCCGCACAGAAGTGCTCGCCGAATTGGAAGCGGATGGTTTCAACATCATTCCATCTGCCCGGGCGGCGCAACTGACGATGAACCGCGATGCCATTCGCGATCTGGCTGCGGGTGAGCTGGGCCTTGTGACCAGCCGTTATCGGTATGCGGAAAGTTTGGAAGAGGTGCGTAAGGGGGCATCCTTTGCGGGATTTCCTTGCGTCATAAAGCCGGTGATGTCTTCCTCTGGCAAAGGCCAAAGCAAGGTCGAAAGCGAAGCCGATTTGGAGGCGGCGTGGGAATATGCCCGCGCCAATATGCGCGGCGACCGGGCCCGTGTGATCGTCGAAGAGTTTATTGCCTTTGACTATGAAATCACGCTTTTGACCGTGCGCCACCGGCACGGGATCAATTTTTGCGAGCCGATCGGCCACAGGCAGGAACGCGGCGATTATCAAGAAAGCTGGCAGCCTGCCCCAATGACGCCAGAGGTTCTGACCAAAGCGCAAGATATGGCCACCAAAGTGGTGGAAGCCTTGGAAGGCGAAGGCCGCGGCTGGGGGCTGTTTGGAGTGGAATTCTTTGTGCGAGGAGATGACGTGATCTTTTCCGAACTTTCCCCGCGCCCGCATGACACCGGGATGGTGACGATGATTTCACAGGACCTTTCCGAATTCGACCTCCACGCCCGCGCCATTATGGGATTGCCCATTTTGGGTGATGAACCTGCCTTCCCGTCAGCTTCGGCGGTGATTTTGGCTGATCGAGACAGCACCGATTTCAACTTTGAGGGGATCGGTGACGCCTTGGGCCTCAGCCCCAATGTCGATCTGCGTGTCTTTGGCAAACCCGCCACGCGCCCCTATCGGCGCATGGCGGTTGCGCTGGCTGCGGGGGAAGACACAGACGATGCGCGCAGTCTGGCGGCAGAGGCGGCAGGCAAGGTCACCATTGCCTATCGCGATTAGCGCCACTAATCGCTCTGCCCATGACCAATTATTCAAAAAGCGCAGCGATGATGCAGCGCGGTATCGACTTTCTCGGCTGTGACCACGCGATCCTTTGCGGTGCGATGAGCTGGGTTTCTGAGCGCAATCTTGTCTCTGCCATTTCAAACGCTGGCGGGTTTGGCGTGATTGCATGCGGCGCGATGACGCCTGATCTGCTCGATATCGAAATCGCAGAAACCAAAGCGCGCACCGATAAACCCTTTGGCGTCAATCTCATCACGATGCACCCGCTGTTGTTTGACCTGATCGCGATTTGCAAGAAACACGGCGTCTCTCATGTGGTTTTGGCCGGGGGTATCCCGCCCAAAGGCAGTGTTGAGGCGATCAAGGAATTTGGCGGAAAGGTTATCGTCTTTGCACCAACGTTGGCGCTGGCCAAAAAGCTGCTGCGATCAGGGGGCGATGCCTTGGTGATCGAAGGGATGGAAGCAGGCGGCCATATTGGCCCCGTTGCCACCAGCGTTTTGGCACAGGAATTTCTGCCAGAGCTTGCCGAAGACCACGTGGTCTTTGTTGCAGGCGGTATTGGCCGAGGCGAAGCAATCGCAAGCTATCTAGAAATGGGGGCATCGGGCGTGCAATTGGGCACGCGGTTTGCCTGCGCGACGGAAAGCATCGCTCACCCTGATTTTAAGAAAGCGTTCTTCCGCGCGAAAGCCCGCGACGCTGATGCCAGCGTTCAGGTCGATCCGCGCCTTCCCGTGATCCCGGTGCGCGCGCTTAAGAACAAGGGCACCGAAGAATTCACCGCCAAACAGATCGAAGTCGCCGGAATGCTTGACCGCGAAGAGGTCGATATGGGCGAGGCGCAATTGGAAATCGAGCATTTCTGGGCAGGGGCATTGCGCCGTGCCGTGATTGATGGCGATGTTGAAAACGGTTCGCTGATGGCGGGGCAAAGTGTCGGCATGGTCAAGGCCGAGGAACCCGTGGCAGACATCATCACGCAGCTGATGCAGCAGTGCGAAGCGGCGCTGAGCGCGCGATAGAGGGACACAGACGATGCTGAAAGCCGCGTTAGCCTGTTTGGCGATGGTGCTGCCCGCTGCGGCTGCGGCGCATTCATTCTGGCTTCAACCGGCCGATTTTTCGCCAGAGCAAGGCGAGGATTTGCTGATTGAATTCAAGATCGGCGATGTCGGCGCCGATTCTGGCGAAGCCGCTGACTGGGGGCTTTATTGGGAGCGTATTGCGTCCTTGCGGCTTTATGGCCCAGATGGCGTGATAGACCAGCAGCGCGCCGTGCGCATCACCGCAGATGGCGAAGCGGGAAGCGCGGTTGTCACTGCGCCCGGGCAGGGCACCTATGTGCTGGGATTTGAAAGCAACCCCAATGTCAGCGTTTTGGAGGCGGACCGTTTCAACCGGTACCTTAATCATGCCGGGTTGACCGCAATCACAGCGCACCGTGAAGCAAGCGGCAAGACGGGTGACAGCGGGTCTGAATTGTATGTCCGCCGTGCAAAAACCATATTGCAAGTGGGCGATGTGCAGACCCGCAATGTGACGAAGCCGATTGGCCAATTGCTTGAAATCGTGCCAACCGAAAATCCGTTTTCTATGGGCGAGGGGGAACAGCTCCCGATGCTTGTGTTGTGGCGCGGTGAACCTTTGGCAGGCGCAGTGTTCGAAGCGTCTGCGCTGGACGGATCGCGAGAGATGGAAGCGTATGAGACCGATGCCGATGGTGTTGTCGTGATCCCATATCAACCAGGATCGGCGATGCTTTACGCGGTGGTGTGGGGCGTGCCCGCTCCCAATGATAGGCGCGCCGACTATTTCACTGTGTTTTCCAGCCTGACGGTGCGTCCGCTATGAGCAAGCCATTAATCCTGACGCTCGATTGCGCCGATCAGCCCGGCATTACGGCGAAGGTCACGGCCTTTCTGTATGAACGCGGCTGCAACATTTTGGATGCGCAGCAATTCAACGATGCCAGTGACAGTGCCAATGACGATGGCCGCGGCGACCGGTTCTTCATGCGGGTTGCCTTTGACCCGGCAGACACCGGTGCAGACAGTCTGCGCAAAGAATTCTCAGACTTCGCCGCCCCATTCGCAATGCAATGGAAAATTGTGTCGCAGGATCGGCCACGCCGCGTGCTCATTATGGTGAGCAAGGCGGATCACTGTCTTGTCGATCTGCTGTATCGCTGGAGCACGGGGGAACTGAATATTGAACCCGTCGCGCTGGTATCCAATCACCCGCGTGACGTGGCCATTCGCACAAATATTGGTGATATTCCGTTTCATCATGTGCCTGTAACGCGCGAAACCAAGACCGACGCCGAAGCCAAGATGCGCAAAATCGCCGAAGACTGCGATGCGGAACTGATTGTGCTGGCCCGCTACATGCAGATATTCTCTGACGAACAATCGGCGCATTTCGATGGCCGCTGCATCAATATCCATCACAGTTTCCTCCCCGGTTTCAAAGGGGCGCGGCCGTATCATCAGGCGCATGAGCGCGGGGTCAAAGTCATTGGTGCAACCGCACATTTCGTCACCGCAGATTTAGACGAAGGGCCGATCATCCATCAAGATGTTGAACGCATCAGCCATGCCGATACGCCCCGCGATTTGATCCGCAAAGGGCGCGATATTGAACGCCGCGTCTTGGCAGAGGCGGTGCGCCTTTTTGTCGAAGAGCGGGTGCTGATGAATGGTGGCCGGACCGTCGTGTTCCGGGGCTAATATTCACCAAGAGAGGGCAGGATCATGATTGTCGAACGTCTAGACCACGTGAATATCATCACGGATGACCTTGCCAACACGGCCCGGTTCTATGCCGAATTGCTCGATCTGAAAGAGGGCGATGGTCCGCCGCCGATGAAGCCGGAGCAGGTCCGCTGGATGTTTGACGCAGGCGGCAACGCCATCCTCCATCTCAATTCATCCGATTTCCCAAGGCTGTTTGACCGTTCAGTGGCCGATGGCGAGACGACCGGCGCAATCCACCATGTCGCGCTGCGTTGCGGTGATTTTGAAGAGGTGAAATCGCGGCTTGATAGCCGGGGAGCGGATTACGAGATCAACGAAGTGCCTGCAGCGGGTCTGCGGCAAATTTTCACCACAGACCCCAACAATGTGCTGCTCGAACTGAACTTTTTTGCGGCCTAAAATTTAAGGCGCGTTCTCCATTGCCTTGTCTTCATTTGCGCGGTGGATGACATAGGCGCGGATCGCCTCGATCTCTTCACGGGACATGGATTCAGCAAAGCCGACCATGCCGTTTTCCTTCAAGATGCCGTCATGCACCACCGCAGCCCAGCTGCCCGCATTGCCCAAAGTGCCGGAACGGCGCAGATCTGGCAGAACCGTTGATCCGACCGCAGCGGGGGCATGGCATACCGCGCAATATCGCGCGTATTTCTCACCGCCCAGCGCAATGGTCTGCGCTGATGCGCGGCTCGCCGGCGGATCAAGTGGAAGATCGACCAATTCCTTTTCAGCCGGCAGTGCACCGTCTGCGCCCAATTTGAAGACGAGCAGGCGAGAGACATTGCGCACCGGCGCTTTGTCCTCAAGTAAGCCGCCATCAACAGTGATCGCATAGGCGCCGCCCCAACCGGCCAGCACAGCGACATATTGCTCTCCATCAACAGTGTAGGTGATGGGAGGGGCCACAACGCCGGTCTGCGCCGCAAAACTCCAAAGCTTCTCGCCCGAACTGACATCATAGGCGTTGAATTCGCTTCCCGCGGTTCCCTGGAACACCAGACCTCCGCCCGTTGCGAGCAATCCGCCATTCCAAGGTCCGGGATGCTCAACGGTCCATCGCGGCTCCTGCGCCACAGGGTCCCACGCGACCAGCATGCCGCGCAACGTGCCAGCAACTTCGCGGCGCATACCCAAATCTGGCGGCAGGTCGCCTGCGCCGAGATTGAAGCCCACATTGAACCCGCGTGCCCGATCCGGCTTCCAGTTTTCTTCAGGAGCATAGACCATCGCCGCTTCGAATGCGGGAATGAAGACGAGGTTTTCATCGGGGTGGTAGGCCATCGGGTGCCAATTGTGTCCGCCCAACGCGCCGGGCGTGACCACCGCAGGTTGCCCAGTCTTGTCCACCCGCGTTTCAGGGTTTTCGATGGGCCGGCCCGTTTCAGGGTCGATCCCGCTGGCCCAGTTCACTGCGACATAGGGCTCCGCTGAAATAAACTCGCCCGTCGCCCGGTCGATCACATAGAAAAACCCATTCTTTGGCGCCTGCATCAAGACCTGACGCTGTTCGCCCTCAATTTCCATGTCCGCCAGAATGATATGCTGTGTGGCGGTGTAGTCCCATGTTTCGCCCGGCGTTGTTTGGTAATGCCAAACATATTCGCCTGTGCTGGGCCGGATCGCGACAATGCTGGAAAGGTAGAGGTTGTCGCCTTCACCGGTTCCGTCTTCGCCCGGTGAACGATAGGCGCGGTTCCATGGGCTGCCATTGCCAACACCGATATAAAGCAGGTCGAGTTCGGCATCATAGGCCATTGAATCCCACACGGTCCCGCCGCCGCCAATTGCATCGGACCCGGCGAGGACATCGGTGTTCCACGTTTCAGCAGCCGCTTGCAGATATTCGGGGCTTTCACCGCCTTCATTCCCATCGGGCACGGTATAAAACCGCCACAGCTCTTCGCCGTCACTCACATCATAGGCGGCAACATATCCGCGCACGCCAAATTCGGCGCCGCCGTTGCCGATAATGATCTTTCCATCAATCACGCGCGGCGCGCCTGTGACGGTGTAGCTTTTATCAGGATCTGTGGTTTGCGCTTCCCATTGGACCGCTCCTGTATCCCGGTCGAGAGAGACCAGACGCCCATCCAACGTGCCAAGGAACAAGGATGTGCCCCATGTTGCCAGCCCCCGGTTCACCACGTCGCAGCAGGCTCTGACAGCGGTCTCTCCGGGCACTTCGGGGTCATAGTCCCACAGCGGTTCACCTGTGGCAGCGTTAAAGGCCTTAACCTTGCTCCACGCGGTGGTCAGATACATTTTGCCATCAAGGACCAGCGGCGTCGCTTCCTGACCGCGCGCGGTGTCCATATCGGCGGACCAAGCAAGGCCGAGATCGGCGACATTGTCTGTGCTGATCGCGTCGAGCGGGGAGAAGCGCTGTTCTGAATAGGTGCGGCCATGGGTGATCCAATTGGCGTTGTCTTCACCCGCGCCCGTCAGCATTTCTGCGGTTATGCCGCTTTCACTGCCGAATGCGTCAAAAAGTTCTGCATCGTTGCAGGAGGCAACGCCCAGCGTGCCGAGCATCAAAACTGATGCCGCCCAAATTGCTCTGTTCATGAAACCCTCTCTCTCAACGCGCATGTTGCCTTGTGATCTGGCGATTGTCCATCACGACTTCCCTATCGGTAAGGGCGGGTTGAATGTGCTAGACGCCTGAACGAACATTCAATCACAAGGAAGACCGGTCAATGTGCGATGAAACGAAACTGAAGGAATGGGCGGCAAGCCTGAAAGACTCGCCTCTCAACCGCAGGCAGTTTGGCGCGATGGCAGGCACCCTTGCGGGATCGGCGGCGGTGTTGTCTGCCTGCAGTGAGGCCAGCGCACTTTTGCCGGAAGGTGAAGCCTCCCTGGCTGTCACTGAAAGCGCGGTCACTTTTGATACCGAAGATGGCACAATGGACGCATTTTGGGTTCATCCTGCAGACGGGGCGCACCCAGGCGTGATTTTCTGGCCCGACATCGCGGGCTTGCGCGAATCCAAGCGCAATATGGCGCGGCGATTGGCAGGCAAAGGCTATGCGGTGCTGGTCCTTAACCCCTATTACCGCGATGTTGCTGGCGAACAGTTTCCAACCTTTGCGGGACTAATCGAGGCCGGCGGTTTTGGCGTTGTCAGCCCTTGGCGCGAAAAGCTCACCGCGGAGGCGATCGGGCGCGATGCTAGCGCGGCGGCGGCATGGCTGGATGCACAAGGCGCGGTTGATAGCGATCGGGGTATCGGAACGCAGGGCTATTGCATGGGCGGTCCCTTCACAGTCTGGAGCGCGGCGGCGGTGCCTGATCGGATCAAAGCGGCGGCCAGTTTTCATGGTGGCGGCTTGGTTCGAGCAGACGACCCGCTTAGCCCGCACCGGCTTCTTGAGCAGGCAGACGCAAGCTTCCTTATCGCTGTCGCTCAAGATGATGACGCCGCGGCGCCTGATGACAAGACAGCCTTTGCTGAGGCCGCTGATCAGGCGGGACGGCAGGCTAAGGTCGCAGTCTATGCGGGGGATCACGGCTGGACCGTGCCCGACAGCCCTGCCTATGCGCCGGATGCGGCCGAACTGGCCTATGCCGATCTGCTAACCCTGTATGGGGATAGCTTGTAAGCGGCGGCAAACGCGCTGCAGAAATTCTGCTTACTGGCGGTCTGATTTTCCTACACTGACAGACGGCGGTATGCCGGGTGAATGGTGTCTGCAGCGCATGTTTGCGAAAAACAAAAAGTTACACTTTTTGGCCCGCTGCGCCCGTCAAACCATGCTTCTAAAACCGAGCAAAGCGGTCCAAGTCTAAGCACAAAACGTCCAAGAGCTGTGGGGCGGTCAAGCGGCGCTCTCGCGTTCCTTGCTGCGTTCATTGCTAAGGCCAAAACGACCGAACTTGCGGTAACGCGTCATCCATTTGTCGAGGAACAGCCCCAGTGGACGCGGGGTAATGCCCAGTTCGGCAAAGGTGCGGGCATCGCCCGAAACGGTGCTTCCGGCCTTAAGCAAGGTCCATTGATCCTTGCTCATCGGAGTGCCGGGCAGGCTGGCGAACAGCCCCGACAAAGGATCCGGCATCGCGATAAAGCGGCGCGTGCGCCCTTGGGCGGTTGCCACGCGCTGATTGATCTCCATCATGGAAAGCTGCTCAGGACCGCCCAGCTCATAGACGTGGCCTCCATGAGCGGCGGGGTCTTCAAGCGCGACTGCAATCGCTCCGGCCACATCATCGACATAGACCAATTGCAGTTTCGCATCGGGGCCAAAGACGGGGAGGGCGGGCAGCATTTCGATCATGCCGGCGAACATGTTGAGGAAACCATCATCCTTGCCAAACACGATGGAGGGCCGAAGGATCGTTGCGGTCGGAAAGGCATCGAGAACGCTCTGCTCACCCAACGCTTTGGCGCGGGCATAGTCTGCGCTGCTATCGGCATCGGGCCCAATCGCGCTCACATGGACAAAACTCTTAACGCCATTTGCGGAAGCAATCGCCGCCATGCGGCCCGGAGCCTCTCCCATCAACTGCGTCAGATCGCCGGAAAATCCGCCAACAAGATTGACGACATGGGTCGCTTCATGAAGCGCGGCCTTCAGGCTATCGTCCTTTGTGATATCGCAATGGGCAAATTGCAGCTGCCCCAAATTGGCCAGCGGTTTGAGCGCAAAACCAGAAGATGGATTGCGGCTGGCAATGCGCACGCGGGCGCCGCGCGACAACAGGCTCTGGACGGCATAATTGCCGATAAATCCGCCTCCGCCAAAGACGGTGATCAAGGCGTCGTTCAATGGGGCGGTGTCGGGCGAAGGTTTGGTCATTGCTCATATCCCTTAAGAGCATCGTGGTTTGCACATGCCCCATGCTTCAATGCGCGGCTTTGGGCAAGCGCCTCCGATACCTATTACCGCATGCGCCACGCGGTTTCACGTTGACAGGCTGCCGAGCCGGACGCTATTGGCCCCCCCTACCCGGCGAGAGCATCATGAGCTGCTCGCCACCCGTGCCCAGATGGCGGAATTGGTAGACGCACCAGCTTCAGGTGCTGGCGCTCGCAAGGGCGTGGAGGTTCGAGTCCTCTTCTGGGCACCATTTACACATTCATCACAGTTCGCTGACGGTTGAAAAAACTCCAGAAATCTGCCAATAATGGTCAGTTTCTGGCTGCTGGCGTTCGTCAAAGTTCGTCGACAGCTGGGGGCTCTTGGGGCCGCGGTGGGGGCTTCTCAAGCAAATGCAGGGCAATTTATGCCGATTTTGACGAGAAAGGCCCCCAATGCCTCTAACGGACAATGCTATTCGTGCCGCTAAGCCACGGGAAAAGAATTGGAAACTGTCAGATGAAAAGGGCCTTTACCTGCTCATCACTCCCAAGGGCTCAAAGCGGTGGAACCTGAAGTTTCGATTCGCGGGCAAGGAGAAGAAGCTGTCGCTGGGCCTTTATCCAGACTTAAGCCTCAAGGAAGCGCGGCGACTGCGTGACGAGGCGAGGAGCGAATTGGCGCTCGGCATTGATCCAGCACGCCGCAAGCAAGAAGAGAAGGCGGCGGCAAAGCTTGGCGCTGAAAATAGCTTTGAGGCGATTGCCAACGAATTCCTTGAGAAACGCGAGAAAGACGGGCTGGCCAAGACTACCCTATCGAAGAACCGTTGGTTTCTAGATCAACTGCGCCCGAGCATTGGAAAGTTGCCGATTGCAGACATAACCCCGCGAGAGGTGCTGCATGCGCTCAAGAAGGTGGAGAATGCTGGGAAACGAGAGACCGCTAATCGCATGCGTTCATTCGCCAGCCGGGTGTTTCGATACGCGATTGCCACCGGACGCGCGGAGGTTGACCCCGCTCACGCTTTGAGAGGCGCGTTGGCGGCTCCGGTCGTAAAGCACTTTGCCGCCATCACAGACCCTTCACGGCTGGGAGAGCTTCTAAGGGCTATCGACGTATACTCGGGTGAGCCTACAACCATGATCGCACTCAAGCTAACTCCGCATGTGTTCCAGCGACCCGGCGAAGTTCGCAAAATGCGCTGGGCAGAATTGGACCTGGACAATGCAATCTGGATCATCCCAGCCAGCCGAATGAAGCAACGGCAGGACGATCACGCGATGCCACTATCTAGGCAATCGGTCGAGTTTCTGCGCTCGATGGAAGGCCTTTCAGGTCATTCTGAGTTTGTCTTCCCTTCCGCTCGTACCAAGCTTCGACCAATGTCTGAAAATGCAATCAACGGTGGGCTTAGGCGACTGGGTTTTGCTGGTAGCGAAATGACAGCTCACGGATTTCGAACTACGGCGAGTTCTTTGCTCAATGAGTCGGGTAAATGGAACCCAGACGCTATTGAGAGAGCACTGTCACACAAGGACAAAAACGCCGTTCGCGGCACCTACAATCGTTCACCATATTGGATGGAACGCATTGAAATGGCCCAATGGTGGAGCGACTACTTGGACCGCCTTCGTGACGGAGGTAGCGTGGTGTCCATGAGAATGAAGAGCGTGAGCTAGACATTTCGCTGACAACCATTGGACGGCTCCTTGGGTAAACCTAGACATGTCGCGAATTTCCATGAACTGTCGTTTGATGGACGACAGCGATCAACAACAACTCACCCAGATCATTCGCGAACATACACAGGCTGCAGAAACCGAGTTTCCAACGTACATTGCTCCGATATGGGATGGCCTTGATCTTCAAGACGCATCTTCTGTTGAGCGGTCAGTCCGGGCCACAGTCGCCGCGATTTCGGACCTCGTTGAAGAGCGAAGTCAAAGCCTGCTAGCCGCGCTCGCATCGGTCGATACAAGTGATGAAACCCAATCCCTTGCGGAGGAAGCTATGACTAAGCTCCTCCAACACATTTGGGACGAATTCGTGCGATTGTTGGAGGTCGTGTCTCGCAAGGGCGGACCCGACGGGATGGTTGCAATTGGCGGTTCAGCCTTCAACGCAATGCGACGTGAATTCTTAGTCAAGCTCACGGTACGAAAAGCAAGTTTTGTTGGCGGCAAAATCAATGCCGCCGAACACGTTAAAGTGAAGAATACTGGCGGAAGACCGTTAGCTGGACATTGGGATGAAATGTGGTCGTACATCGCCGTCCAGTTGTACATCGGAGATCTAAAACCAGTACGTCAATCGGATATCACCGAAGCGATGCTCGATTGGTTCGCGCAACAGGGGATGCAGGTAGGCCCTTCGTCAGTTGTAAAGAGAGCGAGAATTTTGTTTAGACGGTTGAACCATCAAGAGTAGAATCCAAAACCCGGTTTTTGCACGTTCTTGCACCTTGTTGCACGACTAATTCTTCAGTTGCATCCAAATCATGTGCGCACGTTGACAATCGTCAGCAAAGGAGGCGCACACGATGGAAAAACTTCTTGTTTCAATCATTGAGGCAGGCGAACTGCTTGGTGTTGGTCGTAGCTCTGTCTACGGCTTAATGAATGATGGCAAACTTGAGAGCCGGACCATTGGTAGGCGGCGTCTCATCACCACTGCATCAATCAAAAAATTGGTAAACCAAGAGGAGGAATGATCGTACGTGTAGGTTGCGTACGAAGCACTCCAAAAGCTACGTGCGTCGCCTTTTCGGCTTATGTGAATTGGCACTTTCTCCCGAGCAAAAAAGCAAAGTTGCCTTGGTAAGGCCTAACAATCCGACATTTGCGGGCAAAGGTTAAACCACAAAGCGTTTCACCAGCGCTAAATCGGTTGTACACTCCGGGGGCATCACCCACCCCTCTCAAAGCCTCGCTGACTGGCGATGAGGATAAACGGGCAAAACGCCACACCAAAAACAAGGTGAACTGAGGACCACGCTCAGAGTGACGACATGGCACTCAAGTCGGTGGGGGCCTGGACTGATCGCCCATAGCGATGCGCGATAAACGGAGTGGGAAGTTGTCAGTAGGTTAAACCGATTACACTGGACTGATATGATACGCCTTATCGGCTGTCTTCTCATTCGTGTGGCCTTATCGGGTGGGTGGATTCTGCCTTGATTCCTACCAAAAACAATTCACCCTACACCAAAGCAAGACTACCAAAGCTGTCTAATCAAGTAACACACTGAAAAAACACCCTTATTTCTCGAGGTGGGATGCTCAAATCTTCTCACAATTTCCAAAGCAACCAAAAATCTGACCGACATTTCAGCTTGACCTCATTCAGCGCTCCGGTGGGTTGCTTTTGTTTGGGTTTCGAACATCATGAGGCGCTGAAAGGTACATTGTGATTGATCTAGAACGCCCTGGAAACGACGATCGATATCTACTTTACTGGAATGCCGAGCTCCCTACTTCTGGAGTAGCTGATCCACTCGGCCTTACCCTAAGGGTTGGTGCTCGCTTAAGTGATGAATTGTCTTACTGCATAACATCGATCACTCCACGAGCACGGTACTACTCATTCTTCCCTTGGGCCTTTAAACGAGCTTGGGACGCGCTGGGTCAAAACACTGAGCTGCCCCAGGTAATGTCGCATGTCCTTTCGGATGAAAGGGCGATGGCATTGGGAGCAGTGCTGCATCACGGAGGTCAACCATGCGAGGGTGGGGCTCTACAGGGATCCAACGGTGCACAATCAATTGCAAGTGACCTCGGACGTGACCCAATTGATTTACGCGCATGGAAACACCTAGAGGACAAGGAAGGAGGCTTTGCGGCGTACAAGGGCTCACTAATCAATCTCGGCGTGTTTCTAAGTGAGGAGCAAGAAGACCGAAACGACGACAAAGGAGACTTTGACGAGAAGCAGACCGACCAGTTGTCGGCTGGCAGACTTTCGCCTCTAGGCATGGAATTGGCTCGTTCGTTTTCTAAGGCTGTGGCGGAGACTGCGTATCTTCAAGCTCGGCCTGATCGAGATGCGCTACCTTTTGAGTTGCTCAATGAATTCGGAGGCAGAGCCGGTCTTTGCGAATTGCAAAAAGCCGACGGGTGCGACCTTGAACCACTACGCAGCCTCTTCTTTGCAACCGAAATCCAGGGCGAAGACAATTCTCACTACCGGCGTCGCATGAGCCTGCTCCTGTTCATGTATGCCGCAAAAGTCGCTGACGCGAATGGGCTGGTCCTTTCGCGAGAAGTCATCGATCATCTGACATTCTATCGGCGTTTAAAATCTCCGTCTGATGAGCAATCCGAAATAGTCATTACAATACCGGAGGAACTTGATGACATCGCCGAACGCTGGCGAGTTTTTCATTTTCACAACTACCTGACCGTATCATTGGAAAGTCTCTTGGCTGGCATCGCCAGATCAGTGCGTGGTCATCCAGCCGGGCTCACTATCGAAGAGATCGTTCAAGACTTTGATAGTGCAGATGCACGGGTATCTTTGGCCGATAAGTTGCCTTTGAATCCAACAGAATCATTTTGGGATTTGACACCTGCGAGTACCTTGGCCCGCATGGGGATCGAGACCGATGCTCTGCTTGAGATTGGGCAGGATGGTTCCGAGAAATTGCGTTCGTGCAAAATGATCGAGCATCAACTCCGCTCGTTTTTGGTCGATGAGGGAATGGTTACGGGGCCAGCCGGTCCTGCAATAGCGGGAATACTCCTCTTCACGCTCGCTATCAGATTTCGGTACGCAACCCACAAGCGTCACCAAGGCTGGAACAGAAGAAAGGTATTGGACCAGACCAATGACGTTTCGTTACCGGGACTGCTTGATGGCCTAGAAAGTCAGTTCGGCTCAGATTGGTGGCAGCGCAGCAACCGAACAGTCTTGAAGCGTGTATTGTCACGTCATGTTATTCGCCAGCACGAAGCGATGAGCTATGAGCGGGGTGTAGGTGGAAGCCCGTCTCTCTTCCACCTTGAAGGTACGCGCATTGTAGGAAATGACATCAATCGCGATGATGTGGATCTTGGCAATGCACGCTTTCCTAGTATCATCCAAATCCTTCGCGATCTTCGTCTAATCACAGATCAGGAGTCGCGGCAGAAGCTAACGAACGATGGTGCGGCTTTGCTCGCATCATGCATTGGGAGTTGAGGCAATGAACCTTGATTTCCTCAAGTTCCTTGGCGAGGCGAAAGCCAAGTACGCCTTAGTCGCCACTTATGAGTTTGATCCGCTCTTCTTTGAGCAAAGAATCTTGCCAACCAAGTCATTCAGTTCTGCGGATCGGATTCTAGTTTTCATGGATGAAGGCCGGTATGGCGAGTTGCTTGCGAGTGGACGACAAGGAGCGCAATTTGACCGGCGCTACTTTGTGGTTCCGATCAGATGTGACCAGGGTGTCTTCCACCCCAAACTCTATCTGACAATCGGAGATAGGGCTTGCCTCGCTTCTGTCGGAAGCAACAATTGTACCGCGTCAGGGACCGGCCATAATTTCGAGCTTATCTCGGCCTTTAAGGCTGATCTGAACGCGGAAACTCATTCCTCCAATGAACCAGTACACGCCGCGGTGTTTCAACTATTTCGACGCATGGCGTTAGATGCTGGGCCGCTCGCCAAAACACTTGAGAAAGAGATATTCGCACCGATTGAACGTGCATTCCCGTGGATAAACAATGAGTACCCAACCAGCGAGGCTAACGGCCTCGAAGTTCTCTCGAATTTCGATGCTACGCTTTTGAGCCAGGTCATCGGGCGTTTGAAGAAGCGCAAGGTCGAAAAAGTAATCCTCTTCGCACCATACTTCGATAAGCGCCTCTCGATTGTCGAGCGTGCAAAGTCCGCTTGGCCTAACGCCCCAATCGAAGTCATTGCTCAACCGAGTTACAGCAATCTGCCAACCGCAATCCTACAGGCAGTTCAGGAAGCAAACGCCACCATTCAACTCTTTTCGGCAACGTCTCAAGCATCGGGCCGTAACGTGCACGCGAAGGCGTTAGCGTTCGAAACTCCAAAGGAGACTTTTTGGCTGACGGGCAGTGCTAACATCAGTCACGCAGCGTTGGAGGGCGGTAACCGGGAAGTATGCTTGTGGTTCTCGACAAAACAAAGGCCATCCGCGATCTTGGCGCACGAAGATCTCGCTATTTCGCCAATTAGCCCAGGGGAGTTCGAAGAGAGGCCAATTCCTGAGCCCGAGCCGCTGCCGACAATCACTGAGCTGCAGATACGATTTGTTCGGTTGACCGAACAAGGCTCCCTTCTTGGTACGATCCAGGCCCCGCCGGTAGCCGATGAAATTTCCCTCCGACTGATTCGAAAGGGAGAACAACACCCATTCCTTGTGCGCCCCCTATCTCGGTCCCAACGAGACTTCGAGTTTCCCCTAGACGAAGAGCTGTGCCGATCATTTGACCGCCCCGTACTCGCCTTTTTACAAGCCGAAGTTGATGGGAAAATGGAAACCAGTAGCCCGACCTCTGTAGCTCAGCTGGCGCGATTACTCGTTGATCGATCTGACGGTGGAAGAATAGGCAATCGCCTAAACCGAATTGAAGATACCGGAGAGGGGGTCGTCGACTATGCCAACGCGCTTCATGACGTGAACGATGTCATCGAATTCTTCAACAACGTGAACATTAGATTTGACGATGGCTCGAAGTTTAGCGGTCGCCCACCTCAAAGATGGCGCGCCCGAGATCCATTTTCGACCGATGTTCCAGATAGCTGGATGCTAGGCACGACTGGCAGCTCCGTAGAAGAGCTGCGAGAGGCCATCTGGGGCTTCGTTCAAAGGCATGTAGACAAGAAACTCGAGAAGCATGTCGCACGTGGTAACCTCAACGGGCTCCCAAATTTCATGGACATTTTTAGGACGCTGACTGGCCTACTTTTGGCATTCCACCATCGGCAAGTCGATGGTGAAACAGTGTTGCCAGCGCCTTATGTGACGAAAGGCCTGCAACAGGTCTTATCCGCACTGATCGGGACTTTGCCCGTAGCTCAACAGAGCTTATCCCTTTCTCGTCAAAAGATTGAATCATCACCCGGCGTCGTTAGGTCCGTTCGCGAGAATCTGGCTTTCGATGATGCGCTACTAAATGAGCATCTCGAGCGCCAGCGTATTGCCGCGACCGCTATGACAACTATCGATGAGTTGATCCGCGCTCGAAGCATCGCGTTAAATCGCCCTAGTGAAGACAAATGGTCGTTGAGTAGGCGAAAATGGGTTTCTGAGTGGCTATCCGAATTAGGCTTGGCGGTGCCGAGCGACACCGAATTGCAAGAGGTGTGCGAAGAGTTCCGCTTTGCCGCCTAATGGCTATTGCGCACTTCAAGCACTTGAAATGCTAGAAGGCCATATTCCTTTTCACCGCAATGCGCTAGGCTCCAACTCCAGTAATATCTGATGGTAAATCAATAAAAGTTCGGCAGGCATTCTATGAACACTTCAACTCGGCAGTCTGATCTCGACTTCGCGGCTGACCTATTCAAGGCGGCGGACAAAATGCGAGGGGGCATAGAACCCGGAGAGTACAAGCATGTCGCGCTTGGGCTGATCTTCCTCAAATACATTTCTGAAGCGTTTAAGGTGATGCACGATCAGCTGTCGCAGGACGAATACGCTGATCCTGAAGAACCGGAAGAATATCTCGCCGAAAACGTGTTCTGGGTGCCGGAGAAGGCACGTTGGTCGCATATTCAGGCACAGGCTCGTTCTGAGAGCATTGGAAAGATCATTGATGATGCGATGGAGGCAATCGAGGCTGTCCCCACCAATGAGTCGCTTAAAGGGGTTCTTCCCAAGATCTATGCTCGACCGACGCTCGACAAAACAATGCTGGGAGAGCTGGTCGATCTGTTCTCCAATATCAAACTGCATGATGATGCCGACCGGGCGCGAGACCTTCTGGGCCGCGTCTACGAGTATTTCATTTCAGGTTTTGCTGGAGCCGAGGGCAAGCGTGGGGGAGAGTTTTTCACTCCGCGCTCCGTAGTCCGAACACTCGTAGAAATGCTCGAACCCTATGAGGGCCGCGTCTACGATCCGTGTTGCGGTTCGGGCGGCATGTTCATCCAGTCTGAGAAGTTCATTGAGGAACACGGAGGCAATCCGCTGAACCTCGCGGTCTATGGTCAGGAGATCAACCATACGACGTGGCGGCTGGCGAAGATGAACCTCGCCGTCCACGGTATTGATGCGGACATTCAATGGGACAGTGCAGGCACATTCCATCAAGATAAGCACCCTACGCTCAAGGCGGACTACGTGATCGCCAACCCTCCTTTCAACATTTCGGATTGGGGCGGAGAGCGGCTCGTCGAAGATGCGCGCTGGCAATATGGCACCCCGCCCAAAGGGAACGCCAACTTCGCGTGGCTGCAGCATATCATCCATCACCTCGCTCCAAGAGGACATGCAGGCGTTGTACTCGCCAATGGCTCGATGTCATCACAGACAAGCGGAGAGGGAGAGATCAGGAAGCGGCTGATCGAAGAAGACCGCGTGGACTGCATGGTCGCTTTGCCGGGACAGCTTTTCTATTCGACGCAGATTCCGGTTTGCCTCTGGATTTTGAGTCGGAACAAAAGCGCCAATGGTTTGCGGGATCGGCAAGGCGAAGTGCTGTTTATCGATGCGCGCAGCCTGGGGCATATGGCGGACCGTGTTCGGCGTGTTTTTTCGGATGATGACATTGAGAAGATTGCGGGAACATACCGCCGCTGGCGCGCCAAGCCTCAGACAGTCGAGGCAAACAATTGGGAGGCTTACGAAGATGAGCCGGGCTTCTGCAAATCTGCTGACTTAGAGGCGATCCGTAAGTTTGATCACGTGCTCGCACCCGGACGGTATGTAGGTGCGGTCGAGGAAGATGATGATGGTGTGCCATTCCAAGTGAACTTCGACGAGTTGCGCAGTAAACTAGAAGATCATTTTTCGACCGCCAAACACCTCAATGGCCAGATTCTTTCTGCATTAAATGGAGTAAAGTTGTGACTTCATTGGCCGAGGCGCTGGGAGGCAAAAGGCGCATTATTGGTGGCCCCTTTGGCTCCAAACTCACCCAAGGCGATTACGTTGAAAGCGGTGTGCCAGTCATTCGCGGGAGCAACATGCAACATTCTGGTCGCTGGATTGGAGGCAATTATGCGTATATTTCGCAGGAAAAGTATCTGTGTGATCTGAAATCAAATACCGCTCGCCCCGGTGACATTATCGTCACTCAGCGCGGGACCTTGGGGCAAGTTTCCATCGTACCGGAAGAATCCGAGCACTCGAACTTTGTCGTATCGCAAAGCCAAATGGCTGTGCGCGTGGACGAGCGAGAGGCTAACCGGGACTTTGTTTATTACTTTCTAACGTCACCTATCTTCGACGATTACGTCGAAAATGCGACAATTCAAACCGGCGTGCCCCACATAAATCTCGGTATTTTGCGGGAGGTGCAAGTCAACTGGCCTGACCTTCCAACTCAATGCGCAATAGCGAAAACTCTGGCATCTCTCGATAGCAAAATCGAACTAAATCGGCAGATGAACGAGACGCTGGAGGAGATGGCGCAAGCTTTGTTTCGAGACTGGTTCGTCGACTTCGGCCCCACCCGCCGCCAGATGGAGGGGGCAACCGATCCCGTTGCTATTATGGGCGGAGCCTTCCCGGCCGAAAAAGCCACTATCCTCGCATCCCTCTTCCCAGCCGCACTTGGCGCAATTGATTTGCCGGAGGGTTGGATTAAAAAAGAGGTCGGAGAATTTGGCAGGTTGCGAGGAGGTAAACAGCTACCGAAAACTGAATTTGTCGAGAATGGGGCGTTTCCGGTGTTCGGTGGTGCGGGTCACATGGGCAACGCCGACAAATTCAATGCTGATGGATTCGTAATCACCGTTGGTCGCGTAGGGGCCTACTGCGGAAACTTCGTAGCCCATCGCGGGAAAGCTTGGGTCAATAACAACGCGTCGTTCTTTGATCTTCCGCACTCCATGCAGGCGGAATGGTTCTATCTCTCACTGCAAGCGCTGGATTTGGAGCCTATCAAAAAGGGTGCCGCGCAGCCATTCGTTTCGAATGGAGACATAAACGCTCTGGAATTGGTCGATCCGGGATCACAAGTCAGAGAGGCTGCAAATGATGTCTTGGCTCTTTTGCTGACGAAGGCAGAAGCTAATTCTAAAGAGGCCAGAACGCTCGCTCATCTTCGCGACCTGTTGCTTCCAAAGCTAATGACAGGAGAAATTCGATTAGGTGCTGCGGAGGCAGCGGCATGAAGAGATATTTCGAACCTCGCTTCCACGACTATTTGGACGAGGTCTCGCCTGTCGTGTGGGGCGATACACAATATTCAAGCGGAAAGGCGTTTCAGGACCACGCCTCAGATGACTACCAAACCAACTTGGTCGAATGGGTCCGTAGTCAGCAGGACCAGGCACGAGATCGCGTTCGCGATATGTTGGACGATTGTGGTTGTCTTCCGCGATTCAACCGCCTCGCCGAACGCCATGCCCAGCAACAAATTCTCCCCTTCGTTGGCGCGGGTATGTCAAAGCCGAGCGGCTTTCCTATGTGGGGCGCTTTTTTGTGCGAACTCGCACAAAATGATCCAACAGTACTCGATAAGGTCGAGGCAGCGATAGAAGAGGGCCGCTTCTCAGATGCAGCTCAAGTGATCGCGGATGATCTCGATGAGAACATGCTGGCAGAGCAGATCGAGAACTATTTTGCTGCGCAGCTTTTTGATCCGCAGGGGCCAGTGCGACTGATCCCAGAGCTGTTCAAGCTGGGGTGCGTGACGACAAACTTTGATCACGTCCTAGAGAAGGTTTACGAGGAGAACGCTGCCAATTTCGCTCAAGTCTATGCCGGAGCGGCGATTATCGATGCACCAAAAGAGGCAGCGAGCGGAGAAAATGTGCTCTTCAAGATCCATGGAACTGCGACGTCAAAGAACGGACGGGTTCTGACAACCACCGAGTATGCGGCGGCTTACGGCAACGAAAGCACGGTTCCCGGTACGCTCAATCACCTCATCACAAACCGAAGCCTCCTTTTTATGGGCTGCAGCCTCGCCACTGATCGCACCATCGCAGCCCTGCAGGACATCAAGAAGATAAACGGCGCGACAGGGCTTCGACATTATGCCTTCCTTGCCGATCCCGGTCAGGACAACCGAAACCCAAAGCACATTGAACTCAATGAGGCAGAAATTCATCCCATTTGGTATCCAGTCGAGAACCACGAAACGGATCATGACATGTGGCTTGAGGACCTCCTCTTTGCTTTGGATGGAGGCCCGCTTTGAGCTTCACCGAAGACCTCGTCGAGCAGGCCGTTATCGCTATCTTTCAGGAGCTGGGCTGGACCTATGGCGAGCCTGATGATGTGGCACCCGACGGGCCAAACAAAGTGCGTCAGTCGAATACCGAGGTTATCCTCTGGGAGAAACTGCGAGAAGCGGCTGCTCGGATAAACCCCCGTATTCCAGACGACGCATTGGAAACGGCAGTACGCCAAATTGGGTTTTCAGAGACGCCCTCACTCTTAGAAGAAAATCGACGCATTCACTCTCAGCTGGTCCAAGGAATTGATGTTGAATACCGGGCTGAAGACGGTTCAATCCGAGGCGACAAAGTTTGGCTGATCGATTTCGATGATCCAGCTCAGAACGATTGGTTTGTGACTAACCAATTCACTGTCGTAGAGAACGGACAAAACCGCCGTCCCGATGTCGTTGCATTCATCAATGGCCTGCCCGTTGCTGTGTTGGAATTGAAGAACGCAGCAAGCGAGAGCGCGACCGTCGATGATGCCTACAATCAGCTTCAGACCTACAAGCAACAGATTCCTTCGATTTTCAGGACAAACGCGAGCCTAGTCTCGTCAGATGGTCTTTTGGCCCGGATCGGTTCTCTCAGTGCTGGCCGAGACCGTTTCATGCCTTGGCGTACGATTACAGGCGAACAAGATGACTTTACACCGGAAGGGCCGCGAGAGATGGAAACTCTCATTCGCGGAGTATTCGAGCCTGCCTACCTGCTACAGCTCATCCGAGATTTCACAGTCTTTGGCGACAAAGGCGACGGTTTATTCAAGATTATTGCGGGCTACCATCAGTTCCACGGCGCGAGAAAAGCACTCACAAACGCCATCGATGCCGCCAGGGCAGAGGGTGACCGCAAGGTCGGAGTGATCTGGCATACGCAAGGCTCTGGCAAGAGCTTCTTAATGGCGTTCTTCGCCGGTCTTCTTGCGCGTTCACAGGACTTGCGAAACCCAACTATCGTGGTGCTAACAGACCGCAACGATCTGGATGATCAGCTGTTCGGTACATTCTCACTTTGCCGAGACCTGATCCGCCAGACGCCCGAACAAGTTGAGAGCAGGGACGACCTGCGCCAAAAGCTCAACCGACAGTCGGGCGGTGTTATCTTTTCCACCTTGCAGAAGTTCTCACCTGAGCGTGACGAAGAAGAATTTCCCGAACTTTCGGATCGCACGAACATCATTGTCATCGCCGACGAGGCTCATCGCAGCCAATATGGCTTTGAAGCGAAATTGAATCGGAGCACAGGCGGCAGACGCTACGGATACGCACACTATGTCCGTCAAGCGTTGCCGAACGCCTCATTCGCAGGGTTCACTGGTACGCCCATTGAATCTGCTGACGCAAACACACCAGCGGTCTTTGGCGAATACATCGACATTTATGACATCAGCCGAGCCGTAGAGGACAAGGCTACGGTACCAATCTTCTATGAGAGCCGATTGGCCCGCGTTGAGTTGGAAGATGAAAAACTTCCTGAGATCGACGCAGCAATCGATGAGCTGTTCGACGACGAGAGCCTTTCGGAACAAGAAAAAGCTAAGGCAAGTTGGACGAGCGTTGAGCGTTTGGTGGGAGCAGCGCCGAGGCTTCAGAAGGTGTCTGCGGACATAGTCGATCACTTCGAGAGACGACAGACTGCCCTCGATGGCAAAGGGATGATTGTTGCCATGAGCCGCAAAATCTGTGTCGACCTCTATGACCAAATCGTAGCTCTTCGACCAGAATGGCATTCGGCTAACGATACAGAAGGCGCGATTAAGGTTGTGATGACGGGGTCTGCGTCCGATCCACTCGAATGGCAAGAGCACATCGGGAACAAGGCGCGTCGGGATATGCTGGCTAAGCGTGCACGTGATCCCGAAGACCCGCTGAAGATCGTCATTGTACGGGATATGTGGCTAACTGGGTTTGATGCTCCGTCGATGCATACGATGTACATCGACAAACCAATGCGGGGTCATGGCCTTATGCAGGCCATTGCTAGAGTAAACCGCGTTTTCAGAGATAAGCCCGGTGGACTCGTAGTAGACTACATTGGAATAGGACAGAATCTTCAAAAAGCACTTCAAAACTACACTGCAACGGATCGCGAGCAAACAGGGATTGACGAAGAGGAAGCGCAGGCTGCCCTTCAAGAAGCAGTCGAACTGTGCCGAGATGTCTTTGCTGGACACGATTATTCGGACGGCCTCGTTGGCTCCCCTCAAGAACGCCTCCGAGCACTGGCTGGAGCAATTGAATGGGTCTTGGAGAAGCAGCAGAAGGCAGCGTCGTCAGCAAATGATGAAAAGTCCAAGAAAGAGGAACTCAATCGGTTTCAAAGCCTTGCTTCTGCGTTGTCGATAGCTTTCGCGTTGGCGTCCGCATCAGACTATGCACGAGAGGTCAAAGAGGAGGTCGGATTTTTCCAAGCTGTGAAATCCGCGATGGCAAAAACCTCCCCAAAAACAGGGATGAGTAGGCGAGACCGGGAATTTGCAGTTGGGCTGCTAATTTCCGAAGCAATCTCTGACGCGACAATCATCGACGTCTTAGCTGCAGCTGGAATGCGAAGCCCTGAAATCTCTGTTCTCTCTCCCGAGTTTCTGGACGAGATACAGGGAATGGAGCAAAAGAACCTCGCACTCGATGCACTTCGCAAACTGCTCGCAGGAGAGATCAAGGCTCGCCAAAAGCAGAATGTTGTCGAAGCCAGAGCATTTTCCGAACGATTAGAGGCGGCGGTAGCCCGCTACCACGCCAATGCCATCACGAGCTTAGAGATGATCCAAGAGCTGATCGATATGGCAAAGGAACTGAGTGCGTCAGTTCAGCGTGGTGCCGACATGGGCCTCTCTGACGAGGAGCTGGCGTTTTATGACGCTTTGGCGGAGAATCAGAGTGCGGTGGATGCGCTAGGTAGCGATGATCTTAGAATGATTGCCCAAGAATTAGTCGGGCAGCTCCAGAAGAACGTCACTGTAGACTGGCATCTCAAGGAAAGCGCGAGGGCAAAGCTGAGGATATTGGTCCGCCGCATCCTCAAGAAGTTTGGCTATCCTCCTGACCTTGCCCCAACAGCCGTGAACACAGTGATAAGTCAGGCTGAAGCGTTGCTTCGATGGTCACGTTGAGTTGCTGTTCGCAAGCGCGCGTGCCGTAGCTTGGAATTGATGTATGGGGGCTATTTTGGGGGCTAATCAATTTTTGTATCTAAAATTAATGTTCTATATCAATTATATAATGCCACATACAGAGTCCTCTTCTGGCACCATTTACTTGTTTCTCAACACCCCTCAACGTATCGATGAAGTGTTGGTTTTCTGCCATGTCTGACCCCTTGCCTTGTTTATCCAACATACACTTAGGGTGGCGAAGATCCTCGGAAGACTGCCAATTGCCTTTAACCGATGCAGCGAACTGACGAATTTTTTGTTCGCACAGATAGGTTTCCATATTCGCTCCACACTTTGCGCTCAGCCAGATCATGGCGACCACTGCTTTGCAAAATGCGCGATCGTGCGAGGGAATCCTCTTCGCTCTCACGCGATCAGTCTTTTGCGATCACTTGATTGGTCATGCGAAGAAAAGGAAACGCGCCGAATGTCAAAATCAAACTTTGTTGTGAGGCATACCGTCTTGATAGCCGGATCGGCGTTGGCCATTGCAGCGTGCGTTGGCGCTCCTGTTGCCAGTCAAGGCAATGGGAACCGCGGCGGCGGCCCCACTGCAGAAATGCTGTCTGCATGCGAGGCAAAATCGTCCGGCGAAAGCTGCAGCGCCGATGGCGCCAGCGGAACATGTTTTGCCCCACGTTCGTCGCTGCCCTTGGCTTGTGTTCCTGAGAATGGCCAAAGGGGCCAAGGCGGCAATCGCGGCCCTGGTCGACAAGGTGGCGGAGAGGGTGGAGGACCACCGGGAGGCGGGATGGCACGATCCAACACCGGATCCCCAGTGCCCGGCACGCAAGCGTACACGCTGGGAGTGATGTGCGGCTATTCGGTTGAATCAATGAATCCGCAATTGGCTTTGCCTAGTCAAGCGAGCTGGTCGTGCGCGCGCGATCAGCGTTTGCTCAGCGCCAACAGCGTTCCGATGCACCCGGTTGGACAGTTTCCCAATCCGGGCAACCCCAGCCAGATAAGCCCGCAGACGGTCAGCTTTGCGGTTACAACCAGTCCTGTGGCGCTTAGCGGACCGGGCGGGCGAGTGAAAGAGCCGGCCATGGCCTTGAACGGCGTGAAGTTCGATCCCGGAACGGCTGGACGCTGCTCAGATGCAATCAGCGATCCGTCAGAATGCGACCTTGGTCGCGGAGATGGACAGTGGTCGATCGAAGCATTGGGGCAAGATGTCTTCGATTTCGGCGAGGATGAGAACAACGCTCACGTGCAGCCTAGTGGACACTATCACTATCACGGTGTCCCCGAAGGCATGCTCACTGAGGCTGCCCAGAATGGCGAAGCGATGCAGCTTATCGGTTGGGCTGCGGATGGCTTCCCAATCTATGCGCGATATGGTTACGCCTCGCCAATGTCACCGCTATCAGGCCTGAAAGCGGTGACCACCAGTTACCGGTTGAAGCAGGTGCCCGACGCCGGGCGGCCGCCCGTCGAACTGGTTCCGATGGGCGCCTTCACCAACGATTGGGAGTATGCAGAAGGATCCGGTGATCTTGATGAGTGCAATGGCCGGTTTGGCTCCACGCCAGAGTTTCCTGAAGGGATTTATCACTATTTCGCAACCGACACGTTTCCCTATGTTCAACGCTGCGTGAAAGGCAGCGTTGAGAGTTCTCCGCGTGCGGAACAGCGCAGCAGTGGGGGTGAAGGGGAAGGCCGAAGACGCCGCAGGGGGCGAGGCGGAAACGGCGAACGGCGTCAAAGAAACTAGGGAGCCGAGCGATGATACGCGCAATACCTGCTTTGTTGTTGGCGCTGGCGACTTTCCTGCCGTCGGCCGCGGCTGCACATTTGCTCCACGAACAAAACGGAACGATGAAGATTGTCGACAACTCGGCGAATTTCGTCATTTCCGTTCCAGTCAGTGCGCTGGAAGGCGTTGATCAAAATGGCGATGGACTGCTGTCGCCAGTGGAGCTGGAAGCTGGCCGTGATCGCATCATTGCCCAATTTATGGCCCAGTTCGATGTGTTTGATGGTGAGGCAGCAGGCCGCAAAGTGTTGACGTGGGTGGTGTCTCCAGAGACCCATCAACCAGATGCAGCCACGAGTTATGTTGTTGTGATGCAGCGCGTTTTTTTCAATGAGGAGCCAAGCAGCCCCCGCGTTGTCTTCAACCTTTTTGGTGAGCAACCGGGCGAGCGCGAGATGTCCTTGCGCGCGACGCATGGCGAAAAGAGCGAAACGGTGATTTTTACGCCTGACAATTCGCAGCACACCTTTTTTCGCGGCGGAATTGCTGCATTGACCACGTCGCTCGGCTTGCGAACGAATGGTGGTGGACGTGGATTTAGGTTTTGGCAGATCTTAATTGCAGTTCTGGTTTCGGGTGCAGCGTGTTTTACAGCCTATCGCTTGCGGCCTGCCTTTGCGTAGGGAGCCGCAAGGTTACTCCGGATCAAATCGGTAGCCACTTCCATAAACAGAAGCGATCGGCCGTGCATTGGGGTCGACCTCGGATATCTTTTTTCGGATATTTTTGACGTGGCTGTCGATTGCACGGTCGGTTGATTCTTCCGATCTACCACCCAGTTCGTCGAGCAAAACATCGCGCGAAAAGACCGCGCCCGGACGGCGGGCAAGCGCGGTAAAAATGCTGTATTCCGATCTAGACAGCTCCAGTGACTGGTTGTTCCAGAACACCTGCAGGGCGTCAGCATCGATCCGATAGGAACCTGCGATAGGGCCCGGTTGCATCCCGTTTGCTCTTCGCAGCTGGGCCTTCACACGCGCCACCAACTCCTTCCCGCTGAAGGGTTTGGTCATGTAGTCGTCGGCCCCGCCATCGAGAGCTTGCAGCTTGTCTTCTTCCTCGCGTCTGGCAGAAACCATCATGATCGGAGCCTTGCAGGTTTCTCGGATTGAGCGCGCCAGTGTGTGCCCGTTCCCCGCTGGCAGCATGATATCAAGGATGATCGCATCTGGACTATCTGCTGATACCGCTTCCAGCACGCCGCGGGCATCGGGGAAACACCGCGTTATAAAACCTTCTGCTTTCAAGAAATCGCTCACGACAGCCGCAATCTTGGCATCATCTTCGACGACAAAGACGAGGCTGGACATTAGACCTGCTCCCGATCTGAACTGTCGCCGCGCTTATTGAGCAAGGGAATTGTCGCCGAAACCTTCAATCCCCCAAGGTCCGATGGCTCAGCGCTGATCTTTCCGCCATGTTCCTCAACGATAACCGAACACACTGCGAGACCAAGGCCGCTGCCGCCAAGGTTGCGCGCGCGCGATTTTTCCGCACGAAACAGAGGATCGAACAGTCGGCCTAGGTTGTCATTGGCGACGCCCGGCGCGCTGTCTTCAACGGTCAAATCGACTTCATTACCCTTAAGCATTGCCGACACTCGGATCGTACCTGGGGCATCGGTGTATGCGCTGGCATTCGAAATCAGGTTGGCCAACAGCTGGTCCATCCGCGCATTGTCCCAGTGGACTTCGGTCGGCGATGGGGCTGTGTTGTGAATGGTGAGCGTATGCCCGGCCGCCTTGCATTGTGCCGAAAATCGGCGTTCTGCGCCGTTCAACAGTTCACTAATAGGGAATGGCGCGAAGGAAAAGCTTGGGCGAGTCATGTCCGACAGCGCCATAAATTGCAGATCATCGACCAACAGCGACAGCCGGTTTGCCTCTTCATCAAGCGAGGCAATCGCGTCGAGGGTTAACGGCCTGATCCCATCGCGCAAAGCCTCCAATTCGCCCCGTAGAACGGTTAACGGAGTGCGGAGTTCGTGACCAACTTCTGCCAACCAAGTGCGCCGAGCCTCCTGTAAATCGCCAAGCGTCTGTGTCATGCGATTGATGTTTTGTCCCAGCGCCGCGATTTCACCCCGGCCATTGACCTTAGCCCGCTTCGAAAAATCTCCGCCAGCGACGTTGCTTGCAACATTCTCAATATCTGCGAGCACCATGGCACCGCGCCTTGCAATGAAAAAGGCGGCAATGGCGGCAAGTGCAATGATGACAATGACCAACAGCGCAATGCCGATGAACTGATCGCGCAAGAAGTCGGTCTCAATCCCCTCCGGAGCGCGGCCGCGAGGGAGAAGCACGACTTCTCCGACCATTTGCCCTTGAAACATGATGGGTCTGTGAATCGCGCCGGACATCTCGGAACGAAGCGGAGGCCCGACAAGGCGCTCTCCCCCCACATTGTAAAGCGACAAGCGCGGCAAGAACCCCGGCGGAGGCATCGGGCGCGAGCCGTAACTGGGGGCAGGGCGAGATCTGGTCGGTGCGCTGCCCATTTGTGGAGGACGTTCTGCCCTGTTGGGGCGGGGCGGGGAATTGGGTCTGGGGTCGGGAATCAGCGCGATAACCTGGCGAATGCCATCTTGCGGATTTGCACGCACCATTGCTTCCGCTTCGGTAACGAACTCGTCCAGGCGTTGATCGTCGCGATCGTCGAGATAAGCATCGAATCCACGGCTCAGGCTCAAAGAAGTCAGGCCTGCCATCGCCGTCACGGCAATCATTGCCGACAAAGCGACGAGCAGGAATATTTGAACAAACAGACGCATTTGCGTTGCTGCTGCCCCCTTAGTTCATTGGCTGTTTATGATAGCGGACTTTTTCCACCAACGTAAGGGCTTGCCCTCGTCTCAGAATTAGCTTTGGCTTGCAGGCTGTTCGGCACGCAGCAATTCAATGTCTGATATGACATCCAACATCGCGTTGCGCGAAAGACCGTTATAAATGCCGCGGATCATTCCGTTCCTATCGATCAGCAACACGTTTTCGGTGTGCTTGAAATCGCCTTCCGCTTCACCTTCGCCAAGATCTTCGCTTGCGAAGTATCCTTGTTTCGCAACAGCGTAGAGTTTGTCGCGGTCTCCCGTGACCAAATCCCATGTTTGACCATCAATTTTGTTTTCGGCCGCATAGGCTCCCAAGACATCGACTGTGTCGAGTTCAGGAGTGATAGAGTGCGAAAGAATGCGAACATCGTCCAGATCCGCGATTGCTTCCTGAACCGTCAAAAGCCGGTTGTTGATCGGAGAACATATCCCTGGGCAGGTCGCAAAGAAAAACGTGGCGACATAGATTGTGTCGTCATAGCTCTCGCTAGAGACCGTTTTGCCGCTTTGATTTACAAATTCAAATTCAGGGACCCGGTGAAAGCTCATTTGCTCATCTGAACCCGGTTCGAGCCAGATCGGTGTGAAATCCTCGGTTCCATAATAGGGCAACGATTGTCCCTGCTTACTGGCCATAACATCGGCTAGTGTAGAATCGTCGGGCTCGGCTGATGCGATGCTATGGCCGTCTTCACCATGATGATCGGCATGCTCCCCGCTATGATCATGCTGTGAGCTGTGATCGTGGTGAGCCATTGTATCGTCAGCTGCACCGGTGCCGCACGCCGATAGGGTCAACAGGCCGATACTGACCAGTGCCGCTGTTCCGAACGATCGAATATCATTCATAGATAGAAAACCTCTGATCCAAAATCTTGCTGCTTCCAATTCACGTGCTGGTTTCTTGAACTTCGTAACAGATTTTGGAGTTCCGCAGTCCGTAGGCTCGGCCTCCGCGGATTTCGAAATTTTCATACAATTTGCCATTTTTGCGCCACGCTTGTTGCAACCCGACGGGCTTTCCGTTCTCGTAGTTGTGGCGCTTGTATTTCTCACCGGTTGAGTACCATACCCAAGCCTCGCCCTCTTGCCGATCTTCGACAAAGAGCGTTTCTGTCCGGGGCGAGCCGTTTGCCCACCACGTCCGCGATGCGCCATGGCGCAAACCTTCGAAAAAGTGCATTTCGGAACCGAGCCGGCCATCAGGGAACCAGACTTTCAACGATCCGTGCCTCAACCCATCAACAAAGCTGTCGGCTTGCGCCAGGCTGCCATTGGTGTGCAGACGATGCGCGACACCTGTAAATGGCTCGCCCTCATGCATCCGCAAACCCTTTGCCGGATCGATAGTCAGCGCCCCGACATCGACCACGACGGGTTCCGGCTCAGTCCACACAGTCGCAAAGCCAGCCGCACTGACGCACAAGAGAGCCGCCGCGATCATGCCCGTCCTTACTGTGCCGCCGACAGCCATCAGTTTGTGATCGACGCTGGTGAGCCCTGATAGGCTCCATCAAAAAGCAGATAGTCATCTTTATCGTTCACCGTGAGATAGATCTCATCGACGATGTGATAATGGTAGTGGGCATCTGCATTGAACTGAGTCGGTGCCTCATGACCGCCTGACGCATCAAGGTCCGTCGGAACGTTCTGAGTCGAAGCACACCGGCGGCCGTAGAGAAAGAATCCATCCGCCAAAATTGCGAACAAGTTTGTGTCATCGAAGGTGATCGGCGTTGGCTCCAGATGGTAATGATAGACCTGTGGCCCGGTGTGGGCTCCGTAATTGTCGAAGCCTGAGATGACGCCCGAATCAAGATTGATGTTGGGCCCTTCCTGACCATTGAAAATCGGCGAGCCCGTTATTGCAATTCCGATTGCGCCAAGGGAGGTCGAAGTGGTCGAATTCGCCTTTTGTGGATCGACGTTGACCGTCAGGAAATATTGGTTGGTGTACTCATCAATAAAGCCCGGCGACATTCGCGATTCAGTCGTCTCTGGTCCTGGCGGAACGTAAAGGCCGCTCGTACCGTCGGGGTCCCAATATGGTGACACGTGATCCGGTCGACCGGCGGCTTCCAGCGTGACTGTGCCAGCAGCCTCATTGTAGACGACGGTTACGTTGTTACCGAACTGATTGAAGGCAAGCGGCAGATCAACCGCTGCGCTGGCATCCGGGGTCGCGACCGCCGCGTTTGAGGCAGCGCTGGTACCCGCAGAATTGGTTGCGGTTACGGTGCAGGAGTACTCGGTGCCATTGGTTAGGTCGACGACATTGATCGGACTGGATCCAGCTGAGTCTGAGAACGAAGCCCCGCCTCCAGTGCAGGTTGCATCATAGCTTGTGATGGCCGCGCCGCCGTTTGAAGAAGGCGCATCAAATGCCACCGTGAGAAAGTTGTTGCCCACGGTGATTGAGGTGACCACTGGGGCGTCAGGCGCGGTCACTGTGGTGCCGCCAGAGCTGCCTGATGAACCACTGCTCGTGGAGCTATCGCCTCCGCCGCATGATGCAAGGGCTAGCGGGATCCCAACTATTCCAACCACAAAACAAGCTTTAACTTTTGACCTATCCTGCATCCGACCATCCAGCATCGATTGTTTCCCTAGTAATTGAATCTTGCCTGGGACTTATGATCACAAATATGGAGGGAATATGGAGTTTCGCTCTTGCCGGAGTATTCTCGGCAGATTGAGACTTGGGCGCGTCTGGGGGCGGAGTTTCATGTTTGGCGCCATTCACAAGAGGTGAACGCGAATTACTGGCAATTATATGGCTGGAAATTGGCGGCCATTCAGGTGACAAGCGGCTCCGCTGCTTTGCCCATGGAGAACCGCCAGTTTTGATGTTCAATTTCCCTCGTCTCGAATTCGACGCGAGTGCCGATAGCCTCCGCCGAGATGTGCGGACGTTTCTTGACGCAGAACTAGCAAGTGGCGGATTTGTGCCTGCTGCAGACTGCTGGGTTTCGGCGGCTGATCCAGAATTTAGCCGTAAGATGGGCCAACACGGTTGGCTGGGGATGACGTGGCCAACGCAATATGGCGGCGGTGATCGACCAGTCGCGCACAGGTTTGTTGTGACGGAAGAAATGCTGGCCGCAGGCGCGCCTGTTGCGGCGCATTGGATCGCCGATCGCCAAACCGGAAGCCATATCTTGCGTTACGGCACGGAGCAGCAAAAGCGCGAAATATTGCCGCGTATCGCAGCAGGTGAATGCTTCACTGCGATCGGGATGAGCGAGCCGCAGGCGGGGTCTGATCTTGCTGCGATCCAGACATCGGCACAGCGGACAGACAATGGCTGGCGGCTTTCTGGGCGAAAGATCTGGTCAACCGGTGCGCATTATTCTCAGTACATGATTGTGCTGGCGCGTACGTCCCCTGCCGAAGGGCGCAACCGGCAGGTTGGCTTGTCACAGTTCCTTGTCGATCTTTCGCTTCCGGGAATAGACATTTCCGGGATCAAGGATCTGGGCGGGACGCCGCATTTTAATGAGACGTTGTTCGATAATGTCGATTTGCCCGCGGATGCTTTGCTCGGGACAGAGGGCAATGGTTGGGCGCAATGTATGGGTGAATTGACGCTCGAGAGGTCGGGGCCTGAGCGGTTTTTGACCTCGCTCGCAGTGTTAGAGCAGGCCTTGCCCACGATTGCGCGGCAGGCTGATAGTCGCCGGGCCAGTGAGGTGGGTTCGATCTTGGCCAATTTGCGGGTCTTGCGGCGGATGTCGCTGGGCATTGCTCAAATGTTAGAAGACGGTGAGAGCCCAGCAACCGCAGCCTCTGTGGTCAAGGAAATGGGCAACAGGTTGGAGAATGATATCGTAGCACGCCTGCGCGCGATGTTAGCGGGTATTGCGAGAAGCGATTGGCCAGACGGCTTCGACACTCTTCTCCGCGAAGCTGTGTTGCATTTGCCATCAAACACCTTGCGCGGCGGCACGACTGAAATTCTTCGCGGGATCATAGCTCGCGAAATGGGGATGCGGTGATGGAGCAAAGTGACCTTGCAATGATCGCCGATGGGTTGGAGCGCATTCTTACCGATGCTCCGTTAGAAGCGATGGACCATGCGGGCGGCGTTGATGCACATTCCGACGCGCTTTGGAACAACTTGAGCGAAGCTGGTTATCCCAAACTTTGCGTGTCGCAAGAGCACGGCGGGTTCGGCGGTACATTCGCGGATGCGGCAAGTTTGGCGCAAATCGTTGCCCGTCATGCAGTGGCCTTGCCGTTGACCGATACAATATTTGCGTCAGGCCTTTTGTCGGAATGCGGGGTGGAGACACCCGATTTGCGCATCGCCATTGCCGATCCTCTCGATCCGTCGGCGCCAATTCCCCATGCCGCGCAAGTGGACGCCGTGTTGAGGTGCGGAGAAGGCAAGGTGACGCTGGAACGTCTGAGCGAAACCGAGATTATCCCTCAAGCCAAGGCGGAAGATGGTGCTGGATTTTGGAGTGGAGTTGGTGGTGATGTGATCGCCGAGGGTACAGCACCAGGCTGGCTCAATGCTCGATCGTTTCAAGCAATAGCAGCGTTTTCGCGTGCCGCGAGCATGGCAGGCGCACTGGAGGCGGTGCTGTCCTTGACCTTATCCTACACGCAAGAACGCGAGCAATTTGGCAGGCCCCTCGCCAAGTTTCAGGCGATCCAACATCATTTGGCCGATATCGCCTGCGAAACAGCTGCGTCGATGGCTGCGGTGGAGATGGCGAGCGATGCGATCACTGGGGATCCCCTCTGCGGAACCTATATTCTGGACGAAATCGCGATTGCGAAAATCCGGTGCGGTGAGGCCGTTTCGCGCGTAAGCGCCGCTGCGCATCAAGCCCATGGTGCGATGGGCTTTACCCGAGAATATGCGCTTGGCCGCTACACAAGACGGTTGTGGCAGTGGCAGGATGAATTTGGTTCAGAGGCGCTTTGGGCGGAACGTCTTGGCAGCAATATACTTGCCGAAGAAAGTCCCGTTTTGTGGCCGCGCATCAGCCGCCCGATTTAGGAGTAAGAAATGTCCGACCCGGTTCTCTATTCACGCAACGACGCGGTTGCGACAGTAACGCTCAATCGCGATGAAACGCGCAATTCGCTCTCAGATGAGGTCATCGCGGCGCTTCTCGATGCGATGGCCACGGCTGAGGCGGATACATCGATCAGCTGTGTGATTCTGACCGGGTCTGGCAAGGCTTTTTCCTCAGGCGGTAACTTGCGCGATATCGGTGCCATGACTGCGGAAAAGGCGATGAGTCCGCTGGATATTGAAGCGTGGTACAAGACCGGAATTCAGCGCATTCCACTGCTTATGGAACAATTGACCGTGCCGGTTATTGCAGCGGTCAACGGACCTGCAATTGGCGCGGGCAATGATCTGGCGACCATGTGCGACATGCGAATTGCATCGAGCAACGCCGTGTTCGCAGAAAGCTTCTTAAAGGTCGGGATCATTCCCGGCGATGGCGGTGCATGGTTCTTGCCCCGCATTGTTGGCTATGCCCGTGCGGCAGAGATGCTTTACACGTCTGAGGCAATCGATGCGCAAAAGGCATTGGACTGGGGTTTGGTGAGCCAAGTCGTTGACCCAGATGAATTGATGAACGCAGCACACACTTTAGCGGCCAAGGTCGTCGCCAATCCGCCCTTTGCCCTGCGCAAAGGAAAAGAGATCATGCTCGCGGCTCAACGCATGGGCCTTGAGGATAGTCTTGCAAAGGCTGCTACCACACAGGGAGTGTTGCAGCAGATGGAAGACCATCAGGAGGCGGTCAACGCCATTCTTGAAAAGCGCAAACCCAATTTTGTTGGGAGATAAAGCCCGTTAGCATTCCTCTTTTAGGATCGCGTCAAAATCTGCTCCGGCGGCTTCATCACGGTTGTTGACGCTGCGCAGAGCTTGTTCAAGCAGGCGGCATTCATAGGCGGTGCCATTTGAAATTGTGGTTCCGACGATTTCAACAAAGGCATCGGCTGGCATCACCCGTGCGCCGCGCCCCAGAAATTGATTGTGCCAACGATCACCGCCGCCGACAATGCCAATCAGGGTTTGGCGCCCTTCGCCGCCCGCTTCTTCAAGCACGGGCGGGCCAAGTTCGAGAAGCAAGGCATCCTCTGTATCACGGCGCAAAAACAGGGCCGCATAACGGCGGGCTGCTTCAGACGTGTCGCCAGCTTCCAATGCCAATCTTAGCATGGTTTCTTGTGCCAACGGATCGCGCCAGCCGCGCTGTGCAGCGTATTGAATCGACAGTGAGCTGCCCGCAACATCCCCAGCCAGAATCTGTGCTTGTGCCAAAACACGCAAATGTTCGGCGGGTAGCGGACGGCGGCGCACAAGCTTCTCTGCTTCGGCCAAAGCGACCGAGTGATTGTCGCCGGCAACGGCATAGGCCGCGACAGGCAACTGTGCGGCAGATCGAAACGGTTCTGGCACGCTCGCTGCGATTGCAGGTGTTCGCCGTGACTGACGGTCGGTCTGAACCGCGATGGTAACCAATGCGATGGCCAACAATGCGGCGTACCAAATCACGTTTTTGATCATGGTAGAACCTCCTGCGTTTCCTTCGGCGTCGTTGATGCGCCAAACCGGATCAGCATAAGCAAGGCAAAGCTTGCGAATGTAAGCAGCGACATGTTGCGCAGCGGATAATCCGTGATCGACTGCAGCGCGATCGTCAGCAAGATGGCTGAGCCGCTCCACGCGATCCAGCGGTCACGCGAAAGCCGGGCTCGCCAAGAAAGCCAAGTCAACACCAGCAACCAGGCAGCAACAAGGATCAGTCCCGGCAGCCCTGCTTCGATGGCGACCTCGATATAATCGTTATGGGCACGCCCAGCGCGGCGGACGGTCATATTTTCCAAAGATTCATCGACCTGGAACACATCATCAAAGGTGCCCGTACCCGACCCGGCGGGCCAATAGCGACCGGCAGAATAGGTCGCATCGTCCCAGATATAGCTGCGCGCATCGCCTGTGTTGTCGAACCTTTCGGCGACATCGTTCACACGGCCGGGTGCAGCGACCATCAAACCAGCGAGAATCGCGAGGATCAATACTGCCGGAGCGATCACAAGCCAGCCGTTGCGCGGTCTTGCCCGGGTCAAAATCATCCGCAGCGCCGCAAGGCCTAGCGGTATCATCGCCAGAACCAACGCCGTTCGCGAACGCGTTAATACAATCGCGACAATCAGCAGCAGGCATACCCCAACGCGAACGGCTGCTTCGGCTCGAATGAGGCGCGGGATCATCGGTAGAAAGGCTGCCAGCATTAGCGCGCCGACCAGAAACAGGCCGGTCGAATTGCGATTCGCAAATGTGCCGAACAGCACGCCGGGCATGGGGTTTTCTGGGTACAGCAGACCGGTCTCTCCGTTGGAGAGGACTTGCGGAATTCCGATCAGAAAATTGATAAGTCCAATCGCAACGATAGCCCATCCGACCCAAATAATCCGTTCTGCGGTCACGCTCCATCCAATCGCAAGCAGGGCCAAGGGCACCAGCAAAGCGGTGAGCGCCAGCAATGTTCGGATAGGATCCACGCTTGCGCTTGCCCAGACCTGACCGCCTAAAAGGTCGTAAGATTGAACCATCAATTCCCGGCCCGGGAGAGCGGACCAAACGCTAGGAGGCAGAGGAATAGTGTAAGCAATCGGTAAGGCGACCGAGAGACCGATCAAAACTCTTAGAATTATCGGCGCTGTCTTCCAAAAATCGAAGAAAGCGCGGCGATGGAGGCCCAATGCGACCAAAGCCGCAAGCTGCACCACCAGATTTGCGAGACCATATTTTGACCCTCCGCCGCCGAATGCAAAGGCAAAGAGTATAATAGCGAGGATGGCCCAGAAACTGCCTTGCGAGGTGCCCAATGGATCGGCCAAGCCTGCTTTGCTCGCATCCAGATGTTGGGGATGACGGTATTTCGGCGCGTTTGCAGTCATGCGCAGTTCCAATCGCGTGTTGTTGTCCTGGGCAGATCTACAGCAAGCAAAGAAAAAGCGCACGGAAATCCGCGCGCTTTTTCATTTTCAGACTAACATAAAGTTGGTCGGAATGTCTTCGGCTTAGGTGCCTGGTGACTGACCTTCGTCATCGCTATCCGAGACAGCAATGATACCAGCAATCGCAGCGGCAGCAGCGAGAAGCGTGATCAAAATGCCTGAAGCACCGCGAAGTTCTTCACCTTCAGCAGCGCGTGCCATGCCAGGCTCAGCCGTTGCAGATGTGTAAACAGGAGCGTTGTCGGCAGCGCGCGTGTTAGCTTGTACAGCAATTGGCGCGAAGGCCATGCTGGCTGCAGCGGTAGCCACCATCAAACGAGACATTGTCTTGATCATCGAATTTAGCCTTTTGTTAAACTTTATTACGGGACAATCCCTAGTGCAGTGCAGCAAGCTTGACAACCGGTTCTAGGAAAAAAGGGTAAATGAAACCTGATTCCGGGCGAAAATGTCGTATTTCGCCAACTAACTGGGTTAGTTTGGGGGCTCTAAGCCGGGTCATCAGGCGTATCTGAAGTAAGCGAATCGCGATTCAGCCGCGAATCAGAGAGAATCAGGTGATAGCGCTCAATATCTCCTCCGGTGACGACCTGCTCCTTATATAGAAGCCAAGCGTGAGCACCGAATTCGCCGTTTTCTGCGTCCCTAGGGTGTTCGACTCCAATCTGAATTTCGCTCGCCGCCCCATGACCAGAGAGCCAATTTTGAGCGGCAATCGCCTGAACCAGGCAATCACTGCGCCAAGGCAGACGGTCCGAAATGCGCGGCAGAACATAGCTGATGCGATCGATCTGGTGCTTTTCGAGCGTTTGCTGAGCATCTGCAGCATATTTTGATGTGCGATTGCGAGAGGGAATCGCTTTTGCTTCCAGCCGTGCAAAGATAAGTCGCGCCCGAACGAGTTCCCACATCCCCCGCATGCAATAGCGCGCAAGCCACCCTAGATCCTTGATCCGCGGTTTTTGCCCGTGTGCGGGAATGTGAGGTGATTGCGCCAAGTTCATTGTGTGCCTATTATCGAACCCAATGGCACAGGCGCTGCGTGTGTGCCAAGCGCTGTGTATTCACTGCCTCACCAATCGGACAAGGGACGGAACTGACTTAGGTGTCTGCTATCGGAGCGATATTTGCGACCGGCGGCGTTGGCGCGGGCGAAGTTGCCACCATGCTCTCTTCGCTTGGCCAAGTTCCTCACGACCAATCCGGCAGCTGGATTTCAGGCCCAATGGGATTGGCCGCTTGCACCCTCCACACAACCGCCGAATCGCGTAAAGCCGCTCAGCCGGATCCAAGCGAAGACGGCCAAGTGGTGGCGGTGTTTGATGGTCACCTTCTCAACCCGCGAGAGATTGCCGCTGATCTAGAGGCACGGGGCGTTGCTTTGCGCAATGGATCGGATGCTGAGATTGTGCGCCGCGCTTACGAAGTGTGGGGCGAACAATGCGCTGAACGCCTGCTGGGTGAATACGCATTAATCATTGCCGATCGCCGGGCAGAACGCATTTTTGCGACCCGTGATCACATGGGCTTTCTTCCGCTCTATTATATAGAAGAGCCGGGGCGGCTTATTATCGCGTCCGATTTCCGCACCATTGCAGCATTGAGCGAGACGCGGTTGGAGCCTGACCATCATTATATCGCGCAGGTCATCACCAAAAGATGGTTCCTGCGCGATTCGACCCCTTGGAAAGGCGTCAAACGGCTGACGCGCGCTCACACTTTATCATATGATGGGCGGCGTGTTGCGACCTGCAAATATTGGACTCCTCCCACTGACATCACGATCCGCTACGACAGTGAAGAGGAGTATGCAGAGCACTACCGCGAGGTCTTGTTTGATTGTGTCAGGCGGTCTTCGCGCGCTGATGCCCCAGTTGGTGTGGCTGTCAGCGGTGGGCTCGACTCGTCCTCGCTTTACTGCGTGGCCGATCGTTTGGAACAATCGGGGCAATTGTTGGCGCCGGGAATTACGGGTTACTCGCTGGCGGCGGAGGAAGGCGGCAATGCGTTTGAATTGCCGTATGCGCGCGCGGTGGCTGCCCATGTCGGACGGGAATTAACTGAGGTTCCGTTGTTCGATCCCGACATCGATTGGTACTCACAGGATGCCAAATGGCATCACGGCATTCCCGTCCCATCCAACGGGGCAATGATGTTGGAAATGGAAAAGCGCGTTGTGGCTGATGGCTCGCGTGTGATGATTAACGGCGGCGGCGGTGATGAATGGTTGCAAGGCAATCACCAATATTACCGAGAATTTGTCGCAGAGCGCGATGTTCGCGGATATTTGAAGGCCCTGCAGCGCGATGGAGAAGCCTATGGCTGGATGGGCGCTGGTAAGTTGGCGTTCAGGCTCACTGCGGCCGAATTAACCCCCGATCCGATTCGCACTGCTGTCCGCAAATACCTGCGCGCTAGGCGCCGACGAATCGATCCACCATTGAATTGGTTATCGCAAGAATTGCGTGATGCGATGATTGATGCAGAGGAGGCCTATGAGGCTGAAATGCCTGAAAATGCTGTGCATTGGTCAAAGCATAACATCGCGACATCGCCTTTTACTGACCTGTCTCATTCGCTGATGCGGCGTCAACGTTCCGCGATTGGCTTTGAATCGCGGCATCCGATGTTGAGCCGGGCCTTTATTGAGTTTTCGCTCCAAACGCCCGCGCATATTAAGCGCAAGGGTGCCACTGCAAAGGCGCTGCACCGAAAGGCGATGGAAGGAATTTTGCCCCCTGTTGTGCTGGAACGGCAGAGCAAGGCTAACTTCACTAACTCCCGAATCGATAGTGAATTTGCCGATTATGTGCGCAAAAATGCGAGCGAACAATTGGCGCAAATATGTGATCTGGAGGCGTTAAAACCGATATTGGAGGTCGATTTTAGCGCGCCAGAAGGAGATTATTGGGCGTGGGAAATTTGGGGTCTTTACGCATCCGCAGCATTTTTGTATCAGGATAACTGCGTAACTGAGATTAACCCTGCCACTGGGGTGCAACAGGACAGGAAATGACAATGACTAAGACTATTGAAAAAGCGCAGTACGAAGCTCCGAAGCTCACAGTTTTCGGTTCCGTTCGCAACCTGACCGGTGGCAGCGGCACACGTTTCCGTGATGGCGCGATCACTGATTCACGCTTTTAATTTGTTAGCCTGATCGCCCTCTTTACGGGGCGCATTGGGCGTTGCAGATTTAGACAAAACATTGGGCATCCCATTTTGGGGTGCCTTTTGTTTTTGGGTTAAGGTACTGAAAATATAGTAATTTTTTCGTAAACTCGCATCTTCAAGACGCGGGCTAGATAGGCCGCCAGTTCGGTCATCACGCTTTCGTGAAGGGCGGTCGAGTCTAGCGCTTTGACAGGTTCGATGCTGGTGGATTGCCAAGGGCAAGCAAACTCCAAACTGTCTCCTCTAGAGTGACCAGAGCTGATCCAATACTTTCAGAGTGTCGGCGCAAAAATCTGCTGTCTGCCAAAAATTTTTGGAATATGTTCAGGTGTCGAATCAGAGGCTCATGCGCCTTTGCGAATCACTTTGATTCTGTGTCTGGCCGCAAAATTGCTGATCATTTTGGGCTAGAAGCCGCAATTTTTACGTGTTTTTACAGATGTCTTTCGAATTTTTTCCGTGAAGCCCAAGCTCTTCTGGCTTTCAAATCGATTTGACGCTCAGCGGGACATGTCGCCGCATAGCGTCAAGACCGCTCTGGCGAACTGTCTGTTGGCGAAAGCTCGCTCTTACCGCTAGAGGCATCGACGCAATGGATTGGAAACCAAACCCTCCTCGCCCGCAGGAACCTCTGACTAGCGAACCCTATGACCGTTGGGTTTCGCCAGAAGGGTATTGTCAGGCCGAATTTCACGCGGCGGAGCGCGGCTATTTGCTGCGGTTTCCGGGGCAAGCCGATTTTCTCCTTGAACCCGCTGTCGAAGATGGTTCCTCAGGAGAGCGACCGGTGTCGGATTTTCGCATCACCGGTTGGCCTTCGCCAGAATGCGATGCCAAAAACACGATCAATCTCTACCACAACGCCATTCAACCACTGCTCGGAAACCATTCCGGCGGGTTGTTTCTGCATGGTAGCGCGGTCATGATTGGTGGTGCGCGTGCAGGCACAGACATGGGCCATGGGAACACAGGAATGATCGAAGACGGAGCGGTCGCGTTTCTGGGACTTTCGCGCGGGGGTAAGACAACTCTTGCAGGCTCATTCGCGCGGGCTGGCCAGCCATTCTTAACCGAAGACGTCATCGATTTGCGCCTGCGTGATGGAAAATATTGGCTGCAGCCCAAACGATCCAAACTGCGCCTCTTTGCCGATAGCGCCCGGTTTCTGTTGGGTGAGGACACAGATATCGTGGACAGCAATCTAAAGCAGGACGTTGAGGCCGGTGCGGATTTTCCGTTCACCGATCATGCGGTGCCGCTCAAACAAATCTATGTCTTGGGCACCGATCACCGTGCGCCTCTTTCGATAAGGCAATATTCTTTGCAAGAGGCCTTGGGCGCGTTGATGCCGCATTCCTTTATCCTCGATGTGGAGGATAAGGCGCGACTAAGAGGACATTTTGCTCGGCTTGCTGACCTGTCGCAGGACATTGGTTGCTATGCTCTTGACTTTACCCGTGACTACGCGGAATTGCCGCGTGTTCAAGGCGCGGTTCTAGATGCCTATTGGTCGGATCATGGCCAGCGGGGCCAGCAATCAGACCATTAGGTTTGCGCCAAAGTTTTTAAGGGAAATCGGATCTGCTCATGCAGTTAAGCGATCGTTTTACAGTCACGCAGGACGTTGTTGCACGCGAAGTGGGCGGCGAAATGGTCTTGTTGGACTTGTCGAGTGGCCAGTATTTCGGCCTCGACCCTGTTGGGGCAAGAATTTGGGAATTGCTGTCCGAACGGCCTCATAACCTTAGCGACCTGTGCGACTGCGTTGAAAGCGAATTTGATGCCCCTCGCAAACAGATTGAAGCAGATTTGATCGAGCTGGCGGAACAACTGCGAGCCCAAGAATTGATCGTCGCGGATCCGGCTTAATCGCTCTTTGATCTACGCTTGGTCTGAGCGGACCGGCGTAACACCATCGGCGCTTAACCTTAGGACCCGGTCTGCCAAAGCGAGGCTGGCTGGGCGGTGCGTGATTATAATCACGGTTCGGTCCTTCAACGCATCGACGCAGCCTTCCACAAAGGCCGCTTCGCTTTCGAGGTCATACATGCTGGTCGCTTCGTCCAAGATGTAGACCGGCGGATCGCACAGCAAGGCGCGAGCCAAGGCTATACGCTGTCGTTGCCCGCCTGATAGGCGCACCCCGTGATCGCCGATTTCGGTTTCCAAACCATCGGGGAGGGCGGCAATAAATTGCTCTGCCTGAGCAAGCCTTGCCGCTCTCGCGATGGCATCTTTGTTCAACTGAGATGATTGACCAAAGGCGATGTTGTCCGCGATGGTGCCGTTAAAGAGCAACGCGCGTTGAGGCACATAGCCAAATTGCCTGCGCAAATCCTGCACCTGAAAATCGGCAATATCGGTGCCATCAAGAGTAATGCATCCAGCGTCTGGCGAATAAAAGCGCAGCAGTAACCGCACCAGAGTCGATTTGCCCACCCCGTTGTCTCCGGTCAGAGCAACGATCTCGCCCGGTGCAATATTGAGATCCAAGCCAGAAAGTACGGCGGGTCTGCTGTGGTACCCAAACTCAACACCTTCAAACGCAATCGCGCCTTTGGCCCGGTCCAGTCTCTTGCCCGAATCGTGGCCCGGCTCTGGTTCCAGCGCGAGGATGTTTTCCAGCCGGGCCAGAGTGCCGCGCGCCATTTGATGCGCGCCGTACATATTGGCGAGCGCGCCAACGGGACGTGTCAGCAACGCGGCATAGAGCATGAAGGCAAACAGCTCGCCGGGAGAATTACCCGCTTGCGTCAGTTGTTCGCTTCCCAGCACCAAAACGGCGATCGCAGCGAACGCTGCCAGAAGCGCCATCACGGGGCCTATAAAGGCACTGAGAGTTGCCTGTCCCACTGCCAAACGGCGAGAGTTTTCGGCTGCCTCGGCAAAGCCGGCGCGGTGAAAATCTTCGGTCGCAAAGGCTTTGATAGCGGGCAGCATTTCCAAGTCCCGCTCTGCAATTGCAATCAATTCCACTTCTGCGGCGCGAACCTTTCCCGAAAGCGCGCGCAAGCGGCGACCGGCCAGTTTCATCATCACGACAAAAGCCGGAATCAAAAGCGGAACGATCATCGCCATCACCGGATCAATCCAGAACAGGATGGCGACCGCGCCGATTGCCGTCAAAATCATTGCAGGAGCGTTGGCGATTGTGTTCGCCAAAAAGTCGCTCAAAATTCCGACTTCGTATGAGGTCAGAGCCAAGACATCCCCACGGCGCGCAGCATCGTGAAAGCCAAGTCGCATGATTTGCACATGGTTATAGACCCGCTTTCGCAGCTCTGTCAGGATCGTGGTGGAGGCCCGTTCTGAAAGAATGGCTGCTGTCACATTGAGGGCAGTCAACGCGGCCAGCGCAATCATGAGCCAAATCAGAGTCTGAGATATGTCGGTCGCTTGCGACGCGCCGGCTTCACCCGCGAACATGCCGCCCAAAATCTGCGCGGCAAGCCACGGCACGACCAGCGCCGCGCCTGAGCTCAAGACAGTTAGCGCGCTGATCACGATCAATTGCCAGCGAAAACGGCGCGCCCATTCTATCCAGAAACCAAAGGTCACGCTGCCCCTCCGCGTCGAATCAAACGCCCGGTGGTTTCAATCAGAAAACGCCCCTGCAACGCAATCGTAGGCCAATTTTTGGAAGCAGGGTATTTCTCGATCAGGTGCGCGCGGGGTGCGAACGCTCGGTTGAGAACCAGCCGTGCTTTTTTGTGGACCCCGTGTGTTCTTTTAAGGTCCAACCAAAACTGGCTGAGGCTGTCGGAATCAGTGAAATAACTCTCAATTCCGGAATCAAGAGTTCCCGAACGCAAGCGGTTCATCGCATCGTCCGGCAATTGTGTGCCCAAATCCTCTCGGGCTCCGTCCAGCGCCTCTGCCACCAATGGCCCAATCCCGGTGCGCGTGCAGTGATCGATCAGCTCTGCCCAATCGGTATCATCCATGCTTTTGGTGAGAAGATCGAAATCGACCGACCACATCAGACGTCTTGGCCCAACTAGCCTGCCATCCTCTGCGTCATAGCCATGCTGCGCATGCCATTTCTGATTGGTTGTTGCGTGCACCAGCATTGTTGCGATGTTCGGCCGAAATGCGCCCGTTCCAAGTTCGGGTACAGGATGTTTCTGCGCGAAAAAGCGATCTATTGGAAGGGCACCGTGCAGCACAGGCCGATCGGTCGGTTCCCAGTGCAGATCAATGGAATGCACGAAAAACCCTGCGGCATCGTGCAGCCAACCTTCTTGATGATAGAGACCGTGGGGGTCGTCTCTCCGATACCAGCCGAGCTCTTCAAAGATTGCGCGGGTGCGCGTTTGATCGTCTGGACGGACCAACAAATCAGTATCGCCCCGGCGCCGTGCCGCAGGCTCTGCATGAAAGGCGTAGGCGAGGGCAGTCCCTTTCATCACGATTGAATCAATTCTGGCTTCATCCAAAGCGAGCAGAATTCGCGTCACCGCATCGTGATGCGTCGTTTCCCACAAGACGATCAGGCGCGCCTCTTCATCCATCCGGTCAAGCAGTCCGGTGGGCCAGTCATCCAATCGGTCTTTGCTGCCGTGAAGAAGCAGGGGGATGCCGTGATAATCGATACGCGACCACACAGTTTGCCAAGTGGTCGATTTCTCGACCGACCAGGCAGCCCTATCGCCGCGCCGCAACGTGCGCAAAGTGTCGGCTAGAAACCCATCAATTGACGATGTGTCGATCATGTTTTCTGCCGTGAGTTATCCGAAAGCAATTGGCGATGTTTTATGCGTAATACACGCGGCTCCAAGCCGTATTGGGCCATATGTTGCCGTTTGACCAGCACTCTAGCATGGAGGGCGTCCGGCGACGTTATCTGCAAGCTTGCTAAGGGGAGATTAGGTGTTGACCGCTATCAGGCGGGCTGCGATGCGCAACGCACTCTCAACACGTGCAGAATTTAAGGGCGGGAACAGTGGGAAAACCACGTAAAGGCATTATTCTGGCAGGGGGATCGGGCACTCGGCTATATCCGCTCACAAAGGGCGTTTCGAAACAGCTGATGCCGATCTTTGACAAGCCGATGATTTACTACCCGCTCAGCACGTTGATGCTGGCGGGGATTCAGGACATTTTGATCATCACCACTCCAGAAGACGCCGCTCAGTTCAAGCGGGTTTTGGGTGATGGATCGGATTTCGGCGTCAATTTGAGCTATGCTGAGCAACCGCGCCCAGAAGGGTTGGCGCAGGCGTTTCATATCGGCGCAGACTTTGTGGCTGGCGGGCCTAGCGCGCTGATATTGGGCGATAATATCTTCTATGGGCACGGCCTTCCCGATCTTTTGAAGAACGCCGATGCACGCGAAAGTGGATCAACCGTGTTCGCCTACCGGGTCAATGATCCAGAAGCGTTTGGCGTGGTTGAATTCGATGCAGGCGGCAAAGCCGTTTCGATTGAGGAAAAACCCGCCGCTCCAAAGTCGAATTATGCGGTGACGGGCCTATATTTCTACGACGAAACGGTTGTGGATCGGGCCCGGGATTTGGCCCCGTCTCCGCGCGGTGAATTGGAGATTACCGATCTCAACCGCCTCTATTTGGATGAAGGGGCAATGTCTGTCGAGATTATGGGCCGCGGCTTTGCTTGGCTGGATACCGGAACCCATGCCTCTCTGCTTGATGCTGCCACCTATGTTCGCATCACAGAAGAACGGCAGGGCCTCAAAATCGCCTGCCCGGAAGAGATCGCGTGGAGCCAAGGTTTCATCAACGATGATCAACTCCGTGCGATCGCAGAGCCGCTGCGTAAATCGGGATATGGCGAATATTTGTTGAGCCTGCTTGATCGACCGGTGCTGCCTTGAAGATCATCGAAACTGATATCCCTGGCCCCCTGATCATCGAACCGCGCGTTTTCGGTGACGAACGCGGTTTCTTCATGGAGACATGGAACGACGCGGTTTTTCGCGAGGCTGGTCTGAACCTGTCATTTGTTCAGGACAATCACAGCCATTCGCAAAAAGGCGTGCTTCGCGGACTGCATTTTCAGAATCCGGGTCCGCAGGGCAAGCTGGTGCGGGTCGCTCGCGGAGCGGTGTTTGATGTGGCTGTTGATTTGCGTGAGAATTCTGAGCATTTCGGCCAATGGGTCGGCGTCGAACTGTCTGCTAAGAACAACAGGATGTTGTGGGTGCCAGAGGGGTTTGCTCATGGTTTCCTGACCTTGAGCGACGATACCGATTTCCTGTATAAATGCACCGCTCCCTATGCGCCGCAATCAGAGCATACTTTGGCGTGGGATGACCCATCTGTCGGGATTCAGTGGCCTATCCGCGATCTTGATCCGATCATTTCTGCAAAAGATGCGGTTGGTCTTTCGCTCGCCGATGTTCAAAAATTTTCGTGATACCGACCCATGTCTGAGCCAAACATTTGCATGAGGATGGTGCCTTGAAGGTCTTGATCACTGGCGCAGGTGGACAATTGGGCGGCGCGCTTCAGCGGCTGGCCCCTTCGCATGCCGAAATCAACGCTATTGATGTTGGTGATCTTGACCTCACCGACGAAGAAATGCTGCGCAATCGGCTGTCGTCAGAGGCGCCCGACATTATCATCAATGCGGCGGCCTACACTGCGGTCGACAAGGCGGAGAGCGAGGAAGACCTCGCGGATGCGATCAATGCGCGGGCCGTGGCGATCATGGCGGAGGCAATGGAGGAACAAGGCGGGAAGCTGGTTCATGTCTCCACCGATTTCGTGTTCGATGGCACATCTTCCTGCGCTTACAAGCCCGAAGACACGCGCGCGCCGATTAGCGCCTATGGCCGCACCAAAGCGGCGGGCGAAGATCATGTGCGCGCCTGCGATATTTTGGTCCGCACCGCTTGGGTCTATGAGGCCGGAGGTGCGAATTTTGTCCGCACTATGATCCGCCTTATGAACGATCGCGATGCGCTCAAAGTGGTGGCCGATCAGATCGGAGCTCCAACCTGGGCAAGCGGGCTGGCGAGCACCATTTGGGGATTGATCGATGCTGGTGCTACAGGGATATTCCATCACAGCGATGCCGGCACCGCCAGCTGGTATGATTTTGCCGTTGCAATCGCGGAAGAAGCGCATGCAATCGGCCTGATCAACCAGATCCCGGCGATTGAACCCATCACCACTGCAGAATATCCGACCCCGGCGGCGCGTCCGGCATTTTCGTTGCTCGATTGCCGAGCGACCCGCGAAACGCTCGGCGATGCGCCTGTCCATTGGCGCGTAAACCTGCGCAAAATGCTCAAAAAGGAAGCGGCACTTGGCTAACCTACTCATCACCGGCGGCGCTGGATTTATCGGTGGCAATTTCGTGCATTATTGGAATGCGCGCCACTCTGATGATCAGTTGATCGTCTTGGATGCCCTGACATATGCTGGCAATCGATCAACCATAGTTGATGCCCCGCACGCTGAGCTTATTGAAGGGGACATCCGTGATCAGGCTTTGGTTGAGAAACTGCTGACAGAGCGTGACATCACAACGATCGTGCACTTTGCAGCCGAAAGCCATGTTGATCGTTCGATCACTGGGCCAGACGCCTTTATCGACACCAATATTCTGGGCACCAACAGTCTGTTGAAAGCTGCACGCAGCGTCTGGCTCGCCGGCGATGGCAAAGATCACCGTTTCCACCATATTTCCACCGATGAGGTGTACGGATCGCTTGGCGATGATGATCCCGCGTTTAGCGAGACCACGGCCTACGCCCCCAATTCGCCCTATTCTGCGTCAAAGGCGGCGTCCGATCATCTGGTGCGTGCCTATCACCACACCTATGGTTTGAACGTCACGACCAGCAATTGTTCGAACAATTACGGCCCGTACCAATACCCTGAAAAGCTAATTCCATTGTTTTTCTTGAACGCCTTGTCAGGCCGCAATTTGCCGATTTACGGCGACGGCATGAATGTTCGCGATTGGTTGCATGTTGAGGATCACTGCCGCGGGATTGAGGCATGTTTGACACAAGGGCGACCAGGCGAAACTTACAATATTGGTGGCGGTGCAGAATTGCCCAATATGGAAGTGATCGACGCCATTTGCCGTGAAGTCGACCTCGCTATGGAGGAGGTTGATGGATTGGCTGACCGCTATCCCGATGCGCCCGCAGCAAAGGGCCTAAAGAGCGACACGCTCAAGACCTTTGTGACGGATCGCGCAGGGCATGATCGGCGTTATGCGATCGACGAGACGAAGGCGCGCGGTGAATTGGGATATGCGGCGACGCGCACGTTTGACGAAGGGCTGCGTCACACGTTGCGGTGGTATTTGGATAATGAAAGGTGGTGGCGGCCGCTGCTCGGCTAGGCACTGAGGCCTCCCTCAATCCGCTGGGTCTTAAACTTCCACAGGCTTGGCAGGGTTGCCGCGTACATGGGCGCCGGCTTCCAAATCACGAATAACGACCGATCCGGGTTCAATTTTGCACCCTTCACCGATTGTGATGCCGGGCATAATGATGGCGCGCGCGCCGATTTTGGTGCCGCGTCCAATGTGTGTGTCGAGATAGACGCCCCGGGTCATATCGTGCGTTAGGATCGAAGCCTCTTCATCAACAACGCAGTCCTCACCAATCCGAATTCCGCGAGGCCATGTGCGGTCAATATAGGCAGAGCTCGCAATCCAAGCGCTCTTATGGATCTCCATACCCCAGACATATTTGCGAACCAGCCGATCCAATAATTGTCCCAAGCTGCGATGCCTCTTAACGCTGGCAATATCGCCCGTTATAGTCTTGGGATCAGGGCTGAGATCGTTAGTCATAAAGGGTGGTTCCACACAGATGCCGCTTAAGTCTTTAAACCTTCTAAGACCGCTGCGTCTACGCCTTACAGGTATGCGGCGCGCATGGCTGATCCGTAAGCATGGCATCAACCTTTCAGACAGCGTTAGCCTCTCGTTGACAGCCCGGTTTTTGAGCTCTGAGCAGGGCTCAATTTCGGTTGGGTCAACGACTTTGGTGGCATTCAAATCGTTGTTGATGTCACGCGACATCGATGGAAACACGCGCCCGGTCAAAATAGGATCGAACTGCTTTATCGGTGGCGGAGCGGTGGTTCTGCCAGGCGTTGAGATTGGTGACAATTGTATCGTCGGGGCGGGCGCCGTTGTCTTTGATGATGTGCCAGCCAATTCGATCGCAGCGGGCAACCCTGCGCGAATTATTGCCCGCGACGTTGAAGTGTTGCCATTTGGCCGACTGCCCGAATCTGTCGAGAACACTCAGAAAATGTGGTTCACCTGACTCTAGTAGCACGCATGGTGATGTGTTAGCGGCCTCTGTGAACAGCGGCGGCGGTGGACCAATCGAATTTGCAAGGTCATCGCGCCAAAGGAAAGAACCCAAACATGACCAATTCGCGCGTCGGCGCTTCAACCAAGATTGGATTTGTAGGGACGTTTGAGGTTGCCAATTTTGGCGATTGCCTGTTCCCAGTGATCTACAAACTCTTGCTGGAACAGCGGGTCTCCGATTGCAAATTTTCCTATTATTCGCCTCGATCCGGTATGTCTCCGCTCGGTCACTATGGTCCGGTAAAGGCGCTGCCGGCGACATTGGATGCCCTTGAATTCGATGCGGATGTATTGATCCAGTGTGGGGGCGAAACGCTTGCTCTGGGGCACAGTCCGGGAACATACAATTTCCCAGCAAGCACGCTCAGCGCCTTTGCGCGCATGTGGTTTGGCCCCACCATTGCGGCATCGCGCGGAGACGTGAAATTCTATATTCACAGCGTGGGCATGCCCACCACCGATCTAAAACCGAAATCTGTGATTGCTCGCGGGCTGAAATATGCCAGCCGTGTAAGCCTGAGAGATGAGGTTTCAGCATCGCGGCTTGAGAATGAATTTCCCGTCGAAGTCGATCCAATGTTCGCCATGTCGACATGTTTGGAGCCTGCACAATGGCGGGAAAAGGCGCAGAGCTTCCTTCCATCAGGGTTTGAACCGGGCGGCTATCTTTGCGCTCATATTTCTGCGCCGTACCTGAGCAATGGCCTGCGCCCTTGGTGTGAACAAATTGCCAGAGCCCATGAAAATTCCGGCTTGCCGATTTTGCTGCTGCCGATTTGCCATTTCCTTTGGGACAGGGAGACGTTGGAGGCTGCGCGCTCTGTCTTGGCTGATCTAGGCGTACCGGATTCGGCTATACAGTTCGCAGCGTCGGGGAGCGAAGAAGTCTTGGCAACCGCAGCGCTGATCGGAAATGCCGGAGGCATCATTACGACCTCGCTTCACGCGCTGGTTTCGGCGGTGTCATTTGGTGTTCCTTTCGCCGGCTTTGGCGGAGAGGGAAAAGTGGATGGAAAGCATCGCCAAACGCTTGCCGCTGCTGGGGTTGAGCAAGGCGTGACGCCGCAAATGCAGGAACTGTCGAAGACACTCGAAGACTCTATGTCGAAGGACCACTTGGGCGCTCGTGATATTGCGAAAACGCGGGCATTGAAGGGGTTTGATGCGCTTGTTACAGACATTGAAGATTGCGCAGGAGGGGTATCCTCGGCTCCGGCGCCAGTGCCAGATGAGTTGGTAGAAGCGGTGCTCGCCGTTGATCGGCAGCCGACCTTGAACCGTGTATGGGAAGCCAAGCGCGGATTGCTGCGTTTCATAAAGAAACTGCCGGCCGCGGAAAAAGCATTGGCAACACGCCGCCGATCTCGGCTATTGCGAGATGTCTCGAGCTAAACGGAAGTCGGTGCAAGGCGTCATGGCCACGGTGCAATCAAATGCTGGACAGCTAAGCGCTCCAAAGCGCGCCATTCCGCGTGCGCCCGCTGCGCCTGCTCAAAAAGTGTCGATCAGGACCGTGCTTCCGCTCGTAATTTTGGCATATTCATTCTTGATATTGCCGATTGAGGTGAAGTTCACTTTTGCCGGTTTTAACATCTACGCATACCGCGCAACCGTAATTCTACTTTTGGTTCCCGCTTTTTACCGGGCACTTAAGGATATGAATTCATTTAAAATATTTGATGTCTTGATCCTTGCATCATGTCTATGGACGATTGTCGCATTTACGTATCGGAATGGGTTTGAAGGCGGCTTTCTGCGGTCATTCGCGATCTTTATCGACACCTTCGGAGCCTATTTGATCGCTAGGACATCTGTTCGTTCGTTGAGCGACTTGCGTGCCTTTTTGATATTGATCATGCCGGGGGTACTGTTCGCAGGAATATTTCTACTGGTTGAAAGCATAACGGGCAGGCTGATTTTGCGGCCGCTTTTTGCGAGCGTATTCGGGGCAGCTGTAAACTACGAAGGCGGCGTTGCTCAGGGGGCATTGCAACTCTTGTCCGAACGTCGCTTGGGTCTTTTACGGGCGTACAGCACGTTTTCGTATCCGATCCTCGGAGGCACTATTTTGGCCTCGCTCATTCCAATCTATTTTTTGAGCGGGATCAGGTCTTGGCCTTTTGTCTTGGGGTTGGCGGGCAGTTGCTTTGCGTTCTTCACGGTATCGTCTGCAGCGATAATCGCTCTGGGCTTGGGTTTTGGCCTCATTATTTTCGACCGTCTCTTGCCTCGGCTTAGACCTCTTAACTGGCACTATGTGATCGGTGTCGGAGTCGTCTATTCGGTTCTGGTCAACTTCATTTTGGAAAGCGGCATCGTCGGCGTAATCGGCCGCTTCACATTGAATCCTGCGACTGCCTATATTCGGCGTTTGCAGTGGCAATATGGCACCGAATCCATTGCCAATTACCCAATTTTTGGGATCGGATTTGATGAATATGAGCGGGCGGAATGGATGACAGCGGCGATCGATGCCCATTTCCTTTCGATTGGGATCAGAGATGGTCTTGCAACTCCGCTCCTGTTGTTCCTGGCCGTGATCCTGATCATGGTTGCGATTGGCAAACGGATTGCGTTGGAGCAAAAGCGGGAACGCGACCTGCTCGTCGCCATAAATTTCTCCATCGGAGTGCTCGTCTTTATCTCGATGACGGTGACGTATTTTTCCGAGGCAAATATTTGGTTCATGATGGTGCTTGGCATTGGCGCCGCATTCGCTGCCGGAAAGCAAGCCGATGGAACACAGCGGATGGTTAGAGTCCGTGTGCCCGCGGATTTCCAAGGAGGACGGTTCGTTCCCGCCCTAGATCAGAGGCCAGGCGCCGCGTCGATGAACAGTTCTTCTCATCCAAGTCAGACGCGGTAAGATTCGTCCATGTTGGCGCGCAACAGCTTAATCTCCATGACGGCGAGTGTTGTGCCGGTCGTGGTTACAGTCGTCACTCTTCCGTTTTTGCTGAACGCCATTGGGTTAGAGCGCTACGGCGCGCTTGCTCTGTGTTGGTTGATTTTGATCTACGTCGGGCAAGCGGATTGGGGGCTGGGTAAAGCGACAACACATTGGGTTGCGCGGACATCGGCAGAGGACCCGGACGCTGCTCGTGCGACCATGTTGAGCGGGATCGTGACAGCTCTTGCGGTGGGCTCTGTGATGGCTCTGCTCGCAGGCGGCGTTTCGTGGTTGTTTTTCGCCAAATTCTTTGACGTCGATGCAGCGCTTCGAGCGGAGCTATTAGGCAGTGTTTGGCTGATCGCTGCCGCCACGCTGGCAACCAGCATTCTTCAGGTCATGTACGGAGCATTGGCAGGGAGAGAACGGTTTGTGTCCGCATCGCTGGCGATGATGCTCAGCAACGCGTCTCTTCCTCTTCTTGCGCTTGGCACGGCGATGTTGGTTGATCCGCGATTGGAGGCTCTAATGTTGGCCTCTTTAGCTGGGCGTTTGTTGGGTGTTGCGGTTGCGGGATCAGATATCTGGTTCTCGCAATTTCGCGGCCGCCGCACGCAGTTTCAGATTGCGGATTCGCGCAAGCTGTTGAAATTTGGTTTTTGGATCATGTCAGCATCTTTCACAGCGCCGGTGCTGATCACCATTGACCGGATGATCATCGGCAGCAACTTGGGCGCTGCTGCGGTCGCCGCTTATACAATCCCCTATCAAATCGTCAGCAGGCTTCAATTGGTGCCGCAATCCTTGATGAATGTTCTGTTCCCAAGGCTTTCTGTTGCCAGTCAGGAATCGGCGCGGCTGACGTCCTTTCACTATGCAGTGACAATTTCGGCAATGTTCCTACCGATCATAGTCGGGTTGATTTTCTTGCTAGAACCGCTGTTGCAATTGTGGCTTGGCAACAAGTTGGACGAACGATCAACATCTGTCGGGATCGTGCTGCTTTGCGCCTTTCTTTTCACTGCAATCGCGCAATCAATAGCGGTTTTCTTGCAGTCACAAAACGATGGAAAGTTCGTTGCAGCGTTTCAATTGGGCGAGATTTTGCCCTATTTTGCCTTGCTCGGCTATGCCGTCGCAGAGGGTGGTTTGCTTGGCGTAGCCTTAGTGTTCTTGGCGCGGCGTGTGGTGGAAACCGTGTGCTTTGTCGCCCGTTCTAAATACGGCAATGGCCGGTTTTGGATGACCCAAATTCCAGCGGGATTGGCGCTAGCCATCGCTCTATTGTTAGAGCCCCATGTCGACACGCTGGTCTTACGCATCGCTGTTGGGTCTGCCATTGCGCTAGCCGCGCTTTGCGGCGCCATTTTCGCCGCGCCCGTGCAATTACGATCAATGCTGTTTGAACAAATGCGTTCGCGGATGCCAGCTTCTCTCAGGAGGTAATTCGTGGCGGCAGATGAGTGCATTCCCGCCGCCACGAACTGGGTATTGGCGAGTTTAGCTAACCGCGCCGGCCGCTGACGGATCTGCTCGCAAAACGCCACTTAGATCTTGCGCAATCACGGGCGTTTTTAGATTGCTGAGCAGATCGCCAGCCGGATCGAAATTGCCGCCAATCGCGTCGACGTACAGTGTTGTGTCATCGCCGCCGATGCTAGTGTCTATACCCCCAAGCGGAGCAATCTGGCCGGCATGGATGTGGTTGCAAATGAGCGCCACGTCAGAATCGATGGCCCCGCCACCGGATACCGTCATTCCCTTGGCGGCGTTGTTGGCGATCAGGCAATAGATATCACCATCGTAACCTTTGTCCTGACGTACAAGGACACGCTGGCTGGAAAGTGAGTTGTGCGCAAAAACAACATGGCTGTGATTTTCATCCAACTGGGTGGCGAGCGCTTCATCCGGGGTACCCATGTTGTTGTAGAACGCATTGCCAATAAACATTGCGTCTTCGATTCCTCCAGATCCCGAAATGAGCATGTTTTGAGCGTCAATTTGCCAGCCTTGGTTAAAGGCAAAGACGACGTTCTCTTTCGTCGCCGAAAGATTGGTCAATTGGTATAGGTCGGAATGAATGTCGAAATGCGTCGGCAGCGTAAGTGGCGCAGATTTGGCATCGAGATCAATGAAACCCGAGCCATTGGCTGAGCCGGGGCTTGTCAAAGCGCTGGCGAAACGTGTGTCATCGATCAATGTCGCCGACCAATCAGGTTGGGAATTTATGAAGTCGACCACGTTTTGAACCGAGTAATTTGTGTCATCCCGGAACGCTTGTTCTGTGCCTAGGATCGCAAAGGTTGCAACGGAAGCACCATTTTCCTTGAGGGTGATCGACCTGCTGTTGGCGCTGTTGGCCCCGGACAAAGAGATTGTCGCTGTGCTGGCCGCCCCAGAATACTGCAACGTCAGTGCATCGATGTTCTGATAGTATGGGAAGCTGGAATGATCGATCATTGTGTTAGCGATCGCACAATCGGCATCTTGTAAAGCATCACTCCATGTGCTGCTTGTAACGTTGCCGCGTGCGATAATGGCCTTGTCGCCCCAATCGTTCACATCTTGGATCGCGCAATCTGTGAAATATGCGCCACCTCGGAACAGTGAAGGGATAATGTTGCGCGGCCGGCCTCGCCAAAGATCATCGCGACCCCGACTTTGGATGAGGTTGCAGCCATCAAGCCAATGCTGCCGTGCCGTACTTTCCGAATAGAACTCTAGCGTTTCGACAAAGTCGATCGTGATGTTGGAACCTTTGAAACGCAACCGGTCATATTGCGGCCGCATCCGAGTGAAATCAAAGGGCAATGTCGGCGGGGTCTGCGCAAATGTGACTGGGCCGGTTGCTTCGATGGTGCAATAGCCTTCGCCAAAGTGCACGCCGCCGGCTTTGAGCTCGTATGTCCCCGGCTGACTGATGGTGATGCGAGGGTGTTCAGCCCCCAATGAACGCAGGAATGAAAACGCAGAGGCCATTGAGTTGAAGTCTGCGCCGCCGCCGCTCGCCACTGTGACGTCCACATCGTACTCGATGTCAGCCATAACGAATGTGTGCGGCCCGATAATGCGGCTTTGCATGGAATTATCTGACGGCACGGCTTCAACGTAGACATTGGCCAAGCCATCTGTCGCCGCTGGCTTAGTCAACGTGGCCCACCACCCGAGGACCGAATAGCTTGAGCCATCGGGGCGCAAATACGTGCGCAAGCTGGGCTCATCCACCTGTGCCATGCCGCCTTCGCAATGGAAAATGACATGGGAAAGACCCAGATTAGTAAACAGCGATCCGCTATTATTGGCTGCTGCAAAAACGCCAATTGTCATCGCGCTTGTCACTGTTTGACGGGGCGGTTCCAACATTCGGCAAACCGGTTTCGCGGTGCTCCGGTTGGGGGCGGTTGGAATAGTGGTAAAACCACTCGACGCGGTGCCATCCCAATTTGCTCCCGGAGTAAGCAATGGGTTTGAAGAAGAACCGTACGGAAAGTGGGATCGCCTTGAAAATGCGTGTCCAAATCCAAAACCCGCCATCAAAGAAGTCCCACCAGATCAGCCGCTGTGGTTCCGCTGGAACGGACGGCGCTGGCTCGAACATCAAGCGTCATACCGCTTGGGACATTGCGAAAAATAACGTCATCCAAGTTGTCCGCCGGCAAAAGCGTAACATCCCCGCCGGTGCCAACATAGATGGCCTTTGTAACGCTGGACAATTCGCCAGCATCACTTGGCGTGATGGCAAAACAATTGCGGGCAGGTGATGTAACGCTGTCAGTGCTGGAATATTTGTCTTGTGGCATAGGGCAAACTCCTTCGAATCGAAGTGGAACATAAATAGAACACCCTGTGTAGGAAAGTTTTTAATTGCGCCTATGCTTGGCAACAGAATGGTTGCGCTCTTTTGATAACGAGGGTGGTGACGAATGGTTTCGTGTCGCCTATTATATGTCTGCAATTTCCAGTTCGGTGCAGTGGCACTAGAAAGTTAGATCGCTTCAAATGCTTGCCCCACCTTCCAAGGCCGACGTTACGGTCATCATAGTAAGCTGGAACACCCGCGAGCTGACATTGAAGGCGATTGAAACGCTCCTGGCAAATGCGGGTGAAGTCAGCATGCATGTTGTCGTGTGGGACAATGCGTCATCAGATGGCTCAGCGGAGGCGGTGGCAGAGGCGTTCCCGCAGGTCGAATTGGTTGCCTATGATGAAAACATTGGTTTTGCCAAGGCGAACAACATTGTCGCGTCGACCGCTCAGACGGAATGGCTGCTGTTGTTAAATCCTGACACGGAAACCCATCCCAAAGCGATCGAGAACTTGCTGGCTTTTGGTATGAGCAATACCGGCGCGGGCATTGTTGGCGGTCGCACCGTGTTTCCTGATGGCTCGCTCAACCCGGCGTCTTGTTGGCGCAAGTCAACGCCGTGGAGCCTGTTTTGCAGTGCATTCGGATTGAGCCGCGCTTTTCCAGGCGTCGAATTCTTCAACAGAGAGGCGATGGGGGGCTGGCGGCGAGATAGTGTTCGCGACGTTGATATTGTCGTGGGTTGCTTCTTCCTATTGCGCAGAGAGCTTTGGGAGGAGCTTGGCGGCTTTAATGACAAATATTTCATGTATGGCGAAGAGGCCGATATGTGTTTGAGAGCTGCCAAGTTGGGCTATCAGCCGATGGTCACACCTGATGCCCAAATCATGCATCTTGTCGGCGCATCAACGAAGCTACGCAGCGAGAAACAGATCCGCCTGATGCGGGCGAGAATGTCGCTTATGCAGGACCATTGGGATCCTGTTTGGCTGCCGCTTGGGCGTGTCTTGATGTGGATGTGGATTGCCAATCGGCGGGTGGCATCCAAACTGATTTCGCTGGGTTCAAAAGATGATGCCGCAGATGCGGAGTGGCAGAAGATTTGGGAGGCGCGGCATGATTGGTTGCGCGGGTATTAATCGCACACAGGTATCACAATTCGCGCGATGTCAGATCCCGCGTCCACGTTGTTCCGCGGCCGCGCAGCTGGCTTAAACGCGCTTCGACACGGGCGAGTGCTTTCATCGAATAAAAGACCAACAGGCTCAAAGGGGTTGCCCCGCTGCGGAGTGCATAGCTGACGCCTCCGCCTTGACCGGGGCTTGCGAAATGCGGGCTGGGATGGTCGCGTTTGACTTCAATATTGCCAAGTCGGCGCCGTGCTTCGACCTTGATTTGTTGCCACGCGGTGCGCGGAGGATGCACAATCGAAAAGACTGCTTGCCCCGCCGCATTCTGTGTCACCAGACGTTTTTCATTGTCGGGAAATCGAGTGTGAATCCAGATATCGTCGCCGATTATTTTGGGGAACGGGCCGGCACGATCTAGTGCTTCGCGTGACAGTCCGTAGCAGCCTGCGCCGCCTTTCCCGGCCTTAGCATAGGGCTGTTTCAGCCACGCGGCGAAATAGGCTTTGATGAACCAATTGCAGCGTGTGAGATTCAGCCGGATAGCCGGCGCAGCCGTCATCGTGCCTGGCTCAAGCAGGGCCTCTGCCAGAGCAGCGAGAGACGTGTGTGTGCACTCAACATCCGCATCCAGCACGATGCATGGCTGGTAAGGCGCCTCGCGCAGTCCCGCGTTTATAGCGTTTGTTTTTGAACCTTCTGCGATGTCTAGAATTCTCGCATCTGGCGCCGACACAGCTGCCAGTTCGGCCGTGCGATCTGTGCACCCATTGGCTGCGACTATGATTTCAAAAGGATAGGCTGCTGGCGCATCATTCAGCACGGTTTGAAGGCAGCGGGCAATCACCGCCTCTTCGTTATGGGCGGGAATGATGACTGTGAAAGGCGCTGGTTTGGTCACTGTCCTTTGGTTCCAATCGGACCGTTTCAAATCGGCAAATGTCAAAATTTGGAACGGAAACGAGAGCCGCTCCAAATGCTACCGTTCGTGCCGATCCGTGCCATATTCGTAATAGCTGTATTGATAGCCATAGCTTTGGCCCGCTTCCAAAGCCCGATATTTGGTTAGGATAAGGCCAAGGACATTGCTGCCCGAACTGCGCAGACGTTTCACTGCGTTGCGAGCTTGTGCAAAGGGAACCTTGTTCGCTTCGAGCACAAAGATTGTGCCATCGACGAGGCGGCCCAAGAGTGGTGCATCAGCCAGACCCAATACTGGGCAGGAATCGAATATGATCAAAGAATATTCGTCGCGATATTTAGCGATGAATTCGCCCATTTCAGCTGAAGCGAGAATTTCCGTTGGGTTGGGCGGGATTGCTCCAATGGGCAGCACTTCGAGATTGTCGTGCACACCCTTAACGATCGCGTCCTTGAGTTCTGCATGACCGAGCAAGACTTCGATCAAGCCCACTTGTGGTCGCTCCAATTCCAGAAGACGTGCAACCGAAGGACGGCGCAAATCGGCATCGATCAACAGCGTCTTGCGTCCTGAACGAGCAAACAATTCAGCAAGCACAACCGCAGTGGTCGATTTGCCCTCAGATTCGTGGGTACTGGTCAACTGAAGAACGTTGCGGCTGCGAGGCAGTGAAAACTCAATCGCGGCTTTGATCGAGGCATAGGCCTCCATCAAAGATGTGAAGTTATTCGAACTTTCTACGTCGATGTCTTTCTCACTCACATGCGGCGTATGGCCGATGAGGGGGACGTCCATTTTCTGCTCGATCTCATCCAGAGACCGGATGCGATCGTCGAACATCTCGCGCAGAACCGCCAGACCAGCGGCAAGGCCAATGCCTAAAACAAGCGCTAGTCCAAGGTTCTGGACTAGGCTGGGTGCATATGGTGAACTTGGGACCAAGGCGCCTTCAATTGTTGTCATGGTGCCGCTGTTTACGTTTGCGGCACTGCTGATCTGATTGAAGCGTTCCAGCAAAGAACGCAGCTGCTGACGCAAAGCTTCGGCTTCACGTTCAAGAACGGTGAGCTGAACCATCTCGTCTTGTTCGGCAAGTGAATCGCTGGACAAAGATCCAAGTTCGCCCTGCAAGGCTTGCTCTTGATTCCGCGCCACGACGAATTCGTTGCGAACTGTCGCTTTGATATCTGCGCTGCTCCGCTCGATCTGAGTATCCAAGATCTCGATTTGAGCGAGCAAATTGGTGATCTGCGGAAATTCATCGCTGTAACGCTGCCGCAATTCGGCCAATTCTGCGAGCTTCCCTGTGCGGTCCGCCACCAATCCCTGCAAAACGGGGTTGTTTTGAACTTCGGGCAATTGTGCGGCCGGCAGGTTTTGAATGGCGCGCCATTTCTGTTCCGCAGCAATCCGTGCAGCCCGCGCCTCGGAAACACGGGAGTTGATATTGGCAAGGTTCGCCCCGGTTAGGGTTGAGCTTGGGCCCCCTTCTTCGCCAGCCGATGGCTGCAAGAAAATGCCATTGTTTCGAGCATAGGTGTTGGCGGTACGCTCGGCCTCTTCGAGGCGGCCTCTTACCACTTCGATTTGTTCGCGCAGATATTCGATAGCGTATTCATTGCCTTCGATGGAATCGCGTGTGTCAGAAGAAATGAACGCATCAGCATAAGCGTTGGCCATTTCGGCAGCCAAAGCGGGATTGTCTGATCGAAAACCGATTGGGATGACCCAGCTAAGGTCGGGAACATTGGCCACAACTCCGCCCGTCAGAATTGACGCGGCGATGGAATTCTTCGTAGCGAGCCACTGCTCGTCGGTCATATCGGGAGACCGGCTCTCGTCGATATCTTGGCCTAATAGGTCATAGCGTTCGCCAAGCTGCCTGTCCGCCACCACAATTTCCGCAAGACTGCGGCTTTTAATCAGTTCAACTTTTGTCGCCAGATAATCGCCGACCTGGTTGCTGGCGATGCCTTGTTCGACATCTTGACCTTCAAGAATGAACGACCCGTATGGTTCAACGCTGACTTTGGCGGTTGCCTGATACATTGGCGTCGCAAGCAACGTAATAATCAACCCTGCCGTAAGAGCGGCAAGAACAACTCCAGCAATCAGCCAGCGTTGGCGGAACAAAATGCCGCGCACTGTCGCGAGATTGATAAGCTGTGTGCCTTGATCGGCCACCACCACCTGATTTTCAGGAAGGTAGGTTTCAATCCAAGTGCCACGGCCATCCGGTTGCTCGGACGGGTTGATAATAGATCTGTCGTTCATTGTTTTAGTTGTTGTTCAACGCAGCAACGCCAAAGACGCCGAATGCTGGAAGCGCCTGAAGGAGGTTCTGATAGAATACCGAAAGGCCGTTGGTGCCCATCACAACGCGGTCGCCCGGTTGCAAAACAGGGTCGAGCATGGTGCCCTGACTCACTTGGCCATAGTCGAACTTCGCAATCAAAACGCCTTGTGGGCTTTCACGGAAAACCGCGATCTGTGATTGATTGGCGGTGTTCTTGGGGCCATCCGCCATTGCAATGGCCGCAGAAAGACGTGCACCCGGCTGGAATGCGTAAACGCCGGGATCTTCAACCGCGCCTTCGACCGTTACAAGGTGCGATGCATATTCAGAAATGTTCACGCTAACCATCGGTGTGCGCAGACCTGCTGCCAACAGACGACGAGCGACGTCTTGTTCAAATTGTTTTGTTGTCATGCCTGCAGCTGGGATTGACCCGAGCATGGGCAGGGACACCGAACCATCAACACCCAAGCGAACATTTTCAGCTGAAAGCTCAGGCTCGCGGAAGACGTTTATCGAAATCTTGTCCGACGCACGAAGCGCGTAAGTCGTTGCGGGGACATGGCTGTAATTGGCCTGACCCAAATCGCTGCGCGTTTGCGTCGCCGCTGCGCCGATAATTGGCTCAGGCGTAGAAGCACATCCAGCCAAAGCGACAGCTGCTGAAACGCTAACAAAACCAAGACGTTTGCCGATCGAATTTTTGAAGGTCACTTTGTTCCCCTATTTGCGGCGATCTCTTTAAACCGCGCTTTTACGTAGTGCAACCGCATTCCCTTTGTCTGCACCGACATGGATTGTAATGTTTTGTGTCGATTTGAGACTCGTAAACTGGCTTGCAGGATGATCACTAACCGGTATCTGAGAATTTTTGATTACCTTTGCGAAGATGAACAGGGCGCTACAAAAGGACGCTTCACGCATGCCAGAGATGCCAACAATGCTAAGTTTCGCGGCGGCTGGGTTTTACGCCTTAGTTGCTGTGGCTTGCGGGGTGGCTGCGAGCCGTTCCCGTGCGCACAACCAGCAGGTTTGGCATGGCAGGGCTTGGATTGCGATCGCGCTTTTGTTTTTGGTGCTCATTCTCTCCCGGCTCTTGAACGCCGAAGAGATCATTCGAGATGATTTGCGTGATTGGCTCCAGTCGGAAGACATGTTGGATGGCCGCCGTGTTTGGCAAAGGTGGCTTATCGCCGGGGCAATTTTTGTTGGCGGTGCGGTCGGATTGTTCGCAGGCTATCGGGTTGTCGGGCGCGTAACTGGCCGCCGCAATGTTGCGGTCGCAATTGCTGCTGGGTCGTCTGGTCTTATGCTGTGCCTGATTGTGCTGCGTTTGATTTCGCTGCACGCAATGGACCGGCTGCTTTATGGCCCGCTAAAACTGAATTGGGTCGGTGATATTGGCGCAAGTGCCGCGATCATGGCCGCTGCGGCGTATTATATTTGGGTTATTCGGCAGCCGATCCGTCAGAGACGCCGCTGACGCAGATTGGGCTTATGCGCAATTGTGATGCTCGGCGATAACGCGTGCAATTTTTCGGCTGGCTTGGCCGTCGCCATAGGGGTTGTGCGCCTGTGCCATCGCTTCGTATGCGGCACGCTCGTCTAAAAGCTCTGTAACAGCACCCAAAATCTTCGCGCGGTTCGCGCCGACCAGCTTTGATGTGCCGGCTTCAACACCCTCCGGGCGCTCGGTGGTATCGCGCATGACCAGCACTGGCTTGCCCAAACTGGGTGCCTCTTCTTGGATACCACCTGAATCGGTCAAGACGATTTCAGAGGCCTCCATCATTGCAACGAAATTGAGATAATCGAGCGGTTCAATCAGCGCGACATTGTCGACCCGTGACAAAGCGGGCTGCATGATTTCAACCACATTGGGGTTGGGGTGCATAGGGTATATGATTGCGACATCTTCCCGCTCAGACAATTGGCCTAAAGCGGCGGCGATATTTTTCATCCCGTCGCCGAAATTTTCGCGTCGGTGCGCGGTCACACAAATGATTCGTCGCCCTGCAAATCTTTGTTTTAACTGAGTAACAATTGGGCTTAGCGCCGGGTTCGCAGCGATTTTCGCCCGCGTATCCAGCAGAGCATCGATCACCGTGTTTCCGGTGACGTGAATGGCCTGTTGTGGAACATTCTCAGCCGACAGAGCATGCGCGGCGCCTTGTGTCGGGGCAAAATGCAAATCGGCCACGGCGCCAGTTACTTTGCGATTCACCTCTTCTGGCCAAGGAGCGTAGATGTCGCCGCTGCGTAAGCCCGCTTCGACATGGCCTACCGGAATACGGCGAAAATAGCAGGCAAGGGTGGCCATCATTGTTGTCAAAGTGTCGCCATGGACCAAAACGCGATCCGGCTTTTCCCTATCGAGCGCATCACCAAAACGGGTGACGATCCTTGCCGAAAGCGCATCGAGACTTTGGCCCGCCTGCATCAGGTCGAGGTCAATATCGGGCACAATTTCCGCAAGGTCGAGCACTTGGTCCAACATTTCGCGGTGCTGTGCTGTGACAGCAACACGGACGTCAAAGCGATCACTCTTGCGTAAAGCTGCGACGACCGGGAACATCTTGATGGCCTCTGGCCGTGTCCCAAATGTGACCATAATCCGAGGGCGATTTTGGGTGCTCATCCCTTGAGCATGCCGCGGGTGTCGAACGTCATCTTGCCCACCAGATCTGCCGGCTCCAGGTGTTTAAAAGAGGAGTGATCAACCAAAACGACCACAATCTCCGCCTGAGCGAGCGCATCGTCAAGTCCGGTGAGCTTTGCGCCTGATCCAGCGAGTTTTCCGGGTAGCGTTTGGGTGAAGGGCTCTACCACCAGCATGCGCGGGCCAAGGTCAGCGCAAAGATTTTCGGCAATTGCCAATGCTGGGCTTTCGCGGAAGTCGTCAATATCAGGTTTGAACGCAAGGCCGAGCAAGGCGACTTTGGCTTCGGGAACTGCGTCGATCAGCGCCCGGATTCGGTTTTCGGTATGGACCGCCTTATGATCGTTCACCTCGCGCGCCGTCTTGACCAACCGCGCCGCCTTCGGGGCGCCAGCAACCAAGAACCAAGGGTCGACCGCGATGCAATGGCCGCCGACACCCGGACCGGGCTGAAGTATGTTCACCCGAGGATGCCGGTTCGCGAGGCGGATAACATCCCAAACATCGACGCCGATTTCGTCCGAAATCATCGATAGTTCATTGGCAAAGGCAATGTTGACGTCTCGAAAACTGTTCTCGACCAGCTTGACTGTCTCGGCGACGCGCGAATTGGTGATCAAGCAGTCGCCTTTCACAAAGCTCATGTACAAGGCCGCTGCGCGATTGGCGCAATCGGGAGTCATGCCGCCGACCACGCGGTCGTTCTGCACCAATTCTTGCACGATTTTGCCCGGCAATACCCTTTCAGGGCAATAGGCAATCGCGATGTCGCCGCCTCGTTCTTCGCCGAATTCTGGCATTTTCAGGTCTGGTCGAGCTTCTGCAATGATGCTGGCGACCCGCTCTGTTGTTCCAACGGGCGATGTGCTTTCAATGATGATGCATGCGCCGGGCAATATATTAGGAGCGATAGAGCGCGCGGCTGCTTCGACGTATGAAATATCAGGTGCCTTATCCGCACCCAAAGGTGTGGGAACGGCGATCATATAGTAGTGCGCGGCTGGAACATGGGTTGAGGCGACGAGCTTTTTGGAACGGGTGACTTCGTCCACCAGCCTGTCGAGGTCGCGCTCTTCGATGTGAACACCGCCCGCGTTAACCGTGTCGACCACTTTCGGGGAAACGTCGACACCGCACACATCCCACCCATAACTGGCCAAAACGGCCGCTGTAGGCAGGCCAATATAGCCTAGCCCGATCACCGCGATTTGGTGATCAGGAGCGGGCTGCGTCGCTGCGTCCGGTCCAAAGGCTGTGGCTGCATCGAATGGGGCGTTCATCGTGGTGTAGTCCTCGCGCGAAACTTTAGGCAGCGAGGCTATGAACCAACAGGGGTAAATATCGCGTTAGGGAAAGCTGTTTTCTTTGTTGAATTCCAGCCGCTAACCAAAGCAGTTTAAAGCTCACCGCCTTCGATGAAACGGGCGATGGCTTCGTGCAGCTGTTTGGCGGTTGGGGAAAGCGCAGGCTGAGCTTTGCTCATCTCTAAACCAAGAGCAATGGTTCGCGCTAAGTCTTCCTCTTCAAACGCCACCAACAAGCCGGATCGTCCTTCAAGGTTTCGGACAGTGGCAACTTGGTGATCATTGCGGTGTTCGCCGTGGTCAAGACGTCTGGGAAACAGCACTATCGGTGTAGAAAAGCGCTGCGCAGTAAGCACTGTTCCTATCCCGGCATGGCTGACAATCAGGTCACATTTCTGCACCAAGCCTTCGAATTCGGAAGGGCTGATCTTCTCCCGCGCCGTCATATTTCTTGGCTGATAATCGCCTCTGCCGGTCTGTGCGATGATTTCCTTGTCTAGCGTCGGCGCCAATTGATCCATCGCCCTTATCAGACGATCAAAGCCCAATTGCATCCCAACAGTCACCAGAATCACAACACTGCTCCGCGATACTTCACGCTTTTGTCATCAGCCAATTCGGGCCATTGGGTGAGACATTGGTGGGCGAAGCGTTTTGACAATTTCCCGCACATGGAAAGCTGTTCGCCATTCGCAACGCTATCAATCCACAGTGTCTTCGCGCCGATCAACCGCCCTGCCATCAGACAAAAGAAACCCGGCGCAGCCCCCGTGGACAGGACGATGTGGGGCCGATGCTTGATCACAAGCCTTGCGGCCATAAAACCGCAAAGCAGCGATTTGATTGGTTGATTTTGGTTGCAATCTGGCAAGGTATCGACCGACGTGATGCCGTGCTGCGTCGCTACATCGGCCTCGGTTGTCGCAAAGCTAACGTCGTATTGATCGAGCACAGGCCGCAGCAACATCATTTGTTCCCAATGACCACCGCCAGAGGCAACGGCCAACACCTTGCGGCTGGATTTGTTTAAAGACTGCGTCATCGGCTGGTCCCTATTGCCGATTTTTGCAGCCTGTCAACGTGATCTGGCTCACTGGCTTTGTCCCAGCGCCCTCGCAACGCTTGCTGATACCCTTGCCCTAGGCGGCGCCAATCGGCACACAGCGTCTCAAAGGGAGAATTTGGGTATGAGCGACAAAAGTGGACCGCTGGTCGGTTTGAAAGTCATTGAGTTCGCGGGCATTGGGCCGGGCCCTCATGTGGCCATGTTGCTCGCCGATCTTGGCGCAGAAGTTGTGCGGATTGATCGCCCCGGCAGCGCAGTCTCCAATCCGGTTGTGGAGCGGGCCCGGCACCGTGCCAGCGTCGATCTCAAAAGCGCCGAGGGTAAAGCCTTTTGCCTTGATGCATCGGCCAAAGCGGATGTGGTTCTCGAAGGGTTTCGTCCGGGCGTTATGGAGCGTCTGGGGCTGGGGCCAGATGAATTGCTCGCCGCCAATCCCGGGCTTGTATATGCGCGGATGACAGGTTGGGGGCAGGATGGACCTCTTGCCCAAGCCGCAGGTCATGACATCAACTATATCGCCATCACCGGGGCTCTTGCCGCCGTGGGCAAGCCAGGTGAAACCGCAACACCGCCGCAAAACCTTGTTGGCGATTTCGGCGGCGGTTCAATGTACTGCGCCTTTGGCATTATGGCGGCGCTCTATGAACGCGAACGTTCTGGCAAAGGCCAAGTGGTCGATGCCGCGATTGTGGACGGTGCGACCAGCTTGATGAGTTTCTTTTTCGGATCACGCCATGTGCCATACCTTACTACCGAACGCGGCACAGGAATGTTGAGCGGTGCTGCCCATTTCTATCGCTGCTTTGAATGCGCCGACGGTAAAGAGATCTCACTGGGTTCGATTGAGCCGCAATTCTATGCCGAACTACTCGCAAAAACCGGCGCGCCAGTAGAGCTGGCTCAGGCGCAGATGAACCCGACCAATTGGGATGATTATGCCGATAAGCTGGCGGCTCTTTTCAAGACAAGGCCACAAGCGGAATGGACCGAACTGCTTGAAGGGAGCGATGCCTGTTTCGCGCCAGTCTTAGGCGTCGATGACGCGCGCGATCACCCGCATATGAAGGCACGCGAAGCCTATGTTGAGCACGAAGGTGAATGGCACACTGCCCCTGCACCTCGGTTCAGCCGCACACCCGGAGCAGTCCGGTCCAGCGACGATGAAGGCGCGGATGTGGTCGCGTCATGGTCAAAAGGATAATTCGACATGGCAGGAAAGTTCTTTGACGAATGGCAGGTTGGCGACCGGATCGAGCACGATATCCGGCGCACTGTAACAGAGACAGACAATCTCCTGTTCTCGACAATGACGCACAACCCTCAGCCACTTCATCTTGATATAGAGGCCGCCAAGGCAAGCGGATTCGGGCAGATTTTGGTGAATTCCACATTCACTTTTTCTCTGCTTGTCGGCCTGTCGGTTGGCGACACAACACTGGGCACTCTGATCGCCAATCTTGGCTTTGATAAAGTCGTCACGCCAAAGCCGGTTTTCATCGGAGATACCATGCGCGCGCAAAGCGAGGTGAAGGAGTTGAGGACAAGCAAATCCCGACCCGAAGCCGGCATTGTTACATTCATCCACGAATTGCTTAACCAGCGCGATGAGGTGGTGTGCCGCTGCGAACGATCGGCTTTGCTGCAGCGTTCAGCCTGATCGCGAGCGCTGCCTAACTGCCTGCTTGACGACCGGTCAGTTTCGGGCGCAAAGTGTTCGAGGGAAAAAGAGGGAGAAAGCCATGCGCTTGTCATGGAATAAAACCGTGCTTAGGGGCGCCGGAATTGGTGTCTTTGCGACCGCGCTCACCGCATGCGGTGGTCAGGCCGCGCTGGATGAAGCGCAGACCGGCGATGGCACGGAGACAATCGAACTCGCAGAATTTCCCGACCGCCCATATTGGGGCGACACCCATCTGCACACAGACAATTCTGTAGACGCTTTTGGTTTCGGAGTTCGCCTCGGGCCAGAGGCGGCCTTGCGCTTTGCCAGCGGCGAAGAGGTGACGGCGACAACAGGGGCGCAGGCGAAGCTATCCCGTCCGCTCGATTTTCTCGTGATTGCCGATCACTCTGATGCGCTGGGCGCAACCCGGCGTTTGTATGACGCACCTCGTTGGTACGTGAACTGGGTCATCGGCGATGAGACTGTGCTTCGCTGGTATGACATGATGCATGAAAGCCCGGAACAGTCGCAAAGGGCCATCGGCGAGCTGATCACCGCTGCAGCAAATGGCACCGTTCCGGAAAGCCTGTCTGACCCAGAAACAGCGGCTGAAAACACTAAGGATATTTGGAACACGCATCTCGGCTTGCTCGACCGCTATAACCAGCCGGGCACATTCACCGCGCTTGCCGGATATGAATGGACCCGCATGCCAGATGGCAACAATCTGCACCGGGTGGTGATGTTCCGCGATGGCAGCGACCGGACCAGCCAAACTGTGCCGTTTCCGGGTCTCAGCACCTCAGCAGAACAGCTGTGGGACTATATGGCGGCCTATGAGGAGCAGACCGGTGGTCAAGTGCTGGCGATTCCGCACAATGGCAACCTTTCCAATGGTTTGATGTTCGAAACCACAATGCCCGATGGGTCGCCAATGACTGCAGAATATGCGGCCAAGCGTGCCGCGGCGGAGCCCGTGGTTGAAGTCACGCAGATCAAAGGTGACAGCGAAACCCATCCGTTCCTCTCTCCGAATGACGAGATGGCCGGGTTTGGCGTTAGCGGTTGGGAGCTGGGCAACCTGCCTCTAACGCAGGAATCCACCCCTGATATGTACGCTGGTTCCTATGCTCGGTCGGCATTGCTCAGAGGCCTTTCGTTGGAGCAGCAGCTGGGCGTGAATCCCTATTCGTTTGGTATGATCGGATCGACGGACAGCCACACGTCGCTGGCCACTGGGGATGAGGACAATTTCTGGGGCAAGCACACCGGCAATGAGCCGGCGAACGAGGAACGTGCGCTCTTGGGCCAAAACCTTGGTACCCGAGTTGGGCGTTTTGGCTGGCACTATCTGGCAGGCGGCTACGCAGCGGCTTGGGCGCGGGGAAACACACGCGCTGAGATTTTTGACGCCTTTGCCCGCCGCGAAGTCTACGCAACAACCGGCCCGCGCATGAGCGTGCGCATTTTTGGCGGGTTTGATTTCACCGGTCAGGATTGGGATGGTGACTGGGTACGCGCGGGATACACGCGCGGTGTGCCCATGGGCGGCGAATTGACCGATCAAGGCAGTGCGCCAACATTCTTGATCAGCGCTTTGAAAGACCCAGACGGCGCCAACCTCGACCGTGTGCAGGTCGTCAAAGGTTGGATCACCGCGTCGGGTGAAACGCAAGAGCGGGTCTATGATGTCGTATGGAGCGATATGGACATCCGAGTGCGCAGCGGTGGCCGGATCCCAGCGGTTGGCGATACAGTGAATCGTGAAGATGCAACCTACACCAACGACATTGGTGCTGCTGAACTACGCACGACATGGGCCGATCCTGATTACCGCGCTGGCCAAAATGCGTTCTATTATGTCCGAGTGCTGGAGATCCCCACGCCGCGCTGGCCATTGTATGATGCTGCCCGCTTTGGGATTGAACTATCAGAAGACGCCATGGCCGAAGCGGTTGCGCAAGAGCGTGCGTACACTTCGCCAATCTGGCTGAAATCACCCGTAACGGCTCAGTAAAATCGTGACGCGCCCTGCCTGGACGCAAGCCAGTTGGCTGCGGGAGCCGCTGGTTCATTTCATCACCTTAGGCGCAGTGGTCTACCTTGCGCTGACATGGGGCGGGGAGCCGGTTGATCCCGCCTCACGTGTTATTGAGGTGGGAGCAGAGGAACAGGCGCAGCTGGCGCTCAGTTTTGAAAATGTCATGGGCCGCGCGCCAACCGATGCTGAATTGGACGCGCGAATAGAGCAATTTGTGCGCGATGAAGTGCTCTACCGCGAGGCTATCCGGCTCGGCCTTGACCAAGGGGATGCCGTCGTGCGGCAACGCATGGTCGCAAAGATGGACATGTCCGCCAGCGCCGCCGCTGAAGCTGCTCAACCCGATGAAACGGTCTTGCGCGCCTTTTACGATGCCAACCCCGATCGCTATTCAGGCGAAGTTTTGGTGACGTTTGACCAAGCGTATTTCACCGAGGAAGCAGCGGCTGCTCAAGCCCTTGGTCGCGGTGCAGTAGAGGGCGAACCGATCAGCCTTCCGAGCAGCGTCGAGGCCGCCAATCTGCGCGATGTGCAAAGCCGGTTTGGCGAAGTATTTGCGCGTGGCATAGCCGAATTGCAGCCCAGCGATGAATGGCAAGGGCCGATCCAATCCGGCTTCGGCTGGCACCTTGTGAAACTTTCCGAGCGCCGTGCCGACGTGCTGGAGTTTGAAGCCTTGCGCGACCGAGTCGAAAACGACTGGCGCAGCGAAGAAATTGCCGCGCGAAAGCTACGCGCTTTTGATCTTCTGCGCAGTGCGTACCGGGTTGAGATCGACCGGTGAGGGACTTGTTTCGCTGGGTCTGTACGGCGTTATTGGTGGTCATCGCTCAGCCATTGCTGGCTGATGAACTGCGCCCGTCGGTGGTTGAAATGATCGAGCAAGATGCGGCCTCATCGCCCGGCGTTTGGATACTTGAATGGAAACTACCGGTCGCCGCGCGGCGCGGACAGGCTGCTGCGCCGCTGGCACGGCCTGTGGTTCCGGCATCGTGCGATATTGTAGGAGAGCCCGTCCGGCGCGCATCGCCCTTGGCGCTCCTTGGTAGAGCGCAATTGCAATGTAACGGCGGGCTTGCGGGTGAGAGCTTTGGCCTCTCTCAATTGATCGGTAGTTCCGATGGGATCGCACGCTTTGTGCCGCAGAACCGGCCTGTGCAATCCTTTCGCTTGACCGCTGCTGCGCCGTCAGCCGTGCTCCTTGCGGAGCCGGATAGACTCCAAGTTCTGCGGGACTATTTCGTCATCGGTGCCGAGCATATTCTGTTTGGCTGGGATCACTTGCTGTTCGTGATTGCACTGGTCTTGCTGGTGCGATCGCCATGGTCGGTGGTAAAGGCCGCCACCGCGTTCACCATTGCCCATTCAATCACATTGGTTGCGACCTCCCTCGGTTACACTGGCCTTCCTAGCCGACCAGTTGAGGCGCTGATTGCGCTGTCGATCGTCTTTTTGGCGGTCGAAGTGGCATTGGTTTTGCGCGATCCAAACAGACAGACGCTCACTCGGCGCGCACCTTGGCTTGTCGCGTTCGGATTTGGTCTGTTCCACGGCTTTGGATTCGCCGGAGCGCTGGCTGAGATTGGCTTGCCCCAAGGGGAGGTCCTTGCAGCTCTCGTGGCGTTCAATGTTGGAGTTGAGGCAGGGCAATTGCTTGTTATCGCTTTCCTCATCGCGCTGCTCAAAGCCGCATCGCGTTGGGCGCCCAAAGCAGAAGCGCCAACGATCCGAGCAATGACATATGGGATCGGGCTAACGGGCAGCTTTTGGTTGATTGAGCGGGTGGTGGGTTAGCCCCCATCTACCTCTGCATGCGCTTCAGCCATCACTTGCGGCGCATCACCGCCCACGGCCTGCCACAAAAGGATCCTCGCCCGTTCGGCTCTTCCAATCGCGCCCGCTGCTTGTTCCCCACTTGAATCGGCTGCGCGTCTCGCATCAAGCACTTCAAGAAAACTGGCCAGTCCTGCGCGATAACGGTCGTTGGCTATCAAGGCGGCTCGCTTCAATTGCTCGCTTTGCTGCACGGCAAGCGCCGCTTCATTGTCAGCGGCGTTGATTAATCCGTAAGCAGCTTCGGCATCGCCCAAAGCCTGAAACACAGCGGCGCGATAGGTCTGAAAAGCAACCTGTTTGTTGGCGGCGGCACCGTCAATCTCCGCCTCAATCCGCCCAAAATCGAGCAACGGTGCGGCAAGGCCCGATGTCAATGTGCCAACCAAGGAATCCTCATCGAAAAAGTCCCCTGTTCTAAACGATAAAAGGCCCAACACTGCGGAAAGAGTCAGTCGCGGGAATCGTGCTCGCGCTGTCGCGGCAAGGTCAGCATCGGCAGCGGCCAGCAGCGCAGCGGCGGATGCGACATCCGGGCGATTGGTGAGCAGCTCTGACGGCAAAGATGCGGGTGGCGATCCCGGATTTAAGCTTGGACCGCCCTGTTGCAGTGCTGCGTTGACTGTCGCTGCATCTTGCCCGGTTAGCGTAATCAGCCGCCCGGCAATGCGCACCCGTTCGCTTTCCAATGCAGCGAGGCGAGAAAGCGACGCGGTTGCGGCGGCTTCGGCGCGAATGCGGTCAAAGCCTGGCGCGATGCCCGCGTCTTCGCGAGTTTGGGCGAGGCTGGCGAGTTGACGTGCTGCGCTCACATCGCTTTCTATCGCTTTGGCTCGCGCCTCCAAGACACGCCAATCGACGACGCTGCCAGCAATTTCAGCCAGCAACGCAATGCGGGCCGCCGCGGCAGAGGCGTTGGCCGCGTCAATTCGAGCGACCGCGGCGCGTTCCTGCGCACGCAACTGCCCAAACAAATCAGCATCCCAGCTGGCGACAAGGTTTGCGCCATAGGAGGATTGTTCCGCAGGAATGAAATCGGCAGGGCCGTCGCCAAACTGGCCAGTGTTTATGCGGTTGCGCTGAACTGTCCCCTCGGCGCTGATATTTGGCATGCGTTCTGCATTTGTGCGCCGCGCATTGGCCCTCGCGGCATCAACCCGCGCAAGGGCTTCGTTTAGGCTGGGCGCATCCCTTAAAGCATGCCCGATCAATTCAAGAAATGCGGCATCGTCGATCGGCAGCAGGGCATCCAATCCAGCGCGCGATGTGCTGTCGGGCTGGAAAAAGAAAGCTTCGGGCAGGGCCGGAGCGGGCGTGGCGATTTCAGGAGGTGGACCGCCAGCGCAGGCGCTGAGCGAGGCGATGAGAGCAACTGCGGCAACACGGCCGCGCAAATTGGAAGCAGCAATCTTCATCGCCTCATTCCTTTTCATCATCAGCTGTGTCTTCGTTTGACGCGGAACGCTCTTTCGCGGGAATAAAGGCATCGATCTGTTGACCGACCCGGAACGCGTCGCTTTCGCGCGTCTGCGGCAAGGCAAAGATCAATTGCAAGACGCGCACATCCACCCGCTCTGACGCGCTGTTGGTCAGTGAGCGTTTGGGCACCACTTGCGGTTCTGCACGGACGAATACCGCTTCGACCTGAATTTCCGCCGCTCCGCGCGGTGACACAATGGCACTCGCGCCCAGATCAACGCGGCTGGCTTCGTTTTCGTCAATATCAACGCGAACATGCAGCGGATTTGTTTCGCCCATCTGAATAAAGGGCAGGCCGCCGCCGCCTTGCGTGGAGACAAACTCACCAGGGCGGATGTTGACTGCCAGAATCTCGCCAGCAATCGGTGCGCGCACGGTCAGGCGGCTCAGTTCGGTTTGAGCGCTTGCCGCCTGTGCTTGTGCTGCATTGAGCCTAGCGCGCGCTACGTTGAGGCGGCTGCTTGCGGAGGCCGCTTCGCCCTCTGCCCGAATGACTTCGCTGCGACTGACGGCAGCAGGGTCGGATAGGCTTTGGTACAGGGCAAGCTGCTGTTGAGCGGTCGCCCGAGCTGTCTGTGCCTCACCAATTGCGGCGCGCGCTTCGCTTATGGCGGCGCTCGATTCAGCGATCCTAGCTCTTACAGCCCGGTCGTCGACCAAGAAAAGAGGCTGCCCCTTTTCAACTCGGTCTCCAGGGTTGACCCGCAAATCGGTCACCAACCCGGAAAGAGCGGAGCCGATATCTATCACTTCGCTCGCTGGCTCCACAATCCCAACGCCTGCTACCCGTGCAGAATTGGCGAGTTCCCCAGAAGCTTTAGGGGGCTGCCGTTCGGTTTCGGTGATTTCGCGATTGGGCAGTTCATTGTAAATATAGATCCCAGCGCCGATCAGGCCCACGATCGCAATGATCGGTAGGATTTGACGAGAGAAACTGAGATTGGAAGGCAAAAGAGCCATATTATCCTCGGGCTAAGGTGTGTTTAGTGGTCGTCCGGCATTTCTGTGCCGTCGTGAGTAATCCGCCCATCCTCGAGCACGAGAATGCGGTCAGCGAGATCGAAAATTCGGTTGTCGTGAGTCACGATAATGCACGCGCGATCAGGTGCTATGGCAACGTCGCGCAGCAAATCCATAACGCGTCTGCCGGAACTGGCATCAAGAGCCGCCGTAGGCTCATCGCATACCACAAGGCGCGGTTCATGAACCAGCGCACGTGCAATGGCGACGCGTTGTTGCTGCCCCCCTGATAGTTGGTTTGGCAATTTGTTGGCTTGATCACCGATATTGAGCTTTTCAAGCAATTCGATGGCTTTGGCTCGGGCGGGTTCGATCGCCATTCCTTGCGCGATCAACGGCACGGCGGCGTTTGCCGCGGCGTCGATAGAGGGAATGAGATTGTACTGCTGAAAAATGAACCCGATGTTTTCCAGTCGAAAATTGACCAGATCGGCGTCGGACAGGCTGTAGATATCGGTGCCGAACACCTTCACTTCCCCGTCGGTGGGCCACAAAATTCCGCACATGATAGAGATAAGCGTCGTCTTGCCTGACCCGCTTTCTCCCACGACGAATGTCATCTCACCCGATCGGATATCTGTGTCGATGCCATGCAGGACCCGGATTACTGATTGGCCAGCCTGAAAATCGCGGGTGATGCCCCGCGCGCAAATTGCCGGCTGGTCGTTGGTCTTGGGTTCGCGCATGACAGATTGGTGTTCCACGTCGTTCATCTGAACACCGACGCTGGTTCGGTGCTCAACACGCTGCGCAAGGCGAGCCAACCTGTGATGGCCAAGATGACAATCACCGCAGCCAAACTGATGAGCGGGATTTGCCAAGGGATATAAAACCCTTTGAAGAACGGATTTCCGCTAAAGCTCCACAGAAACACAGCGGTACCGATCACACCCAGAGCGTACCCAACGAAGCCCACCAGCCCGGCTTGAGCAGCGACCATTTTTACAATTTTCGCATTTGTCACACCGATCGCTTTGAGGGCCCCAAACTGTTTGATATTGTCTCGGATGAAGAGGCTAAAGGTAAGGCCGACGATCGCCACCCCCACCACGAATCCCAAGACCACAGTGATACCGAAATTCGTCGGAATACCGGTATTTTGGATTATAAAATCGACTCCAGCTCGAGCAAATTCTTCGCGGGTCTCGGCCTTCAATCCGGTTTGCGCTTCAATCCTGTCCGCGACTTCGGCTGCGCTTAGTCCTTCGCTTACTCCAGCTAGAATGAAGGTCAGCCGGTTGCGGGTGCCGGGGACGTAGTTCAGCGCTTGACTATATTTTGTGTAGAGCACGACCTGGCTGGTGAAACTTGGGATGGAATCGGCGACACCCCGGATAACGGCGCGTTGATCGTTCAACTCTAGCCGCTGTCCGATTGGATCATCGCCATTTTCAAACAGGTTGGACACCCCGCCGTCGTCGATAATCACAGTGTCTGGGCGAGACAGGATGGATTTTTCACCTTCGATGAGGTTTTCTGGCAGGCCTATAAGGGTTGCATCATCGACCCCGATTATAGCGACTCCTTCAAGATCACCCGAAGCCGTTCGAACGGAGGCTGCTGCGCGCAAATGCGGCACAGCCCATTCAACGCCTGGCACGGATCGCACTTCATCAAGCGCGGTAGCAGGCATTGCGAAGTTGACATCGGTCGTGCGGCTAACGGGGTCCATGATCCACACCTGGGCTTCTGGAGCGTTGTAGACGCCGCTTGCCCCGCGTTCGACCAAATTGACGAAGATCGTCAATTGCTGCGTGATTAGCAGCGTTGAAAAGGCAATGCCAAACAACAGTCCATAGAATTTCTGGCTGTCGCCAGTCAGCATGCGGATCGCAATCCAGAGCATACAGTAAAGGTCCTTGCCGAAATGGGGTTGCAGTGCAGGGGGCAATGCTACAATATTGAACGACACCGTTTAAATGAACGGCTCCGTTCAAATTGTCAACCTGCCTAATTGGAAAAGGTTCCCGCGCGTTGGAAAAAGCTTTGAAAAAAAAGAAGCCTGGCCGTCCAACCGATCAGGTTAAACGCAGCGCGATCATCGATGCCGCCTCTCGGCGTTTCTTCGAGGAGGGCTTTGCCTCCACCTCGATCGAACAGGTCGCGGCCGATGCATCTGTCTCGAAGGTGACGATCTACAATCATTTTGGTGACAAACGCGCCTTGTTCGCTGCCGCGGTTGAGCAAGAATGCGAAAAAATGCGAGGCTATTTCAATTTGAGCGAGATGCCAGAAGGGTCAATTCGCGAACGCCTCAACGTTATCGGAGAGGCAATGTTTGCATTCCTTTCACGCCCGGAAATGGTGCAGTTTGAGAGGAGAATAGCTGCGGAAACTGAACACGAGCCCGCCATTGGCCATGCCTTCTTGCAGGCAGGCCCATGGCGAATGAAGGCGGCGTTTGCCGAATTTTTGGCTCATGCCAGCGCGAAGGGCGAACTGAATATCCCAGATCCTTTGCTGGCTGCGGAGCAATTTGTGTCCATGGCGAAGGGTATGGGCGATCTGGAACGCCGGTTTGGGGCGACTCCAACAGAAGAAGAAAATGAGCGCCGAATTGCGGGCGCAGTCGATGTTTTTCTGGCTGCCTACGCCCCCCGATAGGGTCGGCGTCGCAGGCGATTTCTCTTTCGCAGGCAAGTCCGATCGAAAAATTGGATCACTATGTGCGCAAATTGGGATCATTGCCGCAGACGCGCATTATCTTGCCATTCACGTGTCCAGTCCTACATTGTCTGGTGACGAAAGGAATCTGACGCATGAGCGATCAAAACGACCCGAACGAACAGCCCCCTGAAGGGCAAAACCCTTGGGTCAAACAATTGATGATTTGGGGCGGCATTTTCTTGGCGCTGCTCCTGGTGGTGTCTATCTTCCAAGGAGGCAGCCCGCCGCCTGATACGCAGATCAGATATTCCGATTTCCGTGATCGCGTGGCGGAAGGCAAAGTTGCCGATGTGCAATTGGGCGAGGACTTGATCACGGGGACGCTGAAAGATGAGCAAACCTTCAGCACCATTCCTGTGCCAGGCGATTCCCAGCTAACCGCGCTGCTTGAAGATAACGACGTTACGTTCACGGGTAGAGAGCGGGAGCAACAAAGCGTATTGCTGTTCATTCTCCTCCAGTCCCTGCCGTTTATTCTGATTCTCGGCATCGCATTTTTTGCCCTTCGTCAGGTGCAAAAAGGCGGCGGTGGCGGCGCAATGGGTTTTGGCAAATCTAAGGCCAAGATGCTCACTGAGCGCCAAGGACGCGTCACATTTGATGATGTCGCCGGAATTGACGAGGCTCGTGAGGAGCTGGAAGAAATCGTTGAATTTCTGAAGGACCCGCAACGCTTCTCTAAACTTGGTGGTCAAATCCCTAAGGGCGCTTTGCTCGTTGGTTCCCCGGGAACAGGTAAGACACTGCTCGCCCGCGCTATTGCCGGCGAAGCTGGCGTTCCATTTTTCACCATTTCGGGTTCTGACTTTGTTGAAATGTTCGTTGGCGTCGGCGCCAGCCGCGTTCGCGACATGTTTGAACAGGCCAAGAAAAACGCGCCTTGCATTGTCTTCATCGATGAAATCGATGCCGTTGGCCGTTCACGCGGGCATGGATTGGGCAATTCTAATGATGAGCGCGAACAGACCTTGAACCAATTGCTGGTCGAGATGGATGGTTTTGAGGCCAATGAAGGCATCATCATCATCGCGGCAACCAACCGACCAGACGTTCTGGACCCGGCTCTGCTGCGTCCGGGCCGTTTCGATCGCCAAGTTGTTGTCCCGATCCCAGATATCGAAGGGCGTGAGAAAATCTTGGGTGTTCACATGAAAAAAGTGCCGCTGGCGCCTGATGTGAACCCGCGTACGATTGCTCGCGGAACGCCGGGTTTCTCTGGCGCTGATCTTGCCAATCTTGTTAACGAAGCCGCTTTGTTGGCGGCGCGACGCAACAAACGCCTTGTGGCTATGCAGGAATTTGAGGACGCCAAGGACAAAGTCATGATGGGTGCAGAGCGCCGATCGATGGTGATGACCGAGGATGAGAAGAAGATGACGGCCTATCACGAAGCCGGCCACGCTTTGGTCAGCATTAATGAGCCGGCATCAGACCCGATCCATAAGGCGACGATTATCCCGCGCGGCCGGGCTCTTGGTATGGTTATGCGTTTGCCAGAGCGAGATAGCTATTCCTACCACCGCGACAAAATGCACGCCAATCTGGCTGTGGCCATGGGTGGCCGTGTGGCCGAAGATATTATCTTTGGCCACGACAAAGTCTCCAGCGGCGCGTCGGGCGATATTCAATATGCAACCAGCCTAGCGCGCAGCATGGTAACGCAATGGGGTATGTCGGAAAAGCTGGGCCCACTTCAATTTGAAGAGAGCCAGGAAGGCTATCTTGGGATGGGCCAAACCGCGCGTCTGATGCGCGGGGCGGAGACCAACAAGTTGATCGATTCTGAAATCAAGCGGCTGGTCGAAGACGGGCTTAAGCGAGCAGAGGAAATCCTGAAAAAGCAAGAGGACAAACTCCATTTGCTGGCTCAGGCGCTGCTCGAATATGAAACGTTGAACGGCGAAGAAATCGATCAGTTGATGAAAGACGGAAAGATTGACCGTTCGGATGAACCGCGCGGGCCGACTCCGGTAAAACCGGCACAAGGATCCGCCATCCCCAAGGCCGGCAAACGATTTGGCGGCAAGGGTGGTGAGGCTCCTCAAGGGGCCTGATTCAGCCTATCAGATGACTTAGAAATTCGCGGGCGTCGGGCAACCGGCGCCCGTTTCTGTATGAGGAATGCGGATGAGCGCGGTGTCAGAATGCACCAAGCAACAGCAGCAGCTGTAGGAAAACGAGCAGGATAAACTGGATCGAAAATAGCAGCGCGAAAAGTCGCCAAATCGCCGAAAATCGAGAGAGGCTGTATGTCCCTCTTAGCTGCTTATAGATGTGAAGCGGCACGACAATTGCGAAAATACTCCACCCCCAACCCAGCGTCAGACCACTCGCACCTGCTAGCGACAAAGCGATGAAGAACAGCGACATAAACGCGAGCGAGTAGGTTACAAAAACCGCGTGGTCGTATGCCTTGAATTGGCGTCGCCAAAAGAACAGCAGCCAAACCGAAGGCAGGGAAAGCGGAATTAGAAGCCAGCTGAACTTATAGCCATTCGCCTGCAATTTATACAGCATCAGGCTGGGATTCTCGCGCCACTTCTTGGTTACGCCATTGTCGAAAAACTCGTTCCCCGTGAGATTTACGTTCAGGTCTTTTAGGTCAAACTGGCCATCCTCTACAGTGACTTCTTCTCCCTGCGCGGTACCCAATAGCCGCTGTGTCACGGCAAGATTGCGCTCAAGGTCCTCTCGCGAGGTGACCACCGTCACGTTGCCCCCTTCGACCAACTCATCCAATTCGCTCTGAAGCCTTGTTTCCTCAGCCTCCAGGACTTCGACTGAGGCGGCCTCCAACTGCTCGATCGCGTCGTCCGCACTAAGGTCGGTGGGCGTCGACAGGCCGAGCATTTGAAATACCGCGAACATCGCAAAAACGCTAAACAGGAACATCGCCATTGGGCTGACGAAACGGGCCCGTTGCCCGTCAATGTATCGCCGCGTTAGGGATCCCGGGCGGAATGTAAGAAGCGGTAGCGTGTGCCACAACTTTCCATCAAGGTGCAGGACACCGTGCAGCAAGTCATGGCAGATTGCCGTCAGAGTGCGGTGCAGATGCGCCTTTTGCCCGCACTGCGCGCAGTAATTGCCCGACACCGGTGATCCACAATTGGCGCAGTTCATTGCAGACACCTGGTCTGGACCTGATGCGCCATCTAGGCCCGGTGTTCGCCCATTGTCGGGCTCAATTGCCCGCCCGACCAATGCCGCTTCCACTCCGGCACCAATTCCGTCACCAATTTCGGACATAGATATGGTCCCTTTTGCCGCAGACCACTGCTTATAATGAAGCGATCCGGCACGCCAAGAGCGATCCTAATTTTAGAGGCGCATCATTGCCGTCGTTTGGGATCAAAGAGTTGCAAGCTTCCGCTCAATCGCGGTCCAAAGCTGCGCAAAGGCTCTAGACGCCGGAGATCGCGGAGCGAAGGCGCCGACGGGCCGCTGTTCGACGGCGCATTGTTCAATTGCACTGGCCAACGGTACAACTGGCCAACGCGGATTGGCCGCGCGCGCCTGTTTGTGCAGAGATCGGCGCATATCGATCATCGACATCACGGGCAAAATTGGCGGGTGCTTTTTACCGCTTCCCCGGACTTCTTTGACCACTTGTTCAAATGCCCGCGCAGACAGCGGCGATGGCGGCAGCGGAACAATCACAAGGTCCGCCGCTCGCATTACCTGTGCGCTAATTTCATTCAGCACAGGCGGGCAGTCGAACAGAATGCGATCATAATCCTTGCTCAATCCCCCAACCAGCTTGGCCAGCCGCTTCTTCTTGCCGATCTGATCAAACTGCCGATCAAGCGTGCGAATGCTCTCATCGGCTGGAAGCAAATGGAGCTTGGAAAAGTCGGTTTTTTGAATCAGCTTTGCGGGATCACGGTCGAGATCAAAGACGCTTTGCGCGCTGCGTTTTTTCTTTGGGTCAACGCCCAGCAAAAACCCCGATCCATTCGCAGCGTCGAGATCCCATAACAGCGTCTCTCTGCGGGAGATGCTCGCGGCGCACCATGCCAGATTGACCGAAAACGTGGTTTTACCCACTCCGCCTTTCACACTGTAAATTGCAATCGAAGCCATATCTCTAGCCAGCCCTTTGCGCGCCCAATCTATCACACGGGATCGGAAGCGGACGCGAGTTCTTACTACACTGAATACACCGCGCCCACGAAAAAGGCCGCCAATTTGGCGGCCTTTTCATTTCGGGACAGATTGTGTCCCGTATCGTGCGGCAATTAGCCTTCGTAATCGGCGCCAATTGATGTCGAACGAGTCGGAGCGCTCGCCGTAATACGCAGCGCTTCTGCGGATTGGCTGAGCGAACCGATTTCATCAGCATCATCTTCATCGTCTGGCAGAATTTTCTGCAGGCCGGTGACGAGCGACTCTTTCAATTCTTTTGGTTTAACAGTCTGTTCGGCCACTTCGCGAAGAGCCACAACTGGGTTTTTATCGCGGTCGCGCTCGAGGGTCAGTTCAGCGCCGCCTGAGATTTCCCGCGCACGCTGCGCAGCGAGCAAAACGAGGTCGAAACGATTAGGAATCTTGTCGACGCAATCTTCAACGGTAACGCGTGCCATCGTGGGCCTCTTAAATTAGAATGTCAGAGAGGTGCCGCAGTTAGGTGCGCGCAGCATCAGAGTCAAGAAAATGCCGCTTGGGTGGGTCCCGCGAAATCGACGCGCTGCCTCCGCTTCAAGCGGGGCAGGTCACCATCACATGCAGATTGTCACTCGTCGTCCACGCCCCAGTCGGAGTAATCGCGCATATTGGGCGAGGTGAATTTGGTGAACTCACTCTGGAATAGGAGCGGCACATTGCCGGTGGAGCCGTGGCGCTGCTTTGCCACGTTGACGGCCGCCTTGTTCTTGATCTGCTCATATTGCTCTTCCCATGCGCGGTATTTCTCGACCGCTTCGGGAGTGCTGTTGCCGTCGGGGAAATCAGGCCGGCTGGATTCCAGATAATAGTCATCACGGTACACGAACCAGACCATATCTGCGTCTTGCTCAATTGATCCCGATTCTCTGAGGTCAGACAGCATCGGACGCTTGTCCTCGCGCTGTTCAACCGCACGGCTGAGCTGAGACAGGGCGATCACTGGCACGCTCAACTCTTTGGCGAGCGTTTTTAGGCCGCGGCTGATTTCTGAAATCTCATTGACACGGTTGTCATTCGCGCGGCCCGATCCCTGCAAAAGCTGAAGGTAGTCGACCACGATCAGGCCAATATCGTGCCGCCGTTTCAACCGTCTGGCGCGGGTCCGTAGGCCCCCAATCGTCAATGCGGGCGTGTCATCGATGTAAAGCGGCAATTCGGCGAGACGCTGGCTGGCGAGCGATAGGTTCTGGAAATCATCGCGGCTCATCTTACCGCTGCGCAGCGCTTCCGAACTGATCTCCGCTTGCTCTGCCAGAATACGCGTCGCGAGCTGGTCGGCGCTCATCTCCAAACTGAAAAAGGCCGCTGGTGAGCCGTAGTTGAACTCCCCGCCATCACGTTCCCATTTCAGATGAGCTTCTGCGCAATTAAAGGCGATGTTGGTGGCCAGAGCCGTCTTGCCCATACCTGGCCGGCCGGCGAGGATGATCAGATCCGAATCGTGCAGGCCCGCAGTTTTTTGGTCAATCGTCGCAAGGCCGGTGGTCTTGCCAGAAAGCCCGCCGCCCGAATTCATCGCGGCCTCGACCATCTTAATGGCGGTCAGAGCAGCGTCGCGAAAAGTGGATGCCTCATTTCCGGTCGCCGCACCCTCGGCGACTTTGAACAGGTCTGCCTCAGCCTGCGAAATGCGGTCCATTGGGTCAGTTTCTTCGGAGGTGTCGAGCGCACCTTCGACCAAACCACGCCCAACGCTGACCAATTCCCTGAGCAACGCGAGGTCGTAAATCTGCTGGGCCAGCTCGCGCGGAGCGAGCAGGCCAGCGCCATTGGCGGTGAGCTGGGCCAGATATTTCGGCCCTCCCAGCTCTTTTAGCGCTTCATCTGCTTCAAAGTGCGGGCGCAATGTCACCGGAGATGCCGTGGCATTGCGTTCGATCAGAGCCAGGATGCGTGTGTAGATACGGTCATGCAGCGGTTCAAAGAAATGGTGTGGCTGAATCGGGGTTTGCAGTTCCTCGATCACCCGATTGTCAATCAGAACAGCTCCCAAGAACGCGGCTTCCGCTTCCAAATTGGAGGGCAGTTTGCGCGGTGTATCGGTGCCGTCAGAAACGAGCGTGAGTTTTTCGGGTTCAGCCATACGTGCCTCAATGGTCGCTTGCCCCCGATTCTTGCAAGCCTTTGCAAGCGGAATGTTTGTGCCGAATTGTCACGCATGCTGTGGATAGCGGGGATTGCGGAGAGAAGTGGGCGTTGAAACGCTTGAAGTGTGCCCGTTTCATCTGCGATGGCGGATATTACAATGGTGACACTCCCACCCGATTCCGCGAATACGCACCGTATTGCGCATATCGATCTCGATGAAGAGACGATCCTTTGGCGCAATGCCGATGTTGAACAGGAACGCCGGGTGGCGATTTTTGACCTTATCGAGGAAAACACATTCAAACCCGTTCGCAGTGTGGAGCGCGGGGCAAAAGGGCCATATCGTCTGAAACTGGCTGTGCTTGACGGAAGACTGGCGATGGAAATTGCCGATTCCAGCGAAGCGCCGCTTGAAACGCTCTTGATCGGCCTCGCCCGGTTTCGCAGGCCGATCCGCGAATATTTCGCCATCTGTGACAGCTATTACCAGGCCATCCGCAAGGCTACGCCAGCAGAGATTGAGACGATCGATATGGCACGGCGCGGCATTCACAACAGCGCCGCAGAGCTTTTGGTTGAGCGGTTGGAAGGCAAGGTCGAAACCGATTTTGCGACCGCAAGGCGGCTCTTCACGCTGATTTGCGTTCTGCATATCAAAGGATAGGGCAGAGATGGCGCGCTCCAGCCGAGCCCGTAGGAAGGGCAATTCGCTCAGCCGCTGGGTGCTGCGTTTTATTGCTTTGATTGCGCTCTTGGCGATCGGGTTTTCTGTGTGGCTTTGGTGGGATATGCGCAGTTGGCGTCCCGACATCGCACATTATCCAGAGCAAGGCGCGGTTATTGCCAGCGGCGCGTCGGGTGCGCGTTTCGAAACTTTGGCGGCGGTCGGTGCGGATTTCGTCTATCTCGAATTGGCGGGGGCAGCAGCTGTACCCGATCCCGGTTTTGCCAGCCGACTGTCGGCTGCCCTTGCATCAGGAATGAAGGTCGGGATTGTGCAGCCGTTTGATCCGTGCCTTCGCGCCGATGAGCAATCCGCACGATTTACCCGGATGGTCCCGCGCAATGTGCAATTGCTGCCACCCGCGATTGCGCTGCGGCGGACAGCGACAGGGTGCGAACCCGCAGTTAGCGACGCTGCGGTGGAAAGCGAACTGATGACATTGGTCAATCAGATAGAATTGCATGCAGGTAAGCCGGTGATCCTAAAGCTGGGCACCGAATTTGAGTCCCGTCATCGCACGGCGCGCAGCACGGCCCGCGATCTTTGGCTGGAACGTGATAGAGCGAAACCCGATTATGCCGGGAGGCCTTGGCTGTTATGGAGCGCCAACAGTCAATTGATGAGCGAAGCGTCCAAGGAGCCGATCGAATGGGTGGTGGTGCAGAAATGATCCTTTCCGACGACATTGCAGAGCGTTTGATCAACGCGGCTAAGGAAGCCGGCGAACGGGCCTATGCCCCATATTCCGAATATCATGTGGGGGCGGCTTTGTTGTTTGATGATGGCGCAATCATCACTGGCAGCAATGTCGAAAACGCCAGCTATGGTCTCGCGCTGTGCGCAGAGACGGTGGCGGTTTCGCGCGCCTTTGGCGAGGGGCGCAGGGGCGGATTGCAAGCGGTTGCCGTGACGGGGCCCTTAGATAAAGGGGACGGCAGCTCGATCACTCCATGCGGCCGCTGTAGGCAGGTTCTCAATGAAATTGCGCAATTGGGCGGGACCGATCCATTGGTCCTTTGTGTGGGCACCAATGAAGTGCGCAAAATAACGCTATCGGATTTGTTGCCGCACGCTTTTGGTCCCGCTCATTTGGATTGAGCGGTCTCGGTTCAATTGCCGAGCAAATCGCCCAGAGCGCCGCCCAAATTGCCAACCGGGTTTTTGCGGAACGTCTGCTCTTCATTGCCGATATAGGCGAAGATGCCGTTGAGCCCTTGGTCGGTCACTGAGCGATTGATGCTTTCGCGGTTTAGACCGGCACTGCGGATAAAGCTGTGTTGGTCGGCCAAACTATCAAATTGGCGATAAACCCCGGCTTGATCGAGTGCACTATCGATAAGCGGTTCGAGCCGCGAGTGCAGGCGATCGTTCGAAGATTCGCGCAGATATTGCGTGCCGCCGGTATCTTCGCGGATGATGCTGGGCGCGTCGTCAAAGGAAAGATCATCAATGGCATCGCGAAAGATCGGCTTGGCCTCGCCCGCAGCGGCTCCGGTTGCATCGTTGATGGTTCGTGTCAGGCCATCCAGCACACCAAGACGGTTGCCAGCGCTCATCAGCGAACCCAGCAATCCGCTGCTTCGACCGCCCACAATGGGGAGACCAATACGAATGTCTTCGTCACCATAGAAAGTGCCGGGTTGGGCGAGCTTGTCGAGCGCATTGTCGCTTGCTTTGCCTAGGATCGAGCCAAGGCCCAAGCCCCCTCCGCTGCTGCGTCCGCCAAACAGGCCCTGAGCGCTCGCCATGCTAGGGAAGATCGTCAGGCTTGCGCCCGTGCCGATTCCTGCAAGCAAGGCTCTCCGCCCAATCATGTGCCCAGAAAGTTTGCGCGATCCATTCATAATCCGTCTCCCTTTGTGTGGCTTAATACCACAGTTTGAGCCGGTTAGAGGGGTAAAATTGTGTAACGCGTCGTCAGCGCAGCATTCAGGCCGTTTCAAGCCACTCGGCCAGCGCTGCAAGGCAATCACGCGCCAGCAATTTGCAGCGTTCCGGAGACCACCCTTGTTCAGGTTCTGGGAAATCGGCCAAATCCTTATACGGCATTTCCAGCGTCATTGCGCAGGCGCCAAAGCGTTCAGCGACCTGATTGGTGCTGATACCCAAATTGGCCCGGCCAGCAGGCGTTTTGGGATAACCAAGCTTGGTTTGGAAATCGGGTGTACGGCGGTCCAAAATGCGTTGATAGCGATAGAATTGCTCGCCGAGTTCATCGCTCCAGCGCGGGATGCCTTCATATCCTGCTAGGAACACTGCCGGGATTGCTTCATCGCCGTGCACGTCCATTGCGTAATCCACGCCCGTTTCATCCATGCGGTTGCGGATCGCGAGCACCTCGGGCGATTTTTCCGCGCTGGGTTCTGCCCATTCGCGGTTAAGGTTGGTGCCGACGGCATTGGTGCGCAAATGGCCACGCCGCGATCCATCCGGATTACAATTGGGCACAACATGCAAACGGCAATGTTTGCGCAAGGCGCGCGCCACGGGATCTGTCGGATCGGTTAGGCATTCGATTGCGCCTTCCATCCACCATTCCGCTTGGGTCTCTCCGGGATGTTGCCGAGCATAAAGCCAGACTTTGGTGTCGCCTTCACCCATTTCCAACATGTCCAACGGTTGGCCGTCCAACGTTGTTGTCAGCCGGATGAGATCAACACCTTCACAGGTGGCTGCCTCAGAGATCAGATCGTGATGCCGTTCCATCGAGTAAGGGGCGAAATAGGCAAACCAGCTGATGGAAGATGCTGGCGTGTACCGAATGGTGAGCGTGCCATTGTCTTCATGCTTGTCAAAACTGCTGGGGGTGCGCTCCCAGTATTCGCGGTCTTCCGAAACGCAGGCATCGTAATCAGGCCATCCGCCCGGAAAGGCGCTGTCATTGAGGCCCGTGATTTTCAGCTCGACCTCTTCGCCGACCGCGCCGGTCAGCCGAAAATGAAACCACTGCGCAAATTCGGCCATATGGTCCTTTGGGATGGCCAATTTGGCGGTGCGTCCGTCAATCGACAGCACTTCGATATTGCCGCTGTCAAAGGCAGCGTCGATTGCGATTTCGGTCATTTGGGTCCTTAAATTGCAGGATCAGCGGATGGCTGGTCGAAATGATTGGACGCCTTATTGGCCCGAAGATTGCGGCACGTCGAGGTCCTTGACGTCGATTGTCACCGTTTCGCCATTCCCGCCGGGAAAGTCGCTGAACAAGGCCGCGGCGAGCGTGCGAGCGCTTGCATCAAGATCGGCATAAGGAGACTTCATAGAAACAAGCTGCTGAGCGCGCCCTTCCCATAGGCTGCTGCCATCAGGTCCCGTGATGCGCACAGACAATTCTGACAGAACCCGCGGCCCCGCATCTCCGCCACCCAAATTAAGACCGATTCCCACACCGCCACCAAATCCGCCGCGTAATCCCGTTCCGCCGCCTACACCAACACTAACCGGGCCGCGTGATGTGGTGGGTGCATCGATCGGATTGCGGCTGGTGCGGATAGAGGCGAGGTTGGCAGCCTGAGCCGAGCCATCAAGCACCACTTCATAGCCAAGCCCTGCCAATTCATCGGCCACCGCAGCGGCAAAAGCGTTGCGGGCACTTTGGTTGTCCATCGCTTCGGGAAATTCAATAGTGATCGTTCCCTGACCAAGGACGGCCGGTTGCTCCGCGACGAAGCGGGTGACTTCGACAGGGCCAGTGTATGTGCTGGCGCAGGCGGACAGCCCGGCAATGCTCATTGCCAGCAAAGCGGCGCGAGTAATGGGGGAGTGGAGCATGGCTTTTATCCTTTGTGTGACCCTTTTTACAGGGCGAACTATAGGGCGGACGTTCATCTGTGCAAAACGCAGCACTGCTGGCAGGTGTGTTCACCCTTTCTCAGGCCATTGCTGATATGCGGCTGTTTATGTCTGAGACGTTAAAACAATCAAAGCCCGACGGTGATCGGCCGTGTGTTCTTGTCACTGGCGGTGCCGGTTATATCGGTAGTCATGCCGTTCTTGCACTTAAAGATGCAGGATGGCGGGTCGCGGTCATCGACAATTTGACGACGGGCTTTCGCTTCGCCGTGCCCGATGGAGTGCCATTCTACGAAGGCGACATCGAAGATGGCGCGCTGCTGGCGCAGATTTTCGAAAAAGAGCAGATTGGCGCGATCATGCATTTTGCAGGCTCGATTATCGTGCCTGAAAGTGTCGCTGATCCGCTCAAATACTATCACAACAACACCGTAAAAAGCCGCGCGTTGATCGAAGCAGCCGTGAAGGGAGGGCTGCCGCATTTCATCTTTTCCTCGACCGCCGCGACTTACGGTGTGCCTGAAGTTTCGCCGGTGGACGAAGATACGCCGAAAATTCCGATCAATCCGTATGGTTGGTCAAAATTGATGACTGAGCAAATGCTGGCCGACACGTCCTTCGCTCACGATATCAATTTTTGTGTCCTGCGATATTTCAACGTCGCAGGGGCTGATCCCAAAGGGCGATCTGGTCAATCAACCGCAGGCGCGACACATTTGATCAAAGTTGCTCTGGAAACGGCATTGGGTAAGCGGCCTTCGGTTAGCGTGTTTGGAACGGACTACGACACACCCGATGGCACAGGGGTGCGGGACTATATCCATGTCAGCGACTTGGCTTCGGCCCATGTTCTGGCACTCGAAGCGTTGATCGACCAACCCGCACGCTCTCTCACCATGAATTGCGGTTATGGTCAGGGCTTTTCTGTGCTTCAGGTGCTCGACGCGGTTGACCGTGTCACCAACCTCGAAATTAAACGCGTTATGGAACCGCGGCGTGCCGGGGATCCGGGGTCCTTGATCTCCGATCCGTCGCGCATCCGTTCTACCATCCCATGGCAGCCGCAGCACGACGATCTCGACACGATCATCGCCCATGCCTTGCAATGGGAGAGGGCGCTTGCAGAGAAGTCGCCCACTTCTAGGGGAAATGGTTGACGCGGGGCGATTCGCCGCTTAGGTGCGCCCCTTGAAATTAGCGGCATCGCAGAACGCCTGCGGTGCCTGTTTTATTCTCGGGAAATAGTCATGAAGATCCGTAACAGCCTCAAGTCGCTGAAAAACCGCCACCGCGATTGCCGCGTGATTCGCCGTCGTGGGCGCACTTACGTCATCAACAAGACCAATCGCCGCTTTAAAGCCCGTCAGGGCTAAGCCAGGCACTATGGCCGATCGCCTTTAAAGGCGATCGAGGATTAGCAGCGGCCCGCCTCCATCAAGGAGAGCGGGCCGCAGCTGTTTGAGGAGCAAGAATTGACCAAGGCCGTGGTTTTCGATGTCGGCAGGGTGCTGTTTGATTGGCAGCTGCGCGCGTTGTTTGAAAAGATCATTGAAGATCCAGGCGAACTCGATTGGTTTTTGTCCAACGTCGTTACGGAAGACTGGCATTTCCAGCATGATCGCGGGGTCTCTTTGGGGGAGATGTTACCAGCCCGCATCGCTGAATTTCCTGATCAGGCGCTGCGTCTCGCCGCCTATGCCGCGCGGTTCAATGAAACCGCCGCAAATCCCGTCGATGGCGTTCATGACATTGTCTATCGCCTGAAAGAGGGCGGAGCGGCGCTGTTTTGCCTGACCAATTTCGGTGACGAATTGTTTGCTCAATTTCGCCGCGAGCATGCAATTTTTGACATGTTTGAGGATATTGTCGTTTCGGGCGCTGAAAAGATCGCAAAGCCAGACCCGCGGATCTACCAAATCGTCGAAGAGCGAAGCGGCCGGGCGGGCAATGCGCTGTTTTTCACCGATGACAACCCTGACAACATCGCCGCTGCCAATGCGCGTGGTTGGGATGCGCATCTGTTTACCGATGCGGCAACGTTGGAGGCGCAGCTAACGCGCGCGGGCTTTCTCAATTAAAAACCCCCGGTCGCAGCGTCTGGGGAACGTGCTGCGCCGGGGGTCATAAATGCCTTAACGTCTGGAGAGCGACGGCTTCGGCAAGGTTGCGGGGGCGAACCCCCGCGGGATCAGTTGCCGTTGCAACGCGTCAATTTGTCTTCAGCCAACGCTTCGCCGTCTGCGGTAAAGCTAACGATTTCGCCAAACTCACGGGCAAGGCCGCGGCAAACGCGTGAGGGACGCGAAGTGCCTTTATTGGCTACACAAGTCGTGCCTGCGCAATTCCATGCGACGCCGCCGGCGACTGCGCGATTGTCATCGGCTGGCTGCGCCAGCGTGGCGGTGTAATAAGGGGCGCCTTGCGCGGACAATGGCGCAGCCGAGGTCGCGATGCCAAAGCTGAGCGTGGTATAGGCGAGTGCGAAGACGAGACCGAAAAAGCGGCTTGTGCGGGGGAGGGAGAGGGAGAGGGTCATCACATTTGTCCTTGTTAATTGGGGTTAATCGGGTTTTGTCGTTCGGGGTTCGATGCAATTATCTGGCTCGAAAGTTTTCGATCTGAAACCAGTTGCGAATCACTACCTATGTGATTAGGTTGCAGGTTGCAACTAAAAACTGAATTTATTTTGTGCCGAATGTGACGCCGATAATGCCCATAGAGTTGGGTCGCCATTTGCGATTGAGGCCGAAGCCGCTAGAAAGGTTGCAGCGAAAGGACTGATATGGGCGATGTTAGAGAACCACTGCGTGAGCTAATTGATTGCGGTTTGCCGCAAGCACTTGAAGTTATGGGAGAACGCTGGTCTTTCATGATCCTTCGCGCCAGTTTCAATGGGCTGAAGCACTTTGAGGAGTTTTTGAGTGAGCTTGGGATAGCGCGCAATATTCTCTCCAATCGCCTCGCCAAACTGGTTGAACACAGTATTTTAAAGCGCGAACCTTGCGCGGATGATCGACGAAAGATTGAATATCGCCTGACGGGTAAAGGGTATGACCTGCTTCCTGCCATGATCTCTCTGCGCCAATGGGGCCAGAAATATGGTTCGGAATTTGTGTCCGAAGATCCCGTGTTGGTTGATAAGGCCGATCGTTTGCCGATTGGGCCTGTATCTATCCTTGCCCATGACGGCCGCGTCTTGAGCCATGAAGACTTGTGGATGATCCGCCGAGAAGACCTTGGCAAAAGGGTTGATGGCTCCCAAGCGGTTGAGGGCGAAGGCACGCAAACCGGCGACGTTGTCGATATCGAGGCTGCTAGGAAAGTTGCTTCCGCCTAATTTTCGTTGCCCTCTTCCCTAATTTTAGGACCAGCCAAACCAATGAGCGTTGCCGCTGGCCCTGATCTCAAAGAAATTTTGCGTTCCACATTCGGGTTTACCGGGTTTCGTGGTCAGCAAGAGGCGGTTGTTACGCGCATCTTGTCCGGCGAGCACACGCTCGCCTTGATGCCAACCGGCGCCGGCAAATCGCTGTGCTATCAATTGCCGGCGTTGGCCCGTCCGGGAACGGCGATTGTGATATCGCCGCTTATCGCTCTTATGCATGATCAAATCCGCGCAGCCAAAGCTGTTGGCATTCGAGCGGCTTCGATGACCTCTGCCGATATGGATCGGGCGGAAACAGCAGATCGGCTGTGCGCTGGCGAACTCGATCTGCTGTATGTTGCTCCAGAACGGGCCACCACGCCTGGGTTTCAATCACTGCTGAACAATGCCGACATTGCGCTGTTCGCGATTGATGAGGCGCATTGTGTATCGGAATGGGGGCATGACTTCCGTCCAGATTATCGCGGCCTGCGCCCGATGCTCGATCATTATGAGTATATTCCGCGCCTTGCCCTGACGGCGACGGCAGATGAGGTAACCCGTGCAGACATTTTGCGTCAGTTGGGCATTCCCGATGCAGGCCTGATCAAAGCAGGGTTTGATCGTCCCAACATCCGCTATGCAATCAGCCCGCGCGATAATGTTGGCAAACAGATTGCCGACTTTATCAACCGCACTCCCGGTGCAGGGATTGTCTATGCGCAGAGCCGCAAAGCGACCGACGATCTGGCGCAAAAACTGGCGGCAACGGGGCGTCCGGTAGGGGCTTACCACGCTGGCCTTCCGCCAGAAGAGCGGGCCGCGACGCAGGCCGCTTTTGTCCAGTCCGAGGACATGGTGATGGTGGCAACCATCGCGTTCGGTATGGGGATCGACAAACCTGATGTGCGTTTTGTCGTTCACGCTGGTCTGCCCAAATCAACCGAGTCCTATTACCAAGAAACAGGCCGCGCGGGCCGCGATGGCGATCCGGCCGAGGCGCAGATGTTTTGGAGCGCCAACGATTTTGCAAAAGCGCGCCAATGGCTCAGCGATGTTGAAGAGTCGCGTTTGGAAAGCGAGCGGGCACGGCTGAATGCGCTTGCGGCTTTGGTGGAAAGCGCCGGATGCCGGCGCGCGATCTTGCTTAGGCATTTCGGCGAGGATCCGCCCAGAACATGCGGCAATTGCGACAATTGTCTAGAGCCGCCGCAAGTGTTGGATGTGACCGAAATTGCCCAGAAATTGCTGTCAGCGGTTTACCGCACTGGGCAGAGTTTTGGCATTGGCCATATCGAAAAAGTGCTTCTGGGCCGAGACGACGATCGTGTGCGCCAAAGGGGGCACGATGCGCTTTCGGTCTTTGGGATACTAAGTGCGGATCAGGCACCACTGCTGCGCCCTGTCATGCGCAGCTTGATGGCGTATGAAATGTTGGTGACGACGGAGCATGGCGGTTTGGCGCTCGGTTCAAAAGCAGCCGATGTGCTGCGCGGCAATCGGGCGGTTGCAATTGCTGAACCGCCAAAGAAGCGCAGTCGCCGCGAAAAAGCAGGTGCAGTGCCCAATCCTGTTGGTGATCCGCTGTTCGATGCCCTGCGTGAAAAGCGTAAGAACCTGGCCAGTGAGCACAGCGTGCCTGCCTATATAATCTTTCACGACAGCGTGCTGCGGGCCATGGCGAGCGAGCGGCCGGGCACACTGGCCGCGTTGGGCGAGATTCAAGGTGTTGGCGGGAAGAAGCTAGACACTTGGGGCGAGCAATTTCTGAGTGTCATTGCAGAATTTGAAGCAAGCTAAATCGGCCCTGTTCAACCGGAAAGCACGGGCAAAGCATCCTCAGGGCGGTAACTATCCGTCAGTTTGTTGGCCAGATCCCGCGTCAACAAAGCGTTCAAAGCATTGCCTAGGGCCGGATACTTTGTGCCCAATTCCCGCAACGCCGTCTCATCCCATGCAATATAGCGCGTGCCGGGCATCGCCGTGGTCGTAGCGGTCGCATCCTTCTGCAGAACAAACGCGACCTCACCAACGAAATTGCCATGCGGAAGAGTAAAGCTGTGCGCACCTTTTTCGACCATTACAGCGCCGTCAAAAATGAAATAGAGCGCCGAAGTCGGCTGCCCTTCCCGCGTTAGAGTGGCGTCTTCGTCAGGTGCAACATGTTGCCAATGGGCGATCTTCAACATGCGACGAAATTGGCCCGGCGTTAGCGTTTCAAAGGCCTGGAACAGTCGTTTCTCATCATCCGAAAGGCGGAGCCTCGTCCGCTCCAAAATCACTTGGGCCAAAACATAGACATTGACCGAGATTAGAAAGAATCCGGTTATCACCGCATCCCATAAGGGCGGGGTGGTGCCTAACCAGTAATAGAAATTGAATACGATGCTCGACACAATGATCATAACGCGCAGTTTCAACTCGTCGCGAATGAAATAGCCGATCAGAAGGATCGTAGCGGCGATATAGTTGAGCCAGGCTGGGTCAAAAATTGTCATGCGATCCTCCTAGCAGACAAAAGCACCGTCCAATCAAGCCGGCTGTTATCTACGACCAATCATTTGGCGGTAAGAAAGGGCCTCTGCGATGTGGATGCGGCCCACCTGATCTCCTCCGGCAAGATCTGCGATGGTTCGCGCCACTCGCAACATTCGGGTATAGCCGCGCGCGGACAGACGCAGTTTTTCCGCCGCTTGCAGCATTAGGGCTCTGCCATCATCATCGGGGGACGCGTAAGTTTCCAAGTCTTGTCCCTCCAATTCTGCGTTTGAGCGTACGCCTCTGTCGGCGGCCTTCGCCCGCGCCCAAGCAACCCGGCGGGCCACTTCTTCGCTCCCTTCGGCTGGAGGTGGCAAGGTTAGATCCATCGCAGTCACAGCCGCCACTTCGACATGGAGATCAATTCGGTCGAGCAGCGGCCCGGACAGGCGCGCTTGATATTCGGTCGCACAGCGTGCGCCTCGAGCGCAGACATGACCCGGCTCACCCGCATGGCCACATCGGCACGGGTTCATTGCGGCAATCAACTGGACCCGCGCGGGGAAAGAGACATGTGCATTGGCACGCGCCACATCAACTTGGCCCGTTTCAAGCGGTTGGCGCAAAGAATCGAGCACGGCCCGTTGGAATTCTGGCAATTCGTCAAGGAATAGGACGCCCAAATGTGCGAGGCTTACTTCGCCAGGGCGAACTTTAAGCCCGCCGCCGGTCAGCGCCGCCATGCTGGCCGAATGGTGCGGCGCGCGGAAAGGGCGGCTGCGGCTGATCCGGCCTGACGACAGCATACCCGCGACCGATTGCACCATCGACACTTCGAGAGCCTCTGATGGAGAAAGTTCAGGCAGGATGCCAGACAGACAGCTGGCGAGCAGGCTTTTGCCCGAACCAGGCGGCCCCATCATCAACAAATTGTGGCCGCCCGCTGCGGCGATTTCCATCGCACGCTTGGCAGTTTCTTGCCCCTTTACCTGTTTAAGGTCAGTCGCAGGCGGTGCCGGTTCCACATCACCGCGGACCGGATCAGGCAAAACCTGCGTCCCTTTCAGATGACCCAAAAGGCTCGCCAAATCGTTCGGGGCCAGAACCGGAATGCCGCTCGCCCACTTTGCTTCGGATCCTTGTTCTGCGGGGCAGATCAATCCGGCGTCAGCACTGCTCGCATGCAACGCGGCGATCAACACGCCGGGTGATGCGACCACGCGCCCATCCAATGACAATTCCCCCACCGCTATCCAGTCGCCCAATTGCTCTGCATCGGTAACGCCCATCGCTGCGAGCAATGCCAGCGCAATGGGCAAGTCATAGTGCGAGCCGTCCTTGGGCAGATCGGCAGGCGAGAGGTTAATCGTGATTCGTTTGGGGGGCAGAGCAAGGCCCATTGCAGAAAGCGCCGCCTGAACCCTCTCACGGCTTTCGCTAACCGCTTTGTCCGGCAAGCCAACAATCGCGAAACGGGGCAGGCCTGAAGCCACTTGGCATTGGACTTCAACCTGACGCGCCTCAAGCCCCAGATAGGCAACAGTTCTTACTACCGCTACCAAGACTCAATCCCCCAATGCCAAAAAATGACCCAATTCCTAGGCTGCTGATAATGTAGAGTTAATGGAAGTTTGTCGAGTACTTAGGCAGGGCTACGAAAGGACTTCGAAAGTATAAACTTTGGCAAAGTTTGAACCCGCGCGCCGGTATCCACGGCAGTATGAAATGCATCGCAGCTCTTTTCGCGCTTTTCCAGCTAGTCTTTGGTGCTGGTCTCGTTCTGGCACAAATGCCGGCCGAGTATGCGGCGGGCCAGTCTGGAAGTGTGCGGACGGTTGAAACAGAAAGCTGGCTTGAAGAATGGGATCCCGCGACGGGCCAATGGGTTAAAGTTGATGGTGAGCCCGCTGCAGACGGATCATTTGATACGATTCCAACGGTTACGACAACCTTCGTCAATGGCGCAGTGGTTTCTGAAGCCCGCGCCGCGGCGCGTTATGCGCAGCCAGATATGCGCCGAGGGACCGCGCCAATGCTGGGGCAATATGGTCCCTTTGTTGTGACTAGCCCAAACAGCGCGTCCATAATTGGCTCCACAGATAGCGCCAGCCCCGCACATTTTGACGCGATGCTGCGCGATTTCCCTCAGCTTGCCGTGCTCAACATGGTCGAGGCACCGGGCACCAGCAACGATATTGCCAATCTCGCCGTGGGACGGCGGATTCGCGAAGCGGGGATCGCGACCCATGTGCCCAGCACAGGGTCAGTGCGGTCAGGTGCGGTGGAGCTTTTCCTTGCCGGCACGTCTCGCACTTTGGAACGCGGCGCGCAATTTGCCGTGCATTCTTGGCTTGATAACCACGGACGCGAGGCTGATGATTTTGCGTCCAACCACCCTGCGCATCGGCTTTATCTCGATTACTATGTTGAAATGGGTATGAGCGAAACTCGCGCCCGTGAGTTTTATGCCATGACGAATTCGGTCCCGCATTCGAGCGCGCTATGGCTAAATGCGAATGACATGCGCCCATGGATTGCGCCGCAGATTGAAACAATGCGGGCGCCTTTGCGCAGCCCAGCAAGGCGGGCGCTTGGATCAAACGGCGACGCGCGCATCGCGCTTGCCCTAGAAAGTTCAAGGCCCGCATTTCTTGCGATTGCGGTCGAACCCCTACCCGAGGTGCAGATTGATTGGAACGCGGCGGCCCCCTTGGCCAGCGCACCCGTCATCGCCTACAGCGATTTGAGCGCAATGAACCTTGCTCGATTTGGTGTGTGATCTCTTGACTCATCCCGCGCAATCCCATAGTGGCGCGCGGCTTACAGGGGTGTTTCTTGCAGTTGTTTAAAGCGAGTGTAAGAGACGCATCCAAACCATGGCCGCCCTGCCAAGACCGCCCAACGGTTTAGCAAACAGGGCCAGACCAGTATTTTGAGGACGATATGAAGCGGACTTTCCAGCCTAGCAATCTCGTGCGTGCCCGTCGGCACGGTTTCTTCGCGCGCAAAAAGACGCCAGGTGGCCGCAAGGTCCTTCGTGCGCGTCGCAATCGCGGCCGCAAGAACCTTTGCGCGTGATTTCCCGGCGCCCTTAGGCGCCGAACGCGAATTTTCCGACCCGCTATGCCAAAGTGCACAGCGGCGGCGAGTTACCGCGCTTGCGGGCTCCTCATAGGGGCCCGTTTGGTTTATGGGGCGGTATGATTTCAACGCTTACCAAGCGCGCTGATTTTTTGGCAGCCAACAAGGGCTTGCGCAACGCGCGGCCGGGCTTCGTGCTCCTTACTCGGCCAAACGGCGGCGAAGGCGTTCGGTTTGGTGTCACTGTTACCAAGAAAATCGGCAATGCGGTGGTTCGCAATAGGATGAAGCGGCGGTTCCGCGAACTGCTTCGCGATGCGCTTGTGCAAGAGGGGCTTGCTGATCACGATCACGTGTTGATCGGCCGCGCAGGCGGGGTTGAGCGCGATTTTAGGATTATGGCTGAGGAATTGGGCAAGGCGTTGGCCCGTGCGCAACAGGGCAAAGGCGATCCTGCACGAAAATATAGGCGGGATGGCAACAAGCACCGCGCCTCAAGCACCGGAAACCAGCAGGCAAAACCCTCAAGTGTAGGACCGTCGTGAAGCACATCATGATTTTTATCGCCCGATGCTGGCAGCTTGGTCCGTCGCGAATCATTCCGCCCACATGCCGCTTTTCACCATCGTGCAGCCACTACGCGATTGAGGCGCTCACCAAATATGGTGCTCTCAAGGGTGGATGGCTTGCTGCAAAGCGGCTAGGGCGCTGCCATCCATGGGGAGGGCATGGCCACGACCCGGTCCCGTAAGGGGCTGGAACGCGGGGTCGTCGCACCCATATACCACACTTAACGAATCGCAGTTTTAGGGCAAAATCTTGGACAACCAACGCAATCTCCTGCTCGCCGTCGTGCTTTCCGGCTTGCTTTTTCTCGGTTGGGATTTTGGCATGCGGTATTTTTACCCGCAGCCTGAAGTCACTGCTCCTACAGAAGTGGCCGCGAGCGAGGCCGCTTCGGGCGGCTCTGGCGCAGCCAGCACGAGCGGCACATCAGTGGCCGGGGCAGAGGCGGATGCTCTCTCTGATGCCGCGCCTGTGCCTCAGGGACCTGTCGATATGGATACCGCACTGGCGGATCCGAATCGGGTGACCATCGACGCCCCTCGCGTCGCCGGATCGATCAATCTGGTTGGCGCTCGGATCGATGACATTGTGCTCAAAGATTACGATGAGACCGTTGGCAAGGATAGCGACCCAGTGCGCATCTTTGCGCCTGAGAGAACAGATGGACAGCATTTTGCTGAGTTTGGTTTCCGTGTTGGCGGCGAAGTCATGGCCAGCAACCTCATTTGGCAGGCTGATGGCGATAGTCTGACGCCGGACACTCCCGTCACTTTGTCGCGCGAAGATGCCAATGGCATCACCTACCGCGTTCGCTTTTCGATCGACGATCAATTTATGATCACAGCTGAGCAATCGGCCCAAAACACCGGCGAAACCGCCGCGATCATTCAACCCTTCGCCTTTATCAAACGCACCAGCGTTACCGCGACGCCGGATCAATTCATCGCACACGCTGGACCAATCGGTGTGTTCGGCGGCACGTTGCGCGATCCGCACGCTTATCATGAATTGGCGGAGCTGGGCCGTTGGACTCCGGATGGAGAGGCGTCTTGGCTTGGATTCGCCGATGATTACTGGCTGTCTGCCCTTGCTCGCGGCGACGGTCAGACCGATATCGCTGGGTTCCAGTCTGAAAACAATGATCTGTTTCGCGCGATACTGCGCTACGAGCCGCAGACGCTGGCTGCGGGCGCAACGCTGACAGAAACCACGCAATTGTTTGCTGGCGCGAAAGAAAGCGCCGTCCTTGATCAATATGAAGATGGCGGCATCACATATTTCGGCAAGGCGATCAGCTGGGGCTGGTTCGAATGGTTTGAAAAGCCACTGTTGCTGCTGCTGCTTTTCTTCAACAACCTGGTTGGGAATTTCGGCGTTGCGATCATCCTTTTGACCGTGGTCATTCGCGGTTTGTTGTTCCCGATTGCGCAGAAACAATTTTCTTCCATGGCTGCGATGAAAGCTGTGCAGCCAAAAATGAAGGCGATCCAAGAGCGCTACAAGGATGACAAGCAACAACAGCAGCAAGAGATAATGAAGCTGTATAAGGAGGAGAAGGTCAATCCACTGGCCGGGTGCCTCCCGCTGGTCATTCAGATTCCGATCTTCTTTGCGCTCTATAAGGTCCTGATCCTGTCGATTGATATGCGGCATGAGCCGTTCTTGTGGATCACCGACCTTGTTGCACCTGATCCCGCGAACCTTGCCAATCTGATCGGCCTAATCGGCATCAATGTGCCTGAGTTCTTGATGATCATCTTTGGCATTGGCGTTTTGGCTGTTCTGCTGGGCATTACGATGTGGCTGACCTTCAAGCTCAACCCATCTGCGATGGACCCAATGCAGCAGCAGATTTTCAATTTGATGCCATGGATATTGATGTTCGTGATGGCCGGCTTTGCTTCTGGCTTGCTGCTCTACTGGGTAACATCGAACATTCTAACCTTGGCTCAGCAAAGCTATCTCTATTCAAAGAACCCGCAATTGCGCGCGGCAGCGGAAAAAGAGAAAGCCGACAAAGCCCGTGAGCAAGAGCGCGAGAATCAGGCCAAGGGTGAGGCGTGACGCTTCCCGAAAATTCAGGGCTAGAGCAGCCGGGTTCCGGCCCTTCTGATGATGCAGCAGAGCGTGAGCAGTTGCGCCGTGAACGTGCGGCCTCGCGGCTGTTCTCAGGCAGGGTGGACTTCCTGCTTTCGGCGCCGCAACTGAAATTCCTGCCAGAACCAACTGTACCAGAGATCGCCTTTTGCGGACGATCCAATGTTGGCAAAAGCTCGCTGCTCAACGCTTTGACAGGGCGTAAATCGATTGCGCGTGCGTCTGTAACGCCGGGGCGGACGCAAGAACTGAACTTCTTTGAGGTGGGCGATCCGCTACTCCTGCGGCTCGTCGATATGCCGGGATACGGTTTTGCCAAAGCCCCGGTGAAAATCGTCGATCGCTGGAAAAAACTGGTCAAAAGCTACCTGCGCGGTCGGCAAGTGCTCGCGCGCAACCTGGTGCTGATCGATAGCCGTCATGGCCTTAAAGATGTCGACCGCGAGATGATGAAAATGCTCGACGAAGCAGCGGTTGGTTACCGGATAGTCTTGACGAAAACCGACAAGATCAAAGCGTCCGAGTTGGACCGGGTTGCCAATCAAGTCGCTGACGAATCGCGCAAGCACCCTGCGGCTTTCCCTGAAATGCACCTCACCAGCAGTGAAAAAGGCATGGGTATCGAAGCGTTGCGTGCTGCGATTGTCGCCGATGCTTTGGGTGAAAGCGTGCTCTAAACTTGAGTGTGAATGGAGCCTATGCTCTTGCCCGTTTAGCCTCGCGGAAAGACACCAGTCTGCCGCTTTCTTCATCCCATAGTGTCAGCACCATCGAACGCACAGCATCCGTGGCGGAAAGCCGGTTGAATGTTTGCAATTCAGGGTGCGATTTCAGCACGTCGGGCAGTCGATAGAACGGAATACGGCTCGCCAAATGGTGCACATGATGGATACCGATATTCCCGGTAAACCAGCGCAGGATGCCGGGCAAAGCAAGATAGGAGCTGCTGCCCATCGCTGCCTCATGAAACGACCAACCCTTCTTCCGTTCCCAATAGGCGTGCTCAAATTGATGCTGAACGTAAAAGAGCCACACGCCCACTGAGGCCGCCGTTAACAAGACCGGGAGGAACACAATCAGCGTAGCGAACAGGCCAAACACTATTGTGAGCGCAATCAGGATCGCCGCCGTCACGAGGTTCGTGCCCATCGCGCTGATCCAGTATTTCCACCCCTCTCGCATCAGCCCAATCGGCAGGCGATGACGCACCAGAAACAGATACGCTGGTCCCAAACCCATCAGGATCGCGGGGTGACGATAGAGCCGATAAAGCAGCTTGTTTCCCCATCCTAGCTGAGAATATTCTCGCACGGTAAGCGTGTCGACATCGCCAAATCCGCGCGCGTCCAAATTGCCAGTGTTGGCGTGGTGCAACGCGTGGGATCGTTGCCAGCAATCATAAGGGGTGAGAGTCAATGTGCCCATCGCGCGGCCCAACCAGCGGTTCCACGATTTCTTCTTAAAATAGGAACCATGCCCGCAATCATGTTGAATGATGAACAACCGCAAAAGCAGCATTCCGGCTATCGGCGTCAGAGCCAATCCGGAGTAATATCCAGCCTCCACAGCGAACAGCATAGCGGCAAAAGTTGCCATGAATGGGACCAATGTGATCGCCAATTCCCAGACGCTTCGAGCGCGATTGGGCGAGGTGTAAGCGTTTAAGTCCTTTGCCAAACTGCGCGGATCAGGGCGATCTTGGGCGGGAACAATATTAGAATGCGGCACGCGGACCTCTTTGAATGATAAGCCGAACAAACCTATAGCGTTGCCGCCGCACAAAGCGAGGGGTCATCGGGCAAACAATTGATCCGGATCGGCGAAGGCCTTGAACTCCAGCGCATTGCCTGCCGGATCGCGCAAGAACATCGTGGCTTGCTCGCCCGGCTTTCCTGCAAAACGGACTGTTGGCGCGATGACAAAATCAATGGCGGCCGCCTCCAACCGATCAGTCAGTGCGCGCCAATCGTCCATCCCCAACACCAATCCAAAATGCGGCACCGGAACGCCGTGACCATCGACGTGATTGGTGGCGCGATCCCCACCATGATCCCCGGCGCTATCGGGCGCCAGATGCGCGACGATTTGATGCCCATGAAAATTGAAATCAATCCATTCATCTGAACTGCGCCCTTCGCTGCAGCCTAGCAGTTCTCTATAAAACACACGCGATGCATCAAGGTCATTTACAGGAAAGGCGAGATGGAATGGGGCAAGGGCCACAAAGTGTACTCCGGAATGAATGCCGCTTCGTAACCCGTTCAGCCTCGACAGCGAAACACTGAATATCTAGAACCCGCAAAATTCCCGAAAAGCGCTGCCACAAAAGCGGTGTTTTCACGCAAGGTGGAGCGTCACAATCTCATGAAGCTGATTATCGGCAATAAGAACTATTCAAGCTGGTCGCTGCGCGGCTGGCTCGCGGCAAAGCAATCGGGGATTGCGTTTGAAGAAATCACTGTCCCGATGCTGGGCGAACAGTGGGAAAAGCGCAAAGAGACCGACGATTTTCAGCCCTCCAGCGGCAAAGTGCCGATTCTGTGGGATGGCGACAATGTCATTTGGGATAGTTTGGCGATCATGGAATATTTGGGTGACAAGGTCGGGCGCGACCGGTTTTGGCCCAAAGACGAAAGCGCGCGCGGGATGGCGCGTGCAATGGTCGCAGAAATGCATTCATCCTACATGTCGCTCCGCGGTGAAATGCCAATGAATGTGCGGCGCCGCATTCAGCTGCAAAACGTATCCGATCAAACCCGCGCCGATGTTGTTCGCATCCTTGGCCTTTGGGCTGAGGCGCGCGCACGCCATGGCAGCGCCGGGCCGTTTCTGTTCGGCACGTTTGGCGCCGCGGATATATTCTATGCTCCCATTGTTTCGCGCTTTTTGACGTATGGCATCGGCGTGCCCGGCTTTGCGCAAAGTTATATGCAGGCGGTTTGGGAGCACACTTGGATGGAAGAGTGGATCGCTGCATCCGAAAGTGAAGAATGGGTCATCGAACAATACGAAGCGGTTGGCGCATGAAACCGGTAATCGCGGCGATTTGCGCTCTTGCAGTGCTGCTCCCAGCTCCCGCCAGCGCTTGGGGGTTTTACGCGCATCAAAAGACGGCAAAGATCGCCGAGGCCAATGTTTCCCCTGCCGCGCGTGCGGAGATTCGCCGCTTGATGCGATCAGAAGCGCTGATCGGAACCGCCGAATGCGACCTTTCAACGATCGAAGACGCAAGCGTTTGGCCCGATTGCATACGCCGATCATTCTGGCGCTGGGGCTACACAGCGTCGTGGCATTATCGCACGACCCCGATTTGTGAGGCCTATAACCCGCGCGCCAATTGCTCTGGCGGCAATTGCGTGACTGCCCAGATTGAGCGGAACCACCGCATCCTTGCCGACGAAAGCTTGCCCGATCACGTCCGGTTGCAGGCGCTTGCCTTCATGGTCCATTTTGCCGGCGACATTCACATGCCGTTGCATTCGGGCGACAAGGATGATCGCGGCGGCAATGATCGGGAAACCGATTATGGCATCGTACCGGGGCTGAATTTGCATTGGATCTGGGATGGGCCATTGGCAGAGCGCGCGATTAGCGATCCGGCCGATCCCGTGGTGCGACGTTACACAGCGGAAGAGCGCAGGAATCTTGTCCAACCAGCAACAATTCGTGGGTCCCTTGGTCCTGCCGATTGGGGCCGCGAAAGTTGGGAGATCAGCCGCGATTTCATCTATCCCACAGCCTTTGACACAGACAATGTGTGCGAGACCGAATTGCCGCGAGAGACCGCGCTAACCCAAGAGGACATCGTGCGCGGCGTGCCCATTGCTAAACGGCGGGTGCAACAGGCGGGGCTGCGCATTGCAGACTTGCTTGAAACCGCATTTGCCCCGGGGCCTTTGCCGGAGCCGGAACGATGAGCCTTGCCCTCGATTACGCCAAGCGGTTGATTGCTGAAACCAGCGTTACGCCTGCAACGGGCGCTGTCTTTGACGCGATGGAGGCGATGCTCACGCCGCTGGGCTTTGACATCCATCGGTTCCAGCGCGGCGACGGTGCGGCTGGCACAGATGAGGCCCCGGTAGAGAATCTTTTTGCCATCCGGCGCGGACCGGAAGGATCAAACCACTTTGCCTTTGCCGGGCACTTAGACGTCGTCCCACCGGGCGACGGGTGGGAGAGCGATCCATTCGAGCCGACCGAGCGGGGCGAATTGCTCTACGGGCGCGGCGCGGTCGATATGAAAGGCTCCATCGCCTGCATGGTCGCGGCCATGCATGACGTACCTCAAGACGCAGGCACGGTTAGTTTCATCATCACTGGCGACGAAGAAGGCCCTGCGCTGTACGGCACGCGGGCCTTGATCGATTATATGAATGCAGAGGGTCTCTGCCCCGATTTGTGTCTTGTGGGGGAGCCCACAAGCGTCAATCAGTTGGGGGATATGATGAAGATCGGTCGTCGCGGATCGGTCAACATTTGGCTGACTGTTGATGGGACACAGGGCCACGTTGCCTATCCCCATCTGGCCGACAACCCGATCCCCAAACTGGTGGCCATGCTGGCAGAGCTGGATGAATTGGTGCTCGACACGGGAACCGACTGGTTTCAGCCGTCGAACCTTGAAATCACCGATATGGAAGTCGGCAACACCGCGCACAATGTCATCCCAGCGGTGGCCAAAGCGCGCATCTCGATCCGTTTTAACGACGTGCATTCCGGCGCGAGCCTGTCTGAACGGGTTGGGGCGATCGCAGAAAAACACGGCGGACGCGCCTTGCCGATTATCTCGGGCGAACCGTTTCTGACATCGCCCGGCCCATTCTCCGAAATGCTCGCGGCGGGGATTGAGGTGGAGACCGGGATCAAGCCGGAGCAATCGACCACCGGCGGCACATCCGATGCGCGCTTCCTACGCGCGGTTTGTCCCGTGATCGAATTTGGCCTTTGCAACGCGACCATGCATAAGCGTGATGAAGCGGTGGCCATCCCAGACTTGGATGCGTTAGCCCGAATTTTCGCCCGCGCGGCCATTGGTGCGCTTGCCCTTGATACAACACAAACCGAGGCGTGACCGCAAAGCCGCGCCTCACCCCAACGAAAGCCCGAACATGAAAACATGGTTTGCAATTCCTCTATGGCAGCGTGTCATTGGCGCGCTCATCTTGGGCATCATTGTCGGGCGCTTTTGGGGGCCAGAGGCGGCTAGCATTAAGATTATTGGCGACGTCTTCATCGGCTTCATCAAGATGCTGGTCGTGCCGCTGATCTTCTTCAGCCTTGTCGCGGGCGTTGCCGCGATTGGTGATCTGCGAAAGTTGGGCAGTGTTGGTTGGCGGGCGCTCTTGCTGTTTGTCGTCAGCGGCCAGATTGCGGTTTGGCTGGGTCTTGGTCTGGGTACTTTGATTCAACCGGGGGCAGGGGTGGATACCTCGTCGCTGCAAAAGGGGCCCACACCGCCGCCCAACGATACGACATGGCAAGACATGATCATGGGTATGATCCCGGAAAGCCCGGTTCAGGTTATGGCGGACGTCAATGTCCTGCCGCTCATCGTCTTTGCCTTGCTGATCGGGATCGGCATTTTGATGGCGAAGGAAGAGGGCGAACCCGTCCTCAAAATCTTTGAAAGCGGCAGCGTGGTCATGCAAAAAGTGACCATGATCGTCATGGAGCTGACCCCGTTTGGCGTCTTTGCGCTCATGGCGTGGGTTGCTGGCACGCTGGGCCTCGATGCATTGGCGGCTTTGGGTAAGCTTGTGGCGCTCAATTATATTGGCTGCTTGCTGATCATCCTTGTGATGTATTCCTCGATGATCAAATTCATCGCGAAGCTGCCGGTGATCGATTTCTTCCGCGGGATTATTGACGCGATTGCGGTCAGCTATTCCACCGCGAGTTCCAACGCGACTTTGCCTGTGACCCTGCGCTGCGTGCGGCGCAACCTTGGCGTGTCGAATTCCGTGGCCAGCTTCGTCGTGTCACTGGGCGCGACGATCAATATGAACGGCACCGCGATGTATCTGGGCCTTGCGACATTGTTTGGCGCGCAGATTTTCGGCGTTGATCTGTCTTGGGGCGATTACCTGCTGATCTCGGTCCTCGGCACATTGGGAGCCGTGGGCGCAGCGGGCATTCCGGGCGCGGGCCTGATCATGATGGCGCTGGTGTTCGGCGCGGTCGGCGTGCCGCTTGAAACGATTGCCTTTGTGGCAGGCGTTGACCGGATTATGGACATGATGCGCACCACGACCAATGTCAGCGGCGATGCGGCGGTGGCGACGACTGTCGCGGCACTGACGGGTGAGATTGATGCGGCGGAGATGATCTCGGCGGATGATGTTTAGGGTCGGTTAAAACTCTAACCTTGGGTAATGGAATAGCCTGCCGCTCGGAGTTCTCCAAGGAATGCGAACCAATACGGTTGCCATGGCTCAAGGTCGTCGGTGTAACAGGTGCGTTCGATCGCAATGTTCGCGGATCTCTGTCCTGGCTCCCATTCGGCTTGGATGTTCACAGAGACCTTCGGTGATTGCATGCCTAGCGTTTTATTGCGAAGCACGTCGTGTTCGCTTGATGAAACACCCCATGTTGTCATGCCGATGCGTTCGGCTGTCCAGCCGAAGCGCCGCTCAAGCATTTCAATGTTGTCGCTTGGAAGTGCTACGACCACGCTATCTAGGACGCGTGCGCGCGCTGGGTCGCTGCAAACCAAGGTGGTTGCATTGAGTTGTGTGGGCAAACTTGTCGCAATGAGGAATGAAGCAAGAAAGCAATAGCGCATGCTCTCGCTCTATAGTCTGAAGCTTCAGCAAACAACTGTGCCTCAAATTACCGCCCCTTAGGCACCTCAGTCACCTTCTTGCGAAAACTACACAAATCCACCTGACCGCAGCGCCAGCATTCTGGCGTGCGCGCTTTGCAGACATAGCGGCCATGCAGGATCAGCCAGTGATGCGCATGCAGGCGAAATGGCTGCGGCACGCGCTTTTCCAGCTTGGCCTCGACATGATCGGGCGTCTTACCCTTGGCCAGACCCGTTCGATTGCCAACCCGCAGGATGTGGGTGTCGACCGCGAATGTCTCTTGCTTGAACCAACAATTCAGCACCACGTTCGCGGTCTTGCGACCCACGCCGGGTAGCCGCACGAGGTCTTCGCGGGTGTCGGGCACCTCGCCGCCATATTCGTCGATCAGCAATTGCGAGAGCGCAATCACGTTCTTCGCTTTGGAATTGAACAGGCCGATCGTCTTGATGTGCTCCACCAACCCCTCAAGTCCCAAATCCAGCATCTGCTGCGGCGTCTCAACCTTTGCAAACAGCGCGCGGGTTGCCTTGTTTACGCCCACATCCGTCGCCTGAGCCGATAGCGCGACGGCCACGGTCAATTGATAGGCGTTGCCATATTCCAGCTCCGTCTCAGGCTCTGGATTGTCCTCAGCTAGTCGGCGGAAGAATTCGAAGATTTGGTCTTTGGTCATAATTCAGAGTTCATTCCGGCGCACCATCGGGCTGCTGCGTGGCTTTCCACTCCATCGCGGTCAACACGCGGTTGCGCACAGATGGGTGGGTGTAGAACAGCGCTTCCTCCACTGGTCCAGCCAGCGGAAAGCGATATTCCGCCGTCTTCACGAGCGCCTCTGAGAGGGCATCGGGCAGTCCAACGGTTTCCAATGAATAGGCATCGGCGGCGCGTTCATTGGTGCGGATAAGCGTGTTCAAAACAGGCTGGGCCAAAGTGAAGAACAGGCCGACTGCGAACAGCAAAACCGGCAGGCCGCGCACATCGGCAATAGGTGCGGAGCTGCCAAAGAGGCGCGCAAAGAATGGATAGGTCTTCGCAGTGAGGAAGAACACGGCGACCGAAAGGACCGAAATGATCCCAATCATCCACCACACATGCCCAAGGACGTAATGCCCTATCTCATGCCCGGTCACTGCGCGCACTTCGTCCAGCGACGCTTCGTTCAAGGCAACATCCGACATCGCGATCCGCGCAGAGCCGCCGATGCCGGAGACATTGGCAGTGAAATTGTTCGATTGGCGCGACCCGTCAAAGACGAAAATGCGGTCTTCTTGAATGCCGGCTTCCTCGGCCATGACCAGCACTGCGTCGCGGACTTCGCCTTCGGGAATTGGCGTATAATCGTTGAACAGCGGCTCAATCAAAGTCGGTGAGAGCAGCAGAATGAGCGCTGCAGTGGAAGCGACCAGTCCGCCCGCCCAAAGCCACCACAATTGGCCCGCGCGGCGCAGCAGAAAATACAGACCGATGAAGAACAGCGATCCCAACAGGACTGAAATCACCAGGCCCGTCGCGCTCTGTGTGAGGTAATCGGCAAGGGGTTGGCTGGTGCGGCCATAGGCGCTTTCCCGCGACCAATCGGTGTAGATAGAATAGGGCAGCAAGAGCAGCGCATCGACAATCGTGAAGACGGCGGCGACGACAAACACTCGCGCGTTCCTCCAACGGTCGGAGAGCAGGCCAAAGACCTTGTCCAGAACGCCCGTCCTCACAATAATCAAAGTGACTATGGCCGATACGATCAGCCCGCCCAAAATCAGCCAGTGATTGCCAGTCGTGTAATCGCGTGAAAGCGCAAGTTCGGCTGCGCTCAATGCGCTCATATGCGCATCGGTTGCGGCGATTGGATCGAATGCCATTGGGCTTTTCCCCTGTTCCCGGTCGTTTGTTGTTGTTGTGGTTACGTCAGACCAAGCACATCCTGCATTGTATACCGGCCCGGCATTCTACCGATGAGCCATTCCGCCCCACGAACCGCACCGCGCGCGAATATCATGCGGTTTTCGGCTGAGTGAGACAGCGTGATGCGTTCTTCGCTGCCGGCAAAAATGACGGAGTGATCGCCCGCCACACTTCCCCCGCGCAGCGTTGCAAAACCAATCGCGCCTTCTTCGCGCGCGCCCGTGTGACCGTGGCGCCCGCTGTCCATATTGCTGGCAAGGTCAATACCGCGCCCCTTCGCCGCCGCCTCGCCCAGCAATTTTGCGGTTCCTGATGGGGCATCAACCTTGTGCCGGTGGTGCATTTCCAGCACTTCGATATCCCAATCTTGTGCGAGTTTTGCGGCTGCTTCTTCCACCAGATGAGCAAGCAAATTAACGCCCAGCGACGTGTTGCCCGTTTGCAGGACCGGAACCGTATCCGCCGCGTCTTCGATGGCCGCAAAATGCGCAGGTTCGAGGCCGGTTGTCCCGATCAAAATGGGAATGCCTGCCGACCGCGCGGCCTCTAGATTGTCTGCCAGCGCATCAGGCGCGGAAAAATCGACGATCACGTCGCACTGGTTCACCAGCGGACTGGGATCCCCGCCAATATCCACGCCGACGCGCAGATTGTGGCCCGCCTGCTCGATCGCTTGGGTTAAGGCCTGACCCATCCGGCCCTTGTGACCGATCACCGCAAATTCCGCCATTACCACACTCCTCGACGCTTAAGCGGCAGGGCGGGCCTATTATTGGGGCAATGCTCCCAAAACATGCCGCGCGCCGGACAAGCTTAGATGGTGCTCGTCGTAATAGAGCGGTTGGTCCGCTGCAACTATGATGGTCCGCCCATTGTCATTAAACCGGTCGATGGGATCGATTATGGTCACCCCGCGTGCGCGCCAATCGGGATAATGCCTGGTGAACCATGCGGTTTCCCCGATGAAATCAGCGGTCGGTAAAGTGGAAGCGCCGCGGCCATGCAGTGCCAGCAGGCGCGGCGCGGGCACAGGCTGAGTGGGGATGGGTCCGATTAAGACCACGTCTTTGCCCATAGCATGCAGATCAGTGATTGTCTGGTCGAGCAGCCTATCAATGCCAGCTGCGAAATACGGAGCCTGAGCCCAATAACCGGCCAAATAGACGGTTTGCACGGTGGGCGTCGCGGAGATCTCTTGCAAGACAGCCGTGTTGAAAGCGGCGCAGCGTTCGTCTTTGGCCGAGTGGTATCCAATGGCAGGCGCGCAGCTGCCGCGCGTGCGCTGCATGATAGCCTCGCCCTGTGCGCCATAGTCTTCGCCCAGAACCCACGCGATTTCGACTGCGTGGCTGTCTCCCCAAATCACCGCCTTGGGCTGCGTTGACGCGCCCAATGTGCATTCTGGCGAGTGGTCGGCAATACGGTCGACGACGCAATAATCACGCACCGGGCTGTGATCGGCAGAGGCAGAGGCAAATTTTAGGGTTTCTGCATCAAACCGACTTTGCCACCCGCCCTGCCAAATCAAGGCAAGCGATGCGGCGGCCGTGATCGCTATGCCGCCACCGCTCCACCGCCAGATGCGTGCCGCCGGGAAGCGGGCCTTGTTGCGGAACGGTTGCTCGATAAACCTCCAGCTTGCCCATGCGATGGCGATGGAAAGGATAATGAGCCCGGCTGAATGGTAAAAGGTGAGTTTTTCATCGAGCGTGTAGCGCCAGAACACTATGAGCGGCCAATGCCAAAGATACAGAGAATAGCTGATCAAACCGATCCATACGGGCCCTTTCAGCGATAGCAGCCGGCCTGTCCAAGTGCCGGGAGCGCAGTGGATGAGAGCCGCTGCAGCAAGCACTGGCGCAAGAGCCGCAACTCCGGGAAAGACCGTGTGCCGATCATAGAGCATGGTCGCGGCCACCAATGCACCCAAGGCGGCGGCGCACACAATCTCTGCGACCGCACGGTGTTTTATTGCGGGAACAACACCCATCGCCAAAAGAGAGCCTGCAAACAGCTCCCACGCGCGGGTTGGCAGCAGATAAAATGCAAACCCATCGACATCCGCCTGTTTAAGGACGGCCCAAACAAAACTGCCTAAGGTCAACGCCAACACCGCCTTTATCCGCCAACCGTGCGCGTAACGCGCGATCAGGATGAAGAGGATGGGGACCATGATGTAGAACTGCTCCTCCACACCCAATGACCAGGTGTGGAGCAGCGGAGTGGTTTCGGCATCGCCTTGAAAATATCCCGTTTCGGTGAACAGCCAGACATTGGCGAGAAACCCAATCGCGGCCAACGCGCTGGGCGCGACGCCTGTGAAATCACCGGGTAGAAACAGCAGGCTTGCGGCGATGAGGACAAATGCAATCATCGCCAACAAAGCGGGGAGGATGCGCCGAGCCCGCCGCTCGTAAAATGTCAGGATCGAAAAATCGCCTGCGTCAATTTCACGTGCGATAATACCCGTGATCAAAAAGCCGGATATGACGAAGAAGACATCTACACCGATGAATCCGCCTGAGAACCCCGGCACGTTTGCATGATACAGCAGCACCGGCAGCACGGCGATTGCTCGCAGCCCGTCAATATCGGGGCGGTAGGAATGAGGCGCAGCCGTGGTCATCTTGGCTTGCCCCGTAATGCAATATGGTAAACATTCCGGTCATATGATCGACCAAACCAAATCAATCGTAATCCTGACCGGTGCCGGCATTTCGGCAGAGAGCGGGATCGACACCTTCCGAGACGCGGGAGGATTGTGGGAGCAGCACAAGGTGGAAGATGTCGCCACCCCCGAAGGGTTCGCTCGCGATCCTGATCTGGTGCTGGGCTTCTACGATATGCGGCGCGCGGCGCTGGAGCAGGTCGAGCCCAATGCCGCGCATCGTGCGCTGGCCCGGTTGGAGCGAGAATTTGATGGCGATCTCTTGTTGATCACCCAGAATGTAGATGATCTGCACGAACGCGGCGGGTCGGGCCAAGTTCTGCACATGCATGGCGAATTGAAAAGCGCGCTTTGCCTTTCATGCGAAATGCGCAGCCCATGGAATGCACCGATGATCGACCGGCCCCAATGTCCGATTTGCCAGGCACCCAGCCTTCGCCCCGATGTCGTTTGGTTTGGCGAGATGCCGTATCAGATGGAGCGGATTTACACCGCGCTTTCTGGCTGTGATCTGTTTGTCAGCATCGGCACCAGCGGCGCTGTCTATCCTGCAGCAGGCTTTGTGCAAGAAGCGCGGGCATCAGGCGCAAGGACGTTGGAGCTCAATCTTGAGCCAAGCGAGGGCAGCCACCACTTCACCCAATCACGGCACGGTCCAGCAAGCGTGTTGGTGCCGCAGTGGGTTGATCAAACACTAGACTAAAGCGCGGCGATTGCCTGCAATGCAAGATCAATCCGCTTGTTTGGCGGCCCATCCAGCACCGCGACACGCGCGCCCTTTGCGCTCAGTTCATCGCGGCAAATCGCATCAAAGCGCAATCGGTCCGCATCGTCTCCCACCATCCGTGTGCCATCATCGACCCATTGCAATGCAGGAGGCAGATACAAATAGAGGTCGGCGATCGGGTAATTGGGCCCACTAAGCGGCGCATCGAACAGCCATTGATTCCATGCGCGCGTCATCAACCAATCGGTGTCTGAAATTAAGACGGGACCAGACCACTCCTTTGCCGCTTCGATCATGGCTTGATGGCAGGCGGCGATCAGCTCAAGGTCAGCTGGGACCAAATCATTGCCATGCACTTCGCAGTGCGAACGTCCATATTCGGGCACGAAGGGGGTGTCCAAATGCTCCGCCAATTGCTGGGCGAGAGTGGACTTCCCAACGCTTTCCACCCCGTGAAGCGCAATCACTTTCACCCAGTCTCGGCGAACCGGCGTGGGCAACCAGCGCCAATGTTTCGCCATATCTTCGCGGATATCTGTGCCTGACACACCGCCAAGCGCCGACTGGTCGGCCTCCAAAATCCGGGCGCCCAGCGGGATGAACACACCGTCGATCTGTTCGGCCAGCTGCTTGCCATACTCTTCGCCTGCGAACAGGAAGTCGATGGGATCAGGATGAAATTCACGGACAATTTGCGTCCAGATGGGCCAGAAGTCGGGGCTTTCTTCTGGATATTGCGGGACATCGCGGCAGACTGAAACGATGCGGGCGTTGGGAACAATTTCGCGCATCCACGCCATTCGCTGATCGCCGGTCATGGCATCATTCGGCATAGAGCACACAAGGATTGTCAGTTCATCCACCAGCTCGGCAGCGGCGCGGCACAGACTGACATGGCCCGCATGGGGAGGCATGAATTTGCCCAAAAGAAACCCGCGTTTGGTCATTTAGGCGGCGCGGGGTTCGCAGCTTTTGGTCCATTGCCACAGACCGATGCTCGCCATGATCAAAAACACCGCATAAAGCCCGCTGGTGGCCGTCAAATCGCGGGTGTAGAACAGCCAGATCGCGCCGATATCAATGACGATCCAATAGACCCAATTTTCGACCCGCCGCATCACCATCAGGATCTGCGCGCTCACACTGGCCGCAGCAATAAAGGCATCGGGATAGGGCGCAGCGGCATCGGTGAAACGGTCCATGGCGCTGCCGATGGCAACAGCTAGAAAGGCGGTCCCTAAGGCGCAGATCGCCAGCATCACCGGCGAAGACCAGCGCACGTCAATTGCGCCTTCATCGCGCTGCACGGCGTGCCACCGGGTCCAGCCATATATTTGTATGATAAGGAAGAATATCTGCAGCGCAGCCTCGCTGTAGAGTTTGGCGTCAAAGAAAATGATGCTGTAAATCGACACCATGGCGATGCCGAAAGGGTAATTCCAAATGCTGCGCCGGATCAAAAGCCCGACGTTGGCGATACCCAGCGCCACAGCGACCCATTCGAGTGCATCCATCACCGCGAGGCGCTTTCACCGCAGCCCTTGCACGCGGGGTCCTTGGCTATGGATAGGGTGCGCATACCCGGCTGCATTCCATCAAGAATGTGCAATTTGCCCCACATCGGCTGGCCAAAACGGCTAACCCCGGCCAGCAAAATCCGCACGGCCTGCATCGCGGCAAAGCTGCCGGTCCAACCGGCCATGGCGCCCAGCATGCCGTCTTCGGCGCAGGTGTCGCAATCTTCCGCGTCAAAGGCGTCGCCCACGAAACAGCGATAGCACGATTGGCCTGCCAAATGCCCTGCAAAGGCACCGACCTGCCCCTGAAAGCGGCCTACGGCGGCTGAAAGCAGCGGAACTCTCTCGGCAACGCAAGCATCAGACACCGCGAGCCTGGTTGCAAAATTATCGGTGCCATCAAGCACCAGATCAGCCCCGGCAATCAATTCATGCGCAGTGTCGCCGGTGATCCGATTGTCGCTTAAGGTCACGTCCAATGCGTCGTCGAAATTGGCCAGCCACCTCCGCGCGCTTGTTGCCTTTCCGTGGCCCACATCGCGGGAAGTGAAAATTGTTTGGCGTTGCAGATTGGAGGCGTCGACCACATCATCGTCAATAAGTGTGAAGCGCCCGATCCCCGCGCCTGCGAGATATTGCAATGCGGGCGAACCAATTCCGCCAAGCCCGATCACCGCAACATGCTTGCTTGCCAACGCGACCTGACCCGCGCCGCCAATTTCGGGCAACACAATGTGACGCGCAAATCGATCAAGGCGGGCAGGGGATAGGCTCATGCTTGGTCCTTATTCTTGTCCAAATCGGCTATCGGGCGTTCCTGTGTGAACGCGCCAACGCCCCACCACCACAACATCGCAATCACACCGCCTTTGACAGGTTGCAACATCGCGATGAGCATTATGATCGCAAGCGGTAGGATGATCGCGAGAGTGACCCATGCTGATAGTGCAAAGGTGCTAATCATCATGATCACGATCGGGGCGAGCAAATGGCCGACGACAAAGATACCGATATAAGCCGGGAAATCATCGGCCTGCTGCACCGACCAATCGTGCTGGCAGTGCGGGCAGTGATCAACCGGCTTTATCCAAGCATGAAACAGTTTCGCCTGCGCGCAACGTGGGCATTGCCCACGCAGGCCGCGCATCATCGTTGACAGCGCGGTGGCTGGCAGATCGATTGTGCCCTTTTCAGGAGCGGGACAAGGCTGTGGACTGGCCATGGAAAAGCTGTTGGCATTCTGCGCACACCCTGTCGACAGGCTTGTGCGTAAGCCTGAGGATAGGGTGTTGACCATATGTGGGTGAACGGGCCGGTCACGCGGGCCCGTTCGTGTTAGAAATCTAGCTTTCCAATTGCCTCAAAAGGCTGCGCACATCGCCATCCATATCGGCATCACGGGTGCGCAAATCTTCGATCAGACGCACAGCGTGGATTACAGTCGAATGATCGCGGCCACCAAATTTGCGGCCAATCTCTGGATAGCTACGCGGTGTGAGCACTTTCGACAAATACATCGCAACCTGACGCGGACGAACAACGGCGCGTGCGCGGCGCTTTGACGACATTTCGCTGCGATCAATCCGATAGAACTGGCAAACCGTGCGCTGAATTTCATCAATGGTGATGCGCCGGCGATTGGCTGACAAAATGTCAGTCAATTGCTCTTCGGCGAGATTCAGCGACACTTCCTGACCCGTCAATTGAGCGTAAGCGATCAGCTTGTTCAGGCCGCCCACCAATTCACGAACATTGCGCGTGATAGTCCGAGCGAGGAAATCGATCACATCCTCTGGCACGCTAAGCGGGGCAAAGCGTTGCAGTTTCGATTCGAGAATTTTCTTGCGCAATTCGATGTCGGCGGCCTGAATATCGGCCACCAAGCCCATCGACAGACGGCTGAGTAGGCGAGGTTCCACCCCGTCCAGCGCCTGCGGCGCGCGATCAGCAGCGAACACCAACCGTTTGCCTTCGGCAAGCAGCGCATCAATCGTATAAAGCAGCTCTTCTTGAGCCGATGCCTTGCCGATGATGAATTGAATGTCATCGACGAGCAGCAGATCAAAACTGCGCAGCCGTGCCTTAAACTCAATCATCTGATTGGCTTTGAGGGCTTGGACGAATTCCACCATGAAGCGTTCTGCAGAACAATAGAAAATCCGCGCACGTGGATGAGCTTGCAAGAAGCTATGCCCGATTGCGTGAAGCAGGTGCGTTTTGCCCTGTCCGGTCGCAGCTTTGAGATAGAGCGGTGAGAATTGCGGCTGTTCTGTCGCGGCCATGCGCTGTGCAGCGTTGCAGGCCAACACGTTCGCTTCGCCGGTAACAAAGGCGGCAAAGGTCAGCGATGGATCAAGGCCGACCGAACTGGTGAAGCCCGCATCGCCGATTGTGCCTGCGGCGACGGCAATCGCGCTGGCGCCATCATTGGCGGGGCGCCGCCCATCATCCAGACGCAATTCGGGCAATTGACGACGACCCGGGTGCACCTGGATATTCACATTGCGCACATCGCCGCGCACGATCTTCCAAGCCAGCTGAAGCCGGTCATGAAAGCGATCTTTCACCCAATTGGCGGAAAATTCGGTTGGCAAAAAGAGATCGAGCGTGCCGTTCTCTTTATTGATGCCGCCAACTTGGATCGGCTTGATCCATTGGCTGTGCAATTGATGGCCCAGATCCTTGCGCAGCCCCTGGCTGATATCAGCCCAATCCGCTGCAAGGTTTACTGATTCGGCGTCTTCCATAAGATCATCGTCCGAATTGCCGCGGCTGGTGCGCGCTTTGTTTATTTTGTGTGCCATGACCTTGCCGTCTCCCCCAACTCTGCTCGCTCCGGTATCTGCGACCCGGCAGCATTCTCTTCGTGCGCTTCAGACAAAACTATCCCTGTCCCACGAAAGCGATTTTCGTAGAGTTTCGTCGTCGTCTAAACTGTATGACGCCCGGGCTGTCCCGCCCCGGTGTGATCTAACTAAAGAGAGGATCGCGGCTGGGCGCAAGCGCGGAATTGCAATAAAACCGAAATATTATTGTTGACTCGCCTCAACCCCGCAGGCGTCCGTTCAAGTGTTTGTTTTAACAAAATTTTCACCATTTAGGGGGTGCGAATCGTTGGGATTCCAAGCATTTGCGATTGGCGGTGCCCTGCGCATGGGGCGCAAAAGAAAAGGGCCCTGCCAATTGGCAAAGCCCTTTTCCAGATTTCGTGACCTTACCCTACGGAACTCTACCTAGCATTTCGCAGGTAAATTCGCGCTGGGATCGCGAATCGGTCGAATCAGAGAGCGGCAATCCGCTTTGACAGGCGCGACATTTTCCGCGCGACCGTATTCTTGTGCATCACACCGCGTGCAACGCCGCGGGCGAGTTCAGGTTGTGCCGCTTTAAGAGCGTCGGCAGCGGCTGATTTGTCGCCAGCTTCGCATGCGGCTTCGACCTTCTTCACGAAACCGCGAATGCGGCTTACGCGGGCGCCGTTGATTTCGGCTCGGGCGTTGTTGCGACGGATGCGCTTACGGGCTTGCGGCGAATTGGCCATATCTGTGTCTGTCTCGCGTTTGGTTCTGGCCGCGCAGAAGCGACCGGTAAGAATCATATGTGTTCGAAAACGGCGATTTACCGCCGGAAAGCAGCGCGCATAGTCGGCGGGCTTCGTTAGGTCAAGGATTCGCTTACTTCTGGCACTTGGCGCAATACCATGTGCTGCGCCCGCCTTGGGCGATCCGGCGGATGATTCCGCCGTCATTGCGGCGGCAGGTTTCATCCGTTCGGCCATAGACATCAAAACGCGTGGCGAAATATCCCAGCTCTCCATCAGGGGCGGCATAATCACGCAGAGATGATCCTCCGTCCTTGATAGAAGCCTCCAACACTTCGCGAATGATCGGAACGAGGCGCTCCAATTGGGGCCGCGTGACTTTTCCGCCTGCTTTAGTTGGATGGATGCCCGCCCGCCATAAGGCCTCGCAGACATAGATATTGCCCAGCCCAGCGACGATCCGCTGATCGAGCAAGCACAGTTTGATGGCCTGTGTTTTGCCCTTAAGCGCGGTTTTTAGGTGCTGAGCGGAAAGCCCTGGTCCCAAGGGCTCTGGCCCTAGGCCGGCGAATTGAGGCCAGGTGTCCAGCGCATCGCTATCAATGAGATCAACCGATCCGAATCGGCGCGGATCGCACAGCGCGAATTGATGATCCGCCGTTTCAAGAATCATGTGGTCGTGCTTGTCCGGCTCTTCCGGGTCGATCCGCCACCGCCCACTCATGCCAAGGTGGAAAATCAGCGTCGATCCGCGATCCACATGGATAAGGCCATATTTCGCGCGCCGGGAAAGGCCGGTGACCCGCGCTCCTGTCATCACCTGTATCAGGTCAGGCGGAAAGGGGCGGCGCAGATTGGGGCGGTTCAGCACGACCCGCTCCACCCGCTCGCCATCCATAAACCGCGCAAGGCCGCGCACCGTTGTTTCGACTTCTGGTAATTCAGGCATAGGCGTTGGGCTCTGTCGTGAAGCAGGCTCTGGCCGCCCGCTTTGTGCGAAGTAAAGAAGCGCTCTAACACTCTAGGCGAGCGCCGCAATTGCCTCTAGAGCGCAGACCATGACTCAAAGCAGCACAAACGCAGAAGAAACCGTCTCCTTCGGCTATGAACAAGTCGCCCCCGACGAAAAGACCCGGCGCGTGGGCGAGGTCTTCACCAGTGTGGCCAAGAAATACGACATTATGAACGATGCGATGTCGCTGGGCATGCATCGCGGTTGGAAAGACCGCTTTGTCAAACGGGTTAAACCGCAGGCGGGCGAACGCATTCTTGATATGGCTGGCGGCACGGGCGATATTGCCTTTCGAATGGCGGATCGCGGCGCGGACATCACCGTGGCAGACATCAATCAAGATATGCTGGATGTCGGCGCAGAGCGCGCGATGGAACGGGCCGAGACGCCGGACACGGGCAGTCTCGTCTTTACCTGCCAGAACGCCGAAGAGGTCGATTTTGCCAGCAATTCCTTTGATGCCTACACGATTGTATTCGGCATCCGGAACGTGACGTTCAAGGACAAGGCTCTGGCCGAAGCGCACCGTGTTTTGCGGCCTGGCGGGCGGTTCTATTGCATGGAATTTTCGACCACCGAGTGGACCGGCTTTAAGGAAATTTACGACGTGTATTCGGACAAGCTGCTGCCCCGCATGGGACAGGCGATCGCCGGAGATGCGGACAGCTATCGTTACCTCGTCGAATCAATCCGCAAGTTCCCTAAGATGGGCGAATTTCAAAGCATGATCCGCGAAGCCGGGTTCGTGAACACCAAGGTGGAGAGCATTCTGGGCGGCGCAGTAGCCATTCATTCCGGGTGGAAAATATAGGCTCGTGACCACATCAGCGACGCATATGTTCCGCCTCGCGCACTGGGGGATCACCCTTGCGCGGCGCCGTGCATTGGTAGGCATTGAAGACGATCCCAATGCACCTGCGCCGGTAAAGCGGTTGGCACGGATCGCGCGGCTTGCGACGTTTACGGGCAAATCTGGGCATCGCGATTATGCTGGCGCGTTTCGCGCCATCGGCCCTGCTGCGATAAAACTTGGCCAATCGCTTGCCACCCGGCCTGATCTGGTGGGCGAGGAAGCGGCGCAAAACCTGCTGAGCCTGCAAGACGATCTGCCGCCTGTTCCATTTTCTCAGATCGAGGAACAGATAACAGCGACATTTGATCAACCGATCGACACTTTGTTCGCGCATATTGATCCCGTGCCAGTCGGCGCGGCTTCCATTGCGCAGGTTCATAAAGCGACCACGACGGATGGTCGCACCGTGGCAGTCAAAGTGCTGCGCCCGGGCATTCGGGAGAAATTCGCAGCGGATATTGAGACCTACGAATGGGCGGCTGCTCATGTCGAGGCAATGGGCGGGGAAGCGACTCGCCTGCGCCCACGTCTGACCATCGCCAATTTCAAACGCTGGTCCTTTTCCGAATTGGATCTGCGCCGTGAAGCGGCATCGGCCAGTGAGCTTGCCGAAGATATGGCGGGCGTTGGCGGATATCGAATCCCCGATATTGATTGGGACCGAACAAACGGACGTGTTCTGACGATTGAATGGGTCGATGGCATTAAAATTTCGCGCCGCGACGATTTACTGGCGCAAGGGCACGATCTCAACGCAATCGCCAATCGGCTGGTGCTCAGTTTCCTGACTCAAGCGATCAGCGCCGGTTTCTTTCATGCCGACATGCATCAGGGCAATTTGTTCATCGAAAAAGACGGCACCATCGTGGCGATTGATTTCGGCATTATGGGCCGGATTGATCGGCGCGCTCGGCAATGGCTCGCAGAAATTCTGTATGGATTGACGACAGGCAATTACAAACGGGTCGCGGAAATCCATTTCGAAGCGCAATATGTACCGAGCCATCATTCGGTTGGAGAATTCGCGACCGCTCTGCGTGCTGTGGGGGAGCCGATGCGCGGCAAACCGGTCAGTGAACTTAGCGTTGGACAAATGCTCGATGGCTTGTTCGCGATCACCCGTGATTTTGACATGCAGACACAACCGCATTTGCTGCTGCTGCAAAAAACCATGGTCATGGTTGAAGGGATCGCGACGCAGCTTAATCCCCAAATCAACATGTGGGACACGTCGGGCCCGTATGTGCGCGATTGGATCCGTGATGAATTGGGGCCAGAATCGGCGGTGGCTGACCGGCTTAAAGAAGACGCGCAGACGTTGTTCCGCCTGCCCGATCTAATCCGCCGTATCGAAGAGCGTTTCCCAGCCAAAGGCGGTGCGCCCGAAGCGGCGCCGCTTCCTGAGATTCCATTGCTCACAGACAAGCGTGAACGCAGCGGTGGCGGCTGGCTGGGATATTTTATCGCCGGTGCAGCAGGTGCCGGCGCGCTCTGGGGTGCTGGCCTGTTGGGCTGGATTTAGGCCGATTGGCTATGGGCGCGATCTGGCAAGACCCGCGCGCCAATCAAGCCAAGCACACCGAGCAAGAGCTCAACCGCCATTGGCTCCACAAAGCCGCCGAATTCGCCGTAGATCGTGAAGGATACAATCCGCGCCGCCAGCGTGACGAGCATTAAGGCCGCGCCTATAATTAGTGGATCGCTGCGCCGGGCCAATGCGCCCCAGATGAAACAGGCGCCACCAACACCGAAAAATGCTGTGAAATCAGAGCGGACTGAGGTGAGGCCATGCGCGCCTTCAACGGCCAATCCAAAGTCCGCGCCGGCCGTCACTGGGTCAGTCAAAAAGCCAAAGCCAAGCGACAACAGCAAAAGTCCGCCCAAGGTGAGCGCGATGCGCAATGCCAAATCCATGAAAATTCCCCTCTCTCGCGATCTTATGACGAGAGGCCGCCATAAGCACAATCTTAACCATCGGATCGCTAGGCAACCTTGGGAAAAACCATGGGTTGGCGATATCACAGTGGGACGCTAGGACGGCGGGAACGTGCGGAGGATCAAACGCACGCTTGAGGAGTGAATGGGACGATGAGCAAAGCGGAGCCAAAGGTGGTCTTGCCAAAGGTTCTATTGGTGGTGGGCGGCGGAATCGCAGCCTACAAATCCTGCGAGCTTGTGCGGTTGATACGCAAGGGCGGAGCCGATGTGACTTGCGTCGTCACTAAGGGCGGCCAGCAGTTTGTGACGCCCATGTCGCTCGCCGCGCTGAGCGAAAATCAGGTCCACACCAGCCTCTTCGATCTCAAGAATGAAGTTGAGATGGGACATATCGAATTGTCACGCGAAGCTGACCTTGTCGTCGTGTGCCCTGCGACCGCCGACCTGATGGCCAAAATGGCCGCAGGCATTGCCGATGATTTGGCGACCACCCTGCTGTTGGCGACCAACAAGCCCGTGCTCGCTGTTCCAGCAATGAATGTGAAGATGTGGGAACACGCCTCAACCCAGCGCAATGTCGATGCGCTGAATGAAGCGGGCGTCACCGTTATGCACCCTGATGAAGGCGCGATGGCATGCGGCGAATTTGGCTATGGCAGGCTGCCAGAACCCGGCGCAATCTGGGCCGCAATCGCGGGCCAACTGGGTCTTGAAGTTGAGGAAGTCCCTCTTGTTCCAGCGAATGACGGTATGGAAGCGCTCGAACCCGACAATGAAGGCGCTGAGGATGGCGCTGGATTGGATTCAGGCGGTGGCGGCCTAGGCGGATTGCTATCTAAAATCATTCCGCGTTCCACTGCCAAACGCAGCGCCGATGAAGTTGACGCCGATCTAGACGGGGAAATACCCGAGGACACCGAAGCAGCGGAATTGATCGAAGACGAAGATATCGAGTTCAATCCCGACCTCGAGGGCTCGCCGCTCGCCAGCAAAGGGGCTGGCAAAGCCGCCCCGCCGATGGACCCAGACGCCATCAATCACGAGGTTGATGACCGCAAATTGGCGCCCGAGCCGATCGAAGAGCCCGACGAAGAAAAAGCCGAGCCCGCGCCGCCCGCGCGAAAAATCGCTGCTAAGAAGGCCGCTTCGGCCAAAGCTCAATCCATTGAAGCCGATGAGGCCGAGATTGAAGGCATTATCGCTGACAGCGCGCATCAACCGCTCGATGGGCGGCATGTGCTGGTGACCGCAGGCCCGACTTGGGAATCGATTGATCCCGTCCGTTACATCGCCAATCGATCCAGCGGCAAACAAGGCTTTGCCATTGCCGCGGCTGTTGCTGCATTGGGAGCAGAAGTGACGCTGGTCGCAGGCCCGGTTTCGCTCAAAACGCCGGATGGGGTGACCCGGATCGACGTTGAAAGCGCAGAGGAAATGTCCACCGCGGTGAAGCGCGCCTTGCCGTGTGATGTTGCCGTTATGGTGGCGGCGGTCGCAGATTGGCGGCCCAAAGAATACCGCGACGAAAAGATCAAAAAGCGCGGATCGGCTCCGCCTGCTTTGATGCTGACCGAAAATCCCGACATCCTCACCAACCTTGCAGCTGGTTCGAACCGGCCTGAATTGGTGATCGGCTTTGCTGCGGAAACCGACAGCGTGCTCGACAACGCTAAGAAGAAGCGCAAGCGCAAAACCTGTGATTGGATTGTGGCCAACGATGTTTCCGGCGATGTGATGGGCGGCGAAGACAACCGCGTTCATATCGTCAGCGGCGACGGCGTCGAAAGCCTCGACAAAATGCCTAAGGGCGAAGTTGCGATGGCATTGGCTGAGCGTATCGCGGCAAAATTGGCAGAGGACGGCGCGTGAACGTTGCAGTCGAAGTGAAGCGCCTGCCGCACGGCGTAGGCCTCCAGCTTCCCGCATATGCCACCGCTGGCGCAGCCGGCATGGATGTGGTGAGCGCAGAAGACACCACGATTTCGCCGGGCGCCCGCCATGCGATCGCGACCGGTTTGGCCGTGGCGATCCCGCAAGGATTTGAGATTCAGGTTCGCCCGCGTTCTGGCCTTGCGTTCAAACACGGCATCACCGTCCCCAACACTCCCGGCACAATCGACAGCGATTATCGTGGCGAGTTGAAAGTGCTGCTCATCAACCATGGCGACGCAGACTTTGTCATCGCGCGTGGGGACCGGGTGGCGCAATTGGTTGTCGCGCCTGTCGTTCAGGCAGCATTTGTCGAAGTTGAAGAATTGGATTCGACCCAGCGCGGTGAGGGCGGTTTTGGCTCCACAGGCGGGCACGCGGGGCTTTAGTCTTCTGCTTTGCGCAGGTCCGGAGTCGGTACAGCTCCCCAACCCCAACCCATTGAACGCTGATCAAATCTAAATGCATGGTGAAGGTCCCATGCTCTGGTGGCTACGCGATTGCCTTCGTCGTCGACGAGCACATAGATAACTACCTTATCTCCGATTTCGGCCTCGAGAAGGCTGGGATGATTACCGCAAATGACAACAATGCGATTATAGCTAAATCCGATGGACCCATTCAGCTCTGGACCAAAAAGGGTTTCAAGAACAATTGCTTTGGCTTCCCAAGCCAAAGCGCCGGGTTCCGCTTGTCCTTGGTCGCCAATTGCGGTGATTTCGGCGGAGACTACGTTTCCAATCCTGCCGCTGACATATTCGGCTTCGATCACTGAGAAGCTTTGCGTTGCTGGTCTGCATGCTTGTGAAGCAGCTGGGGCAAGAAGGGTCGTTAGCCCTAAAAAGACAGAGAGTTGTGCACGCATTCCTGCCTATTGCCCGGTCCCGTCTGAACATATCTTAAATAAAAAAGGCGGCGCAGATCCCTCGCGCCGCCCCGTCCCGTCCAAGGGATGTTTGTTTTGCGCTTAGTTCGCTGCGCGAACGCTCTTGCCGTCTTCGCGAATTGTGATCCGCAAAGTTTCGCCCGAATTGCCGGGGAAATCGGTGAAGATCGCGTCCACGAGGTTTGGCACAAGTGCCTGCAATCGGTTGGAGCGTGAGACTGCCTGCGCTTGACCTTCGAACAGGCGTTCGCCGGTGGCGGTGTTGTCGATCTTCATCTCAACTCCGCTGGTGTACACGGTGTAGCTGCGCACTTGCGGCCCTGCGAGCCATGGATCGTAGAAACCAAAGGCATAGCTGCGGCGGAAACCGCGACCGCGAAAACCACCCCAAGGGCCAAAGAATGGATCGGCGTTGAGGCCAGTAGAGCGGACCCGTTCGCGGCCATTATCGACATCATAGTCGAACCGCACGAGCAGGGTAGCCGCCTCTGGCGCAGCCGATTCGATATAGCCAAGCTCTGCCATTTCAGCGGCAACCAGATCAGCATAAAGCGCAAATTCCAAACCACCGGCAAGCGCTGGATCTTCGGCGACAACGGCAAAGGTTTGCCCTTGCGGCGCAGGAAGCTGCGATTGGAACCGCGACACGTCTGCATTGAAGGAAGGTGCGCAGGCCGAAAGGCCGATGGCAATCGCTCCGGCCAATCCTAGGCGGGCGATACGAGTCGTGATCGGTGAACGTGGGGTCATAATGGGATTGTTCATGGCATATCCTCAATAAAATCACCAGAGCGGCGCAGATGGTGGCAGCCGCACTGGATCGGTTTAACAGTCACTGATTGCCATACCCCTCGCCGGCCCACGGGTGAGCATGCAGGTGTGCACACACCCAATAGCTACCCCTGCCGGTGACCCTGTATTCGACCAGTCACTGCGGTGTGATACTGTAACTTCGGCGGCTGAATGGCGCTTTAACGCAGCGATAGGCCGCACGGTTCCGTGGTTTAGCCCCTCACCAAACCCAACGCTTTATACGCTGCATCCAATGTTGGAATACCATGTTCGCGCGCTTTGGCCGCACCCCGAGCAAGGATCGCATCGAGCGCCTCTTGATCGTCTTTTAGCTCCATAAACCGGGCGTTGATCGGGCGCAGGATTTCGACCAGCGCTTCGCCAAGGACAGGTTTGAAACCGCCAAAGCCCTGACCGCCATATTCGCCCAGCACATCGGCCACGCTTTTGCCGGTCAATGCGCTGTAAATCGTGATCAGGTTGCGCGCTTCGGCACGGCCTTCAAGACCCTTTTCCTCGCTCGGCAATGGCTCCGCATCGGTCTTTGCTTTCTTGATCTTTTTCATGATCGTGTCGGCATCGTCGGTAAGGCTGATCCGGCTCATTTCAGACGGGTCGGATTTGCTCATTTTTACTGTGCCATCGCGCAAGGACATGATCCGCGCAGCGGCGGGCGGGATATAGGGTTCTGGCAGCGTGAAAAGCGGCGCGTCTTCTGGACAGAAATCGTTGTTGAATTTCTGCGCAATGTCGCGGGCCAGCTCCAAATGCTGTTTCTGGTCCTCTCCCACCGGAACATGCGTCGCCTGATACAGCAGCACGTCAGCCGCCTGCAGCACGGGGTACGTGAACAGCGCGATGCTCTGCCCTTCGCGGTTCTTGCCTGCCTTATCCTTCCACTGCGTCATCCGGTTGAGCCATCCCATGCGCGCGGTGCCATTGAGCAGCCATTGCAGCTCTGCATGGGCGGGGACCTGAGCCTGATTGAACAGGATCGTCTTCATCGGATCGACCCCGCAAGCGACCAAAGTGGCCACCATTTCGCGGGTGTTGACGGTCAATTCGGCTGGGTCATGCGCCTGCGATAAAGCGTGCAGATCAGCAAGGAAGATAAAGCACTCACCGCCAGCGGCCTGCGCCTCATCCTGAAGCTTCACATAATTGACGATTGCACCGAGGTAATTGCCAAGATGCGGCTTTCCGGTGGGCTGTATGCCAGAGACGACACGCATGATTTAGGGCGCTTTCTTTTTGGTGAGAGTGGCGATGCGGGTGCGGTCGATGGCTCCAACCGCAAATGCAATGCCGAAATAGACGATGGCGGCGGCTGTGACGAGAGCCAAAAGCGCAGCCAGCCGGGCAAATATCCCAGCCGCGAACCAATCGGTTAACAGGTCGCGGGTGTAGAACAAGGCCGCGCCCATTGCGGCGGCCGCCAGAATTTGCCGCGCGATGCGTAGGATCAGCGCGCCAGGCACGCGGTAAAATCCGCGCGATGCCAGAACAATGAACAGAAACGCGACATTGATCCACGCGCCAATGACGCTGGCATAAGCCACGCCGATAACGCCGTACCGGGACAGGAACACAAAGTTGAAAGTGATGAATACGGCCAGCGATATAAACGCGGCAACAACGGGCGTTTTGGTATCAGCGCGGGCGTAGAAATTGGGCACCAGCACCTTCACGAGGACATAGGCAGGCAGGCCCAGAACCAGCGTTGCAAGCACATTGCCGGTCACCGCCGCATCGGCGAGGTCAAACCGTCCACCTTGGAATATCATCGTCACAAACGGTTCAGCACAAATCGCCAGCGCCACAGCGGCCGGGATGGTGAGCAGCATTGCAAGCTCAATCGCGTCCGACTGAATCCTGTCCGCACCGGCTTTGTCATCGCCGCCAACAAATTTGGACAGGCTGGGCAAGATCGCGGTGGACAGCGCAATACCGATAATGCCCAGTGGCAATTGGTTCAGCCGGTCAGCATAATTCATATAGCTGACCGATCCATTCTCAAGCTGATTGAGGAAATAGAGCTGAACCAGAGTGTTGATCTGATACGCGCCGCCGCCAATCGCTGCGGGCAGGGCGATGATCGACAGCCGCTTCACCTCTGGCGTGATCCGGGGCCATAAAAGGCGCGGCCGAAAACCTTCGACCCGCGTCCAATAATACAGCCACGCAAGCTGCATCACGCCTGCGCCTGTAACCGCCCAAGCGATGCCATAGGCGATTTGTTCAACGCTGGCCCCGGTGGACGCGGCGAACCATTCGCCGGTCAGCAGCGCGGCGATCAAGACGATGTTGAGAATGATCGGAAAACTCGCCCCCGGCGCAAAGCGCGACACGGAATTGAGCATCCCAGTAAACAAAGTCACGAGGCTGACGAGGATGATATAGGGGAACATGATCCGCGCGAAATCAACCGCGAGCGGGTATGTTTCTGCGTCGACCGGCTTTTCCGAAAGCACCCAGATCACTCCGGGCATCGCCAATTCAAACACCGCGACCAGCGCGATCAGAATAGGCAGAAAAACACTCAGCACATCATTGCTGAAACTGCGCGCTTCTTCCAATCCGGCCTCAGGATCATCGCGACCATGCAACCGCTTTGAAAACATCGGCACAAAGGCAGCCGAAAACGCGCCTTCGGCAAAAAGGCGGCGGAACACGTTGGGTATAATGAACGCCTGAAACCAAGCATCTGTCACCGCATTGGCGCCGAGGACGCGCGAGAAAATCATCTCGCGCGCCATTCCGGCAATGCGGCTGAGCAGGGTCAGCGACCCAATGGTCCCGACATTCTTGAGCAGGCTCATGGTATCATGCCCGCATCAAATCACTGCTTACGCTTGACCAGCGGGCGGTGCGATATCGCCAGTGGCGGCTCCGCCAGCTGCGGCGTCCTGCTGACGCTTGGCGGCCAATTGTTGAGCATATAGGCCGTTGAAGTCGATCGGATCGACCATCAGCGGCGGGAATCCTGCATCGCGAACAGCATCGGCAACGACGCGGCGGGCGAATGGGAAAAGGATGCGCGGGGCTTCGGCAAAGAGGAAGGCGTGGGCCTGTTCCTCTGGAATGTTGCGCAGACCGATCAACCCGCAATAGGACAGCTCAACCAAATAGGCGGTGCCTTTGTCAGCCGTGGCGGTGATGTTGATTTTAAGCTCTACTTCCGTGACTTGATCGCCCTTTGGCTGTGCGCCGATGTTAAACTGCACATCAACCTTCGGCTGGTCTGTCCATTGAAAAACATCGGGTGAATTTGGGTTCTCAACCGACAGATCCTTCACATATTGCGTGATGATTCCAGCAGCGGGTTGTTCCGCGGCGCCATTTGCACCGCCAGCTGGATTGTCGAGGTTGGTGAGGATATCGCCTTCGTCGGCCATGGTCGTTTCGTCTTTCGGTTGGACAATTTTTTACTGGGGCGCGCCTAGCAGGGGCGGTGAACGCAGGCAACATGGTGCAGACGATCGGATCGATGAACCTGCGTGGATGCGGTCCGAAATGCCCCAGTTTTGCCCGATTCGTCCCAATTGCGACCGATATCGACGTTGGCGAATTGAATTTCATGCCTATTTATGGTGGTGAAACGCATCTTGAACCGGGTTCTCTCGTAGCTTTGCTGTAGCAATACGTGATGAGGGTTGTTTATAAGCGGTCTTTAAGCGAGAATTGTAAGGCGACCTAACAGGCGCCGGAAGGACAACAGGTACCACCGTGATTTTGCAAATCGTCATCCTCGCTATGATCGCGGCCTTTTTGGGGCTGCGCCTTTATTCTGTTCTTGGCCGCCGCGCCGAACATGAAGAGGACGTGGAGCCTCAGCGCTTTGACGCCAACGACAACGCATTGCAGCCGACTGCGCCAGCAACATCAACAGCACCTGTTGCCACCCCTCGCGCGGTTGAGCTCGAAGGGGTTATGCCCGCGGTCGAACGCGGCGTCCGCGAAATTGGCGGCGCAGACCGCAATTTCGACCTCACTGGCTTCATGGAAGGTGCGCGCGGTGCGTATGAAATGGTGCTCGAAGCATTTTGGACAGGCGACCGAGAAACCCTGAGCGATCTGTGCGATGATGATGTTTACGAAGGTTTCTGCGCCGCAATCGACGCGCGCGAAGAGGCCGGGCACGTTGTCGAAAACAAATTGATCCGGGTTGAAGAAACGCGCATCCATTCCGCATCGCTTGATCGCAACATGGCGCGAATCGCCATTTTGTTTGTTGCCGACATTGCTTCGGTGACGCGCGATAAAGAAGGTGCCTTGGTGGCCGGGTCGCTAGACGATGCGATCGAGAGCCGCGATGTCTGGACATTCTCCCGCAATGTCAGCGCGAGCGATCCAAACTGGGTGCTCGACGAAACCGACGAAGGCTGAGGCGTAGAGCCATGGCGCGCGGCCGCAATGCGGATGTCATTCGGTTGGGCGGCCCCAATACCAAATCGCGCAATCTGCGTTCCATCGCCGCCGGTTGTGGCGCAGGCGCGGCGTTGCTGCTTCTGGCGGGCTGCGCGCTGATCCCCAAGAGCACCGCGCCAAGCGTTCCTGTCTCTGACGGGCCAGTTGCGCCAGCTGGGCCCACAGCCGCACTGACGGGTGTGACGCTCGGCCCCAATGTCTCGTCTCTCGGCATGTCACGCGATGACGCGAACAGCGCTCTGGCCAGTTTTGTCGAATCCTGCCCAGCCATGCTGCGGCGTGAGGATACAAGCGGCTTATTTGATTATGACGATTGGTTCCGGGTGTGCCGAATCGCAAATGAATGGCCGACCTTGGACGGGCCGGAATTTTTTGACGACCATTTTGAAACTGCCCGCGTTGGCGACGGGACTGCCTTTGCGACCGGGTATTTTGAGCCGCAGATAGCCGGATCGCGCACGCGCCGCCCCGGTTTTGAAGTGCCCGTCTATGCCATGCCCGATGATCTGGTGCGGGCCTGGCCCGCGGATACGCCGCAATCAGAACGCAGCGGGCGTCCTCCGCTGGGTCGATACGATGCCAGTGGCAATTTTGAACTTTATCCCGACCGCGCCGCTATCGAGGCGGGTGCATTGGATGGACGCGTGCCGGTCATCGCGTGGGCAGCGGACCCGGTGGAATTCTTCTTCCTGCAAATTCAGGGGTCAGGCCGCCTGATCACGCCAGAGGGCGATGTGATCCGCATCGGTTATGCTGGGCAGAACGGGCGCGGCTACACTGGCATTGGCGGTGTCATGCGCGAACGCGGATTGCTGGGCGATGGGCCGGGGCAATACCCCGGATCGATGCAAGGGATCATGGCCTATATTCGTGAGAACCCGCGCGACGGCGCGGACCTTATGCGTCTCAACAAAAGTTGGATTTTCTTTCGCGAACTGACCGGTGATGGACCGCTTGGCGCGATGAGCGTGCCGGTCCGGCGCGAATCCTCTGTCGCGGCTGATCCGGCCTTTGTGCCGCTGGGAGCGCCGGTTTGGCTGGATATGGACCGGGGCGAAGCCGATGGCCTTTGGATTGCGCAGGACACAGGCGGCGCGATTAAGGGTGCGAACCGGTTCGATACATTCTGGGGCGCGGGCGCAGACGCGCGCGAAATTGCTGGCGGGATGAGCGCGCGGGGCAACGCTCTGCTGTTGCTGCCTAAGGGTACAACGCAGCGTCTGAATTCAGGGCAATGACCGTTCCGCGCGGCTTGAGCTCCGAGGAAAAGGCCGCTTGGTCACGTCTTGCCGAAAGTGTGACCCCAATGCCGGGCCGGGCGGTCCCCAAACAAGTCGCCGTTGGTATCGCCCATGCGCCGCCGGGCGTTGCGGGGCAAAAGCCGGTGAAACAGGCGCCTGCGCCCAAATCCATACCAAATCCGCCGCCCAAACTTGCGGCCAAACCGCCCGTGCGATCAACACCGCCGCCTGCCAAACGCGCGTTCAATTCACAGCTTGATGGCCACTACAACCGGCGGTTGAAGTCTGGACAGATTGCACCCGATTACACCCTCGATCTGCACGGCCACACACTCGACAGCGCGTATCACCGCATCACCAGCGGTTTGGATCAAGCGCGGGCGATGGGCGCGCGGGTGGTGCTTGTTATTGCAGGACGGGAACGTCCCTCCGATCCGGCTGATCGCGGGTCGAAACGCGGGGCAATTCGGGCAAAATTGCTCGATTGGCTCGCCGCAAGCCACCATGCCGATGCGATCGCCGCGGTGCGCCGCGCGCATATTCGGCACGGGGGCGAGGGTGCGCTCTATCTGGTTCTGCGGCGACCCGGCTGATGCCAAAACGGCGCCAGAGTATCCTCTGACGCCGTTCGTGCCTGTCCGATCTGTCGCAAACCGATCGGCAGAAAGGCAGCTCTCCAGACGAGCGCCTTATCCAAACATCCAAACATTCATCAACCGGCCAGGGATCGCGATGCTGACAAGGCCGGGGATCATCAAAGCACCCAGATAAAGGCCGAGGATCTCTTTCTTGTGCCCTTTCATATCACCGCGCCGTGCGGTCGCGATCAGCTTGTATGATGCCCACAGGGTCATCGGCACAAAGATATGGATGAAACTGAAATGGAAGTTCAGTCCGCCGCCCCACTTGATGAAGACTGCCGACAGCGCGGTTGCCACCATCAACGCAACCCAGAGTTTGCCGAGCATTTTGTGCCATTTGGTCCCTTTCGGGGCGAGCAGCAGATACCCGCCAAGAGGGACTGCTGGCAGCACCGTCGATACATGCAGTACAATTGCAAATTCGCGCGCGTTGGGATGGCTGGGGGCAAGGCCGGTTAGGCCGCGAAACAGCGCATAGATTGTCGCCAGTGTCATCGTGGTTGCTGCGATCCAAACAATGGCACGGAGACGCGGGCTGATGTCAAAGCTGGGTTTGGCCGGGGTTTTGAAAATTTGCGCAGGCGCCTTTAGAAATTGCGGGATGGCGCGGTTCGCGGTGAGTGATGTCATGGGTCTGGTCCTTCTGACTGATAGTGTCTTTGTGTTTGCGTTGGACCCACCATGCCGCCTGCCCATTCGCCCGCAATTGGACCTGCGTGATTGGGCCTTGCCCTTCGCGAATGGCCAAGAAATCGGCGGTTTCACGGGGGCTTGCCACTTTACGAAGCGCGAATGGGCAGGCATTTGAAAGGAACAATTGGGAGAACTGGCGAATGGACCAAGCCTATACCGAGCGAAGCGCGTGAGCGATAAGCCTGCCATCAGCGCGAGAGCCGCCCTTGTGCGCAGCATCTTAAGCGACCTTGCGATTATGACGGTGATCGGGGTCTTTCTGGCTGTGATTGGCCCATTTGGATCCATTGCCGAACCGCTGGCTGTGCGGCTGATCACATGGCTGACATTCAGCTATGCCGGTTATCTGATTTATTCTCCGATGAGCTTCGTCGTGCACCGGGTGCATGTTGCTCTCGATCTGCCGCGATGGCCGCTTTGGGTGGCGGCAGTGATGGTTGCGACGGTGCCGATGACGGCGTTGATCTATTTCATTCAATTTCTGCCTGATTGGCCGCCTGTCCCCCCGCTCGAAGAGGCCGTGACCAGTTACTTCTATGTCTTTGTGATCGGTGGAGGGATCACTTTGTTTTTCAACTTTATCGCGGAAGGAGGAATGCGCGCACAAACAGTTGCTGCGGACGATGCGCAGGATATTGCTGATCGAGTAGCTCCTGATCCAGCGCCCGCCTTGCCAGCGCCTGAGGCCTCTGTGCCGCCGGCTGCCAACTCGGATAATCTTCTGCTCGATCAATTGCCCGCTGAACTGGGCAGTGATGTCATCGCCCTGCAGATGGAGGACCACTATGTTCGGGTGCACACGGCCTTGGGTTCAGATTTGGTCTTGATGCGTTTGCGTGATGCGATGGCGCATATGGCCGCGCACATGCCAGAAGTTGAAGGGCGACAGGTGCACCGGAGCTGGTGGGTCGCGCGGCTTGCCGTGGAGGATGTGACCCGCGAAGGCCGCAATGTCCGGCTGGTGCTCGCAGGCGGGGTGGAGGCTCCGGTTAGCCGCGCTCAGGTGAGCGAGCTAAAGACAGCGGGTTGGATTTAACTGGCCAGATGACCAGCCCAGATGACCAACCCAGAATCGCTGGCCAGAAAAAAGGCCCCCAGCAGCAACGCCGGGGGCCTTTTGCGACCCTGATCAGTTTAGAACATGATCAGAGTTGGATAGGTTTTATCAGGTTCAAGCGAGGTCGAACCGGTCTGCGTTCATCACTTTCACCCATGCCGCGATAAAGTCGCCGACGAATTTCTCCTCAGCGCCGCTTTCGGCATAGACTTCGGCTTGGGCGCGCAGCTGTGAATTGCTGCCAAAGATCAGGTCGGTACGGGTTGCGGTGAATTTGCGTTCACCGCTCACACGGTCGGTTCCAACATATTCTTCGTCACCCGAACCATCGACCGGGGTCCATTTGGTTCCCATGTCGAGCAGGTTGGTGAAAAAGTCCGTCGTCAATTGGCCGGGTCGATCGGTGAACACGCCGTGCGCAGTGCCGCCCGCATTCGCGCCCAGTGCACGCATGCCGCCGACAAGCACGGTTAGCTCTGACATCGAAAGACCCAGCAAATGCGCGCGGTCGATCAACATGTCTTCAGTGCGGACGCTTGCTTTGGTTTTCAGATAATTGCGGAAACCATCGGCAAACGGCTCCAGCGGCTCAAAACTCTCCGCATCGGTGTGTTCCGCTGCGCAGTCACCGCGACCGCCGGTGAACGGTACAGTCACTGTGTGACCGGCATCCGCAGCGGCTTTCTCAATCGCGGCAGAGCCCGCAAGCACGATCGCATCAGCCATAGACAGATCGCCGCGATGGTCACCAATGACGCCTAGCACCTTGCTCAATTCATCCGGATCATTCGCAGCCCAACCATTTTGCGGAGCTTGCGTAACGCGAGCGCCGTTGGCACCGCCGCGGTGGTCCGAATTGCGATAGGTCGAGGCCGAAGCCCACGCCGCTTTCACCAATTCGCTGACCGAAAGGCCGCTGCCGAGGATGGCTGATTTGAACCGCGCAACTTCGCTGTCTGATGGAACATTGCCCGCTGGAACTTGATCCATCCAAATCAGTGTCTCTTCAGGAACCTCTGGGCCCTGATAGCGAACCTTTGGACCCATATCGCGGTGGCACAGTTTGAACCATGCGCGCGCAAACGCGTCATCCAATTGCTCTGGATTGGCGAGGAAACGCTCAGAAATCTTGCGATATTCTGGATCCATCTTCAGCGCCATATCAGCGGTGGTCATCATGGTCGGAACCTTCTTAGAAGGATCACGTGCATCCGGTGCCATATCCGCTTCATCGGGGTTGATCGGCGTCCATTGTTGAGCGCCAGCCGGGCTGTGCACCAGTTCAAAATCATATTTGAACAGAATGCGGAAGAAGTCGTGGCTCCAGCTGGTCGGGTTGTTCGACCATGCGCCTTCGATGCCGGATGTGGTGATGTTGCCCGCGTCGATTTCGTCTTGGTCGAGCAACCAGCCGAGTGCCTGATTTTCGAGCGTTTCGCCTTCGGGAGCATCGCCAAATGTATCGGACGGAGCCGCGCCATGCGCTTTACCAAAGGCGTGACCGCCTGCGGTCAGAGCGACAGTTTCCTCATCATTCATCGCCATGCGGGCGAATGTTTCGCGCATGTCACGCGCCGAAAGCAGTGGATCGGCAACGCCGCCGGGGCCTTCGGGATTGACGTAAATCAGGCCCATTTGAATCGCAGCAAGCGGGTTTTCGAGTGTCATGCCTTCATCGGGCTGAATGCGTGTTTCTGCGCCGGTATCGACCCACAGGCTTTCGTTGCCCCAATAGACATTCTCTGGCTCATAGACGTCCGCGCGTCCGCCGCCGAAGCCGAACACGGGCCCGCCCATGCTTTCGATCGCGACATTGCCGGCGAGGATGAACAGGTCAGCCCAGCTGATGCCTTTGCCGTATTTCTGTTTGATCGGCCAAAGCAAGCGGCGCGCTTTGTCGAGGTTGCCGTTGTCAGGCCAGCTGTTGAGCGGGGCGAATCGTTGCTGTCCGCTGCCTGCACCGCCGCGGCCATCGCCGGTGCGATAGGTGCCAGCGGCATGCCATGCCATGCGGATGAAGAACGGGCCGTAATGGCCATAATCGGCAGGCCACCAAGGCTGGCTGTCCGTCATCAAAGCGGTCAGATCTGCTTTCAGAGCGGAATAATCAATCGCATTGAATGCAGAGGCGTAGTCGAAATCTTCGCCGTATGGGTTGGCGCTCTTGCCTTGCTCGGTCAGAATGTCGAGCTGTGTCGCCTCTGGCCACCAATCTTTGTTTGTCCGGCCCAGCAGCGTGCGCATTCCGGCATCGCCGTTAAAGGGGCAACCGCCGCCCATTTCGTCTGTCTTTGCATCCATCGAAGTTCTCCTCTGAAGTGTGACTCGGGATTATCCGAGCGTGATGAGGGGGGGATGATGGAAATGAGCCTATCTGTCTAATCGAATTATGCGCGTAGATTGAGTGATGTAGGCGATCAGTCGGTGCCGCGGCCGCTGGTGGTCTTTGGTTACGCTGCTTGCGCCACATCGCCCGCCGGTTCGTTGCGGATGAGGTAGTCAAACGCGCCCAGACCCGCTTTCGCCCCTTCGCCCATCGCCACCACAATCTGTTTGTCCGGCACGATCGTTGCGTCGCCTGCGGCGAATATGCCGGGCAGGTTGGTCGCGCCGTGTTCGTCGGTGATAATCTCGCCATGTTTTGACAATTCCAGATCCGTTGACGCCAGCCATTCGGTGTTCGGGACCAACCCGATTTGGACGAACACGCCTTCGAGTTCGATCCTGCGTTCATCGCCGCTCGCCCGGTCTTTCAGGACCAGCCCGTTTACGCGTGCGCCATCGCCGGTCACTTCTGTGGTTTGGCCATTGGTGACAATTTCTACGTTGGGCATGGATCGCAATTTGCGTTGCAGCACGTCGTCTGCGCGCAATGCGCTGTCAAATTCGATCAAAGTGACGTGGCCAACGATCTTGGCCAGATCGATTGCGGCCTCCACCCCGGAATTCCCGCCGCCAATTACGGCGATCCTTTTGCCTTTGAACAGGGGGCCATCGCAATGCGGGCAATAGGCCACACCTTTGTTGCGGTATTCCGCCTCACCCGGGACGCCAAGATTGCGCCAGCGTGCGCCGGTAGAAAGAATGAGCGAACGAGATTTCAAAACCGCACCATTGGCCAAGGTGACGCTGTGCAGACCGCCCGCCTCGCCAGCGGGGTGCAATTCGGTCGCTCGGGCCAAATCCATTAGGTCGATGCCATTGCCGGTAATCTGATGCTTCAGATCGTCGGACAGTTTTGGCCCTTCGGTGTATCCGGTGCCCGGAAGGTTTTCGATTCCCAAGGTGTCTTGCAATTGCCCGCCGAAACGCTCCGCTGCTATGCCCGTGCGAAAGCCCTTGCGCGCCGTGTAGATTGCCGAAGCTGCACCAGCAGGGCCGCCCCCGATGATGAGCACTTCAAACGGGTCCTTTGCGGCCAGTTTTTCCGCTGCCTTTGCATCGGCTCCGCTGTCCAGCTTGGAGAGTATTTCGGCCAGCTCCATCTTACCGTTGAAAAAGCTCTCGCCGTTTAAGAACGTCGCCGGCACAGCGAGCACGCCGCGCTCTTCCACTTCTGTTTGGAACGTGCCGCCTTCGATCAATGTCGCTGTGATGCGCGGGTTCTCTAGGGCCATCAAAGTGAGCGCCTGCACCACGTCAGGGCAGTTGTGGCACGACAGGGAAAAGAACATCTCGAAATCGAAATTACCCTCAAGCGCGCGGACCTGCTCAATCAGATCGGCGTCGATTTTTGGCGGATGACCGCCAGTCCAAAGCAAGGCGAGGACAAGCGATGTGAATTCATGCCCCATCGGCAGCCCGGCAAAACGCACCCATTTGTCCGCATCCGATGCGCGCCGAATGATAAAGCTGGGCGTGCGGTCATTGGTGCCGTCAAAATTGGCGCTGACCATTTCATGAAGTTCGGCAATTTCGCTCAACAACTCGCGAGTTTGCGCGGATTTTTCCGACTCATCCAGCGATGCGACCAGTTCAATTGGCTCGCGAAGATTCGCAAGATATTGTTTCAACTGGGTCTGCATGGATTGGTCGAGCATAAATGCCTCCGATGAAAATGCCTGAAATGCGCGCCCTTAAAGGGCATTTTGGACCGGAAGCGTCTCACCGAAGGGGGAGAGTAGCGAGGGCTTCCGATCCTTTTGCGACCCGAGACTTGCTCAAGGTCTAAGAGCAGCGCGGCGGGAATGGGGGAGAGCCGCGCTGCTCTTTTTCAATGTCGGATGCCAGCCGTTAGATTTTGCCAACAAGGTCGAGAGACGGAGCCAGCGTTTCGCTGCCTTCTTCCCACGCCGCGGGGCAGACCTGGCCAGGGTTTGCGCGCACATATTGTGCAGCCTTGATCTTACGGGTCAGTTCATTGGCGTTGCGGCCAACGCCTTCGCAGGTGATTTCCATGATTTGAATCACACCATCGGGGTCGACAACAAAGGTCGCACGGTCGGCGAGGCCAACGCCTTCGCGCAGCACGCCAAACTGGTTCGACAAAACGTGGTTCTGATCGCCCAAGAATGGAAAGGTCAGTTTGCCGATTTTGTCGGAGCTGTCGTGCCATGCCTTGTGGCTGAAATGGGTATCGGTCGATACGCCAAACACTTCGACGCCCATGCCCTGCAGCATGTCGTATTTTTCGCCCATGTCTTCAAGTTCGGTCGGGCAGACGAAGGTGAAGTCGGCGGGGTAGAAGAAGAACACCGACCATTTGCCAGCGATATCGTCCTGTGTGACGTCGTAAAAATCGTGACCCGCTTTGAACGCGGTGGCGGTGAAGTCTTTGATGGTTGATCCGATAATACCCATGGGATTGTTCCTCTTAATCTTGGGTTGGGGGAGAGGGTGAATTGCCTTGCCCTCCACATAGGCATTGTTGCGCTGCACAAAAGACAATTTGTGCGATTGCGAAGATCGATTTTTTCAATCAGTGGGACGGGAACGTTTTCGTTTGAATTGGCGCGAAGTTTTTGGCTGATTGTCCTATTCGAACTGGCCTTAAAACTCTGCGGCATTTCAACCTAAAAACTTGGTGCGGCTTGCCCCCGACGCGAGTTTGCTTTTACCCTGTCTGCTTAAGGGGGAAATTATGATCACGTGGAAATCGGCGGCCTTAAGCGCATGGCCTGCAATCTATTTGTCCGTCGGGTGTTTGGCGGTTCTGCCGTCTCAGCTCGCGGCCCAAGAAACTGGCCAAAGTTCTGATCAACAATCGGCCAGATCACCGACCGACCCAATCCGCTACATCACGCCGACCGATCTGGAGAACGCCATGAGCCTGATCCAAGGAGCGGATGTGGTGGTCGAGCAGAGCGAGAACGGGTTCAGCATCACTTTGCCAAGCGGGATTGAGGCCGATGCGCGGTTGCAGAATTGCGAAGATCAATCGACATATCGCAATTGCCGAACCGTTTCGCTGATCATCAATATGTTCAACCCCGGCGGGCGTGACCGGGCGCAGCTGTTAGAGATCGTCAACGGTCTGAACAAGCGCGACATCAATGGCCGTTTTTTCCTGAATGACAATGATCACATCATTGCCCGTTTCGCATTCATCGCCAGCGGCAACGAAACTTTGCGGCAACTGGCGTATAAAGTGATCAGTTGGGAAGGGACCACCAAATTGGCGATCCAATCCCTATATCCTGACGAGGAATAGCGGCCTGCGCTTTGGGCTTCACCCGCATTGCATCCGGTGCAGCAGCTTTTGATCCGCCAGAACCAGCGCCATCATCGCCTCCACAACTGGCGTTCCGCGAATGCCGACGCAGGGGTCGTGGCGGCCCTTGGTGCGGACCTCGGTCGCCTCGCCCTTTGCATTCATCGAAGGGACCGGAGTGAGGATTGAACTGGTTGGTTTGAACGCCACGCGGCACACGACCGGTTGACCGGTGGAGATGCCGCCCGCCGTGCCGCCAGCGTGGTTGCTGGCGTAGACAGGCACCGTATTTCCTTGGTCATCCTTGCCCGGCGTCATGGCGTCAGCGTTTTGTTCGCCGGTTAGGCGCGCGGCTTCGAAACCGTCGCCGATTTCCATGCCTTTGGTTGCGTTGATGCTCATCATCGCGGCGGCGAGTTCGCTGTCGAGCTTTGCATAGACCGGCGCGCCCCATCCTGCGGGCACACCTGTGGCCACGCATTCAACCACCGCGCCCAAGGACGAACCACCTTTGCGCGCATCATCGACCAGATTTTCCCACCGCGTCGCGGCCCAGCTGTCGGGGCAGAAAAACGGGTTCTTGGTGATCTCTTCGGCGCTTACGGCATCGCGGTCGATTTTGTCGCCGCCCAATTCGCAGACATAGGAAGTGAGCGTGACCTCTGGAATGATCAACCGCGCCACCGCGCCTGCTGCCACCCGCGCCGCCGTTTCGCGAGCAGAAGAACGCCCGCCGCCGCGATAATCGCGGATGCCGTATTTGGCATCATAGGTGTAGTCGGCGTGGCCAGGACGGTAACTAGCCGCGATTTCCGAATAGTCTTTCGACCGCTGATCGGTGTTTTCGATCATCAAATGGATCGGCGTGCCAGTCGTCACCTGCTGACCGCTTGCATCGTTAAACACGCCGGACAGGATGCGGACCTGATCGGGTTCTTTGCGCTGGGTTGTGAATTTGCTGGTGCCGGGTTTGCGCGCATCCATAAACGGTTGAATATCGCTCTCGCGCAGGGGCAGGCCGGGCGGGCACCCGTCAATCACCACGCCCAATCCGGGCCCGTGGCTTTCCCCCCATGTCGTAAAGCGCAGCGCGCGCCCAAAAGTGTTGAAGCTCATCTGCGGAGCCATAGCGAATGCGGCGCGCGTGTCGAGATTATCGTGCGTTTTCCTACTCGCGCCCGCGACGATATGGTGCGGCGATATGGTGAATGGAATTGTCCTTGAATGCACTCAGCGATAGGCGCCTTGGCACAGCCAAAACAGCAAAAGTTACACTCTTGCCCATCGAATCTTACAAAAAACACATTCTTCACAGCCGGTTATCGGGATTGGCGGCGGCGCCAAAACTTGGCAAAGCGGTCCAAGTCTGGCTGGCTTACATTTGCGGACAACGCGCAAAGGACGCTGGCGCAAAGCGCCGCTTTCCGGCAAGAACAAAGCATGCCCGATGGACCACAACATTTGAGACAGCGCACATGATCGCAAAGCTATCTGGACGCCTCGATGAAACAGGCGAGGATTGGGCCATCGTCGATGTGCAAGGGGTGGGCTATCTCGTCCACTGTTCCGCGCGCACTCTGTCTGCAATGGGTGAGGTGGGGGAAGCGTGCACTGTGCACACCGACCTGCAAGTGAGCGAAAACGACATGCGCTTGCTCGGCTTTGCCGAAAGCGCAGAGCGTGATTGGTTCCGATTGCTGACACAGGTTCAAGGCGTGGGGAGCAAGGTCGGCCTTGCGATCCTATCCGCGCTGTCGACGGGCGAATTGCGCGATGCCTGCGCGGCAGGGGATGCGGCCAGCGTGGCGCGGGCGAACGGCGTCGGGCCGAAACTGGCCGGACGGATTGTGAATGAGTTGAAGGATAAGGCCGGAGCGCTTCCGGGCGGCGGCGGCATGGCTGGCAGCGTGGCGGCCATGCCATCAGGCGGCGCGAGCGCCGATGCGGTGAGCGCGCTGGAGAACCTAGGGTTCAAACCGGCGGTCGCTGCGCAGGCCGTGGCGCGGGCGATGGCCGAACTGGGCGAAGGTGCTGCGGAAGGCGATGTTATCCGCGTGGCATTGAAGAAGGCGGCTGGGTGATGCGCCTCTGGTTGGCCATTGCTGCCCTTGCTTGGGGTCTTGTCGCAGTTCCTGCGCAAGCGTGCATGGCCTCAGGGCCTGACGGTTTTACGCATGGGTTGATCTGGGATAACCCGCAATCGGATATCCCAGATGATGCGATGCTTCTCAAGGTTCGAGCAACCGAACCAATTTCAGGCTTATGGTTGGGCTTTCAGGCAGTGGTGATTGAGGGGCCGCAAGAAATGAGCGGGGAGGTAATCAACGTAATCGCAGAAGCTGGCCATTCTTGTGTGGGGTTTGGCCAGCAAGAAGGCTGGCTCGTCGTTCGCCGCACTGCGGACGAACAGCGGAGTAGTGAGGGGACGCTCATGCGTGTATATTCTGCAATTGAATACGAACCTTCAATTTGGAACGAAGCCTTGCGCTATTTAGGCGGAGAGCCTTGGCAATACCCTGGCACCCAGGGGCCAGGACGGAGACAGTTCCCATGATCAAAAACAGCTTCAAAAGAATACTGATGCGCATTGCCGTGATCGCCGTAGCCACCGCAGCGCTGTTCGCGGCCCCTGCCACCGCCCAAGACCTCTCCGCATTCAGCACCGGCCCCGTCTTCGAGGACTTTGGACCGCATGCTCCGGTGGAGGGCGCGGGCGAGCTGCCTAGCCTTACCACCTTCTCAGTCGCCTTTGACGTGACTAAGAGAGCCGACGCTGAAACGCGCAATCGCGGATTTGAGAGCGCGGCCCGCTTTATCAATATGCATGTCGCCGGTGGCGTGCCTGCCGACCGGATTAACATCGCGGTGGTGGTGCATGGCGGCGCGGTGCGTGACCTTGTCGTAGGCGATGACAATGGGTCCCAAACGATGGTGCGTGCACTGCTCGATTACGGCGTCCGCTTCATTGTGTGCGGACAAAGCGCGGCGGCCAATGGCGTCAGCGCAGACGAGCTGATCGAAGGGGTCGAGATGGACCTCTCCGCCATGACCGCACACGCTCTGTTGCAGCAAGACGGCTACACGGTGAACCCGTTTTGAGCGATTTTGATGATCTCGACCCGCCAATCGGTGCGCCGAATGCCCAACCCGGGGATCCGGATACCGCGCTGCGGCCCAAGTCGCTTGGTGAATTCATCGGGCAGGAGGCGGCGCGGGACAATCTGCGGGTCTTCATCGAAAGCGCCAAATCGCGCGGGGAAGCGATGGATCACACGCTGTTCCACGGCCCGCCGGGGCTGGGCAAGACCACGCTGGCTCAGATCGTTGCGAATGAATTGGGTGTGGGTTTCCGTGCGACCTCTGGTCCTGTGATTGCAAAGGCGGGTGATCTGGCGGCGCTGCTGACGAACCTAGAGCCGCATGATGTGCTGTTCATTGATGAGATCCACCGTTTGAACCCCGTGGTGGAAGAGGTGCTGTACCCCGCTATGGAGGATCGTGCGCTCGACATAATGATCGGTGAAGGGCCGTCTGCGCGCAGTGTGCGCATCGACTTGCCGCCCTTTACGCTGGTCGGGGCAACGACGCGGCAGGGGCGTTTGACGACTCCGTTGCGAGATCGGTTTGGCATCCCGGTGCGGTTGCAGTTCTATACGCATGACGAGCTGGACCTTGTGGTCACGCGCGCGAGCAAATTGCTTGGACTGGACATCGATGCTTCGGGCGTGCGCGAGATCGCGCGGCGCGCGCGCGGGACGCCGCGGGTTGCGGGGCGGCTGCTGCGCCGGGTGCGTGATTTTGCGCATGTGGCGGGTGTTGGGGGCGATTCTGGTGGCCGCGTGACGCGCGCGATGGCGGATGAAGCTCTCACCCGGTTGGAGATTGACCGGCTGGGTCTGGATGCGATGGACCGGCGCTATCTCACCATGATTGCAACCACTTACAAGGGCGGCCCTGTTGGAGTCGCGGCGTTGGCCGCCGGTCTTGCTGAACAAAAAGACACAGTCGAAGAGGTGATCGAACCCTACCTCATCCAACTCGGCCTGCTAGCGCGAACGGAGCGCGGGCGGATGCTCAACGATGCGGGTTGGGAGCATCTCGAAATGTCTCCTCCTCAAAAACCAGCGACTCCGGGCAATGGCGATCAGGCAAATATGTTTGATGGGCCCGAAGATCCCCTTGGCTAAACGTTTAAACTGACCAAGCGGCTAACTAAGCGTCCGTTTTTGGTGTCAAAACGGGACAGCGACCCTGAAATACCGCCGTTTTCTGCCGTTTGAGCGGGTTAGCCTGCCTCAATCATGGTTAACCCCATTGCCGTGAACCCTTCTTCAATCCCATCAGAGTATCGGAATTGGTGAAGGTGCGGGCGGGCCGCATCGAGCCAAGACAAGAAAACAAGGTTCGAAACTCATGTCGATCAAACTGGCTGTAGCAAAGCTCTCTGCCACCGCTGCTGGCGTTGCCCTTATGACGGGCGGTGCGGTACGTGTGGCCGAGCCAATGGTCACCGACGATCCGCAGTTCACAACTGCTTCTGATGGTAAGCTGGTGGAAACCGCGCCCCTCGCGGTTGCGCAACCGATCACTCAACCGCGCTATGTAAAGACGGATACGCGGGTTCGCGATCTTCCGCCTTTGCCAGAGCCTGAGCTTCGTCGCCGCCGGATTGTAGAGCGCACCATTGAGTGTCAGCCAATCGGTCCAGCTGCACCGGGAGCAGGTGCCTATGCAACAGTCGCCGCCAACGCACCGCTGCCCGCGGGTGCGACGCGCGCCTATATTGATGCATCCGAATGCCCTCCCATCGCGCAGGTTGCTTACGCACCAGCACCCCTTCCTCCTCTGCCGCCTGTTCGCGGTGGCGGCGGCTTTGGCGGTGCCCCGATTGTTGTCGGCGGCAGCGGCGGGTTCGGCGGAGGAGGCGGCTTCTTCGGCGGCTTCTTCGGCGGAGGCGGGTCATCCTCGGGTGATGTATCGGTCACAACGACAACAACCACTTCAGGCGGTTCGTCTGGCGATGTTAGCTCCAGCTCGGGCGGTTCCGGCGGGTCGAGCACAAGCACCAGCGGCGGCAGCACAAGCACATCTGGCGGCACGACCGGCGGCGATGGCATCAACATTGATATCAACATCGACAACTCGACCTCGTCGGGTACGATCTCTTCAACCACTGGTGGTTCAGGCACAATCTCTTCGACAACAGGCGGCGTAACATCAACGTCGTCAACCGGCTCGATCAGTTCGTCGACCACATCAGGCGATGTCTCCAGCTCAACCGGAGCGGTATCAAGTTCCACTGGCGGCGTTTCGACTTCTTCGGGTAATGTGTCCAGCAGCTCTGGCAATGTCAGCAGCTCAACTGGCGCCGTGTCCAGCACGACATCGGGCAACGTCTCCAGTTCAAGCTCGGGCGATGTATCAAGCTCCACATCGTCTTCGTCGAGCTCTTCCTCATCGTCGTCCAGCAGCTCTTCAAGCTCCAGTTCAGGCGGTAACACCAGCGGCGGAAGCAACGGCGGTTCAACCAGCTCTTCCTCCGGCAGCTCCAGTTCTTCATCGAGCTCTTCGGGTGGCAGCACGTCATCGGGCGGCAGCGGCAGCAGCAGCGGTTCGTCTTCGTCTAGCTCTTCGTCGAGCGGGTCGAGCTCAAGCTCAGGTAGCACAAGCGGCGGCACCACTTCTGGCGGAACGACAAGCGGTGGTTCGTCCTCCTCTTCGTCAGGCTCCAGCTCGTCATCGGGCAGCTCAAGCGGCGGTACGACGTCTGGCGGGGCCACCAGCGGTGGCAGTTCCTCCAGTTCTTCGTCATCAAGCTCGTCTTCGTCGAGCTCCAGCTCGGGCGGCAACACCTCCTCAGGCGGTGCGACCAGCGGCGGCAGCTCAGGCAACATGAGCAGCTCTACCAGCTCGTCATCCTCGTCGAGCAGTTCGTCTTCGAGCTCGTCTTCGGGCGGAACCAGCACCGGCGGCAGCACCAGCTTTGGCGGCTCCTCTTCGTCATCCGGTTCATCGTCCAGCTCTAGCTCAAGCTCTTCGGGCGGCACCACAAGCGGCGGTTCGACCAGCTTCGGCGGATCTACGTCGTCTTCATCCAGCTCTTCGTCTTCGTCGAGCTCCAGCTCTTCAGGCGGAAGCAACGGCGGTACTACCGGCGGTAGCAGCTCGTCATCGGGTTCCAGCTCAAGCTCTTCCTCGTCGAGCTCTTCGGGCGGTACGTCCAGCTTTGGCGGAACCAGCTCTTCGTCGGGTTCTTCGTCGAGCAGCTCCAGCTCTTCTGGTGGCACATCCAGCTTTGGCGGGACGACATCATCGTCCAGCTCGTCTTCGTCCAGCTCCAGCTCTTCATCGAGCAGCGGCAGCAGCGGCGGCACCGAAGTTCCAGCCCCGCCTATGATGATCCTGTTCGGCCTTGCCGCCGCAGCGATCCTCGGCCGAAAGAAGTTCGGCGTGAAAGTTGAGGGCGAGAAAGCCAGCGCATAAGCTACGGCATTCGAACAACAAAAAGGGCGGCTCCTCATATAGAGGGGCCGCCCTTTTTGCTGTCTGCTTGGTCGCGAGAGTGTTAGGGAACAGTCACCGGTTCGCCTGCTTCCTGCCAGGCAAGAATGCCGCCGGCCAGATGCTGCACTGGCTCGCGAGTGTGTGCAGATAGAGCTTCACCCGCAATTCCAGACCGGCGACCTGAACGGCAATAGAGCACGATCTCTCGTCCATCGCTAAGGTCGAGGCTGGCGGGGTCAAGTCGGTCAAGGGCGATATGATCTGCCCCTTCAATCATTCCCTCTGCGAACTCTTCGTCCGTGCGCACATCAATCAAACGGATGGCACCTGACGCCAGTTTCGCTTTTAGCTGTTCAGCGGTGATGTCGACTACGCGCGGTGAAGTGGCTTCTCGCTCGGCACCGGGCTGAGCGACGGCCAATTCATAGCCGCCCGGCAGGCCCGGCGCGCGCTTGTCTTCGCCTTGATCGCTTGGCGCACAACTGGCAATTGCCAGAGCCAAACCGCAAGAAGAGAGCAAACGCGCGCTGACCATAGGGTTACGCTGCCAAGTTGCGCAGAACGTAATGGAGGATGCCGCCGTTGCGGTAATATTCCATCTCGTTAGCGGTATCGATCCGGCAAAGCGCGGTGAAGGTGAAGGTCGAGCCATCGGCTCGGGTCGCTTCGATTTCGACATCTTGACCCGGCGTCAAATCGGCCAGACCTTTGATGCTGAACGTGTCATCCGAACCAAGGCCCAGAGTTTCACGCGTGTCGCCACCTTTGAATTGCAGCGGCAGCACACCCATGCCGACGAGGTTAGAGCGGTGAATACGTTCAAAGCTCTCTACGATCACAGCGCGCACACCGAGCAGGATTGTGCCCTTTGCCGCCCAGTCACGCGAAGAACCGGTGCCGTATTCCTTGCCGCCCACAACGATCAGCGGAGTGCCGTCGGCTTTGTGCTTCATCGCCGCGTCGTAGATTGGCATTTGTTCGCCATTATACGTCGTCTCACCGCCTTCGACGCCGGGGACCATTTCGTTCTTGATGCGAATGTTGGCGAATGTGCCGCGCATCATCACGTCGTGGTTTCCGCGGCGTGAACCGTAGGAGTTGAAGTCCTTTTTCGCGACCTGATTGGCGCCCAAGTAAGAACCAGCTGGGCTGTCTTCCTTAATCGCACCAGCAGGCGAGATGTGGTCGGTCGTGACCGAATCGCCGAGGATCGCGAGCGGTTTTGCGTCCACGATATCTTCGACCGCTTCCGGCTCCATGCCCATCCCTTCGAAATAGGGAGGGTTGGCGACATAAGTGCTGCCCGCGCGCCACTTGTATGTGTCCGAAGGTTCGACGGTGATCGCCTGCCAGTGCTCATCGCCGTCATAGACGTTGGCATAACGCTTCACGAACATCGAACGATCAATGTTGGCAGCGCGGTTTTCGGCGACTTCGGCGTTGGTTGGCCACAAATCGGCCAGCATCACATCATTGCCGTCTTTGTCTTGTCCAAGAGGCGTGGTGGTGATGTCTTGCGTAACCGTGCCGAGCAGCGCGTACGCGACCACCAAAGGAGGCGATGCGAGGAAGTTGGCGCGCACATCTTGCGATACGCGTCCTTCAAAGTTGCGGTTGCCCGACAGGACCGATGCAGCGACGATGTCGTTGCCGTTGATGGCTTTGCTGATCGGAGCGGCCAACGGGCCGGAGTTACCGATACAGGTCGTGCAGCCATAGCCGACAAGGTCAAAGCCGATCGCGTCGAGATCATCCTGGAGACCTGATTTCACGAGATAATCGGTCACAACTTGGCTGCCCGGTGCGAGCGAGGTTTTGACCCATGGTTTTGGCTTCATGCCGCGCTCATTGGCCTTTTTCGCGACCAGACCTGCTGCGATCAGCACGTCTGGATTGGATGTGTTGGTGCAGCTGGTGATGGCAGCGATCACAACATCGCCATCGCCAATATCGTGGTCCTTGCCTTCAACGGCGGCGCGCACGGGGCCGGATTTGTTGTAAACGCTGGCCAGTTCCCCGTTGAACAGTTCATCCACCTCAGGAAGGATCACGCGGTCTTGCGGACGCTTTGGTCCGGCAAGGCTTGGCACAACCGACGCGACGTCAAGTTCGAGCGTGTTGGTGAAAACAGGCTCATGGTCAGGGTCGAACCACATGCCCTGTTCCTTGGCATAGGCTTCGACCAGCGCGAGGTTTTCTTCGCTGCGGCCGGTCAGGCGCATGTAATCGATGGTCTTGTCATCAATGCCAAAGAAGCCGCAAGTCGCGCCGTATTCCGGTGCCATATTGGCGATGGTTGCGCGGTCAGCCAGCGTCAGCGTTGCAACGCCCGGCCCATAAAATTCAACAAAGCGGCCCACTACGCCGACTTCGCGCAGCATTTGCACGCAAGTCAAAACCAGATCGGTTGCGGTGACGCCTTCGGCCATTGCGCCGGTCAGCTTGAAGCCAACAACTTCAGGGATTAGCATTGAAATCGGCTGGCCCAGCATGGCAGCTTCCGCTTCGATCCCGCCAACGCCCCAACCCAGTACGCCCAGGCCGTTGATCATGGTCGTGTGGCTGTCTGTGCCGACGCAGGTGTCTGGATAGGCGACCATTTCGCCGTTTTCATCTTCGCTCGACCAGATGCCCTGCGCAATGTGCTCTAGGTTCACTTGGTGGCAGATGCCAGTGCCAGGGGGGACGGCAGAGAAGTTTTCAAAGCTTTTCGATCCCCATTTGAGGAAGTCGTAACGCTCTGCATTGCGCTCATATTCGAGCGCCATGTTCTGTTCCATCGCTTTAGGATGGCCAAATTCGTCGACCATAACCGAGTGGTCGATCACAAGGTTCACGGGAACCTGAGGGTTGATTTTGGCTGTGTCGCCGCCGAGTTCCTTGATCGCATCGCGCATGGCCGCAAGATCGACGACGCATGGAACGCCGGTGAAATCCTGCAAGAGAACGCGCGCAGGGCGGTATTGGATTTCATTGCCGGTCGCAGGGTTCTTTTGCCAGTCGACGATCGCTTGAATGTGTTCGCGTCCGACGGTGAACCCTTCGTCTTCGAAACGCAGCAGGTTTTCGAGAAGCACCTTCATCGAATTCGGCAGTTTTGAAATATCGCCCAATTGCTCAGCCGCTTTCGCGAGCGAATAATAAGCGTAGTTCTTGCCATTCACTGAAAGGTTCGAGCGGGCGTTAAGCGTGTCCTTGCCGATAGCTGTCATCGGGTGTCCATCCTTGTTGTCTAGGCCGTGTTGTTCTGCCCCATTTTTGCGCGACGCGCGAAAGAGGGGGGCCGGGGGATCCAGTCCGGAGAAAAGTCTCGTCGCGGCAAGTGCTAGACTGTGCCTCTTAGGTCAAGGGGGGCACCCCTTCTTGCGAGTCGATTGCGAAAGAAAATTTTCCAATGTTAAGCTGCGCGCGGGTCCGCAGGCATCGTTACAAGTGTTTACTTCACTCTCGCCGTGCGTGTGTGCCAAAGACTTCGGCGTTGGGGAAATTGGAAAAAGGGGCTGATATCATGGATCACAGTCAAGATATCGTAGCGAAGAAGGCAAGTTTGACCGCTGGCATCATTGGCGCTGTCATGGTCGTTCTTGTTTGCTTTGGTGCCTCTCTAGCATTTTCTTAGTCCAGCCGGCGCCAAGACCGGTCAACACCTATTGCACGTCTCGTTAGAGGCGCGCTCTGAATGCCGCTTCGGGTCGCAACTTGGCGAACCCCACCCCCCCCGCTGATTGGCGGCCGCACTTCGGCCGCTGACGGCATCGCCTTGGCTTGAAGTGGAAATGGTCGAAGCAATCGAGGTCAGCCCCCGTTGCTTCGACCATTTTCTTTTGGGCCGTTCTTTTGGGCGTCTGTTTTGCTAGACTTCAGCTGCCACGGCGGGCGCTGACTTGCGCGTGGCCATCCAACATCCGCCCACGATCAGAAGCGTTCCGGCAAGTGTCGTGAGTGTGACGGCTTCGCGGAAAAAAGCCCAACCAAACACGCTCGCCCACAAGAAACCTGAATATTCGAACGGGACGAGCACCTGCGCTTCGGCGCGGGCATAGGCCCAAGCCATCGCCATGGCACCTGCTACTGTAAGCGCGGCTGCGGCAGCGAGCGGGAGAAACGATTCGGCGACGGGGACAGTGCCAAGAAAAGGCGCAAAGAGCAGCAAGACCCCTCCGGCCACACCGCTATGGAAGGTGGCAATTTCAATGGGTCCAGCAAGTTGGCTCTGCCGCCGTATCACGATGAAATTATAGGCATAAAGCAACGCGGAAAACAGCAAAGCGGTGAGGCCCAGCAAGGCGTCTTGATCCATTTCACCCTGACCGATGCGCCCTCCAACGATCACCAGCGTTCCGGCAAACCCGATCAGACTGGCCAGAATTGCGTTGGGATGGATGATTTCACCCAGAAACACGCGCGCAAGATAGAGCGCTATAAGCGGAGCGATGAAGCTGATTGCGATAGCCTCTGCCAAAGGCAGTTTTGTCAGCGCGAAGAAGAAGCTGAGCGCCATAAAAGCGGAGATAATGCCGCGCTCAAGATGCAATTTGAACACGGCACGTGTTGGCCATCCGTGCTTTCGCCACAGCCATATTGGCGCGATCAATGCCGCCCCGAACAGGCTTCGAAGAACCGTAGCGGTGTATGCGCCGGTGGCGAGCGCTGCCTCTTTCATAAAGGCGTCCATCAGGGACAGCAGCCCAACCCCCGCTGCCGCAGCAGCGATGGGCAGCAATCGGACAAAGCGTTGGTTGGAGGGAGTCGCCATCGCGCGTCCGTCTAGTGCGGCTGTGCGACAAGGTCACGCATTTAAGCCTTGCTGATCGAACAAATTGGAGCCGGATTCATGATAGGGTCAGCCATCAGGCTTGATAGGTTTTGAGAAAACGGGATATATTTCCGAAAAAGCAGGTAAACTGAAATTGCATGCGATCGCCGCGCCAATCATTTGCGCGGCGAGCATGGCAAAGGGAATGGGACAGTTAATATGCGCAAATGGGTCGGCACTTTGGGCGCAGGGATCGCCACCGCAGCCTTTATCGCGAGCAGCGCGTTCGCGCAGGACGGCACGCCTTCAAGCACCGAAGCGGAAGCAAGTTTTGACGAAGCTTTCCCGCAGATGGTCTCCGAACCAATGGTGCAGGGCGACCTTGCCCCTCCCGGACCAATGGTCCAGCCATGGAGCGCCGAAAACGCCGCCTCCTTGATTGCAGTCATTGAAAATATTGCTAGCGAAGGGTTGGATTCCGCGGATTACAATCTGGCTGGATTGCGCAGCTTGGCTCAAGAGGGGCCCTCTGATGCGCTCAATGTCCTCGCATCGAAGAATTTCGTGTGGCTGGTCGAGGATTTCCGCGATGGGCGCACGCCGATGGATGCGCGTGAACAATGGTTCGTGGTTGATCCAGACCGCGACACATTCCGCACTGGCGATTTGCTAACTCAGGCGCTTGAATCAGGCGATATTGATGGGACGCTGTCGTCACTCCATCCCACGCATCCCGACTATGCCAGGCTTCGCGATGAGCTGGCAGTCACCCCGGTGGGGGAGACGTCCAAACGCAAGCTGATCCGCGCGAATATGGATCGTTGGCGTTGGTTGGCGCGGGATTTGGGCCGGCAATATCTGATCACCAACGTGCCCGAGTATCAGTTGCGCCTGACAGTCGGCGATGAGATTATCAGCACCTATCGCACCATTGTTGGAAAGCCTGGGCGCACCGCAACGCCGCAATTGGCCGAGATGATTTCGGGTGTCGTGTTCAACCCGACATGGACAGTGCCGCAATCGATTGTGCGCGGCGAAGGTCTGGGTGAGCGTGTGCTCAACAATCCCGCATGGGCGCGGCGCAATGGCTACACCGCAACGCGGTCCAGCACCGGCTGGATCACTGTGGTTCAGCAGCCGGGGCCGGGCAATTCCTTGGGTCAGATGAAGTTGGAAATGCCCAATCCGCACGCGATTTTCTTCCACGATACGCCCTCACGTCGCCTGTTCAACAACGAACGGCGCGCCTTGTCGCATGGCTGCATCCGCACAGAGCGAGCGTTGGAATTGGCGATCACAATGGCGATATTGGGGCGCGGCGCATCGCGGGATGAAGCGGTCGCGATTTCAAAGTCTGGCGAATACACCAAGGTCCCTATCACCCGCGAAATGCCCGCTTACATCACCTATTTCACCATGGCGACGGACATTGATGGGGAGCTGCAAACCTTCGAAGACATCTACGGCCGCGACGCGCCTGTTCTGGCGAGCTTAGACAAGCCGCGTGTTCAGAACCGCTCTGGGGCAAGCGATGATGAGGTTATTGTGATCGAGAACAATCCGCTCGCGGGGGATTAAGCCGCCACCACATTACGATCGCAGCGCTCTGTGAGAAGGGGGCTGCAATAAGGGAAAGCGTGATCAGACCATCGATTGACGGCCAGTCGGGGAAGAGAAAAATCAGCAATGCAATTGTCTGAGCCAGCAATGCGAAGCAAGAAATAAACAGCAGTGCGGGAAGGTCTCTGAGCCTCCAGATTTGCACCAGGCGTCCGGCAATCAATCCGAACACCAAGGTGGAAGGCACCACAAACATTAGACTGATGATGGCCACGCCGATGAAATTGCCAATTAGTGTAGTGTTAGGTAGACCATCGAATGCCAGCGAATAGAGCGTCAGGCATAGGCTGCCAATCAACGGAGCAAGAAGCACGGCCCACCAGATCGCGGCCCAGACGAGAGGCCATCCGCCTACAGGCGCATTTTTTGTCAAAACGCCCCCGGATTATACCGCTGCATCGCAGTCGGCTGATCCGGTGTCAGAGCCGCCAATTGCTGCTCCCGCGACAGCATCGCGCCGTCCTCTTGCAAACCCAAACTGTCGGCAAACAGCAACCGTCCGCCCGATAGATTAAGCAGGGCGACCCGGAACTGCTCTTCGCCCAAGGCAAAGCATCCATTTGAGCGGCCCAAACGGCCCCAGCGTTCGATATGCGAAGGTTCAGCGTATTTCGCGCGGTGCATCACGATATAGCGGCGCAGTGCGGCATCATTGGTGCTGTCCAACCCGCCAAGGCGCACGGACGTGCCATAGCGACCCTGATACCATTCCCACGTGACATAGGCACCGCGGCTGGTCGCGTTCGACCCTTCGACGTTGGAGTAAGAATTGAGCCAGCCGTCATGTTCGGGATCGGACCCGGTGCCGTGGCTGACGTGAAACGGGTTCACTTCCTCGCGGTCGAGATTGACGAAGTAAAAGCGGCGCTGTGCCGAGTGCACTCCAAAATCGGCAATCCCGACAATATCGCGCCGCCAGATCGCATCGCCCGCGCGGTCCAATTCGCGTTTGGCAATGTCGAACAAAACCCTGTCACGAGCGGAACCGGCGCGCGGTTGAGCTGCAAGTTTCGCGGGCAAGGATGGCAAAGCTAGAGCAGCGCTGGCGGCAATGCTGCCTTTGATGATGTCGCGGCGGTTCATGTCTACCTCAATACATACCCGAATATGGCTTTCGCGTGAATCCCCAATTGTGCGCTGTTACTCAGCGCCTTCGTGGATGGCCTTTGCCGCCATGCCTAGTTTGATCACGCCGGGCATATGGGCCGCAATCGCAGGCCCGACTTTGGAAAGCGCTGCAAGGCGCGGGTCCTGATCAGCGATCATTTTGGCCACGGCAGGCCCGGTCGGATGCAAACGAGATCGCGCGTTGAACGCGTTAGTTTTTTCATTGCCGGAAAGAATTGCCGTGCTCATCAAATTCGCCATGACCGCATAGGGGTATGTATCAGTGGAATCGGTCAATGGTGCGGGCGGAACAAGGTTGTTTCGCTCCATATCGTTGTCGAAATTTGCCTCCAAAAACGCTGCGAGCGCGGCGCTGTAGGGGACGAAGGGCGCTTGAGCGAGCTGAAGCGTGATCCGGTCCTCTTCAAAAAAGGGCCGCGTGTTCTCATTCGCATCAAAGGGAACTGCCCTTGCGGTGCAATCGATAAACAGAGTGCTTTCGGGGAGGCTGATTGTCTCTTCGCCAAACTGCATTGCGCCCGGTTCAAGCGCGGTCACCCGTTTGCCACGATGCACGTTCTTGATTGTGCTCAACATCGCGACTTCCGCCTCAGAAATCACCGCGAAGTGGAACATCTTTGGCGTCACATCAGGATCTATCCGCAGCATCGTGCCGCGTTCATCCAACTTGGCGAACATCTCATCCCCATTATCGGATGAGGCTGCGCATTCGACCAAATCGGTCTGAAACTGGATCAACCCTTCGATACGGTGCTGGGCCGGTTGAAGCAGTTTGCGGTTAAACATCCAGCTGTCGCGCGGGCGAACCCAATCGATTTTCTCGGGCGCAACGCCAGCTTCGAGTAGCCAAACGGCGGTGTCCATCGCAGTTTTGCCGCCGCCAATTACAACATAATGATCAGGCAGGTCATCCGCTTGCATCCAAAGCTCTGGTAGCTTTCCCGGTGCTGCGAAACGAGTGCCCTCAGCGATGTCGAACGCAGGCGTATGGGTTGAAGGAACAGAGGTTTGGAACCATGTCGCATCGACCAGTTTACGCCGCACGGTGAATGTGCGCTCTTCGCCCGATAGAATGCTGCGCGCAGTGTGGGATTTGCCCTCTCCGCCGCGATATTCTGCCAGGGGGAGATAGGCGATGCGGCCGCTGGGAATCAGCCGCTCTGTCATCAATTTGCTGTAATAGGCCAGAATCTCTGCATGTTTGGCCAGCGGATACATACCTGCATTGTGACCATGTTCATCGACCCGGTCAGGGCACAACTCCATCGAGTTCACGCCGTATGTCGCGCTGGGTTGGTGCAAAGCGACAAAGGAATAGGCGTCGTTCCAGTGACCGCCGGGCTTTGCGTGCTTGTCTACAAAGGTGATGTGGCAGGACGGGTCTTCATCCAACAAAGTATCGGCGAAGGCCAAACCGACTGCGCCAGCGCCGACGATCAGGTAATCAGTTTCATGGGCAGTCATCGGTGTTGGTGTCCTTGGGTTTGGATTCGGCGAATGCGGCTTTTGCCTCGAATCGCGTCTAGAGGGTTCTTGGTAGTGTCCGTATCACGACTTCGCGTTTTCATCAGCCATTGCGATCATGGATCGAGCGTGGCGTGCGCCGACTTCGCGTTGATCATCCCCGTATCCCCCGCCTAATGCCGATGCGATAGGAATGCCCCTGCGGCGCGCTTCGCGAACCACAAAACGATCGCGTTGCGCCAAACCTTCGTCTGAGAGCGCCAGTCGGCCCAGCTTGTCATCAATATGTGGGTCGACGCCTGCTTGATAAAGGACAAGGTCAGGCGAGAAGGTGTCGAACACGTCGGGCAGATGTTTCGCTAGCGTTTCCATATAGTCATCGTCGTCCAGCCCATCACGCAGGCTTAGATCGAGATTTGAACGCGCCTTTCGCACTGGAAAGTTCTTTTCTGCATGAAGCGAGAGAGTGAATATGTCTTCTCGGCCCGCAGTTAGGCTGGCCGTGCCATCGCCCTGATGGACATCCAGGTCGACGATCAAGATTCGGCCCGCATCGCCTTGCGCAATCAGGCGATTGGACGCGACTGCGAGATCGTTGAACACGCAGTAACCAGCCCCCGTGTTGGCGAGCGCATGGTGGCTGCCAGCGGCGCTGTTGGCAGCGTATCCATGCTGCATCGCAAGCTGCGCAGCGAGCCATGTCCCGCCATTGGTGTGGCGCACCCGGTCGCGAATACGCTCTGTCACCGGAAATCCGATCCGCCGTTCTTTGTCGCGCGGGACGTTGGCGGTGAAGACTTCCTCGACATAGGCGGGGTCATGCACAGCCTCTAACCATTCGCGCGGGCAGGGGTCAGGGGAATGCTCTGTCATGGCAGCGCCGCTTTCCCGCAGCGCCTCCATCACCAGCATATATTTGTCGAATTTGAATGTGCCGCGCGCAGGCTGCGGCGCCATATAGTCTGCGTGGTGGACGACGTGGAGCAGGGCTAAGCTGCTTGGTTCGCCAAAGAGACCAACTCATCATAAATTGCATCTTCTTCACGGCTGGCGGCGTTGCGCCAAGTCGTTGCGGTGTCTGCGTTGATGAGGGTGCCATCTGCGGTCACGATCAACAGGTTTGGCGTGCCGGGTAACTCTTCGAGGCCGAACCGCTGCGCAATTTCGATATTATGTCCGTCACCCGTCTGCGGCATTCCGACATTGACGAAGACCAATTCGTATTCGGCATCGATCAAAGCGGCAAAACGCTCTGTCTCAAGCCAACCAGCCAGTGCGCGGCTGTCATGGCACCAGTTGGCACCCATCACTAACAAGACGCGTTTGTCGCTCTCCTTTGCGCGGGATAACGCCGCGTCGACATCGGCCATCGCATTTTCACTGAGGTTATAGGAACGCGCCTCAGGGTAGTCGTGTACGTCGTGCGCGATTGTGTCGGCAACCGTTGCGCATCCGACCAAAAGCAACCCTGCAGTCAAGCCGGCGATGATTGGGCGGATCATTCTGCTGCCTCTGCTGTATGGGGGTCGAATGCGACCTCTTCGCCTGCCTCAATCTTGGCGGCTTTGTCTTCGACCAATTTGACGATATGTTCGAGGGTGTCCTCATCCTCAATTGCATGTGCTTTAACGCCTGAGAGATAGACCATATGCTTGCCGTTGCCGCCGCCGGTCAGGCCAATATCTGTCTCTCGCGCTTCGCCCGGACCGTTCACGACACATCCCAAGACGGACAGGCTCATCGGTGTCTTGATATGCTCCAACCGCTTTTCTAGCGTTTCGACCGTGCGGATCACGTCAAACCCTTGGCGTGAACAAGAAGGGCAGGAAACCACACGAACGCCGCGCGTGCGCAGGCCCAAAGCCTTTAGCATTTCGTAGCCAACTTTGACCTCTTGTTCCGGCTCAGCCGAAAGCGAAACGCGGATGGTGTCTCCGATCCCGGCCCACAGCAATGAACCCATGCCGATAGAGGATTTGACGGTTCCGCCAATCAATCCGCCTGCTTCGGTGATGCCCAAATGGAGCGGGCAATCAACAGCTTCGGCAAGCCCATGATAGGCTGCGACCGCTAGAAACACGTCGGACGCCTTCACCGCAACTTTGAAGTCGTGAAAATCGTGATCCTGCAACAGCTTGATATGATCCAGCGCACTTTCGATCAGCGCTTCTGGGCAAGGCTCGCCGTACTTTTCGAGCAGGTCCTTTTCCAAACTGCCCGCATTCACGCCAATGCGGATAGCGCAGCCATTGGCTTTGGCCGCGCGGACCACTTCGGCCACGCGCTGGGATGATCCGATATTGCCGGGGTTGATGCGCAAACATGCCGCGCCGCCATCGGCAGCCTCTAGGGCGCGTTTGTAGTGAAAATGGATATCCGCAACGATCGGAATACGCGCTGCTTTGGTGATTTTCTTAAACGCGGCCGTGGCTTCTTCTGTAGGACAAGACACGCGAATTATGTCGCACCCAGCGTCTTCGCAGCGGCGGATCTGATCGAGCGTCGCTGTCGCATCCTCGGTCGGGGTGTTGGTCATTGTTTGGACCGTGATCGGCGCACCGCCGCCCACCGGCACATCGCCAACCATGATTTGGCGGCTTTGCCGCCGTTCGATATCGCGCCAGGGCCTTACAGAAGACATGCGCCGCATATAGGCGCGCGCGCTCAAAGGGGCAATGATAAGCGGAAGTGTTTCCAATAAACGCAAAAAGGGCGCCGATAACGGCGCCCTTCAAGTATGTTTCGATGGTGCGGAGCCCTACCAGCGGATCAATGGAGGAACCACGATCCGAGCAAAGACCGCGCCAATCGCTACCGGAGCGACGTGCCAAATTCCCACGTGAGAGAATGTGTCGAGAGGGCAGGTAATGCCATAGGCCAATGTCCCCAAAGAACCCGCAGCAAGACCGGCAAGCCAAGCAGAGCGCTCTATCGAAACAGGTGCGCCTCTGCGCAGCCACAAGACTGCCGCGACAAGCACCAATGCACCCGCCGAAAGCGAGGCTGATGTGCACAAGAACGCGACCGGATCGTTCAACCCTTCATGCGCATGATTTCCTTGACCAGAGAGCAGGCTCAGGATTGCGCCGATTGGCAAAATGGCGAGCGCGATCGCACTCCACATCGGAGCATTCGCGCGTGCGCCAACCCGCGGCATAGAGCTGCTAACAAGTGCAGCCGTGCTTGCTGCGCCCAAGACAAGCAAAAATCCGTGCGTGATCAGGAAATACCCAGAGGCTTCTCCCGTCAGCAATCCATCCCACCATTCATAGATGGCGATGGAAGCAACCGCCGCGACAAGCGTCGCAAAAACGATCAGCGCGATGCCTTCAGCCGGTTTGATCCGTTTTACAGGGGTCAGATCTCCGGTGAGCGAGGCAATTAGATCTTCCCTGCTCATGGGGGATTGGGGAGGGTTCTTCATTTCAATCTGCTTTCTCAACCAACGAGGCCATTTTCTTAAGGCCGCGATGGATATTCACTTTGACCAAGCTTTCGCTTTGTCCGGTTTTTTCGGCCGCTTCGCGGATGGATAGCCCGCCAATTTTGACCATTTCGATCACTTCTGCCTGTTTTTCTGGAAGCTGGCCAAACAGCCGGTCCAGGCTGACGCGTGCCAAAACAACCTCCTCTTCGCTGTCTTCAACCGCGTCATCTTCCATCAATTCCTTGCTTTCATGTTTGTACACTTTGCGCAGGTGATCGACCCAGCGATAGCGCGCAATGGCGGCAAGCCATGGCAAAAAAGGACGCCCAGGATCCCAAGTCGCACGTTTGGTGTAAAATGCGATCAGAACGTCTTGCACCAGATCATCGATCGAGTGCGGCGGCACACGGCGGCGAAAATACCGCTCCAGCCATACGCCCACCTCTGACAACAACACATTACCGGCGGCTTTATCGCCGTCCTGTGTTGCTGCCATAAGGCGGGCAAAGGTGGGTTCGTCAGCAACCATCGCTAAAGCGCCTACGCTGCTTTTGAACCGGTTACGAGGCTGAACACCTTATCGATACCGATGGCGCCTGGGCCGCGGCTTATGATGATGCCTGCCAATGCCAGAACGGTGATGTCCCAACCAAAGAAGTGATCCCATGTTGGGAAAACAAACAGCTGAATTACCAAGGCCATCACAGCGAGCGCAGCAGCGGAAAAGCGGCTGAACAATCCGAGCACCAGCAAAACCGGAAACAGGAATTCGGCATAGGTCGTCAATGGAACCGCCAAGTCGGATGAGATCGGCAATCCGGTAAACTCGTTTTCAAACAGGAAATATTGCACTTCGTCGATGGAGAACCAAGTGCCGTCTTCGACCTTGGTTTTATACGATCGCCAGAAAATGCCAGCGAGCGCGATGCGCGTCAAAAACAGCGCAATGCTTTCAACAACGGCCCCCGACAAAATGCCAGTGATCCGGTTCCAAAGTGATACAATTCCGTTCATAATTCCCTCCTATTGTATGGCAGCGGTCCGCATTATGCCTGACGGACCGCCGCCAGTTTTTTGTTTTATCGGTTGATCGGGGTCAGCGATCCGCGACCCTTTGGCGTGGCGATCGAAGTGCAAGTGCCTTTGTCGACGAATGTCCAGGCGTTGCCTTGATAGTCGCGAGTTGATGTGCCCGCGCAGCTTGTGCCCGGTCCTGCGGCGCAATCGTTTTCGCCTGCAAGAGACACGCCGTAGCATTTTTCTTTAGAGCTCTGCGCCGAAACCGGGGCAGTGGCGAGGCCAGCTGTAATGCTGGCAGTGAGTGCGAGACCGGCGATCCCTGCGATTGACTTGGCTTTCATGACAATGTCCTCTTTCAAAATTTGTTGTCGCTGTGCCGACTTGTTTGCCGGCTCTGGGATGTCATTCGCAGGCCTTAGTCTGCTGGTTACAAAGCGTCCAAAAAACTTTCCCTCCCGCGTGGGCGCTGCTGGATTGATCGGGCGTAACGCTTTGCGGCTTTTGCGCGAACCTCCCTGTATGCAGATCAAGGAGCCAAGATGCTCTGCCTTGCTATTGAGTTTGGCAAGGGCCCACGATTTTAGGCGGACTCCTCTCGAGGCTATCTGGCCATAGAGGCTATCTGGATTGGGCGATTGTCTGTTATGAAAGGTGAATATGCAACAGCAGAACGGTACAATTGCCCCCTTTGGCGGGTTTGGCTTGGGTCTTAGGCGGGCTCACTACGATGATTTTCTAACCGGCGACTTTGCCGACGATAAACCGGTCGATTTCGTCGAAGTCATCAGTGAAAACTACATGATCGAAGGCGGGCGTCAGCTGCGCATTCTCGAACAGATCCGCGCCAAAGTGCCGGTCATTATTCACGGCGTTTCGATGTCGATCGGTTCGGCTGGTGGTCTTGATTCCGACTATTTGGATAAGCTCAAGACACTCGAACAGCGCATAGACCCATTGTGGGTTTCCGATCACCTTTGCTGGACCCGGACGAGCGCGCACAATTCCCATGACTTGCTGCCGATGCCCCTGACCGAAGAGGCTTTGCAGGCCGTGTGCGCAAACATTGACCATGCGCAAAACACCTTGGGTAGGGCGATGCTGTTTGAAAATCCATCGAGCTATCTGACCTTTCCCGAAGATGAGTTGAGCGAATGGCAGTTCCTTTCAGAAATGGCGCGGCGCACGGGCTGTTACCTGCTGCTCGACGTGAACAATATTTATGTTTCGAGCCAGAATCACGGTTTTTGCGCCATGGACTATTTGTCGGGATTGCCGCTTGATCGCGTGCGGCAAATTCATCTGGCGGGGCACGATCCGGCGACGCCAGAGCGCGATATGATCATCGATACGCATGACCGCCCGGTTTGCGATGCAGTGTGGGATTTGTATGCGAAAGCGGCCCAAATGCTGCCGCAGCCGGTTGCAACCATGATTGAACGCGACGACGATATCCCGCCTCTGTCAGAGCTCTTGACCGAGCTTAATCAAGCTCGCGCAATTGCTGATGGTGCGCGCGAGCCGACTTCAGCATGATGGTTTCACGAGGCCCGCTGGCTGACCGACAGGCTGCTTTCTTGCGCGCGATCCATGACGAAGGAGCGCCGCTGCCTGAGGGATGGGGGAACCGGCAAGCGGTCGGAATGGCGGTGTATCGCGGCAATTATCGCGCGGCGGTGATGGGCTCATTGGCCAGCGTGTTTGAACGCACGGCGAGTTATGCCGGAGAAAAGGCATTCAGTCAGGCGAGCATCAACCATGTGATCAAGCATCCACCATCGGGCTGGACACTTGATGATGCAGGTGCAGGGTTCGATGTGACATGTGCGCAGTTTTTTCCAAATAGCCCTGAGGTCGAGCAGCTGGCGTGGCTTGAATGGGCGATGCTTCAATTGGCAACGGCTCCTAACAGTGAACCATTGGACGCAGCGGGTTTTGGCAGCGCGACGGCAGGTTTCGGAGACGAAGAATGGGGCGAACTGCGTCTCAGTTTTTGCCCGCGCGCAGCTTGCAAGTTGGTGGATTTTGACCTCACTGGCATGTGGCGTGCATTCGATTCTGAGGCCGGTGCAGAAGAGGTCAACGGCGTCAATTGGCGGCTGGATACTGCGCAAACCTGCCTGGTTTGGCGCGAAGGCGAACTGCCCACCTTTGTCTTGGTCGAGGCCGATCACGCAATCGCATTTCCCGCCATGCAGGACGGCGCAACTTATGGCGAATTGATAGCGCTTCTCATCGGGGATGATCAAAACCCGAGCGCTGAGTCCATTGAGGATGCAGCCATGCGAGCGGGCGCGATGCTGGGGCGGTGGCTGCAAGAAGGTATCGTAACGGGCATCAACCCTTGATGGAGTGCGCTTGACATCGTCTCTGTGTCGTTCAGTCTCTGCGAAACAGGAGAGATGGAATGCAGGCCGACACACCGATCGAATTGCGCAGTGCAAAGCCGAGTTTGATAATCCGCTTGGTCAAATGGATTATCGGTCGGCGGACACCGATCTTTCCGCAGAAAGCCAGCGACGTTCCGAAATTTTTGGACAACAGAGAAACGCCTCCTGATGCGCCTTTGCCAGCGAAATTTGAGCAGGCTTACATTGTCGAACATTGGGAAGCCGCTGGACAGCCTGTTGTAACACTTCACCCAAAATCGGGTTCCGGCGAATGGCATATGCTCTATTTCCATGGCGGCGGATTCGTAATGCCAATCGTGAAGGAGCACTGGGCGATGCTGGGCGCGATGGTCGATCAGTGCAATTTGAGCATCACTGTGCCGCTCTATCAACTGGTGCCAGAGGTGTCTTACGCGGTTCAAGATGCGCTCGCGGATGCAGCCTTTGCGAAACTGGCGGGCGAGCATGATCCGGCAAAGATCATCCTCAACGGTGACAGCGCAGGCGGTCACATGGCTCTTGCCCTTGCGCTGCGTTTGGCGAAGGCTGGCGGTCCGCAGCCCGGCAAGCTGGCGCTCTTTGCTCCTTGGTTGGATATGACCATGAAGGACCCCGCAATGGAAGCTGTGGAACCGCACGATATCATGCTCAAAATTGATGCTCTGCGCACGCTTGGCGCGATTTGGGCGGGAGATCGTGATCCGGCGAGCGCAGAATGCAGCCCGCTTTATGCCTCAGCGCAAGATCTGGCGCTTTTGCCGCCCACGCGGATTTGGACGGGCGGCCACGATCTCTTCATTGTGGATTCGCGCAGTTTTACCGGCAAAATGCGTGATGCTGGCGTTGATGTCCGGCTTTATGAATACGCCGCCGCACCGCACGTATTCATGCTGGTCCTGCCGAGCCGTGAAAGCAAAGACACGTTTGGATTGTTTCGGCAGTTTCTCGCAGAATAGCGCCTGCTAGCCCTCGAAAGGCTGACCCACCATCTGCTCTGACAATGCCCATAAACGATCGGCCGCCTGCGGGTCGAGGGCATAGCTGCGGACTCCGCTTGTGGTGCTTTCATTGTCTATTTGGGCGACGTGGCAATCTTCGCAATAGACCCCGCCTGTGCCTTCCAATTCATCGGCTGTTGCGGCCCAAACAGAAGTCGCTGCGCCTTGCGGTATCGTCTTCCATGCAAAGCCGGGATCAGTCTTGGCAATGCGCTCGACCAAGGCCTTTGACTGGTCCTCGCTAAGGTGGCGACCCAGATTGGTTGCGATCCCGCCGGGATGCACGGCGTAGGAGTGGATGCCCCGCGCTCCAAACCGTTTTTCGAGCCCAACTGAAAACAGCACATTCGCCGTCTTAGAACGGCCATAGCTTACCCACGGATCGTAAGGCGTGGTGTCGAAATTGGGATCGTCACAGTCTGTTGGTGACGCAAAATGCCCGCGGCTCGACAAATTTACGATCCGTTTGTCCGCGCCGTCTTCAATCAACGGCATAAGCGCGCCGGTCAAAATAAAATGGCCCAAATGGTTGGTGCCAAACTGGCTCTCAAACCCGTCCTGCGTCGTCCCCTGAGGTGTCGCCATAATTCCGGCATTGTTGATCAGGATGTCGACCGCGTCAAAACGTTCCGATGCTTCCTTGCCGCAGGCTCGCACGCTTTCAAGCGAACCCAAATCGCACAGAATGGTCTCCACCTTGTCGCTGCTTGTTTCGGACCTGATTGCTGCGGCCGCTTCGCTGAGCTTGTCCTGATCACGTCCAGCTAGGATTACATGTGCGCCGTTGGCCGCCATGGCTCGGCCGGTTTCCTGCCCCAATCCGGAATTCCCGCCGGTGATGAACACAGTTTTGCTGGTTAGATATTTGCCTGCGAGCACGTCATCTGTGGTGCTGGTTTTGCCAAAGCCGCTCATATTCGTCTCTCCCAAGATCACTTGGCCCAAACGTAACAGGGGCGCGGTGGTATGGCCACCGCGCCCCATGATTTGAACGCAAAAGAGCGCCGCTGGTTTTAGTCAGCTTTGTCGATTTGCTCCAGCTTTTTGGCCGCCCATTCGCGCCCGCCAAGTCCGAATGCCAGCGAACCAGCAACCGCAAGGCCGATAACGACTGCGCTAAATGCGACTTGAACAATCTCTTCGCCAACGCCCATGAATTGCAGGCCCATAAAGGTGAAGAGAAGGATCGCAGCATAACGCACCAGAGTGCCAGCCATCGATTTGCCGTCTGGACCGCCGACGAATTTCGCAATGAGATTGGCAATCATAAAGCCGACGCCGATCACAACTGCGCCGAACAGAACGCTTCCGCCCAGTTCAAGCACTTCGTCCAAGATTGCGGTGAGTTCTGGGAATCCAAGCATCTTGGTCGCAGCAATTGCGAAGAACAAAATGATCCCGACCTGTGCGATGCGTGCGAGAGACGAAGAGGCTTTCGCGCCCGCTGGGAGAAGACCCAGAGCCGCTACGGGGCCATCAATGCCAAGCCCGGTGAGGACTTCGCTGAGGATGCTGACGACGAAACGGCTGATCAAATAGCCGATGCCGAGCAGTACGCCTGCTGCGATGATGTTTGGAATGGCTGCCATCACCATTGAAAGCATGTCCGTCGCCGGAACCGAAATCGCTGCGATATTCAAAACACCCAGCGCACCGATTGCGACAGGGATTGCGATTAGGGCGTAGATGATCGTGCCCAAAGTGGTGCTGATCGTGGTGTTGCCGGTAACTTCTTCAACGCCGCCTTGATTGGCCCATTTGTCGAGATTGATCGTCCGCATTGCGGTGACTGCGATGTCACGGACAATGCCAGCGATCATCAAGCCGATGAAGAGCAACAGCCCTGCGCCTACTAAGTTAGGGATATATCCCATGACGGTATCGAGCAGTTCGTTGATTGGTCCTGCAACCCCGCCGAGCTCCAACACGTCTAGAATTGCGAGCAGGCCAAAAAGCCAGATAAGCAGTGAAACGATTTTGCCCAGCGAAGCACCGATGCTTTCGCCGCTGCTTGTGTCGCGATTGAGAAAGCCGATCCGGTCGACAATTTTGGCAAAAGCCCATTTCGCAGCCTTTGCGAGCAACCACGTGACTGCCAAAATCCCCAGCGCGAAGAGCGCTTTCTGTCCGAGCGCCATCGCCAGCTCGCTATCAAATTGGTATCGTCCGATTTGCATGGTATCCCCCTTGTTCAATTGAAAAGATGAAGTTTATCAGAGTGAAAGGCCCAAATGTATCATAATAAGTTACGTTTTGTTGCGCCAAAGAATTCATTGTTAAAAAACCCAAGAGGCTTTCTATCTATTATGCGTAACATAATTTCAATAGCTGCGATAGTCTTAACGCTGGCTGACCTGTCCTTTGGTGGTTTGTCGATCGCTCCTGCGAATGCTCAAGACGGCGATTTGCGTTGGTCAATTGCGATCCACGGCGGCGCGGGAACATTAGACCCCGACGCTATGACGCCAGAACGCAGGGCTGCTTACGAAGCGGCTTTGCAAGAGGCGTTGGATGCCGGCGCTGCGATCCTCGCGGATGGGGGCAGCGCGATGGACGCGGTGCAAGCGGCGATCCTACCAATGGAAGACAGCCCCCTGTTCAACGCTGGGCGCGGGGCGGTGTTTACATGGGAGGGACGCAATGAACTCGACGCGTCGATCATGGATGGGCGTGATCGCAGCGCAGGTGCGGTGACCGGTGTTACAACGGTCCGCAATCCGATCCTGTTGGCCGATCGGGTGCGCACAGACAGCCCGCATGTTTTCTTGATGGGCGAGGGCGCTGAGGAGTTCGCGGGCGAACAAGGATTTGAAGTGACGCCGCCAGAATGGTTCGCGACCGAAGCACGCCGCCAGTCATTGGAGCGGATGCGCGAGAGGCAATTGTCGGCCTTGGATGTGGATCACAAGTTTGGAACCGTGGGCGCGGTGGCGCTGGATCAAGATGGCAATTTGGCGGCGGGCACGTCGACCGGCGGCATGACCGGCAAACGCTGGGGCCGGATCGGCGATGCGCCGGTGATTGGCGCAGGGACCTATGCGGACAATCGAAGCTGTGCGGTGTCCGCGACCGGTTGGGGCGAATACTTCATCCGCGTCGGTGTGGCTCAGGAGATCTGCACGCGGTTGAGAATCGCTGCAACTCTAAACCCCGAGGCATTGCGTGCATCTGTTGAGAGTGTGTTGGTTGAGTTGGGTGAGGAGACCACTGACTATGACAACGTCGTTGTTGCGCCCGCGACCAGCGAAGGCGCGCAGATGATCGCCGATCATGTCATGGCCGATGTAGCCGACCTAGGAGGCGATGGCGGCGTAATTCTCGTAACGCCAGAAGGTCACGCCATCTTCAGTTTCAACACCAGCGGCATGTACCGGGGCCGCGCGACCAGCGATGGCGTCAATGAAGTCGCAATTTTCGCAGGCGAGTAGGCCCCCAAGTAATATGGGTCGCCTAATTATCGCCTAGCCTGCACCCACGCGCTTCTAAGATCGGGCGCATTTCATGATACGCCGCCGGGGTCCGGTCCAGCGGAATGTAGGGGTGCAGGTGGTGCACAATGTGAAACTGCATCCCCATGGATCCTATATTGCCAAGCTTAGACCGCCAGCTGCGGGTATTGGTGTAACGCCCTGTATGCGTGCCGGGGTGATGGGGCGCCCATGATAGGAAAAAGGAAATATATGTCAGCGCAATATGCAGGGGCAACCACCACAGCAACAACGCCTCCAACGCGAAACCATTCCACGCCAACGCGCCGAGGATAGCGATAAAACCCAGCCTGTAAGCCAAAGCCAACACGAGCAATTCGGGACGATTATTGCGCACCAGTGATGCGGCATAATCATCATTGCGTTTGGCTTTGGACTGACGTCCTTGGATCGTCTGCCAGATTGCTTTCCATGGCCCGTCTGCTTTGGTGGCGATGTCCACGTCCAAATCTGGGTCATTGGTGTGCCGATGATGATCGAGATGGGTGACACGAAACACTTCAAACGGCGTGATCAACATCCACGTGGTCGCATGCCCCAGCAATTCATTGAGCCAGCGCAGCCGCGTTCCCGGACGAGCGACAATGTCATGCTGTGCCTCATGTGTGGGCAGATAGACCAAAGCCATATTGATCACCGCAACCGGAAAAGCTGCCCAAAGCGGCAGAAACCCAGAAAAGACCAACGGCCACAGCGAGAGCCAAACCGCCAAGTTTCCAAACGCCCAAACCACGGCGAGCCACGGGAACATGCCAGAATGCTTGCGCGCAATGGCTCTTTCGAGTTTGCGCAGTTCGGCATCGGAAAGCTGGGACAGATCGTCAGGCACAATCAAGCGTTGCGCGTTCACACCCATCTCCCCCGGATCAAAGCGATCAGGCCCCATCCGCCGCCAATGACCAAGGCGACGCCAAAGGTCGAAAGACCCAAGGGTGCAGGGATCATGGCGGACTGCAAAGTTTGATCAATAAGAGGCACGAGAAACGCGAATGCGAACACAATCGGCAAACTGGCAGCAATTGCCTTGAACACCCACTCCATTCGCCTTGCCCCTTCCAAGTCTGAGTTCTCAGATTATCGCGGCAACTCGTAACAGAAAGCCTCTAAAACGGGAACACACCCTGTTTCTCCGCAAAGCTGGTGAGCACATTGCCCACCTGTGCAAGGGCGGCTTCGGCGGCGGGGTCTATCCCGTCACTTTGTTCTCTCATTCTGAGATAGGTCGCAAAGGTGAACGGGCCGCGATCAGGCGTTTCGGCAAAGCCAATGTCGACATACAGGCTGCCCATGCCCGGCCAAATCGATGTCCCAGTTTTGTCGCCCGCCCGCCATTCGCTTGGCAGCCCGGCGCGCACTCGGCGCAAACCTGTGGATGTGTCGGTCATCCATTGCCGCAATGTTGCCCGGTCCGCTTCATTCAGCACGTCGCCGAAAGTCAGCTTTGCCACTGTGCGCGCCATCGCCGGGGCTGTGGTTGTGTCGCGGGTCTCCGCAGCCGGTACATTGTTGAGGTGCGGTTCAATCCGGTCCAGCCGGCTGACATTGTCGCCGATAGAGCGCCAAAAACTGGTCAGCGCCTCTGGCCCGCCTACTTCGCGCAAAAGGATGTTGGCAGCCGCGTTGTCTGAAAATTTCTGCGTCGCCTCCGCCAGTTCGAGCAAGCTTGCGCCCTCACTCAACCTGCGCGTTGTAAAAGGAGAAACCGACATCAGATCGCTTTCGGCCCAAACAACCCGCCGCATTCCATCGTCGGTCCCGTTTGCATTGCGGGCGAGCACCAGAGCGGCAAGCGACAGCTTAAAGGATGAGCAATGGCCAAATCGCTGATCGCGGTTCAGGCCAATGGACAGTCCATTCTGCACGCTAAACAACTCTGCGCCCAAGGTGCCGCCTGTTTGTGCCTCGATAATGCGCAGCATGGCAATAAGGCGCCCGGTGGGGCTTTGATCAGGCGGGATGCAGCCACCCACGCTCAACGCCAATACAGAGGACAAGCCCGCGCCAAGGACAGAGCGCCGACTAATGATCATGAGAATTTGTCCGCCTTGCGTTTTCCAAATCGCATGTCGCCTTCCAATTTTGCCCGCAATTGGGCGTAGAAAGCTTCGAGGAAGGCGCGTTCATCGCCCGCTCCGGGGTCCCAGCCGATCTTGCGGCAAATGGTCCCGTGCACCGCGGCCAACGCATCGGGTTGAGCATCGCGCAGCATCCGCTCCAGCGTTTGCAATTCATGTTCACCATAGACGGCCAGTTCTTCATCGCCGAATTGGTATTGCGCACCGGTGACGTCACTGGAACCCTGCACAGCGGCCCCTTGCGTTGAAAGGGCATCGGCAAGTTTGGTGCGCGGCGCTTCCACCACCCACGTTCCCGCTATGACGTCGCCTGCACGCAAGGCATCTTTGTTGAAAAATGGGAATGACATGAAAAGGACGAACCAAACCAGCGCAGCCCAAGTGGCGTTGCCCGATTCGATGCCAGCAGCACTTGAAAGCAAGGTCGCAAAAATGAACCAGAGCGGAAAGAACAGCTCAATATCGCGCAGCAGATTGCGGGCTATAATCGCTTCTGGAGAAAGACGGCCGCCTTTGCGCGCTGCAACGCGAATGCCCAACGCGCGCTTACCCAAGGTCGCCCCGCGCGGGCCAAGTTCGAGGCCTAAGAAATATCCATAGCGCGCCAGAAACAGGATCAGGATCATTAGAATAACAAGGAATTCGGCCGCGCCCGAAATCCTTCCGTCCTCCGAGCTTTCCATGTCTCCGATCAGGCCGCCAAAGGCGAAGCCAAGAAACAGCAAAATGGCGATCAAGCCCGCGCTAAGGATCAAAATGTCGATCACCAACGCGCCGACGCGTGAGGCACGCGAGGCAATGGTGACAGGAACGGCGATCCCCTCTGGCGTGACAAGCAGCCGTTCCCGCTTGTTCGTGCGATCGGACGGTTTGACCGAACTCACTGGGTTTCCTCCATGCTCTCACCGCTTAATCGACGGGGGAAATAGAGGAAGAAATAGCTGAGCCAAAAGGCCAGAAACGCGCCGCCGATGATAAACCGGCTCTGTGCACCTTCGACCAATTGCCGCGGAAATGCCTCCAACAGAGCGGCGACCACCATCATGATCACCACGCCGACCATCACAACGGCGCTGCGTTTGCCGCTGATTGAGGCTGCTTCCAAAACTGTGAGATCGCCTGGGAAAGCCATGGATCGTCCAATGTGCAAACCCGCCGCGCCAGACAGCAAGATGCCGAACAATTCGGTAGTGCCATGCACGCTTAACCAAGCGGAAAATTCGGTGAGCAGCCCTGCCTCATCAAACAGCCACAGCATCGCGCCGACCATCGCCATATTGTGGACGAGCAGCATCAACGATGGAATTCCGAATGCAAATCCAAGCGCAAAGGCAAGAATGCAAACGCCGGCATTGTTGCTGAACAAGGAAGCGGCGAATGTCGACAAACCATCAGCGGTTTGGTCGACCTCCAGCGTCGCGAGCAGATCCTCTCGGCTGGCGCCCGGCACCCTTGTCTCGCCGAGCCCAATCGGCACGAGCCGGTAGAACCAATCGCTATCGTTTGCGACCAGCACCCAGCCGACAATCGTTCCGGCAACCATCATGAAAAGCGCGATGCAGATGTCGAGCCATATTTCGCGCACAGCGCGGCTCCATCCGCCAAATAAGAATTCGCGGAACCAGCTAAAAAATCCCTGCCGCGGGCCGTAGACCTGAAACCATGCCCGTTGGACCAGGCTTTCTAGATACCTCAGCGTCGCTGCATCAAGGCTGGTCTCGCGCGCGACTGAAAGGCTGGAAGCGGCGGTGCGATACAGCGTGGGCAGCGCCAGCAGATCGTCATCATCGATCCGGCCCAGTCCGCCTTTCTCCATGGCGACGACGATGTCTTCCAATCGCCGCCAATCGCCTTCCCGCTCCAAACGGAATCGGTCAGAACGCAGGGCTGCGCTTTCAATATCGGTCGGTGCAGCGATTTCTGCACGGCCAAACCATGATCCCAAAACTGGCGCCTTCATCCGATCGCCTCGCTGTTTTTGATCACGAAATACCGGTCAATCAACTGATAGCCGATCTGTTCATACGGCGCCTCGATCACGTCCACTCCCATGCGGCGCAAACGCTGCAAAACGACGCTGCGCTGGTGAATCAACGTGTCAGCGGTGACGCTGCGAGCAAGAGTGGCGATGTCACCTGGGCCTTCGTCAATGAATGTTTCAAGGTCGCTATCCGCGATTGTGACGAACAAGACGAGGTGCTTGCTGACCAATCGGCCGATACTCTCGATCATCAATTCCGCAGCCGTCGGATCAGTAAAATCTGAAAACAGGACGATCAGAGATCGGCGCTGAAGCTTCGCGGTGAGCGTCGCCAGCGCCAATGTGAAGTTTGGCTCTGCTGTATCGTAATCGAGCGATGCAGCAGCGCTTTGCAGGCGGTGAAAAGCCCGCGCATCGTTGACGAAAGGTGTCATCACCTGAGGCCGCTGCGCAAAGCCGAACAAGGACACTTTGTCGCCGCCCTTGAGCGCGACATAAGAGCATGTGAGAGCGGCTGTAATTGCCCTGTCGATGCGCGGCATGCCATCGACCGGCTCGCACATCGCCTGACCGCAATCAAAGGCGAAGACGATTTGGTTGTTGCGCTCACTTTCATTTTCGCGCGCGTATAGATGCACGTGGCGGGCGCTTGCCTTCCAATCGATTTTGCGCCGGTCCATGCCGGGCTGATATTCGGTCAAAGCCTCAAATTGAGTGCCTTCCCCGCGGATGCGGCGCGCAATCAGGCCGTTTTGGGCATCGCGCATAAAGGTCTGGAGTTCCTTGGACCGGATCGGTGACAGATCTGGCCAGATGCGCACCTCTTGATCCAAGTCTCGCCGTGATTGACGCGCGCCTAGGCCCAATGGCCCCGACCATCTTAGCCATCCGCGTGTGATGCCCCCTGTGCCGCGACGTTCAGGGTTCACCTGCTCGCTGCCGCTATGTTCGCCTGTATCTGCATCGCGCAATAGCCGGATAGTGGCGCGGCCCGTCGGGGCGAGGCGCGGGTCAAATTCCAGCGCGGCCTGCGGTCCGCTTACGAAGCGGCGGGCAAAACGGGCGTGGACGTCGAGCGCGGTGGGTTGCCCGACTTCGGTATCGGCAGGGGCAATGACTTGCCATTCTTCACAAGAACCCGCCAGCAATCCGTCGATCACAATCAACGCAACCAATGCGGCCGCCGCAATGGGCGCAATCACCCACAATTGCGGTGACGCTGCCGCAATTATAAGAGCAATCGGCGCAAAAGCGGCGATTGTCCAAGCGGCACGCTCTGTTGGGACAAGAGGCAGGTTGGGGCGGGTAAGGGCCATGGACTGAGCGGTTGCTTACCGCGGTGCCTCTGTGACTTCGATCAATTCGGCGACCAACGCCTCTATATCGCGGCCCTCGATCTCTGCCGCGGGGCTCAATGTAAGGCGGTGGCGCAACACCGGCACGGCAAGCGCCTTTACATCGTCTGGAATGGCGTAAGCGCGCCCTTCCAATGCAGCACGCGCGCGGGCCGCGTTGGCCAGCATAACAGCCGCACGCGGCGAAGCGCCAACAGCGAGTTCTGCATGATCGCGTGTCGCGCGGATCAGCCGCACGACATATTGGGTGATCTCATCGGCAACCGTCACATGGTCAAGCGCCGCGCTCGCCGCGGCCAATGTATCAGCATTGGCAACCGCCTTTACACCCAAATCGGCGGCACGCTGTGGCCCTTGCCGCGAACCATAGCTGGCTACAATTTTGGTCTCTTCCGCTTCGCTGGGATAGGGGACCAGCAGCTTGAACAGGAACCGATCAAGTTGCGCCTCTGGCAGAGGATAGACCCCTTGGTTCTCAATCGGGTTCTGGGTTGCCACCACCATAAAGCGCGACGGCAATTCGTGGGTTTCCCCATCCAGCGTCACGCGCCTCTCTTGCATTGCTTCCAGCAACGCAGCCTGCGTCTTGGGCGGTGTCCGATTGATCTCATCAGCCAGCAGCAATTCGCAAAAAATTGGCCCACGCGTCAAAGTGAATTCGCTGGTTTGGAAATTGAACAGATTTGAACCCAGAATGTCTCCCGGCAAGAGATCCGGTGTGAACTGTATGCGCCCATAATCCAGACCCAATGCGGTGGAGAAGGCCTGCGAAAGGAACGTCTTTGCGGTGCCGGGAGGCCCTTCGAGCAGGACGTGGCCCTGACTGATCAGAGCGACCAGCATTTGGTCAATCATCTCATCCTGGCCGACGACAGCTTTTGCGACCTCGGCCCGGATAGCGTCCGCAAGGCTTCGCACCTCACCAAGGGTCATTCCGATCTCTTGCGGAACATTTGCGCCGACTGATGGCGCTGGATTGGCTGGATCGGTGGTCATGTTGCGGTGTTCCCTGTCAATCGTATCGCGAATAGCTGGATAGAGGTCATTTCTTCGCCCCTATCGAGTTGGTTAGGTCGTGAAGTGCCTGCGCCGCGCGCAGAATGTCTATCGGTTTTTCGGCTTCATACAGCCGCTCAGTAAGCGCCGAGAAAGGTTCTTGATTGGGCATGCGAACAGCCAATGCCGTGTCAATTGCCTCGGCACTGGGGCGCGCAATGCCAAGCGCTCGTCCCAATCGCCGTTCAATCAAATTGCAATAGGGCACCGCAAGCAACCTGAGCCGGCGGGCTCGGACGATGAGGCCCGCCCCATTGTTCACCAAACGCCGCTTGCCAAAGGCAATCTCTGGAGCGCCAACAGCCGCAGGACCAAAACGCAGGAATGCGCGCCAGCCGATGATCACCATGGCAAGGATTAGACACAAGGTCGCGGCCAGAAACGGCGGTTGGAACGCCAAGGTCAACAGGTTGACCGAATTGCCATATCCGTTGAGCGTCATGTCAAATGTGACGGAATCTGTGTCGCCATATCCCGCTTCCCGGACGAGAGCGAGCGCGGTGGCGGCGCGGGCCGGATCGGCTAGGCCGTAATTGTTCACCAAATCTGGTTCTGCGACAAACATCGTCCAATGGGCGTTTTCGTAATAGTCGGTGCCTTCTTCGCCCACGACATTGATCACAAGAGCATGGCCGGCGGCGTCTTTGATGACCGCTTCATGGGCGCTGTTTTCTGCGGCATAGAGGATCGAAGCGGTTGGCAGCTCGCCCGATAGGCCCAACCCTTCAAAATAGGGCGTCTCATCGCCTTCCAACTGCTCGCTCTCATGCGTGAAGGTGAAAGGAGCGGGCAGATCTTGGGTCCAGCCTGCTTGCGCCGCTCCGATCAGCGCGACCCAATCGCTTTGCATGCGTTCGGCGTCTTCCTCCACCACATTGCTGCCCGGAGAACGGGTCATCCATTTGGGTAAGATCACCATTGTCGGGCCGACATATTCGCGGTTTCGCAGGATCGCTGCGAATTCTTCTGCATCGGTAAACGGGGTTGGGGTAAGGATCAGGAGCCCGCTTGTGTTGAGCCCTTCGTTCCCGCGCGATCGTTCAACGTCATACCCCTCTGCTTCGAGCAATTCGACAAACCCGGCATATCCATTCAGGCCGTTTGCCGCTGCATGCGCTGCACCGCTGCGTTCGCGCGTCCCTGTATCGCCTGCTCCAATGAAATAGAGCAAAGCGATAAAAGCAGCGAAACCAACCAACATCACCGCGAGGACCGCCCCGCGCCCAAACGGCGACGCGCCGCGTTGTCCACTAACCGCGCTCACACCGACATCCTTCGGTTGCCACGGCCACCAAGATTGCGCCCTGCTGTGCCTTTGTCAGAGACACCGGAGCCGTCGATGTTTTGCTGCGAAGGCCCTTCGATTTTCGCAAGGGCGAAATTGGCATAGGCCGAACGCGCGGCCTCCCAATCAACCTGATTGAGAGAGCTCAATGCAAATAGACTGCGCTCAACCCGCTCAGTGATGGTGGCAAAGGCAGATCGTGCCGCGTCGGACAAGGCGGGCAATGCCGCCAATTCGCGCGCCGTGCTTGATGGGTCGACCCAATCGGGCCTTGCATCGGCTATCTGGCCGACGCTGCGTTGCAGAAGCAAATGCGTGGCCTCATCGAACCGTCCCTCCGCCGCAAGGCGATCGGCATCTTCCAGCAGCGCCACACTTTCCTCACGGTCGGGCTGCCATTCCGGTTCACTGTTGGCTTTGGCGGCCTTGGCGTTTCGGCCGGCCAAGGGGCCAATGGTTCGCAACACCAAATACAAGACGAACCCGGCGACAAGGGCCAGCAACACCCATTGCAAGACCGGCCAAGAAAAGCCGATCAGCTGACCAACGGGGGAAAGGAGTTCTCCTAGAAAGCCAAAGAACGCCTCCAGCATTTGTCCCAACCAGCTTGGTTCAGCCGGTTCAGCCGGTTCAGCCGGTTGGATGGTGATTTCTTCGAATTGAATGTCGGAATTGCTGCGCACTTCGCGCCAGCTTTCGGGAGCGCCGCTGCTGGCCGCAGCGGGACTATCATTGGGCGCCCCTGATTCTGCCGGAATAGATTGCACTGCACTTGTCATGCAGCCGCATTGGTGGCACGCCTTATCGCGCGGTGCAACACACTTTGCACTTCAATTTTCTCGGATTTTTCCGTTTCGATGTGACGGAGATTTGACCTTAGGCCACCAAAGGCCGCTTTACCCTGCGCTTGTCCCGCGTTTGCGGGCCTGCGGGTACGTTCCAAGAATTCGCAATTCCTTGGAATGGAACGCACATTCTTCCAGCGCGCGATCAACAGCTGGGTCGCCAGGGACGCCAATAATATCGGCGTAAAACCGAGTGGCCGAAAAACTTGTGCCCTGCTGATAGCTTTCCAACTTCGTCATGTTGACGCCATTGGTCGCAAACCCGCCCATCGCCTTGTACAGCGCGGCCGGGATATTCTTCACTTCAAAGATGAACGTTGTCATCGCCGGGCTACCGATTTCAACCGTAAGGAAGGTCGGGCTGTCGGCGAGAATGACAAAGCGGGTCATATTGTCATCGCTGTCTTCGACATGACGCTCCGCTATTGTGAGACCGTATAGCTCCGCTGCAATTGCCGGCGCGATCGCGCCCAGCTTGGGGTCGCCGCGTTCGCTTACAAAGGCCGCCGCGCCCGCCGTGTCAGCATAGCTAAGCGGGACAATGCCGCGTTCGCGCAGGAAAAAGCGAGACTGGCCCAAAGCCTGCGGGTGGCTGTAAACAGCCTCAAACGGCCCTTTGCCAACGCCCATCAAGGCGTGGTGGATTGGCAGGAAGTGTTCGCCGACAATGGTCAGGCCGCTTTCGGGCAACAGAAAGTGGATATCGGCAACGCGCCCATGTTGGGAATTCTCGATCGGAATGATCGCGTGACCTGCACGTCCATCTTTCACCGCGTCCAGAGCATCCTCAAAACTGAAACAAGGAAGGGGCAGCGCGTCAGGGCGGGCCTCCATTGCGGCTCTGTGAGAATTGGCGCCAGGCGACCCTTGAAACGCGATGGCGCGCGCCGGATCGGCCTGCGCGGCGCTGCGAAGGTCATCGACAATGGCTAAAGCGGGTTCTGGAAAGCTACGCATGACTACCGGTCAGCTATAGTGACGGATGGATTGTGGCAAGGGGGCAAAGCGGCGTGTTTTGGGCAGTTTAACGGAGGGGGAACGGCGAAAGAATGCCCTGCAAATTATGGTGAAGCGCGTATTCATGCATCAAAACTTGCAATTCATGCACCAATTCGTGATGCGTTTCATCTTGCGCGGGGCCAAGGGCGGCATTATGGGAGCGCCGGGATGACAGACAAAACCAACACTGACGCAACGCAGAGCACCGAATCGGGCTCCGTCGACTTGTTCACCATCGTATCAGGCTGGGTGCTTCTTGCAGGCATTGTAGGGCTGGGCCTCTCGATTTTGAGCGGCAAATACTTCCACGGCTCCGATCCAGAGCGGCCTGACCCCTTGGGCTATGTGATCGAGGGCGCCGAGGAAGAAGGCGGCGAAGAAGCCGAAATGACCATGGATGCTGCGCTGAACATGGACGGCGTCGATGTTTCTGCGGGTGAACGGGTCTTCGCGAAATGTGTGGCGTGTCATACGATCGATGCAGGCGGAGCAAACGGCACTGGTCCCAACCTTCACGGTATCATGGGCGCAAATGTTGGTGCGGTTTCTGGCTACAGCTATTCCACCGCAATGACGAGCTTCGGCGGTCAATGGGGCTGGAATGAAATGAACGATTGGCTCGCCAATCCGCGCCGCTACATGGATGGCACAAAAATGGGCTTTGCTGGCCTTTCTAGCATCGAAGATCGCGCTGCTGTTGCGCTCTACATGAACGCAAACGGTTCAAACCTGCCGGTCCCCGAATATGTCGAAGTGGTGGCCGAGGGCGCTGATGTGGCCGAGGAAGAAGCTGAAGCTGTCGCGGATCAAGAAGCGGCTGCCGAATCGGCTCAAGAAGACGCTGCATCGACGGCTGAAGACACCGCAGCGGCAGAAGCCAGCGAATAAGCCCTGGTTGGGCGGGCTAGTTTTCCCGCCCCTTAAATCCTTGAGCAACCACATACCATTCGGATGAGCCCTTGCGGCTCGCCGGGGGTTTTGCGTGTTTGACGCTGGTAAAGTGTTTCTTCAGCAGGTTCAGCAATTCGGTATCTGTGCCCCCGGCCAAAACTTTGGCGACAAAGGCCCCGCCTTTTTCCAGCGTTTCCGTTGCAAACCACGCCCCAGCCTCCACCAAAGCCATGGTGCGCAAATGATCGGTTTGTTTATGGCCAACAGTGTTCGCAGCCATATCTGAAAGCACGAGATCGGGCGCTCCGCCCAACGCCTCCTCGAGCGCAGCGGGCGCGGCATCGTCCATAAAATCCATTTCGAATATGGTGACGCCTTCGATCGGTTCTGTTGGCAAGAGGTCGATGCCAACCACAACCGCTTTGGGGCTCTTTGCGCGCACAACTTGGCTCCAACCGCCCGGCGCGATGCCCAAATCGACCACTCGACGAGCCCGCTTGATCAGCGAGAACCGGTCGTCCAGTTCGATCATTTTATACGCCGCACGGCTGCGATATCCATCTGCCTTTGCCTGTTTGACATAAGGATCATTCAATTGCCGCTCCAACCAGCGGACCTGCGATGCGGTGCGTTTTTTCGCCGTCTTTACGCGGCGATCAGGGTCTTTTCCGGAACGAGCCATGGATTTATCCAGCCCCTTTTTCTGCGCGCGTTTCATTAAGCGCTTTGAGGCTGCGTGCGCTCTGCCTTTCGGCAGCCATTAAGCTGCGCAAGATGCCTTCGCGAATGCCGCGGTCGGCCACGCCCAATCGCTCTGCTGGCCAAAGGTCGAGGATCGATTCAAGGATAGCGCATCCCGCGACGACCAAATCGGCGCGATCCTGACCAATGCAGGGAAGCAGGCTGCGTTCGTCTGGCGACATGCCAGACAAATCGGTGCTGATTGTGCGCATGGCTTGTGATGGGACGATCAAGCCGTCCACCGCTTTGCGATCATAGTGGGGCAATTCCAAATGTAGGCTCGCCAAAGTGGTTACCGTTCCGCTGGTTCCCAAAAGGCGAATGTTGTCTCTGGTCGCGGCGTCTGCGATCCGCTGTGCAAACGGCGCAAAGCTATCTGAGACAACCTCGCGCATGCGGGCATATCGTTTCAACCTTGCTGTGCGCCTTGCTTCGTCGTCAGTCTTCTCATTCTGCCCGCTTGCTTCATCCCGCGTGACCGTATCCGTGAGGGACACGACGCCCCACGGGACGCTTTGCCAATCGATGATGCTGGGTATTTTTCCGCCAGGTTGCAGTAGAACGAGCTCTGTAGAGCCGCCTCCTATGTCGAAGATAACAGCAGGTCCTTCGCCCTGTTCGAGCAAGATATGACATCCCAGCACCGCCAAGCGGGCCTCTTCTTCGGCGGTGATAATATCAAGGACGATACCGGTTTCTTGGCGGACCCGTTCAATGAAGTCTGCGCCATTTTCTGCCCGGCGGCATGCTTCTGTGGCGACAGATCGTGCAAGGCGCACATTGCGCCGCCGCAATTTCTCGGCGCAAATCTTCAGCGCGCCAAGCGCTCTGTCCATCGCCTCTTCAGAAAGCCGCCCGGTTGTGGCGAGATCTTCGCCCAATTTTACCACGCGGCTGAACGCGTCGATAACGGTGAAATCCTTGCCTGATGGGCGTGCAATTAGCAGGCGGCAATTGTTGGTGCCCAAATCCAACGCGGCATAGGCTTCGCCCTTGCGCGGCGCACCTGTAGCAGGGGGTTTGCGAGATGAAGACCCATGTTTTGCAGAATGTGGAGACCGATTGGCATCTGGGGAATTGTTGCCATCGCCCTTACGAGAATTGCTCCCGCGCGATTGGCGTGACCGTTTGCCAGACTGGTGGGCGCGTTTGTAGCGAAAATCGGCTACTTTACCGGACTTGCCGCCCCGTTTTTTACCAGCACTTTTTTGTGCGTCCGGCGGAAGTGTATCCGCCATAATTTTATCTTTCATATCACTAACACGGATATCTGTGTCAGCACTTGAAACAGAAAGTAACAGGGGTGCCCGCCGAGAGCAAGCAAGCTGAGCCTTGCCGCTCTGGCCTGTCGCGCCTAGGTGCTTAATCATGACAGACAAAAACACAGATCACGACCTCACAGACCGTAAATTCTACCGAGCTGGGGAGGAAAGCCGCTTTGCTGATGAAGCCCCAGAGAGCACTCCACAAACCGAGCATCCAGCCTATAAATTGGCGTTCAGTGATCACGACTTTCTGTTGCGCGATGAATTGCGTCCGGTTCGCTTCCAATTGGAATTGCTGAAGCCAGAAATGCTTTTGGACGAGGCGCGCGTTGGATCGACCATGGTGATGTACGGATCGGCACGGATTCCATCACCCGAAGACGCGCAGGCGCGCATTGATGCGGCCAAAGACGGCGATGAATACGAACAAAAGGTTGCAGCCAGCGTCGCTGCGAAAGCAAAATACTACGAAGAAGCCTACAAGCTTTCGCGTCTCGTTTCTGAAAAGGCGATCATCGAAGACGGCAAGCGCCAGTTTGTCGTCACGACAGGCGGTGGGCCGTCGATTATGGAAGCCGGCAATCGCGGCGCGAGCGATGCAGGCAGCGAGTCGATTGGCCTCAACATTGTGCTGCCGCATGAGCAAGCGCCTAACCCCTATGTGACGCCGTATCTGTCACTCAACTTCCACTACTTCGCGCTGCGCAAAATGCATTTTCTGCTGCGCGCGCGGGCCGTGGCCGTGTTCCCCGGTGGCTTCGGCACGTTTGATGAGTTCTTTGAACTGCTCACTCTGATCCAAACCGGCAAGATGAAACCGATCCCGATTCTGCTCTTTGGCAAGGATTTCTGGACCCGCGTGGTGAATTTTGAAGCGATTGCCGAAGAAGGCACGATCTCAAAGAAAGACCTCGACCTGTTCAAATGGTGCGAGACAGCGGATGAAGCATGGGCGCATATCGCCGAGTTTTACGAGTTGGAACGCTGATCCCTAGTTAGGTCGAGCAGGTCACCGCGCGCTTCACGGTCGCGGGGCCGCCCGATTTCGGAGGCAAGGCCAGCATTTTCCAGCAGGCGAATGATCCACCAACCGGGATCGGTCTGCCCTTTTTCTATCCCAATTTGCGCGCTTTCGGGGAAGGCATGGTGATTGTTGTGCCAGCATTCTCCGTATGTCAGCAAGCCTAAGCCAGGCAGGTTGGACGCTTGGATGCCTGCACCCTTTACCCGCCACCGTCCCGGACCGGGATTGTGACAGAAATAGGTGACTGTCCAATGCCCGGCAGCGCTGACAAACACTCTGGCGCATATTCCCCAGAGTACGAATGGCCAGTCACCGGCCCAGTAAAGCAGCGCAGCCAATGGCAATTGATGCCAATGCCATGTTGCATCCAGAAAACGGTAAAACGGATCCTGTGATATCTCAGGTTCGATTGTGACCAAAGGTGCCCGTTCAAATTCGAAACGACACGACAAATTCCAGATCAGGTCTTTGAGAAGGGTTCGGCGATGGGCGAAAAAGTCGTGACAGGCAGGTTGCCGCTGTGCCCAATCGCGGGTGTCGTGGATGGCGATAATTCCGGAAGGCCCAGAAACCCCGACAAGAGTGCCGATGTAAATGAGCGTGCGCGCAAACCAACCGGGACAATTGAAACTGCGATGGATCATCATCCGATGCATGCCAACGCTATGCCCGATGAGCAGGCTCGCATAGGTCAGTGTTACAAAGACAAGCACACTTTGCCAGGTCGAAAGCGCGACCGCGCAGATAGTGCCGGCAAACATTGCGCCGTTCCATAAGGCTTTAGGCCAGTCGATCCGAACTCTGCCGGCGCAGGGGTCTGCTGCGCTCCCATCGATCCGGACGACCGGCTCCATCATAGTTTTCTTACTGCGTGATGGCCCAATGGGCCGTTGCCTTTGCCGTATCCAGGCGCGCTTTCGATGGCGCGCAGCACGAAATTGCGGCCCAATCGCACGGCGTGTTCCAAGGGTTGGCCATGGCCCAGAAGTGTCGCGATTGCGGATGACAATGTGCATCCGGTGCCGTGTGTATGCGGCGTGTCGATACGGGCGTGGTCGAATTGGACCCCGCGCCAATGGTCATCTGCGTCTTCTTGAGCAAATCGCTGCATCAGCACATCGATAATGCGCTGATCGTCGGTGTGGCCACCTTTGGCGAGGACGGCAGCGCCGGTCTTTCTGCACAATTCCTCGGCCGCTTCAGTCAATTGTCCGCTGGTGGTCAGATTGCGTTCCAGCAAATGACCCAGTTCTGGAAGATTGGGCGTGATCAGCGTGGCGAGCGGAAACAGTTCCTCGCGCATCGCGGCAATGGCTTTGGGGGCAATCAAAGCCGCGCCGCTGGTTGAGATCATAACTGGGTCGAGAACGATGGGCACGTCCAAAACGGAAAGAGCTCGTGCAGTGTGGGTGATAATATCGGCGTCATGCAGCATGCCGATTTTGATCGCATCCACACCCATATCATCGACGCAGGAGGCAATTTGCTGCCCCACGACTTCACCCGACATTGGGACAATTGCCTGCACACCCACGCTGTTTTGCGCGGTGACCGTTGTGATCGCGGTCATCGCATAGCCGCCAAGCATGGTGATCGTTTTGATGTCCGCTTGAATGCCAGCGCCGCCTGATGAATCCGATCCTGCAATCGCCAAGATTCGAGGCGGTGTGCGGACTGGTTTAGTCTCACTCATCCTTTGAACTTTCGAATGGTGCTGGGCGGGTAATCTTGATGCTTTGCCCTTGCGCGGGTGGGGCGATCCATCAATTCACCGCCGCAATTGGGGCAAATATCATCCAACTCCTCCGCGCAGGGGGCGCAGAAAGTGCACTCAAAGCTGCAGATGAAGGCGCCAGGGGCCTCTGCGGCAAGATCAGTGCCGCAACGTTCACAATCGGGGCGCATCTCTAACATAACGCGATAATCCTAAGTTGCCGCGCGGACGGCGTCGCAGACCCGGTCGACCACATTTTCGACCTGCGCAGCGTCGTCACCTTCCGCCATGACGCGAATGACCGGCTCGGTGCCCGATGGACGGATGACCAAGCGACCCTTGCCGACCAATTCGGCCTCTGCCTCGGCGATAACGGCTATGACGATCTCATTTTCGAGCGGCGCGCCGCCTTCGTATCGGACGTTCTTGAGCAATTGCGGAACGGGATCGAACAGGTGCAAAATCTCGCTTGCAGGCCTTTGCGAGCGCACGAGGCTGGTCAACACGCGCAACGCCGCAACTGAACCATCGCCTGTGGTCGCATGGTCGAGCATGATCATATGACCTGACTGTTCCCCGCCAACGTTAAAGCCGCCTTCTTTCATCCGCTCCAAGACATAGCGGTCGCCAACTTTGGTTCGTTCTAGCGAGAGACCAAGGCCGTTAAAATACCGCTCCAACCCGAGGTTTGACATAACTGTCGCCACCACGCCGCCACCGGTCAGTGCACCCTTTTCGTGCATCCGTGTCGCAACCAGAGCCATGATCTGGTCGCCATCGACCTTTGTGCCTTTCTCATCGACCACAATGAGCCGGTCGGCATCCCCATCCAGAGCGATTCCGATATCTGCGCCTTCTTCGACCACCTTCGCCTGAAGCGCCTCGATCGCCGTCGAGCCTACCCCATCGTTGATGTTGATCCCGTTTGGCGCGACGCCAAGCGTGATTACCTCTGCGCCCAATTCCCAAATGGCAGACGGGGCGACCTGATACGCCGCGCCATGCGCGCAATCGACAACAACTTTCAGTCCGTCAAAACTGACTTCGTTGGAAACTGACTGTTTGAGAGCATGGATGTAACGGCCGCGCGCATCTTCAATCCGCCGTGCGCGTCCGATTCCTTCGGGCAAGGCGAGCTGCGGCTCCACTTCCAACAAAGCCTCAATCTCAGCTTCGACTTCGTCGGAGAGTTTAAAGCCGTCAGGGCCAAAAAGTTTGATCCCGTTGTCGGGAAACAGGTTGTGGCTGGCAGAAATCATCACGCCCAAATCGGCACGCATTTCCCGCGTCAAAAGGGCGATGGCAGGCGTTGGCAAAGGCCCGGTCATAATAACGTCCATGCCCACACTGGTAAAACCGGCGACCAGTGCGCTTTCCATCATATAGCCTGAAAGCCGCGTGTCTTTGCCGATCACAACCCTGTGACGGTGCCCGCCGCGCACAAAGTAATTCCCAGCCGCCTGGCCAACGCGCATGGCGGTTGCCGCGGTCATAACACCGGCGTTTGTCCGTCCGCGGATGCCGTCAGTGCCAAAGAATTTCCGTGCCATCGTCGTACGTTTCCTCATTCGTGCGCGCGTGAATGCACGCGATCATTTGTCAGGGGCTTCTGGCGTGGTTATCGCCGGAATGGAAGGCCCCGTCGCAATCGAATTTGTATCAACCGAAAAGGAAACGCAGTGCCAAGCGAACCGGATGAAAATGGCGCACCCGATGCGCTGAGCAAACCTGCGCAAAGCAATTTTGAGCTTGTTGCGATCCGCCTGCCCGTCGTTTTGACATTCGCAGGGCTAATCGCAGGGTTAAGCCTCGGGGTCATTTTGTCAGACGTGTCGGTGCCTAACGAGGTGCTTGATTTCGCAGCGTTGGTCGGCACATTGTGGCTGCGCGCGTTGCAGATGACGATTATTCCGTTGGTGGCGGCGCTGTTGGTTTTGGGGCTGTCGCAAATGGTGCAAGCCGCCCGAGCTGGCGCTGCGGCAAGGCGGTTTTTGGCGCTGGTCTTTGCGATTTTGATTGCCGGTGGTCTGTTCACAGCGGCAGTTTTACCGTGGCTGCTTACGATTATCCCGATCCCTGACAGTGCCAGTGGTTTCCTCGCCTCGGCTCCCGGAGAAGCGCAAGAAGTGCCGGGCATTCTTGACTTTATGGCGTCGCTGATCGCGCCCAACATTATTTCGGCGGCGGCGGAAACGAGCATGTTACCGCTCACCATTTTCTTCGCGTTGTTTGCAGTGGCGATCACGCGTTTGCCTTCTGATCAAGAGGCGCGGATGCTCGGTTTCTTTCATGCGCTCGCCAATGTGATGCTTCAAATCATTGGTTGGGTGTTGTGGCTGGCGCCTGTGGGCGTGCTGGCGCTGGCATTTGGGGTGGGGCTGCGCAGCGGAGGCGGGGCCTTTGCCGCCTTGGCGCATTACATTTTGGTCGTCTCCGCAATGGGCGGGTTTATCTTGGTCTTGGCTTATGTGGTCGCTTGGGCGCTGGGCGGGATCAACCCTGTCCGCTTTGCAGGGGCAATGATCCCGGCACAGGCAGTCGCGGTTTCAACGCAAAGCTCGCTCGCCAGCCTGCCAGCCATGCTCGACAGTGCAGGGCGGCTCCAATTGCGCGCAACCACCAGTGAATTCGTCCTGCCCTTGGCCGTCGCAATTTTCCGCGCGACCAGCCCGGCGATGAACATGGCAGTGGCGCTTTATGTGGCGGCATTGGCGGGCATTGAGGTAACGCCTGCGCTGGCCTTTGCGGGCATCATGGTCGCGCTTATCATTTCTGTTGGATCGGTAAGCTTGCCCGGTTCCATCAGTTTTGTGGTCTCGATCGGGCCGATTGCGCTGGCGATGGGCATTCCGATTGAACCGCTCGTGCTGCTGGTTGCGGTCGAAATGCTGCCCGATATCATGCGCACATTGGCCAATGTGACGATGAATGTGGCGGTTGTGAGTGCGGTCGACCGAAGCGGGGATTGACACACCTGCTTGGTTCAGCCTTGGGCTGGTCCAGCCTGTTCATCTTCTAGCCCGCGTTCAAACACATCGCTTTTGAACAAGGGCTCTCCGAAGACAAAACCCACGACATTGGGCCTGCCGATATGGTCGAACAGCGCGGTCAGGGTTAGCAAGATTGGCACAGAGAGCAGCGCACCGGGCACGCCCCAAATCCAAGTGAAATAGGATAGGGCGATCAGGATCATGACCGGGCTCATCGTAAAGCGTGCACCCAAAATGGACGGGGTCACAACATTCGCCTCAACCGTGTGCAGAGCGATGTAGGCTGCTGCCGGGATCAGGCCGAGCCACAAGGTGTCAGCGGTTCCAATCCCGAACAGGGCCAGCAACACCGTCATCGCCAGCGGTCCGATATAAGGTATGAAGTTGAGCGTAGCGGCCAAACCGCCCCACATGATCGGCGCATCAACGCCCAGTGCCCACGCACCGAGTGCGACAATCAGTCCAATGCCGGCGTTAATCAGCCCCACTGTAATGATGTAAGCGGCCACGCGGTCTTGCACTTCGCGCATGACACGGGCGGCCTTCACACTGGAACCAAAGCTCGCCCGGTCGAACAGCAAATGTCGGCGCAGCCGAACCCGCGCCTCAATCATAAAAAACGCCATCAGAAACATGATGAGCACTTCGAGAACAACGCTCGGTGTGGCGAAGGCTATCTCTTCAAGTATGCTGGGCGTGGCGAGCACAACTTCGCGTGCGCCGGTGTCGCCCATTATCTTCGCTATCTCCTCATTCGCAATGGCCAGCCATGCGAATTCATCGCGCAGATCAGCAAAGCGGTCAGCGACACGCTCGGTAATGGCTGGCAACGTATCAAATAGCGCCAGGGCAGGCTGAATGATCAAAGCGAGCGAGAGCAATAAAATGCCTAAGAAGACTGTCAGCGCCCCCAGCGACGCGAGGACATTGGGTAAACCAAATCTGGCGAGCCTGTCCGCAAGAGGGGACAGCAAAATGGTCAACAATAGCGCTGTGACCAGCGGCAAAAAGACCACTGATCCAATCGACAAAACAAAGGGCAAAGCGAGAAACAGCCCCAAGCCAATAAGCAGCACAAGCGCGGACATCAGCCGCAATTCTTGCTCTGCCAGAACCAATCGCCGCCGATTTTGGCTGTTCGCGCTGTCGCTGGGCGTCTGATTGAGTGGCGGTTGCCGGTTCATAGGAGACTTTTCATGGGTTCGGTGCTGGTTGGCTTTGCAGCCTGCGATGATGATGCCTTTAGCCAGTGTATTTGATGAACGCAGTATTGCAGCGCAAAGCCTATTCGCCAAGCAGGCACGGGTTTACCGGCCAAAAATTACCCTTTTGCAGCGGCAATTCCGCGGCCCGCGGCAACCTCATCAAGTTCTTTAAGGATGGCTCCATGCGCGGTATCATCTCCGATCGACCGCTGCGGAATATCGTCATCTTCCAACATTGACGTCAACGCAGCCCGCGCGCGGCCAACTCGGCTCTTAATTGTGCCGATTGCACAACCGCAAATTTCCGCAGCCTCCTCGTAAGAGAACCCGCCCGCGCCTACCAACAGCAGCGCCTCACGCCGTTCGGGAGGCAAGGTTAGCAAAGCGCGGTGCATGTCGGACAGATGGAGCGGTTCTTCTTGTCCGGCAGGAGCCGTCAGAATGCGTTCTGCAACCCCCTCATCATACTCGCCGCGAAACCGGTTGCGCCGCATGTCGGTGAGATAGGCGTTGCGCAGAATGACAAATGTCCATGCGCGCATGGACGTGCCAGGCTCAAAACGGTCTTGGGCGGTCCAGGCTTTCAGCATGGTTTCCTGCACCAGATCATCGGCCATATCGGGCCGCCCGCAAAGCCCGCGCGCAAAGGCGCGAAGATGCGGGACAACTTCGGTGAGCTCTCGTTTGAAATCGGCTTTTTGGGCGGGAGTGCGTGTGGGGTGTTTTTGAGGCTCGGCCACTATGCGCCTCTTCCGTTATCACGGGGGGCGCCCACGCTGCGGCGTTCATCCAGCCCATCATCCAATTGCGCCAACAGGTCTTTGAACGCATCTGGCAAAGGTTCATCCACGACATCATCATACAGCTGTTTCAAGCCATCGGCCCAAGCAGGTGCATTTTCGCCGCCGGCGAATTCGGCGTCGCTTGTCTGCTTTTTGGAGGCCATATTTCGATCCGTTCCCATCAATTCTCGCACCCGCATAGGCGCTCAAAATGCCGTGTTCAATTATGCCATTGCATTAAAGCGGCGGTCCCAAAATTTCTATTCCGGTTGGCGCAAGGGCACTGATTGGGAACGATGCGTCACGTCTTTTGTTCCGTGAGGGTAGTTGCGTTTCCTGCATGATGCAGGAATTGGGAGAGAATAGAATTACCCGTGTAAGCGAAACAACCGGCGAAAAAGCGGTGCCTAGCGCCGCGTTAAGGCACGCGGCTCGTGCCCGCGCATGGCTTGTCGCTTACCCGCGCGCGATCCCACTTGCTCTGTTCTTTCTTATCGCGTCGATCACCCTGATCAGCGCCTATACGATTGAAACGAATGCGCAAAATCGCAAACGCGCCGAAGTGCGCGACTATGCGCAGTCCATTGCTTCGGCTCTAGACCGGCGGGGGAACAGTTTCTCATCCTATTTGCGCGCAGGCGCCGCGCTGTTTTCAGCCACTGATGAGGTGAGCCCACAAACGTTTCGCCAATTCGTTGCTGAATTGCGCTTGGACCAGAGTTATCGCGGGGCAGAGGGTATTGGCTGGATCAGCGCGGTTGATCGCGAAGACGTTGAGCCATTTCTGGCGCGGACGAGGATCAGCCAGCCCAATTTCCCCGGCCTTCAACAACCGGTTTCGCATGACCGCGAAGTGTTGGCGTTGGTGACATATTTTTCACCGGATACCAGCCGCAATCGCCGAGCATTGGGGTTCGACATGTATTCTGAACCTGCGCGTGCGGCGGCAATGGACGAAGCCAAACGAACTGTCATGCCATATGCTTCGGGCAAGATTGTGCTGGGGCAAGAAGGCGCAGGCGAGACGCCGGGCTTTGTGATTTTCATGCCGGTTTACGAACCTGTTCCCGGGTCCCTATCACAGGCGCGTCAATTGGCTGGATATGTGTTCAGTTCATTCGATGCGGCGAAGTTTTTGGATGCCGCAATCGAGCGCGCACCGCCCACCGAGTTGGGCGTGCGTTTGTATGATGGAGTGGGCGAAACGTCGAACTTGCTGGTGTCCCGTTCGTTGGGGTCGGAGGGGATAGATCGGTTGGAACAGCCGGTCACCATCGCCAATCGGGATCTGCTGCTGGTGATCGATTCAGCCGGAGCGAAGCGGCTGAGCGCGCTTTCGATGCTTACCCTTATTGCCGGTCTGGCGTTGGCCAGCCTGCTCATGTTGATCCTGCGCATGCTCGTCAAACAGACGATCGAGGATCAGGCGCGCTTGGCCTTTTTTGAAGAGCAGCATTCGATCCGCAATTCCTTAAGCCGTGAGTTGAATCACAGAGTTAAAAATGCGCTGGCCAATGTCTTGTCGATTCTATCGCTGACGCGCCGCAGGTCGAGCGACCTCGATAGCTTTGCTGACAGCCTAGAGGGGCGGATCAGAGCGCTATCTGCGACACACGACCTTCTAACCGTGACCGATTGGGGGACAACACCGATTGAAGCCGTAATTGAGGCTGAGATGCGCCATTTCGTTGAGGCCGATGGGAGAAGTTTGAATACCGAAGGGCCGCCTGTCCAACTCGCACCAAACGACGCATTGTCATTTGGGCTGGCCATTCATGAGCTGGCGACCAATGCCGCCAAATTTGGGGCATTGAGCGTACCGGACGGAAGCATCAATCTGCGTTGGCATCTTGAAGGAAACAATCTGGCGATTGTGGAATGGACCGAAACCGGCGGGCCGGCTGTCTCCGAAACACGCGAACGGGGCTTTGGCACCGAGTTGATTGAGAAAATTGTCGCTCATGAGCTCAAACATCGGGTCGAACTGGACTTCCTGCCCGAAGGCGTCCGATGTGTGATGGGTGTCCCGGTGCGTCAGCGCAGCGAGTTTCAGATTAGAGAAACGCATGAAGGGTTGGATCAAGCGGCCCCATAGCGCATGCAATCCCTAGTCGAGCGGCCTGCTCGATCCAAAGAACAAAGCTTGGCCGATGGCGGCTTTTACGGTCTGCTCTTGAAACGGTTTGGTCACCAGATAAGTGGGCTCTGGCCGATCGCCGGTCAGAAGACGCTCTGGATAGGCCGTAATGAAAATGACCGGCACGCTGTCGATAGCCAAAATATCATCCACCGCATCCAGGCCGGATGATCCATCGGCAAGTTGAATATCGGCAAGCACAAGGCCGGGTTTTTTATCGGCCACCACTTCCAAGGCTTGCGTGCGGGTCGCTGCGGTTCCGCAAATCTCATGACCTAAGGACGTGACAAGATCTTCAAGCTGCATGGAGATCAGCGGCTCATCTTCGATGATCAGAACCGAAGTCGCCTGCTGTTTGTCAATCTCGCGCACAGCCTCTGCTGCCAATGCCTCCACTTCAGATGGCTCTAAGTCCATCACTTGCGCCGCCTGCGCAGCGGAAAACTCTTCAAGTGTCGTGAGGAGCAAGGCCTGCCTGTTCATTGGAGTGATCGCGCCGAGACGGTTTTGCGCGCCCAATTCATGCTCGCCGCCTTCCACCACCGCATCTTCCTTGGCGATGTCGATAAAGGCGCTGGACCAAACTGCATTAAACGCCCGGTAAAGTGGGATGCGCCCGCCGTTCAAGGAACTCTTCAGCTCTTCATCTGCCAACGCGGCTTCGAGCGTGGCGCGAACAAACCTATCACCGGTTGACTGAGAACCCGTCAGCGCCCGCGCATAACGGCGCAGGAAGGGCAGGTGTTCCGCAACTTGTTGACCCAGTGACATGCTTCTCTCCTGTTCAACGCTAGGCAAATTGGTCTGCATCAAGACCATAATGGCATACTCATGGAGCGTCGCCCCAAAGCAGGGCCTTTCTCGCGCTGATTATCTATATGGGTGCCGTGTTGTGAATGATCCAGATCAGCAGAATTTTTAAGGAATTTTTTGAGGCCGGGAACGCCTTTTTCAGCTGTGCATTGTTTCTATATCACCGCCCATTCCCCCCTCCCGTCCAAGAGGCTGGTGATACGATCCTGAAAGGCCTTCGCTCTTCTAGAGTGGGGGCCTTTCTACTTTGCGCGTCTGGGTGGATCACAAGTCCATAGCGTAAATCGCATATTCGCGATTGGCCGAGCTTTCGATGGCTTCGGATATGGCGACCATGCCTTGATTGTCTTCTAGCACCCAACCAACCTCAGCCCGAGTAGAGCCGTATTTGTTGGTGGCGACGTCTTTGATCGCGTCGATCATCATAAAGACAAGCTGGCTGGCCATTCGCGAATTTTGGAACTCTTTCAAGACTCCCATTAGCGGCACGCGCATGCCCGATCCCGCCGGTTTCCGCAGCCAGCGCAGCATATGAAACCAGCCGAAGGGCAACAGTTTTCCGTTTATCTGCGCAAGGACATGATTGACGTCTGGGAAGGTCAGCATAAAGGCCACCGGCCGCCCTTCAACCTCGGCGATCATGTTCAGATCTTCGTGAATGATGGGACGCAGTTTTACGCCGGTATAGGCGATTTCTTCTTCGGTGAGGGGAACGAAGCCCCAATTGTCTGACCACGCATCGTTGAGAATGCTCAAGATTGTTGCGGCCTCAGCATCCCAATCCTTTTTCCGCACGGTTCGGATGGTGATCCGCGAATTCTTATGACCAGATTTTACGACGCGCTGGAGCAAAGGAGAAAATTCGGACGTGATGTCCAAGTCGTACGTGAACAGCGTTTTTGTTCGCTTAAAGCCGGCCCGCTCGATCCATGCTGCATAATGGTCTGGATGGTGGCCCATCATAATCATTGGCGGGTGGTCTTGGCCTTTTACCAACAAGCCGGGCTCTTCCCAAATCGACAAAGATATCGGGCCAACCACGCGGGTCATTCCCTCATTGTGCAACCAATTTTTTGCAGTTTGGATCAGCTGGACTGCGATCTCTTCGCTGTCTGCGTCGAAATATCCGAAAAATCCGGTGTCAGGTCCGAAACCTTGGTGCGCCGGCATCGTGAGCGCGACTTCATCAATATGGGCGGAAATGCGCCCAACCGGCTTGCCATTGGCATGCGCGATGAAAAGTTGGGCGCGCGCATGGCCGAAAAACGGGTTTTTCGCAGGATCGACCAATTCAAGTTGTTCGCTGCGCAATTGCGGCACCGAATGATCCAGTCTTGCGGCAAATGCGCGCCCCAAATCGACAAAGCGGGCGCGCCCTTTCTTGTCGGAGATCGCCTCAATGCTTATCTTCGCATCCGTCACAGGGTTTGCCCTCGTATTGTAATCATCCCGCTTGCTTCTGTGTCGTGCCCAATCGCCATGCGCAAGCCAATCGATCACTCTTTCCTAGAATGCCTGTTTGCTCAGTTTGGCCAGAATGCGGTATGAGCACGTTGGCAAAACCCGCGAACCAAGCGAAAACGATACAAAATATGCACCAACCGATAAACCCTAATGCAACCGGCAACAGCAATCCGCCGCGGGCCGTGCGCGCCGATTTTGTTGACGCAGATGACAAAGATCTGCTGCGCGCTGCACGTGATCTGACAAAGGATTTGGGCAATGCCCGTGCGCGCATTTATTGGACCGATATGCTGGTTTCGACGGCGATTGGTTATGGCGGGATCGCGGTTGCGATCTTGGCGACAAACGCCGTGGTTGCAATTGCAGCGGGCTTGGCGGCGTCGCTTGCGCTGTATCGTTCCTTGATGTTCATACATGAACTGACACACATTCACCGTGACGCATTGCCGGGGTTTCGCACCGGCTGGAATCTGCTTGTTGGTATCCCGATGCTCACCCCCAGCTTCATGTATGAAGGGGTGCATGTGATTCATCACAAGCGGACGCAATATGGCACGATCGAGGATCCTGAATATCTCCCACTTGCTTTGATGAAGCCTTGGAGCTTGCCTCTCTTTGTCATCGTGGCTCTGCTTGCGCCGATTGCCTTGATTGTGCGGAACGCTGTTTTGGTTCCGCTGGGCGCGGTTATCCCGGCAATCCGCACGTTCACGTGGGAACGGTTGTCTTCGCTCTCTATCAATCCCGATTTCCGGCGCAAACCAGCCACAGGCGATTTGGCCAAGAGGGTGCTTTGGCAAGAAACCGGCGCGTCAATCTGGGCGATAGTCCTGATTGGCAGCACCTTTGCGATTGGCTGGCGTCCATTGCTGATCGCACTCGTGATTGTTTCGCTGACCGCTCTGCTCAATCAACTGCGCACTTTGGTCGCGCATTTGTGGGAAAATGACGGTGATCCCATGACCGTGACCGCGCAATTCCTCGATAGTGTGAATGTGCCGCCGCCAGGCCTGGCTGCCGAGATTTGGGCGCCCGTTGGCCTGCGTTATCACGCTTTGCATCATTTGATGCCGTCCATGCCCTATCACGATCTGCCAGAGGCCCATCGCCGTTTGGCGCGGGAGCTTGGCAGCGGCTCAACATATGAAGGGGCCAACCATCCCGGCATGGTGACATTGGTCGGGCGGATTGCCCGCAGCACGATGGTGCGCCGCTAACGCCGCTTTAGCTGAGAAATTGGATCATCGCGCAGCGCCGATCAGGGGGTAGGCCGTTATCCGCGTCTGCGGCCAATTCACTCGCCAATCGAGGGTGGGAATCGAGGTCTGTGACCTCTTCAAACCCCAGTCGCGCATAGAATGGTGCGTTCCATGCGACATCGCGAAATGTTGTAAGTGTGAGCGCACGAAAGGCGGAATTGCGCGCATCAATCATACATGCTCGCAGCAGCCCTGATCCGACGCCGCTGCGTTGTGCTGCGGGATGGACGTCCATCTCCCAAATGTGCAATTCACGCCCAAACGGTTCGGTCACGAGAAAGCCGACCATTTCCTCGTCGCGGTGACTGACAAGGCAGTGCCCTTTTCGAATGTAGCGTTGCAGCCGATCAATCGGAATAGGTGCATGCCCGGCAAGGTCCGATAGACCGCTTACGTCTGCGAACAACTGGCCGGCCGCCTGTTCGATTGCAGGCATTTTTTCAGCATCATCAGCGCGGGCAAGGCGCAGTGACCAATTTTCTTTGTTCATTCTTCGGTTCGGATGAGGACCGTCTCACCCACAAGGAAAAACAGGAAGAATGGTGCCCAAGCTGCGAGGAAAGGGGGGTAGCCGCCAAAGCTGCCCATAGCGAGCGCGGCGTTGTCGACTACGAAATAGGCAAATCCGAGCGCCATTCCGATGATTGCCCGCACCAGCAACTGGCCTGACCGGGCGAGGCCAAACGCGGCGATCGACCCCAGCAGCGGCATGAGAAACGCTGCCAATGGCCCTGAAATGCGGTGCCACCATTTGACCCGCAATTCCGACGTTCGCCTGCCAACCGCGTCCAAGGCACCAATAGTCTCTGCCAATTCCCAAAAGGATTGTCCGTCCACATCGATCGACTGAAGGTCGATCTGTGCCGGTGTGAGGTCTTGCCCGACGACCACCGTCTCCAAATTCTCAACCTCGACGCTGCCCACTTTAAAACGGCGCGGTTCCTCCAACTGCCAGCCGGGGGCAGCATAGGTTGCGCGTGTTGCGCGAATTTGCTCGGTTACAATACCTCCGGGGCCGCGCGCATCCCACGTCACGTTTTCAAGCGTGATGGTTTCGCCGGTCCCGGTCAAAGAGGCTGCTGAAAGGATGTTTGTGCCGTCGGTCAGATAGACGTTGGCTCGCGTGTCAGAACTGTCTGGGATTGGTCCATAGTCGGCGGCCTCCCACGCTTTCAGCGATGAATTGGCGCGGGTGACGACCCGCTCATTAAATCCAAAACTGACCACAGCCAGAACGGCCGCTGTGAGAAGGAGCGGAGAGAGGACCTGATGGGCAGACAATCCCGCCGCTTTCATCGCGACCACTTCGCTGTTTTGGTTGAGCGTTACCAGCGCAATGAGCGTTGCAAGCAGCACCGAATAGGGCAGAAAACGGGCTATCAGCTGGGGGACGCGCAGGCCAGCATATTTCAAAATTTCGGCCTGACCATTCCCATCAGGTTCCAGAATTTTTCCGCTTGAACCCAGCAGGTCGAGCGCCAGCAAAACCAGCACAAGCATCACCAGAACAGCAAAAATCCGCACGACAAACAGCTTCGCCAGATAGAGCGTCAATGTGCGCGATGGGAAAAAATCGAACTGCATAAATCTATGCGCCTAACCGTTCCGCGCTGGGGGTTTGGTTTTCTGGGACGTCATGCTCTGCGATCAGAGACGGCGGCTTGCGCCGCGCGAACAATTTGCCGACCCGTTTGGAAAGCTTTGCAAACATAGTCTCCAGCGCTCCCAGCGCTTGCCCGCCGGGGACATGGGCTGTGCGGTAATACATCCATAGGATCAATGCTGCGAACACCACGAACGGCCCCCATAAGGCCACGACAGGATCGATCCTGCCCAAGGTTGCAACGTCTTCGCCATACTGATTGATCTTGTGATAGGAGACTACAAGAATGATCGAAACGAACACGCCAAGTGCGCTGGTCGATCGTTTTGGTGGTATTGCCAGCGCCACTGCGAGCAGCGGCATCAAAAGCATCATAACCACTTCGACCATACGGTAATTGAATGTCGCTTGGCTGGCGTCCCGCTCTGCCTCAGTTCTGCCTTCGCTCCACCCGATGCGGAGCAATTCGGGCAATATGTATTCCCGGCTTGCCTCCCCGCGCGTTCGGAATGCTTCCACGGTGGGCAGATCGATGGGCAAATCATGGCGGCTGAATGAAAGCACACGCGGTGTCTCGCTGCCGGTGTCTTGGATAAGCAGTCCTTCGGTCAGGCGCAGGATGATGGTGTCGGGATCATCGCTGGTTGCCATAAACGATCCTTCGCGGGCGCTGATGGTCAGGATTTGATCGCGGTCATTGGCGACGCGCGCGTAAATTCCGACCAAACGCTGCCCTTCATCTCTGCTTTCTTCGATGCGCAGCGCCATCCGGTCGGCCAGCGTCGTAAATTCGCCAACTTTGATAGATGCACCCAACGCGCCTGAGCGCAGTTCATATTCCATCTGTTCGTAATAGTATCGGCTGAGCGGTTGGATGTAGAAAACCAGCGCTACGTTCACGGCAACCAGAACCAGAGTGATCGCATAGGGCACCCGCAAGAGCCGCCAATAGGACAAGCCCACTGCTCGCATCGTATCAAGTTCGCTGGATGTGGCCAGTTTGCGAAAGGCCAACAGCACGCCCAGCAGCAGGCCCAATGGTATTGCAAGGCTGGCATATTCAGGGATCAGCGCGCCAAGCATTTTGAAGACGACGCCAATGGGGCCGCCCTCAACCGCGACAAAATCGAACAGCCGCAGCATTTTTTCCAAAAGCAGCAGCGATGCAGCCAGCGCAAAGACGCCCAGCATCGGCACGGCGACCAATCGGAAAATATAGCGATCAACACTTGGAATGCGTTTCAGCACGTTTCGTCCGTCGTCCCGATTGGTTCGGTTGCAAGAACAAGCACGGCGCCTGGATCGGGTAAAGCGTTATGCTGCGAGACGCCTCTAGCGCGAAATTCTAGCCGCGTCATGCCCTACAAATGCAATCCCTCCAAACAAGCCGCACAGCCGCCACCAAAACCGGCCGCCCATATCACTTTTGAAAAGACCGGCGTTGTTTCGGCGGGCCCATCCGCCAAAGCATTTTCAGGGTATGGGGATTGGCAAACCGGGCTGCATTCACGCCTGTTCGAGCGTGCACTGCAGAGGGTGCTGGTTCTGCTTGGCAAAATCCATCACCTGATTGACCTTGGTTTCGGCCACTTCGTAGGAAAAGACGCCGCAAACACCGACCCCTTTTTGATGGACGTGCAGCATAACTCGGGTTGCTTGTTCGATATCCATACTGAAAAAGCGTTTGAGAACCATCACCACGAATTCCATCGGCGTGTAATCGTCGTTCAGCAACAGAACTTTGTATTGGCTCGGCTTTTTAGGTTTGGTGCGGGTCTTGGTTGCGATCCCGATTTCGGTGTCGCTGCCGTCATCACCCTTATCATCATCGCCCTCGCCATTTGCGGAGGCGCAAAATTGCAATCCTTGGACAGAGAAATCGCCAAGGACGAATGCGTCATCGGGCAAAGGTAACAACAAATTGGCCATAAGGCTCCATTATGGGATTCGTTTGCGTCTGCGCAAGGTGCTTGGCCTTGCTTCTGGGGCTACGCCATATTCTAAACTTCTTTGCAAATTCCCAAAGCAGACTTTGCAAAATAGGCCAAGGCGGGCTTTGCAAATAGAGAGTGCGCAAAGAAAGAGGCCGCGCGGACCCTATCGGTCGGCGCGGCCTCTGCGCTTTCGCGCGCTTTCATAAACCGGGTTTGGGAGAGAGAGGAGAGGCCCGGCTTAGAAACTGATGCAAAGGTTTATGCAGCTTTCGAGATTTTCTCAGCAGCAACACTCACTCGGTTTGAAATCGGAGCGAACGCTTCGTTGTAGAGTTTAACCCACGCTTCGGTGCGTTGCGAACCGAACGAAACGACGGCGTCAAAGTTGCGACGTGCGAGTTCGCCTTGAAGTTGAACCAGTTCAGTTGGCGATTTGATCGAAGCAACTTTCTTGGCATCTTCTGTGACAGTGTCGACTACGGCTTTGCCGGTGACGACGTTTGCGCGGACGAGATCTTGTGCGCCGCTGAAGAAGATTTTGCCGCTTTCAACGACAGCGTCGAGGTTGGCTTTGTTGAATTCACCGGCTTCACCAGCAAATTCGCCGGCTTTCGAATAGGCGGTCTTTGCGCGTGTTTGCATATCGGCGGCCATTTCTTTGGCTTGTGCGGTGATGGTCGATTTTTCTGCGGTTGCCATGATGGTATCCTTCAGTTTTGTAACGGGATTGGAGTTGGTCGGTGCGGGAGCCGCCTTCTTGGCGGTCTTGCGCGCGGCGACCGGCGTCTTTTTGACGGCTAGTTTTTTCGCAGCGCTGGTTTTTGCAGGAGTTTTCTTTGCAGCCACCTTACGAGCGGGCGCAGCCTTTTTGGCTGGGGCCTTCTTGACGCTTGCCTTGCGAGCGGGAGCAGCGGCCGTTTTCTTTGCGGCTGCGACCTTAGCCGCTGGCTTGGCTGACACAGCCTTGGTTGTTGCGGTTTTGGCCGAGCTCTTAGGAGCAGCTTTCTGGGCAGCGGCTTCGGCATAGGCTTGCTCAGCAGCGGCATCGATCTTCGATTTGCTGGCTGGTGCCTTAGCGGCGGTTGTCTTTACCGCTTGCGTTTTTTCACTCTGAATCTTGGCGTCGGCCATGATAACCTCGTTTCTTGTTGCACTGCACAAAATAGCGATTGCAAGTGCGAAGTCAAGTTTTTTGTGCAGTGCACAATAATGAGGTTATGGCATTGAGATTGAGTGAAAATTGCCCGGGTTTCTGGGCGAGGGTGAAATTTCTTTTTGCTAGCGCGTCTTCACATAACTGCCCGGAGCGTCGCCCAAGACGGTGTCCCCGCGACCGCCCGGCTTGCGCTTGCCGGTCGCCGCAACGCGCGTGTTGGCTTGTCCTTCCAGCCAGCCGAGCCAATGCGGCCACCAACTGCCCGGATGCTCCTCGGCGCTTTCGATGAAGGCCTTGAGTGAGGACGCATTGTTGTCGCCGGTCCAATATTGATATTTGCCGGCGGCTGGCGGGTTTACCACGCCTGCAATGTGCCCCGACCCTGCCAGCAGGAATTCGAGTGGTCCGGCAAAATGATCCGTAATGCGCCAAACACTTTCGGCTGGTGCGATATGATCTTCGCGTCCGGCCTGAATATACGACGGGGTCTTTACTTGCGTCAGATCAATCGCCGTTCCATCCGCTTCGATTGCTCCGGGTACGACCAATTTGTTGTCCCGGTACAGATCCCTGAGATAGTCATTGTGCCACTTGGCGGGGAGATTGGTGACGTCGCCGTTCCAATGGAGCAAATCGAAGGCGGGATAGTCTTCTCCCAGCAGGTAATTGTTGACCACATAGTTCCAGATCAGGTCTTTGCTGCGCAAGGCATTAAAGGCCGCCGCGAGATATCTGCCGTCCAAATATCCGGTGGGCGATAGATTATCGATCACCTCTAGATGGGATTCCTTGATGAAATGCTTGAGATCCCCACTGCGTTCAAAATCAACCTGAGCGGTGAAAAAGGTCGCGCTGCGAACTTTGTCGGCTTCCCCGCGCCGCGCAAGGATGGCCAATGTCGCGGCAAGCGTTGTGCCCGCCACGCAATACCCAATCGCGTGAACATCAGGAACTTTCAACCGGGCACGGATTGTATCGATCGCCTCGATCTGGGCGCGAATGTAATCGTCCCACACAATCTCTCCCATGGTTTCGTCCGCCGATTTCCAGCTTACGACGAAAACGGTCATCCCTTGATCAACGGCCCATTTGATGAAGCTCTTTTTGGGCGTGAGGTCGAGGATGTAGAAGCGGTTTATCCAAGGTGGAAATATCACCAGCGGGATTTCGTAAACATCCTTTGTCGACGGGCTGTACTGAAGGAGCTGGAACAAGGACGTTTCGTGAACAACTTTGCCCGGAGTGGCCGCGAGGTTCTCACCCAAAGTGAAAGCGTCGGGATCAGTGTGCGTCAGCTGCCCGCGCTTTAAGTCCGTGATAAGATGCCGCATCCCGCTTACCAGATTTTGCCCACGCGTTTCGACAGTGCGTTTCAAAACGACAGGATTGGTCAGCAGGAAATTGTCAGGGCTCATCGCTTCTGAAAGCGTGGCTATCGCGAATTGCAGTTGTTTTTTCTTGGCACCATCTACGCCGTCAATAGACGCGGCCGCTTGCTGAAAATACTCGGCCAACATCAAATAGGTTTGGTGCAGCAGGGCAAAGGCCGGCTGCTCACTCCATGCCGGATCGGCAAAGCGGCGATCTTTGCGCGGCAGATCTGGCGCGGCTTCATCGCCGCCTGACCCGCCCACATTTCCGACGAAATTTTCCATCACGCCGCGCCACAATTGCAGAGTGTCCTGTGCCAGCTTTCCTTGCGCTTCAATCGCGCCGGTCGGCAATTGCTTCACCATGCTTTGCGACATCATCAACCATTGCGCAGGATCCAGCATGGATTTTGGAGTGGCCGATTTGCTCGCGGCTGAAGTCACCTGATGGGTCACAAATTCAAGCCACATTTGCTGCAATTCACCGCTTGCCTTGGCCCATTCGGCCAATTCGCCAGCATTGTCGCTTTGGGGGAATAGAGCGGCAAAGGACTGGGCGCCTTTGGCTGCCATACCGGCAATGTCGCCGTCGCCGGGCAATCCCTGGGCCAACATGCCGCGCATCGCCTTGCCCTGCATGTCGAAGAATGATGTCAGCGATGCAATATTGCCGAACATGCCGCCATGATCGGAGGTATCGTCATTGGTGCCAGCCATCTCTGTCTATCCCTCATTTCAGCCCAACAGCAGTGGCTTGGGCTGCACGCAATACTCTACAAGCAGCGAGTTAAAGCAGCATAATTTGTTGAGCAACGCACTAACTCTAATGCGGCATAGACCAAACGGCTCTTCACATCGACCGTTAATGGCGTAAAATGCAACGTTGGTCAGTCAGCATTTTGGGCATTCACAACAAGACTAGGGGTCAAATGGACGAACAATTTTACCGTATGAAGAGGCTGCCGCCTTATGTGATCGCAGAGGTGAACGCGATGCGTCACGCTGCGCGTCAAGAAGGCCGCGACATCATTGATCTGGGGATGGGCAATCCCGATCAGCCGCCTCCGCAACATGTCATCGACAAATTGTGTGAGGTCGCGGCAAAGCCCAATGCGCATGGCTATTCCCAATCGAAGGGTATTCCCGGATTGCGCCGAGCTCAGGCCAATTATTACGAGCGCCGCTTTGGTGTCGATCTTGACCCTGAGACCGAAGTGGTCGTTACGATGGGATCGAAAGAGGGACTTGGCTCGCTGGCGAATGCGATCACCGCGCCGGGCGACGTGGTGCTTGCGCCCAATCCTTCCTACCCCATCCATACATTTGGATTCATCATTGCTGGCGCCACCATTCGCGCGGTCCCAACGACCCCGGACGAAGAATATTGGCGTTCGCTCGAAAGCGCGATGAACTACACCGTACCGCGCCCCAGTGTTTTGGTCGTAAGCTATCCTTCCAACCCGACGGCTGAGACTGTTGACCTTGCTTTTTATGAACGGCTGGTCGCGTGGGCGCGCGATAACAAGGTCTGGGTCCTATCTGATTTGGCGTATTCAGAGCTTTATTACGATGGCAATCCGACTCCATCGATTATGCAAGTTGATGGGGCAAAAGATGTCGCGGTTGAATTTACCAGTATGAGCAAGACTTACTCTATGGCGGGATGGCGCATGGGGTTTGCGGTTGGCAACAAGCAATTGATTGCGGCCCTCACACGGGTGAAATCCTATCTTGATTACGGCGCATTCACTCCGATCCAAGCGGCCGCCTGCGCGGCGCTTAATGGCCCTCAAGATATCGTGGAGTCTAACCGCGCCCTTTATCGCAAACGGCGCGATGTGATGGTGGAATCGTTCGGGCGCGCAGGTTGGGGCATTCCCCCTCCGGCGGCTTCTATGTTTGCATGGGCACCTTTGCCCCCAGCATTGGTGGACATGGGAAGTCTAGAATTTTCAAAGCAATTGCTGACAGAGGCTGAAGTCGCAGTCGCACCGGGTGTCGGCTATGGCGAAGAAGGTGAAGGATTTGTTCGCATCGCTATGGTTGAGAATGAGCAGAGACTTCGTCAAGCAGCGCGCAATATCAAACGATATCTTTCATCTTTGGGGGTGAACAGCACCGCGGCATAGTGATGATTTCGCCCGAGGAAGATTTTTCTTCCAACAAATTTGTATCAAGATGTTACTTAGAGCATTAATAGTTTTCAGTTAACTTCAAACGGAGGAAATCATGTCATCCGCATCCTTGCGGCCGCTGACTGAACGACAGCGCGCCGTAATGGAGCGAATTGATCGGAGAATTCCGATCAAGGTGATTGCGCAAGAGCTCGGTGTTTCCGAAACTCGAATCAATCAGCACATTCGCGCCCTAAAGGATATCTATAAGGCTGAAAATCTCGGGGAGCTTGTGGAGCGACACCGGGCAGAAAATCGTGCCAAATCCCCTCGGGCGGGCGACAAGGTTTCTGATGAAAATCAGAGTGGTAGCAAGGAACAGAAGGCCTTTAGCGAAACTGTATACAGCAAAAGTCAGGTCCCGAACCAGAACGAAATTGGCGAAACGTTAGAGGGTAACGATCCGGGCGAACTCGTGATGAGCGACGTTTTGCCTCTGGTTGACCAGGCGCCTTGGCTGCATCCTGGAGAGCCGCGGGTCGTTCCCCGGGTGCTCGACGGTGAACACGCTGTCTTGTTCCGTTTCGCCGCGATTATGGGAATCGCGTTCGGCTTTTTGGCTGCCGTGGTCCTTACTGTGACCGCAGCTTTGACGATTAGCGAAGCGTTGGACGGACAGATGGCCGGCTCGGCGATTGAACAAGGCATCTCCTGAAGAGCAAGGGGACGCTATCGGAGTTGCCCTTGATGACCGAACGTATGAAGACTGATGCCCAGAACCTACGCAAACTAATCCGCGAAGCCGAGGCATTGGCGGATGAATCGATGATCGCTTTTGCAAGACTTAAACAGGCGATGCTTTCCGCACGTCAGAACCCAGCTGCAGAAGTCGATGCGGGACAGCGTGCGCTGCTCCGCCTTAATCAAGCGGAAGGGCAAGCGTTGTCGATGTCGACCAACTTGCTTCGGGTCCATGCGGAATTGAACAAGATTGGCGTTGAGAAATTGGGGTCCGAACAAGAAACCCCGCTCACCGAAGCGTCGATCGAGCAGACTCCAGAATTGGTGCGCTGAGCCAACTGTATGATCGCCGAACTTCTCACTTGGGATTTCCGTATTGTCCTGCAAGCCTACCTTGCATGGACGATCGGAATTACCGCCATCCTTTTGGGTGGCGGTCCCGAGCGAGCAGTTGCATTCACATGGTTGTTGCTGTTCGAATTGATAACGAGCGCCCAAGACCTCATCGATACCAATTTGCATTTTTTAACGGACGTGGACGTTTTCTTAGCGACCGTTGATGCCTTTGCGGCCGCTGCTTGGGTAACTATCGCTCTCTACGCCAATCGCAATTATACTTTGTGGATAGCAGCAATGCAGGTCGTCGCTGTGTCTGCACACCTAGCCAGTGGCATCGTAGAACCGATCTCGCCCAAGGGCTATGCTGTTATGGTTGTCGCTCCAGGTTGGATACAGCTCTTGCTACTAGCCATCGGCCTTACCGCGCACATCTCGAGAATTCGAAAATTTGGCCCCTATCGTGATTGGCGAATTGCCATAAATTCGACTCATCCTTTCGCGGCAATGAAACAGGCCAGCTACCTGAGTCTTGCACAAGCTGCTTGGCGCGAACGTATCAAATGATAGCGATTCCGACTATTACCGATTCCAGGGCGTCAGGACCGTCAAGGCGTGGCCGTGCAATCGTAGCATATCTGCGCACAATGGTGCTTACTCCATTTGATCAAACGGAACACTTTCATGCGGTGTTTTTGGACGAAACGCAGAGTTTTGTCGGAGATGCTCCGCTCGGCCGCAGAGGCTTGGATAAGCTGTCGTTTCGAATGCGGGACTTGTTCAGCGAGGCGCTCTCAATGGACGCCAAGGGGCTTGTCGTGGCGCACAATCATCCTTCTGGTCGATGCCGCCCGAGTCAATTCGATATTGAATCAACCCGCCGTCTAAAAACGACGGCCAAAGCGCTTGATATCGACCTTTTGGATCATCTGATTTTCACTCAAGACGCTGTCTATTCTATGCGAGCCGGGGGCAAACTATGAACTCAATAGCTGCAACACACATGTTCCCAGATGACGACACGCTCATATCGCGATTTCGAGAAGCGGGCGATGTGACGCTGGATCTGTTTCATCGCGACGGACGTGTGGACGATCGCTGGCTTGGGTTTCACCCGCGTGAATTTGAATTGCTGTGGCGGCTAGCGCAGCAACCGGGTCAACCGTTGACCCGGCGTCAGCTGCTTGCGGATGTGTGGCGTATTGATTTTGAGCCTGAGACCAACAGCGTTGCTGTTCATGTCGCAAGGGTGCGCAGCAAGCTGGCTCCGTTTGGCTTGTCATCTATCCTCGCCACGCATCCAGACGGCGGCTACTACCTTGATGCCCCACCCGAACCGGCAAATTTCGCCATTGATACCCAACCCTAACAGTCAATAGCGCCTGTTCCGATTGGGCAATCGTTACTGGACACGAGCGGTTGCTTGCGCCAGTTTCGTATCGCAACCAATTAGGAATTTAAGGAAAGCCAAATGGCCGCGAAGCAATTGATGCCGGGTAATGATCGTGTCTCGATCGAATTGGGGGACGACGGCGTCGCGCAAGTGCGCTTTACCCGCGGCGACAAAATGAATGCGCTCGATCCCGAGATGTTCGAGAGTATCATCGAAGCTGGCTTTGTTCTGGAAAAAACCGAAGGGCTGAGAGTGGTCGTGCTGTCGGGCGAGGGGCGCGCCTTTTGCGCAGGGTTGGATACGTCCAGTTTTGGCCGCACGCCAAGCTCTAATGAGCCTGATCTGACAGAGCGGACTTATGGCAATTCAAACAAGTTCCAGCAGGTCGCGACGCAGTGGCGCAAATTGCCGGTTCCAGTAATCGCTGCGCTGCATGGCGTGTGCTTTGGTGGCGGACTTCAAATCGCCAGCGGCGCCGATATCCGCATTGCACACCCCGAAACGCGGATGGCGATTATGGAGCTGAAATGGGGTCTGGTGCCAGACATGGGCGGCTATGCGTTGTGGCGCGGTGTCGTCCGCGATGATGTGCTGCGCGAACTCGTTTACACCAATCGCGAGTTTTCTGGCGAAGAAGCACAATCGCTTGGCCTCGCAACCTACCTTGATGCCGATCCGCTTGCCAGAGCAACCGCGATCGCGTCCGACATCGCCAACCGCAATCCGCACGCCATCCGCGCAGCAAAACGTCTTTCGGCGGGTATGATGGACCGTGATACGGATGCTATCTTGCTGGAGGAAAGCGTTGAACAGCACGCAATCATGCGCACCAAAAACCAGATGGAAGCGGTGATGGCTGGCATGCAAAAGCGTGCGCCAAAATTTGAAGATGTCTAATTCTGCTTAGGCGGAAAACGCCTGATTTGCTCAGCGTATTATCCAAAGACCGCGACACATTGAAGGCCGTCAATGACTTGGCGGCCTTCGCTGTCCCACATGCGCAATCGTTCTGATGAATAGCCTGCATCGGCGTGTTGGCTGGCATTTTCGGCCAGATACCATCCGTCTTGCGAACGGGTTTCTGGATCGAGCACGTTAAAGGACCAATTGATTGAACTGATCGGCCCGGTCCGTTGCATGATCCGCATGGCGCCGGGAGGCATCACATCCCCCATCAGAACCAGCTTGCTCACGGGATCTAGATCATGATCTTCGGTCAAACGCGCCCAGCGACGGATGGTCGCCCCATGATCGGCGTCCCTTGATTGGCCAAATCGAATTTCGAAATTGTTTTGAATAAAGCTCGGCCCTTGGCCAACCATCGTACTTGCGTTGTCTTCGGGTGGCCCGGGCCATGTTTCTGGGGCGTCAGCAGGCCGAAAAGCGTTGGTGTCCCGTTCGGCGGCGAAAAGCCAAAAGGCGGTGAGGGCCAGCTTCCCTCCGCTATGAATTTCGCTGCGGACCTGGGTGACGTTGCGCCCCTGCCGGATGATTTCAGCGGAAAGTTCAATATCTTCGCCAAGAGGTGCAACAAATCCAACCTGGGCGGCGCGCAGCGGGGGCAGATCTGTAAAGGCGCGCTTTGCCATGGTGAATGCGATCAAAGCGCTCGCTCCGCCATACATTGTTCGCCCCTGCATCCAATCGCTGGCTTGGTCGAGACGGGCGGATCCGGGTTTGCCGGTGATGGGCTCAAGAAGGCTGGCGATAGTCATGACCGATCCTGTGCCCAAACCTTGGGCCGGGGTCCAGACTTAGATCGTGATCTGACTGCAAAGGCACCGTTCGATGCCAAGCGCCGATCAATAGTTGAGAAAGCCGCATTGCCTTTGTCTTCGCGAATCGCTAGTGCGCCGCTTCCGCCTTGTAGTGAGGCGGCTCGGCCCGATGGCGGAGTGGTTACGCAGCGGATTGCAAATCCGTGAAGGCCGGTTCGATTCCGGCTCGGGCCTCCACTTTCTAATCTGCGCGTGGTGGGTTTTCAAAATCCACCACCGCGCGATTGCCGCTTTAGCTCAGTTGGTAGAGCACATCATTCGTAATGATGGGGTCAGAGGTTCGAATCCTCTAAGCGGCACCAGTTTCAACCATTTAGACGTTTGCCTCTGTTGAGCGGGGCAGCTTAGGTTACGCTCTGGCTGAAGGGCACATAATCATGGTCAAAGCCAAAGTAGCGCGGACCGACGACCGTTAAGGCCTCGGGCGTTTGATAGACACCAGGTGCGCCAATCGCGAACACGGCGATGCGCTGTCCATAGCGTAACCGTTCTGCGTTGATCGGGATTGATGTTTCAGCATCAACGATGACGATCAAATCGGGCACGCTGGCCACGATCTCTTCGCCGATTTGGGCAAGGAGATATTCGTTCTTGATGGTGATCGTCATGGGTTCGCCGCCGCCGTCTTGCGGCTCGACTATCGCCTCTCCAACATCATATCCCCCGACCACGCGCGATGATTTGGTGCTGACTTTGCCCGCGAACACCATCCGGCATGGACCATAGATTGTGCCTTCGAACAGGTCAGCCAGCGGGGCAGCGATGGCCTGCGCTGGCCCGCGGTTTTGTTCTAAGAGATGGCCCAATTGGAGCGCGAAAGACAAGGTGCCCGGAATGATCGCCGATTTGCACTTTGCGCCCGTCATGGGGTGTTCGACCGTGGTGATCATGCCGCCAGATTCGACCGCACAGGCGCGAATGATGCCTTCATATTCAAGTGGGTCAGGGCAGTCGAAATGGCGCACATTGCCCCGATAATCATACGAGACAGAGGGCGTTGGCGCGATGCCGGCCATGGCATAGGTCATCATCTGAGCCTCTGGCAAAGCGCGGCCCATTCCGTCGCCGTCGATCATGGGAATGTTTCGACTTGCCGCGGCCAGCAGCGGGATAAGCGAATTGCCTCCTCCGATTTCAAATGCGGCCAAAGCGTCGACTTTTCGGCCCAAATGTTCTTCGAATGCGCAAAGAGCGCCGGCTGCTTCGTCAATAGAGGGGAGCAATTCAAGGCTGACCGTGGGCGCGCCGACTGATCCAATGGCGCAAACAAAGGCGTCATCGGCAAGGTCATCCGCAGCAATAATCGTAGCGGGGCCGAATTCTTCGAGCGCGCGCGCAGTGATAAGCTTTGGGATGTAAGGATCACCCCCGCCGCCGGTTGCCAAGAAAACAGAGCCGAGCGCAAGCGCGTCGAGATCATCTGCGCCGATCTTCATTTGGCTGCCCCTTCTTTAGAAGCAAGGGCGCCGACAACTTTCACGCGCAAACGCATTGCGCCTTCATCCATATAAGGGACAGGTGTTTCTGATACATCGGTGACCTTCAAAGACGCTGGATCGCCGCCAGCGGCCACAGCGGCCTGTTCGGCCAGCGCGGTGACCTTTGCCAAAGCCTCTTCGCGCGGTGTTTGGTGATAGGACAGCATTTGTTCGGCCTCTCCGCCGATTTGCGCAATGGCCGCGCCGATTGCATTGGCGGTTCCTGAATTCTCGGGGATGATCACTTCGGTTGCGGCATCCAACGTGTTTTGCACCAAACCCGCTCCGCCGCCGACGAGGATGACAGGCAATTTGCGGCCACCAGGGCGCATGGAATCGATCGCGCGGTTCAGCATGGAATGCATCGTCTCTTGCGCCTGTTTGACCACTTCGCGGGGCAAATCACCAACCCGCGTAGGGTCGCCCAGTTTAAGGGCGCCCGATGCGGCGGCAATATCCGTCAGCGTCAGCTGCGTCCCGCCAAAGATCAGCCCTTCGCTGGTGAGCCGGTGGCCGACCGAATGCGGGCCAATCTGACTGCCATCCGGGCTGATCACGCTGCCGCCGCCCACGCCGATGGCCAAGATGTCGGGCATGCGAAAATTGGTCCGCACGCCGCCAATATCGACGATGTTGTAAGATTCTCTGGGAAAGCCGGATTGCAGCACGCCAATATCCGATGTTGTCCCGCCAATATCGACGACAATCGCATCCTCAAGCCCGGTTAGCTTCCACGCCCCGCGCAAAGAATTGGTGGGCCCAGAGGCAAAGGTCAGCGCGGGGAATTGGCGCACAAACCCCGCGTCCATCAAGGTGCCGTCATTCTGGCTTATATAGAGCGGGCAGGTCAGGCCGCGCTGAACCAGTGCATCTTCAAACGACGCGACAACGCGCCCGGCAAAGGGCAGCAAAGACGCATTGAGAATGGCGGCGTTCTCTCGTTCCAAAAGGCCCAAGCCGCCAATTGTGTGGGAACATGAAATGCTTGCATCGGGGATTGCTGCTCTGACTTTTTCTGCGACAAATTCCTCTGGCCCGGCGTTGAGCGGAGAAAAAGCCGACGCGATGGCGATGTTGCGCAGGGGCGACTGCGCAATCTGTGCAACCGCTTCATCAATTGCGCCTTCGTCAAGAGGGGCCAGCAGCTCTCCATCATAAAGATAACCGCCCGCGACCATGAACGACATACCGCCAATCGCCTGCGCAATATCGCCGGGCCAATCGGTGAATGGGGGCAATCCTTTGCCAGAAGGGAGCCCAATCCGGATCGCGGCAACCGGGGCAAGTTCGCGCCGTTCAATAACGGCGTTGGTGAATTGCGTCGTGCCGATCATCACGCACTCAACCGCATCTGCCGTGACTCCGCCATCTGCGAGAACCGCGTCAAATGCATCCGTGATCCCGGTAACGACATTGGCGCTGGTGGCGGCTTTGGTGGACGCCAGCAATCTATCGCCATCAAGCAGCGCCGCATCGGTGTGCGTTCCGCCTACATCAATTCCAATTCTCAGCATTTATTCGCCTGTCGGTTCAGTTTGCATTGACCGGCCGCGCAGGGCCGCTGCCAAGGCCAAATAGACCGCCCCGGTTAGCACCATGGACTCTAGCGCGGCAAACCCGCTGGGTGACATGATCCACCCCTGAATCTCGCCAATCGCAAATCCTGCGCCGATCAGCCACGCGATAAAGGCCTTTGTGTTGATCGCAGGGCCGGTGCTCAGATTGCTGAGCGTATAGTGTTCGGGTCTGACCGCCAGATAGTCTGCAACCAGCACCCCAGCCACCGGCACAAAGATTGCGGAGAGGTAGATCAGGAAGGTGACGAAACTGTCCAGAATGTTCAGCAAGGCAAAGATCACGCCGAGCGCGCCAAGCCCCACCGTCAACATCGTGCGATTGAGTGAGGGGAAGGTCGCCTTTACGCTGAGCACTGTGCTGTAAAGGTTAAGCGAATTCAGCGCCCAACTGCTGGCAATCACAATAATGACCGCGCCCAGCCCAAGGCCAAGGTCGATCAGAATATCGAGAAACTCGGCTGTTGGTGCGAGCGAACCGGCGAGCCCGGCCGCACCCATGACAATGATTTGAATGGGGACATAGGCGATAAAGGCGGTGCCTACGGCCGCCTTGGTCGATTTGGCAAAGCGGGTGATGTCCGGCAGGATGATTGCCCCGACGATGATCGCGCCGACAATGGCAGAAACGCCGCTGCCGATGGTCAATGCTTGGTCCGCTGCCACAGACGGCGGTGAACCGGCCATTATCGTCCCAAAGCTTTTCTCACCCAATGCGCTGGTGATCAGCCAAAGGGTCACAAAGCCGAGCACCGGCACCATTAAGGTGGAAAGCCAATTGATCGCCCGAAATCCGACCAGTGTCGTGAGCGTCATGCACAATCCAGCAAGACCGGCCATTGCGATTTCAGGCAATTGAACATCGAAAAGGGCCAAGGCCAATCGTTCCATCGCCTGAGTAAACAGGTTTATGTTGAGGCCAAACCAACCAAGCAGGGAAATCGCAAAGGCAATGTTCACAAGGCCTGCGCCCGCATCGCCAAATGCCAGCCTGATGAGAAGATAGGAGCTCATCCGTGTGCGCGCGCCGATCATTCCGATCACACCGCCAATCGCAAAAATGATCAGCGAGCCAAGGACCAACGCGCCCAGAGCCTCCCACGGCGCCAATGCGATCGAGACTTCCAGTCCCGTTAGAAAGGTCGGGAGCGAAAACCCGACCATCGCCGCGACCGCCGCGATGCGCGGCCAAGGCACCAGGCTTTCTGACCCGATTGTAACTTCTTCAAATTCATTCGAGTCAAACATTTGGCAGCTCTTTTGGAAGGGTGCTTTTCCTTTTGGCTATAGAAATTCCGCCCACATGCAATGCTGGCAGGAAACTTAGGGCAGCGAAAACATTGCGCTAGAATTGGGGTTCTTGCGCTGCGTCGTTGCACTAAACCCGTGATTGTCTACGCTGCACGTCTTATCCGTTGGCCTTTCGATGAGGTTTTCATGATCCGAACTGTTGCCTTTCTCGCCGCGTCTGCTTGCACAGCCGTTCCCGCCCTTTCTGTGGCTCAAGATGCGGAGGCGAGTTTTGGCGGAGCCTCCGGCGCGGATCTTTCGATCGAAGCGATAGAGCCCGATGACGCAGACGTGACCATTGGGCGGGCGGGCGAACATCCGGCTGACATTGGCCGATACCTGCTTGCCTCGGGTGCCGGCGGTGCGAACCTTTCGCCTGATGGACAGACCATTGCCTTTGCATGGGACGTAACGGGCGAATCGGAATTGTGGGTGATGCCCGCCACCGGCGGTCAACCGCAGCAGATCACCTTCAAAACCGGCGTGTTTGCGCCGATATGGACGCCTGATGGTTCCGGCCTGTTCTATTCTGCGGATCGCGACGGCAATGAACAACCAGGCTATTTCGCCCTAAGCCCCGATGGGAATAAGGAGAGCGAGGTCCTGCCCGCTGCCGCCGGTGATTTTCGCATCTTTGGTGACTTCGCCGCCGACGGCAGCTTCGTTTACGCATCCACCGCGCGCGGGGCCGGTGTATTCGACATTTATCGCGGCACAATGGACGGCACGACCGAGCTGATCGTTGAGGCGGATTTGGGCCTTGTCGCTCGCTCAATCTCTCCCGATGGCAAATACGCTATCGTGATAGAGCGCGTTGGAGAGGATGCGGACAATCTGTATCTCTTAGACCTCGCCACAAAACAGATGACCACTATTTCCGAACCGCCGGTGGAGCAGCGCGCGGCGCACACGCTGGGCGGGATTGAGTGGATGCCCAATTCATCGGGCTTCTATTTTTCAACCAATCTGGACAGGGAATTTGGCACGTTGGCATTTTACGATGTCGAAAGCGGATCGTTTCAGAGGGTGTTCGAAAGCTCCAGCGATGTCGAAAGCCTCGAATTATGCGGTCCGGGGCCGGGCGGTTCTTACCTTTATTGGACACAGAACGAGGATGGCTTTGACAGTCTGCGCGGCTGGCACACGGTAGAAAAGCGTCCGATTGCAATGCCGGACCTACCAGAAGGGCGCTACAGCCTTGATTGTGAAGGCGACGGGCAGCTTTTGGTGCGGGTCAACGGTTGGCAGACTCCCGGCGAAATCTGGATGACAAATCCGATTGAGGGCACAGCTAACAAAGTGTTCGCCGCGAACCTTGCAGGCCTTGATCCGGCGCGTTTGGTTCGGCCGCAGGTGGTGCGTTACACCGCGCGCGACGGGGTAGAGCTGCAAGGCTTGCTTTACCTGCCCGAAGGGGCAGGCACAGGCGCGGATGCTCCGCCGGTGCTGTTCGACGTCCATGGCGGCCCATCGGGTCAAAGCGTCGCGTCGTTTGAACCCATTGCTCAATATCATGTCGCCCGCGGCATTGCCGTGTTTCAACCCAATGTGCGGGGAAGCACCGGGCTGGGCCGCACCTATGCCATGCTGGACGACCGTGAAAAGCGGCTCGATTCGGTTCGCGATCTGGTCGATCTAAAAGACGCGCTCTCAGCGGATGGATTGATCGACGGTGACCGGGCGGCGGTTATGGGCGGTTCGTACGGCGGCTATGCCGTAAACGCCGTGCTTGCCGAATTTCCGGGCGAATTTGTCGCAGGAGTTTCGCTGTTTGGCGTGGCCGATTGGGTCACAGCGCTGGAGATCGCCTCGCCTTCGCTAAAGGCCGCGGATCGGATTGAATATGGCGATATCACGGAAGAGAGATGGCGCGAATTTTACACGATCAATTCGCCCATTCGCAAAGCCGATCAGATCACCGTCCCGGTTCTTTATTCCCACGGTGTTATGGACCCGCGCATCGACATTTCTGAAACAGAAGTGATGGTGCGCACATTGCGTGAAAACGGCGTGCCTGCACCCTTTATCCGCATTCCCGATGAAGGGCATGGCTGGCGCAAACTGTCGAACCAATTGTTCTATTACCGCCTCCAAGCGGAATTTATCGAAGAACAACTGGGGGTTGCTCAGCCAGAATAGGCGCGCGGTTCTAGGTAGGGACGTTTCTGAGGATCCGCGCCTTGCATTTATCGGCAATCCCCTGTTCAAACGGGATATCCGATACCGCCGTCATGCGGCTTCTCGCCAGCAATCGGCGGCGCGACACACAGCAAGAGAGAATTTCATGAAGAACCCCGGACTAGTCCCGATCCTTTCCACCGTTTCAGCCGCTGCGCTGCTCACAGGATGCGCCAGTTATTCGCAAGGAACCGATATGGAGCCGACCACCGAAATCGCCGCAGAGCCTGTCACCATTCCCGAAGGAACAGGCTATTTTGCGGCCGACAGCACTTTGCCATTCCAGACACCGGATTTTTCCGCGATTTCAGAGGATGATTACATCCCGGCGTTTGAACAGGGCATGGCAATCCAAGCGGCCGAAGTTCAGGCCATCGTCAACAATTCCGATGCGGCAACATTTGAAAACACGATTGTCGCGCTTGAGACATCGGGCCGTATGCTGGGCCGGGTGGCGCGCGTGTTCTTTGCGCTGACAGGGTCAAACACGACCGATCGGTTGGATGAAATCAACACCGAAATGAGCCCGAAATTATCGGCCCATTCCGATTCGATCACACTTAACCCGGCTTTGTTCGCGCGGGTCAAAGCGGTTTATGACAATCGCGCCGCGATGACGATGACGCGCGAAGACGCCAAACTGCTCGAAGAAACTTACAAGCAAATGGTTCACGCCGGGGCCTTGCTGACCGATGATCAGCGGGAGAGGGTTAAGGAAATCAACACCGAGCTTTCCACGCTGACAACTCAATTCAGCCAAGCGGTGCGGTCCGCCACCAACGACCAACCGCTGGTTGTTGATACAGCGGAGGAACTGGCTGGGCTTTCAGATGCGGACATTGCCGCAGCTGCGGAGTTTGCGACCGAAAAGGGCTTCCCCGGAAAATACGCGATTGCGCTTCAGAACACCACGCAGCAGCCTTTGTTGCCGGCGCTGGAAAACCGCGCCACGCGTGAGCAGCTTTTCAAGCTGAGCCACAACCGTTCCGACGGCACCAATCCAGAACACGACACGCGCCTGTTGCTGGCCAATATTGCGGGCCTGCGCGCGGAAAAGGCGGCTTTGTTCGGCGAACCCGATTGGGCCAGCTACACGATGTATGATCGCATGGCGAAAACGCCCAAAACCGCGCTCGATTTCATGGAGCAAATGGTCCCTGCGCTCGCCGCAACCCAGCGGCGCGAAGCGGCCATGCTCAACGAAGCCATCGCGGCCGAAGGTGGCAATTACGAAGTGCAGCCGTGGGATTGGTACCGCTTTGCCAACAAGGTGAAGGCAGAGCGTTACGACCTGGATGAAGACGCTGTGATGGAATATTTCCAGCTTGATAAAGTGTTGGAAGACGGCGTGTTTTACATGTCGGAAAAACTATACGGCCTGACGTTTGAGCGCCGCAGCGACATCCCGACCTATCACCCCGATGTGTGGGTCTATACCGTGTTTGAGGCAGATGGTTCAGAACTGGGCTTGTTCTATTTCGACCCGTTCCAGCGCCCATCCAAACGCGGCGGCGCGTGGATGTCGAACTTCGTCGATCAAAGCTATTTGTGGGACACGAAACCCGTGATCTACAATGTGTTGAACATCCCCAAGGCGTCCGACGGCGAAGTGCAATTGGTCAGTTTCGACAATGTGAACACCATTTTCCATGAATTTGGTCATGCGCTGCACGGCTTCTTTGCCGATCAAAAATACGAAAGCCTATCGGGCACCGCGACTGCGCGGGATTTCGTCGAATACCCAAGCCAAGTTCACGAGATGTGGGCTTCCTATCCGGAAGTGCTGCAAAACTATGCGCGCCATTACGAAACTGGTGAAGTGATCCCGATGGAATTGGTCGAGCGCATCGAAGCCGCGTCGAAATTCAATCAAGGATATGATTTTGGCGAAGTGGTCGAAGCAGCCTTGCTGGATATGCGCTGGAGCGCGCTGAGCCCAGCAGAGGCAGCGGCCATCGACACGCCTGAAAAAGTCGATGCGTTTGAACGGTCATCCTTGCAGGATTTGGGGCTGGAAATTGACCTTGTCCCGCCGCGCTATCGCTCCACTTATTTCAATCACATTTTCAGCTCCCCTGCGGGATATTCGGCAGGCTATTACAGCTATTTGTGGACCGAGATGCTCGATCGCGACAGCCGCAAATGGTTTGTCGATAACGGCGGTCTGACGCGCGAGAACGGCCAGCATTACCGTGAAACAGTATTGAGCCGCGGCGGGACGATGGATTATTTCGTCATGTTCGAAAACTTCGCCGGACGTCAGCCCGATGTCGGGCCGATGTTGGAAGCGCGCGGATTGACGAGCGACGCTGAGTGATGGGCATTCAAGGCGTGCGCTGACCTCAAACGGCCGCGCACGCCCTGACCCACTTTCACCCTTGAATTGACCCGGATATGCGCGCTGCTACGGTCGCGGATGATCCATAGAGTATGGTTTCAAAGGAGGGGGCGGCGTGAGTGCATCGGGATTGATCTTTACCGGTCTCAGCTGCCTGTTCTTCATGGCTCTGGTCGGCGTCATCAGCTGGCTGAAAACGCGCGGAACAGCTGATACCAAAGACGGATATTTCCTTGCCGGGCGGGGGTTGGGGGCGACCTTTATCGCAGGTTCGCTTTTGCTTACCAACCTTTCGGCAGAGCAGTTGATTGGCCTCAACGGATCGGCCTACGGCTATAATATGTCGAGCATGGGGTGGGAGGTCACCGCGGCTGTTGCGACGATTGCGATGGCGCTGATTTTTCTGCCGAAATACCTCGCCGGTGCGTTCACCACGCTTCCGCAGTTTTTGAATGACCGGTTTGATCCGGTTGTGCGGCGCATGTCAGTGATCTTGTTCATGCTCGGCTATGGTCTCGTGACCATTCCGAGCGTTTTGTATGCGGGCTCTGTGGCGGTGCTGTTGCTTTTTGATGTGCCCGGTTTGACCGGCCTCAGTTACTTTCAGTCGCTTGTGGCCACGGTTGTGGTCATTGGGATCACCGGGTCAATTTATGCGATTTTTGGCGGCCTGCGTGCGGTTGCCGTGTCCGATACGATCAACGGCGTCGGCTTGTTGATCATCGGTGTCCTTGTGCCCGTTTTCGGCCTGATCGCTCTGGGCAATGGCGATTTCGGAGCCGGACTGGAGCAATTGGGGAACGCGCATCCTGAAAAACTCAATGCGATTGGCGATAGCGACGCACCGACGCCGTTCGGCACTTTGTTCACCGGCATGATCTTCGCCAATTTGTTTTACTGGTGCACCAATCAATATGTGATCCAGCGTACTTTGGGCGCGCAGAGCCTGGCCGAAGGACAAAAGGGCGTTCTGTTTTCCGGTTTTTTCAAGATACTTGTGCCGTTCATGATGATGCTGCCCGGGGTGATCGCGTTTCATCTTTACGGGCCAGGGCTTGGTTCGATTGATGAAGCCTATCCGCGCCTGATTCGCGATGTTTTGCCGGTCTATCTTTCTGGCTTTTTCCTCGCGGTCTTGCTTGGGGCGGTGTTCAGCTCCTTCAATTCTTTGCTCAACAGCGCGGCGACTTTGTTCAGCTTGGATGTCTACGCGCCGGCCAAAGGCGACACGGCGAGCGACGCGGAATTGGTGCGGGTCGCAAAGATCGCCAGCGTGGTGATTGCTCTGTTCTCATTTGTCGTTGCCCCGATGCTGTATTTTGCCGAACAGGGCCTGTGGCAGATCATTCGCGTGTTCACTGGGTTCTACAACATTCCGACCGTCGTGATCGTGATTGTTGGGTTGTTCACCTCCCGCGTGCCCGCGTTGGGTGCAAAGCTTGTGATCGTCTTTCACGTCGTCACATACGGCTTGCTTAGGTTTGTGTTCGCGGATGATGTCACGCTCCACTTCCTGCACCAATATGCCATTTTGTTTGTGGCCGAGGTTGCCATCATGCTCGTTTGTGGATGGCTGCGCCCCCGCGAAGAGGCATGGCAATTCACCCGCAATGAGAAAGTGGATTTGACCCCGTGGCGTTTTGCAAAGCCGCTGGCGGTGACGCTGTTCTCATGCGTGGTGGCGACATATCTTTTGTTCTCACCGATTGGTGTGGCGTCATCCACCGGTCCGGGTGCGTTGTTTGCGGTGCTGATCGGGGCGATTGTGATTGGAAATGCGGCGGTATGGGGATGGGCATCGCGCAGTTCGGCTGCGAATCCAGACCTACGCTATCAGTGACGCCAGAACACGGCGCTTTCCTTCAAAAGGGCGCCGCCCATGCATGACGGCGAAATTGTCGATCAACGCGACGTCGCCTGCCTGCCAGTTTAGATCAAAGGTTAGCTCATCGGCGATTGCGATGGCCGGGGCCATGTCTGCCTGTGTGATGGCTTCGCCGTCGCCAAATGTGATCGCGCGACCCGGATCATTGCGGCTATCGGCCCATCCGCGAAAGGCGGCGATCAGCTGGTTGAAGAAACTGCGCCGTCCATCTTTCAGCACGCGGACGGCGTCAAGCGAGGGAGTGGTCGCACGCAAGGAACCATCGCCGGTCCATTCCCAGCTGTAATTCAACTGAGCCAAGCGCGCCTCGGCATCGGTCCGGTTATCGACGCTTAAGGTGCTGCGCCAGCTTCGCCCTTGTCCCGATCCTGCATCATCGTCGTCCGGCATAACATTGGTGTATCGCACCCCTTCGGCCTGCACCCGGGCAACGAATTCCGGCGCCTGTTTGATCAATCGATCAAGCACCCAATCTGACCGGCACAGCGGTGTTGCGCCGCCAGATCCCGGAGCAATTTCGCAATAGAAGAAAAGCTTGGCCGGAAACATCGGGGTCTGCGCCATTTCGTGGTGCAAGAAAATTTCTGTGGCGGGCGGCGCTTCATTGGCGGTGAAAACGCGCGGCGTTACATTGGTGCGCACCGCATTGGAGAGCGAATCTTCATAGGTAAAACCGGGTTCGCCATACCCTTCGATCGCGGCGTCGAACGCAGCGGGATCGGCCACATCAAAACCGCGAAAAAGCAGCGCGCCTGCCTGATCGAGCGCAGCATCCACGCCCGCTTTGTTGGCGCGCAGAAATGCGGCCAGATCACCGCCGCCCGTAATAATGCCGGGAAATTCGTTGTCAGCCATATCAGTCATAGATTGGGTGGAATGTGCCAAAGGCAGCCTCTGCAAAGACACCGGGATCATTAAACCGCCGGTTTTGGTTTAGGGTGCCGATTGCGGCCATTTCGACATTGCTGAGTTCAAAATCATCAATGGCGAGGTTTTCGCGCATCCGATCTGGCTTGGTCGTTTTGGGAATGACCGCAGTGCCCCGTTGGACCCCCCACCGCAGCAGCACTTGTGCCGGAGATTTGCCGTGCGCCTGCGCCGCGACCATCACTGGCGCTGTACCCAGCAGGCTTTCACCCGCTTCGGCCATATTCAATTCAAAATAACTCTGCGCTCCCAATGGCGAAAACGCGGTAACGTCCATGCCATAGCCATTGGCACAGCGGATGAGTTTTTCCTGTGTCAAATAGGGATGCGCCTCGATCTGAAGCATGGAAGGTTTGATCCGCGCATAAGTCATCAAATCATGGATCAGGGCGCTGTTGTAATTGCAAATGCCAATGCGTTTCACCAGACCTTGGTCGACCAGAGCCTCCATCGCCTGCCACGTTTCGTGCAAAGGCACATTGGCGCGCCGCATTTCCGGTTGCCCGGAGGCGGGATTGTTCAGCCATTCGGGCGGGTAACGTTCGTCAATCGGCACATATTCCAGCGCGATTGGAAAGTGGACAAGATACAGATCGAGACAATCCAGCCCCAAGTCTGAGAGCGTCTTGCGGCAGGCCTCTTCGACATGTTCGCCTGCGTGAAATGTGTTCCACAATTTCGACGTCACCCACAGATCATCGCGGGTTACCAGCCCATCGGCGATGGCCTGCGCGATCCCTTTGCCTGCTTCGGTTTCGTTGGCGTAATCGGCGGCGCTGTCAAAATGGCGATAGCCCGCGCGAACGGCTTCGACGACGGTCGCAGCGGTGTCTTCACGCGGAATTTTCCAGAGGCCAAAGCCTACAGGCGGCATGGTTTGGAGCACGTCTTTATTCCTCGTCTGAAAAATGGATGTCCACCGGCTGACCAGTGGCGATGCTTTGCTGCGCAGCCGCGCCCATCGCAACAGAGCGATAGCCATCGCGCGCTGTGATGAGGGGCGCAGTGCCCCCTATCAAGGCCTCGTGAAAATCGCGTTGCTGGTAGTATGTCGCGCCGTGGTGGTCACCCGCATCCAGCGCCTCTTGCGGGGTGTCGACGGTTTCAACCGTCGTGCCGGAATGGTCGCGCGGTGACCACGTGACCTCGCCGCGGGGCAATTTCACTTCCATCTTGCCCACCGGCCCGACTGCGCTGATTTCTTCTTGCTGATCGGACCCTTCGGCAAACATGCACAGATCGAGCATCGCCCGTGCGCCGCCAGCAAAATCAACCGTCACAAACGCGTTGTCGAGAATATCGGGAACCTCGCCATCATAGCTCTCGTCCAGATGGTTCACATCTTGCGCGCCGCTGGCAAAAATACGCACCGGCTCATCGCGCAAGATATGGCGCATCAGGTCGAAGAAGTGGCAGCACTTTTCCACCAAGGTGCCGCCCGTGTTGCGATTAAACCGGTTCCAGTCGCCGACTTTAACAAGGAAGGGGAAGCGATGTTCGCGGATGGAGAGCATTTTGATGCCCCCCGCTTCGCCCGCATGCAGACGCTCAATAAAGCGTGTGACCGGGGGCATATAGCGATATTCGAGCCCCACCCAGAACAGGCGCGGATATGTGCGAGCGGCGTTGGCTAAGGCTTCCGCATCGGCCAGCGCCGTGCACATTGGTTTTTCGAGCAGCACTGCCGCGCCCGCCTCCATCACCGGTTTCACCACGTCAATATGCGTGAAATTGGGCGATGCAATGATGACGGCATCTGGCTTGACCTCGGCGAGCATCGCCGCGTTGTCGGTGAATAAGCGCACCTCTTGCCCCAATGCCCGCGCCTGCTGCTGAGCGGCATCGAGCGACCCGGCATCAGGGTCAGCAATAGCGACCAAATGCGCGCCCGGCACCAAAGCGAGATTGCGCATATGCTCGCGCCCCATCATGCCGCAGCCGATGATCGCATAGGTTCGCAAAGAAGTGTCGGAACTGGTCATTCTCGGCGCTCTTGAGGCGCAGACGGGCAATTGGCAAGCATCATGTCGGCTCTGCCCAAACCGTCACATTGGCGGGACCGATCAACGCCTCTCCAAAGACGGGGGCACCCAAGCCCAGCGAAGCCGTTTCGATTGGGGAGTCGGTGTAATTGAACGCAAAAATGTGCGAAGCGCTGCGGCGAATGCGCAGGCCCTCTGGCAAAGCCAAAAGGTGCATCCCGGCTTCATCGGCAATCTTTGCCACCAGCAGATCCAGCAAAGCGCGATCAGGCCATGCAGCGACATAGCGGTAATTGGCGCTTGCATAGACAATTCCGCGTCCATCCAGCAGGGTAAACTCTGGCTCAAGCTCACTCGCCACATCTTCGCGCCAACGCGAAATGGTCCAACCATCGCCTGCCTCAGCTGCTCCGTTCCGCAATGATTCAACGCGGCCAATTGCGACCGGCATGATGGCCTGCAATTCACCGGGGGGCAGATCTTTTGGAATGCAAAAGCTCTCGGTCTTGCTGCCCGATCTCGGCCCGATCAGAACCGGACATTCTAACGCGGCGAGCTTTGCGGCGAAACTGGCGCGCGCGATGGGGAGCGTGGGCACAATTACCGCGCTGTATTCAGAAAGGTCGGCATCGGGTGAGACGATATCGACATCCAACCCGCGCCGCCGCACAGCCGAATACCATTCAAATGCAAGCTCGAGATAACGAAAGCTCTGCCCTTGGGGCTGCACGCCGCACACCCACGCCGACTCATAGGAAAACACAAGAGCGACGGGTGCCTTTGCAGTCTTTTGTTCGCCCAACAATGCGATGGCATCGGCGGCCTTGCGCGCTTCGGCTGCGCCTTCGGCATCGCTGCTGTCGGGGCGGAGCAAGCCTGCGTGCATTTGTTCTTGAGCAAAGGGGGCCTGACGCCAGCGAAAATAGGCGGTGAATTCGGCGCCGTGGGCATAGGCCTCCAGCGTCCAGAGCGCGACCATTCCGGGAAGCGGGGCGGGGTTAAAGCGCGCCCAGTTCACCGGGCCGGGTTGTTGTTCCATAACGCCCCAGCGGCCCGCCGAGCACCCCCGGTAAATGTCGTGGTGAAACGCCGCGATGTCAGGATGGCCTTGGCGAAGAAACGCGCTTTTTTCTTCATCCGAGAACCAGAATTGTTCAAGAAAGCCGAGCGGGTAACTGTCCCATGTTGCCACGTCCAGATCGCGGCCAACGTCATGATGGTCAAACTCTGTGAAAAATCCCATGAAATTGTGCGTCACATCGCGGCCGGGCGAATGCCGCCGCAGAATGTCGGTCTGTGCGCGGTTGAAACTGACAACCTCATCTGACGCGAACCGGCGATAGTCGAGCCAGTGGGCCGGGTTTGCCTCTGTCACGGTGAGGTTGGGCGGGTCTACTTCGTCAAAAGAGCCATATTCCATGCTCCAAAACACGTTGCCCCATGCTGTGTTGAGCGTGCCTACATCGCGGTATCGCGCGCAGAGCCAGGCGCGAAACCGATCAGCGGCCGCATCAGAAAAACTCAGCACGGTGTCATGGCAGCCATATTCATTGTCGGTCTGCCACGCAGTTATAGCGGGGTGATTGCCATAACGCTGTGCGAGCGCTTCGGTTATCCGCGCTGCTTGGTCACGGTAACCTTCATGCGAAAAACAATAATGCCTGCGCGATCCAAACCCGCGTGGGCGACCTTCTTGGTCAATCGCAACCATATCTGGCATATGATCGACCAGCCATTTGGGCGGCGTCGCGGTGGGTGTGCAAAGAACCACTTCAAGGCCCGCCTCATGCAAAACGGCGATCGCGCGGTCGAGCCAGTCCCATTCAAACTGACCCGGCAAAGGCTCAATGCGGCTCCAGGCAAATTCCCCAATCCGCACAAGCGACAGGCCCATTTCGGCCATCCGGCGCGCATCCTCTGCCCACATCGCTTCGGGCCAATGTTCGGGGAAATAGCAACAGCCCAGCTTCACGTTAGACACCCTCTTTAAACGGTCCAGCGCGTCCTAGCGGTGCAATCGCAAACCGGCAATCAGCGGCAGCAATCGAGCCGTCGTTCATAACGCAACTGCATCAGCCATTTACACATATAAAAATATCTTTATATGTTGGCAGATGGCAATCGATGCGATCTTCAAGGCTTTGGCTGACCCGACGCGGCTGCGCATTGCGCGGTTGTTGTCGGCAATGGAGTTGGCCGTGGGTGAACTTGCGCAGGTCTTGGGTCAAAGCCAACCGCGCGTTTCCCGCCATGTTGGCATATTGTGCGACGCTGGTTTGGCGGAGCGTCACCGCGAGGGGAGTTGGGTGTTTTTGCGCGCTGTCAGCAGCGGCGAGGACGCTACTGCAGTGCATGCAGCGCTTGATCGGCTGTTGGCCATTGCGGAGCAGGAAAATCTCGAATTTGCGGCCATCTGCAGCGATGACCGGCGAAAGCTTACTGCCATTCGCGAAGCGCGCGAATGCAATGCCGAAGATTACTTTGCGCGCCACGCCAGCGAATGGGACGATTTGCGCGCTCTGCACACGTCAGACGGGCAGGTTGAAACGCATTTGGCTCAAGCTTTGAGCGATGCTTCGATTGGCGCTATCCTGGATATTGGCACCGGCACAGGCCGCATGGCGGAATTGTTCGCAGACCAAGCCGACCGGATTGTCGCCCTCGACAAGAACCTCGAAATGTTGCGCGTGGCGCGGGCCAAACTGCAGCATTTACCGGCGTCCCGGATCGAATTGGTTCAGGGCGATTTCGCTGATTTGCCATTTGCGGCGGGCAGTTTCGACACGGTTTTGTTGCACCAAGTGCTGCATTTTGCCCAAGATCCTGCTTTGCCATTGGCGGAGGCAGCCCGGGTAACGCGGCCTGGCGGGCGCATCGCGATTGTTGATTTCGCCGCGCATAACCGGGAAGAACTGCGTGACCGGTATCAGCACACCCGGCTGGGGTTTTCTGATAAGCAAATGCGCGAGCTGCTGCGCGGATCTGGTTTTAAAGCGATCAACCCCATCGCGCTCGAAGGCGGTGAGTTGGTCGTGAAAATTTGGATCGGCGAACGGCGCGCACCGATTGCAAAATCGGCCTCAAATTTGACTCCATTGCGAAAGGGCGCAAGCCCCAAAGAAGCGACCTCATGACCCCCACTCTCGACCAGCTCCACGAACATCGCACTGCGATCGACACACCGCTTTTCTCCGGCCTGCCCGGCGATTTTGCAGTGAGTTTTGAATTCTTCCCGCCCAAGAGCGAGAAAATGGAAGCGCAATTGTGGGATGCAGTGCAGCAGCTAAAACCGCTTGGGCCAAGCTTCGTCTCCGTCACCTATGGCGCAGGCGGGTCGACGCGGGAACGGACCCATTCGACGGTGTCGCGCATCATCGCAGAGGCGGATCTGCCTGCCGCCGCGCACCTCACCTGTGTGGGTGCATCTAAGGCTGAAATCCGCGAAGTCGCCGAACATTATTGGGAGGCTGGGGTCCGCCATATAGTTGCCCTGCGCGGCGACGCGGGAGAGCCGGGCGCGCCGTTTACACCCCATCCCGATGGCTATGCGAGCGCCGCCGATCTGGTTCGCGGTTTGAAAGACATTGCGGACTTTGACATCTCTGTTGCGGCCTATCCCGAAACGCATCCTGACGCCGATTGCCCGCAAGCCGATATCGACAATTTGAAACGCAAGTTGGATGCCGGGGCCAGCCGCGCGATAAGCCAGTTTTTCTTTTCCGCCGACACGTTCTTCCGCTTTCGCGACCAATTGGCCGCCAGCGGTGTAGAGCAGCCTGTGCTGCCCGGGATATTGCCCGTGACCAACGTTGCACAAGCGCGCAAGTTCGCTGGGCTTTGCGGTGCGCAAATTCCTGAATGGATGGACGGCCTATTCGAAGGGCTCGATGCGCGCCCTGCGGCCCGTCAATTGGTCGCAGCGACGGTGGCGGCTGAATTGTGCCGGAGGCTTTATGCAGGCGGCGTTCGCGACTTGCACTTTTACACGCTCAACCGGCCAGAGCTCGCCTATGCGATTTGTCACATGCTCGGCAAACGCCCCATGGGAGAAGGCGCATGAGCGCTCGCGAGGCATTGGTCGCCGCTGCCAAGGACCGCATCCTGATTTTTGATGGCGCGTTCGGCACTCAGATCCAAGACCGCAAGCTTTCCGAAGAAGAGTTCGCGGGCACACTTGGCCTAAACGCCGATCAAAAAGGCAACAATGATATCCTCGCGCTGACCCGGCCCGATGTCATTGCAGACATCACGCGGGCCTATCTCGATGCTGGGTCCGATGTGATTTCAACCAACACATTTTCCGCCAACCGGATAAGCCAGGCCGATTACGCCGCCGAAGATCAGGTCGCAGCGATCAACATCGCCAGCGGCAAAATCGCGCGCGCTTTGGCAGACGAATATGAAGGCAAGGACGGCAGGCCGCGGTTTGTCGCTGGCGCGATCGGGCCGACCAACAAGACGTTGTCGTTAAGCCCGGATGTCGAAGATCCCGGCTTTCGTGAGATCAGTTTTGACGACCTTGTCGCTGTCTACAAAGAACAGGCCGCCGCTCTGGTCGAAGGCGGGGTGGATTTCATCTTGATCGAAACCGTGTTCGACACTCTCAACGCAAAGGCGGGCGTGATGGCGATCAAACAGCTCGAAACAGAGCTGGACCGCGATGTGCCGATCATGATGTCGATGACGCTAACAGACCTGTCTGGCAGAAACCTGTCGGGCCACACGGTCGAGGCGTTTTGGTACGCGGTTCGCCATGCCAACCCGGTCACGATCGGCCTCAATTGCAGCTTTGGCGCGGATCAGTTGCGTCCGCATGTTCAAGTGCTTTCGCGCATCGCAGATACGTTGTTGATGGCCTATCCCAACGCTGGCCTGCCCAATGAATTGGGCGAATATGATGAATTGCCAGACACCACCGCTGGCCTTGTCAAAGAATGGGCCGAAAAAGGTCAGGTCAACATCTTGGGCGGGTGCTGCGGCTCATCTCCTGCACATATCAAAGCCATCGCCAATGCGGTCAGCGACACGGCCCCACGTGCAATTCCAGAGCCAGAGACAGCCATGCGCCTATCCGGCCTCGAAGCGTTTGTGGTGGCGGCATAATTCCGTGGCCGAAGGCTCAATCACGATTGTTAAGGCCACAGCCCAAGACTGCGACCGATTGGCGCTGATTGGGGCGAGCACGTTTCTGGAAAGTTTTGCCGGCGTGATCGACGGTGCCGCCTTGGTCAACCATTGCACCAAGGAGCATTCCGTTCAGACCTATGATCGTTTGCTTTGCGCAGGGGCGCAGGCATGGATCGCACAATTGGACAAAGCCCCGGTGGGGTATGCGTTGATCTGCGCGCCAGATCTCGATGCGGCCGAGCCGGACGATATTGAACTTAAACGGATTTATCTGCTGTCCAAATTTCATGGCAGCGGGATTGCGGCGGGACTGTTCGATGCCGCCTTGGCCGCAGCGCGCGGTTTCAAACGCTTGTTGCTCGGCGTGAAGGCCGACAATCACCGGGCAATCGCATTCTACTCCAAACACGGCTTCGATCAGATCGCGGTCAGGAAATTTAACGTTGGCGGGCGGATCTACGATGATCTCGTTCTTGCCCGCTCAACCGATACGGACCCGCAATGACGCAGAACAACACCGCCCGTTTCATCAATATTGGTGAGCGCACAAATGTAACCGGCTCCGCGCGCTTCAAAAAGCTCATTATGGCGGACGATTACGCAGCCGCGGTGGAGGTTGCGCGCCAACAGGTCGAAAACGGCGCTCAGGTTATCGACGTCAATATGGACGAAGGTTTGCTCGACGCCGAATATGCGATGACGACATTCCTGAAACTGATCGCCGCAGAACCCGATATCGCGCGGGTGCCGGTGATGGTCGACAGTTCCAAATGGGACGTGATCGAAGCGGGATTGAAATGCGTTTCGGGCAAACCGATTGTGAATTCGATCAGCATGAAAGAGGGCGAAGAAGCCTTCCTTGATCAGGCGCGCAAATGCATGGCTTACGGCGCGGCTGTGGTGGTCATGGCGTTTGATGAAACCGGCCAGGCCGACACGAAAGCGCGCAAGATTGAAATCTGCAAGCGCGCCTATGATTTGCTGGTCGCCGAAGGGTTTCCGCCAGAGGATATCATTTTCGATCCCAATGTCTTTGCGGTTGCGACCGGTATTGAGGAGCACGACCGCTACGGCCTAGATTTCATCGAAGCGGTGCGAGAAATTAAAGCGCAATGCCCACATGCAAAAACCAGCGGCGGGCTTTCCAATCTTTCCTTCAGCTTTCGCGGGAATGAGACTGTGCGCCGCGCGATGCATTCCGTGTTCCTCTACCACGCGATCCCCTCCGGGTTGGACATGGCGATCGTCAACGCCGGGCAGTTGGATGTGTACGATGCGATCGACCCCAAACTGCGCGACGCCTGCGAAGATGTGATCCTGATGCGGACGCCAGCGGGAGCCGGTGAAGGCGGTGACACCGCAACCGAACGGCTGATCGCGCTTGCAGAGAGTTTTAAAGGCAAGAGCAAAGAAGATGACAAGCAGGCCGCCGAATGGCGCGGCTGGGATGTGACCCGGCGGCTGGAGCATGCCTTGGTCAAAGGGATCGACGCGCATGTTGTCGAAGACACGGAAGAAGCGCGTGCGGCCCTAAACGAGGCAGGCGGGCGCCCGATCGAAGTGATCGAAGGCCCGTTGATGGACGGCATGAATGTTGTGGGCGACCTGTTTGGTAGCGGTAAGATGTTCCTGCCCCAAGTGGTGAAATCCGCGCGCGTAATGAAAAAGGCGGTCGCGCATCTCATCCCCTATATTGAGGCGGAGAAAAACCTGCTTCCCGAAGCCGAACGCAAGGCCAAGGGCAAGGTGATTATGGCCACAGTCAAAGGCGATGTGCACGATATCGGTAAGAACATCGTGGGCGTGGTTTTGCAGTGCAATGGTTACGATGTGATCGATATGGGCGTGATGGTTCCGTGGCAGGATATTCTGAAATCCGCCAATGATAACAATGCCGATATGATCGGTTTGTCGGGTCTCATCACCCCTTCGCTCGATGAAATGGTGACCGTAGCCGAAGAGATGCAGCGCGCAGAAATGACGATGCCGCTTTTGATTGGCGGAGCGACCACAAGCAAGGTTCACACCGCGCTCAAAATTGATCCCAATTATGAAGGTCCGGTGATCCACGTTTTGGACGCAAGCCGCGCGGTCGGCGTCGCGTCTCGGCTGCTTTCCGATACGCAGCGCGATGAATTTGTGGGCGGCGTGGCTCAGGAATATGTGCAGGTCCGCGATGCGCGCGCGGGCAAGGCTGAAAAACAACTGATGACGATAGAGGAAGCGCGGGCGAATTATTACGACGCCTATCTCTCCGACAAACCCGCCCCGCCGCTGCAGCCCGGCGTGCATGTGTATGACGATTGGTCTCTCGAAGATTTGAGCGAATACATCGATTGGACGCCATTCTTCCGCGCTTGGGAATTGCATGGCAATTATCCGGCCATTTTAGACGACGACGTGGTGGGCGAAAGCGCGCGCAGTCTAAAGGCGGATGCCGATGCGATGCTGGAACAGATCATCGAAGAAAAATGGCTGACCGCGCGCGGCGTTTGCGGCCTGTGGCCATGCGCGAGAGACGGCGATGACGTGACGATCCACCGCGTAAACCGCGAAGAGCATGTGCGGCTTCCATTCTTGCGCCAACAAATCAAGAAATCACGCGACCGGGCCAATATGTGTCTTGCCGATTTCATCGATCCCGACGGCGACTGGATTGGCGGCTTTGCGGTTGGTATCCACGGCATCGATGAACATTCTGCGCGGTTTCAGGCGGATAAGGATGACTATTCCGACATTCTCTTGAAGGCGTTGGCGGACCGCTTTGCCGAAGCCTTTGCAGAGCGATTGCACAAACATGTTCGCACCGATCTTTGGGGTTATGCACCGGGTGAGCAGCTAACCAATAAGGCGCTGATTAAAGAAGAATATCGCGGAATTCGCCCGGCACCCGGTTACCCGGCCTGTCCGGACCATTCGTTAAAGCCGGCGCTGTTCGAATTGCTCGATGCCGAAACCAATGTCGGGCTAAGCCTGACGGAGAGTTTTGCCATGTGGCCAACAGCAGCGGTCAGCGGGTTCTATTTCGGTCATCCTGAATCGCAATATTTTGGTGTGGCAAAGGTTGGCCGTGATCAACTAGAAGACTATGCGCAACGGCGTGATGTCGATATAAAGTTGGCTGAACGGTGGCTGCGGCCTAACCTTTCCTAACATTTGAAGCGCGCGGCGGCTTTGGCTCGATTGGGTCAGCATCCGGCGGTGTACCTATCTTGACATTAACACATCGCTTTTCGCGGCAGCGTGTCCGGTGGCAGCGCCCCGGCGTTGTATCCAAGCGACAAACACCTCAGAAAACGTGAGAATCGCTGGCCAAACAAACTTAAACTGGTATTAAGTTTGTTGATTCGAGTTGCGCGCGCTGTGAGCGTGCGGCTTTAAATGTGTTAATTTGGTTAGGGCTGCCCGATTGGGCAGGAGGGGTTAAAAATGAAACGCTTTGTAGCGGTTGCTGTGGCGATGGGTTGCTTAATGACAGCAAACTCGGCCTCGGCGCAGGACTTGGTTCACACGCCAATCAGCCCGACTTTCGGTGGTAATCCGTTCAATTCCAGCCACATTCTGGGCACTGCCAATGCGCAGAACAACACGACTGATCCCGATTCTGTGGACAGCAGCGATCAATCGAGCATCTTTGCGCGCCAGCTCGAATCGCGGCTCCTTTCCGCTTTGTCTTCGCAGATTGTTGACGCCATTTTCGGCGAGAATCCCCAGGAGCAAGGCACGATCAGTTTCGGCGGTCAAACCATCGAATTTTTCCGTTCGCTCGACGATGTGACCTTGATCATCCGCGATGATGGTACAGGCGAAGAAACGCGCATTGTTATCCCGCTCTTCATTGAGGTGAATTGATGCGAGCTTTCGCAAAAATTGGCTTGATTGCTTCGCTTGCTCTAGGTTTGGGCGGGTGCATGAGTTTGAGTCAGGATGGGCGCGATCTGCTCCCTGAAGAAACCAGTCTCGCTTATTTCCCCAAGCAAACGCAGACGCAAAATCTGCTGCACCAATTGCCGCCGCCTCAACGCCAGGTGGCAATCGCTGTTTATGGCTTTAGCGATCAGACGGGTCAGTTCCGTCCCACCAACACGGGGCAGACGCTCTCACGTGCTGTGACGCAGGGGGCGGGTTCGATCCTTGCAAAGGCTTTGCAGGATGCCGGCAATCGCCAGTGGTTTACGGTGGTTGAGCGTGAGCGTTTGGATAACCTTCTGAAAGAGCGTCAGATCATCGGTGAGATGCGTCGGCGTTATCTGGGTGAAGAGCAAGTTGATCCCAATGCCTTGCCTGCGCTTTTGTTCGCGGGTGTTTTGCTCGAAGGCGGGATTGTTGGGTATGACACCAACACGGTAACTGGCGGCGCTGGGGCAGCATTTTTGGGTATCGGTGCGCGCACGGAATACCGTCAGGACACAGTGACCGTCTATCTGCGCGCCGTGTCAGTGCGCACAGGCGAGGTTCTCACCAACGTTCAGGCTTCCAAAACCATTGCAAGTCAAGCGATCGGCGCCAGCGCGTATCGTTTTGTCGCCTTCCGCGAATTGTTGGAAGCGGAATGGGGCGTGACGTCGAACGAGCCCGATCAGGTGGCTCTGCAGCAGGCAATTGAGAAAGCCGTTTATGGATTGGTGCTTGAGGGTGTCGATCTGGGGCTTTGGCGTTTTTCCGATATGGAATCGACGCAGGCTTTGATGTCCACATATCGCGCAGAGCGCGATGGAATTTATGATGCGCGTGACGTTCAGGAAGCTGTTCGCCGCGCTGGTTCTTTGACCGCTTTGACCGTGGTCGAAGAAGAGGGTGATGACGAGGGGTCCTAAAGTTTTAGGGCCTGCGAATTGAAGAGGGAGCACGCAATGGAGTTGTACCTCCAAAGCGTGCAGGGAATTGAAGGTGGTAACCTCATAGCCAGGCGTCTTACGCGTCTTTGCATGTGTGGTTGTCACCTGAATTTTGAGGTGAGGCAATTATGAAGAACTCCGCATATTTGGCAGTATCAATCGTCGCATTGGCAGTTGCTTCAAATGCTTCTGCCCAAAGCAACAGCAGCACGGTTAGTCAGAGCGGCACTGATGGTGCTGTAACGGTCACACAAACGGCAGCAGGCAACACGTCTGATGTGGATCAGTCGGGTGACACGTCGACAACCACGGTCACACAATCTGGTCCTGATGGATTTAACGATTCGGTCGTTGATCAAAGCGCCAACAACAGCTCGGTCTCTGTTTCGCAAGAGGGCTTTGATCTTTTCGATCCTGCTTTGCCAACCAACACGAGCGACGTTGCCCAGGCGGGTGATGATCAAGATGTGGTTTCAATTCAGGTTGGTGATGCCAACTCGTCCACTGTGACGCAGTCTGGCGTTCAGATGGAGGTTGTTCTTACCCAAGGCGGTCTTGGTAACTCTTCGACTGTTAGCCAGTCCGACACTGACAACCAGGCTGACATCTTCCAAGATGGCGACAACAACTCGTCTATTATCGTTCAGTCAGACGAAGACGGCACGATCGATTTGGATCAAACCGGTGCGGGCCAGTCGAGCACAATCACTCAGACTAATGACAACGATCAGAACGCCGTTGTCACGCAATCAAACGCTGACAACTCTTCAGTTGTCAATCAGCGCGCTTCAAACAGCGATGCGTTTGTGACGCAAACCGGTACGATGAACACGTCGCTGCTGGTTCAAGGTGATATCTCTGACAATCAGGAAGCAACGATCGTGCAAAGCGGTAACGGCAACAGCTCTGACGTGCGTCAGGGTATCGATGCCTCAGGCCCTCTGGACGACGACAACGAAGCGTTTGTTGACCAATCGGGCGACGACAACATCGCTTTCGTCCGTCAAGATAATGAGCGCAATTTCGCCGGTATTCTGCAAACCGGCAACGGCAACGAAGCGCGCGTCGATGCGCAGGGCGATGGTGTGAGCGGGGGCGGCAACGAAGACAATTCCGCCACAATTGAGCAAAGCGGCAACGACAACTTTGCATCGGTCAACCAAACCGGTGAAAACAACGTCTATGATGTTCTGCAGTCCGGCAATGGCAACAGTTCGACTGGTGATCAAAGCGAGGAAGGCCTCGGAGGTTTGGTCTTTGTCACTCAGATCGGTGATGGCAACAGCTCGAGCGTGATCCAAGTCGGCGCTGGCGCCGGTACCGCAAGCAACACGGCGACAGTAACGCAATCTGGCAGTCTCGGCGGTTCGGCCATTTCGCAAGATGGCTCTGACAACAGCGCAACTCTTGATCAGTTGCTCGGCTCTGCCATGGCAGACAGCACGATCTCGCAGACCGGCACATTGAACGTCGCTGGCGTGTCGCAAGGCGGCACGATGGATGTTTCAAGCGTCACCCAAAACGGCACAGGCAACAACGTAATCGTGTCGCAAAACACGCCATAATCAATACTTCCGCCGGAAATTTACCGGCACACGTTTCAATTTTTGAATTAGTACCAAAGAGGACCCTAGATTATGAAAAAAGTGATTTTGACAAGCGCGTCAGTCATGGCACTTGCTGCGGCAGGCCCGGCTTTCGCACAAAGCGCTTCGACCGTTGAGCAAACGGGCAACGGCAATGGTGCCACCGTGACGCAAGAAAACGCGAACACGTCAGAAATTGAGCAAGTTGGCGACAACAACGCGGCTACGGTCACTCAAGATGGTATCGGCACAACCGGCAACGCATCGGACATCGATCAAATTGCGACCGGTTCGAACACCGCCACCGTAACTCAGGCCTCTGGTTCGAACGGTTCATTCGCAGACGTTGTTCAGGACGGTACATCGGACAACAACTTTGCAACGGTTTCTCAGAACTCTACCATTGGCAGCGCATCAGAAATTTTCCAAACGGACGCATTGAATGGTTCTGCTGTGACCAGCCAAGGCGGTGGGACCGGCCTCAACAACGGTGCTGTGATTGTTCAAGGTGACACATCGTCTGTAGGCGGCACGGTCGTTGGTTCTGACAATGCGAGCTCGGTCATTTTTCAAGAGGGCGACAACAACTTCGCTCTCTCTGTCCAAGGCGGCGTTAATCAGGACTCGACTATTGATCAAAACGGAACGGGTTCTGCCAACTTCGCTCAGGTAGCGCAGGGCGCAGTCAGCGGCCAAGACAGCATCGCATTCGTGCAGCAACTTGGTGATGGCGGCATTGTCGAAGTGTCTCAGAACAGCAACGCCAACGATGCATTTGTTGTTCAACTGAGCGGTCTGGGTAACGAAGCGTTTGTTGACCAAGGCTTCTTTGCCGGCGGCGACACAAACATCGCCGGTGTTTTCCAGGAAGGCGATGGCAACTTCAGCGCAATTGAACAAAATGTTCTGACCGCTGGCGGAACGAACGAGGCGTCCTCCACGCAGGTTGGCAACGACAACACCAGCTTCATCACGCAAGAAGGCACAGGCAACATTGCTGATGTTGCGCAGTTCCAAGACGGGAACAGCTCAACCGTAACACAAGGCGGCACCGGCAACTCAGTAACCGTCACGCAAGGTACGCCATAAGGCATAGAATTTTCTGGGCGGGCCAAACGGTCCGCCCGGATTTTTCCTAATCGGGGCAATAGACCTCGGGGGAATACGAATGAGTCGCAATCAGTTCATTCGAAAGGCACAGGCAATGAAGAAGACAATTCTAACCAGCGCGTCCATTTTGGCGCTTACGGTTTCCGCTCCCGCATTTGCGCAGAGCACGTCCACTATTGATCAGACTGGCGCCGATAACGCCGCAGCCGTTGATCAATCCGGTGCCGGCAATGATTCTGAAATCGTCCAAGATGGCACCGGCCTTGACGCTGACGTTGCCCAGGATGGTGACAACAACCTTTCGGGCATTCTGCAAGATGGCGACAGCGCGGTCATTGGTGACCCGGCCGCTGCGGTTGCTCAAACAGGCAATGGCAACGAATCCAACATCATCCAATCTTCCACCGGTCCCTCAACCGGTCTCGTAACCGCGAATGTTGGTCAAACCGGAGACGGTAACTTCTCTGGCGTGATCCAAACTGCGACCGCAACAGACGGGGCGGTTGATGCTGATGTTGTTCAAGCAAACGGCGCGGAATCGCTGGTTATTCAATCGAACAGTGCCAACGGCGGTGCTGCGGCAGCAACTGCGATTGTCACACAAGACGGTCTCAGCTCATCTGAAATCAACCAAACGCTTTCGGGGACAAGCGCCAACGGTGTTACCGCCAACGTTATGCAAACCGGAGATGATCACTCTTCGTTGATCAACCAAGCGGGTACAGGTCGCACGCAGACCGCGACAGTTGATCAAACCGGAATCAACAACGCATCCGAGATTGACCAACTCGCTGGCGCGGGCGGAACCGCCAGCGTCACGCAAACCGGCACAGATGGCACATCGACGATCCTGCAGGACCGTTTCAGCCTCACAGCCACTCTCAACCAAGGCGGAACGGGCAACAATTCTGACATTATCCAGGATGGTCCATTCTCTTCGAGCGTGACGGTTAACCAGAACGTCGTGAATGCGGGCGGCAATAACGACTCCTTCGTCCAGCAGGGGCCAGAAAATGATGGCGTCAGCATTTCGGCGCTGGTCAACCAAGAAGGTTCGGACAACGTTTCGACCATCAATCAAGACGGCACCAACAACACTTTGTTCCGCAATGTTTCGGCTGATGTGTCGCAATCGGGCGATGGCAACACGTCGGACGTTGATCAAACCAATCCGGGCGAGAATGTTGACGCCGAAGTTGAACAAGCGGGCAACGGCAACGCGGCCAGCATCAATCAAGCAGCTGACGGCGTTGACCTGCAAGGCGACAACAATTTTGCCGACGTTGATCAATTTGGCGATGGAAACACCGCCGACATCGATCAGACTGGAACAGGATCCAACAATTCGGCAACCACTTTGCAGCTTGGTACGGACAGCTCGGCCACAATCCAGCAGACGGTCGATGCTTCGGGCGATGATGCGTTCATCTTCCAACAGGGCTCGGCCGATGCCAGCTTTGCCACCATCAACCAGACCGGCAACGGCGGCGGTGTGAGCGACAACGAAGCCTTGATTGATCAGGGCGGCGGATCGAACAACAATTCGACAACAAACCAGAGCGGCGAGAACAATTTGGCTGAGAACATTCAGTTCGGTAGCGACAATTCTTCAACGATCACGCAGTCGGCAGATGAGGGCTTTATTGCAGGCGGGTCAGAAGTGTTCGTTGATCAAATTGGTGATGGAAACAGCTCCACAGTCGCTCAAAACGGTGATGGGCCAAACTTGATTGACGTCGCTCAAACCGGCAACTTGAACATCAGCAATGTGACTCAAGGGATTAGTTCCCTAGCCGCTAACAACACCATCAATTCTCAGCAAACTGGCAATGGCAATGAGAGCACGATCGCTCAGGCCAATTCCGGTTTCGAGGACAACAATTTGATCGATATTGTTCAGGAAGGTGACGACAACACCAGCACGATCACTCAGGCCGGTAGCAGCAACACCATTGACTTGCTGCAGATGGCTACCGCAGCCACCAGCACCATCACACAAGCTGGAGCCAACAATTTGGTCACTGTCGGACAATTTGATGATGCGCATTCATCAACGGTTACGCAGGGTGGCGGCTCAAACAATGTCACAACCATCACTCAAGGCATGCCGCCGGCTCCTTGATCGACGAAAACTATTGATACCGGGCGGGCAGGGGGTTCGCCCGGTAGTCTAAAACGCGAAGTAAGCCCCCAAACGGGCAGCGCCGATAAACGGCACATAAAACAGGGAATGAACGATGAAAAAAGTTATTCTAACCGGGGCATCCGTCCTCGCCATGGCAGCCGCAGGACCAGCTTTCGGTCAAGCTGTTGTGCCAGCAGAATGCGCCGGCGTAGTCGGCAATTGCAGCGTTCTTGATCAAGACGGTGACACACTGGTTGTGACCGTCGATCAGAGCGACACTGGCAATGTGTCTGATATCGAACAAGATGGCTCGACGCTAACCGCGACCGTCACGCAAGGCGCGACCACCAACATTTCGAACATCACGCAAGACGCATCCGGCGTGGGCGCGCAGGGTTTTGACGCCACGGTTGATCAAACCGGCGGTGCGGACTCAATCATCAACCAAACCGGTGCGGGCGCCAACAACACCGCGCTCAGCGCGATCGTTACGCAATCTGGTGCCAGTGCGTCGGACATTGCGCAAACGACCAACAATGATGACGCGGACAATCTCTTCGCTTCGGTCAATCAGATCGGTGACGGCAACGCTTCGATCATTACCCAGGCAGACCAAGGCGGCGGCGCCGCTGATGGCGATTTGAGCGCAACCGTTGTGCAAAACGGATCCGGCAACTCATCGGACGTTATGCAGCTGAACCGCCAGCAAACTGCGAATATCACGCAAACCGGTGATGATGGCATTTCGACAGTCTTCCAAGAAGGCCGCAACAACCTTGCAACGCTGACCCAAAGCGGCACCAACAACGAATCCGCAATCTCGCAAGATGATGCGGGCGGCGTTGGCCAAACGGCAACTGTCACCCAAACCGGTGCAAGCAACGTTTCGGACATCTTCCAAGACGGCCGCAACGCTGGACCGAATGATGGCAACAACTTTGCCACCGTCACACAGGACGGCAGCAATGGTTTTGCTACGATCGAACAAATCGATCAGGCGCGCGGCGACACAGCGACAGTCTCACAGTTTGCTGCCACTGACGGTTCGGATGCGGCAATTGTTCAAACTGGCGATGCGGTTGATGGTGCACCTGACACCGCCAACACTGCCGACATTATCCAGTTCTCTGGCTCGAACAATTTCTCTGGCATCATTCAAGGTGACACGACGGGCCTAGGCGGAGGCATCGTTACTGGCGCATCCGATTCGACAGCCTCCACCTTCCAACAAGGCGATGACAACGAATCCTTGATCCTTCAGGGAAGCGTCGGCCAAATTGCAGAAGTCACGCAAGTCGATAACGGCAATGAAAGCATCATCGCACAGGGTGACTTTGGCGGCGACAATGGCGATGCCAATGTCTTCCAAGGCGGCACCAACGGCTTCTCTCTTGTGCTGCAAGGCAGCAACAACAGCGTGGCGTTCATCAGCCAGCTGAGCGGCGACAACAACAGCAGTGACGTTGATCAAGGCTTTGTTGGCGGCCTTGGCGCGGGTGCTGATGACAACGAAGCGACCGTCACACAGGACGGGTCAGACAACGAAAGCTCGATCTTCCAAAATGCGGTCGATGTGGGTGGTTTGAACATCGCCGACGTGCTGCAAGAAGGCGATGGCAATATCAGCCTCATCGATCAAGAAGGCACGAGCAACAGCGCGATTGTCATGCAGTTTGATGGCAGCACGTCTGACGTGTTCCAAGACGGCACCGGCAACATGACAACGGTTACTCAGGGCACACCCTGAACGACCAAATCACGGGAATCTGGGGCGAGTGGACAAGTGGTTGCTCGCCCCACCCGATCAAATAGGCTAAACTAAGGCAATGAAACCGATGACATTCAGTTCTCTCAAAGGTTCCCGCACCCTTGCGGCTGCAGCGTTTGGCCTGTTTTTGATTGCACCTGCCCAAGCACAAGACGCTTTTGTCGAACAGATCGGCACATTCAACGAAGCTGAAATCGTGCAGTCGACGCCCAATCAGGACGCCACGATTACGCAAGACGGCGCAAGCAATTTTGCCGAGATCGAGCAACGCGACGGCGGGGCACGCGAAGCAACATTGGGTCAGGATGGCGACGACAACTTCGCAACCGTTCTGCAGCTGGGTTCTGGCGCAACGACTGCCTCCGTTACGCAAACGGGTGACAGCAACGTTGTTCTGTTCGGGCAAAACGACACGGGCATCGGCTCAATCGGTGAGATTGTGCAATCCGGCTCAGGCAATTTTGTCGATCTCATCCAAGACGGCGATGACAATCAGGCCGTCCTGACGCAGAACGGTGACAACAATATTATGACTGCGACGCAGTTGAATTCGGGCAACCGGCTTGAATGGACACAAAACGGTGATGGTCTCTCCGATTTGAATATTGAACAGACCGGTGGCCAGACGATGATTATCACGCAATCCCATGGCGGCGGCTAAAGGCGATGTCAGCAATTAGACCTGCTCTATCGGCTCACTTAGCCTTGGCAGGCATGCTGATTACCATCCCCGCGCTCGCTTTCGCGCAAGAAAACCCGCACATCGTTCCGACGGAAGAAGCCGCTTTTGTAGAGCAAGCCCCCGCGACTGAAACTGCGGTGGAACAGGCCGAAACACAATCGCGCCCGCAGCCCGCGGCAGACGCGTCATCGAAAGTGTATTTCCCTGACGCGATTACGCCCGAAAGCGTCGCACGCGCGCGTGCCCGGGCTTCTCAGCAGCAACAGCTTTCACCGACCATGGGCGGCAACGCCGCAGGCGCCGCCGAACAGGTCTCACGCAGCGAACCCGCTGGTCAAGCGGTTGCACAGCTTTCCAATGGCGGCACCAGCGAAAGGCTTGATCAGCTCAGCAATGCGGAGCGTCAGGTTCTTTTGGACGCGGTCGAAGGCACCGACATTTGCGAGCGTGGCAGTGATATCCCTGCGCTCAAAGAGCTTTGCGAAGGACGCCTTGAGACACGCTCAGCAGACTTTGCGCAGAATGCAGACGGTTCAGCAGAAGACAGCTTGCTCGGCGGCGGGCTCGACAGCGCGCGCCTCGCGACGCTTGAGGCGGCCATCTCACGGCTTGCCGGCAGCGGCGCCGATTCAAGTGATTTTTCCAATCAAGCAATCGCATCTGTAGCCCTTGGCAACGCTACGTTAACCGACGCTCAGGCTACTGCAGCGGAGAGCGATCCAACCAGCCAATTATCAAGCGAAACACAGGCCGTCGTTCAAGCGATCGTCCAGCAATTGGGCGGCAATTAAAGAGGCGAACATGCGTGAACTTGCAAAACGACTGGCGATCCTAACACCTGCATTTGCTATTGCAGCGGGGGCTGGCGGCGGCGCTCAAGCAAGCGATGGTGAGCCAGCGCGCGCATTGGCTTTGACAGTGATCGAGGGCGAAGAAGACGTCGAAATTCAACTGATCGCGCAATCCGAAATCGCGCAGCAGGTTGAATACAGCGTTGAACTGATTGGCAATTCACGCTCACGCCATAATGGCAACACCAGCATTCCTGCGGGAGGACACCAGGTCCTTTCGCGTTTGAAGACCTCGGTAAACGATAGCTGGTGCGCCACTGTCGAAGTCACTGAAGGTAGCGGCGCGCGCTACACTTTGACCGCGGGCGATTGCTCCTAAGCTGAGCATCGCGCGGCTGCCGGGTCGTTTTTGCGTGTTGCGCACAATTAATTGCATTCGTCCACGCGCGCGCAATTGACGCACCATTTCGCATCCGCAACATAGTCCGTGCTTACCAGAAGCGATTCTGGCGTCTTTCGCGGGAGAGACTGGCCCCATTCACTGCGGTGAGGGCGGGGTTAGCGCCGAAGGAGCAACCGCCCCGGAAACTCTCAGGCAAATGGACCGCGAACAGGCATAAGCACTCTGGAAAGCGCAGCTGCCGGTTCGCCGTGCAGTTGCCACCGAAGGGGAAGGCACGGCGCCTGGAAATGGCACGCTGCTAAGCTCTCAGGTTCACCCGACAGAGGGGGCAGGAACGGCGCTTCGTTGTGGAGCGTTGGAAGGCCTGTTCGGGAACTGATGTTTTGAGCGATACAATTCCAGAAGAAGACATCCCCTTGGATCCACTGCCGCTGGATGCATGGCACCGCGCCAATGGTGCGCGGATGGTCTCCTTTGCCGGTTACGACATGCCGATCCAATATTCCGGCGACACGATCAGTCATGGTGGCGGGATTGTTGCCGAACACCATTGGACGCGGGAAAGCGCGAGCCTCTTTGACGTATCCCATATGGGCCAGTTGGGCGTGAGCGGCGACGGCGCGGGCGAAGCGCTGGAGGCATTGCTGCCCGGCGGGATTGCCTCTTTGAAAGAGGGGCGCATGCGATATTCGATGCTTCTCAATGAAGATGGCGGCATTCTGGATGACTTGATGGTCACCAATGCGGGCGCGCAATTCGGACTGGTGGTCAACGGCGCGTGCAAGTGGGATGATATCGCACACCTTCGCGAACATCTGCCCGATGAAATCACGCTAACCCATTACAACGAAAACGCCCTGCTTGCGTTGCAAGGTCCAAAGGCCGCGGACGTGCTGACCGCGCTGGTGCCCGAAGCAGGCGAATTGACCTTTATGACGGCGCGCTATGCTGATTGGGGTGGTGTGCCGCTTTGGATCGCGCGCGCTGGTTACACAGGCGAAGACGGGTTTGAGATCGCCGTGCCGGGCGAACACGCTCAACAACTCGCCGAAGCTCTGACCGCGGATGATCGCGTTGAGCCGGCGGGATTGGGCGCGCGTGACAGTTTGCGGCTTGAGGCGGGATTGCCGCTTTACGGGCATGACATGACCGATGCGACCGACCCAGTCAGCGCCGACCTCACCTTTGCTCTTACCAAGAAACGCCGCGAAACCGGCAGATGGATGGGCCATGAAAAGGTGATGGCTGTGCTCGATGCCGGACCTGAGCAAAAGCGCGTCGGCTTGCTGATCGATGGCCGGATGCCCGCGCGTGAAGGCGCCGAAGTTTTCGCTGGAGACACTAAGGTCGGCACGGTCACTAGCGGCGGATTCTCTCCGACACTCAGCCGACCGATCGCGATGGCCTATGTCGATGCCGCCTACACCGCCGAAGGAACCGCGCTGGAATGCGCTGTCCGCAACAAGCGGCTGCCCGCTGCTGTTTCACCCATGCCTTTTGTCCCGCACCGCTATTTTCGAGGGAGCTGATCAATGCCGCGTTATTTTACTGAAGAACATGAATGGATCGATATCGAAGGCGACAGCGCCACGGTCGGCATCACCGATTACGCTCAGGAGCAATTGGGTGATATCGTCTTTGTCGAATTGCCCGATGTCGGCGCGATGTTGGATAAAGGTGGCGATGCGGCTGTGGTCGAAAGCGTCAAAGCCGCCAGCGACGTTTATTCCCCGATCACGGGCGAAGTGACAGAGGCGAACGGTTCATTGGAAGACGAACCCGCGCTGGTGAACTCCTCAGCCGAAGAAGAGGGCTGGTTCTTCCGCCTCACTGTCAGCGACAAAGAAGAGCTCGACGGGCTGATGGATGACAAAGCCTACAAGGCCTTCGTCGACAATCTCTGATCTTGGGCCCGGCGATGAAATGCCGGGTTATTGAAGGACACACAATGCGCTACCTTCCCCTCACCGACACAGACCGCGCCGACATGCTGGAGCGTGTTGGCGCCAATTCTATCGACGATCTGTTTGTTGATGTGCCGGCTCTGGCGCAGCTTGATGGTCCGATCCGCGAATTGCCGATGCACGCCAGCGAAATGGCGGTTGAGCGGCATATGAAAACGCGCGCGGGAAAGAATCTCGCAGCGGGGGATGCACCATTTTTCTTGGGCGCGGGGGCGTATCGTCACCATGTGCCCGCCAGTGTCGATACCGTGATTCAACGCGGGGAATTCCTCACTGCATACACGCCGTATCAGCCAGAGATCGCTCAGGGCACGCTGCAAATGCTGTTTGAATTTCAGACACAGGTCGCGCGGCTTTATGGCTGCGCGGTGGCGAATGCCTCGCTGTATGATGGGTCGACCGCCTGTTGGGAGGCGGTGGCGATGGCGTCGCGCGTGACAAAGCGGAAACGCGCGGTTTTGTCAGGGGCGCTCCACCCGCATTACAGCGAAGTCGTCAAAACCATGGCGCAATTCACCGGCGATGCGATTGCCGATGCCCATCCAGCGATCCAACCGGAGCCCGACACCGATGGGCTGATCGCGCGGATCGATGACGACACGGCCTGTGTCGTGGTGCAATATCCCGATATTCTGGGGCGGATCAGTGACCTGTCTGTTGTCGCAGAGGCTGCCCATGCAAAGGGCGCGTTGCTGGTCGTGGTGAACACAGAGCCGGTGGCGCTGGGTGCGATCAAATCGCCCGGCGAATTGGGTGCGGATATTGTTGTGGGAGAGGGGCAAGCAATCGGCGTCGGCCTGCAATTTGGCGGGCCGTATCTTGGCCTGTTTGCGGTGCGCAATCCCAAACATGTGCGGCAAATGCCCGGGCGGCTTTGCGGGGAGACAACCGACGCAGAAGGTAAGCGCGGATTTGTTCTGACGCTGTCCACTCGCGAACAGCATATTCGCCGTGAGAAAGCCACATCGAACATCTGCACCAACTCCGGTCTCTGCGCGCTCGCTTTCAGCGTGCACATGACTTTGCTGGGGGAAAAGGGCCTTCGCGAACTTGCCGCAGAGAACCACCGGCTTGCCTGCGCGGCTGCCGATCGGCTTTCACAGGTGCCGGGCGTGACCGTGCTGAACAACGCATATTTCAACGAGTTTACGCTGATGCTGGATGGCAGGCCTGCGCGTGACATTGTTCGCGACCTTGCGGATCGCGGTGTTCTGGGCGGAGTATCCCTAGGGAGGCTCTACCCCGGTGTTGAGGCCTTGGAGCAGGCGTTGCTGGTGGCGGTCACCGAGATGACCACTCACGAAGATATTGAGACGCTGGCCGCAGAGCTCGAAGCCTTGCTTAAGGAGCAAGCCCAATGAGCGCGCCGAACAAATCTGGATGGAAACCCCAAATGGAAGCCGCCGAAGGTGGCGTGCCACAAGGGCCGCAAACCACGACCGGCAACCGAGCCTTGATGCTCGAAGAGCCGCTGATCTTTGAGATCGGCCATGCCGAAACAACCGGTGTGGATTTGCCTGGAATTGATCCGGCAGCGACCACCCGCCTAAACGGGCTGGAGCGGTCCGAGCCGATTGGCCTTGTAGGCCTTACCGAACCTGAATCTGTGCGGCACTACACGCGTTTGTCGCGCCAGAATTACGGCATTGATCTTGGCTTCTTCCCACTGGGAAGCTGCACGATGAAGCACAACCCGCGTTTAAACGAAAAAGTGGCGCGGCTGCCGGGCTTTGCAGACATTCACCCGCTTGCGCCGCAATCGACGGTGCAGGGCGCGCTTCAAGTGATCCATGAACTGGGCGATTGGTTGTGCAAACTAACCGGCATGCCATCGGTCGCGATGAGCCCGAAAGCGGGCGCCCACGGCGAGTTGTGCGGCATCCTTGCGATCCGCGCGGCCCACACAGCTCGGGGCAATCCGCGCGAAGTCGTGCTGGTCCCCGAAAGCGCGCATGGCACAAACCCAGCAACGGCGGCATTCGCAGGCTATAAAGTCGACAATATTCCCGCCACACCCGAAGGCCGCGTCGATGTCGATGCGCTGAAGGCGCGGCTTGGCCCCGATGTCGCTGCGGTGATGATCACCAACCCCAACACCTGCGGCCTGTTCGAAAAGGATTTCCGCACCATCGCGGATGCCGTTCATGACGCCGGTGGTTATGTCTATTGCGACGGGGCCAATTTCAACGCGATCGTGGGCCGCGTGCGGCCCGGCGACCTTGGCGTGGATGCGATGCATATCAATCTGCACAAGACGTTTTCGACCCCGCATGGCGGCGGCGGTCCCGGCTCTGGGCCGGTTGTCTTCTCCGAAGCCTTGGCCCCGTTCGCCCCGCTGCCGTTTGTGCGCAAATATGAAGACGGCACCTACGATCTGGTCGAAGAGGAAAAGCGTGAGGCATCGCGCGGCCAAGCGTTCGGCCGGATGACCGCGTTTCATGGCCAAATGGGCATGTTCACCCGCGCCCTGACCTACATGCTCAGCCACGGAGCGGACGGCCTGAAGCAAGTGGCCGAGGACGCCGTTCTCAACGCCAATTACATTCTGCGCAGCTTGGAAGACATCCTCCACGCGCCGTTCGCTGACAGCGGCCCTTGCATGCATGAGGCGCTGTTTGGCGATAAGGATTTTGGCGGGGGGCTTTCCACGTTGGATCTGGCCAAAGGGCTGATCGACGAAGGCTATCACCCGATGACGGTCTATTTTCCGCTGGTCGTGCACGGCGCGATGTTGGTTGAACCGACTGAGACGGAGAGCAAGGCCAGCATCGACCAGTTCATCACCGCATTCCGTTCCGTAACTGAGCGCGCATTGGCCGGTGATGAAAGCCTGAAACAGGCGCCGTATTACGCGCCGCGGCGGCGGCTTGATGAAACCGCGGCTGCACGCAAGCCAAAGCTTGCTTGGAGCGAGCCAGAGGTGTGATCAGAGAGCGGGCGGCGTAGCGGGGTTTGCTTCGTCTGCGTCACCCGTGTGATTGCTGGTCTGATCCTCGTCCGTTTTTACCGTGATGCGGATCTCCTGCAGGTTCAGGATCGCAACATAGAATCCAACCACCGCAAGCGAGCTTGAGCCGAGCACCGCGAAAGCGGCACCTTTGGCGCCATTCCAATCAATCGCTGCATCGAGCAACACCAACGCCAGCAATGTTGGAAAAGCGCGCACCAAGAACGCCGTGCCCGCCCGACCAGCTGAGACGAGCAGCGATTCCAGACTTGCACCGACCAGTTCCACCGCACCAGCAATGGCGAGAATTACCATCGCCCAATAGAACGCGCTAAAATCATCCTGAGCGATTGTTTCTAACGCCCAGCGACCGCCAAACAGCGCGACAAGAACCGCAATGACGCCCGCCACCACAGCAATATTGGCCATGCGCCGAGCGAGAATGAGCGCATCGTCTTTTGCATGGACCAGCTCTGGAAAGATCGCTTTCGAAACGGTCTGCGCCAACGAAACCAAAGCCTGCCCCAATTGCGCGGCCACACGGAAACCACCAGCGAGCGCCGCGCCGCCGAATGTCCCAACCAACAAGATGATCACTTGCTTGCCCGCAATCGTCAGTGATCCTGACATGTTGGTAGACCATACGAACCGCCAGGCATCCGCGTGCTTTGCCGGAATCCGCCTCAGGCTAAGCGCGCTCAGATCGATCCGTTCAAGGCGTGCGGCCGCAAACCATAGGGCAATCGCAACGGCGACTTCGGACGCTGCCCATGCGAGGATAAAACCCATAACATTGGGCATGAAAACAAAGGCCAGCACTGCGCCGGCTGTGCGAATGGCCGGTTGAACTGCCTCAGCAGCGGTCGCAACCGCGAATTTGAAACGAAGCCGTAAGAGCCCGGTTGGGGTCGTTCGGATCGCGAGCAAGGAAACGACGCAATAGCCGAAGGTCAGCCAAAGGAGCTCAGTCGGTAGCGGCAGCCACATTTGAGCCGTCGCCACTACAATTGCTGCAACCGCAGCCCCCATTACGATGGACAGCAAATCCAGCGCAATTGCAAAGCCTGTCGCATCGCGCAGATTCTCTGCGTTGGGTTCAGAATCCGGGCCATCCCCGTTCGCCCCCCCCCCGTTCGCCCCCCAGCGTATGATAAACTGCCAGGTCTGGAAATTGGCCAGACCTGTAATGGCCTGACCCAGCGCCACAATCAGGGCAAAGTGGCCAAATTGCTCCAGCCCCAATGTGTTGGTCGCCAGATACAGGTAGACTAGGCTCATGACGGCATTGAAGCCGCGGCCGCCTAACAGCCAGCCGATGTTGGAAAAAAGCCGTTTCATTGCGGTTGGGCGATGCTCCGGTTACCCGGCCGCATTATCCCCTTCACGCCGCTTCAGAATCTTTTCAGTCACATCGTATGTGCGTTGATTGTCCACATCGATGGCATAGTGGCCATCCGACAATTCAATCGGGACCAGCTTGATCCCGAACCGTTTGGAAACCTGTTCAAACAGCTTTTCCTTTGAACCATTGCCAAGCCGAAAACGGATCAAGTTCATAAAGCCAAACGCTTTGATGATCCGGCTTGGGAATTTCACGAACTGACCGCCGTGGCGCATGATTTCGGCCGCACCGAGCGCCTTTGCGCTGCCCAGCCAATACATGTTGCAGTTGGAAAAACCGCCATCTTGAAATTCATAGAACTTCTTTTGACCCTCTGGATCAGCCGCGATCACGTCTTGTTTGCGGGCAAGGCCAGCGGCCGCTCCGGCGTCGGCGTCTAAGCATTTGCCGATGAATTCGGCGTAGCCTTCTGGCGTCACAAGGCAATTGTCAGCCGTGGTGATCAGGAGGGGGAAATCGGCCCCTTCCGCGCCTGAAAAGACGCTATCGACAAGGTTGAATTTGCCCTCTGCAAAGGTCAGTCGGCCCTCTTTGAGCAGAGGCGCAACCGTCGGCAGAGCGGCGATTTCGTCGGCTTCATGGGCGACAATACGGATCGCGCCCACTCGGTCACAGGCCGCAACCTGTTTCACCACGCGTTCAACCATCGGGATACCGTGAACGGGAACGACGCATTTTTGCGCAACGCCCGCGTTTGCGGCGAGAGGATCGAGCACGCCCGACCGTTTTCCCGCCATGATAAGGGCGGTGACTTTTGTTTCGTTTGCCATGGCCCCCGCTTTAGCGCCAATCGCTATCCTGCGCAAAGCAAGTAAAGGTGCATCTTGTGCAACTTTTTGTCGCAGGCCAGAGAGGAATGAGGATGCGCATTGTATTTTCACGCAAAGGTTTTGACAGCAGCGCGGGCGGAGGCCCTTCGCCAATCGTTGATGGCCGCCCGATCAGCCTGCCGATCCCCGATAGCAAAGGGGCCTCGCGCACGACCTATGAACAGCGCGGCTTAGCGGTCCACGCGGCCAAAGCGAGTCGCGGCAAATTGAGCGGCGCGGACCTATGCCATGACGATCCCATGTTCCTTGAAAACGGGACCTGTGTCTTTGGCCAATGCGGCGCAGCACAAACCCATTTGGAACGGCAAGGTGTGGGCGTCGGCGATGTCTTTGTGTTCTTTGGCCTGTTTGCTGAAGAGGCCAGCGGGGAGCCGCATCACCGCATCTTTGGCTATCTAAAGGTCGAAGACATCACCCATCTGGCCGATGGAGTGCCGCAAACATTCGCCGACCTCGATCATCCGCATGCCATTGCGATGCACGCATCCAACGACGCCATTTGGCGCGGGGAGGGGCAAGTTTCCGCGCGCGCGAGCGATGCATTGCGCTTAACCGTGCCCGAAGGCCCGCCGAGCCTATGGAAAAGGCCCGCGTGGTTGAAGCACGGCGGGCTGTCCTATCACGACCGCGAGGATCGGTGGCTGCGCGCCAAGGACGGACATCCCCGTCTCAAAAGCGTCGCGCGCGGTCAGGAATTCGTCGCGGACATCGGTCGGCGACAGGCTCCGCGCGATTGGTTGGCGGGTGTGATCGCAGAGATCAAAGCGTCTTGATAATCGCCGAGAAATCGAGCCCGCCGTTGTCGGCAGCAAACTCTTCATAGATTTCCTGTGAATGCTTGCCCAGCGGGGTGTTTGCACCCGATGTACCCGCCGCTTCCATCGCCAGCCGCAAATCTTTGAGCATTAGCGCGGATGCAAAGCCGCCCTGATAATCATTGTCCGATGGGCTTTGCGGGCCGACACCGGGGACCGGGCAATAGCTCGTCATGGACCAGCATTGGCCCGAAGACACACTGGAAATGTCATAAAATGTTTGCGCATCCAGACCGAGCTTGTCCGCCATGGAAAACGCCTCTGCCGTCCCGATCATTTGCACGGCGAGCAGCATGTTGTTGCAGATTTTCGCGGCCTGTCCATTGCCTGCGTCCCCTGCGTGGATCACCGCTTTGCCCATGGCGTTTAGGATCACTTCCGCGCGCGCGAAGGCTTCCTGAGTACCGCCGACCATAAAGGTGAGCGTTCCGCCATTTGCGGCTGCAATGCCGCCGGAAACAGGCGCATCGACCATGTCGTATCCTGCGCCCTGTGCCGACGCGATCACTTCGCGCGCGGTCGCAACATCGATGGTGGAGCAATCGAGCAAAACCGCCCCTGCCGGAGCCGTTCCGATAACATCGTTTTCATAGACCGATTTCACGATTGCGCCGTTGGGTAACATCGAAACGACCGCTTCGGCATCCGCGCATGCTTCGGATGCAGCCGTGAATGTGGTGCAGCCCGCGTCTTTCGCGGCGGCCAGAGCGGCTTCGCTCAGATCAAAGGCGCGCACATCGTGGCCCGCTTTCACAAGGTTGGCGGCCATCCCGCCGCCCATATTGCCCAGGCCGATAAAGGCGATTTTCATGGTGTTCTCTCCTGCTGCATGGACGGGCTCAACGCCCTTTCCACACGCCCTCACGTTTCTCGATAAATGCGGCCATGCCTTCCTGCTTGTCCTCGCTCGCGGTGAGGATTTGGAAGATGCGGCGTTCCACGATCAGACCTTGGTCCAGCGTCATTTCAAACGCTGAGTTGACCATTTCCTTGTTTGCAATTGTGGCCATTGGCGGCATTCCTGCGATGACGCTGGCTGTTTTGATCACTTCCGCGATCAGGTCTGCTTGCGGCACAGAACGGGCGATCAGATTTGCGCGTTCGGCTTCTTCTGCGCCCATCATCCGGCCCGTCAGGCACATTTCCATGCTCTTCGATTTGCCAATCGCGCGGGTCAGGCGCTGCGATCCGCCCATGCCGGGAGCCACGCCGAGTTTGATTTCAGGCTGACCAAATTTTGCATTGTCCGAAGCAATGATAAAATCGGCCATCATCGCCAGCTCGCACCCACCGCCCAGCGCAAAGCCGTTCACGGCGGCGATCCACGGCTTGCGGGTTTTCTTCACGATCTCGGACGTCCAAGGCGAGAAGAAATCGTCGAGGTAGAAATCCGCGGCTGCTTTATCTGACATCTCTTTGATGTCTGCGCCCGCGGCGAACGCCTTTTCACCAGAGCCTGTCAGGATCGCGCAGAGCTGACTGTCATCCGCTTGGTACGAGGCGAAGGCTTGGATGAGTTCATCCAGCACAACTGAGTTCAAAGCGTTCAATGCCTTGGGCCGGTTGATCGTCAGCAAAGTTACGCCTTTGGCCCCATGTGCGTTGGTTTCAACGGTGATTGCTTCAAAACTCATAGTGGCTTCCATTCTTCGTCTGCGGGCAAGGGGGCAAAGATGCTGTCGATCAGATCATCGCCCACCTCTTGCGGAGTGGCGGGATCCCATTTGGGATCGTTTGTCTTATCTGTGATCACGGCGCGCACACCTTCGGCAAAATCAGGCCGGGTGAGGACGCGCGAAGCGATCCGGTATTCCATCGCCATATTGTCGGCAAAAGTGGGCAGGTCTGCGCTGGTTGCCAACTGGCGCAGCGCCACTTTGCACGTCTGCGGGCTTTTCGTGCCCAGCGTATCGCGCTCTTTCACCGCCCATGTGTCGCCCTCTTCAATGGCGGCCTCTAGGCTGGCGAGGATGTCTTCGTAGGCGTCTGAGGCAAAGTGCTTTGCGATTTTCAGCGCGTTGGCTTCGATCCTAGCATCGGGCGGTGTTCCCACGGGTTCGGACAGGATGCCTGCAATGCGTCCGGGGCGCTCTATGATGCGCGCTTTGATATCGTCCAACATGTCGCTGGGCACGTAATGGGTCGCAAGGCCGGTCCACAGCGCCTCTGCCCCGTCCAGCCGCGCTCCGGTTAGGGCCAAGAATTGTCCGAGCCGGCCGCCGATCCGTGACAAATACCATCCGCCGCCAACATCGGGAAACAAGCCGATCCCTGTTTCGGGCATGGCAAAGCGTGTGTTTTCCGTCGCCACGCGAAATTTCGCAGGCTGAGAAATGCCAACACCGCCGCCCATTGTAACGCCGTCCATAAACGCGACCACAGGCTTGGGATAGGTGAACAGCTGGTGGTTCAATTGGTATTCGTCGTGGAAGAATTTGCGGCCTGAAACGCCGCCATCATTCAGCGCAGAATCGCGCAGAAATGCGATATCGCCGCCTGCGCAAAAGCCGCGCCCTTCATCATGGTCGATGATGATCGCTTCGATTCCATCGTCCTTTTCCCACTCGATTAAAGCCGCGCTCATCGCGTGGCACATAGGCAGGGTGAGCGCGTGAAGCGCTTTTGGGCGGTTCAGCGAGATATGACCAATCGGGCCATTGGTGCGGATTAGGACGTCATCTGTCATTGTGGTTCTTTCTAGTCCGCTGGATTATTGACGCAGGAGATCGCGGCCAACGATCATGCGCATGACTTGGTTGGTGCCCTCTAGGATGGAGTGCACGCGCAGATCGCGCCAAAACCGTTCAATCGGGTAATCTTTAAGATAGCCGTATCCGCCAAACAATTGCAGTGCATCGTTGACGATCTTGCTGCCGTTGTCCGTGGCGAGCCGTTTTGCCATCGCGGAGAAACGCGATTTGTCCGGCGCATTTTCAGTGACTTTGACCGCCGCGAGATAAAGCAGCGCACGCGCGCTTTCCAAATCGGTGGCCATATCGGCGAGCATGAATTGGGTGTTTTGAAAATCGGCAATTGGCGTGTCGAATTGCTTGCGATCTTTGGTGTAGGCCACCGCCTCATCCAAGCACCGCTGAGCGCCGCCCAATGAACACGCGCCGATGTTGAGGCGTCCTCCATCAAGGCCCATCATGGCAAAGCGGAATCCTTCGCCTTCGTCTCCAACGCGGTTGGCCACGGGGACCCGCGCGTCTTCAAAGATCACTTGGGCCGTGGGCGATGCGTTCCAACCCAGTTTTTTCTCCGGCGCGCCAAAGCTGACGCCGGGGGTGTCCTTGTCGATGACGAGGCAGGTTATGCCCTTGGTCTTGTGGTCGCTCGTGCGGACCATCGTGACATAGACATCGTTCACGCCGCCGCCTGAAATGAACTGCTTTGTCCCGTTCAAAACATAATGATCCCCGTCGAGCACGGCGTTGGCTTTCAGGCCCGCTGCGTCCGATCCGCTGCCCGGTTCCGTTAGGCAATAGCTGGCAATTTTGTCCATCGTAATGAGGTCAGGCAGATAGCGCGCCTTTACATCGGCGCCGCCAAACTGATCGATCATCCATGCGGCCATGTTGTGAATTGAGATAAAGGCAGATGTCGTGGGGCAGCCATAGGCCATGGCTTCCATGATGAGCGCGGCTTCCAACCGGCCAAGCCCAATGCCGCCCGATTCTTCCGAGACATAGATCGCGCCAAACCCAAGCTCAGCGGTCTGCTTGATCGTCTCCAGCGGGAAAATGTGTTTCTCGTCCCATTCCCCGGCGTGCGGGGTGATGTTGTCGGCGGTGAACCGCTGGGCCATTTCCTGGATCGCCAGCTGGTCTTCTGTAAGAGAGAACTGTCCTGTCATGCAGTGCCATTTAGACCCTGTGGGGCGGCAATAAAAGGGTCGGACCCCTGCTTTGTTTGCTAGGCCGTGGACGGGTCGTTTTTGATTGTGCGGTGATGTTAATGGGAAAGTTTGTAACCAAACAGGGCGCGCAGCCGTAGATTGTTGGTATGAGCGACCTTTCTCAGCATCCATCGCCGCGCCTCATTCTGGTCTATAATGCGGACAGCGGCATCATAAATGCTCTGATGCATGCTGTGCACAAGCAAATCGCGCCAGACACCTACCCTTGCTCCTTATGCGCCATTACATATGGCGCGGTATCGATGCATGGCGATTGGCGGCGGTTTTTGGAAAGCCTGCCGGTTGAGGTCGTGATCCATCACAAGGATGATTTTGAAGAGGCCTATCCCGGTCACGGGATTGCGCTGCCGGCTGTGCTAATCGCCGATGGTGATAATTGCCCGCGCAACCTGCTGTCTGCAGCGGAGTTGGACGGGATTGCGGATACGGCTGAATTGATGGGACGGGTCGAAAAGCAATTGATCAATGTTCAGGCAAGCAATCCTGACATCAAAATTGTATCATAGAGGTTTGTAAGGGCCACGGTTGTTAGGCCACAATCGCCTCGGCTTCGATCTCAACTTTCCATTCCGGGCGGCACAGCCACGCCACACCGGCCATAGTCGCAGCGGGTTTCGCAGTTCCGAACCAGCGTCTGTGCACTGCGCCCACCGCGTCTTGATCTGCAGGGTCCGTCAGCAACATCCGCGTTCGCACGACATGCTCTGCGCTTCCTCCCAAATTCTCTATCGCCGCGATGATTAAGGCGCAGCATCGATCGGCTTGCTCGGCGGCTCCGCCCGGAGTGGTCGAGCCATCGGGTTCAACTGGTCCTGTTCCGGCCACGATGATGCGGTTTCCTTCGCGCACGGCGCGGCTGAATCCAAATTGGTCTTCGAAAGGGGAGCCCGAGGTCGTGCGCGTTTTCATAATGCCTCCTTACAACACGTCGCAAACATCGCCCCGTGCGATTTGCGCGGCGGCGGCGTATTCGCTTTGAGTCGGTGCAAGACGGCGGATTAGGATGATGCCTTTTTCCGAAGGGCTGTTTTCCCGTGTCAGCACAACCTCCTTTGCCTTTCCATCGCCGCGCAGGGTGATGAAATTGTTCGTCTGAGCATCGAAGAAAGACAGGCTCGAATAGCCGTCATAGGCTGCCATCCGCACCCGCAGCCCATTGGGCGCTTGGCTCAGATCAAATCGGCATCCGGAATAGGCAAGATCGGGCGAAGGGCGGACCACGCTTTGCGTTTCGGGTCGCATTTGCGGGGCGAGCTGGAACCCATGCATCGGCGTGCCGCGTTCGCCCAGCATGGTGTAGGCGCGATCCATGATAAACTGCGGTGCCAAATAGACGATCGCAAAATGCGCCGCGATGCCCAGTGTCACTGCGCCAATGATTGGGCCAATGATTGGGCCGAGGAAGCGCTTCATAACGCCTCTCCGTCGCAGCCTATCCGCGTTACCGAAGGCGCGTCGATCATGCTCACCGGATCGCCGAGCACATCGTCATCGGGCACATAAAGCCGGAATGTGAGATCAAAATCACCGCCTGCTTTGCTGGACAGCCATCCGGTTTCCCCGGCATCCCCGGCGGGGCGGCGGGGGGAAATGACAGCCGACCATGATCCATCGCCGCCTTGCTGGGCAGCGCGGCTGGCATCAAAACTCAATGCGCCATCGCGGTTGTCGGGCAAGAAATTGTCGGAATTGTAGAGCGTGACCGACCACCAGCGCGCAGGCATGGCCCCGCCGCTAAGCCGGTAATCGCAGGCTTCGGTTAGCGGACGGCCGCTGTCATCGGTGATGCGGGTGAAGTAAATCGCCTCTGTGTTGGCCAGCGCGAGCAATCCGTGCCGCGCGATCCTTGCGCGGAAATACGGGCTGGCGTCTTCGGACCCCATTGCAAGATCGCCGTACCAATTGCCGATCGCCACCGGACCTTGAGTGCGCCGGTCACCGGGTAGCAAGCCCGACATTGCTAGCGCCGTATATGCGCCGATGCCCACGCCTAGAATGGCGAAGGCAAGATAAGTGAGCGCGCGTTTCACTGAGGGCAGCGCTTACGAGGGAGCGGGTTGCCCACAATGCCTTCATCCAGAGTCGGCGTTTCCAGCAATTCACCGCTCTCATTCATCGACAGCAGCGTTTTCTGGACCCATGTGTCGCCTTCGCCTTCCATCGCCAGAGTAACGATCACGCCGTCTTCTGTCGTTTCGGCATCGGTCACAATGCCGATGGATTCGTAGAACATGATCTCGCTGGCGCTGATCTCCATTCGCAAATCGGATTCGGGAGCGCAGGTCCCTTTGGTGTAATCCCACACCCCTTGGAAACTGGCCGGGATGGCGTTGGATGTTGGAGAGGCTGCCTCGATTTCCTCAACCGCGGCAGGTGCATTTTCCTCAGCGGCATCGGTGGTCTGGTCGGCGGTGTCCGCCACTACCGCTTCGGCCGCATTGTTGCCGCCGCCTGCTTCTGCACGCTCGGCTCCGTCGGAACAGCCGCCCAAGACAAGCGATCCAGCAAGGGCGAAACTCAACAAGCGCATCGTCAATTCTCCTCAACTGGCAATCCCAACACACGCTCGCGAAACAGGGCGCCGGCCACATTGGTGTTGTTGCGTTCGTACCAGCGCGGCGCAGGAATGCCATGTTCCCATGCGATCATTTCCACCAGTGTCCCTTGCGAAAAGGGAACGTCCGGCATCGCGTCGCCCATTGGATCGGCATAGGCTTCATCGGCGGTGATAATGGTCCAGCCATCGGCCCGCAGCGCCGCGATCAAATCGGTAAGGGTGAGCGCGACCAAATCCGTTTCATGCAGCAAGAGCACATGAGCAGGCGAACGGCCAAGCGAGGTCCGGGCCAAATCATCATAGACCCGGGCGGCCTCGACATGGCTTTCGATGAACAGCTCGGCCAGAGCTTCCAAATCCACCTCTGCCCCATCGCGCATCGCGCCGGTCAAAGCGCCATCGTAAAACCAGTCAGAGGCATCCACTGTGACATAGCCATTGCGCAGGCCGCGCTGCGCCAAGGCCGCTCGGATAGCGTCGCGTTTGGGTTTGTCATCGGCGCCTTCGTCGAGATAGGGGAAGCGGAACCACGGACGGTATCCCTCGCGCCCATTAAGCCAGCGCCCCGCTGCATCAATGCTGGCGATGTATTCGGCCGTCTCCGTATCGCGCAAGCGTGGATGGGAATGGGTGTGATTGGCGATGACGTGCCCCGCCGCGACATACGCGGTGATATGCCGCTCGCCCTCTGGACGGCGGCCGAGACTGCGCGGGTTTATGAAGAACGCGGCCTGCTTAACCCCGGCCTCTGCCATTGCCGAAATTAGGCGCAGCGCGCGTTCATCGCTGGTATAAAGCGCCCCAGATGCGCGCGGCGTGTCGTCAAATGTTATCGCAATCCGCTTTTCAGGAACCCCTTCGGATGGATCTTGCGCGGCGGCTGGCACTGCCAGAACCGCCGCGATCACAATCAAAAGCAATCGCAGCACGCAGCCTTATCCCATCGTTGGAATGATAAAGGCGTTCGACCCATCGCCGCCGCCATCGGGCCAGCGCTGCGTGACTTTCTTGTTCTTGGTCCAGAACGCGAGGCCTTCGGTCCCATATTGATCGATGTCGCCAAAGCCGGAGCGCTTCCACCCGCCAAAGCTGTGATAGCTGACCGGAACGGGGATCGGCACGTTGATGCCGACCATGCCGACATTGACCCGCGCTGCAAATTCGCGCGCGGCCTGACCGTTGCGGGTGAAGATCGCGACGCCGTTGCCATATTGATGCTCGCTCGGCAGGCGCACTGCGTCTTCGAATTCATGGGCGCGGACAATTTGCAGGACAGGGCCGAAAATCTCTTCTTGATAGCTGCTCATTTGCGTGGTCACGCGGTCGATCAAGGTTGGCCCAACAAAGAAGCCCTTCTCATGCCCTTGAAGCGAAAAGCCGCGCCCGTCGATGACGATTTCGCTGCCTTCTTCCTCTGCCGTGGTGATCCATTGTTCGATCCGCGCCTTATGCTCTGGCGTCACGACCGGGCCGTAATGCGCGTCGGGATCGTTAGAAACGCCAATGCGCAGCGCGTTGATCGCCGGGATCAGCTTTTCTCTCAGACGGTCGGCTGTGTCTTCGCCCACTGGCACCACCACCGGCAGCGCCATGCAGCGTTCGCCCGCTGAGCCAAATGCGGCCCCGGTCAGGTCATTGACCACCTGATCAAGGTCAGCATCAGGCATCACAATGCCGTGGTTTTTCGCGCCGCCAAACGCTTGAACACGCTTTCCGCGCTCGGCTCCGCGATGATAGATGTAATTGGCAATGTCGGAGCTGCCGACAAAGCTGATCGCAGGAATATCCGGGTGATCGAGGATCGCATCGACCATTTCTTTATCGCCGTGCACGACTTGAAGCAGGCCTTCTGGCGCGCCAGCCTCCACAAACAATTCAGCCAGGCGCACGGGCACGCTGGGATCACGCTCAGACGGTTTAAGGATAAAGGCGTTGCCCGCCGCAATCGCCATGCCGAACATCCACATCGGTATCATCGCAGGGAAGTTGAACGGGGTAATGCCCGCACCAATGCCCAGCGGTTGGCGCATGGAGTAGACATCAATACCGGGACCAGCGCCGTGCGTGTATTCGCCTTTCATCACCTGCGGGATGCCGCAGGCAAATTCGATCACTTCCAATCCGCGCTGAACATCGCCTTTGGCATCGTCGACGACTTTGCCGTGCTCGCTCGCCAGCAATTCGGCAAGGCTTTGCATGTTCGCTTCGATCAATTCCTTGAAACGGAACATCACACGGGCGCGCTTTTGCGGATTTGTCGCAGCCCAAGCCGGCTGAACTTCCTTCGCGGTCGCAATCGCTTTTTCAAGCAATGCTGCATCGCCCAAAGCCACTTCGGCTTGAATCTCACCCGTCGATGGATTCCAGATTTGATGTTTGCGGGTCGGAGCCGGGCTGGCCGCTGGCATAAAGTGATCGATCTGACGCATGAGGGTAGTCTCCTAATTTCTTAGCGCCTCAAATGACGCTGCGGCGGGCTTGTGGCAAGGGGCAGGGGCCTGCTTAATTTGGGGGTGCGCCAAGGTGAGCCTGCAATGCGCCTGTCTGCATTCAGCGGTTTGGGGGCACTTGGTAGGAGAAATGCGAAACGCTGCTGGGCGCTGCACGTGCCGTGTCACCGGTGAGCCGACGCTTGCCAGCTTCCGTAAAAACCTTGGACCAAGTGTATTTCAGGCTTTGGGTAACACCTTCATGGCGGCACAGTTCAGCAACGCTATCGTCACCGCGCAGGCCATCCAGCACGATCGTGATCTTGTGTTTCGCAGAGAATTGCCGCCTCGTCTTGGGGCGGATGTCTTGTGCTACCCGCTCAGCGTTCGCTTTGGGCTTTGCGTGATCGCACCCACAGGAACAAAGTGCCGGTGCTGCGCATGGAATTGCCATGCGCAGCACCTATCACCGCAACATCACTTTAGAATGCAATGTTCAACAATGCGCGAACGCTTAGATCGATATCGCCGCCAGCTTGCTCTGCTCCGAAGCCAAGCTGCCAGCCGTGATCCCAGCCGCCGCCTTTGACCCGTGCCTCTGCAGTCCATCCGTTTTCAAATTCTGAAGGGGACAGAGTGAAGGCATCGCTATCGTCGAAAGCTACCGTGATTGAGCCGGTATCACCGCCTGCAACGGAGCGGTAACCCGCTTCGAATTCGACTGTGAACGGATTTTCTCGTTTGGGTCCTTTGCCAAGCTGATAGCTAGCGACGAGAGACGGAGTGACTGTCGTCAGGTCACTGCTTCGGGAATCGACGGTCAATGCAATTGCATCGCTATCGGCTTCGGTAACATATCCATCTTCGCTTAGACTGTAATGTTCTGCGACAATTTTCGGACGCAAAGTCAGCTGGTTCGAAACGGCCAGATCATACGATCCGCCAATTGCTCCCAAATAGCCTGACCCATTCCAATCACCGACGCTAGAATAGGTGAATTCTGTATCGCCAATCGTACCCGTGAAACTGCTCTCCAGATCCATACTCGTGTGGAAATACCCGGCTCGGGCAAACAAATAGAGGTTGTCGAACCGCAAACGGGCATGCGCGCCGATTTCATATTTCGATATATCGATCGAGCGGTACTCGCTGGCATCGACAGAACCGCTAGTCCACGATCCAGACAGCCCGACATAGTGATCGCCGAGTCTGCGTTCCCAACCGCCTGAAACACCAAAGCCGCTCATCGAATACCCATCGGTATCGCCGCCATCTTTGCTTCCTCGCAGCAAAAACGGTTCAATCCATACACCGACAGGCCATTCAGCGAAGTGTCCGTTGCCATCCGCCAGACGACGAGTGGCAAGGCGCGAACTGCGCGCGATGAAATCGAGCACGCCTCCGTCATATTCGGGAAGCAGCTGATTGAATTGCGAACCGAGCGTTTCGACGTCTTCAGCCTGCAAGATGCTGGCTTCAAGAAATTCGTCTTCTGAAACAGTTTGGATGATGGACTCATAGGCGGCGGATTGAATTGTTGAGAGGCCCAGCTCCTCAGCGGTCTTGCGTGCAATCGCAACACTGACTGTATCATCAGTGCTGCTGAGCGCCGCAGAATAGATCAACGGCAGAATGTCGGTGCTGAGTTCCAGACCGTCTTGCCCGGTCAAATTGTCCGCTTCGAGAACAAGGTAGGTTCCGTCTGCACCAACCACATTGTCGATCAGGACATTGACCTTCGCACCGCTTTCGAAGGTGGCCGTGCCGACGTTGAAGCTGGAATTGGTCCCATCTTCTGTGTTGATGACAACGCCGATTGAACCATCGGCCGCGACGTCTAGGGTGCCGAAGCTTACCATTTCGCCGTCGGGTGCCTGAAGCAATCCACCATTGACCGTTACAGCCAATAGCTCAGCGTTTTCAGTCACACCTGAAAAAACGGTGTCGTCATTTAAGTTGAGCACCGCTGCTGTTGAGGCAGCATCCAGTATCCCGGCGAAGGTTGCCGTATCAGAAAGGGAAAGGCTGAAATCGCCGCCTTCGGAAAAAATCGTTCCAAAATAGGCTGAGTTGCCAGACAGAGAAACAGTGTCGTCACCCGCTCCGAGATACGTGTCACCCGACACGACGCCGCTCGAAACGGTCAAGCTATCGTTACCCGTCCCCGTTAAAATATCGCCAACGATACTGGTGTAGATCGTGGGATTGTCCGGATCATAGTCTTCATCCTCCAGCTCTGTTGCAAAGGACGCTGCATCGAAGTCATTGAGAAACTGGTTGATCGTAACTCCAGAGGTGTTGTTGCTGAGATCCAGTGCAACCGTTTCATCCTCAGAGGCGCCAAAGACTTGGATTGCACCTGTGTTCTCAATAAGGTTAAGCGTTCCCGAAAGATCGCGGACCGCCACAGCCGACCCTTCTCCCTGCGAAGTAATGGTCGCCGTAATTGATCCGCTCACAAACAGATTGGGGACTGTCACATCATCATTGATCAAGAGCGCCATTGCATTTGAATCCGGGGTAACAGCGGAAATCGATCCGCCAACCGCGATGCCATCATTGAGTGTTACCGAGCCACCCTGGCCGCCAATGATTACCGCTGTGGCGTCGAACGTGCTGTAAAATCCCGAAGCGGTGATCGAACCATCAACGCCTAAGGAATAAACGCCATCACGGGTCGCAGTTGAACCAATCACTATATCGTCGGCGCTACCGATCAAAAGCGCGGGCGACTCTCCGAATGAAGAGATCGCGCCTGTTGGCTCTTCATCATCGGCAACCCCGTCACCATCTTCATCGTCAACATCGGCGTCCAATTCGTATGGCCGTGCATCAATCAAAATACCGCCTGACACACTGCCGGTGACTTCAACCGCGGCAACATCGTCACGCAGTTGTGATCGGGATAGAATGTAAGTCGATCCATCATCATTGGTGTAAGAACGGCTCTTTGTCAGGCTGCCGTCAATAACCAGCGCTCCGTCGATGTCCCCATCAACCAGCAACACCTGACTGCCTTCACCGGTTGAAGCCACGGTGCCGCCGAGTGAGAAATCGGTCGCAATATCACCGGTTGAAACGGCGACGCTGCCATCGCCTATAACCTGAAGGCTTCCGCTGTTGTCGAATTCACCGGCCCAACCATCTGCAAAGGTGATGACAGAAGAATTGAGCCCCTCGACATAGACGGTGCCGGTGTTTTCGATTGAGCCATCGACAGAGTTGACCAAAATACCGGTGCGGCTCTGGGCTTGGGCCAGCGGGCCGTCGGGTGTCGAATTGTTGTCTGCATCATCCGGTACGAAGTCTTCAATGACACCGATGACACCGTTGTTGGTGAATGTGCCGTCTGTGCCGGAGGCGATGACCACGCCATTTCGGCCGTCGGCATCATCCGCCAAGACAACTCCGTCTTCGTCTACCGTGATAGTGTTGTCGCTATCGAGAGTTAGTGGATCATCACCTTCGACTTCGAGTGAGCCATCTCCGGTTATCGTTATGTCGCCGCTGGTCGAGGTCACCAAGGGATCAGTGCTGGTGGTCTCCACGGTGACTTGAGCCGATGCGGGGGATGCCAACAGCGCAGCGACGCAGCAAGTCGACAACAGAACGTAGGGGGAAACGTTCGATTTCATAAATGTCTCTCTTTATCTTCGGGGGATTACCAATTGGGCAGGAGGATTTGGGTGGGGCGCCTGTCCAGTGAATGGGGATTTTTGCCGACGCGGCGGAGCTTGTTCAGCAATTTCAAAGTTGGGTTCGACCCCATAAAACGCCCGTCCTCCGCTACCAATTCTGGGGTTAGGGCGGAATTGTGGATGCTTTATGGACGCTCTCAGCGTCAGCCAAAGCCTCCATTCAAGTCGATTTTGAACGGCGCTTTCTCGGAGATTGGAGCTGCCAACCTGACCAATCGTAAGGTCGCCGACATCATGGGATGGTCGCCCGAACAGGTTGATCAAATCCGCAAAAGATACGTTGACGCCAGCGCCATAGTGGTCGATTTGACGCGTCTTCGCGGAGGTGGTTTGTAAACCACACCGTAAGATGCCGGAACAGCCCAAGGGCAAGTCCTTGAAATGCGGGTGTAGCTCAATGGTAGAGCAGCAGCTTCCCAAGCTGACGACGAGGGTTCGATTCCCTTCACCCGCTCCATCTCACTCCATTGACAGTCTGCCTATTCACTAGAATACTTCGACAACAGGCTGGTGTTCTAGGCGGGTGGGTTATGTCAAAATCATTCAATGTGGCCGAATGGCAGACTATTAACGATTGGTTCGAAACAAATAACAACAAATCCGTCTATGGTTTTCCAGAGCATCGCGCCGATTCTGTTGTGATCGCGAGCTGGAATATTCGGAAGTTCGGCAAACTTCTTGATGATAGCGGACAACCCAAACGTAGCGCCGGTGCATTTGATATGATTGTGCGATTTTTTGAACAGTGCGACCTAATCGCGGTTCAAGAGGTTCAATCGAACACGGAGGAATTGTTCGAGCTCCAACGCCGTCTCAATGCGGGCCAAGGCGCAGGCGGAAGAGATTTTCGCGTGATCATGAGCGATGTGACCGGCAAGGCTCCGGGATACACCGGCATGGCAGAGCGGTTTGCGTATATCTATGATGCGAGCCGGGTGCAGTTGGGTCACGTCGCAAGTGACCTTTCACTGGATAGAACCGCAGTCCTCAAGAACATTCAAAAAGCATTCTCGCGCGCCAGCGAAGGTGAACTGCTTCCCGAAGAGCGCGATGGCTTTTTTAGCTCAGTGTTTTCGTGGATCGCGAATATCCCAAAACTGGCCGATCGCAGTTACAACACATTCGTTCAATTCATTCGCACGCCGCACCTTGTGGAGTTTGTGATTGAAGGTGATGGCGGGCGCTATGTGCTCAATTGCGTTAACGCCCATCTTGTCTCTGGCAAGAACAAGACGGAGCGCGAAAATGAGTTTTTCGCGCTGCTGGAATGGTTGCTCCTCGACAGCAAAACGACTGTGGCACAGCAAGGCAAAGTCACGATGCTCCTGGCGGATCTCAATCTTGATTTCGACAGCAATGTCTCGAAGCGTAAGCGGGGGGTCGATGAATATGTGACCTCAATCAACCACGAGCGAAACTTGAAGGCAAAGGTGAATTTCCCCTTTTTGGACGGCGCCCATTTCACCAACGCCCGCAAGGACAAGACCTACGATCATATCGCCTATATCGCCGATGACGAACGCTGGCCGCGCGGGCGGCACAACGATTTGGCGGGGACGCTTGGCCCCGATCAATTCGATTATGGCATGTTCGATTTCGTGAGCCTGTTTCGCGACGCGGGACCCGCGCAATTACCCGGCGGCGATGTCGACTACACGAAATTCGAACATGACTTTTCGGATCATATGCCGATCTGGATACGCATGCCGATGCCGGCGCCGGATCAGCACATGTTCGCCGTCGATTAAACCCGATTACCTTGGCGGCATGCGGATCGCGCCATCCAGACGGAATTGGTGCCCGTTGATATAAGAATTGCTGGCAATCTCGCAGATAAGCGAGGCGAATTCTTCTGGTTCGCCCAGCCGCTTTGGAAAGGGGACGCTGGCGTTGAGCTGGTCCCACATCTGCGGATTGCGGTCCTTCATGCCGAGCATCAGCGGGGTCGCAAAAATTCCCGGCATGACCGAATTCACCCGGATGCCCAGTTCCATCAGATCGCGCGCCATCGGCAGAACCAATCCGTTCACGCCCGATTTGCAAGAACCATAGATCACCTGACCAATCTGGCCGTCCTGCGCCGCGACGCTGGCGGTGAGGGTGATTGATCCGCGCTCACCATCATCATTGACCGGGTCGCTGTTTGCCATGCCCAACGCAGAGATGCTGGCTACGCGGTAGCTGGCGACCAAAATACCCTCTGCGCCAAAGGCATAATCCTGGGTTGAGAGGCGCTTGAACCCGCCGGTTGATTTGTCAAACCCGATTGTTTTGCCGCGCCGTGACGCCATGGCGCAGTGCACTGTTGCGCGTTCCTGCCCGTTGGCGGCGCGCGCTGCGGCAAAGCCGGCCTCGACCGACGCTTCGTCCATAATATCGACATGGTGAAACGTTCCGCCAATCGCAGCGGCGTGTTCTTCGCCTGCCTCATCATTGATGTCGAAGATCGCGACTTTCAGGCCCTTGTCGGCCAGCGCCTGCGCGCTCGCTCTGCCCAATCCTGATGCGCCGCCGGTTACAACGGCTGCCATGCCTGCTTCGAGTTTCATGCTTTCTCCTGTTGAATTTCGGCCAAGGTTTAGCGGTGAGGCGATTGTCCGCATACTCTCCAATTGCTGATGAATGCGTGCTAGGGCGCGCGGATGGATTCCCTCCTTCTTTGTCTGATCCTTGCCGCTGCCATTGCGATTGGCGGGCGTGAGCAATTGATCATCGCGCAGTTTTCACAGCAGCTTGAACGCTCTGGCCCCTTGCTTGTGACTGGCGCCGTATGCGCGGTGATCAGCGCTGGCATCATGGCCTATGCCGGGGCCAGCATGGCGTCGATATTGCCGCAAAGGGCGGCGGAGATGCTGGTTGCCTTTGCTCTGGCCATTGCCGGTTTTGAACTGGCGTGGCCGGTCAAGATAAAGCCCATGAAGGAACCAACCCGGTCCTATATCGCGATTGGGGCGGTGCTGCTGGTCCGGCAGATCGGGGATGCGCCCCGGTTTGTGATCTTCGCTTTCGCAGCAGAGGCGACCTATCCAACCACGGCGTTGATCGGCGGAGCCATGGGCACTTTGGCGGCGGTCGGTTTGGGATGGGCTGCGGGCTTGACGCAGCTTCAGAAATTTCCGCTGCGCTATTACCGGCTGGCGCTGGGCGTGTGTTTGTTTCTTGTAGGGTTATTGATCGGCTTAAATGCTCGATACACGTTTCTGTGATCGCTTTGCGCGATCACAGCGAGTTGAAATCCCTCGAAACAATCTCCCTTATTATCCATTGGTTGGATGACCATATCGGCGGCATGAATTCGCCGTTTGCCCCAATTCTGAAGCCGGCAACAAATTGAAAGAGAAGACTAGAATGATTGACCCAAACAACAATTCGACCACTTTGATGGTGGCCCAAATCAATGACCTGTTGGCCGATCACTTTGCACTGTATGTGAAGACCAAGAGTTTTCACTGGCACGTAAAGGGGCCGCGCTTTCGGGATCTCCACCTCCTTTTCGACGAACAGGCTGTCGCTATTCAGGGACAGATCGACGTGATCGGTGAAAGAGCGCGTAAACTGGGCGGGGATACAATCACTTCGCTCGGTATGATCGCGCAGCAAACGCAAGTGAGTGACCAAGACAACGCGGAGCTGTCCGCCGAAGATATGATCCGCGAATTGCGTAATGACAACGCGGCGATGGTAACGCGGTTGAAATCAATGAAAGACACCGCCGAAGCCGCAGGCGATAACGCGACGGATGGATTGCTCGACGATTGGACCGACGCAGCCGAAGAGCGCGTCTGGTTCCTCACTGCGCTGCTTGGCTAATGCGAAGGCTGTAAAAATCATCGGCGGCGTCGCACGCCAACCAAAGGGCCGTTTCCGCTTTGCGGTGACGGCCCTTTTGCTATGGGACGCGTATGGACAATGTGATGATGATCGAAGGCGCAGATATTCGCGCGATTTCCGACTGGCTGAAACAGCGGTTGGACGAGGCCGCTAAGGCAGCGCCTGGCGCGACCCAGATCACAATGCCGGGCGGATCGACGCCGTTTCCGGTTCTGGCCGATATGACCGAACGATTTGCCCATGCACTCGATTGGCAAGGCCTGACAGTTTGGCCCAACGATGACCGCATCGTTCCAGAGGATCACGAGGCATCCAACACTGGTAAGATGCGCGCTTTGTTGGAGCCGATGGGGGCTGGCGTGCAGGCGCTCAGCGTGGACAGCGTTCCCCCGCGTTTTGCGCTGACTTGGCTGGGCATGGGGCCGGATGGGCATATCGCGTCGCTCTTTCCCAACACCGACCCGCAGATTGATGAACCGGCGAGCATCCTGCGTCTCACTCCCGATCCATTGCCCGCCCATGCTCCGTTTGATCGGATCACTCTTACTCTACCTGCATTGCTCAACACCGATGGAATCGTCTTTACGCTGGGCGGGTCGGCGGACAAACTCAGCGTGTTTGAGGCGGCTCTGCGTGAAGAGCATGATCTGCCAATTGCCCGGCTGCTGCGTGCGGCCAAAAAGGCCGGCGTCTCGGTGACATGCTTCACGTGATTGCATCCCTTGCGGAGCGGGTGATGCCTGCTCCCATTCACCGGGCGATTCTGCCACTGGCGCACAATATTCGGCATCGCTGGCGGCGGTTTCGTAAGATTCCAATTGCGGGGGTGAGCGTTGTTTTGACGAATGCGGCGGGACACGTTCTGCTGCTGCGCCATTCTTACGGGCCGAATGTTTGGGGCTTGCCCGGCGGCGGGCTGAAACCGGGCGAAGATCCAGCGGCCTGCGCGCGCCGCGAAGTGCAGGAGGAATTGGGTGTTGTGCTTGATGAAGTGGCGCGCATCGGGACTATTGAAGAAGTGCTTTCTGGTTCGCCTCATACGGCGCATCTCTTCACCGCTGAATGCCCTTCCGATCCGGTGCCTGATAAGCGTGAAGTGATCGAAGCACGCTTTTTCCCGGCCAGTGATTTGCCGCCCAATTTGGGCGTTGTCACGCAGCGCAGGCTCACATTCTGGGAGAATAGCCGTTAGAGCAGCGACAATTGCGCACTGTCTTTAGGTCGTTCCTTCGCATCACCATGATCCAAGTTAGACAGGGTCAATCCCATCAGGCGGATTGGCATCGGCAAGGGCAGCGCTTCCTCTAGCAAGGCGCGGCTCATCTGAGCAAAATCGGCCTTGTCCGCCACCCATTGTGCCGCCGACTTTGATCGGGTCATGTTTTGGAAGTCTGTGAATTTCACTTTGAGCGTCACGGTGCGACCGCGCGATTTTGACCGCTCAATGCTCTCCCACACAATGTCGATAATATTCTCCAGCGTATCGCGCAGAGCCGCGCCGCTGGAGATGTCATCGCTGAACGTTCGCTCTCCGCCGACCGATTTGCGCACGCGGTGGGCGCTGACCGGGCGCAGGTCGATGCCGCGCGCCGCACGGTAGAGGTAATCGGCAAAGGAGCCGAAATTCGCCCGCAAAAAGTCGATATCCTTGCCCGCCAAATCAGCGCCGGTTTCAATGCCTAGGCGCTTCATCTTCTCTTCCGCCTTTGGCCCCACGCCGTGGAACCGCCGGATCGGAAGGCCTGCGACAAAGTCGGCCCCTTCGCCGGGGCGGATCACGCAAATGCCATCGGGCTTGTTCTGATCGCTCGCAATCTTGGCGAGGAATTTGTTGTAAGAGACACCCGCGCTTGCGGTCAGCTGGGTTTTCGCTTTGATCTCTTGCCGGATCAACTCCGCGATGCGCGTGGCAGACCCAATCCCCAAAAGGTCTTCGGTCACGTCGAGATAGGCTTCATCCAAGCTGAGCGGTTCGACATGGGGCGTGTGGTGGTTGAAGACTGCGCGGATTTGCCGGCTGGCTTCTTTATAGGCGTCAAATCGGTGCCTGACGAAAATCAGGTCGGGGCAGCGCCGCTTGGCTGTAACCGATGGCATTGCGCTTTTGACGCCGAATTTGCGCGCTTCATAACTGGCTGCGGCCACCACACCGCGCCCGCCAGCGCCGCCTACAGCAACCGGCTTTCCGCGCAGTTCAGGGTTGTCGCGCTGTTCCACGCTGGCGAAAAATGCGTCCATATCGACATGGATGATTTTGCGCAGGCCGCCACTCCCGGACGATGGGGTTTCGTCGTCATTGTGATGAGAGTGCGGCGCTTCGGACATGGCAATTGAATTACGCGTTTTGTGGCCGCGAAGAAACCTTTGCGCTTTCCCGGCGGAACAATCGGCCTTCCCTATGAATAGTGTGCGGACGCGAAAAGAATTGTGGCCATCGTGCAAATCGGTCGGCAAAGAACCCACAATGACGACTCCTTATCCTTCAGACGCGCCGCGAAAGAGGTCTATCGCCCCGTTGAGCGAGCGTGAGCTCATCTGGATGATGGCGATGTTGATGGCGCTTCAGGCGTTCGGCATTGATGCAATTTTGCCCGCGCTCGATGAGATGGCGACCGCGTTGGCGGTGGATGGAAATGACCGTCAATTTGTGATCGGCGTCTACCTGCTGACGGCGGGTGTTGGCGCTTTGGTGCCGGGTGCACTTGCAGATCGTTATGGCAGGCGGCCCATCCTGTTGAGCTCGATTGCAGTTTACATCGTGCTTTCTCTCGCCAGCGCGCTTGTCTCCACATACGATCAATTGATTGTGGTTCGCGCGTTACAAGGCTTCTTCGGAGCAGGCATTGTTGCTCTTCCCCCTGCCATTATCCGGGACCGCGTTGGCGGCGATAAAATGGCCAAGATGATGAGCCTGATCTTCGTCATCTTCCTTATGGTGCCTGCCATCGCGCCCAGCATCGGTGAGCTGATATTGCTGATCGCCGATTGGCGCGCGATCTTTGCCGCTATGGCGCTGCAAGGCATTTTGGTCGGATGCTGGGTGTATTTCCGCCTGCCTGAAAGTCTCACCGACGAAAACCGCCAGAAAATTGAACCCAAAGTGATCGCGGGCAATATGGGCCGCGCGCTCAGCATGCCCAGCGTGATCGGGTATGTGATCGGCAGCTCATTGGTGTTTGGCGCGCTGTTTGGCTTTATCAATTCCGCCCAGCAATTGATTACAGATACGTTTGATGCCGGCGATATCTTCCCACTGGTGTTTGGTATCTGTGCCGGGTCTATGGCTTTGGCCAGCTGGTCAAATTCACGGATTGTTGAACGTTTTGGTGCCCGGCGCGTGAGCCACACGGCTTTGTTTGCTTTCATCGGGGTTGCAGCGGTTCAGGTCTATTTCGCGTTTCAACCGGACGAAAACCTGTGGCAATTTGTGCCGCTAATGGCGATCAACATGATGTTGCTTGGCTTTATCGGCAGCAACTTTGGCGCGATTGCGCTGAACCCATTTCCCAACATCGCGGGCGCGGCCAGTTCGATGCACGGTTTCGTCCGGCTAACGACGGCGTCCTTGATCGGCGGATCGATCGGCTATTCTTATGACGGCACAGCCCGGCCGTTGGCGATGGCATTGTTGGCGAGCGGTTTGGTGTGTTTGGCGCTGGTTGTGTTCAGCGAAAAGGGCAAATTGTTTGGCCGCCCCGATGCGCAATTGGGGCCAACCAAAATGCGCAACGTCTGAGCAGAGCGGGCCTACTCTGACCCCATCTTACGCCACGCCAGTTCCGCAAATTCGCACAACAAGGGCCGCGTGTCGCGCGGGTCGATAATATCCTCAACGTTGAAAAGCTCGGCAGAGCGGAAAGGGCTTGTGACCTTGTTCAAACGCTCTTTGATCTTCTCAAGTTCAGCCTCAGGGTCTTCGGCCGCCGCGATTTCCGACTTATAGGCAACCTCTAAACCGCCAGCGATGGGCAGACTGCCCCAATCGCCCGACGGCCAGCAATAGCGGTATTGGTAGAGGTCCGCATTGCTCATCGCGCTGCCCGCAATACCGTAAGCGCGGCGCAGGACGACGCTGGCAAGCGGCACGGTGGCGCGGTAAATCGCGTTCATGGCTTCGACGCCGTAGCGGATGGTGCCTGCCTCTTCTGCCTCGCGCCCGATCATAAAGCCGGGGTTGTCGACAAGGTGGACAATCGGCAGGCGGAATTGATCGGCGAGTTTGACGAAGCGTTCGACCTTTTCGCTCGTCTTTGCCTCCCATGATCCGCCCAGATAGCTGGGGTCGCTGGCCACCACGGCGACAGGGTATCCATCGAGGCGAGCGAGCGCGGTGATCGCGGCGCGGCCCCAATTCTTGCCGATTTCAAACACGGTGCCGGTATCGAGGATCAAATCCATCGCGCGGCGCATGGAATAGACCTGCTTATCATCGCGCGGGACTAGGGAGAGCAGCGCCTCCTCGCGGCGGTCCACTGGGTCGGTGGGTTCCGCGCGGCGGGCGTGCTGACCGACATGTTCTGGCATGAAGGAGAGGAAGTAGCGCGCTCTTGCAAAGGCTTCTGCTTCGCTGGCGACTTCGTCATCGACCACGCCGTTGCGGGTGTGGATGTCGACCCCGCCCAATTCCTCTTTGGCCTGTTGGTGGTCGCTTGCGCTTTTATACGCCTCGCCCAGACCATCGACGACCGCAGGGCCCGCTGCGAAGAGTTGCGAGAGCCCGCGCACCATGATCGAATAGTGGCTCGCCGCGATGCGCGCAGCACCAAGGCCTGCTGTCGGACCAAGGGCGAGAGCCACCACCGGCACCGTGTCGAGGTTTTTGACCACATCGCCCCATCCCGGAACCGCCGGGATGTAGGTCGCGCCGATCTGCTCGAGCGTTTTGACGCTTCCGCCGCCGCCCGTGCCGTCGATCATCTTGATGATGGGCAGCTTTAGCTCATGCGCCATCTGCTCGGCCTGCACCATCTTGCGCTTGATGCCAGCATCCGCTGCACCCCCGCGAATGGTGAAATCGTCTGCCGTGGCGACGACCGGTCGGCCATCTACGGTGGCTTTGCCAAACAGGAACGGGGCAGGGGTGACGCCGGTTAGATCGCCGTTTTCGTCATAGTGACCTTTGCCCGCGATCTTGCCGATTTCGCGGAAGGAATCCGGGTCGCAGATTGCGTCCAAACGTGCGCGCGCGTCCATCTTACCGCGCGAATGTTGGCGAGCGACTTTGTCCGCTCCGCCCATTTCCTCGGCGAGGGCTTCGCGTTCGCGCAGCTCTTCGAGTTCGCGCTGCCAGTTTTGTCCCGAGGTCATGAGTCTTTTTCTCCGCACGCCATCCGGCGCGCGATGTCCTCGCGCCTATCGGCGCTGCGGGCGGGCGCCAAAAAGCATGGGCGCCCTTGCGGTTGCTGCGCAACCGATTGGTGATTGCCGGTAATGATCATTCCGCCGGTTCCACCACACAAAGCACAGATTCAACCTGCACCTGCCCGCCAGTCGAGGCCTCAAGCCCCGTCACTGTCCCATCAAAGGGTGCGGTGAGCGCATGCTCCATCTTCATCGCCTCCAAGACCATCAACCGCTGCCCAGCGGTGACGTGATCGCCCTCGGCCACATCCACAGCGATGACCTTGCCTGGCATAGGCGCGATGATGGCGCCGTCGGCTGCGGAGGCCGAGCCGGTGCCCAAAAAGCCGTGGTGGAACTCAAAATAACCGCCGCCATTAAAGACAACGACTAAATGGGGTTCGTGCCAACCAAAACCGCCGACGCCTTGCAACTTGCGACGGTCTAATTCTCTGGTTTCGTCAGCATGTTTGAGCCAAATGGTTTCTCTCGGTTCGGCATTGAGACGAAAACCTTGAATGAAATCATCACCCTCGTCGTAGTCGATAGGCTCAAACATCAATCGAGCAGCTAAGGCCCAATCTTCGTCTCTCGGTTCCTCATTTGGCAACAGGCCTTGTCCGTGCTTGTCAATAAATGCTGTGGTCAGCTTACCATCGACAAACTCCTCGTGCTCTAGAGCTTTGACTAAGAAGGGAGCATTCGACCGCACTGGCCAAACTTCGGTAAGATGCAGTGCACTTGAGAGATCCTCGATCGCCATTTCTCGATCATCGCCGCGAGCAATGATCTTAGCGATCATTGGATCGTAGAATGGACTGATTTCATCGTCTTGCTTGACGCCCGTGTCGATCCTTAGCTTACCTTTCACCCAAAGGTTTTCGTTGTCGAACCCTTCGTTGAGATCGAGTCTGTCCAACCGGCCAGTACTCGGCAAAAACCCTTTCGCCGGGTCCTCGGCATAAAGCCTCGCCTCAATCGCCCAGCCATTGATCGACAGTTCATCTTGAGCCAGCGGGATCGCCTCACCTGACGCGACGCGCAGTTGCCACTCGACCAAGTCCACACCCGTGATCTCCTCGGTCACAGGGTGCTCAACCTGAAGCCGCGTGTTCATCTCCATAAAGAAGATGCGGTCGGCTCTCAGCCCCTCTGAGGCGTCGGCGATGAATTCGATTGTGCCTGCGCCCTCATAATCCACCGCTTTGGCGGCGCGCACGGCGGCGGCGCAGATTTCTGCGCGGGTGGCCTCGTCCATGCCGGGGGCGGGGGCTTCTTCGATCACCTTTTGGTGGCGGCGCTGCAAGCTGCAATCGCGTTCGAACAGGTGGACGACATTGCCGTGGCTGTCGCCGAAAACCTGCACTTCGATATGGCGCGGAGATGTGATCCATTTCTCCAACAGCACTTCGTCATTGCCGAAACTGGCTTTTGCCTCGCGCCGGCAGCTTTCCAGATCGGCGGCGAAGTTCTCTGCCGCGTCAACTTTGCGCATACCTTTGCCGCCGCCGCCAGCGACCGCTTTGATCAGCACGGGATAGCCAATCGTATCGGCCTCTTTGGAAAGCCGCTCGACCGATTGATCTGCACCCAGATAGCCGGGCGTCACTGGCACGCCTGCGGCGATCATCCGCCCTTTCGCTGCATCTTTCAGGCCCATCGCGCGGATGCTGTCCGGCTTTGGCCCGACCCAGATAAGGCCCGCATCAATCACAGCCTGCGCAAAGTCTGCGTTCTCAGACAGAAAACCGTATCCGGGGTGGATCGCCTCTGCGCCCGTTTCCTTGGCCGCCGCGATGATCTTTGCACCCACCAGATAGCTTTCAGCAGCGGGTGACGGTCCAATATGCACCGCTTCATCGGCGGAGCGCGTGTGCAGTGCCTTGGCATCCGCATCGGAATAGACCGCAACGGTCGCCACGCCCATTTCGCGCGCAGTGCGCATAATCCGGCAGGCAATCTCGCCGCGATTGGCGATCAGGAGTTTGGTTACCATGGAGCGGCCTCTATCGGGCCATCCGGTGCGCCAATTTCATCGCATTCGCTGGCGGGCACCATGGTAAAGCTGGTGTTGCCAACCCGCCATCCATCTTCGGTCCGCACCATGCTCAACGAATTTGTCCCGCAATGGCTGATCTCGCCTTCGGCCCAGAATTTATACGGGCCCCAAACATGCGCCATCGTGCCATCGACCGTCAGATTGGTGATGTACATATATTCCTCGGCCTGGCCGGTACCCGATTCCCAACGGGCAAGGTGATCGGCGACCGGGACCACCACAAGCCGGGGATTGGCCGGGTCGGTGCGGTCGTGGATATAGATCACGCCGCCGTCCTCATCGGTCATCATGCGCGCCAAAGCGGTCTTGTCGTCGCTTCGCAGCGCTGCGAAGAAATCGTCAACGGCGTCCATCACTTCCTGTTCGGGAGTGGGCTGTCGTCCCATCAATGGCGGTGAGGCTAGCATAAGGCCCGCGAGTACAAGTTGTGCAATCATATTGGGATGGCTACGCCAGCGCGCGCGCCTCATCAACCCACATCAAACCACATTGCGAAGCTTCGCGGTGTCTGGCCGGAAATCCTTGATGCCCCATGTGATCTCCCCGTCGGGGTGCTTTTCGCGGTTGATCGCGGCGGATAGGAATGCACGCGCACCGTACAGCGCCTTTTCCCAGCGTGGCACATAGGTGCGGCTGTTCCATGCCTCGGTGCCTCGGGTGCGAACTTTGCGCCCGATTGCGCCGTAAATGCGCGCCGCCGACAGCACGGCCCAACGGCTGCGGAAAGGCAGCCGTTCTGCGCCCACGCGCGCGGCGGCCTCGTGTTTTTCGACCAGTTTGACCAGACGCGCCGCCATTTCGGCCAGCTCTTCGCGGTGATGCGGCTTGGTGTGCTGGCCCGGCTCAATATCCTGTTCGACCAGCCACATGACCGGCAAATAACACCGGCCCGCCGCGTCATCTTCGACGATGTCTCGGGCGATGTTCGACAATTGAAACGCGAGGCCCAAATCATTCGCGCGGTCGAGTGTGTTTTGATCCTCGGGATCGACGCCCATGACCACGGCCATCATCACGCCCACCGCGCCCGCGACGTGATAGCAATATCGCATCATGTCGGCTTCGGTTCGGGGCCGCCAATCCTCTGCATCCAGAGCAAAGCCTGCGATCACATCTTCTGCCATGGCGGGGGTAAGGCCGCATTCCTGCGCAACCACACCCAAGGCATCAAAAGCCGGATCGCCGGTCGCCTCGCCTTCAAAGGCCAATGCGGTAAGCTTGCGGATCAGAGCAAGGCGGCTGTCCAAATCGGATTGATCGCCCAACTCGCCGCCCATCACTTGGTTGTCGGCAATGTCATCGCACCGGCGGCACCACGCATAAAGCAGCCATGCGCGTTCGCGCGTTTCGCTTTCAAACAATTGCGAGGCTGCAGAGAAACTTTGCGAGCCGTATTTGATGGCCTTGTGCGCATGGTCTACTAAAGCGGCGCGGCGCTCTGTATCGACGCGCGGGGCATCCACGCGTGGAGGCGCAGGATCAGAGGTCATCGGCCTTCATCCGAAATATCGGCGTGTGGGGTTCATATGCGGCCATCTTGTCCAGCAGATCGGGCAAAGTGTCCGACGCGATCAGGATGTTTTGATGCGCCGGCCGAACAAAGCCGACCTGAGCCATTTTTTCGTTGAAGGCGATCAGATCGTCGTAGAAGCCAAACGCGTTGAGCAAGCCAACCGGGTCGGAATGATAGCCAAGCTGCGCCCAGCTCATCGCCTCCCACAATTCGTCCATGGTGCCGACGCCGCCGGGGATGGTGACAAAGCCGTCAGACAGATCGGTGAAACGCTGTTTGCGTTCATGCATGCCAGAGACGGTGATTAGCTCGTCGCAATTGTGATTGGCAACCTCGGAATTCACCAGCGCCTCTGGGATCACGCCGATCACTTCGCCGCCCGCATCCTTAGCGCCATTGGCCACCGCGCCCATTAGGCCCAGCCTGCCGCCGCCGTAAACAACGCCAATGCCGCGTGTCGCAAGGCCAGCGCCAACACTGCGCGCGAGTTCGAGATAGCGCGGGTCTTCGGGCGTGGCCGATCCGCAATAGATGGCTAATCTTTTGATGGAGTGTTTCATTACTGATTGGCCACTTCGCACGCGCGCCTGATGATCGTGGCTCCCACGCTTCCATCGGCCGCTGCTGCATAGGGGATTTGGGCCAAGCGCCCTGTTACGTCACCAGATTGAAGGGTTTCGCCGTTCTCATCAAACGTCGCGAGATGGACCAGCTTGGAGGTCTGCGGCCCGCACCTGACTTGGTAACGGGTGAAGGTGCTGTCTTGCCGTTTCGAGACATTGCCAGAATCGTCCGAGATGAAGTGAGCAACAACAAAAGGGCCGCCTTCATCCTGCCCCGTTTCCGAATAGTCTGCATCAATGTACAATATTGACCCATCCGCATCGGCGCCAATTCGCACCCAATTGCTTGCCAATTCACGCTGAGCGGAAGCTGGCATGATAAGCGCCGCACTGGCGACAACCGCAGTGAAAGTCAGCAGACTTTTTGAGATCATTTTTAGTCTAGTCATCCCCCCGCTTTAATCGCCAAATCCTCCAGCACAAGACCGGCGGTTGCCTTCGCGCTGCCGACAACACCGGGGATGCCTGCGCCCGGATGGGTGCCTGCTCCGACGAGGTAGAAGTTTTCGATCTCATCATCGCGGTTATGGCCGCGCAAATAGGCGCTTTGCCACAGGAGCGGTTCTAGGCTGAAGGCGCTGCCCATGTGAGCGGAGAGGTCTTGCTGGAAATCTTTGGGTGCGTAGCTGAATTTTGTGACAATCCGGTCGTGGATGTCAGGGATCAACCGGCGTCCAATCTCATCAAGGATCATCTTTTCCAGCTTCGGCCCGACCTCGTCCCAATCGACCGGCATTTTGCCCATATGGGCGACCGGGACCAGCGCATAGAACGTGCTTTTGCCCGGAGGCGCCATGCTGGGATCGGTGACGGTGGGGTGGTGCAGATAGATGGCGAAATCTTCGGGCAACACGCCGTTGTCAAAGATGTCTTCGAGCAGCCCCTTATACCGGTTTGCGAACAGGATCATGTGATGCGCGATGCCGGGCCACGCGCCCTCAAGGCCAAAGTGGACCACAAACAGCGACGGTGAAAAGCTCTTTTTCTTAAGCGATTTGGCCATTTTCGGCCCGCGCTGCGAATTGGACAGCAGATCCTTGTAAGAATGCATGATGTCGCCGTTGGACGCCACTGCATCGAAACGCTGTTTCCAGCCAGATTGGGTCTCCACTTCATCTGCGCGGGTGCCCAATGTGTGAATTTGGGTGACCGGATCGCCGACCCGCATCGTCCCGCCCAGCCGTTCAAAATGGCGCACCATCCCCGCGATCAAACGGTTGGTGCCGCCACGCGCCCACCACACGCCGCCGTCTTTTTCCAGCTTGTGGATCAGAGCATAGATCGACGAGGTCTTCATCGGATTGCCGCCAACCAGCAGCGAATGGAAACTGAACGCTTCGCGCAGTTTGGGGTGCTCAATATATTTCGACACCATGGAATAGACGCTGCGCCAGGCTTGTTCTTTGATCAGAGCCGGAGCGGCCTTCAGCATGGTTTTGAAATCGAGGAACGGGACCGTGCCCAGCTTCACATAGCCTTCTTGGTAAACGCGCGCGGAATATTCCAGAAACTGCTGATAGCCGACCACATCGTCAGGGTTCAGCTTGGCGATTTCTGAATTCAGGTCGTCTTCGTCGTTTGAATAATTGAAGTTTGTCCCATCGGGCCAATTGAGCCGGTAAAACGGCATCACTTTCATCAATTCCACATCGTCTGCGATGTCGTGACCGGTAAGCTGCCACAATTCCTCCAGGCAGGGAGGATCGGTGATGACGGTCGGGCCAGCGTCGAATGTAAATCCGTCCTTTTCCCAGAAATACGCCCGCCCGCCCGGCTTATCACGCGCTTCAACCACAGTGGTGTTGATGCCATGCGATTGCAGCCGGATGGCCAGCGCCATGCCGCCGAACCCCGCGCCGATGACACAAACCGATTTGCCAGCGTACCGTTCTGCAATCGCAGGATTGATCCCCTTTTCCCCATTCATGGTTGGGGTGAGGTCCAATTTGGCGTCAGCATTCATGCCTTCATCTCCGTAGAATCTTTGGTTTGCGACCCGTCTTTGAGAGGGGGGCCGCTTTTGAACAGGGCCGTGATGGCGCTGGCTATAGGTACGGGCGGCTTTCCGCACAGGACGCGTATCTTATCCAGCGGGTTTGAGCGTGCGGCGTAGAACCGTTCGATCAATCCTGCACGCAATGTGTAGAACCGTTCAAACACCTTTAACCGGCGCTCTGGCTTTGCGGCGAAAAACAGTAAACGGGCGAGAAGCCGGTAATATCCCGTTTTTTTCCAATGCCTGCGCGCGCGCGCTTCAAAAAGGGCGGCGAGCTGCGGCCCGGTCAGGTCCGCTTCCTTTGCAATGGCCAAGGCGTTTTCGATCGCGATGGAGATTGTATAGCTGGTGAGCGGGTGGGTGAAGCCACCGCGCGCACCGGCGGCTGTGACGCCCGGAACCCGGATTTCATCTTGATAGGCGCTGAAATTGCCGCCGGTCAAAACGGGCAAAAGGCCGGCCTCGTTCCCGGTGATGGCGGCGTCTTGCCAGCCGCGCTGCGAACAATAGGCGTCAATCCGGGCCGACAATGCGCCCCTGTCGAGCTTTGGCTCATCGGCGTAATATGTGTCTTCGACAAACACATCATGCGCGCCCAGCGGCAGGACATAAACAAACCGGTAGGCCCCGCCATTGCCGTGCGGTGCGACCTGATCGACGGCGGCGTCCATGATCGTGGGACGCTCGATCCCATGCGGCTGAGGCAGGCGCATGTGGCGGCCCAAAAAGATCTGCCATCCGCCGTGCAAATGGGCGCTGGGCTGGAAAGGGCGGCAATCAATCGCCGCGCGGGCTTCTATCCGGCCGCCGCCGTCCAAATCAACGCCGCGCGCATCAAGACTGGCGGCCTTTTGACCCAGCATCACCGCCTCTGCGGGCAGATCGCGCAGCAAGCCTTCGTGAAATTCATGCGAGGTCATGGATCGGTATGCTGTTTGCAAAGTCCGCCTATATTTTGGGAACTCTACGTCATATCCGGTGTCCCAGCCGGTCTGACGAAAGCCGCTAAGCAGCGCGCGGCCCGCATCGCAAAGGTCGGTGTCAAACCAGCTCCACCGGTGATTGCCGCCGAATGTTTTGCCCGCTTCGATTAGGGCGATCCGGTATTCGGGCCGGGCACGGTGCATGGCGAGCGCAATCAAGCCCCCGGCCAGACCGCCGCCTACAATGGCCACATCGAATTGTGCATCGCTCATACCATGCTGGCCGTAGGGCAGGCCGGGCACAGGGGCAATATTGCAGCGGCGGCAACACGGCATGCAAAATTTAGCATTAGGCCAGTCAGGGAAATGCCAGTCAGGGAAACGCCAGTCAGGGAAACGAAAGCGCGCGTCGTTAGTATCAGCATATATGAAAACAAAAACCTGCCAGCGCATCATCGCCCCCGCCTTCAGTCTTTCCGGCGCTCTAGCCGCAGCCTGTGTTGCCGCCCCCGCCTTTGCGAACGAAGAAGACGCCGTCGCTGCGACGCCTGAGGAAACGGAAGTGAGCGTGCTGCAAGAGCAAGGCCCGCCTTCCGCTGCGGTGCAGGGAGAGAGATCGGGCGCAGGCGGCCCTCCGTTCAAGCCGGTCTTTGATGAAACATGGGCCACCGTTGGGATCGGCGCAGGATTGGTGCCGAGTTATTCGGGCTCGGACGACTATCGCGTCTTTCCTTTGCCGTTGATCGTCGGGCGAGTGGGCGGGGTGGGGATCAGCCCGAACGGGCCGGGCTTTAACCTCAATCTGCTGTCTGATGGTCCAAGCCGCGGCCCTGCGAAAACCAGCGCGTCATTCGGCCCGTCCTTCCGATTTCGCAATGACCGCACAGGCAGCATCGAAGACCCAGTGGTGGAATTGGCGGGCGAACTCGACACGGCTATCGAAGTCGGCGTGAACGGCGGGGTGAGCTTCCCCGGTGTCTTCACACGGTTTGACCGCTTGAGCGTTTCCACACAGGTCCGCTGGGATATATTGGGCGCGCATGACGGAATGTTGATCGAGCCGGGCGTGAGCTATTTCCGGCCCATCGGCACCGGCGCTGCCTTGCAATTGAGCGCCAGCGCCAGCGTGGTCGATGACGATTTCGCCGATTATTATTACTCGGTGTCACCGGCGCAAAGCGCGGCCAGCGGCCTGCCGCAATTTCAGGCGGATGGCGGGTTAAACTCGGTCGGCGCTCTGGGCATCCTGACAGTCGACCTCGACAACAATGTGCTGAACGGGGGTTTTAACATCTATGCGATCGGCGGATATTCGCGGCTGGTCGGTGACGGGGCAGACACGCCCTATACGTCGATCCGGGGCAGCGCGGATCAATTCATCGGCGGCATTGGAATTGGGTATACGTTTTAGGAACGCTGCCCAAAGCTTGTGCGATTAGCTCTCGTCCTTGCCCAAAACAAAAGTCTTAGCGCCTTTCGCGCTTTCCATAGTTTGAAGCACGCGCAGTTTCGCAAGTCCGGGGTTATCAGCCATGTTGCGAGCCGCATTAGCTAGCGCTCGCAAAGACGCTTGCTCGGCCTTGGCGCGCTCCAGCGCGGCGAGACCTTCGCGCTTGGCACGCTCCACTTCGGTAAGCATTTTGCGCAATTCAGGTGGCAGGGTAATCGACGTAAGAATGACGTCGTCAACCTCAATACCGGGCATCACATGGGCAAGTTGTCCCGGTATTTCTACTAAGGCGTCTTTGTTGGCTGCCAGAAAACTCTCAAGCGGCATAGCTGCAATGGCTGCGCTAACTGCGTTCGAAAGAACCGGATAGACGCGGTTCATCCTCAATTGAGGATCTGGGAAAAACTGGGCGTTTGAACCGGCAAGCGCGTCGGCGGGATGGTTCTCATGGAAAACTTGCGGTTGCGTGATTGTAAAGAGCACGCTGACATTCAGCCGAAACGAAAACTGGTCGGCACTGATCACCTCAATGTGCGGAGGCGTTAAGACTGAAGTCAGCGTTGAAATGTTTACAAGCTCAAGCTTGCCTAAGGGATCCGTGTAGCGATGTAAGCCGGGTTCCAACTGCTCGACAAACTTGCCTTCTCGATACAGGAGCCCAGCCTGGCCGAAAGGGACGAATAGCTTCTTTCTCAAGTTGACAAGCACCACCAAGGAGATGCTCGCCACAAATAGAAATGCAAAAAAACCCCAATCCATACTCACCTATCCTAAGCTAATCAGCATCGCGAAAAAGGCGTCTTTTACCATCGCAGTCTAATGACGGGGGCCCGAAGCCCGCATGGTCAATCAACGGCTGCCGCTAGGCGGCTGATGGCCAAAGACGCCTCTCAATAGGGTTGTGTTCAAAACAACGGTTACCGACCAAGGCATGACGCGCTTTATATGTGACCTGTGGCCCGCGCCCGGCACGCCTAAGCAAGGGGATTCGAACCCCTCGCAGAAAGCAAGTGCCAGATACTAGACCATTGTCAATCCTCGCCCTCTTCTTCCGCCTCTGCCCCCGCTGCCCCTTCCGCCAATTGCGGACGCGGGCCGGGCATTTCGGCGGTGCGATCACCGGTTTTAAGATAGGTGTCGAACCATTCCATCATGCGCAGATTGTAATCATAGCGGCTGGCGGCCTGACGGTTGCCGTGGCCTTCACCGGGATAGAACACGAGGCGCACAGGCGTGTCTGGCTGACGCACGCGCAGGAACCGGTACAATTCCATCGATTGGCTTGGATCGACGCGGGTGTCGTCTTCGCCGTGCATGATCAGGATCGGCGTGGTCGCGCGGTCAGTGTAATAGATCGGCGACACTTCGAGCATCTTTTGCCAATCATCCCACGGCCATGCGCGGCTGTGCACATTGTACATTTCATACGGAATGTCGGTCGTGCCGAATTTGCTTGTTTGATCCGAAATACCCACGAACATCACCGATGCTGCGTATTCTTCCGAATGATAGGTCGCGCCCCATGCGCTGGCATAGCCGCCGTATGATCCGCCGGTGATCCCGGTGCGATCCGCATCCGTGATGCCGTCTGCGGCGAGCGCGTTCTTCGCATCCACAATGTCGCGGAATTCAGGATCGGTGTAATTGCCCTGATGCTGTTTGGAGAAATCCACGCCGTACCCGGTGGAGCCGCGATAATTCGGCAGGAACACGGCGTATCCTTGGCCAGCGGCCACATGGCCCGGTTTTGAATAGGCGGTTTGCCAGCCGTTGCTGTCATGCGCCTCTGGCCCGCCGTGAACGTTCATAATGGTCGGAGCGCCGCCCTGTGGCACGCCGCCAACTGGCAGGATGAGCACGCCTTCGACTTCTTGGCCGTCAGTCGCGGTGAAGGAGTAAGCGCGCTGTTCACCAAAGGTGATGTCCGACAGCCAATCGTTGTGATTTGTCCAGCGGTCGAAATTGCCATCGTTCCATACGAACAATTCGGTCGGATGTTGCGGCGCGTTTGCCGCGAAAGCGATCCGGTCACCGGCTGCCTCAACGCGGGTGAGGATCAATTCGCCCGGATCTTGTTCTTCAGCAACGGTGCCATCGGCGTTGTAGATGCGCAGCACGGATTGCACACCAACATGCACAACTGTCGCAAGCCGACCGTCCGCCAGCCATTCTGCATCAACCGCGGCCTCTGCCGCGCCGCCATTTAGCGCGCGATAAGTTCCGGTGGCGGTGTCCACCAGATGCAGCGTTGTCGCGGCCGGATCGTTCATGTCCACGCCCGCGATCAGCGACAATTGCGTGCCATCGGGTGAGATTTCCACGTCACCGATTTTACCGGGGGTTTCGACCACTGCGGTCACTTCGCCGGTGGTAAGGTCGATCACGTTCACGCGCTGCGATGTGTAGCTGTCATCAACCAGCGGGGTCGGCGTCGTTTCGACGATGCCCATGCGGCCATCTGAGGAAACGTCGAAACCGCCGACAAAGCCGGGGATCGTGATTTCGCGGGGCTCATCGTCCATTTCATCGCCAAGCGTGGCGGCAAACAGGCGGGCAGGGCGGAATTCTTCCTCGTACACACGGGCGTTAAATCCGCCCTTACGCTGGGCCGCGCGTTGTTCGTCTTCGCCGGGGCCGGTCAGCATGTAAATCGTGCCGCCATCTGGGCTGAATTGGTAGGAACGCACACCGGTGTCTTCGACGCCAGCGAGTTTGGTGTAGGTGCCGCCATCGACGGGGATGCCCCAAACGGCGCGGTCATCGTCTTCGTTCGCCCACAGGAATGTGACCATGCGGCCATCGGGGGAGAAAGAGACGCCGCCCGGGCTGATATCATCGGGCAGATATTGGCGCGCAAAATCCGGCGCGGTCGCAATCGACAATTCGCTGGTGAAGCTGCCGTTGTCTTCGCCTTCGGTGACGTCGGGCAGGCTGCCGGTGGTGTAAGCGATGCGCGAGCCATCGGGTGAGATCGCAATGGCGCCAACGCTTTCGATTTTGGCGACATCTTCGGGTGTCATCGGGCGTGCTTGCGCGGTTGCAGCGATCGAAACGGAAGCCAGCAAAGTGGCTGAAACAAAAGTAAGACGGTTCATGTCGTCGAAGAATCCTCTCATAATCGGGATAGTGCGTGCTTTCATAACGAGCAGCGATTGAACCGGCAAATGGGTTCCAAAAACCTTTGACGGGCTTGCCAGCTGGCTGGAGTGCAGCCATCACCGGGCGCAACAGTTTAACGGAGAGAGACATGAAAGCCCTGACGAAAATGGCTGCTGCGATGACCGGCTTGGCGGCGCTGCTCGCATCGCCAGCATACGCCGAAACGATTGTGATCGAAGCGGGCAGTGTGATCATGGATGCCGATAGCGAGCCAACCGGCCCAGCGTCGATCATCGTGGAAGACGGGATTATCACTCAAATTGTGCTGGACGGGGAAGCCGCGACCATTCCAGACGGCGCGGCCACTATCGACCTGTCTGATAAAACCGTCCTGCCCGGCCTGATCGACCTGCACACGCATTTGTCGGGTGATCCATCGGGTGAATTTTGGCGCGGGGCCACCACGCCGCCGGAATATTACACTTTGATCGCCGCCAAAAATGCCCGCATCACCGCGCTGGCTGGTTTCACCACCGTGCGCGACCTGGGATCGCGCACCGACCAAGTCACCCAAATGCTGCGCCGCGCCACTGCCGAAGGGCTTGTTGCAGGCCCCCGTGTGGTCACATCGGCGCGCACGATCTCAATCATTGGCGGGCACGGCGATGTAAGCGGCTTTACCGAGCATGTGAACGATGTGCTCGACAGCGGTTTCACGTGCACAGGGGCGGTTGAATGCGCGCAGAAAGTCCGGCTGGCCTCGCAATATGGCGCCGACCTCATTAAAATCACCGCAACCGGCGGCGTCCTGTCACAGCAAGGGCGCGGGTTGGAAGCGCATTTCAGCGATGCGGAAATGAGCGCGATTGTCGACACGGCGGAATCGCTTGGCCTGAGGGTGGCGGCGCATGCGCACGGCGCCCGCGGGATCGAAGCAGCCGCGCGGGCGGGCGTCCACACAATCGAACACGGCACCTATATCGATGAAGCCGCTGCGCGCGCCATGAATGACGCGGGCACCACGTTGGTCCCAACCTTGATGGCATTCGAAGGCATTCGGCAAAATCTTGGCACCGGTTTTTATTCTCCAGTCGTCGAAGAGAAAATCCGCGCGGTCAGCGAATTTGCGACCACCATCGTTCAGCGCGCCCGCGCCAATGGTGTGCGCATCGCATTTGGCACCGATGCCGGGGTGTTCCCGCATGGCCTGAATGCGGGCGAGTTTCGCCTGCTGCTTGCGGGCGGGCTCTCCAACCGCGAAGCTTTGGCCAGCGCCACAACTGTTGCGGCCGAAGTGATCGGAATGGAAGACAGCATTGGCCGGATCGCGCCGGGTTTCTCCGCCGATATTATCGCGGTTGATGGCAACCCTCTCGCCGATGTTACAGTGCTAGAGGACGTGGACTTCACCATGGTGCGCGGACGCGTGATCGAATGACCCCGAAGGGGCCGCTACTGTCTCTCGCAATTGGCGCGGCGTTGGTTGCCAATGCGCCTGTTGAAGAGGCCGGCGAAGAACCAGAGGCGTGCGCGATCGAGGTGATTGTTCTGGGAGCAGGACAGGACGCGGGCGCGCCGCAGATCGGCAACGCTGGCGATGATGGGCCGCACCTGCTGCCGTCGTCGCTTGGCGTGATCGACCGTGAAGGCAGCGCGCGATATCTGTTTGATGCGACGCCAGCGATTACACAGCAATTGGCGATGCTGGATGGGGTGGAGCCTCCGGCCGCAGGCCTCGGCGTTGACGGGGTGTTTCTAACCCATGCGCACATCGGGCACTACCTCGGCCTTGCATTCCTAGGCTTTGAGGCTGCGAACGCCGACAGTGTTCCGGTCTATGCGATGCCGCGCATGGCCCAGTTTTTGCGCAGCAACGCCCCTTGGAGCCAATTGGTCGCATACGACAATATAGCGATCACTGAGATGGCGGATCAGATGCTCATCCCGGTTAGCGATAGCTTCGCCGTGTCGCCGATCCTGATGCCGCACCGCGATGAATTGTCGGAGACTGTTGGCTTTGCGATTTTGGGCGGTTTGAACGCCGCGCTTTACGTGCCCGACCTCGACAGCTGGGATGAATGGGAAGAGAGCAGCGGTGCTACTTTGGAGCAGCTGATCGCAAATGTTGATGTCGCCTTTATTGACGCGACGTTCTGGGACGACAACGAACTGGATGGCCGCGACATGAGCGCAATCCCGCACCCTCGCGTCGCAGCAACAATGGACAGATTGCAGCACTTATCTGCAAGCGAGCGCGATAAGGTTCACTTCATCCACTATAACCACACAAACCCGATCCGCGATCCTGACAGCGCCGAAAGCCGCGAAGTGCGCGCGCGTGGATTCAACATCGCCCGGCGCGGTGATGGATATTGTCTGACGGATTAGGTTTGTCAGGCGAGGTTTAGAACCCGAACGCCACGCCCACTCGCCCGCCGGTGCTGTCTTCCGCCGTCGATCCGGCAATGCTGGCGGAAAAATAGACCCGATCTGTCAGCCGCGCCGCCACTGACCCGGAAAATCCCTGTTCCCCCTGATAGGTGGAGAGATTGGCGCTGATCGAGACGTTGCTGTCGGGAACAATCATCGTGCCGCCCATCGCCATCGCCGCCGCAATTCCGCCGCGTGATCGCGCGTCCAAATCCTCCAGCTCAAACGCCAATCCTGTGAGCCGCGCATCCAATCCCGTCACCCGCGCATCCAGCGCCGAGACGCTGGTCGATAGACTGTCAAATTGCGCATCGGTGATCGCTTGAAGCCGCGTGACCGAAAGTCCGACATCGCTGACCGAGCGGGCGCTGGCGACGGTTTGGCGGCCCAAAGTGCCGTTCACATCCACAGTGACCACATCGACCGGACCCACCTGTGCCAAAGTGCTCGCGTCGATATCGCCAATTTGAACCGATGTCCCTTGCCCGCCCAGCACGACCTGATCGGCGGCGTTGGTTTCGGCATTGGCACCCACGGCTGTAGAACCCTGAAAGTTTGCGGTGGCCCTCGCGCCCAGCGCCGTCGCCTCCTGCGCGTTGGCCGTTGATGTGTTGCCGATCGCGGTGGAGAGCAGCGCGTCAGCCTCTGACTGTTGGCCCAATGCGGTGGAATTGGTTCCGGTTGCCCGCGCGGTTTGACCAAAGGCCACGCCCTGCGCACCGGCCCGCGCCGCTGTGCCAAAGGCCGCGCTGTTTGCGCCAAAGGCATCGGCGCTGCGGCCCAATGCGGTTGCGCTGTCGCCGGTCGCGCTGGCTGACCTGCCAATCGCGGTGGCGAAATTGGCATCGGCGATGGCGCCTGCACCAATGGCGGTGGAATTGTTGTTGAACGCCCGCGCATCGGCTCCCAACGCGGTGTTGTTGATCCCCTCTGCCCGCGCGCGCGTTCCAAAGGCGTTGGCGCCATTGTCGGTCGCGGTGCTGGCCATGCCGATGGCGGCGGAGTTTTCGCCCGATGCCGATGCGCCTTGGCCAATGGCAATCCCGTTCAGGCCGGTCGCGGTTGCCACTGCACCGCTGGAATTGATGGTGAGATAGTCGCTGCCGCCTGACACGCCCGCCAATCCATCAGCCAGCGCCGCGTTCAACTGCGCGACGTTCACAGCGTCAGTGTCGTCGATCCCTGCTGCAAGGTTGGTGATCCGGCGCGTTTGAACGGCAGACCCAATCGATACAACGTCTGACTGCAGGGCGATGGAGCCCGCGCCCAATGCCACCGAATTGGAGGCATCGGCCTGCGCATCATATCCAAATGCGATGGATTGATCCCCATTGGCATCGGCGTAGCCGCCGATGGCCACCGCCTCTTCGCCGCTGGCATCGGCAAAGCGTCCCCCGGCAAAACTGCTTGATCCGCTGGCGGTCGATTGAATGCCGATGGCCGTGGAATAGGACCCGGTCGCGTCCGCCGATCCGCCCACTGCCGTCGCGCCGGATGCCAGCGCGCGGGCCGCCTGACCAAAGGCGCTGGCATCGGTGTCGCCATGCCCATCGCCTGCGACAGCCAAGGCCCCAACCGCCGTGCCGCGCACATAATTGGCGTTTGCGCCGTCTCCGATTGCGCTGCTGAAATCGCTGTTGGCATCGGTGCTGTTTCCAATGGCGGTTGCGTTTGCCCCGTCCGCGTTGGAGTTTTCGCCGCATTCGAGGCCATCATCGGCGTTGTCGGGCAATCCGTCCGCGCCGTTAGAACTGTTGCAAAATGCCGACGTATCCGCGTGGGCGGGCGATGCGGCAATGATCGCGCCCAGAGACGCTGCCAATGCTATCGCTGCCCTTGACGGCCAAGCTGTTGAGCGAAGGGGATGGGGGGTGGTTAACTGCATAATGCGCGCCTTTGGCCAAGGGGGGAGCGTGTGTTGGGGCGGGCGTGCAGTTTAGGGTGTTTACGATTTCATGCGGGGCAACTGCCTCCGATCTGGAGGTATCGCGGGTTTAGACTTCGCCGGTGTTTTAGACTTCGCCTGTGTCGATATTGTGCAGGGCAACCTGCGCGGGCTTCTCGGCCAAGGCGCGCGCTTTGTCCCATCCGCCATGCAGCCATGTTTGATGCGCCGCATCGTCGGCGGGCAGCACGATCGGCATAGACCGGCTCCCTGCATCCTTTGGCGCGCCGCGCGCGTCCTGTGTCAGGATCGCAAAACCGGGCACGTCTTCATCTTTCCACACACCTGCCATCGCAAAGGTAGCGCCGCCGCTAAGAGGGATTTCGGGCGCGAACCAATGCCGCAGACGCCGCCCTTCGTAATCGATCCCGCTGCCCCACAGCATGATCGCCGTCGCTGGGATCAGACAGCGAAATTCGCTGTTGCGCAGATTGCCGATCCAAAACGGGCTGTCGGTATTGCGCACCGAAGTGATGCGGCGGGCGGGATTATCTGAATTGGGCGGAGGTTCCACACCCCACAGACGCGGTGTGATGCGCGGTTGCAGGCGGCCCCCGGCTGGGCGGGGCCCCGCGACATATTCCCGGCCCGCTGTCACCACGGGGGCGAATTTGGCCGGGGCGATATAGCCGCCTGCCCACGGATCATCGCCGGCGTGCGCACCAAACCGCGCGGCCACATCGGCGGCGCTGCAATCAAGGCGGTAGAGCTGAGTCAAACGGGTTTCTTTTCCGGATGGTCGATAAATTTTTCGATATGAAGTAACCGTGCCAAGGTTTCTCGCGAACACGTAGCACACGCGAATATAGCCAAATACACAGAAGCAATCGGGGATGCTAACCATGGAATTCACACAAAAGCGCACAGTTCACATCGTTGCACTGCTGCTGATCATCGCGGCCGTGACACAGGCGGTTTACACCGGTTTTTACGCCGCTGAAATGGAGCCCCCACGCAAGCTGTTGTGGGGAATGGAAGGGATATTGTTCGTCCTGATGACGGCTTTCGCTGGGTCCGCCATGGTTCAAGCGAAACGGCTTCATCTGGGTTGGTCGGCTATCGCCTTCGCCTCTGTTTTGAACGTGGTGCAGGTCGGTGTCGGTCTGACGATGTTTGGGCCATTTTTTGAAGCGGCAGGCGCCGTCGAAGGAATGGAACCTGCGGCAACATCCGTCGTTGCCTTCTCCTTCATGGTCTACAACGCGGCCAAGATGCTGCTGGCCTTGGCCGCGATGGTCTTTGGTCTTGCCAAATTGAACGCTGGGGCGAAGGCGCTTGGCGGATTGACTACGCTGGTTGGTGTGGTTGCGTTCTTCTCCAACGCGCTTTCCCTGGCAATGGGGCGCGACTTTCTGGGTGAACTGCCGTTGGCTGGTGGATCGGGTGTTCTGGCCACAATCCTGCTGGCGGTTTGCCTGTTTGGTCTAAACTCAGACGACTAAAGCCAGCGGGTTAACCCACGGCGTTTGCGAGACTTCAAATCCGACGGCGAAGTCGGATTTGAAGTCTTGCACAATCGTGCCTACTCCGCGCGAATCCTGCACCAGACCCAGCCCCTGTCCAACCCAATAGCTGGACAGCGCCTGTGCCTTTGGATTGCCAGCAACGGCGGCGCTATCCAGCGCGCGCAGCACCGGCTCCGCGAGCAGACTCATTAGCGGCATGGGCAAAGCAGGAAGGCCTGCTGCATCCCAGCGTTCGTGCCATTCGCTTTTAAGCTGGCGCGAAAACTTGCCTGTGCGGTGTTTGGAGCGGATCGTATCGCGTGATCCCGCTGCGATCATCTTGTCGCGGAACACTTCGCTGGTCTCTGCCTCTGGCGAAGCGAGCCACACGCTGCCGCACCATGCGCCGGCCGCGCCCATGGCCATCATGCCCACCATTTGCTTTCCCGTCATGATTCCGCCTGCGGCCAGCACTGGAATATCCGCGCCGCTGTCTTCGAGTGCGCGGATAACCTCTGGCACCAGCACGATGGTTGAAACATCGCCGCAATGCCCGCCGCCTTCACCTCCTTGGGCAACGATAATATCAACGCCAGCATCGACCTGTTTGATTGCATGCTCTTTGGCCCCAACCAGAGCCGCGACTGGAATGTTGTGTCTTTTGCCTGCCTCAATCATCGCAGGCGGCGCGGTGCCAAGCGCGTTGGCTATCAAGCGCACCGGGTGATTAAAGCTCACCTCCAGCAGTTCTTGGCCCAGCGACGTGTTGGGCGCTTGCGATCCACCCTGAGGTGAGCCGACATCATCGGCAATCCCGCATTCGCGCAGCAATTCGCGGGTGAAATCGCGATATTGAGATGGGATATTGGCGATAATCTCATCCGCGCTGACAGAATGATCGACCGCTTGTATTTCTGGGATCAGAACATCGACGCCGTAAGGTTTGCCGTCGATATTATCGTCAATCCAATTGAGCTCATGCTCCAATTGTTCAGGCGTGTAGCTAACCGCGCCCAACACGCCGAAACCGCCCGCGCGGCTGGCAGCGGCGACGACATCGCGGCAATGGGAAAAGGCGAAGAGCGGGAATTCGCATCCCACCATCTCAGTCATGCGAAAAGCCATCGGCCTGTATCCTCTCTCATTCTCTATTCGGCACAAGAGCTTGCACAGCTTTGGCGGGCTGTCACCTGCAAAAGCGGCTTGCCAAGGGTGCGACGCTGCGGCAGCTAAGCGTCTATGGGCACTCTTATTCCTAACCGCCGCGCGGTTATCGTTTCGATCGCCATTGCAGTGATCGCTGTCTGCATCCTACTGGCCATGGACCGTCCGCCGATCTGCGAATGCGGCTATGTCAAACTGTGGCACGGTCAGATCAATGATAGCGGCAACAGCCAGCATATCTCCGATTGGTACACGCCGAGCCACATCATTCACGGCATGATTTTCTATGCGCTCGGCTGGTGGCTGTTCGTGCGCCGGGGCTGGGGCGGTAGCCAAGCGTTTCGCTGGGGTCTGCCGCTGGCGGTGCTGCTGGAGGCGGCGTGGGAAGTGGCTGAGAACACGCCAATGGTGATTGATCGCTTCCGGTCGGTCACTGCCAATTGGGGCTATTCAGGCGATAGCGTGCTCAACTCTGCCGCCGATATCGGCTGGATGGCATTCGGTTTCTGGCTCGCCCTGCGATTGCCGGTAAAGGTGACGGTGGCTCTGGCGATCGTAGGGGAAATTTTGGCTGCATGGGTCGTGCGCGACAACTTAACGCTCAATGTCATCATGCTGGTGTTCCCAATCGATGCGATTGCCGACTGGCAGGCTGCTGGCGCGGTTGGATAGCAGCACTCTAGACTTAGCCCTAAGCCAAGCCTAGAGCTTAGCCATCCCCGGGGAGGTCGCGTGACCTGAGAGGGGCGTATCGCAGCGCCTGACCCGTTGAACCTGAGACCGTTAATACGGGCGGAGGGAAGGGCGCGTTTCATGCCCCAAGTCCCTTTCCGCCATTTGGAGAGAACTCGCATGGCCGACATCAATTCACCGGTAGAAATTGGCGTAACAACCGGGCCGATCCGTGGCAGCCGCAAGGTCCACGTCGGCGCCCGCACCGGCAGCGGCGTGCGCGTCGCCATGCGCGAGATTGATTTGGAAGGCGGCGAAGAGCCGGTGCGCGTCTACGACACCTCCGGACCCTACACCGACACCGAAGTCGCCATCGATATCAACGCAGGGCTTGCGGAAAAACGCGCCGAATGGATCCGCGCCCGCGGCGATGTCGAAGAATATGACGCGCGCGAGGTGAAACCCGAAGACAACGGCCAATTGGGCCCCGACCGCAGCGGCGGTGTCCCGCAATTCCCGAGCACGGTGAAGCGCCCCTTGCGCGCCAAGTCCGGCATGAACGTGTCGCAAATGCATTATGCCCGCAAAGGCATCATCACGCCAGAAATGGAATATGTCGCAGAGCGTGAAAATCTGGGCCGCGAACTCGCTAAAGATTTCGTGCGCGACGGCGAAAGCTGGGGCGCAGAAATCCCCGATGTGATCACGCCGGAATTTGTCCGGGATGAGGTTGCCCGTGGCCGCGCGATCATTCCCAACAACATCAACCACCCTGAGACCGAGCCGATGGCCATTGGCCGCAATTTCCTGGTCAAGATCAACGCCAATATCGGCAACAGCGCGGTCGCATCCGATGTCGCATCCGAAGTGGATAAGATGGTCTGGGCCACGCGTTGGGGCGCGGACACGATCATGGACCTGTCCACGGGCCGCAACATTCACGACACTCGCGAATGGATCATCCGCAACTCCGCCGTGCCAGTGGGCACCGTGCCGATTTATCAGGCGCTGGAAAAAGTCGGCGGCGTTGCCGAAGACCTCACATGGGAAATCTTCCGTGACACTTTGATTGAGCAAGCCGAGCAAGGCGTCGATTACTTCACCATCCACGCCGGCGTCCGTCTTGCCTATGTGCCGATGGCGGCCAAGCGCGTCACCGGGATCGTGTCACGCGGCGGCAGCATCATGGCGAAATGGTGCCTCGCGCATCACAAGGAATCGTTCCTTTACGAACATTTCGACGACATCACCGAAATCATGAAAGCCTATGACATCGCCTATTCGTTGGGCGATGGCCTGCGCCCCGGCTCCATCGCGGACGCCAATGACGAAGCGCAATTCTCCGAACTCTACACATTGGGCGAACTCACCCACCGCGCGTGGGAGCAGGACGTCCAAGTCATGATCGAAGGGCCGGGCCACGTGCCCATGCACAAGATCAAAGAGAACATGGAAAAGCAGCTGCAGGTGTGCGGCGAAGCGCCGTTCTACACGCTTGGGCCATTGGTGACCGACATCGCGCCGGGTTACGATCACATCACATCCGGCATCGGCGCGGCGCAAATCGGTTGGTACGGCACCGCGATGCTTTGCTACGTCACGCCAAAGGAGCACCTTGGCCTGCCGGATCGCGACGATGTGAAAGTCGGCGTTGTGACCTACAAATTGGCTGCCCACGCGGCTGACCTTGCGAAAGGCCACCCGGCGGCCAAGGTCCGCGACGATGCCCTGTCAAAGGCGCGTTTCGAATTCCGCTGGCGAGATCAATTCAACCTGTCGCTCGACCCAGAAACGGCCGAGCAATATCACGACCAGACCCTGCCAGCCGAAGGCGCAAAGACAGCGCACTTCTGCTCCATGTGCGGCCCGAAATTCTGCTCCATGCAGATCAGCCAAGAGGTCCGCGATTTCGCCGCCAAGCAAAACGAGAGCCCCGAAACGTTCCTAGCCGCAGAAAAACTGGGCGCGGAAACGGCCGAAGCCAGCAAGCAAGCGGCGCTCAAAGGCATGGAAGAGATGTCGGGCAAATATAAGGATATGGGCCAGAAACTGTATTTGCCTGAGGGTGAGGCGGAATGATCAGGGGCGCACACACCAAGCTCGCCGGTTTATTGCTCGCGCTGTCTGCCGCCCCTGCTCTCGCAGATGGTCACAGCGAAACCGCGTCTGCTTCGAATGAGAAGCAAACGATCATGCCAGAAAGCGAAGGCGCACGCGCGTTTATGGAGCAGTTCGGCTTTTCAGAAGCCGTTATCCATGGCGACACCATCTATCTTTCCGGCGTGATCGCAGGTCCCGCAACGGATGACATGACGCAAGAAGAAGCGTTTGAGGCGACTTTTCAATACATCGCCAGCGTGCTGGAACGCGCGGGTTCCAGTTGGGATGATGTGATCGATATCACCACATACCATGTCGATATCGAAGCCTCTATACCCGCGCTTGCGGCGGTTAAGAACCGTTATGTCACTGCGCCTTTTCCGGCGTGGACTGCGATTGACGTAGACCGCCTGTTTTCACCCGATGGCGTCGTAGAAATCAAAGTCACGGCGCGCGTGACACCGGAGTAATCGAACACGATGACTGCACTAGAACCCGCTGATCAACCCTTCACCGTTCCCTTCGTTGAGCGTACCGACATGCGGTATGAGGCGAAGGAACGCGGCTATGCCAGCGCGGTTATGCCGCTGGGGCCGAACGCCAATCATGTTGATGTGATGTATATGGGGGCCTTTACCGTTTTGGCGGAGGGGACGGCAGCGACCCCCGGCGTTTCGATTATCGATCCGGCGGTGCATTTCCCCATCATCACAAGCATCGCGGTGGATTTTCACCGCATGGCAGCCAGCGATGTGACGGCGCAATTCCGCCTAAGCGAAGAGCAAATCGCGGACATTCAGGCGGACCTGAAACGCAAAGGCAGCGCGGGATATTTGGCCGAAGTCCCGATGCTGGATGACCAAGGCACACTGGTCGCCACGGGGAAGGTCGCGGTTAAGCTGCTCTCCCACAAGTGGGATGGATGATTGCGCTGAGGAAACGGGCGCAATCCGCTGGCGTAGCCGGCGCTGCGCTGGCTGGGCTTGGCGCGTTGGCGGGGTGCACCACAACCGCCACTGCCTCTGATCCGGCAAGCGTGGATTGGACAGTGGCGCCCGTGCATTTTGCCGCAGGAGAAGCATCGTCCCCCTCAGTCTATGACCGCAAGGACGCATCCCGCTGTGTTGGCCGGTGGAGGCTGCACGCCGACGCGATCGACGACGGCGCTTTCCCGGCAGAAGCACACGATGCACTGCCCGACCTGCTGGACCTGCGCTCAGCCATCGGCGGCGCTGAGTTTTTCACCATCGATGTGATGGTCCCGTTCCTAGTGCGCGAAGCGTCGGACGAAGCGGAGCTGCTGCTGCAAAAAGCGCTCAAGGGCGATGCGCCAGCGTTCCGGGAGTATTTTGAGGCGCTGGGCCGGTGTTCGACCAAGCCGGAGACTGTGAGGGATGATGGAGTTGGGGCGGTTGAGGGGCCTGCGGAGGGGGGAGACTGAGAGGTGCGCAAAAGGAGGGTGAACCCTAGATTCGTCATAGATGCAAAGGTTCACTGTGCCTCTAAACCTTAATCTTCTTTGCAAAGTCGCTAAAAGCGTCTTTCTGTAGATTTGCAACAGCGCCAAAAACGCCTTGAAATTTGGGGACTGTCCTTTTCACGCCATCTGCCGTTATCCGGCCTTTCGTGAATGCCTCGTCAAGCTGTGACGCTAAGGGCAATAGAATGTCAATAATCGGATCCCATTGTTCCGACAGCATGAAAGGCGATTTGTTGCCCTCAAACTGGACATCAAATTTGTTCGGAATCGGCTTGCCGATGATGGTTTCTAAGCACTGCGCTACTACATAAATCAGCAGGAATTGTGCGCCTTTTTTGCTAAGAAAATCAAGATTTGAACTGTCTAGTGCGGTCAGCGAACTTGCATCTTCTTTCTGGTCTTTTAACAATTGAAGACGTCGATTATTTATAGCTTCTAGCAAAGAATAGCACAGCACTACATGCTTAGCGCTTGTTCTGTCAGTGAAAACTGCACGGTAGTAATTATCGTTGATCCAAATTTCTGACTTCCCGCTGTATGCCAGAACTGGGTCGCCGTGAAACGCGGTCAGAGATTGGCCGACTGTGTAAGAAGGAAGAGTGTGCTTGCTACGTTTGATCGCATCGCTCGCACCCCCTCTTCGCCCACCCTCGTATTCCGCCTGAGGAATTGTCGAAAACTCACTTCTCAGACGGTCTTGAATCGTATCACTACTGCGGAAATCGGCGGCTTCTAGCTTGTTCTGAGAGTTGTTAAACTTGACAATGTTCTCGATCAAATTCTCGCTTTCGGCTTTAACGAACCGAACACTTACTAAAAGGTCTTCCGTTATTCCTCCGCTCACGCTTGATATCGAACCTGTTGTTTGCGCGCCATTTACAATTGATATTCCAGTAATTTTGAGAACTATCCCTTTCTTTGTCTTTTTGCCATAACTATAGTCTAGTACTAATGATGTAATTCCATTGTTATAAACTAGAAAATTTTCTGGCTCATCTTTTGCTGTCCTTTTTATACCATTGTTTATGTTTTTGTCACTGGATCGTGATCCCAAATAACCCCTGAGGTTTGCTGAAAAAAGGTCAGTTTCATGATCTTTGTAAAGTGAATTAAGCCACTCACCAGGGACAATTGTACTTATTGAAGACCAATTGTCTTGAGTGTGTTCCAAAATATCAGGTACAGTTACTTCAAAACTGTCCGTTACAATAATGGTTCGTTCAGCTTTGGTGTAGAGCAGCTCTAGTTCGTCTGCCCCAATCTCCTTGGCAAACACACTTATTTGCGAGCCCTTCTCGAATGCCGCGAGAGCGCTTCGTACGGTGCCCTCAACAGTATCCAGTTCCTCTCGCACGTTCTTGGAAGTAGGCAGGTTGTGGACATACCAGCAGTGTATTTGACGAATATCATTTGCTTTGATCGCATCTCGTAACTCCTGAGCACGTCCTTTCAGGCCATCATCAAGGGCATCGATGCTCGTGGTAAGCAGCCAACCTACCGCCGTGTTCAAATCCGCCGCTTTGTTTGCTTTAGCAGCAGGCTTCTTTGTCCTTGCGACGTAGCATTGAGCAATCACAACAACGCCCATCTCGCGATCTATGTGCAAAACATCACATTTCCGGTCGTTGCCTCCGCCGGTAATAGCCTCCGCCGCAAGAGATTTGATGTCATCAAGGTCGAAGCGAAGCTGAGTCGCAAAAACCCCTATCGCATCGTCACTAAGTCCAAAGTTTTCTTTTGCTGTTAGGTACGCTGTTTGCCAGCTTTGCTCCGGGGTTTTATACATCATCATTATGCCAATACTTGCTACTGTTGACAGGATTTCTACGCTTGATCCTGCCATTCGTAAACCCATTGATGAGCGTGTCCAAACTTTCCTACACCGCCAAAATCTGCCTTAAACTCGCGGATGGCTCGCCCCCAATCTACCCCTTCCAACACCCGCATTTTCAGCGCCTGCGAAGAGCCAAACGTTTTCGCCTCTGGACCGTGTAACATGCGGTCCATGTCTCCGCTAAGTGCTTGGAAACCCACAACACCGCCTGTTGGACTTCGCGGAGCTCGGTCGGCGCAGCCGACCGCAAGGGCGCCAAAGAACGGGGGCGCCCGCCCGCAGGCCCGAAAGGGCCGAGGACATCGCATCCCGGATGGGATGCGCAAACACAAGACTCCCGACGATCAAACCCTACTCAACGCCATCATCACCCGGTCCAGCGACTGCAGGAAGCGCGACCTGTCCGCCGTGCTGAAGGGGGGAGGGCCGCCGCCTATGCCGTCCATACCGGCGCGCAGGTCCTCCATGATCGCGCGGGTGGCGAGCGCGCCGCCGATGCTGGCAGGCGTGTACTCATCGCCGTTGTGCTTGAGGACGCGCGCGCCCGCCTTCAGACAGCGATCGGCCAGCGGGATGTCCCCGGTGATCACCACGCAGCGCGGCGACACGCGCACCGCCTCCTCCGCAATCCAGTCGTCCGCCGCATCGAAGCTGTCGTCCACCACGACGCGCTTCACACGCGGGCTGTCTGGAATGCGAAAGGGGGAGTTGCTGACCACGCGCACATGCGCTTCGGGCAGGGGAGCCTTGAACCGGGCGGCGACGCGGTACACCTCGTCCTTCACCGGACAGGCATCGGCGTCGATCAGGATGGTGATGGGGAGTGGGGTGATGCTCACTCGGCGGGTGCCGCATGCTGGGTGAAGCGCACAAGGCCCCAGTCATAGCCAAGCTCACGCACGCGGGCCTCCAACATGGCGCGCATGGCGGCGTCGGGCTGGGCCTCGCGGGTCAGGATCCAGAGGTAGCGTCCGCTGGGTTCGCCCACGATGGACCAGGGGTAGGTTCCGTCCGATCCGGCCTCGCCCGCTTCCGGCTCTCCGCGGTCGAGCACCCAGTAATCGCCATAGAACGGGCCAAAGAAGCTGACCTTGAGCTGCGCGCCGTCTGTGCCTTCGACGATCTTGGCTCTGCCGCTGGATTGCTCAAACTCGCCATCAAGCCCGCCTTTGTAGCAGGAGTTGACCACGCGGATGCGCGGACTCGTGCTGGCGTCGCCCGAGGTGTCGCGCAAGGAGTACTCAGCCGTGACCCCTTCGCACCCCGTCTGAAACGGGGCCTCGTACCGCGCATACTCGAACCACGTGCCCAGATAGGCGTCCAGCGCAACGGGCTTTGCTGGGGCAGGGACGGCGGTGTTGCCGACGGGGCCGGGGGACCCAACGCAGGCAGAGACGGTCACCAAGGCAAGCGGCAAAAGCAGCGCGCGCAAGGGAAGCAGGGGCAGGTGTGGTGCAGTCATAGGGGACGCAATAGCGCGCCGGATAGGGCCCTGAACAGCACTATTCGGAGGGTTCGCCAGTCAGAGTCACGGGGGGAGAGAACGAGGACCGCGAACAATAATTAGCCTTTTGCGCAATCCTGTGTTATACAGCCTTCTGCTGACGTCGGAATTTGCGACGGACTTCGAGATTTGACGACCGCCGCTTGCTTTTGGCTTTTGCCACCCAGCCCCGGCGTAAACCAGACGACGACTTCCTTTTCCCTGAACGATCAAGCCTACCTTGCGACCATCCGGCCGCCGGGCACACCCTGCGCATTTCGATTGCAGGACCGTTCTTGAAAGGAACATCTCATGGCCAAAACTGGCACAGTCAAATTCTTCAACACCGACAAGGGCTATGGCTTCATTCAGCCTGACGACGGCTCTAACGACAGCTTCGTGCACATCAGTGCCGTTCAAGCTGCTGGCATGCACTCGCTCGATAAAGAGCAGCGCCTCAACTATGACGTTGAAGTCGGCCGCAACGGCAAAGAAAGCGCGACGAACCTTTCGGCCGCTGACTAATTCGTGGGTTCGGGCGCGGCGGCATTGGCTGCCGCGCCCAGCCTTCGTAAAACCACCCAATCCGTTCCCTTCAACAGGAGCCTGACCATGGCCCAGACTTATGACTTCTATAGCGAACGCGCCGATGCCGCTGCGGCCGCTGCCGAAAAAGCTACACTGGCCAATGTCCGTGAACGGGAACTGCGCTCTGAAAAGACATGGCGCGCGCTGGCTGAACAGGCACAGAAGGTTTCTGAAGACCGCGCCAAAGCCGAAGCCGAGCGCGAAGCACGCCGCGCAGCAGAAGCTGTGAACGCCGAGTAACACCCGGCCTTCTGTAGGAAAGCGGCTTACCGCAACCCTGCGTGCAACCACCGATAATCATTGCGGATCTCGCTTTCGCTCCCCACATTGAAAGGGAGAGAAAACCCTGAGGAGATGCGCAAATGCAATTTCAATTTAACTCCGACAGCTCAGTCATGGGCACCGAAAACGTCGCTGAACGGATTGAAGCGATGGTGCGCGAAAAACTGGCGCGGTTTGAGGATCGGCTAACCCGCGTCGAAGTCCATGTCTCTGATGAGAATGGCAGCAAACATGGCGCCGACGACAAAACCTGCATGATCGAAGCGCGACCGCGCAGTGCAAAACCCATCGGCGTAACCGAACACGCATCAAAGGTTGATGATGCCGCGCGCAAAGCGGCCAACACCATGACGCAGCGGTTGGAGCGGGTGTTTGGTAAAGGCGAAAAGCACAAGCATGAACCGCGCCCTGACAAAGTGTTGTAACCAGCGGTCCTGAAATGGTGCGGCCAAGCCCGTGGCTGTGACAGTCTGAGCGTTCAGCGCTGGTTCGCCATCAAGAGGTCACATCGCATGAAAATCCAGCCTAATTCTCCAATTGAGTGATTTGGAGCATCCAACCGGGCGAGCCATTCGTATATGGGAAAGGACGCATTCCTCCGCTTAGCGATCCCGAAGGGGTTTCGACCTTTTCGAACTTCAAAACACATCCAAAGGATAGATCCCATGAACGTCTTCAAGCTCACTCTCGCCTCAACACTTGCCCTTGGCATGGCTGCCTGCGCCCCTGAAGGGGATGCGGGCGATTCGATGATGGCCGATGACGGCGCGATTGCCGAAGCAGAAGCGCCCGGAACCATCGTGGATGTCGCATCGGGTGATGAGAGTTTCTCAACGCTCGTCTCGGCGGTGACCGCAGCTGGTTTGGGAGAGACATTGTCTGGCGAAGGGCCATTCACTGTCTTCGCACCCACAAACGATGCTTTTGCAAAAATTGACGAAGCGACTCTGACCGAATTGACCACCAACGACACCGAAACGCTCGGCGCGATCCTGACTTATCACGTGGTCGAAGGGGCCGTGGATGCCGGAACATTGACCGGTGCAATCGCGGATGCGGGCGATGCCGGTTTCACCGTGACCACCGTTGGCGGTGCGGCACTGACCGCGACGATCGTTGATGGAGCGGTCATTCTGACGGACGCGAATGGCGGCACATCCACTGTCATTGCGACCGACATTGCGGCATCGAATGGCCTCGTCCACGCGATTGACACTGTGCTGATGCCATAAACGATTGGCCACAGGCTTTATTTCTACGCGAAGGCGGGCTCATTGCGGGTCCGCCTTTTGCATTTGCACCTCCAACGGCGGTGATGATAAACATCTGTCCCATGAATATCGCCCCCATGAATATCGCAATTCCCCGGCTCGCTGTATCCGGTATGTCTCTGGTTCTTGTCGCTTGCGCCTCGGAACCGGGTGAGATCAGCCGCGATACCGCTGCATTTGATGGTGTTGCCTCTGAGGCGAGCATCACATTGCTGGGCACGGAGCCGTTTTGGGGCATCGACATCGCGCCTGATGGGGATGGCCACAAGGCCCTCTATTCCACGCCTGACAACATCGATGGCGCAGCGTTTGTCGCTGAGCGTTTCGCTGGGAACAACGGCCTTGGCTTCAATGGCGAATTGAATGGGCAGGCGGTGCAGATTGCGATCACACAGGGCGAATGCAGCGATGGGATGAGCGACCGCAGCTATCCCTACACCGCCACCGTCGCAATTGGACCCGCCACGCTATACGGGTGCGGCTATACCAGTGATGAGCCGTTTTCAGGGGAAGAATCGCCGTAACGCACCACCTCTGCAGTGCGCCTTGCATTCCCTGTGAATGACCACGATGATGCGGTTTCACACATCCAAGGGGAGGGATGACCAATGAGTGCAACCGGCGGATGCCTATGCGGGCAAATTCGATACACGGTGAATGCAGAGCCAAAAATCTGCGTCACATGCCATTGCAAGAATTGTCAGCGCCAAGCGGGGACCGCTTTGTCGATCATTGTCGGCGTGCCCGACGACGCGGTTGAGGTCACTGGCACGGTAAAAACATACAACGACACCGGTGATAGCGGCGCGACCGTTCGGCGTCAGTTTTGCGGCGACTGCGGTTCGCCGGTTTTCACCCTGTTGGAGCAACCTGGCATGATGTTTATCAAAGCCGGGTCGCTGGATGACACATCGCAGTTAAAGCCCGCGTTCCATTGCTACACTAAGAGCAAGCAGGACTGGGTGCCGCTGGGCGACATCCCCACATTCGATACAGTCCCGTCCGACATGTGAACGACGCGCGGGATCCGGCGCTAAAACAGGCCCTAAAACAGGCCCGGTATCTCATATTGCGCCGCGCTTGGCTGTTCGGGACGGAGCATTTGCAGCTCGCTTGAGCGTTGAGCCAAAGTGTCGTCGGGTTTGCCGATGATCGCGGTGCAGCTGCGCCCGGCCAGAAAATCGAGAGCAGTGGAAACCGATGCTTCATTTTCGTCGCCCAGCGGGTTTGTAATGTCATCGATTGCCTGACAGGTGTTGGGCACTGTGCCAGCGAGCCCGGTAAAATAGTCGCCGTCATCATCGGCGTTGAGCGTTTGGAAGGTCACAGCCCGAATGCGCAGATCGCAGGCGTCAAAATCAAAGCCGAACTGCCCCACCGGCTTGCCCGATGTGTTGGAACCGATGAGAGCGACGCTGTCTGTGTTCAAATAGGGCAACATCGAATTGATCACGAGCTCACTAGCCGATGCGCTGTTCCCGGTTGTGATAAAGGCGATCTTAGACGCTTGGAGCGCGTTGGCCTCATTTTCAAAAAATTCGGTGGTGTTATCAGACGATTTGGAGTCGCGCAGGATCGTCTGGCTCCACAATTGCCCAACTCGGCCTTGGCCCAGCAAGTCGCCAAACACTTCCGATACGCTCACTAGGCCGCCGCCATTGTAGCGGAAATCAATGATCAGCTCGGTCACGCCATTGGCGTTGAACAGTTGAAATGCATCACGCAGTTGGGCCGCCGCATCATCGACGATGAATGTCCGCAGATTGAGGTAACCCACGCTCTTGCCGCCATCATCGATAATCAACGCGCCATAGCGGTCTGAAATCGGATCAAGCGAAAATTCCGCCTTGGTAACGCTCGCTTCGATCACGGTCCCATCAACCTGCGCAAAGCGGATGACTCGCGTCACGCCTGCGTCCGATGGGCCAAGCGCGTCGATCACAGATTGCGGCCCGCCGGTTGCCATCAAAGAGGCGACGGTCTGCAAATTGCCCGCCGTAGTGCCAATGGCGAGCAATTCCGTGCCGCGGTCCATGCCGGATTGAAAGCCCGGCGCGTTTTCAAATGTTTCCAGCAAGAACACACGGTCATTGGCCGTGTCATACGATAGGCGGATGCCAAATCCCGCGCTCGACCCCGAATTGATCAGGGCATTTTCTTCGGCAATGGAGGTGGCAAAGGTGAAGCCCTTGTCCCGCGATTGGGCCCGTGCAGGGGCGACGCGCGCGTTCAAGAAATCCTGAACCGTTGTGAAATTGCTGGCATTGACCGTGTTGTCGAGCAGGTTGGGGAACAGATACCATTCATTCAACACGTCATCGGCAAAGCCAATTTGGTTTGAAATTGCGCAAGTCGCTGTCGGTGCTGTGCCGCCCGATGTGTTGGAATTGGAGCCTCCGCCCCCACATGCGCCAAGCGCAAGAGCAAGGGTAGCGGTCAAAACGGTTTGGAAAATTTTCATAATCGGGAAGCGACTCCGGAGAATTTGATGGTCTTTGACCCGTTGGATTGGGCGAAATTCAGACCCCTTGATGGCCAGAACATGCCTTGCGAGGGGATGAACGGCAACCATTTCGCCGCAAAATCGACAGGGAATGCCTCCCGCAGAGATGGAGGATCACTGTAATTACACGTATTTTTTGCAGTTTTCCTCAGAAACCGGGGCAAATCGCACGGTTATCCCTCGTTTTGCCCCTTTGATCCCCCTACCTACTAAGCACATGGAACGACTCAATCATGACTGATTTTCCCGATTGGCTATCGAAGAAGGTGCCCGCAGCGGCGCGCCATCCAGGCCTCGCAATTGCCAGCCTTGGCGAAGCGAAGACGTTTGGGCGCGGGGGCCTTGCAATGACCAGCCCCGCTTTTGATGCGGGCGAAGAACTTGATCCGTGCTTCACGGCAAAGGAAGAGGACGCTGTTGCGCCGCCTTTGGAATGGAGCGCGCCGCCGCCGGGATCGCAAGAACTGATTGTGATCGTCGAAGACGCAACTGACCATTCAAAAGACCCGATGACCCATTGGCTAGTCTGGGGACTTGCTGGTCAACGCGGAAAATTGCTTGAAGGGGAAGTGCCCCCTCGCGCGGGTAAGAACGCGGCGGGCAATTCTGAATGGTTGCTGCCTGACCCGCCCGTCGGTGAAAAGCGGCATTACGTGTTTCAAATATTCGCAACTGACTTGCCTCTGACACTGATGCCAGGGGCAAGCCGCGATGAGCTGATCGCTTCGATCAAAGGTTTCGTTACAGGTTGTGACGTGCTTTACGCTCCATTCACCGGCACAGAGGCCGATGACGGGGCATTCGACGAAGATGATTTCGACTAACCCGCCATTTAAGGGAGAAGAACTATGGCTGGAAAAACCAACGCGCTTCAAAAACCAGTGCAACTTTCAGGTGATCTCGAAGCAGTAATCGGCAAAGGTCCGATGACTCGCGCTCAAGTGACTTCGAAGGTCTGGGAATACATCAAGGCAAACAGCCTGCAGGATTCCAAAGACAAGCGTCAAATCAATCCTGATGGCAAGCTTAGCGCTGTGATCGGCAAAGACCAGATCTCGATGTTCAAGATGACGGCTGCTGTTTCTAAGCACCTCACCTAAGTTTTGATCCGCCTTAGGGTGGACAAAAGTTCAGGACAGGCCGGTGGAGCGATGCATTGCGCATTGCCCCATCGGCCTTTCTCGTCTGTGCGGCTTATGTCGCGCTGATTTTGTTGCGGTTGCAGGCTTTTAGCGGCGCTGCTTGCGGCCGAAAATCTGGACCTCTCCTGCCCACAATGCCCACCATATGACCACGGGTTGCGCGATCATGCGCGGCACATGATAGGCTAGGCCCAACCCGCCATCATCGCGCGCCATATCCATGATGAAGTGGTTGATGTTTGCCGGCCACACGCACAGCGCATACAGCGCCAGGCCAATTCCGCCCGCCTGTCTTAGCCGCAGATTGAACGGCTGGAGCAGCGCTATAGCCCCCAGAATTTCGGCAACGCCGGTCCAAAACACCACGGCCTGAGGGAAGGGGATACCAGCGGGCATAATCGCCAGAAACGGCTCAGGCGCGGCGATATGCATGTATCCAACAAAGGCGTAAATTCCGGCAAGCGCGGCGCGCAGGAGAGAGCGGATCATGTTCTGCACGCCGTTCCTGCCCAATCTATTTGTTTGATCTGCGCCCGCGCGCTATTCCCGTCATCCACAAGTGATCCCCTTTTCGCTCGCACTACCGGGAGTAATCGTCCGCATGCAACACGTCTTCGCACAATCGCCGCTTTCGCTAATCGCAATCGCTGCCTGCCTTTCCGTTTCATGGAGCGGACCGCTCGCGGCTCAGAATGCCGATGTTGACGCAATCGAAGCGGTGGAAGTGGAGGCCGAAATGGACCTCGCGCTTCAGGCGGCGGAGGCGGCCTTGCAGATCGCACCGGTGTTTGACGGTCACAATGATGTGCCCATTCAATTGCGCGCGCGCTTTGCCAATCAAATCAACGATTTCGACTTTTCTGATACCAGCGATACGGGCGAAACCCACCCGCAAGGCCGCGTGATGCACACCGATATCGCGCGCCTGGCCGCGGGGCATGTGGGCGCGCAATATTGGTCGGTCTATGTTCCGGTCAGCCTATCCGAACCCGAAGCGGTGCAGATGACGATGGAACAGATCGACGTGATGAAGCGTCTGATCGACCGCTATCCCGATGCGCTGCGCTATGCCGAAACTGCGGACGATGTGGAGGACGCGATGGCCGATGGCAGGGTTGCCTCGATGCTGGGTATGGAGGGCGGCCATTCGATCGGCTCCAGCCTAGGCGTGCTGCGCCAGATGTACGCTTTGGGCGCGCGCTACATGACGATCACACACAGTCAGAATACGCCGTGGGCGGACAGCGCCACCGATAAACCGGAACATGGCGGCTTATCGGATTTTGGTAAGGATGTGATCCGTGAAATGAACCGGATCGGGATGCTCGTCGATCTTAGCCATGTCAGCGAAGATGCGATGATGGACGCGCTGGACGTCGCGCGAGCGCCTGTGATTTTCAGCCACTCAGGGGTGCGCGCGATCAACGGCCACGCCCGCAATGTGCCCGACAGTGTCCTTGCCCGATTGCCCGAAAATGGTGGGATCGTGATGGTTGTCGCTTTGCCAGGCTTTCTAAATGAGGAACGCCGCAATTGGTTTGCGGAGCGAGAGGCCGAACACGCGCGCCAAGATTCGCTGTTCCAAGGGCAGCCCGACATTGTCGATGCCGCCATGGCAGAATGGGACGCCGCCAATCCCGAACCCGCGACAATGATCAGCCATATGGCCGATCACATCGACCATATTCGCGATATGATCGGGGTGGAATTTATCGGCATTGGCGCTGATTTCGATGGGATGCCAACGGGGCCGGTGGGTTTTGAGGATGTCGGCGGATACCCGCAGCTCTTTGCCGAATTGTCGCGGCGCGGTTATTCTCAGGTCGAAATGGAGTTGATCGCCAGTCGAAACGCGCTGCGGGTTCTGCGCGAGGCAGAACGCTACGCAGCGCAGGTTTCTGACATGCCGCCGATCGAATCCATCTTGGCGGTTGAAGACTGAATCCCCTTACCGCGCATGCGGTTAGTCGCGCAGCAGATCGTTGATCCCGGTTTTTGAACGGGTTTGCGCGTCCACGGTCTTCACAATGACGGCGCAATAGAGCGATGGGCCCGGCGTTCCATCGGGAAGCGGCTTGCCCGGCAAATTGCCCGGAACCACCACGGCGTATGGCGGCACTTCGCCCATGTGAATTTCGCCCGTGGCGCGGTCGACGATCATGGTCGACGCGCCGAGATAGACACCCATGGACAGAACCGCGCCTTCGCCCACGCGCACGCCCTCTGCGACTTCGCTGCGCGCGCCGATAAAGGCACCGTCGCCAATGATCACGGGCTCTGCCTGAAGCGGTTCAAGAACGCCGCCAATCCCCGCGCCGCCCGAAATGTGCACATTCGCACCGATTTGCGCGCATGATCCCACGGTTGCCCATGTGTCGATCATGGTGCCTTCGCCAACATAGGCGCCAATATTGACGAAGCTGGGCATGAGAACCGCGCCTTTGCCGATAAAGCTGCCCCGGCGGACAACGGCGCCCGGCACCACGCGAAACCCTGCATCGCGGAAGCGGTTGTCGCCCCAACCGGAGAATTTGATCGGGACCTTGTCAAACGCCGCCTCGCCGCCGGCGGCATCTTCCATCACCCGGTTATCATTCAGCCGGAAGGACAGCAGAACCGCTTTTTTCAGCCATTGATTGACTGTCCACCCGCCAGCGCCATCCGGGGCGGCAACGCGCGCCTCACCGCTGTCGAGCATGGCCAATGCCTCGCTTACCGCGTGGCGGACATCGCTGCCCGGTGTGATCTCTGCGCGGCTTTCCCAAGCCGTTTCGATCTGCGCGATAAGATTGTCGGTCATACATACTCCGAAAAAACATGGGTTGGGTTGTGGCCGTGACAGCCGCCTTGAGAGTGCTGCTAGCGAGGGAAGGGGAATGCGGCAAGGCTCTCTCTTCGTCGGCCAGTGTTGTGAGCTGCGATCACCGCTTAGGGAACTTTCCTCAGAGCATCATAAGTCGGTTAACCACGACCATGTGTCAGCAAGGCGCGAGCGACACAATGAAGGATACAGCGCATGCCCAGCACGTCTTCTCCTGCCCCTGATCCGGTTTCTCCGATCAGATGGAAATTGATCGCGGCCAGTGCGGCCTGCGCAGCGCTTTCGGCCTGCGGCGGCGGAGGCGGTTCGGTGCAAACGGTGTCATCGCTGCCTTTGACGCCACCTCCACCCCCGCCACCGCCTCCGCCTCCGATCAATTATGACACGGCTGAGTTTCGCCGCTCTGACGGCCCGGCGTTCCACGGCGCCGATGCGGCATGGGGCGAGGGGGCAACCGGCGACGGCGAAATCATCGCTGTGATCGACACCGGGATAGACAGCGACAGCCCCGAATTTGCAGACCGCTTGCACCCGATGTCTCGCGATCTGGCTGGCAACCGCGGACTTGATCCTGACGATGATCACGGCAGCAATGTCGCCTTGGTGGCGGCGGGTGCCCGCGATGGCAGCGGGGCACTGGGCGTCGCGTTTGATGCTGAACTGCTTGCGTTGAGAGCGGATTTGCCGGGGTCCTGTGGTGGCGCGTCCTCTCAAAATGCCGATTCAGGCTGTGTCCTGATGGATACGACGATTGCTAACGGTGTCGATCTCGCCATCGAAGCAGGCGCAACCGTTATCAATTTAAGCATTGGTGGTGGTGAGGCCTCCGCGCAATTGCGCAGCGCCATTGCCAGAGCTGCTGATGCGGGAATTGTCGTCGTGGTATCAGCGGGCAATGGCGGTGGCGGAAGCCAATCGGATATCGACCCCAATCAACCCAACCCCTTTGCCAGCAGTCTGTTGCAGGCGGGCAATGGCAATGTGATCATCGCTGGCTCAGTCAATGAAAACGGCGACTTTTCGGATTTCAGCAACCGCGCGGGCTCCGATGCTTCTTCTTTCCTCTCTGCGCGGGGCGAGCGCATTTGCTGTGTTTATGAAGATGGCGAATTGTTCGTTGAAACGGTCGACGGCCAAGAATTCGTCAGATTGTTTTCGGGCACCAGCTTTGCCGCGCCGCAGGTTGCAGGTGCGGTGGCCCTTTTGGCGCAGGCCTTTCCCAATTTGACCGCGCAAGAGATCACCGAAATTCTGCTGGATAGTGCGCGCGACGCAGGCGAAAGCGGCGTCGATTCGGTGTTCGGGACCGGCATCCTCGACATTGCCGCAGCGTTCGAACCGCGCGGCACGACGAAACTCGCAGGCACACAAAATGCTATGGCGCTGACCGATGAATTCGCTCTGGCATCATCGGCAATGGGCGATGCCTTAAGCAGCGCGTCGCTTAGCGCGATCATCACGGATCGGTACGGGCGGGCTTACACGCTTGATCTTGGCCCGCGGACGCGAAGTGCCGCGTTTGTCCCGCGTTTGAGCACGGCTGCGCTGCGGCGCGGTATTTCGCAAGGCGGCGTCGATGACGGATTGTCCTTGGCCGTGACAATTGGCGAAGGGCCGCGCGCGGCGGGTCTTGAATGGTCGCGCGCGCTGCAATTGTCGAGCGAGGACGCGCTAGGCGCACGGGTGTTGGCAGCGCGAATTGCCGCGCAAATCGCGCCAGAGATGCAAATCGGGTTTGCTCTGTCGCACAGCGCGCATGGGCTGACCGCGCAACTGCAGGGCAGCCGCCGGGCAGCATTCATGATTGCGCCAGAGGCGGGCGGAGACACAGGGTTCGCCAGTGTCAGCGAGGTCGCCGTTGCCGCGCGGCGCGAATGGGGGCGCTGGGGCCTGACCGTGTCCGCAGAGCAAGGGCGGGTTTTCCTTGGCGATGTTCACAGCGAAGAAAGAGGGCGGTTTAGCGCGCAAGAGCAGCGGCAGACCAACACTCTGAGCCTATCGGCGGACCGCAAATGGCGCGGGTTCGATACCGACTTTTCAGTGTCATGGCTGTCTGAGGAAAGCACTGTGCTGGGCGCACAATTCAATCCTGCGTTCGGGTTGGACGGCGCGCAGAGCGTGTTCCTGGACGGGCGATTTTCCCGGCAGTTTGGCAGCACTTGGCGATTGGGGGGCAGCATACGGGCGGGCTTTACCCTGCCACGCGGCGGGCCTTTGTTGGGTGAGGGCGCGTCCATTCGCACGCAAGGCTGGTCATTCGACATAAGCCGGCGCGGCACATTCTTGGCGGGCGACAGCGTCGGTTTTCGTGTGTCCCAACCCTTGCGTGTTACCGGCGGCGGGCTCAATTTCGACCTGCCAGTGGCCTATGATTATGCCAGCGAAAGCGCGGTTGTGGGGCGCCAAACCCTCTCACTCGCGCCAAATGGGAGCGAGATTTTGAGCGAGTTCAATTGGAGCGCACCCACCGCAATCGGCACAATTTCCGCCAGCGTGTTTCACCGCAAGGAGCCGGGCCACGTTCAAAACGCCCCGAGTGATGTCGGAGCGTTGATTACGCTATACTCCCGATTTTAGGCAGGCATCCCAGCTGACAGGGTGAATTGATACGCCCGTTCGACCAATGGAGAGACCCTATCGCTCATTGCCTTTGCATGGGCCGATGATGCCGTTCCGTCGATCACGCGTTTCTTGATACCCTGCATAATCCCGGCGAGGCGGAACAGATTGTAAGCAAAATACCAATCCATCGGCGGGACCGGATAACCGGTGCGCGCAACATAGCGTTCCACGGCCTCTTCAACCGATGGAATGCCCAAAGCAGGTAGATCGAGGCCCATCAGGCCCGCACGGCCATCATCAGACGGCTGGAACCAATTGAGCATCAGATAGCTGAAATCTGCAATCGGATCGCCCAGCGTCGACAGCTCCCAATCGAGAACAGCGATGACGCGCGGTTCGGTCTTGTGAAAGATCACATTGTCGAGCCGGTAATCGCCATGGACGACGCTGCTTTCATGCTGCGGCGGAATGGTTTGCGGCAACCATTCGATCAGCCGCTCCATCTGCGGCATATGTTCGGTTTCCGACAGCTTGTACTGCTTTGACCAGCGGGCAATTTGCCGCGCACAATAATCGGTTGGCTTACCATAATCGCCTAATCCGATTTCATCTGGTCTGTTGAGGTGCATGTCCGCGATGGTGTCGATCAACGCGTTGTAAAGCTCACGCCGCTCCTCCGGGGTCCGGCCCGGCAGAGCGCCGTTCCAGAGCGAGCGGCCATCGGCCATGCTCATCACGAAGAACTTTGAGCCCAAAACGTCTGGGTCTTCGCAAAGCCCATAGGTCTTTGGCACTGGAAATCCGGTTGGGTGCAGGCCCGTCATCGCTTTGTATTCGCGGTCCACCGCATGGGCAGATGGGAGCAATTTGCCAAACGGCTGACGGCGCAGAACGTAATTCGTCTCTGGCGTCTCAATCTTATAGGTCGGGTTCGATTGCCCACCTTTGAACTTGGTGTAGCTGATCGGTCCGGCGAACCCTTCGACATTGGCTTCAAACCAAGCGGTCAGCTTAGCAAGGTCGAGCTTGTCCGCGTCAGACACTGCGACGGTGCCGACCATTTCTTTATCAAAATCAATGTCCATCAGTCGAACATAACCACGCTGCGTGCGTGGCTCCCTTTGCGCATTTTATCAAAACCGGCGTTCACATCTTCAAGGCCGATCCGTTCGGCGATGATGGTGTCGAGATCGAGCAGTCCGCGCATGTAAAAGTCCACAAGACGCGGCAGATCGACAGGGAAATGGTTCATACCCATAATCGCGCCCATCAGCTTCTTACCGCCGAGCAGATCCATGGCGCCAAGACCGACTTTGCAATCGAGCGGCATCATGCCCAGGATCACGGCTGTGCCGCCGCGGCGCAATGAAGCCACGGCGAGGTCAGCCGATGCCTGACGTCCGACCGCCTCGATGCCCCAATCAACACCGCCGCCAGATATTGCCATGATCTGTTTGACCACGTCATCTGCCAAGGCATCGACCGTGTGGGTTGCGCCAAGCGTTTCGGCCAGAGCGCGTTTTTCGGGAAGCGGATCGGCAGCGATCACCTTGCCTGCTCCGGCAATTTTGGCGGCGTTGATCGTTGCCAGACCCACTCCGCCACAGCCAACCACCAGAACCGTTTCGCCCGGCGTAACATTGCACGCGTTGAAAATGGTGCCAGCGCCCGTCGTCACCGCACAGCCGATGACGGCGGCTCGGTCGAGAGGCATGTCTTTGTCGATCGAAACGCAGGCGTTTTCATGGATCAACATTTGTTCGGACAGGGCCGAAAGGTTCAGCATTTGCGCCACAGGAGAGCCATCCGCGCGCAGCATACGCGGCGCATCACCTTTGCCGCGTCGGGTCGCCCCGCCGAGGCACAATGCCATGCGGCCTGTCACGCAAAACTCGCAGGTTCCGCAGAATGCGCTGAGGCATGAGACAACGTGGTCACCGGGCTTGACTGTGGTCACTTCGCTGCCAACGGCGCGCACGACGCCAGCTGCCTCATGACCCGGAACCGCAGGAAGCGGGTGGGGATAATGACCGTCGATGAAATGAAGGTCCGAATGACAAAGGCCGCAGGCCTTGGTGTCGATCAGAACTTCGTGCGGCATGGGATCGGCGACGTCGATGTCGCCGATCACAAGGCCTTCACCCGGAGTTTCCAGGATTGCTGCTTTTGCCATTTAGTCCTCTCCCCAAACCGCTGCGCGTTAGCGCGTCGCACCCATGTCGCCCGAGCTAAAGCCGCCCGCATCATTGGCGGCACCGGTGCCTTTGCGCAGAGCATTGGCTGACGGACCTGCTTCGGGAACGTGTTTGCCAAATTCCATGCGAGCGATGGAGCGCGCGTGAACTTCATCGGGACCATCGGCGAGACGCAAGGTCCGCTGATGCGCATAGGCACTGGCAAGGCCGTAATCGTTAGACACGCCGCCGCCGCCATGGGCTTGGATTGCGTCGTCGATGATTTTGAGAGCCATATTCGGCGCCTGAACCTTGATCATCGCGATTTCTTGCTTGGCCGATTTGTTGCCAACCTTGTCCATCATGTCGGCCGCTTTCAGGCACAGCAGACGGGTCATGTCGATATCAATCCGGGCACGTGCAACACGCTCTTCCCAAACCGAATGCTTATAAATCGGCTTACCAAACGCTTCACGCTCTTGAAGGCGCTTGCACATCTTCGCCAGCGCTTCTTCAGCCACACCGATGGTGCGCATGCAGTGGTGGATACGGCCAGGGCCGAGGCGCCCTTGGGCGATCTCAAACCCGCGCCCTTCGCCCAGCAGCATGTTGGTAACGGGGACGCGAACGTCCTTCATTTCCACTTCCATATGGCCGTGCGGCGCATCGTCATAACCGAACACGGGCAAATGGCGGATGATGTTCACGCCCGGCGCGTCATTCGGCATCAGCAACATGGATTGCTGAGCATGACGACCGGCGGAAAAGTCTGTCTTGCCCATTACGATGGACACTTTGCAGCGCGGATCGCCCAGACCCGACGACCACCATTTGCGGCCATTGATCACATATTCATCGCCATCGCGTTCCATCCGCGTTTCGATGTTTGTCGCATCAGACGAAGCGGTGAATGGCTCTGTCATAAGGAACGCCGAACGAATTTCGCCGTTCATGATCGGGCGAAGCCACTGCTCTTTCTGCTCAATCGTGCCGTAGCGGTGGAACACTTCCATGTTGCCAGTGTCCGGCGCGGAGCAGTTGAACACTTCCGATGCCCAACCGATGCGGCCCATTTCTTCGGCGCACAAAGCGTATTCGAGGTTGGTCAGGCCGGGGCCTTCAAATTCAAACGTTTCTTCGACGTGATGGTGGCCATCATTGCGCGGCGGCATAAAGAGGTTCCAGATGCCCGCTTCTTTCGCGAGCTTCTTTTTGTCTTCGATGATCTGAATGACTTTCCAGCGGTCGCCAGCAGCGTCCTGCTCGGCATAGACGCCCATATTGGGGCGAACATGCGCTTCGATGAAATCGCGGACTCGGTCACGCCAATAGGCCTGACGCTCAGTTGGTTGGAAATCCATGGGGGTGTTCCTCTCTAGTCTTTATTTGAAATCGAATCTGTTGAACGCGACCGTGGCACGGCCATTGAGCCGCGCCAAGCTCTCATTTGTTAAGGTCTTGTTGTTGAGCCAGCGATGCAATGCGAGCCTCGTGATCTTCGCGGCTGATCGGAAAACGGCCAAGCCAATAGGCGGCGATCATCATCAAAATCACTGTGGTGGCCACGTACAAGATGATCAGACTGTCGATCACAGTGGGAGCAACATTTTCGGGCGTCACGTCAGAGGTCAGCGCCGAAAAGGCAAGAAATTGACCGCTTAGAAAGATGCCAAGGCCCGTGGCGCATTTCTGAACCAGCCAGTTGCCCGAATAAAACGCCCCCTCTGCGCGCATGCCTGTGCGCTCCAAATAGGCCTCAACGATCTCTGCGATCATGGAAGATGCCGAAACCATCACCACAACGCCCAACGCATTGCCGATGGTGAGAAAGGCAAAAACTAAGATGAGCGAGTTGAGTGAGCCGAGTTCTGGCCAGAAACCCAGCAACAAGGCCGTGTAAGGGATGAATGTCAAAACCGTGCTGCCAATGGCGCCAATTGCGGCGCTTTTGGGTTTACCGAATTTGTCGTGCATCGGGCCAACTATGTTGAACATAAGCAGGACCGAAAGGAACAAAACGATCGGGTAAAGGCTAAGGCCTGTCACGCTTTCAGAAAGGCCCGGTATGCTGGTGGCATCGAGCCGCCAAACATAGGTGTTGAGGTAATTGGAAAGCGAGAAATTCAGCCCTTGGCTGATGTAAGCGGCAAGCCCGCCAGCGGCAAAGAAGAGGAAGGCCCGTTCGCTAAAGGCCTCTTTTATCTCAGCAAAGCACCCTTTGAGTGAAAACGGTGGCGGTTTGGTAACCGGAAGATGGGCAACCAAACTGTGTTGACCCAATGCGGATCCCATGACCGAAATCACCATCAGTATGGCGCCAATGATGCCAAATGTGATGTATCCATCCTGCTCAAGAAGCCCGCCATCGCCGGTGAATAGAAACCCATAAGCGATGATCATCATCACGATGCCGCCGAGCCAGCCCGACAAATATCGAAACCGAAACAATGTCGTGCGCTCAACATAGTCAGACGTGATTTCAGGCAGCAGCGAGATTGATGGTACTTCGCAAGCGGATAAGAGCAGCCGCACTGTCACACAAATACCCAGCAAGCCCATGAAAGTGGGCGCTTCGCCGCCGGGTGGTGACCACAACAGCACCCATGCGAACGCGAGCGGGATTGGCGCGGCGTAAAGCCAAGGCAATCGGCGGCCCCAGCGCGAATAGGTGCGGTCGGATAAGTTGCCGATAATGGGATCAATCACCGCATCAACGAGCAAAGCAACCAGCAATGCTACGCTGACCAATCCAGCGTCCATGCCGAGCACTTGGCTGTAGAAAAAGAGGAGAAAGAAGGAAAACCCGGTGTCTTTCACACCAAATGCAACCGCGCCAAATCCGTGAATAAGCTTAAGGCGGAGCGGCAATTTGCCTTGGACTAGGCTCATCGTGTCCGGCTCCAAATAGGGAGCAGAGGCACGCCTTGCGAGTGATCAGTGACTGCGAATCTTGGCAAGATGGTTCTCCCAAACCTTTGCCGCGAACCTAGCCGCGAAGCGCACGCCGTCAACGCAAACCGTTATCAGGGGTGGGTTGACGTTACGGCATTGGCGGGCAGGCAGCAGACGATGCATCTTAGCTTGCGGGAGAGGGGCAAATGACGATAACGTAAGCGTCAATTGGGATAACAAATTGAGAGGTTTTATCGCCATGTCTGATCTGGAAACTTTCCGCAGCGAAACCCGCAGTTGGCTTGAGGCGAACTGCCCTGCAGAAATGCGCCAGCCTGTCCGCGATGATGATGACGTCTATTGGGGAGGTCGCAACGCGACGTTCAAAAACGACGCGCAAAAAGCATGGTTTGAGGCCTGCCGCGACAAAGGCTACACGGTTCCAGCATGGCCAAAGGCTTACGGCGGCGCTGGATTGACCGCGCCCGAAGCGAAAGTTCTGCGTCAAGAAATGGCGGCAATTGGTGCACGTCCGCCGCTCAGTTCCTTTGGCATCTGGATGCTTGGCCCTGCGCTTTTGCAATTCGGCACCGAAGGCCAGAAACAGCGTTTCTTGAATGAAATCGCGCGCGGCGAAATTCGCTGGTGTCAGGGGTATTCGGAGCCCGGAAGCGGCTCCGACCTCGTTTCAATGCAAACTTTCGGCGAAGACAAGGGCGATCATTGGACGGTCAACGGTCAGAAAATCTGGACCTCCTACGCCGACGAAGCCGATTGGATCTTTTGCCTCGTGCGGACGGATAAAGACAACAAGTACAAAGGCATCACCTTCATGCTGTTCGACATGGCGGGCGGCGGTGTCACGACCAAGCCGATCCTGCTGATCAGCGGCAACAGCCCGTTTTGCGAAACCTTCTTTGATGATGTGAATGTCCCCAAATCCTATGGCGAGGATTGCCCTGGATTCGTGGGCGAAGTGGGCCGCGGTTGGGATGTCGCGAAGTATCTTCTGGGCCATGAGCGTGAAATGATCTCAGGTATGGGCGGCGGTGAACGCACCGCAGCGATCGGAACAGCAATGAAACGTCATGCTGGCAAAACGGGTGATGATCTGGATCCAATGCTGCGCAGCGAACTTGCATTGTTCGATGTGGACGCTTTGGCATTCACCGCGATGGCCGAAAAATTCATGGACGAAATGAAGTCCGGCAAGGGCCATCCGGCGCAGCCCAACATGATGAAATACGTGGGCACAGAGCTGAACAAGCGCCGTCACGAATTGATGATGTCGGCCGGCGGATCGCGCAGCCTCGAATGGGACAGCGAAGAAACCCGCGGCGGCAAGGCACCGCGCGATTGGCTCCGGACCAAAGCGAACTCGATTGAGGGCGGCACATCGGAGGTCATGCTCAATGTGATTTCCAAACGCATTCTCGAACTGCCGGGCTCCTAACCCCAATCGACCGATTACCACGGGCCGCTGCCGACACATCGGAGCGGCCCGAATGACAAATTTCCTAAGAGAGGACGGGACAATTCATGCCCCTTTATCATGACGAAGATCAGGCGATGCTCGCCGACACCGCCAGCGGCTTTATGGCTGACGAAGGCAATATCGCGAAACAACTGCGCCATTGGCGCGACCGCGACTGCCCCGACGGATTTGGCCACGCTTTGTGGAAGCAAATGGCCGAAATGGGCTTCACCGGCATGTTGGTCGACGAAGATGATGGCGGGCTTGGCATGGGCCATGTTGAAGCGGGCATCGTGCTCGAAGAGATCGGCCGCAATCTGACCCCATCGCCGTTCCTGACATCGTCCGTCTTGGCCGCAACCGCACTTAAGCATGGGTCGGCTGATCTTAAGGGACGCTTTCTTCCCGGCCTAATCGCAGGCGATAGCGTGTTCGCCGTCGCGGTGGATGAAACCGCTAAGCACCGGCCAAGCCGGATTACCACCAAGGCTGAAAAATCGGGCAACGGCTTTAAACTGACCGGATCGAAAAGCTTTGTTGTCCAAGGCGCCAGTGCGGATATGCTGGTGGTGGCCGCGCGCACCAGCGGTGCGGACGACGACGACGATGGGATCACTTTGTTCGCAGTGCCCAAAGACGCCGCGAATATGAGCCATGACGCAGTTCGCCTTGTTGATAGCTCAATGGCAGCGCACACAAAATTTGATGGCGTCGAACTTGATGGAGACGCCGTCATCGGCGAAGTCGATGGCGGGCGTGAAGTGCTCAATGCCATGCTTGCCGCAGGGCGCATTGGTGCTGCCGCAGAAGGCGTCGGCGTTGCGGCAGGTGCGATGGACATGACCGTCGATTATCTCAAACAGCGCAAGCAATTTGGCCAGCTGATCGGTGAATTCCAAGCCCTGCAGCACCGTGCCAGCCACCTCTATTCCGAAGTTGAGGTCGCGCGCGCTGTTGTGATCAAGGCGCAGCAATTGCTGGACGCGGGCAGCGAACAGGCCGAGTTGATGAGCAGCGTCGCCAAAGCGAAAGTCGCCAAGGCAGCGGGGCTCTCAGTGAAAGAGGGCGTGCAAATGCACGGCGGTATCGGCATGACCGATGAATATGACATCGGCCTTTATATGAAACGCGACCGCGCGCTTCAGGAATTTCTCGGCGATGCCCATTACCACGCCAACCGCGTTGCGGACTTGAGCGGCTATTAAGGACAGCATGACAATGGATATTACTTCACTTTTTAGCCTGGAAGGGCGCGTTGCTCTGGTCACAGGTGGTTCGCGCGGGATTGGCAAAATGTTTGTCGAAGGCTTGCTCGCAGCAGGCTGTGCACGGGTATACATCTCTGCCCGCAAGGTCGAACAGATGCAGGAAACCATCGCCGAATTTGGCGAAGACAAGGTGTTTGGCATTCCTGCTGATCTGAGCCAGATGGACGGCATGATCGCGCTGGCCGAAGAAATGGCCAAACGCGAAGAGAAACTCGACATCCTGATCAACAATGCGGGTGCTGCTTGGGGGCAACCCTATCTCGAATTTAGCGAGGCAGGCTGGCACCGGACGATGGATTTGAACGTCAAAACGCCGTTTTTCCTGACTCAGAAATTGCACGATCTGCTCGTCGCGGGCGGTGCAGGCGATCACCCTGCAAAGGTGATCCACGTTTCGTCTATTGATGGTCAGCGGATCAATCCATGGGAAACCTACGCGTATCAGGCATCGAAAGCGGGCGTTATCCAATTGACCCGCCGGATGGCCGCGCGCCTGATCCAAGACAATATCATCGTTTCATCGATTGCGCCGGGCGCTTTCCCAAGTGAGATGAACAAGGCGGCGAAATCGGCGCCGGATGCCAGCGCGGCGATGATCCCATCGAAGCGCGTGGGGACCGCTGAAGATATGGCGGCGGCTGCGATTTATCTTTGCAGCCGTGCAGGAGATTACGTGGTTGGCGAAACGCTGACTGTGGATGGCGGCGTGGTGAACGCGTCTCTGCCAAATATCTTCAACGATCCGGCTGGCTAAGCCGCCGCTGCAATAGTTTTACGAAAGCCCGCCGGAGCAATCCTGCGGGCTTTTTTGTGTGCGATTCAAAAACAAGCGAAAGGATCAGCCGCCCATCAATTCGCGGACAAACGGGATTAGTCCGGTTTGCCGTGTGCGGCGCATCCGTTCTGCGTCCAGCACTTCGCAAACCCGTTCAAAGCATTGATCAACATCGTCGTTTATGACGACATAATCATATTCGGCCCAATGGCTGATTTCGGCGCGGGCGCGGTCCATGCGGCTGTCGATCACATCGTTGCTGTCTTGCGCGCGCGCTTCCAATCGGCGGCGCAATTCATCCAAGCTGGGCGGCAGGATGAAGACGCTGACAACGTCTTGCTGATCCTTTTGGTAGAGCTGCTGTGTCCCTTGCCAATCGATATCGAACAAGAAATCTTGTCCGTCCTTCAACCCGGTTCGGATCAACCCTTTGGGCGTTCCATAGCGATGATCAAAGACATGCGCCCATTCATAGAAATCATCTTCTGCGACCATCGCATCAAATTTTTCATCGGATACAAAATGGTAATGCACCCCGTCCACTTCACCGGGGCGGGGCGGGCGCGTGGTGACAGAGACTGAGAGCTTGATCTCAGAATCTCTCTTCAGCAGCATCTGCGATAGGGTGGTTTTGCCCGCGCCAGACGGCGAAGACAGGATAAACAACAGGCCGCGCCTGTCGAGCTGACCGCTGCCCGGTTGAGGGTCTGTATTGGATTGAGTTGGTTCGCCCATATGCCCCGTTGCCGCAAGACGGCATTACAAATCAAGGGGGCAACTTGCCGATACGAACGTGAATTTAGTCTTCGGCGCCTTTTTGGGCCAATCGCTTCTGCCGCGACCTGCCGCGATCATACAGAGTTTTTGCCAGCAATCCGCCCGTTACAATCACAAGGCCGGGCACCGAACGGGTTGCCAGTTTGCTAGCGCCATACAGGCCCAATGTGGTCAGCAACGTGCGCCCGTCGATCACTTCTTGCGGGTCCTGATCCTCTTCGCTGCTCGCCTCCGCGACGCGCTCTTCGACTTTTTTGCGAAACAGGCTGGAAGCTCCGCGCACGACAATGTCCGCAATCAGAAGATTGGTGCTGGTGTTGGTGCTGGGAAGGGGAATTCTTGGTTTTGCGGCGGCCGCACCCGGTTCGGCGGGCGATTGGCTGTCCGCCAGTTCGCCTTTGTCGCCTTGTTCTGAGCCCGGTTCAGCCATGATCCGGCAGGCTCCGTCTATTTCTTCCGGCCGAAATCGACCGTTACCACATTGGAGCCATCGCCATCGCCGCTTTCAATGTCATCGCTCTGGGCCTCATCGCCGGTCAAAGCGGCTTTGCCTTCACCATCATTTTCGGCGTTGTCATGCTCTTCTGGCGCCATTTCAGTGGCGGATGCTTGAAATTGCAGACCAAAATCGACCGCTGGATCCACAAACGCTGTGATCGCCGCGTAAGGAATTTCGAGCTTTGCCGGGATTTGATTGAAGGTCAGCCCAACCGAAAACCCATCGTCGCGCACTTCCAAATCCCAAAATTTGTTTTGCAGCACGATTGTCATCTCATCAGGAAACCGTTCCTTGAGATGCGCGGGTATTGAGACACCGGCGGCATGGGTTTTGAACGTGATATAGAAATGATGCGTGCCGGGCAGTTCGCTGCCCCCACGCTCAATTTCACTGAGCACACGGCCAACAACGGCGCGGAGCGCTTCTTGGACGATCTCGTCATAAGGGATCAGGCTATCGGGGGTGTCATCGCTCATTGTGCTGGAATTCGTGACCGTGTGCGCCGCGCGGGTCAAGCGTTTCGTGCCCATAAGCGGTGGTTTATTGGCGCGTTTTATCGCAATCGCCTGCTTGCACGGCGTCTTTGCGCAGCTATAGCCGAAAGCCATGACTGACATGATGAACACTTCCCCTCGCACAGGCTCTGTGACGCGCAAAACCGCTGAGACGAGCATCGCGATCTCCGTGAACCTGGATGGAACGGGCGCGTATGATGTTTCTACCGGGATCGGTTTCCTCGACCATATGGTGGAGCAGTTTTCCAAACATTCGTTGATCGATGTCACAATGAAGGTGACCGGCGACCTGCATGTCGATCAGCACCACACCACCGAAGATTCGGCCATTGCGCTGGGGCAGGCCTTGTCTGAGGCGTTGGCGGATAAGGCGGGAATTGGCCGTTATGGCAGCGCATATTCTCCGATGGATGAAACACTTTCGCGCGTGGCGCTGGATATCTCTGGGCGTCCATTCGTTGTCTGGAAGGCTGCTTTCACTCAGGAAAAACTGGGCGAATGGGACACCGAACTGATTGAACACTGGTTCCATTCAGTCGCGCAAACCGCCGGTCTGACCCTGCATATTGAGCTGCTTTATGGCTCCAACAACCACCATATTTGCGAGAGCATCTATAAAGGCTTTGCCCGCGCCATGCGTATCGCGGTGGAACGCGACCCGCGCAAAGGCGACGCCGTGCCCAGCACAAAGGGCCAGCTTGGTGGGTAGTGTTTTTATAGCCAAGCTGACGTACACCGTGCCGATTGAGCAGGTTGATGCCTTGCTAGAGGCGCATTTGGCGTGGTTGAAAGCGGGGCACGCATCCGGCCATTTTCTGGCATGGGGCCCCAACGAACCGCGTGATAGTGGGATGATCTTCATTCGAGCTGCCTCGCGTAAGGAGGCGGAAAGCCTGACCGCAACGGACCCAATCTTAGTGAAAGGGGCCGCCAACATCGAAATCACCGAATGGAAGCCGCGCTTTGTAGGCCCAGGATTAGAGGCGTTTGGTGGCTGAAACGGTTGCCTTGATTGATTATGGTGCGGGCAATCTGCATTCGGTGCACAACGCCTTAAAAGCTGTGGGAGCCAATGTCGCGGTGACCGCCGATCCCAATGTGGTGCGCGCGGCGGACCGGATTGTGCTGCCCGGTGTTGGATCGTTCAAAGCCTGCGCAAAAGGTTTGCACGCGATCCCGCACATGATCGAGTCTATGACGGAGCGCGTGCATGTTGGCGGCGCGCCATTTTTGGGCATTTGTGTGGGCATGCAATTGCTCGCCGATCGGGGGCTGGAACATGGCATCACGCCGGGATTGGGCTGGATTGCGGGAGAGGTTCGGTTGATTGAACCGAGCGATCGCGCGATCAAAGTGCCCCATATGGGGTGGAACGATGTCGCGATCCTGCCGCATGCAAAAGACCACCGGGTGATCGAGGAAGGGGAAGCCTATTTCCTCCATTCCTACCACTTCGCCGCAAAAAGCCCCTCTGATATTGCCGCGATGACAGACCACGGCGAAGGCCTTGTCGCGGCGGTCGCGCGGGACAATGTTCTGGGCGTGCAATATCATCCTGAGAAAAGCCAAGCCTATGGGCTGGCCACACTGACCCGTTTTCTGGAGTGGAAGCCATGATCATCTTTCCAGCAATTGACCTTAAAGGCGGCGAAGTCGTTCGCCTTGCTGAAGGGGATATGGACCGCGCCACTGTGTATGGCGATGATCCCGCCGCGCAGGCGATGATCTTTGCCGAAAGCGGCGCAGAGCATCTGCATGTGGTTGATCTGGACGGCAGTTTTGCTGGCCGGACTGAGAACCGCGAAGCCGTCGAAGCCATCGTCGAGCGCTTTCCCGGCTATGTGCAGTTGGGCGGCGGTATCCGCGATGCGAAGTCGGTCGAGGGGTGGTTCAACCTCGGCGTCGCGCGTGTCGTCATGGGCTCAGCGGCGCTGAAAGACCCGGAATTCGTCAAAGAAATGGCGCGCGAATGGGAAGGCGGCATTGTCGTGGCGGTGGATGCCAAAGACGGCATGGTCGCGACCGAAGGCTGGTCTGAGGTGTCGAACGTGCCCGTTTACGACCTTGCTCGCCGGTTCGAAGATGCGGGCGTTGCCTCGCTGCTGTTCACAGACATTGGCCGTGACGGATTGCTCAAAGGCGTGAACATCGATGCGACGATTGAACTCGCGCAGCGGGTGGACATCCCAGTGATCGCCAGCGGCGGAGTCAAAGGGTTGGACGATATCCATGTTCTTTCGGTCAACGCGCATGAAGGCATCGAAGGCGTAATCACAGGCCGTGCCTTGTACGAAGGACGGCTGGATCTCGCCGCTGCAATTGCCATGGGGCAAAGGGCGTGAATATTGCCGATATCGGGCTGATCGCTTCCTTTGTAATGATCGCATGGGTTGTGGTTGATTGGCGGCGGGGTAAAACCGCGCTGGGCCGGCACCGGCTAACCAAACAAGACACGCCCGATAAATTTTGGATGGCGCTCGTGCTCTATCTCAACATGGCTTTCGTTCTGTTCTGGCTTCAGGGCAAAGCCTTTGAGGCCTCTACCGAATGCAATCCGGGCGACGAAGGCTGTGTCACGGTGACCGGCACTGTGGCTGCTGCAGCGGCTCAGAGCTTTGCGCTATGACCGTCCGTATTCGCGTCATCCCCTGTCTCGACGTTGCCGATGGCCGCGTGGTGAAGGGCGTCAATTTTGTCGATTTGAAAGACGCTGGTGATCCGGTGGAGCAGGCGCGAGCCTATGATGCGGCAGGCGCGGATGAGCTGTGCTTCTTGGACATTTCGGCCAGCCATGAAGGGCGCGGGACATTGCTCGATATTGTCCGGCGCACCGCGCAAGTGTGTTTCATGCCGCTGACCGTTGGAGGCGGGGTGCGCAGTGTTGACGATGCCCGCGCGCTGCTTTTGGCGGGCGCAGATAAAGTGGCGATCAATTCCGCTGCGGTTGCGCGGCCTGAATTGGTCGCAGAGATTGCCGCGCGCTTTGGCAGCCAATGCGTTGTCGCCAGTGTTGATGCGCGGCGTGTGGAGAGCGGAATATGGGAAATCTTCACTCATGGCGGACGCAAGCCCACTGGAATCGACGCGGTCGAATACGCCAAGAAGGTCGCAAGTCTTGGCGCGGGCGAATTGCTCGTCACCAGTATGGACGGCGATGGAACCCAGGCGGGATATGACCTCGATCTGACCCGCACTATTGCGGATGCGGTGAACATTCCCGTCGTCGCCAGCGGCGGGGTCGGCAATCTGGATCATCTGGTCGAAGGCGTTCGCCAAGGCCATGCCAGCGCGGTTTTGGCTGCATCGATCTTCCATTTCGGCACCCATTCTATTGCAGAGGCGCATGACGCGCTGCGAGCGGCGGGCTTGCCCGCGCGCGGGACATAAGCGACAATCAGATGATGAGCACATTGGAACGCCTCGAACAAACCATCGCTGCCCGCAGTAAGGCCTCGCCTGAAACCAGCTATGTCGCCAAATTGAACGCCAAAGGCGTGCCCAAAATCGCGCAAAAAGTGGGCGAAGAGGCGACCGAGACAGTGATCGCGGCTGTGTCTGGCGACACCAACGAATTGGTAGGCGAAAGCGCCGATTTGCTGTTTCATCTGTTGGTGCTGTTGCAGGCAAAGGGCGCATCGATTGATGATGTGCTGGCCGAACTTGACCGGAGAGAGGGGCTGTCTGGCCTTGACGAAAAGGCCAGCAGACCGCCTGAATAAAACCCGAGAAGAGCCCGAGAAGAGAACGCACCATGCCAATCGATCCGTCGCTGCCCTATGATGACAACAACATCTTTGCCAAAATTCTGCGCGGAGAAATCCCGTCACAAAAGGTTTATGATGATGACTGGGCCTATGCGTTTGAAGACATCAATCCTCAGGCGCAGGTCCACACTTTGGTGATCCCAAAAGGGCGCTATGTCAGCTGGGATGATTTCAGTGCGAAAGCGAGCGCAGAAGAAATTGCCGGTTTTATTCGCGCCGTTGGCGAGGTCGCTCGATCCAAAGGGTTGGTGGAGCCGGGGTACCGTTTGATGGCCAATGTTGGCGTGCACGGACATCAAGAAGTGCCGCATCTGCACGTGCATATTTTTGGCGGACAGCCGCTCGGCCCTATGATCTGCAAGCGTTAGGCGCAATTCATCGCATAATCGATTCGTTCTGCCGCCATTCAGGCCAATCGCGCAAATCCGACTGGCATGCGAGAATCGGCTGCGCTAATCCAACCTGCAATGGTTAAACCAACTCCTCCCGGCGGTGTCTTTGACGGTCCGCGCCACCTCTATGCGGTGCGCGTCTATTACGAGGACACTGATCTTTCGGGCATCACATACCACGCCAATTATCTGCGCTGGTTTGAACGGGCACGATCTGATCTGCTGCGCATGCTCCACATTGATCAACGCGCGGCGATTGAATCTGAAGAAGGCGCCTATGCCGTGTCAGAGATCAATCTCAAATATCTGCGCCCGGCAAAGTTGGACGATGATGTCGTGATTGAAACGACCTGCACCGAATTGGGCGCGGCCAGTTGCCGGATGCATCAAGTGGCGCGCCGGGGCGATGAGGCCTTGTGCGAGGCGGTTTTGCGGGTTGGGTTTATAGCGCTTTCTGGGCGTCCGCGCAGGCAACCGGCCGAATGGCGCGCCGCCTTTGATGAATTTATGACCAGAGAGGAAGTCTAAGAGTGTCCCTTGCGTTGATGAATGCGGCGGCGGCCGGGATTGCGAATGCACCCACGCGGCTGGACCCGATTGAATTGTTCATGGATTCCGACATCGTTGTGAAGGCGGTGATTGTCGGGCTGGTTTTGGCCAGCATTTGGACTTGGACAATCATTGTTTCTTTCTGGATGAAAGCGGGCGGCCTCAACAAGGCATCGCGCGCTTACGAAGGTGATTTTTGGGAAACGCGCGACCGTGAGTCTGCGTTGAGCAAGAAAATGCGCGCTCAGGTGCCATCGGCGCGGGTCGCAGGAGCGGGCCTTGATGAATGGAAGCGTTCGACCAAGAATTCTCCGGTGGACCGGGACGCAACGCGCCAGCGGATCAACGCTGCGATGGAAAGCCAAGTCGCGCATGAAGCGGACGAGCTGGCCGGGCGGTTGAACTTTCTTGCCACAACCGGATCGGTCGCTCCCTTTGTTGGTCTGTTCGGCACGGTTTGGGGAATCATGAACAGCTTTTTCCAAATCGGTGCGCAGCAAAGCGCATCGCTCGCAGTCGTGGCTCCGGGAATTGCGGAGGCTCTGTTTGCAACCGCGATCGGGCTGTTTGCGGCGATCCCTGCCGTTATCGCTTACAACCGTTTCAGCAATTCGGTGAACCAATACGAAGCCAAGCTTGGGCGCTTTGCCGATAAAGTGCACGCCGGATTGAGCCGCGAATTGGACCGCGTCTAATGGGCGCATCGCTCTCTTCGAATGGATCGCGCCGCGGATCGCGCCGGGGCCGGCGCGCTGCCATGGCAGAGATCAACGTCACGCCCTTGGTCGATGTGATGCTGGTGCTGCTGATTATCTTTATGGTGACGGTGACATTGCCTGCCGTAGGTGTGCCAATTGAACTGCCTGAAAGCCGCGCCAACGCGGTTGAGGAATCCCCCGATCAGGTCACAATCAGCGTCGATAGTGGCGGCCGCATTTACATTGAAAATGAGCCTGTCCCGTCCGGCCAACTGCCCGATGCTCTTTCGGCTTTAAACCGGGGCGGGGACGGGCAATTGCCCAACATAGTCCTGCGCGGCGATAGGAGTCTCGATTACGGCAGAGTGATGGCCGTGATGGGCGAATTGGGCCGGGCTGGCTTCACCTCTATATCGTTGGTCACCGACGGTTCAGTAACCGCCCCATAGCGAGGACGGGTGATGGGAGAGACGAGCTTTCGCATAGAGGAACGGATCGGCTTAATTGCCGCTGTGGTCCTGCACGCCGCGTTGGTGGCGGTGCTGGCTATGCAATTCGCGCTGTTTCCGCCGCAGGATAGGATGCCCGAACGCATGACGGTTAGCCTCGCGACAGAGGTCAGTTTGGAAGCCACCGCGCCAGAGCCCGTGGCAGAAAGCCGCGCGGCGATTGCGCCCACCTTGTCGGACGAACCCGCACCTCCGGCTGAACCTGAACTGCAAAGCGCCCCGCCAATCCCCACAACCACGCCGCCTCCGCCACCGGTTCAAACGCGCGCTGCCCCGCGTGCCCGGCCAAGCCCGCGCGCCACTCCGGCGTCTCCGCCCCGCAACCGCGCACGGCCAGACCGCCCGGCTGAACGCCCGCGGCCGCGCAACGCAGGCGGAAGCCGCATCGGCAATGATTTCCTGGGCGGCCAGGGTAGTTCGACGAGCACGGATGAAACGCGCGCGCCTGCCGCGACGTTCGGACGCAGAGAGCGCGCCGCCTTGGCGTCCGCGATAACCAGGCAATTGCGCCCGCATTGGAACGCTCCCACTGGAGTGGATGCGGAAAAGCTGATTTCCACGGTGTCTTGGCGGCTCAATCAAGATGGTTCTTTGCGAGGTCGCCCGACCTGCCGGACCACAGATTCCAGCATCACAGCATCCAACAGACCGCAAGCTGGCCTTCACTGTGAACGCGCTATCCGCGCAGTTCAGCTTGCTGCACCTTTCAACTTGCCAGAGCAGTTCTATAGTCGCTGGGACGATCTCGAATGGCAATTCGACAGAAGGCTTTGAATATGAAGACGACGTTGCTGCTTACCATTTTCGCGACTCTAATCGCCTCACCGGCGCTTGCCCAAGATGCGGGGAGTGCGGATTTGGGCGAGCCGCTCGCTGAAGGCGGTGTCGTTGCTGACATTGCGATTGAGGGTGACGACGATGGTCCCCTGCGCGGCACGGTCACCGATGAAAGCGATTGGGAAGACCTCGGCATCGCCATCCCAGCTTTTGCCACAAACCGCGACGCTGCGACGCCTGCCAATGCCGACGGAACAAGCGCGCTTGGTCAAGAAATTGCCCGCGTCATCACAGCCAATCTGCGCAACAACGGGCTGTTTAAGCCAACCGGTCCCGACCGCCTGCCTACGCCTGATTTCCCGCAAGTCCGCAGCCCGGCATGGAGCAGTTGGAGCGGGCGCGGCGCTGAAATGCTCGTCCATGGCTATGTCAACGCGGCCCCGAATGGCCGCTTGGTCGTGGGGTGCTATCTTTATGATGTCGCGCTTCAGGATGAATTGATCCGCGAAGGATACGAAGTTCGCCCAGCAGATTGGCGGCGCGCGGCGCACAAATGTTCCGACCTAATCTATGCCCGTTTGACCGGCGAAGATCCGTTTTTCGACAGCCGCATCGCATACATCGCAGAGACCGGGCCAAAGGATAACCGTGTCAAACGCCTCGCCGTGATGGACAGCGACGGTGCGAACCACCGGTTCCTGACCTTGGGCAGCGCAACCGCGCTGACGCCGCGCTATTCGCCGGACTATTCCAAGATCCTGTATCTGTCCTATGTCGACGGCAACCCGCGCATCTATGTCTATGACATTGGCAGCGGGCGACAGACGCTTGTGACGGAAAACACCAGCCCAACGATTGCGCCGCGCTGGGCCCCCGATGGACGACACATCCTTTATTCCATGGCCGTTGCCGGGAACACCGACATTTACCGCGTTCCGGTAACCGGCGGATCGAGCACTCGGCTAACCGATACGCCGGGGATCGACATCGGCGGATCCTATTCGCCCGATGGCCGCCAAATCGTTTTCGAAAGCGACCGTTCGGGCACTCAGCAATGCTATGTCATGAACGCCGATGGCAGCAATCAACGCCGCATCACCTTTTTCGGAGGTCGCTGCGCCACCCCGGAATGGAGCCCGCGCGGCGACCAGATCGCGTTTACCCGCATCGCTGGCGACTTTAATGTTGCGGTGATGACACCGGCTGGGCGTAACCTTCGGGTGCTAACAGACGGATGGCAAGATGAGGCCCCGACCTGGGCGCCCAATGGCCGGATCATTCAATTCTTCCGGACGACCCGCAATGCGGGCCGATCATCTTTGTGGCAGGTCGATTTGACCGGCCGCAATGAAAGGAGATTGCCGACCCCAGTTGATGCATCCGATCCTGCATGGGGACCCATTCGCCCGTAACTCCAACGTTTCATTTGACCTTTCACCCGCCGGTGCGACACTGTCCGGCCCAATTCGGAGAGCAAACACGATGACTTTCTCCTTTGCCAAAGCGGCCACGATGGCCGTACTTACATCCACGATCGCTCTGGCGGCCTGTTCTAAAAAGGCGCCAGAGGAATTGCCCCCGCCGCCTGTTACGACGGCAACACCCACGGCGACGCCTGCTCCAACGGTTCCCGCAGGTCCGGCAGTTGGCACTCAAGGTCACTTTGAAAATGCGGTTGGCCGTTCGGCTGTCGTCTATTTCGACACTGACCGGTTCAACATCGACAGCAGCGATGCCGCCTCGCTTCAGGCTCAGGCGCAGTATTTTGCACGGTTCCCGCAATTAACCTTCACCATTGAAGGCCACACCGATGAACGCGGCACGCGCGAATACAACCTCGCCTTGGGTGAGCGCCGCGCCAATTCGGCGAAAAACTATCTCGTCAGCCTAGGCGTGGCACCGAACCGCATCCGCACGGTAAGCTATGGCAAGGAACGCCCCGTTGCGCTGGCTTCTAACGCGAGCGCATGGGCGCAGAACCGCCGCGCCGCGAGCATCATTATCAATTGATAGATGGAAACACCGCGCTCGCTTTGGAAAAGAGGCGGGCGCGGTTTTTACGAAATCAGGTCAGCGGCCTGATCATATTGGACGAGAACCAGACCATCACGCGGTGCGTCAATCAATGCGCCGGCGCTTGCCGCAATAGCGAGGCTCGCCAGTGCGAGCACCGATAGAAGGCTGGAAATTGTCAGTTGCTGGCTCATCATAATCCCTTGGGTTCCGAAGGCGTGATTAGCACGACGGAGTAAACAGTCTATTGCATTGCAACATTTCACAATGCAACTTGTTCCCGCATCTATGCAAAAGCCGCCATCCTCTCTAGATGAACTGCGTGACTTGCACGACAAACACCATTCTGCCGATTTGTAAGGCGTGCGCCTGATGGCGAAAGCAGGCCGATCAAATGATTGGGGCTTCCCTCGCTGGCGGTCTTATGACAGCTCGCGCGAGACGGTGGCACAACGTGAATGCGACCGTCATGGTTGCGGAGAGCCGGGTCTTTGCCCCGCGCCAAAATCCCCCAACAGCCCCGACCGCTGGTATTTCTGTCAGAAACATGCGGCCGAATACAACAAGGGCTGGGATTATTTCGAAGGGCTCGACAAAGAACAAAAGGCCGAGCGCACGAAAGCCGAACGTCAGGAAAGCGAAGGCTATACTGAGTCATCGCACTATGGCTGGGCAGAATCCGGAGATGGATCGCGCACTGCGGATGAAATGCGCGCCTTGGAGGTGTTGGACTTAGAATCGGACGCAGACTTTGCGGCAATCAAAAAGGCTTACCGTGTCAAAGCCAAGAGCGTCCATCCCGACGTCAAGCCAGGTGACGAAGAGGCCGCGCAAGAATTTCAAAAACTGCAGGTCGCCTACGAAGTGCTGCGAGCCGCCGAAGATCGGCGTGAGTGGCGCGGGTAGACCTCACCCCATTATAATCAGGAGCCATCATGCGCATTCTTACCTTCGCTGCGAGCAATTCATCCGTATCGATCAACCGCCAGATCGCGGAATATGCAGGCCAAGTGGCGGGCGATACGATTGACGGCGCTGTTATCGAAGCTCTCGACATCCATGATTACGAAATGCCGCTTTACCAATCCGACCGCGAAGACGCCTCTGGCATCCCGCAATTGGCCCACGATTTCTTAGCCAAAATCGGTTCGGCGAACGCCATCATCGTCGCATTTCCCGAGCACAACGGCGCCTATCCCGCCGCATTCAAGAACCTGTTCGATTGGTGCAGTCGGGTGGGCCGCGAAGTGTGGCAGAGCAAGCCCACCGTGATGCTTGCGACCTCAGACGGACCGGGCGGTGCGGGCCGTGTGCTTGATTTCGCAGTCAACGCTGCACCGCATTTTGGCGGAAACGTGGTTGGCCATTTGTCTGTGCCTGAGTTCAGCAAGGTGTTTGATAGTGATGCTGGCAAGTTGATAGATGCCGACTTGGATACCGCTTTGCGCGAGCTGATCGGTAAGCTGTCCGATTAAGTCTTTGGTCCGGCAAAGCCCGGCTTACCCGCCTTTGAGTTGATCTCCGGTGCCGGATTGTCGTTCCACCACGCGGTGTCTGTCCATGGGCGGATGTCGATCTCATGCGTCCAGCAGTTGCGCGGTTGTTGTGCCAAGTTCCAATATGTCTCCGCAATGGCGGATGGATCGATCACGCCTTGGTCGCCCTTGCTCGCCTTGAACGCATCGAATTTGTCGCCCAGAAGCTTGCCCAATGTGTCCGGCGCATCGACCGCGCCGTCCACCACGATATGCGCGACGTGAATGCCTTGCGGGCCGTATTCGGCATTGAGGGTCTGGCACAGCATCCGCCGGCCGCCCATCGCCGCTGCGTGGCTGTGCTGCCCCGCATTGCCGCGCACCGCAGACGTGGCGGATGTTACAAGCAGAGTCCCGTGATTGCCCGTTCTGGCCCGCTCCACCATGGCCGGGAACATCGCATGGGCCAGGCGAAAGACGCCGTAACATCCCAGCCGCCAGCCCAGCTCAAACGTGCGGTGCGGCGTGTCGTGAAGGTCGCGGTTCCCGATCTGCGCGCCCAGATTGTAAAGCGCGCCTTCGATCGGGCCGACATCGCGCTCGACCCGCTCAACCAGTTCCTCAATCGCGCCGTCTTCTGATGCGTTGAGCAGGGTGCCAGTGGCGGTGCCGCCCGCGTCTTCGATTTTGCCAACCATCCGCGCCAGCCCGTCTTCGTCAGACCGCCGAGCCAGCACAGCATGGTATCCGCCCGCAGCAAAACGAGCCGCGGTTGTGCCGCCGATACCCGCGCCTGCGCCTATGACCAGAAAAACGGGTTTGCGTGCGTCAGTCATTCTTTTGCTCCAGATTTAGCGTGCTTCAACTTGCGGACAATCAGGAGAGCAGAGCGGATCAATCCCAAACCGAACAGCAGAGCTATCGGAATTCCAACCCAAGGGTTGGAGGTTCCAACCACAATCCCAAGCACAACTAAGCTCGCTGACATTGCCGTAAACCAAATCGCAGCCGGCCAATTTTGTACGCGTGCTTCCTTGTCCAGCATCTCGCTTGAGGTAAGTCGAGGCGCTATAGGATCGCGGCCCCAAACAAGCCGTTGGGGAGATAGCATTCTCCACAATGTTGGTGCGATTATGGCCACCAAGAAGCCACTATGGATGAATGGAATGGCTGATAGGTCGTAACCGGTTGAGAGCTTCGAAATTGTTGCGACCAGTGAAAAGCTCATCATGGCGAGTAACAGCCAACCCATGCGTTTCCATGATAAGAGGTTGCTGTTTTCGGCCTTCAGGTCCCTAAACTCTACCTCAGTGACCAGATAACCCCGACTCCAACGCCAAGGATAGAACAGAAACCCGCCATCGACTTTGGTAAAGGAGCGTTCGAATGATCCCTCAACGTCGAAAAGTTTTGCAAAGATGACGACTGCCTCCCGATCTCTCTCTCATCACACCTAGCGCGTGATGAGAGAGTAGGAAAGCAAACTCAAACGCGTTCCAGCGCCTGTTCAAAGTCCGCGATCAGATCGTCGGGGTCTTCGATGCCGATGCTGATCCGGACGAGGCTGTCGGTGATGCCCAATGCCGCGCGGCGTTCTGGAGCGACCGAAAGGTGAGTCATTGATGCCGGGTGGCTGGCCAGCGTCTCTGTTCCGCCGAGGCTAACCGCGAGCTTGGCAATCTGCAGGTTGTCTAGGAATGCAAAGCTCTCTGCTTCGCCGCCTTTGATGAACACGCTGAAGGTTGAGCCAGCGCCTAGGCAATGGCGGTCGTAGATGTCCTGTTGCCTAGCATCGGTGATGTCACCGAGGTAGCCGAGGCCCGTGACTTTGGGATGGCTTTTGAGGAAGGCGCAGACTTTGGCCGCGTTCTCACCGGCGCGTTGCATCCGCAGCTCAACCGTCTCAAGCGAGCGCAGCAGCATCCATGCGGTGTTCGGATCGACGATTCCGCCCATCGTGTTGCGCAGCGCGCGGACCGGATCCATCCACTTCTTCGCACCCGCTATCGAGCCTGCGACGAGGTCGGAATGGCCGCCCACATACTTGGTCAAGGAGTAGGCGACGATGTCCGCGCCGTGCTCCAGCGGACGCTGCCACAGCGGGCCGAGGAAGGTGTTGTCGATCGCGATGGGGCAATCCCATTTGAGGTTCGCATCGCGCGCCTCTTTGACCGCTTCGATATCGACCAGAGCGTTGGTCGGATTGCCGGGGCTTTCGAGGTAGATCATCGCGACCTTGCCGCCGTTCTCGCCCGCTTGGCGCTTTGCCCGTGTCAGCACATCGTCCAGTTCTTCGCGGGTCGCACCGGCAGGGAAGTCGATGTAAGTCACGCCGAACTTGGCCAACACTTTGGCGACGAAGCCTTCGGTCGCGGCGTAGAGCGGGCCGGAATGCACGATCACATCGCCGTGGCTGACATAGGCCATCATCAACACGCAGATCGCGGTCATGCCGCTGGAGAAGGTCAGCGCGTCTTCGGCGCCGTCCCAGACCGATAGGCGGTCTTCCAGGATCTCTTGGTTTGGCCCGTTGAAGCGGGAGTAGACGAGGCCTTCTGCGCCGCCTTCGCGCTTGCCGGTGATCCCTTCAAAGTGGCGCTTGCCATCTGCTGCGCTGGGGAAGGCGAAGGTGGAGGTCAGGAAGATGGGCGGCTTGAGCGAACCCTCTGACAGAACCGGGTCATATCCGTGGCCCATCATCATGGTCGATGGTTTCAAGGGGCGGCCATTGATGCTGGTCCGCTCCGGCTTTGGTTTGCGGCGAGGGGTGGGTGTGTCTGTGGCGGAGTTCTGATCTACGGGGCCGTTCGTCATGACGGTGCATCCTTCGTCTCAACGCTCCTAGGAAGGCAGGAGCCAATTGAGGGGCCAATAGAGCGCCCGCTTCTAACCTCCGCAGAAGCGCCTCTCCCCAAAGGCCCGTTGGATGGGTGTGAGCTACCGTGAGATGGTTGCAAGTGCAACCGGTTTGGGGCGTCTTGGCTGTGGAGACATGCGTCCATGCGTGGACCGCGTAAGTGGGTGCTTTGGAAATCTCCGATATCACCCCAAGCATATGGGAAATAGACATAATCTTGCAAAATCGCGCGCTTGAGTGTCAGTTTCCGATTGCGCTTAGATTGCGCGGGCCTGCGGCTGCGCCAGAGTGTAGATGGGGACAGGGAAGGGGCGAATACAGACACAGCGGGGGCATACCGCAGGGCGCACCGTGTAGGACAGCACGAAACGCCGCCCTTAAACCAACGCCGCCATTGCCCACACAAGTCCAACTATCATCACAATCCCGACCAGATCGAGCACGAGCCCTGCGCGCACCAGCCGTTCGATCCGCAATCGCCCGGTTCCCCATGCAATCGCGTTCGGCCCGGTGCCGGCGGGCAGGATAAAACCCCAGCTGGCCGCGAGCGCCGCTGGCATGGCGATTAGGATTGCGTTTTCGCCAAGGCCCAGCGCCGCAGCAAGGCTGGCGACAATCGGGATGATCGCACTGGCGGTGGCGACGTTGCTGGCAAATTCTGTGATTAGCACAACCATCGCCACAATCGCCAGCGCCATCAGGAACAATGGCACCGCATCCAGCGGCAGCAAAGCCTCGCCCAACCACCCGGCCAAACCGCTTTGCTGCATCCCAGCGGCCAGCGCCAAACCGCCGCCAAACATCAAGATCACGCCCCAAGGCGCGCGGTCCGCTTCGCTCCATTTGAGAAGCGGGCGGCGTTTTCTGTTCCCATTGGGGCCAGCATCGCGTGTCCCATCAGGGATTAAGAACAGGGCGAGCGCCGCGACCACCGCGATGGTTCCATCGGTCCAACTGTTCTCCGGCAAATAGGGTGCAACCCAGCGGCGGCTCATCCAAAGGGCAAAGGTGATCGCAATGATCGGAACAAGGCGCTTTTCCGCGCTCGACCAAGGGGACGCATCGTCGATTGACCGCCGCGCGGCGGCGACGTCAAAAGGGTGCGCTGCGACCTTTTGCACCTTGGCAATGATGAACGCGGCCAGCGGCACGCCGATCAAAACCACCGGCAGGCCGTATGCCATCCATAGGGCAAAGCTTATCTCCAGCCCGATCATATCATCGAGCAATTGCACCGCGATCCCATTGGTGGGCGAACCGACGATGGTGCCCAACCCGCCAATGGTCGCACCAAAGGCGATCCCCATCGGCAGCGCTCCAAATAATCCTTCATGTTGGGGCGTTTCGGTGTCTGCCAAAACTTGGCCCGGCAGCGCGGCAGCGCCGCCAGACAACGACGCACCGCCCGCCAGCACCGCAAGCGCCATGGGCATCATGATCAACGCGGTCGATGTGTTGGAGATCAGCATCGATAGGATCGCGGCGGAAATCATAAAGGCGAGCAGCAATCTCACCTGTCCACCCTCAGAACCAATGGCTTTCAATATCGCGAGGCTCAAACGCCGATGCAGCCCGGTTCGTTCAATCGCAAGCGCGATGAACGCCCCTCCTAATAGCAGGAACAGGATCGGCGCGTAATATGAACTGGCGGTTGCCTTTGCCGTCATGACGCCGCCCAATGGCAAAACGGCAAAGGGCAGCAATGCCGTCGCTGCGAGCGGAATGGCCTCCGTCATCCACCAAGACGCCATCCAGATCACCAGCCCCGCGACCAGCCACGCCTCTGCGCTCATCCCAATAGGCGGAGTGGTAAGGGCGGTTATCGCAAAGACGAACGGACCAAGGATAAGGCCGATTTGGCGTGCTGTCATGCTGGGAGACGTCCTTTGCGCGGGTGCGTTTCCGCCAGCCTATCAGCGATTGCGGCGCGGCGGCAAGCGGCATCAAATCGTATCAACCGACCTACATTCCATTGATGCATCAGCGCAGGCGATCACTCCACCGCATTGGCATTGGGCGGATCACCGGGCAGACGGATGTTGGAGAAGAACACGCGGCCAGTCGCAGCGCTTCCGTTTCGCCGCATATTTTCAAACTTGCGCTCCCTTTGCCCAAGCAATTGCGCCGCGCCATTGGTGAGGCCCGGTCTGCTGGATTGCAGGGTGCTGCCCCGGCTGCCACCGGAAAGGTCGGCGATATCCCATTCACGAATGGAGGCCCTGACGACGCTGGTTTCACCCAAAATCTCGTTCACTTCTTCGTTGGCATAGGTGGCAATATGGGCGCGCACGTCATTGTCGAAATCGGTAAAATAGAACGCCGCCGTGTCGCTATACAGGGTGGAAACGTCGAGCCTGTCGCCCCGTTTCTGTGTGCCGCGCAGGGAATTGATGAAATCATCCGCCGCAAAATCGAGCAGCGAGCTGACATTGTCGCCGGTAAAGGCAAAGCGTTCCAAGGCTGGGCTGCCAATCTCTCCGCGCCAAAAGCCGTAGATCACTTTGGGGCTGCGCCAATTGGCAAAGACGATCCGTTCGCGAATGTCCCGCATGCTCATGGTCACACCGCTTACGGTGATGAACTTGGCCTCATCCAACGGCACACCGTCCAGTTCAATTTCGCGCGGTTGGCGCACGGGCCAATCCAAGGCGATATGTTCGACCATCGCGACATTGTGAAGGTTCAACCAAAAGGCGAGCTGTTCGTTGCGCGGCAGTGATGAAATGTCGAGCGTGTCACCGATGCTCTGCAGATCAAGGCGGTATTCGGTGAAGCCGGCAATCGCATCCGCATTTAGAAAGGAAAAGCCGAGCATCGCCCCCTCCAGCCGATAGCGCGAATTGTGCCCTTGGCGCACGCGCGTGCCCAATGGCTGGGTGGCAGGGCGCACGGTTTGGCGGGTGGATGGACCCATTGAGATAACGAAGTTCTTGAGCGCAAAATCCCAGAAGTCGAAATCGATCCGGTGGAATATCGGATCGGTGGTGGGGGTGAATTTTGCAAAAGGATCGCTTGCTGGAGTGCCGTTCAGGTCGCTGGCCGGAAATTGTGGCTCAGTCGGTGCTTGCGCTACTTGGGCGATCAAGACGCTTTCGGCCGAATAGTTGACCGCAGAAGCACCCCCAGGCGCGGCGGCCAACAGCGGTGCAGCCACGATCCCGATCGCCGTCAAGGTTTTGCAAAGACCGTTCTTCATCACCACTCCCCAATAACAGCGCGATGAATAGCAGAAGAATGCAGCGATTTCAAAAGCCTATGTTTAGATGGCAGTTTGCCTGGGTATTTGCCTGGGTATTTGGCTGGGTGTTTGGCTGGGTGTTTGGTTGGCGTGATCACCGCTAGGCCGCCAACAAAAAGGCCGCCAACCCCTAAGGGTCGGCGGCCAATTTCTAAGCAAAGCGGTTCGGTCTTATTCGACTTCGCTTTCATCCAAATCACCGGGCAGAGTGATGTTGGAGAAGGTCACGGTGCCGGTCCGGCCTTCGCGGATAATCCGCTGGAATTTCTGCTCACGCTGTTGCAGCAGGCGGCCCATGCTTTGCGGGATGCGGAAGCTTTGTTGAGTGCCGCTGGCCGTTTCAATGTTCTGAAAGCTTGGCTCTCGCACACCGCCGGCCAAATCGGCGATGTCATATTCCCGGACGCTGGCCGAAACGCGGGTGGTTTCGCCAAGGATTTCAGTCGTGTCTTCATTGGCGTATTCGGCCAAGTGGGCACGCAAGTCCTCTTCAAAGTTGGGGAAGAAATGGGGTGCCGCTTCCTCAAACATTTCGGACACTTCGAGCGTGCTGCCGCGTTTTTGCGTGCCGCGCAGTGAGTTTACGAAATCACGCGCGCCGCGGTCCAGAAGGCGCGAGACATTGTCGGCATTGAACGCTTCACGTTGGATCGATGGTCCGCCGATCTCACCGCGCCAAAAACCGTACATCACCTTTGGATTGCTCCAATTGGCAAACACGATCCGTTCGCGAATGTCGCGCGGGGAAAGGGCAATCCCTTCAACCGTGATGAAACGCGCTTCGTCAATCGGAACGCCATCAATCTCAATATTGCGCGGTTGGCGCACGGGCCAATTGTTGGCGATCTGTTCGATCATCGCGACATTGTGGAGGTTGATCCAATAGGCGAGCTGCTCATTGCGAGACAGCGCCTGAATGTCGACAATGTTGGCGGTGTTCTCCAGATCCTGACGATATTCGGTGAAGCTGGAGATTACATCGCTGTCGAGGAAGCTGAACATGATCCGCGTGCCTTCGAGACGGTAACGCGAGACATGGCCATATTGGCGGCGCGTGCCAAAGCTTGCAGGCGGCGGGCCGGCGGTCTCGCGCAGTGACGGGCCCATTGAAATGACCAGATTGCTCATCGCCTCATCCCAGATCGAATAATCGATCCCGTCATTATTGGGCGTGTCAGATGGGGTGAAGGTCGCAAACGCGGCTTCGTTGGTGCCAGCGGTGCTTTGCGCGGCAGCCGGGACGGCGCTCAACGCAAGAGCAGATGCTGCACCCAATGTGAGGGATGAGAGGGCCTGAAATCGGGTCATATTCTGCGGTCCTTCTTAATACGGGGCGGCTTTGTTGGCCGGAGCTTCGGAATGCCCGGATAAGGGGCGTTAGGGGTAATCACGTGCTTGAGAGGCGGGGCCTGCGCAGCCGGGGGAAAATTCCAGCGGAATTAAGACCAGCGGAATTAAGAACTGAACCGATCCCACCTCTCGTGGCTTATTGTATAGCTCACAAAGGCATACGTTTGTTCCCGTCAGTCGGATGCGTTTTGCGTTTTATAGAAACATACATGTCGTTTGTCGGAGACGAAGTGCATTCCGCCGCAGTCCGCGCGGCTCTCACCATAGATCGCAATCGCGACGCAGCATTTTATTCAGCAGCTGCAAAAGCATAGCGTATGCGGCAAAACAAAAGGGCGAAAGCGTCCAACGCTCTCGCCCTTTGTAGCTATTAACCGATTGACGTCGCGCGAATTACTTCGGCGAAAGCACCATCAGCATTTGCCGGCCTTCAAGACGGGGAAACGCTTCGATCTTGGCGGTTTCGGCCATATCGTCTTGAACCCGTTTAAGCAGGTCCATGCCGAGATGTTGGTGCGCCATTTCGCGCCCACGAAAGCGCAAAGTGACCTTCACTTTGTCGCCATTGTCGATGAACTTGTTCACGTTGCGCATCTTCACATCATAATCATGTGTGTCGATGTTCGGACGCATTTTGACTTCTTTGATGTCTTGCGTCTTTTGCGATTTGCGCGCGGCGTTGGCCTTTTTCTGCGCTTCAAACCGGTATTTGCCGACATCGAGGTATTTGCACACCGGCGGGTCCGCATTGGGGGACACTTCGACGAGGTTCAGGCCTTTTTCATTGGCCTGCTCCATCGCTTCGCGGGTGAACATTACGCCAAGGTTCTCGCCTTCGTCATCAATAACGCGGACTTTGGGAACTTGGATGAAAGTGTCGTAACGAGGGCCGCTTTTAGTTGGCGGGGCCATCGAACGCCGAGGTGGACGAGCTATGTTTGTTCTCCTGTGATAGCTTCGAGTCTGTACGGGCCGTATGTAAGGGCGCGAGGCCGCAAACGCCAGAAGAGTCTTAAGCCGCGCTTCGATAAAGCGGGAATGTGACCAATTTGCCCTTTGCGGGCAGAACCGCGTCGATGCGGCTAGCTGGTTTGAGCGCTTGTAGAATCTCTGGCGAACCTGCGTCCATGCCGCCTGTGTAGGCGCCAAAGGCAGGCAGGATCATGCGCTGTGTGTTTGGCATGTGGCTGATCACGGCGCAGGGGCGAGCGATACGGCGATCGCGCACACTAACGCGCATTTTTGGGTGGTAATGCCCTGACATCTCCGCGCGCGTTTCTCCCGGCTTTGCCTCATGGCGCAGGATAATGCCGCCGATCTCCAGCTCGTTGGCCATCGTCGCTCCAAATGCGCGGTGCATATTTTCATCGTGATTGCCGGTGATCCACACCCAATCGAGCGTCCTGGTCAGCGCCTCCAGCATACCGGCGGCGTATGGGTCGAGCCGGTGGGTGCCCGCATCATCGTGGAAATTATCACCCAAAGTGATGACCCGGCGTGCGCCAGTGGCTTTCACGGCGTCGGCAATCCGTTCCAATGTTTCGCGGCTGTCATACGGGGGCAGCATTTGGCCATGCTGCGCATACCAGCTGCCCTTTTCCAAATGCAGGTCCGTGACCAGCAAAGTGCGCTCTCGCGGCCAATAGAGCGCCCAAGACGACGCGGCCCCTTTGGTGAGGACAAACTCCTCCCCAGCAAATTCCAAAGGTGCGAACGAAACGGGAACCATATCCAGCCTGTGACGCGCCGCGCGGTTTTTTGCAAGGGGCAAGCTGGCGCAGTCCATTGCATTGATGTGAGTCAATTCCCGTTGACACGCATCATGCAAAAGCCATGGTCGCGGCAAGAATGATAGGGAAGACTTTGATGAGTGAATGGGCGGGCCAAACAGCGCAGGCGAAAGAATGGTTTGAAAGCCTGCGCGATCAAATCTGCGCCGCGTTTGAGGCGATTGAACGCGAAGCAGGGTCCGATGCGTCGTTCCATTACACCCCTTGGGATCGCTCCGAAGAAGGCAATGATGATCCCGGCGGCGGGGTTCAGGGCCTGATGAAGGGCAAAGTGTTTGAGAAGGTCGGCGTGAATGTTTCAACAGTGCGCGGCAATTTTCCAAAGGAATTCGCCAGCACTGTGAACGGCGCGGACCCGGAAAACCCCGGCTTTACCGCCACCGGCATCAGCTTGGTTGCCCATATGTACAACCCGCATGTGCCCGCGGTGCATATGAACACGCGGTTCCTAACCACGGGCAAAGCATGGTTTGGCGGCGGCGCGGATTTGAACCCGCCGATCCCCAATGAAGAAGACACAGAGGAATTTCATGCTGTGCTGCGCGCGGCCTGTATGGCGCACAACCCGACCTATTATGAAAAGTACAAAAAATGGGCGGATGATTATTTCTACATCCCGCACAGAGAGGCGCATCGCGGCGTGGGCGGGATTTTCTACGATCATCTGGAATGCGGCGACGATGATGCCTTTGCGCGCAATTTCACGTTCACGCAGGATGTCGGCAAGGCGTTCTTAGACATTTATCCCGCACTCGTGCGCAAGCGGATGAACGAACCGTTTGACGATGCGGCAGAGGCGGCGTTGCTGGCCTATCGCGGCCGCTATGCCGAGTTTAATCTGGTCTATGACCGGGGCACTCTCTTTGGCCTGAAAACCGGCGGCAATATTGATGCGATTTTGATGAGCCTGCCGCCGCGCGCGACTTGGGGTTAGGGGCGGAGAAGGGGCCCAGACTACACGCGCGCTGAATTAACGCCCGCCGGATTGATCGGCGGTGCGTTTGCGCGGTGCCGGACCCGGCGGCGTATCGTGGGCGCTGCTGGATTGGGCTGTGTCAAAGCAATCGGGCGCCCACTTCGTCAAAGTCTCACGCAATGTCTCCATAGATAGCGGCTTTGCCAAATGCGCCTGCATTCCGGCAGCAAGGCAATTTTCAACATCATCGGCAAAGGCATTCGCGGTAAGTGCGAGGATGGGCAATTCATCTTCACCAAACCCGTCTGCGCGGATACGGCGTGCGGCCTCAAGCCCGTCCATTCGGGGCATTTGCAAATCCATAAACACCAATGCGAAGGGCGCGTCCGCCGCTTGAGCGTGATGGATCGCGGTGACCGCTTCGGCCCCATCTTCGGCGCATTCCACCGCAACCCCCAATTCGCGCGTCATATCGATCATCAATTCACGGTTGATCTCAAAATCGTCGACCAGCAAAATGCGGCCAGAAGAATGGAGCTTTGTTTGGGGCTTGAGTGGGGACGCGGTTTTGGCGGCTGGGGCGGGTTTTTCGGCGGTTGGCGGCTCTGGCTTGGAGGGGTTCTCTAAGGTGAAGGCAGCGCGGTCAGGCAGCGTCAGTGTGAAAATCGATCCTTCGCCAAATTCGCTGCGCACGGTCAGCCCGCCGCCCATCAGTTCGGCCAGCTGGCGGCTGATCGCAAGGCCCAGCCCGGTTCCGCTTTTCAAACTGGTTGGGTTGGTCTGATCCTGAAGGAGGGGGTCGAAAATTTTCTCACGCATGTCGGCCGCGATGCCTTTGCCCGTATCGGTGACGGAGAAGTAAAGTGTGCCATCGCTGCTGTGCGCGGTCATGGATACGATCCCAACATCGGTGAAACGCACCGCATTGGAAATCAGATTGCTCAGAATTTGGCGCAATCGCAAAGCGTCGGTTTCAATCTTTCGAGGCATGCTGGGCGCGATGTCGCAAACCAGCTTTATCCGCTTTTCGCGTGCCAGTGGGTCGGCCATCTCCTTGAGCTGCAAAAGCAGTGTCTGAATATCTACATCCGCGTACAGGATCTCGGTCTTGCCCGCTTCGATCTTGCTCAGGTCCAGAATATCATTGAGCAGAGTTTGCAGGTTTTTGCCGGAATCGATGATCAATTGCGTGTGACGCCGTTGCTCCGCCGTCAGATCGCTCAATTCCAGCAGTTCGGCAAATCCCAACAGGCCGTTCATCGGGGTGCGGATTTCGTGGTTCATTCGGGCGAGGAACTGCCCCTTGGATAGGGCCAAGGCGCGGGCTTCATCGCGGGCAACGCGCAATTCAGCCTGCATGCTCTCTTCGCCGGTGCGATCTTTGATAACGCCAAAAAGGGCGGTCGGTGTTCCGTCCGCGGCGCATTCTACTGTCGCGCCAGCATCAACATGGCGCAGTTCGCCGTCCTTTGTGATGATGCGGGCCCTGAATGTGTATGGCTGGCCGGTGACGCGCGCCTTTTCGATATTGTCGGTAACGATCTGACGATCATCTTCATGATAGAAATTGATCGCATCGTGCAGGCTGGGCGGGTTCCCCGATTCCAACCCATGGATCGCAAACGTTGCGTCGGACCAGAACACTTCATTGGTGGTGAGGCTCAAACGCCAATGGCCCACCCTTGCGTGCCCTTCGGTGATTGTGAACCAGTGGTTTTTGGCCTCAAGCTCGCGGCGTGCAGCGTTGTGGCGATGCGCTTGCGCTTCGAACTGTTTGCGCAGCGATGCATCGCGCGTGCAAAAGGCAATCGCGCACAGGCCCAAAACCGGCAAGGCCATCGGGAATGGCACATTTTGAAGAACCGATGTCAGCGCCTCCGTCATTGCGATCACAATCGCCGCAAGCCCGCATGCTGCAGCGGCCCACGCAGCGGTGCCGCCGTTTGCGGGTTCAAAAGGGGACTGGGAATGATCCATTTGCCCCGTATATCTCAGCCGAGGTTCCGTCCGGATTGCTGCAGATCTAGGCAGAGTGCCGCAGGATTAAGGTTACCATAACAGGCAATGGACGCGCCGTTTTGCGCATCCAACGCCGCATATTTTCACGCTTTAGAAAACAACGGCTTGCCCCGCCGCGCCGCACGGCACATATTCCATCCTGTGCTGCGCCAATATGAACTTGTTGAACGGGTGAAATCCTACGCTCCTGAGGCTGACGAGGCCGCGCTGAACCGTGCCTATGTCTACACGGTTCAGAAACATGGCGCGCAGAAACGCGCCAGCGGCGATCCTTACTTCAGCCATCCGATCGAAGTTGCCGGGTTGATGACGGATCTACAATTGGATCAGGAAACGATCATCACCGCGCTGCTGCACGACACAGTCGAAGACACGCTGGTCACGATTGATGACATTGAGCAGAATTTCGGGATCGAGGTTGCCCGGCTGGTCGATGGGGTAACGAAACTCTCAAAAATCGAAGCGATGCCGGAAAATGAGCGGGCTGCGGAAAACCTTCGCAAATTCCTGCTCGCAATGTCCGAAGATATTCGCGTGCTGTTGGTCAAGCTTGCCGATCGGCTGCACAATATGCGCACGCTGCATTTCATCAAAAAACCGGAAAAGCGCCAGCGCATCGCGCGCGAGACGATGGATATCTACGCGCCGCTGGCTGAACGGGTGGGCATGTATGAATATATGCGCGAAATGCAGGCGCTGTCCTTTCGCGAGATTGAACCCGAAGCCTACGCCACGATCAACGACCGGCTCGAACAATTGCGCAGCACCGATGGCGGCCAAGTTGATGCGATCGCGCTAAAAATCAAACAGGCGCTGGCAGAGGCGGGGTTAAACGTCGAAGTCGCAGGGCGCGAAAAGCACCCGTTTTCGATCTGGCAAAAAATGTCAGAACGGCACGTCAGTTTTGAGCAAGTGACGGATATCATGGCGTTCCGTGTGATCGCCGATGACGTCGCCGATTGTTACCGCGCCATGGGTATTTTGCACACGACGTGGCAATTTCTGCCGGGCAAATTCAAAGACTATATCTCCACGCCCAAGAACAATGGCTATCGTTCGCTGCACACGTCTTTGATGTATGAAAATTCGATGCGGGTTGAAGTGCAAATCCGCACCCGCGAAATGCACAGCCTCAACGAATTTGGGCTGGCCTCGCACTGGGCCTATAAACAATCTGACAAACCCGATGGGCAGGTCGCGTGGCTGCGGGATTTGATCGAAATTGTCGACGCCAGCCACGATGCCGAAGAACTGCTCGAACACACCAAGCTGGCTGTTTATCAGGACCGGATTTTCGCCTTCACCCCGAAAGGTGCTTTGTTCCAACTTCCCAAAGGTTCAACGGCGGTTGACTTCGCCTTTGCGGTTCACACCGATCTTGGCCTCGCCTGTATCGGGGCAAAAATAAACGGCCGGCATATGCCGCTGCGCACCCAATTGGTGAACGGCGATGTGTTGGAGATTATCAAGGGTAAGAATGCAGAGCCACAATTGTCGTGGCTAGGCTTTGTCATCACCGGCAAGGCGCGCGCGGCAATCCGTCGCGCGGTGCGCTTGAAAGAGCGCGACGAAGTGGCCGAGATCGGCTCCAAACTCTTTGACGAAATTGCCACCCGTGTGCCCGCCCGAATTGGCAAAAAGGCGATCCGGGCGGCTGTTGAGCGGCTTGGACTAGAAGAGCCAGATGATCTGATGTTCGCAATCGGATCGGCCAAATTGACAGACCGCGAAGTGATGGAGGCGCTGGTCCCCGGCTGCACCGCCGAATTTCAAGAGGACGAGGAATGGTCGCGGCACGAACGCCAGATCTCGATCCGGGGACTTACGCCCGGCGTCGCCTTTGAACTCGCCGAATGCTGCCACCCTGTGCCGGGCGACCGGATCGTGGGTTTGCGCCGTAAGGGTAAGCGGGTGGCCGTCCATGCGATTGATTGCTTGGAACTGGCCAATGGGGTGGATAGCGATTGGCTTGATCTGAATTGGGGGCGCCGCTCCCACGGGGCGATCGGGCGGCTGGCGGTGACAATCTATGATCGGCCCGGCACTTTGGCAGAAATGGCCGGCATTTTTGCGCAAAACAAAATCAACGTGACCAGCCTGATCCAAACCCAATTGGATCATCCCTTCACAACCTATGAAATCGACGCAGAGGTGCAGGATCTCGCACACCTCACCCGTATCCTGAGCGCCCTTCGCGCCAGCGATGCGGTGGCGCAAGCAGACCGGATTTGACGGAGGAGGTGCTATGGCGGTTATCGTCGGACTCGACCATGTTCAACTGGCCATTCCAAGAGATGGCGAGGATGAAGCTCGAGGATTTTTCGTAGGTGTTTTGGGCATGCGAGAGGTGGACAAGCCTGCTGCCCTCTCGTCCAAAGGTTGTTGGTTCACGAGCGGTTCGGTCAACCTTCATGTTGGCATCGACTCCGACTTTAGAGCGGCACGCAAAGCGCACCCTGCTTTCTTGGTCGATGATCTTGTCAAGATGCGCCAGGAAATGACGGATGCTGGCTGTTCAATTGATCCCGGTAAACCATTGCCCGGGGTAGAACGGTTCTTCACCGCTGATCCGTTCGGCAACCGCATTGAGATCATCCAAGCCTAGGTATTATCGTTAAGCTGTCGGCAACCACGTTTTAAGCAGCTCGGCCTAGCCAGTTTGTGAAAGTCTGCATTGGCGGCACCGCCATGTGATTTTGGCTTACGCAAACAGAAAACGGCCGGTTGTATGAATGCGCTCTATCAAGAATTTGACACAGTCGATGTGAGTGAAGGGTTTGAGGTGGACCAGAACGGCCGTGTAGAAACCGGCAACAGCGGCTGGTTTGAGACGCGGTTTGAAAACTGGTCTTTGGCGGCAAAACTGCGGCTGGTGGCGTTTGGTGTGGCCCTTATCCCGTTTCTGGTCGTGGCCATGCTGTTGCTGCAATTCGCCTATTTCGGGAATGCCGGCGCAGAACATTCTCAACGCGTGCGGGCCGAGGTTGCCGTTGCAGAGGCGGCGCTATTTATGGCGCAAACGGCCGTGCACTTGGATGCAGTTCAGGACGAACAAAGCGCCGCCAGTTTGAGCGCGGCATCCGCCAGCGCCGCCGCTGCCCGCGATCAATTGGCCCAAGCGGTTGAACAGGGAGCCGGGCTTTATCCCGAATCCATCATCGCCCAATTGCGCGAAGGCCGCGATCACCTCGCTGAAAAATCCGCGATGATCGACCGGCTAACCACCGCATCCGCCCCGTCCGAAATAGCGGCATTGCGCGGTGATGCATGGCAATGCGCGCAAGAATTTAGCGAGCTGTTTTACCTCACGCGCAACCACGCCCAAGCGACGATAGAATCGATCTTGCAATCCATCGCAGCGGTGTTTGCCCTGTGCGTTGGATTGGCATTGAGCGCGATAGCAGCTTGTGTTTTGAGCGCGCGTGTCATGATCGCCAATATTGTCGGCCAGATCACCGATATAACGCGCGCAATGGAGGATGTCGCAGGCGGCGATGTCGAAGCCCCAATACCTGGACGCGACCGCAAGGATGAAATCGGTGCCATGGCACACTCGCTTACGGTTTTCCGGTCCGGGATGCTGAAATTGCGCGCCCTGACCGATGCCCGCGCGCAAGAATCCGAAGCGCAACTCGCGCAGCAGCAGGCCCTAAGCGAGCAATTGCGCGAATTGCGCAGCGACAAACGGAAATTGCTCGAAGGGTTGGCAGATGGATTTGAGGTTTCCGTTGGTGATGTGATCACCGCAGTTTCCACCGCATCAACACAGCTTAAAGCGACCTCTCGCCAAATGGGCGATCTGGCCGATGGGTCGAATGGTCAGGCGCAAAGCGCGACCGATGCGATGGAGAATGCGACCGCGAATGTTAACGCGGCCGCTGCAGCAACCGACCAATTCTCTCATTCAATAGGAGAGATCAGCCAGCAGGCCGCCGCTTCGGCGCAATTGGCGCGCTCTGCCAGCGAATTGGTCACCACCGCCAACTCCAAAATGACCGACCTATCGAACGCCGCGTTGGAGATTGGCGAGATCGCGGGCATGATCCAAACGATTGCTCAGCGGACCAATTTGCTGGCCCTCAACGCCTCGATTGAGGCCGCCCGCGGCGGAGAGGCTGGACGGGGATTTGCGGTTGTGGCGAGCGAAGTAAAAGAGCTCGCCATGCAAACCAGCAATGCGACCCGGTCTGTTGCGGAGAAAATCACCACAATGCAGGATTTTACCCGCTCCAGCGCAGGCGATCTCAGCGGAATTGTCGATCATATTGAGGAATTGGAGCAGGCTTCTGTTATGATCGCGGCGGCGGTGGATGAGCAATCGGTCTCTGGCGAGGAATTGGCCCGCAATATTGAAACAGTGGCGGCCGGTTCGGCGCAGGTTGCGGCGCAGTTGGGCACTTTGCGAGAGGCGAGCCGCGAAACCGGAAGCGCCGCAGATGATGTTGTGTCCAGCGCCAACGCTTTGGGCGATCATGCCGATAATCTGCGCGACAAAGCGGGCCGATTTATCGCGGATGTGCGCCGATCCGCGCGCGACTTAGAAGCAAGAGAAGCCGACCTTCAGAAGCATTCTGCGTAAAGCTGGGCCCGGCTAAACCGGCGTCACTTCGACAGCGATTGTGTCGCCGTGGTCGATCCCTGCCTTGCGCATGACCTTCTTGCTGATCAGCAGCACCCATTCCGCCTGCTTGTTTTGCGGAAAGACTGAAGTTTTCCAAGCGGTCTCCCCGATCCGCGCGGTCACTTTGATCGATCCAAATCCGCGCGACCGGCCAAATTCCAAGCGGTGCAGGGTCGCATGCATGGTGAGCGCTTCGGCGGCCTCACCATCGAAGATAACGAGGTGATAGGTCCCGCGATCTCCCTGCCACCGGGTTAGGGGAAGCGTGGCGGTGACGTGGTCGTTCAATCTGCATCCTCAATGGCGCGCACGGGCACCGGAATGTTGCAAATATCCGCGCCTCCGGCCGGCACGATAAAGAACGGATCGCGGCGATTGGCGCGGGCTTCTGCATAGGCCGCGAATGTCTCGCCTTCGGTGGAGAGATATTCAAAGCGCGGCTGTTCACTCTCGGCCAAGTCGCTGGCGACGCGGATGGATTGGATGGGAGTGCGCAGGTGGGCTTCTTCTTCGGTGTAGAAACCCAATGCACCCGTGCCCCGTGTCATGGAGGACAGATGCTCCATCCCGCTGATAATCCGGCCCACGAGCGCAATGTTGCGATCAAGATGGCGCGGCGCATGGCCGATCACGGTGTAAAGCTCTGCGCCAGAGCCGGTGTCGGGTGAGTAGTTCCGGCCAACACCGACCATGCCGTAGCAGTGGACGGGCCAGACCCTTGCAATATCCGTTTCAGCGCCCCGCTCTGGAACCAAGGCTAGAGGCCAGCCTTCTCTAAAGTTGGGAAGGTGAAAGGCACTGTTGCTTTGGCCTGAGAGCGTTGCCCACCTGTTTCCTAGCCCGTCGTAAACATGCGGTTCTTCGCCATTCCGGCCTAACAATTGCCATCCGGGCAGTAGGAAGGTGTAATCCTCTTCCTCCATTACATTCAGTCCCTCAGGCAGAGCCTTGGTCTTCACCTCCCGGCTTTCCGGATTGTCATGCCCCGGATCACCCCATTGGACGACGTAATTGTCCTGCACGCGGTTGACGCTGATCCCGTCATACCACTGCGCGCGGGCGAGGGTGCGGATGTTCTCAACCCAGCCTTGCGAGAACGGCGCGGGCATAAGCTGCATGATCACGGTTCGCTCATCACTCGCCGCGTCCGGCGCGAGGGTCATGACGAGCAAATCGTCAGCGGCGATGGTGATCCATTCGTCAGCAGGCGCGCCATTCACAATTTCATTGGGGCTGGGCGCCCCTTCTGGAGCATCTTGAGCGGCGACAGGGCCCGCCAGCGTCAGCGCGGCGACAAAGGGCAGGGCGGACAATGCTAGGATGTTTTTCATAGATACAAGGTTTGCCACCCGAAACGCGCTTGCGAAAGAGGAAAGGTCAGTCTATCCGCGCGTTCTTGCCGTAAAAGGCATGCGGAGACGTGGCCGAGTGGTCGAAGGCGCACGCCTGGAAAGTGTGTAAAGGGGCAACTCTTTCGTGGGTTCGAATCCCACCGTCTCCGCCACCCACCCCCAGCGCCAATCTCAGTTTACGCAGGCGGCCCGCAAAGCGGCGGTGTCTGCGGGCTTGAACAGGCCAATTCGTACTTAACCCGGCTGTGAAGCGCCGTCTCTGCAGATATCAGGCGATATTGGCGCGGGCAGTCTCTGCGCCAATCGCAATCGGTTGAGTTTCCCTGTTTAACAGGGAAGAAACAGGGAAATATGTTCATTTCGCGCCCAAAACAGGCTGAATTGGCCAAATACGACTGAATACCCACCAGTAAAAGCACGTGATTACCGAGGGTTAGGCGCTCAGAAATGGGGATTCCCTGTTACTCGGCATAACAGGGTATTTATTTGGCCATAACAGGGTGCAAATTCGAGATAACAGGCCTGTTAGTCGCCGGAACAGGCTAATTCGCGCTGGGCCAATTTAGGGCTGTTCGCTGCTCCTTCCAGCATAGCGGAATGTCCATTTTGATGAGCTGCTGGAGGTTCAACGAGCCTGGTTGCCGGCCTTCAAGAATGCCGCGTTGAATGTCGGGTGCTAGGAATGCGAGTTTTAGCAACATGCGAAGGTAGGCCGCAGAAGGGGATGTCTCAATCAGCGGCATGCCTTTGCGATCACGCCCAAGCAATGAGTGCGCGCGGCGCAGCGCTGTGATCAGCGTTGGGTCTGGACGAATATCTGGCTTGCCCTTGGCGATGATTAGCCGCTGTCCGCCGCGTAGTGGTAGGGTTGCAGGTAGGTGGATCCGGCACAGCTTGGCAGAAGAATAGATTATCCGTTCTTCGCCATTTAGGCGCTGCGCAATGTCGGCCGATAGCTTTGCTGTGCAATCCAGCACCAGTCCGCCATCTGTAATTCGAATGGTGTGTATGTGAGCAAGGGGATCCTCTTCGCTCGGCATCCATCGCGCAGCTGTTTCGGAAATTATTGCCTCGATTGCGATCGCGGGAAGTCGCCTGACAACTGCATCATCGCTCCTTCCCCGGCCCCGTTGCAAAGATGCGGAGACATAATAGCGATAGACCCGATCCGAACGCCCGCGCGAAAACGACGGGCTCATAAGCTCGCCATTTTCGTCGAAGAGCTTGCCGGTCAGCGGTGCTTTGGTGACGCGGTGCTGAGCGGCCGTGTTGTGACGCCGCGCATTGCCATCGAGTTTGGTCTGCACGCGGTCAAACAGCTCAGGCTCAACAATGCCATCATGCTCGCCTTCGTAGATCAGATCTTTGTGCACAATCTGGCCGAGGTAGATGCGGTTGCGCAGCAGATAAAACAGGGCCCCGCGGCTAAACGGCAAGCCTCCCATTGTTCTTCCCTTCGCGGTCACATGCAGCTTTGAGAGAACACCGCACGCCTCAAGACCACGCTGCAGAGCATGGACCGATCCAAGCTCGAGATATTGTGTGTAGATTTGGCGCACTTGTTCAGCCTCGGCTGCGTTTACCTTCAACTTGCGTGATCCGTCAGTCGGTGGATCGTATCCCAGCGGCGGAACTCCGCCCATCCACATGCCCTTGGCTTTTGAGGCGCCGATCTTGTCGCGGATGCGTTCGCCGGTAACCTCGCGCTCAAATTGCGCAAAGGACAGCAGTACATTGAGCATCAAACGCCCCATCGAGTCCTTGGTGTTGAATGACTGAGTGACCGACACGAAACTTGCCCCAGCCTGGTCGAAGATCTCAATGATGCGCGAGAAGTCGGTCAGCGAGCGGGTGAGCCGGTCGATCTTGTAAACCACCACCACATCGATCAACCCAGCCTCGATATCGCTGAGCAAAGCCTGCAGGCCGGGCCGCTCCATGGTGCCGCCGGAGAAACCCCCATCATCATAAAAGGTCGGGATTATAGTCCAGCCCTCGCTCGCCTGACTGGTGACATAGGCCTCGCCAGCGGCGCGCTGGGCATCAAGACTGTTGAACGATTGGTCGAGCCCTTCGTCGGAGCTTTTGCGGGTGTAGATCGCGCAGCGGATCGCAGCCTTCTTTTGGGGCTTGGCACCCTTGCTCATGCGGCGTCCCTGAGCCCAAAGAACCTTGGCCCGTTCCATCGGCTTCCGGCGATGGCGGTCGCTGCAGAAGAGAGGCTGGGGTAAAGCTCATCCTCCCAGCGGAACCCATCTTCCTCGACCATCACCTTGATCTCTTTGCCCTTCCAGTTGCGGGTGAGGATCGCGCCTACGCCAAGGTCACGTCCGACAGGCTGGGCTGCACCGGTTCGTACGAGCGTCTTGCGGGTCTCTGCATCGATCCCGCCATAAGCTTCGCTCTGCACGCGCCATGCGAGCATCATACGCATGATCGGCTGCGAACGCAGGGTAGGAGGGACGCCGTAGCGCCGCCTCCATGTGTCCCTAAGTTCTTCGAGGTCCATTTCTGCAATCTCGCGAACCAGTTGCTGGGTGTCAGGATTGCTCATGCCGATATCTCGGCATGGTAGCGGCGCACATCGTCGAGCTTCTGCGAGGTAATAGTGAGCCCGCGTTTCTTGAGTGCGCCAGCCATGGCACCGCGCACCGAGTGCTGCCGCCAGCCTGTGGCGGTCATCATCTCGGCGATGCTTACGCCGTTCTTGCGGGTGAGCAGCTTCTCCAGAGCATCAAGCTTGCTCGGGGTTTTTGTCTTGGTTGTAGTGGCCATGTGGGTTCTCCGGTTGATGCGCCCGCCGAAATGGCGGCCGCTACCGGCACGAGCCCGGCTCGCCGGGCGGACACAGCAATGCTCGAGGTTTACGCGAAGTCCAGTGGGTTCTGACTATACACGGTTTTCCCCAAATATTGATCCACACCCCCTTGGGTGCCAAAGGGTTGTTCCTGTATTGTTCGAGTATGGCTACTGAACCCCCTCAGGCAGTCCCCACTGCCAATCGCCCGCTCGCCGTCGACTATAAGCCGACCGGGAGCCTTGTCCCCGACCCCCGCAATGCGCGCACGCATCCCAAGAAGCAGATCGAGCAGATTGTTGCTTCGATCAAGGCGTTTGGGTTCACCAACCCGATCCTTGCTGATCCGGATGGCAAGCTCATCGCAGGCCATGGCCGATTGCGCGCCGCAAAGGAGTTGGGGCTGGCTGAGGTTCCGGTGATCGAACTTGCCGGGCTTACCGAACCGCAGAAGAAGGCGCTGCGTCTTGCTGACAACAAGATCGCCCTCAATGCTGGCTGGGACATGGAGATCCTCAAGCTGGAGATGTCAGAACTATCGTTGCCCGAGATTGATATTGATCTGGGTCTGACCGGCTTCAGCTCCGGCGAGATCGACGTGGTGCTGGAAGAAAGCGCCGATCCCGATGATGAAGTGATCCCCGAAGTCCCGATCGAACCGCGCGTTCGGACGGGTGACATCTGGCAACTGGGCGAACACCGGATTGCCTGCGGCGATGGCCGCGACACGGATTTCCTTACACAGCTAGTTGGCGATGGACAGCAGATCGACTGCGCGTTTCTCGATCCGCCCTACAATGTGAAGATCAACGGTCACGTCAATGCTGCCGGGCGCCACCGCGAGTTTGCAATGGCGTCAGGCGAGATGAGCGAGAGTGAGTTCCGCACCTTCCTGTCTGACACTCTCGGCGCCTGCGCAAAGGTATCGCGCGACGGAGCGGTCCATTTTGTTTGCATGGACTGGCGCCACATGGATGATGTGACCGCGTCTGTTGCCGCTGTGTACGGCAAGCTACTCAACATCTGTGTGTGGAACAAAAGCAATGCCGGGATGGGATCGCTCTACCGCTCCAAGCATGAGATGGTGTTTGTCTACCGGGTTGGTGACACGCCGCACACCAACGCGGTTGAGCTCGGCAAGCATGGCCGCAACCGCACCAATGTCTGGGACTATGCCTCGGTCAATTCGATGAAGGGATCGCGGCGAGAAGACCTTGCGCTGCATCCAACCGTCAAGCCCGTCGCCATGGTTGCAGATGCGATCTGCGATGTGACCCGGCAGGGCGAGCTTGTGCTCGACATCTTCCTTGGCTCGGGCACCAGCCTGATTGCCGCTGAGCGGGTAGGGCGGGCCTTTCGCGGGCTCGATATTGATCCAGCCTATGTCGATGTGGCGATCACCCGCTGGACGCAGCTTACTGGCAAGGAGCCGCAGCTGATCCACCGTTCTGCAAGTGATGATCAACCCGCCGAGGGCGCCGCATGAGCAGGGGCGGCGACACTAGGTTCACAAAAGGCCAGTCAGGCAACCCTGCGGGACGTCCGCAAAAGCGCCGTCCCAATGTCTCGGCATTCGATATCATCTTCGACAAGGTGTTGACCGTCAATCAGGGTGGCCGAGAGCGTGAGCTTAGCGTTGATGAGGCATTGCAGCTGCAGACCTATCAGGCAGCGCTGAAGGGCAGCAAGATGGCCATTCGGCAGGTGCTCAAGATGATCGAAAAGCGCGAAGTGGCGGTGGCCAAGCGTAACAAGCCTGCATCGCGTGGCTTAAAGATCGAGCATGAGTACTGCTCAGACAATGCGAGCGAAGCTCTCGCCATCCTCGACCTGATCGAACCGGACACGAGCTTAGGTGACCAGGACAAGCCGCGCATGAAGGTCACGACCTGGGCGGCCCAGGCGGCGCTCGGCAGGCCGGGCAAGCGCAAACTCGAAGAGAAGGATATTAAGAACATCAAATTGTTCACGAGCAACCCTGATCAAATCAAATGGCCGCGTGGATGTGCAGGATGACTGAGCCGTCATCCAACGGGCAGGGCAGTTCGCCGAAATCGGTGGGTTACGCCAATCCGCCGCGTAGCAGCCGGTTCCGCAAAGGCCAGTCCGGCAATCCGAAGGGCAGGCCGAGGGGCAAACGCAAATCAGACATTCCGTACGATCACGTTCTTGGCCAGATGGTCACAGTGCGCGAAGATGGACGCGAGCGCCGCATTACAGCAGCCGAAGCAATTATCCTTCAGCTGACCCAAAGGGGTTTGGCCGGAGACAGCGCTGCAGCACGCTCCTCGTTGACTGCTATTGAGACCGCAAGGTCGCAGCGCGGAGAAGGGCCAAGAATAAAGGTACTGCGCATCGTGCTGATCGGGATGGGCATTGAAAGTATTCTCGGCACGCTCGGGATCGCCACCAAGAAGTATCCGCTTGACGAAAAGCGTGTGCGCTGGGAGATCAATCCTTGGGCAGTCGAAGCTGCACTCGCTAGGCTCGGCGATAGGAAACTTACTGAGGCCGAGCAGCAAGAAGTGTGGAACTGCACCCGCATGCGGCATAAAGTGAATTGGCCCGACTGGTGGACGGTAACAGATTGAACGGCAGCATTGCGCCCCAAGTTCGGTCGTCAGCGGCCAACTCTTGCTTTCCCGAAACCGGTCATTCGTGCTGGCCGTAACGGGGATCAAGCGGGTGTGGATGACTATGGCATGCCGTTGATAGAGGCAGCCCGCACCTCTACCTAACTGTCTCAAACCAAAACTGTCAGGATAGGTATGCCCAAGATTCAACGAATACTGTTGCCGGTCGATAGCGACGCGCCGGAATCTTGGCTTATGGCGCTGCAATTCGCCGAGCAAATCAACACTGCCAGCACGCCGAATGTCATTGATGTTGTTTTGCTTCTGCATGTGAAGGACAATCTGCGCCATACCGGCCTAGCTGGCATGATGGACAGCGCGCATAGCAAGATGCTCTATGATGGAAAGCAGCTTACTCTGCCTTCCGGCGTAAAGCTGCGCATGGAAACCAAGCGCAAGCTGTCGTTTGGGTTCTCTCGTCCCACGACCATCATTGCGTTCTATGCGAATGACGAAATTCTTGAACAGGTCGATGGCTTGCGTAACGTGGCCGGTGTGGTCGCCGTGCCTGAGTATCTTGGCTGCGCTAGTGAATGGAAAGCACGATGGTCGCCCCTTGTTCCTGGCGAGGAGAGGGAGGAACCCGCCGCGATCATCGATGACCCTGTGATCGAAGCGGCTATGAAATCGCTTTCCCGCCTCATCAATAAGGGCAACGGCATCCTAGTGCCTCGCGACAAGGAATGGACGCAAGAGACCCTGCGCATTCTTCGCAACAAGGGTCACACTACCGACCCCGCCAACTTGAAGTCATGGGCAATTCGTGACGGTTGGCAGGTAAAGGCAGCCGGTGAGTTGGCAAAAATCGCCACGAAAATCTTCGACATGAAAAGCAAGCCGAGCCTCGCCAAAATCCATGACCCGCAGGGCAAGTATGAGCGCTGGCAGAGGGGTGAGTAGGCTTAGGGGGCTACAACCTTCCCGTCCTTTTCTGTGTGGAAACGAACGGTGAATACGTCGCTTCCATCCTCAGCCCTAGCGCTGATGCTGTGAATCGTCCCGACAGGTTCGTTTTGCTCGAAATGCGTCATCGCATTTTGCAGTATTTGCATCGCCATTTGGGTTGTAACCTTCGTGCCAGGTAGCTTGGCGACCAGCTCCCGCTTACGGATGAATTCCTGTTCTGGAATGCGATAGAGATATTCGATTTTCATGGTGACGTGTGCTCCCATTTGCCCTGCTTCGTCGAAGTGGCGCTGCCCGTATTTTTCCGCAAACATCGGCTCTGCCGCGTCGTTCCCAATGGCCTGAGCAATCCCCACGGCGAACCAGGCAAGGCTCTCCGCTTCCTTTTGGCTTTTTGAACTCCAAGCCTTCGGCTTCCGCTTGTTCGCATGAAAGTAGTGACCACGGCGCTCGACTAAATGCGAAATCACATCGCGCGTCGAAGGGTTGCCAGATAGCAGGTCATCGGTCTCGGAGCGTTGCGCATTCTTAGGCCGCTGCCAAGTCGCTACCTCTTGCTCGATGATCTCGACAAATCGTGGGTATGATTCCAGCGCATCCACTAGCGCCCATTTTTGCGATTGCCCGTTCCCATACATCGCTTCGACTAGGAGAAACGAGTAACGAAACGAGTCGATGTATCGCTCGCTTCCCAGGTTCTCGCGCGCCAAATGGGCAAGGCTCGCTTCATGCTGTGGCGCATCGCCATTCTCAGCGGCCATGATTGCCCGCGTGATGAAATCGTATGTGATGGGAAGCGGTCTGTCGTCCTGCTTTCCAAGCTCGAATGAGTGAACGACAATGCGTTCTGCCTCTTCGTCCGTTTCCGCTTCGTGGTGGATCGAAATGCGGTTCAATTCCAGTTCTGTGCTGAACAAGCATTGGAGGTATGAGAACGCGCGGTCCAAGTGGTCACGAACCTCAGCGACGAAGTAGTCATCGCTGGTGATCGCCGCTTTGATTGGACCATCTGGGGTGTCATCAATGCGGAATGCCAGCTCGATAGGGCAGCCCGATTTCTCGAACTCAATGGCAGTGACAAGACCATCCTCATCCTCAACCATTCGGGCAGTCCCTCCAAGCATGGGAATGGGCCAATGGTCAGGGAGCCTCATGGGGCGATCTAGAGGAAATACATAGCGAACTTTCATATGGGCAATATGGAGATAGGGAGCCGAATTGAAAGCAACGCCTCAATGCTGGCCGCGCACTGTCGGACTCGCGAATCAATCCGGCGTAGCTCACATGGTTATATGGGCGTTGCTTGCGAGCCTGTTCAACCAAGCCGGCTGACGTCAGCTTTACCTCTGAGGTCTTCTAAGGCGGACAGTCGATTCCTCGCTTCATGAACGGCTAGCATAGTGATCACGTCGTTGATGTCCGCTTTGTGGGGCGAACCGCCTAAAACCTGCCAGGCGGCTCCCGGCCCAATTCAAGTCAGAGCGACATAATCGGATTTGGATTGTTTGGGGACAGCCTAGTCATTAGTGACATAGCTATATCTGATTTCCTGCTAGGTCATGTGATGAAGGTTGCGAGCCTTCTGTCAGAAACGAATGACTAGGTCAGCACTTCGCCCTCTGTCTCTTTCAGGAATAGGGCCGCAATGAACGTGATGGCCAAGAACAGAGAAATGAAGCTAACCGTTTGCAAGAAGCTTCCTCCTGCAAGCACCGCTCCAATCGCAATAGGAGCGATTGAATTGGCAACCCTTTGCGTCATCACGCCCCACGCCACACCTTGGCCGCGGTTTCTGGTGGCGTAAATTTCGCCCAACCAAGTGTTCCAGACGCCCCATGCGCCAAGGCTGAAAAACGAGAGCATGAAATTCCACGCATACATCTGGGCAATCGTCTGTGAATAGGCAAAGCCAAAGCCTGCGACAGTTGAAAACAAGACAAATGCGGTCATGACCTTTTTGCGGCCATAACGTCCCGTCAAGAAGCTGGCCGAGATATAACCTGGGAACATGAAGAGAGCGGAAAGCGCCAGAAAGCCCAGCCCTTCGCCGCTGCTAAGTCCTCGTTCTGACAACAGTGTCGGAAGCCAAGAGGTTAGGCCCCAATAACCCCATGAAAAGCAGAAGTTTATCACCGTCTGAAGGATTGTGACCGCCAACAGGCCGCTGCCAAAGATAGCAAAGATCGAAGGCGATTCAGCGTTGTCTGACATGGGCATCGTTCTGGCCTGAACGGTGCCTCCCGATAGGTGCAAGATCGTCGCATCCGCCTCGTCGGTTTTTCCGCGTTCAGCCAGCCAATAGGGCGATTCCGGCACGAGTTTCCAGATCACCAAGGCCCAAAAACCTAGCACTGTGCTGAACCCAAGGGCCGAGCGCCAACCATAGGAGGCAAGCAGCGCGGTGACAGCAATGGCACCAAGCATGCCCACGGGCCAACCTGCAGAAAGATAGACAGTCCCTTGGCCTCGTACTTTCAATGGAAGCAGCTCTGTGAACAATGGAAAGGTTACGACCAATGCCCCTGATAAGACCATCCCGCATAAAAAGCGGATGGCCCATAATGCCTCATAAGAAGGCGCAAAGGCGGTAAGAATAGGAAAAATTGTATAAAGGCCGACACTCAATAGCAGGCTGCGTTTCCGCCCAATTGTATCAGAGAGCCGTCCCCAGATGATCGACCCTGGGATCATGCCAAGGAAGATCGCGCTGATAAGGAAACCAACCTGTTCGGCGTCCAGCTCGAATTCTGCGGCGATGCTTCCTGCATTGAGAATGAGGATCATCATTTCCCATGCCTCGATCACAAAGGTCACAAACAATGTGAAGCCAGCGAGCCAATGGGCGCGTCCTAGAGCCATGCCCTCGAACCATTCGCCCACAGGCTGTTTGTTTGCGTCATTCATAATGCAGTACTTTCCGAGAGGCTAAAGTTCTTTGTCATTGGACTATAGCACGTCCATATCTAAACAGCTGTTTCTATTACTACTTTTCCGTAACTTGTTCGGTCGCCGCGCATATAGCGCCAAGCCTCGACCAGTTCTTCGATAGGAAAAACACGATCAACATTGGGCTTCAGCTGGCCATTGGCGAGCGCGGAATGCACAAAGCCCAAACCGCGGGTCTTGGCCTTGGAATCCTCAACATAATTGAACAGCGAATAAGCGTGAAACCAAAGACTGTTCTGTATCATGGCAAGGAATGGCGGATTGGAATAAGACCCCGCCAAACCACCATAGAGATAGAGATGACCACCTTTCGCAAGGGCATTGGCATAGCGCTCCATAAAGTCGCCTCCGACAGGATCGAAGGAAGCGTTCACGCCAATCCCATCTGTGACATCACGAAGATACGCCTCGATGTCTGAGCCATCATCGACGAACACATGATCCGCCCCTGCCACTTTTATTTGTTCGACGTTGCTGGTCGATCGGGTTGTGCTGATGACAGTGGCGCCTTTCATCTTGGCGATCTGGATAGCTGCGTTGCCGGCGGTGCTGGTGCCTGCAGGGATCAGAATGTTCTTTCCGGGCGCTGCGCCGGCCAACTCAACAATTGGGAAATATGCTGTCATGAACTGCATCCAGACAGAGGCAGCTTCGACTGGTGAAAGGTTGTCGGGCGTACGGGTAAGATACGCCTGATCGATAAGCATGGTTTCGGCGCTGGCCCCGCGCATATCATAGAAATAAGGAAGCGTAGCGCAGCGATCGCCAACCATCACTTCCGTCACGTCAGGCCCAATAGCTTCGACCACGCCTGCCGCTTCAATCCCAATACGAGCAGGCAGGCTGGAAAAGCTGAAAGAGTAGCGATCCAGCATCAAATCGGCATCGCCCCAATTGAGCGCAAAAGCTTCAATTGCAAGACGAACTTCGGAACCTACGGGCTCTTCCTTTTCGCATGCTTGAAAGCGCAGGCTTTCATACCCGCCATAACTATCGATCACCCATTCGCGGACCATCTGCAATCCCCTCCGATTACAGGACGGTAGCTATTCTCCTCAGTTTTCCAATCAATTCGAGCGGCACTACCCCTTTGTGTAGCTGTTGATCGCAATGCGTTTGCCGCAGTGTTGAAATGGCAATTCGGGGCTAGGAGAGACGCCTTTCGTATTGCTGTTGGCACAAAGGGCACGGTGCCCCTGCTTGCTCTTGACAGTTAGAAGGTAGTGATGGCGAAGATTAGATTGGCGACGGATGTGGGGGGGACGTTCACCGACCTCGTATTCTATGAACTCGATTCAAAGACGGGGGCTGCGGGCCCGATCCAAACGGAAAAAGCGCACACCACGCCGCCGGATTTTGACACCGGTGTTCTCGACGTGATCGAAAAGGCCCAAATTGACCTGTCCTCGGCCAGTTTTTTTGCCCATGGCACTACGGTTGTTATTAATGCTCTGACCGAACGAAAAGGGGTCAAGACGGGGCTCATCACAACCGCTGGCTTTCGCGACGTCTTAGAGATTGCCCGTGGCAATCGGCCGGATTTCTTCAACCTGAGATATCAAAAGCCAACGCCATTCGTGCCGCGTTATCTGCGGCGCGAGGTGAAAGGGCGATTGACTTACAAAGGCGAGGTGATTGAGCCGCTCGACACATCGGAACTGCCTCAAATTATCGCTGATTTCAAAGCGGACGGGGTCGAGGCGATCGCTGTCTGCCTGCTGCATTCCTACGCCAATCCTGATCATGAAGATCAGGTCATTGCTGAGATTGCCAAGCTTTGGCCCGAAGTCGCCACCATCGCGTCCAATGCGATCACCCGCGAATGGCGCGAATATGAACGCAGCAACACCGCCGTTTTGAGCGCATACGTTAGCCCAATTGCGCGGGCATATCTGTCAAAGCTTGAAAGCGCGGTTTCGGACAAAGGCATGGATGGGGCGTTTTACGTCATGCAATCCAATGGCGGTATCGACACATTGGGTGCGGCCAAAAATGTTCCAATCACGATGGTCGAATCAGGTCCAGCCAGCGGCGTACTTGGCGCAGCTGCACTGGGTAAACTGATTGGTGAAAACAACATCATTGCGCTCGATATAGGCGGCACGACGGCCAAATGCTCACTGATTGAAAATGGGCGGGTCGATGTGACCAGCCAATACATGATCGAGAAGAGCCGTTTATCTGCAGGCTATCCGATTATGACGCCGGTGGTTGATCTCGTCGAGATCGGCAATGGCGGGGGCTCCATCGCATGGGTTGATGAGCACGAAAAAATGCATGTTGGTCCGCAAAGCGCAGGGGCGTTACCTGGCCCGGTTGCCTATGGTGCAGGCGGAACCGAGCCGACGACCACGGATGCCAATCTGTATCTGGCTCGGATCAATCCAGACTATTTCGTGAATGGCGAGATTGAGGCGGATATGCCCGCTTTGGCAGGCTCACTAGAACGCCTTGGTGCAAAGCTTGGCTTGACTGCAGTGGAGGCGGCGCGCGGCATTGTTCGTATCGCAAACCACAATATGCAAAATGCCTTGAAGCTGGTGTCGATCAATAGAGGCCATGATCCGCGCGATTTCACGATGATCGCCTTTGGCGGTGGCGGCGCGATGCATGCGACCGCTCTGGCGCAAGAACTTAGCATTCCTAAAGTCGTGATCCCGGCAAGCTCTGCGGTGTTCTCTGCATGGGGAATGCTGATGTCTGACCTGCGCCGCGATTATATTCGAACCCAACCCATGCCGATTGCATCAGGGAGTGCTGCGTCGATCTCGGCTACATTTGCTGAGATGGAGGCGGAGGCGCTGGCGTCGTTCGCGGACGAGGATATTCCCACTGACGCCATCATGTTCGAGCATTATCTCGACATGCGTTATGACGGGCAAGAGCACAGCGTGCGTATGCCGCTTAACAATGGCAAGATCAGCAGTACAGACATCGATGATTTGGTCGCGCGGTTCCACGATGCTTACGAGCGTGAATACACCTACCGACTGGACGCGGGCACAAATATGGTCGCGCTCAGCATCGTCGCCTTTGCCAAAATCGATCGGCCACAGCTTGCCAAGATTGCCGAGGATGGTGATGCGAGCAAGGCGATCAAGAGCCGACGTAATGTCGACTATGACCTTGCCGGAATCCACATGTCAGACATTTATGATCGTGAGCTTTTGGGCAGTGGCGCTGAGTTTAGCGGCCCCGCAATCATTGAGGAAGCCGGGACAACCACGGTGATTTTTCCCAATCAAAGGGTCCGCGTGGATGAATTTGGCAATCTTCATATCACAACCAAAACTTCGGGAGATAAGGCATGAACGCGCAATCTGAACTGAAGCATGATCCGATTACATTGGAGATTATCCAATCATCGCTCACAGCGATCACAGATGAGATGTTCGCAACTATGCGCAAAACCGCGATGAGTTCGATCATCTACGAAGTTCTCGATTTTGGCGTCGCGCTGTTCGACAGGGATGGTAATCTTGCCAGCTCTGGTTCGGGCATTCCAGCCTTTGTCGGCATGCTGGAGCCGGGCGTAAAAATGATCATTGGGAAATTTGGTCCCAATGACATTCACGCCGGCGATGTCTTCATGACCAATATGCCTCACTTTGGCGGGGTCAGCCACTTGAATGACGTGGTGCTAATTGTCCCTGTTGTGGTCGATGGGAACGTGATCGCTTGGCTTGCGAATAAGGCGCACTGGGCAGATGTCGGCGGCTCTTTCCCCGGGTCAATCAGCGCCGATGCGCTCGATATCTATCAAGAAGGACTGCAAATCCCTGAGGTGCGGATCATTGATAAAGGGAATATCAATCAAGCCTTGCTCGATGTGATCCTGCAAAACAGCCGCGTGCCCGAGACCACTCGCGGCGATTTTTGGGCTGGCGTATCGTCGACCCGCGCAGGGGAAAGTCGGGTCAAAGCTCTTTCTGAGAAATACGGCGCAGATACTCTCGTCTATGCCATGGCCGACTACATCGCTTTGGGAGAGGCGCAGGCGCGTACCGCTCTTAAAGAGCTGCCGCATGGCATTTTTGAAGCTAACGAAATGCAGGATGATGGCCAGGTGTTGAAGATCGCCATCACGATCTCAGATGACGACTTTCTGATCGACTTGCGCGGCAACCCCAAACAGAACAACAATGCGCTCAACTCGTCATATGACGCCACTTATTCTGATGCGCAGATGATCTTTGCAGGCGTGGCCATGGCGCAAGGCATTGTGAATGCCGGGACATTCAGGCCATTGACCTTGCTGACCGATAAGGGTTCGTTGTTCGATGCCGAATATCCAGCTGCCATGAGTGTCTATTATGAGGTCAGCATGGTTGTGTTTGACCTTATGTGGAAAGCTCTAGCCCCAGCAATGCCCGAGAGGTTGCCCGCTGGCCATTACGGGTCAATTTGCGGGACATTTATTGGCGGCCCGCACCCTGAAAATGGGTCCGTGCAAAGCATCGTAGAGCCGCAATTGGGCGGTTGGGGAGCGTGTTCTGATCGTGATGGGGTCAGCGCCCTTTACACTGGCTTTCATGGTGACACCTTCAACTGTCCCGCCGAAATCACGGAACAGCGCAATGGCCTAATGGTGGACAAGCTTGCCTTGACGACTGAACAAGGTGGCGAAGGCGAATTTATAGGCGGGAAAGGGCTCAATCTCGACTACCGGGTAATTGAAGACAATTGGTGGATGAGCATGGCCTATAGCCGGTCTGAAATTGGGCCATGGGGTCTTGACGGTGGTCAAGAGGGAACTCTCAATTACGTCATTGTGCGCAAGGCAAATGGCGAGGAAACCAGATACTCTTCGGTAACCGCCCTCGAACTGAACAAAGGTGATGTGATCAGTGTCTACACCGCAACTGGAGGTGGCTATGGCGACCCGGCGGACCGCCCTAAAGATCAGGTGCTAGAAGACATTCGCAACGGATATGTGACTGCCAAACGCGCTCAAAAAGTCTATGGAGTTTCGGCGTGACGTTTTCCCGTCCACCGCAAGAATTTGAACAATTGGTAGTAGCCAATGCGGCCATTGTTGATGCGGCAAACAACACTTTGTCAGAACCGAAAAATCTGCGGATCGTTGACGGGGATATCGTCGAGATTGGCGGGGACAGTTCTAGTCAAGGGGTGACCACGATCGATGCAGGCGGCAGGCCGGTAATGCCGGGCCTTATTGATTGCCATGCGCACCCATTCTTGGCGGATACCAATATCGGCAATCTTGATAAGGTGCCGCCGACATTGATGACCGCAAGGGCGGGTTCAATTCTTGAAGGCATGTTGGAGCGCGGCTTCACGACCATTCGCGATGCATCGGGCGGCGATTGGGGCATTAAACAAGCGGTTGAGGATGGCCTGATCAATGGCCCGCGCATGTTCATTGCCGTCCGAGCTCTCAGTCAAACAGGCGGGCACGGGGATTTCCGCAAGCGGACCGACCATGATGAACCATGTGCTTGCAGCCATGCGCTGAGCTACACATCTTGTGTGGCCGATGGAATTGATGGTGTGCGCAAGGCCGTGCGCGAACAATTTCGCCAAGGCGCCGATCAAATCAAGATCATGGTGTCAGGCGGGGTCTCTTCGCCCCACGATCCACTCGAGCGCAATCAATACAGTCCCGAAGAAATTCGTGTCATTGTTGAAGAAGCTGAGCGCCGCGGAACATATGTGATGGCGCACGCCTATGGCGATGATGCGATCAGGGTGGCTTTAGAATACGGCGTGCGAACCATTGAGCATGGCAATCTTATAGGCGAACGCAGCGCAAAGCTTGCTGCCGAAAAGGGCGCCTATGTGGTGCCGACACTATCAACATATGACGTTCTTGCCGATGATGCCGCGGGCGCAGGGTGGAGCGAAGACATGCTGGCCAAGCTAGATCGAGTGCGTTCTGCAGGGCTCAACTCGATCAATTTGTGTCGCTCTGCTGGTGTCAAACTGGGGTTTGGAACCGACTTGCTCGGCGATAGCTTTGGTGAACAATCACGCGAATTTGGAATTCGTGCTCAGGTCGAAACACCTGCACAGGTGTTGGATTCGGCCACTCGGATCAACGCCGAAATCCTTCAACAAGAAGGGCGCCTTGGCGTTATCGCCCAAGGAGCAATAGCCGACATTCTGATTTTGGATCGCAATCCGCTTGAAGATTTGACCGTGCTCGAAGGGCAAGGTCTGGGCATTAAAACTCTGCTGAAGCAAGGCGCTGTCTACAAAAACGAGCTGGTTGTTGCATGAGTTGTTAGGCAAGGGCTGACTGCGCGTATCATCGGCAAGAGGCCGATCAAGATACGTTTGTGAATTGCCGGCTATGCTATGATCTGGCCGAACCTAAATGATAGAGCCAAAATCATGGATAAGATCGACAATCTTGATGACGAACCTGGTTGGGTGGTGGAAAGCAAATTTGCTCCCACTCGGTCCAACATTGAATTGGTTGATCGCCCGCGTTTGGTTGCAAGGCTGGAGGACGCGCGAAAGGCAAGGATAGTCTTGCTGGTTGCGCCCGCTGGGTTTGGGAAATCCAGCCTATTGGCTCAATGGTTTGAAGGCAAAGCGGAGAGCCGCGACCTTTATGCGTGGTTATCAGTTGATGATGGCGAAAGCGATCCAAAGCAGTTTTTGTCTTACGTCATTCTCGCACTTGCAGAAGGCGGGCTGGACCTTGGCCACATGGAAGTGGCAGCGCGAAATGGATTGCCGGATTCGCGAATTGAACCGGTTCTAAACAAACTGATCAATTGCATTGCCGCACAGGAGCGCGATTGCGTATTGATCATTGATGATTTGCACCGCGCGGACAGCTCACAAGCCGTTGAATTGATAGCCAAACTTGTACGCTTGGCACCGCCAAATTTCACTCTGGTTGTCAATTCGCGCAGCGCCCCAAAGCTGGATATTCCTGTGCTGATGGCTTCCGGTGATGCAGTTGAGATAGGGCCAGAGCAGCTCCGGCTCACACAGGCTGAGGCTATCTCGGCTCTTGGCGATGCGATCAGCGTCGAGGATGCCAAAACGATCTTTAGTCAAACCGAAGGCTGGCCAGTCGCAGTGCAACTGGCTCGAGTGCAAAAGCACGCTAAACCGACGGTGCCTATCAGAGAGGATGTCTCGATGGGGCTGATCGCCTCATATTTGACCGATCAGGTGCTCGAAACGCTCGAACCTGACTTGCGCGAATTCCTGCTTGAAGTTTCGGTCCTCGAAGAATTCAACGCCGAGCTTGCCAATTTCATTAGAAATGCTTCGGACAGCGCGTCGCTGCTTCGCAGGCTTGAACCGCTCCAAGCGCTGTTAGTGCCTACAAATAGCGAAGCTGGCTGGGTGCGACTGCATCACTTGTTTGCAGAGTATCTTTTTGCAAGCTTTCAGCAGCAGCACCCGGAGGAAGTAGCCCGAATCCAAACGGCGGCCAGTCAATGGTTTGATCGAAACGGGCAACTGATACCAGCGGTGAAATATGCAGGGCTAGCAGGCAATGATGATGAAATTGAACGGCTTATCCTTGATGCAGGGGGATGGTCGATCATATTGCGTCAAGGGATTGGCGTTATGCGCACCCTACTGCGATTAGCGCCTGACCATTTGGCGTCGGGCAATGCCAGGCTTATGCTCGCTCGTGCCTATTTGTGCTGTAAAGACGGCGAATACCAAGAAGCGCGCGGGTTGTTCGATGCCGCCGAAGCGTTGAAGAATGGCTCAGACATCGAGGCATATGACAAGGATCGACGCCTCGTAGGCTCTATGGTCTTTGCCTATGAAGATAGCCGCGAATGGACACAGGAAGTTGGTTCAGAAAACATAGCGGCTCAGATTGACGATTGGTCGCCTCTAGAAGCCGGCACATTGCTATGCGAAAGTGTGATTGCTCATTTTTCGCTTGGTGGTTTTGACCGTCTAAAGACCGATCTTGAGCTCGCCTTTGGCCAGATGCGCAAAAGCGGGTCCGTCCTGGGACTGAACTATTGCTATCTACACGCCGGAATACACGCCTTGTATTCGGCAAACTTTGATCTCGCGCGCGCAAATATGGCTCAGGCATCTGAGTTGGCAGAGAACAATTTTGGATCCGACAGCGGATTACTGCATCTCTCGAAAGCGCTGACTTATGCGATGCATAGTTGGTCCGGCGAGTCCGGTGATGACGAGATAGAAGAGTTTTCTAGAACACTCGCGCATCTGGAAGACAATGACGCTTGGGCTGAAGCCTTTCTTGTCGGTTTGGATTCCGCGTTCAACTTGTGCGAGCAGAAGAGCGAATACGCCTTGGCGGTTGAGCTTTGCGACCGGATGAACGCTGTTGCGGCGCACCGCAAATTGGCGCGGTTGGAACGGCTTTGCTTAATTTTGAGGATGAAAGCCGCCTATTTGCGCGGGCATACCAACGAAGCCACCCGCTTGACTGAGGAATTGGTGAGGTGGGTCAAGGTCCGTGATCTGGGTGATGGCAGCCGCGATTGGCAAAATCACTATCTCGCGGTGGCAGCGCTTGCGACAACCAGAATGGTTCCGACGTCCTTTGCACAGAATGCTCTGCGCAAGTGCATCGAGGACAGCAAAACACGCGGCCTCAAGCTGTTCGAGATACGGCTGATGGTCGCCTACAGCATCCTGATGTGGCAGCTTAGCGACCAAAGGCAGAGCGTTGATTTGCTAACGCAGGCGTTGAATCTGGCTGCTCCGCAAAGGATTATGGGGCCTTTCCTTGCTGACGATCGGCTCGACCGGATGTTGAGCAGCGTCAAAGCAGATCTAAACCTTCACCAAGAGAGCCTGATCTTGGTCAATTTTGTCGCCGGCATCCTGAAGACTCGCAAAAAGCTGCGTCCCAGCAGCGGAAGTGAATTGCTCAGTGTTCGAGAACGTGAAATTGTAGAACAACTGGCTGAAGGTCGTTCTAATAAAGAGATTGCTAGGCGGTTTGAGCTGACCGAGAACACAGTCAAGTTTCACCTCAAGAACATTTTTGGCAAACTGTCGGTGCAGCGCCGAACCCAAGCGGTCGCAGTTGCTAGGCAATTGGGAATAGTGACTTAAAGGCCCTACACGTTCGGGTGGGGAGCCAGATTTTCAGGGCTACCCCAGTTCCTCTGACTACCCGAATTTGGTCCAAACGGAGCGTTGGCAAACCGATGGTTTGGCTGCACTCTCTGCTCAGACATAATTGCAGGCCGGGCGAGAGTCATGCGGCGTTCAAAGGGGAAAATCATGAGTAAGTATCGTAATGTAATCCGTGGCGGACTTGTCACTGCTTTGGCTTCCGGCACGCTTGCAATGGCTCCGGGCGCGGCTGCGCAGGATGGCGAGCAGTCCGCTGATGATGGTTCGGATGAGGGAAGTGTCATCATCGTGACCGCTCGTGGCCGTGATGAATCTTTGCTTGATGTTCCAATCTCCGAGACTGTGTTCAGCGCCGAAGCGATCGAGAATGCCGGAATTGAACGGGTTGATGACTTTATTGGCCTAACGCCAGGTGTCACAATCTCCAATTCGCAAGATGCGGGTACAAACTTCATTTCGATCCGGGGCTTGTCTCAGACACGGAATGGCGAGCCGCCTGTTGCGGTTCTTGTCGATGATGTGTTGCAGGTGAATTCTCGTTCATTCGATCAGCCATTGTTCGACCTTGAAAGCATCGAAGTTTTGCGCGGTCCGCAAGGCGCGCTATATGGTCGCAACGCGACCGGTGGTGCGATAATTATCACCACCAAGGGGCCAAGCAATGACCTCGAAGGGTATGTCTCAGCCCAGATCGGCACCGGCGATGAGTACGGTGTGGAAGCGTCCATTTCGGGACCCATTGTTGAAGACTCAGTGTTCTTCCGTCTGTCGGGTAAGTATCTCGAGCGCGATGGTTATTTGAATAACTTTATTCTCGATGAGAAGGTCGATTATATCGAGGATCTTGCGCTGCGTGGTCACTTGCAGTTCCTTCCTAGCGATACGGTGACAATTGATCTGCGCGGTTCAATCGTGCGTACTGAAGCAGGTTCGCTGAACTTCTCTTATCAGCCTGCGATCATTGACCCGGTTTCGGGCTTGCCAACTACATTCGATTTTGCGATCGCAGATGCTGATCTGGTTGAGCGCGATTTTTCTGCAAACAATCTTGGTTTGGATGATCGTGACATTGACCAGCTGTCACTTCGTGTGAATTTTGATCTCGATTTTGCAGACCTTCGGTTTGTGACCGCATATGACAAGATCACACAGAGCACTGGAAGCGACCAGTTCCCGTACTCAGCGGCATCGTCGGTCACGCCATCACCTGCATTCCCGTTCTTTGATGGCATCCAATCTCAATTCATTGATATTGAGACCCTGAGCCAGGAAGTGCGTTTAACTTCGAAGGCGGATTCGGTACTTCGTTGGATGGTTGGCGGTTACTACCTTGAGACCGACCGCTTCATTTCGTCATCGATCTCGAATGATCTTGAGCAGGGTATTGTGCGCATTCGCCGGACCCCTGATTTCAATCCGACAAATCCTCTGACCAGCTTTATTGCTGATGACAACGACAACACCGCATGGGCGCTGTTCTTCAATGGGGCCTATGACATCACTGACCAACTCGAGCTGTCGGTAGCGGGCCGGTATGACAAAGATAAGCGCAGGCAGACGGTTGACCCTGCTCAAGGCAATTACGATGGCGCAGGAAATTTTGTATCGGCAACCGGTGTGCCTGGCGCAGTAAATGAGCGCACCTTTGATCTCTTCCAGCCCAAGGTAACTCTTAGATATCAGCCATCAGATGCGACCACTTTCTACGCATCTTGGGGCAAGGGCTTCCGCAGCGGTCAGTTCAACCAAAACGGCGTGGGCGCGGTTGCGGCCGGTGCTGGCGTGCTGGGTGTTTCTGATGTGCTTGAGCAAGAAGAGACCGAAACATACGAAGTCGGTTTCCGCACTGAGGCTGCTGGCGGACGGCTCAACCTTGCTGGCGCCGCGTACAAAACCGACCTGAGTAACGCGCCCTACTTCGTGTTTATCGGAGCCGTGAGTGCACAGGTTCTCGTGCCGATCGACGAGATTGATATCATGGGCCTTGAGCTTGAAGGTTCCGCAGAACTCGCTGACGGGCTGGATGTCTATCTTGGAGTCAGTCTAACTGACAGCGAAATTCAGGAATACACAGTGAATCCGGCATTGGTCGGCAATGATGCTCCTTACATCGCGCGCTCGACCATTAATGCTGGCATCCAGTACAAGACGGATATTACCGACAGCATCGGCGGATTTTTCCGGTTTGATTTTGAACAACGCGGCCGTCAATTCTGGGATCCAGAAAACTCGACCGCTCGTTCTTCAATCCAACTCGCCAATCTGCGGTTCGGCATCGAAGATCCTGATGGGGTCTGGAGCTTTGCGGTGTCAGGCACCAACATCTTCGATGAAGTCTATAATTCGGAGTGGGTTTCAGGCGGATTTGCGCACGCAGGCCAACCGGACGCATGGCGAGCGGAGCTCCGTTTCAACTTCTAGTTTGAACCCCGCTTAACTGTTTTGGTGCTGTGCGTGGCGTTGAAGCCAGCACAGCATCGAAACTCAAACAGAAAAAGGAATGCGCTATGTCACAAGAGCGCTACCGGTTCGGCTGTGCGCACGGTTCTTTTGTGATCCAGATGGATCGTGCTCATGCGCCAAGGACCTGTGCATACTTCGATGAGAAATTTGCAGACCCAGACTTCGACAATGCCTGCGTTTTTCGCATCGTCACCCAGCAGAATAGCGATATGCGCCCTCACGCACCTATTCGGGTCATTCAGATGGGCCTTAACGAAATGGGTGATGAAGCTCTCGACGACTTTGAGATCGAAACAACCGGTCAGACAGGATTGTTGCATAAGAAATGGACAGTTTCGGCTGCCCGAATGAGCCAAGACAAGGCCTATCCGAGTTTCTTTGTCTGCATGCGTGATGAACCGGCATTGGATTTCGGCGGTGCTCGTCACGAAGATGGTTTGGGCTTTTCAGCATTTGGGCAGGTTGTTGAGGGACAAGAAACCCTAAAGGCGCTGTTCCAATGCGCCGAAGACGTCGAATTCATGGGCAACACTATCCCAGTCAGCGTCGAACCGGCCTGAGATCACGATTTCTGCTTCGGAGGCACGGCCTGAAGCGATAAGGAGCAATTGCGGTGAAATATAGGGTATCAGCAGACATTGGCGGAACCTTCACCGACCTTGTTATTCAAGGGCAGAACGGTGAGGTTGAAATTGGCAAGGTGCCAACAACCAGCGAAAACCCTGCATTGGGGGTCCTGGCCGGAATTGATCAACTTGTAGAGAATCCCAGCGATATCGACTTCTTCGTGCATGGGACAACTGTTGGTCTCAACGCATTCCTTGAACGGCGCGGTGCACGCACCTTGCTTTTGATGACCCGGGGTGTGTCAGACACTTACACTATTGCCCGTGGTCATCGCGAAGAGCTCTACAAACTGCATTATCGCAAGCCTGAACAGCTGGTTCCTCGGGCGGACGTTCATGAAGTGACAGAGCGTTTGAATTGGGATGGTTCGGTTGAAACGCCTCTCGATCAAGCGGATTTCGCGCCGATCATTGAAAAGGTGAAGGCTGAAGGCATCAAAGCAATCGCAGTCTGTTTCCTGCACGCTTATGCCAACCCCAAGCATGAACTGCTTGCGAGAGAAATTTTGCAAGAGGCGTTGCCAGGTGTATCGGTTTCTTTGTCGCATCGAGTGGCGTCGGAATGGCGCGAGTATGAACGCGCATCGTCGACGGTAATGGATGCCTATGTCGCGCCAGTCGTCGAACTTTACCTTGAAACACTGAAGCAAGAGCTGGTGAAATCAGGGATGGACAAAACCGTCCATATTATGAGCTCTGCCGGGGGTGCGATGACCGATCGTTCGGCCGCAGCCCATCCAATCTCCACCCTGCTTTCTGGACCCGTTGGTGGCAGTATCGGCGGGTGTGAATTGGCAAAACAAACTGGGCTCGAAAACCTGCTTTGCGTTGATATGGGCGGCACGTCGTTTGATCTAAGCCTTGTCATTGACGGCGAAGCTCAGATGACCAGCGAGACGGTGCTGGAAGGCTTGCCTTTGCTGATGTCGATTGTCGCGATTGAAACAGTGGGTGCAGGCGGCGGCTCAGTTGCATGGATTGAGGGTGGAGGTTTGCGGGTTGGCCCGCGCAGCGCCGGTTCTTACCCTGGCCCTGTATGTTATGGACGCGGTGGGAGTGAGCCCACGGTTACCGATGCAAACCTGTTCCTTGGAAGGCTCGGCGCGGAATCTTTGCTCGATGGCAAGATGACGTTGGATTTGGATGGCACAAAGGCCGCGATGAAGGCTCTCGGTGACCAGGTTGGCCTCTCCGAAAAAGGTCTGGCCGAAGGGATTATCGCAATCAGCAACGCCAAAATGGCTGATGCGATGCGGACAATCACCGTTGGCCAGGGGATTGACCCACGCGAGTTTACGCTGGTTGCGTTTGGTGGCGCGGGACCGATGCACGCGGTTGAGCTTGCTGCTGAACTGGACATCAAGCGGATCCTAATCCCGCCATACCCCGGCACCTTCTCGGCGTGGGGCATGTTGCAAAGCGAAATTCGCCACGACCTTAGTACCAATTTTGTCTCCTTGATGAGCGATTGCAGTGAAGCAAAGTTGCAAGGTCTGTTTGACGATCTGATCGAACGGGGCCGGAGCGTATTAGACGGCGAAAATGTGACGGCAGAACGTATGTCGTTCGAACACTCCATCGATCTGCGGTATCTTGGCCAGGAATACACTTTGCGAGTGACCGTCGAAGATGGCGAAACCATTGCGCAGGTTCTTGAACGCTTCCACGCCTTGTATGAACGCCGATATGGCCATTCAATGCGCGAAGGCGAGGTCGAAATGATCAATACCCGTGTCGCAGCTTTTGGCGATTTCAACCGCCCGGGCACAGCGCCAATGAATGAGGCTGTCGATGCCTCACCCGAAAGGGCAAGGCGCGATGTGACCTTTGGTGGCGAACAGTATGACACGCCAATCTTGAAACGCGCTTTGATGGCATCGGGCAGTGAATATCAAAGCCCCGCGATTGTCGAGGAGGAGAGCGCTACGACCGTGGTTCCACCCGGCTATTCGATCACAATCGATGCTCTTGGCAATATGATCATCGCACTTGAGGAGTCGGCGTAATGTCTAGCGAAACCGCGACAAATCCTGTCACCACCGAAATCATTCGCAATGCCTTTATTGCGATTGCAGAGGATATGAACGCGGCTCTCATCCGCAGTGCCTACACGCCCATCATTTATGAAGGCAAAGATTGCGCTGTGGGCCTCCTTGATGAAAAGGGTGATGTGCTTGGTCAATCGCTTGGCCTGCCACTGTTCCTAGGTAATTTGTCTTTATGTGTGCAGATTATCGCAGAGGAGAAGGGCTGGGATTACTATGAGGAGGGCGACTGCATCCTCCTCAACGATTCCTACATCGCGGGAACCCATCTAAATGACATAACAGTGATCATGCCGATTTTCTGGCGAGGCGAGCGCATCGGATTTGCGACATCGCGCGCGCATTGGCTTGATGTCGGAGCAAAAGATCCCGCGACACCAACCGATGCAACCGAGATTTATCAAGAAGGTATGCGCTGGCCGCCAACAAAGGTCTATCGCAAAGGTGAGCCGCAAACGGACATTCTCACCTTTATGAAAGTGAACAGCCGTTTTGGTGATGCCTTGCTCGGCGATCTGCATGCCCAAATCGCAGCGGGACGTACCGGCCAAAAAAGAATGACCGAGCTTCTGGATCGCTTTGGCTTGGAAACGGTGACAGCGGCAAAGCATGATATTTTCGCTCAGTCTGAGCGGATGGAGAAAGAGGCCATTCGCGCGATTGCCGACGGCGAATATTTTGCCGAAGGGATGTTGGACAATGATGGGCTAAGCGATGATCCGGTGCCGGTGAAGCTGAAGGCCACCGTTTTGGGTGAGGAGATGGAGCTCGACCTAGAAGGCTCTTCTCCTCAAACGATCGGCGGGGTCAATTGCGGGTTTACACAAACAATTTCGGCTGCGCGCGTCGCCTTTAAACTGCTGATCAATCCTGAGCGACCCGTTGATGGAGGCACTTTCAAAGCTCTGACGGTCAAAGCGCCCGAAGGCTCAATATTCCGGGCTCAGGAACCTGCTGCCTGCTCTTGGTACTTCTCGTCCCTTGGGCTGCTAATTGATATGGTTGTGAAAGCCCTTTCGCCTGCTTTGCCCGAGCGTGCAGCTGCGGCGCATTACGGCGATTCCATGGTCACTACCTTTAGCGGTCTGGACCAACGCCGCGATGGAGAATTCTTTGTATCGGTAGAGGCCAATTGTGGCGGTTGGGGAGCGTGGGAAGGCCATGATGGTCAGGACTGCCTTATCAACAACGTGAATGGGAGCTTCCGCGATTATCCAATCGAACTGTACGAACATCGCTACCCGATCAAAATCAGGCGCTATGGCATCCGCACGAACAGTGGCGGGCAAGGCAAATATCGAGGCGGGAACGGTTGCTTTCGTGAGTATGAAGTTGAACAAGATGTCGCGCTCTCCTTGTGGTTTGAACGCTCAAAGACGACGGCATGGGGATTAAGAGGTGGCTCAGCCGGTATGCCACCCAAAGTCACAATCACCCTCGCCGATGGCGAGGTGGATCAATCCACTCTCAAGGTGAATGCGCGGACGGTTCAGGCTGGGTCGCGAATACTCATCGAAACTGGTGGCGGCGGCGGGTTCGGCAATGCCTCGCAACGGCCAGCTGACTTGACCAAGAGCGACCGGCAAAACCACTACACCGATTAGCTGGAAAAATCGCTCCGAATGCGAAGCATCCACCTGAGCTGAAGGCAAAAAAAGTCATGACCAATTCCGTGGCTGTATTCAGCCATTTTGCGCCGCCAGTCGGCGAGCGATGTGCCCTGCGCAAACAGATCACGAAAAGCTATCAGGCATCCGAAGCGGACGTTGTTGCGCGGCTATTGCCTTTGGCTAGGCAAGCGCCAAGCATAGGTGGTTTGATCGCCGAAACGGGCCGCCAGCTGATCACCAATATGCGTGATCAAGGCCAACCCGCTGGTATCGCCGCATTGGTCCAGGAATATTCCCTGTCCAGTGATGAAGGGGTGGCCTTGATGTGCTTGGCAGAGGCGCTGTTGCGAATTCCTGACAATGCAACCCGCGATGCATTGATCCGCGACAAACTATCGGGCGGCGCGTGGAAAAAGCATCTTGGTTCTGACCGGTCCTTGTTTGTGAATGCATCAACTTGGGGGTTGGTGGTCTCTGGCGGCATCGTAAAGACACCTCAAGATAGCGGTTTGGCTGCATCTTTAAACATTGTCGTGGGACGTTTGGGCGAACCGGTCATTCGGGCCAGCATCAAACTTGCGATGGAATTGATGGGCGAAGAGTTCGTCCTCAGCGAGACCATTGAGACGGCGCTTAAGCGCGCTCGCAAAGCTGAGGCAAAAGGATACTCCTACAGCTATGATATGCTAGGTGAGGCGGCCGTCACGAAGGAAGATGCTCAGCGTTTCTTCGAAGACTATTCCACGGCCATTGATGCAATTGGCAAGGCAGGGGGGCATTCTGGCCCGATCAAAGGGCCGGGCATCTCCGTAAAATTGTCAGCACTGCACCCTCGCTATGAGCGCGCGCAACAAAGCCGCGTGGTCGAAGAGCTGCTGCCTCGACTTAGGCAATTGGCGAGCCAAGCGCGCAGTTATGACATTGGCTTCAACATTGATGCTGAGGAAGCGGACCGATTGGAATTGTCCCTCGATCTGCTCGAAGCTTTGGCGCTCGATCCTGATCTTGCGGGTTGGCACGGACTTGGCTTTGTCGTTCAAGCTTACAGCAAACGATGCTCCTATGTGATCGATTGGATCATCGATCTGGCGAAAAGATCAAACCGCCGGTTGATGGTGCGGTTGGTGAAAGGCGCGTATTGGGACAGCGAAATCAAACACGCGCAAGTTGAAGGCTTGCAAGATTTTCCAGTCTTCACCCGTAAAGTACACACAGACATTTCTTTCATCGCCTGCGCGCGCAAATTGCTGGCTGCGAAAGCGAACATCTTCTCGCAATTTGCGACCCATAACGCGCAAAGCATCGCGACGATCTATCACATGGCTGGCCCCGACTTTGCCGAGGGTGACTACGAATTTCAGTGTTTGCATGGCATGGGCGAGGCTTTGTATTCGCAAGTGGTAGGCGCAGATAAGCTTGCGCGGCCTTGTCGAATTTATGCGCCGGTTGGATCTCACGAGACTTTGCTTGCCTATTTGGTCCGGCGCTTGCTCGAAAACGGCGCCAACTCTTCGTTCATCAATCAGGTCTGGGACAAGGATCTGGATTGGGAAGCGTTGCTTGCTGATCCGGCTCAGACAAGTCGTCAATCTGAGCCTTTAGGTGCACCGCATGCTGATATAGCTGCGCCCGATGCCCTTTACCCTGATCGTGCGAATTCGCGGGGGCTAAACCTTTCGAATGAGGATGCGCTGGAGGGTTTAGCAGCAGCCTGTCGGAGCAGCGCAAATCGGGAGTGGAGGGCCGCGCCCACACTAGATGCGAGCGCTGACCAAGCATGGTTGAATGTGTGCAATCCGTCGGATCATCGCGATATCGTTGGCCAAGTGCGCAATGCCCAGCCAAGCGATGTCGACGAAGCGATGCACCGGGCTAAGGAAGGTGCTGCGCGATGGGCACAGGTGCCAGTGGCTGAGCGCTGCGATATTCTAAACCGCGCGGCGAATGATCTTGAAGGTCAAACGGAAGAGCTGATCGGATTGCTTATCCGAGAGGCGGGTAAAACGGCTGCAAACGCAATCAACGAAGTGCGCGAGGCGGTGGACTTTCTTCGCTATTATTCTGTTCAAGCTCGGCCGATGTCACCGGATTCAGTGCGCCCATTGGGCCCGGTTGTGTGCATCAGCCCTTGGAATTTCCCCTTGGCGATTTTTCTAGGTCAAGTGTCCGCTGCATTGGTGGTTGGCAATACAGTCCTGGCAAAGCCTGCCGAAGAAACGCCTTTGATCGCAGCGATCGCCGTGGACATTTTGCATAGTGCGGGTGTGCCCGCGAACGCGCTGCAACTGTTGCCGGGAGGGGGGCAAATCGGAGCTGCATTGGTGCAACATGAGGCAACATGTGCAGTGATGTTTACCGGCTCCACCGAAGTGGCCAAAGGCATTCAAAACGTGCTTGCGGGCCGCACACTTAACGATGGTTCGCCGATCCCTCTTATTGCGGAGACGGGCGGGCAGAATGCGATGATTGTCGATTCTTCGGCATTGCCAGAACAGGTCATCAAGGATGTGCTCGCATCGGCTTTCGATAGCGCGGGACAACGCTGTTCGGCCTTGCGCATCCTATGCTTACAAGATGACATCGCAGACGATCTGATCGCGATGCTGGAGAGCGCAATTGGCGAATTATCAATTGGTCATCCCGACCGTTTGTCTGTCGATGTTGGCCCCGTTATCTCCGGCAAGGCGCAAGATATCATCGCCGTTCACATCGATGCAATGAGGGCAAGCAGGAAAAGGGTGGTTCAGGCCAAACTTCCGACGGATATGGCGCATGGAACATTCGTCCCTCCGACTATTATTGAAATCGATGGTCTCGGCGATTTGGGGCGAGAGGTTTTTGGCCCTGTTTTGCACGTCTTACGTTTCAAGGAGTCCGAAATTTGCGAACTCGTTCAAACCATAAATGCGACCGGTTATGGACTGACCTTCGGCATCCATTCACGTATTGATGAAACCATCTCGAAAGTGCGGGGGTTGATTGGCGCAGGCAATGTTTATGTCAATCGTAACACCGTGGGCGCGATAGTCGGCGTACAGCCATTTGGTGGCAATGGCCTGTCGGGTACGGGACCAAAGGCTGGAGGTCCGCTCTATCTGGATCGGCTGACTATGGCCCCATGCGAGGATTCCTCATCCGCAATTTATCCGGCAAGCTCACCAAAATTCTGGGTTGTTGCAGAATATGTCGAAAAAGTGGGGAGCGACACTCAAAAGCGGCGCTGTGCCCAATATGGCAAGACTTTGCCGGTTTGTTTTGAAGAGCAGACGCTACCCGGTCCCGTTGGCGAGGAGAATGTATATTTGCACAAGCCGTGCGGCAATGTGCTGTGCCAAGCGCATTCAGCCCAGGGTCTGTTGGATCAATTGATAGCAGTCTTCGCGACCTCAAATCGGCCATTGATGACCAATACATCGGCGACACGGGCATTGGCGGAAGATTTGCCCAGCGAACTGGCGGAAGAGATAGAATGGGCGTCGCGCGACAGGGTTTACGGTTTGGCCTCCGCAGTGTTGATAGAGCGCCAACATCCAGAAGTTGCTGACATACTGCGCGCTGTTGCAAACGAGACTGGCCCGATCATCTGTTCTCAACTTGATAGCCCCAACGGCGCATACCGGATGGAATTGTTGATCAAAGAAGTCTCGACTTCGATAGACACAACCGCAGCCGGAGGAAATGCCAGCCTATTGGCTTTGACGTAGAATGATGCATTGAGAGGGCACTGTCAGAGCAAATGCACCTAATTGAGAATTGAGGCAGTTGGGTTAGGGCAGGGCTTATGCCCAGACCTCGCAAACCAGCCAGTCCGTTTCGCTATTTCAACTCATCACCCTAGATCATCCGCTTAGTCGTGATGATGTATGCTCGGTTCCCACTTTCGCTGTGAAACGTGGAGGATCTGCTGGCCGAGCGCGGGATTGATATTTGCCTCGAAATTGTGCGGCACTGGTGGAACCGATTTGGGCCCTTGTTTGGAGCCGATGTCCAGCGCCAGCGAGTAAGCCGGATACGGGGTTTTCGGCAGTGGAAATGGCACCTCGATAACGTCCACGTGAAAGTGGGCGGCGAGCTGCATTACCTGTGGCGGGCGGTCGACCAAGAGGGCGAAGTCTTGGAAAGCTACGTTACCAAGACGCGAGACAAAAAGGCAGCGCTGCGGTTCATGAAGAAGGCGCTGAAGCGCCACGGTTCACCCGCTGAGATCATCACCAATGGTCTCACTTCGTATAAAGCTGCGATGCGAGAGCTTGGTAACACCGGCAAACAGGAGGTGGGGCGCTGAGCGAACAACCGGGCCGAAAACAGCCACCTGCCGTTCCGACGAAGAGAGCGAGCGATGCTCAGGTTCCGACAGATGAAATCGCTACAGAAGTTTGCTTCCGTCCACGCCAACGTCCACAACCACTTCAACTCCCAACGCCACGTAGTCTACAAGACCTCCCGCTCAGCCGCACTGGCTGAGTGGCAAAACCTTATGGCTTGAAATATGTTGGGGAAGGGATAGTTGCGCCAATCGGAGACTAGTTGCGATTAGACTGACAGCACCCCGTTCTCCACATCTTGATCGCCAGGTTAAAGCCTTCTTCTGGTGTTTCCGTGCGCAAAGTGGCGAGCCACGACATTTCATTCTCCTTCATGTTCGCGATAGAATTCGACTTTGAATTCTGCTGGGCCGATGATTTCTACGTGATGGGGTTGCTGAGGCACAATGATCGCATAGTCGTTGGCATTAACGACCAAAGAATGGGGATCACCGCAGTCGACCACATATCGGATTGATCCGGACAGAACGCACAACCGCCCCCAAACTCCAGCTTTGGTATCATGCGTATCCGTGAGTTTCGCCGGGACAGAGTGTTCGTCGAACACGGGGGTTTCGCCATACTTTGTCACGGTGTCGGGGAGTGAACCAAGCATTCTATCCCCCAATTCTGACGAAGGCCGCAACGATTGCTATTGCAATTCCAAAAAGCGCGATCGTGCCGGGAACGATCAAAATCTGACCGTAAACAGCCTTACCATCCATCAAGCCTGTCCAAGTCTCGAGAGGCTTTCCGCGATCCAATGGCGAAGGAGCTTCCGGACCAGCCTGACGAGCTCCGATCCGCGCGACTCCGAAATAGATTGCGGCATAGATGATCGAAACCACGATCGCGAAGCGAGCACGCCCGCTGCCGCCGGTTGCAAGAGAAATTGTTGCGAAAAACACCGCGTAGCAAGAGAGCATGATTCCCCAGATCGATCGAGGAAGCTCAAATCCCTTGTGAGAATCAGGGGCCGGAGCAGCCAAAGGCTGGAACATGCTGTCTAATGCTTGTAACTCCACTTCATGTTCCAACGGATCAGTTGGTTCGAGCGCGGCTAGGTTGGATTGTTCAAGCATAGGGTAGTTCCTTTCCTGCTCTAGCGCCGGATAGGCCGGCGCGACGTATTGAGATTCCGGTAAAGAGGCTGTCTGCGATCGATCTGGCTCTGCTCGCGACCAAATGCGTTCCGCCTGGGTCTTGTTCGAGCTTGCGCAAAGTGGCGTAAAAGAGCTCAAGCCAGCGAACAAAGTGAGCTTCGCTAAGCTCGGGTATAGCCATATGTTTGAGTTGCGGGTTTCCGGTGAACTCACCGCTGCTGAACAGGACCGAGCGCCAGAAGCGCTTCATCTGGTCTAGGTGCTCGGGCCACTTCGTAACGCGCGCTTCAAAAATCGGAGCAAGCAAAGCATCCGAGCGCACCGAAGCGTAGAAACGCTCCACCATCTGGGAAACGAAATCCTCGTCTACCCCAAGCGCCTCGGCCTTGGCCCGCTTTGCGGCTCGGGCTGAGAGGGCGTGGTCTGAGGATAATTGTCTGGCGGTTTGCATCGTTTTGCAGCCTTTAATCAGGTATTTAAAATACCCCTTAAATCGCCTTGCTTGGAAAAGCAATATATAATATACTTCTTTTATGCAATTGAACCTCAGAACCGATTATGCCCTTCGTATGTTGATGGCTCTGTCCACCCAGCAAGAGCTGGTCTCGATCGACTGGATCTCTGATCAGTATGGGATTTCCCGCAATCATTTGGCCAAGATTGCTCAAGACCTCGCAGCGGAAGGACTCATTGAGACCTTGCGTGGTCGCAAGGGTGGCATACGATTGGCGAAACCGCCTTCTGACATAAACGTTGGCTTCGTGGTTCGAAGGCTCGAAAACCTCGACGGATTTGTTGCCTGCATGGGCGGCAATACCACCTGTTCAATAGATGGCCTATGCGGATTGAAGCCGGCACTGCGCGGCGCTCTAGAGGCGTTCCTGTCACATCTAGATCAGTTCACTCTCGATCAGATCACCAGCAAAGGGCTGAGCTTCGCTGCTTAGTGCCCCCGAGCCCAGTAGTGTGAGTTGTTACACGCTTCGATCCCGATCAGACATGGTGGTAGCTTGGCAAAGAACGGCAGCATCCGTGCACGCTTCAACTGACGGCGCAACACCGCATCACCATTGCTATTGACCCCATGCAACTGAAATACCGACTTCGCGATATCCAAACCAATCGTAACGACTTTTTCCATCATATCTCTCCTTCCAGCTCAACCTGCAGACTATACCGCAGGTGGGTGGAGAGCTGTCCACAGCATCATAAGCCGACAGGTCGCTTTCAACTTGGGGGACGAAAAGTCGATCGTTCGGTTAGCGCCCCATGTGTGGACGGGGTGCTGCGCCGCATCCAAGGGCGGGTTCAAGCCCATCATGTAAGATGCTACACTTTGTATCAATGTCCGCATTTCAAGATTGGAAGCGCACTCCAGCTTCACCACTTAATGTGGGATTTTACGCCCTTTTGAAAGTTCGCTTGCCGATCCAATCAGTGCTTCGGCATCGATACGAAAGTGGCGGTACAGATCGCCAATTGTGCCGGTTTGGCCAAAATGTTCGACGCCATGCGAGATTGTTTGATGTCCCCGCACCCCACCAAGCCATGAGAGTGTCGCGGGATGACCGTCGATAACTGTGATCAAGACGCAGTTACGTGGTAAGTCCTTTAGCAAAGTTTCGATATGCGAAGCCGCTTGCTTGTGCCCGTTGACCCTTGCACGCTGTGCTGCAGTCCAGCCGGCGTTCAGTCGATCGGCGGAGGTGACGGCAAGGACCCCGACATCGCGTCGCCCTTGACCGATCACACCTGCGGCTTGGATGGCTTCAGGAGCGACGGCCCCTTGGTAGGCGATAACGACTTCGCAATTTGGACCGGGCTTGCGCAACCAATATGCACCATCGATCGCCCCTTGGTAAAAGGCATCATCAACCCGTTTGCCCGGTTGTTCAATTGGATTGGTCGTGAGGCGTAGATAGACGGAACCGCCGGTCTCGTCCCGCAACCATGTGCGCTCGTCAGGGTCGCCTTCTCCGTCCTTTTGCAGATGGGCAAATGCCCACTCCATGATCACAGTCAGTTCATCCGCGAAGGCGGGCTCAAACGCAGCTAAGCCATCTTGGGACATGCCGATCAAGGGGGAGGCGATAGATTGGTGCGCGCCGCCTTCTGGCGCCAACGTTACACCAGACGGGGTGCCGACGATCATAAATCGCGCGTCCTGATAGCAGGCGTAGTTCAACGCATCCAAGCCGCGTGAAACGAAGGGATCATAAACCGTGCCGATTGGGATAAGGCGCTTTCCAAAGATCGAGTGCGACAATCCCGCTGCTGCCAAAAGCAGAAACAAGTTCATCTCTGCAATGCCAAGTTCTATATGCTGGCCTTCCGGCGAAAATTCCCATTTGGCCGTCGACGGGATATTTTCAGCCTTAAACGTATCTTCTTGGTAATCGCGTGCAAACAGTTTTCGCCGGTTTACCCAAGGACCAAGGTTCGTTGTGCCCGTGACATCAGGGGAGGTGGTTACGATCCGTTCGGCCAACGGGCTCGCGCCTTTGGAGAGGTCATCAAGGATCTTACCGAACGCCATTTGCGTTGAAATCTCGCGACCCGTGGTCAGCTCGATTGATGGGACGTCGATGGTATCGTCACTATAGCAGCGTGGCCCGTTTGCGAAAAATGGTGACTGCGCTAGCTTAGCCTCAAAAGCCACCGGATCAGGAACGGTCGCGAATCTATCCCATTCTTGGCCTTCAGGAACCCCCATGTATTCGCGCCATTCGGTCATTTGGGTTTTGTTCATCAACCCTCCGTGGTTATCCTTGTGGCCGGCAATTGGCGTGCCCCAGCCTTTGACCGTATAGGCTAGAAAACAAACGGGGCGGTTATGATCGATGGAGGCAAAGGTATCGGCCATCGTTTGCACGCAGTTGCCACCAAGGTTTTCCATCAGTGCGGCTAATTCTTGGTCACTGCGACGTTCAATCAGTGCCGTAACATCACCCTGATCGCCAAGCGCATCCATTAGGCGTGCCCGCCAGACGGCCCCACCCATAAATGTCAGCGCAGAATAGAGCTGGTTTGGGCAATCATCGATCCATTGACGTAGCTTTTCGCCTCCTGGTTCCTGGAATGCAGCACGTTGCAGCACGCCGTATTTGACACGCACCACATCCCAACCGAAGGCGTCAAAAATCTGTTCTACGCGTTTGAAAAGGCCTTCGCGCACGACGCCGTCCAAGGATTGGCGGTTGTAGTCGATGATCCACCAGCAATTGCGAAGGCCGTTCTTCCAGCCTTCTTGGAGCGCTTCATAAATATTGCCCTCATCCAGTTCCGCATCGCCCACAAGCGCGATCATTCGGCCCATCTTTTGACCGTCGCCCCATGCTTTGGCTTGGATATAATCCTGAACAATTGAGGCAAAGGATGTGATCGCCACGCCAAGTCCAACTGAGCCGGTCGAGAAGTCCACATCATCGATATCTTTGGTGCGGCTGGGGTAGCTTTGCACTCCGCCGTACCCGCGGAAATTTTCCATCTTCTCGCGCGTTTGATTCCCCATCAAATACTGGATCGCATGAAAAATAGGCGAAGCATGGGGTTTGACCGCAACGCGATCTTCGGGACGCAATGTTTGAAAATACAGCGCGGTCATGATCGACACCATTGAGGCCGATGACGCCTGATGTCCGCCGACCTTGATCCCATTCGCCTTGGGGCGAATGTGGTTCGCGTTGTGGATCATCCAATGTGACAGCCACAAGAGACGCTGTTCAATCGTTTTGAGATCTTGGGACATATCGACCTCGTTCATGCTGCGGCGCGGATTGGTGGTTTTGGCAAGGCTTGTTCGAGGTCATAGATCACGTCATCAACCCCTTCGAGCCCGATAGAAAGGCGCACCAACCCTTCGCTGATACCGTGCAGAGCACGTTCTTCGGGTGAATAGGTCGAATGGGTCATGCTCGCAGGGTGTTGAATCAAAGTTTCCGCATCACCCAGTGACACAGCACGGGTAATGAGCTGTAGCTTGTTCATCATTGCCCGGCCTGCATCCAGACCTCCCTCCAGCTCAAATGCAATCATGCCGCCAAATTGCGACATTTGACGGTTGGCAATGTCGGGCTGCTCAAAACTCTCCAGTCCCGGATACCAGACTTTTTGAACGCCATCGGCGCGCTCTAACATCTCAGCAATTGTCCCAGCGCTGCTGCAGTGGCGATCCATGCGCAATTCAAGCGTCTTTAGCCCACGTAAGATCAACATGGCGTTGAAAGGTGCCATAACCGCGCCCGTCATATCTTTCATCCCATAGAGACGGATTTCTGAGACTAGATCCTCTGATCCGACCAACAAACCTGCAACAACATCTCCATGCCCGCCAAGGTATTTAGTGGCCGAATGCAAGGCGATATCTGCACCATGTTTGATCGGCTGGGTCAGGTAGGGTGTCGAATATGTGTTATCGACCACAACATACGCATCATGTGCATGCGCAATTTCAGACACGGCCTGAATATCAACAAGGCGCATGTTCGGGTTGGCCGGTGTTTCGCAATACACCACTTTGGTTTTTTTATTGATCGCCGCGGACAGGTTTGCTGGGTTCCTTAAGTCAATATGGGTAACGGTGACCCCAAACTTGGCTAGACCGTGCTGCATGAATGAAAAGGTGCAGCCGTAGAGCGTCTTATCAAGAATGACTTCATCGCCTGGCGCGAGCAGGGTCCACATCGTCGCGGTGATTGCGCCCATCCCAGACGCCAGTGCCAGCCCTGCCTCAGCACCTTCAAGCACCGCAATACGCTTTTCAAGCAAATCACAGGTGGGATTCGAGATGCGTGAGTAAATATGTCCCGCCCGATCGCCAGCAAACATTTCGCCACCGGCTTCGGCAGTTTCAAATGCAAAAGTTGATGTCAGATGTAGAGGAGGCGTCAATGCGCCTTCATTGTCCATCGGGTCATAACCGTGGTGAATGGCACGTGTTGCAAAGCTTTTTGGATGGTTGCGCATGGGTTGGCTCCGTGAATGGTTCTAGAGCACGTTAGAGCAGGTTCGCAATCAACGGATTGCGAATTATACCTCATTTTGATATCAAATTAGCATATTATGCCAGAAGGGGTTGAAGTGGACGATAAGGACCGCAAAATTATTCGCGCATTGCAACGCAATAGTCGAATGACAAATCAAGATCTCGCCGCAGAGGTGAACTTGTCGCCGTCACCGTGCTTGCGTCGTGTGAAACTGTTGGAGCAAAGCGGCGCACTCAAAAGCTACACGGCTGAGATCGACGCAGAAGCTTACGGTCTACCCGTGACGGTCTTTGTAAGGGTCAGCCTGACCGGGCATACCGGAAAAGTGGTCCAGCAGTTCGAGGAACAAATCAGCCGCGTGGATCAGGTTCTTGAGTGTTTCGTGATAACAGGCACGTCCGATTACTTGTTGCGTGTAGTCGTTGCAGACCTCTCAGGTTACGAGGACTTCGTACGCAAGCGCCTGCATCCGATTGGTAGCATAGGATCAATCGACAGCAGCTTTGTTTACGGTGTCGTCAAGAAAACAGGCGTCTTCCCAATGCTTGATTGAGGCGAAGGTATTGTCAATGCAAATGCACCTATTTGAAATTTGAAGCTGATTAGCTAGGGCAGGGCGATGCTCGGTGTTGTCAAAGCAAATGTACCCAATTGAAAATCGCCGGTAGTTGGGTAGGGCAGAACGATGCCCAGATCCAAGAAGCCAGCCAGTCCGTTTCGGTATTTCAACTCTTCTCCCGAAGTCATTCGACTTGTGGTGATGATGTATGTCCGCTTTCCGCTCAGTCTGCGGAATGTTGAAGACCTGCTTGCGGAGCGCGGCATCGACATCTGCCACGAAACCGTGAGGCATTGGTGGAACCGTTTCGGACCGATGTTCGCAGCCGATATCAAGCTTCAACGGATCAGTAGAATGCGGGGATTTAGAAACTGGCGTTGGCATGTCGATGAGGTGTTTGTGAAGATCAACGGCGAGACGCACTATTTGTGGCGAGCTGTCGATCATGAAGGTGAAATTCTCGAAAGCTATGTCACGAAAAAGCGCGATAAAAAGGCCGCATTGAAGTTCCTGCGAAAAGCGCTCAAGCAGCATGGACAGGTCGAGAAAATCGTGACTGACGGGCTCAAATCATACCCGGCTGCGATGCGCGAGCTTGGTAATGAAAGCAGCCGCGAGATGGGGCGCTGGAAGAACAATCGCGCGGAGAACAGTCACCTGCCGTTCCGCCGAAGAGAGCGTGCAATGCTCAGATTTCGACAGATGAAATCATTGCAAAAGTTCGCCTCAGTCCACGCCAATGTCCACAACCACTTCAATTCCCAACGCCATCTAATCGACCGAGAAACTTATAAGACCTCTCGCTCAGTCGCATTGGCTGAGTGGCAAAACCTTATGGCCTAAGGTTCGTTAGGGAAGGGCGAGTTTTGCAAATCGGAGACTAGTTGCGATTAGACTGACAGCACCGTTTTGAGAGCAATTCGGAAGGATCCTCGCCACTGCTCTGCTCTCCGGTCCCTGAGACAATCAGTAGATGTGGCTTGTTCTAGCTACGTGCTTCCAATTGTCGAGCTACTTCGAATGCAGGAGTTGCCCATATAGCGACGATTCCATTGCGAAAATCCCTTAATGCGTAATAAGAGGTGCTAGAATTTACGCAAATTCTTGACAATATGGCAGTGGCATTCAACAAATGCGCTAATTCAGAGGATTCGGGATCGGTGCCAGAAAAATCACTAGCAGGAAGCCCATTGAAAATCGGATCGTTGACCTTGCGCAACCGGTTTATCAAGGCGGCAACCAATGAAGGAATGGCGAAGGGCGGTGTCGTCAGTAAAGGGCTGGCTCGGTTTCATGAAAAGATGGCGGAGGGAGGATCTGCGCTTTCAACGGTCGCCTATTGCGCAACCTCCAAAGACGGGCGGACATTTGTCGATCAAGCCACGCTCGATGACGCATCAGTGGTTGACTTTCGCGCTTTGACCGATGCGGTTCATAAACACGGCGGCGCGGCATGCGCGCAAGTCACTCACGCTGGCAGTTTCACTTTTCTCGATAAAAAAGCGCTGCAAACGAACAAGCCACTGTCCGCGTCAGGAGGCTTTAACAAGGTCGGCGTCATGACAGGACGCTACTTCAAAAAGTGCATGAACGAAGCGGAGCTCGCAGCGATGGCCGAAGAGTTTGTGGCTGCTGCGCGCCATGCACGTGAAGCTGGTTTCGATGCAGTCGAACTTCATATGGGCCATGGCTATCTGCTGAGCCAGTTTGTCTCCAAACTCTACAACAAGCGCCGCGACAACTACGGTGGCTCAATTCGGAAGCGGATGAATTTTCCGTCAGAAGTCCTGAGGCGCGTGCTTGATGCAGTGGGCAAGGATCTTGCTGTGATCGTGAAATACTCGATGACTGATGGGCCGAAGGGAAACACGATTGAGGATGGCATCGAAGTCGCCAAGCGGCTGGAGGCTGATGGTGCGCATCTGGCGGTTTTGTCGAATGGACTGAACGTTGAGTCCATTCAGTCGATGTTTGGCTCTCCGCTTCCAAAGACAGGTGCACGGCCTTCAAATCCAGTAATCCGGATTGGCATGGCGATCCAGTCCTTCACTGCGCCACCCGAGGTGCAATTCCGTGAGAACTACCTGCGCGAGCATGCGCTCAAAATTCGGGCAAACGTCAAGATGCCGCTGGCCTATCTAGGCGGTGTTCAGTCGCGCGAAGGCGTTGATCAAGCGATATCCGATGGCTTCGACGCCATCGCGATGGGCAGGGCGCTCGTTTACGATGCAGGTTTCGTCAATCAGGTGCTCGCAAGCGAAGACGCCTCAAGCCCATGCACAGCCTGCAACCGCTGCGTTACCACGATGTACACGCCCGGCGGCACCAGCTGCGTGCTGACAAAAGACAAGATTGAATCTGAACTCAACACTGTAAGAGCGGCATCATGAGTGGCGAATTTGCAGGCGAAATTGCCGTGATCACCGGAGCTGCGAGCGGGATCGGGGCGGGTTTGGCGCGCTATGCTGCCTCTCTGGGTATGCGTGTCGTGCTTGCTGATTGGGATGCTGAAGGTTTGCGAGAAATCTCGGAGACGCTCCCGGGGGAAGTAGCTACACTGCAAGTCGACGTTCGAAAAGCGTCCGATCTCAGTGCATTGGCGGATCTTACATTATCTCGTTTTGGACAGATCGATTTGCTGTTCAACAATGCCGGCGTTCTCTCGTCTGGACTGAGTTGGGAAATTGAAGCCGATGTCTGGGAGCGTTCGTTTGACATCAATGTGATGGGTGTCGTTCACGGAATTCGAGCATTTGTTCCGCTGCTTATCAAAGCGGATAGGCCGGCACGGATAATAAATACCGCATCCGTCGGAGGGTTCTTCACTGGACCATTGATGGCTCCGTATTCTGCCTCAAAAGCAGCGGTCGTCTCCATTACGGAGGCATTGGCACAAGAGCTTGCGATTAAAGGCAGTAACGTGACTGCCTCGGTGCTTGCTCCGGGGCCGGTCAAGACAGGCATCATGCGCGAAGAGGCTGGGACTGGTTCTGAGCGACTAGTGGACAAGATGCGCGAGATGTCCGCCGATGTTGGCGCTGATCCCAATACATATGCGGAGCTCATTTTTGACGCGGTCGCCCGAGGAGAATTTTGGATTGTTCCCCAAGCTGGGTCACTTGATGGGCGCTTGTTTGAGCGCACGAAAATGATCCTGGAGCGACGGCCTCCTGCTGCGAGCAAAGATAGGGGTTAAAACAAAGTGGAACGCTGGGACGAAGAAGCTGATATCTTGGTCGTGGGATAGGGCGCGGGCGGAATGCTCAGTGCACTGGTTGCTGCGGAGAATGGCGCCAAAACGCTCATCATCGAAAAGGAAAAGCAGTGGGGCGGGACTTCGGCAACATCCGGCGCCGGAATCTGGATCCCGGCCAGTGATCAGGCCAAAGTTGAGGGGTGTGACGACAAACCCGAAGATGCGTTTAAATATGTTCGCGCGCTTTCGGCTGACAATGTGCCCAACGCCAGCATCAAGTCCTATGTCGAGAATGCGGCGCACATGCTGCGTTGGACGGATGAGCATACCAAGATCACATATTGCGCGTTTCCTTACCCTGATTACCATGCAGAAAACCTAGGCGGCAGTCCGACTGGCTAACGCACGCATATGCCTCTGCCGCTGGATGGCAAAAAGCTCGAAAGGGATGCTGAGACCCTTCGATTTGCATCTCCGGCGGCCAGTCTCTTTGGCTATCTCAACTGGCATTTCGAAGAGATCTATATTCTGCTGTTCCGTCAGAAGGGCTGGTTTGCCGCGCCGCATGCGCGCAATGAACTCTCCGATTGGAGAAGGCTCGGGCACGGAGCCTTCGGGCGCTCCCTCACGGTCCTAAAAATTTGCAAAGCTTGGGAAGAGCTTGTGGAAGGTGCATTCGGCCCAGTCTGTGCCAGGCCAGCGCATCTTGTTGTCGCTCACCGCAGGCTTGTTCAGTTCGGTCGCATACCAATAAAGTGGCATGCGGCGACGGAAGAACCATTGGCCGTCCTAGCGTTCATAGCCGTCGAAATACATCATCTGCATAATGACCCATTGGTCCGGTCCGTCGGCGACAGCTGTTTCATGCTCGTTCTTGGAGTAAACAATGCCGTGCGCATGGGCTGCATTATCCATCTCAATAATGTGACCGCCGATGTGATGCGATGTGCCAGTAAAGGGACTGCGCAAAGTGCCGTCTATATAACCGCGTAGCGCTTCGCGCCCGCTGGCCTCTTTGCCAACGCGCGCATTCGGAGCAGAACAGCCCGACCATCGCATCCATGTCGCGCATATCGAGCGCCAGGGGGTATTTGGCTGGGAATTGCCTGGTTTCTTCGAGCGCTTCGAGGCGTTCGATCCGGGCTTCAGGCGACACCAGTTGTCTCCAAAAGGCTGCGGGCATCTGGCGTCCCGTCCAGCGTTGAATTCTCGCGTCGCTTCACCGGCCAGCCAGCAGGCGTGCGGACCAGATGCCAGCGATTGGCAGAAACGCGCCAAGGTTCCTAACTTTCGCCTGCCTTGCGCATCACCACGCTGTAGCCGGTGGCCGTTGCTTCATCGCCGGAAAACACAATTGTGTAAGGGGAAAGCACATGCGCGCAACCGCTTTCCATCAGGCCGCGGTGCGTTTCGTTTTCCAGCATCGCAGCAAGCTCAGCATGGCCCTTGATGCTTCCAAATCCGCCGATTTCATATTCGCCATCCTCCACCCAATGCAGCGCCAGAGCTTCACCATTTTCAGAGTCGGAAAGTGGACCATAAGACGCGATGAGATCAGCAATTGCAGCCCGGTCCTCTAACTCTCTTAGACGTGTATCGGCGTCATCCGTGGGCAACGGCCCTTCCTGCTTGTCGTCCGAAAAACGTGCAATCGGCAAGGCTTAGGCCTGATGAATATCCATGCCCCCATGCCGGCAGACCGTGGGTACAGCGTCCTGCGGCATAGAGACCCGGCACGGGTTCGCCGCTTGGTCGCAAGACTTCGCCACTAACCGACGTGTGAAGTCCCCCGAGCGTGAAGAAACTGAAATAGCTGGACTCGAAATTGAGTTCGAGCGCGACAAATGGTGCCTTGTCCAGCGGTGTTAGGATTGGCGTTCGCTTATCGAAAAGCAGGTCGCGGCCTTTGTGTGCATGGTCGTTGTAAAACGCCATAGTGTGCGAAAGCGTGCCTTCGGGCATTTCCAGTTCAGCCTCGACCTCTTCCCAAGTCTCACCTGTGGCCGCAATCGCGATGCGGGCGAATTCGGCTGGTTCGCTAAAATGCGCATTGTCCAGCAGCAGATAAACCTTGCCGCCCGGCTGATCGACCGCGCAGCGGCTCACGCGGCCATGATAGCAATCTTCATTGATGAAGCGCTGGCCCTGCACGTTGACAAAAACGCCGGATGCTTGGGGTTCGGGCATAGTCCAGGGGCAGGTGGTGAAGAATTGATCCATATGGACCGCTTCGCCGCCTGCGCCGACGCCCATGAGGATGCCTAGTCCATCGTCTCTGTCGCCGATGGGGTCGTTGATTTTGTAGGTCTCCGGGCAGTGCTTGCGCCGCATCTCTTGGTTCATGACGAAACCGCCAGTGGCAAGGATGACACCTTTGGACGCGCGTAAAAACCGAGTTTCGCCGTCTGTTTTGGCTGCAACACCCACAATCCGACCTTCCTCCTCGATCAGTCCGAGGACTCGCGTGTCTACCTTTATCTCGGCACCCAGCTCTACGGCGCGCGCTTCAAGCACATCCACGAGCGGGCGCCCTCCGCCCCAGCCTTCGTGCTGGATCGTGTGGCCGCGAGGCGCTGGCTTGGCCTCGTCACAGAAAGGGGCCGCGGCCTCGCTGCCCGACCAGATGAGGGTGGAATCGTCCGGCGGCTCAATCAGTTTGCCGGGTAAGAAGTTCTCGCGATACGGCACGCCTTGCGCTTTAAGCCATGCATAATGGCTCAGCGCCCCGCGCGCGTAAATCTCGCACTTGGCTTCATCAACGCAAAGGCCACCGGCCAGTTTGAGATAGGTCTCAAAGTCTTCGGTGCTGTCTTCAAACCCCGCTGCGCGCTGGGCATCGGTTCCGCCATTGCCGCCGATATAGATCTCACCGCCTGAAAGTGCGGACGCACCGCCGCTCCCTGAGTTACGCTCGAGGATTGTGACGCTCGCGCCTGCTTCGGCTGCTTCAATCGCAGCGCAGGCCCCGGCTGCACCGAAGCCGATGACGAGTACATCGGTCTCGAGGTCCCAGTTTTCGACCGCATGGGACGAAATTGGCCGATGCAGCGAAGGCTCAGGCATCCGCCAGTTCGCTACTCTTGGCTTTGAGCAGGTCCAGCGCGACGTCAACGATCATATCTTCCTGACCGCCAACCATCTTACGCGCGCCCAGCTCCACGAGGATCTCGCGGGTGTCGAGACCGTAGTCCTCAGCGGCCTTTTCGGCATGACGCAGAAAGCTTGAGTAAACGCCAGCATAGCCCAAAGCGAGCGTCTCACGGTCCACGCGCACAGGGCGATCCTGCAATGGCCGCACAAGGTCTTCGGCGGCATCCATCAGAGCCATGACATCGCAGCCATGGTTCCAGCCCTTACGATCAACAGCGGCGATAAACACTTCGAGAGGAGCGTTCCCCGCACCTGCACCCATGCCAGCAAGGCTCGCATCGATCCGAACCGCGCCATATTGGGCTGCGACAATAGAGTTTGCGACACCCAGCCCGAGATTGTGGTGTGCGTGCATTCCGCGCTCGGTCTCTGGTTTCAAAATGCGCTCGTAAGCTTCGAGGCGTTCGCGCACCCCGTCCATATCGAGCGCGCCGCCGCTATCGGTCACATAGATGCATTGCGCACCATAGCTTTCCATAAGCGCAGCTTGCTGAGCGAGGGCATCTGCCTCGATCATATGGCTCATCATAAGGAAACCCGAGACGTCCATGCCAAGATCGCGCGCAATGCCGATATGCTGCTTGGAAACATCGGCTTCAGTGCAGTGGGTCGCGACGCGGACAGAGCGAACACCCAGATCATAGGCGCGGCGCAGTTCCTCTTCGGTCCCAACACCGGGCAAGATTAGTGTGGTCAGCACCGCATTGTTCAGCACATCTGCAACCGCCTCAAGCCACTCCCAATCGGTGTGCGCACCAAAGCCGTAGTTGAAGCTCATCCCGTTAAGGCCATCGCCGTGTGCGACCTCGATTGCATCGACGCCTGCCTTGTCGAGAGCGCTGGCAATATCGCGCACATGGTCGATCCCGTACATGTGACGGATCGCGTGCATCCCGTCGCGCAAAGTCACATCCTGGATGTAGAGCTTGTCGCCATTTTCAACCATGAAACTCATGCCGCAACTCCTGCACCGATACGCTGCGCGATCAGTTCGCCAGTGGCTTTGGCCGCTGCTGTCATAATATCGAGATTGCCCGAATATGGCGGCAGATAATCTCCAGCCCCTTCCACCTCGAGCAGAACCATGGTCTTGACCCCGGTAAACTGACCCATGCCCGGAATGGTGAGCGGGTTATTGTCGCCGAAACGTTCAAACTGCACCTCTTGTTTGAGGCGGTATCCGGGCACATAGGCCTGCACTCGTTCCACCATCGCCTCAACAGATGCGCGGATGGCGTCTTCGTCTGCGCCCTCGGACAGGGTGAAAACGGTGTCGCGCATAATCATGGGCGGTTCGGCAGGGTTCAAGATAATGATCGCCTTGCCCTTGGTCGCGCCGCCCACCTTTTCAATCGCGCGCGCAGTGGTTCGGGTAAACTCGTCAATATTGGCCCGCGTGCCTGGCCCAGCTGAACGAGAGGAAACAGAGGCGACGATTTCAGCATAGTGGACCTTGGCCACTCGGCTAACGGCCGCAACCATCGGAATGGTCGCTTGGCCGCCGCAAGTGACCATATTGACGTTGGCGGCATCCAGATTGGCTTCCATATTGACGGGAGGAATGGTGAAAGGGCCGATTGCGGCAGGGGTCAGGTCCACCACGCGAATGCCATCGGCCTGCAATGCCTCATCGTGGATTTTGTGCGCATAGGCGCTCGTCGCATCGAACGCGATGCCGATATCCTTGTAGCAATCGAGCTTTTTGAGCCCTTCGATCCCTTCATGCGTGGTCGCAATTCCGCGCTCGCGGGCCATCGCTAAACCTTCGCTTTCGGGATCAATGCCGACCACCGCGGCAAGCTCCATATTCTGCGGATATTTGACCATCTTGATCATCAAATCGGTGCCGATATTGCCCGATCCGATGATGGCCGCTTTGACCTTACCCATTGTGTTCAACCCTCAAATGAATTTCGCGGTACACCCGCCGATCCCGTGCAATTCCATCTCGAATGTGTCGCCTACGACCGCCGGTTCAAGCGGAACCAGTGAACCGGAAAGGATGATGTCACCTGCATCCAATGTGACACCGTATTCGCCAAGAGTGTTGGCAAGCCAAGCGACCGCTTGTGCAGGGTCTCCCTGAACCGCAGAGCCAACCCCTTCGGACAAAGGCGCGCCGTTTTTCGTCACGGTGACTTTCAAATTGGGAAGGTCGTGGTCGCGGGGGTCAGCTCTTGCCTCGCCAATCACAAACACGCCGCAACTCGCATTGTCGGCAACGGTATCGACAATCGCGATTTTCCAGTCGTCAATCCGGCTGTCCACGATCTCAAAACATGGTGCGATGGCCTGTGTCGCGGCGATCACATCCTTGGCTGTGACCCCCGGACCTTTCAATCCGTCACGCAAGATGAAAGCGATCTCAGCTTCCGCACGCGGCTGGATCAATTTCTTCTCGCCGACATCAATGGCGCCTTCGACATGCATCCAATCGGTCAGAAACCCAAAGTCCGGCTGATGTACGCCGAGCATGTCCTGCACGGCCTTGGAGGTAACGCCGATTTTCTTACCGACAACGCGCTCACCTTCGGCGCGGCGTCGTCTCAGAAAATCGAGGCTTATTTGGTAGGCATCGTCAATGCTAAGCGCGCTGCCGCTTGCAACCAGCGGAGGAACGGTGCGTTGCTCGCGCAGTGCTGAGAACAGTGCCGCGCCGTATTTCTCAGCCGCACTCATGCAAAAACTCCGTGGCATAACGATTGAACTCGCTTGCCCTTTCAACTTGAACCCAGTGTCCAGTATGTCCGAAAGTCAGCAACCGCACATTAGAGCATGCGTCCAGAAAAAGCGGCCCGTGGCTTGCTGGACAAAACTCGTCATCAAGCCCCCACATCACGAATATCGGACAGCCGAGCTCACCTAGACGCGGACCCAAATTGGGTGTCTTCATACGGGCAAGCACGTCTTTTGGCTGAGTGCGAGCAACCTCGAATCTCTCAGCGACCAGTTCATCAGTAATGCAATCAGCGCGGGACGGATGGAGCAAGGCTCCAATCAGGCCGCGCTGTTGCTCCAAACTGAAATCGGGTGAGCCAAAATCGCTCTTCATTTTGGCGATGCCAGGCATGGTGAAATAGCTCGCCTGTTCGGCGACACATCCCGGGGCCATCATGATGAGTGACGACACGAAGTCCGGGTTGTCGAGCGCAATCTGAATGCCGATTCCCCCGCCAAGGGAATTGCCTACCAGATGCGCGCGCTCGACTCCGTGCTGTTTCAAGGCATCGAACATCGTTTCGACAAACAGGTCGAGTGTGTAGTCGATACCCTCGGGCTTCGACGATGCGCCATAGCCGATCAGATCAGGCAGAATGACTCGGTAGCCAGCATCGACAAACGCGCCAATATTGCCGCGAAAATTCGATGCACCTGACGCGCCCGGTCCGCTGCCATGCAGGAACACGACCACATCGCCTGAGCCTGCTTCGGTCAGGTGTATTTCGTGACCGCCAGCTACTGTGTAGCGGCTAGTTGTGAGCCCTCCCATTGCCATGCAACCTTACATGAAAGTGAAGACGGGGGGTTGGCCAAGCATAGTGCCGACCACATCCTTTGTGCGGTTGGCTGGATCGTTGGCGACGTGCGCACGGGCCGCCTTGATATCGAGCCATGGCTGGATGATCTCGCTAGATGTGTAGATCGCGCGGCCACCGAGCAATTCGACCATGTTATCAACAAGCTGTGCAAGCCGCCGCACGACTGTCGAAGATTGATAGGCATAGAGAGCACGCTTCTCCATCGGGATTTCCTCACCGCGCTCCGCAATCTCGAGCAGATCCTCGAAGGTCTTCTCGAGCGTGAGCTCCATCTCAAGCGATTGAGCGTGAGCCGCAGAAATAGCTGCTTGCAGCATGGGGTCATCTTTCGATGCTTTACCGGTGTTGGTGGAAATCCGATCTTCCATGATCTTCATCGCAGCATTGATCGCTGCACGCGCCCCGCCAAATGCAGCGGTGCTGACCGAGCGCACGAAAACCTGAGCCCAAGGCAGAGAGAAGAGCGGACCGTCATTCACCTTCTGGCCTGGGTTCTGACAAAGGAAACCGTCAACTGCGCGGTGGGTGCGATACTCTGGTACGAATGCGCGGTCGACTTTGATGCCGTGGCTGCCGGTGCCCTGAAGGCCGAAAACATGCCATTCATCTTCGTCGATCACATAGTCCGAGCGCGGAAGCAGGAAGGTGCGCATGTCGGGTGCGCCGCCATCTTCTTCTGGCGGAACAAGCGCGCCAAGAAGCACCCAGTCACAGTGGACCGAGCCGGTTGAAAAGCCCCAATGGCCAGAGAGATAAAAGCCACCTTCTGTGCGTTCGACTTTGCCGACGGGCTGATAGGTAGATGAAACGATCACATCAGGATCGTTGCCCCAAACTTCGAGTTGCGCCTGTTCATCAAACAGAGCGAGCTCGTAAGGGTGGCATCCAACAACGCCGAACATCCAACCGGTCGACATGCAGCCTTCAGCGACCAGTTTCTGAACAGCGAAGAAGTCGTTCGGGTGCATTTCATAACCGCCATAGCGTGCGGGCTGGAGGATTTTAAAGAAGCCAGCCTCTTTAAACTCGGCAATTGTCTCTGCCGAGACGTTGCGATCCACGATGCATTTCTTGGCCCGCGATTTGAGCGTTGGGATCATAGCACGAGCACGTTTTACGAGCTCTTCGCGTGTTGGAACCTCGCCTGCCTGCGCATGTATCTGTGTCGCCGTAGCCATTTTCCACTCTCCTGATTCAACCGCGATTCGGCGGTGTGCACTGAATTCGTAAAACTATTGTCCAAAAATACGCAAATCGTCAATTGAAAAGCGTTATAACATTAGATATAGAAGTTTCAGAGGCGATGAATTGATTGCTTCACGCACTGAGGGATTGAAAGGGCGAAGTTGGAATACGGGCTTTCTGGACGTGTTGCGATTGTTACCGGGGGAACTCGGGGCCTTGGCCGTGCAATCAGCTCTGCACTTGCCGATCAGGGGTGCAAGGTCGTGGCGTGCGCGCGCAGTGAGCCGGAAAGCCTGCCTGAAGGCGTGGAGTTCGCTGCTCTCGATGTGCGCGATCCTGAGGCGATTGAGGGGTTTGTATCGGACGTTGCTGCTCGCCACGGTGGGCTTGATATTATCGTGAACAATGCGGGCGGCTCGCCGGAGAGTGATGCGGCATCGGCGAGTCCTCGCTTTGCGGACGCTATCACTAAGCTTAACCTGCTTGCGCCCTATTACCTGTCGCGTTCGGCTTTTGCGCATCTGGAAAAGTCGCAAGGGGCGGCAATCGTGAACATCGCAAGCGTATCCGGGATCCGGCCCTCGCCCGGCACTTCCATCTATGGGGCTGCCAAGGCCGGACTGCTTAGCCTTACAAAAAGTCTTGCTCAGGAGTGGGGTCCAAAGAACATTCGCGTGAATGCGATTATCGTTGGTCTGGCCGAGACGGAAACCACCGCGGAAGCCTATGGTAATCAGGCGGCGCAAGACCGCATCGCCGCCTCACTGCCGCTTGGCCGGATGGCAAGCGGTGACGATGTTGCGCGGGCAGTCCTCTATCTGGTTTCCGAGGCGTCTGACTATGTCTCGGGCGCTTGGCTTAATGTTGATGGGGGCGGCGAACGTCCCCTCTTTCTCGATATCGTGAAGGGAGGGTAGCGCAATGGCTATCAAAGAGCTTGGCTATGTTGTCATTGAAACCGCGAAGGCGGATGAATGGCGCGAGTTTCTGACCACTGTGGCAGGCGTTATGGCTGTGGATTGCGACGACGGAGGTGTAGCGCATTACCGCATTGATGATCGCCCTTTCCGTTTCCGGATCGAGAAAGCGGGCGATGACCGTCTCGCAGCAGCGGCCTACGAGATCGACACGCGAGAGGCGCTTGATGCGCTTGCAGTGCGCATCAGTGAGGCTGGGCAGGCGGTTGATTGGGGTGATGATGAAGCGGCAAATGAGCGCTTCGTCGAGGCTTTCTTCCGCACCACTGATCCGGCAGGAAACGGTCTTGAGTTTTTCCTTGGTGATGCGCGTGACAGCGTGAAGTTTGAATCGCCGCAAGGCGTGTCAGGCTTTGTCACTGGCGAGATGGGAATGGGCCACGCAGTGTTCTCTGCTCCCGATTTTCCGGCCACACACGCATTCTATCGCGATGTGATCGGGTTTCACGATACCGACCTTCCAGTCTTCCATTTTGCAGGGCCCGACGGGCCGCCAATGCACTTTGCCTTCATGCATGCTGACAATGGGCGGCATCACTCTGTTGCGCTGGGTGAAGGGCCAGTGCCTCCTTCTGGCTGTGTTCACTTGATGCTCGAGATGCGCGACATGATGGATGTAGGCAAATGTTATGACCGGATGCGCCTTGCAGGCGTCCCTGAAAGTGCATCACTTGGCCGCCACACCAACGACGAAATGACCAGCTTCTACATGCAAACACCATCAGGGTTCGACCTTGAGGTTGGCTGCGAAGGCTTGGTGATCAACCCTGCGGAATGGGAGGCGACATCGCACAAAACCATCAGCGAATGGGGTCATGTGTGGGTGTGGCAAAAGGCCATGGAAGCAGCAGCGCAGGCGCAAGCAAGTCAGGCAGATCAAGCAGAGGCAGCAGAATGACACTCGACAAGCGATTGACCCCGGCTGAAATCGTCGGGCGGCTGCGCAGCGGAATGACGCTTGGAATTGGCGGATGGGGTCCTCGGCGCAAGCCTATGGCGCTGGTGCGAGAAATCCTCCGGTCAGACCTTACCGATCTGACGATTGTTTCATACGGCGGACCCGATGTCGGTATGCTGTGCGCAGCTGGCAAAGTGAAGAAGCTCGTCTTCGCATTTGTCTCTCTCGATGCCATCCCGCTTGAGCCCTGGTTTCGCAAGAGCCGCGAGGCAGGCCAGATTGAAGTTCTCGAACTTGACGAAGGCATGTTCCAATGGGGCCTGAAGGCTGCGGCTTTTGGATTGCCGTTTTTGCCGACGCGCGTTGGTCTGGGTACCGATCTGATCGAGCTTGGCAGGCTCAAAACCGTCCAATCGCCTTATGATGATGGCGAGACATTGGTGGCGATGCCAGCGCTTAAACTGGATGCATCAATCGTTCACTTTAACCGCTGCGATCATCGAGGGAATGTGCAGGCACTTGGTCCTGATACCTACTACGATGAGTGGTTCGCAAAGGCAGCCGATGAGTGCTTCGCAAGCTGCGAAGAGCTCGTGCCAGCGATGGAAGAGGCGCATATGGCTGATGCCAAGGCGAACATTGTCGAGCGCTGTTTCATCACTGGTGTGACAAAGGCGAAGGGTGGGGCGCACCCGACCTCCATGCCCCCACACTATGGCCCCGACATGAAAGCATTAAAGTCCTACGCAGGCGCCGCCAAAGAGCCTGGCAACTGGGCCGAGGTTGCGGATCAATTCACCGGAAATGACGAAGCGACCTATCTGGCTTCGGTTGGCGGAGAGGAGGCGGTGATAAACATCCCGCTAGCGATTTACTGATGGCTACTTTAGCAGAACTTTGCATTGCGGCCGTGGCTGAGGCTTTCCGCACAGATCGCGAGATTATCGGCACGGGCATTGGTCCGATTCCGCGCCTTGGCGTTGGACTGGCCAAGATGACCCACAGTCCCGGTTTGATGATGACCGATGGCGAGGCGTTTCTGGTTGAAGAACCCGTGCCGCTGGGTCCAAGGGAATATGACGACCGCAAGCCCGCCGGATACCTTCCTTTCTCGCGCTTTTTTGACAGTGCGGTTTGGACAGGGCGCCGCCATGCGATGGTGACGCCCACGCAGGTGGACCGTTTTGGTCAAACCAATCTTTCCGCGCTCGGTGGCACGCACGATCAGCCCAAAGTGCAAATGCTGGGCGCTCGCGGCTTTCCGGGCAACGGGATTTACCACCCCAATTCGATGTTCATCCCGGTACATTCGACCCGCGTCTTCGTGGATGGCGAAGTCGACCGTGTGTCTTCGCCCGGATACAACCCAGCGCGCCGGATTGCTGGCGGCAATTATTCCGGACTCGAAATAAAGCGCGTTGTCACAAACCTGTGCGTCATGGACTTCGGCGGGGCCGGCAGTGCGGTTCGCGTCATCTCGCTCCACCCCGGCGTGGAATTTAGCGAGGTGCAGGAAAAAACCGGCTTTGCCTTGATAGACGCAGTTGAGGGCGAAACCGCTCTGCCGACCGGCGAACAGCTTGCCATTATCGAGAAGCTCGATCCGCACGGCATTCGCCACAAAGTCTTAAAAGACAATCCGCCCGCCGATCGGGCAAACCAAGGAGAGGCCGCATGAGTGATGCAATCGCCCCCAAGGTTGATGAGCCGCCCACCTATGAAACTGACGAGCCGATACTTTACGAGGTCAGGGATGGCGCTGCGTACATCACGCTGAACCGGCCAGATTTTCATAACGTCCAGAACAGTCAGATGACCTATGCGCTCGACGATGCGTTCCAACGCGCCGTTGATGATGATGATGTCAAATGCATCGTCCTCAAATCGGACGCCAAGCACTTCACCGCCGGCCACGATATCGGCAGCCCAGGGCGCGATTTTCATTCAAGCTTTGAGCGCCGTTTGATGTGGTATGATCATGCGAACAAGGCTGGCGCGGAAAAAGCCTACATCCGCGAGCACGAAGTCTATCTTGGCATGTGTAAACGCTGGCGCGCCATTCCCAAGCCTACCATTGCGCAGGTGCACGGGGCCTGCATTGCGGGTGGTTTGATGTTGGCATGGGTGTGCGATTTGATCATCGCATCCGAAGACGCTTTCTTCCAAGACCCTGTCTTGCAAATGGGCTTTCCCGGCGTCGAATATTTCGCGCATGCGCATGAGTTAAATCCGAGGATTGCCAAGGAATTTTTGTTTTTGGGTGAGCGTATGTCTGCTGCACGCGCTTATGAGATGGGCATGGTAAACCGGGTCGTGCCGCGCGATCAATTGGCCGATGAAGTCGGTAAGATTGCTGGGCGGATTGGTGAGCAACCACGCCTCGCGCTCCAGCTTGCCAAGCAGGCGATCAATCACATGGAAACGCTTGCCGGGAAAGAAGCCGGGATCGATGCAAGCTTTGGTTATCACCACTTTGCGCATGCCAACAACCAGATCGTAAAGGGTGACTATATCGCCGGGTTTGACGGCAAGAAAATGGCCGAAAAGAATAAAGCTCAAGAGGCCCAAAAAGGCCAAGAGAAACAGGGCTGAACCATGACAGATCCGCTCGCCACGCCCCTCACGCAAATGCTTGGTTGCCGCTTGCCGGTAATCCAGACCGCTATGGGGTGGATTGCTACGCCTGAGTTGGTCGCCGCGAGCAGCAATGCAGGCGCATTCGGCTTTCTCGCAGGCGCCGTCATGACGCCAGCGGAACTGGCCTCCGCAATTGTGGGGCTCAAGGGGCTTACACCGCACAATTTCGGTGTCAATTTTCACAGCTTCCAGCCCGGAGCAAAGGAAATTGTCGAGATTATCTTGTCTCACGCCGACCGTGTGAGAGCGGTTAGTTTCGGGCGCGGACCCGATGCCGAGATGATCGGTAAATTCCGCGAGGCCGGTATCATCTGCATACCGACCGTTGGCGCGGTCAAACACGCTCAGAAAATGATCGCATTGGGTTGTCAGGCAATTACGATCCAAGGCGGCGAGGGCGGCGGGCACACGGGATCGGTTGCCACTACAATTCTGCTTCCGCAGGTTCTCGATGCTGTCGACGTCCCGGTCGCAGCGGCAGGCGGCTTTGCCGACGGGCGCGGTCTCGCAGCGGCGCTGGCATACGGCGCAGATGGTATCGCCATGGGTAGCCGCTTCATGATGACGAGCGACAGCCCCGTCCCTGAACAAGTCAAGCAGGCCTATACCAAGGCGGGCACGCAAGACATCTTCGTCACTTTCAAAATCGACGGAATTCCTCAACGGATGATCCGCAACGCGATGCTTGACCAGATCGAGGCAAGCGGCGGCTTGGCCAAATGGCGGCGCGGTTTGCTTGCTGGGATGGCGATGAAGCGGGAGACCGGCGCGAGCTGGTCCGAGATGTTGAGCGCGGCGCGCCAAATGCAATCAGCTGGCGGAAGGTCTCTTCCCGAAGCCATGCTGGCCGCTGCTGCGCCCACACTGCTTCAAAAAGCCGTTGTGGATGGCGATGCGATCGGCGGCCTGATGGCATCGGGCCAGGTTGCGGGACGGCTGGATGATCTACCGAGCTGCGAGGACCTCCTCGAACGTATCGAGACCGAAGCGCGCACGAGGATCGCGGCGCTTACCGGAACTCCAAATGAATTGAGGGGAGCTGCTTGATGGGCATTGAAACTCATATCAAAGACCGGATTGCAGAGATCGTTTTCAACGTTCCGCCGGTCAACGCATTCGACAGCGAAACATGGATGTCGATCCCCGGCATTGTCAAAGAGGCAGCGCGCAATCCCGAAGTGAACAGCATCCTTATTCGCGCCGAAGGAAAAGGGTTTTGCGGCGGGGTTGATATCAAGGAAATGCAAGCGCACCCCGAGCGCATCACGATCCTAAACCGCGGCAATTACCTGACCTTTAAGGCGATCCGCGATGCCGAGATTCCGGTCATCGTTGCGGCCCACAAATTCGTGATTGGCGGAGGTATCGGGATTTGCGGTGCATCGGACAGCATTATCGCTGCGGATGACGCGTATTTCTCCCTTCCCGAAGTTGATCGCGGTGCAATGGGCGGGGCGAGCCATTTGTCGCGCATGTTGCCGCTTCACAAAGTACGCGCCGCCTTCTTTACGGGCGGCAACATCCCGGCTGAGGAAGCGTACCGGCTGGGCGCGGTCGAAAAGGTTGTGCCTCGCGCCGATCTTGAGGCCGAAGCACGCGCTTTTTGCGAAGTGATTGCGTCCAAGAGCCGTAAAGCGCTTGTGATCGCCAAGGAGGCTCTCAATGGTCTTGAAGAGCGTGATGTTGATCGGGGTTATCGCTGGGAGCAAGGGTTCACGCTCGAGATGTACATGCACGAAGACAGCCAGAAATCGCGCGATGAATTTGTGAAAACAGGAAAAGTCGCCGAGTTCTGATCATGCAGCTCCAATACACAGAAAAGCAACAGGCATTCCGGCAGGAAATCCGCGAATGGCTCGCCACAAACCTGCCGGAAAAGCCGCTTCTCACTCTCGAAGGTGAAGAGGGCTATCACCAGCATGTTGCGTGGGAGCGCAAGCTGGCCGAGGGCAATTGGGGCATGGTCACATGGCCTCAGCAGTACGGCGGGCGCGGCCTCGACCTTATCGAATGGCTGATCTTTGAAGAGGAATATTGGGGCGCGGGTTCCCCGCTTCGGGTCAATCAGAACGGTATTTTTCTGCTTGGTCCCACAATCATGGAATATGGGACGGACGAGCAAAGAGAACGCTTTCTGACACCTATGGCCGCGGGCGAGAAAATCTGGGCGCAGGCCTGGTCAGAACCCGGCGCGGGCAGCGATATGGCCGCGATCAAAACAACCGCTATCAGAGACGGTGACCACTACGTCATTAATGGCCAAAAGACATGGTCAAGCCGTGCAAGCTTTGCGGATTGGGGCTTTGGCCTTTTTCGTACCGAGGATGGCAGCGAGCGGCACAGGGGTCTTTCCTTCGTGCTGTTCGATCTCAATACGCCGGGCGTAACACGCCGCCCAATCCGGCAGTTGCATGGCAATCCGGGCTTTGCTGAGCTCTTCTTCGACGATGTTCGCGTTCCGGTCGCCAATCGCCTTGCAGGGGAAGGCGAAGGCTGGAAAGTCGCCATGGCAACTGCCGGGTTTGAGCGGGGCCTGATGCTCCGCTCACCCGGTCGTTTTCAAGCAGCGGCCAAACGTCTGGTCGAACTGTTCCGTCGTCACGAAAGTGACGCGGCTCCGTCTGCACGCGAAGCTGTGGCAAAGGCCTGGATGGATACACAGGCCTACGCCTACAACACCTATACCGTCGCCGCGAACATCATGGCGGGCGGCAGTATCGGGGCAGAGGCTAGCCTCAACAAGATATTCTGGTCAGAACTTGATCGCAGCATGCACCGCACCGCGATGCAATTGCTCGGAGCCGCCGCCGAACTCCAGCATTTCGCGGATCGAAGCGCGAATGACTGGCTCGAGGGATATATCTTCTCGCTATCCGGCCCGATCTACGCCGGTTCCAATGAAGTCCAGCGCAATATCACGGCAGAGCGCCTGCTTGGCATGCCGCGCGTTGGCAAAGGGTAGAGGCGGACAATGGATTTCCTGATTGCATCAGAGCGTCTTGAACTTGCGGAAGCTGTTCGCAACTTCTTTTCGGGCAAACATGGCCCAGATGTGCTGCGACGTCTCGATGCCCAAGACAATCGCGATCCCACCATCTGGCAAAGTGTGGTCGAAATGGGACTACCAGGGTTGCTGGTTCCAGAAGAACATGGCGGTCTTGGCATGGGGTTGGTCGACGCGGTTCTCATCGCGCGTGAATGCGGGCGAGCTTGCCTTGCAGAGCCGCTGGTTGAGAGCGCTTTCGTGATGGTTCCGTGGCTGAACGCGCAAGGTGAGCAAAGCGAGCTTTCGGCGATTGCTACAGGAGAGACGCGGCCTGTTCCGCAGCATAAAGTAAACGGTTGGGTGGCTGATGGAGACGGCGCTGCGCTTGATAGCGTTGATCCTTTGCGCAACCTTTCGGCGCTGCCGGACAATGCCAGCGATGATCCGCATTTGCTGAACCTTGGCGCGCTCATGGCGTCCGCGCAGCTTGTCGGGTTGGCAGAAGCCATGTTGGATCAGGCCGTCGAATATTCAAAAATTCGCGAGCAATTTGGTCAACCGGTCGGCGGCTTTCAGGCGATCAAGCACAAGCTCGCCGATGTAGCGGTCGCGCTGGAATTCGCGCGGCCTGTTCTGTGGAGAGCCGCGCAAGCACTCGAGGACGATCCAGCCTCGGCATCGCTCCATGTCAGTCATGCCAAAATTGCAGCCTCAGATTCGGCTTATCTGTCCGGAGAAAGCGCGATCCAAGTGCACGGCGCGATGGGATACACATACGAGGTCGATCTGCACTTCTGGATGAAGCGGGCATGGGCTCTGAGCGGTGCATGGGGCAGCCGCGGATTTCATGCACGCCGGGTGGACGATGCGATCATTGGCGGCGATCAGATGATTGGCCCGCAACACACTTTCGCTTGAGGAATTAGATTGATGGCCGAAGCCTACATCATTGATGCCGTTCGCAGCCCGATGGGGCGCAAAAAAGGCTCACTGGCAAGTATCCACCCCGCCGATCTTGCAGCGCATCCCATTAGGGAACTGTTCGCACGGAACGACGTCGATCCGGGTGCGGTCGATGATTGCGTATGGGGGTGCTGCGACACGATTGGTCCGCAGGCTGGCGATATTGGCCGGACGGCATGGCTGGTTGCGGGGCTTCCACAGCACGTTCCTGGAACGACCGTTGACCGGCAATGCGGCTCTTCACAACAGGCCGTCCACTTTGCTGCTCAAGGTGCAATGAGCGGGACGCAAGACTTGATTGTTGCAGGCGGCTCTCAGGCGATGAACGCCATTCCGATCTCAGCTGCGATGTTTGCTGGCCAACCCTACGGCTTTGACAATCCGTTCAACACTTCTCCTGGTTGGGTTGAGCGATATGGCGACGGTCTTCTCAATCAGATCGCGTCTGCGCAAATGATCGCGGACAAATGGGAAATCAGCCGCGAGGCGATGGAAGAGTTCGCCTGCGCGTCCCATGCACGAGCACAAGAAACGACGCAAAGCGGGGGATTCGCCCGCGAAATCGCTGCGCTTGAGGAGTTGGAGCAGGACGAAACAATCCGTGCAGGGACCACGCTCGAAGGGCTCGCCGCTCTCAATCCTGTTGGCGGTGAGGGCACGATTACAGCTGGCGTGGCCAGCCAGAACTGCGACGGCTCTGCTGCATTGCTGCTCGCCAGCGAACAGGCCGTGAAGGATCATGGGCTCAAACCGCGCGCGCGCATCCACCACCTGACTGTGCGCGCAGACGATCCGGTGTGGATGCTCACTGCACCTATTCCTGCAACGCGTCATGCTTTTGAGAAAACGGGACTTAGCGTCGATGATATTGACTTGTTTGAATGCAATGAAGCCTTTGCCAGCGTGCCGATGGCTTGGATGAAAGAGCTTGGCATTCCGCATGAGAAAGTGAACGTGCGCGGCGGGGCGATTGCGCTTGGCCACCCACTCGGCGGGACGGGCGCGCGTCTTATGACAACATTGCTCCATGCACTTGAGGACACGGGCGGGCGCTATGGCCTGCAAACGATGTGCGAAGGCGGCGGCCAGGCCAATGTGACGATTATCGAGCGGCTGTGATGTCTAGCGCCGCCCTTGAGATGCCTGCGCTGCTGGCGCGCTATGCCGACGTTTTTGATGAGGGCGATTTTTCGGGCGCGGCGCGGTTGTTTGAAGGCGGCTGCGTGGCGGTCGAGGGGCGCGAAATATCTGGCGCGGACAACATCGCTGCGATGTGGGCTTCCTTCGTTCGTATCTATGAGGATGGAACGTCGCGCACACGGCACCTCGTCACCAATCTGGCAATTACCATTTCGGATGAGGGTGAGCACGCTCAATGCCGCTCGCAATGGACGGTGTTCCAGCAAGTCCCCGCAGAAAAGCTCAAGCTGGTGGGTACTGGTCGGTATGACGATTGGTTTTGCTATGATGGCGGGGCTTGGAGCCTTGCCCGGCGCAATTACGCTTCGGTTGATTTCTGGGGCGATGCCTCAGGCCATTTGAAAAACTTCGACACAAACAAGGATCAATCCAATGGGAATCTGTGACGGACGCACGGTCATCGTTACCGGTGCAGCGCGAGGATTGGGCCGCGCTTATGCGCTTGGCTTTGCCGCAGAGGGCGCCAATGTCGTGGTCAACGATATCGGCACGTCTTTGGGCGGCGAAGGCCGCGATACCAGCGCCGCAGACGGCGTGGTTGAAGAGATTAAGGCGGCGGGCGGACAGGCCATTGCCGATTATGAGGACGTAACCGATTGGGACGCGGCGAAACGCATTGTGGACGCTGCGATTGAGACTTTCGGTGACCTGCATGTTGTGGTCAACAATGCCGGCATCGTGCGTGACCGTATGTTTGTTTCTGCCTCGATGGAGGAATGGGATGCGACCATGCATGTCCATCTGCGCGGCCATTTCTGCATCGCTCGCCATGCCGTCAACTATTGGCGTGCGAAGCAAAAGGACGGGCAGAACCCCGATGCCCGCATCATCAACACCACCAGCGGGGCCGGGCTTCAAGGTTCTATTGCTCAGGCAGCGTATTCGACCGCGAAAGGCGGTATTGCCTCTCTGACGTTGGTGCAGGCGGCGGAATTGGGCCGTTATGGCATCACTTCCAATGCGCTTGCGCCCTCGGCGCGAACCCGCATGACCGAGCAGGCCTTTGCGGACAAGATGGCGACGGAAGGCGAGGCTTTCGATGTGATGGACCCCGCCAATATCGCTCCCACCGTCGTCTGGCTGGGCAGTGGCGGGAGTTCCGATGTCACTGGATGCGTGTTTGAGCTCGAAGGCGGGAAAATCATGCTCGAAGATGGCTGGCGCGAGGGTCCGGTTATCGACAAAGGCGCGCGCTGGGACTCTGCTGATGTCGGAAGCGCAGTCGAAAAATTGCTTCAACAGCGCGCTGAGCCGCGCAAAGTTTGGGGAACCTGATATGGATTTCGCTTTCACCGACGAACAGAATATGATCGCCGAAACCGCGCAGGGCTTTTTTGCGGAGAACGCGACAAGTGAGCGCACCCGCAAGGCGATGGCCGCAAACGGGATCGACCGCGCACTATACCGCAGTTTCTGCGAAGAGCTCGCCCTTGGCGGTGTGCTGGTTCCAGAGGAATTGGGCGGCGTTGGTCTTGGTCATGTGGAAATGGCGATCGTTGCAGAGGCGGCGGGCTGCAATGTGGCTGCGCTTCCCCTTTTGAACCTCAATATCTGCACAGCAATGATTGCGGCGGGCGGATCGGATGCGCAAAAGATTGAATTGCTGCCCGCACTGCTTTCTGGCGAGAAGTTATATGCGGCCGCTGGCAATGATACGATCGCATTTGACGGGAATACGCTGAACGGGACGTTCGATTTTGTCACCCATGGTGGCTGCGCGAATGTGTTTATTCTGGCTCACCCCCAGCAGGCATGGATTGTCGAAGCCGGCGCGCCCGGTGTCACAGTGACGGCGCATACATCGATGGACCAGACCCGCCCGCTTGCGACTGTCCGTTTGGAGAACGTCACCGGAGAGCCTCTCGCAGACGCAAAGTCGGCTATCGCGGCAAGCCAGTCTGCCGCTTGGATAACGCTCGCAGCAGAAGCATTGGGCGGGGCACAAGCCTGTCTTGATCGCACGGTCGCTTATGCCAATGAGCGCGTGCAATTTGGTCGTTCGATCGGGTCTTTTCAGGCTTACAAACACCGTTTGGCCGACATGATGATCGAGATCGAGCAGGCGCGCAGCGCGGTCTATTGGGCCGCTTGCGCAACCGATGAACAGAGTGACGACCCGCAGCTCGCGCTGCATGCAGCCAAAGCGTTTTGTGCCGATACATTCTTCAAATGCGCCAGCGATATGATCCAGCTACACGGCGGGATTGGCTTCACGTGGGAGCACGATGCGCACATCTTCTTCAAGCGCGCCCGCTCGATCCAGACACTGCTTCACGACGGCAACTTTCACCGCGAACAGATTGCCACTCAAATCCTTGGCAAAGCCGCATGAAACTCGCTTTCACACAGGCTGAAGAAGATTTCCGTGCAGAAGCAGCCGATTGGTTGAACGCGCAGATTTCAGGCGAGTTTGCTGACATAAAAGGGATCACAACGCTCACAGAAAAAGCCGAACGCCGCAAGGAATGGGAGCAACATCTGGGCGCGCACGGATGGTCCTGCATTGGTTGGCCCAAAGAATGGGGCGGGCGCGATGCGACTTTGGCCGAGCAGGTCATCTTCGCTGAAGAATATGCGCGCGCCAGGGCGCCAGGACGGGTGAACCATATCGGTGTGGAGCTTGCCGGGCCAACTCTGCTCACCTTCGGCACACAAGAGCAAAAGCAACATTTCTTGCCGGGCATTGCTGAGGGCAAGACGATCTTTTGTCAGGGGTATTCTGAACCTAACGCCGGCTCTGATCTTTCAGCGGTTCGCACCAAGGCCCGCCTTGAAGGTGGCGAATGGGTTGTCGATGGTCAGAAGATATGGACTAGCCTTGCGCATATCTCCGACTGGATATTCGTGGTTGCCCGGTCTGAGGAAGGATCAAAAGGTCCCAAAGGTCTCACCTTCCTGATGATGGAGATCGACCAGCCCGGTATCGACATCCGGCCGATCGAACAGATCAATGGTGATGCCGAATTTAACGAGACGTTTTTCGATGCCGCTCGCTGCCCGGAAGACAGCCTGATCGGGGCAGTTGGCGATGGTTGGCGCGTTGCCATGGGCCTGCTCAGTTTTGAGCGCGGTGTATCAACCCTTGGTCAGCAGATGGCATTCCGCAACGAACTCGACGCAATTATTGATGCCGCCAAGGCTAATGGAGCGGCAACCGATCCTTTGATCCGTCAGCGCATTGCCAAGGCAGAAATCGGCCTTCGCCTGATGCGGTACGGGGCGCTGCGAATGCTTTCAAACACCGATCACAGCAAGGTCGACGGCGCTGCGCTCACTTACAAAATCCAGTGGGCAAGCTGGCGGCGCAGCATTGGTGAGTTGGCCATGGATGTTCTTGGGCAGGGCGGGGAAATCACGGATAGTGAAAACTATGAGTGGGACGCTCTACCCAACCTGTTCCTCTATTCGCGCGCCGACACGATTTATGGCGGGACAAACCAGATCCAGCGCAACCTTATCGCTGAACGCGGTTTGGGTATGCCCCGTGAACCTAGGGGTAATAAATGACATTAACACCGCAATATCCTGAGGGGCGCAATCTCCTCAAAGGCAAGAACGTTGTTGTGACCGCTGCAGCAGGAACCGGCATAGGATATGCCGTCGCCAAACGCGCGGTTGAAGAAGGCGCGCGAGTGCTGATCTCGGATTTTCACGAGCGCAGGCTTGGTGAGGCAGCGGATCGCATTGCCGAAGAAACCGGCGGAGAGCGCCCGCTAACTGCGTTGTGCGATGTGACCCAGCAGGATCAGGTCGATAGCCTGCGCGATGCGGCTGTTGGGGGGCTTGGTTGCGTCGATGTATTGATCAACAATGCCGGGCTGGGCGGCGAGGTTTCGGTTGTCGATATGACGGACGAGCAATGGCACCGCGTCCTTGATGTGACGCTCAATTCTGTCTTCCGCATGACCCGCGCTTTCCTGCCACACATGCAGGATCGAAAGAAGGGTGCTATCGTCAACAACGCTTCGGTGCTGGGTTGGCGCGCTCAAAAAGGGCAGGCGCATTATGCAGCGGCCAAGGCGGGTGTCATGGCGTTTACCCGGTGTTCCGCGGTTGAGGCAGCAGCGTTTGGCGTTCGGATCAACGCGGTTGCGCCGTCCATCGCCATGCACGCTTTCCTCGCCAAAGTGACCACGGATGAGCTGCTTGCTGAACTCTCCGCCAAGGAAGCTTTCGGACGGCCTGCGGAAGTTTGGGAAGTGGCCAATGTGATGATCTTCCTCGCCTCTGATCTAGCGAGCTACATGACCGGAGAAGTGCTCTCTGTATCGAGCCAAAGGGCATAAGCATGACCAAAGTGTTCAATAAACCTCAGGATTTGGTCGGGAGCGAAGGCACGACGCTTGGCCCAACACAATGGCTCTCCATTAAGCAGGACCGGGTTGACGGTTTTGCCGAGGTGACTGAGGACCGTCAGTGGATACACGTAGACGTAGACCGCGCGAAAGAAGGTCCGTTTGGCGGCACCATTGCGCATGGCTATTTGACGATGAGCCTCGTCAACTTTTTCCTGCCGCAGTTGATCGAAGTGCAGGGCTTCTCACACGCGGTAAATATCGGCGCGGACGGCTTGCGGTTCCTTAACCCCGTAAAGGTCGGAAGCCGCATCTGCAGCACTGGCGAGATAGTCAGCGTTGAGGAGAAGAAAGGCGCATTCCAATCGGTCGTCCGCGTGACGGTAGAGATTGAAGGCTGTGACAAGCCAGCCTGCGTCGTCGACACGATCAGCCGCTATTATCCGGAGAGCTGAGATGCCTGATTTCGCACAGATGGACGCGAGCGTTCGCAGCTATGTCGATAGCTACAATCGTTCTGATTTGGCTGGCATTGTTGACCTATTCGCGCCCGATGCCACGGTTGAAGACCCTGTCGGATCACCCCTCAAAAAAGGGCACGAAGAGATCAGTGCATTCTTTCATGCTGGAATTGAGATGGGGGCTAAACTCACTCTTGATGGACCGGTCAGATGTGTCGCCGATCATGCCGCTTTCGCGTTTCATGTGACGCTTGATTGGGAAGGGCAGCAAACGCGGATTGATGTGATCGACGTGTTCAAATTCGATGACACGGGAAAGGTCGCCGAAATGCGCGCCTTCTTTGGTCCCGAAAATATGGGCTCTGCAAAAGGATAATAACAATGCGTGAAGCTGCAATCGTATCAACGGCGCGCACAGGGGTCGGCAAAGCCTATCGCGGTGCCTTTAACGACACCGAAGCGCCGGTCCTATCATCGCATGTCATCGACGCCGCGCTTGATCGTGCGGGCGTTGATCCTGAGCGGGTGGACGATGTGTATTTGGGCGTCGGTAACCATTGGAACACGCAGAGCTATAACCTCGGGCGGCTTAGCGTCCATGGCTCCAGGCTTCCCGATACGGTTGGCGGGTTTACGCTTGATCGAAAGTGTTCCTCCGGCCTCAACGCCATCGCGCTCGCGGCGCGAGGGATCATGTGTGATGAGATCGATTGCGCTGTGGCCGGCGGGATGGAGAGCATCTCGCTCACCCTTAACAAGCACGCGCCGCAATTTCGCAATCGTTCCGAATTTATCAAAGCCGCTGATCCGACCGCTTACATGGCGATGATCGAGACGGCTGAAATCGTTGCAGAGCGGTACGGCATATCGCGTGAGGAACAGGACCAGTTTGCCGCCAGCAGCCAGCAAAAAGCGGCCGTAGCTCGCGCCGCCGGCAAGTTCGATGACGAAATCGCTCCAATCACTGTGAGCAAGGCGTTGTACGACAAGGAAGGCAACGAAACTGGCAAGGAAGAGCTGACGCTTTCAGCCGATGAGGGCATCCGTGAAGGGACGACCTACGAGGGACTCTCGGGCCTGAAGCCGGTGTTTAAGGGCGGGATCGAGATCGCCGAAGGGCAGCACATCACCGCTGGCAATGCGAGCCAATTGTCCGATGGCGCATCGGCGCAGGTGGTGATGGACTTGGCCACTGCACAAAAGGAAAACCTGCCAGTTCTGGGCGTTTATCGAGGTTTTCAAGTGGCGGGCTGCGGGGCCGATGAAATGGGCATTGGGCCCGTCTTCGCGATCCCGAAGCTGCTTGATCGTGCGGGGCTGACAATTGCTGATATCGACCTCTTTGAGATCAACGAAGCGTTCGCCAGCCAGGCTGTGTACTGCCAGAAAAAGCTCGGCATTGATCCGGCAAAACTCAATGTGAACGGCGGCGCTATCGCAATTGGGCATCCTTTCGGAATGACGGGCAGCAGGCTTGTCGGTCACGCACTGATCGAAGGCAAACGGCGCGGGGCCAAATATGTTGTGATTTCGATGTGCGTCGCCGGCGGTATGGGTGCAGCAGGCCTGTTCGAGGTTGCCTGATATGGGTGATGCGCAGACAAATTGGCCTCGGCCCGAAGGCATGCCAGGCACAATCCCTCATCTGGCTGAGGCTGCTGCATCGGCCATTGGCGATCTGCCGGCGATTATCGAACACGGCAACACCTGGACCTATGCCGAATTGTGGCATCATGTTCGCGCGACTGCGTCTGCGTTCTTGAAATCGGGTGTGAATCACGGCGACCGCATCGCGATTTGGGCCCCGAATTCGCGTGAGTGGATCGTTGCGGCTATCGCTGCGATGACGGTGGGAGCGGCCATTGTCCCGCTCAACACGCGGCTAAAAGGGCGCGAAGCGGGAGATATCCTTAGGCGGACCGACACGCGATTGCTCATCACCGTGAGCGAATTTTTGGGCACGGATTACTCGGCCCTGATCGCGCAAGAAGACCTGCCCAAGCTTGAGCGAACAATCCTGCTTGACCGCGACTGGGACGCTTTCGTTAACGAGGGCAAGGGCGCGGACGATGGGGCGGTCACGCAGGCTTTGACAGCGCTAAAACCCGGCGATGTCTCTGACATCATGTTTACCAGCGGCACCACCGGAGCGCCCAAAGGCGTCATTTCAACCCATGACCGGATTGTCCCGATGTTCCGCCATTGGGTCGAAGTCATGGGCCTGAAAAAGGGCGAGCGCTATCTCATCATCAACCCCTTCTTTCACAGCTTTGGTTTCAAAGCCGGTTGGGTCGCCGCCATGACGGCAGGCGCGGTCATATTGCCGATGGCTAGTTTTGATGTCCCGCAAGTTATTCGCCATATCGAAGAAGATAATATCAATTTTCTCCCTGGCCCTCCGACTATCTACCAATCGCTGTTGGAGGCCAAAGCAGAGTACAGTTTCGATACATCAAGCCTGCGCGGCGCGGCCACTGGCGCTGCGAGTGTCCCGCCAGAATTGATCCGCCGTATGCGCAGCGAACTCGGATTGGTTGATACAGTTACCGCCTATGGCATGACCGAATGTTCGACCATCACCTCGTGCAGGCGGGGAGACGATGCAGAATTGATCGCAACCAGCGTCGGCAAAGCGATACCGGGATTGGAAGTTCGCATAACCGATGAAGCGGGCGGCGAGGTGCCTTCGGGCGAAAGCGGAGAGATCCACGTTCGCGGATACGGCGTGATGGCAGGTTATCTGGACGATCCAGAGGCCACCTCGGAAGCGATTGATGCCGATGGCTGGTTGCATACCGGGGATGTCGGCGTGATGGATGTAGATGGCTATGTCCGCATTACTGACCGGCTCAAAGACATGTACATTTCAGGCGGCTTCAACTGCTATCCCGCCGAGGTCGAAAAATTGCTTTCAGAGCACCCGGCGGTTGGCATGGTTGCGGTCATCGGCATTCCGGACGAACGCATGGGAGAGATCGGCAAGGCCTATATTGTCCCAAGACCGGGCACAAATCCGGACGCAACTGACCTTGCAGCTTGGTCGCGCGAGAACATGGCGAATTACAAGGTTCCGCGTCAGTTCGAGATCGTCGATAGCCTGCCGCTCAATGCGTCTGGCAAAGTGCTCAAGACCGAACTTCGCAAGAGTTCCTAGCAGTCGGTGTCGTTGCATCTGGATTGCAGCTTCTTGTCGATCCGAGCCAGCGGCATCGCAAAACCATGGCATTGCGCGGTGTTCAATGTTGAACTCTTGATACTTGGAGAACAGCCTCCAAAGGTGCTCGTCGATTTCCTCTTGGGGGTAATAAAGCGAGTGATGGCTCTCGTGACCGTGTTCCGATGCGCGTTTCATTGCTGCATCGCCGTCATCAACGCCGAAAAAGACATTCAAAACCCCTTAACCTCTGTGTGCGAGAAATTGCGAAACCGCGCTGCCTTTCTTGCGGTGCACACATAGCTTTGCGAGAAGACTATCTTTACCAGCTTAGCCCAAATCTGAGAGGAACTGGGCACCTGTCGGCCGCATTACAATCACTTCGGGCCCACTTAAACCTGGGAAATGGAACCCCTGCTCGTCCCCCGTCAGCATCGATGTAATACGGAAGTTATAAGGCTGTTCGTAGATCAGTGTAACCTGAGCTGCCTTTCAATCAGTGCTCCTCGATCATACCAACGAAATGACCAAAGGCATTTGTGACGGAGCGGTATGTTGACTGCTTGAATGGCGCAGCTAAATGCTCCAGTTTTGCCGCCGACACCCATTTCCATTCATAAAATCCAGACCCGTTATCGGCGTTGATATTAACAACATGATCGGAACCTAGCAGCGTAGCAAGAAACCAGATTTGCCGCTGTCCCTTGTAGCGGCCATTCCATGGGTCCCCCTCCAATGGAGCTGGCAGGTCGCAATACAGTTCCTTGCTGTGCTGCAGAACGATGTGCACATCCTGCGAACGCAACCCGATTTCTTCATTCAGCTCTCGCATCGCCGCAGATTTGGGATCCGCTCTTTCGTCGATACCGCGCTGCGGCATCTGCCACCAATCGGCACCATCGCTCGAAGCTTCCGGTTCATCAATTCGCTTACCGACAAACGCGTCGCCATGCATGTTAACGAGCATGATCCCCACACCCGGACGATAATCATCGGGGTTGCGATCATTGGAGCTGGCCGGGGTCATCTGTTCTTCCTGCGTTTAATTATTTATATCGGGTGCGATGCGGGAACATAAGGCCGTATTCGCCTTGGGGAATCCGTAGCTACGCCCGCCCGTGAATTGTGCCGGAAACCGCGATCTAACGCATCCACCACTGTTTATAAAGATAAAAGGGGGTAGCGGCCTGTGTGCGCTTCCTCATTTTTGTTGATGTCACCCTGAGGCGTCTGTCATTACGTCTAAAATTGAAGCCAAGCGGCATTCCGAAGTCGAGCGAATTTTCGAAAAGCTGTTTCATCTGCCAGACAAGTGAGCCGCGCTAGGGCAACGGCACATCCGTGCCGGAAAGTTCGATGATGCGCCTTAGAACGCGTTTGGTCTCGGCCAGTTCAGCAGGGGTAAAGTGATCGGCCAGGTCAGCCTCGAAAGCCTGCCCATAGGCCAGCGTTTCGATAAACAGTTTGCGGCCATCTTCGACTAGCGCATATCCACCACCATGCTCCTGCCTGATAAGGCCGCGACACACCATATTGCCAAGCAGGTCATCGCCCGGGCTATGGCCGGTATGGGCGAGGCGTTGTGCGAGGTCATGCCGGGTCAGCGGCGCTTCCATACTGAGCACGGCGAGCGTCAGATAGTGATCCATAGTGGCGTCGCAGGCGGCGAGTTTCTCACGAACCGGACGCGATGTCTGGAAGTGGGCACGTGAGATGAGATAGAATAGAAAATCATCGCTGAATTTTCCGCTTTCGATATCAACCGATGCTTGTTCTGGCGGCTTGTCCCGCGGTCGCCGCTCGGCATAGCGGCCTCCATGGAACAACAGCGGTGCAACATCGCGCGTTTCGTAAGCGACAACTTCACCAACGAAGATGATATGGTCTCCACCGTCATATTGATGCCGTGTGCGACATTCGAATAGCGCGGCATGATCAGTAAATACAGGTGATCCTAGACGGCCCTCGGACCAAAGGACGTCGGCGAATTTATCCTGGCCGGAACGTGCGAAGCGGTTCGATAACCCTTCCTGTGATGCTGCAAGGATGTGGATGGCAAAATGGCCACTGTCGCAAAACGCTTCGCGCGAGAGGCTGTTTTTGCCGAGCGACCACAGCACAAGCGGCGGGTCGAGGCTTACGGAATTAAAACTGCTTGCGGTGACGCCTACGGGATTGTTCACAGCATCCATGGTCGTCGCGATGGTAACACCTGTGGCAAAGCACCCAAGTGCATTTCGAAAATCCTTGCGTGCATCATCGTGCATGGCTTTCCCCCTTTTATTGCAGAGCGATCTTTGGCAGCATTCACTGATGGCATTGGTCGCTGTGGTGCGATTTCATCAGATAAAATAGATGATGCCTGCCCAGACTAGTATTTTGCGTAGAAGAGTTTCAATAATACGCAAAAATGCTGACCACTCATAGATCGTCGCAAATCCAGTCTATAATGGCAGTTTGCATTGGCTTTCTATCAAGCGGCCTTGCATCTTTGGCGAATGAAAAGAGGGGGAAGCGCTTGCCGCGCTTCCCACCTTCAATTTGGTTTCATATGTTTGTGAACTGTCTCAGAAATTATAGCTAAGAGTCAGGCCAAGCTCACGCGGCGTCGTCACGTTCACCGTGCGATAACCGGAGTCGAAAGCTCCATCGATTGTTGCCGCGATTGTCTGCGTTCCCAATGAGATATTTGTGATCCGTTTTTGATTGAGCAGATTTTTGGCAAACATGGTCACCGTCCAATCACCATCATTGCTGCGAACACCTGCAAACAGATTGATGTTCAACCGGTCGCGATAATCAAACTGCGAAAGCTCCGAGAAAAAGCCCGGGCGATAGGTCCACAAGGTCGAGACATACGGCGTAACGTCATTGAGCGGAATACGCACTTCCGTGCTGCCCGAGGCATTGAAATCGGGCACTTCGGCAAGCCGGTCGTCCGAAACGCAGAAGCTTACATTGCCATCGCCCGTCACAGAGGGAGTGCCATCCTGATTGGGTGAGCCGGTGCCAGCAAAATCATTGCACGGCAAAGCTGCATCGTCATAGCGCGCATTGGCATAGGCTAAATTCAGGCCGATATCCCAATTGGATGTAATTGAGCCGGAGAATGAGCCTTCGATGCCCTGAACTGTTGCATCGCCATTGAAGTTAAAATCGAAGAATCCGTTTTGCCCGCCTGGATTTTCGGGTGCATCGAAAAAGATGTTACTGAAACGGGAAAGGAACCCGTCGAATTCCTGATAGAATGCCGCGATGCTGAACCGCAGATCACCGTTCAGCAAAGTTCCCTTCGTACCAATTTCATAAGAATTGGTGCGTTCGCTATCGGAGCGCACCAGATCATCGGAAATGCCCGCCGGAGTCGCGACACCAGTGGTTGGTGCACGGAAGGAGGTGCCGAAGGCGGCATAGACATTGATATCCGGCGTGATCGAATAGCCGATATTGAGCCCGCCGGTCCATGGCCGTTCACGGATGTCCTCCAACTCGGGCGGGATACCAGCTATCGGCCCCGACTCGATGAAACCTTCGGTCGTTATCAATGTCTGCTGTGAGCGGTCAATAATCGAATAACGAACGCCGCCTTCAATGCGCAGCGGTCCGGCAAAGTAGCGAAGATAGGCGTTGAACGATGTTGTTTCCTGCGTGACTGGCACGGTTGCAATTGCTGTCAAAGGCAATTCGTTAGGCACAGTGATAAAGGTGCCATTAGGCCCTAGCGGCGATTGCACGAATGTCGTCGGGTCTACGGCGTAGCTGAAAAGGTTGGAGTTCCGGGTGTTCACTACTGGAGCAGAGCCACCTCCCTTAAGATAAAATGCCCCGACACCCCAGCCAAAACCCTCATCATCGTTCGAGGCCAAACGCAATTCGGCTGACCTGTTGCGGAAGGGTACGGTGGTTGAGTCAAACTGGAGGTAGCCAGGTATGGCATTACCTGTATCAAGATCGCGCGAGTCAAAAGCATCTGTTTGCTGATATGCACCGGCGAAACTTATGGTCATCGCACCAAAATCATATTCGGCATTGAGATTGATCAGATGAGTCTCGCGGCTGATGTCACTACCGCCGTCTGCAACGGCGATATAATCGCCTGCTTCGGCAGAAGGACCGGATCTGACGCTTTCATCCACGGCAAAGGGGCCGCCACCAAAACCGACCGGAACGAAGATAGAGGGCGTTCCGAAAACTTCGCTGTAGATACCAAACGGTGTATTTCCGTCGCCCACGACCTGCTGATGCTGCCGCAGGTTGGAATCCAGATACTGATATGTCAGATAGGTAGTGAAGTCATCTGTGGGACGCCAACCCAGCGTTGCGCGAACACTTTCTGTGCGGTTCCTAGACTCTTCATCCAGGACAATATTGGTGACTGCATTGGCCTCATTGCCATCAATCAGTCCGGACAGGCGCACAGCGAAAGTATCTGACAAGGGCACCGAAACGCCCCCTTGCAAATTGTATCCATCGCGCGATGTCACAGTGCCTGTCGCATAGCCTTCGACAAAATCGAAGTTGGGGCGACGTGTGCGGATCGTCAACGCCCCGGCAGGAGAGTTGAGACCGCGCAGCAGGCCCTGCGGACCGCGTAGAACTTCGATCTGTTCGATGTCGTAAATCGCCGTATAAGCCACCTGCGCATCGATAGGAATTTCGTTGTAGTAGACTTCCACAGCCGGCGAGGTGCCCTGGTCCGGATCGAAGGATACACCGCGCAATGTCGTGGTATTTTTGCGAGGATCGTTGTTGCTCAGCTCCAACCCGGGAGACAGCAGCGAGATGTCTTTCACATCGAGAATGCTGAGATCCTCGAGCAAGTCGCCATCGGCTACATCAACCTGAATCGGCACTTCTTCGAGCGTCCGATCATCGCGTGTCGCAGTGACGACGATCGTTGAAATACCGTCTTCTTCGGCCGCTTCTGCCGGAACGCTGCTTGAACTGTCCTGCGCAATTGCCGGGCTCGCAAGCGCGAGAATGCTCACATTCGCACCGAATTTGAGCAAGCCTCGTGTGGTTACCTTTGCCATCTTTTCTCCCATCCCGCCTTTTTCGGCGCCTTTCACCGCGTTTTCTACGGGTCTAATTGAATCAGATTTACCTAATGCGTAAAGATAGTCAACGAATTTTACGCGATACGGTGCCCTGAATGCCCATAATATCATTGTTGCGCAGATTCTCGAGTGATTTTGTTGCAGTGCAATAGAAGTTTTGCGGTGAAGACTATGGGCTATCCAACAAAATAAATTCGCATGAAGAAGGAGAAAAAGGTAGATATGGCCTATGTCCTGTTGACGTAAGATTTGATCCAGAGGCGCACGCTTGGAAGGTTTAGGGAGCTTTCGAAGGAAAGAGCGATTTTGTCGTAGCGGGTTGCGATTCGGCGTGATTGCTTGAGTTTATTGAACATGCGCTCGACGCGGTTACGGTCACGATAACGGCGGTAGTCGGGTGGCTCTGGCACTTTGCGGTTCGCTTTCGGCGGTATTATCGGCAGGATGCCGTTCATCAGCAGGCTTTCGCGGAACCTGTCACTATCGTAACCTTTGTCCGCGAGCGGCGCTTTGGCGCAGGAAGCGGCAGCTCCATAAGCGGTTCGGCTGCCGTGTAATCCGAGGCCTCACCACCGCTCAGGATGAAGTGAAGAGGTGTCACACCGGGCGTGGACTTTGCGCGTAAAGCCGCAGCGTGATCGAACAAGAGCTTCCTTATAAGTCCCCCTTTAACGCCCGCAGCCTGCGAATGGCCACGGACACTGGTGCTGTCGGTCATGTGCTGCCAGTCGTCTGTTAGCCCCAAATCGACCAGAGTTTGCAGCAGCGCGTCCCACACGCCTTGTTCAGCCCATCGCCGAAACCGGACGTAGACCGAGTTCCACTTACCGTATCTTTCATGCATATCGCGCCACGGGCAGCCCACCCGCAACACATGCAGCATGCCATTGAGAAAGTGCCTGTTATCCTGTGATGGTCGTGCCCAGCGACCCCGCTCAGGCGGAAGCAGCGGCCCGACCAGTTCCCACTCCGCATCCGTCAAATCACCACGTCCCATAAATGCCCTCGCAAAAGGCGGCTTTGAATCAGTGAATGACCACTTTGGGAATCCTCATCGAGCTTTTGTCAACAGAACCTAGGGCTTTCGAAGATCTGCTCGTCGAGCGTTATATTGAGCGCGCCGCCATTCGCCTGGCGCGCGCAATGGACCAACATGCCTGGAACGTATGGCGGGCCATCTTGTTACCCAATGCAGCGGCTGATTTTGGTGCCGGGCAACTCAAAGGCTGCGAGCCGATCACCGCTTCGATCCGCAGCTATCTCGATAATTGCGGAGATACCCAGCACATGCTCGGCAACTTTGCTGTCAAGCTCGAGGGCGACTGCGCAACGTCGCGCTGCTATATAGCCGACATGCATATGGACGACGAGGGGCGCGAAGAGATGGCCTTCCGCACGCTGGGCGAATATCATGATGAACGGCACAAGGTCGATTATACCTGTCGCTTGGCCAAACGGTTCAAGGATAACCGCGCCATAATCGGCACGCTTGAAATCTTCGATCCGCCCAAAGGTAATTAATGCCTGATCTGCCAGGATCAACTAAGCCAATGCCGCTCTTGTTCTGGCTGTACCAAAACAAACTTCAGCCGTTCTGCTTGGGGATCAATGCTTCGGGCGTGCCGGGCAGTCCGGCGTAATAGTGTCCTGCAATCAGACCGCCATCGACAACTATTTCTGTCCCCATGCAATAGGATGCATCATCGGATGCCAGAAACGCGGCAACAGCTGCGACTTCATGCGGATGACCGGATCGCTCGGCAGCATAGGTCTTGAAGCCTTGCTCGAAGATTTCGGCTGGCAGCCCTGCGGGATTGGACAATTGGGATCGAATACCGCCGGGGTGAATGGAATTGACCCTGATCCCGCGATGCCCCAGTTCCAGCGCCAGCGCCTTGGTAAAACCGCGCACACCGAATTTGGACGCGCAATAGGCGGTAAGCGCATTGGCGGCTGAGATGCCGTCAGCAGAGCTCATATTGATGATCGAACCGCCTCCCGCACGCTCAATGGCAGGAATAGCAGCCTGCGAGCCAATCATCATGCCGATAAGATTGACTTCGATGACGCGGCGAATGTCGTCTTCTGTGTGGTCGTCGAGTGTCTTGTATACGATCGTTCCGGCATTGTTGACGAGGCAATCGAGCTTGCCGAATTCTCGCTCGCATGATGCGATGACATCGCGCCACTGATCGCCTGAAGTTACGTCGAGGCGCCTGAAACTCTGGCCAAGCTCCTTGGCCAAAGTTGTGCCAACGTCCTCATCAACATCAGCGATAAGCACGCGGGCACCTTCATCGACAAAGCGCCGGACTATGCCTGCACCAATACCATTGGCCCCGCCTGTCACCAGCGCAACCTTGCTTTGCAATCGATCCATTATATTTCTCCCAAAAGGTCGCGCCGTCTTGTCAGGGCCGCCATTGCCTCAGGTGTACTATGCGCTTTTGCTGCGCGCATTGAGCATATCCAGCGCGACGTCAACGATCATATCTTTCTGACCGCCAACCATCTTACGCGCGCCCAGTTCCACGAGGATGTCGCGGGTGTCGAGACCGTAGTCCTCAGCGGCCTTTTCGGCATGACGCAGAAAGCTTGAGTAAACGCCAGCATAGCTCAAAGCGAGCGTCTCACGGTCCACGCGCACAGGGCGATCCTACAATGGCCGCACAAGGTCTTCGGCGGCATCCATCAGAGCCATGACATCGCAGCCATGGTTCCAGCCCTTACGATCAACAGCGGCGATAAACACTTCGAGAGGAGCGTTCCCCGCACCTGCACCCATGCCGGAAAGGCACCGCGAATGGGATGCGCGCCTTTCCGAGGAGCGCTGGAGCGTGATCGGTTGCCCCGAAGAAAGGGGTGGGCGCGCCGTCAGCGTCATGGACCAGGTGATTTTTGCCGAGGAACATGCGCGCAGTGGCGCACCCGGACGTATTGGTCATCTGGGTGTTGAACTGGCTGGTCCAACAATGCTGGCTTACGGCACGCAGGAACAAAAGCAGCGTTTCCTTCCCGGCATTTCGAATGGCGAGGCAGTCTGGCGCTGGCCGTTGCGCATATCGTGCATGACAGGATTGCCTTTCTGCCCGGTCCGCCGACGATCTACCAGTCGCTGCTCGCGCGCATGGAGGAAGGGCCGTTCTATATCAGTTCGCTGCGTTGAGCAGCCACAGGTGCCGCCGGCGTTCCGCGCTAACTGGCGCGCCGGATGCGCAGCGAAATGGGTCTGGTCGATACGGTGACCGCCTATGGTATGATCGAATGCCCTTGCCGCGCATCCAGCCATTGCCGAGAGCGCCATTGTGGCGGTGCCCGATGAGCGGATGGAAGAGATGGGCAAGGCGTTTGTCGTGTTGCGGGCAGGCGCTCAATGCAGCGCCGACGATTTGCACCAATGGTGCTGCAAGGAGATGGCCAATTACAGACTACCTGCCGGCTTCGTATTTCTCGATGATCTTCCCAAGAACACCTCGGGCAAGGTGATGAATACGAAGCTGCGCGAGATGTAAAGCGTCAAACCGCTACATCCGGAACACTCCATATTGCGGCTCGGCAATCGGCGTATTGAGTGCTGCTGACAGGCAGATGCCCAGCGCGTTGCGCGTATCGACAGGGTCAAGAATGCCGTCATCCCACAGTTCGGAGGTTGAGTAATAGGCGCTTTGCTCGCGCTTGTAATCCTCCAGCACAGGATCACGGATTGCGGCGATCTCCTCCTCGCTCATTGTTTTGCCCTCGCGCTCCATCTGTGTCACCTTGAGCTGGGTCAGCACGCTGGCGGCCTGTTCTGCGCCCATCACTGAGGTTTCTGAGTTGGGCCAGCTGAACAGGAAACGCGAATCAAAAGCGCGGCCCGACATGCCATAGACGCCTGCGCCGAATGCGCCGTTGCAATTGAGTGTGATCTTGGGAACGCTCGCGCCGGAAACCGCCATGATCAGTTTCGCGCCATCCTTGGCAATCCCGCGCCGCTCATATTCGCGCCCGACCATAAAGCCGGTGATGTTCTGCATGAACAGGAGCGGTGTACGGTTTTTGTCGCACAGCTGGATGAAATGCGCTCCCTTGAGCGAGCTGTCATTGAACAGCACGCCGTTATTCGCGAGGATGCCGATCTTGAAACCGTGAATGCGCGCATAGCCGCAGATCAGCGTCTGGCCATAAGCGGGCTGATATTCATGAAAACGGCTGCCATCAACGATCCGCGCAATGACTTCGCGCATGTCGAACGCGGTTTTCGCATCCTGTGGAAGGATGCCATAGAGTTCGCGCGCATCATAGGCGGGCGGTTCAGGGGCGATGCGATCAACGCGCGCTTTTTCGGGCGGGGTCCATTTGCCGACGATCTCGCGTGCCAGCGCGATGGCATGGCCCTCGCTCGCGGCGGGATAGTCCGCCGTGCCCGAGACAGAGGTATGCATGTCCGCGCCGCCCAGTTCCTCGACCGAGACGACTTCGCCTGTTGCCGCCTTGACCAGCGGCGGACCGCCCAGAAAGATCGCGCCGGTGCCGCGCACGATCACGCTGTAATCGCTAAGCGCCGGAATATAAGCGCCGCCTGCCGTGCAATGGCCGAAGACCACCGCCAGTTGCGGCACGCCCATCTTGGACAGGATTGACTGGTTGCGGAAAATACGTCCAGCATAGTGGCGGTCGGCAAACAGGTCGCGCTGCAATTGCAGATAGCCGCCCGCGCTGTCGCACAGATGGATCATCGGCAGACGGTTCTCGATCGCCATATCGAGCGTGCGCACGATTTTCTTGACCGACAGTGGATACCACGCGCCGCCTTTGATCGAGGAATCGTCGGCATGGATCATGACCTCTCGGCCAGCGACGATGCCGATCCCTGAAATCTGGCCCGCGCCCGGCGCATCGCCATCATACGCCATGTTCGCCGCCAGCGTGGACAGTTCGAGAAACGGCGTGCCGGGATCAAGCAAGTCTTCCAATCGCTTGCGCGGAAACGCCTTGTCCTGCCGTTCAAGCCGGTCAAGATCGCGCTGCGGACGTTTGTGCCGCACGTCATCCTGCATAGCGTGCAATTGCGCAGCCAAGCCTGTGTGATGCGCGTAATTCGCCTGATAGCTTGATGATGCGATGTCGATCGTGCTCGTAATCCGGGCCATCAGTCGTCCTCCAACACGAGTTTTACAAGCACTGCATCGCGCTCAAAGGTCTGGCCCGGCTCGTAAGATACGGCCTCAATGATGCCGTTCCGCGGTGCCTTGAGCGCGGTCTCCAGTTTCATACTTTCGATAATTGCCAGCACATCACCCTCGTTCACGCTGTCGCCTGACGCGACATTCACAGAGACCACGGCACCGGGCATAGGCGCTGTGATGACATCGTCTGCGCTGCCCCCCCCGGCCTGCGCAAAAAAGGTGACCGCATCGCTGAAGGCAATGTTGTAGGCATTGCCCTTAAAATGCACAAAGACGGTATCGCCTGAGCTGACCATCGTGAGGGGATGTTTAACACCCCCGATGCACAAGCTGCAGCGTCCAGCCGTCCCCTGTGTCAGCGAGACCGGGATAGCGCGGCCTTCGTGATGCAGGCAATACTCCTCTTCGCTCCGGCTTAGCCAGATGGAATGTGGCATGTCGTCGATTGTCAGATGATGCAGCATATCAGTTTCGCCAGTGGCCTATCGCGGCATGAAGTTCAGGAACTGCCTCGGCAGCGTCCCGGACCGGGCGCAAGGACAGCGCGGCCGCGCCCAGCAGAACGCTGCTCGTTGCATCCTCCAGCGACGGATCGGCGGCGAGCTCAGGTTTGTCTGCCAGCATGCCGGTATGTACATCGCCGCTCACAAAATCGGGATCATCCATCAGCCGCGCGAGAAAGGCGGCATTGGTTTTGCAGCCTAGCACGACGAAATCGTGCATCGCCGCCTTTGCCTTGGCGATGGCGGCCTGGCGGTCTTCGGCATGCACGATCACCTTGGCGATCATCGGATCGAAATTGGCGGATACTGCACCGCCTTCGCCAACGCCTGCATCAACGCGTGCATTATCCGGCGGACGAAAGGCCAGAAGCGGCCCGGTGGTCGGCGCAAAATCGCGTGCCGCATCCTCGGCATAAAGGCGCAGTTCGATGGCGTGACCGTGCGATTTTACTGCGTCCTGCCCGTATCCCAGCGGTTCGCCAGCTGCGATGCGCAATTGTTCAGCAACAAGGTCAATGCCAGTCACTTCCTCGGTCACCGGGTGCTCGACCTGCAGCCTTGTGTTCATTTCCAGGAAGAAGAATTCGCCCTGCCCATATATGAACTCAACCGTTCCGGCATTGCGATAACCGGCCGCGCGCGCGATCCCGGCGGCTACTTCGCAGATATTGGCTCGTTCCCGGATAGTGAGGCCCGGCGAGGGGCTTTCCTCGACGATCTTTTGAAAGCGCCGCTGCACCGAACATTCGCGTTCGAACACATGCACAACATTGCCTGCAGCATCGCCAAGCACCTGCACCTCGATATGGCGCGGACGCTCGATATAGCGCTCGGCATAAAGCCGTCCATCGCCGAAGTAGCGTTCCCCTTCGCTGCGTCCGCGTTCGATTTCTTCTTCCAGAAGCGCCAGATTGCGCACGATGCGCATGCCCTTGCCGCCGCCGCCTGCCGACGGCTTGATCAGCAGTGGCGCACCTACGGCGCGGGCGCGCTCAACAAAGGTTTCAGGATCATCATCCTCGATCGCGGAAGGGGCCACCGGAAAACCATTGTCGGCGACGAATTGGCGCGCGCGCACCTTGTCACCCATCAATTCGATGGCTTCGGGCGTCGGGCCGATGAAAGCCATGCCCGCTTCGGCAACGGCGCGCGCAAAATCGGCATTTTCGGAGAGAAAGCCATAGCCGGGATGGATCGCATCGACGCCCGCAGCCTTGGCTTTCTCGATGATCTGCGCGGCATCGAGATAAGCGCCTACAGGCGTTGCACCCGAAATTTCGATAGCCGTATCGGCCATTGCGATTGCCGGCGTGGCAGCATCAGCCGCGTGATACACGACAAGCCCGCGCATGCCCTGCGCCTGCACCGTGCGCAGAATACGACAAGCGATTTCCCCGCGGTTGGCAACGAGGACGGCGGTAAAGCTGGCCTTGGTCATGCTTTATTCCCCGCCCCTTAGCCCGAGTATCAAAACACGCACGATAGTATTCGTGGTGCCATCGATATCAACAGGGCCTTTGCGTGCGATCTGTCTCCAGGCGATATGCTCCACGCCGCCAAACACCATATCGCGCACCAGCCGTGCATCGATATCACTGGCAATCTCTCCGCGCTCTGCCGCGGCCTGCAAAACACGCACCAGGATAGCGGTATATTGCCGATTGAATTGCTCGATGCGTGATCCGGCATACGTTTCTAAGGCGCGAACTTCGCGAATGAACAGCAGGCAAAGGCCTGGATTTTCGCAGAAAGCCAGCAAATGGCTGTGCACCAGTGCAGTCATTTGCTGTTCCAGCTGCGTTTCCGCCTCGACCAGATTTTGCGTGCGCGCGATCATCTTGCCATAAAACCGTTCAAGTACTTCGGTCAGCAGATCGATCTTGCCATCGAAATAGCGATAGAGCAGGCCATCGGAAATGCCCGCCTCGCGTGCGATCGCAGCAATTGAAGTCTGCGCAAGTCCGTTCTCGACAAAAACCTGCTCGGCGGCTGCGACAATCGCCTCGCGGCGGGCTTCCATCTTGGTAACAGCGATTTTTGGCATTTGCGGTTGTTTTGTCCCCTCGCTCGATTTATGCAACCTTAAATAAATAACGTTCATTTTATGTCAATCGTCAGTTTTATTGGCGGTAAGGCATATCAAGAAAGTGGGAGAAGCCGGATGCCGAGCGGTGCAAAGGGCAAAGTCATTATTTCCTGTGCGGTGACAGGTTCGATCCATACGCCGTCCATGTCGCCGCATCTGCCCATCACAGCCGAGCAGATCGCCGATGCAGCAGTAGCGGCTAGCGAGGCTGGCGCAGCAATTGTGCATTTGCATGCGCGCAACCCCGAGGATGGCCGTCCCGATCAGAGACCCGAAGCCTTCGCGCCGTTTCTGCGCGCGATCAAGCAGCGCAGCGATGTGGTGGTCAATCTCACGACAGGCGGCTCGCCTTTCATGCCTATCCAGGAACGCATCGCGCCTGCCATGCACTGGCGACCCGAAGTCGCTTCTCTCAATATGGGATCGATGAATTTCGGCCTGTTCCCGATGCTGAATCGTTACGATAATTTTCAGCATGACTGGGAGCGCAAAATGCTCGAAGCCTCACGCGATCTGGTGTTCCGCAACAGCTTTGCGGAAATCGAATCCGCAATCACCCAGCTGAACGCCTTCGATACGCGCTATGAATTTGAATGCTACGATACCAGTCATCTCTATAATCTGCATTATTTCTGGAAAGAGGGGTTGGTGAAGGCTCCGCTGTTTATCCAGACCTGCTTCGGTTTGCTGGGCGGCATCGGCGCGCATGAAGACGATATCATGCATATGAAGCGCACGGCCGATCGCCTGTTTGGCGATGCCTATCGCTGGTCGGTGCTGGGTGCGGGCCGCGCGCAGATGGCGGTGTGCGCTATGGCGGCTTCGATGGGCGGAAATGTGCGCGTGGGTCTGGAAGACAATCTGTGGATCGCACCCGGCGAACTGGCGGCATCCAATGCCGATCAGGTGCGCAAGGTGCGTCAGATTATCGACGGACTCGGTCTGGAGATTGCGAGTGCTGGTGAGGCACGCGCCATGCTTTCGCTTAAAGGAGTTGATCATGTCGAATTTTGATCACGCACACCCGCCGCGCGCCTCGGTCGGCCTGACGCATATGCTGGCGCGCAATGTACAAGTGCGCCCGGATCATACGGCGACCATCTTTGCGGGACGCAAGCGCAGCTGGCGCGAAGTGCAGGAGCGGGTCGCGCGAGTGGGCAGCGTCCTGCGCGAAACTGGGGTCAAGCGCGGTGACCGCGTCGCGGTGCTGGCGCTTACCAGCGATCGGTTTTTCGAGTTGCTTGTGGCAGTCCCCTGGGCTGGCGGCATATTGGTGCCGCTCAATTGGCGTTGGTCCGTCAGCGAATTGATCGACGCTGTCGAAGACTGTCAGCCCTCGGTTTTGCTGGTCGATGATCAGATGGCTGAAATGGGCACCGCGCTGCATCAAGCGCGGCCCGATATGCATATGATCTTTATGGGCGATGGCGATAGTGCGCTGGCGCGTTATGAGGAACTGCTTGCCGCAGCGTCACCTTGCGAAGATGCCAATATGGGCGGGGACGATTGTTTTCAGCTGGGCTATACAGGCGGCACGACGGGGCGTTCAAAGGCCGCCATGCTAAGCCACCGAGCCGTCATTTCTCAGGCGATGCAGGTCTGGACCGAAGGCTTCTTCCCGCCCAATTCGGTGTTTCTTCTCAATGGCCCCATGTTTCATGCCGCTGGCACCTGGCCGAGCATTTCGCTGATCTGCGCTGGCGCGACCAGTGTGATCATGGCGCAGTTTGAACCGGCAGAAGCACTGCGCTTGCTGGCTGAGGAAAAATGCACCGAAACGCTGCTTGTCCCGGCGGTGATCCAGATGCTCATCGAGCACCCGGAATTTGCCAGGACAGATCTCTCACAGCTCAAGACGATCATCTATGGTGGCTCGCCCATAACCGAGGCGCTGCTTGACCGTGCTATCGCTGCGCTGCCTGATTGTCGGTTTTTCCAGATCTACGGCATGACCGAACTGTCACCTGTGTGTACCGTGCTTCCTGATTACGCCTTGCATGGCGAATACCGTGCGCGTGGCATTAACCGTGCGGCAGGGCGCGCGCTGGCCGGCAACAGGGTTCGGGTGGTGGATTCAGACGGCAGCGAGCTACCGCGCGGAGAAATCGGCGAGGTTGCGGTGCGCGGCGAGAACATGATGCTGGGCTATTGGCGTCGGCCGGAAGAAACCGCCGCAGCGCTTCGCGATGGTTGGATGCACACTGGCGATGGCGGGCGCATGGATGACGAAGGCTGGCTGTATATCGTCGATCGGGTCAAGGACATGATCATTTCAGGCGGTGAAAATGTCTATTCGGTCGAGGTGGAAAATGCCGTCGCCAGCCATCCAGCGGTGCGCCAATGCGCGGTAATCGGCATTCCGTCGGATAAATGGGGCGAAGCGGTGCATGCCATTATACGCCTGCATGATGGCGCCGAGATCACGCAGCAGGATATCATCGAGCATTGTCGGCCCTTGATTGCGGGCTACAAATTGCCGCGCAGCATTACGGTATGGGAAGGCGAGTTTCCTCTTAGCCCAGCCAACAAGGTGCTCAAACGCGAATTGCGTGCACCCTACTGGGAAGGGCGCGAGCGCGCGATCTGATGACGAGTATGGTTTCATGAGTGTACGGCTGCCCGCCGATAGCATCGACCTTTCCGGGGTCGTGCGGTCAGGCGATACCATCGTTTGGAGCCAGGCTTGTGGCGAACCACTACCGCTGATCGAAGCGCTGATTGCGCAGCGCGCTGCGATTGGCCCTGTGGCAGCCTTTGCTGGATCAAGTTTTTCAGGTGTTTTGCGCCCTGAGCATACCGATTACATTCGCGTGCTGAGCATGGGCGCGCTTGGTGCATTGCGCCAGCTTAGCAAGGCCGGGGTGCTGGGCATCGTGCCGTGCCATGTTGGGCAGATTGGGCGCATGATCGAAAACGGCCAGCTTGCCTGCGATGTCGCCTTTGTGCAGGTCAGCCCTGCTGATGCCAACGGCCATCACAGCTATGGCATTATCGGCGACTATGCTGATGCGGCGGTGCGCAAAGCGCGGGTGGTTGTGGCGGAAATCAACGCGCAAATGCCCTATTTGCATGGTGACCCCCAGCTGGCCGCGAGCGATATCGACTTTTTCATCGAAACCGATCGCCCGCTTGTCACGCTGGAGCGAGCACCGATCCGCGAGTCGGATCGCGCAACGGCGCGGCACTGTGCGCAGTTTGTCGAGGATGGCAGCGTCCTGCAATTCGGCATCGGCGCGGTTCCCGATGCAATAGCGCAGTCGATTGGCGATCGCCGCGATCTTGGTGTGCATTCTGGCATGATGGGCGAGGCGCTGCTCGATCTGTACGAAAGCGGCGCGCTGACCAATGCGACCAAAAGCGAATTTCGCGGCATTTCGGTGGTCGGCGCACTGATGGGCAGTCGCGCGCTGTATGATTTTGCCGATCACAACAAAGCCGTGGCGCTCGCATCATCGCAGGTGACGCATGATGAAGCCATCTTGCAGGCCATCCCTAAGCTGGTCTCTGTCAATTCGGCGATTGAGGTTGATCTCACAGGCGCGGTCAACGCCGAAACGGTTGGATCAAGCTATGCCGGAGCAACCGGTGGCCAGGTTGATTACGTGCGCGGAGGGAGTCGTGCTGCGGGCGGACATGCCATCATCGCTTTGCCCGCAACCGCAGCAAGGGGCATGGCAAGCCGGATCGTTCCGCAGCTATCCGGCCCGGTTACCACCAGCCGCAGCGAGGTGGACGTGATCGTTACCGAATATGGCGCGGCGCAATTGCGCGGCCTGACGCTGGTGGAACGGGCAAAGGCGCTCATTGCTATCGCGAGCCCCGATTTTCGCGAAGGTCTTGAGCGCGATGCCCATTCTCTTTTTGCACGAGGATTTTGATGACTGACGCTGTTCGCTTCGATGTGCCCGAAACCGGGATTGCCGTACTCACTATCGACCGACCCGATGCGCGCAATGCGCTGGGCAAGGATGTGCGCGCAGGACTGTTTGCCGGATGGGAGCGGTTCGAGAGCGACCCGGCGCTCAAGGTCGCGATCCTAACCGCCAGCGGAGACAAGGCTTTTTGCGCAGGAGGCGATCTTAAGGAAATGTCGCAGATGCAAATGGTTGTCCCACCGCCCGATATGTTCCCTGTGCCCGGCGACACTGTAGCGCTGACCAAGCCGACCATCGCTGCTGTCAACGGTGTTGCCTATGGCGGCGGCTGGCTGATCGCGCAGGCCTGCGATTTGTGTGTCGCCTCGGACAATGCGCGGTTTGCTATATCCGAGGCTAAGGTCGGACGCGGCTCGCCTTGGGCCGCGCCGCTCATTCACATGATCCCGCAGCGTATCTTTATGGAGGTGGTGTTGACAGGTGATCCACTGAGCGCACAGCGGGCTTACGAAACTGGCCTCATCAACCGCGTTACGACACGCGAAAGCCTGCTCGAGGAGGCCCTGGGGCTCGCCCGCAGCATCGCAGCCAATGCGCCGCTTTCCGTTGCAGCGGGCAAGGAGACAGTGCTCATGTCAACGGAAATGGGCAAAACCGCCGCTCTCAAAACTGCGCGCCATATCTGGGAAACGGCCTATCGCAGCGAAGATGCACAGGAAGGGCCGCGCGCCTTTGCCGAGAAGCGCAAGCCTGTGTGGAAAGCACAATGAGCGGCATTGCAACAGCGCACGGGGCGCGGTCATGGCTGTTCGTGCCGGGCGATAGCGAACGAAAGATGGCCAAGGCCTGCGCCAGCGAGGCTGACATTGTCCTGATCGATCTGGAAGATGCCGTTGCCGAGGACGAAAAGACCGATGCGCGGGTAAAAGTGCAGCAATTTCTGCGCGACAATGAAAGCGAACGGCACAGGTTGTGGGTGCGCATCAATCCGCTATCTTCTGGCCTTGCATTGGGCGATCTGGTGAGGATCATGCCCGCTGCGCCAGGCGGCGTCATGCTGCCCAAACCAACAGGCCGTAAAGACGTGGAGCGGCTCGATCATTATCTTGCTGCATTGGAGGCAGCACATGATATCGAGCCGGGCACTACGGGCGTTATCGTCGTAGCCACGGAAACCCCGCATTCGACATTGGTCACGCGTGAGTATGGCGGCTTTGACAGGCTCTGCGCGATGACCTGGGGCGCGGAGGATCTGGCGACCGCGCTTGGCGCCTCAACCAACCGCACGCCAACAGGCGATTATACCTTCACCTATCAGTTCGCGCGCTCCGCCTGCCTCATCGGTGCTTCAGTCGCCGAGGCGCGCGCGATTGAAACGATGCATGGTGATTTCCGGGATGAAGCAGGCCTTCGCACACTTGCGCGAACGGCCAGTGCTGAAGGTTTTGGTGGCATGATCGCAATCCATCCTGCGCAAGCTGCAATCATCAATGAGTGCTTTTCGCCAAGCGCCGAGGAACTGACCAAGGCCCATGAAATTGTGGCATTGTTCGCTGCCTATCCAGGTAAGGGCGCGATTGGCCATGGCGGGGTCATGCTCGACAGGCCGCACCTGCTTCGCGCCGAGGCGATCATAGCGCGTGCGAGATGACGCTCCATGCGCCGACGAACAACGCAATAAACGATCGAGTTGAACAATGGATTAGTTTATGCGTAACATAGTGCTTTCAATAATGCGCAAAAAGCGGTAAGGGGCTTGTTGGCGCTGCATGGGGAGCGGTGATGGCAGCTAGGGACGGGATAATGGCGGATTACAAATTGCTGATCGATGGTGCGCTGGTGAATGGCGATGCCGTGCTGGGCATTTCCAACCCGGCCACTGAAGCATGTTTTGCGCAAAGTCCGATAGCTTCCGAAGCGCAGGCTGGCGCTGCAATATCTGCCGCCAAAAATGCGTTCGCTTCGTGGAGCCACGAAAGCTATGCCGAACGCACCGCGCGGGTTGGAAAGCTTGCCGATGCGATTGAAGCGCGGGCTGATGATATCGCGCGCTTGCTGGTGCAGGAACAGGGTAAGCCGCTGGGCGAAGCGGCGATGGAGACAGGCGCTGTGCCCGCCTTCATGCGCTATCTTACGCAGCTTGATCTGGATGCCGCAGTGCTTGATGATAGCGATACGCGCAAGGTTGAGCTGCATCGCCGCCCACTCGGCGTGGTTGCCTGCATCGCTCCGTGGAATTTCCCGCTATTGACCGGTTGGGCCAAGGTCGCCTTTGCGCTCGCCTCGGGCAATACCGTCGTTCTGAAGCCTGCACCGACAACACCGCTGACTTCACTTATGATCGGCGCGCTTGCTGTCGACATTTTCCCCGCAGGCGTCATCAATGTCATCACCGACAATAATGACCTTGGCGATTATCTGACGACGCATCCCGATGTTGCGAAAATCAGCTTTACCGGTTCGACGGTAACCGGGCGTAAAGTGATGGCCAGTGCAGCTTCGGGCATCAAGCGCATCACACTGGAATTGGGTGGTAATGATGCCGCCGTCGTTCTGCCGGATGTCGATGTGAAGGCAGTGGCGCAGCAATTGTTTGGCTGTGCCATGCTCAATGCCGGACAGGTCTGTATCGCGGTTAAACGCATTTACGCTCATGAGGATATCTACGACGAACTGTGCGACGAATTGGCCGCTCTGGCCGAATCTGCCATTGTCGATGACGGGCTGAAACAGGGCACCCAGATCGGTCCTCTGCAAAACCGCGCGCAGTTCGACAAGGTGCTCGGCTTTATCGAGGATGCCGGACGCGATGGTACCGTTATCGCCGGCGGAGACGCCATTGATCGCACTGGCCTTTTCATCCGGCCAACTATCGTACGCGATATTGCGGCTGATCATCGGCTAGTGCGCGAGGAGCAGTTTGGCCCGGTGCTGCCGGTTGTTTGCTTTAACGATCTCAATGTGGCGCTCGAACTGGTCAATGGGACCGAATATGGCCTTGGTGGCTCGATCTGGTCTGCAGACAAGGCGCGTGCCTATGATCTTGCCAAACAAGTTAATTCAGGGACGGTATGGATCAACAAGCATCTTGATTTCGGCCCCGACATTCCTGTCGCGGGCGCAAAGCAATCGGGTCTTGGCGCAGAATTCGCGCAGGAAGGTCTGAACGAATTCACGCAGGTGCAGATCATCAACGCAGCGGCCTAGGACACACCGTACTACGGTGTTGTATCAGGCAGCATAATCGGCGGTGCGTCGCGTAGGCAGCACAGAGCCGGAAAATCCAAATGGGATCGGGGAAAATGAAATTCATCGCAATCGCAATGCTCTGGGTCAGCGCCATCGGCCTTGCAGGCTGCGGAGATTCCAGAAATGCGCAGGGCGACACGCGGGCGCGGCTGCTTGCCGCACAAACGCAGAGCGATAACTGGCTAACGCATGGCCGCGATTATTCCGAAACGCGCCACAGCCCGTTGACCCAGGTCACTGCCGAAAATGTGGGCGAGCTGGGCATCGCCTGGTATCACGATCTCGATACCTCGCGCGGACAGGAAGCCACGCCGCTGATCGTCGATGGCATCATGTACACTACCAGCGCCTGGTCAAAGGTGCAGAGCTTTGATGCGGTGACAGGCGAATTGCTGTGGCAATATGATCCGGAAGTGCCTGGCGAGGCGGCGGCCAATGCGTGCTGCGATGTGGTCAATCGCGGCGTGGCCTATTGGAATGGCAAGGTCGTGTTCGGGACGCTTGACGGCCGGCTTATCGCGCTTGACGGCAATACAGGCGAGCCAGTTTGGACCACTATGACGGTTGATCCCGACTTTCCCTACACGATCACGGGCGCGCCGCGCATTATCGATGGCCATGTGATTATCGGCAATGGCGGCGCGGAAATGGGGGTGCGTGGCTATGTCAGCGCGTATAAAGTGGAGACAGGCGAAAAGGTTTGGCGGTTTTATACCGTGCCGGGCGAACCCGGCAAAGTCGATGGCGAAGTCTCCGATGCAGTGCTGGCTGAGGCCACCGAAACATGGAATGGGGACTGGTGGCAGGCTGAACATGGCTATGGTGGCGGCACGGTGTGGGACTCGATGGCCTATGATCCCGAGCTTGATCTGCTTTATGTCGGCGTTGGCAATGGTTCGACCTGGAACCAGTCCATCCGCAGCGAAGGCGAAGGAGACAATCTGTTCGTCGCCTCGATGCTCGCATTGCGGCCTTCGACGGGCGAATATGTCTGGCACTTTCAGCATACGCCCGGCGATCAATGGGATTATACCAGCACCCAACACATGATCCTGGCCGATCTGGTGATCGAAGGCGCGATGCGGCCCGTTATCATGCAAGCGCCCAAGAACGGGTTCTTCTTTGTGCTTGACCGGGAAACGGGCGAATTGCTGTCCGCCGATCCCTATACGCCTGTCACTTGGGCCACGGGATATGATCTGGAAACAGGTCGTCCACAGATCAACCCGGCGGCGATGTATTCGCAGGACAATTCGGTCTGGGCTTCGATGCCGGGCGCATTTGGTGGCCATAACTGGCAGCCTATGGCGTTCAACCCTGATACCGGGCTGGTTTATATCCCTGAGCAGCAGATCGGCTTTGCTTACAAGGGTGACGAGAATTACGAGGCGAATGCCATAGGTATCAATCTCGGCCTCGATCTGAGTGTGGCCGACCTGCCTGATGATCCCGCTGTGCAGGCGGCGGTGCGTCAGACTGTGAAGGGCAATCTCGTCGCGTGGGATCCAGTCAAACGCGAGCAGGTGTGGAGCGCGCCGCATGTGAGCGGATGGAATGGCGGAGTGCTCTCGACCGCTGGAAATCTGGTTTTCCAAGGCGATTCCACGGGCATGTTCAGCGCCTATGACGCGGCCAGCGGCGAACGGTTGTGGTCGCATGATCTGCAAACCGGCATCATCGCCGCCCCTGTCACCTGGGCGCGTGATGGCGTGCAATATGTGACTGTTGTTGCGGGTTGGGGCGGGGCCTATCCGATGCTCATGGGCGGGCTTAGCTGGAACGATGGCGCGCCCGTTGCCAATCGCAGCCGCGTGATCACGTTCAAGCTGGGCGGCGACAGAGCGCTCCCTAATGCCGAGCCGATGCTGGCGCGCGATCTGGTGGCGGTGACCGATATGGCCGATGCTGCCACGATCAAGGCGGGCCAGATGCTTTACAATCGCAATTGTATCGCCTGCCACGGTGGCGGCGCAGTCAGTGGCGGGACCGTGCCCGATCTGCGCATGTCCCCTTCCTTGACGGATGCGCGGGTATGGCATGCGATTGTGATGGAAGGCGCATTGACCGGAAATGGCATGGTCGCCTTCGACAAGAATATCGATCGCGAGGAGTCCGAGGCAATCAGACACTTCGTGGCGGATCGGGCGCGCATTGCGCTGGCTGCTCAATAGCGGTCACAAGCTCATCCGGCAGGCGCTGCACTTAGTCTAGGAACTTTAGACTAGCTGTCTTTTCAGGTCTTATATTAGGCGATCTTTAGGACTGGGTATGCCAAACGGACGGCAAAGCAGCCTTCAATCTTCACAGTCCGGGCAGGCTCGGCGCCGAGCCTGCCCGTCTGAGCGTCCTTTATTCAGCCCAAAACCTTGTTGAGCTGCATGACAAGGCCCAAGTCGCCGGAAATCTTGATATCGCCCTTCATCATGGCGACTTGCGGGCTGACTGCGCCAGTGCTGATTTGCGAAAACGTATCAAGCGATGTCGCAATAGTCGTATCCGTGTCGGCGGGCGTATTGTCGACAACCGTTGGTGACTGCGTATCGTCGATACGCACCACACCATCATCGCCAAAATCGAACTTTACCGATTTGCTAAGGCCGGCATCATCGCCAACACGCGCACGCATGCCTTCGGTAATTTCTTCAAGCGTCATACTATTTTCCTTTTCAAGTCACGGTTTGTAGTTCGGTGTCGAGCTGCCCGAGCGCATGGCGCACGGCCAGATAGCCAAATGTCATTGCGGGACCGATCGTCACGCCAGCGCCTGGATAGGTCTGTCCCATGATCGAAGCCGAGCTATTGCCGACAGCGTAAAGCCCGGCGATAGGATCGCCATTGTCATCAATGGCCTGTCCATGGGTGTTGATGGTCACACCGCCCTTGGTTCCGATGTCTCCCGGAAACACCTTGAACGCATAAAAGGGCGGCGTATCGATGGGTGCGAGGCAGGGATTGGGGGTTACTGTGGCATCACCATAAAGGCGCTCATAATCATTGCCGCCCTTGCCAAAATCTTCATCGACCCCGCTTTGCGCATAGCGGCGCATACGGTTTTGCGTTTCCTCAAGCCCCTGTGCATCAATTCCCGTCATAGCGGCAAGTTCGGCCAGGGTGTCCGCCTTGTATACGATCTGCTTGATCGCATCGCACCATTTTCTGTCGGGAGATACGCTGCCGGGAAGCAGCGGCCCGATCTGATAATTCTTGCGCGCGCGGCTGTCGAAAATGATCCACCCCTGATCGTCATGCTGCGACAGATTGCGCCCTGTCTCATCGTAGTTGATCGCCTCGTTGAGGAAGCGGTGTCCGGTGCTGTCGACGATATACACGCCGGGCGAAGCGCGGCCGGTAAACAGGATAATGGCCTGTGCATCGCCGGGCATGCGCACACTGGGAGCATACCACGCAGCATCCATATTGCCGAGCGTAGCGCCAATGTCTTTGGCGGCGGTAATGGCATCGCCGGTATTGTGGCCCGGTGTGCCGCTCCATTCGGAATGGCTGCGCCCGGTGAGATATTGCTCGCGCATGGTATCATTGTGCTCAAATCCGCCTGCGGCCAGAACAATCCCGCGCCGCGCGATGATCCGCCGTTTGCCTTCCGGTGTGGTTACGATCGCAGAGCGGGTCGCGCCATCCTCTTTCTCAAGCTCTTCAAGCGCAGTGTTGAGCATTGGCTTCACACCCCGCTGCTTGAGTGCATAAAGCGAGCGGCCAATAAGCGCATTGCCAAGCGTGAGACGGCGATGTCGTTTCGTCTTCAACCGGAAGGGCAGATCGAGATAGTAGGATGCGAACAGACGCGGAAAAACCCATCGCCAGCCTGGCAACTTCGCCGTCATCGTAGCCGCTTCGCCCATAGTCAGGGTAAATCCGAAAATCACGGTCTGGGGATGTGGGGCACGCACAGTGGCAAAGTCTTCACCCAGTAAGCCCGCATCAAATGGCACGGGATCAAGGCTGCGCAAACGTTTGCGCGCACCGGGAAGGTCGGGATAATAATCGGCGTATTCGCCTGCGATAAATCGGATATCGGCGTGGTCCTCGACAAAGCGCATCATTTCCGGGGCTCGGGCAACATAGGTTTCCAGATGCTCACGTGATGCCCGCTCGCCAATGCAGGTCATCAGATATTCAACGGCCATTTCGGGATCATCGGTTTCACCCTGTTCGGTAATAAGATGGCTATTGGGCACCCATATACCGCCGCCCGATGTGGCACTGGTACCGCCGACCTTGTCCGATTTTTCGATAACGATGACGTCTGCGCCAAGCTCGCGCGCCGTGATAGCCGCGCACAGTCCGCCCGCGCCCGATCCCACCACAAGGATATCGGTTACCAGCGTTTCGAGCATATCATCCGATGGCAGCGATGTTTGTCTATTCATATCATTCTTTCCCTGCGGACCAGGCGCGACATGGGTTGGCTCCCGTCCCAGCCTGCGGCATTGCGCTGCCTACGCTTTCAAGCCGCTTTGGCGCCGATCAGTTCGTAGTCCTCAAACCTCGGTTCCTGCATTGCCTCGATGAATTTGTCATAGCCCCAAGGCCAGGAGATCGGGACGCCGGTTTTGTCAAGATACCAGCTGGTGCAGCCTGAGCCGAACACGCTGTTTCGCGCAGCGGCGATGCGTTTCTCTTCAAAGGCGGCAAGGGCGCCCTCACTGGCGGCGATGCCATCCGCCTCGGACTTGATCGTTTCTTCGATCAATGCCTTAATATAGACCCATTGCCGCTCAGCAACATCGATCAGCGAGAAATTGCCCACCGGTGACGAAGGGCCGTTCATCATGAAGAAATTGGGAAAGCTGGGGATCGAAATGGCGTAATAGGCCTTGCACCGTTCTTCCCAGACATCTTCCAGATCAATGCCATCAACGCCCTTGACCAGGGTCGGACGGATAAAGCGATCAGTATGAAAGCCTGTCGCAAACGCAAGCACGTCTAGGTGATGGTGTTTCCCATCCTTGTCGATGACGCCATCTGGCACAACCTTATCAATACCGCATACGATGGTTTGGACATTGGGCTTTTGCGCTGCCTCGTAATAAGTTGCTGAATAGACAAGCCGTTTACAGGCCGCCTTGTATGTAGGTGTGAGTTTCTGGCGTAGCTCGGGATCGGTGACCGACTGTTCGAGATTGGCGCGGCAATAGTCTTCAATTGCCTGCATTTCAGGCGAATTCGCGTCCGCGATACCGGTTGTAAAACGGTTGACCGAATCGATAAATTCCGGATCGGTGACAATCGCCTCGATCTCTTCGGGATTTTCACGAAAACGTGCGCGATCTTCGTCGCTGTAGGCGAACGTTGGCACTGGCATGATCCATTGCGGACTGCGCTGGAAATGCACAACATCATGCCCGTCAAGACCAAGCCGGGTTGCCATTTGAATACCGGTCGAGCCATTGCCGATAATGCCGATGCGTTTGCCAGTCAGATCAACGCTGGTGTCCCAGCGCGCAGAATGCATCGCCGGCCCGGAAAAGCTGTTGAGGCCGGGAACATCAGGCCATTTGGGATAGTGCAGCACTCCGGTGGCTGCGATCACAAACTGGGCTTCGCTGCATTCGCCGTCAGCAGTTTCTATTATGTAATGATCGCCGTCCCATTCGAGGCGTTTGACCTCGCTGTTGAAACGGATCAGAGGACGGACATCATAATCATCAACGATTTTCTCGAAATAGTCCTGAATTTCCGGGCCGGGCGCATGATAGGCGCTCCAGTCCGGATTGCGCGCAAAGGCATAGGTATAGCAATGTGCAGGCACATCACAGGTCAGCCCCGGATAATTGTTGTCTCGCCAGGTGCCGCCGATCCGGTCGGCTTTTTCATAGATGGTAATATCCTCAAAGCCCGCCTCTCGCAGCTTAATCGCTGCGAGAATACCGGACATGCCTGCCCCGATGATTGTAAATGTATGACCCATCATGCCTCTCGCTAAATTTCGTGCGGGAGTGGTGCGGCCTTCGGCAGCAGATAAGCGATGCGCCCTATCGACATTGCAGCCGATATGCGAAAATAACTTTTCTGCTGACAGTTCGACCCTCTCCCATATTTCATCCTAGGCAGACCAAGCAATCACTACGGCCCATTATCCTGAATGACATTCATCGTTTCCATAAAGCGTAAAATCTGTCAAATGTAAATACGCAAATCTAATTGAATCATTGCATAAAGCATCAATTTGCGCAATAATAAGCTACTACAGGAGAGGGTGCTATGGAACTTGCGGGAAAAACAATTCTGGTTACCGGTGCGGCTTCGGGTATTGGCCGCGCTACCGCTATCAAGCTTACGGAGGCCGGGGCCAATGTCATCATCGCCGACATCAATGCAGATGGCCTTGATGAAACTGCAGCGATGCTACCCAAGCCTGCACAGGTTAAACTTTTTGACGCGAGCGATTACGAATCGTGCGCCGCGTTGATCGATTCCGTTGCGCAAGATGGGCTCGACGCGCTGTGCAATGTGTCAGGCATTCTCAAGTGGGGGCCATCGGATACATTCAGCATGGCCGACTTCGACGCAGTCATGCAGATCAATGCAGGCTCGGTCTTTGCGCTTTGCCAGGCGGCCATGCCGCATTTGGTCAAAAGCAGGGGCAGTATTGTCAATACTTCTTCCATAGCTGGGCTTGCTGGGCTCGCCTACACCGTTGCCTATTCCGCATCAAAGCACGCCGTGCTTGCGATTACGAAAGGCCTGGCCATCGAGTTTGCCAAGCGCGGGGTGCGCGTCAATGCGATTTGTCCCGGTGTTGTCAATACACCGATGGTGCATACTATGATGGAGCCCCCGCAAGACGTCGATATGGACCTGATCATGAGCAATGCGCCCAAGCTAGAAGACGGCGCCTGCGATCCAGAGGATATCGCCAATATGTTCGCCTATCTCATCGGCGACAAAGCGGCAAAAATCACCGGGGCGCATTTCGTGATCGATGGCGGTCAGATGGCGGGGTGAGCCGCCCCCGGACCTGACGTGGAATCAGTCGGGCGCTCTTCGTCAGGCGCTTTGCGGCCATGGATCGTCAATGGTGCCCTGAGTGACATAGCTGCCATTCACCCTGCTGGTGAATTCCGAAGCGCGCTCACGCGGATTGTAGAATTGCTTGTACCAGATGCGCACCTTGTCAAAAGGACCATCGCCGCGCACCATAAGCAGATTGACCGCCGGACGCTTGTTCGCCCAGATTTCGAAATCCTGTGCGAAAGCCATGCGGCTCGCTTCCTGAAATTGCCGGGCCATCGCAACGTCTTCCTCAGTTGGCGCTTCATTTTCGACTTCGACCATCAACGCATGCCAGACCATTACCTTGCCATCATCGACAGGGGTATGCGTGATCAGCATGTGTGATGGCAGGTATCCGTGCATCTTGCTTTGCAGGATACCGGGGCCGGTATACCATGTGTCGTTAACCATGGGTGATCCACCTTCATGTACCAGCGTCTTGTGACCGCCTGTCATTAACTGGCGCACAACATGATCTTCAAAGGAATTGGAAAAGTTGACCATGTCGACTGTGCCGTGCACTGGTTCCAGATGGCTTTTGTCGGCCATGTTGTCGAGAATTTCGATCGGGTGCGTTTCCAACTCGCCCAGAACGTCAATCTTCCAGTTCACCCAATAGGGGGCATCATATTTGTCAAAAGCGGGCAATTCGTAGTCAGGTTCGCCGCCTTCGACATCATGCCAAATCCACAGGCATTGCGCCCGCTCAGTGACAGGCCAACTGCGCAGACTTGCCTTCTTGGGCGGCGGCGACGGGGAATAGGGGATTTGGTTACAATCGCCATCAGGGCCAAAGCGCCAACCGTGATAGGGGCAGCGAATATTGTCGCCTTCGACATGCTCGCTATCGGTTACAACATAGGATGTCGTATTATTCGCCAAATGCGTGCCCATATGCGGACAATAGGCCTCGACCAGAAACACGCTGCCTGATTCGCCGCGATACAGCACCAAATCCTCACCGAAATAGCGCACACCTTTGGGCGTGGTGGTCGCATCCTCCGATGTGCCGATCATGAACCAGCCACGCGGGAATGCATATTCGCCCAGTTTGTATTCAGCTGTCGTTGCCATCGTCGTCTCTCATATTTTGCCGTGCGCCCGGCACCGATAGGCATCCGAACTTTACGATTATAGTAAGCTAGAGTGCGAAAGATAGATATATTGCGTAATTTTTTTGATGTTCTGTGCGCATAATTCTGATGTCAGTCGCCTTTGTCCGTTGCCGCTGCATCGTTGGTAATGCGCACGATGCGCGCATTGTACTTGATGGTATGCACCGCGATGGTCGTCTCGACATGGTGCACCTCCTTCATCGCCAGTATCTGTTCGGAGGCGATGTGGTGCACTTCCGACAGTTCATTGAACAGGCATACGGCAAGGATATTGAACCGGCCCATCGTAACGAGCACCGCATTGATATCGGGCATTTGCGCCACACGGTCTGCTATCGCGCGTGCATCGGTGGCATCTGACTGAATACCGATTAGCGCCAGTTTCGAGCGATCGGCAAGGCCAAAGCTGGTGATCGCGGTGAAAGCTATGAGGCCATCTTCCTGCAACCGCTTGATCCGCCCGCGCACCGTTCCTTCGGTGACGCCAAGCTGCGATGCGATCTGCCTGTTGGAGAGGCGCGCATCGCGTGACAGGATGTCGATAAGCTTGAGATCGAGATCGTCCACCTGCGCTGCGCTCACGATCCGTCTCCCGCTTCGATGGGTGCGACATCGAATTGATACTTGATAATATCTACCGCGATGGTCGGCGTGATGGACCGCACGCCTTCCACTTCCATTATGCGAGAAAGCATCATGTCCTTCAGCCCATCGAAATCCTTGAGGACTAGCATCATGTCGATATCATACCGCCCAGTTACCAGATGCACGGCGAAGGCTTCGGGCATTTTTGCGAGATCTTCAGCAACTTCTGATGCAGCGCGGCCATGCACTTCGATGGCGACTTCCATCAGAATGTTATAGCCGTGCGCTGAAAAATCCGACACGGCGATAACACGCAGTTTGTCGTCGGCTTCCATGCGTCGGATGCGAGCTGACACCGTGGCTGCAGTCAGACCAAGATTTTGCGCGATCTGCTTATTGGTGGCGCGGCCATTGTCCTGCAGTTGCCGGACAATGGCGAGGTCAATGTCATCTATCGAGGGAGGTTCGTTCACGGGCATCCAATATTGCAGTGTTTTTCAGAGCTGAATGTTGCATCAAACGCTACGATGAGCAAATCGCTTCAGGATGCAAGGGCTTTGCGCAGCTTTGCCCCGGCGAGCTCAATCCAGGCCATCGCATCTGGCACCGCCTGAAAGAAGCCAAGAAAGCCATGGACCATGCCCGGCGCGCAATGCGAATCGACGGCTACACCCGCATCAGCCAGGCGCGTGGCAAAAGCCTCACCTTCATCCTTGAGCGGGTCATATTGTGCCGTGATCACCGTCGCCGACGCAACTCCAGCCAGGTCACTATGCTGCAGAATGGCGGCAAGGGGCGCTTGCGATGCAGGTGTTGCTCCAAGATAATGGTGCCAGAACCACCGCATCATGGCCGTCGAAAGAAAATAGTTGCCGGCCCCGTTCTCCTGATACGACGGCGTTTCAAAATCGGCATCGGTGATGGGATAGATCAGCAATTGGTATGTGATCTCAGGCCCGCCGCGGTCGCGTGCAAGAATGGCGGTGGCTGCAGCGAGATTGGCGCCAGCGCTGTCACCTGCGACAGCCATCCGCTCGCTGGAAAGCCCGAGTTGTTTGGCGTTTTGCGCCAGCCATCGGGTTGCCTCATAACAGTCCTCTACCGGACCCGGATAGACGGTTTCGGGGGCAAGTCGATAGTCGAGCGATACAAAGGCGCAGCCGCTTGCCTGGGCCAGCGCGCGGCATTGTGCGTCATGTGTTTCGAGCGTGCCCAGAACCCAGCCGCCGCCGTGAAAATATATCGTGCACGCAGGTGTTTCGCCTGCATGGAGGGGGATATATATGCGTGCTGCAAGATCGCGTCCATCAAGCGGTATGACGATATCCTCAACACGCGCCATGGCCAGCGGTTCACCAACATAGACCGGGCGGTCGAGCATTTGCCGAACGTGCGCCGGGTCTGCATAAGCCCATTCAATTGGCGGCATGTCTGCCATGCCTTGTAAGATTTGCGCCAAAGCAGGGTTTACGGTCATGCCAGATCCTTCTTGCCGACCTGCGCATGACGCGGGCCAAATTCACACTGGGCGATCACATGCACCATGCTGCGCGCCTCTTCGTGCCATTGTAACTTTCAGCATATATAACCGCTCTACTTTACGCAAATATATAAAAAAGGCGCGGATATCGACTGAATGCGTAATCTAGATGTTGCGCGCGACCAGATCAGGGTCGAGATCGCCTGCCGCGCAGAGCATCGCATACCATTTGCGCGGCAGATTGGTTTCTGCCCGATCATGCTCACACAGCGCTTGGACATCGCGGCGATGCTGTTCGATCAGCTCGGTCAGCGACGCGCGGCCTTTGTCCGATAATTTAAGCACTTCAGAGGCATAGTCTATTTCGGGGGCAGCAAAGTCCATGGCCATGAATTGCCCTTTCATGGACGCCTCAAAACGCTCACGCATAGGCGATTTGCCCCACACGATCGCTCGCTCCACAAGCGGACGGACACGCCCGCTGGGAAGAATATCGATCAGTGCCAATCTGGCCAGTTTCGCGAGCGCAGCCTCCATGCGTTGTTCGGGAATGCGAAAATCTTTTTGCAGTTCGGCTGGGCTCAAACCGCCGAGTAAAGTGATGAACAATAGCGACAGCAAGCTGTCACAGGACAGGGCGCGTTCCTGCGCCAGTGTCAGCTCATCACGCAAATCGAGATTGAGGTCTTCGCTTTCGCGCGCCAAGTCTGCGATTGACCAGTCTACGAGCGCCGCAAGGCCAGCGAGACTTTCAACCGTCAATCCGCGCCCGACTAACCATCGCTTGACGGTCGCTTCGCCCACATCAAACTCTTGAGCGAGTCGGCGCCCTGTCCAACCCTTTTTGCGCAATCGCCGCTTAAGCAATTCGAGCATTTGCTCAATTTCTGGTTTGGATCGTTTCATAAAATCTTGTGGATCATTATATGACCCGTTTGGCAAGCGCAAAAAGACGCGATGCGCGTCGTGCCGTATTCTCCCTCACAGATAAAAGTGTCTTATTCGAACACAAGCGAGGATCCGAGATGACTGACAGGTTGATAAAAAATGGGAACGTAGTGGATGGCACCGGGGCGGCTGGTTACAAGGCCGATGTGCGTATCAAAGATGGCATTATCGCCGAAGTAGGCGTTGACCTGCAACCGCAAGGTGAGGAGGTTTACGATGCCGACGGTTGCATCGTTTCACCCGGCTTTATTGAGAGCCATACGCATTATGATTGCTCCATGTGGTGGGATGAAAAAATCGATCCATGCCCCGGCTATGGCGCGACGACCATGATCATGGGTAATTGCGGTTTCTCCATGGCGCCGCTGCATCCCGATAAGGCAGTGCAGCATGAAGTGATGAAGATATTTGCGTTCTTCGAGGATATGCCGCTGCGCCCTTTCGAGCAGCGCGTGCCCTGGAACTGGAGCAATTGGTCGGAATATCGCGAAGAGACCGAGAAAAATGTCAAAGTTCCTTTGAATTACGCGATGTTTGTGGGGCACATCCCCATTCGTTTGAGTGCAATGGGCCTTGATGCTTGGACCCGCGCTGCCACCGATGACGAGATCGCGCATATGTGCGAACTACTAGATGATGCGCTTGCCGCTGGCGCGATTGGCATGTCGAGCAACTTATTCGATGTGGATGGCGACAACCGCATGATCCCGACACTGATCGCCGAGGACAAGGAGTTTGCCGCTCTGTTTGACGTGATGCAGCGGTATGAAAATACGCAGTATCAGCTGGTCGTCGATACGTTCCGTATCATGACGGCGCCAGCCAGTGTAAAGCGTATGACGGGCCTGCTTAAGGATCGGAATATCCGCGTACAGATTGCTGGTGGTCGGCCTAACCTCAGCTTCCAGGACCCGATCCTGCCGACGATGAATGAAGCGCTTCAGGAAATGGAAGATGCGGGCATTGATTCATGGCCCGGCCACATGCATGTTTCGCCGACCCTTTCTATTGGCGTGCAAAAGTCGCTGCTGTTCGCGCAGTCAGGCGATCAGGTTTGGCATGAAGTGGTCAAGGCACCGACGCATGATGAGAAACGCGCGTTGCTAAGCGATCCCGAGTGGCGCAAGCGCGCCCGCGAAAGCTGGGACAGTCTGTGGGATCACGCCCCTTTGCAGCAACCGCAGAACCTGGTGCTGCTGGATTCGGAAAATGACGCTGGTCCGCAAGGCATCACCCTCAAGGAATATGCTGACGAATTGGGCGTACATCATAGCGACGCTGCCGCCGAATGGTTGCTCAGAAACGGCATTATGTCGACGATACACTTCAAGCCGTTCCCGATGAATGACGATTTGGTCATCAATCAGATCAAGGACAAGAAGACGATCGGCAACATTTCCGATGCCGGTGCGCATATTCAGATGCTGTGTGGTGGCGGGGACAACATTCTGCTCTTCACGGATTACATGAAGCGCGAAAACGGCCCGACTTTGGAAGAATGCATCCACTCCATTACGGGACAGCTCGCCGATGCATTCTTCCTGAGTGATCGTGGCAGGATCGAAGTTGGCAAGCGCGCGGATATCACCGTATTCAACCTCGACGAGATCGATCATCGTCCATGGAAGAAGGTTTGGGAAGTTCCGACCGGTGAAGGCAATCGGACATGGCGTTACACGCGTGACCCGGCACCTATGCGTCTCACGCTTGTCAATGGTGTGGCTACGTTTGAGGGTGGCGATTACACCGATGCACGCCCTGGTGTGTTCATGCCGCACAATGAGGTAGATGACACAATGGCTATCGCTGCCGAATAAGGCGGGTTTGAAACAAGAAAGGGCCGGGCAGGGAAACCTGTCCGGCTTTTTTTGGGAAAGGATGAATTCAGGGCAGTTTGCGAGACCCGAGAATCATGTGTCCGCCAGGTCTTGTCAGACTAAACGTACCTGATTGAAGTTTGACACCGATTGGGTAGGGTATAGACCATGCCCAGACGCAAGAAACCAGTCAGTCCGTTTCGGTATTTCAAATTTTTCACCCGAGATCATCCGTTTGGTCGTGATGATGTACGTCCGCTTTCCTCTAAGCTTACGGAATGTTGAGGATCTACTTGCTGAGCGCGGGATCGATGTTCTCCACGAAACCGTTCGAATGTGGTGGAACCGGTTCGGTCCGCTATTTGCAGCAGATATCAAGCGGCAGCGGATAAGCCGGATGCGCGGCTTTCGAAACTGGCGCTGGCATGTCGATGAGGTGTTTGTGAAGATCGACGGCGAGACGCATTATCTGTGGCGCGCAGTCGATCAAGAAGGCGAGATCCTCGAAAGCTATGTCACGAAAAAAACGCGACAAAAAAGGCGGCGTTCCGGTTCTTGAAGAAGGCGCTGAAGCGGCATGGAAAGGCAGAAGCAATCGTCACTGACGGTTTAAAATCTTATCCAGCAGCAATGCGCGAACTCGGGAATGAGCAGCGCCGCGAGATCGGGCGTTGGAAGAACAATCCGGTGGAAAATTCACACTTATCCGTTCCGAGGAAAAGAACGTGTCATGCAGCGGTTCCAGCGAATGAAAACACTACAAAAGTTCGCCTCAGTGCACGCCAACGTCCACAATCACTTTTACAACCAGCGCGACCTTATCGACAGAGAAACTTACAAGACCGCCCGCTCAGCCGCATTGGCTGAGTGGCAAAACCTTATGGCCTGATATGCGCCTGGGTAAGGGATAGCCGCGCCAATCAGAGACTAGTTGCGATTAGATTGACAGCACCGCCATTCACCCCAGCACCAATCTCTGGTTACAGGGCGCGCCCGCAAAGCGGCGTTGTCTGCGGGCTCCAACAGGCCAATCCGTACTTACCCCGACTGTGAAGCGCCGTCTTTGAAGATATCAGGCGAGATCTGCGCGGCCAGCCTCTGCGCCAATCGTGATCGGGTAGGTTTTCCTGATGTTCGCCGGAACAGGTCATGAAGCCAAAGATCTGTCCACTATGCAACCCAATGACGAGTGGCCCAGATCAATCCAATTTCACTCGGATTCCAATTCGGCCCAAGACGCCTGAGAAATCGCGCGCTGGAATGTTGGAAGAATGGTCAATATAGCCGAGCTCAGCGAAGCCCATGAGATTACTTGACAATGGCCGTTCCAAACCGCCGCTTATGCGCCAGACATCGTCATCGCGCGGGGTGGGTTGGGCGACGCTAAAAGGGTCCTCGTAGTCACGGTTTAGATACGATGCTCGCGCATAACCGACAAAATCATTGCCAAGCGGCGCCCGCGCCAAAATTCGCGCGCCGACCCCTTGGAAACTGAACCGGTCGTCATCAGCGTCAACATCCAACACATAAACCGCGCCGCTGATTGAGCTGTTACCGCCGGTTGGACGGTAGGTGTGGCGCAATTCACCCAGCAATTCGGTCTGGTCAAATCCGGCGAAGCGGTCCTCGCTTTGATTGCGATACCCGTAGCGAACGCGGCCAACGTTCGTGTGGCCCCTGCCGTGGCGATAGATCAGCTGGCTGTCGGCACGCACGCGGTCGAATACTCGGCCTTCATCGCTTGTTACATGATCTGCACTCGCGCCTAGGCGCAGCCGCACTCGGCCATTTTGCGCAAGTGGGATGTCTTGGCTCATACCGGCGCCAATTGCGTATCTGTTCAGCAGGCTGTCGGTTGGGAATACTTCCGCGCCGATACGTCCGAACACTCGCGTGTTATCAATTCGATATCGCGCCAGCAGTTCGCCGCCGATCACGCCTTCTAACCGTTCCTGGTCAATATCGTTTTCGATAATGTCTGGCGGCACGACGGAACGCCCAGCATAGCCTTCGAGCTCAAGCGTGAATGGATCATCGGCTGTCTGCGCCAACAGCGGTGACGCAATTGCGCAGCCCAGACAAAGGGCGGCGCCACCAAAAGCAATGCGATGGAGGGCGTTCATTTTGGGGTCTCCGAAGCAAGTGAAGGGGGGAGGTCAGAAGCGCGCTCTATGCGGATCGAAAGCACCGATTCAAGCGTGTACCAAGCCCGCATCGCGCGGAACGCGAGGTATTCCGGCATAGCGAGCAAAGCCAACCATTCGCGATTTATGATGATTGCGGCGACCGCGACCAGAGCGGGCGCGCCGACCAGAACAGCGATAATTGACTGCCAAACCAACACATTGTCTGTGCCGGTGTCGGTGAGCAATTGAAACACGCCAAAGACAAGGATCGGAACCATCATGGCCCTGCGCGCAGAATTTAGGAGCATGTAGGGCAGCACCAGTTTGCCGCGCACGCTTAGCGTCCTGGATACCAATGCCTCTTTGGCACGGGCGGTGACATGGTAGACGGAGCGGAACCAGCGCATGCGCTGTTCGCGCATATGGGCGACGGTGGCAGGCACTTCCGAGACATAGCGCACGCGTTGGTCGACGATGGCGTGATAGCCGAGTTCGGAGATGCGGAAGGAAATGTCGGTGTCCTCTCCATTCATGCCAATCGCAAACGGCCCGGCCTCTTTCAGGGCGTCTGCACGGTAAAGCGCGAACATACCCGGCACCCCGATCAAGCCCCAAAACGCGCTGAGTGCGGGCGCATAGTACCCGTGTTTTAAGAGCACTTCGACAAGCCTTGCCCGGTCAAACAGGCCGCCGCCTGGCGGCATGGGCATTCCCCCAACAACGCCAATGTGCGGGTCATGAAAATTCTGAACGGCCAGATCGATATTGTCTGCGTTGATCTGCGTATCGGCGTCGATGCGCAGGATTAGATCGTGTTTCGCTTCGTCTACGCCGCGGTTTAACGCGTGCGCTTTGCCAGCCTTTGCAACATGGATAACGCGCCCGTCGATGGACCGGGCGTCCGCAATCGCCTGCGCCGCGATCTGTGCGGTGTCGTCGGCGGAATTGTTGTCGAGCACGATCAACTCTACCGGCTCGCCATAACGCTGCGCCGCCTCATCAATATGCCGGATGGTTTCGGCAATAATATGGGCTTCGTTAAAGGCTGGGACAATAACACTCACGGGAGCAGAGAAATCCTTCGCCGCAGAGATTGCCCGTTCGATCACGCCAATGATGTAAAGTTGAAGGAACAACAGCGGCAGGAATAAGAACACCCCCGGCCCAATGCCGCCAAGCAGAGTCAGTTCGCGCATCTCCTGCACAACCGAACTGTCCAGCGATCCGATAAAGGCCGATAGAAAACCAGCCAGAGTCGCGGTCGCAACAAACCGAAGGAGCATGCGCAAATTTTGCTGCGTCCCCGTCTTAACCGGTTTTTCCAACGGCATCGCCCCACGTTGCAGCAGCATCAGCGAAAAAAGGCCGAACCCGGCAAGGCCGGCGACGATCTGCACCGCAGTCAATGGATAGGGTTCTCCAAACGCCGTCAAAACCGCCGAATTCACCAAGTCGAGCACCGCGCAAATCGCCAAAAACCGCAGAATTAAATCTGTCGCAAAACCAATCCGTGCCGCCACGCTGCCCGATCCATAGATGGAAAAGGACAGATAGAATGAAATGACATACGTCCGGATCGCAATCGAATGTTCGCCGGTGTACGGCGCAAAAACATAATCGCGCTGCGGGAACAGCCAATCATAAATACCCGTTTGGAAAAGCCACAATTGGACAACCGAAAGAATTCCGAATGTCAGCAGCAGAGCGGGCGCCCGTAACGCCGACACTCTAACCGAAAGTCCTTCGGGTTGACTGTCTACGGAACGGAATTCGATCCCCTTACGAAGCGCACTGTTTTGCGCCGGGCTCATGGTGAAAACCCCGTCACGGCGATTGCCGTCTTATTGCACGTCATCGGCTGCAATCGGCTGCGCTGCAGGTCCAGCGACATTGACAATCAGAACAACGCCAGGGATTTCCGCCACCGATGATTGGGCCATCGGCTGCGCCGTAATCCGCCCGCTTGGCCTGCTGCCGGGCCTGCTGCCGGGCCCGGTGCTCAACGACACGATCCAGCTTGTGCCTGTTTGGCCTGTCTGCGCCGCAGCAGCTGCTGCGCCGTTGCTATATACTTGCACAGTGGCGCGTTTGGCGTCGCCGCTAACCTCCCAAGTGTCAGGTGCCAAACCGGACAGCAAGTAAGCCGCCGCTTTGGCGTCGGGGGCTGACAATCCATTCGCAGATACGGCAACGCTGCCGGTTCGAGTCAAAGCTGCCGTAAGGGTATCCAGCGGTCCCGTTTCGCCTCTTTCACCCACGCGCAGCACTGTTTCTGGCAAAAGCTCAGCAACCGACTGCGCGATATCGCCGCACCGCACGTCGTCGGCATCATAGGCGGAGACGGAAATGTCGAGAGCGTTGGAAGATGACTGCAACTCAGCCGGGATGGCAATCGATTGATTGAGGCGCTCCACATCACTGCCGATCCGGCGGGAAAACAGCAGACGGTTGTTCATTGTAACGGCAACATCGCGCTCCAAGCTTGATGTGGCCGGGCCAAGCAGCATCCGCAGATCGAGTGCTGACGGCAGCCGTTCATCAGGAAGATCAGCGGCGTTGTACGTGTAGCGCCAGTTTGACCGGCGCGTGAATTTGCGCAAGCCCGCGTTGGATGGGTCGCTGGTCAACCCAATCGGATACGCTTCGGGAATGGCAATCCGGTTTCGCCGCTCTGCATCTCCGGCAAGAGACAGCAGCATTTCGAGTTCCACCCCTTCCTCGTCCAAGATGGGCCGGTATCCTTTGCCATAAAGTATGGCCGCGCCGCGGACGATCGATGCGGCGTTGTCGCCTGACAATCCGCTCGTCCAACGCACTGGCACTCTATCGCCCCAAAGAGCGAGCCGGTCGCGTGAAGAGCTTGGCTCTGCTGAAAGGTTGAGGCGCAGTCCGCTCGCGCCGTTGATATTCACCACAGCGGCGATTGCATCATCGCTCGTGCATTCTGCGATAGCCCCGCGCCCTTGCAGGCTGAGCCCTACCGACAGCACGCCAGAAGACAGCTCTGCCGATGTCAATTGCACTTGCAATGTATCGGTCTGCTCCCCTTGATTTAGCAGGTAATCACCGCGTTTCACGCCGTTGATCGACACACGAAGCACCCCTTCAACATCCTGTGCAACGAGGCTGGTGAACGCGAGCTCCAGATCACCAGACGTAGGGCGTGCATCCACAGGAAGACGAAATTCAAGCCCAGCATAGGATGGCAAGCCAGAAAGAATGATCGGCGCGTCTTGCGCTGCAGGAGCGGCGAAAACGCTGCTTCCATCAACATCAAAATTGGCAAGGACGCTCTGATCTGCGTCGTCGAAACGCGCAGTGTTGCTGCCAGACCCTCGGTCCAGCGCGCCGTCAAAGGCGCCGCTTTGTCCAAGAAAAATGAGTATTCCGACCAGCACCAAGGCTAGCACCCCCAATCCTGCCAAACGCATGATTGCTCTCCTGTTTGTTTAAAGTGCCGGTTAGGCGGTCAATTCTGCTGCAAGATCGTGTGCGTTCAGTTCCTGCTGCCGCTGGCTGTTCCATGCGGACTGCGCCGGTATCATAGCAGAATTCACACGTTCACGGTGTTTTTGCGACAGCGCGATGGTTCGTTCCAGTAGGGTGCTATCAAGCAGGATCGGATCCAATCCCAATGCGCGGAAGGTTGCATTGCTTACAACCAGATCATTCTCTGTCGCTTCGGCACGCGGGTTTGCAACATGGGCGATCTTTGCACCTGTGCGACCTGCGACCAGATTGGCCAGATCTATGACAGTCAGTGTTTCCGCCACCTGGTTCAATATCTTGACTTTGCTTCCCGGCTCAGGCGGCGCGTTGATAGCCAATTCGATACAGCGCACAGTGTCGCGGATGTTGATGAACGCCCGCGTCTGTCCGCCGGTGCCATGAACGGTCAGCGGGTGACCAATTGCCGCCTCGACAAGAAAGCGATTGAGGACAGTCCCGTATTCGCCGTCGTAATCGAACCTGTTGATCAGACGCGAATCCATGTTGGTTTCGTCGGTCTGCGTTCCCCAGACGATGCCCTGATGCAGATCGGTGATTTTCAGTTGGTCGTTTTGAGCGTAGAATTGAAACAGCAACTGATCGAGCGATTTTGTCATGTGATAGACGCTGCCCGGTTTTGTCGGGAAGAGAATTTCGCGCGATTGCGGTTGGCCTGCATCATCGCGCACTTCGACGTCCAGATAGCCTTCGGGTATAGAGAAACCCGCCCCGCTGTAACCGTAAACGCCCATCGTTCCCAAATGCACCAAATGCGTGTTGGGGGCGTGATGTGTTATCGCGACGAGAAGGTTGTGAGTGCCGCTGATATTGTTGTCGACGGTGTATCGTTTTTCAGCCGAACCGCGCATTGAGTATGGGGCGGCGCGTTGTTCGGCGAAGTGGACGACCGCATCGGGTTGAGAGTTTTCGATCAATTGGCAAAGGCGATCGGCCTCACGCGCGATATCCAACAGCACAAATTTGATTGTTTTGCCGGTGACCTCTTTCCAAGCGGCAACCCGTTCTTCCATAGTCGCGATGGGCGTCAGGCTTTGCACGCCCAGTTTGATATCGATATCTCGGCGCGACAAATTGTCGACAATTGTGACATCATGACCTGCGGAGGAAAGATGCAAAGCGGTTGGCCAACCGCAGAAACCATCACCCCCAAAAACAAGAATTCGCATCCGTTACCCTAACTGTGGCTATGATCTGGAATTTGACTGAAGCTATCAGTCGTTCAGGTTTTGTTAGACATATTTACCTGTATTTGCGCTGAACTGAGCCAATTGTCAGTTAAAAAGATTGTTAGTTTTCAGTTACCTAACAAGATTTTACAATTGCTGATCCCTTGCAAAGAGTTAGAAGTATGCAGCGTATAAGAAAAAGTCGAAGAGAGGCTCTCAAGGCATCTGCGGCGGTTGCTGCAATATTGACAATGCCTTCGTGTGCGTTCGCGAATACACCGGTCTCCTTGGCGGAAATAGCAAGGGAGCGCGGATTTCGATTTGGGTGCGCCATATCGCGAAAGGTTCTGCGAGATCGCAGCTACCGGCGGATGGTCCTTGCCAATAGTGATGTTTTTGTGGGTGAAAACGCGTTCAAATGGCGACATCTTGAGGCGGCCGAACGCACTTATAAAGACGAAGAAGCGCATTGGTTGTCGCGCTACGCATTCAATCATGACCGCCAATTGCGCGGGCATTGTTTTGTATGGAATCATCATGACCGAATGCCAGAATGGTTGGTTCACCGCGCATCTGAACTAGGCCGAGACGAGACCGGCGAATTTACCCGGCATATGTGGCGGCATGGTGCATATCTTGCCCGGAATTTCCCCGAAATTGCGTGTTGGGATGCGATGAACGAGGCGATTGATCCTGCCACCGGAGCATTGCGCGAAACCCATTTTTCGCGGCTGCTGGGAGACCGGTTCTTTGATCTGGCGTTCCGTATTTTGGGAGAGAAGTTTCCGAATGCTCGCCTCGTCTACAACGAAACGATGAGTTGGGATTTGATAGGAACGCACCGTGATGGTGTACTAAGAATGCTAGAGCGAGGCCTTTCGCGCGGCTTGCCCATTCACGCTTTGGGCATTCAAAGCCACATCGGCAAGAGCATTGGTAGGCAGCGGGATGAGACAGCGTGGAGGCGCTTTCTCGAAGAGGTGCAAGGCTTTGGCATCGATGTGCTAATCACAGAACTTGATTGCAGCGACAGGAACATCGCAAGCCGCAGTGAAGCCGAGCGCGACGCAGAAGTTGCCGCCCATTGTCGAGGCTATCTTGATCTTACCTTGAGCTTCACAAATGTGCGGGACGTCATTGTTTGGTCGCTCGCGGATAAACACAGTTACATGAATCGGGACAGCTATCCGACGAGGCGGAGGCGAGCTGATGGATTGCCGATAAGAGGGCATCCATTTGACGATCGCTTGCGTCCGAAGCCAATGCTGACCGCGCTGAGTGGCGCGTTGAAAAATGCCCCTCTAAGATAGGATTCGGGTGCATCTGCCATGCAAGTCTCTCGCAATTCGCAAGCATCCGCATTTTTTGGGGGCAAACCGAGGGTCTGCACCTCAGCGTTCAATTGTTGACCCAGGAAAGTCCGCCGAAGGCCCGTATGCGGACAGTCTGTTTTTTGTTCGAAGGATCGCAGAATTAGCCGCCGCACCACTTAACGGTCTTCACCCGGATCATCGCATGAGGATTGGCGCGTAGACGCGTCTGTTAGTCGGTCCCGCTCGAGCTTTAATACGGGCGTCAGGAGGTGCGATAACCCTCTGCGTGACCGATACAAACCAATACAAAGTTTCCGTGCGTACTCCGCCCATTGAATTTGACTCGTGACTGCCGCTGTCACAGTCTAGCGTTCAGTCATGGCTCGGAGGGAAGCCGTTGGAGTATAAGGAACCGGAAGAGAACCTTACTGGGCAGCTCGACGAAGAAGACGCAATCGCTGAATTGCAAGTCGAAGAGTCAGGTTCTTCAGGCACTAAGGCGATCGCTGCGCCTGCGGCGGTGGCGCTTGGCCTCGCAACTGCGGCGTGCGGCGGCGGCAGCGGCGCTGGGACTGGTGGTGGCACCGGCACCGGCGGAGGTCCAACAGCCCCAACTTTTCTGACCCCCGACACCGACCAGCAGGCCGCGCGCTTCGCTTTGCGAGCGGGGCTCTCGGTCAGCCCTTCAGACATAGCTGAAATGCGTTCCGATGGTTATGAACCCTGGCTCGATCGTGAGATCAGCCAAGCCATCGAACTGACCGCCGAACAGTTCCTGTCGGGATTGGGTTTCGAAGAGGTCACCGACGACCAGTTCTTCTTCCGCAGCGATCCGGCCGATTACATGATCTGGAACCAGCTGCTGACCGGAGGCAATTCAGTGCGCAAGCGCGCTGCGCTGGCACTTTCGGAATTCTTCGTTGTCTCAGTCAACAACATCACATTCTGGCCGAGCACTTCAATCGGAGCATATTGGGACATTCTAAAAGCCGGCGCCTTCGGGAACTTCCGTGAAGTCCTCGAAGAGGTAACGCTGAATGCTGCGATGGGAGTGTTTCTAAACACGCTTGGCAACCGCAAGGCCGACCCAGCGACTGGCCGCGTGCCTGATGAGAATTTCGGCCGCGAGGTCATGCAGTTGTTCTCGATTGGTCTGTTTGAACTGGAGCTTGACGGCACGGTTCGTACCGACAGCGCAGGCGATCCCATTGAGACCTACACGAACGATGATGTGACCGGCATCGCTAAGGTCTTTACCGGCTACGACTACAATTTTTCGGGCGATATCCAGATTTTGAGTCCTCCCTCGCTGCCCAATGCTCAAATTCCCGAGGCCCGCTTGCTGCGCAATCCGATGACCGCCGACCCGGCATTGAGGCCGCCCATTGGGGAGGACACGCATTCTCTCGAAGAAAAGAGCTTCCTCGGCGCCACCATTCCAGCGGGGACTGGTGCAACCGAGTCATTGCGTATCGCGCTCGACACCCTGTTCGACCACCCCAATGTTGCCCCATTTTTCGGCAAACAAATGATCCAGCGGCTGGTCACCAGCAACCCATCTCCAGCCTATGTCCGGCGTGTGGCGGAGGTGTTCAACAACAACGGTTCGGGTACCCGCGGCGATCTTAGAGCGGTTTTCAAGGCAATCCTGCTCGACGACGAAGCGCTTTCAGATGCCAGCCTTAACGATCCCACGTTCGGCAAGCTGCGCGAACCGATGCTGCGCTTCGCACAATGGGGACGTACCGTTGGTGTAGAATCGGAAACGGGCGCATGGCTGATGCAGAACCTGTCAGAGCGATCCAATAGGTTAGGTCAGTCGCCATTGCGTTCACCATCGGTGTTCAATTTCTTTCGCCCCGGATACACGCCTGCAAATTCGCAGGCCGCCGAAAACAACCTGCTTGCACCTGAATTTCAGCTGGTCAACGAAACGACGGCGGCCAGCTATCTCAACTTTATGGAACGCACGATCGATGGGCTCGGCGGGTGGATGTTCGATGTTAAAGCCACATATGAGCAGGAACTCCTGATCGCCCATGACACAGCGGCGTTGCTCGACAGGCTGGACCTGCTGCTGACCGCTGGCCAGCTCTCTGACTTTGCTCGCTCGACGATCAGCTCGGCGCTCGATGCGACCTCGGTGGCAGAGACCGACAGTCGCGACGCTAAGCTGAACCAGATTCACCGCGCCGTGATGCTGGTGATGGCGTCCAACGATTATTTGATTCAGAAATAGGGGGCGGCATGTTTCATATCGGAAAAGCCAACGAGATTTCGCGCCGCGCCTTCATGCGCAGGAGCAGCCAACTTGCAGTAATGGGAGCGGCGTCAGGTTATGCGATGGGGCTGGCTGGACTTAGCGATGCGGCGGCCTTTGACAACACCGGTGGATACAAGGCGCTGGTCTGCGTTTTCCTGCTGGGCGGGAACGACCATGCCAACACGATTATTCCCTTCGATGCGACCAACTATGCGCGCTACAGCTCGATCCGCGGGGGCTTGCCAGACGATGGCGGTATCGCGATTGCGCGTGAGGCTCTGGCAGGCCAGGTGCTCAATCCGATAGCGGCCCAGACGCTTACCGACGATATGCAGATGGCGCTCGCGCCAACCATGCCGCGCCTCAAGGCTCGGTTTGATCAAGGCGTGATGGCACCGCTGCTTAATGTCGGACCGCTGATTGTGCCGCTAACCCGTCAGCAATATGACAGCAACAGCTCAAGCTTCCCGCGGCCCGCCAAGCTGTTTTCGCACAACGATCAGCAATCGACTTGGCAGTCGGGTTCGCCAGAGGGTTCTGTTTCCGGGTGGGGCGGACGGATTGGCGATTTGGCGGCCAGCAGCAATACGAATTCGATGTTCACCGCGATCAACGCGACTGGCAATGCGGTGTTTCTTTCAGGAGACCAGACGCAGCCCTATGGCATCTCATCATCGGGCGCGATCGAGATCGCTGCCTTGGGGCGCAACCTCTACGGTTCGTCTGCCGCGAGCCAGGCCTTGCGCGAATTGCTCACCAACGGGACAGGGCATGTGTTCGAGAATGATTACGCGATGGCAAATGCCCGCTCAATCCAGTTCTCCGGTTTCGTCAACGATGCGCTGCAAAATGCGAACCTTGCGACCGATTTTGGGACCGGAAATTCGCTCGCCCAGCAACTCGAGATTGTCGCACGCCTCATCGCTTCTCGCAACCAATTGGGTGTGCAGCGCCAGGTGTTTCTCGTCGCGACCGGCGGATTTGACAATCACGACGGCCTGATCGGAACGCATGAAGGCCTGCTAAGCGGCTTAGACTTTGCACTCGACGCCTTTTATCGTGCGATGTCAGAAGTGGGTGTGGCCGATCGCGTCACGGCCTTCACAGCCTCCGACTTCGGTCGCACGCTGGCTTCGAACGGGGACGGATCTGACCATGGGTGGGGAAGCCACCATTTTGTGCTCGGCGATGCGGTGAAGGGGGGACAGTTTTATGGCAGAGCCCCGCAGATTTCCGTCGACAGCGACGATCAGGTCGGCCGAGGGCGGCTTTTGCCGGATACCTCGGTGGACCAGTATTCGGCGACGCTCGCGTCGTGGCTCGGCGTTTCGCCCAGCGAGATACCGATCGTCTCTCCCAATATCGGCAACTTCAACTCCGCTGACCTCGGTTTCTTAAGCGGCTCCGAACTCGCGCGGGAGGGCTAGACCTAGGCGTGCTCAGGCACAAGGGTTTCACCGTTCCCAATGTTTTGCGCGTGATGCAGGGCGAATACAGCGCCAGCAGTGAACCAATCGAAACCTCGTTTGGCCAGGTGAGCGCGAAAATCGTGTCTTTGCCAGATGGCCGGAGGCGATAGAACGTTGAACGCGACCACATTCGCGCAATCTCTCAGGCGACTGGAGAAAGTGACGCGAGGCCCAAAGCCGAGATCGAACAGGAAGTCGCCGCAATTCTCACCAAAGGCTAGGTCTGGTGATTGTCGGCCGAAATCATCGCTGCGCATTGCTTCGGCTTCGGACAGAACAGCCAAGGTTGATTGAGGTGGTGAAAGCGGCGCTGTTGCAAGGCGATCTGCGCTTGCCTTTTGTGTCCGCAATCAATCATCATGATTGGTGACCAGCCTCAGCGTTCGATCGTGCTGCCAACCGCACCTCCTTGCTCAGCAGCAACGAGATGGAGCCGGCCACAAACACCAGTCCAGCGCTTGCGCCAAACATCGCTTGGTACCCTCCGATCGATTCCAGCGTTGGCAGGATGGCCGACGCTATGACCAAGCCCATCGTTCCAATAGAAAACAGGACGGAGAGTGATGTTGCCGCTGTCGCGGCCGGCGTGACGCGCATCGCAAGCACCAGATTTGCAAGGTAGAAAAACATGAGTGGCACACCCTTTGCGAAATACCATGCGATAAACAACGTATCCGATTGCCACAGCGTCTCGTCCACCAGATATCCAGCCATAAGCGGCAGGGCAGTTGCACCTGACCAGAACGCGATTGGCCCCGGACCGAAGCGATCCACGAACCAACCTCCTAAAACGATACAGAACACGCCAAAAGCAATGTTCGCGATCGCTGCCATGGAGCTAAATTCAGACTGGTTCCAACCCATTTGGCGGATTGCGAAGAGTGTGTCGGTTGTCTCGTTGAGGCTTTGATGAACCCCGTAGGTCAGCAAAAGGAGAGCCACCAAAAGAGACTGTGGACGGATCAAACTGCGAACGGCGGTTTCCAAAATTGAGACCCAATCCCCCGGAATTGCGTCTTTTGCATTCTCCATCACGACCCCAGGAGTCCACGGCAGCAGTTTCTCGCCCTTACGCTCGCGGATTAGGACAACGGAAAGCGCCGGAACGACGAAGAACGCCAGCATTCCCATCATAGCCGTCGAGAAGCCATAGAACTCGAACAATGCACTGCTAAGCGCCATACCGCCCGCAATACCAAACACTTTGCCCCCGAACATGAAGCCGTTCATGCGGCCCATTTCCCCTTCCGGGGTCAGATCAACAACCATCGCGTCAAGCGCAACGTCTTGAACGGCAGTCAAAATAGACAGCGACAGAATAATGCCGATCACCAATGTCGTATCGCTGGCAGACGGAGAGAGCACCGCAGCAACGGTTAAGGTGACAACGATACCAGTTTGCGAGCCGATCAACCAAGGCCTTCGCCGCCCCATCGGCTGCCAAGTGTAGCGATCCAAAACCAAGCCAGCGAGAAATTTCAAGCTCCATGGCAACCCGGCAGCAGCGGCGGCGGCGGCAACAACCGCAGTTGATTGGCCGTTAGCCGCCAGCCAAGCCGGGATCGCATAGAAAAACAAACCCTGCGGGAAACCTTGCGCCAAATAGAGCAAAGTTCCGAGCAAAAGGCGGAGTTTCGGGTGGTCTGCGAAGGCTGGCAAGTTACCGGTTTCGCGCCAGTCTGCGGCGATGCTCGTCATTGGTCGCAATCCTTTATGAGGGGGATAAGAGGTAGGTCAGGAGCAGACGGCGACCGCGCTTTGTGTCCGCACTCAGTCTTCATGGTTGGTGACCAGCTGTTCATCGCCAACGCGGGCGAGCAGGCACAGCAGCAACCCGATCACGCTGGTTGCGCTCATGAAAAAATAGGTCGCAGAATAGCCGCCCATCTCGATCACAAAGCCGGAATTCGCCGAGTAAATGGAGCGTGCGAAATTGGCGCTCGCCATAAACAGTGCGAACTGCGTTGCGGCGACCGCTGGATTGCAAATGCGCATCGCCCACGTGATCAAAGTGATCATGCCGGAAAGCGATAGGGCGTAGATTGCCCCATCGTAGATCATAAACGCGGTGTCGCCCTGCCAGTTCGGCAAAGTCAGGCCGGCAGCGGCGGAAAGGATTGCCACTGCGGCCACTTGCACGATTATCGCTCTGGAAAGGCCGAGCCACAGCACAAGCGGGACCGGCAGTATCAAGGCCGCACCTGCGGCAATCAGATTGAGCGCGCCTCGTAAGTTGGAATAGGCTTCGCTGCTCCATCCCAAATGTTGCACTGCCAAAGTCGGGGAAACAGAGTCAGCGAACGCAAAGGGCGCTTGGACGAACGCAAGACCCGCAAGGAACAGCAGGACATGGCGATTGAGTAGCGACCGGCCCACGCGGCTAATGATCGGCCAGAACGCATCCTGTTGACGTTCCAAACATTCGGGGGAGGCGGTGCCCGCGGACCACGGCATCAGACGTTCGCCGGGGCGTTCTCGAAAGAGGCCCACAAAAACGCTCCCCACTCCGACAAGGCCCGCCAAAACCAGCGCGGTTGTCGTGACATCGCCTGACATCAGCAGGCTGCCTGAAATCACACTACTCGCGGCGATGCCTGCCGATTGGCTGGCAAACATCACGCTGTTGATGGCGGTGCGTTCGCTGTTGGGAACAATGTCCACCGCCAACCCATCGACCGCCACATCGTTGAACGCGGCGCATAGGTTCAAGACAAAGCACAAGCCCGACAGCAGCGCGATATCATTGGCCGTTGGCGAAAGTATCGCCATGACCAACAGCGTCGCCATCATCAGGCCTTGCGCGACGAGGATCCAACTCCGCCTTCGGCCCATAGGCTTGAAGGTGAACCGATCCATCAACAATCCGTTGAAGAGTTTTGCCGACCAAGGCAGCAAAGCAAAGGCGACAAAGGCTCCAATTTCGACCGGAGTGGCGCCTTGCGCTGCAAGCCAAGCGGTCAGCGCGACCGTCGACAATCCAACGGGCACGCCCTGCAGGAAATAGAGCATCATGATCGTCGCAAATCGCGCCGGCTTGCTGGTCGTGAGTGCTGGAATGTTCTGGGTTCGCGCAGGCTCCGCCACCGCAGCCAATGACTGAGTCATGTGATCTCTCAATTTTTTGCAAAAAAGCCCGGCGGGTACTCGGGACTAGTGAGCATCCGCCGGGCTTAAGGACACTGCGGAACTAGCGCGGTGTGTATTCTTGAAGCAGCATTGAGCTCATCACGGTGCGATATTCTGCGCGATTGCCCGATTCCGAAATCAATTGTTGAACGCTTCGTTCTGCAAATTCATTCATCTGCGCGTTACGACGATCCTGTTCGGCTTTGTCGGCAAACGCAGCAAATGTTGTCGTCAGATAGATGTGCGGTTCGCCTTCACGCGGATTAACGTTGACCAGAATCTCATAGTCTGTGATCCAGCCTTGCGTCTTGGCATATTCCTGAAGGCGCACCCAATTGTCCGCCAGATGTTGCGCGTATTTGAATTCGGAGCCGTCATTCACATAGATACCGCTGACTTCCATATATTCGCCAGCTTCCAACGGAAATTCTTGCGCCACCGCTGATGTGGCGAAAGGCAGTGTCGCTGCCAAAGCGGCCGCGGTCATAAGAGTTTTAAAGGTGTTCATTGGATTCCCCATTCGTATTGTCGCAATTGGTGACCGCGCCAACAGGCACGTGTCCCAATCAGGTGTGGTGCGACCCACCTGAGGAGCAGGCAAAGCGCTGCCATTGCCCGGTGAACATGCGTTCACAAGGCCCTCATAAAACGGCTATTTTTGTATTTCCCCGCTGCAACAGGAATGCCTTGCCGTTGCCCTGATCGTCAACGGGTCAGAGCGTCAAAAAAACGTCAATTCATAGGTGTTCAGGCCATTTGTGAACGCATCAGCCCAATCGAGAGCAGTTCAAGACAATCGCGGATCCGTGGGGATAAGATCAGGCCAGCCAAATCGGTTCCAAGCCTCGACCATGCCAGTCTTCTCTGCAAACGCCATAAAGTCCGGATGTCGGATCGTTCGATTGATTGGATCAATATCAATCCAAAGGGTCATCAAACCGAACATATTGGCTGGGTGGATACACTCCGAATATATCTTCATCGTCAAATCAGTATGCCCCATCCAGATCGCGGGAAAGACGACCGAGGAATCGTATGGGTCTTGCATGGTGGCATGAAGACCGTGAAGCAATTGACTGTAGGCGGCGTAATCGGCTTCCTCGCCGCTGTAGATCCCTCTTGATGCCAATCTAAAATAACCATCGCGGGCTGTTTCATCCATCGGGGCAACGCCCGGCGGCCGCATAAAGATCGTGTCGAGATAGAAACGGCTGTCATAGTGGCTCTTTATTGCCGCTTCGCGGTCACCCATCGCCAACTGCACCATCGCAAGGAATATGCCCGGTGCGCCCATGTCCACCGTCCTTTGGCCAACCTTGCGTGCCTTTTCCAGCTCACCCAAACCAAGGTAGGCGGCCGTGAGCATCACCAGATTGCGCCAGTAAATCGGGTCCCGGTCCACTGCCTCTTCGATATAGGGCAAAGCCTCTTTAGTCTTGCCCAGATAAAGCAGGCAGGAACCAAGCCGCGAGGCGACGTCCGAATTGTTGGGATCGCGGGCATAGGCCTCCAGCGCCAATTCAAGCCCGCGCGCCGGATTGAACTGGGTCCACGCATGAACACCCATCACCGAAAAAGCGTGGCCTTGGCCCGGGTCCAGAGCAATGGCTTTTTCGGCGCAAGCTGCGCCCTCGGCTGATTGCTCGATCCGCCGAAGGCTGGGTGTGGTTGCCGCGGTCATGATGTGCGCATCGGCCAAAGCGGTCCAGCATTCGGCGAATTCCGGATCAATCTCGAGCGCCTTCTCCAGCAGCTCGATTCCCCGCGCCATCGCCCCGTCGATCCCAATTTTTTGTCTAAGGGAGCTTCCCTGCAAGTACAGCGCGTAGGCTTCGCGGTCGGCGGTCATCCTGCGCGTGGGCGCCGATGTGACTGATTTCCCCAGTGCTTTACCGATCGAAGCGATGACATTCGAACCGATTACTTTACGCCCGTCGAAGAACTCGGAGACAGATCCTGAGATGACATCCGACCACATTTCTGTACCCGATGTCCCTTCGATCAGAGCGACCCGCACTTCCAACTTGTCGGCCCTGCGCCGTACGCTTCCTTCGACCATGTGAGAGGCGCCCAGTGCAGCCGCCATTTGGGGGACGGTCCCGCCTTCTTCCGTGACTTTTGCGATCGAAGTGCGCCCAACCAACGCTATTCCTGCGACGCTGCTGAGACGGGAGGACAATTCATCGATCACGCCGTCGGCCAGAAACAATCCGTCTACGAGATTTTCATCCTCGCCAAACGGCAGCACAGCGATGACGGTCTTTGTCGGCAAAGGTGCGGCCACTTTAAGCGTCGGAAAGCGCGCCTTGGACGCTTCCAACAAACGCTCTTGCGCGGACGCGTCGGCGCGATCCATCGCCGCCGCCACTGCCGATTTGATCCGCGTATCAATATGCTCCCGACGCGCGGCAAGCCATCCGTCAAACGCTGGGTTGAGCGAAACGCCTTGCAGCAACATCAGATTGCCAATCGCAAGCAAGTGTTCGATCCCTCGGTCCCATTCGCCTTCGATTAGCGCCGTCTCAAGGTCAGTAAGGTCGCTGCTCAGCGCATCCGGTAGGAGCGAGACTTCGTTGCGGGCGATGGTAAGCGCACCAATCCCATGGTCATCTAAATGTTTGCGCAGATCGAGCAAACATTGCCGCAGGCTCGCCTTTGCCTGCGCAGGAAAACGATCATGCCACAGCAATCGGGTCAGGGCGTCACGGTCTATCGAGTGGTCCGGTTGCAAAAACAGGGTCGCCAACACCAAAGCCGCGCGGCGGTTCTTAAGCTCGACTGCGCCGCCCGCGCGGGTTTGAATCCGGAATTCTCCGAACAAAGCCCCTTTCAACTCGGCATGCGCGCGAGCCCTTGTGTTTTTGTGATCCAATATCCCAGTCCCCGGAGCATGGGCATAGTGGTCACCTATATGTTTGCAAGTATATTTGGGAGCGAAGAGGACCGCGATTAGAGGGAATATCCCACCTGCGGACCTTGGGTGATTTGCGGTGAGAGACTGGGCCAGCCTCTGGCTCGCCGCGTTTAGATCGGCGGCACCCGCCTGAAACCGCGTTAGTGACTTTTGACAGTAGAATATCCTGACCAATACGGGGCAGGTTCTCATGGCAGGCCGGACCCTGTGGCGAGAGGACGTAACCGATGGCGGACTATGATCAGCGCGACGTAAAGAGGCAGCTGGCCAATATGTCGCCGCAACCAGAGCCTAAATTTCGTGGGAACCCGATTACCCCAGAACGCTATTTCTCCAAGGAATGGATGGATAAAGAATGGGACACTGTCTGGACCAAGACATGGCAGATTGCGTGTCTTGAAAGCGAGCTGGCCAAAAAAGGTGACTACACCACCACTTCGTTAGGGCGAGAGCGCATTTTGTGTGTGCGCGGCGAAGACGATACAATCCGCGTGTTCTACAATGTTTGCCAGCACCGCGGGCTGGAATTGATGAAGGACGAATGCGGCCATGCAAAGCGTTTGGTGTGCCCCTATCACGCTTGGGCCTATGACCTTCAAGGCACGCTAAAGACTGTTCCAGACGAAGCGGATTTTGCTCAAAGCCCATGCGGCAAGCTCAATCTGGTCGAGATGAAAAGCGAAGTTTGGGCGGGCTTTGTCTGGTACAATATGGACGACGATTGCGCGCCCTTGAAAGAGTATCTGGGCCCAATCGCAGATCAGATTGACACCTATCCCATGCGCGAATTTCGCCGCACCCATTGGGTGACAGTGGAAGGCGATTGGAACTGGAAATTGGTCCAGGACAATTTCAGTGAAAGCTACCATGTGCCGTTCGTCCATCCGGGCGCCGTGCACACGCTGGAATATGGCCGCGAAGGCTGCCAGTTTGATCATTTCCCGCAAGGCCATTGCCGCATGCTGATGCCGGGTGGTGGACCAGCCGCGGCGCTGAAAGGCGGCGAGAAAGAAACTCTAGAAAAGCTGCGGGGTGAAATGGAGTTCTGGGAGCTTAACCCAGACGATTACAAGGGCGGAAAAACCCGCAACATTCGGCGCGATCTGCAAAAGGCGAAACGTCGGTTGGGCAAAGAAAAGGGGTATGACTTTTCCACCTATCACGACGATCAGCTAACCGATAACTGGCACTACACGATCTTTCCCAACCTCTCCTTTAGTCTAAAGCCGGAAAGCAACATCTGGCTGCGCGCAAGGCCGCATCCTACCGACCCGGAAAAGTGTCTGTTCGACATGTGGTTCATGGTGCTGTTTGCCAAAGGGCAAACCGAATATTTCTCCTATGTGATGGGCGATACAATTTCGACCGACGCAGAGGTTCCGCACATGCAGGGCCGCGCGGACGAAGTGACGACGGGTCCCGCAATTGACGAGGATCTGGAGATTTGGCCGCAGCAGCAGCGAGGGCTGCATTCGCGCGGGTACAAACGCGATTACCTAGCCGGGCAAGAGAGCAGGATGCTGTATTTCCACGAAACTCTGGAAGACTGGATGGCGCGCTAACAGCGCCGCTACCGATAGGAGAGACAGTATGAACCGACTGGAAGTCATGGCTGACAAGCTTGAGTGCATCGAGCTTGTGGCTCGCCTGGCAAAGGGCATTGATCGCTGTGACGCGGAAATGGTGCGCGATTGCTTTCACCCCGACGCGACGGATGATCACGGCGCTTTTAAGGGGACAGCTGCGGAGTTTGTCGACTGGGTGATGCCTGTGCTCGACACTATGAAGCGCACCCAGCACGTGATCGGTCAGACATTGATGGAAGTGAAAGGCGACAAGGCGGCTGGCGAGAGCTATTTTGTGGCGCACCACACCATTGCATCACCCGAAGGCGATGTATTTATGATCGCAGCTGGCAGGTATCTGGACCGTTTCGAACGCCGTGACGGGGATTGGAAAATTAGCCATCGTCATGCGATCTATGATTGGAACAGTTTAGTTCCCTCAACCGACGGTTGGGATCGCGATGATCCAACAAACCCCAGCATCTATGGCACTCGCGGCGACAGCGATGCGTCCTACGCACACCTGAGGAGCGTCTTATAGTCTTAGCGCCGGAAGCAGTTCCGCAATCAGAGAATACCGCGCCCAAACGCAATGCCAATTATGTTTTGGCGGTGTTGTTCGTGGTTATCATGCTCAACTTCCTCGATCGGCAAGTTATGGCGATCCTGGCGGAGCCGATCAAACAAGACATGGACCTAACCGATCAGCAGATCGGACTGATGACCGGTCTCGCTTTCTCGTTGTTTTACACCACTTTGGCTGTGCCCGTCGCGGCCTTGGCCGATCGCTGGAACCGCAGCTGGATTATCGCCACGGCGGTGACGGTTTGGTCAATCATGACCATGGCTTGCGGCGCTGCGCAGAACTTTACGCAGATGTTTCTCGCGCGGGTCGGTGTGGGCATCGGTGAGAGCGCCAATTCACCGCCAGCGCAATCATTGATTGCCGAATATTTTCCTCCGGAACGGCGCGCCGCTGCATTGGGCATCTACGGCTCGGCGGTTCCAATTGGCGCCTTTTTCGCGTCCGTTGGGGGCGGTTGGCTGGTTGAGAATTTCAGCTGGCGCGTCGCATTCTTTGTTGCCGGTGCTCCGGGAATTCTTGTTGGCTTGGTGATGTTGCTAACGGTCAAAGACACCCGGCCACACGAGCAACTGAAAAATGCTTTCAAACATCGCAAAGGCGAAGTGAGCTTTGCCGATGCATTCGGCGAACTCGCCCGCAAACCGGCCTATTGGCATTTGGTAGCAGGGGGGACGCTGGTGGCCTTTGTCGCTTTTGGTATTTCTGCGTTCTACGGCAGCCTGTACGTGCGCGTCTACGGGATGGGATATGCCGAATTGGGGCTGAAGATCGGTACTATGATTGGCGTTGCAGGCGTGCTCGGCTCATGGCTTGGAGGCTGGGTCGGCAATAAACTCGACACCAAAAATCCAGCGGCATCCTTGCGGATCGTTGCCATTGTTTTCCTGCTTGCCGTTCCTGCAACCTATGGGGCTGGTCATGTTGCGTCATCAACACTGTCGCTCGTTTTCCTAGGCGTTCTCACCTTTGCTTCGACCTTCTATTACGGCCCGGTCTTTGCGTTGATCCAATTGCTTGCCGGTGACCGGGTAAGGGCCATGGCGGTGGCAATTTTTCTATTGATATCGGGGATAGTCGGAATCGGCTTTGGCCCCGTTTTCGTAGGCACGGTGTCAGACTATCTTTCCGATGGCGACACCGCGAATGGCGCAAAAGCACTGTCGGGAGCCATTGCTATCACCGGCTGTTTCAGCGCCTGGACTGCATTTCATTTTTGGCGAGCGCGGCACTGGATCGCGAAAGCCACCGCTCAAAGGCGAGCCGCCGAGGTTTGATGGACAGCGGTGCTGTCAAAACCGTCAATTGGATACGGCGAGAGAGGTGGTATCCAAACGGACAGATCGCAGAAAACTTCAAATCAAACCAAGGCTGATGTCTATGACTTTTCAGATGACCATTCACGGCAAGAGCGTTTCTTCAGAGCGCGCAATCGACGTGGTGAACCCAGCCACTGGAGAAGTGTTTGAGACGGCGCCCGATTGTTCGAAAGAGCAACTTGATGAAGCTGTGGCTTCGGCTCAGGAAGCCTTCAAGAGCTGGAAAGGGACACCGATCGAAGAACGCCAGGCTGCGGTTAGAAAGGCGGCGGATATCCTCGCTGAGCATGCTTCTGAACTCAGCCGTCTCTTTACGCGCGAACAGGGTCGCCCGGTCGATATGGCATATTCAGAAATTGAAGGTTCGGCGACCTGGATGAAGGCCGTGGCAGAAATGTCCCCGCCGGTCGAAGTCGCCGAAGATTCCGATCAGCAATTCGTTGAGACGCGCTATCTTCCGCTCGGAGTGATCTGCGCGATCTCACCTTGGAATTTCCCGGTCAATCTTTCGATTTGGAAGATTGCGCCCGCGTTGGTTGCCGGAAACACCGTGGTTCTTAAGCCGTCGCCTTTCACGCCGCTTTGCACTCTGCGGATTGGCGAGTTGTTCCGTGACGCATTTCCAAAGGGTGTCCTCAATGTTATTTCGGGCGGAGACGATCTGGGACCAATGATGACCTCGCATCCGGGTTTTGCCAAGATATCGTTCACTGGTTCGTCGGCCACCGGCAAAAAAGTGATGGAGTCCGCTTCTAAAGATCTGAAACGCGTCACGCTTGAACTCGGTGGCAATGATGCTGCAATTGTGATGCCCGATGTTGATCTCGATGAGGTGGCTGAGAAAATCTTCTTCGGCGCCTTTTTCAACACCGCACAAATCTGTGTCGCGACCAAGCGGCTGTATGTGCACCATTCGATTTATGACGATCTGCGCGACCGGCTCGCTGCAATCGCCACCGCGACCAAGGTTGGCGATGGCGCGGAACAGGGCACCACTCTTGGTCCGATCCAGAACAAGGGACAGTTTGAGCGCGTGATGAACCTGCTCGACGACGCGAAACAAACCGGGCTTACACTGCTCACCGGCTCCGAGATTCCCGACAATGGCGGATATTTTGTTCCGGTCACGATTGTCGACAACCCGCCGGAAGATTCCCGCGTCGTGCAGGAAGAAGCGTTCGGGCCAATCCTTCCCATGCTTAAATTCGACCAGATCGAAGACGTGATCGATCGCGCGAACGACAGCGAGTATGGATTGGCAGGCGCAGTCTGGTCGAAAGATACAGACAAGGCGATGGAAATCGCGCGCCAGATCGAAACGGGCACCGTTTGGATCAATCAGAACCTGATGCTGCGCCCGGACACACCTTTCGGCGGGCACAAGCACAGCGGTCTCGGCGTGGAAAATGGAATGGAGGGTTTGCTTGAGTATATGCAGCCCCAGACCGTCTATCTCTCGCGTGCCTGAGTCACTCGACAAAAAATAAGCGAGCAATTTGCATGTTTGATACAATCATCCGCGGCGGCACAATTTACGACGGGAAGGGTGGAGCGCCCTTTGTTGGCGATATCGCCTTTACTGACGGAATTATCAAAGAAGTTGGGCCGGAAATCTCTAGTGACGGCAAGCGAGAGATCGATGCGGGCGGCCTCATTGTAACGCCCGGCTGGATAGACGTGCACACCCACTATGACGGCCAGGTCAGCTGGGATACCGAACTGGCTCCTTCTTCGCACAATGGCACCACGACAGTCGTCATGGGAAATTGCGGGGTCGGTTTTGCTCCGGTGAAGAAGGGGCAAGAGCCTGCGCTCATAGAGCTCATGGAAGGGGTGGAGGATATTCCCGGCACCGCTCTTTATGAAGGGATAGAATGGGGCAAATGGGAAAGCTTCCCTGAATATATGGACTATATCGCGAGCCGCGAATACGCGATCGACGTTGGTGCCCAGATTGCACATGGCGCCGTGCGCTATTTCGCCATGGGTGAGCGCGGCCGGACCAATGAGGATGCGACCCAAGACGAAATCGAAACGATCGCCGATCTGGTCGAGGAAGCCATCGAAGCGGGCGCAGTTGGCTTTTCCACCTCCCGCACAATCGGACATCGCGCTTTGTGGGGCGAGCCTGTTCCCGGCACCTTTGCTGCCGAAGAAGAACTGCTTGAGATTGCCCGGCGTTTCAAGAAGCTAGGCAAGGGCGTTATCGAAGCGATCCCGGCTGGCGCTGTCGGCGAACTGGCTGCACTTGGGGGCGAACGCAACACGCCGGAGAGCGAGCTGGAATTGATGCGCAAATGCTCTGTCGAAAGCGGTCGCCCACTAACATTTACGCTGGTCGAAACCCGTGATTACTACCCAGAACTATGGCGCGACATGCTGGCCAAGACGGCAGCAATGAACAGCGAAGGTGCGCAGCTCTATCCGCAGGTTCCTTCGCGGATCATCGGTTATCTGCACGGGCTTAGTTCTTACCACGCTTTCATGCGCAATCCGACCTATCTGGAAAAACTCGCGCATCTGCCGCTGGCCGAACGTGCCGAGGCGATGCGCAATCCAGAAATGAAAAGCATCCTGTTGGCGGAAAAACCCGTTCCTCACGAAGCGCCCGGATCGATGGAAAACCTTGCCGGATTGTTCCGCAAAGGGGCCGACATTCTGTATCCTATGGCCAATCCGATCAATCTCGAAGCGGAGCCCGAGGCATCGATCGGACACCTTGCGCAGGAGGCCGGGCAAGAGCCGCTAGAATATCTGTATGATTTCACCGTTAAGGGTGACGGCAGCCACTTTGCTTCATTCAGCCGCAAAAATCTTCCGGAAAGCCTGTCTGTCGTTGGCGAATTGCTGACACACCCCGAAACCGTGACAGGTCTTAGCGACGCTGGAGCGCATGTTACCCTGATCTGTGATGCGACGATGCCAACCACCCAGTTGAGCTATTGGACGCGCGACCGTTCAAAGGGTGAAAAGATTCCAATCGAATTTCTCGTACACAAACAAACTTCACGCAATGCCGCGCTGTATGGCTTCACTGATCGTGGTTCGATCGAAGTGGGTAAACGCGCCGATATCAATGTGATCGACTATGAAAACCTCAACGCTCAGCCACCTGTCGCGTATCATGATCTTCCGGCGGGAGGTACGCGGATCATGCAGCCGGTAAAAGGGTATAAGGCCACATTCTGCAATGGAGTGATGATCCGAGAAGACGATACCGACACCGGCGCGCGGCCTGGCCGATTGGTGCGGAGCTGATCCGAGGGCGTTCTAAATTTCAATCGTGGCGCCTTTCGTTTGAAAATAGCGCCTTCGCGCCATGACAGCCTTTTTGCGGTCATCGCGGCGCTTCTTTCTAACGCAATTCGGAGGGTGGCTGTCCAATGAGGAAGTCATTCCTGACATCCCTATCACAAAGGATGTTTGCAAGGCATTCGCGTGGCTTGCTAGTGATTTAACTCGAAAAACACTGCTTTGTCAGAGAACGGAACCCCATGAAGATCCAGGCCGCGATTGCGTATGCCGGAGAGGCGGAGTTCAAGATTGAACCCGTTGAGATTGCTGAACCGCGTCCTGATGAAATTCTGATCGAAATTGCCGGTGTCGGTATATGCCATACCGACCTTTTTGTGCGTGAGGCGGCCGCGGCGATTTTTAAGAATCCCGCGGTTCTGGGCCACGAGGGCGCGGGAACAGTCGTCGCCGTCGGCTCGCAAGTGTCAAAGGTTGCCATTGGTGACAAGGTAGCGATCACGTTCCGATCCTGCGGAACCTGCAGGAATTGCGAGCGCGGCCCTGTTTCCTATTGTGAGAACTTTCAGGCTCTTAACATGTCAGGGGGACGGACCGATGGGTCGCGTTCCTTAAGCGGCGAAGCTGGCGAACTTGATGCCAATTTCTTTGGCCAATCCTCCTTTGCGACCCACTGTCTCGCCTATGAGAGCAATGTCGTCAAAGTTGCCGATGGCATCCCGGTGGAAATAGCGGGGCCGCTTGGTTGCGGTGTCCAAACTGGAGCGGGCGCGATCCTCAATTCGCTTGATGCGGAGCCGGGTTCAAGCGTTATCATCGCGGGCGGTGGACCCGTCGGGCAAAGCGCGGTGATGGCGGCAAACCTGCGAGGGTGCGAGACAATCATCTTGATAGAGCCCCAAGCCGCGCGCCGACAATTCGCTCTAGACCATGGGGCAACGCATGCATTTGATCCCGCCGGCGACTGCGACATTGACGGCGAAGTGCGTGCCATAGTGCCTGACGGAATTGACTATGCTCTCGATACCACCGGTCTGGGGAGCGTCGTCTCAACCTTAACGGCCTGTCTCAAAGTTAGAGGCGCGCTGGGCCTTGTCGGATTGTCGCATGTCGACGCGAATTTGCCTGTGAAGATCAACCGGCTTAGCGGTTCTGGAATACGCCTGATCGGCATAATCGAAGGGGACAGCGATCCCGATGAATTCCTGCCTTACCTCATGGATCAGCACCTCGCAGGCAATCTACCGTTCGATCACATGATAACGACGTATCCATTCGCAGAAATCAACAATGCCATTGCCGAGCAGCATGCAGGAAAATGCATCAAAGCGGTGCTGCTGCCGAGTTAGGCACTGCGCCCGTTAGGGAGATTCATTTTGCCGATTGATGATGCATCCAGCATGTTGACGGGGGTCAAGATAGTCGACTTGACCAGCGTAGTGTTCGGCCCTTACGCAACGCAGGTGCTCGCTGACTACGGGGCCGAAGTCATCAAGGTTGAGCCTGAATCCGGCGATGTGGCGCGCTACACTAGCCAATCGGCCAAATCGAAAGGCATGAGCCCGTCGCATATGACGCTCAACCGAGGAAAAAAGTCGGTCACGCTCAATCTGAAAAATGAAGACGATGCCGATGTGATGCGCAAGCTGCTCAAAGGGGCGGATATCTTCATTCACAACATCCGCGATAAGGCGATCACGCGGTTGGGCTTTGGATACGAAGATGTGAAAGCATTAAACCCGCAGATCATCTATGTTCACTGCGTAGGCTTTGGTTCTGATGGTCCTTATGCGGATCAGCAGGCATATGATGATGTTATCCAGGTCGCGACTGGAGCCGCAAGCTTGGCATCTCGTGTCGATGGAGATCCCCGTCCGCGTTATATGCCAACACTGATCGCAGATAAGGTTGCAGGTTTGAATGCGGTGTATGCGACCATGGCGGCTGTCATTCACAAATTGCGCACCGGGCGCGGGCAATTTGTAGAAGTGCCAATGTTCGAAGCCTTTGCCCACTTCATTTTGAAGGATCATCTCGCGGGTAAGACATTTGATCCGCCGGTCGGATCGTTGGTCTATGCCCGTCAGGTCGATCCGGACCGTCAGCCGTTTCCTACCAAGGACGGTCATATCGCGGTCGTCCCTTACACCGATACTGATTGGGTGAAGCTGTTCGAAGCTTTGGGTGCAGCAGATTTTCTGCAAGTCGCCCCGCTGGATTCGACCTATGGACGCCGGCGCAATATGCCTTTGATGTATCGCGAGGTTGCTGAACGCACTCCGTCCAAGACCACGCAGGAATGGGTCCAAATCTTTGGCGAGGCCCAAATCGCCTGCATGCCAGCGCGCGATATCGACAATATCATGGACGATCCGCATTTGGCCGCGACCGGGTTTTTTGAACGGCGCGAACATCCTACCGAAGGCACCATTTACGAGATGAGCGACGCCAGCCGTTTTTCAGACTGGGAGCGGCCCAAGCAGGGCAGCGCTCCCATGCTAGGCGAACACACCGAAGCAATAAAACGGTCTGTTGAAGATGATTGAGGGACGGCTTTTTACGCAAGCTTGATCAATGCTTACCGCTTGTGGAGCACAGTCGAACGTCCAGAACCGCGCCAACTCTTGACAGATAGTCTGTAATTGCATAATTCGTGAAATATGCAATTACAGACTATGGAACAAACCGCGACACGCGTGAGCAGCCTGCTGAAGCTGCTATCGCATCGAGATCGGCTGATGGTGCTGTGCCATCTGTCGCAAGGTGAAATGGCTGCTGGAGAGATCGCCGAAGCGCTTGAGAAAAAGGCTCCCGCAATGTCTCAGCAACTGGCGGTTTTGCGGCGTGAAGGTTTGATAGAGGCGCGCCGCGAAGGGCAGTCAATCTATTACCGGATCGCAGATGAGGACGCGGTTGCGATCATGGGCTTCCTATATGAAAGGTTTTGCGGCGATGACCCTGTTCATGGCTCCGAAGCTGATAATCTGAGCGAAGGGGAGATCGCATGAGACCTCCTAAGGTTACATCGTTCTTCGATGATGAAACCAACAACATCAGCCATGTCGTCTCCGATCCAGAAACGGGACGATGCGCGATCATTGACCCGTTGCTAAACTATGATCAGGCCTCTGGTCGGACGTCAACGAAGTCTGCTGATGCGATTGTCGTCCACGTTGAGCAAACTGGGCTTTCGGTTGAATGGATCATTGATACCCACATTCACGCAGATCACCTGTCTGCCGCGCAATATCTTAAAGCCAAACTGGGCGGCAACTTGGGTATTGGCGAGCAAACGAGGGAGGTGCAGGCCGTTTTCGGCAAGCTGTTTAATGCAGGCGCAGATTTCCGATATGATGGCGGTCAATTCGATCATCTGTTCCGGGACGGCGAAAAATACCAGATTGGGAATATCGAGGCGCAAGCCATCCATACGCCCGGTCATACCCCGGCTTGCATGACCCATTTGATTGGCGACGCTGCGTTTGTCGGGGATACGCTGTTCATGCCTGACTATGGAACGGCGCGATGTGACTTTCCCGGCGGTGACGCACGCAAGCTTTATCATTCGATCAAACGAATTTTTGAACTTCCAGACGAAACAAGAATTTTTCTGAATCACGATTATCTCCCGCCTGGACGCAGCGAATACCGCTGGCAATCAAGTGTCAGTGAGCAGCGGAAGAAAAACATCCATGTCCGCGACGGAATTGATGAAGACGAATTCGTGGCAATGCGAAACGAGCGTGACAAATTGCTTTCCACCCCAAAGCTTATGATACCGTCAGTGCAAGTAAACATGCGAGCCGGTGAGTTTCCTCCGCCCGAAAGCAATGGCGTACGTTATCTCAAAGTTCCGTTGGATACGCTATGACCCTGCCAGAATTTCCAGATGCAATGCCGCTTGAAGGCTTTGTCGGCGGCATCCTGATCGGGCTCGCTGCGGCGCTAATGCTCTTGGGTTCTGGCCGCATCGCTGGGATTAGCGGAATCGCTGCCAGAGCCTTTTCGCTGAGCAAATCCAACCTGCCCGTTTCCGCCGCATGGATATTCCTGATTGGATTGCTCCTTGGCGCTTTCCTGATTCACACCTTTGTCGCCCCGGTGCATTCAACCTTTCCCCGCTCAACCGCTTTGTTGGCGGCTGGTGGATTGATCGTTGGTTTCGGCACCCGCATGGGAGGCGGCTGCACCAGCGGGCATGGCGTGTGCGGTATGTCGCGTCTTTCGCCTCGCTCGCTGTTTGCGACAACCGCCTTCATCGCCAGCGGTATGATAACGGTTGCTCTTACCAACATGTTTGGGTGGGGCTGGTGATGCGACAGCTGATCATATCATTGCTGTCCGGCGGGCTGTTTGGGGCTGGCTTGGCGATTTCTGGGATGATGGATCCTAAGCGTGTGAGGGGGTTTCTCGATATTCGCGGAGATTGGGACCCGACGCTTGCATTTGTCATGGGCGGTGCGATTCTGGTCATGGCCGCAGCATGGCTTTTGCAAAAGCGCCTGTTAAAGCCGGTGTTCGCGAGTGCATTCTATCTGCCAGACAAGCAGTTGATTGATCGCAAGTTGATTGGCGGCGCTGTGCTGTTTGGAATTGGCTGGGGGTTAGCAGGGCTTTGTCCGGGTCCTGCGTTTGGGGCTCTGCTTGTCGAGCCTCTCTCCGCTGCTCTGTTCCTTGGTGGCATGCTTGCCGGCATGGCTCTCCACCGCGCAATAAGGATGTGAGCACCTTTTGGAATTGGCTTCGAATATGGTCAAAACTGGATTGAGAGTGTCACTCTGGCACTGTCAGAGCGGATCGACATGATAGAGCGAAGCGGGGCTAACCGATGCCCAGAACCAAGAAACCGGACAGCACATTTCCCAGGTTCAGGTGTCGCCTATATCAATGAGCTCCAGAAGCTCACCTTCAAAGCCTCGGAATGTGGCAGTCTTTCGCCCGAGATAAGGAGCTGACTGCACGATGATGGCCGGCTCTCTGCGCAGCCCATGCGCGAAAACGCACTGTTCGATCGTTTGTCAAAGTATCTTTCAGCCGTAGTTTGGGGGCTGCCCAGCCAACCGCTCTCAGCCTACCGTTCAATCTGGTCGCAAATTATTGCGCAAGAAATTCGTTGATACCGTCTGTTGAAGGATCGAGCTTGGTCGTGCTGGAATCCGGGTCCTTCAAGAACACTGCCACGATGGCATCGGTGAACCGGTCAATTTGCTCTTCTTCGAACACATCGACCCCAAAGGCCTCTTTAATGTGTGGGCCGAGCAGAAACATCGAATTTGATGCATGCGTGACGATGAAGTGCAAATGCAGCGCCGAAACGTCTTTTGTATAGACACCTTCTTGTTGGGCCAAGGACACCCACTCTGTTGAAGCCTTTGAAAACAAGGCCAGCTTTTGTTGATTGAGCCATTCCAGCATTTCACCGCCATGGATGGTTTCGAACAGAGTGATGCGATGCAACTCGGGGTGGCGTGCGCAAAATCGTATATAATTCTTGGTGGTGTTTTTGACCCGGTCATATGGGGTCATTTGGCTCCATGATTCCTGATCCTGCAAGATAGCCTCAATCATCCGGTCTTGCAGATGGGTGAATGCTGTCTGCCAAAGCAGCTTTTTCGATTTGTAGTGATAGGTGATGGCCGCAATATTTGTGCCGGCCAGTTCGGCAATCTGACGAACCGACCCGCCTGCAAAGCCATGATTGCTGAAGACGGTAATGGCGGCCTTTAGCAACTTCGACTTTGTGTTGAGTTCAAATCCGTCCAGCATCTTGCCTCGTATAACATGTGCAAAGCAGGTTGCGAGCGTCGATCGCCGACGCTCGCTCACTTATCTTGCTGATTGAGCCCTGCTAGAACTTGAAGCCTACTTCAACATATACTTGGCGCCCGCGGTTCAACGTAACCAGACGGTCGTCGGTTCCAGGCTCGCCGAATGGTGGCGGCGCGGAAGTGTTGATGAATATCTCATCGGTAAGATTGGTCCCAATGAGTGAGAGTGTCCATCTCCCGTCGGGGGCACCAATCGATACGGATCCATCGATAGTGACAAACGAACCTTGGACCAAATCGCCCAGATTGGTAGCCGGATCGAACGCATTTGGGTTCGTGGTTGTTGTAAAATAGTCGTCCGTATAGGCGACCACAGAATTGAGTCCGAGCTCCAATGAGTCGCCCAATGGGATGTCCCAATCAATCGCAATATTGCCCGACCATTCCGGTGCCCGAGCGGCAGCGCGTCCATCCAGATCGAGTCCTTGGACGGAGATGAACGTATCGCTGAACGCTGCGTCCAGATACGAGATGGCGCCGCTAAGGTTCAGGCCATCAATTGGGGTGGACCACCGCCAATCGACATCGATGCCCTGCGTGGTGGTTTCGCCCGCGTTGAAGGTGGAGAAATTGAAGATCGCAACGTCAAAGTTCTGAATCTGCTGATCATCGAACACATAGTAGAAAACGGTTGCGTTCAAAGTGAGCGCGCCGTTCGCAAGCTGTGATCTGACACCGATTTCCCCGCCGATGGAAGTCTCTGATTCGAAGCGAAGCGAGTCAGCGGCGGCCTCTGCGGCGGCTGGATCTGAGCTGTTGAGCTGCAAAACTGCCCCGGTTGGCAAGGTGTTGTTATCAACGCCGCCTGACTTAAATCCGGTCTTGAATGCGGCATATATGTTTAGGTCATCATTGGGCGAATATTTCAGCACGACCTCTGGTGAGAAATTGCTGTCGCTAAATTCAATTGGGCCAGCAAAAAATCCCGATGGAACCGCACCCAACGGACCAGAGATGAACGAGTGGACATAAGGGAAGGCAATCGTTGTGCTCTTCTCTTCATCTGTCCAACGCACACCGCCAGAAAGGTTTACGGTTTCCGTGATGTCCAAAGAACCGCTGACATAGAAAGAGATCGCCTCGGCGGAAAGCGGCCGATCCGCAAGCCAATCGAAGGTAAAGCCAGTGGCCGCATCGGGTCCCAACACCAGGGAAGGGAGGAAGGCGTTTTGCGCGGTGATCAGACCGCTTTCTCGGCTCTCCCAAAAACCGCCGATCTGGAAATTGAAGGGGCCGGCAAAATCGCTCGACAGACGAAATTCTTGCGTGAATTGTTCCAGCGTATTGCGGAAAGGCGCAACAAAGCCAGCGGCAGAACCATCTGCATTCTGACCCGTGGTGTTGAATGAATCATTATAGACATTGTCGAGATCGACGTAGCCCGACAGCAGGGTCAGGGTCAGTTCTTCGGTCAAGCCAATGTTGGCCTCCAAACTGGCAAGAAACAGATCTGTGTTGTTGAACGGCTGGGTTATGTCGACATTGTCGAGGCCCAATCCAGTCGGGACGTTTGCAATCCTTGCATCGCCATCTGGTCCGGGGAACAAATTGTCTGAAATGTTGCAGTCGTGCGTTGGCGCGAAGGTAAGCCCGAACACCGCCAGCGATGACCCCTCGGCAACGCCATTGCCGCCGCAGAACATATCCGTAAATGCGTTGAGGGTTTCGGAGCGCTGCCGGTTATAATTTAGCTTTAGATTGGCGCTGAACCGGTCGGTTGGCTCATACGCGAGCGTCAAACGGCCAACGAAATTGGTCAATCCCTTGTCAGGATCTAGCGCCGGAACGTTATCCAAGAGCTCTACAAACTTGTCGATGTCTTGGTATTCAGCGGCCAACCGAATGCCCAAAGTGTCAGTCAATGGCCCAGAGATATACCCACCGACTGTGTATCCTTCTTCTTCGAATTCGTAGGAAGCCGTCCCAGACATTTCCCAATCAGCCGTAGGATTGGCGCTCCTTAAAGTGAGAACGCCGGCAGACGTCGATTTACCGAAAAAGAGTGGCTGCGGGCCTTTAAGAACCTCAACCTGAGCAACATCGAAAAACGCAGTTTGCAGCACGCGCTGAGTGCTCACCGCGATACCATCGACATTGATGGCAACCGCTGAGTCAAATGCGTTTGAGATGTTCGACGAATTGATGCCGCGAATGCCAATTTGTGCACCCGCACCGGACCCGCCAACTTGCACTGACAACGAGGGAACACGGCTGACCAGATCGGCAGCTTCGTCAATTCTAAAGTCCTCGAGAGTTTCGCCGCCAATAACGGAAACCGCGACGGGAACGTCTTGCAGGGTCTCTTCCTGTTTGCGAGCGGTGACAATAATTACGTTGTCATCGTTGGAAGTTTCAGCCGTGCTGCCGGGTGCATTCACAGGCTCAGTTTGCGCCAAAGCAGGTGCTGATATGCACAGTGCAAGCATCGACCCCGTCAGTGCGGTTGCAGTTCGGAGGCGCAGTTTACCCTTATAAGAACTCATTTTCATTTCCCTCTCCAACGTTGATGCACCTTTTTCAAAGCGGAGTTTTCGATTGATCGGAAACTCCGTTTGCGCGGTGACATTCAACGATTTTGTCCCTGACTATGACTAATCCTGCGCCAAATCACACACTACTGTTAGAAGTGTTATGATCGTTTGAATCTGATTTCATGCGGTTTGAAATTGCTATAGGAGCGCTGGATTGGAACCAATCCAACTTGACTGTGAGGGGATGGCAAACGTGAACGCACCTGCTGGAGAAACGCCGTTTTGGATGACCGGTAACTTTGCCCCGGTTGAAAACGTGGTTGATGCGTCCGACCTTGCGGTGACAGGCGAAATTCCAAGCGAATTGAGCGGCCGCTATCTTCGGAACGGACCCAATCCGCATGCCCATCCCAGTGCGGATTGGTTCTTGGGTGAGGGCATGATCCATGGCGTGCAAATCCGCGATGGAAAAGCCAATTGGTATCGCAACCGCTATGTCGAAACGCCTCTGCTTGATGTGGATATCATCACCAATGAGAACCGCATGGTGCCAGGCAATTCTCTGGCTAACACGCATATCGTGGGGCACGCTGGCAAGTTTTTGGCGCTTCAAGAAACGCAGGTCCCTATTGAGATGACCGGCGATCTGGAAACGGTTGGCCCGTATAATTTCGGCGGCAAGCTGGAGCGCAACATGACTGCGCATCCAAAAATTTGCCCCCTTTCAGGCGAAATGTTGTTCTTTGGATATGGCATTATGCCGCCATTTCTGACGTTTTACCGGGCTTCGCCATCGGGAGAGCTGGTGCAGACTGAAATCATCGATGTGAGGGCCGCAACGATGATCCATGATTTCGCGATCACGGAAAATTACGTGCTGTTCTTGGATTTGCCCATGCTTTGGGACCTGACGAAAATGGGCAAGCCCGGCATCCCAGTCACTTACGATGAAGACTATGGTGCGCGAATTGGGGTGATGCCTCGCACAGGCAACAGTGATGGCGTGCGGTGGTTTGAGATAGAACCTTGCTACATTTATCATACAATGAATGCGTTCGAACGCGGATCGAAGATCGTTTTCCATGCGCCGCGAATGATGGGTTACACGTCGGTCGGAATGAAAAATCCACCCGTTCCCCAAATGCATCGCTGGACGATCGATCTGGCGGGCGGAACGGTCAAAGAAGAGCAGGTTGATGATCTGGGCGTCGACTTTCCGATAACCTCGCCCCGCCTTGTTGGGCAGCCCCACAGGCATGGATTTGCCGCTGAATTTGATACGAGCGGCGTTCCTTACATCTTGGCCTATCACAAATACGACATGGAAACGGGCCAGCGCACTTGCCACCGATTAAGCGGCGGCCGCACCGGCAGCGAGGCCAGCTTTATCCCGGCTCAAAATGCCAAAGATGAAGACGATGGCTACTTGATCAGCTTTGTCTTTGATCCATCAAAAGGTTTGAGTGAATTGGTCATAATGAACGCCAAAGAGATGGGCGACGAGCCGGTTGCACGCATCCATTTGCCAGCACGCGTGCCCACGGGATTTCATGGCAGTTGGATCCCCGGCTAGATGATCAATTGACCGTCGGCGCCAGACGTCTCCCTAACGAAGAGCAACTGTCTGGCCGCCGGAGAATGGGATTTGAACCCGCGCATCAGCTTTCTTTTCAGCTCCTTCCTTAAACGCAATTCTAGGATAATTGGCCATGGCCCAACCTTTTCAAGATCACCCTTACCTTACCGGTCATCATCAGCCCATGCGGTTTGAAGCGGTCGCGCCTGACCTGATTGTTGAAGGCGAACTGCCACGGGATTTAGCGGGGGTGTTTTACCGGACCGGAGCAGAACCGCTGTATGATCCACCCGAAGGTTATCACTGGTTCGACGGTGACGGCATGGTCTATGGCTTCTATTTCGAGGACGGCCGTGTTTCGATGCGCAACAAATGGGTGCGCACCGAAAAGTTTGAGGCGGAATTGGCCGCTGGAAAGCGTTTGTTTGGAGTGTTTGGTGACCCCGGCAGCTCTGATCCGAGCGTTCAAGGCGTGCGCTACAACACCGGCAACACCAACATCATTCTGCATGCTGGCAAACTGATGGCCCTGATGGAGGGGTGCCCGGCCATCGAGATGGATCCTCGCAGTCTCGATACGCGCGATTATTTGGACTATGGAGGCACCATCACCGGCCCTTTTTCAGCGCATCCAACGGTCGATTTGGCCACAGGTGAAATGATCAGTTACGGCTGGATGGTCAAAGGCCCGGCGGCGCCTCCGGAAATCCGTTACGAAGTCATCGACAAGGATGGCAAAATTACGCGTCAATTCAATTTTGAGGCACCTCACATGAGCATGGTGCACACGGCGTTGGCGACAGAGAATTGGGTCTTGATCCCGTTCAATCCGTTAGAAGTTAGCCTTGAACGGGCTATGCAAGGCGGTCCCATGAACGCTTGGGTGCGAGGGCGAACCAGCAAATTTGCGTTGATGCCGCGCCACGGCACCGCCGATGATATTCGCTGGCTGGAAATGCCGGGCCGGCACATGTTTCATGAGCTTAACGCGTGGGAAGAAGACGGAAAACTGATCGCCGATGTTGCGGCTGCCAACGGCACGGCGCTTTTCCCAAATGAAGATGGATCCTTAAACACTCACGGTGACACCGCCTTGGAATTGCGCCGTTGGACGATCGATCTGACCGGCAAGACCGACGATGTGAAAGAGGAAACCCTGAACGATCGGGACATCCAGTTTCCCCGACCCGACGATCGTTTGATGACCCGCAAAACCCGCCACGGCTATGCCAACTCCAACGTTTCTTCGGTTGATGGCAGAGTCGATGGAATGGATTCGGTCATCCATTTCGACACGCAAACAGGCAAGGAAGATGTCTACCACTTCGGCGCAGGAGCAGGCTGCGGCGAGTTCATCTTTGCGCCGCGGGTGGGCGGAACCGATGAGGCGGATGGCTATGCGATGACATTGGTCCATCCTGCCAATTCCAACCATACCGAGCTTGCGATTTTTCAAGCTCTGGACATTGCAGCGGGCCCGATCGCTCGAGTGATCATTCCTTACCGGATACCAAGCGGGTTCCACTGCAATTACTATTCGGCAGATGGTCCCCTTGCGTCCTCTATTTTCTAAAGGGCCGCAGGCGCAATCTGGCCGCTTAATTTCTGACGATTGGATCGGCGGGAAACCGGGCGATTGATTGCCAAGTCCCCGTTAGATTTTGATGTTGATGCTTTTCGTCTGACAATAGTGATGCAGCGCCTCAATGCCTTTTTCGCGTCCATAGCCGCTCTGTTTGAAGCCGCCGAAAGGCAGGAAGATCGATGGACTGTAATGGTTGACCGATATGTAGCCCGCTTCCAACGCATTGGCGACACGATGCGCGCGGCTGAGATCACGCGTCCATAGTCCGGCGGCAAGTCCGTAATCCGTACCATTGGCGATCTCTATCGCTTCGTCTTCAGTGTCGAACACCATGATGGATAGGACAGGGCCAAACACTTCTTCCTGCGCGATTCGCATATCAGGTGTAACGCCCGAATAGATCGTGACGGGTGCATAACGCCCTTCGCCGCTATCTGCTCCGGCTTCGCTTTCGCCGCCCAGTTCCAACTTTGCTCCATCTGCCCGCGCGATCTCAAAGAAGTCGTGAACGCGGGTAAGTTGATCGGCGGTGGTAATCGCGCCGAGACCGGCATCGCTGTCTGATCCGACTTTGGCCGCTCGCCCCGCTTCAACAATCTTTTGGACCACCAGATCATGGACCGACCGCTCAACCAGCAAACGCGTTCCCGCGGTGCACACTTGCCCGGCATTCGCTGCAAATGCTGTTAAAGCGGCAGGAACGGCTTGATCGAGATCGGCATCGGCAAACACGATGTTTGCAGACTTCCCGCCCAGCTCCAATGTCAGCGGGATGATCTTATCAGCCGCAATGCGGCCCACTTCTCGCCCCGCGCGCACGCTTCCGGTAAAGCACACTTTTCTAACCTCTGAATGCGCCACCAAGGCTGCACCGCATTCTGGCCCGTTCCCCAGCACAATGTTCAAGACGCCTTTGGGGACGCCGCTTTCAATCGCAATTTTGGCCAGTTCGGTCGCTGTGCCCGATGTGTGCTCAGACGGCTTGCAAACAACGACATTGCCCATGGCAAGGGCAGGGGCGATCGCACGCGCGCTTTGATTGAGAGGCAAGTTCCACGGAGTGATAATTCCAACGACACCGAAGGGAACCCGTTTGCTAAAGGAATGGAAACCAGGGCCGGTGTCGACCACTTCACCTGCAGGCAGCGTGGTAAGGCCGCCGTAATATTCGAAATACTGGGCTGCGGCCTCGATCTCGACCGGGCCCTGACTGGGCGTCTTGCCTGTTTCCTCAGCTTCCAGTGCCGACAAGCGCGGAATTGCCGCGCGCAGATTACGCCCAAGCTGCGTCAGTATCCGCCCACGCGACAGCGGATCGAGATTGCGCCAACCCTCTGACGCTGATCGGGCGGACTGCACCGCAAGCTCGACGGTTGGCGCGCCGCCAAGCGGAATGCGCGCCGAGGGCTGCCGGGTGTGCGGGGCGTCGGTAACAAAGCTGTCCTCGCTTGGATCGCTGTAGTCATCGCCATTGATGAAGTGCGCAAATTCTCGCATGAAATTCTTAATCTCTCTGTCGGCAGTCGCTTTGCTGCAAGCGCTTTCCAAAGTTCATACCACTTGCCATTCGCTTCGCGCACTCATGAGAATTGCTAGCCGCCGCGATGAGAACGTCTCAAAGACCGACGGTTATCTCCTTGCATGGGGCAGCAGATGCAAGAGTCGGCATGATACCCCCTAACATGGACCGCATGTTACACGGTCCTGGGGTGAAAACTTAGACACCCAAGATACGGCGGTATTCAAGCTGACGTGTGGCGGCATAGGTTCGACATTGCCCAGGCTGTAGCGCCTGATCACGCTGTAGGAAAAGGGCGCGTTCGGCAAGAACGCGCCCTTTATCCTATCGATCCGCGGACACGGTGGCCTTGCTCAGGCCCGTTAAACCGGGTGATGCCGGTTTATTCGGGCGGAGTGGATGGCCCGACCACAAGGCGGGAGAACGTCGCTTGTGCGTAGTTTCCATCGGCTTTGTCGGTTTCCCAAACACCTGTTCCTGGACAGCCCGAATACCACATGGATTCGCCCGTTCTGGTGCTGCATTGGTTGTAGACGCCCGCCTTGAAATAGAGCGAGTCCCCGCCATAAGCGTAGGGATTGTCCTTTGCATCCGCGCCGCGGACTAGGCTGCGCGATTGTTGGACGGTGCCCAATCTTTCATTGTGAAATGTCACATACATCGTGTTGCGATGGACGTTGATTGTGTAGCTGAATTCCTCGCCCAGAGCGATGCCATTGGCGCCCGGATCTTCGCTGCTGTCCCACGTGAAGCCAAAGGCAGGGACGGCCAAGTCCGTGCGATCAGGATCGTCTTTGGCCAGATTGCGTTCATAGGTCCAAAAAACCGACCCGGTTTCGTGCTCCGGGAACTTCTTATAGTAGATTTTGATCGGTTCATTGCCGTAGCCAAAACCGCTTCGGGTGTTGTCATACTTCAACGCGTGAATTTGGCCGACAACTGCGGAATAGGACGGGCGTTTGGTTGGATCGCCGGCGTTGATGGATACGTGATCTACGCGCAACGTTGCGTCCATACGTCCACCAATTGCGCCGAACATATCTGAGCTTCGGCGCGCTTCGACGGCAAAGTTGTTGCCGGGTTCGTGCGTTTTAATGCGCGTGTTGGTGCCGCGAAGCATCTGACGAAGCTCGCTGCGTGTGTTGCTGGAATTGGCTGTTGTTGGCGCCTTGTTTGGCGCGGCAAAGACCATGTGGCCATCTTCGTTCAGATAAAAGAAGTCTGAATGGGAAAAGCTTTGCAGAGCGCTCACGCCGATTTCATCTGGCTTTTCATCGCGATTGTTGTCGGTCGGCAGCGTGATTTTCCAATAGCTCAGGTCAAAGACGCTGCCCGGAGGCGCCCCGTCTTGATGGTCGTCGGCGTGCACCGCGATCGGGGCCATAAGGCCCAGCGTCAGGCAACCGCTAAGCGCCAATTTCAACTTTAGCGGCATCCGCTCAAACTTTTGCAATTCTCTGCCCTCCAATTTATCCACTCTGTCTTACCACTTCGTATTCCAACGCAAGCTGAACGGCAATCGCGCTCTTCGCTTGCGGAGACTTAGTCTGCGCAAAATTGCCAAAAAAAGCGCCCCACAATCGCGGGGCGCTTTTCTTTGTGAGCTTCCATTCTGGTCAGGCTGATCTCAGCCCGACCAGATTAGAACCGGTCAGATTAGAACCTGAACGTGGCTCCGAATGTGATCCGACGATCTGGAAGACCTTGGAAACACAGCAGAGCGTCGTCATTCACACAATACTGACTGATGTCCGATTTGGTCAGGTTTACACCTTCAACGCCCAAAGTGATGGAATCGGTCAGATCGTAAACGACGCTGGCGTTCAGCTGCCCGCGCGCTTCCGTCACCACAGGGAAGCCCAGTGTTGAGTTGAGAGACGCACCAGCAGCCGTGTCGAGCGTACGGAACGCATCACGCCAAGTGTAACGTGCACGGGCCGACAGGCCGTACTTCTCATAATACAGCGTTACGTTGTACGCGTTTTCAGAGAAGTCGAGCAGACCCTGAACCCGAGTAACCGGGTCTGGAACGGCGGTGCCTGACACATCGAAAATGTCCTGACCGCGACCGGATGCAGAGTTGGTTGCCTCACCACCACCGAAATCTTGGTAGGTGTAGTTGGCAAGGATACCAAAGCCCGATGCAAAGCCCAGAGTGTCTTCGAATTGCGACAGGTCATACTGGAACGAAATCTCGATACCGGTTTGCGTTGTGTTTGCCGAATCGTTGATGATCGTCTGAAGCGGAACACAAAGACCGTTGCCCGCTACATCCGACAAGACGTTGCGATCTGGAACCGGGTTAAAGATACCGCCACCCTCACAAGGATCGGTGATATCGCGGAAACCGTTGGCGTCCTCTGCTGCATCTTCGACCTGAGTCACGAACAAATTGGTCCGATCCTTGTGGAAGAAGCCGATGCTGATCACAGACGACGGTGCAAAATACCACGACAACGAGGCGTCGAAGGATTGAACCGTCTCTGGTGCCAAGTTCGGATTGCCCAACGCAACCGCATCGTTTGGTCCGGTAGGGAAAGTTACCGACAGCGACAGATCGTCAAAGTCAGGGCGATTGATGTCCTCCGTGTAGCTTGCCCGGAAGACAAGGTCATCGGTCAGATCAGCGATCACGTTCACACGCGGCATAAACTGCGTGTAACTACCGCTCGATGTGAGCGGCGATACGACGTCATTGGCAACGCCGTTGCCAAAGGAATCGATCGAAGTGTCGATGTAGCGGAAGCCAATGTTGCCTCGAACAGGACCAGTTTCAAAATTGGCCTGAGCATACAGAGCATGGGTTTGCTCTTCGATGCGGAAAGACCCCGATAGGTTGCTTGGGGCGTTTGGATCGAGATCATCGAGCAAGCGATCGCCGTTAGCGATTTCTGCTTGGCCGCCTGGTGTCGCATCCAGCACCGCCTGAAGCGTCGCAAAGACAGCGTCACGGTCGGAGAAGGCGCGATTTGGATCAACCACGACAAAGTTGCGGAATGCCAAAGTCCGGCCGTCAAACGCGCCGAAATTGCTTGGCCCGGCAACGATCAGATCTGCAAACGTCGAACCGCTTGGGCTGTTGGCGATAGAGCCGGTGCTAAAGGTAGAGCGCAATTGATCGAACTGGGTGGAGTTATCGTTGTAGCGATAACCGAAGTCCGCCGATGTAATGAACCCAAGGACGCCATCCAGATCAAGCGTGGTGTCGATGCGGAACGCGTCATCCTTGTTCTGCGTACGGTTGTTGCTGTTCGTCACAGCGTCCAGAACCGTGTTGTTAGGATCCAGCAGTTCCTGAACCGTAGGTGCGAACGGCGAATCGAAATCGATGCCGAACGTCAGAGCGCCGCCCGAAAGGTCATAGATAAACGGAACGCTGTTGTCGTTGCTGGAGCCGTCGAGCGGTGTCAGCGGGTTCGGGTTGATGAAGTTGAGCGTGGTGCTCAAATTCGGGTTCGACGAATCCGAAGACGAGCGTGAAAACTCAATCCGTGTCGTGAACCGGCCAGTTTCGAATTCCGTGCCCAGACGGTAGAGTTCACTGGTTGTAACGCGCGCACCGGTGTCGCTTGAGAAACGCAAGTTTGGATCGTCGTCATCCTGAGCAAGGTTCGGCTGGATTGTACCAGTCAGTGCCGCTTGGATGCTGCCAAGGTTTACGCCGTCGATCGTGCCGAAATTGACCGTTTCGAAAGTATCCGGAACGTTGACGGTATCGACCGCGCTGACGCCAGAACCCTGAATACGCGAGCTGTCCTGACGACGTTCTTGATCGTTGTAGATCATGTCGAAGAAGAACATCAGATTGTCGCTTGGTGCGTATTCCAAAGACCCTGCGAAGTTGAAGGTTTCATACTCAAAATTCTCGCGTTCCTGATTGAGGAACTGAATGTTGAGGAATGGGTCGGTTGGTCCAGGATCGCCTGCTGCTGTCACAGCCTGACCGCCAAGGATCAGGTTGTCGCGGTCAACGCGTGGACGGAACGAGGTGGCTTCTTGTTCGGTGTAGCTCGCGCTGAGCACAATGCCGAGCTCTCCGCCGCCAACGTCCCAAACATCGCCAAAGCTGCCCGAGATGCGCGGCTTAACGCTATCAGACAATTCGCTGTATTCGCCTTGGACACGGGCTGACAGAATTGTGTCGGTGATGTCGAGTGGGCGGATGGTTCGCAGGTTGACGGTGCCGCCCACTGAACCTTCGATGATTGCCGCTGTTGGCGCCTTGATAACTTCAACTGAGCCGATGATGGCTGGGTTGATGTCTTCAAAGCTGATCCCGCCGCGTCCTGTGCCTGCCGAAACTGTCTGCACGCCGTTGATCTGAACTTGGTTATCGTTCGTACCGCGGATCTGAACCCCGGTGCCGACGCCGGCTGTCCGAGTGATCTGAATGCCTGTCACGTTCTCGAGGACTTCTGCCAAGTTTTGGTCAGGCAGTTTACCGATGTCTTCCGCTTGGATGACTTCGACCAAGCTGTCTGCGTTGCGCTGCTCATTCAGAGCGCTTTGCAGCGAGCTGCGAATGCCCGTGACGACGATTGTGTTTTCTTCGCCACTGGCGACAGTGTCGGCATTGTCTGCATCTTGTGCGAAGGCCGCTGATGGCATGGCTGCCATGGCTGAACCTGCAAGAAGGCCGGCGAGCAGACGCGACCGGTTTGAAGGCAGGCTTGCGCTGCCGATCATATAACTCATTACTCTCTCCCATCACCAATTATTTGGTTGACTACCCGTTGGGTAAGGGTGTGAACTTTGTAGTCAACCAATGCGGCGGACCATTATTGATAAAAGTATCATACCAATTGGGCGCAACTGGCGGCAAATGGCAGAATTTGGCCACTGTTGCGGTTTTGGGCTTGTGGAAGTTTTGTCCGGTGAGTGGCGCTTTTCTGCGCGCCGTTGCCAATTTGCATCACCATGGGTTGCGCAGATGGCTTGGTTCGTTGAATTCAGGCTGCAGGAGGAATTCGCGGCGTCGCAGGCGGCATTTCCGTCAGTTGACTGCGAACAATTCAGTGGTCCGCCTGGGGTTCTATGCGGCTGTTCAGGCCAGCGTGATTGCGAGTCTTACGACAATTGCCTGACCAGAAAATCTATTTTGTGCATACCAATACTTGACTCGTCTGGCTGACTGCCTATCCCGGCTCTCAATAAAAATACCTTTTGGGAGGGCTCTAATGACACTTCGCGCATCTCGCCGCGGCGCATATTCGCGTATTTCGCTTTCTGCTGTTCTGCTTGCAGGAACAGCTTTTGCCGCAACACCTGCTCTGGCTCAGGACGAGCAGGAAGAGGATGTCCAGGTTTCCGAAAATGATGGGGTTGAGCAGGGCAACGACATTGTTGTTACCGGCATTCGCGACACCATCCAAAACTCGATCAATGAAAAGCGCAATTCGACCGAAGTGTTCGATGCTCTTTCCGCGACTGAGATTGGTGATCTGCCGGCGCTCTCTATTGGTGAAGCGCTTGAAACTCTGACTGGCGCCGGTTCACACCGCGAACAGGGCGGTGCGACGGAGATTTCCATTCGCGGCCTTGGGCCATTCTTGGGCTCAACCGTGATTAATGGCCGTGTGGCGTCGAATGGTAGTGGTGACCGTTCAGTCAACTTCAGCCAATTCCCGTCAGAGCTTTTCAGCAAAGTCGGTATCTACAAAACACAGGCGGCCAGCTACATTGAAGGCGGTGTTGCCGGTCAAATCGTTTTGGAGACCGTGCGTCCGATCGATTACGGACGTCGGCGCATTCAGGGCGGCCTGAAGCTCAATGTTAATCCAGACAATCTCGACATCGATTCGGATCAGCGTTTCCAAGATGTCGGCTATCGCGGAACTCTCAGCTACATCGATCAATTCAGCGTCGGTGATGGCGAATTTGGTATTTCGCTCGGTTTTCAGCGCAACAGCGCGACCAATCCTGAGCAAGAGGCGTTTGCCTCCAACACGATCCGCGCTTGCGTGGTTGATCCTTCGAACACCAGCGATGGCGTTTTCGATGATGGCAACTGCGACACAAGCGGCGACACAGTCGACGGATTGCGCGATGGCAGCGTAACGCTTCCATTCGTGGTTGCTCGCAACAGCTACGGCGTGCGTTCGAACATCACCGAAGACACGCGCGATGCATTCTTTGGTGCTGTTCAGTATCAGCCAAGCCCCGATGTCGATATCAACGCCGACTTCCAGTATTCCAAACGCCTTTTCCGTGAGCAACGCAGCGATTTGGCATTTGTTGAAGGTCGCCGGATTGATGGGGAAGGTGATCCAAACAACATCGAAGGTTTCGACCTGATCTTCACGGAATCAGGTGCATTGCGCCAGTTCACAAGTGAGCAACGCATCGAAGCGATCAGTGAATATCTTGAGCGCGATGAAGAATATTACGGCGGCGGGTTGTCGATTGATTTCAGCCCCGTTGATCGTCTGACTGTTTCATTGGATGCGTCATACTCGCAAACTCAACGTATCGAAGAAGCGGTTCAAATCCGTTTCCGCACCGAAGATGACGAAGACATCTTTGGCAACACTGGTGCGTTTACGCCTAGTATTGAAAGCGACGGAAGCACGCAGGATGACCGCGTTGAGAACGTCATTCAAATTTTCCAGAATGGCTCTCAGGCGCTCAACTTCATCACTGAAAACTTCGATGTGAATGATTACACATTGTTTGCCAACGATCCGCGCCTTCGTGCCGATTTGGAGCAAGACCGCTTCAACAGCGTTTGGGCGGTTCGCGGCGATGTTGCGTATGAAATGGATGGCTTCTTTAGCCTTATCCAAGCGGGCACTCGCTATCAGCAGTTGATTTACCGTGATGTTCCAGGCGCTTCGAACGGCACCAGCCGTTTTGAAAACACCTATGATGATACATCCACGACTGGCGCCTTGGCGCTGGCCAACCAAGAATGCCGCACGACATTCCCTGAAAGCGGGTTCTTGTCATCGGTGACCGGTGACAATCCCTTGTTCACCAACGTCGATGCAGACGGTAACGTGATCGGCACGTCGAATACATATGCGACATTTGACGCACGATGCATCGCGCAAGTGCTAGAGCGTGAAGATCCATCAGGTCTGTCTTTCGATGCTGATGGGAACATTATCTTTCCAACGGGCGACTTTGACTCGATCCAAAACACCGATGTGACGGAACGCACTTGGGCTGGCTATGTCCAAGCTGACTTTGACAGCTTGGTCGGCTCTACACCAATTCGCGGCAACCTTGGTCTTCGTGTGGTGAACACAACTGTGTTGTCGCGCGGTTTCCGCACGGCGCTCTCGTTTGTGCTCGATGATGTTGATGCCGATGGCGTCGCTGGATTCGTTTTGACGGAGAACCCAGGTGAGCTGACCATCCGCAACACGGAAGCATCCTACACCGAGTTCCTGCCAAGCGTTAACGTGGTCGCAGAGTTCCAACCCGACCTGCTGGGCCGTTTCGCGGTTTATCGCGCGCTGTCACGTCCAAACCCTTCGAGCTTGGGTGATGGCCGCGTGATCAACGTGAATGCTAACGATGACTTCGCTACTCCAGAAGAAGCACTCTTCGGCGGTGTGAGCAGTGTCTCGGCAACGGGTAACCCGGCGACCGACCCACTGTTGTCGTGGAACATTGACGTTGGTCTCGAATGGTATCCGAACGAAGATACAATCCTTGCCTTCAACGCTTATTATAAGAGCTTCGATGGCGGGTTCGAAACAGTTGGTGTCTTTGAATCGTTCAACATTGGCGGCGCCAGCGCCGACCTGTTGGTCACATCGATCAACACCAATGACGAAACCAGCACGATCTACGGTCTCGAAATCACTGCAGCGCACCGCTTCAGCTATCTGCCGGCACCGCTTGACGGTCTTGGCTTCAAGTTGAGCTATAACTTTGCAGATTCAGACTTCGAATTCGAAGATGATACTCTGGGCGCGCTCACGACCGTGAACGCAGACGGTTCAACCAGCGTCAGCAATGGCTTGGTCGCTCCATCGAACCTCTTCGGTTTCTCAGAGCATGTGCTTTCTGCGCAGGCATATTACGAGATCGGTGATTTCGATTTCCAAGGTGTCTACAAATATCGCAGCGAATATTTCCAACAGTTTGTCAGCACACCGGGCCGCATCCGGTATGTCGATGATGTTGGCGTGTTTGAGGCGCGTATGTCGTACAGCCTAAACCGTAATATCCGCTTCACCATTGAAGGGATCAACCTGTTCAACGAGCCACGCACCGACTTCCGCGGTTCTGACGATGATATTGGGCAAGTGTTGGTTTACGGTCCGCGCTACTTTGCTGGCGTCCGCGTACGCTTCTAACCAGTTTGGGTTGCCATCCGTTGAGGGGCTGATGGCAACCCAATACTATATTGTGCCGCCCCGTGACATCGCGGCACTCTGCATTTATGGGTTCGCAATCTAGAGAGAAACTACAAAGGCAGCACCAGAGGCATGGCATGACCGGCAAGCGACTATTCCAATCCGTTGCTGAACAAATTTCGGGTCTCATCGACGAAGGCGCTTTCCCGCCGGGGACGCGGTTGCCTGGTGAGCGCGAATTGGCCGAAAGGCTCAGTGTTAGTCGGGTTACGATCCGCGAAGCTGAAATAGCCTTGCAAGCCATCGGGCGGCTTGAGATCAAAACTGGCTCTGGTGTCTATGTCAGCGAAGATCAGCCAGAAGTTAGGGCGACCTTGCCGTCTGCCAGTGCTTTTGAAGTGACGGAAGCGCGTCTGCTGATCGAATCCGAAGCCGCCGCGCTGGCTGCGCATAACATCAGCGATGAAGTTATCGAACAGCTGGCCGATATGATCGAGAAGATGCGAACCGGCACAGAAGAAGAGGCCAACCGCGCCGATGAGGACTTTCATCGGTCGATTGCAGAGGCGTCGAACAACGCTGCGATGGTTCACACAGTCAAATCCTTGTGGCGCATGCGTGAGGATATTCCGAACGTCAAAGCGACATACGAAGCGGTTTGTGTGCATGATGCGGAGTCGCGTACTGCTGAACACGAAGCGATCTTTTTGGCGCTGCGTGATCGTGATCCATCGGGTGCGCGCAACGCCATGCGCGAACACTTCCATCGCCTGATCGAAGCTATGCTCGATGCGACCGAGAAAATGGCTATGGAAGAGCTGCAAGAGCAGGCCAGCAAAAGCCGTGAGCGCTTCGCCGCTTCAGCCAAAATTGGCTAACCTAATTGGTATTACACTATTCCCCTCAATAATATGCCAGATTGATTGACAAGGTGTCGCCGCCGCCTATAGTCGGCGTCATATAAGATAGGACGAGGGGATTGTTGGGATGCTTACGAGGCTTAGCCTTGTGGTTATGGTTGCGTGGCTTGCGGCTGCGCCGGCCCTTGCAGAAGACCACCTAGTCCAAAATCAAGAAGAATACGCCGCCGCGCTCAGCGATGTTGAGGCCGGTGATGTGATCATCCTCGCCAATGGTGAGTGGCGTGATTTCGACTTGGTCATCACCGGGCAGGGGCGCGCGGATGCTCCCATCACTGTTACATCACAAGAGGCGGGTAAGGTCTTTCTGACCGGTCAATCAAGCCTACGCGTTGGTGGCGAGCATATCCTCGTTTCTGGCCTTGTTTTTCGCGATGGATACAGCCCGCGCGGTGAGGTGATTTCCTTCCGCCGCAACAAAGATGACGTCGCCCACAATTCGCGCGTCACTCAAATGGTCATTGATAATTTCAGCAAACCTGACCGGTACGAATCGGATTATTGGGTTGGCATCTATGGGCAGAGCAACCGGTTCGATCACAACAATCTGGTGGGCAAAACCAATAAGGGTGTGACCTTGGCGGTGCGGCTTGATCAGGAAGAAAGCCGTAACAACGGCCATGTGATCGATTTCAACTATTTCGGCCCGCGCCCAGTGCTGGGCTCCAACGGCGGCGAAACCTTGCGGATCGGGACCAGCCGCTATTCGATGTATCAATCCGGCACTTTGGTTGAAAACAACATTTTCGATCGGACCGATGGTGAGGTTGAGATCATCTCTTCCAAGTCCGGCGGTAATATTTTTCGCGGAAATGTGTTCCTGCAATCGCGCGGCACGCTGACGTTGCGCCACGGCGATGACGCCGTTGTTGAACGCAATGTCTTTCTGGGCGGAGGCAAAGATTACACCGGCGGCGTCCGCGTGATCAATCGCGGCCAGACGGTGCGGGACAATTATATGGAGGGGCTTCGCGGAGAAGCATTCTCCAGCGCCTTGGCGATTATGAATGGTGTGCCAAATTCGCCGGTCAATCGCTATGTTGAGGTCGCCGGAGCCACAATCGAAGGCAATACGATTGTTGATAGCAGGCGGATTGGTTTCAATGTTGGTGCCGATGACGAGCGTTCCGCCGCGCCCAGCGACAGCACGTTTGCTGGAAATCTGCTCGGCGGATTGGACGGAGAATCCTTCGTTGAAGTGTACGACGACATCTCCGGCATCGCCTTTCAGGGCAATTATGTAACGCAAGGCGGCGTCTCTGAAGAGCTGGCATCTTTTACGCATCAACCCATCGCAATGGAGCGCGCGGAGAACGGCTTGCTCTATCCGGTTGGCCCAGAGTTTGCGGACCTCGGAGCGCCGCGAGATTTGATGCCGGTGACGCTCGATCAAGTTGGTGCGCCTTGGTATCCGAAGCCGGGCAATGACCCTGTATTTGCGGCTTCTGGAAAAGTCAGCGTGATCGAACCCGGTGAAGGCGCTTTGGTCGAAGCTGTCATGAATGCGGCGGACGGCGATGTCATCGCTTTGACGCCTGGCGAGCATATTGTTGAGCGGACGATCCCGGTTACCGTAGCGGTGACCCTCGTAACAGCGCCCAACGAGGCAGGCGAAGAAGCGGTGGTGTTCTTTACACGCCCGACTTTGTTTGAACTGCGCGAGGGGGGGAACCTCAATCTTGAAGGGATCACCTTTGATGGCGCTCTGGCGCCGGATTCCGTCGGCAATTCAATGATCCGCACAACGACTTTCCCGATCAAATCGAACCTGATGCTTGTGATGAATCAAGTCACTGTGCGCGGGCTGGTTGTGAACAAGAGCTTCAATGTTCTGACATTGGGTAAAAGCGCGCTTGCGGACAGGGTGTTGATCCGCGACAGCCGCTTTGCTGATATCACTGGCGCGATTGTTTCGGCGGCGGCGGAAACCGAAGATTACGGCCAATACAATGTCGAATATCTCGACATCACCGGCAGCCAGTTTGCCAATGTTGGCGGTCCTATCGCCGATGTGTATCGCGGCGGCCGCGATGAAAGCACCTTTGGTCCGTTCGTTACGTTTTCAGGCAATCAGATCGCAGGTTCCGGCTTGGCTCCGACCAATGGTTCGGGTGCGTCGCTTAATCTGCATGGTGTTCAAACTGCGAATGTTGCGGGGAACCAATTGATTGCGTCGGCCCCAATCCGCGTGGTCCATACAGTTGGCACTCCTGTTACGTCGCTGACTGACAATCAGTTTGCGGAAACTCCAAATTTCGTTCTCGAAGAGCTGAACTATGACGGTGATCACCGCGCGGCCATTTCGGGCAATGTTGTCTTTGTAGAGGGCACAGAATGAGGCGTGCTGCGCACCTTCTGGCCGCAAGTGTGCTAGCGTTTGCTGCCGTGCCAGCGATGGCGCACTCGGACGCTCCTGCCGAAACGGCAGAGGATTCGGCCGAACTGCCGCCGCTATACGCTGCGGAATTGGACCGGGCGACCCAGTTCGTTGACACAATGATGGCCGATGGCGTGGTTGTGCCCGTGCCCAAAGACCCAGGTGGCGGCTACACCCACGAACAGCACAAGCGCAATTTCCGCGCCATCTATTTGGGCGGACAGATTTACCGGATCACCGGAGAGGCCCGTTACCGCGACTATGTCCGCGATATGCTGCTCGCTTATGCTGAACTCTATCCGACATTGGGCGACCACCCCGAACGCCATGATCAATATTCGGGTCGGATTTTCTGGCAGGTTTTGAACGATGCGATGTGGCTGGTGCACGCGGTGCAAGGTTACGGCGATATCCGCGACACTTTGAGCGCGGGAGAGAGGCAGAGCATTGACGACAATGTGTTCCGCCCCGCCGTGCATTTCTTATCGGTAGAATCTGCCAACACATTTGACCGCATTCACAACCATGCGACTTGGGCCACGGCAGGCGTCGGGATGACCGGCTATTTGCTGGGCGATCAGGACATGGTCGAACGGGCTTTGATGGGCTCGACCAAAAGCGGCGAGGCGGGTTTCCTGCGCCAGACCGAATTGCTGTTCTCGCCCGATGGCTATTACACTGAGGGGCCGTATTATCAGCGGTTCGCTCTGCTGCCATTTCTGGTCTTTGCAGATGCGATTGAACGCAACGAACCTGACCGTAAGATTTTTGAGCACCGCGACGGAATTTTGCTGAAAGCTCTGCGCACCACAGTGCAGCTTAGCTATCGCGGGTTTTTCTTCCCATTCAATGATGCCATCCGTGACAAAAGCCTGCGCACGGCAGAGCTGTATGACGGGATTGCAATCGCTTATGCGCAGACGGGCGATCCATCGCTCTTGTCGGTTGCGGAATTTCAAGGCCGCACTGTTTTGACGCCAAATGGCATGCGTGTCGCAGCCGATTTGGCGGCAGGCGAAGCGGCGCCGTTCCCATTCCGCTCTATGCTTTTGACCGATGGCCCCGAAGGCGATCAGGGTGCCGTTGCCGTTCTGCGGCAGGGTGATGCCAACGCAGAAGGTGAGCCCGCGACTGTTCTCATTGCGAAAAACAGTTCGCAAGGCATGGGGCATGGCCATTTTGATAAGCTTGCCTGGCAGCTCTATGACAATGGCAATGAAATCGTGCGCGATTATGGCGCGGCGCGGTTCCTCAATATCGTGGCGAAACGCGGCGGGCGATACCTGCCAGAAAACACGACGTGGGCGAAGTCTTCGGTCGCGCACAACACATTGGTCGTTGATGAGAGCAGCCATTTCGATGGTGATGTTCGCATCGCCAATGACAACTGGCCGCAGCAGCTCTATTTCTCAGATGACGCCGGGCTTCAGGTGACGAGCGCGCAGATCGACAATGCCTATCCCGGCGTGTCCATGCGGCGCACGCTGATCATGCCAAGCATCCCTGGGCTTGAAGCGCCGGTCATTCTCGATCTGGTTCATGCCACCAGCGAAGATGCGCATCTTTATGATTTGCCGCTGCATTATTCCGGCCACATCATGGAGTTTGACTTCGCGGCCGAGGGCAATGTTGCGCAGCGGCCTGTGCTGGGCGCTGACAATGGCTACCAACACATTTGGGTCGATGCCGAAGCTGGCATTGAGAGTGGTAAGGGCGCCCTTACCTGGATCCTCGATGGCCGATTTTACACCTATCGTTTTGCCGGCAACGGGCCGCTTACCGCCGTCTTGGGCGAGAGCGGTGCCAATGATCCAGAATTCAATCTGCGCCGCGAACCGTTGATCATGCTGCGCGCTCAGCGTGAAGGTAAGGCGAGCTTCGCAAGCCTGATCGAAGCGCATGGCAGCTATGACGGCGCAGCCGAGCAAACGCTCGACAGCCGCAGTCTGGTCGAAGACCTTACCCATCATCGTATGGATGGCATGGATATCATTCGCCTGACCCTGAAATCAGGGCAGCGTTACGCGATCGCTGTATCGCACAATCCCGATCCGGAGCAGGCGCACAGCGTGTTGCTCGATGGCGAGAATATCGCTTGGTCGGGCTTTGCAGCAGTGATGGCACTCACCGGAGGGGAAAACTAAAAAATGGATACACTGGTGAGCGCGGCTAGCCCGCCCTTCGTGGTCGCGAAGGAGACGCCGAAAGAGGATTTGGGGGGAGGAATTTCCCGTCAAATCCTTGGATATGGGCCCGAAATAATGCTGGTTCGAGTTTGGTTTGAAAAGGATGCTGTCGGCGATGTGCACACGCATCCTCACAGCCAAACGACGTATATCGAAAGCGGCAAGTTCGAGGTCTTTATCGACGGCGAAAAACGCGTTCTGGAAGCGGGGGATAGCACGTATATCGCCCCGAATCTTGAGCACGGGTTAGTATGTATCGAAACGGGCGCGCTGCTGGATGTTTTTAGCCCAGTGCGCGAAGATTTTTTGAGTGAGGGGATCTGACGATGAAACTGAGCGGACTTCGTTGGTGGGTTGTTATCCTTGTCGCCATTGCGACCATCATCAATTACATCGACAGGCAGACGATCAACGTCTTGTGGCCTGAACAAATCGCACCTGACCTGTTCCCGGATATGGATGCCGATGGGCACAAATATATCCTCGGCATTATCAGCACCGTATTCATCTTTGCCTATGCGGCGGGTCAGGCGATCTTTGGTAAGATTTTCGATTGGATCGGCACCCGTTTGGGCTTTGTGCTTTCGATCGGTGTTTGGTCGTTGGCGACCGCTGCTCACGCTTTGGCACAAGGTGTCTTGAGTTTCAGTTTCTTCCGCGCGATTTTGGGTGTGGCAGAAGCAGGCAACTGGCCTGGTGCCACCAAGGCGAACGCAGAATGGTTCCCGACGAAAGAGCGCGCGCTTGCTCAAGGGATATTCAATTCTGGTGCGGCCATCGGCGGTATCATCTCAATCCCATTGATCGGCTATATGGCGATCATTCTCGACTGGAAGCTGATCTTTGTCCTCGTCGGTCTGGTTGGTCTGGTGTGGCTGTTGCCATGGTGGTTCATTGTGAAAGCGCCGCCGGAAAGCCACGATTGGCTGACTGACGAAGAGCGTGAATACATCCTCACCGGACAAAAGACTGAAGACGATTCTGGCGAAGATGACGATGGCTACAATCCGCCAACCGGCGAATTGCTGGCGCGCAAAGAAAGCTGGGGCGTCATTGTCGCCTCTGCTGCGATTGACCCAATCTGGTGGCTCTTCATCGTCTGGATCCCAACCTATTTGGTTGAGGTGCACAATTTCAACGTCAAGGACATCGCTGCATCTGGCTGGTTGCCTTATGTCGGCGCCATGTTCGGTGCGTGGTTCGGCGGACTGCTGGCGCAGAACCGCTTGAAATCAGGGTGGAGCGTTAACGCGACACGCAAACTCACCATCACGCTCGGCTGCTTGATTATGCTGCCTGCGCTGTTGGCACTGTCTGCGGCTTCTGAGCCATGGACGGCGTTGTGGCTGATGTTCACCATTCTGTTTGGCTTCCAAACGGCAATCGGGAACGTGCAAACTCTGCCGAGCGATCTGTTTGGCAAGCGGACAGTGGGCACACTGTCGGGCCTTGCTGGGATGGCGGCAAAACTGAGCGCAGCGTTGCTGACCTATCTGGTGCCGATGATGACGGCTGGCGCGAATTATTATTCCGTCTTCGTCCTTGGCGCATTCCTCGCTCTCACAGCGATTGCCAGTGTCTGGCTGCTGTGCGGCGACATCAAACCTTTGAAACCGAAATCGGCCTAGTGCCATCCATCTTCCTAAAAGGGGAAAAACGAAATGAAATTTGCAGGTAAAGTCGCAGTTGTGACCGGTGGCAGCCGCGACATCGGACGTGCGGTCTGCGTCAAGCTGGCCTCTGAAGGCGCGAGCGTTGTTGTCAATTACAACTCCAATCAAGCCGATGCCGATGCCACCGTTGCAGCGATTGAAGCTGCGGGTGGTAAAGGTGTGGCCGTCAAAGCGGACGTAACAAAACCCGCTGATGTGGATGCGCTTATCGCTGCATCTCGTGAGGCATTTGGCGACACGATCGACATCTTGGTCAACAATGCAGGCGGGTTAGTAGCGCGTAAGACTTTGGAAGAGATGGACGAAGAATTCTTCAACTTCGTCATGCAGCTCAACACAACGTCCACGTTCCTTGCGTGCAAGGCGGCTGTGCCGTTCATGTCGGAAGGGGCCGCGATTGTGAACTTGGCTTCGCTCGCGGGTCGCGATGGCGGCGGTGGCGGTGCGATCGCTTATGCAACTTCAAAGGGCGCTGTTATGACCATGACACGCGGTCTGGCCAAAGAACTTGGCCCTAAAGGCATTCGCGTTAACGCTCTGTGCCCCGGCATGATTGCGACGACTTTCCATGACAATTTCACGCCGGATGCTGTGCGTGAAAACGTTGCAAACTCGACCCCACTTCGTCGTCAAGGGCGTGCAGAAGAAACCGCATCTGCGGTCGCTTACCTCGCGTCTGACGAAGCGTCCTTCATCACAGGGGCCAACATCGACATCAACGGCGGTTTGGCTTTCTCCTAAGCTGAACCATCCAAGGTAAGACCAATGAGCACACAATTGTCACAGCGCCTTTCTGCGGCGCCTGTTGTCCCACTGATTGGCGAGAATGACGCCTCCCGCGCCGTGAAAACGGCGCGGGCGCTTGCCGATGGAGGGTTGAGCGTGATTGAGGTCGTTCTGCGGTCCTCTGATGCGCAAAAGGGCATGGAAGCCATTCTTGCTGAAACCGAAGGATTGATCGTGGGCGCGGGCACCGTGCTGACACTGGGTCAGGCGAAGTCGGTCGTAACCAGCGGCGCGCAATTTATTGTGTCGCCGGGTCTGGTGGACGACATTGCGCTTTATTGCATTGATGAAGGCATTCCCTTCTTTCCCGGCACCATGACCGCGGGCGAAGTGCAGCGCGCCTATGCGCTGGGTTTGCGGGAAGTGAAGTTCTTCCCAGCGAGCCTTGCTGGCGGAGTGCCGATGCTCAAAGCGTTCAGCTCTGTCTTTCGTGAGATGCGGTTTATGCCAACCGGCGGCGTTTCGGCGGGCAACCTTTCCGAATTTCTTGCGCTGCCCAGCGTCCTTGCTTGCGGCGGCAGCTGGCTCACTCCCAAAGATGCGGTCGCAGCTGGCGACTATTCCCAAATCACTAACCTTGCGAAAGAGGCGGTCGCGATCGCGCAGTCCTCTCGCTGAATTGAAAGCTCCTCCCCATGGCTGAATTTCTATCTTTTGGCGAAATCATGTTGCGGCTTAAGACGCCGGGCAATGAGCGCTTTTTTCAATCCCCCAGTTTTGAAGCCACCTTTGGCGGTGGCGAAGCGAATGTCGCGGTTGCGCTGAGCAATTACGGCCTTGATGCTGGCTTTGTCAGCGCGCTGCCTGATAATGATATTGGCGAAGCGGCAATCCGCGAACTGCGCAGTTTTGGCGTAGACACCGCCCAGATCCGCCGCAGCGGTGACCGGGTTGGAATCTACTTTCTTGAAACAGGTGCAAACCAACGCCCTTCGAAAGTGGTCTATGACCGCAACCGTTCTTCGATTTGCGAAGCGGGACCGGGCGATTTTGATTGGCCGACGATCTTTAATGGCGCGAAATGGCTGCACATCACTGGTATCACACCGGCGCTGAGCCAATCTGCGGCCGACCTTAGCCTTGAGTGCGTGAAAGCGGCGAAAGCTGCTGGCGTCACTGTATCTTGCGATTTCAATTTCCGCGGTAAGCTTTGGAAATATGGCAAAAGTGCACCCGAAGTGATGCGCGAGTTGGTCAAATATGTCGACGTTGGCATCGCCAATGAAGAAGACTGCCAAAAGTCGCTCGACATTTCTGTCGATGTTGATGTGGAGAGCGGTGAGCTCGACACGGCCAAATATGAGGCATTGTCAGCCAAAGTTCTCGATATCTATCCAGAGATGAGCACCATTGCGATCACCTTGCGCGAAAGCTTCAGCGCTGACCGCAATGGTTGGTCTGCATGTCTGCGCACGCGCAATGATGGTTTCATGCTGTCACGGCGTTTCGAAATGACCGACATCGTTGACCGTGTTGGCGGCGGGGACAGCTTTGCCTCGGCGCTGATCTATGGGCTTAATGCCTATGAAGACCGCCAGCAAAGCCTTGAATTTGCGGTCGCTGCGAGCTGCCTCAAACACTCCATTCTGGGCGACTTCAACCGTGTGACCGTGCCTGAAGTCGAAAAACTGATGAGCGGCGATGGTTCTGGCCGCGTGCAACGTTAATGGCGACGCCTGACGTGTTGGAACTAAGCGTTCGCTTAGGCATCGGTCAGGCTGCGGGCCGTTCATTGTGCGCGCCTATCGCCAACGACAATTTGGACCGCGAACAGGAATTGTTCGAGCGCTGTGTTGAGCGCGAATTGGTTGGCGATGTTATCGAAGGGCCGGAGATCGAATCCTAGATTTGATCTCCGGCGATTTCGCCGAAAGAACCCGCGAAATTGGCGTTGCAGACCGTCTGCTTCCTCGAAATATGGCCGCTCAAGACGCACGGCCAATTGGTCGATTTGTGGTTGTTGAACACCGTGATTAGTCTTCGCCGGACTTTTACTGTCATTAAAGTTTGAATCCGATGGGCTTTTTGATTGCTAATCGCGTGCGGGCTTGTCTAACTAATACTCATGCGTCTTTTTATTGGTCCAGCGCTTGCCGCGCTCACTCTCACCGCTCCTCTCCATGCTGGCGATGAAATCCTCTATGATAGCCCGCCCGAATGGGTGGACGTCGTTGTGCTGGATGGGGAGGCGAGACCATCCAATTCTCCTGTTGTCCTCTTCGACCACCAGGCGCGAATCAATGATGGTGAGCTTTGGACCCATCTGACGACCGCAATTGCGCTCGACAGCCCTCAGGCGCTTACGCGGTTTGGAACTGTGTCTGCATCTTGGTTGCCCGATAAGGGGGACTTGATTGTGCATTCGGTTGAGATCATTCGCGGCGCGGAAGTCATCGACGTGATCGAAGGCGGAGCGCAGTTCGAAGTGATCCGGCGCGAACGGGGGCTTGAATCGCGACTGCTCAACGGGGCGTTGACGGCGACAATGAATGTGCCCGGCGCACGGGTGGGCGATATTCTGCGCCTTTCTTATTCGACCACTCTTTCCGATCAGGCATTGCGTGAAAATGTCCAATGGCAATCGGGGCTTATCACCGAACCCTTTCCATTAGAGAGCGGCCGGGTGAGCGTCTCTTGGCCGGGCGATCTGGAAGTTTCCCGTGTGCGAATTGGCGAAGGTGATGTGTCAGAGCCAGTCTTAACCGGTGGATTTTATACTTGGTCTGCCGACCTGCCGCTCGAAGAACCCAAACCCGTGCCCGATGATGCGCCGATGCGGTATCAGCTCGGCGAATTGATGCAGGTCACGACCTATCAAAGCTGGGCTGATGTATCGAGCAGTATGGTGCAGCATTATGTCACCGAAGACAGCATTCCGGCCGGCGGTGAATTGGCAGATCGCATTGCGGATATTTCGAGCGCAAGCGACAATCCGCTCGAACGAGCCGCGCTGGCGCTGCAATTGGTGCAGGACGAAATCAGCTATCTGCTGAACGGCCTGAACGGCGGGAATTACCTGCCGCAGGCCCCCAATGAAACTTGGGAAAACCGGTTTGGTGATTGCAAGGCGAAATCGCTCTTGCTGCTCGCCATGCTGGAGGAGTTGGGGGTTGAGGCTGAGCTAGTCTTGGTCAAAACACAGGGCGGGGATGCGCTGCCGGGTTTGGCCCCCATGCCGGGCAATTTCGATCACATCATCGTTCGTGCGGACATTGATGGGGTCAGCTATTGGTTGGATGGGACGAGTGCGGGAAGCAGGCTCGACAATATCGATACTGTTCCGCGCTTCTTCTATGCCTTGCCCTTGCGCGAGGCAGGAGCTGAATTGGTGCCGCTTGATATTCGCCCGCAATCTACGCCCGATCAAGTTGTGCGCCTGACTGTCGATCAAAGCGCTGGCATCCGTTTGCCAAGCCTGTTTGACATTGAGCTTGAATACCGGGGTCCAATCGGCGCGCAATGGCGAACCATTGCCGATCAGGGCGACGAAGATGACGTGAAGAACACGGTCTACAACGCTGTCAGCGCGATTGTAGGAGCATCCCATTTGGTCGAACGTGAAGTGATTTTTGACGAAGAGACCGGCACGGCGACTTTGTTCGCACGCGGAATTCGGACAAGTGAATGGGAACGCGACCGGGGCAATTATGAATTGTTGCCTCCCGCACAGGCGGCTCGGGATGTTGGGTTTGCAGCAGACCGTGCGCGCGCAGCATGGCGGGAAATTCCTTTAAGCCTGAATGGGCCAATCTATTTTCAAAGCGAATTGAGCCTGTCTTTGCCCCAAGATAATGGCGCCTTTGAATTGGAAGGGCCAGGCGACATTACGCAAGTGATCGGCGGAGTGGAGTTGGCGTCGACAGCGGCGCTCAATGGCAATGAATTCACTCTGTCGCAAAGTATGCGCAGCATTGCGAATGAGATTGAGGCCAACGAAATCTCTCCGGCACGGCGCAACCTTGCGCGATTTGATCGCTCGCTTCCGATGCTGAAAGCGCCCAGCGAAATTCGCGAATTGTGGGAATATTTTGGCGAAGACCGCGCGCTGCTCGACGCGCATGAAGCCCGCTATGCAAAGGCGATTGAAGAGGCCGATGATGACAATCCTGCGCCGTTCCTAAACCGGGCACGCTTCCGCGTTGGCGTTTATGATCACGCGGGCGCTTTAGAGGATATCGACGCCGCCTATGACATCGAGGCATCGCGCCAGATCTACATGATGCGTGCTGCTGCTCGGCGGCAGGCCGGTGATTTGGAAAGCGCGCTGGAAGATTACCGGCTTGCTGAGGATCTTGAACCTGATGGCTCCACCTTTGCGGCTCAGGTTGAGCTGCTCGCGCTGCTAGGCCGCGCCGAAGAAGGCATCGAGATCGCAGAAGAATATAGCGAGATCGTGGACGATACGGTCGGGGTGACCAATTTGGAGGCGATTGCGCTTGGCTGGGCTGGCGAGTCATTGGCGGGACTGGAATTGCTTGAAGGGCTCGCTGCACAAAGGCCGGGTGATGGCCGTTTGCTCAACGCGACTTGCTGGTTTGCGAGCATTTGGGATCAAATGAATGCTGACCGCTTGGCGACCTGTGTCGAAGCCGTCGAGAAGAGTGACTATTCCGCTGCGGCTTTGGATAGCAGGGCGCTTGCCCATTACCGTCTCGGTGATTTTGATGCGGCGATGGCGGATGTCGATGCTGCCCTTTTGGCAGAACCGGGTATGGTTGCTTCTCGCCTGTTGCGCGGAATTATTCGCACATCCAACGGCGATGCTGGCGGGCGTGAGGATATCGACCTTGCGCTGCAAATGCGGCCTTCGCTGCGCGGGACCTATTCGGCTTGGGGTTTGGAGTTTTAGGCCGGACTTTTAACGCGCGGCGAATTGTTCTTGGGCATGGACGACCACGGTTGGATCTTCGATCGTTTGCGGCATCACAAATCCTGTGCCGTTGACTATCGCGCGCAGCAAATTGCGCAGAATTTTGCCCGATCGCGTTTTGGGCAGCGCTCTTAACGCGATAACATCGCGCGGAGATGCAATCGGGCTGATCTGGTTGCGCACAGCGTGAGTGATCTCGTCCTGCGGTTCAGTAGATGAATCACACGCTGCCACATAGAAGACAACTGGCACTTCGCCTTTGAGCTCGTCCGAGCCGCCGATTACAGCGCATTCGACCACCGATTGGCAGCTGGCGACCACTTCTTCGATTTGTCCGGTTGAAAGGCGGTGCCCGGCAACATTTATGATGTCATCGGTGCGGCCCATCACGCGGTATGATCCATCGTGGTCCATCACCCCGGCATCGCCGGTTGCATAGGCCCCGTCGAACATCGCGAAATTGGCATCAAAGCCAGCCTGATTTTGCCACAAAGTGCGAAAACTGCCCGGTGGCAGCGGCTTTGCTATGATCAAATTGCCGGTTTCACCGGCGCCGCATTCTTGTCCGCCTGCATCGACCACGCGGAACGCAAATCCGGGCACGGGATACCCTGCCGACCCGGTGGCCGCAGGCGCGTAATCCAGGCCGAGACAGGTCGCCAAGGCTGGCCAACCAAGCTCCGTTTGCCACCAATGGTCGATAACCGGGCGATCCAATTGCGCGCCGATCCATTCCACCGTGTCGGGGTCTGCGCGTTCGCCCGCGAGGAACAATGCCCTCAGAGAACTCGGCCTATTCTTAGCAAGAAAATTGGCGTCTGGATCGGCTGCACGGATGGCGCGAATGGCAGTGGGGGCCGTGAACAAAACCGTGACCTTGTGGCGGGCCGCGATGTCCCAAAAGACGCCTGCGTCCGGTGTGCTGACCGGCTTTCCTTCGAACAATATGGTCGCATTGCCGTTGATAAGGGGGCCGTAAACTATGTAGCTGTGCCCCACGACCCAGCCAATATCGGAGGCCGCCCAATAGGTTTCGCCTGTTTTGATGCCGTAGATATTTGGCATCGACCATGCGAGCGCCACCCCGTATCCGCCCGTTTCGCGCACGACCCCTTTGGGTTTTCCGGTCGTTCCGGATGTGTAGAGGATATAGAGCGGATGATCGGCGGGCACATCAATGCAAGGCGCAGGCTCCGCCGTTTCCAGAGCCAACCGCCAATTGGTATCGTGATCACCGTTTAGCTCTGCCTCGCATTGATCACGCTGCCATAAGACGATGTGGGGCGGGGCAACCTTGGCTATCGCAATCGCATCATCGACGATTGGTTTGTAGGGGATCAGTTTTTGCCCCTCGATCCCGCAGCTTGCGGTTAAAAGCAGGACCGGTTCACAATCGTCGATCCTTTTGGCGAGTTCGCTCGCCGAAAATCCGCCAAAAACCACCGAATGAACGGCGCCGATCCGGGCGCAGGCGAGCATGGCAAAGACCGCCTGAGGGATCATTGGCATATAGATGATCACTCGGTCTGATTTTGACGCGCCCAATTGCGCCAGCATGCCAGCGGTTCGCGCCACTTCGCTTTGCAATTCGGCGAAACTGTAGGTCTGCTGTGTCCCTGTTACGGGGCTTTCATAGATGAGCGCGGTGTCATCACCGCGCCCTGCCACGACATGGCGATCCACCGCGTTGTAACATAGGTTCAGCGTGCCATCTGCAAACCAAGCGTCATCGTCGCCCTCTATCGCTGCAGTGGGGAAATGCGCCCAATCCAGCGCCTTTGCGGCGTCCAACCAAAATGCTTTTGGGTCCGCAATGCTGGCATCATACACCGATTTGTAGGTCATTTTGTCGCAGGCCTATTCAGTTCGCAATGCGCGTTGCTCTTGCGCGGTCTTCAATAGGCCTGAGCCGATAAGAAGTGCAATGAGGGTATGATAAGGCGGCGCGTCTGGCGCGGTTCAACGGATGAGCGCGCCGGTGCAATTCGTAAAATTCTCTTTGCCTGCTCGTGTCTTCGCGGGAATTGAGACGTTTCAATTGCCCACCTGGTCTAGCGTCACGCGGTAATTTGAGACATGCAGTGGGCGACAATGGACAGCTTTGATCAACTGGTAATGAACTGGCGCACCGCGCTTTTGGGGCTGCTGATTGTGTGCTGCGCAGCGGCGCTGGCAACACTGGTCCGCCGCGGGATAGAGCGGAGGGCCGCCATATGGTTCGTGGTGTTTGCTCTATCAGGGTGCATTTCCGTCACCCCGATGGTGATCGGCTTTGCCGGAGCGTATGATATTTGGCCCGGTCTTACATTCCTCCCGGTGCAAATGGCGCTGTTCTATGGACCGGCAATCGCGCTCCACACACGCGAATTGATTTTGGGGCCGCAACCACGGCGCAGCCTATGGCTCTTCGCGCCGGGCATGGCTTATTGGCTGTATCAGCTTTGGGCTTTCACGATGCTGGGCGACTATAGGGCGAAATGGGCGTTCACCGCCGCGGTGCACGATCCATTTGTCTATCCTATCGTCATGACAATTGCGTTTGTGTTGGCGGCGGTGTGTCTGGTGCATGTGGTCCGCCTTCAACGGCGCTATGTTGCTTGGCTTGAAGATCACCGGTCTGACGATGAAAATTTCAAACCCAAATGGATCATGCATCTTTCGATTTTGTCGGCACTGGTCGCGGTGTTTTGGGCTTGCGAATTCATCTTAGCCCGTTGGTTTGGGTATTCTTATGCGCAGGTTTTCCTGTGGGATTTCCTCGCCTTGTTCGCCGTGTTTGTGATCAGTCTTGAGGCTTTGGCCGGCATAGACAGAGAATACCCTAAAATGACTGAGCAAGGGTCTATCGACACAGAGTCTGCCGCAGAAAGGCCGGAACGCGATTGGAAGATTGAAGGCGCGCGTTTGAAGTCAGAGGTGTTGGAGCGCAATTGGCATTTGGAGCCTGGGTTGTCGCTTCAGATTTTGGCCCGCAGGTTTGGGACCAATCAGGCCTATCTATCCCGCGCCATCAATCAGGGGCTGGGACAGAATTTCAGCAGCTTTATAAATGGCCTTAGAGTTGAGCATGCCAAAGACCTGATCAAGCGCGATGAGATGTCCATGATCGACATTGCGATGGACACAGGCTTTGGATCAAAGGCGAGTTTCAACCGCGCCTTCAAAATTCACACGGGCCTTAACCCAAGTGAGTTTCGGCGCCGCTGCACCTCTGACTGATCGTCTCAAATCATAAATAGGCGCAAGATTTGGCTGATTGAGGCGCAATTCTGCCGCGCGTCTTTAGGTGCCTTGGCAAAGGAGATTGCTTTTGAAACCCACTACCCTCTTGCGCCATCATGCAGCTGGCATTGCTGCCGCAGCCGCTTTCTTGTTCGCAACCCCAGTTGAAGCTCAGGACGCGCCGCGAGACCGCTGGGTCAGCGCGGACCAAGTCGCATCCGACATTGCGTTGGCAAGCGAGGCCTATGCCCGAATTCATCCCGGCTACACGCGCTATATTGACCAAGCGGAAATGGATAAGGCGTGGGCGGATATTGCCCAGCGCGCGCAGGAAAATGACGGCATGCGGCTTGGCGATCTTTACCTCGCTGTCCAGCGGGTGCTGACGTTGATCCGGTGCGATCATACCAAGGCAGAGCTGCCCAGCTCCATGCGTGAGGCGCGGATGGGGCAGCCGCTGTATTTGCCATTCCGTTGGCAATTGGTCGAAGGGCGCGGAATAATCCGCTTGGCCCCGGCCGATAGCGGGTTCGAACGCGGGGATGAGATTGTCGCAATCGATGGCCGCCCGTTGGGAACGATTGTTGACGCTGTTGCTCCCTATATCCCGGTCGACGGTTACACCGAATGGTCACGCAATGGCGGCGTATCGGAATCGCTGGAATTCATGGGCGGCGGGGTTGATCATTTCGGCATGCTGTTGTGGGGCGCAACCAGCGCGGCAAACATCACCGTGCGCGGCGCGAATGGAGAGGAACGCCGCGTTGAAGCTCCGCGCATCTCCTTTGAGGCATGGACCCAACTGGCGCGCGATTTGGGCGAAGAGGGTGCGGCTGCTGCCAATTTTGCCGATGCAGTGCATTTTGAACCGATTGGTGCGGACACCGGGTATTTGCGGGTCGATACGTTCGTGAATTATCGCGACCCGGTTGATCCAAAGGCCGTGTTTGAACCGATCTTCAACAGTCTGGCAGAGGAAGGGCGGAGCACGCTGATCCTCGATCTGAGAGAGAATGGCGGCGGCTCCACCGATGCGGCACAAGCGCTGGCGACCTATTTGCTCGAGGAAACACAGCCGCTTAAGCTTTCGATGAAGGTGGCAACACTCGACCTCACCGGATTGCGTGAGCATTTGACGACATGGGATGCACGCGCGCTTAACCCGGATCCGCGCGGGTTCATTGCCAATCCTGATGGCACCTACACGTTGCGCGATGGAATTGCGGAAGACACCGCTGTTCTGGAACCGGCCGATGCCGCATTTCGCGGGCGATTGATTGTCTTGACCAGCAACAACAATTCATCGGGCAGCACAAATTTGCTGTCGGTTTTGGAGCAGCAGGACCGCACCACTTTGGTCGGCGAACGAACCGGCGGCAGCGCGGAAGGGCCCAACGCAGGCATTCAATTCACGCTGACCTTGCCAGAGAGCGGCATTCGCACACGGATACCTGTCTTCCGTTTCCGCAACAATGTGGCGACCTTTGAAGAGGGCATGGGCCTATCGCCTGACATCTTTGCCCCGATGACGATCGAGGCCTTTCGTGCGGGCCGCGACCCGGCTCTGGAAACGGCAATTGAGATTGCCGCCGAAACTCAGCCTGATGAAACGCCACCAACCCAGGCCGCGCTCGCCAGCGTTGATGACTTCGCGGTTTTGGCCGGCGATACTTGGTCAGGGGCGCTGGAATATCTCAACTATGGCAGCGAAGAACGCTCCACCATCCCAGTGCGCATGACCGCACGCGAACCGCAGGGACGGACGATGCGTTATGGTTTTGCCTATCCGGGGGAGGAAGACAAGAATGCCAACGACCGCCTCAGAGTTTCGCGCGATGGGGCGCAAATCAATGGCTATGCGATCACACAGCGGTTTTCTGATCAGGTGCGCGGGTTGGTTTTGGTGACACAGGGCAGCGGGCGCGATGACAATCGCGCAGCTGACATCCGATTGACCTATGACATTGGGGCAGAGAGGTTTGTGATCACCAAAGATGTGCGCTTTGCGGGCGGTGACTGGATCAATCGCAATGCCTACACGCTCACCCGGTAGGCGCGTTGCCCCCGGCGTCAAATTCCCGTTCAACACCAATTGCGGCTAAGAACCTTTGATCGTGGCTCACCACCATCAACGCGCCGTCAAAGGTTGATAGCGCCTGTTCCAGCAACTCGACCGTTTCAATGTCGAGATGGTTGGTCGGTTCATCAAGGATGAGCAGCCAAGGTGTGCGCTCACCCGCCAATGTGCAGGCGAACCCTGCGCGAAGGCGTTCACCGCCCGAAAGCGTGCCGACTTGCTGCATTGTATCGGTGTTGCGAAAGGCAAAATGGGCGCAGGCTGCATAGGCTTGCTCTTGGCTAAATCCGGGATTGAGCCGCCTGAAATTGTCGAGGATGGTGGCCGACCGGTCCAAAATGCCGATATGTTGATCGAGCATGACGAGCCGTTTGGTCACGCGGTTCGCAGCGGCGCGATGGGGGCGGATCACCCCGGCTGCGGTTTTCAAAAAAGTCGTTTTGCCTGAACCATTGCTGCCAGTAATGGCAAGGCGTTCCGCCCCGCGGATTTTCAGCGACCATGGGCCAAATTCCCGCTGCGCCAACGTCACGCAGACATCCTCCATCGTTAGGATGTCTGCGCCGCCCGCAATGCCGCTTTTGGGCACATTGATGGTGATGGGCTTGATGATTTCGATCTGGGCCTGCGCATCGCTCAATTGCGATTGCGCCGCGCCGATTTTCTGCTTGGCAAGGCGCCCTTGGCTTGCCCCGCTGTTTTGGGCGCGCTCTGCCTGTTTGCCCAGCAATATGGCTGGCTGTGATCCGGTTACGGCAGCGGCGCGGCCCGCCTTGTCGCGGCGCTGCTGTTTCTCGCGCTCGCGCTGCGCGGCTTGCTCTGCATTGCGCACAGCCCCTTGGGACCGTTCAAGCTCCGCCGCTGCTCTTTTGCGCTCGGCCTCTCTTACCTCAGAAAACTGATCCCAGCCGCCGGTCACAATCCGAATGCCAACCGGGTTAAGCTCTACGATCCGGTCCATAATGCCCAGCAAATCACGGTCATGGCTCGCGACCAACACCGCGCCCCGCCACCCTTGCACCAGTGAGCGAATGGCGGCGCGTCCGGCTGTATCCAGATTGTTGGTGGGTTCATCCAAGAGCAGCACGTCAGGCTTTTCAATCAACAGGCGCGCGATGCCAATCCGGGTGCGCTCTCCCCCAGAAAAGGTGCCCATACAGCGGGTAAGATTGACACCGGTCAGGCCGGTTTCGGCAAGCGCCACCTCGACCTTTTGCTCCAACGTCCAATCCGCCTCATCGAAATCGTCGGCGGTGCCTTCGCCTGATGAAATGCGGCTGAGCGCGGCCATGCCTCGATCAATTCCAAGGGCGGAGGAAACCGGCTGATCCGGTGCCCATTCCTGCGCCAACATCCCGGCCGATCCGCTTAAGGCCACGGTGCCTGCGGCGGGTTTTTGCGTCCCAGCGATCACTTTGAGCAGCGTTGATTTGCCAGAGCCATTGCGGCCAACCAGCCCGACACGCTCTGCCCCTATCGACAATGTGAGATTGTCGAACAGGGGTGAGCGATCAGGTGTCTTGAGACACAGACGATCAAATGTGAGCAACGCAGGTATTGGCACAGCCTCCAGATTGGTCTGCGGCGCTCTTCCTAACGCACAATGTCCATTTCTGCGATCAAAGCGTCCGCTCCATCGACCTTTTCCATCACCCACAGCATGTAACGCGTGTCGACATGGATGGTGCGCGTGGTGCGCGGGTCAAAATCCCAATCGGAATTGACGCTTTCAAATGTGCCGTCGAACAACAGGCCAACCAATTCGGCGCGGGCGTTGAGCGTTGCCGATCCGCTGTTGCCGCCGGTGCTGTCGAGGTCAGTGAGGAAGTTCACGGGCACTGAACCGATGCTGTCCAAGGCATAGGCGCCGTAATCGCGCGCTTCGATCCGATCGAGCAGAACCTGCGGCGAATTGAATGGGTCTTCGCCGGTATCCTTATCGGTGATCCCTTCGAGGGTGGTAAAGGGAAGATAGGCCATTCCGTCGCGCGGAGAACCGCCCAGAACACTGCCAAATGTCACACGCAACGTGCTGTTGGCGTCAGGGTAGGTCAAATTGCCTTCTTCGCGCTGCCAAGCGGTGATCGCTTCCATATAGGCAGGGCGCAGAGCAAGAGAGCGTCCCGCGCGTTCCTCGCCTTGTTCTTCAAGCGCGCGTCCATAATCATACATGGCCACGGCGAGCTGCATAAACGGATCATCGCTGGCCTCAAGTTCAGCAGGGGAGGCTTCCATCAAGGCCAGCCGGTTGTCCACATCGCCCAAATTCGTATCCGCGTAAAAGCGATCGAGCAGTGCAGGCAGGTCAGCGGCAACAGTATCCGCCGTCAGGCCAAGCGCGGCATCAAATTCGGCCACGCGCTCTTCGGCTGGCTGCGCAAGATAGCCGGTCAGGAACAAGGTCCATTCCGCCTTATCCACCGCGGGGTCAAAACGCCGATCAATCGCCTGCATTCCTTGGCGGAAAAAGGTCATGTCGCGCACCTGATAGCCGGGCTCACGCTCGGCATCGGGCAGTGCGCGTTCTTGCGCCAGCCGGTACAGGCGGCGCGCGGTAGAAAAGAGGCTGGGCCGGGACACATTGCGATACCAAAAACCTGTCCGCGATGCCTGAGCGCTCTCTTCGGACAAAGCGCTCAGCTCTGCGATGGCTTCGCCGTATCCAGCGCGCGCGGAATCAGCGGCGATCCATTGTCCCAAAGCGGCCTCGCGCGATTGGCGGCGTTCGACCAGTCCCACCCGGCGTGCGCCTTCGATTTGGCCGCGCAGATTCTTCTCAAAATTGTTCAATCCCGCCAAACGCGATTCGTACTTGACCCGTGCGTCTGATCCTTCGGGAGCGGCGGCTTCAATAGTGTCGATCCAATCGTTCAGCAGGCCTTCAAATGTGGGGTAGGTCCAATTGAACGTATTTTCGACCTCAGCCATCAAAGTGTATCGACTGGTCGAGCCGGGATAGCCGGCGGCCATGACGAAATCGCCATCATCCAATCCCGCCGCGCTGACTTTTAGATGATGTTCGGGTTGATAGGGTACATTGTCTTCGCTGAAATCGGCGGCCGATCCGTCCGGCGCGACATAGGCGCGGTAAAAGGCGAAATCGCCGGTGTGGCGGGGCCACTGCCAGTTGTCGATGTCGCCGCCATATTTGCCAATGGAATCCGCGGGCGCATAGACCAGCCGGACATCGCGCACCTCAAGGCGTTTGACCAATTTGTATTGCGCGCCGCCATAAAAGCTTGCGACCTGACAGCGATATCCGCTCTCTTCTTCGCATTCTGCAGTGATATCCTTGGAGCGTTGCTCGATCATGGCATAATGATCGATCGGGGCGAGGTCTTCGGTCCCTGCGCGCATTCTATCGGTGACGTCGGTCACCTGTGTGGTCACATAAACGCGCGAACCCGGTGCGGCTGGCAGTTCACCAGAAAGCCCGTCTGCAAGGAAACCATTGGCGAGATAGTTATTTTCAGCCGTCGAGTTGAATTGCACCGATCCGCGTGCGCAGTGGTGATTGGTAACCACCAATCCCTGCTCCGACACAAAGCTGGCCGAACACCCGCCAAGCGAAACAACCGCGCCCATCGGAAAGCCGGTGAGATCGGCCAGCGCATCGGGCGAAATTTCCAAGCCGGCCTCTTCGAGCTCGCCGCTGATTTCCTGCAATTGATCGGGTGTGAACATGCCCTCTTTTGCCAAGGCGGGCACCGCCAAAGAGGACGCGCCCAACAGCAAACCAAGCGAAAGAAGCGGGAGGTGTTTCATAGGAGAACCTTGATCAATGCGCCCCGCCAATGGCGATCAAGCGCGGTGGATGTAACAATATATCTTAGGTCGATGCCTAGAGGCTTTCGAGGCCTCTCGCAACAGGCTCGCTATCGCCTTTTCAGGCGGCCCATGGCCCTGTGATGGCGATGGTTCGTGTCGGTGCATAGGCGTTGACGAAGAACCATTTTCCATCCGGGGAAAAACAACCACCGGCGGGCTCTGTCTGCATATTGAGCCGCGCAAAATCGTATGGCCGACCATCAGGCGTAATACCGCGGACATGGTTGTCGACCACATCGGTGTATTGGTCCTCGCAAACGAGCAAATGCCCGCTGGGCGCGACACACAGATTGTCGCCAAAGTTGAATTGTTCAGAGCTTTCGCTTTCGAAAAACAGTTCGACCCGGTCTGGCCCGGCGCCGCGTCCCGGCACAAGCCGGAAGATCTGCCCAAGGCGCATCGCACCGCCACTGGTGGAGCAAGCGAACAGGTCATCTGCCCCCATATGCAGCCCTTCGCCGCGCGCAATTGGGGCTGCGCCTTTGGCTATGGCTTGCTCGCGCAGATTGTCTTCGGGGGATTCGACATCGGTGAGGTCGACCCAGCTTACGGTGTAGGATTGACCAACCGGCATGGCCGCACTGGCCCAATTGCGGGTGTCAGAAAGGCCATCGATCACCATCGCCTGAAGCGTGCCGCCCTTGATCAATTCACCAGGGGTGTTGGGCAAAAAGCGATAGAACACCCCGTCATCACGGTCTTCGGTCATGTAGACATAACCGGTTTCTGGATCGACGCAGGCGGCTTCGTGATTGAACCGGCCCATTGCGCGCAGGGGAACCGGATCGACAAGGCCGCTGGCCGCACCCGGAACTTCAAAAACCCAACCGTGATTGACTGCAAGGCCATCGCCATAGCGTTGGCCGGGGCCGGTGGGCGCTTCTTCGCATGTAAGCCAGCTGCCCCATGGGGTGACGCCGCCGGAACAATTGCGGATCGTTCCGCCCAAAGTCCGCATTTGGCGTTTCACCTCCAACGTGTCGGCATCAAGAACAATATTGGTGGTGCCGCCGGGAACGATATTCCCATTATGCGTGCCGTATCCCGTTGCAATCGGGCCGCCTGAATCATCGCTGGGCACCAGTTCGTGATTGCGGACCAACGCAATTTCACCATTGCCAATATCAAGACAGCCCATGCCGTCCGCTTTGTCAGGCACAGTGCCGCCATCATTCATCGCATCGCCCAAACGGGACAAGACACGGTATGAAAAGCCTTCTGGCAAATCGAGCATCCCGGCAGGGTCAGGGCGCAGAGGTCCATAATCTGTAAAGCCCCCGCCGGAAACCGAACCGCCCGCCAAATTTGCACCGCGGGTCATACAACCGCTCGCCATTAGGGCGGCAAAGGCGGTCCCGGTTGCAGTCAGAAATTGGCGGCGATCAGAATTTGGCAGTCGCATCGCGATGACCCCTTTTCGAGATGTGGCACACAGTGTTGGAGCAACGGTTACAGAATGCCGCGCCGCCATGCCAGCCCAAGCGGTGATTAAGACGCAGTTTCGGCGAAAGCCGTTCTTTGATCGATGAATTTCGTGCCTGAAACGGGGTAAGCGATCAATACGCCCCTTTGCGAAAAGGTGCGGGTTAGTTCGCGACCTCAATCGTCGCAATGGATCGATCATTTTCATCAGAATTTGACCGGTCAAAGCCAATTTCGGCGTCGATCAATTGTTCCGAATACCCCTGACGCGCGAAATTGCGGATCAGGCGAACCATGGCGCGGCCCGGCCCATTGGGATTGATCCGATCGCCCCGGAACCCTTGAACATTGACCTTGTATGCGCCGGGATAGGCATCGCGCATCACATATTCCTCTGGCCCGAAACCGTTGGTCATATCATTCGACATTTTGCCGCCCAGATCGCCGCGTTGGTTGCCGTAATAGATATCTTCGCCGCTGGGTTCGGTGACCCAAAGATCGAGATCGGCATCCGCGCTGGTCCATTCGATAACGACCCGAACATCCGTGTCGAGCCTTGCCACCAACCTATCATCCATCGACCAAGATCCGCCTGCGGCATCGATCAATGGGATCAGCGAATTGAGCTCCATCAATGCCACCGTTTCCAGCCCCTGATAACGGCCATCGGTTGGTGAGAGCACAACCTCCGACAGCAGTTCAAAGGCGCGCTCCAGATCGTCTTTGCGCGCTGATCCTGCCGATTGTCGGGCCCTTGCGGCCAAGGTGAGGGCAAGGATGCGTTTGGGCTGAGTGCGGTAATCGATGCGGGCGTTCAAAGCCTCCAGCAATTCAATCGCTGTGTCGTAATCGCCGTCACGCTCCAACCGGAATGCAACGATCAGCAAAGTCTCATCATCGCTGGTCGGTAAATCCAAGGCCGACAGCAGCAATTGCTGCGCGAGTTCGGTTTCTCCTTTGAGCCGGAACCATTCGGCCACATCGAAGTAAAAACCGGGCAGGCTGCCATATTCCGTCTCTTGCGATGCCAGAACATCCAGCAATTCCGACGGTTTGGCTCCATCCAGAGCCTCCAGATAAGGCCGGTTGTTCAGGACATTGGCAAGGGTAACCTGCACGGCGTTGCCCGATTGCTGTTGGATCTCTTCCGCCGAAATGGCGGAGACCGCCACTGGCGCTTCTTGAAGGGAGTCCGCGCGGCGAGCACCAGTGACGACAATCGTGTCAGCATCTGCAGCTCCATAGACATCGGCTTCCATCGGCGATGGCGGCGCAGATGCAGGCGGCGGCGGCGGCGGCGGGGCCAACCCCTCTACCGCCCCGCTGGCTGCTTCTGCCACAGCGTCTACTGGACTGGTTTGTGTTTGCCCCTGCGCGTTGGCTTGCTCCCGATTGCGCATGACCGCTTGCTGGTCGAACTGGGTGTTCCACCAAAGCGTTGTTTGCTGCCACTCGGAAACCACGAAATTGAGGCGCTCTTCCTTTGCGTTGCTCATCGCTCGCTCGTTTGCGCTTTTGCTCTTTTGGTATGCCGCGCGCCATTGCTGGTTGAACCCTTCAGGCGGCTCAATTTCAGCTGCGATATATTGGTCGGGACGTTCGAGCACCAGGAACGCCATCGTTGGGCTGGCGACCTGAAACCGCTGCGCAAGACGCTGCATTTGGTCGCGCTCTGCTGGGTCGTCGGATAGGCGTGCAACCTCTTGCGATGCCCAAAGCGCGCCTGCCGCGTTGTTGCGCCCGGCGCGTGCAGAACTTACCTGATAGGTGCGCCTGCGTTCGCTGCGCTTTGCCCCTGATAGGCGCACGGTAATTTCGTCCCAATCACCCAGCTTGCCGACGACGCTCCAGCGTCCATCGGCAGCAGGCAGCGTGCGATAGTCCAGACGGTTGCCGCCCGCATCACGGATAGAGATCACGCCGACCGGCAGACGCTTCATCTGAGCGAAGATCTCTTCCGAATTGCCGGCACCAAGGAACAGCGCCTGACCGCCATTGTCTTGCGCAATTCGGCCGACTCTTTGCGCATCCATGTCCGCTCCGCTGGCGATGATGGTCAGCGGGCAATCGGCCTGGAATTCTTCAGCGATGTTGATCGAAACTCCGCCATCGCTGAACATCAGGCACACGTCCGCTTCGCCTTGCGCGGCTGCGCCCACACCAGCGAAACTGGTCGCCCCGCGATAGGTTTGTGAGGAGAGCAGGGCGTCAATCTCAGACAAGTCGGCACCGTCAAAGCGAGAGAGCACCGGATCAGCACTTGCAAAACGCACGACATCAACTGTTTGCGGCGTCATTTCGGCTAAGAAGCGGGCGAGCAATGCGCGCTCTTCATCCAGCAAGGCATCGACGCGAGAGCGCGAAACATCCCAATAGACCCGCACCCGCTCTGGTGGCTCGTCAGATAGGTCGACGCCTGTGATTGTATCGGAGATTGTGAAGAACATATCGCCGTTGGCGTGACGTGACGCCATGGCCTCATTGCGCGGAGCGGGAGCGGCCAATTGCAAAGCGCCTGACAGCCGCGTCTGGCTCATCACATAAGGAGCAGAACGCCAACCGCGCCCATCGCGGACCATTTCAATTGGTGGGCCGCTGGTCAACGCCAGGGCTGGCGCTTCGCTCACTCCGGAAACCTTCGCGTTAAGCCGGAAAGTTCCTACGGGACCGAGCGATTCCAGAGGAATGCTAAGCCCGTTCACTGCATCAACCGGCGTGACAAAGTTCAGCGCGATACGCCGGCTGCCCTTTGGAGCAATCGGATAGATCCGCGTCTCAAATGTATTGGCGGTCGAAATCTCCGCGAGGCCGGGGTCAATATTGCCGCGCACTTCGTCTTGGTAAACTTGGCGAGCTTTGGGTTGGTCGATCAGGCTGCCCGGAATCATCGCCCCATCAATATCAAGCTGATACCCGGTCAAAACGGCATCGCGCGGCAATTGCATTGTGAATCGGGCTTCGATCTGATCGTTGGCAGGATTGGTTAGTTCCGCCTCAATCTGCACGTCTGCCATGGTGCCATGCTGATCGATGGAAACGGTGAATTGTGACAGGATAATCTCAGGCTGTTCTTCGCCGTTTTCAATTCCATTGATCAGCGCCCGCAAAGAAGGGTTGGCGGCGCTGGTCGTTTCCGTAGCGTTCGACACTGCGGCCGCTGGCAACAAAGATGCCGCAAAGACTAGGATCAACCGTGTGAATTTCTGCAATGCTTCGTCCCCCGAATGAACAGCAACATATTTGACGTTATTTCACTGAATGTGAACCTCAGATTGTTGACCGGTTTATTGGTTGTATTGCGGGACTGCATTTGGCCGTATCCATATTTAGCGCGCCGCGGTGCCGAAGAATTTGCTAAACATGCCTCGCGTGTCCTAGTGGATTTGCCTTAGTGAATTTAGGCGCAGGCTGCGCTAAACGACTGGATTGAAACATTCCGCCATGCCCTTTCCCGCAATCAAAATCTCGCGCCTGCGTATTGGCTTTGCATCGGTTTGCGCGTGCGTTGTGATGCATCAGCCCGCAATGGCTCAGGATGAGCCATATGGCCCAGTGTTGGATCAGAGCGTCGATTTGGCGGCAGAGGCACCGATAGAAACGGTCCCGTCTTCCATCCCTGTCCCTCTGGCGCAGGCCGTGGCTCGCTCGCTTGAACAAAGCCCGATTGTGCTGGTTGGGCTGGCCGAACTGGCCGCGTTGGAGGCTGACCTTCGCACGGCGCGGTGGCAACGCTATCCCAACCTCACCGCTGAATTGCTGGCGGTAACTGGCGGTTCCAACGCCGCAGACACAGATGGGCTTGCGGTAAACTTGGCGCTGGAGCAGCCGATCTGGGCGGGCGGCGCGATCAATTCCCAAGTGGACGCTGCGCGTTTCAATGTTGATGTTGGCCGCAATGCGCTGAGAGAGGCACGCTTCAACATCCTGTTTGCTGTGATTCAATCCTATTATGATGCTGTGTTGGCTTTTGAACGGGTCAAAGTGATCGAGACAGGATTGGAAGAGCACCGCATTCTGGTTGGCTCGATAGAGCGCCGTGTGCGGGCCGAAGTGTCGCCAATGGCGGACCTGACGCTGGCCCGTTCGCGTTTGACTCAATTGGAAGTGGAATTGACCACGGCGCGCGAGATTGGGCAAAATGCAATGCTGAGCCTGAGTGAATTTGTTGGGGCAGAGGTTGAAAGACCTATCCTTTCGAATGGCGGCGAGGCTGCCAATATCCCAGTTCAACCGATGGCGATGGCCGAAATGATGTCTTGCTCACCGACGATAGACCGGTTGCGCAGTGAGATTGACGTCGCGCAAGCACAGGCGAGCACCGCGCGACGCAGTCTCTTTCCGCAGCTTTTGTTCCAATTGTCGCAAAATGAGATCACCGGCGCGCGGGCCGCGCTGGTGCTGCGCGCGCAGACCGGGAATGGCCTTTCGCGGTTATCGGCGGCTGATAGTGCAGAGGCGCGCGTGGATCAGGCGATCGCACAATTGGGTCAGGCGGACCGCGAAGGGCGCACCCGCTTGGGCGCAGAATACATCACCCTGCGATCAAACCAGCAGCGATCAGACGCCGGTGCTGAGGCAAGCCGAGCGGCCGGCGCTTTGCTCGCCAGTTACCGCCGACAATTCGTAGCGGGACGGCGCAGTTGGCTAGACGTGCTGAATGCCGCTAGGGAAGTGACAAGTGCACGCGCGTCGGAGAGCGATGCGCGGGTTAACGCCGCGGCGAGTGCGACCAGAATTTTGGCGCTTTCCTGCCGCTGGCGGCCTCTGGGTGTATGAAGGGTGGCGGTTCGGTGAGCGTTGATATTCTCCAAGCATTGGAACGCTTTGCGCGCGCCCGGCGGACAACATTGCCGCCGCATTGGGACGCGGATATTCGCGCCGCATTGACCGACCGCGATTTGCCCGAGGGGGTCGATGCCCTCGAAGCGGTTAGGACTGAGCTGGGGTGGGATCCGGCCATCGAAATTTCGGGAAAGCCGCGTGCCGATGAATTTCCTTTGCTGGTGCATGACCCGGCGCAAGGATGGCTCGTCGCCCTGCAATGGGTTGGTGAGAGCGAGATGGCATTGGCAGGCGGTGCCGGAACGCTCAATTGGGATGAAGGCCAAACCTATTTTCTAGTCGAAATTCCCGACCCTCTTGGCCGCGAAGATGTAACCGCCTTTGGTGTGTTCGCCAGCGCAATTAAACGCCGCAGCCGGGTTCTCGTGATCGCTGGGATCGCGACAATATTCGCCAATATTTTGACGCTCGCGACCTCGCTTTATGCGATGCAATTGTACGACCGGGTTATTCCTCTGGCGAGCTTTGAAACTCTGTTCGTTCTGACCGTGGGCGTGTTGTTCGCTTTGGTGCTGGACCTCACCTTGCGCAGCCTGCGTGCGATCCTGATCGAAGCGGAGGCGCAGAATATTGATAAAGAAGTGTCCGAGTTCTTCTTTGCCCGGGCGCAAGCGATCCGGCTGGATGCGCGGCCCCAAGGGATCGGCACAATGGCCGCCCAAATCCAAGGGCAGGAACAAATTCGCCAGGTCATGTCGGCAAGTTCGCTGTTTGTGTTTGCGGATTTGCCCTTCGCGATTTTCTTTATCCTTGTCATCGCTTCGATCGGGGGCAGCGTTGCTCTTGTGCCCGTGATCAGCCTGCCAATTGCACTGCTTTTGGCGTTTCTGCTGGCCATGATTATTCGCAAAGGTGCGGAGCGGTCGCAGGTTACCGGCAACCAGAAAAATGGCCTGCTGGTCGAAATGCTTGACGCGTCTGAAACTGTGAAAGCGAATTTGGGCGGCTGGCAAATGATCAGCCGCTGGAACCGCTTGATCCGCGAGGTGCATCACTTTGAAAATCCAGTGAAACGCGCATCGGCGGTTTCGGGGACTTTGTTCTCCAGTCTGCAACAGGCGACCTATGTCGCGGTCATGGGGTTCGGTGCCTATCTCGCTGCGACCGGCCAAATCACGACCGGCGGACTGCTCGCATGTTCGATTATTGTGGGACGCATAAACGGGCCGCTGATCGCGCAATTGCCGAACCTTATCGTCCAATGGGGCTATGCCCGTTCATCTTTGAAAGCGCTTGATGGGTTGCTGCAATACCCGGTGGAAAGAACGTCGGAAAGCGGCGGCTTGCGACCGGATTCCATGGCTGGGCCGATCAATGTCCAATCGGCATCATTCGCTTATGATGACGGCGCACCTGCGGTTGAGATTGACCAATTGCGGATCGAGCCGGGCGAACAGGTCGCTTTGATCGGCGGCGTGGGCGCGGGTAAATCGACGCTGCTGAAATTGCTGGCTGGACTGTATTCTGCGCAATCGGGTTCGGTGGCGGTGAACGGGATTGATCTGGGTCAGATTTCCGAAGACGCGCTGCGCCGGCAGATCGGCTATCTTTCCCAAAACGCCCGGCTCGTGCGCGGCAGTTTGCGCGACAGCCTGACCATGGGGCTGGGTCATATTGATGATGAGGCGCTGATCAACACGGCAAAGGCGACGGGTCTTGAATCCTTGTTTGCCGATCAGAAACGCGGGCTCGACATTCAGATGCAAGAGGGCGGCGCTGGGCTTTCCGGCGGACAGCGGGCGCTGGTTGGGATCAATCGTTTGATCCACGCAGGCCCGCACATCTGGTTGCTGGATGAACCGACCGCCGCGCTTGACGTGTCCAGCGAAAAAGCCGCGCTTGACGCCATAAAATTTGCAATGGGGCCGGATGACATTCTGATTATGGCGACGCATAAAATTCCACTGATTGAAAGGTTCTCGCGCGTTGTTGTGATGGCCAATGGCCGCGTCGTCGGCAGCGAGCCTTCCGCTGATTTCATGAAGAAAGTCCGCGAACGCTCTGGCGGAAGCCGGCGCGGGGCGGATGACGCAGGTCAAAGCGGCGGCATGGTCACCACGAAAATAGGCAAGGGGAAAAAGCCGTGAACAGGTTGCTGCGCCCCGCATCGCTTATCATCCTCACCATATCGGCTTTGCTGGTGGGCTTTATTGCGTGGTCGCAATGGGCCGAACTGGATCAGGTCACGCGCGCGCCGGGCAAGGTCGTGCCCTTTGCCAGAGTGCAAATCGTGCAGAGTGAGCAAGACGGCGCAATCACGCAAATCGCTGTGCGCGAAGGCGAGGCGGTCACCGCCGGACAATTGCTGGTCGAATTGGATCAGGTGCAGTTGGAGGCCGCGGTGCGCGAATCCCGCGTGAAAGTCGCGGCTTTGGAAAGCCGGATGGCGCGCATCAACGCTGAATTGTTCGATCGTCCTTTGAGCTTTCCAAGCTCGCTTGATGAATTTGCTGATTTCGTCGCCAACCAGCGGCAATTGTTTCAACGCCGCCGCGCCGCTCTGCAGGCTGAAATCTCGACCTTGAACCGGCTGGCCGAACTTCAGCAGCAGGAATTGGACTTAAACCTCCCGTTGCTCGACACAGGTGATGTGGCTCGGTCAGAAATCATCCGAATGCGGCGCGTCGTGGTCGAAACGCGCGGGCAAATTTCAAATGTACGTTCAGAATATATACGCGACCTTCAGGCGGAATTTACGCAAACCGAAGAAGAGCTGGCCGCATCGCGGCAGCAATTGGCGCGCACCGAAGACAGCCTGCGCGCATCGACCCTATCAGCGCCCACAGATGGGATTGTGAAGAACATCCGCTTTTCCACCATTGGCGGCGTCGTGCGCGCCGGTGAGGAAGTTTTGCAGATCGTTCCCATTGGTGAAAAGCTGATCATCGAAACCCGCGTTCCCCCGCGCGATATCGCCTTTGTTAAAGTGGGGCAGACAGCGCGGGTCAACTTTGATGCCTATGACAGCGCCATCTACGGTTCCGCGACGGGCAATGTTGTTTTTATCAGCCCAGATACGTTGACTGAGCAGGCCGAAAACGGCTCGAGCGAGACTTATTACCGGGTCAATCTAGAGGTGGACACCGCATCCATGCGGCAGGTTGAGGGACGCGAGTTGATCAACCTACAGCCCGGCATGATCGCCACGGCTGAGATTTTGACCGGCAAGTCGACCGTCTGGGCTTATTTGACCAAGCCGATTTTGCGAACCGTCTCGGATTCCATGCAAGAGCAGTAAATGCTCGCAATCACACTTCATTTGCCTTGTTTTGGGTACCAGCCGCAATTGAGTTGATTGCGCGGTTGATCGCAACTAGCTTGCTCCCGTCAAGAACAGGGGTTCTCAGTGGCGCTTTCTCCCACCTATTCGGTCATCAACACCGCCAATATCTCACAATCTATCATCGATCTGCTCTTAGGCGTGGCCGATGAAGCCTTTCGCTTATGGGGTGAGGCTTTGGCCGGCGATGCCGATATGAATGTGCGAATTGAACTGCTCGAAAACACGTCCAGCGGCCGCGCACAGGGCGGATGGGGCAACGGCACGGTCATCGGTCAACTCGATGGGCTGAACCTTGTCGTCGGCGCACCAGCCTATGAATTGCAGACCGGTCAGAATTTTGTGGGCGGCGATTATGATATCATCTTGCAGTTCAGCGAAGATTACCTTTTGAATGAGCTGTTCCTCGACCCCACGCCCGGCTCGCGCGACGATATTCCAGGCGATCGGACTGATGGGTTAAGCGTTTTGTTGCACGAAATCGGCCACGCTTTGGGGATCATCGGATATTACAACACCGAAACCAATCAGCAGGGCAATTTTGCGACACCTTACGATTTGCGGCGGGTGGAAATCGATGGGGAAGATTTCTTTCGCGGGCCGAATGTGACCAGAGTGTTGGGCGGTGATTTAGACCAAACGCGCGGCAATTATGCCCACTATGGCAACAATGACGAATTTCCCGGCACCAGCGATGATCCGACCACAGGTCTGATGAATGGCGTCGTGTTTTATCGCGGCTATGCCTACACAATCGGAGACCTTGATCTGGCCGTCCTCGCAGACACGGGCCTTGGCACGATCTTGAATGATGTCCTCGACAATCCTCTGCACACTTACCTGCGCGGCGGCGCGGGTGATGACGAAATACTAGGGGGTGAAATCGACAACATCTTCTTCGGAGATGAGGGCGATGATGCGATCTACGGTTTTGGTGGCCGGGATGAATTGTTCGGCGGCGAGGGCGATGACGTCATAGAAGGCGGCGATGGCGGGGATTTGCTGGTCGGCGGCAGCGGCAATGATGAAATCTATGGCGGATCCAACGTTGATGTTGCGGCGCTGGGTGGGCTTCGTTCTAGTTATACGGTCACGCAAGTTGACCCTGCGATGGGCAGAGCGTTCGAAGTCGTAGGCCCAGACGGCACAGATATGTTCTTTGATGTTGAGTTTTTGCAATTCGATAATGAGACGCTGCGATTGCTTCCGGGCATGGGTGTGAGCGTCAATTTTGAGACTGCTGACCCGGAGATTTACCAATCGGCGATGGCGGCGATCCGCGATTTTGACGGCAACGCATTGGGCGGCGACGGTTCGTGGCTTAGGATCGGTTCAGCCGACGTAAACGGCGATGGAGATATCGATCAAATCCTCGTCAATGATGCTATTGGCCGGTTTGCAACCGTTGGCGTTGCGCCCGATGGCTTGGTCTATTTTCAAGACTTTAGCTGGGCCGGAGAAACACGGGTCGCGGGTATCTATATCGATCCCTTGGTGCAAAGCGGCGATGTGGCGGCAGGCAGTGACAACGACAGCCAGCGGCGCTTTCAAAATGATCTTGAGATTGAGAACATCAATCGCGTTCTTGGCGCTGATGATTACGACAGCGACGGCATCCAGGAGGTGTTTTTCGCGTTAACCGATGGCACCGCTTATCTGCGCGCACTGATGCATGACGATGGCAATATTCGTTACGCCAATTACCAAAGCGAGCAGGAAGTGATCGATTACCTGACCGCCAATGGATTCGACGAAACCACATTCGGAGACTGGTTCGGTGGTGGTGCGCAGAGCGCGGCGTCTTTCGCTGAATCCGAAAATGATGCCTCCGCGGAACCGAATGCGGGCGGGCGTGTCGAAATGAGCGGTCCAGAATTGGCGCCGTTCTTTTTGCAAGCACCAATTGAGGCCTTGCCGGTTCATCATGCGCCCGCTTCCTATGCGCCCGCTTCCTATGTGGACGTGCCGATCGAGTTTTATGGGTAGGCAGCGGCCCCAGCGGAAGCCTTAAGGGAATCGGCGGGCTGTGCTTCCAATCGGGGGCTTGGGCTTTCAAATCGACGCATAATCAGGCAAAAGCACCTACATTAAGCATTTGCGAAGCGCTTTTGGTAACCCACAAGTGTTTAACCAAACCGAGTTAGTGAAAGGCGATCGAGCCGGCAATGTCAGGGAACACCGCATTATCAAGCATCTTACCCCTGCTCGCTGCGACATTGCAGACCGGATGTATGACCAGTAGTCCGGGCGAATTCTGCCGTGCCGAAGGCGTTCAGTTCCTCTCCGTTACCGCGGAAGAGGGGGATGTCTGCGCCCTTTTCCAATCCAAATTCGCCGAAGCTTTGGCCAAAGATGGCGACAGCGCCGACGGGGCCGATGGCTGGATCATTGCGATAGACATTGAAAAAAGCGGCACGATCAATGCGGACGTTGCCCGAATGACTTCGTCCGGCGCCAAATCTTATCCGACCGTATCCGTTGATGTTATGGATCGGCCCTTGAACTTGACCGACGTAGAGCAGCTTGCATTGTCCGCAGCCCGCGTCATCCGAACCGAAGACGCCCGCACGGCCTCGGCAACGCAATAACAAAAGAAGAGTGAGCGAACGTGTTTAGAGAAACATTCGAAATTGATCCCGGCAATTTGGCACCAACCTGGGACCGGGTCGACAGTGTGGTCGACTTTGACGATATTCTAAAGAACGCGGTCCATGTGAACAGCTGCGCCTGTTTGGCCTGTCACAACCACGATGGCGGGGAAAAAGCTGGAAACGTAGGCTTCGTCGCAACCGTTGGTTCACCTTCAGCCGAAGATGTCGACAATTCCATCAACACGGCGGGGACACTCTCTCCCGGCGCATTTGTGATCGAAGAACTCGAAACAGCCGGCGATAGCGATTGGTTTGCAATCAACCTGACGGCTGGCGAATCTTACACATTCTCTACCTATCTGCTTGGCGGTGGATTGTCCGATTCCATCCTGACTTTGCGCGATGCGGACGGTGTCAGCATTGCGGTCAATGATGATGCCAACACCAGCGCGGGCCTGCTCTATTCCGAAATTGTTTTCACGGCATCTACCTCGGGGACATTCTTCCTCGACGTAACCGGCTTTGGCACTGCGACCGGCCGCTATGTGTTGTCGAGTTCGCGCCCTGTCGATGACGCAATTGCGGGCGATGCAACGACGACTGCCGAATTGACCCTAGGCGATCCTGCAACGTCGGCTGAGCTCGAGGAAACCGGCGACCGCGATTGGTTCGAAGTGACACTGGTTGCGGGCGAGCGGTATGAATTCACCACCGCGGCGACCGGCGGCGCAAATGATGTCGATACAACGCTGACATTGCGCACGGCTTCAGGCGATGTTGTTGCCTACAATGACGACAGCGTTGGCACCTATTCGTCGATCCGCTTCACGGCCACGACCAGCGGCACGTTCTATTTGGATGTTGGCGGCTGGGCCGATGGCGAACAGGGCGATTATCAAGTGACAGCGGGCATTGCTGCGCCGCTTGAAGAATTTAACAACGACCAAATCGCTTCGCAATTGTTGTACGGATCAACCGGCGACGTGAGCAATCTGCGCCGGTTCAACGCCAGCGAAGGCGATACAATCACCGTCAATATTACCACGTTGACCGATGATGGCATGTTCCTCGCAAGGGAGGCGCTCGCGCTTTGGACGGACGCGACCGGGATCATTTTTGAAGAAGTGAGTGGCAGTGCGCAGATCACTTTCCAAGACACTGAAGACGGCGCCTTTGCGCAATCGAGCCGGACGGGCACGACGATCACCAGCGCGACAGTGAACGTTTCAACCGATTGGCTGGCGACTTCGGGCACCACTTTGGACAGTTATTCGTTCCAAACCTATATTCACGAAATTGGCCACGCGCTGGGTCTGCGCCATGGCGGCAACTACAATGGCGATGCCAATTACGATCAGGATGCGTTGTACCTCAACGATTCCTGGGCAACGACGGTTATGTCCTATTTTAGCCAGACAGAAAATTCATTCTTCTCAGGCCAAAATTTCAGCCGCGTGTTTACGCTCACTCCGATGATCGCTGACCTCGTTGCAATCCAAGAGGCTTACGGGACCACGACCGGAACACGGACTGGCGACAACACTTACGGCATCGACAACGACACCGGACGCACCGTCTTTGGTGTCAGCGCGGATACGGTGAACAATGCAGGCGATCTGCTCGCCTTTACGATCATCGATAATGGCGGGGTCGACACGCTCAATTATTCCACTTTCGCAGAAGACCAATTGTTCAATTTGAACTCGGAAACATTCTCAAACATTGGCGGCAGCATCGGCAATGTCAGCATTGCGCGCGGAACAGTGATTGAAAACGCCATTGGCGGTCTTGGCGATGATGACTTCATTGGCAATGACGTGGGCAATATCTTTACTGGCGGCGCTGGCAATGACACGATTGATGGTGGCAGCAATGTCGACACCGCTGTGGTTAGCGGCAACGCGGCCAGCTACACCGTAACGCAGACGTCGACAGGCGTGTTTCAGGTGGTTGGCGCCGATGGCACCGACACGTTGACCGGGATCGAGTTTCTCCAGTTTGACGATGAGATGATACGCTTGCTTCCAGGGCAAGGGGTGTCGGTGAACTTCGATACGGCTGACACTTCGGTTTATCAGTCCGCCCTGAACTCAATCCGCGACTTTGACGGCAATGATCTTGGCGGAGATGGATCGTGGCTTCGCATTGGTGAGGCCGATGTGAACGGCGACGGTGATATCGATCAGATTTTGGTCAACGATGCGATTGGACGTTTCGCGACCGTTGGCACCGCACCTGATGGTTTGGTCTATTTTGACGATCACAGCTGGGCGGGTGAAACCCGTGTTGCGGGCATCTACATCGATCCACTGGTGGCAAGCGGTGATGTGGTTGCGGGCAGCGACAATGACAGCCAGCGCCGTTTCCAAAACGATCTTGAAATTGAGAACATCAACCGCGTGCTGGGTTCTGATGACTATGACGGTGATGGCATTCAAGAAGTGTTCTTTGCTCTGACCGACGGCACCGCTTACCTTCGCGCTTTGATGCATGAAGATGGCAACATCCGCTATGCGAACTATCAATCCGAACAAGAGGTGATCGATTACCTCACCGCCAACGGATATGATGACAGCACCTTTGGCGATTGGTTCGGCGCTCAAGGGGCAGAAACGCCGACTACAGACAAAGACTCCGGCGCAGAGGTTTCGATCCTGCCCGTGATCAAAGATCAACCAACGCATGTGAACGAAGATATCGAAGCGCTGTTTGCAATGCGCCCCGGTGACTTTGCTGCGCAACAATTTGAGCAGGTTCCGGCCGAATTCTTCGGGTAATCGCAGTCAATATTCCGACCATTCGCGCCGAGAAACTGGCGCGGATGGTCTATTGATTGTCGAGCGCGTTCCCGGTTGCGACAATGGAAAAGGCGGTGCTTGAAAGAGCGCCCAAGAAACGCTCCAGCTCCACACCCGGTGCGGTTGATATGTAGAGCACGTCGCCATCGCGCATCATAAAATCCTGCATGGCAAACAGGCTTTGGGCGTTTGACATTTCAAGGTTGTAGACCACCGGAACGCGGCCATCAGATGTGCTTGGCTGTGCAGGGTCCACCACCGGATCAATCGCCTCTCGCACTTCCATACGGAACACAAAGACGCCCTTCACATCGGCTCTGCGATCGTTGAGACCCCCAACGCGGCCCAAAGCCTCGGCTAGGCTAATGCCTGCACCCTCGAAGGGGATTTCAGCATTTTGGCTTACTGCGCCCAAAGCAACGAAGCTGAACGGTTTGTGCTGAACTGTGATTACATCGTCCGAATGCAGGCCGACATTGTTGCGCGGGTCAGAGATGACCTGTTCCAGCGGCATCGTCGCTCGCGCCGTTCCTCTGGTAAGTTGGATCGTAGATTGCTCAAGGGCCGCACTTGTGCCCCCGGCGCTGGCCAAGGCATCCAACAGCCGTTCTCCGCGCGCGGATAGCACCATTCTGCCGCTCGATTGCACATTGCCCAGAATGGTGACCGTGCGGCTTTCATTTTGGATCAATCGGACGAGCGCCTGCGGATCGTTGGCGCGGCCAGACAGGCGCGATGTGATGATAGCTTCGACTTGATTTGGCTGAAGCCCGGCGACGCTGATCCGGCCAACAAAGGGGACGGTGACCTTTCCGTCTTCGCCAACTTGTTGTTGCGGGATTTCGGTGCTGCTCGCCAGTTCGCTTCCTAGGCTAACCCTTTCACTGGGCCCGTTCGCGCCAAACAAGACGGCTGGCGGGGCTTCCCAAATCGAAATGTCCAGCACATCACCTGCGCCGATCACCGTGGGGGAGACATCCCCATCGCCAAAAACTTCGGCAAAGCTCCTTGCGGCGCTGTGCGCGTTCAATTGCGCCAAGACATTGGGGCCAAGAGCGATCACTTGAATGCCGGTGTCTGAATAATTCTCATCCGCCGCATCGCGGATGGAACCGGTCGAGGGGCCTGCGCCGCCCAAGCTGGAGCACGCCGACACGCCGGCCACGCAGCCAGCGAGCAGCACAGCCTTACCAAGAGCTGTCCAAGGCCGGCTGCCGATCAAGACCCGGTTTGAATTGCGCATGCGATTTCTCCTGGTTGATCCAGTCTAAAGATGCCGATCATAGACCTCTTTCAATCTGTCTCGATAGATTTCGGGGCTGAACAGTTTGGCGCGCTCCGTCCCGCGGGCGGAATAATCGTTGCGCAGGTCCGCATCGGCATCCAGCGCGCGGATGGCCTGCGTGATCGCTGAGGCGTCGTAAGGATCTACCATCAAGGCTGCATCGCCTGCGACTTCTGGCAGGGATGACGTGTTCGAACAGATCACGGGCGTGCCAAGCAACATGGCCTCCAGCGCTGGCAAGCCGAAGCCTTCGTAAAGCGACGGGAACATCGCCGCGCGCGCACCACGGATCAGGCTGACGAGCAGAGGGAAGGGTGCATAAGGCAATTGGATCACCCTTTTGCGGGCGCCGCGCCTGCGTTCGAGGCTGGCATAGACAGTGTCAGTTTGGCCCAGCAATTTCAGCTCCTGCTCCGCTTTCCACGCCTGCGCCCCGACGATGACCAAAGGCGTATCCACCTTTGCGGAAAGATAGGCCTCGATCAGGCGGCCAATGTTCTTCTTAGGCTCCAGCGATCCCCAAAACAGGAAATAGCCTTTGTAATCAAAGCCCGTCAGCCCTTCGACTTCTCGCGCAACCTGATCTTCTGGCTTGTTGCGATATTTCGCTGGAATGCTGACCGATTGATATGTGTTGGTGATCCGGTCAGGCGAGATGCCGACTAGGTCAACAAGATCACGTTTTGAATTTTCAGAAACGGTCACAAAATGCGCGGCGGTTTTGTCCAATTGTTCAAGCAACCGAAGGTAACGCCGTTTGTGATCAAGGGTGGTGTAAGGCAGTCGCAAGGGCACGACATCGTGCAATGTGTAGATATTTGGCCGCTTTTTGACGCGAAGCGGGATTGGATAAGTCCAATGCGCAAGATCCGGTTTTTCGGGCATCCTAACCTGTGATGGCCGCTTCCATAATTTGAACGCGCTTTGCGCGCGGGTAAACAGGTCAGATGCGTTATAAAGTGTGTCGTAATGGGGGAGGCGCGACTGAAATGTGCGGGTGATCACGCGGCCAGATATAGGCACTTTTTTGGCGCGAAAGGTAAACGGCCCTTGGATCGCTTGCTGAACTTGTTCGATAATTTCCAGCAGTTTGAGCCGTTCATCCTCCGACGAATCGAAGAAGTAGATTTCCTGCAATAGCGCATCGCGCGTTAGGCTGGCGCGATTGCCGTAAACGACATCGACATGGTGCCCCAAATTGCCGATTTCATAGCTCAGATTGCGGGCATAGGTCGCAACCCCTGTGCCTTTCTCAAGCCCCAAATTGTATCCATCGATTAGGATTCTGGCCACGGTTGCACCTGTCTGTTGATTGCGCCTGTCATCATGCCGCCTGTGCCAAAGCTTCGTGAACGGCGTTCCAATCGGCAAAGCCGCCCGCCGCCAGCACTGCGGCCCATGGGGCGTTGCGCATTTCTGGTCTTTGGGCGAGCTGTTGTTTTTCTTTCTGGCTGAGCGCGGGGCAGGCAATGGCGATCAGGTTTGCGATCCAAACGGAGGCGGTTTGAACAGCCTCTTCATCTGGATGAACCGCGCCCCCGAACCGTTCATCGTTCATCATCGCGGCCAGCGCGCTGTCGCAGGTTTTGTGCTCGCGCAGCAACCGTTGCATTACCGCATCCTCGACCTTTTCGTCGCCCCAAGCCGCGCGCGCGAACAGCGCGATATCGGGCGCCGATGGTGCGGCATCTTGCGCATCGGTGGCCGCATAGATTCGTGCTGGAAACTCCCTTGGGTCAGCCCCTTGGCGGTTCATCACGAACTCAAAATGTTCGCGCACGTCTGGATAGGCTTCACCCAGGGCGATTGCGGTGCGATATCCAATTTCCGCCCGAACATCGTCACCCATTTCCTTTGCCGCATGGGCAGATTGCACCCAATAGGAGCGTTGATAGGGATAGAGAGCTAGAGCGTCTTGATACCCTGCTTCTGCCTGTTGCCATTGGCCATCATCGCGGCTCCAATCGGCATCCTGGACAGCGACGCGAAACAGGTCATCAAGCACCGCCACCGTGTGGGTTGTTTCGATCAATTCTCGCCGGTTTGCGGGCCATTCGATCAAGCTGGCGCGATCGCTGGCATCCAGCCCAATTTTGATGCGGAAATCGGAGTAGGCCGGATCAAATTCCTCAAACAACTCCAGTTTTCCGCCATGCAGAACGGCGAAGCGGGTGCAGTGATCGCGGATATAGGATGCATCGTGCGAGATGATAATCATCGCCCGGTCGCCGCGTTTCCGAAACAATTCTTGATTGCAGCGGTCGTGGAATCGCGCATCCCCCACCGCACCGATTTCATCGATCAAGAAACAATCAAATTCGATGATCATAGAGATGGCAAAGGCCAGACGCGCCCGCATCCCCGATGAATAGGTGCGCACTTCCTCACCCAGATAGGGGCCGAGCTCCGCGAATTCCTCGACAAATTCAAGATTCGCTTCGATATCTTGATCGTAGATCCTGCTGATAAACCGAATGTTGTCGAGGCCGGTCAGATTGGGCTGAAACGCGCCGCCAAAGGCAAGCGGCCAAGACACCGACATCGTCGTGTCCACGCTGCCTCGGGTGGGCCGTTCGGCGCCGCTGATCAATCGGATCATAGTCGATTTACCGGCACCGTTGCGCCCCAGAATGCCAAGCCGTTCGCCCTTTAAGAGATCAAAATTGACACCGTCAAGGACGACATTTTTGCCAAAGCGCGTTGTGTAAACCTTGTGAAGGTCGCGCACCTTTATCATCGGAGCGTCCGTCATTCCGGGATCACCCGGCGAGAGACATAGCGCAATATAATCAGCGAGGTAACACTGAGGATCAGATTGAAAGGGATCAGATAGCCAAGGTCATAGATCGCGCGGGCCTTTGACCCGAAAAAGCCCTCCCGCACCAGTTCAACGCCGTGAACTATCGGGATCCACAGGACGATCTCTTGCGCAAACAGAGGCAAGGCCGCAACCAGAAACGCTGCGCCGGATAGCGGGAAAAGCAAGTAGGAGAACGGGTGCCAAAGTTTGTCGACCAAGTCGTTCAAATAGGACAACGCGCCAAGCCCCATGGCCAGCGCCGCGCCAAACCATGCGATTAGCAGCCACCCGCCCACGACTTTCAGAAAATCATCCGGCGGTGCCATCCATTCGGTCGCAATGAACACTATCGCCAGCGCCATGAAGGAAATCGTCGCTCCGCCAAATTCGAGCAAGAGCCGGGCTGCGTAAATGTCGCCAACTTTGATGTTCCGGTGATACATCAGTGGCAAATTGGCCTGCAGCGCGCCAATGCAGCGGCCGGGCATATTGCGCCACAACAGCACGCTGGAATAACCGGTCAAAGCAAAGGCGACGATTGGTAGATCGCTGCCGTGGAATGACTTTGTTGCGGTCCACAATATCGTCACCCCCACAGTGAACATCATGGGTTCCACAAACAGCCACATGAAACCGATGTTGTGGCGCCCGTACCGGGTTAGCATCTCACGGCGGAGCAATGCTCCAATGACGCGCCATTGCACCCGTAGGCTGCTCGCAAAATTGGTATCAGGGTGGGGACGGCTTGCCATCAATCGCGGTGCTCGCGCACCCCTATCGCCAACATGTATATGACGCCCCACGTCAGCAGGCCGAGCATAAAGGCGGCCAGAATGCTCCTAATCCGCCTTGGCTCCACCGGGTAATCGGGCAGGCTGGGGGCAGAGATTTGTTCAAGATAGGCCTGCTTGCGCCGCGCTTCGGCTTTGGCTTCTTGCAGCCCGGCGCGGGTCGCTGCCAATTGCGCTTCGGCAAACTGAGCGTTCACTTCCAGTTCTTCATACTGCGCAAGCGCGGAAGACAGCGATTCCCGTCCGCCGGTCAATTCGCTGCGTGCACGCGTTATTTGCCCGCGCAATTCACGAACCTGCGTTTGCAAAAATGGAATTTGCGAGGCTTGCGGTGTGTAAGTTTGCAATTGTCTTAGCCGCGTTTGCGCGCCGATCAGTTCGTCTTGCAATTTTGAGATCATTTGCAATCCAACTTCGGATTGCTGCACCGGATCGACGATCCCGCTGGTGTCTCTAAACCGGGCCAGTTCAACCGCTGCCAAACGGGCGGCCTTAGAGGCTTCTTCGACTTCACCCTCTGCGATAGAGATCAGATCCGCTTGCGCTCGGCCTGATAGGCTGTTCACCAGTTCTTCTGACTGTTCGACAAGCCGCTGGTTGATTGTTTGCGCCGTCTTGGGATCAAATGCGCGGACTGTGATCGTCAGAACCTGCGTGGTCGCCCCTTCATCAACGTCGAGCTTGTCTGAGAAATAGCGATAGAATTGCTCGTTGCTCTCGGCCCCAAATGCGCCAAACCTGTCGAACCAAAAGATGCCTTCGCCGCTGTAGGCGTCGGTGATCAGGCTGTCTTGGTTCCCTTGTTCGATGGCTTGGCGAGATTGCAGGTATGCGACCACTGAATTGTTACCATCATTGACCGTACCAAAGCCCGTTTGATCGAGCGCAAGATTAAGCGGGGACGGCGTGGATTGGGTAGGGTTGCGCACGATGATGCGCGATTCTGAAATGTAGATATCCTGTGCGAACAGGCCGTAATACAGCACCGCCAGAATAGTCGGGATGATCACCGTGATGATCGACAGCGCGTTGATTGTCTTTAACCGTTGCATCATGCTGCTAGGCTGCTTTCACATGCGGCATCGCTTTTCAAGGTGGACCTTGAAGAAGAAGCGGCAATCGCGCGTTCGATTGGATCGAAATGGGCCTCCCATGTGGGCTGGATAAAGCGCTCCGCTCGGCGCTTTCTTTCTGCTGCGGAGAGGCTTGACGAGGCTTCGGCGAGATTGACGATTGCGCTTGCCCAAGCACCAACATCGGTTGGAGCGATCAGCTGCGCCGCGCCCTGTCCGATTTCGCGAAAGACTGTGAGGTCGCTTGCGATAACAGGTGTTCCGAGGGTTAAGGCTTCGACCACTGGCAAACCATAACCTTCGGCGATGCTGGGCATCAGCAATCCAGTGCAATTGCTCATGAGGGCTGCGAGCTCTTGATCGGTGCAAGAGGGACGCATTTCGATATGAGAATGCGCCGCCGCTTGTGAGGCGATGTCGCCGGTCATCGGACCTGTTTGCCCCACTATGATAAGCCGGGGTGTGGCGGCGCCCAATTGGGATGCGAGTTTGCACCAGACATCAAAGAGCAAACGGTGATTTTTGCGCGGCTCTATAGTGCCAACGCAAAGGAAGTATGGGGCGGTTGGACTGGGTGCTATTGGCGGAGCCAAAGGCGCAGTGGGCGCAAATTGTTCACCTGCAATATGGGAGATTGTGATGGGCGGTGTCGGCAGGGCGCTTTGCGCGGCATAATCGCGAATGTCTGCCGCGACGGCGTTGGAACCCGCAATGATTTGATCGCCATGGACTAAAGCGCCTCGGACCCGGCCTGTGTGACGATCCACCGCTTGAGGGCGCGACATTTCGGGGTGCAATATCGGGATTAGATCATGGATGAAATAGACCGACTGAAGCGCATTTCGCCTAACCCATTCAAAGTGTTGAGGCAGATCAAAATCGGTGTGGCTAACATTAATATAGGTTAGGCCGCGAATATCATCCGGCTGGCGTGGCCCCAACAATGCAGCTGGCGCCCATGCGGTGAACCTTGCGCGAAATCCAGGCGAAGGGGCAAGCAGCATATCAAACAGAGCATCCGAACGGCGGGGTCCGAGCACGCGAACGATCCCGCGATGTTGAACCACGGCCAGAGATCGATCGCGGAATTGCCGAAGGTAGGCATGGCAAACCCGGTCGATCCCTGTCGCATGACGCCCGGTCCAACTGCGCGCGATCAGCCGCGTCACATCGAGCAATATGCCGCGCTGTTTATGCTGCACGGGCGCCTCGGACAGAAATTGGGGCGGAGCCCGCAAACAGGCTTAGGTGATCAGAAATCTGGGCGATGGCGAGGTCATGCGCGCGCGGATCGTCAACGTCGATCCACCATGCATTGTTTACATCCACGATCCTTGCGCGATTTTCATCGGCCAGTGCCTGCATCCCATCCGACAGGCTGCCTGCTTTGCCTGCCTCGATCGATTTTTTGATGGCGCGCGGCAGGTTTTGGTTGGCCAAAAAGGCCCCGCAATCGACCACATCATACTTCGCGATGTTTTTGCCAATCCGGCCAATCCGGTTGCCCTGATTCAGACGGACCCATGTGGCGTCGTCGGGATCAACCAAAGGGTTGTCGATCCGGTCTGTCGCCAGAATTGCATCATCCCCGTCAAGCGATTGCTGCGCCAATCGCGGCAGAATGCTGTCGCTGAATATGTGATCGGCCATCATCAACAGGAACGGTTCGGATAGCCCCTTTGCGCCAGCGATGGCGGACCAACCGTTTGGCTTGCTCCAGTCATTGAGCCGGACGGGCATGATATCGCAATTGGTTTTGTCTGACAGAATGGCCAGTTCCGCTTCCACATAATCCGCCGCGTGGCCAGTCACGACACGGATGTGCTTCACGCCAGCAGCCATGGCCTGTCGCACTGCAATTTCGATAAGCGACACGCCATGAATCTGCGCGAGAGGTTTTGACGCGCTGCGCGGCGCTAAACGGCTTCCGAAACCTGCGGCGAGAATGATGGCGTTTTGGACCAAGAAATTCGTCCGATCGTCAAAGCGTGGTTGGTGTGGCAGCGGCGATATCCAGCAGGCTTATTCAGCGGCGCAGGAATAGACCCCATAGTGTTCGGCAAGGCGTTTTTCCGCATCTGCCTCAGGCATTTGTTGCGGTGGGTGTTTGCAATAGAACGCCGATGGAAGGGTCAAGGCACCCGCTTCCCCGCGCTCAACCGCAACCCGGCAATAGCGGATCGCATCGACGACACATGCTGCTGCATTGGGGCTGTCTTCGACCGATAGCCGCATTTCCAGATGCATTGGCACGCCGCCAAATTGTTCCCCTTCGATCCGCAGAAAACAGATCTTATTGTCTTTTTGCCATGGCACATATTCTGATGGACCAATGACAATATCACCGTCTGCCAGACGTTCGGCCAAGGCGCTTTGCACTGCCTGCGTTTTGGAGATTTTTTTCGATGAGATCCGGTCGCGATCCATCATGTTCATAAAGTCGGTGTTGCCGCCTGTGTTGAGCTGATAGGTGTGATCAACACCCACCCCGCGTGACGCGAACAGCTGGCTCAGCGTGCGGTGCACGACGGTCGCGCCGATCTGAGCCTTGATGTCGTCGCCCACAATCGGCAGGCCTTTTTGGCGAAAGCGGGCATCCCACATGGGATCACTGGCGATAAAAACCGGTATGCAGTTGACCACGGCCACGTCCGCGTCGAGGGCGCACAGCATGTAAAACTCGCTCGCCTTTTGCGATCCAACCGGCAGAAAATTGACCAGCACATCAACGCGGTGTTCACGAAGAGCTTCCGTGATGCTTTGCTGCGTCGCCTCGGCCGCGTCGGCGACGATAAAGCCATCTTCACCGACATCGGTCATATGCGACGCAACCCCATCTAGGGCGCGGCCCATAATAACCGGCGCATCCAGATTTTTTAGATTGGGTTGGAAAATGGCCGTGCTGTTTGGCTTTGCAAAGATCGCCTCTGACACATCTCGGCCGACTTTGCGGGCATCGACATCAATGCCCAAAACGATTTCGATATCGCCAACCGAATATTCGCCAACGAATTCTTGTATCAAGCCGGCGGGCGATGGCGTTTCACGATAACGCGTTATCCCTTGCACCAATGAACTGGCACAATTGCCTAGTCCGACGATTGCGACTCTGATTGGTGTCATTTCTGACCTTTCTGAAGTAGCTTCGACACATACGCCTAACTACCAGCTGTAAAGGCTGATAAATCAAGCGGTCTCCCTCTCCCACTCCCTCAACCCGTCACCCTCGTATAAATCCCTAGCTTGGGTTGGCCGACAAGCCGCGATAATTCAACCTGAATTGAGCCGAGCAAAGCGCTTCAACGGAATTTCAGCACGGTTAGTGGTCGGCTCAATAAAATGCGGCAATTTTGACGTTTTCAAGATGCCTCGCATAAGGTGAACACAAGATTGCCAGCCTAGGTGATCGGTCAATTTACGGATGTCTATTTAAGGTGCTGAAATTCAAACAATTTGTATAGATTGCCGTTATATTGCGGCGCGGCCCAGTGGGATTTCTGAGGTTGTTCAAGGCTTGATCGACCACGCCCCAATTTTGGCCCCGGACTTGCATTTTCGATTGCTTAAAAACGCGGGTAGGAAAGAGCCGCTTAGCGCTGCTCCCAATGTTACCGAGCAGCGCGTTGCCACCGGGACGAACAGTCCTGGCTCCATGTGGTTTTTACCAGAATTCGCGGCGCTTTCTGAATGCGATGTTTTCCATGCCACGGCGAATATTCTGCCCGCACGGATACGCTCTCCGACGGTGACGACCGTGCATGACATTATGTGGCTAACGAATCCCGATTGGTGTGATTCGTCCATGTACGGTCAAATCAAACGCCGGTTCTTTGCGCATGGCATCAGACGCGGACTATCACGCTCAAACCGGATAGCGACTGTTAGCGCGGCAACGCGCGACGCGATTTTGCAGCACTATCCCGATTGTGCGGATCGGATTGCGATCACCCAGTCTGGCGTGTCGGAGCGCTTTAAACCGGTCGCCGTTAATGGGGGTGTCAACGCCCGGCTGGGCATGCCAGAGGGCGCGCAATATGCCCTTATCGTTGGGCAATTTGCACCTTACAAAAACCATGAAGGGGCTGTGCGTGCGTTTGCAAAAGCCTTCGCCGGTCAAGCAGACGCACGCCTGGTTTTGGTTCAACGGCAAGGGGCCAAGACACAGCGGCTCGAGAGGCTCGCGCGCAGAATTGGCGTCGGCGGGCAGATATCCTTCACAGGTGCCGTGGAGGAAGAGCTTCTTTTGCGTCTCTATTCTGGCGCGAAATTCCTGTTGCACCCGTCATTTTGCGAAGGGTTCGGCAACCCTATCGCCGAAGCGATGGCATGCGGGTGCCCCGTCATCACCAGCAACCGCAGCGCAATGCCCGAAGTGGCAGGCGGCGCGGCCAAATTGGTTGATCCAAGCAGCGACGAGTCCATTGCCCGCGCTATGATTGAGGTTTGGAACGATCCCCGACAGTCGGTCACCATGCGCGAGGCTGGTTTGAAACGGGCCAGTGACTTGCGCTGGGTCGATTTCGCCCGCGCCAATGTGGAGATCTACCGTTCCATCCTTGATGGCCCACGCTCTGATACCAATTGATCCTCCAGCGCCGCTATCGCGCGCCGCGCTTGCAACCAAACCATTGCCAGCAAGACATTCAAGGCAAGCAATTCGAACAGGACGATGACAATCGGTTCGTCAGCGATCATCGAGCCGCCAATGATCAGAGTGCGATAATTGGCGGAAAGGAACGAACACCTCGCTATCACCGGCAGCATATGGGTCTTTGCCAGCGCCGCCGCACCGCTGCGTTGATCCGCTTCCATTGGCGCAAGCAACGCGTCGATCCGCGCTCCGCCTGCGCATAGTGCGGCGCTTATGTTTAGGTAGAGCCGCGCGGGCATTGTCAGCAAACCAGAATGCGCGTCGCTGTGCGATCCTACCGTCACGCGCAGCCATGGGTGATCGTAGACCCAGAATTGATATTGGCGTCGCTGGGTTTCAAAAAAGGTCGCCTGCAGCGCGCGCGCAAGCCCCGCTGCAACCATCAAGACTGCGCCGATCCAACCGATTTCGTCTGCCAATATGACGGCGAGAGTGAGGTACAAACCGATGTGCCCTAAATAGTCGCAGGCCCCGTCGATTATCTCTCCCAGTTCGCTGGTCCGGCCGGTCATACGCGCCAGATCGCCATCGGCCCCGTCCAGCACATGCCAGCTGATATGCAACAGCAGTCCCAAGGCTCCGCCAACCGCGCCCGGAACGTTGAAATACACGGCTGCGGCCGCGACAACCATCAGACCGCCTGCGATCGAGACGGCATTGGGTGTGATGAATGTGGGCCGGAGGAGTGAAGCCAATCTGTGCGACAGTGGATGGTAGATATTGGCGTTCAGCCAGTCTTCCAATTCCGCCGGCCTAAGTTGCTCGTCCGATTTTGGCCGCAGCGAATCAGGCTTGCTCATAAACCGCCATCCGAGCATTGAGGCGCATAGGCGCGGTATAAAGAGGCATGGGCGGGCGACATCCAACACTATGGTTTCGGATCAGCAAGATATTATGAACCCGCCTATTCTGTTCGAAAACGAGGCGGTTGCCAACACTAAGGTCGCGGGGCTGCCCTGCGCCGTTCGCAGCTATTTGGCGGTGTCGCGGGCTGATGGGTTTGATCCTTCGAAAGAGCAAGTGATCCTCTTACCCGGCGCGTGGCAGGTTTCCTCCGCGATAGAGCGCGAATTGCGGCGTGTTTGCCCAGCGGCAGCTGTTACATTTGCCTCGGTTGAAGCCGCTATGAGCGATCCGGCGCTGCGTGTGGTGGATGGGCTGGAGTGTGCCGCTACCCCCGAAACCTCTTCGACTCTATCTCCGGTGCCGATTGATCTGGCCTTGGAGAAAGCAGCCCAAGCGCTAGGGGCGGGGTCTGACCAGCGGCTGGCGCAGGCCGGACGCCGAATCATCGGGCAAACGGGCAAGCCAACCGATGGCTTTGTTTCTAGGTTGATCAATCGGCCGATTTCGCAGTTCTGCTCGTTCCACTTACTCAAATTCGCATGGATTCGGCCCATCCATGCGACCATTTTAGCCAGCGCATTGGGTTTAATTATGGCGTTTTGCCTGTTCTTTGGAGGGCATTTGGGGTTGATGGCGGGCGCGGTCTTGTTTCAGCTGGCCTCGATCATTGACGGGGTCGATGGTGAGATTGCGCGGGCAACATTTCGCACATCAAAGCTGGGTGCGACGTTGGACACAGCAAGCGATGCCGCGACCAATTTTGCCTTTATCGCGGGTGTCAGCGCCAACCTATGGATGGGCGGAAATGCGCTTGCTGGCAAAGCGGGTTTGGCGGGACTGGCCTTGCTCGTAACCGGTCTAACATTGCTGGGCACCGTGTCGCTGCGTGCTGGCGGGCCGCTCAGCTTTGATGCGTTGAAGCATGATACTCAGGTGACATCCTCGTCCATATTGGCCTTGTTGGCCAAACTCACATCTCGCGATGTCTATGCGCTCATTTTGGCGATCTTGATTCTGGTGGGGTTTGCTGCCCCCGCGATGATTGTCTTCGCCGGGCTGGTCGCAATTTGGTTCCTCGCTGCTCTGACAATGCTCGGCCGGAGGTTTCTCGCGCCCAAATGAGCGCAGTTTGTGCGGAATTTCGTATTTTTGTGTGCGATTCACCTTTGACCTTGCGAAAGCTCGTGGCAGATGGGTGGCAACAAAATTAAGTTTTGGAGAGAAACCCAATGAATCTTGATTTCACGCCCGAAGAAGTGGCGTTCCGCGAGGAAGTTCGCAATTTTATCGAGGCGAATTATCCCAAACATCTTGGCGACACTGGCTTGCGCGAAGACCTTTCGCCCGAAGATTTCGTCGCCTGGCACAAGGTTCTGGGCGAAAAAGGTTGGTCCGTTCCCGCTTGGCCAGAACAATATGGCGGAACCGGTTGGACTCCAACTCAGCGCTATATTTGGGGCGAAGAAAACGCGCGGGTGAACGCGCTTATGCCGCTTCCGTTTGGCGTTTCGATGGTAGGTCCGGTGATCTACACGTTTGGCAATGAGGAGCAGAAGGCCCAGCATCTTCCCGGCATTCGCAGCGGCAATGTGTGGTGGTGTCAGGGATATTCGGAGCCCGGCGCGGGATCGGATCTTGCCTCACTTAAGACAACAGCGGTTCGCGATGGCGATCATTACGTCATCAACGGTCAGAAAACTTGGACGACGCTGGCGCAGCATGCCGATTGGGGTTTCTTCCTGTGCCGCACCGATCCCGATGCTGCCAAGCCGCAGCAGGGCATCAGTTTCATCCTTGTCGATATGAACACGCCCGGCGTCGAAGTGCGCCCGATCAAGCTGATTGATGGCGGATATGAGGTCAATGAAACGTGGCTAACCGATGTTCGTGTGCCGGTCGAAAACCTCGTTGGGGTTGAGAACCAAGGCTGGACCTACGCCAAATTCCTGCTTGCGCATGAACGCAGCGGTATTGCCGGGGTAGCCCGTTCGAAACGCGGCGTTGAAAAGCTGCGCGAAATCGCCGGTTCTGAGATGCTCGATGGAGAGCCGTTGATGAGCGATTTCGATTTTGCGCGCAAAGTCAGCCAGCTTGAAATCGATTTGGCGGCGCTCGAAATCACGGAATTGCGCACGCTTGCTGGTGAACAAGCGGGCAAGGGGCCGGGACCGGAAAGCTCGATCCTCAAGATCAAAGGAACCGAAATTCAGCAGCGCCTAACGGAGCTGACGCTGGAGGCTGTCGGGTCATACGGGACGCCGCTGTACGGCAGCATCGCGGACAATGGATCGAACGAATATCCTGTCGGTCCCGAATATGCGCAGCATGCCGCATCGACATATTTCAACATGCGCAAGACTTCGATCTATGGCGGATCGAACGAAATTCAGCGCAACATCATCACGAAAATGATCCTCGGCCTTTAAGAGCGCGAGCGACACCGGAGAGTAACAGTGGACTTCAACTTTACCGAAGAACAAGAAATGGTGCGCGATGGCCTTTCACGGCTGGTGCGCGAAAATTACGACTGGGATGCGCGCCGCGGCGTCATCGAAAGCGAAGCGGGTTGGCGACCAGAAATTTGGGCACAGCTGGCCGAACTTGGCATTTTGGGCATGCCCTTTAGCGAAGCCGATGGCGGCTTTGGCGGCGGCCCGGTTGATGCAATGGTGGTCATGGAAGAATTTGGCAAAGGCCTGGTGGTTGAGCCATTCGTTTCAACCGTTGTTTGCGCCGGCGGCTTCTTCAAACATGCAGGCAGCGATGCTCAAAAAGAAGAGCATATTGGCGGCATTGTCGACGGCAGCCGAATCTTTGCATTTGCCTATGCCGAACCGCGCGGGCGCTATGACTACGCTGACCTTGAAACCACAGCGAAGAAAGATGGCAGCGGCTATGTTTTGAACGGACATAAGGCGGTTGTTGTTGGCGCACCTTGGGCGACGCACCTTGTCGTCACGGCGCGGACTTCGGGCGCACGGCGTGACCGTGATGGTGTTTCCGTGTTTGTCGTCGATAAATCGGCAGCCGGCGTTGTGACGCGCGATTACCCGACGGTCGATGGCCGCCACGCATCGGAAGTGTATCTGGAAAACGTCTCTGTCCCGGCAGAGGCTTTGATCGGCGACGAAGGCTCGGGCCTTCCCTTGATTGAACGGGTCACAGATGAAGCCATCGCGGCGCAATGCGCCGAAGCATGCGGGGCGATGAAAGTCGCGCATACGATGACAGTGGAATATTCGCGCCAACGCAGACAGTTTGGCGTGCCGATTGGCTCGTTCCAGGTGCTCCAGCACCGGATGGTCGATATGTACACTGAATATGAGCAAGCCGTTTCGCTGACCTATCTGGCCACATTAAAGCTCGACGCTGCAGAGCGTGAACGCAAATTGGCTGTGTCAGCCGCTAAAGTTCGGATTGGCCAGGCGGCGCATTATGTCGGTCAGGATGCGATCCAGATCCATGGCGGTATGGGCATGACGGATGAAATGGCGATCGGCAGCTATTTTAAACGTCTGACCATTTTCGATTCTGAATTCGGCAATGTTGATCACCACATGAAGCGGCACATCGCCCTTTCATAAAGGCACAACTTGGGACGAGGCCGCGTTTCAGCGAACGCGGCCTCGTCCAATCATTCGCCCGTTAGACGTTTGCGCCAGTAATCGGTGAAGAACAATCCATCGGGATCGCGCGTTTCACGCAGCGTCATAAAATCATCAAAACGCGGCAGGTTTGCTTTGTAATAGGCGGCCCAATCGGCAAAATCATAGCGCGGCACAAACTTGCCCCAATGCAGGCGGAAGGGAATCCCATTGGCGCGCAAGGTTTCCCAATATTGATCAAGGAAGCCTTCATCCATGTTGGGGATGCCTTGGTTGTCGCGGAACCAATAGACGTCGATGCGCACCGTGCCATCTTTGTAAACGTCAGAGCCGTCGGTGTATCCCGGATGCATCCACCCTGACATGGGCGGGCCCCCATAAATCTCTGTCGAGAAATATCCGGTCGCAGCATTGCCGCTTTCCTCAAACATATTCTGATATAGGTTCATTACCTTTTGTGCATGTTGGATTGGCACCCAGATTTCCGTAAATTCCGTGCCAAGCAGTCCATCGCTGACGGTGTTGTCCATGCACAGGGACCGCCAATAGTAATCGTTGAATTTGGTCTCTTTGCCCGGTGCGGTCATTGGATTGAACGCAGGCAGCAATTTCGGGAAGGCCATGCGGATAAGGCCGGTCAGAAACGCCAGAAGCATCCCAAGCAACAAGATAATGACGCTTGTCGCACAGCCCAGGAACTGGGTGAAGAACCGCGAAAGATCGCCTTTGCCGTTTTGCCGCAAAACATGGGCGAGGTTCTCGAGATAGACGCCCGCTTTTTTCCAGATCAGACCGATAATGCGGAATGGATTTCGGTTGCCGAACAGGACGAACACTACCGAGCCGAGAAACATTTCGGTTTGCCCAAAGAAGTCGGGAGCGAATTGCTGATAAGGTTTCAGGTCTTCGTTGGAGAAGGCAACGCGGTCAGCGCGCCATGTCTGAATGCGTTCGGCGCCTTTTTGCGGCCACCACACCACGCGAGTGTATGGCGCTTCTTTCAAGTAATCTTCTAAGCTTGGTTGATCGGCATAGGCGCTGCCGTCGCCCAGGAAATCCATCGGCGCAGTGGGACCGCCAAGAGGCGTGGTGATTTCCGTCCCCTCAATATTGTAGATTGGGACCAGTTGCATCCGAATTCGGGTTATCACCCCCAACAACCCCATCGAGGTGCCCACCGCGTCAAAATGGGGGTGGTCCTTATCGATCCATTCGGCCTTTCCCGTCCCATCGACGATCCTAAAGGCGATGGCGTTATCCCACGCATGACGAGTTGAACCTCCCGAAGAACCCGTTGCGGTGAAACCAGCCAAGGTTTGGTGGGTGATCCCGCCCAATGTGTTGACGGCCCAGCCCTTCTCGAAGATCTGCCTCAATAAGCTGTTTTCTTGCGTTGATACGCCAAACGGATCTTGCGGATCCCAGCCCAGATTTATGCCGGGGCCGGCTTCAATCACACCATTGGCTTCGTCAATCCATGCAAGGTCGCGCATCTGATCAAAGGCCATATTTACGTTACCCGGCGGCGGCGATTGCTGAAGAGTGCGGTTGGGCGGTGTGCCCTCTTTCGGATCGGAATATATGCTCCACGCGACCGAATGAGTCGCCCCGCGCCCGCGCACTTGCAAAGAATTGGCCCGCGCAAATTGGACAAGGGCGATAACCTCCTCCTCACTTGCTGGATGATAAAACCCGTCGGCGCCGATCGCGATTGGCGGTGTAGTCATGATTTTTCTGATCCCCCATCAGTAATTGCCAATAGATCATGGCAAGGGTTTATCGGCGGGGGAAGGGGGCTCGTTACTTTTGAGGCGCTTCTGTCGCATGAACCTGTGCACCGCGAGGGCTAACCGGGCTAACTGAGTGAAGGTATTCGTTCTTTTGGGTGATTATCCTCATTCAAGGTTGCATAGCTGGTGCAAGCTTGTGACAAAGGAGAAGGGATCGCGGTTTTGGTAAAGAGTCGCAGGCATTATGCGCGTGACTTGACGGGACTATACAAGCGTTGAGCCGGATTGGCCGCTAAGTGTTTGGTGGTTATCGGCTTGCGGTTCCGGATCGCGCAAGACAAGCAAGGCTTGCGTGGAGCCGAAAAAAAAGCAAAGTTAAGCCATCTCGTGGGGGGTATGGGGTGACAATATCAAAGCCGAATTGGGGGTTTATCGCTTCCTTGCGTAGCAAAAGCGCCGGATTTTTCCGGCTTTTTGCGGTGCTTGGGCTGATTGCCGTGTATCCTGCTGCTATCGCTTCGGGCAACGGCTCCTTTGAAGGGGTGGCCAGTTGCGCTGGATCAACCTGTCATGGCCGCGCCGAAGGGAATGGCGCAGTTGTCAGGCAAGATGAGATTGCAACGTGGCAGGAGCCTTCCTCAGTTAGCGGCGCACACAGCCGTGCCTATGCCGTTTTGGCCGGGCGCCGCGGTCAACAGATCGCCGCCAGCCTGGGTTTGGGGCCGGCCACTCAGGCGCCGGAATGTTTGGGGTGCCACGCGACCTATGCGCCATCGGAGCAGCGCGGGACCCGTTTTCAATTGAGCGACGGTGTGGGCTGTGAAAGCTGTCACGGCGCGTCGGAAGGGTGGTTGGCCAATCACTACGCGCGACCCGCAACCCATGCATCCAATGTTTCAGATGGTTTGACGCCGCTCGAAAACCCTCAGGTTCGCGCCAATGTTTGCCTTGATTGCCATTACGGTTCGGAAAGCACCGGACAGTTCGTGACCCACTCCATGATGGCGGCAGGGCATCCAAGGGTCTCGTTTGAGCTAGACCTGTTCAGCGCGTTGCAGCAGCATCACGATGTTGATGATGATTACACCGCGCGCAAACGCAAACCCAATGCGGTACGTTTCTGGGCCGTGGGTCAGGCGGAGGCTGTGCGCCGGGCGACGCGGCTTTTTGCGCAGCCCAAATTTGGCATGGAGGGCGCATTCCCTCAGCTCTATTTTTACGATTGCCACAGCTGCCACCGCGAAATTCAAGATTCCGACCGCCGGCGTTTGACGTTTGAAGCCAATCCAGAGCGTCCCATTCCGTTTGGCAACCCGCCGTTTAATGATGAGAATATCATCATGTTGTCCGCGGTCGCAGGTGCGTTGGTTCCCGGTCAGGCTGAAAGCTTCCGCGATGCAAGCCGCACGTTCCACCGCGCGATGGGCGGCGGAAGTCCAGAGGCTGCGCGCGAAGCGGCGGGCATGCTGTCGCAGCGTGCACGGGCGCTTTCGAATGCGCTGAGCCAGCGGGCCTATATTGATGCCGACGCGTTCCGGGTGATCGAGATTATCGGAGCCAATGCAACGCGCGCGCGCTTCACCGATTACTCTGGCTCGGTTCAGGCGGTTATGGCGATTGATACGCTGCTCAACGGTTTGGTCAGCAATGGCCGCGTAACGGCTGGGGCCGCAGCAGGCATTCGGGCGAATATCAACCGTGCCTATGCCGCTGTTGAAGAGCCCAACAAATACAGCCCCGCCGATTTCCGCACCGCACTCAATTCGGCCACCACCGCCATTCGCAGGTTGCGGTAATTATGGCCGGGGGGTGGAAAAAACTGGTTGGTGCGCCGCTTTTGGTGCTGGCGGCTTGTGGCGGCGGGGATTCCGCGCCTGCGGGCGGTGGAACCGGTACAGGGCCTTTGACGCCGCCATCGCCTACACCTCCGCCAACAGGCCAGTTGTTTGCATTTCCGGCGGCTGAAAGCCTTTCGGTTTCAGATGTTGAAACGGTCATCGCGCAGGCAGCTGCGCAAGCGAACGCCCAAGGCGAATCCGCTGTAATTGCGGTGGTTGACCGGCCCGGGAATGTTCTGGCCGTTTTCAACATGCCTGGCGCGCCAGGCCTTGCCAGCATACCCGGCGCGCCCAACGGGCAAAACATTGATATTCAGGGATTGGATGTTCCAGCAGCGGCGGCCGCTATCGCAAAGGCGATCACGGGGGCGTATCTATCCAGCGGTGGCAATGCTTTCTCAAGCCGGGTTGCATCGCAGATCGTGCAAGAACATTTCCCGCCTGCACCCACGACGATTGGGCTAGAAAGCGGGCCGCTTTTCGGTGTGCAGTTCAGCCAACTGCCATGCTCTGACCTGTCATCGCGATTTGACGATGGGATGATCGGGCCGCAGCGTTCGCCGCTTGGACTGGCTGCAGATCCCGGAGGCTTTCCGCTTTATAAGAACGGCGTGATTGTTGGCGGTATCGGGGTGATGGCCGATGGCGTTTATGGGTTAGACCCCAATATTCTCGACGTAGATATTGATGCGGACGAATCCATCGCATTGGCAGGGACTCTTGGGTTCGAAGCGCCGGTTAGCATTCGTGCCGATCGGATTTCAGCGGACGGCACTTCGCTGCGTTACACCGATGCGACGTATGAAGGCCTTAGCAATGTCGCCGGGGCGAGCTTTGTTGGCACGGCAGGCACCTTAGCCGCGGTAACCGGATACACCAACGCGGTGGTCCGTGCGGGCACGCCCTACGGCACCGAAGCGTCGGGATTGCGCCCTTCCACTGCGGCAGAATTTTCCAACCCTGACGCCTATGTTCTTTCCGATGGCGCGGGCACAAACCGTTTTCCCGTTATAGGCGGAACGGATGGCGCGGATATTGGCAATCCGATCACTCAAGCCGAAGCGGCGGCCATTTTGGAAGAGGCATTTGCGGTGATGAGCCGCGCGCGCGCTCAGATCCGCCGCCCGCTTGATAGCCGGGCCCAAGTGTCGATCAGTCTGGTTGACACACGGGGACGCATTCTTGGCATTGTCCGTTCCCCAGACGCGCCAATTTTCGGCACCGATGTGAGTTTGCAAAAGGCGCGAACGGCGAACTTTTTCTCAGGCGTTTTTGCCGCCAGTGATATGCTGGCCGCTAGCGGTGAGGTGCCTGAATTTGTCCAACGCGTCCGCACATTTTTGAACGATCCAAACGCGCTAACCGGCGATTTTGCGTTTGCAGATCGATCCGGCGGCAACCTGTCGCGTCCCTATTTCCCGGATGGCGAAGTCGGCACTCCGCATGGCCCGCTGTCGCGGCCAATCGAACAATTCAATCCGTTCTCCACCGGTATGCAATCGGCGCTGGTTCTAGGGAACTTGGCAGAGCATCTGCAATTTGTGACTGGCGCGGCGGCGAATGATACCAATCGCGGGTGCTCCACTTTGCCCAATATCGCTGGGCAGGGGACCCGGCTTGATAACGGCATTCAAATCTTCCCCGGGTCGGTCCCGGTCTATCGCGGCAATCAATTGGTCGGCGGCATCGGCGTTTCTGGTGACGGGATTGATCAAGATGACATGATCAGTTTCCTTGGTTTGCACAATGCGGGGGTTCGCACCGGTTCGGTCAACAATGCGCCCAACGAAATCCGCGCTGACCGGATCGTGGTAACGGTCAATGGCAGACAAACACGATTGCGTTATATCAATTGTCCATTTGCGCCGTTCCTAGATGATCCCGCGCAGAATGTGTGTGAGGGCCTGTAACAGTGGCGCTTTCGCTTATCCCGCTTGTCGTTCTGTCCCAGCCCGGCTTGGTTGCCGAGGCAGGCGCGCACGCAGCTCCCCCTGCGGTGGTGCAAAGCGCGGACAGCGGATCGGACAATCAAGATGAGCCAGAGGGTCTGAACCAGACTGCCAATCCCGATCCCGAACCGTTGGACAGAGATGTTATCGAAGGGCGCGAGCGGCCCGGCTTTAATTCTGAGCTGCCCGATCCCATTGAGCAGGAAAACGAAGGCGCCATTCGCGCCCCGGCACCGCAGGCATTCTCGCCTGATCAGGTGCCCATTCCTGATCGCTGGCGTTTGATCGAAGGCCTCGGCATTGTCGAAGAGGATTTGCTCGATCCCTACAATCAAAACACCTACAAAGGTGACCGCCCGATCAATCCGGACAAGGTTCCATGGTTGCCGATCACCGGCGATGATTGGTTCTTCGTTGCCAATCTGATCAGCGATACGGTTTACGAACCGCGCACTTTCCCGATCCCTGTGGGCATTCAGACCACGGAAGATCCAGACCGGCTCGATGTGTTCGGCGACGATTTTTCAACCGTGTTGTCGCAAACATTCATCGCCGGGTTTGCCCTGTTAAAAGGCAGCACTGCATACAAACCGCCAAGCGTCGAATACCGACTGACCTTTGCCTACAACGTCAATTATGTCGATGTGCCTGAACGCCGCGTTTTGTTTGTGGAACCATCAAAGGGCAGCGACCGGCTTGATCATTTCCTCGGCGTTCAAGAAGCGTTCGTGGATTACCACTTCACTTCCCTCGACAATGATCGGTTTGACTTTGTCTCAATTCGCGGCGGCATTCAGCCGTTTCAAGCGGATTTCCGCGGGTTTCTGTTTAATGATCAACAGCTTGGCGTCCGCCTGTTCGGCAATCGCGATAACAACCGCGTGCAGTTTAATTTGGCTGCATTCTGGCGGCTAGAGAAAGACACGAACAGCGGCTTGAATTCGGTTGTTCAAAGCCCGCGCGATGATTTTGTCTTTATCGCCAATCTCTATCGTCAGGATTTCCTGATCCCGGCTCTGACCAGCCAAATCACTCTTGCCTATAATCGCAACCGCGAAGGCGACGATATCGAGATTGATGACAATGGTTTTCCTGTGCGCCCGGCGCTGCTGGGCGATTTGCGCGGGCGCGATTACGATGTGTTTTACATCGGATACAACGCCGATGGGCGCATCGGCCGGATCAATATTACCGCCAGCGCCTATTGGGCTTTGGGTGAAGACAGGAACAATTTCTTCACCGGGATACCAGCCGATATCAACGCGCAATTTGCCGCGGCTGAGTTGAGCTATGACCGCGATTGGGCCCGTTTCCGCCTGTCCGGGCTGTATCAAAGCGGTGACAGCGATCCGTATGACAACAAAGAAAATGGCTTTGATGCGATTTTTGAAAACCCGGTCTTTGCCGGCGCTGACACATCCTATTGGATCCGCCAGACGATCCCGTTTGCAGGCGGCGGCCGCGCGGTATCGGTGAATGGCCGCAATGGTATTTTGAACAATCTGCGCTCTTCCAAAGAGCAAGGCCAATCGAACTTCAACAATCCGGGCCTTTGGCTCGTCGGCGTCGGGGCAGATTTTGATCTAACCCCCGAAGTCCGCGTGAGCGCGAACGCCAACCATTTGTGGTTCGAAGACACCACAACGCTGGAAAACCTTCGCATCGAAGGGTCTATACCCAGTGACATCGGTTACGATCTATCGGCCTCTGCCATCTGGCGGCCGAAAGCCAATCAGAACATTGTATTCCGTTTGTCGGGCGCCACCCTACTTGGTGGTGATGGGTTTCAAGACCTGTTCGACAATCGCGGCGATGGCACCGCGTTCTATTCCATTCTTGCAAATGTGACGTTGACCTACTGATGCTCACAACCAGCCGCCTTTCACCCCAATATGCGCTCCTCGCGATCGCTGCGCTCCTGCTGGGGCTCTCTGTCTTTCAGTCCGAAACACAGGCAGCGGACAAGGAAACGCCCACTTACCGCGATTACAGTCTGGTCATAGCACCGCCTGCGCCCGCGCGTCAGTCTCAGGCGGAAATGGATGCAAAATCGGAAGGCTGCTACACCTGTCACCTGCAAACCGATGCGCCAACGATGCACACCACACCTGCGGTTAGGTTGGGTTGCACAGATTGCCATGGCGGCAATGCGAGCGTTCAGGGCAACTCTGACCTTCCGCAGGATCACCCAGATTATGTGGCCGCGCGCGACAGCGCACACGTTCTGCCAAAATACCCTGACAGCTGGCATTTTCCGTCGTCGGCCAATCCAGAGCGGTCTTACGCGCTGCTCAATCAGGAATCGCCAGAATTTGTGAAATTTGTGAACCCTTCAGACTACCGTGTTGCGCGGGAGGCTTGCGGTTCGTGTCATATCCAATCGATCGAAGCGGCTGAACGTTCGATTATGGCAACTGGCGCGATGCTGTGGGGCGGGGCAACCTATAACAACGGTATCTTGCCGTTCAAAAACTACATGCTGGGTGAAGCCTATACCCGCAGCGGCGACCCTGCAGTGATCAGCGGGCAGGCGAACGTAATTTCCTCTCCCGGTGACGGTGAAGACGGCGAATTGACGGATGCGCAGCGCGCGCGCGGTGTGCTTTCTGAACTGTATCCGCTGCCGACATGGCACGTAATTCCGCCAGCAGATGTGTTCCGCGTGTTTGAACGCGGCGGCCGCACGATCCTTTCGCAATTCCCAGAGGTTGGCATTCCTAATCCAACCGGTTTGATCCAGCGCCTCGAAGAACCCGGCCGTCCTGACTTGAAACAGTCAAACCGAGGCCCCGGCACCGGCCTGCGTGTGGCGATCCCTGCGCTTAACATTCACAAGACGCGTCTCAACGATCCTTTCACTTGGTTCATGGGCACCAATGATCAGCCGGGCGATTATCGTCATTCGGGCTGTGCGAGCTGCCATGTGATTTACGCCAATGATCGGGAGCCGCGCCATTCCTTGGTCTATGCGCAATATGGCCGCGATGGACAAACCATCACCGTCGACCCGACCATCAACACTCAAATGCAGGAAGAGCACGGCTATGACAGCCATAGCGGTGATGACAGCGCGGGCGGCCATGGCGGCCTTAGACAGCCGGGCGAAAGCTATGATGATCACAACGGCGATGGCCACGGCGAAGCGCCAGTGCGCGAATCCGGCCACCCTTTGCAGCATGTATTCACCCGCTCAATCCCAACCTCTCAGTGCATGTCGTGCCACATGCACCAGCCCAATATCTTTCTGAATTCTTACCTCGGCTACACGATGTGGGATTACGAAAGTGACGCGCCATTTATGTGGCCCGGACCAGAGAACACGACCCCGCGTCCAGAGGGTATGAGCGACGAGGAATACGAAGAGTTTTACCAAACGCAGCGCTTCCCAACGGCCGAAGAAGTGCGGGCAATCCTTGACCGCAATCCCGAAGCCGCTGCGGCAAAGGGCCTTTGGGGCGATTTGGATTTTCTGCGCAATGTCTATGACCTCAATTCTGAGTTAGAGCACACGCAGTTCGCGGATTATCATGGCCATGGCTGGAATTTCCGCGCCATTTTCAAACGCGACCGCGATGGCAATATGTTGGATGCAGAGGGCGAAATTCTGCGCCCATCCGAGGCTGGCGACACTCCAGAGGAAGCCGCCTATCACGACGAACGTTGGCGCCAGCGTTGGCGCCGCGATGGTGAAGGGCAATTTGTTGAGCCTGGCACCAATCCGGGCGAATCCGTCCATATGATGAGCATCCACGCCGAGATTGGGATGCAATGCGTGGATTGCCACTTTGAGCAAGACACGCACGGCAATGGCCTGATTTATGGCGAGGTCGCCAATGCGATCGAGATTGGTTGTAAGGATTGTCACGGCACCGCCGATGAATATCCGACCTTGCGCACGAGCGGCCCAGCTGCTCCTCCAGAAGGTCACAACCTTGCCTTGCTGCGCAACCCAGATGGTCAGCGCCGCTTTGAATGGATGGAAAATGAAGAGGGCCGCCGCGTTCTGATCCAGCGTTCGCTTGTTGATCCTGAACTGCAGTGGGAAATGAGCCTTGTTCGCGACTCTGTCGATCCGGCGACGCCGGTCTTCAATGCCCGCGCCGCGCGGTCGAAATTGATGAGCCGCTACGGCGCAGAAACCGGCAATTTCGAATTCGGCACTGGAATCGAAGAAAGCGACCGCGCGCACCAAGATGAAGAGATGGCGTGCTTTACGTGCCACCTTTCTTGGACGACATCGTGCGGCGGTTGCCACCTGCCTATTGAAGCAAACTGGAAAACCAAATCGCATCGCTATGAAGGTGGATCGACGCGAAACTTTGCCAGTTACAACCCTCAGGTTGCGCGCGATCAGATGTTCCAACTGGGCGTGCACCAAACGACCAAGGGCAATCAAACCGCGCCGGTTCGGTCATCGTCGGCGCTGGTTCTGTCCTCGACCAATATCAACCGCGAACGCATCTATGTGCAGCAGCCGCCGATCTCTGCGATCGGTTTTTCAAGCCAAGCGTTCGCGCCGCACTTCCCGCACACCGTTCGTTTGAATGAGACAAAGACCTGCACCGATTGTCACCTGTCCGAAGAGGAAGACAACAATGCGATCATGTCGCAATTGCTTTTGCTCGGCACGAATTACGTCAACTTTGTCGGCATGCATGCATGGACCGGCCTTGAAGGCGGTCTGACCGCAGTTCGCGTGACGGAATATGATGAGCCGCAGGCTGTGATCGGCTCATACCTGCATCGTTACTCCACGCCCGATTATTGGCAGATGCATGTTGAAGACAATGGCCGCGAATTGAAAAACTGGGTGCGCGGCGAAGCCTTTGATGAGGACCTTTCAGGCGAAACCAAGCCATTTGAAGAGTTCGTCAATGTCCATGAGGGCACTCCGGGCCGGGTAGGCTGTCTCCAGCTGCGCGGTGAGTATCTCTTTGTTGCCGAAGGCAGCGGCGGTTTCCGCGCCTATGACGTCGCATCGATCGCTAATAAGGGCGTCTCAGAGCGCATCATAACCGCGCCGTTCTCGCCTTTGGGACAAGACACGCATGTCAGCAGCGAAAATGCGACATGTATGGCGCTGGCAACAAACCAGCCCATCGCGCCAGAGCGCAACACGCCGCAAATGCGCGAAGTGAACCAAGAACAGCCGTTCCTGCCGATCTACAATTATGCAGCTGTGACCGACGCGGTTGAAGGCCTGATCATGGTTGATGTGAACACATTGGCCGATGGCGAATTCCGCGATAACTTCTTTGAGCGTCTGGAATATTCAGACGGGTCGGATGCGTGGAACCCAGACGGCGTGCTGAACGGGGCCAACCACATCCACCTCGCCGGTGAAATCGCCTATATTACGGCGGATCGCGGTTTGATCGTGGTGGATCTGTCCGATCCTAAATCACCGCAACTTGCCGCGGTGCGTGATCTGACTGATGCCCGGGCCAGCGCGATCCAGTTCCGCTATTTGTGGGTCAGTGATGCGGAGGGTGTAAAACTGTTCGACGTGACCGATCTGCGCAATCCGATTGCGGTGCCAGAAGCTACCTATCCGCTTGCGGATGCTCGCCGGATCTATGTGGCGCGCACCTATGCCTATGTCGCGGCGAAGGGTGATGGGTTGGTCATTTTGGATGTTGAGAACCCGCGTGCGCCGGTTCTGCAGCAACAGGTGACATTGGATGGGACACTCAACGATGCGGAGGATGTGATCGTTGCATCCACCAACGCGTCGCTGTTCGCCTATGTCGCCGATGGCCGCAACGGGATGAAGGTGCTCCAACTCACCAGCCCAGAAAGCCAGCGCAATTTTTATGGCTTTAGCCCAGCGCCAAGGCCCGAATTGATCGCCTTTGCCGAAACGCCGTCGCCTGCGATTGCTTTGTCTAAAGGCATCGACCGCGACCGCGCGGTTGATGAAACCGGGGGGCAAATGGCGGTGTTTGGCAGACTAGGATCGCGGCCCTTTACACGGGACGAAATGGAGCGGTTGTTTATGACCCGTTCGGGTGTGCCGTGGCGCGTGACTGATGAGGTCAATATGGACCGTTGGGTTGGCCGCGGGGTTGGCCCGCTGCGCCGCAATGCCGATATTGACGAAGGGCCAGATGGCGGGGCCTTGGGCGGCGACTAAGTTTCGAAGGTTGGCAGGGAGTGCGAGCACGTGCCTGCTATGCAAACTTCCGATGTCGCTCCAAACGGAGACGTAGGATCAGACTCGGCTCTGTCGGAGCCCTCTCAGGTTCGGCAATTTGACGATGTGTCACAGCCCCTCTGACCAGAGCGGCTGATTAGGTACGTTCTGCAAACAAGCCTTGCATCATCGGTTTGAGATGATCTTCAAATCGCGCCAATGTTTGCCAATGGCCTACCGGTTGAAAATGCGACACGAGCGTGCCGTTCTTCCATAAATGGAGACTGTAAAACGGAGGCTCTGCCGCCACGATCGGCCTGTGATCCGCTGTGTCGATATCCATAGGCCGCAAATCCAAGGCCACCGCGGGCGCAACAGCCGGCGTAACGCTTAAGGGAATGCCTTCGACCACGGAATGCAATGGCCGATGCAAATGACCAGCCTGAATTGAGATGATCTGCTTGTGCCCGGCAACAGTGTCATGAAACCGCTGAAACCAAGCCTCATGCGGTTTCGGATCCATCCAATCAATTCCAGCCACCACTGGCGGATGGTGAACAAACAGGACGGTTGGTGTGTCTGGGTGCTCTTTCAATTCGCGAGCCAACCAGGCGGCGCGAGTTTCACAAAAGGCGCCACCATGGCGGCCCGGTTCAAACGAATCGAGACACAAAATCCGAAGCCCAACGCACTCGATCGCAAATTGCACAAAACCATCGGCGGTTGGGCATTCAGGGAATGCCTTCAACATCGTTTCCCGGTCATCGTGGTTGCCGGGGATGATATGAACAGGAAAGGGGCAATCCTCAATCAGGCCGCGTATTCGAGTGTAGGAATCGGCGAGGCCGCCATCAGCAAGATCACCCGACAAAATCAGCATATCCGGCATAACCGGCTGGCTAAGCAAATGGCCTAGGACATTGCGAAAGCGGACAAAATTGAACTCATTTTCGCCGGCCTCAGGCTCAAAACCCACGTGGGTATCGGTGATTTGCGCTATCAGTACGCCGCTGTTGCCATCTTCCATAATCAGCGTCTTAAACTGCTTAAGATCGCAGCGACAGAATCGTTGCCATCATTTGACGGGTGATCTTCGGGCCGCCACGGCATCGTGGGTGTGTGATAGCCATGGCACATGGCGCAACCTGACGGCGTAATTTCCTCGGTTTGCACGGCCGTTTCACCTAAATGGCAATCACGGCAGCTTTCAAGATCAGGTATCAATAGATCCGTAGCAGCGTCAGACGTGTCAGCGGCGTGGCAATCGGCGCATTCGGCAACATCGTCGCCATGCGCAGCGTGATCGAAATAACCGCCAAGCAGGAATCGATCCGGCAGATTGACCGGGGTGAGATCGCGCCGCCCATTGGTGCTGGTTGGAATGTGGCATTCGCCGCAAACGCCGGTTGGCTCAAGCGCGCGATTGATCGCGATATAGGCGCTCATGGGGCGTCCAAAATTGGTGTAGTATGCGCCGCCTCTGGCAAATTGCCCTGGACGATTGCGGCCTGAAGCCACCGCACGGCTTGGCCCGCGATCCATAGTCGCCAAATCGGCCATCAGATCATCGACATCGCCGTGCCGCAGCGATCGGAAATTGGGGCCGTTGCGATCGAACACGAGGCTGTGGCAACTTTCACAAGCTGGCTCCATTTCGATAGGGGCAAAACCAACCCCGTCTTCGTCTTCCTCATGGCAATTGCTGCATTCCAGCGGAGCACCATATTTGCCGATGCTCATCGCCATGCGCGCGACGCCGCCATTATCGGACATGTGAATGTCATGCGGAAAGATCAGACCACTCATTTCACTCACGTCTTGATCAAGGGAAACGCGTGTTGGCTCCTCATCGAAATGGGCGGTGTAGAATTGCGGGCGGAATTGAGGGTGCTTCTTGCCAAAATCCGCTGCGTTGCCGAACGAAGGCTTGCTCAGTCTTGCGTCAAGTTCATCGTGACAATCTGAGCAGAATTGCTCGGTCGCGGCTTCGAGTTTGACCGGACCTTCGTGTTCAGAATGGCAAGAGACGCAGCCCAGCGGGCCTTCCTTGCCCAATGTTTCAGCGATTTGCCATTGGATCGAATCGCCCGTGCTGAGCGGGGCCATACCCTCTGCAAGGCGGGGCATTTCGGCGTGCTCGCCCAATTCTTCGTGACAGGTCAGGCAAGTTTCATCTTGCACTGAAACGAAGGGCGTCGCGTGACAGGCCTCGCAATTGCCCTCCAATTCGTGGTGCGCCAAGCTCAGTTCGCCGGCACTCCATGTCGCATCGAAGAGCACTTGGCCCTGAGCGAGATTTTCTGGATCGTTCTCAACCGGTTCGCGCGTCAGATGCGTGAAGATCGGCACTGACAACAGCAGTACCACAATAAGCGCGGCTGATGCCCAAGCCATAAGCCGCTTGCTGGGCAGAGCGCTGGCCAAGGCGAAGTTTTGCAACGCATCGCCAGCGCCTTCGTCTTTCTCCGCCTGCTTGATAACAATCTCTACCGGACCGTCGCCATCGCGCGATATTGCAAGCCGCGACGAACCCAGCGACAATTCTGCACCGACGTTCGGGTCAATTTCAACGCTCGTTTCGGTGCGGCCATCGATGCCAAAGCCAAGCCCGCCCACCGATTCAATCGCCAACATTCCCCCGCCCGCATCGCTTAAGCGGACATGGCGTTGTTCGACCGCCAGATCGGGCAGGTGGATGTCGTTTTCAGATGCGCGACCAATGCTGACTTCGGTTTGGTCCAGCGTGCGATCGCGGGTAATTTCCCGCCCTGCAGCGGTGAAATCAATGGTGCGGATCAGGAATGACACAATGCCCACCTCACCAATAATAAAACACGCTCACGACATGCGCGAGCAGCGCGGCGAGCAAAGCAATGGTCGCCGGAATATGGATGAACAGCCAAATTTCGAGCAGTGCCCGAATGCGAAGATGGCGGCGAATTTGAGCCAGTTGATCGGAGCGTTTGGCCAGAAGGCTGCGCACGCGTTCCTCTGCCCCATCTGCAGTGTTGTGTTCTGGAAGGCTGGCCAAGGCGCGCTTTGTCGCGCAGCCGGGATAAGCCCCGGTCAACCGCGCCAAAGCTCCGCCGTAAAAGACGTTCTGTTCCAAAGCAGAAATCACCAAATCAGACTTGTCCCGGTCAAGTGGCTGAGCTGCGCTCTCCAATTGACGGTCCAGCGCGGTCAGCGCCTCGAGCATTTGGGCGCGGGTCAATTCCTTGCGGTTGGAAGACAATGTGCTGGGCAAGGTGGCGTATACTATAACACCGTAAATCCCGGTGATGATCACGATCAACATCAAGACATAGGCGAGCGTGTGAACGTTCCAGCCTATCTGAAAGCCGGTGTGCAGCGTGCCCACCACGATCAGAGCAAGGCCGAGATAAACATGCGCGCTGGTCCACGCCTTGAGGCTCCATTGCCCCGTCGTCATTTTGCGCTTTCGAATGCCCAAGAGAGAAAGCCAAACGATCAAGCCCAGACCAATCGTCCCGAGCGTGTACCCGTACCAGCTGCCCCCATTGGGCCGCGGTTCTTGGTCGATCATCACATAGCCAAGCCCGCTGACGATGCAGAGTACGAGCGCGATCCAAAGCCAGCGAAACCTTTTGTGCTTTAGGAAGCTGACATGATCGGCATTGCGCCGGCGTTCATCCTGGCTGAATCGGTTTTTAGGAGTTGTCGCCATCAGTCGACATCCTCCGTCAGCTTGGTGAAGGTGAGGAATTTATCTGGCGAAACGCGAATTGCTGCGCCTGTCGGGCAGGCCCGTACGCAGGCAGGGCCGCCGTCAATGCCAGAGCACATATCGCATTTGATCGCTTGCTTGGGCTGTTCTGGATCGCCGTTTTCTTTGCGCCAGGCATAGGATGCCTCACCCGGTCCCGGCCCGCTGCCAAAGAACAACCATTTCAACAGCGAAGGCTTTTCAGGAGGCTTAGGATCCATCCTGATCACGCCATAGGGGCAGTTGCGTTGGCAATTGCCGCAGCCAATGCAAGTGTCGTCGATGACCACTTCGCCATCAGGTCCGCGTTTGATCGCGTTGGGCGGGCAATCGGCCATGCAATGCGGGTGTTCGCAGTGGCGGCATGACGTTGGCACGTGAAGGTGCGCGTAAGTGCGCCCGGCTTCACGGTCCAGCCGCGAAAGGCCTTCATGCGCATCGGCGCATGCCTTTTCGCAATTGTCACAGCCAATGCAGAGTTTTTCATCGATCAACAAAACGTCGGTCGCTTCGCCCAATCCTTCATCGACGAGGAATTGCGCCGTTTCAGAATAGAGATCGACCGCGCTGCCAAAATTGTCCTTGCGGCTTTCGATAAAGGCGTTGGTTTTGCGCCGCCCTTCCATCTCTGTCAGCGCTTTTTCGCGCAGCGCAGGGTTGTTATCGAGAAGGGCTGCAAATTTTTCGCCGGGAAGGCGGATGGCCTCTGCCTTGATCGCGGCTTTAACCGTCGCTGTGCGCGCAGATCCATCGATTGCGGCCATTTCGCCCACATAACTGCCCGCAGGCAGGTATGAGAGAAACACCGGCTTATCGCCGATTGCTTTTTCTACGATCATCGACCCACGGCGAATGATATAGACGTCTTGGTCTGCATCGCCCTCTTTGATCAAGACCTGACCGGCTTTCACGTCCATAACTTCGGCTGCTTCTACCAGCGGAGCGATGTCATTTGGTGTCAGGCCCGAACCAAACATTTGCAGCAATTGCCGTTCAACTGCGATCCGGTTCACCGCTTCGGCGGCTTCGGGTGACGTTGCAATCAGTTTCAGCGCCGCGTTGCGCGCCAGCTCAATCGCCACCACCGGTTCAGCGGCACGAATGGTTGACCCGCGGCGTCTACCCGAGATCAGGCCAACTTCGCCAAAGATAGAGCCTTGGTCAATTGGCACTGTGATCGATGGGTCATTCGGATTGATTTCAACAGAAACCGACCCTTCGGCAATTGCAAACAGCGAAGAACCCGGGTCGTTGCGACGGAAGATCGCTTCGCCTGGTTCAAAGGAATGGACATCGGAATCCAGCATCAATTCGCGCAATTGTAACGTTGAGAGGCCTTTTAGAACCGACACATTGCCGCCAAACACATCGAGCCAATGCTCAACCGAATGATTGCCGGGCAGGGCCCCAAATTTCTCTGAAAGAATTGGTTCATCCGCCGGTTTCAGATCGGTGTTCCCGTTGAGGAATTCGATCACGTCATAGCCCTGATTCATACAGTGCTTGATAAGCGGATAACCAGCCAGAGCGCCGATGACGTGAATGCCCGGAGCGGTCGATTCAAACGCAGGCGTCAGTTTAGGAAAAGCGCTGCGGTCTTCGCTCGAAAACTCGATCCCCATCGATTCCACAAAGCCGCGCGGCGGTTGTGACCCTGTGCGCGCAATGATGCGGTTGCAGGGAATGGTTTCTTCACCGTCGCGGGTTTCAAGAACCAGTTCGCCGTCTTTTACACCCGCTGGGCTGGTTTCGCGGCGAACGCTGATCCGGCCGTCTTTCTCTGCCTCTTCGAGCAAGGAAACATTGGCGGCTTTCGCGCGGGCAAAACTGTCGCGGCGATTGAGGATGGTGACGACATTGCGTTGTGCATCATCGGCGGCAAGGCCAAGCGCGTTTTCAATGCCCGCATCACCCGATCCCACAACGGTGATATGTTCATCATAATATTCGCCGGGGTCATCCAATTGGTATTGGATCATCTGGTGATCTGAACCCGGGCAGCGCAGCATATTGGGATTGCCTTGCGTGCCGATCGCCAGCACGATCGCCTCTGCGCGCAAAGTCTTGCCGTTTTTCAAAGTGATCGTGAAATCACCTTTTTGGCCTTCGACTTTGCTGACTTCGCCGTTCAATTCGACGTTGATTTTTTGGGCGTCAGACTGCTCATCCCAGGTGCCTAGGATCGTCTCGCGCTTACCGGCATCAAAATCCAGATCACTGCGCAGCACCAAGTTGGACGGCGTTGCCATCACGTGCTTGCCCTTTTGGTACTTGTAGATCGTGTCCGACAGATGGTCTGTCTTTTCGATCAATACATGAGACATACCTAGAGCGGCCGCACGTCCTGCAGCACTCAAACCGGCTGGGCCGGAGCCAACTATGGCGACTTTATACAAGTCAGACAATCTACCCCCCCCCTTTGGATAGATTTCACACAATTCCTACCATAAGGAAAGTGTTCCCCATTGCCAGCAACAATTGCCGTTTTCTGCACCACTTGCTAGTGAAAACGACATGGCAACAGATGCAAATAATTCGGCGGCGGACCAATCTGATACCAAATTGGCCGAACCAGAGGACAATTCAACGGGGGGATTGAGCGGTAAGGCCGGATGGCTGCTGCTTGGGGCGGCTGCGATCTTGGCGGCCGGGTCGATTGGATACAATGTCTATGATGGCAGTCATTCTGGCGATGCGACTGAGATCGCCGACGGCGCGGCTCCTTCAATAGAGGACCTGCTCGCAGCTGCAGAGGCATCTGATGATGATGCGCGGCCATGGACTCAACTGGCCTTCGCCCATTTCACCGAAGAAGATTACGGCGATGCCGCGGCGGCCTATGAACGCGCGGTTGAAATCGATCCGAATGAAGCGGCCTTGTGGTCCGCCTTGGGAGAGGCGCGGGTCTATGCCAGCGAGCTGGATCCCATGCCGCCTGCTGCTTTGGAAGCGTTTCAAAAATCGATTGAGCTTGATCCGGGCGATCCGCGGGCACGATATTTCATGGCGGTGAAGCAGGATTTGGAAGAGGATCATGACGGTGCGATTGGTTCATGGCTGGCGCTTCTTTCAGATTCGCCGCCGGGCGCGCCGTGGGAGGGCGATCTGGTTCGCACCATACAACAGGTCGGCGCGATCAACGATATTGATGTCGATGCGCGTTTGGCGACTGTGATGGAATCGCGCACGCCCGAAGTGATCTTGCCCGGCTCCGGTGAGGTTGCGGGCGATGCCGCATCGGAAAGTGTGCGCGGGCCAACGGCTCAACAGGTTGCAGAAGCCAGCCGAATGACACCGGGTGAACAGGCAAGCATGGTCTCCGGAATGGTCGCCGGTCTCGAAGCGCGCTTGGAAAATGAGCCGCAGGACCTCGATGGTTGGGTTATGCTGATGCGAAGCCGGATGAATTTGGGTGAATCGGGTAAGGCGCGCGAAGCGCTTGAAAAGGCTGTCGCCGCAAACCCCGGTGAAGAAGAAGAGCTGCGCGCGCAGGCTGGGCAGCTCGGCATTTAAGAACACAGTCGCGTTGGAAACAAAAAAGGGGCGCCCGCAAGGACGCCCCTTTTTGTGTCTTGGACTGTGGGTTTACACCACGCCGAATGCCATCATCGCATCGGCAACCTTTTTGAAGCCCGCGATGTTCGCGCCCTTCACATAGTCAACATAGCCGCCTTCTTGCTGGCCATATTCGGTGCATTTGCCGTGGATGCCTTCCATCAGATCGGTCAGCATGTCGCCAAGGCGCTCTGAATTCCAGCTGATACGCTCCGAGTTCTGGCTCATTTCGAGGCCAGAGACCGCAACACCACCAGCATTCGCCGCTTTGCCCGGACCGTACATGATCTTGGCATCGTGGAAGACTTTCACGCCATTGAGCGTGGTCGGCATGTTTGCGCCTTCGGAAACGCCCTTACAGCCGTTGCTAACCAGCGACTTCGCCTCGTCTTCGTTCAGCTCGTTCTGAGTTGCGCATGGTAGAGCGAGGTCTGCGGCGACGCCCCATGGACGGCCTTCGTGGAAGGTCGCGCCTGAGAATTCATCGGCATATTCGCTGATCCGGCCGCGCTTGACCGTTTTAAGGTGCTTAACCCAATCGATCTTTTCTTGGCTGATGCCAGCAGGATCGTGAATGAAGCCGCCTGAATCGGACAGCGTCAGAACTTTTCCGCCCAGCTGCGTGATCTTTTCAGCAGCGTGTGTTGCCACATTGCCCGAACCAGAGATGACAGCCGTGTGGCCTTCGACATCCATGCCTTGATGCTTGAGCATATTTTGCAGGAAGTAGACCGCACCATAGCCGGTCGCTTCGGGACGCATTTCTGAGCCGCCATATTCCTGACCTTTACCAGTCAGAACGCCTTCCCAACGGTTGGTCAGGCGCTTGTATTGGCCGAACATATAGCCAATTTCGCGTCCGCCAACGCCGATGTCGCCCGCAGGAACGTCGGTGTTGGGGCCAATGTGGCGATAAAGTTCCGACATAAAGCTTTGGCAGAAACGCATCACTTCTGCGTCGGACTTGCCCTTCGGATTGAAGTTTGCACCGCCTTTACCGCCGCCCATAGGCAGACCGGTCAGCGAGTTTTTGAAGGTCTGCTCAAAGGCGAGGAACTTCAGAACGCTTTCGGTCACGCTAGGGTGGAAACGGATGCCGCCCTTGTATGGGCCGATGGCGTTGTTGTTTTGAACACGCCAGCCGCGCTGAACGCGGATGTTGTGGTTATCGTCTTCCCAGCAAACGCGGAAGGAAATGACGCGGTCTGGCTCTGCCATGCGGCGCAAGATTTGCGCTTCGTGGTAATGAACCTTGTCTTCCATGAACTCAAAAATATCCTGTGCCACTTCGTGCACGGCTTGGATGAATTCAGTTTGTCCAGGATTGCGTTTTGAAACGCCTGCCATGAACGTTTCTAGGTCTACGTGATCGGATACGGCCATTGATTTCTCCCCCCATAGGAACAATGCCACCAAAGCATCAGTGCTGTGTTGCAGGAGCTTTTATTCCCGCAAAGTGCGCCGTGTGCAAGGGAACTTCGCCATATCGGGTGTAATTGACGCTCTTATACAACTCGCGCTGAGTTTGCCGGTTATGCCAGCCGTGCACCATCCGGCACTGTTTGATCGGGCGCGACCAGAACAATGGCGCCGTTGTCATCCGGAAAACCCAATACAAGCACTTCGGACATGAAGGGACCGATTTGGCGGGGCGGGAAATTGACGACCGCCATTACGGTGCGACCCACCAAATCACCAGGTGAGTAACGGTCTGTAATTTGCGCTGAGCTTTTTTTGATTCCGATTTCTTCGCCGAAATCCACACGCAGTTTGATTGCTGGCTTTCTAGCTTCTGGAAACGGTTCGGCTGCGACGACAGTGCCCGCGCGGATATCTACCGCTAAGAATTCTTCGAATGTTACTGTGCTCATACCTCGTATTGATAAGCACAAAGCACGCCTCTTTCCAACAAGCCTGCCTTGCGATAGATTGCGAAGTGCAACCGAGCGCACCTATTGCGCCCATTCAATAAGGACCCCGCCGATGGCCAGTTTTATCCTCAACGGAGAGCCGATCACGATCGATGTCGATCCAGCCATGCCTCTCCTATGGGCTGTGCGCGAGAAGGCGGGATTGCCAGGAACGAAATTTGGCTGCGGCATCGCGCAGTGCGGGGCCTGCACTGTGCATCTTGATGGGCAACCGGTGCGCAGCTGCTCCACCGCGATTGCGCAAGCCGAAGGCCGCGAAGTCACCACGATTGAAGGTGTTGCAGGGCCCGATGGAGAACTCTCCAAAATCCAGCAAGCTTGGGTCAGCGAACAGGTGCCTCAGTGCGGTTACTGCCAATCTGGTCAGATCATGAGCGCGACTGCTCTGCTGCGCGACAATCCGGCGCCAACTGACGCTGATATTGATGCTGCGATGTCGGGCAACATCTGCCGGTGTGGGACCTACACCCGAATTCGCCGGGCCATTAAAGTGGCAGCTGGGATCGAGCAACCGCGTGCCGAACAAGCAGGCGAGGAGGCCTAAGCCATGAACGATATGTCTCCTGAAGAGAAAAAAACATCGAAGCTCGGCAAGTGGAGCCGCCGCGGTTTTATCGGCGCAGGCGTTCTAGCCGGTGGTGGTTTGCTGATTGGGATCGGCGTGCGTCCGGGGAACCCGATTGGCGCATTGGGCCCAAAAGTGGCCGCTGGTGCTGGTGAGCAATTGGTCAACAGCTGGGTCAAAATCGACACCGACAACATCGTCACCGCAATCGTGCCGCATTGCGAAATGGGACAAGGCGCGCATTCGGTTTTGGCGCAAATGCTGGCCGATGAATTGGACGCAGCGTGGGACAATGTCCGTGTTATGCAGGCACCGGCGGATGGCAGCTATGTGGTTAGCGACACCGCGCGGATGTTCGCGGCTCCTTTTACACTGAATGCTGCCGATTGGCTTGAACCGACATGGGATGGCTTGTTCACTAAACTTGGCCAATCGATGGACTTGCTGATCACGGGTGGTTCGTCTTCGATCCGCACGACAGGTCAACACCAAATGCGCATCGCCGGTGCCGCTGCGCGCCAAATGCTGGTTGGTGCAGCGGCGGATGCCTGGGGCGTTCCTGCCGCTGAAATTGCAACCCGCGACAGCATGTTGGTGCATGAAGCGTCAGGCAATTCCGCGCCATATTCTGAATTTGCCAGCGCGGCCGCCGAACAATCGATGGACCACACGCCCACACTGAAAACCCGCGATCAATACCGTTTGATGGGCCGCAGCAAGGCGCGCACGGATATTCCCGCGAAGATCAACGGCACGGCTGAATTTGGCATCGACGCCGTACCTGACGGGTTGGAGCTTTCTTACGCAGCGGTGGTGCGACCTCCTGTTCCTGGGACGAGCGTCATTTCTATGGATGCAAGCCGGGCGGAAGGGATGTCCGGCGTTTTGCAAATCCTGAACATGGGTAATTTTGTTGCCGTCGTCGCTGACAGTTATTGGCAGGCACAGCAGGCCATCAACACTGTCGGAATTGAATGGAGCCAATCCGAAAGCCCGGTAAAGACGATGGACGATCAGTTCGCTGTCTTTTCATCCGCTTTGGATGCGGCAGGGGATACTGGCGGTGATCAGGCTGCGGCTCGCGGCGATGCTCCCGGTGCCTTGGCCAATGCTGCCACGTCTATCGATGCAGAATACCGCGCGCCCTACCTTGCGCATGCTCCGATGGAGCCGCTCAATTGCACTGCTCATGTGGCAGACGGCAAATGCGACATTTGGACCAGCACACAGGTGCCATTGATGGCGCGCAGTGAAGTTGCCAGCACAGTCGGCATTGGCGCAGACGACATTACCATTCACCACCCTTATTTGGGCGGCGCGTTTGGGCGGCGTTTGGGCAGTGAATATGTCGCTATGGCCGCGCGTGTGGCGCAGGCGACGGGTTATCCGATCAAGATGATTTGGAGCCGCGAGGAAGACACGCAAAAGGCGCTGTATCGCTGCGCTGATATGTCCCGCATGCGGGCTGGACTGGATGAAAGCGGCGCATTGATCGCCTATGACAGTGTCTTCACCCAGCGCCATGATCCTGCAGAGGCCTGCGTCCCGGCGATGTATGACATCGCCAACACTTCGGTGCGCGTGGCTGAGGCGGAGTTGCATTTGCCGTTCCAAGCGTGGCGTTCGGTTGATCATTCCCAGCAAGGGTTTTTCATCGAAAGTTTCATCGACGAAGCCGCCGCCGCGGCAGGCGCGGACCCGCTCGAATATCGCCTTTCCATGCTGACCAACGCGCCGCGCCACACAGCGGTGCTGGAAAAGGTCGCGGAAATTAGCAATTGGCGAGAGCCAAGCGCTGAAGGCACTGCCAAGGGCGTCGCGATTGTCGAAAGTTTTGGCACCATTGTCGCCGAAGTGATTGAAGTCGATATGACCTCGGGCAAGCCGAAAATGACCAATTGCTGGGCGGTTTGTGATGCCGGTTACGTCATGAACCCCGATGGTTTCCGCAATCAGATCGAAGGCGGAATTGTCTTTGGCCTTACCGCGGCAATGTACGGCGAATTGGAATTGGAAGACGGCGCTATCGTCCAAAGCAATTTCCATGATTATAGGATGCTGCGGATGAATGAAGTGCCCAATATTGAGGTTGCTCTCATCAACAGTGGGGATGTGCCTGTCGGCGGTGCCGGAGAGCCCGGTCTGCCACCAGCAGCGCCCGCCTTGGCCAATGCAATTTTCGCAGCGAGCGGAACGCGGCTGCGCGAACTGCCCATTGCAAAGCAATTTGTCTGAGCCGCGCCAAACACTGCGGTCTAAAGCGACACAAAGGGACTTAGGGGAACACAATTATGCGCAATCGCGCCATTCTAACCGCAGCCTTGTTGACCGTTTTGGTCACCGCATGTGGATCGAGCGAACAGCCCGAAGTGGTTGAGCAAATTGTGGTCCGTGATCGCGGCGAAGCCGCTCCGGCTGTTGAGGCGGATGCCGGCGCCACAGACTTGATCGCGATGGGAGAAGACGCGTTCCAAATGTGCACTGGTTGCCATGTGGTCGAATCTGGCGCGCGATCCACCGCTGGGCCGAATTTGTTCGGTGTTGTTGGACGCACGATTGGCGGGCTTGAAGGCTATTCCTATTCGGATGCCTTGGCTGGGTCAGAATTGACTTGGGATGAAGCAAACTTGGACCAATTCTTAACCGATCCGGCTGGATATTTGCCGGGAACCGATATGCTGGCCGGGGCTGTGCGAGACGACGAAGAACGCGCCGCCATCATTGCCTATCTGGCGAACCAATCATCATCGACCGGCGAATAATCGAGCCTGATGGAACACCCGCATGGACACTGAGGCTGTCCTCCGATTTCTAAGCGATCATCAGTCAAGCGGTGAACCGGTTGTTCTGGTCACTGTTTGCGCGGTCGAGGGGTCATCGATGCGCAATCCCGGCACCATAATGGGGGTTGCGCAAGACGGCAGTTTTGCCGGGTCTCTATCAGGAGGGTGTATCGAGAATGCGGTCGTCGCGGAGGCTTTAGACGTATTGAAGACCGGAGAAGGCGGCGCACGCATGGTCCGCTTTGGCGCAGGATCGCCCTATCTCGACATCAAATTGCCGTGCGGTGGCGGCTTGGATTTGTCGTTCGCCCGGCTAGACGCGTCGGCGCTTCCCGATCAATGCTTAGCCGCCATCGCGGCGCGCGAACCGTTTTCGCTCCGTTTTGATGAGGGAGCCCCTTGTTTTGTTAGCGGCTGGCTGCCTGTCTCGTTCGACCCAGAAACACATGGCGGACAGTTCGGATATTGGCCTGCGCCGCGCCTTGTCATCATTGGCCACGGGGCTGGTGTAAAGGCGCTGGCTGGATTGGGCGGGACTATGGGTTGCTCGATTGAGGTGCTGAGCCCCGATCATGCCTTGTGCAGCAGCCTGCGCGACAGCGGCGTTCCTGCCGTCAATTTGGACAAGGTCACCCAATCGGAAGCGTTGAAGAGCGATACCTGGACGGCGATCGTGTTCCTCTTTCACGACCACGATTGGGAGACGCATCTGATGCAGCACGCGCTTTCACTGCCGCGCTTTTATTTGGGTGCGATGGGCGGGCGGCAGGCGCATATTGGGCGCTGTGAGAGTTTGATTCAAAGAGGCGTCAGCGACGATCAACTGGCCAAAATTCGGGCCCCAATTGGCCTGTTTCATTCTTCACGCGATCCGCAGACTTTGGCCTTGTCTACGCTTGCCGAAGTTATCCGTGCATACGAAAGCGCCGACTTCGAAGCGGCCATCGTCTGAAATGCGGATTGGTGCCTTTCTGCTCGCGGCGGGTTCCTCACGCCGGTTTGGCGCGATGGATAAGCTGGCGCAGCCATTTCGGGGGGCGCTGCTTGGCCAGCATGCAGCCGCGGCGATACCCGTTGATCGTGTCGTTGATGCAGGCGCCTGGGTTATCGCACCAAGCCTTGGCCACCCGTGTGAGCCGGTTTGGCGAAAAGCAGGTTTTGACGTGGTGGTGAACCAATTGGCGGATGAGGGTATGGGAACGTCGGTGTCTCTTGCCGCAAGGGTCGCCGCCAAGACAAAGCTCGATGCGATCCTAATCGCACTCGCCGATATGCCACTGGTTCCGCGGACACATTTTTCGGCTTTGTTTGATCGCTTTACCGGCCCGGCTGACATTATCGCGTCGGCAGGAGGGCAATCGTCGATGCCGCCGGCAATTTTTGGCAAAGACCATTTCGGTGCATTGGCTGCGCTGCAGGGCGATCAAGGCGCTCGTCAACTTTTGGCCCATGGGCAATCCATACCGTGCCCCGCCGAATGGCTGATTGATATCGATACACCCGCAGACCTTCGAACATATGGACAGGCCAGCACGACTGCCGCTAGACGCGCTCCCATTGGAGATTGATTGATGAGTGAATTCGTCCAGCGCCCCGCCGCGCCGTCCGCGCAAAACACGCATTGCACTGCTGAACAATACGCCGATCGCTATGCCCGTTCCATTGCGGAGCCGGATGCGTTTTGGTTGGAGCAGGCAGAGCGGCTTGATTGGGTAAAGATGCCAACACAAGGCGGGGACTGGTCGTATGATCCCGCCCGCATTGAATGGTTCGCCGATGGCGCGTTGAACTTGTGCCACAACGCGGTGGATCGTCATTTGGACGCGCGCGGCGACACCACGGCGATCATATTCGAACCCGATGATCCAAAGACGCCTACGCGCAGACTGACATACCGCGATCTCCACCGCGAGGTCGTGCAGATGGCCAACGGTTTAAAAGCCATCGGCGCGGGCAAAGGTGACCGGGTCACGATTTACATGCCCAACATCGTCGAAGGCGCGACCGCGATGCTCGCCTGCGCGCGCATTGGGGCGATCCATTCTGTGGTGTTCGGCGGCTTCTCACCCGAAGCGTTGGCCGGACGCGTTGTCGATTGCGAAAGCCGCTTTGTCATCACCGCTGACGAAGGTCTTCGCGGGACCAAGAGCGTCCCGCTTAAAGCCAATGTCGATGCTGCTTTGGAACGTGACGGCGTCGATGTGACAGGCGTCCTTGTTGTGAAGCATACCGGCCTTGATGTGCCGATGTTGGATGGGCGCGATCATTGGTTTCATGACGTGAAATCCGATGCGGATTGCCCATGCGAAGTGATGCAGGCCGAAGACCCGCTGTTCATCCTCTACACATCGGGTTCAACCGGAAAGCCAAAAGGCGTGCTGCACACAACCGGCGGATACGGTGTGTGGACGGCGACCACGTTTGAGAATATTTTTGATTATCAAGACGGCGAAATTTTCTGGTGCACTGCCGATATCGGCTGGGTCACTGGGCACAGTTACCTTGTCTACGGCCCGCTATTGAACGGCGCGACCAGCCTCGTTTTTGAAGGGGTGCCCAATTACCCAGACTTTGGCCGGTTCTGGGATGTCGTGGCAAAGCATAAGGTCAACATCCTCTACACCGCGCCAACCGCGATCCGCGCTCTGATGCGCGAAGGCGATGATTTTGTGACCAGCCGCGACCGGTCTTCGCTGCGTCTGCTGGGCAGTGTTGGCGAACCGATCAATCCAGAGGCTTGGCGCTGGTATCACGAAGTGGTGGGCGAGAGCCGCTGCCCGATCGTGGACACTTGGTGGCAGACCGAAACAGGCGGCGTGATGATCACAACCCTGCCGCATGCGCATGATATGAAACCGGGCAGCGCGGGTCTGCCTATGTTTGGCATTCGCCCGCAATTGGTCGACAATGACGGAGGCGTCCTAGACGGCGCGACCGACGGCAATCTGTGCATCACCCACAGCTGGCCCGGCCAAGCGCGCAGCGTTTACGGCGATCATGAACGGTTCAAGCAAACCTATTTCAGCACCTATGCTGGTAAATATTTCTCCGGCGATGGATGTCGCCGCGACGATGATGGCTATTACTGGATCACGGGACGCGTTGATGATGTGATCAACGTGTCAGGCCACCGTATGGGCACAGCGGAGGTCGAAAGCGCGCTGGTGCTGCATGATTTGGTCGCAGAGGCTGCCGTGGTTGGATATCCGCACGATATCAAAGGGCAGGGCATCTATTGCTATGTTACTCTGAACGCGGGCGTTGATGGATCGGATGCGCTGTATCAAGAATTGCGCAAACATGTGCGCAGCGAAATCGGCCCGATTGCGACACCGGACCACATTCAGTTCACCGATGGTCTGCCCAAAACACGCTCCGGCAAAATCATGCGCCGCATCCTGCGCAAAGTCGCGGAGAACGACTACGGTTCGCTGGGCGACACATCGACTTTGGCCGATCCATCATTGGTTGAGCGTTTGATCGATGGGCGGCAGGCCACGTAAGCCGCGCCCAATTCATGCAATCTGACCACATTCTGTTGATCGGGGGCGGCCATACGCATGTGGCGGTGCTGGCGGATTGGATAAAGCATGGCTTGCCCAGCAAACGCGCAACATTGCTCACGCCTAATCAGCATTTGCGGTATTCAGGCATGGTTCCGGGCTGGATCGCAGGCCAATATTCGCGCGATGCGGGCACCGTCGATGTCGCCGCATTGGCCCGGAGGGCGGGCGCTGAAGTGGTGCTGGATACATGCGCCGCGATTGATCCTGAAACACGCACAGTGCTTTCCCTGCGCAGCGGAGTTACCTCTTTTGACATCGCGTCGATTGACGTTGGCGGAGTGGGTCAGGCGGCGCGCATTTTGGGTGATGATCCGCGGCTGTTGGATGTGAGGCCGATTGACGCATTTGTGGACCGATTGGCCAAACAGATTGCGCAATTGGGGCAATTGACTGGGCGACCGGCTCAAATCGCGGTGATTGGCGGAGGCGCAGGCGGCGCCGAACTGGCATTTGCCTTGCGCAATTGCCGGGTGTTTGAAATTCAACCCACTGTCGAATTCATCACGGGTGACGCCGGATTGCTTCCGGGCTTTTCGCGCGAAGTGGTGGGCATAGTGGGCGAAGAATTGACCCGTCAGGGCATAGGATTCTTAGCAGCCAATGCACAGATTGAAGGCGGTCTGATCACGGCATCACGAACCACTTTGAAAGGCACAGACATCATCGTCGCCGCGATGGGGTCAGGCGCGCCGGAATGGCCGGGCAAAGGCGGTCTGACCTGCGATGCAGACGGTTTTATCGCTGTGGACGCGTATCAATCCTCGCTCTCTCACCCAAACATCTTTGCAGTGGGTGATGTTGCCGCGCGGCAGGACCGCGAGGTCCCGCATTCGGGCGTTCACGCGGTGATGGCTGGCCCCATCCTCGCGCAAAACCTGCGCGCGGCCGCCAAGGGGGACGTTCCCACACGCATTTACCGTCCCCGTTCGAGCAGCCTCTATTTGATTTCGACTGGCGACGGCGGCGCAATTGCCAGTTATGGACGGTTTTGTGCAAAGGGGCGATGGGTAGGCCGGCTTAAACGTTGGATCGACAATCGTTGGATTTCCAAATACGCCAAACTGGCAAACGGTGACTAGGGTCTGGCCGTAACCACTTCCATGCTCTCAGCGAACCGGCTGCACAGCATATTTATTGATCGAGGCATTCATGAAGAAAATTCTCATCATCGCCGTCTTGGCCGCGTTGATTGCCGCCTATTTCATCTTTGATCTGGGCGACTATTTGACCTTGGCCGCAGCGCAGCAGCAGGTCAGCGACGCCCGCGATTTTTATGCCGAGAACCCCATTGCAGTTCTGGCGGTTTTCTTTGTGATTTATGTCGTCGTGACCGCCGCTTCGCTTCCGGGGGCGGCGATCATGACCTTGGCCGCGGGCGCTTTGTTCGGCTTGGTCGTCGGCACGATCTTTGTCTCTTTCGCCTCCACGCTTGGCGCAACCTTGGCGTTTCTCGCATCGCGCTATGTTCTGCGCGACACGATAGAAGCGCGCTTTGGCGACCGATTGAAAAGCATCAACGAGGGGTTAGAACGCGACGGCGCATTTTATCTGTTCACGCTGCGCATGATCCCGGCGGTGCCGTTCTTTGTGATCAACCTCGTCATGGGCCTGACCCGGATCAAGACATGGACCTTCGCATGGGTCAGCCAGATCGGAATGCTGCTGGGCACGATTGCCTTTGTCTATGCGGGGCAGCGCCTGTCGGAACTCGACAGCCTTGAAGGCATCCTCTCACCAGAAATTCTCAGCGCGTTTGTTTTGCTCGCCGTGGTCCCGTGGATTGCAAAGGCTGTTGTCGGCTGGATCCAGCGCCGCAAAGTCTATGCCGGGTTCACAAAACCAAAGAGCTTTGATCGCAATATGGTTGTGATCGGCGCAGGCGCGGCTGGTTTGGTTTCGTCTCTGATTGCTTCGACGGTGAAGGCCAAAGTCACTTTGGTCGAAGCGCATAAGATGGGCGGCGATTGCCTCAACACCGGCTGTGTCCCTTCCAAGGCTCTGATCAAAAGCGCCAAGGTCGCGAGCCAAATGCGCAATGCCGACAAATACGGCCTCAAAAGCCACGATCCTAAAGTGCCCTTTAAACACACCATCGCCCGCGTGATGGACGCGGTGAAAGCGATTGAGCCGCATGACAGCGTCGAACGCTACACCGGGCTGGGCGTGGATGTGGTCGAAGGTTATGCCACAATTATTGACCCATGGACGGTGGAGATTGCGCGCCATGACGGCGAAATCCAGCGCCTGACCACGCGATCAATCGTTATCGCCGCCGGTGCTGCGCCGTTTGTTCCCCCAATCGAGGGGCTTAAGGACAGCGGCTATCTCACGTCGGACACGATGTGGGATGCCTTTGCGGAGATGGACAGCCCGCCAGCGCGCGTGGCGATATTGGGTGGCGGCCCGATCGGTTGCGAAATCGCACAAAGCCTCGCCCGGCTTGGGTCCAAAGTCACTCAGATTGAGATGATGGACCGGATCATGGGGCGCGAGGACACGGAAGTGTCTGCACTTGCGCAAGCGTCTCTCGAAGAATCAGGTGTCTCGGTGCTGACTGGCCATATGGCGGTGAAGGTCGATGGCGGCGCGGTGTTTGCAAAACACGGAAATACTGAGGTCGAAATTCCGTATGATGCTTTGATCGTGGCGGTTGGCCGTGCGGCGCGCCTTAGTGGTTATGGGTTGGAGGCTTTGGGCATCGACACCGCAAAGACGGTTGTCACCGATGATTTCCTTGCGACCAAATTCCCCAACATCTTCGCCTGCGGTGATGTCGCGGGGCCGTATCAATTCACGCACACCGCAAGCCATCAGGCGTGGTTCGCATCGGTCAATGCGCTGTTCGGCCAGTTTAAGAAATTCAAAGCTGATTACTCGGTGATCCCTGCGGTGACCTTCCTCGATCCCGAAGTGGCCCGCGTTGGCCTCAACGAAACCGAGGCCAAAGAACAAGGGATCGAATATGATGTGACCCAGTATGATCTTGACCAGCTAGACCGCGCGATTGCCGAAAATGAGATCAAGGGCTTTGTCAAAGTTCTGACCAAGCCGGGCAAAGATACGATCCTTGGAGCGACAATTGTGGGCTATAATGCGGGCGAAATGCTTGCCGAATACACGCTGGCGATGAAGCACAAGCTGGGCCTCAACAAAATTCTAGGCACGATCCATCCCTATCCCACCATGGCAGAAGGCAACAAATTTGCGGCCGGCGAATGGAAGAAGGCGCGCAAGCCTGAAAAGCTGCTTAGCTATGTTGAGAAATATCATGACTGGCGGCGGGGTTAATCCAGAAGGCTTGTGATGGAACTGTTCGATCAATTTCGCGGGATTGCCGGGATCGCGGTTCTGGTCGCTCTGGCTTGGGCGATGAGCGAGGACCGTAATGCCCGCCCCGGCGCACGCTGGATTTTGGGTGCGCTGCTGCTGCAAGGCGGTTTGGCGCTGCTTATTGTTCGGGTGCCGTTTGTGTGGGATTTGATGGGTTACGCCAATGCCGCCGTTAGCGCGGTTGAGCGCGCGACCTTGGCCGGATCATCCTATATGTTCGGCTATCTCGGCGGCGCGCCTTTGCCGTTTGCGTTGGAGGACGGCGCTCAGCCGCCGCTTATCATTGCGTTTCAAATTCTGCCCCTCGTAATTGTTTTTTCCGGTCTCGCGGCTCTGCTGTGGCATTGGGGCGTGCTTCGCTGGCTTGTGAACGGCCTGTCCTTTCTGCTGCGGCGGACATTGGGCGTCAGCGGCGTGGTCGGCCTGTCAGGCGGCGCGAACATGTTCCTTGGCGTGGTGGAAAGCCCGCTGGTCGTGCGCGCCTATTTCGCGAAAGTGAGCCGGGCCGAATTGTTTCAGATCATGGTTCTGGCCATGGCAACGATCAGCGGCGCCATCCTGATCCTTTATGCGACAACTTTGCGAGACACGGTGCCCGATGCGGTCGGCCATATGATCTCCGCCTCGCTGGTTTCCCTGCCAGCGGCCTTGCTGATCGCAAAGCTGATGGTGCCGGGCGATGCAGCCGAAAATGGCACCAACACCGACAGCGACGAGCCGGGTCTGAAATATGAAAACAGCATCGACGCAATCGTCAAAGGGACGATGGACGGGATGCAATTGTTCCTAGCCGTGATTGCGGTGATCATCGTGATCTTTGCGCTCGTCGCCTTGAGCGATCAGGTGCTGGCGCTGTTCCCGCTGGTCGGGGATGAACCGTTGACGCTGAAGCGGATTTTCGGTTGGGTGTTTGCGCCGTTCATGTGGCTGATCGGGGTGCCTTGGGCCGAAGCGCAAGCGGCTGGCGGATTGATGGGGACCAAAGCGATCCTCAACGAGTATGTCGCCTATCTCGAACTTGCCGCTTTGCCCGATGGCACTTTGAGCCCGCGCAGCCTGCTCATCGTCACCTATGCTCTGTGCGGGGTGGCCAACTTGGCCAGCGTCGGTCTGCTTGTCTCTACCATTGGCACGCTGTGCCCCGAACGGCGGGGAGAGGCCGCTGGGCTGGGCATCAAAAGCTGGATCGCGGGCAACATCGCAACGGCCATGACTGGGGCTTGGATTGGACTTGTGACCTTCGGCGGTTAGAGCGGGGCAGACATGTTCGATTCCAAACTTCGCCCGCTGATTGATCCGCCATTGAACGCGGTGGGCCGCATTTTGGCGGGGGCGGGGGTCTCTGCGAATATGCTCACCTTTGCAGGGCTTGCATTGGGGCTGGCCGGGGCGGCTGCGATTGCGGCGGGTTCGCTTTGGCTTGGTCTTGCGCTGATCTTCGCCAACCGCATTCTGGATGGATTGGACGGAGCGGTCGCGCGGGCCAGCACGCCGACCGATCTTGGCGGCTATTTCGATATTGTTGCAGACTTTGCCTTTTACGTGTCCATCCCGCTGGGTTTTGGCGTCATGGCAGCAGACAACACACTGCCTGCCATGGTCCTCATCGCGAGCTTCGTCTTAACGGGCGTCAGCTTCCTCGCCTTTGCCGCGATTGCCGCGAACCGGGGCGAAGAGACACAGGCGCATGGGAAGAAGAGCTTCTTCTACTCCACCGGTTTAGCAGAGGGGGCAGAGACGATCGCGGTGTTTGTCGCGATGTGTCTGTTTCCGGCATGGTTTGGCGTGATCGCTTATGCCTATGCGGGGCTATGCGCCCTGACCGTGGTTCAGCGCAGCGGGCTCGCCATCTCGCAATTCAAATAAGCCGGGTGCGGTTTAGCGCCCATCCATTAGCGCTGACCGATTTGCTCCGCCACCAATTCGCGCAGCTCCGCAATACGAGCAGCGTTTGCGCCTAGGTCGCTTTGCCCGACGCGGCTGACCGAACGAAAATCAATTTCAACTTCGCCAACACGGGCCACGACGTCATCCTGAAATCCGTACCAGAATGTCTCTGCGACGCCTTCAACCCGGCCTGCCTCGACGTCAGAGCGAATGTCGCTAAGGCCCATTTTGCCCATCGCGGCGGCCACAGCGGCAACTGCGTCGGCCTTGCTCGCACCGGCTAAGGAAAGCGGTGACAGGTCTGCGTAGGTGTCATTGATGATCTGCGCGTGGCTCTTAATCGCCAGCTCTGGCGGGGCTCCGGCGTACATTTCCGTCTCGCCCAAAGGAACCTGATAATCGTTCAGCGGATTGGCTTCGCTTTCCGCGCGCGCGGTCATGGTTTCGGCAGAAAATGTCGGTGGGTTCGCTGTGTCGGTGGAGACATCATGGATCGGATTTTCTGCCGCAGTTCCGCCAATCGAGGCGAGGCTGCCGAGCATTCCGATCGGTACCAACAGGCCCACACCAGCAACCGCCATCGAAATCTTGCTGCGCGGCTTTCTAACCAAGCTGACGATCAGTGACACGATCGCCACGATGGCGACGATCACGAGCAACGGAAAACCCGCCGTGATGACCAATGAACCAAGCCCGATCTTATAACTCCACAGCCCAATCTTGGTGCCAAGGGCCGCGATCATAAAATAGACCGGCAGAAAAATGACGAGAGCGAGGACGAGCTTTGTGTGCCAAGGAATGTTCTTCATGCAGCCTTCTTTAACGCGGGAGAGGCAATAGGCAATCTCTTGGCGGCTTCGTATGTACAAATCACCATCAGCACCTGGTAGCAGCACCAGTTGGAAACGGGTCTGCAATTTGCAGGAAACTCTTCCTCACCCTATGCGTTGGCGAGGTAATATCACTCTGCATTTGGTTGCGGTGTGATGGTCATATCTATCAAAAGGAATGTGGACGTTTTGCGAAAGATTGTTTTGAGCACCATTGCACTCACCAGCCTTGTTGCGGTTTCCGCATGCGGCGAAACCCCGGCAACGCCCGGTGCAGCAGAAGCGCCCGCAGAACCAGAGCCAGAAATTGAAGTTGCCTTTGCCGATGTGACCGGCGACGCAGCCGCTGGCGAAAATGTCTATGGCAAATGCCGTGCCTGCCACCTTTTGGAAGAAGGCCGGAACGCAATGGGCCCATCGCTGTTCGGTGTGATCGGCCGCAAAGCCGGTTCGATTGAAGATTTCAACTATTCAGAGGCCAACGCCAACAACGATATCACTTGGACGCCAGAGGTTTTGTTCGATTACCTCAGGTCGCCGGGCGATTACATGCCCGGAACACGGATGGCTTTCCCCGGTATCAAAGACGCGCAGGATCGCGCCGACTTGGTCGCTTTCTTGACAGCCCAAGGCGAATAACGCGCCAATTCTAGGATTTTCAGCGGCGTCTTAGGATGCCGGCGGCAGGCGCCTTACCCGTTTTCCAGTCTGGGTTAGCAGCAAAACCGGCAGCAAGCCCACCGCAAGCAAAATCAGTGCAGGGATCGATGCCTCGACCAGCCTTTCATCGCTGGCGAGGCGGTATGTGCGCGTCGCCAAAGTTTCCAGATTGAACGGGCGCAGGATCAGGGTCGCAGGCAATTCGCGCAAAGTATCGATTAAGACCAACGCAGCGGCGGCGGCCAGGCTGGGGCTTAGGAGCGGGATGTAGATGCGCGCCAATACCCGGCCCGGCCCCGCGCCGAGCGATCGCGCTGCCGCATCGAGAGACGGCGGAATTTTGCTCAAACCGCCATCGATCGAATTGAACGCGACGGTCAAAAACCGAACCGACAAAGCGTAGATCAAAATCGCGCTGGTCCCTGTCAAAAGCAGGCCGCCTGAATAGCCAAATTGGTCACGGGCAAAGCGGCTGATTCCGATGTCGAGCGCGCCCAAAGGAGCAAGCAGACCGACTGCCAACAACGCACCGGGCAAGGCATAGCCCAGCGTCGATGTCCGGATTGCGGCTGTTGTTACACGGCCGTTAGACCGGGCCTTTGCAAAGGCGAGGATCAGCGCGGTGATCAGGCAAACCGCCGCAGCCGCTAGACCAAGCCAAAGGCTGCTGCTGGCATAGGTCCACAATTCACCAGTGGCGGCGATGGCGCGGTCGCTGATCGCCAGCGATCCCAGATAGGCCGCAGGCAGAGCAAAGCCGAGCGTGACCGGGATCAAACAGGCCAGCACCGCCAAAACCCGGCCTGCACGCGACAATTCAATCAGGGGTTCATCATCGCGGCGGCTCAGGCCATCTTTGCTGTCGGTTCGGCCAGCCCGCGTGCGGGCTTCCCAAACGATTAGTCCAATCACAAAGATCAGCATCATCGCCGCCAATTTCAGCGCCGCCTGTTTGTCACCCATGGATAGCCAGCTGCGAAAGATGCCGGTGCTGAACGTCGGGATAGCGAAATATTGCGCGACGCCGAAATCCGCCAACACCTCCATCAAAACCAACGCCAATCCGCCAAAGATCGCCGGGCGGGCAGCGGGCAGGGCTACACGCCAAAACGCCGCCATTGGCGCTGCACCCAAACTGCGGGCGGCGCGAAATTGGCTCTGGCTTTGTGCAGCAAACGCGCTCCGCGCGAGAAGATAGACATAGGGATAGAGCACAATGCCCAAGACGAAGGCGCCGCCTGTCAAAGATCGGATTTGCGGAAACCAATAATCCCCCGGCCCCCATCCGATGAGCGCGCGCAGCGCACTTTGCACAGGGCCCGTGAAATCGAGCAAATCGGCATAGACATAGGCTGCAATATAGGAGGGCACGGCCAGCGGTAGAACCAGAGCCCAGGCGAACAATTTCCGCCCTGGAAAGCGCGCCGCGCTCACCAACCACGCGCATCCTGTGCCGATTAGGGTCGCCAGACCGCCAGCCAAAATCATCAACGCAAATGTGTTCCCAACATAGCGCAGCAGCACAGTCTCCGCGAGGTGAGAGATCGCCGCAAACCCGCCGCTGGGGGCAGAGACCAAGATCGCTAGGATGGGCAAAGCGGCCATCGCAGCCAGCGCCAATGCCGCCAATGTCCAGCGATCTGCCGTTACAAATGCGCGCGGGCCAGACCTTGCCAAAGCAGCGTCAGCATTCGCAGCACTTGCAGTGCCGGGATCGGATTGCGTAAGGCGGCTCACAGCGAAAATTGGCAATGGCGCCAACCCAAACCGCACGGGACAATCATGTGAGCCTTGAATTTAGTCATGTTGCCCATTCTTACGCGGATGTTGCGGCGTTGCGTGATGTGTCCTTCACCGCTCGGCGCGCTCAAATCACCTGCCTGCTTGGCTCGTCCGGCTGCGGGAAGTCAACCTTGCTTAACCTTGCGGCCGGATTGCTGCCGTTGCAGCAGGGCAGCATTTCCATCGCTGGCGAGGAAATGGCGCGGCCCGGTCTAAACCCTCCGCCAGAGGCGCGGCCTGTCGGTTTGGTGTTTCAGGATGGCGCTCTGTTCCCGCATATGACCATCGCACGCAACATCGCCTTTGGCGTGCAAGGGGCAGGAGCCGCTCTGATCGATCAATGGCTTGAACGGGTTCGGTTGGCCGGTCTGGGCGATCGCTATCCCCATGAATTGTCGGGCGGACAGCAACAGCGCGCCGCTTTGGCCCGGGCGATGGCACCGGAGCCGCAGGTCTTGTTGATGGATGAGCCCTTTGCCAGCGTCGATATTGTCCTGCGGCGGAGGTTGCGCCGCGATTGCCGGATGCTGCTGAGGGAGGCGGAGGCAACCACCGTGTTGGTGACTCACGATCCCGAAGAGGCGATTGATATTGCTGACCAGATTGCGGTGATGGAAAACGGGCGGATCGTGCAATTTGGCACACCGCAAGACTTGCATGAAAACCCAAAGGCGGCATCGGTCGGCGCGATTTTTGGAGGGGCGCAGATTGTGCGTGCAGAGCGCGATGGCGATGCTTTGGTGACCGCATTTGGCGCATGGCCGCTTGATTGCGTCGCCGGATCATTGCCGCAATGCGAGCGTCTGGACCTGTTGATCCATGCCGAGCGTTTGGAATGCCTGCCGGATGCAGATGGTCTGACTGTGCGCGATGTTCACCCGATGGGCAGCGCGAACAGAGTGCTGCTTGCATCGCAAAGCGGGGAAGAGATCACCGCGCAAACGGCGGCGGCGATCGATGCGTCATCGGGCATCCGCCTGGTCCCGCAAAAGGGCAGCGTTTTGGCCTTTGCCTGCGATTAAGGCTTGCTTTGCAGCAAATACTATTGCAACGCATTCGCAACAATCACTGAAGGATTCCCCAATGAAGCGTTTGATTCTCAGCACAGCGATGCTGCTGCCTATCGCCCTCACCATGTCTGCATGCGCTGAAAGCGAAGAGGCGGGTGCCGGCGGTGACGCGGGCGAGGTCAACATTTACTCATCGCGCCACTATGATACCGATCTGGCACTTTATGATGACTTCACGGAGCAGACGGGCATCACCGTCAACCGGATAGAGGCTGACGCCGACGCATTGATTGAGCGTATTTCGAGCGAGGGCGAATTGTCCCCTGCCGATCTGCTCGTCACGGTTGATGCCGGACGGCTTTGGCGCGCGGAAGAGGCGGGCATTCTGTCTTCGGTCACGTCCGAGACTTTGAATGAGCGTCTGCCCGATTATCTGCGCCACCCCGATGGCCTTTGGTTTGGCCTTTCGACGCGCGCCCGCGTGGTGATCTACAACAAGGCGGCAGGGGAGCCAGAGGCGCTTACGAGCTATGCCGACCTTGCCGATCCTGCCTATCGCGGTGATATCTGCATTCGCTCTTCCTCCAACATTTACAACATCTCGCTGCTTTCCAGCATGGTTGCGAATGAGGGCGCAGAAGCCGCCGAGGACTGGGCGAAGGGGGTTGTGGCGAACTTTGGCCGTGACCCGCAGGGCAATGACACGGCTCAGATCGAAGCGGTTGCCGCAGGCGAATGCCGGATCAGCGTGGTGAACACCTATTACCTCGCCCGGTTTGCCGGCGGTGATGACGAACAAAAGGCGATTTTTGATAGCATTGGCGTGATCTTCCCCGATCAAGGCGAAGGCGCCAACGGCACGCATATCAACATCAGCGGCGCTGGCGTCACGATCAACGCGCCCAACCGTGAAAACGCGATTGCCTTCCTCGAATATCTGACATCAGAAAGCGCTCAGCAATATTTCGCGAACGGCAACAATGAATATCCCGCTGTCACCGATGTTGAAGCCAAGTCGGTGGTTGAGGGGCTGGGTGACTTCACTCCTGATACGCTCAACGCCGCAGAGATTGGCCGCAACCAACGCACCGCGGTTGAGATTTTCGACCGAGCTGGATGGAACTGAATGACAATGGGTTGAAAGCGCGCGGTCAGCCCGCTGGCCAAGCCGCGCTTTCAACCCTTATCACTAATCTACCTTGAAGCCGCAAGGCGAAACGTCCATTTGCGCCGCCAATAGAGGTGCGCATGTGTGCACCCATTTCCGTTTGAGCCCTATTTGCTTGAGGCAGAGTTTTGACCGACACCACCACCGCTCCCATCCCTCCGCGCGACGCTTTTACGGAAAGCGGGGCGATTTCTATTCAGACGATCACCGATGTCCAGCAATGGAACGACGATCTCTTCAGCCTAAAGATGACGCGCCCGCCAAGCTTCCGCTTTCGCTCGGGCGAATTCATCATGATTGGCCTGCCCAAAGAAGACGGCAAGCCCCTGCTGCGCGCCTATTCCATGGCGTCGCCTAGCTATGATGAAGAGCTCGAATTTCTCTCTATCATTGTGCAGGACGGCCCGCTCACATCGCGGCTTCAGCATATCAAAAAAGGCGACCCGATCTATCTGGGCAAAAAACCAACCGGCACGCTCGTCACGGACGCATTGTTGCCGGGTAAACGCCTGATCATGCTGTCGACGGGCACCGGCCTTGCTCCGTTTATGAGCCTTGTGCGCGATCCCGAGGTTTACGGCATGTTCGATGAAGTGATCGTTGTGCATTCGGTTCGCCGGGTCAAAGATCTTGCCTACCGCGAACTTCTAGAAAGCAAACTTGAAGGCGACCCCCTGCTCGAAGACGAAGACCGCGCGCGCATGATTTATGTCCCGACGGTCACACGCGAAGACTTCCACACGACCGACCGCATTCAGGTGCTGATCGACGATGGCCGCCTGTTCAAAGACAGCAAAGGCCCCAACCACCTTGATCCGGAAACAGACCGCATCATGATGTGCGGCAGCATGGCGATGATCAAAGACCACGCCGCCGATCTGGAAGCGCGCGGGTTTGAAGAAGGCGCGAACAACAAGCCGGGCCAGTTTGTGATCGAACGCGCATTCGTGGGCTAAGCAGGCAAGACTAACATTCTTCGAGGTTTACATTACCGGCACTCTCGGGTCATTTGCCTTTCGCAAATTGACTGATTTTTTGAAAGAGACGCCGGAATGCTAGATACCGCCAACCGCACTGCCTATAACGACGATCATGAGGCGTTTCGCGACACCGTTCGCAAGGTGTTTGCCGAGCATATGGAGCCTGACCTCGACAAACACGAGGAAGAGGGCCTTGTCCCGAAAAAGGCTTGGAAGGCGCTTGGCGACGCGGGAATGCTGTGCCCCACAGTGGCCGAGGAGCACGGCGGTCTTGGCCTCGATTTCGGCTTTAACTGCGTGCTGGCAGAGGAACTTGCCTACATGGGCAGCTCCGCCGGTTTCACGCTGCAAAATGACATCACCGTCAATTATTTTGAACGCTTGGGCAGCGATGAGCAAAAGGCGAAATATCTGCCCGGCATGATCAGCGGCGACATCATCACTGCCATCGCCATGACCGAACCGGGCACGGGCAGCGATCTTCAAGGGATCAAGACCACAGCGCTCGAAGACGGCAACCACCTCGTCATAAACGGCTCCAAAACTTACATCACCAACGGCCAAAACGCCGATGTTGTAATCGTTGTCGCCAAAACAGACCCATCCGCTGGGGCAAAGGGCACATCGCTTGTGCTGGTCGATGCGGGAACGCCCGGTTTTGAAAAGGGCCGCAACCTCGACAAGATCGGTCAGCACAGCGCCGACACATCGGAGCTGTTTTTCCAAGACGTGCGAGTGCCCAAAACCAACATCCTTGGCGGACAAGGCCGCGGGTTTGTCCATCTGATGGAAGAGCTTCCTCAAGAACGCCTATCTATCGCGGTTTCTGCCATGGGCGGGGCTCAGCGCGCCTTTGACGAGGCGGTCAAATTCACCAAAGACCGCAAAGCGTTTGGCACGACGGTGTTTGAATTTCAGAACACAAAATTCACGCTCGCCGAATTGAAAGCGAAATTGCAAGTTGGCTGGGCGCACCTTGATTGGGCGATTGCGCGCCACCTTCGCGGCGAATTGACGACCGATGAAGCCAGCGCAGCCAAGCTGTGGCATAGCGAAATGCAATGGGAGATGGTCGACGCCTGCCTGCAATTGCACGGCGGGGCCGGTTATATGAATGAATATCCGATTGCACGCCTGTGGCGCGATGCGCGGGTGCAGCGCATCTATGGCGGTACGTCCGAGATCATGAAAGAAGTCGTAAGCCGCTCGATCTAAGCAGGAGAGCAGAATGACGGACCCAATCGATTTTTCCGGAAAACGCGTTCTCGTGATCGGCGGGTCGAGCGGGATCGGCAATGGCATCGCGCAGGGTTTCCGCGCGCGCGGCGCCGATGCGCATGTCACCGGCACGCGCCCGGATGCAGGCGATTATCTTGAGGCGGAGGACAGCGACTTTCGCGGGCTCACCTATCACGCGTTGAACGTGTCAGATCGCGATGCGGCGGACGCGCTGGCCGCGCAGATCGGCGCGGTCGATGTGCTGGTCCAAAGCCAAGGCGTGGTTCGGTACAAGCGCGCCGAATTTGAGCGCGAAGGCTGGGACGCGGTGGTCGATGTGAACCTCAATTCTGTGATGGACTGTGCCTGCGCGTTTCATTCTGGGCTGGCGCAAAATGATGGTTCGATGATCGTCGTATCATCCGTCGCCGCGTTCAAATCTACTATGGGTACACCCGCCTATGCCGCATCGAAAGCGGGCGCTGCGAGCCTTGTGAAGTCATTGGGTGAGGCTTGGGCGCGCGATGGGGTTCGCGTGAACGGGATTGCACCGGGCCTTGTCCCGACAAAGCTGACCAGCGTGACGACCGATCATCCAGAACGGCTGGAGGCGTCTTTGCGCTCTATCCCGCTGCGGCGGATGGGCACGCCCGAAGATATGGCGGGGGCTGCGCTGTTTCTTGCCTCACCCCTGTCCGCCTATATGACCGGTCAGACATTGGTCGTTGATGGCGGGCTGACGCTTTCTTGACCTTGGCCTGACTTTGGCTTGACCTTGATTTGATCCTATCGGACTCGCGCCGGTTAGTGGCGGGCATTTCCTACACTGTGCCTTGCTCTTATGGTTGCGCACAAGATGGCATGCTCGCCGCGACAGGCAAAATGGAAAGTTACACATTGCGCGTTAAAATCGGGATGATTGGCTATAGTTTTCAGTCAATTGGGCCGGGGCGGCGTGTTGCTAAAACTGGGCAAAGCGGTCCATGTTGATCGCGAAAAGGAGACAAGCGCCATGAAGTTCACCCGTCTTGGAAATTCAGGGCTCAGCGTGTCGCGACTTTGCCTTGGCTGTATGAGTTATGGCGATACGACAAAGGGATGGCACGGCGATTGGCTGTTGGGCGAAGAGGAAAGCCGCCCGTTCTTTCGTCAGGCGCTGGAGGCGGGGATCAACTTCTTTGACACGGCCAATGGTTATTCGGGCGGCACGTCAGAGGAAATCACCGGCAATCTGCTCAATGAAATGGCCAGCCGCGATGAAATCGTCGTCGCGACCAAAGCCTTCATCCCATGGCGCAATGCCCCCAACACCGGCGGCCTGTCGCGTAAAAGCCTGATGCAGGCGGTTGATGACAGCCTCACCCGGTTGGGCATGGATTACATCGACCTTTTTCAGATCCACCGCTGGGATGATGCGACGCCGATTGAGGAAACGATGGAGGCGCTGCACGACATAGTGAAGGCGGGCAAGGCGCGCTATATAGGCGCATCCAGCATGTATGCTTGGCAATTCGCTAAGGCGCAGGAGACCGCGCGCAGCAATGGATGGACGCGGTTTGTGTCGATGCAGAACCAGCTCAACCTGCTCTACCGCGAAGAAGAGCGCGAAATGCTGCCCCTATGCGAAGCAGAAGGGGTGGGCGTGATCCCGTGGAGCCCGCTGGCGCGCGGACGGCTCGCGCGGCCTGCCGGTGAAGAGACGGTGCGCAGCAAGACCGATGGCTTTGGCAAAGTGATCTATCCCGACGATCAAACCGACGATGCGATCATTACCGCGCTTGCTGACCTTTCGGAGCAGCGCGGGATCCCGATGGCGACCCTTGCACTGGCGTGGCATTTCACCAAGCCAGCGGTTGCAGCACCCATCATTGGCGCGACCAAGGCTCATCATATCGAAGCGGCACTGTCAGCGTTGGATATCGAACTGACCGCTGAAGAGATTGGGATGATTGAGGGGCCATATGTGCCCAAATGGCCCACCGGTATGGGTATGGCGATGCCGGGAATGGATAAAGTGACCGTCAAGACACCATAGCCATATGAAAAGGCCGCCCCGGTTAGGGAGCGGCCTTTGCGTTTGTGGCAGTGTTGCGCGTTAGAAATCGGCAGAAAGCCCGACCGAAACGGAGGTGCCAACCTGATATGTGTTAAACTCAAGCCGGTCGGTGCCGTTATCCTGAAACTCGAAATTGTCGCGCCCAAAGATGTTTCGCACCTCAAAGCTGAGCTCCATCGGAATGCCCAGATTGACTTCTGAACGGGCGACGAAATCGACGGTGAGGCCGGGGTCTTCGACAAAGTCGGGCTGAATGCCCGAACGCTGCGTCACCCGCTCACTGGCGTAGTTGAAGAGCAAGCTGACCTGCTGGGTCTTCTCTGTGTCTTCAATGCCGATGGTGACGTTGGCCACGTGATCCGATTGCCCGACCAATGGATCGCCATCTTCAAAGATGAGGCTGGCCAATTGGTTCGGGTTAAGCGGGGTGGGGGCAATGTCGCCTTCGCCAACCGTGATTTGCGATTGGGTGTAGGTATAATTCGCCATGAGCAGCACTTGCTTGGTTTCAAAGAAGCTGCCGCCGAGGCCGTAGAGGTCAATGCCGTAAACCGCGTCTAGCTCAACGCCGTACAACTCGGCTTCGGGCGCGTTGGCAAAGCTGGTGAAGATTTGGCCCGATGCAACGTTGAACGTGTTCTCGATCGGGTTGTCGATCTTCTTGTAAAAGCCAGCGAGACTGACCCGATTGGGGCCGCCCATGTAATGCTCAGCGCGCACTTCGGCGTTGAGCAATTCGCTGTCTTGCAGCAGCGGGTTGCCTTGGAACAGGCGGTTGGACGCGGGGTCAAAGAAGCGTTGCTCAATCAGCTCACGGAATTGCGGGCGGGCAATCGTTTGCGAAGCCGAAGCGCGCAATTGCAGGTCGTCAATCGGTTCCCAAGTGATGGTACCGCCCGGCAGGAAGTAGTCGTTGGCAAGGTTGGTCGGTGTTGCGCCCGCAATCGGTGTGTTGAAGAGGGACTGATCAAGCGAAACGAGCTGCGTTGCGTCTTCGTAACGCACGCCCATTTCAACCGTAAGTGTATCGGTAGGAAGCCAGCGGAACAGGCCGTATCCGGCTTGCACTTCCAAAGCTGCGTCGAACACGGGAAACGGCGTGGCTTCGGTTAAGCTCACGTTGAAACCAGCGAACACGGGATCGGTGAAAATAGCGCCCGGTTGACGCAGGCCAAGCGCGACGGCGGCAGTCTCATCCAGCGAACCGCCTGCTGGGTTGTTGGGATCAACGGAGATAAATGGACGGAATTCCCGGCTTTCGGAACGGCGATCCGTATCGGTGTAGGCGTAACCCGCTGAAATCTCGAAATTGTCGGCAACTTCGTAGCCCAGATCAATGCCGCCGTACCAAAGCTCTTCTTTGAGATCATCGAAAGAGACCGTTGATATGCCAGCGTCTGAAAGCTGATTGAAATAGGCTACAAACAGGTCGCCGAATTGGTTGCCCGAAAAATTGGTGCGGGTGTAGCTGAAACTGGTGTTGAACGGTGCTTCACGATCAGTGCGGGCATAACCACCGCGCAAATCTACGCTAAGCCGATCAAATTCGAGCTCGGCGACAACCTGTGTGTCCATCAACTGACGTTCAAACCATGCGGTTTGCTGATTGATAAAGTCGAACCCAGTTTCGCCGGGGAACACGTCAAAGCCTTCGGAGAGGCGCGCCGTTTTCAATGTGTCGCGAATGAACAGGTTGGTCCAACGGATCGTGTTCTCGCCAAAATCGAGACCGACACTAACCAAGCCATTCACAAGCACCGATTCGTCCGTGATAAATGTCTCGTCTTGTTGGAACACTTCTGACAGATCGTTGCTGCCGCGTTGGCTCAATACGCTGCGATTGCGCAGGCTGTTCTTGATCGAAGCGGTCGCGATTACGCCGAGGAATGCATCGTCGCCGACTTCGAACGAAGCGCCTCCGGTGATCGAGCCTGAGAAGTTCGGACGCTGCGAATTGTCTTTTTGAAGTGTTACAAGATTGATCGGGAAAAGCTGGCTCGCGATCCCTTCGGACACTTCGATAGGGACGGCGCCAATGCGTTCGCCGCTGTCAAAGAACGCCTGAAGATTGGATGGCACGTCGCGGTTGCCATTGTCGAAACCGAACGGGTCCAGATCAGAACCAAAGTAGGTCAGACCGTTGCTGAACGTCGTTTCGGTGTCGCCACTGGCGCTCAAGCTGACAGAAAGAAAGTCTTCGACCGGAACGGCTTTGGTCGTCAGATTGATCACACCGCCGCCGAATTCGCCAGGGTAGTTGGCCGAATATGTCTTTTGAACCAAAGATGATGAAATCACATTGGTCGGGAAAATGTCGAGCGGTACCACACGGCTAAGCGGTTCGGGGCTGGGCAGGGGAAGGCCGTTGAGAAGCGCTAGCGAATACCGATCACCAAGTCCGCGAACGAACACTCGCCCATCACCAACCAGCGAAAGTCCCGAAACGCGGCCTAAGGCGCCAGCAATGTCGCTTTCGCCGGTGCGCGCAATATCTTCTTCGGACAGCACGCTGAGAACCTGAGTTGAGGACCGTTCCGGATTGCGATTACGGCGTCCGGTTACGATAATGCCAGAACCGCCGGGAACGGAGATTTCTGGCGCCTGATAGTCCTCATCATCTTCTTCGGGTGCATCCTGAACGGTGTCCTCTGGATCAGCGATTGCATCATCCGCCGATTGCGCATGAGCAATAGCGGGGAACGTAAGAGATGTGGTGAGAAGCAGCAGCCCTGCCAGACGTGTGCCGGTCGACATAATGAAAGACCCCCTCATGAAATAGGCCTGAAAATTGTGATTGAGCCGGTTTTGTGATGGCTCAACAAAATGTGAGAAGGGAGGCGGCCGCAAAGTGCGCCCGCCTCCCTCAATCCACGAAGTGGGATCAGTAGACGGGCAGCGAGGTGCAGGAGCCGTTGGCACTGCCAAAGTCGAGGATCGATGAGTTACACGTCCAATCGCCGAAACTGTCAGACACTGTGTCATCTTCCGCGCCGATAAAGCCGATGTTGCTGAAGAATGACGAACGTGCCGTGGCGTCAAATGGTGTCACCGCGTTTTCGTTGGCGCCGTTTACGAATGACGAAGTCAGCGTGAGCATTGCCATCAAGTTGTTGTTGGTGCCCGCATCGACAACCGCTTGTACGGCTGCGTCCGAAGGACCGGAGCCGCGCACTGGGCGATTAACGCCGTCACAAACAACAGAGTCCACACCAACGATTGCGTCCAAAGTGATCTCTTCGTCGATCCGGATGCAGACATCATCGGCGGTGTCCACATCGATAACCGTGTTGGTTAGGCCAATTGCCGCACCGCCACGCGCACGAACCGCTTGGCCCGATGCAGAGGAGCGTTGCAAGAATGTGGCGTTGTTGATTTGAAGCACTGTTTGCGGAAGCGCGGTTCCCGGTGTGCCCTGTTCGCCTCCTGGCGAATCCAATTCGATGATGCTGTCACCGGTGCTGGTGCGCTGTGCCACCACAACGGTTTCAACATTGGCTTGTGCGCCCGTGTCCACGTCCAACGAATCGTCCGATGCACCGATCACAGCCAAGTTTTTGACGTTCACGGACCCGCCAAAGAATTCGACACCATCATCCGAGCTATTGAAGGACATCAGATTGTTGATGACTGTGCCCGATCCAATGCCGCCCGTGGTCAGCGATTGCAGTTCGTTCGATTGCTGCAGCTCAAAACCGGAGAATCGGATTTGGTTGAATGTGAAGGAGCCCGAAGAATCGGCCGAGTCTGCGCCGCCAAATGGTGTCACAACAGACGTGCCTTCCAGCTGCTGCTGACATGTTGGGTTCGCGTTGGGTGCCGCCGCGGTGTTGAATGTGCCGTCAGAACAATCCGAAACCGGCGCGCGGCCCAATAGGACAACGCCGCCCCATTGTGCGTCGCTGGCGTCGCTTGCAAGGCCGAGGACGTTATCGCGGCTGGTCCAGATGATTGGCATCGTCTCTGTGCCATCGGCTTCGATTGTGTTGCCGCGGTTGACAACGAAGAACGATTCGCCCTGGGCGAACAAGATCACGCCCGGGTCAATCGAAAGGTTAACGTCCGAACCGGTGCTGGCGAAACCTTGATCAGTGCCGACATTCACGCGGCCTGTGATTTGGTAAAGCAGACCAGAAACAAACGGCAGATTATCGTCGACGTCAAACGTCGTTGGCAATTCGCAAACGCGGTAATCGCCGGTTGGTGTGCCGTCGATTGTGCCCAGATCGTTGAGCCCGCCTGTCGACGCGATTGTGGGGCACCCTGCCGCCGCTGTGACTGTCGCGCCGCCCGTTGCGGTTGGCGTTGGTGTCGGGGTTGGCGTTGGGTTGTTTATGATAATGTCGCCGCTTGTGCCCGGCGATACGATTTCATCAGCGCCGCAGCCAGCAAGAGCAACGATGCTAGCGCTTAAAATAAGAGTGCGTTGGATGTTTGTCACAGCGAGTGGTCCCCTAAAAAACCTGAGAATCGGTTGATCGCGATTTGATTCGCCCAGCTGCGCTAGGGTCGCTGTGTGACAGAATTTTTGCTGCGATACGTTTTGTGGGACACCTTTGTCATATGACCAAAATATGACGATCAACCTTCCAATTGATGACCGATTTGTCATAATTCGCACTCTAAAAACTGGGTGCAAATATCTATAAAAAAAGGAAAAAATGACAATTAAGTCATTAATGTGACAAATGTGACGTTTGTGTTGCAAAATGATGAAATGTGATCCATCTTGGCATTCTAATTCTGGGAGGGCACAAACATGACTTTGCCGATCAAAACACCGATAGCACTGACCGCTCTGTTCGCGGCGACCGCCGCTTTTGCTCAACCGGTCGAAGTCGCTGCAAGCGAGCCTACAGACGAGGGTCTGGCCGCTGTGTCATTGTTGGCAGGCGAGAGCGTTCGCGCCATCGCAATGCTGCAATCTGAGCTGGAACAATATCCCAATGATCCGGCTCTGCTGATTAACCTCGGCATCGCCTATGCGCAGGCGGGCAACGAAGCCGAAGCGCGCACCGCTTTTCGCGCTGCGATAGCCGTCCGCGACAGTCTTGATCTTGAAACTGCTGATGGCACAACGACTGAATCCCGCCTTCTTGCGCGACGGGCAATCGCAATGTTGAATCGCGGCGAATTTCGTTCCGGTCAGAGGCGCAGCGGCCAATTCACGCTTAACGACTAATGATCGTTGTTGGTGTCATGCGGTTCTGCATTGCGTTGCCGTTCACCTCTTAGCCTCTTGGTTGAGAAGCGTTCATGCGCCCAAGCAAATCGTGCCTGTAACTTCGGTGTCATTTACGGTAGACAATAGAGAACTTCTGGAGGGCCCGGAATGATTCTCGCCGTCGCGAGCCGCTATTGCAGTTGCTACCTTGTCTGCGCATTCGCATTGGGCGCTCAAATCGCCCATGCCGATGTTATGGAGGTGGACGAAACCGGTGCCCGTTGGGTCGCTGGGGGGGCAACCGCGCTGGTCGGAGACGCAGAGCCCTCTGGCGAGACCGTTGATCTTAGTGCGATGGTCATTCCCAATACAATGGTCAGCGACACCCAAGCACACTCGGCAAATATCCCGCCGCAATATGTCGTCAAAATCCACGAATTGGCTCAACGGTTTGACCTCAGCCCCAGTTTGCTTGAGGCGGTGGTCTGGCAAGAAAGCCGATGGCGCGAAAATGCCGTATCGCATGCAGGCGCGCGGGGCCTTGCCCAATTGATGCCCGGAACGGCCGAATATTTGGGCGTCGATCCCGATGATCCGATGCAAAATTTAGAAGGCGGCGCGCGATATTTGCGCGAACAGCTCGACCGGTTTGACGGTGATCTGGAAAAGGCATTGGCTGCCTACAATGCCGGTCCTGGCAGAGTGATCCGCGCCAATGGCATCCCGAACATTCGCGAAACGAAAGCGTATGTCGCGGCAATTATGGGGCGGCTGGCCAATTATTCTCGCCCTGACGCTCCCACTGCGACCGCGCAGTGATGGTGATGGTAGCGCCATATTGTATTCAGGCCTGATCAACAGGCAATCTTTAGAGGACTCAGAAATCCATTATGATATCGACACTTCGCCTTCCAACTTTTCTTGCCGCAGCAATGACCGCGCTGTTCCTGCCGTTTGCGGCTATGGCGCAAACCAATCCGCAGGCGGGTGGTTCGACCGGTGCTGATCCGATCACCAGCGCGCTGCAATGGATGCAGAGCATTCTGCTGGGCCCAATCGCGACCAGTCTGGCTGTGATGGCGATTGCAGGGGTCGGGTTTATGATGCTGACCGGACGAATGAACTGGCGATATGGCGGCACTGTTATTGTAGGCGTTTTCATCATCTTTGGCGCGCCGCGACTGGTCGCCTCGATAAGCGGGTTTTGATCGCGCGCAATGACTGATCTGGTTCGCCATCCGGTTTATCGCACATTGACCCGGCCTCAGATGTTTCTGGGGGTCACGATGAATTTCTTCATCATCAATTTCATGGTGACGACGATTGCGTTCCTGATTTTGGAAAGTCTTTTGATGATTTTGGTGCCTTTTGTGATGCACATCATCGGCTATTTTGCGAGCCTGCGGGAACCGCGCATTTTCGATCTCTGGATTACGAAGGTTTCAAAGTGCCCGCGTGTTCCGAATTATCGGCGGTGGAGCTGCAATTCTTACGCGCCGTGAGGCGCCGGTGGATAGCGTTTAAAGTGGCCTCATAAGGAGGGCCGGATATGGCGAATTGGATCGGACCTGCATCGTGGAGCGCGAAGGAAGCGCGCGTTGGCGACCGGCTGCCTTATGAACGGTTGATCGATGAGAACACAGTTTTGCTGCGCGATGGATCGGTGATGAGCGCGATCCAAGTTCCCGGCTTACTGTTTGAAACCGAAGATTCCGACGCGCTCAACGCGCATGCCGCCACGCGCGAAGTGGTGCTGCGTTCGACGTTGGACGCCCGTTTTGTCATGTATCACCACGTCGTCCGCCGCCGGGTTGAGGTGGAGCTAGATGCGGAATTCCCCGATGCTTTGTCCCGCCACATTGATGCGCGCTGGAAAGAACGGCTGGCGGGCGGTTCGCTGTTTATCAACGACCAATTCGTCACGTTGATCCGCCGCCCTGCGCGGGGCAAGACAGGCCTACCGGAACGAATTTCGAAGTTCTTTTCCCGCCAAGGGCGCGAGGAATTGGAGGCCGATCCTAAAGATATTCGCACGTTGAAGGCCGCGATAACCGGCCTTGTGGCGTCTCTGTCTTCGTACGGCGCGGCGGTGTTGGGCGACTATAACGCTCCCGATTCCGGCGGCACCAATTCCGAGATGTTGGAGCTTCTCTCGGCGCTGTATAACGGCGAAATGCGGCCCGTTCGTCGGCCTGCATCCGACACCGATATTGGCCATATGCTGCCCTATCGCCGCGCAAGTTTTGGGCTTGATGCGATGGAGTTGCGCGGGTCGGGTGCGCCAGAATTTTCTGCGATCTTGGGTCTGAAAGATTATCCCGAGGCGACATCTCCGGGCCTTCTCGATGGGCTGCTTCGGCTGCCTTATGAAATGGTCCTCACTGAAAGTTACGCGCCCAATGAGCGCACGACCGCGCGTGAGCGCATAGATTTGGCGCTGCGCCGTTCCCGTGCCGTTGATGAAGAGGCAGCGGCGGAACGCGCCGATATGATGAATGCACGCGATGCCTTGGGCAACGGCGCGGTTGGCTTTGGTGAGCACCATTTGACCGTCCTTGTTCGTGAACGCTCGCTCGACCGGTTGGATGATGCGACAGCGGCTTGCTCCGCCGCCTTGGCGGATACGGGCGCGATTGCGGTGCGCGAAGATACCAATTTGGAACCGTCCTTTTGGGCGCAATTCCCCGGCAATGAGGAATTCGTTGTGCGCCGCGCGCTCATTTCCTCTGCCAATATGGCGAGTTTTGGCAGCTTCCACGGCTTTGCCTTGGGGCAGGCATCAGGCAACCATTGGGGCGAAGCGGTGACACTGTTGGAAACAACCAGCGCCACTCCGTTCTTCTTCAATTTTCACCACGGCGATCTCGGCAATTTCTCTGTCATCGGTCCTTCGGGTTCGGGCAAGACTGTGGTGATGAATTTCCTCGCGGCGCAGGCGCAAAAGTTCAAACCGCGCACCATCCTGTTTGACAAGGATCGCGGGGCGGAGCTGTTTATTCGCGGCATTGGCGGACGCTATGACCGGATCAATCCGGGCGAGCCTACTGGCTTCAATCCGCTGGCCTTGCCTGACACGCCCAGCAATCGGGCCTTTCTGCGCGATTGGCTCGGTGTGCTGCTGGCCGCTGATGGGCCAGAGGAGTTTGCGAGCATCAGCGCGGCGGTGGATGCGGCCTATGCCAATGATGCAGGTCTGCGCCGGTTGCGCCATTTCAAAGAATTGCTCGCTGGTGCGCGCCGTCCCGAACCCGGCGATTTGGCGGATCGGCTGGCGGCATGGATTGGCGGAGGCTCTAACAGCAGCTCAGGCGAAGGCGGTGAGCACGCTTGGTTGTTTGACAACGAGCACGATGCGCTCGACCTCGATAGGCGCGTGCTCGGCTTTGACATGACGCAATTGCTGGAAAACCCTCGGCTGCGCACGCCAACGATGATGTATCTGTTCCACCGTATTGATGAACGTCTCGACGGTGAGCCGACGATGATTTTGATCGATGAAGGGTGGAAAGCGCTGGACGATGAGGTGTTTGCCGCGCGTATTCGCGATTGGTTGAAAACGCTGCGTAAGCGCAACGCATTGGTCGGCTTTGCAACGCAATCGGCTCGTGACGCCTTAGAAAGCCGCATTTCCACCGCTTTGGTGGAGCAGACCGCGACCATGGTCTTTATGCCCAACAGCCGCGCTCGGGCCGAAGATTACTGCGATGGTTTTGGCCTTACAGAGCATGAGCTTGCGCTGATCCGATCATTGCCGGCGCATTCACGGTGCTTCCTTGTGCGGCAGCCCGATGCAAGTGTGGTGGTGCGGCTTGATCTGTCGGGTGCACCAGAGGTCTTAACCGTATTGTCTGGACGAGAGGCATCGGTCCGCAGGCTTGATCTTTTGCGTGAAGCGGTCGGAGATGAGCCAAACGCTTGGTACCCGGCGCTTACCAACCGCGCATGGCCTGACACGGTTGGCCCAGATGGCGTCAGTCAGACCGATGAAAACGGCGTCCCAGTCTGGCAGGCGGCGGAATGACGACAAGCTGCGACCTTGCCGCCCAAGACATGGGCACCGGTGTCGCCGCCGCTTTAACAGCGGTGGATTGCATCGCCGGTCAGGTCAGCGAGCAGGCGTTTGAGCGCCTGTTTGGCAGCGACGGTCAATTGGGCACGGCGCTGATCATCTTGCTCACAATGTATATTGCGTTTTTGGGAATCAGCTTGATGCTGGGCCGGTCGAATCTTTCGATCCGGTCAATGATCCCGCGCATGATGACGGTTGGGCTTGTGCTGACGTTTGTGACCAGTTTCGTTGCCTATCAAAGCGTCTTTTACAACATTTTCGTGCTCGCTCCGGACTCAATCGCGGGGCAATTGACCGACAATGATGGCTCAGCCACGGCGACCTTTGCGACAAAGCTCGATATTGTTTTTCTCGCCGTTCAGCAGGCAAGCACGGGGGAAGAAGACATCAGCCTATTCTCGCCGCCCGGCATGATGTGGGCGGGGGCCATGCTGCTGCTGCTCGGCACAGTGGGCCTTTTGGTGACAGCGCGCATTGGATTGGCTTTGCTGTTGGCGGTGGGGCCGATTTTTGTTGTTTTGGCGCTGTTTAACGGAACGCGCGGCTTGTTCGTCGGATGGCTCAAAGGTCTTGTCATGCTCGCCCTTGCGCCTTTGTTTGCGGTGGTCGGCGGATCGATCATGCTGGAAATGGCGGTCCCGATCCTTGCTGCGCTTGTCGCGGTGCCCGGTGAGATCGATCAGCAGGCTGCTATGGCGTTCTTCGTCGTTGGTTTTGTCCATGTCTTGCTCATGTTGATGGTGCTGAAAGTGGCGTCCAACATGGTCGGCGGATGGACCGTGTTCGGATTGGCCACCCCCAATGTCGTTGATGAAGCTTCGCCTGAGATAGCCCGTCCCGTCGCCAATGGTGTTCCAGCCGCAGCTCAAGACCGCGCTGCGCGGATCGCTCCAGCAGCTTCGGCCCCTGCGGGTCAGCGGCGCATAGATGTCGCCGTGCCAGTCACTGCGGCCAATGACACCGGAGCACTGGGGCAGGCCACGGTTAGAGAGACCAAAGTTTATGCGACCTCTTCAGCGGGCGGACAGGCTCAACCGCTAAGTTCGGCCACTTCTCGCACACACGGTATCGGAAACCGTTTCCGCACCGCGCGCGCCAACGCTTCATCCGGCCGGCCGAACAGTGCTGCCGCCCCAAAATCGGAGACTCGTTCATGATCCGCGCTCAGCAGCTTAGGTCTGCCTTCACAGGACTGCTATTACTGGCGTGCGTGCCTGCGGCTGGTTTGGCGCAGGAGGCGAGCGACTCCGTGGAAGAAACTCGCGCCAACGATCCGCGTCTAGTCACCCAGACCTTTGATGAAAGCCGGGTGTTTACAATCAACGGCCGGGCCCGTGTTCAAACCACGATCAAATTTGCACCGGATGAGGCGATCGAAAACGTCGCGGTGGGCGACAGCGCGACATGGCAAATTCAACCCAATCGGGCGCAATCCATTCTGTTCGTCAAGCCACTGGAGGCTTCTGCACGAACCAATATGACGGTGGTGACAAGCCGCAGAACGTATCTGTTTGATCTGGTTGCATCGCCGCGCAATGCGCCGATCTATGTGATGCAATTCCGCTATCCCGAATTGGAGGCCGCTGCTGCAGAGGCGGCTTTGGCGGCGGCAGAAGCTGCAACACAGGAACGAGCCAACGCGATCGAGCTTGCGGCTGCAAATGATCCTTATGCCGTCTCCGATCCCGCTTCGCTCAATTTTGAATGGGCGGGCGAGGGCAATAGAGAGCTGCTCCCATCGCGCGCCTACGACAATGGTGAGGCAGTGTTTCTAACGTGGCCAGCGGGCGCTGTGATCCCAGCCATTCTCGTCACGAACGAGGCCGGGGATGAGGGGCCAGTGAATTTCACCGTGCGCGATGAAACCGTGGTGTTGGACAATGTTCCAGCTCAGATCATTTTGAGGATTGGCGAGGAACGCGCGGTTCTGATCAACAATGGCCCAGATCCTGCCGCACGGGCGCAAAGCGCACTCGCCGATATTCTGGAGCAGCGCGGATCATGATGGCTACCCACAAATTTTCCGATCAGGAGACACTCTGATGCGACTGGCAATGCGACTTCCCCCGAAAAAGGGCGATCACACAGGCAACGGGAACGATCCGCGAAGTGAAGACCTGAGCAGTGTGGACCCGCGCGAAGTCGAAAGCGCGGAGATCATCGATCTTGCAAGCCGCAACGGCTTCTCTTCGGTTGTTGAGCGCAAATCCAAGACCGAGGGTCTCGGCCTTGCTGCAGGCGTTGCGTTTGTCGGATTGCTCGGCGCAGTTTCGTTTTGGGCAATGAATGCCGCGCAGGAAACACCGCAGGCCGCGCAATCTGCCGGTGAATCACAGGCGGCCGCGCAAGCGTCCGCCGAACCCGCTGAGGTCGATGCGCCTAGGCCAACGGTTCCGCCGCCGGCTGTGCGCCCAGATCCTGCGCCCGCGCCGGTTCTTGCCAATCCACCGCGCTCCAATCAAGCTGCTGCCAATCCTTATGCATCGCCAGCTCTGATCGCTGATTTTAGCGCCGCTGCGCAAAATGCTCGCGCTGCCGAGGCGGCTCCGGGTGCAGTTCAGGCGGGCGGCGCAGTTGCTGGCGATTCTTCTGGAGCAAGCGGAGCCGCAGCGGCTTTTGCCAGCCGTCTTGGCGGTGTCGGCGGTGCTCCTGCACAGGCGCGCGCGATGACGAACCCGGCCACCACCGTGACAGAGGGCACGATGATCCCTGCCATTTTGGAAACGGCGATCAACACTGATGTGCCGGGATATGTGCGCGCTGTGGTTAGCCAGGATGTGCGCAGTTTCGATGGGACACGGGTCCTAATCCCGCGCTCATCCCGATTGATCGGGCAATATCAATCGGGCGTCCAGCAAGGGCAAAAAAGGGCCTATGTCATTTGGACCCGGTTGATCCGCCCTGACGGCGCGTCGGTCAATATAGCCTCTCCGGCGGTTGCATTTGATGGGACCACCGGTTTGCCAGGCGAGGTGGATAACCACTTCTTCCGCCGTTTTGGATCGTCGATGCTGCTGTCAGTTATTGGCGGTCTTGGCGCGATTGCATCGGGCGGCACATCGGTTGTGCTGGGCGGAGCAGGGCAAAGCGCCGCCGGTATCGCGGCGCAGCAAGACGGCCAAATCGGCCCCACAATCCGGGTTTCCATGGGTGAGCCGTTGCGTGTCATTGTGGCGCGCGATCTCGATTTCAGCACGGTTTCACAATAAGGCGGCGCAGCGAAACAATGTCCGCCGATATCCATTCCCTGCCTGCTGGCTCTTCGTCTCAATCGGAGGAGGTGACGAGCGCTATTGACGGCGAGCGCAGCGTCTATTTGGACGCCTATCTAGCGCCGTTCAAACGTTGGCTTGATCAGGATACAGTGACTGAAATCATGGTCAATGCACCGGGCGAGGTGTGGGTCGAGGACGCCCGCGATCCCGGAATGAAGAAAATCTCCACGCCCGAGATTGATGACAGATTGGTCCAAAGGCTTGCTGAACAGGTTGCTCGGGTAAGCCATCAGGGCATCAACCGCGAACATCCTTTGTTGGGGGCGACATTGCCTGACGGCGCGCGTGTTCAATTTTGTGGACCGCCGGCCAGTCGCAAATATTGGACCATGGCGATCCGGCGGCACCGACGGCTCGATCTGCCGCTTGACGCCTATGACACGGGGCCTTTGGCAGGTGACGTAGCGATTGAGTTGCCCGATCCTCAAAGAGAGCCGATCTCCTTCTTGCGTGAGGCGATCCGTCATCGCCGTACGATCCTGATTTCAGGGGGCACAAGCACGGGTAAGACAACGTTCCTCAACGCGATGCTTGGCGAAACTCCCCAGCATGAGCGGGTGGTTCTGGTCGAAGACACGCCGGAGTTGAAATTCCCGGGCGAAAACTCTGTTGGGTTGGTCGCGGTAAAGGGTGAATTGGGTGAAGCCAAAGTAACGCCCAATGAACTGCTTCAGGCGGCCTTACGTCTGCGCCCTGATCGAATTGTTTTGGGCGAATTGCGCGGGGCCGAAAGTGTCTCTTTCTTGCGCGCGATCAACACCGGCCATCCGGGCAGTTTTTCGACGATTCATGCCAATTCTCTGCGCGGGGCTCTGGAACAATTGTCGCTGATGGTGATGCAAACGGGTATCGGGCTTACCCGGTCGGATACGATTGCCTATGCCGCCAGCGTGATTGATGTGATTGTGCAGCTGGGCCGGGATGCCAATGGTAAACGCGGCATCACGGCAATTGAGCACAGCAAGTCGCTGATTTAATCCGTCATTCCAAACGGCGTTCGACACGAAAATTTGACAAATTCATGGCATCCACCATGTCGTGAATGGTGCCCTTGGTTCTGAGCCGGTTGTGAGCATTTAGGGGACGAAACAGGCAAACGTTTAGAAAGCCGGCGGGAAAGCAATGAGCAGTCAACCGATCACCGATACGCCTAATGTGCCTTTTGCCTCGTCGTTCGCGGCCCCTTCCGCTGCGTCACCGCCATCCGCGTCTCCTGCTGCAGTCGCGCCGGGCGGAGAGGGGTACTTTAACCGCGAATTGTCTTGGCTCGCCTTTAATGAACGGGTCTTGGCCGAGGCCTGTAATGCCCGGTATCCGCTGCTGGAAAGGCTGCGCTTTCTGTCAATTTCGGGCAGCAATCTGGACGAATTCATGATGATCCGTGTTGCTGGCCTTGTGGGTCAGGTGCAGCGCGGCATTGATAAACCCGCGATTGATGGTCGCACCCCATCTCAACAGCTTTCCGCGATCCGCGAAAAATTGGCCGAATTGTCGGCCCTGCAACAGGATATTTGGCGGGACATCCACTTTGGGTTGGCGCAAAGCGACATTCACATTGCTGATGAACAACGCGTCAATCCAGAAGCACACACTTGGCTCGAAGCGTTTTTCTTGGGGGAAATTCTCCCGGTCATCACGCCGCTTGCGTTGGATCCGGCCCATCCGTTTCCCTTCGTCCATAACGAAGGGATGGGCCTGCTTTTCACGCTGACGCGGGACGCGGATCAAGAGAAGATCATTGAGATGATCCTGATTCCAACCGCTCTGCCTCGTTTCGTGCGTGTTCCTGATGATCACGCCGCGGGTGAGGCGATTTACATCTCCATAGCCAGTCTGATCCAACGCTACGCGAAAAGCCTGTTTCCCGGCTTTACAATCCAAGGAGACGGCCTTTTCCGTGTCCTTAGAGACAGCGATATTGAGATCGAAGAAGAGGCCGAAGATTTGGTGCGCACATTCCGAAGTGCGATCCAAAGGCGCAGGCGCGGGCAGGTGATCCAGCTTGAGCTCGAAGAAGACTTTGACCCCAAGGCCGAAGCGGTCTTGCTGCAGCAGATCGGGGTGCATGAGGCAGCCGTCATCAAAACCGATGGGATGATCGGCATCGATGGATTGTCCGAAATTGCGTCTGAAGACCGACCTGATCTTAAATTTGACGCCTATTCCCCGCGCTATCCAGAGCGTGTGCGCGAACATGACGGCGATCTGTTTTCTGCCATCAGAGAAAAAGACATCGTCATCCACCACCCTTACGAAAGTTTTGAAGTGGTTGTTGATTTCGTCAGGCAGGCTGCCGCTGATCCAGATGTCGTGGCAATCAAGCAGACACTTTACCGCGCAGGTTCGCAATCGGCCGTCATCAATGCTTTGATTGAGGCAGCCGAGGCCGGGATCAGCGTCACAGCTGTGGTGGAGTTAAAAGCCCGCTTTGATGAGGAGCAAAACCTCAAATGGGCGACCAAGCTGGAACGGGCCGGGGTGCAGGTGATTTATGGTTTCACCGACTGGAAGACGCACGCCAAGGTGGCGATGGTCGTGCGCCGCGAGGATGATGGATTTCGGACCTATTGCCACTTTGGCACCGGGAACTATCATCCGGTCACGGCAAAGATATACACCGACATGAGCTTCTTCACCGCTGACCCCAAATTGGGCCGCGACGCGGCAAAGATGATGAATTTTGTGACCGGTTATGTCGAACCGCACGGGCTGGAATTGATCGCGATAGCGCCTCTGGATCTGCGTGAGGAAATTTACGCCCGGATCGACACCGAGATCGCCAATGCGAAAGCGGGCAAGCCTGCTGCGATTTGGATGAAGTGCAATCAAATCACCGATTCTGGGATGATTGATCGACTCTATGCCGCCAGCAATGCTGGGGTCAGCGTTGAATTGGTGGTGCGGGGCATTTGTTGTCTAAGACCGGGAGTAGCCGGTCTTAGCGAGAATATTCGAGTCAAATCCATCATCGGCAGGTTCTTGGAACACAGCCGAATTTACGCTTTCGCCAATGGTCACGCTATGCCCAGCCCGGACGCGGCGATTTTCATTTCATCAGCTGATTTGATGGGGCGCAATCTGGATCGGCGCGTGGAATCGCTCATCCCTATCCGCAATCGCACGGTGCACGACCAGATTCTGCAACAGGTCCTGCTCGCCAATATGCTGGATAGCGAGCAAAGCTGGTGGCTGCACTCTGACGGTTCCTATTCGCGGGTCGAGACAGAGGGCAAGCCGTTCAATTGCCATCGGTACTTTATGACCAATCCTTCGCTGTCAGGGCGCGGCGGTGCGCTTGAGGCGGGCGCGGTGCCCAAATTGTCGCTGCGCAAAGGTCGGGGCGGATGAACCTTAAGCGCAAGCGGGCAGACCGCGACGGAGTGTTCGCTGGCAACACGCCAGAGCGTGCCATCATCGATATCGGCTCCAACACTGTGCGTTTGGTGATCTATGGTGGATCGATGCGCGCACCGACGGTGCTGGTGAATGAGAAAGTCACCGCCAAATTGGGCCGGGACATTGCTGAAAATGGAACGCTGGCTGACGAGGCTGTCGCGCTTGCTATGCGCGGGTTGGAGCGGTTTGCTTTACTGCTCGACGATCTGGAAATTGAGGATGTTGAAACGGTCGCCACTGCCGCAGTGCGGGAGGCCAGCAATGGACCGAAATTTGTCGAAAGACTGGAATTGCTCGGCTTTAAACCGCGTATTTTAAGCGGTGAAGAGGAGGCCTGCCTTAGCGCAAGCGGCGTGATGAGCGCATTTCCAGGTGCGAGCGGCAGCGTCGCCGACCTCGGCGGAGGAAGCCTTGAGCTGGTCAGCATAAAGGCCGACATCCTGGGCGACCCGGTCTCACTCCCCCTCGGTGCACTTCGGCTGCCAGACTACCGGGAAGAGAACAGCAAAACACCAGATTCCGACATGTGCAAACGGCTCGAAAAAGTAGTGCGTAAGAGCGGTTGGGAGCTCTCGAGCGAGGAGGGTTTTACGCCCGAACCGCTTTATCTGGTTGGCGGCACGTGGCGTGCGATGGCGGTGTTCGCGATGCAGATGCGCGGGCATCCATTGTCCGATCCGCATGGTTTTGAAATGTCGCTTGAAGAGGCTGAGCAATTGGCAGAATTGCTGACGGCTGAGACTCAGGAAAGTTTGAAAGGCCGGCGCCGAATTTCATCGATGCGCGCCGAAAAATTGCCTGATGCGGCAATTTTGCTGCAAGCCTTGTTGGCACAGCTTTCGCCTAGCGGGGTGGTGTTTTCCTCTTGGGGACTGCGCGAGGGGCTGCTTTACGATCGCCTGCCTGATCACGGTAAGACGCAAGACCCGCTGCTCGCTGGCGTGTCTGTCTTCGCGACGCAGCGCGGTGCACCGCCGACTTTGGCTACACGCATCGCGGCATGGACCGTCAATGCGGTGCCAGCGCGAAAACATGGCAGCGAGCGCCTGCGCCTTGCAGCAACAATGCTGGCGCTGGCATCTATGCATATTGAACCCAATATCCGCCTGCCTCAAGCGATCGATTGGGCGATGCACAAGCGTTGGATTGCGGTTGATGGGGCCGAGCGCGCTATGCTGGCAGCGTCAATTGCGGCCAATGGCAATGCCCTCGATCTGCCGAGCGATGTGCAATCCCTGGCGAGCGAAGAGGCCCTTGAAGAGGCGATATGCTGGGGGCTGGCAGTTCGGCTTGCTCGGCGCCTAGGTGCACGATCTGCCCGGTCTCTTAGGGTGAGCCGCTTGCTGGTTGAAAACGGCCATCTGGTGCTCCGCCTTGCGACAAGTCATGCTGCGTTGTTTGGCGTGCCGACCGAGAAGGATATGAAACTGCTTGCGGGCAGGCTCGGTTTGGAATGGTCAGTGGACATTGTGTCGGACGAAGAATTGATCGCAGGCACCGCACAGTAGCGGCCCTATTCCTTCGATTGTTTGCCAGCGAACGGAGAGAAATTGGTTTCCGTATCGAACAGATCGACGCCTTCTGCTTTTTTCAACCTTCCAACAACCGCATAGGTGACCGGGGTTAAAGCCGCCTCCCATAAGACTTTGAGCAGCCAGTTGGTGACGATAACGGTGATCACATCCTGCGTCTCCCAAATGCCAAGAAAGGCGATGGGGTAGAAAATGAGACTGTCGATGCCTTGGCCAAAAATGGTGGATCCAATGGTGCGTGACCACAAGGCTTTCCCTTTGGTCCAGATTTTCATCTTTGCGAGAATGAAGGAATTGACAAATTCACCCGCCCAAAACGCGATGATTGATGCCAGCACAATGCGCCACGTGCTGCCAAAGACCTGCTCATATGCTGCCTGTCCGTTCCAACTGTCCGCGGGCGGCATGGCGACGACGATGAAGCTCATGAAAGCCATGAAGATCAGCGCGGCAAAACCAGTCCAAATCACTCGGCGCGCCCGCGCATAGCCATAGACCTCGGTCAAGACGTCCCCAATTACATAGCTTACGGGGAAGAACAGGATACCTGCCCCATAGATGAAGGTGCCGTCGGGTGCGGGCCACCACCCGGTTGGCCACCAGCTGACTTCAAGGAAGGTCAGCTTTGCCGCGCCTATTATGTTGGACAGCAATAGGATGGCGACAAACGCCGCCATGACATATTCGTAAAAGCGGAAATTGGCAGGTGCGTGACTGGTCGCGGCTACGCCATCGTGCGGATCACGGTCAAAACTGGCCCCAGTATCAGAGCCAGCGCCGGAGAGTGTTTTACGCTTTTCCATCACTTCGCGCTTAGCGTGATTTGAATGCTGGGCAAAGCACGCTATTGGCAGGCGCGACGCGCCCTTAGCTCAGCTGGATAGAGCACGGGACTTCTAATCCTGAGGCCGCAGGTTCGAATCCTGCAGGGCGCGCCAATTTTCTCTCACACGATAATGTGCTTCGCTCGCCTCTCCGAGGGAACGGCGCGGTTTTGAGCCTCAAGATTGGCCAGTTGGCGTTGCGTTTCCTTACATCTGACATTGGTTTGGCCGCTGCGGTCAAGGCGAGCGGTTGAGTCCGCTGAAACGCTTGGCCTACGTAAATTTGATTGAATCACCCAAAATGAGAGAGCGAGGGCAGGGCTGGAAGGCTGCGCTCTAAAGGAACAATTGCTGGAGGAAATCAGGCCTGTGAAGGGTCAAGCGTCCTCTTATTGCAAATGATTCTGATTAAAAATACGATTGACTCTCATTCGCAACAAGATAGTGAACGCATCATATTGTTCGTCAAAAAATTGATGCCAAAGGGTCATTTTCTGTGAAATCCAACCACCAGTTCATTTCCACAATCGCGCTTTCCTGTTCCCTCACAATAGGCCTGGCGTTGCCAACGGTATCGTTCGCACAGGTCGCCGACGGTCCTCTGTTTGAGGAAGCAGAAGAGGGTCGTAAGGGGCAAATCACCGTCACAGCGACTCGAACCCCGGTTATGCTCGAAGAGGCGCCAGCGACGATCACCGTCATCACTGACGAAGAGATCGCAGATCAGCTCGCAACCGATTTGCGGGATTTGGTACGGTTTGAACCGGGCGTGACAGTGCGCCGCGCCCCGGCGCGATTTGGCGCTGCGCTTGGGTCCACAGGCAGAGCGCGCAACGAAGATTTCGTGATCCGCGGTATTGGCGGCAACCGGGTGTTGATCCAAGTGGACGGCATCCGTTCGCCGCAGGGTTTCAGCTTTGGCGCACAGGACGTGGGGCGCGCGGGCTCCACCGATGTGAGCCTCGTCAAACAGGTCGAGATCTTAAGAGGTCCGGCGTCGGCGCTTTATGGAAGCGACGGTTTGGCCGGAGCGATCAGCTTCACAACTGCCGACCCAGTTGACCTGCAGGGCGATGACAGCTTGGGCGGCTTTGCCCGGTCACAATATTCTAGCGAAGACAATGAATTCGCAAACACCGTGACACTGGCGGCGCAAAGCGGGGATATTTCGGGTTTTATCGCTTATACACGGCGGGATTTTAGCGAGCTAGAAAATCAAGGTGAGATCGGCGGAACAGGTTCCACGCGCACATTGCCCAATCCCACCGATGGTTCATCCAATGCGGTTCTGGGTAAATTGGTTTGGAACAACGGCGATCACCGCCTGCGCCTTACCGGGGAATGGCTGGAAACTGAGATTGAGACCAACGTGCTTTCTGGTCTGGGTGACGTTTTTCTGTTTGGCCCCACACCCACATGGACTGTCGATCGGCTGGATGCCGCTGATACAACCAGCCGCGCACGCGTTTCTGCCGATTGGACCTATTCGGGCGATGCTGAGGATGTAATCGAATACGCTTTTCTGACCGCCTATTACCAGCAGGGTGAAGACGAGCAATACACTGAAGAAGACCGCACTCAGTTGAGCTTTATCTCTGCGCCGAACCGGACGCGGATCAACACGTTCGACAATGAGGTGTATGGGTTGAGCGCAGAAGCGCGCAGTTCGTTCGCTACAGGCTCGATTGCGCACAATCTTGCCGTTGGTGGCGATGTAAGCTGGACGAGGCAAGAGGGGCTGCGCGACGGCACAATCCCGCCGACTGGCGAGGTTTTCCCAACACGGGCATTCCCGGCAACGGACTTCACCTTGGGCGGTATCTTCGTAGCGAACGAGATTTCGTTGTTTGATGGCGCGTTGACACTGTTCCCAGCATTGCGGCTCGATTTCTACGACCTCAATCCGACTGACGATCCCTTGCTGCCATCACTTTCTGCTTCTGGTCAGAGTGACAACCGTCTCTCCCCAAAAATGGGCGCGACATTGCGATTGGCCGAGGATTTTCTGTTGTTCGGCAATTATGCCCAAGGATTCCTCGCCCCAACGCCCAGCCAAGTGAACAATTTCTTTGAGAACCTCGCTTTTGGCTACACGTCGCTTCCCAATGCGGATCTGGGCCCTGAAACGAGCGAAAGCTGGGAATTGGGAGCGCGCTATATCGGCGACATTTTCTCGCTGCAGGTCGTCGGATTTCAAGGCGATTATGACAATTTCATCAGCCAGCAGGTCGTCGGCGGATCCTTCACTCCTCAAGACCCGGCTGTTTTCCAGTTCGTCAATTTTGACGCGGTTGAAATCGAAGGTTTTGAAATCAAAGGATCGATGGAGCTAGAGAGCGGCTTTAATGCAAAGCTCGCGATTGCTTACGCCAATGGTGATACGATCAACGCCGATGGCAGTCGCACGCCGCTCGATACGGTTGATCCCTTCAGCGTGGTTGCGGGTTTTGGCTACCGCGACCCTGCTGGGCGCTTTGGCGCAGATTTGAGCCTAACCCACACAGCGCGAAAAGACGCGAATGAGGTTGAACGCGCTGCTGATGGCACCGACCTGTTCGTGCGGCCCGATCAATCAACCATCATCGACCTAACTGCCTTTTTTGCGGTGACCGATGCACTCAAACTGCGCGCAGGCATCTTCAACCTGTTCGATGAAAACTATGCTTTGTGGTCCGATGTCCGCGGGCTCAGCGTGGACAATGCGGCAATCCAAGGGGCCTTCACCCGGCCCGGACGCAACGCCAGCGTTTCAGCAACTTTTCAATTCTAATCTAAGGGAGGAATATTCCGATGTTCAAACTCACCAAGTCAGTTTTCGCCGGCGGCCTCGCTCTGTCGGCTTTGGTAGCTGTGCCCTCTCCGGCATTGGCCGATGATCCGATTGAGCGCGGGGCGGATGCTGCGCAGGCGGCCTTTCAGGAAGACCGAGCAACCATCCTGGCGATGGCAGGCGATTTCCGCGTCCGTTTCGACATGCAGGAATCCACGCCATGGATGGAAGGGTATGAACCGATCGATGCAAAGGTTTCGGGCGGCTATGAAAGTGTTCGGGTGATCGAAGACACCGGCACGCGAATTGTGCTCCAACATCTGCTTGTCGTCGGTTCAGAGGACAGCCCCTACATCGTCAAACACTGGCGTCAGGATTGGGAATTCGAACCCGAACAAATCCTCGCCTATGAAGGCGGCGACACTTGGGCGATGAAAGCTGTTCCCGAGGCTCTGCGTGCAGGGCGGTGGTCGCAGACGGTCTATCAGGTCGACGACAGCCCGCGTTATGCCGGCTGGGGCCAATGGCAGGATACCAATGGTGTGCGGCGCTGGCGTTCCAATTGGACAACGCGTCCTCTTGCGCGACGCGACGCGACACGCTCGCCGATCTATGATCGTTATATCGGGATCAACCGCCATCAAATGACGCCGACCGGATGGATCCATTGGCAAGACAACACCAAGATGATGCCTGCAGACGAAGGGAGCAGCGAATTGGTGCCTGTCGTGCAAGAATATGTGCTCAACACTTACGAGCGTTTCGACGGCTACAATGTGGCTGCCGCGGATGCGTACTGGAGCAAGACGGCTGAGTATTGGGCCGCTGTTCGCAGCAAATGGGATGACGTTGCCCAAGCCCGCGACGGCATCCGCATTGCGCAAGAGGCCAATTACGGAACCGACATCGCGGCTGAATTGCTAAGACTGGCCGACGCGATCAACAATGGGGAAACAGAGGTTGATGAGGCGACCAATGTGGCCGTAGCCTTGATTGAGGACGCCTCTGGCCAAAACGGAGGATAAGCATTGCTCAATTGCGCTGATGGGCGCGCGCTGGTTCCCTGAAAACGGTGCGCGTTTGTCAGCGTTCGGCGGTTATTCCTATCCGCGGGCAACCGTTTCAAGCAATTCTGCGGTAATGGGATAACCTGCGCCTTCCATGATCGTCAGCATGGGTTGGCCATTGCTGTCTTCGATTGCTGGATTGATGGTTTTGACCGGTATCGCTTCTGCTTGCGCGCGCGCCTCTTCAAAACTGCCAAACAGTGCGAGCCGTTCCAGATTGCGCCTGGTGGGAAAGATTAGTTTGATCTCTCCAGTTTCCGCCGCATCCAGTGCGCCCTGTGCGCTGGTCCAGAAAAGGCGAGTGTTCTCTGAATTGTCGATCGAAACATCCACTTCACCTGTGCCCAAATTGGCAAGGTAAAAGCGCGTGTCATAGACGCGGGAAAGATTCTCGTTCTTGGGAAACCAACGCGCAAAAGGCGTGATTTGCGTAAGGTCAATCGACCAATCAAAAGTCTCTAGAACTGGGGCAAGCTCGTTCTTTTCCTCCAGCATCGCGCGCGCCTTCGCGGCCTTTTGCGCATCAATATCTCCGGACAATCCAAGAGCGAGGCCGGTCTCCTCCAAAGTTTCGCGGATGGCAGCGATTTGATGCGCGGCTTCGTCGGGGGTAATGGACCCGCCCAATTGCGCCGCCATCCTTTCTCCAAAGGCAAAGTCCGCTGGATCAACGCGGCCCCCGGGAAACACGGCCATTCCGCCAGCAAACGCCATATTGCGAGAGCGCACAGTGATCAAAATTTGCGGCGCGCCGCCATCAGGACAATCGCGATAGATAATGATCGTTGCGGCTGGAATGCCTTCGGGCGGGTTGCTGGATTCGGTGCTCATAATTGTGTGATGGCCTGCTGGCGCTGACTTGCCAAGTGGTAGGGCGCTGGCTGTCGGTATATCTTACATTTGGCAGTACAGTTAATGCAGGGAAACTTTGTAAAATATTGATTTAACGAACTAATGTGCTTTTGGCACGGTCACTGCATATGGATACATGAAGAAAGTGGTCTTCAATTTAGAGGTATGACCTTCCTGGTCTCTGGTCCTACCTCCCCGTGCAAAAAGAGCCGCCTCGTCTGGTACAACGAGGCGGCTCCTTTTTTATCTGCGCTGGGTAAAAGCGATCAGTTACCCTTCGATTTTGGCAACGCCTTGATCATCCATCAATTGCTTCAATTCGCCAGCTTCAAACATTTCCATCATGATGTCGCTGCCACCAACAAATTCGCCTTTGACGTAAAGCTGCGGAATGGTGGGCCAATCTGAGAATGTTTTGATCCCCTGACGGATTTCCATGTCTTGCAACACATCGACGCTTTCATAGGCGACACCGCAATGATCAAGGATCGCAATCGCGCGGCTGGAAAAACCGCATTGCGGGAAAAGGGGCGTCCCCTTCATAAACAAGACGACGTCGTTTTCGCCGACGACACTGGAAATACGGGAGTTGATATCAGCCATGATTGGGGCCTTTGAAATCGAGTGAAATGGTATGCGATCTAGTTGGGGACCACGGTTGTGACTTGCAAGGCATGCAGCACGCGGCCCATTTTATCGCCCAGCGCGCCGTAGACCATTTTGTGCTGCTGCACCCGGCTCTTTCCGGCGAATTGCGGCGCTGTGACCGTTGCAGCCCAGTGATCGTCATCGCCCGCTAGGTCGCGCAACTCCACGATTGCACCGGGAAGGGCGGCAAGGATTGCGGCTTCGATGTCTGGTCCGGCCATTGGCATAATTTGGCTCCCCTTCGCAGGATCAACTTTCGCTCATCAACTGGCGCTTGGCTTCGATTGTCATTTCTTCAAGCTTGGCGCGGATGTCCGCTTCGCTGACACTGGTTTCGGCCGCGGTAAGATCGCCTAGCAGTTTGCGGATCACATCTTCATCGCCGGCTTCTTCAAAATCGGCCTGAACAACAGCCTTTTTATAAGCGTCGGTTTCTTCGGCAGTTAGGTTCATAGCGCCAGCAGCCCATTCACCCAGCAATCGGTTGCGACGCGCGGCCACTTTGAAAGCGGTCTCTTCATCCATTGCAAATTTGGCTTCTTCACCGCGTTGACGGTCTTTGAAATCGGTCATGTTTTTCCCTTTGGAAACTGAGTCTTTAAAATAGGAGCAGGCAGGGCGTGCGGCAAGCGGTTCCTGCAGATTGGCGCCGTTGTATGGCCAATTGCGCCAAGCCCGGACAATTCCCAAGGCCGGACAATTCCCAATCCCGGTCAATTCATTGTGACGACCAGCTTGCCCACAGCCTCTCGGTTTTCAAGTTTCGCTATGGCGTCACCTGCGCGTTCGAGCGGGAAGGTTTCAGACACCAACGGATCAATCTTGCCGTCTTTCATCATTTCAAAAAGTTCCGTGACCTGCGCCACGAACTTTGCCGGTTCACGCGCGGTGAACGCACCCCAGAAGACGCCGCAAATGTCGCAGCTTTTCAGCAGTGTTAGGTTAAGCGGCATTTTCGCAATACCGGCGGGGAAGCCAACAACGAGGAAACGACCCTCCCACGCGATGGAGCGCAATGCGGGTTCGGAATATTGCCCACCCACGATGTCATACACAATGTTCGCCCCGGTCGGCCCGCATGCCGCTTTGAACGCTGCTGCGAGTTCTTTGGAGGCTGCCTTGTCCATTTCATCGCGGGGATAGATAACAACTTCATCAGCCCCCGCCTTGCGCGCAACTTCGCCTTTGGCTGCGCTGGAGACAGCCGCGACAACGCGCGCGCCATAGGCTTTTGCCAGCTCAACTGCGGATAGGCCAACGCCGCCCGCTGCGCCCAATACCAGCACAACGTCACCAGCCTTGATATGGCCGCGATCTTTGAGGCCGTGGATCGTGGTGCCGTAAGTCATCAACAAAGATGCTGCCTTTTCAAACGGCACACCATCAGGAACAGGGAACATGCGGTTTGCAGGCACAATTGCCTTTTCGCGCAAGCCGCCATTGCCCATGCCGGCCATCACTTTGTCGCCGACTTTATAATCCTCCACGCCTTCGCCAATTGCTTCAACAATGCCAGCAATCTCGCCGCCCGGTGAGTAGGGGCGTTCCGGCTTGAACTGATAGAGATCGCGGATCATCAATGTGTCGGGATAATTGATCGCGCAGGCCTTCACTTCGACCAACACTTCGCCTGCGCCGGGCACTGGCGTGTCGATTTCGTCGAGCGTGAGGGTTTCTGGACCGCCCACTGAGTGGGTTTGGATGGCTTTCATGGCTGGTTCTCCCTTAAACCTGTGTGCCGGCGGTAAGCCAGCTTTGCGCTGCAGTCGTCTGCAGTTCGTATTGTCCGATGGCTTCTTGCCGATCCAGTGTCAGCGCGACTTCGTCCAATCCATTGATCAAGCAATGCTTGCGGAATGGATCGATATCGAATGTGAAGCGGTCTTGAAACGGAGTTGTTACGGTTTGCGTGTCGAGATCGACGTCGATGGTATGGCCGTCACGTGCGACTTCCATCAACCGGTCAATCGCCGCCTGCGGCAAAACAATAGGAAGGATTCCGTTCTTCACGGCATTGCCTGAGAAAATGTCGGAATAGCTGGGCGCGATAACCGCGCGAATGCCAAGATCAAGAATGGCCCAAGCAGCGTGCTCTCTGCTGGATCCGCAGCCGAAATTGTCGCCGGCGATCAGGATCGGTGCACCTGCATTTTCGGGCGCATCAAAGATGTTATCCGGGTCCTCGCGGATCGTCTCAAAGGCCGCTTGACCCAAACCATCGCGCGTGATGGTTTTGAGCCATTTGGCAGGGATGATGATGTCGGTGTCGATGTTCTTCGCCCCGAACGCTATGGCTCGGCCGCTGACCCGCGAAATCGCATCCATATCTTTCGATCCTTTGTCTTTGCTTAGCAACCGCGAGCGGGCGCAGTGCCTCGCCCGGCGGAGGCGCTTCAATCGGTTTCGGGTGGTTCGCCAGAGGGCGGCGAGGAGGATTGGTCCGAACCGATCGCACTGTCATCGGGTTTTTTGCGGAACCGCTTACCAGCATAAAGCAATGCTGCGGCCACTGCGGCAGAGCCGATTGTAGCAGCGGCGCCAATGGCGGCGGTACGAGCAGCGGAACTTTTCGCTTTTTCGTCAGGCGTGTCTGAGGGGGTTTTTTTAGTCATAACGTCTCATGTAATGCGTTTGCCAAAGGTGCAAGTGGGCGTTTAAAAAAGGGCGTCGATCAAAGGAAGATATCGCGCCCCACTTGACCTGGCGGACGATGATGCGCGGCTTCGCTTTCGCCGGTCCAGTTTCGGCCATCTAGGGTTCTGGCTTCGATTCCTAACAGTTCAGACGGTTCAAACAGGCGCATGTTCACGCCGACCACTTCGCCATTTGCCAAACCATTTTGCACGGCGTCCTCAGTCAAAATCCAATGTGTTGTCACACCGCATCTGGGGCAAAATCGGATCTCAACTGCTGGTTCGCTGTAATCCGCACGCCTGTATCCCTGTGTCTCACCATCAACAGCAACTAGGCTGGGTTCGAAATAGCCCCAAGCTCCGCCTGACTTTAGGCACAATGAGCAGTCGCAAAGATTGATGTATTCAGGCGGTCTATCAAGTGTGATCGATACAAGGCCGCAATGGCATTGTGCGATCATCACACCAGCTCGCGCACATCGGCTAGCCGCCCTGTTACTGCAGCTGCGGCGGCCATGGCGGGGGAGACGAGATGCGTGCGCGCGCCGGGGCCCTGACGCCCCACAAAATTGCGATTTGAGGTTGAGGCGCAGCGTTCATTGGGTGGGACCTTATCAGGGTTCATGCCCAAACAGGCCGAACATCCCGGCTCCCTCCATTCAAACCCAGCATCGCTAAAGATACGGTCGAGGCCTTCCTCTTCCGCCTGCCGTTTTACCAAGCCAGAGCCGGGCACAACAATCGCCCAGCGAACGTTCGCAGCCTTTGTTCGGCCTTTCAGCACGGCTGCGGCTGACCGTAAATCTTCGATCCGGCTGTTGGTACAGCTGCCGATAAAGATGTTTTCGACTGCCACATCGGTCATCGGCATGCCGGGGGTCAGGCCCATGTAATCTAGGCTCTTTTGCGCCGCGACTTGCTTGGATGGGTCGGCAAAGCTTGACGGTTCAGGCACGGTCCCGCTGATTGGCACCACGTCCTCTGGGCTGGTGCCCCAAGTGACCGTCGGAGCGATCGTGTTCGCATCGATGACAACCGATGTATCAAATTCGGCGCCCGGATCACTGTGCAGTGTTTTCCAATAGGCGACCGCTGCATCCCATTCTGCACCCTTAGGCGACATTGGACGGCCTTTCAGATAGGAGAACACCGTCTCATCCGGTGCGATCAGACCCGCCCGCGCGCCGGCTTCAATGCTCATATTGCAAACGGTAAGGCGTTGCTCGACGCTCATCGTTTCAAACACCGCGCCGCGATATTCTATGACATGGCCTGTGCCGCCGGCTGCGCCAATTGTGCCGATAATGTGCAGGATCAGATCCTTGGCTGTGACGCCTGGGCCAAGCTCTCCCTCAACGCGGATTTCCATCGCCTTGGACCGTTGCAGCAGCAATGTCTGCGTTGCGAGCACATGTTCAACCTCGCTCGTGCCAATGCCAAAGGCCAATGCCCCCAATCCGCCGTGACACGCGGTGTGCGAATCTCCACAGACGATTGTGGTGCCAGGCAGAGAGAAGCCCTGTTCTGGTCCTACCACATGGACGATTCCCTGCTCAGCGGCAGCGGCATCGATATATTGAATGCCAAATTCAGGAGCGTTCTTCTCCAATGCGGCCAATTGCGCCGCGCTTTGCGGATCGGCAATGGGCAGGCGCGCCCCATCGGGGCCTACCCGCGCAGTTGTGGGCAAATTGTGATCAGGCACGGCAAGCGTCAATTCTGGACGGCGCACCGAACGTCCCGCAATGCGCAAAGCTTCAAAGGCCTGCGGGCTTGTCACCTCGTGAACCAAATGCCGATCGATATAAATCAGCGAGGTTCCATCATCACGGGTTTCGACAACGTGATCGTCCCAGATTTTGGCGTATAATGTGCGGGGCTTACTGGCCATCAGGCTCTCTTTTCGTGGGCTTTGCGCGGAGGCGTCATTCAGGATTTGGCCTCGATTAGCGGCGCGGATGCTACACTGGCAAGGTGCCGCGTAAATCCGGGCCATTTTGTCATGGTAAGGACGGGCGAAAGCGTGTAACTTACATTCATGTCAGCAAGGCCATTCTGTTTTCCTATCACTGTCGTTCCCGAAGACATCGACTTCATGGGGCATGTTAACAACGCGCGTTACCTTAATTGGGTTCAGGATGCGGTGTTGGCGCATTGGAACAAAATCGCGCCGGACGAAGATGTGGCGAGCAAAGCCTGGGTCGCGCTCAAACATGAAATTACTTATCGGAAGCCCGCTTTTCTAGAGGATGATGTTATAGCGCAGACTGTGCTCGAAAGGTACAATGGAGCGCGTGCATTTTACCGCACAGTGATTAGCCGGGGTGAAGACGTGCTGGCTGAAGTGCAGTCGAGCTGGTGCTGCATCGACGTGCAGACTTTACGTCCCGCGCGGATCGGCGAACATTTGCGCGAGTTCTTTTTCCCCGAAGGTGAATGATTGGGGGCCTACCTCGTGTTTGAGCGTTATTCGGCGGCGCGATTCTGAACCCTGTAAAAATCCGCTCCACTCCATCTGCCACGGTTAAAACCATGGCTTGGCGCGCGAACAGATGATCACTATAGTCAGGCAATGCCCAGCGCGAGCCGATCTGACGATATGAAGCCCGATCAATCCTATACCCCCAACCGTTCGATACAGGGTGCAGTCGGATTGACGCTGGCTTTGTTGATTGCAGGCAGCTGGTTGGCAATTCACGTTTTCGCGATGTTTGTATTCGAATTGAGCTGGTCTAACTGGCCGTTGGCGCTTGGCATTGCCGCGGTGCAATGCTGGTTATCGGTGGGCGTCTTCATTGTCTGCCATGATGCGATGCACGGCACGCTTGCACCAGGCCGTTCGCGCCTCAACGCGGCCATCGGAACGGTTCTGTTGTTTCTTTATGCGGGGTTTCGTTGGCGGGTTTTGCGCGATGCGCACCTCACTCATCACGCGATGTCGGGTCATGCCGGTGATCCTGATTTTGATGAACGCAATCCGTCGCATTTCCTCGCGTGGTATGGCACATTCTTCAAACGCTATTTCGGGTGGCAATCGCTGGTGTTTGTGCACACAGTTGTTGCAATCTACTGGCTCGTCATTGGCATTCCCATGGTGCAAATCGTAATGCTTTATGGGGTACCGGCGCTGCTTTCTTCGGTGCAATTGTTCTATTTCGGCACATATCGCCCGCATCATCATACTCCGGACAAACCATTTGCCGATTCCCACAACGCGCGCTCCAACGATTTCGGGTTGATGGCGAGCCTCGCAACCTGCTTTCATTTTGGTTACCATCTTGAACATCACCGGCGGCCAGATGTGCCATGGTGGGCTCTGCCTCAGGCCAAACGCGCAGGGGTGGGAACCGGCACGGAAACGGCGAAAGAAACTGGTTGCCCTTCGCCTGATCCACAAACATCAATGGCAGAGAAAACCGCGTGACTTGGTTCGAATGCATCGCAGTGACTTTTGCAGCCCTTGTCGGGATGGAAATCTTCGCGTGGTTTGCGCACAAATACATCATGCATGGTTGGGGTTGGGGGTGGCACCGCGACCATCACGAACCGCATGAAAACACTTTTGAAAAGAATGACCTTTTCGCAGTTGTCTTTGGCACCATCAACGCCGCCATGTACATTTTCGGATCGCTCTATTGGGAGGCTTTGTGGTGGGCCGCATTGGGCGTGAATCTTTACGGTGTTGTCTATGCGATCATCCATGATGGCTTGGTTCATCAGCGCTTTTTCCGCTTCGTGCCCAAACGCGGTTATGCCAAGCGCTTGGTCCAAGCGCACAAGCTACACCATGCGACAATCGGCAAGGAAGGCGGGGTCAGCTTTGGTTTCGTAATCGCACGCGACCCGGCCAAACTGAAGGCAGAATTGGTGGCGCAGCGTAAAGCTGGCCAGGCAGAATTGAGGGATAGTGCGGCCTTGCTGTAGCGCGGCGGAGCATTAAAACTCAGGCGATCGAGGAGAGCCTGAAACAAAATGACCGATGCAAGTGATCTCAAAGGATTATGGCAAGGCAGCTATTCCTATTCCTCGTCTGCCGAAATCGGAGAGACGCCTTTCAAGGCGCGATTGGGCGGCAAAGACGATGCCTTGACCGGTTTGATAACCGAAAAACACCTGCACAATGACGGCCAAATCAAAGCGCAGATCGAAGGAAGTTTCGATGGCGAAACGCTCCGCTTCACGAAACAATATATTGCTTCTGGCACGGCCTATTCCAGACCCGTCCAATACGAGGGTATGCTATCCGCAGATGGTCGAACGATTTCGGGGACGTGGGTTTTGCCTGACGATGGCGGGGTTTTCGTAATGCGCCGGTTTGATTGACCTGTGGGCGCAAAATCCACTGATCTCTCCGGGCGATGGGATGGCACATTCTCGTACCCCGATGTCCCAGAGGCTGGCCCCGTCACGCCGTTTCTTGCGACTTTGGCTGATAGCGGCGGCGTGCTGAGCGGGTCGATTATCGAACCGCATGAATTCGCATCTGGCACCGCGCATTCTACGTTGGTCGGACAGCGCATCGGGCGCTCTGTTCATTTTTCCAAAACCTATCACGGGGCGGGCGATGAATATCGCGAAACGGTGCTTTATTTCGGCTCACTTTGTGACGAAGGGGAGGTCATCACCGGCGAATGGCGTATCGATCATTGGCGCGGCCCATTTGAAATGGTGCGCGAACTGGGCGGCCCTGCTGCTGTCGAAGAGACTGCCGCGGAGGCGATCCCAACTGCCGCTGACGCCTCCATTGAGATGCGGGTGATTGCTTGATTGAGGCCTGCAGATGTGGACCGCTTTGCCGGTTTTTATGGAAATCAAATATCCTATCAAGCCACTGAAATTATATGGATTCACCACAAGTTGGCGCCGCTGAAGTGTAACTTTCCAAATTGCGGAGGATCGCTCCAGCAGATTGGGGCCGAGACGCGGTCAATGCGCAAAGCAGCGATGAGAAAGAGCTCGCCGCGCCTTAGCAATCATGACCATTGTAGGAAAATATGCGCCTCGTTGCCGCAAGGGTGCTGAAACGGGTTGCATCCCTGCGCAACTTCACTCCGCCCGAGTGGAAATCCAACTGCCGACGACCACAGTCACAGTGACCGAAATCCAAACCCATGGATGCCCCAACGTGGCCCAAGTGAACCCAACGCCAATCAGCAAAGTAACAACGGCCACGACCTTGGCGCGGCGTGATATTGCCCGCCGTTCGCGCCATGCGATCACCTGCGGGCCCCAAACCGGATGGTCGAGGATCTTGCGTTCCCATTCGGGGTTGCTGCGCGCGAAACAGAATGCCGCCAAAAGCAGAAATGGCACCGTCGGCAACAGCGGTAAGAACGCGCCAATCGCGCCCAATCCTGTGCTGATCAAACCCGCGGCAAGATACAGCCGCCGCACCGATTACGCTCCGGTTGCTTCTTGATCGGCGATGCGGGCTGCATGCTGTTGCACCAATCCGATCATATTGGGCACGCCTTGGGTCCGGTTGCTGGACAATTGGTTTTTGAGATCAAAGGGGCTGAGCATGCCAATCACATCCATTGCAGCGACGTCTGCAGCGGGTTTATCCTGCACCGCCGAAATGACCAGAGCAACGATCCCTTTGGTGATGGCGGCATTGCTGTCCGCCAAAAAATGCAGCCGCGATGCGCCGCCCGCAGTGCCGGTGTCTTCGGTTGGATAGACCCAGACGGCCGCCGAACATCCGCGCACCAATGTGGCATCGGTCTTAAGCGCATCTGGCATTTCATCCAGTTCACGCCCCAGCTCAATCAGCAGCCGATAGCGTTCATCGCCTTCGAGAAAATCATATTCTTCGAGTATATCATCAAGCGTTCGCATGGGCGGCATTTAGGGAGCGCCTGCGCAGTTGGGAAGGCCCGAATGTCAAATCGGCGGATAGCCGCAGGGTGCGTATTAAAGTTCAACCCCGCTGGCGATGGCTTCGAGTTTCTTGATCCGCTCTTTCATATCGGCAAGTTCAATCCGCGCCGCGCCGACACCTCCGGCAAGCGTGCCACCGGAGCTTCCGGGGGCGCCGCCTTCGATTTCGCCATAATGCGCCGAAGATGCATGCAAACGTTCAAGTTCCTGACGCTTAAGCTCAAGCCAATCTTGCCAGCCGCGCAGCGCCATAAAGGCCAATATGCAGATGCCAAACAGGCAAGCGGCGGCGGTTACGAGGGTAGAGTCGATCATCATTTGCTCTGCTCCTTTGCACGGGCGGTGGGGGCCGTGTTCTCAGAGTTGGGAATCGGGGTTGCCAGATTTGGGTCGTGCGTGATGGCCGGTTCAGCCAAAGTCGGTTCACTGGGCCCGCGCAGCGCCTCGATTTCGGCGGCGATGCGGGCACGTTCGCGGGCATCCATCGTGTTGTTGTCTGTGGCAATGCGCTCCAAAACATGCAGCCGTTCGCGCAGTTGTTCGATCTCTTTGCGGGTCTCGGCCACTTCAGCGCGGGTGACATCATCCTTGCCGCCAACATAGGTTTCATTGCCATCTTCGTCGGAAATGATGCCCGCACGCGCTTTGGCGAGTTGGACGATCCCCCATATGACGATCGCAACGATTGCAATCGTGGTCAAATTCATCGTGGTGCTCCTTCAAATGAGGTTTCCCTGAGGGATTCAATTTCTTCAGCCAGTTCAGCGGGGTCGCTCATGGCGGTGTCAGTGGCTATCCGTTCAAGCACACGCACGCGGCCCTCCAAATCTGATTGGATCGTTTCAGACCCGCCCAAACCTGAAGCGGTGTGCCCGGACGATTGGGCTGGCCTTTTACGCCGGCGCAGCAGCAAATAGACGGCCCCTCCACCGGCAACAGCGGCAAGGGCTGCCATTTGGAGCGCATCCATGACTAAGGATGTGTCTGGACCAAACATCAGCCGCGTTCCTTTGCCTTTTCAGTTTCGTGTGGGATTGCACTGCGCAGGGCATCAATTTCATCGGCCAGCATGTGTCCGCGATCGGTTGCGATGCGTTCCAAGACGTGCAGGCGATCTTCAATCATCTGCGTGCGCTCAGCGATGGTGTTGATCTCTCCTAGGTTCTGCGGAACGCGCGTCTCGTTCTGTTCGCGTTTGTAGCTCAGCACCGAATCCACGATTGATTTAAGGGTGATGCCCAGCACCATCAGGATCAGAAAGACGCCGCCAAAGATGATAACCAAATCGCTGTCCATCAGGCGCTCCCTTCGTCTTTGCGATGTTCCAAAGCGCGCTCTCCCACGTCTTCCCTTAGGGATTCGATTTCAGAGCCAAGACCATAACCTCTGTCGGTGACGATGCGTTCAATGTTGATCAGGCGGTCTTTCACCGATCCCAACTCCGCGCGCAGTTCGGCGTTTTCTTGCGTCAGCAAGGCGACGCGTTGCTTGGCTTCGTTGTCGGTGGATGGCTTTAGGGCCTGGCCCCATGCTCCATCGAGCGGGTAGCCATGCTGAATCCGCAAGCGGGTGGTGTGAATCCAGCCGAATATTCCTGCTGCCCCCAGCGCCAGTCCGCCGGCAACTATCCATGGTATGTGTGGGACAATAGTGGCGGCTGCGTCGACGCTCATGCTCGTGTTTCCTTCTTTCCTAGATTGAGCGGGGTGCCGGTGTCGGCGGTTGAGGTTTCGGTCATTTTTGCGGCGGGCGCATCGCGCAGGGCCTCAATCTCATCCGACAGTGAATAGCCGCGATCGGTGACAATCTTTTCCAGCACGATCATTCGATCCTGCATTGTATCAAGCTTGTCATTCAGCTCACGGTTTTCGGCCTTGAGTCGGTGCGTTTCAGCATGGTCGGATTTTTCCGTCGTGCCGCCCCATTCGTCTTCCAATGCATATCCATGTTTTGCGCGGATCCAGTTGTTGACGATCCACCCCACCGTGCTGATCGCGACGAGCAGCACGATAAAGAACATCATATCGGGTTCCATCAGACCTGCTCCTGCTTGCTGATGTTAAGCGGGATGCCGTTGTCGGAGGTCTCGACCTGTCGCGTGTCACGAAGTGCCTCGATCTGGGTTGCGACGTCATATCCACGATCAGTGACGATCCGCTCGAGCACTTGGACTCGGTCTTCGAGCCGCTGAACTTGGCTGGCATATTGTGCCGCCTTTTCAGCAGTATGCTCGGCAGTTGTCGTAACCTGCATTTGTGCGACTTTTTCTTTATGCTTTGCCCAAATGGCGACCATTGGGATGGTGCAGCCGAAAATGATGGCCACGATTGGTATCAATTCTCCCATCGATCTTTCCCCTTTCTAATGCGCTTAGCGCAGCTGTTCGATTTCGGCGGTCAGGCGCTGATTGTTGCTGACGTAATAGGTTTCAACATCGGCAAGGCGGCGATCAACATCGCGGAACCGAGCGCGGATTTCGCGGGCGGTGCGTTTCGGGCTTTGCCGAACGCGCTGCCAATATTTCTGCTCAGCGGCATCGGTGTAGAGATACGGCGGTTTCTTGTTCAACAGGAACCCAGCGAGAAAATATGCGCCGACACCCAAGGGACCAAGCGCGAATACGGTCAGCGCCACAGCGCCCAAGCGGATCCAAAACCGATCAACACCGGTGTATTCTGCGATGCCTGAGCACACGCCCATCAGTTTTGCATTGTGGCTATCGCGGTAAAGCGTTGTGCGGGGGCTATTCATTGTTGGGCGCCTTTCTTTTCGGCCATCATCTGCTCAAGTTCGCGCAGCTGCTGGTTGTCGGATTCTTGGTCGGCCTGAAGCCGTTTTACGGGGTTGAATGATGGGTCATCGCTGGCGACCAAACGCTCAACAGTGTCCATGCGTTCATCCAGCCGCTTGGCGAGATTGTAGAGCTCTTCCAACAGCACTTCGTCGTCAGATGTGATGGTGGCGGCGGTTTTCCACTTGGTGACATAATGGAGGATGAGCCATGGCAAGCCGATGAGGAACATCGGCACGACGATGAATTCGGGTTCCATCGATTAATTCCCCTTAATTTGCTTGGCGTCGGCGCTGTCTTTGCCGAGCGCTTTCTTCATTTGTGCGAGTTCATCGTCGATCGCGTCGGCTCCTTCGAGCGCGGCAATCTCATCTGAAAGCGATGGTGCACCTTTTTCTGCGATCGACATGGCGTCGGCGCGGCCTTCGGCGAAATCGACGCGGCGCTCGAGCTGGTCGAACCGGGCGAGCGCTTCGTCGGTCCGTTCGGTGCTCATCAAAGTGCGCAGCTTCACGCGGTTTTCTGCACTTTCGAGGCGCGCCGCAATCTGTGTTTGGCGGCTGCGTGCCTCGCGCAGGCGATGCTGCAATTTTTGAATGTCATCTTCGTAAGCGCGAAGGGCATCATCGAGCACGGCGATCTCTGCTCGCAGTTGATCTCCGGTCCCGCTCGCTTTTTTCTTTTCGACCAAAGCGGCTCGGGCCAGATCTTCGCGATCTTTCGAAAGCGCCAATTGCGCTTTCTCTGCCCAATCAGCCTCAAGCCGGTCGAGTTTTACAACATGACGGTGCATCTCTTTTTGATCGGCAATGGTGCGGGCTGCGCTGGCGCGCACTTCGACCAGAGTTTCCTCCATTTCGAGGATGATCATCCGGATCATCTTCTGCGGATCGTCTGCATTATCCAGCATATCGTTGAAATTGGCGGCAATGATGTCGCGGGTTCGGCTGAAAATGCCCATAAAGGCTACTCCATCTAAAAACGGGTTTGTGGTTAGGCTGCTGGATTGGCCGCCTTCATCTTTGTCCAGACGACCTTGCGTCGGAGTGGGGCTCCTGCGCAAGGCCTCGATTTCTGCATCGAGCCGCGAGAGGGCGCCTTTTGAAGAACCGGGTTGGGCCGAAACGCTGCCGTCTTGGACACTTTTGACGCTGCGCGATTGGGGATTCGCTCGGGAATGCGTCGGGGAAAGTGTGTCACTAAGATCGGCCTGTGCGACTGGAACGCTGCGTTCCGGCCCTAGGGGTAATCCGGTGTCGTTGGCTTCTCGCTTAGCCACGATCTGCTCAAGCAAGCTCAACGAACATTGCGGTTTCACCGCTCGGCTGCGCCAATGATGCATTATCATTGATGTGGTTCATCTGGCTGGTGAGAGCGATCATCGCAACCATCGCGGCGATGCTGGCGAACGAAGCTTGGCCAAGTTTGGTGCCGAAGAAGCGTTGATTGTACATGGTGGGTTCTCCCGAAAGCGTGTGTCTGAAACTGTTGTGATATGTTTTGCAAACGGTGTGCCAAACCTGAAAAATGGCGGAAATCAGCCATTTTTGAATTTTTCGGGAAATTGTGAATTGGCTCCTATTGCCAACCTTTGGGAAATTTTACTATAGGTTGGTCATGGAGCGCGAAAATCAATTTATTGGCCAATCCGGTGCATTCTTAGACGCAGTGGAAAGAGCCAGCCGCGCTGCCCCGATGAGCAGGCCTGTGCTCATCATTGGTGAGCGCGGTACCGGCAAGGAATTGATTGCCGAACGCTTGCATCGCCTGTCCAGCCGTTGGGGTGAGCCGCTGGTGACCATGAATTGCGCCGCGCTCCCGGAAACCTTGATTGAGGCCGAATTGTTTGGCCACGAGGCGGGAGCCTTTACGGGTGCTACCAAAGCGCGAGCGGGTCGGTTCGAAGAAGCCGATCAAGGCACATTGTTTCTCGACGAACTGGGCACATTGTCGATGGGTGCGCAAGAACGGCTGCTGCGCGCGGTCGAATATGGAGAAGTGACAAGGATTGGTGCCTCACGCCCGACACGGGTCGATGTGCGCATTGTTGCAGCGACCAATGATGATCTGCCTGCTTTGGCCAAATCGGGTGAATTCCGCGCTGACCTTCTCGACCGACTCAGTTTTGAAGTCATCACTTTACCGCCATTGCGCGTGCGCGATGGCGATGTTGGCGTGTTGGCGGAATATTTCGCGCGGCGGATGGCGGCGGAATTGGATTGGCATGGTTGGCCCGGATTTGCGCCGCATGTGATGGCGCAAATGGAAGAATACGCATGGCCCGGCAATGTGCGCGAATTGCGCAATGTGGTGGAACGCGCGGTGTATCGGTGGGACGATCCCGAAACCCCCATCGCCCATGCGCAATTCGATCCGTTTGACAGCCCGTGGAAACCGGCAAGTCCGTCGCACCGGCGATCCGAGGGCGGCGCGCCGCCAACTGCATCGATACCGGGTGGTACTGGCGGAGGGGCTCAATCTGGCGGCACGGTTCCTCCGGGCGTGGATTTTGAGACAATTGATGATTTGCGTTCCGCGGTTGACGCGCATGAACGGGCGATTGTTGAGCATGCCCTGGGGAAGCATCGTTGGAACCAGCGGCAAACCGCAAAGGCGCTGGGCCTCAGCTATGACCAAATTCGCCATGCAATCAAAAAGCATGGGTTGATGGAAGAGGTTGGCGGCAAAGCGGACCCGTAAGTCTGCGAAGCGGCAGAACTCTTTTTTGAATTGTAAGATAACCTTTTTTACACGGATAGAGGTCTATCAGATGCGCCATAGGTAATGTGGTTGAGCAATTCTGGGCGCCGTTCATGGATATTTTCAAAACTCTATTGATGGGATGCGGTGCACTCGCGATCCTGGGCATGGTGGGTTGTGTTGGATTGGTGGGAGTTGGTTCTTACGCCGTCGATCAGGCCTTGGAAGAGGAATTGTCCCTGCAGGCGAATGAGAATCGCAGCACCCGGCCAAAAAACTCCAATGATCCGTTTTCCGATTACAGCCGTGACGGGGAATACGATGACGAAGGCGAACCTATCGGCGGTTGGGCCGAAGACACTGAATAACGAACAACATACGAGATAGATCGAAGCGAATGTTTGCCGACGAAATGCCTGAGAATGAAACACCTGCCAAACGCCGCGCCGCTCCGCGTATGGATTTAAGCCTGCCGGGTGAATTCATGTCCACGCAGGGCGTCCACAAATGCATTGTTACCAACCTGTCGCGCACTGGATTGCGCATGGTGATCGAAGAGCCTTTGAAAGTTGGCGCTGATGGATATTTGCGCTGCGGACCTATCGATCACTTTATGACCGTTATCCGTCAGGATCGCGGTTTTAACGCTCTTGAGTTCGAAATTCCGGTAAGCAATGTTTTCGTTTTCGGCATTCGTCATTTTCAAGAACAGCTTGAAGATGTTGAACGTGACGAATTGGAGGCCAGAGCGCGCAGTTGGGCTGCAGGGGCCGAAGCAGCCAGCCGATAATGGCCCAAATCGAACTAAAATGAAGCGCAACATCGGCCTAACATCCTAGGCATTTCGCGTAGGTCCGCGTCAGGGCTGTATTGACCAGCCCTGCGTAAATTAGTGCGATCATGCGATCGTCTCTTGCCGCCAGTTTTTTGTCTGACGAAGCTGCCGAAGAGCAGTGGTGTCTCCGCGATTCTGACTCAAATCCTACTGCCCAAAGTAGGGCAGGCGTTGCGCTTAGCACAGGTACGGACCCCGCCGTCCCTCTCGGCAGGCGCGGGGCACCGCGATTGCGTCTATCGATCCCGGCGCGATTGGTCACATTGACTGATACGCGGCGCTGCATCCTTGTGAATCTGTCCCGAACGGGCGCACGAATTGGGTTGCCGGAGCCTCTGCACAAACGCGCTGAAGTGATTTTGGCTGTGGCGGGGATCGACCAATTTGGCTGGGTCGTTGGTTGCGAAATGGGCCACAAAGGCGGATCAAATGGCATCAAATTCGAAAAGCCTTTAACCGACGATCATGTGCTGGCTATGCGCGACTATTCGGCAAGTTTCCAAGACCATGAGAAGCGCGCTTTGCTTCAAGAAGCGCGCGATTGGGTGGGCGGGGGCCACTAGTCTTTCAGGCAAGAACTGCATTCCGCACAGTCATGTCGCATACGATCACCGCGGATCATCAATTATCGTGCTGCAAAGGCTTGCCAAATGGCCGCGCCGCGCCTAATTGCCCATTCATCCCAACATCGTCGACACAATGTAGGGCTGGCGCCACACGGGGCCGGCGCTTTTCGGCTTTGTCATAATGGGACGTTATATTTGCGATTTAAGAGCCAAGGGCCAGATGACCGATATTGCACGCTTAACCGACCTGATCGAACCTGAGGCAATTGCCCTTGGGTTTGACTTGGTGCGCGTAAAGATGATGCCATCGGAAGCTGGCGATGGCGGTGAAGCACTGCAAATCATGGCGGAAGACCCCGCAACGGGTCAGCTGGTGATTGAACAATGCGCCCAACTTTCGCGGGCGGTGTCGGCGATGATGGACGCGCGCGAAGAAGCGGGCGAATTGTTGGTCGAAGGCGCCTATCATCTCGAAGTGTCATCGCCGGGCATTGACCGTCCGCTTACCCGCGAACAAGACTTCGCCAATTGGGCCGGACACACTGCGCGGATCGTCATGGACAAGAGTTTCGGCAATGCCGATACAAAACGTGTCTATAAGGGCGAGCTTATTGGCATTGCCGATGGTAAGGTCACCATTGTTGACGCAAAGACGGGCGAGGCATCGCTGCCCCGCGACACTATTCACAGCGCAAAGCTGGTTCTGACCGACGCTTTGATTGCTGCTACTAAGCCCATCGACACTGACGGTGTTGATGAAGTATCCCCCGAGACAGAATTCTCTGACTCAGAAGAAAAGGCGTAACATCTGATGGCCAGTGCCATTTCCGCCAATAAGGCAGAACTGCTCGCAATTGCGAAATCCGTTGCATCGGAAAAGATGATCGACGAATCGATCGTTATCGAAGCAATGGAAGAGGCGATCCAGAAATCGGCTCGCAACCGTTACGGCGCAGAAAACGACATCCGTGCAAAGCTTGACCCGGTGACCGGCGATCTGACGCTGTGGCGTGTTGTTGAGGTGGTCGAAGAGGTTGAGGATTACTTCAAGCAGGTCGATCTGAAGGCGGCGCAAAAACTGCAGGATGGCGCAAGCGTCGGCGATTTCATCGTTGATCCGCTGCCTCCAGTGGATTTGGGACGGATTGACGCGCAAAGTGCAAAGCAGGTGATCTTTCAAAAGGTCCGAGATGCCGAGCGTGAACGTCAGTTCGAAGAATTTAAAGACCGCGCTGGCGAAGTTATCACTGGCGTGATCAAGTCGGTCGAATTCGGTCATGTAATCGTCAACCTTGGCCGCGCCGAAGGCGTTATCCGCCGGGATCAACAAATCCCTCGTGAAGCGGCCCGCACCAATGAGCGTGTTCGCGCGCTGATCACCAAGGTGGAGCGCAACAACCGCGGTCCGCAGATTTTCCTGTCGCGCGGTGCGCCTGATTTTATGCGCAAGTTGTTCGCGCAAGAAGTGCCCGAAATTTATGACGGCATTATCGAAATCAAAGCCGCTGCCCGCGATCCCGGCTCGCGCGCCAAGATCGGCGTTATCAGCCACGACAGCTCCATCGACCCGGTCGGCGCCTGCGTTGGTATGAAGGGCAGCCGCGTTCAGGCCGTCGTGCAGGAATTGCAGGGCGAAAAGATCGACATTATTCCATGGTCGGATGACATTGCGACCTTCGTTGTTAACGCACTTCAACCGGCAACGGTGGCGCGCGTTGTGCTCGACGAAGAAGAAGGCCGCATCGAAGTCGTTGTTCCTGATGATCAGCTCAGCCTTGCGATTGGCCGCCGCGGTCAAAACGTGCGGCTCGCCAGCCAGCTGACCGGTCACCAGATCGACATAATGACTGAGGAAGAGGCGTCCGAAAAACGCTCTAAGGAATTCGCTGAGCGTTCCAAAATGTTCGAAGAAGAGCTGGACGTGGACGAAACGCTTTCGCAGCTGCTTGTCGCAGAAGGTTTCGCGATGCTGGAAGAAGTCGCCTATGTCGACAATTCCGAACTGGCCGCGATCGAAGGCTTTGACGAAGAGCTTGGAGCAGAGCTGCAAAGCCGCGCTGTTGAAGCGTTGGAGCGTCAGGAAGAGACGCACCGTGTTGCCCGCCGCGAATTGGGCGTTGAGGACGATCTGGCAACCATGCCGCACCTGTCCGAGGCGATGCTGGTTGTGCTGGGCAAGGCGGGGATCAAGACTCTCGACGATTTGGCCGATCTTGCGACCGATGAATTGATCGCGAAGAAACGCGAAGCGCCGCGCCGCCGCAACAACACTGACGGCCCGCCGATGCGCCGGCCTCAGCGTGAGCAGGATAAGGGCGGCGTTCTGGGTGAATACGGGTTGAGCGAAGAGCAAGGTAACGAAATCATCATGGCTGCCCGCGCGCACTGGTTCGAAGACGAGGAGCCTGCTGCTCCCGCTCAAGAGCCTGACAATCAGGAGGCCGCTGATGCGGACTCCACCCAATGAGCGCCTGACGTCCGACATCGCTGAAGCGCCCGCTTCTCAGCCTTCTGTTAAGGAGACTGAGAGCCAGCGGCGCTGTGTCCTTTCCGGCGAAGTGCATTCGCGCGAGGAATTGATCCGGCTGGCCATCTCGCCGACCGGCGAGGTTCTGCCCGATCCCAATGCGAAAGCACCGGGGCGGGGCGCATGGATTGCGCCGGATCGCACCGTGCTTGAAACTGCGATGGCCGATGGCCATTTCAAGCGGGCGTTGATGCGTGCGTTTAAAGGCGGGGCAAAAGACACTTCCAAAGGCGCAGCCCTTTCCTACAGCGACGATTTGCCGCAAGCGGTCGAAGCGGCGTTGATCCGAACTTTGCTTGATCGGTTGGGTTTGGAAATGCGGGGCGGCAACATTGTGCTTGGCTCCAGCCGGATTGAAGAACAGGCGCGCACTGGGCGCATCGCGGTGCTTTTGCATGCTAGCGACAGCAGCGAAGATGGCCGTAAGAAGCTTGATCAAGCCTGGCGCGTCGGCAGCGATGCCGAAGGGTCCGGAATGCGCGGGATCGTCTTGCCACTGGACCGCAATGCGCTGTCTGTGGCATTGGGCCGAGAAAATGTCGTCCATTTGGGCGTTTCGGGTCAGAATGATGGTCGGGGCAAGGGTTCCCGCGCATCGGACCGGGTTGGGCAGGCTATAAAGCGGCTGTCTAGCTATAAGGGTTTGCCTGAATTCAAGGGTCTGGCTGATTTCAAGGGGAGCGATCCCCCCAATTAGCGACTCTGATCGAATGAATATGCGCGTGGGATTTGCCCACGCTTTTGGCCAAGGCGGCCACAGAAGAATTTTGAAGGACTAACGAGCTATAATGAGCGACGAACCAGAAAAACGCACCCGCAAACCACTTGGCCTTAAACGACCGGTGGATGCAGGAGAGGTCAAGCAGACCTTTAGCCACGGCCGCACCAACAAGGTGGCGGTTGAGGTGAAGCGCCGCCGCAAGCTCTTGAAACCAGGCGAAACGCCTCCCGCTGACACTGCGCCAGAGCAAGCGCCTGAGCCCGCGCCAGCACCTGCGCCTGAGCCCGCGCCCGTTCCTGCGGCCAAGAAGACTGCGCCCAAGCCAGCGCCAAAAGCGTCTGCCGGGGAAACGCCGCAGGAACGCGTCGCTCGCCTCCAACGCGAAGTTGAAGAAGAGCGCCTGCAAATGGCGCAAGAAGCGCGCAAGCGTGACGACCAAAAGGCAAAGCAAGCAGCCGAAAGCGAAAAGCAGCGCGCTGAAGAGAATCGGAAGGCCGAAGAAGAGGCCGAAAAACGCGCAGCGGAAGAGGCGAAGGCCGCCGCAGAAGCGCAGGCAGCAGAAGAAGCCGCCGCAAATGCACCGGTCGTCGAAGAGGCACCCGCTGCCAGCGGCACACCGACGCCCGCAGCACGCAAATTTACGCCTGTCGCTCGTCCGGAATCCAAGCGCCCTGAAAAGAAAAAGAAGAAAGACGAAAAGGGCGGACCATCGCAAGATGGCGGCAAGGACAAGCGCCGTTCGGGCAAGCTTACTGTCACCAAAGCTCTCAACGAAGACGAAGGTCGCCGTGCGCGCAGCCTGGCCGCTTTGAAACGTGCGCGTGAAAAAGAGCGCCGGATGCAAGGCGGCGGTTCATCGAAACCGCGTGAAAAACAAGTGCGCGACGTTATCGTGCCCGAAGCGATCACCGTCGGTGAACTCGCCAAACGTATGGGTGAGAAGGGCGCTGACCTCGTCAAAGAACTGTTCAATCTGGATATGATGGTCACCGTCAATCAGACGATTGATCAGGACACAGCAGAATTGCTGGTCGAACAGTTTGGCCACAACATTGAAAAGGTCTCTGAAGCCGATGTCGATATTGACACGACTGAGGATCAAGACCCCGAAGAGACGCTGAAAGAGCGTCCACCGGTTGTCACGATCATGGGCCATGTCGATCACGGCAAAACGTCACTGCTAGATGCGCTGCGCGGTGCCAATGTGACCAAAGGCGAGGCCGGCGGTATCACACAGCATATCGGCAGCTATCAAATCACGGCCAAGAACAAGCAAAAGATCACATTCCTGGATACGCCGGGTCACGCTGCATTCTCCGAAATGCGTCAGCGCGGTGCCAATGTGACCGATATTGTCGTTTTGGTTGTGGCCGCCGATGACGGCATTATGCCGCAAACAATCGAAGCGATTAATCACACGAAAGCGGCTGGCGTTCCGATGATCGTGGCGATCAACAAAATGGATAAGCCAGAGGCCGATCCGAACAATATCCGCAGCCGCTTGCTCGAACACGAAGTGATTGTGGAAGCAATGTCGGGTGAAGTGCAGGATGTCGAAGTGTCGGCAACCAAGGGCACGGGTCTGGATCAGCTGGTCGAAGCGATCACGCTGCAGGCTGAATTGCTTGAATTGAAAGCACGGCCTGATCGCAATGCTGATGCAACTGTGATCGAAGCGCAGCTTGATAAGGGCCGCGGCCCGGTTGCGACTGTGATCGTGACGCGCGGCACCCTGAAACGCGGCGACACCTTTGTCGTTGGCACAAAGAGCGGCCGCGTGCGCGCCATCGTCAACGATGCGGGCAAACAGATCAAAGAAGCTGGCCCATCTATGCCGGTCGAGGTCCTTGGCCTTGGCGGGGTTCCGTCGGCTGGTGATCAGTTGACCGTGGTTGATGATGAACAGCGCGCCCGCGAAGTTGCTGCCTATCGTCAGGAAAAGGCGACCGAACAGCGCACGGCTTTGGCACCGACCAGTTTCGATACGATGTTCAACAACCTCGCATCCGACCTGATCGAATGGCCGGTGTTGGTGAAGGCGGATGTGCAAGGTTCGGTCCAAGCGATCGTCACCGCGCTGCACAACATCTCAACCGACGATATCAAGGTCCGCGTCCTGCACGCAGGCGTTGGTGCGATCACGGAAAGCGACGTGACGTTGGCGGCGGCATCGAACGCACCGATTATCGGCTTTAACGTGCGCCCCAATGCCAAGGCCCGCGAACTGGTCAAACGCGATGGCGTGCGGATGATGTATTACGATGTGATCTATCACCTCACCGAAGAAGTCGCGAAGGAAATGGCCGGCGAGCTGGGTCCAGAGCGGATCGAAACCGTGGTTGGCCGCGCCGAAGTCAAAGAAGTGTTCAAGTCGGGCAAGCGCGACAAAGCCGCTGGTCTGCTGGTCACCGATGGCGTTATCCGCAAAGGCCTGTTCGCGCGTCTCACACGCGAAGATGTCATTGTATCGGCAACAACCATCGCCTCACTGCGGCGCTTCAAGGATGACGTGGACGAAGTTCGCTCCGGCCTCGAATGCGGTGTTGTGCTCGAAGACACGAACGACATCAAACCGGGCGACAGCCTTGAGGTCTTCGAAGTTGAAGAGCGTGAGCGGACGTTGGCGTATTGAGCGATCTAAATGGATGAGGACGATGGCGGTCGCTATCTGAATTCCGAGCAGCAAGAGGAGCGGCGTTGGGCCGCTCTGCCTTGGTGGAAGAAGGGTTTGGAGGGCTGCATCGGTTCTTTGAGCATCGCGATCGCCGGCATGATAGGCATTCCGATTTGGTGGCTTCAATAACGAAATGGTGAAACGATGAGCAACGAACCCCATTTCCCAAAGGACCATCATGGGTCTCCGCACACGGAATTGCTCGGCTCGGAGTTTGTCGGCTACGACGAAGCGACGCAAACCGCGACCATGCGTTTCACGGTAAAGCGTGAAATGACCACATGGCGCGGAGGCGTGCAGGGCGGCTTGGTTGCGGGTTATCTCGATGATGTAATGGGATACGCCTATGTCGCGGCCACTGGCGGCGAAATGGCTCCGCTCAACCTTGAAATCTCGATGAGCCTACTTCGGCTGATCCCTGAAGGCGCTGTGATTATTGGCACAGGGCGAGTCGTCAAAGGAGGGCGGCGGGTGATCTTTCTCGAAGGTGAGCTGACGGATGAAGAAGGCAAGGTCTACGCCCGTTCAACCAGCACCGCGATCCCGTCAAAGCGGCCCTCTGCGACGGAGACGGGAATGGGGGGATGAGCTGCGGCGGCGGCATCGCCCTCAGGCTCAAACGATTGCCAAGGGGCCTTGCAGCCAGCGTCACCTTCCTTCTTTTCGCGCTCGTGCACATTGCATGGATGGCGCCGATTGGCGGCCTCGTACAAACGCTCCTATCTGCATTGTTTTTGTCTTTGGCTGCCATCGCTTGGCTGGCGATATGGATCTTCGCAACGTGGCTGTCCTTTAAAGAAGATTGGAACGAGGAACGTTGGCGCTTTGCGGTCACATTGCTGTCTGCCCCAATAGCTTTGCTCTTATTCTACCTTCTTACCATGCCCGTGACGGGCGCTGCGCATTACTTCGCCACAGCAAAGTATGAATCTATGTTGGCCGACGACCAATTTCGTTCACAGGTTGCGGGGTCAGAATCGGATTTTGATTTCGATGGCTCAAAGGTTCTCGTTGATCGATTGGGAACTCAAACAAGGCTTGCTTTCGATGTTGATGGCTATGTCGTGCGCGCCTCTGGGTATCTCTATGATCCTAGCGGCGACGCGGACGCGTTATCAGCTGGAAAATCGGGTGCGTTCGGAGTGTATGAGATTTCTTATTGCAGATATGTCCGACAATATTTCTATCGGTGCTCCTTCACATGACCCAGCGTTACCTCGCCCTTCTTGGCTCCATCAACATCGGCGGCAACCGGGTAAAGATGGTCGATGTTAAGGCTGCGTTTGCAGACGCTGGATACGGCGATGTCACCACTATCGCGGCGAGCGGCAATGTTGTTTTGGATAGCGATGCTGATCCGACCATGCTCGAAATTGCGATCGAGGATTTGATCAAGACCCGCTTTGGGTTCAATTCATGTGTAATGGTGCGAAGCCGCGATGAAGTGCGCGCGGCTGTGCAGGAAAACCCATTTCACGGCACGGGCCCACATCACGGCAGTGACAAGATGGTGCATTCCATTTTCCTCAGCCAACAGCCGGAACATCCGGCGGTCGATGCCCTGATCGAAGAGCATCGCTTAAAAGGCAGCGAGCGGCTGGCGATTGGCGACCGGGTCCTGTTTCTCGATTATGTGCACGGCGTGGGGGTGTCGGATTTGTCCAGCAAGTTCCTTCAACGCAGGCTTAAGGTCAAAGGCACCGCGCGCAATATGAACAGCCTCAAGAATATCCTTGGCAAAATGGGCGGATAGCCCGTATTTGCGCACAGCATATGGCAAAACGACTAGATCACACCGCCGAACAACAATCCGTCCGCGTCCTTAAAGTAGGGGAGCGGGTGCGACATATTCTGTCCGAATTGCTCGCACGGCAAGAGGTGCATGATGATGTGGTCAGCGCATCAAATATCGCTGTGACTGAAGTGCGACTGACCCCTGATTTGCGCAACGCAACCGCTTATGTGAAGCCGTTGTTGGATGCGGATGATGATGAGGTGGTGAAAGCCCTGCGTCAAAACACGGCATTCCTGCAACGTGAGGTGGCCAAGCGGCTGGGCCTGAAATTCGCGCCGAAACTCAAATTCCGCAAAGATGAAAGTTTCGCAGAGGCGGATCGGATTGAGGAATTGCTGCGCGATCCTAAAGTTGCCCGCGACCTGGGTGACGCAGAAGACTAAAGCCTAACGCGGGACCATCCGCGCGTTCAGCCGGATTTTCACCGTGTTCCCCACAATCAATTGATAGCTGCTCATGCCATATTGCCGGCGGTCGATCTCCATCTCTCCGGTAAAGCTCACCGCTTGACCACGTGATGCGATGGGATCGCGGGTGAAGGTTACATCCAGCGTTTCGGTTCGCGTGACCCCGCGGGCCGTCAGTTCGCCTGTGACTGTGCCGCGCGTTGCCGATGATAGACTGATCGAGCGCCCAACGAAACGGATATCAGGATAGCGATCGACCCAGAAAAAACGTTCTCCGCGCAGCCGCTCCAGAGTCGTTTCATCGGGAGCCTCTAATGCGCTTGCATCGAATGTCACATCAATCACCGCACGCTCAGGCGCGTCAGGAACTATGGTGACAGTGCCCTCCATCCGGGGGAAACTGGCGGTCTTACTCGACAGGCCAAAGAACGCGACGCGTGCGCTGACGTTGCTGTTTGCAGCATCAAGCCGGTAATTTAGTGGAGCACCCGCAGACTGTGCGCCCACTCCTGTGGGCACAGCTACGATAAGCGACGCCAAAAGCGCCGATACGAAAATGCGAAACATGCGGCCGAACGGATTGGTCATGCTTATTGTTCGAAAGGGAGGCCCGTTTGGTTTCATCCGATCAAACTAAGCCTCCCTCGATTTACTGCATGTGTATCGTGTTTCACCCGCCTCCGGCGACACTTGCCGCGGCTGGCAAGACGTATTCTGCCGGCGCATCCGGTCCAAGCGGAATGCCCAGAGCGAACCACGCAACGATCAGGATCACGCCCGAAATCAACAGCCACACCGAATAGGGCAGCATGATCGCGGTCAGACTGCCCAAGCCAAAGTTTGGCTGCCAGCGCTGTGCAAAGATCAGGATCAGCGGGAAATACACCATCAATGGAGTGATGATATTGGTTGCGCTGTCACCAACGCGGTATGCCGCCGTTGCGCCCTCTGGACTGATCCCGAGCAGCATCAGCATCGGCACAAGGATCGGCGCCAACAAGGCCCATTTCGCGCTGGCAGAGCCAACGAACAGATTGAGCAGCGCCGCAAACAGAACCATCAGGCCAATCACCAACGGCAAAGGCAATCCGGTTGATTGGATCGCCGCCGCGCCGTGTACGGCGGAAATCAGGCCAAGGTTGGACCAGCTGAACATCGCCACAAAATGAGCCGCGGCAAAGGCGAGGACGAGGTAATAGCCCATGTCCTTCATCGATTCCGCCATCATATTGACCAGATCACGGTGATTTTTGATCGATCCGGTCGCGCGGCCATAGGCCCAGCCTGCGAACAGGAAGAGCAAGAAAAACGCCGCAACCAGCGATTGGTAAAGCGGGCGAAGCTGGCTGTGGATTGAGCAATCTGCCTCGGCCACACCTTCGCAGGCTGCTTCATTCACCAATGGTGTGCCCGGTGCGAACACCATCGCCACCCACAATCCTACGACAAACAGCACTGCGACGCTGGCATGGCGCAGACCTTTAGAGATGAGCGCGGTGTCCCCCTGAGTCGGATCAGGATTGTCGGCATCGGCGCCAGCCGAAGCGCCGCCGGTCCATGCGCCCAGACGCGGTTCGATAATTTTATCGGTCACATACCAAATGATGGGCAAATAGATCACCGTCATCGCGATGATGAAATACCAATTGCCGGCGAGATTTGCGGTCCACGATGGATCAAGCGCGCTGGCGGCAACCGCCTCTTCGGTGATTCCAAACAGCAAGGCGTCCAACTGGCCCGGTGAAATATTCGCAGAAAACCCGCCGGACACCCCGGCAAAGGCGGCTGCAATGCCTGCCAATGGATGGCGACCTGCAGCGGCAAACAAAATGCCAGCAAGCGGGATCAGCACGACATAACCTGCATCCGCCGCGTGGTTGCCCAGCATTGCGACCAGAGCCACCACTGGAGTTAGCAAAGCGTTGGGCGCGCCCTTAACCGCGCTGGCCATACCGGCGGCGAAAAAGCCCGACCGTTCCGCTACACCCGCGCCCAGCATCACAACCAGAACATAGCCAAGTGGATGAAAATGCGTGAAAGTTTTGGGCATTTCGACCCAAAGGCGTTGAATATTGTCCGCCGAAAGCAAGCTGACCGCTTCGATCTGCAAAGGCGCGCCGGTAGTTTCATCGAGGCTGGTGGGGTGCAGCGCGGAAACCCCTGAAAGCGCCGCGATCACCGAAATCACGACCAAACCGATAATGAGATAGAAGAACAGGAACACCGGATCGGGCAATTTATTCCCGCTGCGTTCAACCCAGCCTAAAAAGCCAGTCATGCCTTCCGATTTTGGCGCCTCGTTTGCGGCCGATGCCATAATTTTAGTCCCCGTTGTTTGCTTTGTTCAGAGGGCTAGCATTGCCGAACCCGCCTGTCACAGGGATTAATCAACAGCCCTGAGCCCGGTTCCCTCTTCCAATCCCTGTGGTCGAATGCGTAGGATCAGGGACGATGGCAAAACTCTATTTCTATTATTCCAGCATGAACGCGGGAAAGTCGTCTTCGCTGCTTCAAGCGGACTTCAATTACCGCGAGCGCGGAATGGCGACGATGGTTTGGACGGCGGAGCTCGATACCCGCAGCGAGGGAAGGGTTCGCAGCCGGATCGGGCTGGACGCGCAGGCCCATTTGTATCGCCCAGACACTCATATGCTCGCCGATATTCGCGCAGCCCATGCGGTAACTCCGCTTGATTGTGTGCTCATTGATGAGGCGCAGTTTTTGACCGAGGCGCAGGTGTGGCAAGTGGCGGCGGTTGCCGATGAACTGGGCATTCCGGTGTTGTGCTATGGCCTGCGCACCGATTTTCAGGGCGCTCTATTTCCCGGTTCAGCCGCGCTGTTGGGAATTGCCGATGCGTTGGTTGAATTAAAAGCGGTCTGCCATTGTGGGCGCAAGGCGACAATGAATCTGCGCGTGGGCGCGGATGGCAAGGCTATCAAAGAAGGCGAGCAGACTGAGATCGGCGGGAATGATCGTTATCTTGCGCTGTGCCGCAAACATTTCAGCGCGGCCCTCAATGGTTAGCGTGCCCGCGACCGATCTGCGACCGGCGGATTTGCTGACTCGGCTTGAGAGCGACGGAGTCGTTTTGAAGCCGTTTGTTGAGACCCATGTGGAATCTCTTCGCGCGGCATGCGCTGCGGATCCTGAAATTTGGAACATCTATCCGATGAATTTCGGCCCTGCAGTTGATGGCGGTGCGGGGTTCGACACTGCGCTTGGTATCATGCGCGCTTCGCCCGATTTTGTGATGTTTGCGGTGGTCGAAGGGGAAAGCGGAGAATGCGTTGGCATGACCAGCTTTATCCGCCCGACGATGTTTGCTGTGGTCGAAATCGGCGGGACTTACATTCACCCGCGCCTTCGCGGCGGCACGTTCAACCGCGCGATGAAGAAATTGATGATCGAACACGCCTTTGCATGCGGCTTTGTCAAAGTGGAGTTCCGTGTCGACACGCGCAACAAACGCTCAATGGCCGCTGTGCTGAAACTGGGTGCAGAACCCGAAGGGGTGCAGCGGCAAAATATGGTCACGTGGACCGGCTATCGCCGTGACACCGCTGTTTTCGGCCTGCTTAAGGAAGAGTGGGCCGGGTAGGGCTTTGTTCGCCCCGTTTGCCCTTACGCAGCGCCCGTCTGTTCGAACCAATCGGCGACGCGGGATTGTTCCTCATCTGAAAGGTGCAAATAGAGTTTGGAACGGCGTTTCAGCATGTCCTGCGCCGACATAACAAATTCATGCTTTGCGCAATATTCCAATTCCCGCGCGTACAAATCACCGCCAAAATGCATCCCCAGATCATTGGTGCCTTGGGCTCCGTCCAACAGATCGTTCATGCGAGTGCCATAGGCACGGGCAAGCCGCAGCACGGTTTCTTTCGCAAGCCACGGATAGGTCCTGCATTGATCCGCAACAAATGTATCGAAACGCGCCGGATCGATATCGCCGCCGGGCAATGCGGCATCAGCGGTCCACGACGTTCCCGTGATATTCAATTTTTGCAGCGCGTGTTCGGCGAGCTTGCGATAGGTGGTCAGCTTCCCGCCGAAAATGGAAAGCATGGTGGGGCCATCGCCGTTTTCGCCGCGATCCACCTCAAATTGATAATCGCGCGTTACGGTTGAATTGGACGCGGCGTTGTTTTCATAAAGAGGCCGCACGCCGGCATATGAGGCGACTGCTTGATCCGGGGAAATTTCGGTTCGCAGATATTCGTTTGCTGCGTCGCAAAGATAGGTGGCTTCTTCGGGACTGATATCGATGCCGGCTGGGTCGCCTTCGAACAGTTGATCTGTGGTTCCCACCAAAGTGAAGTCTCGCTCATACGGAATCGCAAAAATGATCCGATCGTCACGGTTTTGGAATATGTAGCAATGATCGCCTTCGAACAGGCGTTTAAAGATCAGGTGGCTTCCTTTGACGAGGCGCAGGTTCTTGTGCGTTTCATCAGGAATCGCGCGGCCCAACACCTTGTCCACCCACGGTCCTGCCGCGTTGACGATCTGGCGTGCAGAGATTTGTTCATCGCCTGCATTGCTGCGCAAAGTTGCCGTCCAATGCTGTGCGCCGCGTTCTAGGCCGACGCATTCGGTGCGCGTGCGGATATCGGCACCGCGTTCGGCCGCGTCCATGCAATTTAGCACGACCAGCCGCGAATCTTCCACCCAGCAATCGGAATATTCAAACCCGCGCGTCAGGCGGTCCTGAAGAAAGCCTCCATGCGGCGCATCGCGTAAGTTGAGATCGCGCGTTGGCGGCAGCAGTTTTCGCCCGCCCAGATTGTCATACAAGAACAAGCCAAGGCGCAGCATCCACTTTGGGCGCAGCCCCTTGTCATGCGGCAAGACAAATCGCAGCGGCCAGATGATGTGCGGTGCGATGGTGAGCAGTCGCTCTCTCTCAATCAAGCTTTCTCGGACTAGCCGGAATTCATAATGTTCCAGATAGCGCAGCCCGCCATGGACGAGCTTTGTCGATGAGCTGGAGGTGTGGCCCGCCAGATCGTCTTTCTCGACCAAGCAAACCCTAAGGCCGCGCCCTGCCGCATCGCGTGCGATCCCGGCGCCGTTGATGCCGCCGCCAATGATAAGAAGGTCGTAGAAGTTTTCCATTTCGGCGCGGAGGATTGGCGAATTGCGCGCGCTTTGGCTAGGGGCGCGCGATGGCTGATAACAAAAAACCTTCCCCTCATGGCTGGATTATCCTCGATAAGCCGCACGGGCTTGGCTCAACGCAGGCGGTTGGGGCGGTAAAGCGGAACCTACGCGATGGCGGCTATACCAAAACCAAGGTCGGCCACGGCGGCACACTTGATCCCCTGGCCGAAGGGGTTTTGCCAATTGCATTGGGCGAGGCCACGAAGCTGGCCGGGCGCATGCTGGATGCATCAAAGATTTACGACTTCACATTGCGCTTTGGCGAAGAGACAGAAACGCTCGATACGCAAGGGGACGTCACTCTGACCAGCGACGTGCACCCAAGCATTGAGGAAATTCGCGCGGTTTTGCCGCAGTTCACTGGGCCAGTTGAGCAGGTGCCGCCAGCCTATTCCGCGCTGAAGGTGGGTGGCAAGCGCGCCTATGATTTGGCCCGTGCGGGTCAGGTGGTTGAGCTTAAGACACGCGCCGTGACGATTCATTCGCTGGCGATCACAAGTGAGTTGGAGAATGGCCGCGACATAACACTCACCGCTCATGTTTCTAAGGGCACCTATATCCGCTCTTTGGCGCGCGATATTGCCCACGCTCTTGGAAGTTGCGGTCATGTGACCTATTTACGCCGAACAAAGGCGGGTCCATTTGTGCAATCCAATGCGATTTCACTGGACAAATTGAACGAAGTGTCTAGTGGCGCGCCATTGAAAGACCTCCTCCTGCCGTTAGAGGCGGGGCTGGACGACATCCCGGCCCTTCACCTCAATCAGACAGACGCGCAGGCGGTCCGAGAGGGCCGGGTCCTGTCTGAGCTGCCCCAACCATCTGGGCTTTACTGCGGCATGCTGGACAATGTTCCAGTGGCGCTGCTGCAAATTACGGATGGTTCGACGAAAGTCGTACGGGGTTTTAACCTACCCGATGTCGCTGAGTAGAAAGACGAAATATGTCGGTATCACCCGAGCAAAAAGCTGAAATTATCAAAGACAACGCCCGCGCCGATGGCGACACGGGCAGCCCCGAAGTTCAGGTCGCGATCCTCACGCAGCGTATCCGCAACCTCACAGACCACTTCAAAGGCAACCACAAAGACAACCATTCGCGCCGCGGCCTTCTTATGATGGTCAACAAGCGCCGCAAGTTGCTTTCCTACCTTAAGAGTAAGGATGTGGAGCGCTACAACGCTCTGATCCAGAAACTGGGTCTGCGTAAGTAAGAGTTTCGAGGAAGGCGGCTCCAACGGGCCGCCTTTTTCGCATTGGAGGAGCGCTCGCAAATGGGGCGCTCTTTTGGTAAATTGGACGGGCACCGCAATTCGGCGATGCAAGTCTTTGGGGCGCAAGTTTAAGGCCCCGCACCGGACCGGGACGGAATACCCGGATTATGTAGGCCCCGTGCACGCAATGTGGCGGCGCGGGTTCAAAAGGAAAATACATGTTCGACAAGAAAACCGTATCGCTGGAGTGGGGCGGCAAAACCCTCACCCTCGAAACAGGCCAAATCGCCCGTCAAGCAGACGGCGCCGTTCTGGCCACTTATGGCGAAACCGTGGTGCTGTGCGCAGTGACTGCCGCCAAATCCGTGCGCGAAGGGCAGGACTTCTTCCCGCTCACCGTTCACTATCAAGAAAAATTCTCAGCCGCTGGCCGTATCCCTGGCGGTTTCTTTAAGCGTGAAGGCCGCGCGACGGAAAAAGAGACGCTGACTTCGCGTCTGATCGACCGTCCATGCCGCCCGCTTTTCCCAGAAGGTTTCTACAACGAAATCAACGTAATCTGTCAGGTCCTGTCGTATGACGGCGAGACTGAGCCAGATATCGTTGCAATGGTTGCTGCGTCTGCTGCTCTCACCATCAGCGGCCTGCCATTCATGGGCCCAATCGGCGCGGCACGCGTCGGTTACAACAATGAAGGCGAATATGTCCTGAACCCAACCGTCACCGACGCGCTGGGCGAAGACGGCAATCTTGACCTGGTTGTTGCGGCCACGCAAGACGCGGTGATGATGGTCGAATCCGAAGCCAAAGAGCTTTCCGAAGAGATCATGCTTGGCGCGGTGATGTTTGCCCACGAAGAAAGCCGCAAGGTTATCGGCGCGATTATCGATCTGGCAGAGCAAGCGGCAAAGGATCCATGGGATCTGCCAGCTGCCGACGACAACACCGAAATGAAGGACAAGCTTCGCGGTCTGGTCGGCGACGATATTGCGGCAGCTTACAAACTGACCGACAAGTCGCAGCGTTCCGACGCGCTGAACGTTGCCCGCGCTAAGGCGAAAGAAGCCTATGCCGAGGAAGATGGTCAAACGCAGATGACGGCTGGCAAAGTCGTGAAGAAGCTGGAATCGGAAATCGTTCGCGGCGCCATCTTGAAAGACGGCCAGCGGATCGATGGTCGTAAGACCGACGAAGTTCGCCCGATTGAGGCGATGGTTGGCCTTCTCCCACGCACGCACGGTTCGGCTTTGTTCACGCGCGGTGAAACGCAGGCGATCTGCACCACCACGCTTGGCACCAAAGACGCTGAGCAAATGATCGATGGTCTGGAAGGTCTCTCGTACAGCAACTTTATGCTGCACTATAACTTCCCGCCATACTCAGTTGGCGAAGTTGGCCGCTTTGGTTTCACCAGCCGCCGCGAAACCGGCCATGGTAAGCTTGCTTTCCGCGCTCTGCGTCCGGTTCTGCCAACGGTTGAGGATTTCCCTTACACCATCCGCATGCTGTCAGACATCACCGAATCCAACGGCTCGTCTTCGATGGCGACGGTTTGCGGTGGTTCGCTTTCAATGATGGATGCAGGCGTTCCTTTGAAGCGTCCGGTATCCGGCATCGCGATGGGCCTTATCCTTGAAGGCAAGGACTTCACTGTTCTTTCCGATATTCTGGGCGATGAAGATCACTTGGGCGACATGGACTTTAAGGTTGCCGGTTCTGAAGACGGCATCACCTCGCTCCAGATGGACATCAAGGTTGCCGGCATCACGCAGGAAATCATGACCCAAGCGCTTGAGCAGGCGAAAGCCGGCCGCGCGCACATCCTGGGCAAGATGACCGAAGCTCTCGGCGCATCGCGCGGCGAAGTTTCCAAGCACGCTCCACGTATCGAAACCATGCAGATCGACAAATCGAAGATCCGCGACATCATCGGTACCGGCGGCAAGGTCATCCGTGAAATCGTCGCTGAAACCGGCGCTAAGGTCGACATTGACGACGAAGGCACGATCAAGATCAGCTCTTCGAACGCCGATGAAATTGCGGCCGCGAAGAAGTGGATCGAAGGCATCGTGGAAGAAGCCGAAGTCGGCAAAATCTACGAAGGCAAAGTCGTAAACATCGTCGATTTCGGCGCATTCGTGAACTTCATGGGTGGCAAAGACGGTCTCGTCCACGTGTCGGAAATGAAGAACGAGCGCGTTGAGAAAGTCACTGACGTCGTTTCCGAAGGCCAAGAAGTGAAGGTCAAAGTTCTCGAAATCGATCAACGCGGCAAAGTCCGTCTGTCGATGCGGGTTGTTGACCAAGAAACCGGCGAAGAGTTGGAAGACACACGCCCACCACGCGAAAACAAGCTGCGCGGTGATCGCGGTCCACGTGGTGGCGGCGATCGTCGTCCACGCGGCGGCGGCGGCGGTCGCGGCCCACGCGGCGGCGGCGACAAGGGCGGTGATAAGGGCAATGATGGCCCAGCCGGTTTGCCAGACTTCCTGAAGGACTAAGCTCCTTTCGCTAAGACAAAAAAAGGCCGCCCGGAGTGTTCCGGGCGGCCTTTCTTGTTTTTGGATGCTCGATTATTGTTGCGGGCGCCGTTCTGGCTCGTCCCGGCTAGGCGTATCCCTGCTGGGGGAATTGGCATTCGGGGCATCCTGCCTTGGGGCTGATGGCCGCGGAGTTGAATTTTGCGGTACGGGTTGGTCCGCTTTCGGAGCGGGGGCGCGCCGATCAGGGCCGCTCGCGCTGTCATCACTGTCGTCGCTATTATCGCTCTCATAAATCACAGTGGTACTGGATTCGGTGACAGTTGGCTGCGGAGCTGGAGGGGACACATCCGCCGACATGGCTTCATCAAACGTTTCTTCCGTCATCATTTCGTCGGTTGCTTGATCATCCTGCGGCTGTTCAGGCGCGCCGCCACAAGCGGCCAGAGCCAAAGCGCCAAGCGCTGGTGTAATCCAATGCATCGTTTTCATAGTCTTCCTTTCGATAATGCGGTCCATGTCTCCCCCAATTGTGGGCGCAATGTGAGCGGCATTGGTTTTGTTCACAATGGGATTGCGATGCGCGGTGGTTTGCGCTGGGTAGTGGGAAGGTTGCCTGTCGCGACCACCGGTTCGGGCTGGGCAATCGGCGTGTGATGGGCCAAAGGGCAATTCTATGCTAAAACGCGAACTTATTGACACCGTCACCATTCGGGATGGCGAAACGCTCGAACTTTTCTCCCATGGCCGCGATTTTATGATCGTGCTGGGATACAATGAGTTGATGAGCACCCGCATGCGCTTTTCAGAAGAGCAGCTGGCGGAGTTGACGCTTGACCGGTTGGAAGTGGATAATCCGCGCATTCTCATCGGTGGATACGGCATGGGCTTTACTCTTCGCGCGGCGCTTGCCCGGCTTAGCGATAGCAGCGAAGCCGTGGTGGCGGAGATATCGGAAAAGATCGTCGAATGGGCCGAAGGGCCAATGGCAGAACTGACGGGTGAGACGCTGTCTGATCCCCGGCTTGACCTCAAAATCTGCGATGTCGCGGCGCTAATCGACGATGCGAATGATGGGACGTGTGAGAAATTTGATGCGATCCTTCTCGATGTCGACAACGGCCCGGATGGGATGGTGCGCGCTGACAACAACCGCATCTATTCGCGCACCGGCATGGGTAAGGCGCGTGATGCGCTAAAACCAGGCGGGATTGTCTCTGTTTGGTCAGCCGCCCCCGATCCCGGCTTTCGCCGGCGGATGAAAGAATCCGGGCTGGATGTGGAAGAGCGCAATGTCCGTTCTCGCCCCAACAACAAAGGCGCGCATCATGTGATCTGGTTTGGCCGAAAGGTTAGAGGCTAAATCACCTGCGCCTTTTCAGGTGCATCCTTCCGGCAAAGCACACTCAAAAATCGTAGATTATGGTGATGCGGCTCAGAGTATCTGTCTTCACAGCGCCGGTGGGCGGCGCGGTGTCGTGTTCAACCGTGTAAGACAGGCGCACAGATACATCGTTAGAAATACCGGCTTGCAGTCCTGTGGACGAAATGAACGTGCTGCTGCCCGATTGGACAAAGGCGCTCGCATCCTGCGTGAGGGCGAGGTTCTCAGCAATCTGCCAATCGAAATCGAGGCTGGCATTCCCGGCAATGTCGCTGGAACTGGTGCCATCTACAAATTCCGTCCGCCGGTAGGCGGGACCTGCCTGCGCAGACAGGGACATGGTTTCATTGTCGATGACTTGGTAGCCCAGACCACCAGATGCCGAGTAACGACCTGAAAAGCCCTGCAAACGGTCACGTTCGTAAAGCGCCGCGGCAAAGGCAAAGAGGCGTTCGTTGATGAGCAGGTTGGTTTCATATCCAGCCAGAAATTGCTCGCTGGTAGTGACGCCATTGTTGCGTTGGTAATCGGCACGGGCGCGCAATTTGTGCCGCCAATTGATCCCTTCGCGGGTCAATCCCAGCGCCGCAGTTACGCCGGTGTTCTCCGCATTGCCGGTGGAATTGAACGCGCCCAATTCGCCGCTTCCGCTCCAATTGTCGAACAGACCGGCGCTGCGGATTTCGGCCTCTTGGGCGGCTGCGGCACTGGCTGCGTTGGCTGCGAGTTGTGTTTCATAGGAGGCAAGGATCGTATCGAGTTCCGCTGCATCATCGGGGTTGGTGCTGCGCGCCAGGCCTATGATAGCGCGCACAGTGCCTTCATCGCCATCGGCAATGGCGGCGTCGATCATCGCGCGCACAGGAGCCGGTAATTCGGCGTGAGCGGCAGTGGGGATGGCAGCCAGCAGGATTGCGGCAAAAGCGGCGGTAAACTTTGTCGAATGTGGCAAGATTATTTTCCGATCATGCGCGGTGCAAACAGGTAATCGCGTTTGACCAAAGGTAGCCCTTTCATGCGCAAGATGTCGTAAAAGGTTGTAGCGTGAAAATAGAAATTGGGTTGAGAGAAACTGAGCAGAAAGTTCGCTCCGGTGAATTCCATCAATCGCTTTCCACCAAGTACGAAATGCACGCGATTGTCGGCCATCGCCTCCAATGAATCAGCGCTAACCGCGTCCAGCGCCGCCAGCGCATCATCAATCATCGCGCGCATTGCATCCCAATCTTTGGGTAGATCGGTGAAGTCGGGACTGAATTCGCCCGTTGGGGCGAGATCTAAGGCGAGTTTCGAATGCACCCAGACAGAGCGCACATGATAGGGCAGGGGCCACATGTCCTCGGCCAGTTTGGCTTCGACAAATTCACCGGCATCTAAACCGTTTTCTGCGGCGAAACTTTCGGCCTTGTCGATTTGCGCGCGCACGCCGTCAAGTATTTGAATGCAGCTGGGAACAAAGGCATCGTAAAGAGTCAAAGGCATGGGTTTCTCTCCTTAAGATGCGAAAAAGCCCAGCAGACCTGCCGATCAAAGCAGGGCCACTGGGCTTTCCCAAAAATCATTCATTCTAGCGGACGCGGGGGCCACCAAATGGCAGCGGCGGCGGCGGTCTGCGGGCACCGCGCGGCAATTGAGCCTGATAGGCCCGGCCGCAATGTTCAACGCAATATGGGAAGCCAGGGTTCACCGGGGTTCCGCAGAAATGAAAGTCTGGTTCACCCGGGTGCCCCATGGGCCAGCGGCAAACTTTGTCTGAGAGATCTAGCAAGCTCGTCTTATCTGCGATCTCCGGGCTGGGCTTTGCCGGGACAAGCCGCCGCGGAGGTGCAGGCGGGATCGGCGCTTGCTGATCGCCGGGTCCCTGGCGCAAAAACCCGCCGGGGCCGACAGAAACGATCTTTGGCAGATTGGGGGTCGGATTGGGCATAGGCTGCGAATTCACGCCAGCTTCCGCCGGACCTGCCGATTTCGCTGTTGTGGCATCGGCCTTTGCAGGTGCCTTTGCGGCAGGTTTTGCCACCGGTTTTGCAGCCGGCGTTGCCTTTTTGGGAACAGCGGGCTTCGCTGCCGCCTTTTTCGCCGCTTTTTTCTTTTCATTCGCCTTAACCGGCGAAGGACGCGATTTCAGGCCAAGCCGGTGGGCCTTGCCGATTACGGCATTGCGGCTCACTCCGCCGAGTTCTTCGGCGATCTGGCTGGCGGTTGAACCGCCTTCCCACATCTTTTTGAGCGTTCCAATGCGCTCGTCAGTCCAGCTCATACCTATTCATCTCCGTTCGGTCATTTCGACCGTGAGCTGCCTACATAGGCAGCTTGTCACATCATGCCAGAGGCACTACTCGCCAAATCATGTCAGACGAGCTTTCAACGAACCTCAATCTTTCCGATTCCGCAAAATCAGCAACTGGAAAGACCACAAAATTCAGCCCGCGCGGTGTCCCGGTCATCACCGGGGTAAACCGCATCGGGCTGTTCGCGCTCTATATGAAGGAAGTGCGCCGTTTTCTCAAGGTCCAGACGCAGACGATTTGGGCTCCAGCGGTCACAACCGTCCTGTTTTTGATCATATTTACCGTCGCATTGGGCCGCGGCGGGCGAGAAGTGCTGGGCGTTCCGTTCGCCAGTTTTGTCGCGCCGGGCCTGATTGTGATGGGCATGATGCAAAATGCCTTTGCCAATTCGTCCTTCTCACTGCTGTCAGGAAAAATTCAGGGGACGATTATCGACCTTTTGATGCCGCCTTTGTCGCCGGGAGAAATGATGGGCGGCATTGTTGCAGCCGCGGTGACACGGGCGATTGCGGTTGGTTGCGCTGTGGGTTTGGCGATGGTGCTATGGCCGGATGTGTCGCTGATCCCTGTGCATATTTGGGCGGTTGTCTGGTTCGGGCTTATGGGCAGTATCTTGCTTGCTCTGCTTGGCCTTGCGACATCCATTTGGGCCGAAAAATTCGATCACAACGCAGCGATTTCGAACTTTGTTATTGCGCCATTGTCGCTCCTTTCCGGCACGTTCTACGTGATCGACAATCTGTCACCCGTGTTCCAAATGGTCAGCCGCGCCAATCCATTTTTCTATGTGATATCGGGTTTCCGCTATGGCTTTTTGGGGCAAAGCGACATTGGCACATCGTCGCAGGTCGCCGCCGCAGCTGTTGGCCTTGCGGTGTTGAACGCGGCGATTGCTTTTGCTGTCTATATGGTTCTGCGCTCTGGGTGGAAGCTCAAGAGCTAGTCTTTCTGGCTCAACTCCAGCACCGCAGAATACGCGTCCCGGATATGGTCCACGCGGCCAAGCGTAAATTGTTTGGATTGCCGTCCTGCAAAATTCACCACAGGCGAAGCAAGGGCAAGTTCAACCGACCCCGTTCCGTCGGCGCTTTCCGTGCGCACAATATCGCCAATCCGGCTGGCTGGTACGGAATTGACTGTCAGATCCCGGCCTAGGCTGAGGCGGAGAACGCGTTGATCTGTCACCGCGTAGAGAATTCGTCCGCGCTGGAGCAGTGGCACAAACGGTGTGACCAGCATCCCAAGTCCGACCAGAATAAAGGGCGTGCCAAACAGCGGGAACGCCCAATCAAGCGGGCTGTTGCTGTCCATCGCAGAGGTTCCCCAAGCGGCCATTGCGGTCCAGAACAGCGCAAAAGCCGTCCACGGAATAGCAAACAAATAGATGCCAAATCCCTTGGGCTCGATCCGGGCAAGTTTGATGCCTTGCCACTCAATTCTTTCGCCATCGCGCAATTCGTTTTGCAAAGCGATGTTGAGCCGCTGGCCAACGGTGCCGTGAGCAAATGGTGCGTCGTTTGTCATCGTCTATGCCCCATCGCAAAAGCGCCGTCGAATGGCGTCAATGCGTCAGCGAGCGACGCATGCGATACCGGCCATCCTTAAACTGCTCGAACAATTGCGAGACCGTTGGGTGGTCGACCGGGCCGCCTTCAATGTCAGCAAGCAGATTACCCTGGCTCACATAGGCGACATAGCTCGATTCTTCGTTCTCAGCGAGCAGATGATAAAAGGGCTGATCGCGCGGCGGACGAATTTCTTCAGGGATCGATTCGTACCATTCTTCGCTGTTCGCAAAGACCGGATCGATGTCGAACACTACGCCGCGGAAATCGAAATGCCGGTGGCGCACAATGTCACCAATTCCAAATCGACTGCGGGTTTGGCGCGGGGCATCGATGGTTCGACCTGCCTGGCTGGAGAAGAAATGCGCACGTTCCATAAAGCGAAATATGGACCTTCGTCGGCGCAAAACAAGCGGTTCGCCTGCGCGCCCAGCCAGATATGCCCGCCTTTTGCCAAAGAACGCGGGGTCAGAGCCGTCAAAACCAGCCTTAGAGGGCTTGGCAAGCGCCGGGGGCTGCGCTAACGGGCGCGCTCCTGTTGACACGCAGGCGGGCCGAGGTGCCGCGCCAGCGACAATGGGAATGCGGAGAGTTGCCGGAGTGGTCGAACGGGGCAGTCTCGAAAACTGTTGAGCTCTTAGGGGTTCCGAGGGTTCGAATCCCTCACTCTCCGCCACCTACCATTTTCCAGCGGTTCCCATTCGCTCTCCATTTTTGAATTTAATCAAAGAAAACCAAGGATTGCTCTTTCTGGCAGAACCTTGCGGTTCCTAGCTGCTCGCGCTATCGTGTGGGAGTAAATGTGGGAGCAATGGCTTATGGCGGGTTTGACGGCAACGGCGGTGAAGGCGGCGAAAGAGCCGGGGCGGTATGGTGACGGTAAGGGTCTATTCCTGCTTATCGGCAAGCGCGGCGGCAAAAGTTGGATGGTGCGAATCCAAAAGGATGGGCGGCGGCGCGATATTGGGCTGGGCAGCGCCAGCAAGGTTTCGCTGAAATTGGCGCGAGAACGGGCGGCAGAAGTGCGCTGTCAGGTTGAAGTCGGAATCGATCCAGTTGCCGAGCGGCAAAAGGCGGCTGGCATTCCAACATTCGCAGAAGCCGCAAAGACGGTTCATGGCGAACACAAGGCCAGTTGGAAAAACGCCAAGCATTCGGCGCAATGGCTTTCCACACTCGAAAATTATGCTTTCCCTGCGTTTGGCAATCGTTCGGTTGCGACGGTGGAGGCGGCGGCAGTGCGCGATGCTCTTGCGGCGATATGGCTGGATAAGCCGGAAACGGCGCGGCGGCTTCGCCAGCGGATTAACACCGTGATCGATTGGGCGGTTGCCAAAGGCTATCGCGAGATTGGGCTGGCAATGCCGGTGATCGACAAGGCGCTTCCTAAGCAACGCGCCAAGGTCAAACACCACAAAGCGGTGCCCTATGCCGACCTACCCGCCTTTGTCGGAACATTACGCGCGCGCGAGGGAATGGGGGCATTGGCGCTGGAAGCGGTTATTCTGACAGCGGCGCGGTCTGGTGAGGTTCGCTTGGCGCAATGGTCTGAGATTGACCTAGACGCCGCGACTTGGACAATTCCAGCCGAGCGCATGAAAGCAGGGCGCGAGCATGTTGTGCCATTATCGGCGGCGGCGGTTTCGCTGTTTGAACGGATGAAAGAACACAAGCGCGGCGATTCAAACTTAGTCTTTCCGGGGCAGCGCCGGGGCAAGCCGCTCAGCGATATGACGCTGACAAAGGCGATGCGAAACATGGGCCGCGATGAAACCCCGCACGGTTTCCGCAGCACCTTTCGCGATTGGGTTGCCGAGAAAACGAGTTGGCCAGCCGAGCTTGCGGAGGCGGCGCTGGCGCACGCGATTAGTGACAAGACGGTTGCGGCGTATCAGCGCGGATCGATGCTGGAAAAGCGGCGCGAATTGATGGCGGCATGGGCTGGATATTGTGAGGGGGCGGGCGGCGGCAATGTTGTGCGGCTGGCGCGATGAATAAACTCATTTCATCGAAAGAGGCATTGGATATTCTATCACGCTCTGCGCCGAGGGCGTGGTGCAAACGATTGCTGCTGCAACTTATTTTCGAACAGCATTTGAGCGTATATGCTTGTCGCGGACAATGGACGGGGTTCCTTCCGCTGGGTGTGCTGCTCGACACAAACGAACTTGCGCCGGTCGATGGAGAGCCGTTTTGGAAGGCCGTTCAAGAGAAATGGGGCTTTGGAGCTCCGAAAGGCATGGATGATTTAGTGATTGGGCGTGAAGGAAAGTCACTTGCAAAAATCACCGGTGGTCGCTGGTACGAAACAAGCACAGATGCTGCTACTCAGATTAGCTTTGGCTATTTCTTTAACGCGGATTCCGTTGACTTTGAGGAAGGAACCCTCGTTATCGAGGAGTTTTTTCCATTCGAAGTGCATGAAGGCTTTTTCGCTTCTGACGATAGTATGTTTGTCAACCGGGAGCACCTCGGAAATGACCTCTTTTCTTGGTTTATCTGCAAGGTCGATTTTGGCGCGCTAGCTTTTGAAAGTAGTGCAATAGAACTGATTTCTGGAATGGAGGCTGGTGCGGATGGTTCAAAGGTTGCTTCAAAAGGTAGGCCAACGAAATGGGACTGGGTTGGTGCAATGATTGCCGTGGTCGAACTGGCAAATCGACCTGATGGAATTACGCTGGACAGAGGAGAGCAAGCTCGCCTCGAAGATGCCATTGCAGATTGGTTCGTCGATACCACAGGTGATCAGCCGCACAGGAGTCAAATAAGAGAGTATGCGGGACGGATAATGGCTCATTTGGCTGAAAAGTCGTCGCTTACTAATTAGTCAAATTGGCCGACGGCAAGCAAAAGCAATCGTATCCCTAGCAGCACCCCGGCACACACTGGGGCTGGCACGGCGGCTCCGTGCATTGCTGCAAAGGAACTCACAAAATGGACATTCCCGAACTGCTTACGGTCGCAGATTTTTGCGACCGCTACTCAATTGGCAAAACCTCTTTCTATCGCGAGGTGAATGCCGGACGCTTGAAAATCCGCAAATTTGGAGCGGCAACCCGCATCGCTCGTATCGATGCCGAGGCTTGGGCAGATGCCCTTCCCGTTATTGAAGGGGAGGCTGCGTGATGTTGGATAGACCTTCAAATGAAAAGGCCCCGGACGTTGCACCGTCCGAGGCCAAGCCGAATACTGTGGAAGCAAACGACACCGCTCATATCGCTCAGTGTGGCCAATCAAGCAACCCGAATTGGGACCGTGAAAAATTGGAACTTTCCATGTGGGCAGTGGTCGCAATGGTTCCGGGGCACGTGGTCAAAACGTCTTACACCGATGGTGATGGGCGTGCGTGGAGCTATAAAGGCAAGAAAGCGATTGTTCTTGATATGCTTATGACTAGGCCGGGAGGGATCACCCAGTTGAACTGCATACCTTGGCATACCCGACTAAGCGGCACTATCCACGCGCTGCGCCAAGATGGGCTGGAAATAGTGACCGAAATCGAAGGTCGTTATCGCCATGCTCGCTATCGGATGCCAACGGATTGTTCGCTGATAATAGACCCAATTCACTGGCAGGCCGCGTCATGAGCACGCTTCCCGGTTTTACCGCTCCACCTGTCTGGGAATACGCCAAATATGACGGGCGGCTGATAGCGGGGGAACGCGAGTTTAAGGGGCGGCCATTCTTTGAATTGCGCCTTTGGGCTGGCGAGCATGGCGACAAGGCAACACATAAGGGCGTGACATTGCCTATAGAGGCCGTGCCAGACCTTGCGCGGGCGTTGACGGCGTATTGCTCCACAATCGCGCCCAGCGACTCTGAAAACGGCTCTTAGAGCCTTTGCGGGCGGGGCGGATCGATCCAGCCGGTCGATACCGCCCCGTTTCTGCAATCTTGAAACTTCACCGCGATGGCCAAAACCGCCCCGATGCGCGCAAGCGCTTCCGCTATGGAAACCGTAAAATGCGGGGGAATAGGCGATACTGGCACGGCGCTTGCAAACTATACTCCTACTTCTAGTTGCGACCTTGCCCAGCCGAATGACGATAAGCGGGGCACGTGGGGTGGTGCGCGCAATCGTGCCGATAGGGTGAGCCATTACCTAACCGACAAACAGGTGGAGCGGCTGGTTATGGCGGCTGAGAATGCCCTTGGATCGGGCCGCATTTTTCAGCGCCATTGGACGGTTCATTACGGCTTGGCTGGGATAGAGCCGAGCGACGGGGCGCGGTTTGTCGGAAAGCTCATAGACCTTGTGAGCAAACAAGCGCGGCGCGAAGGCGGGCGCGTGACAGCAATCTGGGTGAGAGAATGCGCCAGCGGCAAAGGCGAGCACGTTCATATCCTTTTGCATCTGCCAGCCGGAATGAGTCTGAGAAACCGCACGCGGCGCTGGATAGTGGCGGCTGGCGGCAAATACCGGGCCGGGGTGAGCAAGGTGACTGTGATCGGCGGGCGGTTCTCTAAAGTAGAGGGCGATAGTGAAGGGCACACGGCACGGAATGCCGCGAACGTGGTGCGCTATATCATGAAAGCAGGAACTCGTGGGGTCGGTATCCGGCTGGGGCTGCTGCGGGTTGAGGAAGGCGGTTCGATTATGGGGAAGCGGTGCGGGTGGACGCAAAACCTTTCGCTTTCCTACATGGGTCAAGATAGCTAGTTTACGTTTAATGCACTTATTTCACTTATTGCATTTGTGCAGTTTGACAATATATAACCCTCACACACCGCCAAGGAGAGAAAGCATGACGGATCAAGCTGAGGCTATGCGCCCGCCTACTGAAGATGAGGCGCAAAAAGCGAGCGAGGCATTGGAACTTCTAGCGTCTGCCCTCACGCCTTCAGGTAATTTGCCTATTCAAGTCGCTACGAATGGAACGACTACAAAAATCGAATTGCCAGCAGCTTTAGGGCAGCTCGTTTTGGATTTGTTGACTCACGTATCCCGGGAGGAAATGGTTACGTTCGTTCCTTACGGTGCAGAGCTGACAACAAATCAAGCGGCTGATTTGCTTAATGTTTCGCGACCGCATTTGATAAAATTACTGAACGAGCGTGAGATTAATTTTCACAAGGTCGGCTCGCATCGCAGGATCAAATCTGAGGAAGTGCTGGCCTATAAATATAAACGAGACAAAGTTCGTTCCTCGGCTTTGGATCGTTTGCAGCAATTGGGCCAAGAGGCAGATGCAGCTTGAGCAACATAGCCGATAGGTTTGTTGTCGTTTTAGATGCCAACGTTCTATTCCCATTCACAAAAAGAGATGCCCTGCTTCGGTTCGCCGAGGCAGGGCTATTTCGCGCGCGTTGGTCTAGCGAGATACTGGATGAGTGGACGCGCAATCTAATCGCGAAAAAGCCACATATTGAGGATAGTGTCAGGTCTCAGGTTCAGGCAATGTCGGATGCGTTTCCAGAAGCATGTATTGATGGCGGCTTACGCATGATTGATGGACTGCATCTACCGGACGAAAACGACCGCCATGTGTTAGCAACCGCGATTGTGGTTGGTGCTGAGCAAATCGTCACTGACAACTTAAAGGATTTTCCTGAAAACGCGTTGGACGAGTTTGGCATAAGTGCGGTTTCCGCAGACGATTTCTTGGCAAGCACATTCGAGCTTTATCAGCCGGATGCTCTAACCGTGATGCGTAAGATGCGCTTTGCTTACAATAACCCGGCATATCTGCCGAACGCCTTCATACTACACCTCCAAACCAACGGACTGCCCAAATTGGCAGCGATGTTGAAGCCGCATATCGAAAGCCTCTAAATGCCCGCCAGCGCTCCAATCGTGCAAAACAATTGATGATTTAGGAAAATATCTGGTGCTGACGACAGCGGATTCCTAGTTTGTAAGCATGGGTGGATACGGTTCAGGACGACAGCACGGAAGGCCGATTGCCGAGCATTGCTTGCGGATCGATCTGGCGTGGATGATGCGGGAAGGCTTGGCGCGCGAGGGCCGCAACATTCCCGGTACACTCAATTGGACTTGTCGCGGCTCTCCCAGCGGATCGATTGGCTATCGCGCCTTTATGGATGAGCAAGGGCACAATCGGCTGGAATTGGTCTATACGCGGGGCAAAGGTAGCGATGCCGAGCAAGTCACCCAAACAATCGACCTTTGCTTCACAGAGCCAAATTTCGGCGGCAAGCGATGGTGGATGATTTGCCCCTATCGCAATATCCGTGTGGGCAAGCTGTATCTGCCACCGGGCGGTGATCGGTTCGCATCGCGCAATGCTTGGCGGCTAGGCTATCAATCGCAGCGCAGCGCACACCGCGATAGGCCATTTGACCGACTATTTAGGTTGCAGGAAAAGCTGGGTTGCGAGCGTGGCTGGCAGAACTTCCCAAGACGGCCAAAAGGCATGTGGCGTCGGACCTATGAACGACACCTAGAAGAATACTACGCATTGGATGAAAAATGCGAGATAGAAGGGATGGCAATGATTGCGCGGCTGCACCGCTAGGGGGGAATTTGTGTCTGCTTGCAACCACAATGCTGATGTCGTTCTATGTCGCTATTTGGGGGTGAAAGCGGACATCACGTCCATAGCTAGAACCAAGCCCTCAGGCCGATCACGACCTTCAACCCATTCGGGTCTTCGCCAGCGGCTCTGGCGATGTCTGCGGTTTCCCCCAACGCAGCCTCATATTCGATGCCGACATACGGCGCGAACTCGCGTTCAATCTCGTAGCGCAGCCGCACACCCGGCTCGATCTTAGTGATCCCAGCACCGATCCCGCGTTCAGGAATGTCTAGGGCCGACAATTCAACCTCAAGGCGAGGCTGGACAATCAATCTTTGAGTTATTCTCTGGTCGTATTCGCCTTCGAGGCGCGCCGTAAGGTCGCCTCGATCCGAAAGGAAAAGCGCGCCATCGACGTGGAACATGTAAGGCGCGAGACCCTGCACACCGACAACCAGATGCCCACGTGTGTCCGGCTCTGGGTCAAAGCGCACACCCGCTTGCAGATCGAAGAAGGGCCCTATGGCGCGGCTATAGAGTGCCTGTATTTCCGCGTCCTCCAACTCACCGCCGAACTCGCCTTCACCCTCTGTTTTCAAAACAAAGCGGTTGATGTCGCCGCCGTAGAACGCTTGCGCGTCCCAGACATATCCATCCTCACCGCCGTCCACCGCGATACGTGCTTCAAGTCTCTCGATGAGAACGCTGCTCGTGCGCATCCCGCCGTTCTCGCGGGCCAGATTGTCGCGGCTTGGTGCCATTGCGTCCGCGCCCCAGATCGCATCGGCTGCATGGCGCGGACCTTCAAAGGCTCGCGCAGGCACAGCGTCCTCCGGGGCCGCGCCGGGAACCGACTTGTCCGGTGCCTCGCCATGCTCACTGTGATCCATTGCACCATGATCCATGGTGGAATGGTCAGCATGCTCGCCTTGACCACCCTCACCATGGCCAGAATGCTCCGTTGAACCATGGTCCATTCCGTCATGGCCGTCATGCTGGTCTTTCGGCGGGCATTGTTCAGGCGGAAGGTGCCCCATTGCGCAGTGATCCATTTCCGGCTGCGGGTCGCCTCCATGAGCGGAATGATCCTGCGCCGCCAATGGCGCGCACAACGAAACGGCAATCAGTGCTGCGCCAACAGTCCAGAGAGCGCGCATCAGCCCAAAGCCCCATCGGGAAATGGCCGCACGGTCACGACCTGCATCATACCTGCGTGCATGTGGTAAAGCAGGTGGCAGTGGAAGGCCCAGTCACCCGGCTCGTTCGCGGTGAGATCGAAGGTGGCTGTGCCGCCCGGTTGCACCACCATCGTATGCTTCAAGGGCTGATGCATGTGATCCGCGCCGTTCACCATCTCGAAGAAATGGCCGTGCAGGTGGATTGGGTGCGCCATCATGGTCTGATTGACCAGCTTCACACGGACACGCTCTTCATAGCCAAAGCGGATCGGGTCTTCGGTGACGGCAGTGAACTTCTTGCCGTCAAAGGACCACATGTAGCGTTCCATGTTCCCGGTGAGATGTATCTCCATCTCTCGCTCAACCTCGCGGTGCGGGTTCATCCGCTTGGCCTTGAGGTCGGTATAGCGCAGCACGCGGTGCGGAACGTTGTCTAGCCCAAGGCCGGGGAAGTCCATCCGGTCCGTGGGCATCGGCGCAACCATATCGACGCCGGGACCCGCCTCGACGTCATCGGGTAGCAACGAGGTGTCGCGCATGTCGTGATCCATGCCGCTCATATCGCCGTGGCCCATCGCGGCGTGGTCCATCATGCCCATGTCGGTCATGGTCAGTGTCGGTATCTCACGCAAGGCGGGAGGAGTGGCGATATGGCCGGGATGCGAAGTAAGGCTGGCAACGCCCATCCCGCTGCGATCCATGGCTTCTGCAACGATGGCGTGACTGCCGTCTGACGGTGCGACGATTACATCATAGGTCTCAGCAACGCCGATCTGGAATTCGTCCACTTCGACCGCATCAACGTTCTGCCCGTCCGTTTGTATGACCGTCATGGGCACACCGGGGATACGCACATTGAAGAATGTCATCGCCGAGCCATTGATAACGCGCAGCCTGACGCGCTCGCCGGGGCGGAACTCCAACTGCAAATCATCGGAAGGGCCGTGGCCGTTGATCAGGTAAGTGTATGTTTGCCCAGATACGTCCGCGATATCACGCGGGTTCATGCGCATCTGGCTCCACATGCGGCGCATCTCGCCCGACATCTCACCCTCGGTCGCGCTTTGCATCTGGTTTTGGAAATAGTGCTCGCCCACTTTGAGCAGCCGCATGATCTGGTGCGGGTGGATCGGGGTGAACTCACTCAACAGCACCACATAGTCGCGGTCATAGCGCGGGTCGGGTTCGTCGCTTTCAATGATGATAGGGCCGTAGTGTCCCGCCTGTTCTTGCAGTCCTGAATGTGAGTGCCACCAATAGGTGCCTGTCTGACGGATCGGGAACTCGTAGGTGAAGGTCTCACCCGGCTTAATACCCGGGAAGCTGACACCGGGAACGCCATCAAACTGGAACGGCAAAAGAAGCCCGTGCCAATGGATCGAACTATCCTCGACCAGATTGTTGGTAACGTGCAGGCGAACGTCCTGCCCCTCGCGCAAGCGGATCAGGGGACCGGGCACCGTGCCGTTAACGGCAAAGGCGTGACCCGACCGTCCGTCAGTCATGAAGTGAGCATCGCCAATCGAGAGGTTGATGTTCTCGCCAGACAACTCACCAAAGCCCTTGTTCGCGTGAGGCCCAGAAGAGCTATGGGACTGACCACGCGCCCAAGCAGGCATCGAAAGCGAGGAAGCTGCGGCCAGTGCGGCAGTGCTGGTGATGATGTTGCGGCGGGAGAACTGGGGCATGTAAGAAGTGATCTCTGTTGAACGAATGACATCACCTATATATACCCCCCTAGGGTATTTCAATCAGGATCGACAAATGACCAAGGACACTGATGCAAAGCTGAACCGCCTCAAGCGGATCGAAGGTCAAGTGCGCGGCGTCGCGCAGATGGTCGAGGATGACCGTTACTGCATGGACATCCTCCACCAGATCGCCGCGATCAAATCAGCACTCGCGAAGGTCGAAACGCAGGTACTGAAGGATCACGCGGCTTGCTGTGTTGCGGAAGCTATCGCCAGTGGTGACGAAGGTGAGCAGCGCGAAAAGTTCGAGGAACTCGTGGACCTCTTGGAGCGGACGAGGAAGTAGCGACCAAAGAGACTAAAGCCCCTCGATCTTCTCATGTCGATCTGACTCACACTGGCTGTGATCGTTGAGCGCTTCCATCACTCGGCATTCACCAACCTGCCCACCATCACAAATATGCGCGATCCGCTCTAACTCTCGCTCAAGAGCTTGAAGCTGTGCGATGCGCTCCCGCACCGTGGCCAGTTGCCTCTTGGCAGTTTCGTTGACTGGTCCACAGTCATCATCGGGCACTGCTTGAAGCTGGATCATGCTCCGTATGGCATCTGGCGAGAAGCCCAAATGGCGGGAGTGTCGGATGAAGGTAACCCACTTGAGGTCCTCCTCTCGATACATTCGTCGACCGCCAGCGCTTCGATCTGGCTTGGGGATCAAACCAACCTGCTCGTAATAGCGAATGGTCGTGATTTTGACCCCAGAACGCTTTGACAGCTCACCAATTGACATTGATTTCATCGACTTATCACTTTTCGCTTGTTTCTACAGTGACTGTAGCTTGTATCAAGCTGTCTGTCATTACGACTCAGGAAAGAAGAGCAATGTCAGGCTGCTGCGAAGAGAAAGTGTTTGATGGGCTTTCGCCCGGCTACAAGCGAGCATTGATTGCGGTTATTGCGATCAACGCGGTCATGTTTGTTGTCGAGATGTGGGCAGGAGTAACTTCAGGCTCACAAGCTCTACAGGCCGATGCCTTGGATTTTGCTGGTGATGCAGCGACCTATGCCCTCAGCTTGGCTGTTATTGGTGGGTCTGTTCGAACCAGAGCAATGGCTTCGCTAGTGAAGAGCGGATCGCTCGCGCTCATCGCCATTGCGGTTCTGGGCATGACAGCGTTGCGTTTTGCGGAAGGCACGCCTCCCGAAGCGCAGACAATGAGCCTTGTGGCATTGCTCGCGCTCGCAGCGAATGTCACGAGCGTCATCGTTCTACTCAAATGGCGTGATGGCGATAGCAATGTTCGCTCGGTTTGGTTGTGTTCACGCAATGACGCGATTGGCAATGTCGCCGTCATCGGCGCTGGGCTTCTGGTAGCAGCAACTGCCAGCGCTCTGCCGGACCTGCTGGTCGCGGTTCTTCTTGCAGGGCTATTCCTCCGCTCATCCGTTTCCATTGCTCGCCAAGCGTTTTCAGAACTGCGGTCAGATCAAGTCGAGCCAAATTGCACGGTGGGAGGAGGCGAGAATGCCCGATAACAATCAAGCGCGGATCAAGGCCTTCCTACAAGCTGAGTATCGCGACGCCCGCAGCGCTGCCGATGCGGGCAAGACCGAAGAGGCATGGCGTCACTTAGAGCGAGCACACATTGTCGCCCAAGGAATGCTTGTGCCGCACATCTATTCGCATTGGCGAATGCTCAGACTGGCTGTCAGAGCTTCAGACATTCGCGAGATAGCTGGGCAGCTAATCCGCCTCGCTCTTGCACCGCTGGGCAATCTCACTGGTCGGCTCCCTATTGGCAACACAGGCCGTTCAGACGTGAGCGCGTTCGCTCACATGGATATTCCTGCTGACCTTCGAGCCATTCTCGGTGCCGGATCGCAGCAAGCGCGGCATCAAGAATAACCGCGTTTGGGGAGCTAAACTAAATGATGTTCAGCATTCCGGTTTGGCTTCCTTGGCTATTGTTTGCCGTGTCACTCGCGTCGATCTTGGCCATATTCGCACTGGCAGGACTGGCTCACTTTCGTAGTGGCTTTCAGTTCTTCCCGCCACCAAGCAAGCGTAGTTGGCAGCACCGGACTTTCATGTTGCTCTTCCGGCTATTTCTCTACCCTCTGATCGCTTTATCCGTTCTTGCGTTTGAACCAGCAGCCGAATGCAGCTCTCTCGTCCAATACGGAAGTGGCGTTACTCTCTTCACCGTCGGATTTGGTCTTGCGCTTTGGATCACACTGCAAATGGGGTGGCGAAACGCATTCGGCGAGAAGCGCGGCCTTGTGACCGATGGCTGGTTTAGGTTCAGCCGCAATCCTGTTTACGTTGCTACTTGGATTGGGCTTGTGGGTTGGGGTTTGATCGCCAACCAATGGTCCGTGACGATCCTATTGCTGGCTTGGGCGGTCCTCTATCTGCTCGCGCCATTTTTCGAGGAACCTTGGCTCGAAGCTCAATATGGAGCTGCATATCGTGACTATAAAGCAAGAACGAGGCGGTTCGTATGACGAGCTGGCGTAACCCCATCACAGCCCTATATCCACATCTGTCAGGGGCGATTTTCTTCGGATTGGGAGTTCTTACACTCATCCGACCGGAAGTCCTCGAATACTACTCCATAGGCGTAGATAACGCCCCAGCGCGAACTGCCGTTCGTGCAATGATCGGAGGCGGTGAAGTCGGAATTGGTGTTGTCCTGTTGGGCGGTGCCTGGCTGGGGCTCTATGTCAGTCAAAGGTGCACCTTGGCTGCCATGATCTTTGTTTGTGTGGGCCTCGCAAGACTTTTGAGCGTGGGGTTCGAAGGCGACCTAGTTCTAGCCAGCCAGCCCCTCAGAGAAGCGTCTCTCGAGCTGACTCTTGGCTGCTTAGGCGTCTATGCGGCAATCATGGCTCGCAAAACTGAATTGGACGTCTGAAACTGGGTCGTTTGCCGACTGGCCGCTTTTGTGGCTGGCTCGTATAAAATAGGGAGGGGGATATGCAATCTCTCCACTTATCGCTGCGAAGACCGGCTGCAATTCTCGCTTTTATCGCAAATACAGTTTTTTGCACGCGCGCGCGCAAGCGCGAGGCAGATTGCCGGTTGCTGGATCTTATATGTTCCTGCATTGTTCCAAAATGTCCCAGCATTCGATTCGACAAGCAAAGCGCGATGATTTGGCGTTTCCCGTTCGGGTGAAGGTGCGCGTGCCGCCCTATGGTTTGGGCACTGCTTTGGATCGAATGCACGACTGGCTTAATGAAAATGTAGGGGCAACCAATCACGCTTGTCATAGCCAGCCGGGAATTGCCTGCAGCACGGCTGCTTTCTATTTCCGCACAATGGAAAGCGCGCTGGCGTTTGTGACGGCCTTTCCTGATGCGCAATTGGCGGACGGGTTATCTTCGCCTGCCTATTTATCTGAGCGCGGAAAATGAGGATCGAAGAATGATTGCAACCGCCCTAGCTCTATCGCTCGCCATGCAAAGCGCAGGGGAGGGGCGCTATTTCCCAATCTGCGGTTCTGGCAGGCGCGTTACATGCGTGGTGGATGGCGATACGTTTTGGCTGGACCGTGTGAAGTATCGCGTTGCTGATATTGACGCGCCAGAGGTTGGCAGACCGCAATGCGGTGCCGAGGCCCAGCTAGGCGAGACGGCAACCTATCGGCTGGCGCAAATGCTAAATGGCGGGCCGTTCCAATTGGTGCCGCAAGGAACGGATCGATATGGCCGGACGCTCGCAATTGTTTCGCGTTCTGGTTACTCGTTTGGAGCGCAGCTAGTCAGCGAAGGTCTTGCGCGTGATTGGGGTGATCGGAGGGGTTGGTGTTAGGCGCGCAGGTGCTTTCAGTTGCGAAACGAATGGGCTTGCCAGCGTGAGGCGCTGAAATTGAGTCAAAGAGAGTGGATGTGGTAGTAAATGTGGTAGAGAGTTTCATTGATTGAAAAAGAATCAAGTGAAATCAAGTTTTTAGGATAGTAAGTAGGCGGACTCACTCTCCGCCACCTTTCGTGCAAAAGAACATTCTATAAGCGATCCAGCTCCGAAATTGCCCGCACAACACCGCGAATTTCGGCCAGACCCTTCATTCGGCCGATGGCTGAATAGCCCGGGTTGGTGGATCTCATTTGATCTCCCATCATCAGGTGACCATGGTCTGGCCGAATAAAAATTTCCTTCCCAAGCGCGCGCTCATTTTCGATCAAGACCTTAATCACGCCCACCATATCGACGTCGCTGTCGAGATGGTTGGCTTCGACAAAGGTTCGGGGTTCTTCGCGGCCGCGCGACACTCCGCGCAAATGCGCAAAGTGTATGCGATCTCTAAAGCGCCGCGCCATTGCTGGCAGGTCATTATCAGGGCGGCTGCCGTAGGTGCCAACGCAAAGGGTGATGCCGTTGCAGGGACTTGGCTGCGCCTCAAACAATGCGTCCAGATCATCCGAAGTGCAAACAATGCGAGGGATGCCGAACATATCCCAAGGCGGATCATCCGGGTGGATAGCCAAATTCACGTCGAGCGCTTCGGCGACAGGGAGCACTTGGCCCAAAAATGCGGCGAGATTTGCGCGCAATTGGGCGTGGCTCATGCCCGAGTACCGTGCCAGCGCTTCGCGAAAGTCGTCGAGCGAATAGGCCTCTGTCATCTTGCCGGGGAGACCCGCGATGATGGTTTTGGTTAGTTCTGTGCGTCCCTCGGGGGACATTGCCTCATAGGTTGATCGGGCGCGCTTGGTTTCTTGATCGGTATAGTCGCTCTCTGCGTCTTTTCGCTTCAGGATAAACAGATCGAACGCTGCGAATTCACCCTGATCAAACCGCAGCGCATAGACGCCATTGGGCAGGCGGTATCGCAGATCGGTTCGGGTCCAATCGATAACGGGCATAAAATTGTAGCAGATAGTTCTGACGCCCTCAGCCGCGAGGTTCTCAAGACTGGCGATCCAATTGTCGACGTAAGCCTGGTGTCCGGGTGCGGCGAGTTTGATGTCGTCGTGAACTGGAATGCTTTCTGTGACGGTCCAATGGAGCATTGACCCTTCGATGTTGCTCTCTTCGATCAACGCCTTGTGGGCTTTGATCGCGTCGCGCGGCCAGACCTGACCAATGGGAATATCGTGCAAGGCGCTGACAATGTCGGTTGCACCGGTCTGCCGTATCTCGCCCAAACTGACAGGGTCATTTGGTCCAAACCACCTCCAGGATTCGTGCATCTGGCGAACTCCTTTTTTACGCGGACAGCATTTGGATCAGGCCTTCAAACCCGAAATAACCAGTCGCCAATGAGAATAGGAAAATTGCCAGCAATCCAATATTGGCAAGCGGTCCGTTGCGATGTTCACCCATCAAATCCCTGCGGTTCCCAAGGTAAGCGATGCACGCGATCGTCACAGGAAGCAGCACCACATTGAATGCTTGAGAGACAATCATCACCAACAAAGGGCGCGCATCAAACAGAGGAACAACCAAGCCTAGCAGTGAAATCGCAAGAGTAAGGATGCGGTATTTGGCCAGTGTCATGTCCCTGCGGCTGCCGTTAAAATCGCATACGAGCCAGGGGATCATCAGCAAGTTTGGAATTTGCGACGAAACGCCGGCCGCAATGATTCCGATTGCGAAAATCGCCACTGCAAGCGGACCGGCCAACGGTTCAAGCAAACCGATCATTTGTGCAGCGCGATCCAGCGTTATCCCTTCGGCATGAAGCGAACCCGCAGCGGCGGCCATGATCGCCGCGCTAATCACAAACATCATGATCGCCGCGAATGCAGCATCACGGCGCTGTTGCTTCGCGTCTGCGATCGACCAGCCGGCCTCTTTCACCAGAGTGGTGCGCATGATGAAAAGGCCTGAGAAAATCGTCGTTCCGACCATGGATGCGATCAACAGCAGGGGCCCACCCTCTGATCCCGTGGAGCTGGCAGGCATGGCGGGTACCGCGGGCACCAACCCGCGGGCAATCTCTTCGGCTGGCGGCGTAAGAATGAAGAAGTTGAGCACAAAGCTGAACGCCATAATCGCTACGATCACCGCCAGAGCCCTCTCGAAAGCTTCGGTTTTTCCGCGCCAGAATACAAAGTAAGCCAAAGCGCAGAAAAGACCGGCCCAATAGATCGAAGCGATCCCGCCAGTGATGAACACTTTCGACCATTCATAGCTGATTTCAGCCACGATCCCCATAACACCCATAACACTGCCGCAGACGCCGATGCCCAATGCGCAGATGAAGAAATAGCCGACGGCAGGGTGGATATGCTTGCGAAACGCCTGCAGCGCGGTTTCGCCGGTGACCAGCGTGTAACGGCCATAGAGGTTGATCATCAGGAATGTCGCGGCGCAGGAGATGAGCACCGTCCAAAGCAGTTCCATTCCGTGATTGGCGCCCGCTTTGGCCATGGTCGTGACACTGCCGGTTCCTATGTTGAAGCCGATCAGAAATATGCCGGGCAAAAACAGAGCAAGGGTCGCTCTAAGGCCGGTTTTGTTGATCGAGTTACCCATCGCAGTTTGGCCTTTTTAACATGCCACTTTGGCATTCCAATTGGTTTAGGCTAGTGCTGATCGCGCGACCGATCAACCGACTCGGCTGCCAAAAAAGAATACTGTGAAAAGAGAATGGTGAGATGGAATTGAACAAAACACACAGCTTGCGAGCTGCGGTTGCAGGGGTTTTTGCACTCGCTCTGTCTGGTTGCGGAGGTGGGGGCTCATCTTCGAGCCCGCCGGTTTCTGTTCCATCCCCCACTCCCACCCCGACACCGACTCCCACGCCGACACCGACGTCGACGTCGTGCAGCGGGATGAACTTTCTCGATATCACTGGGGCCAGTGCATCTGGAACCTCCGGATCTGGTTTTGAAGCGGCCAACGCCATCGATGACGATCTTTCCGCAGCATCCCAATGGAGCGCACCAACCATTCCAGCATCGCTGACCCTTGATTTGGGTGAGCGTCATCTCATTCGCGAAGTCGGCATTGCGTGGCATTTGGGTGATCAGCGCAATTCTTCCTTCACAATCGAGGTGTCAGATGATGGCACCGCCTTCAGCGCGCTTGGTTCGAGTGTTCAATCGGCGGGGGACACGCTGAGTTTCGAGCGATACGATGTTGCCGATACCGCGGCGCAGTTCGTGCGAATTACTTCAACAGGGACATCCGACGGCAATCCGTTTGCCATTGTTGAAGCCGCCCTGTTTGGTTGCACGCTGGGCACCGAAAGCGCGGTGGCGGTGCAGCCGTTTGACACGTCTGTCTTCGGCCTCAACCCGGCAGTGGCCCCGGGGCGGAATTTCGATTTGCTGGGGTGGGCGCTGGATACGCCCGCGACCGACCCATCTGATGGATTTGCTCAGCGCACCCAGGAACAAGATCTTGCGGATTTCAGTGATGAATTTTTCTTCACGAGCAGCGATGGCGGAATGGTGTTCCGGTCAACAATTGATGGTGCGACGACTTCGGCAAACTCAAGTTTTACCCGGTCGGAGCTGCGCGAAATGCTGCGCCGAGGGAACACATCGATCAGCACTCGCGGCGTAAATGGGAACAACTGGCTGCTCGATTATCAACCCGATCCCGGCGTAACCGTTGGCGGGCGGGGAGGGTTGCTGCGCGGCACCTTGGCAATCAACAATGTGACCAGCAGCGGCAACGATTTTCATATCGGACGCATGGTCTTTGGTCAGATCCATGCAGAATCCGATGAACCGATCCGTCTCTATTATCGCAAATACCCGGAAAATCCCCGCGGCTATGTCTATTTCGCGCATGAGATCAGAGGCGGTGATGACATCTATTTTATGGTGGTTGGCCCCGAATTTAGTGATCGCGACAGCCAGCCCGAAGACCGAAATGATCCTTTGGGCGGCATCGCGCTGGGCGAGGTCTTTTCATACGAAATTCTCAATGCGGGATCACGGATCGACGTAATCATTCGCCGAGGTGATCGGGACGGAGAGATTATCGGGCACAATTTCGTCGATATGGCGGTCGAAAACAGCGGTTATAATGTGGTGGACGAATGGAATTATTTCAAAGCCGGCACTTACACGCAAAACAACACCGGTGATCCAGACGATTTCGATCAGACGACATTTTACCGTCTTGAGAACACTCACAATTGACTGCGGCCAAGGCGACCACAGGGCTAAGCGGCTTGGTTAGGCCAGTTTTGGTGTGGATGGTCAGGCAATCGGTAGGATAATTACCGTTGAATTGGTCTGCATTAAGTGCATAGTGCCGCTCGATGGAATCCAGCCCACGACACGATGGCCGGATCCGACAGCTTTTATAGTCGCCGCAAAGGCCACTGAAAATTGGGGGAAGACCAATGCAAATGAAATCACACCAGGTATCGGGCACGCGCAATTCCATAGGCTCTGTTGTAAAACAGCGTGCGCATTTGCTTCCGCGCCTGTTCTTGGGCGCCTCCATATCCAGCATCGCGATGGCCGGTCTTGCTGCGACAGCCGCGAACGCGCAGATCGTCATCGTTGATGACACGCCTGTCGACAATCCCGGCGGGCAGACGGTCACCTCGGCAGATGGCGTCACTCAAACGGTCAACAGCGGCGACAATATCGAGCTGGAAAACGACACCAACGACGACACGGTCATTACTCTGGGCGGCACGCACATCAACAATGATGGCGACGATGAAGACGTTGTGATCTTCGTCGACAACTCGGAAGACCGGGTCGAAGTGAATATTCTCTCGACTGGCGTTCTGCAGGGTGTCGATGGCGTCATTTTCTTCGAAGGTGATGCAGCTACGCTCGACAATGCAGGCATGATTCAAGGCACGGGCGAGGCTACTGAAGCGGTTGTCTATTTTGATCGCGATGCAGATAGCTTGCTCAACACGGTCATCAACAGTGGTACGATCACCAGTGTCGGCGGTGCCACGATTGGGGTGGATTCGCTGCTGGGCACAGACCCTTCATCCGGCGTAGTTGGCGATGAAGACGGCATTGCGCGCTTCCGGTTGGTAAACACCGGTACAATTTCGAATACCGGCACCGATAGCGACGCGGATGCGATCCATTTCAATGGCGACCCGGGCAGCACTGGCGGCGAAGATCGCGGTTGCCGCGAAGATGGCCGCGTCAACTGTGTGATCGAAGTCGACATTACCAATAGCGGGACGATTTCGGCTTCAAGGGACAACACATCCAACGCGGCTATCCGGTCTGAAAGCGACGCGGTGCTTCGCGGAACGATTGTGAACGAAGCGGGCGGGATTATCACAGCCGCGACCAATGCCATTCGCATCAATGGCGCTCATGCTGATCACAGCGTAACAATCACCAATGCTGGCACAATTGATGGTCAGGCCGAAGCCGGCATTCTGATTGGCGGCACTGGCGTCACGGTCGACAACCAAGCGGGCGGCATGATCACCGGTGACGATGAAGGCATCCGCATTGACGGGGATTCGATCTCGGTACGCCTTTTGGGCGGCTCAGATGTCTCAGAAGACACTGTCCCTGAGAACACAGTCATCACCAACTCGGGCACGATCAGCGGCACAGCCGACGGCATCCTAACTGCCAGCGACACTCTAGGAGTAACAATCACAAACAACGCGGCTGGCTCTATCATGGGCGAAGAAGGCGTTGATCTCGCGACCGGCGGAACGGTCACCAACAATGGCACGATCACCGGCTCTGCTGGTGACGCAATCAATATCGAAGGCACTCAAGACGCGACTGTTACTTTGGGCGCGGACAGCACCACCAGCGGCAGCGACGATGCGGTGCAATTTGCAGGCACAGGCACCAACACTCTGACGGTGAATTCAGGCGCTTCGATTACAGGCGATTTGCAAGGCAGCCAAGCGGCTGGCGCGACCAACATCCTCAATCTCACTGGGGTGGGCGCAGATCTCAATAACATCCGAGCGTTCAATTTTGGCCAAGTGAATGTCGATGGCGGCGTGTTCGCGCTTTCTTCACTTGCGACCGACATTGGCGACATCACAATCAACTCAGGTACCTTGTTGGTCAATGCCGGCAGTGTTGGAGCGATCACAGTAGGTTCGGGGGGCACTTTGGGCGGCAATGGAAGCGGCGGCGCGACCACTGTGGCTGATGGCGGGATCATCAATCCTGGAAATCTGGGTGCTGCTGATCAGTTGTCTTTGGGCTCGCTTTCGCTGTCGGCTGGGTCAATTTTGAATTTTGATCTTGGCGATCCAGGCGATGCCGCCACCAGCGACCGTCTTTTGGTAGGCGGCGACCTTGTCCTTGATGGCACGTTGAATGTGACTGACGCTGGCAGCTTTGGTCTCGGCGTATACAATATCATCAATTATTCAGGCACGTTGACCGACAATGGCCTTGATGTGGGTGTTGTTCCTGCTGGCTTCGAAGTGGCTCAGGGTGAAGTGCAAACCTCGGTTGGCGGCCAAGTCAACTTCGTGGTCACTTCACTGACCACAGTCTCTGATGATGCGATTTTGTTCTTCGACGGTGCGAACATCGTTGCAGATGGTGTGATTGATGGCGGTACGGGCACTTGGAACGATGCCAACAACAATTGGACCAATGCCGCAGGCGACGTTAACTCGCTTTGGAACAGCCAATTTGCTGTTTTCTCAGGCACGGCTGGCACGGTCACCATCGAAGGGGCTATTGAGGCAATCGGCCTACAGTTCCTGACGGATGGTTATGTGATCGACGCGGGCATGGGAACGCTGGCGCTCACCGATGCGGTAAGCAATGTGCGCGTAGGCGATGCGATCACTGCAACAATCGCGGCGCCATTGATCGGCGATGGTGGGATTAACAAAGTCGAAGGCGGCACGTTGATCCTGACTGGCGACAACACATACACGGGCGCAACGACGGTTGCTGGCGGCACATTGGTGTTGGACGGCAGTTTGGCAAGCGCGACCACGGTTTCGGCGGGCGCCACTCTGGCGGGCACCGGGACCAGCACTGGCGCGGTTACTGTCAATTCAGGCGGCACCTTGGCGCCAGGTTTGGATGGCACAGTCGGCACACTGACGGTTGGCGATCTGACACTGAGCGGTAACTCGATCCTAGCGTTTGACTTGGGCGCTCCTGATACGGACGGAGCAAGCGACCGTATTCAGGTCAACGGTGATCTCACCCTCGACGGCTTGTTGAACGCCACCGATATTGGGGACTTTGGCCTCGGTGTGTATCGCTTGATTGATTACACCGGCACTCTCACCGATGCCGGATTGATCGTAAACGTTTTGCCAGCTGGCTTTGCGACTGAACAAGGTTCGATCCAAGTTACGGTTGGTGGCCAAGTCAATCTGATCATCGATCGTGCAATCCCCGGCATTCAGTTCTTTGACGGTTCAGATACAATGGGCAATGGCGCCATTGACGGCGGCAGCGGCAGCTGGAACTTGACAGACACCAATTGGACCGATGCAAACGGCGAATTTAACGCCGGTTGGAACGACAATTTTGCTGTGTTTGGCGGAGCAGCCGGCGGCACAGTCACGGTCGATGATGCGATCAGCTTTACCGGCCTTCAGTTCTTGACCGATGGCTACACACTCGCAGCGGGCACCGGGTCTTTGACCATCGACGATGCTGCAACCGCGGTTAGAGTTGATCCTGGCGTAACGGCCACGATTTCATCGCCAATTGGCGGAGATGGCGGCATCAACAAGCTTGATAGCGGCACTCTCATTCTTGAAGACGATCACACCTATACTGGCGATACCGTGATTGATGGCGGGCTGTTGGTGGTCAATGGAAGCGTCGTTTCCACTGTCACCGTCAACGAAGGCGGTCAGTTGGGCGGTTCAGGCCAGGTTGGCGGTCTTTTGGTCACCGGCTTGCTCGCTCCTGGCAACAGCATCGGCACGATCAATGTCGCGGGTGACGTAACCTTTGGCGCCACTTCGACCTTCGACGTTGAAGTTCTTCCGGACGGCACCAGCGATCTGCTTGCGGCAACGGGTATGGTTACGATCGAAGGCGGAACAGTGAATGTTCTCGCAGGAAGCACAAACTTCAACTTCACGACCAATTACACCATCATCACTGCAGATGGCGGCGTTGATGGACAATTCGACGAGGTCACATCGGATCTGGCGTTCTTGACGCCTACCTTGAGCTACAGCGACAATGCAGTGATGCTCAACCTCACCCGCAATGATGTGGACTTTGGGGCCGTTGGTCAGACAGCAAACCAAGTTGCGGTTGGCAATTCGTTGCAAAACCAACGCACCGGCGAATTGACCAACATTATCATCAACCTTGATGCGGCCACGGCGCGCGATGCGTTTGATCAGCTTTCGGGCGAAGTGCACCCATCCGCTCGCACAGCCATGACAGAGGATATGCGCCTTGTTCGCAATGCGATCCTTAATCACCTGTCCTACAATGAAGGTGGTCACATCTGGGGCCAAGCTTGGGGCTTCAACGGCGATACAGATGGAGACGGCAACGCAACCGGCCTTTCACGCGACGGTTACGGCATTCTCTTGGGTGCAGACGTCTCTGTTGGTGAAGGCGCCAGCCTTGGTGTGACCGGTAGCTACTCGGATACAGATTTCGATCTCGATCCGCGTGCTGGCGGCAGCAACACCAATCCTGGCACGGGCAGCGTCCAAACACTCAGCGTCTTGGGCTATGTGGGTGTTGATATGGGCGGACTGCGGCTTCGCGCAGGCGGCGGTTATGGCTGGAGCGAAGTGTCGACAGAGCGCAATGTTGCGTTTGGCACCTTCAGCGACACATTGGCGGCCAATTATGATGGTTCGGTGACCTTCGGCTTCGTCGAAGCTGGTTTCCCGCTCGATATGGGTGATGGAATGCTGGAGCCTTATGCTGGGTTCACGTTTGGTGAAGCGAACACCGATGGCTTCACCGAAACGGGCGGCTCTGCTGCGCTTCGTATTGCAAGCGGCATCGAAAACTCCAGCACCGCTGTCGCCGGTATCCGCTTCGGGACGGACGAGGACAATGCGTTCCAACTGCGCGCTAATGCCGGTTACCAGCATGGCCTCAACGATCTTGAGCCGCTGGCCACCGCAAACTTCTCAACCGGCAGCTCGTTCACCGTTGCAGGTGCTCCGCAATCTCGCAGCTCCGGCTTCTTGCAAGCAGAGGCAAGCTTCCAGCTTGGTGAGAACAGCTCTGTCGGCGTCAGCTATGACGGTATCTACGGTAGCAACACCCAAGATCACGCAGGGGTGGTTCGGGTCACAATCGGCTTCTAATCTTGCCGTGAGACAGTGGCTCCCATTAGCCGACGATTAAAAGGGCCCCGCTGGTTATCCAGTGGGGCCCTTTTTGTTGGAATGCAGAGATTGGGCCATCTGCGAACTCACCCAAGCGCGCAGCTTGCGGATTGAGCTCTCATGGCTGATTTTGCGCTGCCCAATGCGTTAGCGATCCGCGTGACTTGATTGTTTTGAGACAGATCGTTGTTGAACTGGAAGTAACGCCGGGCAGTTTGGAAATTTCGTGACGCAACAATTCGTCAAGATGATCGACAGAGCGGGCGTAGACGCGCAGCAAGTAATCGCTGGACCCTGCTGTGGTGTGGCATTCGACAATGGCAGGGTGATCGCAAACTGCCTGTTCAAAGGCGGTGTAAGCATCAAATCGGATGGTGACCGAGATTTGGCTCAACACGCCAAGGCCTAGTCGCCCGGGATCAAATTGTGCGGCGTAACCAAGCAGCAAGCCTGATCGCTCCATCTCCCTTACCCGTGTCCAGCAAGGCGATTTGGAAAGACCGATATCCGCCGAAAGATCGGCAAAGGATCGGCGTCCATCGGCCTCCAACGCCTCCGCAATTTTCCAGTCAATATTATCCAAGTCCCGCTCTCCCATCGTCGCCCCATCAATAGGCCGTTGTGACACTAAACTGATGCATCAAAGAACGAAAGGTGGGTGTTTAGGATTTAAGAGGGAAAATATTCTGAATTAGGCGAATTTTCCGGATCAAACGGGATGATGTTTTTGAGCGCCTTTGCTAGATAGGAGCAATCCCATTTCGATTGCACGGCGGCTTCTTCCGGCCGCAATCCCTCCAAAGGTGTATGATGAAAGATCCAGCAGACTTCAATTTGCCAGAGGCCAACTCGGCCGCAATCCGCCGCACCACCGTCGGCGGCGTCGAGACCTTCGAAGCGCATATTGCAGGCGAAACAATTCAATGGGATCGCGGCCTGTCCTATGGGCAGCATTTGCAAACTGGCCGATTGCTGAATGCGCAAGGCCCCGTTTCTGACAAGCCTGATGAAATGCTCTTCATCATCATGCACCAGACAATGGAGCTTTGGATAAAGCTGATGTTGCATGAATTGCGCGTGGCGATGGCGCATTTGCGCGGCGATGAATTGGATAAGGCGGGCCGAACGCTCGACCGCACCGCGACGATCATGCAGCATATGATCCATTCTTGGGAAGTGCTGGCCACGTTAAGCCCGCATGATTTCATGACCTTCCGCGGCTATCTGGGCAAGGCTTCTGGGTTTCAATCACAGCAATATCGTGAGCTTGAATTCCTGTTGGGGTTGAAACGCCCCGATCTTATCCTTGTCCACAATGGAGACGAGGCGGCGCAGGCGGCTTTGAATAAGACGTTGGGGGAACCATCTCTTTATGACGAAGTGATCGGCGTGCTGTCGCGGCATGGTTTCACCATTCCAGACAGCAGCCTGAGCCGTGATTGGTCAAAGCCCTATGCGCCTAGTGTTGAAGTAGAAGAGGCCTGGCTCACCATCTACAACGATCCCAATGCGCATTGGACTCTCTACGATCTGGGAGAGAAGGTCACCGCACTGGAATACTACTTTCAGGAATGGCGTTTTAAACATATGAAGACGGTCGCGCGCGTGATTGGCCATCGCCATGGCACAGGCGGATCGGCGGGGGTGCATTATCTGGTCAAAGCGCTTGATTTGCAGTTCTTTCCTGAACTGTGGTCAATGCGAACGCGGATGGAAGCGCATCCCGTGGCAGGTAAATGATGACTGCCAATAATATGGAAATGAAATGAGCGAACCTCACATCTGGGATATTTCACAGCGTATTGGCTCTGCAACGCCGCTTTGGCCGGGGGAGCCGCCCGTGCGGGTCACACGCCATGCGAACATCGGGCCGGATTGCCCCGTCAACATCGGGGCGGTGTCGATGCCGGTTCATACTGGCACCCATGCCGATGCTCCCTTGCATTACAGTGATGACGGTTTGGCTTCGGCGGATTGCGACATTGCACCCTATGTGGGCCGCTGCGTTGTCGTGGATGTCACCGGAGCAGGGGATCAGGTGGAGTGTGATGATTGTGATTGGGACGCGATTGCGGGCCATCAGCGGGTAATTCTGCGAACCTATGACCGGTTTCCGCATGATGTTTGGGACGATGGTTTCACTGCGATTGCAGCACCTGTGATCGAACGGCTCGGCGCCATGGGCGTGCGGCTAATTGGGGTGGATACACCGTCGCTCGACCCGCAGATTTCCAAGACGATGGATGCGCATCACGCCGTGTTGGCGGCCGATATGCGCATATTAGAAGGGTTGGTTCTCGATGGCGTGTGCGCCGGTGAGTATGAGCTTGTTGCTCTTCCGCTTAAGATTGAGGGCGCGGATGCAAGCCCAGTTAGAGCCATTCTTAGAGAGGCCATCTAAATGCCTGATTTCGTTGATGCGCAATTGTTGGGCAAGGCGCGCGACTTGGACGCGCAAGATCCACTGGCGCGCTTTCGTGATCGGTTCCAGATGCGTGAGGGGTTGATCTATCTCGATGGCAATTCTCTTGGCTGCATGCCCAAGGCGACGCCGGATAGGATGGCCGACACTCTTTCACGCGAATGGGGCGAGGGGCTGATCACATCGTGGCTGGACGCGGATTGGGCGAATGCGCCGCAGCGCGTTGGCGACAAGATCGCCCAATTGATCGGCGCGCTGCCCGGCGAAGTGATTGCGGCCGATTCCACCTCTGTGAACATTTTCAAGGCGTTGACCGGTGCACTTTCCTTGCGTCCTGAACGCTCAACCATCCTTACAGAGACAACGAATTTCCCCACCGACAGTTATATGATGCAAGGCATAGAGCAATTTTCCGGCGGGCGGATACAGGCGCGGGCTGTTGCTCCCAATGATGTTTTGGACGCCGTGGATGAGACGACGGCGGCTGTCTTGCTCACCCATGTTCATTACAAGTCTGCCAAGGCGCGCGACTTGGCCGAAACGACGCGCCGCATTCAGGCATCGGGCGCGCTGGTGATTTGGGATTTGAGCCACAGCACCGGCGCGGTTGATATCGATCTTGGCGCGGCCAATGCCGATTTTGCGGTTGGATGCGGGTACAAGTTCTTAAATGGCGGGCCGGGTGCGCCGGCTTTCATCTATGTCGCACGCCGCAATCAATCAGCCTCTCCGGTTCTGTCTGGCTGGTTTGGCCATGCAAATCCGTTCGCCTTTGAAGAAGGGTATCGTCCTGCCGAAGGGGTAGACCGCTTCCTATGCGGTACACCCTATGTGCTGGGCCTCGCCGCGCTCGAAGTGGGGGTCGATATGATGTTGGAAGCGGAGATGAGAGCCGTCCGGGCCAAATCAATTGCACTTGGCCAATTGCTGATAGAAGCGATGGAGCCGCTTTGCGCGGAGCATGGCTTTGTATTGGCGAGCCCTGCCGATCCCAATCACCGCGGCAGCCACGTCGGATACGCGCATGAAAACGCCTATGCGATGGTTCAGGCTTTGCGTGATGAAGAGGATGTCATCGCCGATTTCCGGACGCCGGATATCATTCGGTTTGGCCTGACTCCGCTGACTTTGAGGCATGCGGATATCGTCGAGGCGGTTCGCCGGTTGCAGTCGGTGTGCGCATCAAAAAGCTGGGACAAACCTGCCTATCGAACCCTTTCCGCGGTCACGTGATCGTTAGGCTTAGGGTGTTGAGGTTGCCGCTGCGCGAATAGGCGATGTTGCTGCCCCATGTGTGCACAATCGCCAGACCAACGCCGCCGCCTGTCTGCGGATCGGGGCCGGTGAATTCCGGGGCTGCCGCAGGGTCAAAGGCCTGGCCGTCATCCTCAATACGCAGATCGACGCCTGCACCGGTATCCTGCAGCGAAACCCACAAGGCGATGTCCCTGTCTGGCCCGCCATGATGTAAACAATTGGATACTAACTCCTCCACGATGATCGCCGCCTTGACACGGGCGCGTTCATCAAGGCAGCTTTCGGGAAGAAAGTCGCGCGCGAATTGCAGCGCTTCCATTATTGTGGAGCGCGGATCGCTTCCGCTGGCAACGAATGCCGAAAATCGTCTCTTGTGAGCCACGATTCTATGCTAACACGATATCTGTCTGGGGGAATACATGAGAAAATTTGCTATCCTTATCGTTGCCATGGCCGCCTTGGTCGCGCAACCGGCATTGGCTGATATCGGGCGGATCAAAAATGTGACCAGCGGAGTGCAGGTTATTCGCGATGGCCGCGCCATTACCGCACGCCCCGGCTTACGTCTCAGGGAAGGCGATGTCATTGTCACATCGCGCCGGTCGCGGGTTGGCATCACCCTGTCCGATGATACGCGCATGGCGCTTGGCCCAAACAGCCGGGTCACTCTGGATGAATATGAATATGATCGCCGCCGCCAAACAGGCCGGTCGGTAACGTCGATCAATCGCGGATCCTTGGGCGTGACATCCGGCAACATCACCCGCAGCGGCCGTGACCGGATGCGTGTGCGCACGCCAACATCGACATTGGGTGTGCGCGGGACGACCTTTGTGGTTGAGGTTTCGGGATAATGCGGCTGGCTCTAGCGCTCGGCACCGCCCTTACACTCAGCGCCTGCGCCGGCGACCGAGTTACCTTGCTTTCGCACGCTGATGGTGGCCCGATTGGATCGGTGGCTGTGCTGCAAGAGGGCGACGAAGACGTCGTTCTGGATACAGAAAATCAGCAGGTAAAGTTGCGCGCAGGCCGCCCGCGATTGCGGCAATTGGCGCAGTCCAATCCTGACCATGCCGAGCTTTTGCAATATTTGCCTTCGGCTCCAATCTCTTATGTCCTGCCTAATTTTCCTGTCGGCAGTTTTTCCCTAAGCGATGAAAGCAAGGAAGAGATCGAAGCCTTCATGTGCTTGGCCGAATTTAGGGAAGGGTGCGCGCGTTTCTTCCCCGAATGTTCAGAGCCAACGGACGTGGAGCTGCAGGCAGCAGGCAAATGCCCCGTTCCGCGGCCCGGGTATAAGGTTGAAATCCGGGGTTTCACAGACACGACCGGCGGCGATTCTTTAAACGATGATGTCTCGCAGAACCGGGCCACAGAGGTCGCTGAAGCTATGCGGGCGCTTGGTTATAACATCGACCTTAGCGACGCTTTGGGTTTGGGTGAGGGCCCTGCCAAAAGAAGCGGTGTGGCAGATGAATTCGATATCGGTGAATGGCGCAAGGTCGAAATCGTCATTCGTTGATCTATCGCGCCCCATTCGCGGCTCCAGTCGCGGCGCCAGTCGCCTACTGAGTCTCTGGGGCATCATCGCCAAGATAACGCAGCGCAAAGATCGTCAGGTCGTCCGTGGGATCATTCGTCCCTTCGAACAGGCGAACTTGCCTAGCGAGCCGCGATGCGCGTCCCTTTGCCGTGGTTTCGCCCTTGGCCGAAAGTGACGCCAAGACGCCGCCCATGCCAAACAACTCGTCCTTCTCATTGGCGGCCTCTGTCGCGCCATCGGTGATCACAATCAGAGTTTCACCTTTGGCCAGCTCGATCGTTTCCACAGGGTAGGGGAATTCGATCACACATAGGGGCGGTCCGCCGATCATCTCGAATGTGTTGACGCTGTTGTCTGCGCCCACAATCATTGGGTTTTCGTGACCGGCGTTGATCAATTGTGCTGCTCCGGTCCGACAATCGATCGTGCCAACCAGCATGGTCAGCCCCATCTCATCATCGGCCTCATCCATCAGATCGCGATTGAGCGCCGCCACGGCCTTGACCAAGCCATCTCCGGCCCGCGCCAAATTGCTTTTTGAAAGGGTTTTGGACAGGGCCATGAACAGGGCCGCTGGCACCCCTTTGCCGGTTACATCGCCCACCATGAAAAGCAGCAAATTTTCGTTGATCTTCACCGCATCAAAAAAGTCCCCGCCGACTGATTTTGCGGGTTCTAAAACTGCACCGATTTCGGTGCGCCGATCGAGGCGTGCGAGCGCTTTGTCACCCGGCACCATACTCATCTGAATCCGCCGTGCTGCGTCCAATTCGCCCTTTTGCACCGATGCCTTGATACGTTCTTCGACCAATTCATCGGCGAGCCGTTTGCGCTCTGCGCGCGCGATTGCGTAACGGGCGATTGTCAGCGCGACGGCCGCGCAGACTGCGACCAGCAAGGGGCGCACCGGGTCGAACAAGAGATTGGCCTGCGTGTATGCGAGCCAAGAACCAAACGGCAAAGCCAGCGCAGTGCCAAACGCGATCCACAAAGGCCAAGTTCGCGCGGTAAGGGCGGCGGCTAAGACCAGCGCCAACAGCAACCCGGCAAAGGCCAATTCCAGCGCAATCATAGAGGCAGGCCGCGATAACCACGCCTGTTCTAGAATCGCATCGACCGCTTGTGCCTGAACCATAACGCCGAACGCATTGCTGTTCAGGGGGGTTGAGACGATGTCGTAGGTGCCAGTGGCGATAACGCCAATAATGACCACCTTGCCTGCAAAAACATCTGGAGGAACCTGTTGGTCCAAAACGTCGATAGCTGAAACTTGCGCTGCACCCGGCAGATCGCCCATGCGAAACTGCATATTCGCGCCATCATCGGCAGGCACCAGGGTTTCGCCAAAGGCCAAAGCGCCGTCTGACCATTCCAACTGTTCCACATCCAAGGCGATCCGGGCCAATTCAGCGGCAAATCCAGCGGCTTGCGTATCGCTCACTTGTGTTGCCAGCGGCACCCGGCGGACCAAACCGTCTTTGTCCGGCTCACCGTTGAGCATGCCGTGGCCCATGGCCACTTCATCAAGGACAAAGATGCTGGCGAGCACCCGGTCGGCGGTGAGGATGTCGGGCGGCGGTGTGCCTGTAACCTCTGGGTTGAAGAAATATTGATCGACCGTTTCACCGCGGCCATTGGCCGCCACACGGCCCAAAACGCTGGGCGTTTGGCCCAAAACCGCGCCCAGATAGGTGTCCATATCAGGCAGAGCGAGTACTTTCTCGCGGGTCTCAAGATCCAATTCTTCATCGTGATATCGGTCGGCGAACATTCGCGGGCTAAGCGGGTCGGGTTCGGTGAAATAGATGTCGATCCCGACCGCTTTGGGCCCAGCGGCAGCGATTTCATTGATCAATTGCGCGGTGACATAGCGCGGCCAAGGCCAGACGCCGGGGCCGTCTTCTGCCGCTTGCTCAATGCTGTAATCGTCGACCAGAACAACAACGACATTGTCCGCGGTAATCTCTCGCGGGGAGATGCGCTGCCATGTGTCAAACAGAGTGCGGCGTTCAAAATCACCGGCGAAGAATGTCAGCAAGGCGCCGATCAAACCGCCCATTAAGACGGCGCGTATAAGAGGGGAACGGCGCGAAGTCGGCGCGTCTTGCAGGTCAGATTTAGATTTCGACACAGAGCCCATCATACGAACACAGCACTTTTAACTCAGCGCCATTGCGGGTCAGTTCTTCGTACCTGATGGTTTCGCCATGCATCCGTTCGATATCTGCGTCGCTGTAGGTGGGTTCATGGTGAAACAATGCCAGACGCTTGGCCCCGGCCTGATGGCATAAATCCACTGCCACGATGTTGGAGGAATGGCCCCAGTCTTCCTTCATGGAAACGCTATCAGCGAGAGAATACATCGTGTCAGCAATCACCAGATCAGCCTCCGCGATAAAGTCCACCATCGCAGATTCGGTGTCCATATTTTCAATCTTATATTCGGCATCGGTTGAATAAATTGCGACCTTACCGTCGGCATCGCAAAAACGATAACCATAGCTGGCGTGGCTGTGTTCCTGCTGGATTAGCGATACGGTCAGTTCGCCGATTTTATAGTCTTGGCCCGTTTCCAGCGTCCGAAACTCGATATCCGCTTTCAACCAATGGAATGGCACGGGAAAGGAGATTTCTTCCTGCTGCCGGCGCAGCGCTTCTTCGGCATCGGCGTGGCCTGCGTGGATGATGACCTTTGCCCCTTCGACGAAGGCGGGCACAAAGAAAGGGAACCCCATTATGTGGTCCCAATGCAGATGCGAAAGGAAGAAATGCCATTCCTTTGGCCGGTGCCCGTCAGACAATCGCCGCAGCGTGTCGAGGCCAAATTCGCGCAGGCCCGATCCCATGTCGCACACGACGAAAGCGCCTTTACCTGCATCCACTTCAACACAGCTGGTTGCGCCGCCATAACCTTGCCCCACGGCAAAGCTTAATTCGTCGCGGGCATAGGCCGCAGCCGCTTCTTTGTCGGTGAAGCTCTTGCCATTGGCATGGACGAGAGCGTCTGCGATCTTATCAGTGATTGTCGAGGCGTGCGGCGCCACAGGCAGCGACCCGCGCGTTCCCCAAAACCGGATCTGCATATTCCCCCCTAAAACCTAAGAGCTAGTGCCCGATTGCATCCTCAATCGTGTCAGCGACCCGAAAGACCATATCGTAACGGCTGATCGCCAATATTTCCCGCATCGTTTCATTGGGGCGGGCCAAAACAATCGTTGTGTCTGATCCTTGTCCAGCGCGCTGAGCCAGCGTCAATGCGCGCAGCCCCCGCGATGACATATACTCAACGCCGCCGAGGTCGATCACCGCAATGGCAGGCCCTTTTCCCATCGCATCAAGCAAGTGGTCTTTAAAGGCATCGGCGGTCGTTTCATCGACCCGGCCGGTGGGTGCAAGCACGGTTGCGCCCGCGCGTTCTTCGCTGTTCCAGTCCAGAGAGCCGCTTTCCATCGCCAATGCATAGCGCGGCTTGTCCCGATTGCCAAATACATGGCTCTAGGCACGATGCTCCACTGAACCTGTAGGGACATCCACGACCAAGACGCCTTGCGCGAACGGGGTAAAACCGCTTTGCTGATGCCACGTGGGGGAAACGCGAATGTCTGACGAATCAAAATCGAACAAGCGCCGGGGATTGATTGCTCGTGGTTGGCGCAGTGTTCGAGAGGCGAGCTCAATCCAGTTGTTTGCGACCTGCCTGTTTTTGGCGTTCGCGATATTCCTGGCCCGGTTCAGTTGGATACTCCCCGGCGGCGAGCCAACCCCGCTGACCAATGCGGCCGAACAGGCATTGTACGACACCCGCGCATATCTTTCATCTGAACTGGTGGAGCAGGATGATCGCATCGTTCTTGTCGTTTACGATGATCAGGCGCTGATCAATCTTGAACAACGATCGCCTCTGCCGCGTGACGCGTTGGCGGAGGCGCTGGGCAATTTGGATCAAATGGGCGCAAAGGCGATTGGGATCGATATTCTCTTCGATCAACCGCAAGCCGATGATGACCTGCTGATCGAAACCCTCCGCAACATGCAGACCCCCACAGCGGTCGGCTATGCCAATGTCGCCACCAATGAAAGCGACATTGTGTTTGCGCAGCAGGCATTCCTCGATGAGTTTATGGCCCAACTCGAAGGGACGAATTCCCGCCCGGCTAGCATCCGGCTCGACAATTCCTTTGGCGCGACGCGCATTTGGCCCTCTATCGAACCCGGCCTGCCGCCGCTTCTTGGCAGAGCAATGTTGGAGGATTCCGGCGGCCCGTTTGAGGCATTCACCGATTACCAAGGCGCGATTGAGTACCGCCGGGCCCTGCGCGCAGACTTTGAAAACGGTGAACTAGAAGGGGCAGGCGAAGAGGCCGTTCAGGCAGACATTGAAGAACCTCTATTCCAAGGTGTCTCAATTGAATTGTTCACCAATCTTGACCCGGCGGTGGCAGAATATGTCGCGCAGGAGATTGAGGGCAAATATGTCCTCATCGGCGGTGACATCGTTGATTATGACCGGGTCGAAACTTCCTTCACATCCTTCACCGGCTTCGAACCATCCGGTCTGTCTGTGCACGGCGAGATGATTGCGCAAATGCTTGATGGCAAAGTGCTTCCCGAAATGCCCAACTGGGCGCTGTGGGCGATCTCCATTTTGGTGGTGACGAGCGCGGCTCTTACTGCATTGCTTGAATGGCCTGCATTCAAACTTGTGCCGCTTTTTGTGGTGATGTTTGTCCTGTTCGTGGGCGCACCCTTTGCGCTTCACTTCCAAGACGTAGACACATACGGCCTGCCCGCGGTGGGTTGGTTGGTCGCCTGGATTATCGCCTTTACCGTGGTGACATCGGCGGCGCGATCGGCTGGCGCGGCGCAGCGCAGCTTTGCGCAAGGCGCGCTGGGTAAATACATTCCGCGCGATATCGCCCAGCAGATCATTGATGATCCCGATTTGCTCTCTTTGGGAGGGGAAAAGCGTGAAATCTATGTCCTGTTCAGCGATCTCGAGGGCTTCACAAAGATGAGCCACGCGATTGAGCCGGAAATGGTCGCAAAGTTGCTCAACCGATATTTGGAAATGTTGAGCAATGTTGTGCTGGAACATGGCGGGGTCATCGACAAATTCGTGGGCGATGCTGTGGTTGCGTTTTGGGGCGCTCCGATTGCGCGTCCTGATGATGCAGAGCGTGCGGCCAATGCTGGATATGCAATGTGGAAGGCCGGCGAAGATTTTCGCAAGGAGGTCGCCGCAATGGATGACAGCCTGCCGAAAATTGGCAAAACGCGGGTTGGCCTGCATTACGGCGAAGCGGTGATCGGCAATTTTGGCGGCGAAACGCGGATTCAATACACCGCCCTTGGCGACAGTATGAACACCGCTGCCCGGTTAGAAGCGGCCAACAAACCGCTGGAATCGAGTGTTTCTGCTAGCCGTGAGTTCATTGAGCGTTCCGCACCCGATTGGTGGGTGCCGATGGGGCGGATTGTTCTGCGCGGCCGGGCGCAACCGGTCGATATTTATCAACCCATGCCCGATTTTCCGCCAGACCATCGCGCCAAACTGATTGAGGCCGCTCAGCTTAGCGAAAGCAAACATGACGTAGCGATACAATTAATCGACGAAGTGGCTGCTATGCATCCGGAGAACCCGGCGCTGCGTAACTATTGCAGTCGCATTCGAAATTTGAATGAGGGGGGAGCTTATGTTCTCGGATAAATTTATGGGCCGCTTTGCCGGTCGCTTTTTGAGCGTCGCACTCGTTGGTGCCGCTATGACAATCCCGGCAGCGGCGTCTGCCGGAGTGGTCGTGAAATCTACCGGTCCATCATCGGGCACATATCCCGTGGGTCAACAGGTCGACGATTCTTCAACAATCACGTTGCGAGCAGGCGACAAAATCACTGTCCTCACCGATGGTGGGACGCGGGTATTGCAAGGGCCGGGCACGTTCCGTGTCGGCGCAGGCGCGACGCGCACACGCACTCAGTTTTCAAACCTTACCCGCCGCGGCAATCGCGGCCGGGCACGCACTGGAGCGGTCCGGGGTACGGCTGTATCGTCCGGCAATCCCAACCTTTGGTTCGTGAATGTCGCCGCGTCAGGCCCTGTCTGCTTGTACGATCTGGAAGCTGTGCGTCTGTGGCGTCCGGTCGCAGAGGGTGCGCAGACCTATCAAATTACGGATCAAGCATCGGAAACCACATTGGATGTGAATTTCGTTGAAACAGAAAGCCTGCGGGCGCTGGATCCTGAAGGTCTCACACTGGTCGATGGCAACAGCTACACGGTCACCGCACCTGCTGGCGAAGATGGTGCGACCACTTCGGTCGAAATGACCTTTGTTAAATTGACAGAGGAAGATCTGTCGCCGGGTGAACTGGCTCAGACGTTGATTGAGAATGGCTGTATGACCCAATTGGGTCAACTGGCTGACCGGTTGGAGGCATCCGCAGCTCCATAATTTCTCTACGATCTCACATGATAGACAAGGGGCCGCTTTTGCGGCCCCTTTTTATGCGCGAACGGACCCGGCTGCATCTTAAACGGACGGTCAACCAATAAACTTTTCCTTTTCCTTTTTGCGCTAGGTGCCGCTCATCCGGCGATGCAGATCGGCGGGTATTGGCATGCGGCAATTCAGGCGGTCGCGACGCGTAGGAGGAATTGATGGACGTTTCACGTCGCGCGGTGTTGGCCGGCGCTGCGGCAAGTGTGGCTGCGACTGGGCTATCGGGATGCGCAACCGCATCCTTTGGCTCACGCTCGAGTTATCTCACCAACATTGTTGATCCGCGCAACACCAACACGGTGTATCACTGGGTCGATATCGCCATGCAACAAGTGCGCGATCAACGCGTTGCACCTCCGCGCGCCGCTTACAATTTTGCTGCTCCTATGGTGGCTGGCTTTGCGGCGGCCAATGCCATTATTGGGCGGTATGACATGCCCTACGATCTGGGAGAGGCGCCCGTTGGGGCCGATCCAGAGGTTGCCTATGGCGTCGCCTTTGCCACCGCTGCCGCTGAGTGTTTCCAGCAGCCCTTCCTGTGGGAGCGGCGCGGGTTCTTAAGCCGGTTTGATAGCGGAGAGGCCAAAGAATTAGGAGCGGCATGGGGACGCCACGTTGGCATCGCCATCAACAAAATGCGCACCCATGACGGGGCTCAGCCAGACCGCGTAAATTACTATCTTGGCCGGTATCCGCGCCGCGATGATGCGCTGAAATGGACCCCCACTGGCCCCACTTACAGCGCGGGTCCCGGCCCGGCTGTCGGGGCCTATGATCGCGGCCTTTTCCCCGGACATGGCCAGATCACCCCGTGGACAATGACTTCGCCTTCGCAATTCCGGGTCGATCCCTTTCCCGATCCGCGCAGCCCCGAATTCGCGGCTCAATTTGAACAAGTGTGCGCTTTAGGCGGCAAGGATTCGATGGAGCGCACGGCAGATCAGTCGGAGATTGCGCTGTTTTGGGAGGATGGCCCATGGGGTATCACCCCGCCGGGGCATTTCCTCTACATCGGTTTGCAGGTCATGCAGGATCGCGGTTTTGATTTCCTAGACCATGCGCGCCATTTCGCGCTGATGGGGGCAACGCAAGCGGATGCCTCGATCAATGCGTGGGACAGCAAATACACCTATGACGTGCTGCGCCCAGAAACGGCGATTAAGTTTCGCTGCGGGGAATTTGGCAATCCTGACCCGCGCGTCGCTGCGCAGCCGCAATGGCAAAGCTATATTCCAACTCCCAATTTCCCCGCCTACACATCGGGACATTCGACCTTTGGCGCCGCAGGCGTGGAAATGGTGAAACTGTTGATCGGAACGGATGCCGTTCGATTCAGTCATGAAAGCCCTGACCAAGTTCTGTGGCCAAGCCTAACGGGCAAACGCCGCCATTTCACCAGTCTGGATCAGGCCGCGCATGAAAATGGATGGAGCCGGATTTATGGCGGCGTCCACTGGATGCAAGATCACGATGCAGCCGACTATGCCGGACGCCAGATTGCCCGCCATGCCTTTCAAACCATGTTCCGGCGCAAGGTGTAAGCAATGCATAAAGGCAGAAAATGCGCTCTTGGTCTTGGGTCGGCGCTCGGCATCGCGCTCACCCCTGGTGCTGTCCACGCTCAGGATGTGAACCTCAATTACGACCGGCTTTCTTCGTTGGAAGAACCGATCGCCTATGACTTTGCAGGGATCACGCTTTCGCTGACCGGGCTGGTGGATGTGCCTGTTGTCGCAGAATTTGACGAAGTGACCGGCGGCGATGACGTCAATGTCGAAATCGTTGGCAATTTTCAGTTCACCGCTGAAACAAAGCTCGCCAATCGTTGGACTGTCGGGGCGGTCTATTTCGGCCAATATTCATCCGCACCGATGGATGGATTTGGCGGATCTCAAGATTATTCGGACAATGTCGCAGGCTTCGTCGCCACCAGTTTCGGCACAGTCATTGGGGGCAATGTTAATCAGCAAGTGCGCGAATTGACCCGGCGGCGTCGCGGGGTCGGCAATGGCTTTTTGGCGTTTGACGATTTTCTAGGCGGTTTGGACAATTGGGGCGGGGCCTATGTTGGCCGTTTTGGTCCCAGCGTGATCGGCGTTACCGTGGATGAGAACGCCGATTTCGAAGTGGGCGGTGTTTTTCAGCGGCCTATCGGCGTGCGCGACCTGCGCTTTGCCGCGCGTTATCGCGAAGGGCGCTTTACCGCCGCCGATGGCATCACTGATTTTGAAACGCGCGGCGCGGCGATTGTTGGCGAATTTGTTTATGGCAGCTCACTGTTCGATCTGGGCGCGGGGTATGAACAATTGGACGGGACCGTGACAGAGCTTGATCGCTGGTTCGTTTCAGCCGGTGCGCAGACCCAAATGGGTCCGCTTCAGCTTTCGGCAGAAGGGCATTATGGACGCGCGGCTGGGGATGAAGAAATCTCGGTTGGGTTGGGCGCAGATTACGCAGTGGCCCGCGGGCTTTCGCTCAACCTCGGCCTCAATCACGCCGATGCAACGATTGTGTCTGACGGGGTCACATTGGTCGAAACCGATGAAGTGAAGGCGATTGGCTCGATCCGGTTCAGCTATTGATGGAGGTTGCGCCTTGAAAAGCCGCGCCCGGCCCCGCACATCAATTGTATGGACGCGCGCGCACATCCCTCTGATCACGACGTCAGGTTAAAGGTCTGGTTCGATGGCGCTTGCCCCCTGTGCCGGCGGGAAATTGCGCTGATGAAACGGCTGGATCAGGCAGGGGCGATCAATTTTATCGATGTCTCTGGCGATGGCGATCCCAGTTGCCCCATTGATCAGGCGCAATTGTTGGCGCGCTTTCATGCTGAGGAAAACGGCGTCGTGCTGTCAGGCGCGGCAGCCTTTGCAGCAATGTGGCGGGCAATACCCCGGCTTCGCATTCTTGGCCGGATGGCGCGCAACCCGTGGGTTTTGACTGTGTTGGAGCGGCTGTACCTCATAGGTCTGCGTATTCGCCCGGCTTTGCAAAAACTGGCCCGATAAACTTCACAAAAGACTTGCCGCTCCGCGCGACTTCGTCTCTCTTCCTTGCAAGCACACCATGCGGGAAGAGGGTCACATCATGCAGAATTATGGCGGCATGCAGAACGAAATCTACAATGCCGGTTTGCAGGGGCTCTTGCCCGATTACCCGGTCGATTTCGCCACGTTGGAAAAACGCGCTCACGATGCGCTGGGCCCAATGATGACGAATTATGTCGCTGGTGGTTGCGGCGATGAACACACTCAAGATGCCAACGCCAGCGCGTTCCACCATTGGGGTATGATCCCCCGGATGATGGTCGATTGCACCCAGCGGGACCTGTCGATTGATTTGTTCGGAATGACTTTGCCCAGCCCGCTTTTCATGGCGCCGATTGGCCTGAATGGAGAGGCAACTCAGGATCGGCACGGCGATATGGCCGCGGCGCGGGCGTCGGCGATGACGGGTGTTCCGTTTTGCGCATCGACGCTTTCTAATGATCCGTTGGAGGATGTGGCCGCAGCAACGGGCGACACGCCAGCGTTTTTCCAACTTTACACCCCGCGCAATCGGGATCTTGCAGAGAGCCTGATCAAGCGCGCGGAAAAGGCGGGCTATAAAGCGATCGTTGTAACGCTGGATACGTGGGTCACGGGCTGGCGTCCGCGTGATTTGAACGCTTCGAATTTCCCGCAATTGCGCGGCAAGGTGATGCAGAACTATTTTTCTGACCCGGTGTTTCGCTCATTGCTTGAAAAGCCGCCGGAGGAAGATCCGAGGGCAGCGATCATGCTGTTTGCAGCGATTTTTGGCCAAGTGCTGACGTGGGAAGATGTCGCTTGGTTCAAGTCAGTCACCGATTTGCCGATCGTTCTTAAAGGCATCTGCCACCCAGACGATGCACGCCGCGCGGTCGATAGCGGGGCCGATGCGGTCTATTGTTCCAACCATGGCGGACGCCAGGCAAACGGCGGCATTGCGACTATCGATCTGCTGGGTGATGTGGTGAAGGCCAGCGGCGATTGCCCGGTTCTGTTCGACAGCGGCATCCGCTCTGGCAGCGACGCCATTAAGGCCTTGGCGATTGGGGCAACCGCTGTCGGTGTTGGCCGCCCTTACACATATGGCCTCGCGCTGGGCGGAGCAGAGGGGGCCGCATGGGTGCTGAGATCAATATTGGCAGAGGCTGATTTGCTGATGGCGGTGAACGGGTATCCGAGCTTGGCCGATGTAAGAGAGGCTGGAGTTCAGCGCACGGTGTGAACGATTATGCTGTGAAATGGGTGAAAGTCACAGCTTTATAATAGCCTCAACTTGACCGAATTTCCGATTCCATTTGCCGATCGGTCAAATTGGGACTCAGTTTTCCACAGAGTTAGTGTTAGCATACGCAACATAACGAATCGCGAATCGGGGACGCGGCATATGGAAAAACCAACAATTGTCTCATCGGGGCCGGACCACATGGGCAGAACCGTTTGTTTTGGCGACGAAAATTCGCGCCGGGCACGCTATGGCCGGATTCAGCCTATGCCTCAAAACAACGCGCTTCGGCGTGTCTTCTCACGGCTCAATTGGCTGTGATCGATGCCTCGGTTGACTCAGTGAGTTAGCCGAATTGACTAAAACGGGGCCGATTACGGCGCGGATTTCGCGACCGTGACCAATTTTGTTTCGGTATAGCCGAGATACCCCTCAACCCCGCTTTCCGAACCAAATCCGCTGTCACCAACGCCGCCAAATGGTGTTTCTGGCGATCCTACCGCGAAGTGGTTGATTGCCACCATGCCTGCGCGCAGCGAGCGGCCAAGGTAATGGCTTTCATCGAGATTGGCCGTGAACGCATAAGCGGCCAATCCGTACCGCAACGAATTGGCAATGCGCACGGCATCTTCGATATCATCGTAGGGCACAATCCCGGCAACCGGGCCAAAGGGTTCCTGTGTCATCATCGCGCTGTCGAGCGACGGGGCAGCGATGACGGTGGGTTCAAAGAAGTGACCGGGCCCTTCGATGGCGCGGCCGCCGCTGACAATCTCGCCCTTATCCCCGCCTAGCGCCCCCATCAGATTGGCCATCGCATCAACTCGGCCGCCGTGGGCAAGTGGCCCCATGCCAACGCTGTCATCGGTGCTGGCATCGCCGATTTTGATTTCTTGTGACCGTTTGGAAAATTCGCTGACGAATTTGTCGTACATACCCCGCGCCACGAGGAAACGTGTTGGTGACACGCACACTTGGCCTGCATTGCGGAACTTGGTTCCGACACAGGCGGCAATGGTGCGTTCAAAATCGGCGCTTTCGCCAATGACGACCGGCGCGTGGCCACCCAGTTCGGGGGTAAAGCGCTTCATGTTCTGCGCCGCCAATGCGCCCAAGTGTTTGCCGACCGCAGTCGATCCGGTGAAGCTGACTTTACGAGTGATGGGTGATGCGATCAGGTGCTCTGAGATCATCCCCGGGTCGCCATAGACGCAATTGATAATTCCAGCTGGTACGCCGGCATCGACAAAGCACTCGATCAACATTTGGCTGGAGCGCGGAGTGGTTTCGGCAGGTTTCAGGATCACTGAGCAGCCTGCTGCCAACGCGCCGCCCAATTTCTTTGCGGCCAAATTGATTGGGAAATTCCACGGGGTCAGCAGAACCGCCGGACCGATGGGTTCTTGCGTGACGCGCTGTTCCAACAGGTTGGCGCTGCGCACAGGGACCAGACGGCCACCTTGGCGCTTGGCTTCTTCAGCAAGGAAATCGATCAGATCGGCCGCTCCCGCTGCCTCGCCCAAAGCCTGAGTATGGGGTTTTCCCATTTCGAGGGTAACGATCCGCGCGATGGTGGGGGCGCGTTCCCGCAACAATTCCGCTGCGCCGCGCAAGGCGCGATACCGCTCAATACCCGGCGTGTTGCTCCAAAGAGTAAACCCCGCATCCGCGGCGGCCAAAGCGGCATCGAGCTGTTCGATGGAGGCTTTGGGACATTGGCCGATCACTTGCTCTGTTGCGGGGTTGATGACCGGCATCATGCCCGCACCGCCATCAGCCACCCACTCACCAGCGATCAGCATTTTTGCGTTTGTGTAGTCGGTCATGTGCGGGTTCCTGTCTTTTTGACTGTCCAGCGTTCCTCACAAAGGCGAAGGGCAAATGCAATAGTATTCGTTACGATTGAAACTTTATTACGCGGCGAGTATTAAAGGGCAGTCCGATTCCCTCAGGAGACAATCATGCTTGTTGGCGTTCCCAAAGAAATCAAGAACCACGAATACCGTGTCGGTCTAACACCGGAGGCAGCGCGCGAATATGTCGCGATGGGCCACAGCGTTGTTGTTGAAAGCGGGGCTGGGTTGGGCATCAGCAAGACCGATGATGATTACCGCACGATTGGTGCAGAGATCGTCGGCACCGCTGAAGAAGTCTTTGCCCGCGCCGAAATGGTGGTGAAGGTCAAAGAACCTCAACCCGGTGAATGGGTGCAACTGCGCGAGGGGCAGATCCTGTTCACCTATCTCCACCTTGCTCCAGATCCGGATCAGGCAAAGGGCCTGATGGACAGCGGCGTTTCGGCGGTTGCTTATGAAACGGTGACGGCGTCTGACGGATCGCTGCCTCTGCTCGCACCGATGAGCGAAGTCGCGGGGCGTCTATCCATCGAGGCCAGCGCGCATTCCAGCCATAAAACCAATGGCGGACGCGGCATTCTGATGGGCGGCGTGCCCGGTGTTCTTCCAGCCAAGGTCGTAGTGATCGGCGGCGGCGTTGTCGGCACTCAAGCGGCGCGTATGGCCGTCGGGCTTGGCGCGAATGTGGAGATCCTTGACCGGTCACTGCCGCGCATTCGCGAGCTCGATGATATGTTCCAAGGGCGCGCAACGACGCGTTATTCCAACGCTGGCACGATTGAGAATGCCATCACCGAAGCCGATGTTGTGATCGGCGCTGTTCTGGTTCCCGGCGCAAGCGCGCCGCGGCTTGTCACACGCGATATGTTGAGCCTGATGAAGCACCGCGCTGTGCTGGTCGATGTTGCGATTGATCAAGGCGGCTGCTTTGAAACGTCCAAACCGACGACCCACGCGGACCCGACCTATCTGGTGGATGACATCATCCATTATTGCGTCGCCAACATGCCCGGCGCGGTTCCTCACACGTCGAGCTATGCGCTCAACAATGCGACGTTGCCGTTTGGTTTGGCGCTGGCGAACAAGGGCGTTGTTGCAGCATGTGAAGCGGACCCGCACCTTGCTCTGGGCCTCAATGTGCATGAGGGGAAGATTGTAAATTCTGCAGTGGCAGAGAGCTTGGGGTTCTGATTGTTGCATAAAACCGCACAAACCTTGTGCCGGTTACGCGGGTAATTTGGCCGCCAGTCTCTTATATGAAGGTCACAGGAATAGAGGTGCCCCATGCAAAAGCTTGATACCCGCCCGCTTGTCCGTCAGGTCAATCACGACGCCGTGATCGACAGCCATGTCGCGCCCAGTTCGGTCAGCGACAAGGTTGCGTTTGCATTCGTCAAAATGCTCCGGTTCTTTGCCGACACCTTCTTTGCGCATCGTTATGGCCACCGCGCTGTTGTGCTCGAAACCGTTGCCGCTGTGCCCGGCATGGTTGGCGGTTTGTGGCAGCATCTGCGCGCGCTGCGTATGATGCGTGATGATGGTGGGTGGATCCGCACTCTGCTCGATGAAGCAGAGAATGAACGGATGCACCTCATGACCTTTGTCGAGATCGCTCAACCCAATTGGTTTGAGCGGGCGTTGATCGTTGCGGTGCAGATGATCTTCTACAATTTCTACTTTTTCCTCTACCTCTTTGCCCCGCGCACCGCTCACCGCGTGGTCGGCTATTTCGAAGAAGAGGCCGTGATCAGCTACACCGCCTATCTCGCCGAAGTGGACAGCGGTCGCCACGCCAATATCCCTGCGCCGCAGATCGCCGTCGACTATTGGCAATTGCCCGCCGATGCGCACCTTCGCGATGTGATCATTGCCGTGCGCGCGGACGAAGCCGAGCACCGCGATGTGAACCACGCCTTCGTCGATATCATCGACGAAAGACGCATGTCCTGAGGCCTTATACGCCGACCACTTCTTGTTCGATGGCGCCGAAGATTGAGTGGTTGTCGCTATCGCGCATCTCGATCTTCACCGTGTCACCGGGTGCCATGAATCGGGTGGATGCCTCACCATCGCGGATGGTTTCGATCATGCGGATTTCGGCAATGCACGAATAGCCAAGCCCGCCTTCAGCAACAGGTTTGCCCGGTCCGCCATCGGCGCCTTTGTTCGATACGGTGCCCGATCCGATGATTGTGCCAGCCGATAGGTCGCGCGTCTTGGCGGCGTGGGCAACCAGCTGTGCCAGATTGAAGGTTGCGTCTTTGGCAGCCTCTGCACGGCCAAACGGTTCACCGTTGTAATCGACCATCAAAGGCAAATGGATGAGGCTGTCTTTCCACGCATCGCCCAATTCCTCTGGCGTGACGGCCACGGGAGAGAACGCGCTGGCCGGTTTCGATTGGAAGAAGCCAAAACCCTTGGCCAGCTCACCTGGGATCAGACCGCGCAGTGACACGTCATTGACGAGCATGATCAGCTTGATGTGACCCGCCGCGTCTTTGGCGCTTACGCCCATAGGCACGTCATCGACCACGACCGCGACTTCGCCTTCCATATCGCAGCCCCACGCCGTGTCGCCCAAGGGGATGTCAGCGCGCGGCGCTAGGAAGCCGTCGCTGCCCCCCTGATACATCAGGGGATCGTGGTAGAAGCTGTCGGGAACAGTCGCGCCGCGGGCCTGCCGAACCAGTTCGACATGGTTGATATAGGCGCTGCCATCGGCCCATTGGTATGCGCGGGGCAAAGGCGAGTGGGCCTGACGTTCGTGGAACCGTTCGCACGGCACCGTTTCATGCTCAACATCGCGGGCCAGCACTTCAAGCTCTGGCGCAATCCGCGCCCAATCGTCCAGCGCTGCTTGCATTGTCGGGGCGATATAGCCCGCCGCACAGCAGCGCGTGAGGTCTTTTGATACAACGACCAGCTTGCCGTCGCGTGTGCCATCATTGAGTGTCGCTAGCTTCATGTCAGACCTTCTTATGCAGAATTTGCAGGATTATCGGGTTGGTTGTCGGGATGCGCGCGCTGGAACGCGGGCAGGGCAAGGCACGCGGCCTCTATCTGGGTGATGCAGGGATGCTGCGCCATATCGTATTTGAAGCGGCGCGCGTTGTAGACTTGCGGGATCAGGATGCATTCAAACACGCCCGGAGCATCGAACAGGAAGCTCGCCGTTCCAAGCTGTTCCAGCCGCGCCTCCACCGGGCCCAATGTGCGTTTCAGCCAGTGGCGATACCAATCGTCCACTTCCTCCTGCGAATGGCCCAGCGGCTCCTTCAGGTACTTCAGCACCGGTAGGTTGAGCGGCGCGTGCAGCTCTGTCGCGATGGCATAGGTCAGCTCGCGCGCGGTGTAGCGGTCTTCGATATCGGCTGGCATCAACGGCTGATCAGGATAGGCCTCATCCAGCCATTCGATCATCGCCATGCTTTGCGCCCGGTCGCGGCCATTCGCTTCTAGCATGGGGACGGAGGCGAAGGGGTTGCGGCTGGTGTAGCCGGGCTCCTTTTGCGCGGCTTTGAGCAGGTTCACCGGGTCTTGTTCGTATTCGATGCCTTTCAGCTCAAGCGCGATGCGCAGGCGGTAGCTGGTTGAGCTGCGGTAGTAGCCGTGGAGCTTCATACAATGCCCATCTTGGCCGATGATACACAGAGACATGGACCGGATGTTACACAGTCCAGAAGGCTTTTGTGCCGCACCCCATCCGGGGTGCGAACCCCTCGCTCACACGGCCTAAAGGCCGCGTCGCTGCGGGCTGCCAGTCGGCCTTGCGGTTTGCTTTGCAAACCGGATTGATCGAATTGCGGCTTCACTACCATATGTTTAGCATACGGCATTGGACCGTTGTAGGACAGCGGTCCCAGTCTCCGGCCCGCACCAATCACCCAAACGCCGCAATGCCGGTGACCGCGCGGCCCAGGATCAAAGCGTGGACATCATGTGTGCCCTCATAGGTGTTCACTGTCTCAAGGTTCACCGCATGCCGGATCACTTGGTATTCTTCGGAAATGCCGTTGCCGCCGTGCATGTCGCGGGCCTGCCGGGCGATGTCCAAAGCTTTGCCCACATTGTTGCGTTTCACGATGGAGATCATGTCGGGGGCAAAGCGCCCTTCGTCCATCAAACGGCCCACGCGCAGGCTTGCTTGCAGCGACAATGCAATGTCGCTCATCATATCGGCGAGTTTTTTCTGGAACAGCTGCGTTGCGGCCAAGGGCGCGCCGAATTGCTTGCGATCCAGGCCGTATTGGCGCGCGGCGTGCAGGCAGAATTCGGCTGCACCCATCGCGCCCCAGCTGATCCCATAACGCGCGCGGTTGAGACAGCCAAATGGCCCTTTCAACCCTTGCACATTGGGCAGCAAAGCGTCTGCGGGCAGTTTTACATCGTCCATCATAATCATGCCGGTGGTGGATGCGCGCAGCGAGATTTTGCCTTCGATCTTTGGTGCGGAAAGGCCCTCCATCCCTTTTTCAAGGATAAAGCCGCGAATGCCGCCGCCGTGTTCCTCGCTCTTTGCCCAGACGACAAATACGTCCGCGAAGGGCGAATTGGAAATCCATGTTTTCGCGCCAGAGATAGAATAGCCGTCGCCGTCTTTCTTGGCATAGGTGCGCATGCCGGCCGGGTCGCTGCCCGCGTCGGGTTCGGTCAGGCCGAAACATCCGATCAATTCGCCAGAGGCAAGGCCGGGCAGGTATTTCTTGCGTTGTTCTTCGGAACCGTAGGCATAGATTGGATGCATCACTAGGCTGGATTGCACGCTCGCCATCGAACGATACCCGCTGTCCACGCGTTCGATTTCGCGCGCGATCAAGCCGTAAGAGACATAGCCCGCATCCGCGCCGCCATATTCCTCTGGAATGGTTGCCCCCAGCAATCCCGCCTGACCCATCAAAGGGAACAGTTCGGGCGCGCTGGTCTCATTGCGAAACGCTTCGATCACGCGCGGCTGCAATTCGCTTTGCGCAAAGCCATGCGCGGCGTCGCGGATCATCCGCTCGTCTTCAGTCAGCTGGCTTTCCAGATCGAATGGATCTTCCCAATTGAACGGGACGATTCCGGCATTCGCTAGGTCGGGTGAGGAGGGGGCGTGCACTGGTTGCTCCTGAAACTTGTCTGCCCCGCTTTCGCAGGCTTGGGCAATCGCCGCAAGCTTTGTGGCGGCAAAGATCGGTTTCAGAACGCTGGCTTTACTTCGTCAATCGCAGGCAGCGGCGCACTCTTCCAAGGCGCCGTTCACCGCGCGCAGCATTTCGGCAGGAGGGCAAGGTTTTGCCAGTGTGATGGCGGTTGGAAACTTCTCCGCCAGCTCTGCCCGGCTGTGTTCGCCTGAATGAAAAATGATCGGGATGTCTTCTGCGGTGAGCGTTTGCGCCAGGGCAAAGACATTGCCGTCATCCAAAGTGATATCGAGGATCGCCAGATCCGGTTTCTCTTTTTGAAAGGCCAGCATTGCAGAGGAAATGCCCGCATGCGGACCTTCTACTTCAAAGCCTGCTTCTTCGACTGTGTCACACAGATCGAAGGCGATAACCATTTCGTCTTCGGCGACTAAAATTCGTTGGCCCACGACATTTTCCCCTTCCGCTCATCCATCCCGCGAAGAGGTGTAACACGGTTTTGACGCCGGCCTTCGATTGTTTCATCCATTCTGACCAAATTTGGAAGAAAAGGCGCTTTCTTCCCCAGATTCCAGCAACTTTGCCTGTTCAACCCATTGATCGCGGGTGATCCGGCCAGCGAACCGGCCAAGTGTCGCATCGACCCGTTCAATGTCTGCATCGTTCCATGCAGCGATCTGAGCGAAGGAGGTGATCCCTTGTTCTGCAAGCATGGCGACCAGTTTGGGGCCGACCCCTTTGATTTTGCGCAAATCGTCCGCTTCGGCTGTGGCAGTTGGTGCCGGTGGAGGCGTTGGTGCGGGTGCGGGGGGCGCAACAGGAACGGGCTCTGGCGTCTTCAACGCAAGGGGCGCATCAACTGATCGCGGCGCATCAATCAGCGCTTGATTGCGTTCCGCGGGGGCAGCCCCTTCATCCAGCACATCTTTGGCGCTGGCTTCATCGCCAACAATCGTCGTCTTGCGGTTGGCGCGCACCACCAACCAAATGGCCAAAAGAACGAAGATAATGCCGAGCCCGATTAAGGCCGCAGCTTGCATGTATTCAGGCGTCATGGAGAAATCTTTCCCTGCAAAACAAAAGCGTGCGCGCTCTTAGCAGGTCAGCGGCCCCATATTCAAATGCGCGGACTCAATTTCTGTGCGCATTTGCGCAGGATTATCCGCCGTCTTGCAAACCACCCGCTGCCGCGTTGAGCCCCAGAAATTCCCGCCGCAACAGGCTGTCTTGATCGCCGGCAAGGGTGCTGATGTCGGAATGGTCAAATCCCATCATAAATTCATCCCCGCGCAGCACTTGGCCAAAGGCGGCGACGGACGCGGCAAAGGCGAAATCGCCGGTTGGCGCGTCGGCCTGCATAAAGGCTTCGCCGTTCACCACCCGCTCAATCAACTGCGAGGTGTCGCCGTCGGGCATTTTGAAGCGCAATTTCACATGCGCCGCTTCGGTAAGGCGGTTCATTGCGGCCTCGGCTGGCGCGTCCTCATACCGGCGCGGGGCGATCCATCCGTCTGTGCCGGTGGGCACCACTTCGTACAGGGCGGTCACCTGATGCCCGGCACCAATATCGCCAGCATCCACCGCATCATTGTCAAAATCTTCCTCCCGCAATGCCCGGTTTTCGTACCCGATCAAACGGTATTGGCCGATCACGGCAGGGTTAAATTCCACTTGAATTTTGACATCTTTGGCAATGGTAAACAGCGTCGCGCTCATTTCATCGACGAGCACTTTGCGCGCTTCGAACGCGCTGTCGATATAGGCGTAATTGCCGTTACCGTGATTGGCGATTTGCTCCATCAGGGCTTCGTTGTAATTGCCTGTGCCAAAGCCAAGCGTCGTCAAGGTCACGCCGCTTTCGCGCTTTTGCTCGATCAATTCGATCAGAGCGCTCCGGTCCCGAATGCCGACATTGAAATCGCCATCGGTGGCCAAGATCACGCGGTTGACGCCGCCCTCGATGAAATTGTCCTGTGCGATGTTATAGGCCAGCTGAATTCCAGCGCCGCCTGCGGTTGATCCGCCAGCCCGCATGGAGACAAGCGCGCGTTGAATTTCGCAGACGTCATTGGTTGGCTCGAGCACGAGGCCCGCCGCGCCTGCGTAAACGACAATCGAAACGCGATCATTCTCGCCCAGTTCATTGGCCAGTCCGTTTAGCGCCGTTTTGACCAAAGGAAGCTTGTCCGGGCGGTTCATCGATCCGGATACATCCATCAGGAACACCAAGTTTGCAGGTGGGCGTTCCTGTTCAGAGATGTCATAGCCGCGGAGGCCAATCCGCATCAAATATGTGTCTTCATTCCACGGTGTGCGGGCCACATCTGTGGTGATGCTGAACGGCATATCGCGACCCTCTGGCCGGGCGTAGTCATAGCGGAAATAATTGATCATTTCCTCTGTGCGCACGGCGGCCTGCGGGGGCCTTTGTCCGTCGGACAAGAACCGGCGCGCGTTCGAATAGGCGCCCGTGTCGACATCGACGCCGAATGTGCTGACGGGCTCTGCGTTGGTCAGTTTGATGGGAGATATCTCTTCGCCATCATATTGCTCGCGGCCCGGATCGGTTGGCACGACGACAGGGCGGACATTGATGAACTGCTCGGATTCCGAGGAGCTGCGAACGGCTCCAGTACGGACGCGGTTGGGTGATGCAACGACCAACGCGGGGGGCGGCGGAGAAGAGAGCGCTGGCGGAGGCGGCGGTGGAGGCGGCGGTGGTGCTGGCGGAGCAGGCGGAGAAATCGGCGCGTGCGAACTCGCCTGATCATTGCTGCTAGGCAACTGCTCAGAGCCAACCACCGACACGGCCACCGGCATCTCTTGCACTGCTTGCGGTTGGCGGCGTGCTCCTGTCACCACAATTGATTGATCCGATACAGTGTCTGGGCCTTGCTCTATCGGCGGGCAAGACGGCGATGGATATTGCGAAAACTGGCTCAGTTCTTCGTAAGTCGGCGGCGCTCTTACCGCAGCAGGCTCTGGCGCAACCGGCACCGCAGGCATCGCTGATCGCGTCTGGGAGGCTTCGCTGCTGGCCAAAGAGCTGGCGATTGCGCCTGAGTTTTGAGCGCAGCCCGAAAGCGTTAAACTCACCATCACTGCGCCTGAAACCAACAGCCGCGCGCGCTTAAATCCAACCATGTCAGGTCCCCACGAATTACCCAGCCTGAAAAGTCAGCCCGCGCCCGTTAATCGCAACTGAACGCGGCTGTAAGGTGGATGAAATCTGGTGGATGCGCCGTTCGATTGGGGCGGATCAATAGGTCCCAACAACCAATCCGTTGCAGAGCAGTTCGTGGGTGTTGATGTCGATCATATGTCCGCCTGAACACTCGCTCGGCGGGGCGCCGTCCCCGCTAAGGATGCGCAGCAGGGCGATCGATGAGATGGCCACGATACTGCCAATCAGCATGGTGTCGCGTTCCTGACTTGTCATCGGGCGCTGGCGTTGTTGACCGCGCATTGCCTGAATGCTGCGCCGCACGCTTTCCTGCAATTCAGCAAAGGTCTTTTCCGGCGGCAACATTGCGAGATAGACACCGGCAATCTGGGACCCATCCCTGTACGCGGCTTTGAACCGGGCGCGGGGCTGGCCCACACTGCCGCCGCGCGCGAGATTCACCCGGCCCCATTGAAAATTTATGCGCGGGTTGGTCTGATCCGCTTGGAATGCGCGGAAACAGTATAGATACGCCGAGATGGTGTTCACATCGGCATCCGCGGCCACCCCCTCAACCCCGTCGGGACGCATAGGGTCGAGCGGATGCGAGGCGTAATGGTCGCATCCCGCAATCGCTTGCTCATCGGTCAAAGATTGAAATTCAGGAGAGTTGAAACTGGATAGCGGCGGCGGCCCCGCCGATGCAGGGGATGCCGCCAAGGCTGCGGCGATCAATCCCGCCGCTAAGGCCGGTGTTCGCGCACCGCGTCTGGGTTTTGCCTGCAAACTCACCATTGGCCTTCTCCTATTCAGGGAAGGCTATGGCGCGTCGCTCTCTGGGTCAAGTTTTTGCTTTTTCATCAGCGGCTTGCGGCGCAGGCACCACATTTTTGCGGAACAGCACTTTGTCCTCTTCGCCAAATCCGCGTTTCCAAATCACAAACAGATAAACCGCGAGGATAGCCGGGCCGCCGATCACAATCTCTGCCCATTCAGGCAGGAAGGTGGAGGCGTATCCCACCACCACGGCCGGCGCGGCGGCGTAGACCAAGGCCCAGCGCCAGTTGGAAACCGGCGCTTTCAACAAGGCTTTAAGCACGATGGATTTGACCAAGCTCGACACGCCCAGCGCCACAAACAAGGCGGCGGCGGCGCTGGCGGCTTGGAACCCTTCGCCATAGCCAAGATGCCGTGTGAGCAGAATGAAGCCGATCGTCAGCGCTCCTTGCAAGGTTATCACCCCAACAGAGATCAACAGGTTCCGTTTGCGCGCAATATAGACCAGCACGCTTTCTGACACGACCGCCATCGATGCGATCACTTCAGCGGCCAGCAGGATCGCCAACGCGCCTGTGCCGCCAACGATGGCAGGCCCGCCAAGGCCCATGACCGCTTCGCCCGGAATGGCCAGCATCAATGCAATGCCAAACTGAAGAGCGATGATCCAAAAACCAACTTGGCGCACTTGGGATGCGATGGCTTCCATATTGCCGATTTTCAGATTTTTGGTGATTACCGGAGAGAGGATCGGTTCAAAGCTGGTTTTGAGCTTTTGCGGCAGGCTGACGACTTCTTTCGCAAACCAATAAATCCCCACTGTTCCGGCGGATGTAAACTGGCCAAGCAAGAACACGTCGAGCAGGCGCGTGCCGCGTTCAATCACATCGGCCCCGATCAATGGCAGCGCGCGTGCCGTCATCGATGTCAGATACCGGGGACGCGGCCGCCAGCCTTTTGGCCAGCCATAGGTTTTTATGAAAGACCATGCGGCGGTGAACAAAGCGGCGTAAATCGACGCCAAGAATGCAAGCGCAATCCCCCCTGCGGCGAGCGCGGGAACAAAGAACAATCCGGCGACCAAGATCGATTTGGTCCATGGCTCCACCACCGCGCGGGCGCGCACCGTGGTCGCAATGTCATAGCGATAGGCCTGCGCCGCCAGAAGGATTTCGGTCAGCGCAAAGGCAGGGATCGCCGCGATCATCCACATGTCAAATTCGCTGTTGGTGCCGCTGGGGAATATGATCACGGGAAATGTGACAAGCAACGCGCAGGCGGCCAGCGAGACAATCAGAGAGGTAAGCAGCCCGTCAAAAACCAGATTGACGGGCGAACCGCTGCCATCGGGGTGCTCTCCCGCGCCTTCGGTCAGGCGCTGCGCCAGACCGCGTTTTTCGCCCAGCGCGCAGATCAGAGCGAAAATTTCGATGACCACAAAGGCCGCGGCAAACCGGCCCATTTCGTCAACGCCGTACAGACGAAATCCGACGAACAGAAACGGGATACCGCCGAGCAACCGCAGGAAAAAACCCAGCGTGTTGGTGCGTCCCCCTTTGGCCAGGGTCGCCATATCATCGCCGCCTTTATCGGCGCGCAGCGGCGGTGTGCCAGCGTTGGAAGAAGGGCCGGTTTCGGTCATTGGCCGCCGGATTGTTCCGCCTTAAGAGGCCGGGCGAGCAACGCCGCGACAACTTCGCGCGGGGAAGCGCCCGATAAGATCGCGGTCACCGCATCGACGATGGGCATAGCGATGCCGCGCTTGTGGGCCAGCTCTGCCAAGACGGGGGCGGTGTGCGCCCCTTCGGCAACGGTGGTGCGGTCGGCCATCAGTTCGACTGCGCTTTTTCCTTCTCCCAAGGCTTTGCCAAGCGAGAAATTGCGGCTGGAGGTTGAGGAGCAGGTGAGGACCAAATCGCCAAGGCCGCACAATCCGGCAAGCGTTTCGGCCCGCGCGCCCAATTCCCCGCCAAAACGCAGCATTTCGGCATAGCCGCGCGCGATCAAGGCGGCGCGGGCATTTTGGCCCAGATCCAATCCATCAACCACGCCGCACGCTATCGCGAGGACATTTTTGATCGATCCGCCAATTTCTGCCCCGGTTACATCGTCTGAAAAATAGGGGCGAAACGCGGGGCGGGCGATTGCTGGCGAAAGGCGATCCCATTGTTCAACGCCGCCTTCGCATGCAAGCGTCACGGCGGTTGGCAATCCGGCGGCGACTTCATGCGCGAATGTTGGCCCAGATAGGACGGCGATTTGTGCGCCGGGGGCGGCATCGCGGGCGACATCGTTCATCAACCGCTCTGTGCCTGCTTCGATCCCCTTTGAACACAGCACAAGGTCACGGGGTGTGTGCGTGAGACCGCTTAAGACTTTGCCCAAAACTTGAGCCGGGGTGACAGCAAGAATGGTGTCTATCCCGGCCAGATCGGCCATATCGCCGGTTGCGCGGATTGTTTTGTGCAGGGCTGCGCCGGGCAAATAAAGCGGGTTGCGGCGATCGGTGTTGATCGCCTCCACCACGTCGGCTTCGAATGCCCAAAGCACCACATGGCGCCCGTCACTGGCGAGCATTTGCGCCAGAGCTGTGCCCCAAGCGCCTGCGCCGATCACGCCGATTGTTTCGCCTTCGCTCATTCCATCACGCTTCATGCTTTCACTCCGGCTCCGCGCACCGCCTCCGCCTCTGGATCAAGCGGCCAGCGAGGACGCGCTTTAATGTCCAATGGGTCGCCTGCAAAGTCTGGCTCCATCGCCAACCGCTCGCATCCCGCCCATGCGATCATAGCGGCATTGTCGGTGCAAAGCGCCAGTGGCGGGGCGGTAAAACGCATGGTGTGCGTGTCGGCCAAGCTTTCCAACGCGCCGCGCACGCTTTGATTGGCGGCCACTCCACCCGCCACGACAAGCGCGGGGAAAGGCGGATTTTCGCGCAACGCTTTGCTGAGCCGGTCGATCAGGCAATCAATCGCAGCCTGTTGAAAACTGGCGGCGATGTCGGCGGGCGCGTGTTCGCCGCTTTCATAGGCGCGCATCACCGCGCTCTTAAGACCGGCAAAGGAGAAATGCGGTTCCTTCGATCCTTTCAGAGGCCGGGGCAGGGGCACCGCCTTTGGATCGCCTTGCCGCGTCAATTGCTCCACCGCCGGCCCGCCCGGATAGCCAAGGCCAAGGATCTTGGCGGTTTTATCGAAAGCTTCGCCCAGTGCATCATCAATCGTGGTGGCAAGGCGGCGGTATTGGCCCACGCCTTCGACGCTCAAAATCTGACAATGCCCCCCTGACACAAGCAGGAGCAGGTAGGGAAAGCCCAATTCCCGATCCGCCAACCGCGGCGACAGGGCGTGCCCTTCCAAATGGTTGACCGCGATCAAGGGCTTATCCGCTGCCATGGCCAATGCCTTGCCGCTGACCAGCCCAACCATGACGCCCCCGATCAGGCCGGGACCGGCGGTCGCCGCAATGGCATCAACATCGCCCACCGCCATGCCTGCATCGGCCAGAACGGCCTCTATCATCGGGGCCAGACGCTGGGCATGGGCGCGCGCGGCAATTTCTGGCACAACGCCGCCATAGGGCGCGTGTTCAGCCTCTTGGCTGGCAATGCGTTGAGCCACAATCGTGCGATCCCCGGTGACAATCGCCACGGCGGTTTCATCGCAGCTGGACTCAATGCCCAGAATAATGCGCGCTTCAGAATTGTTCTGCGTCGATCCCATCGCGCTTCCATCTAAGGTGTGTAGCGGTTAGAGCAAGCTCACCTATGAATGATGCACCCAATTCTGCCGCTCAGACTGAGCATCAGACTAACCCCAAAATCCGGTTAGGCACCCGCAATTCACCGCTCGCCATGGCGCAAGCGCATGAAACGCGCGCGCGTCTTTGCGCAGCGCATGGCTGGGATGAAAGCGCGGTCGAACTGGTCCCGGTTGTGGCCAGCGGCGATAAAGTGCTCGACCGGCCTTTGGCGGAAATTGGCGGCAAGGCTTTGTGGACCAAGGAATTGGACGCGTGGCTGGGCAAAGGATTGATTGATGTCGCGGTCCATTCGGCCAAAGACGTGGAGACGATCCGTCCCGATGGGTTCCATTTCGCAGGGTTATTGCCGCGTGCAGACCGGCGCGATTCATTGGTTGGCGCAGACAGCATCGCCGCCATTCCAAAAGGCGCGGTCGTGGGCACCTCCGCCCCGCGCAGAGCCTCCCAATTGCTCAACCTTCGCCCTGACTGCCGCGTTGTGACCTTTAGAGGCAACGTCGCGACCAGACTGGGCAAATTGGAAGCCGGCGAGGCGGATGTCACCTTTCTGGCGGCGGCGGGCCTAGAACGGCTCGGACGATCGGCCGTTGGCGCGCCATTAGATGAAGCCGAATGGGTGCCTGCCGCAGCGCAAGGGGTGATCGCGTTGGAATGCCGCAAGGATGATGTGGCAACAACCGCCGCTGTTGCCGTGATCGATGATGCGGCAACGCGCGCAGAATTGCTGGCAGAACGGGCGCTGCTGACGCATTTGGGCGGGACATGCCATTCGCCGATTGCGGTCCTATGCCGAAACGGCGCAAACAGTTTGAGCATGCGCGCGGTTCTGTTCAGCCCCGATGGGAGCGAGAGGATCGAGGGAGAGGCTACCTTTACTGAAGGGGACTACGGGCCGGTCCGTTCACTCGCGTCCGATTTGCTCGCCCGCGCAACACCCGGCATCGCGCCGCATTTCGGCAAGTTTTAGGCGCACACGGATGGCAGGGTATGTTCTCGTCGTTCGGCCAGAGCCTGGGCTTTCCGCCACGGTCGCAGCGGCGAATGCGATGGGTCTCAATGCGCTGGGGTATCCGCTGTTTGAGATTGAGCCTTGCCCGTGGGATGCCCCCGATCCATCCGCGATTGACGCGCTGTTGATTGGCAGCGCCAACGCCATCCGTCACGGCGGCCCTGAATTGACCAAATACCTTGGAAAACCGGTCTATGCCGTTGGTCAAACCACAGCAGAGGAGGCTCGCAACGCGGGCTTCGAAATTGCCGATATCGGGACGGGCGGTTTGCAAAATGTGATCGACGCCATTCCAGCGCCATTGCGGCTATTGCGGATTGCAGGGTCAAGCCACGTGGACCTATCTTTGCCCAAAGATATCGAAATGCGCACAATAATCGCCTATAAAACTGTGCCGCAGGAATTGCCCGAACCGCTGCGGCCGCTGCACGATTTGGGCCTTACTGTGATGCTGCATTCGGCCGCCGCAGCAGAGCAATTCGTGCGTGAAAGCAAGCGCTTGACTCTTCAACGGGGGCGTATTGCCCTGATCGCGATCGGGCCGCGAGTGGCGGAGGCGGCGGGGGCGGGCTGGCGCGCTATCCACGTTTGTGACACGCCAAGCGACCGCGCAATGTTGGAAATGGCTCAAACAATGGCCATACAGTATGATACAAGTTCCCCAGCGCGCGGATAAGCGTGATAGCGGGTCGCAAGATACGGATATGTGATGGAATCGAAATATGGCAGCCGCAAAAAGCCGACCTCATTGAAGGGCGTTGCGCTGGCCACTTTGGGCTCATTTTTGATCGGCGGTGCGCTGGTTGGATATGTGGTGTGGCACAATTTTGGATCTGAAGAAGAAACCGCCGCCGTGGCGTCTGACACGCCGCCTGCTTTGCCCAACGCTCCGGTGATTGAAGGGGACGCGGAAACCGTGCCTACGGGTGAAATCATCGCCTCTCCCAGCCCCTTGGCTGATGCGGTTGCAGCATTGGAAGGGGAAGACGCCGAAGTGGCCGCCGAAGCGGTGAACCGGGTCGTCGATCAACAAGGCGGGATCGATCAACGTCTGGCGGCGGCGGAACAGCGCCTCGCACGGCTCGACCTTCAGGCCCAAGCAGCAGCCGGAAACGCCGCGCGCGCAGAGGGCCTATTGATCGCCTTTGCCACACGGCGTGCGGTCGAACGCGGGGCAGAGCTGGGCTATTTGGCCGACCAATTGCGCCTGCGTTTCTCCGATCAATGGCCCAACGCGGTCAGCCGCATCATCACCTTTGCGCGCGAGCCCATTCGGATCGATAATCTGACGGCACGGCTTGATGGGCTGGGCCCTGAATTGGTGGAACGCGACGAAGGCATGAGCTGGGAACGGGTTCAGCGCGAGATCGGCGAATTGTTCGTCGTGCGCCGCGAAAGCACCCCTTCGCCGCAACCTGAACTGCGATTGGAACGCGCGCGGACCGCGCTTGAGCAAGGCCGGTATCAGAACGCGATTGACGAGATTAAGGGCATGCCGGGCGCAGAGGCGGCGGACAATTGGATCGCCGATGCAGAACGGTACCGCGATGCGATGGAAGCGCTTGAAGTGATCGAAACCGCCGCTGTGCTTGACCAAAGCGGCCTGCGCGATGGCGCGGGCAATGTGGTGCGTCAGCCAAGCCCGATTGAGCAGGCAGACTAAACTCTAAGCTTTCAAGAGTTCAGGCAGCGCGCCGGACACGCCGCGTGCCTCGTCCATAAAGAACGTTTTCAGCATCGGAGTGCGTTGCACCGCGCCCATGCCGAACCTGCGCACAGCAGAGGCGGTTTTGCCGGGAACGCCGAAAATCCGGGTCAGGCCATCGGTTGCCAGCGCGACCATGAAACTGTCGAGTCCGCGCCATGTCTCATAGCGATTGAGCAAGCTAGCGTCCCCCGGATCGAGGCCAATCCGCGCTCCATCGGCGATCACTTCGACCAACGCCGCCGCATCGCGCAGGCCAAGGTTCAATCCCTGTCCTGCAATCGGATGGATGCCGTGGGCCGCATCGCCAATCAATGCCAGCCGTTCGCTTGTGATTTTGGCCGTGTGGTGGAAACCCAGCGGCCAGCTTGAGCGGGCGCCGACACTGGTCACTTCGCCCAAGATATCGCCCATCCGCTTTTGCACTTCGGCCAGAAACGCGCGGTCGCCCAATTTGGTGACAGCCTTTCCGTCTTCCTCTGACACGGTCCAGACCAAGGATGATCGGTGGGTGCCATCGGCGTCGTTATTCATCGGCAGCAAAGCAAAGGGACCGGCGGGAAAGAAGATTTCCCACGCCACATTGTCGTGCGGCTGTGAGTGGGTCAGTCCGGCGATTACCGCGCGGTGTTTGTAATCCCATTTGGCAATGGTGATCCCGGCGCTTTCGCGTGTGGGCGATCCGCGCCCTTCGGCGGCGATCATCAACCGGCCTTTGAGCTTGCGCCCATCTTGAAGCACCGCCGCAACGCCAAATTCGCTGCGTTGACGCTCTGTAATCTCTGCTTTGGACGCCCAATTGATCAGAGGCTCTTTGGCCGCTGCCTCAAACATCGCGAGCCGCAATTGGCGGTTGGGGAACATCCGGCCCAGCGTGCCTTCATGCGCTTCGGGTGTGAAATCGAGCCTGCCGGGCTTGTTCTGATCGGTCACCGCAATGCTGGCGATGTCGCAGGCGAATTCCTCAAGCCCTTCGGCGGTGCCGATGTTGGTGAACAGGTGCCAGCTGGCCGTGGAGATCGCGGTGGCGCGGTCATCAAAGCCGGGTGCGGTCAATTCCGCAGGGTCCGCGCGGTCAATCACATGGCTAGTCAAACCCTGTTTTGCAGCGGCAAGCGCGAGCGTCATGCCCACCAATCCACCACCCAGAATCAGGAGATCGCGGGTTTCTGTATCGGCGCTGTTTTTGGATGCGTTGCTCATGCGATTGTCCGTAACCCTTCAACCAGTCTTTGCCGAACCCTATTTGGCCCGCTAGGCGTATTTTTTCCGCCACTCTCTCTACGCTGGCCATTTGATAAGAGGCAAGATTGTTCGCTGCATCCCCCTTTACACCAAAAGCAACTCTGCATGCCCGACTGTCTTTGATGCTAACATCGCTTGTGTGCTTGCTTGCCGCATTCACCTTGCCGGTCGCGGCTCTTGCGCAAGGCAGCGATGCACCGCGAGAGGCGCGGTACGGTGATGACAACATTGCGGTGGAATTGTTCGCCGATGGTATGCCGCGCGCGGGCGAAGAATGGATGCTGGCGCTGCGGTTTACGCCCGCCGCGCCGGAATGGCATGGATATTGGTCAAACCCCGGCGATGCGGGGCTGGGCATGGTCGTGTCGCTTGACCTGCCAGAGGGATGGATCGCTGGCGAGGCGCTGTACCCGGTCCCCAAAACGCTGCTGATCTCAGGCCTGATGAACCACATTTACGAAGGGCAATATGTGGTCCTGATCCCGGTGCGCGTGCCCGATGATGCGGTGATTGATGGGCTGCCTGCAGTGAACGGTTTTGCCGAATATCTCGCCTGCACCGATCAGATTTGCGTGCCGCAGGATGCTGTGTTGAGCGCGGGGCAGGGTGGGGATTTTCCCTTGTGGCGGGCGGAGATTGCACCGACATTGGATGCGGTGAGCCTGTTTGAAGTAACTGCCAGCACTCTTCGCCTGTCGATCCCGCTGCCAGAGGCGGTCACGCTCTCAAACCTGCATGTCTTTATCGCCAACACGGACCTGGTTGATTACGCCGCCGTTCAAACGTTCCGCCGCGCGGGCGATGCGGTGATTGTGGATATTCCCTTGAGCGAATATCGCGGCGATGGGGGCGATCCCAGCGCGATTGGCGGCATGCTCTCGATTGGCGAAGGCACCGGGGTGGAGTTCGGCGCGATCCCCGGCACTGTCCCCACCGGAGGTACTATGATCGCGGGGCCTGTTGGCACCGGCACGCCGCCGCTTTGGACGCTGATCCTCGGCGCGCTTGTCGGCGGGCTTATCCTCAACATCATGCCCTGCGTGTTCCCAATCCTTAGCCTAAAGGCAATGGCGCTGGTTCGTGCAGGCGGCAGCGAGGCTGAGGCGCGGGTGGAGGGCATTGCCTACACCACCGGCGTGGTGATCGCCTGTGTTGTATTGGGCGCTCTGATGCTGGCCTTGCGCGCGGCGGGAGAGCAGGTGGGTTGGGCGTTCCAATTGCAAAGCCCCAGCGTGGTGATCGTGCTGCTGGTGCTCGCTGTGGTGATCACAGCCAATTTCGCGGGCACATTTGAATTGCCCAGCATCGACACAGGCTCTGGCGCGCGCAAAGGCGCTGGCGGCGCGTTTGCCACCGGCTTGCTAGCCGCCTTTGCCGCCACACCGTGCACGGGTCCATTTATGGCGGCGGCATTGGGCGCGGCTTTGTTGCTGCCGACGCCGCTGGCGTTGTTGCTGTTTGCGATGTTGGGACTGGGGCTGGCTTTGCCGTTCCTGTTGATCGGGCTTGTTCCAGCCTTGCGGCGCGTTTTGCCAAAGCCGGGCGCATGGATGGACACTTTCCGCCGCATCATGGCGATCCCGATGGGCCTAACGGCGCTCGCGCTTATTTGGCTCTCGGCGCAGCTGGGCGGGCGCGGTTTTGCTCTGTTTGCGCTCGTGATGCTGTTCGGGATTGTGCTGGCGCTGGGCGTGGTTGGCCGGTTGCAGCGCGCGGGCAAGATGGCGTGGCCAGCCTTTGGTCTGATTGCTGCGCCGTTCCTGATCTTTGGTGGTTTTGCCCTGCCATCCAGTTACGAAGCAGGCGGCGGACGCAGCGCGAGTGAGAGCATTCTTTCACCCCAAGAGTTTTCCCGCGAAGCCCTGACACAGGCGCGCGCGTCAGGTCAGCCTGTGTTCGTGTGGTTCACCGCCGATTGGTGCGTCACCTGCAAAGTGAATGAAGGCATTGCGATAGAGCGCGACTCAACCGCAGAAGCTTTTGAACAAGCGGGTGTGATCGCGATGGTTGGCGATTGGACTGTGCGCGATGAAGAAATCACCGCGTTCCTAACCGAGCAAGGCGCAGCGGGCGTGCCGCTGTATCTGTGGTATGAACCCGGCGCAGAGCCAGAGCAGCTGCCGCAAGTGTTGACCGCCGATATGCTGACGCAGCGCGCCTTACGCGGGCGGTGATCCCTCGGCGGTTTCGTCCGCCTAGCCTTCCGCCTCGCCATCCAAATTCGCCTCCGGCTCCGTTTTCTGCCCATCTTCTGGCAATTCGCTTGCGATTGGCGGTTCAAACGGTTCGCCCCGGCGGCAGGCTTCTATCAACTCACCCGGTAACGCGCTGGGGTTTAGCGTCACGATCCCTGCGCCCGGCACAGTCAGCGTCAATTGCCGCGGTCCAGACAGCGCTTCCCACGCCGTATCCGCAGCGGGCGCTCCGCCATGCCAAACTCCGCGGCCCCTGACATCGGTGGAATCGACCGGGATCCGGCCAATATGACCGTTGCCAACAATCGCCAGCAACGCCTTTGCCCCTTCATCGGCAGGCGACAAACGCGTGATCTGCAGAGCTGGAATCATATCATCGGGGCTAACGCAGGTCAGCGCGGCAAGCGGCGGCTGGCCGCTGACACCATAGATTATGCGCGCCTCATCTGGTGAAGGAACCGCCCAAAACGCCCCTTCGGTATCGGGTGACGCAAGCGGGTCCGACGCGAAGATCGCAGCTTCCTGCGGCATATCGCGCACCATATCCGCATCGGTCGGCGGAGGCTTGCATGATGCCAGCAGCAGCACAGTGACGGCAGCAATAATCCTCACGGCTTCCCGCCCATAAACTTGGTTTTCTTCTTGCCATACCGCGTGTTGCGGGTGCCCGGTCGGCCTGCGTCTGATCGGCCCACTCTTGGCGCTTTCTTTTGATCATCGGGCAGGCCAAGCTCGTCATTTTCCAGCCGCCGGATTTCATCGCGCAACCGGCCTGCTTCCTCAAATTCAAGGTTGGCTGCGGCATCGCGCATGCGTTTTTCGAGGTCTTCGATATAGCTGCGCAAATTATGCCCGACGAGGTTGTTGACCGCATCATCGCCAATGTCGACCGTGACGCCATCCTGTGCGGCGGAATGCGCGACAATGTCGGCAATGTCGCGCTTGATCGTGGTTGGCGTGATGCCGTGCTCTTCGTTATAGGCCTTTTGTTTTTCGCGGCGGCGATCGGTTTCGGCCATGGCGCGTTCCATGCTGCCGGTGATCCGATCAGCATATAGGATCACTTTGCCATCCACGTTGCGGGCCGCGCGGCCAATGGTTTGGACAAGGCTGGTTTCAGAACGAAGAAAGCCTTCCTTATCCGCGTCCAAAATCGCCACCAATCCGCATTCCGGAATATCGAGCCCTTCGCGCAGCAGGTTGATCCCGATCAGCACATCGTAAACCCCCATGCGCAGGTCGCGGATCAGCTCAATCCGTTCCAGCGTTTCAACATCGGAGTGCATATAGCGGACGCGTACACCCGCCTCGTGCATGAATTCGGTCAGGTCTTCGGCCATGCGTTTGGTCAGCGTGGTGACGAGCGTGCGGTAACCTTTCTTGGCCGTGGCGAGGCATTCTTGGATGCAATCTTGCACCTGATCTTCGACCGGACGGATTTCGACCGGCGGATCGATCAGGCCGGTGGGGCGGATAACCTGTTCGGCAAAGACGCCGCCGGTTTGCTCCATCTCCCAATTGCCGGGCGTCGCGCTGACGGCGAAAGTTTGCGGGCGCATCGCGTCCCATTCGTTGAAGCGCAGCGGACGGTTGTCGATGCACGAGGGCAAGCGAAAGCCGTGCTCTGCCAATGTGATTTTGCGGCGGTGGTCGCCTTTTGACATCGCGCCAATTTGCGGCACGGTCTGGTGGCTTTCATCAACGAACAACAGCGCGTTTTCGGGCAGATATTCAAACAATGTGGGCGGCGGTTCGCCCGGCAAGCGTCCGGTTAGGAAGCGGGAGTAATTCTCAATCCCTGCGCAGCTGCCCGTGGCCGCAATCATCTCCAGATCGAAATGGGTGCGCTGCTCCAGCCGCTGATGCTCCAGCAGCTTGCCTTCCGCCTCCAGCTCTTTCAGCCGCTCGCCCAGCTCAAATTTGATCGCATCGGCGGCCTGTTTCATGGTTGGCCCCGGCGTGACATAGTGCGAATTGGCATAGACGCGGACAGTCTCCAGCACCGCGCCTTTCTTGCCGGTCAGCGGGTCGAATTCCGCGATTTCTTCGATGTCATCGCCAAAGAAGCTGATGCGCCACGCCATGTCTTCATAATGGCTGGGATAAATCTCAAGATTGTCACCGCGCACCCTGAAATTCCCGCGCGCAAAGGCCGCGTCGTTGCGTTTGTATTGCAGCGAGACCAGTTTGCGGATCAATTCGCGTTGATCGATCACATCGCCCGCTTTGATGTCGAAAATCATGGCAGAATATGTCTCTACCGATCCGATACCATACAGGCACGAAACAGAGGCAACGATGATCACGTCATCGCGTTCAAGCAGCGATCGTGTTGCCGAATGCCGCATCCGGTCAATCGCCTCATTCACGCTCGACTCTTTCTCAATATACGTGTCGGAGCGCGGGACATAGGCTTCGGGCTGGTAATAGTCGTAATAGGATACGAAATATTCGACCGCGTTTTCGGGAAAGAAGCTCTTGAACTCGCCATAAAGCTGCGCCGCGAGGATTTTGTTGGGCGCAAGGATCAGGGCAGGGCGTTGAAGCGTTTCAATCACCTTGGCCATGGTGAAGGTTTTACCGGAGCCGGTCACACCCAGCAGTGTCTGCGTTTTTTCGTCATCCTGCGTGCCGGCGACAAGCTCCGCAATCGCGGTAGGTTGATCCCCTGCGGGTTCGTAATCCGACACGAGTTTAAACGGTTTGCCTGGCATTGATTTTTCCGGGCGTGCGGGCCGGTGCGGGGTGAAATCGTCGCCGGTTTCCGGTTCGGCTAGGCCGCGTCTGATGATCAATTCTGACATATGTTGTTTATATGGCAATGAAGAACAGAAAGGCTATAACGCACTTAACAAATTAGGGGTGCGAAGTGGTATTTGGCGAATTTGGACCGATTATTGAAGCGGTCAAGGATTCATGGGGGTTTCTGGCGCTCGGAGTGCTTGTGCTAGGCGTCTTGGCGGTCAAAATGACCGATGGTGTCAGGCCTGAAATTCGGGCTGGGATATTTGTCTTTATATTCTTGAGTTTCGCTCTCCTAGTTACCGCGCTGGCTCTACCCAACCCAAGCGAAGGCTCTCAAGAATCGCAGGCTTCCAGACCTGAAGTTGATCCTATCGACAACGGCGCGCCAGAACCAAACCCAGAGCAGACCGAAAGCTCTGATCTGGTGAGCGCGGCGCCCTCTAACTTAGATTCACCGCCGCAACTTGAGGAATACGCCCAAGCGGTGGTGAGCCTTTATGGCTCCGAGGGTCGTTTCGATTACCGAGTTTGGGTTGCTGAAACCGACCAGCAACAGGCGGTGGGATTGAGGTTCCTTCCTAGATTATTGGTCGGACAAGGAATGATTTTTCCGTCCGAAACGCCGATTGCCCGCTCGTTTTGGATGAGAGATTCAGGCAATTCGCTCGACTGGATCTTTATTGATGAGCGCGGTCGGGTTAATTTGATTCATGAAAGGGCGGAACCATTCAGTTCAGACTCTATTCTGTCGGACGGCCCAGTAATCGCAGTTTTAGGGTTAGGCGCCGGTGAAGTTGAGCGCACGGGATTGCGAGTTGGCGATGTCATTGCCTCTTCCGTCCTCGAATGACCCCTGTGAAGTGACGAGTTGAACCGTAGCCACAATGCTAATTTGATAAGGAAGGTCTTTTTAGGAATGACGACACACAAATTCATGGGCGCAGTTGCGCTAGTATCCGCTTTGGCTTTGACCGCATGCGGCGGTGCAGGCGGCGCGGTTGATGCCGATGCGGATGGCGACGGCGAAGTGACACAGGAAGAGGCGCAGGCCGCTTCTGAACAATTGAGCGATCAGATTAAGCCAGAGCCGGGCCAATACCGCGCGACGATGAATTTTGTGTCCGCCGAAATCCCCGGCGCTCCGCCAGAAATGGTGGAAATGATGAGCCTCGCATCGGGCCAAACAAACGAATTTTGCTTGACCCAGGAAATGGCCGATGCCGGTTATGGCGAGGCGATGAAGGAAAATCAGGACGACACTTGCACAATCAACCGCTTAAAGATTGATGGCGGCGAGATGGACATGGCGATGACGTGCAATCCCCCTCAGGTGGGCGAAGTGACGATTTCCATGACTGGCACGGTTGCGCCCACTCGTTCGGATATGACGATGACGTCCGAAGGCTCCTTTGGCCCGCTGGGTGAAGGCAAGATGGAGATGAACATCGTGCAAGAGCGTATTGGCGATTGCGCAGAATGACGGCCAATGCCGATTGCTAATTAAGCAGCAGCGGGGCGGTGAAGGGCAAACCTTTCCCGCCCTAGTTGTTTGTGATCCGATGCGCGTGCGGGCGAACTCTTCATTGCCTATTCAGTGGGATAGGCTACTTTCGCGCGCTCGATGACAAAACGCGAAAACCTGTTGGACATGTCCAAATCCGCGCTGAGCGAGACGGAAGTGGCGCGGCGCATTGCGCTGGCGACGGAGGATTATCCCGATGATGAGCGCGGTAAGCCTGATCTGCTGCGCTTTATGGGTGAACTTGATCTGCTGTTAGAACCTGCGCGCAGGCCGTTCAGGCGTTTCCAAATCCCCAAAACCGCCCGCCCACAAACCATCATTGTCATGCCCGGCTTTGCCACGGGCCCCAACCGCATGCGCTATATGGCGCGCAAGCTGGAGCAAGCAGGGCACCGAACCAAGCGCTGGGGACTGGGCCGCAACTGGGGCGTGGCAGAGGCATCAATGGACCGGCTGGAGGCGCGGCTGGTGGATGTTTGCGAACGCTATGACGATCGGGTCGCGCTGCTGGGTTGGAGCCTAGGAGGGCTTTACGCGCGCGAACTGGCCAAACGCCACCCTGACCGCATTTCCAAAGTTATCACGATGGGATCGCCGTTCTCTGGCTCTCCGCGCGCGAACAATGTTTGGCGCGCCTATCAGGCGATTGCTGGGCACCGCGTTGACCAACCTCCGATTGAGGCAGATGTCGCGGCCAAACCGCCGGTTGAAACGATTGCTTTGTGGAGCCCCAGCGACGGCTGTATCGCCCCGCGCAGCGCCGCCGGGCAGCCGGGAGAACGCGACCGCGCGGTTGCTCTGCGGTGCACCCATGCCGGCTTTACCTACACGGCGGAATCCATCCTTGCGGTTTTGGCGGAACTGGAACGGGATTAGGTCTTTCTATTCTATAGCGTCCCGTTAGAACCAAGGGGCGAGCGAATATACGCAGCATCGAACAGCCGGGGGTATCGGTGGCGGATCAGGGTCCAAATTTTGATGAAATGTTCGATGCGAACGGCGACACCCGCCCCGCTTATGGTGATTTTTGCGGGTGGTATGATGAACAGGAACCCGCTTGGCTCAACCGCAAGAACCGTGAAGCGGACGAAAGCTTTCGCCGCACCGGTATTACTTTCAATGTCTATGGTGAAGATGACGCCGAAGAGCGCCTGATCCCGTTTGATATGGTGCCGCGCATTATCACGGCAGGTGAATGGCGGCGGCTGACCCGCGGGATTGAACAGCGCGTTCGGGCGCTCAACGCCTTTCTTTACGATCTGTATCACCGGCAAGAGATTATCCGAGCCGGACGCCTGCCTGAACGGCTGCTGCGGGGTAACGATGCGTGGTTGCCGCATATGGTCGGCATGACGCCGCCGGGCGGAATTTACACGCATATTGTCGGGATTGATTTGGTTCGCACGGGCCCGGATGAATGGTTCGTGTTGGAGGATAACGCGCGCACACCATCGGGCGTTTCCTACATGCTGGAAAATCGCGAAACGATGATGTCCATGTTCCCGGACCTGTTCAGCAGGGTTGGGGTTGAAAGCGTCTCCAATTATCCGCGCCGCCTAGCGCGCAGCCTTGCCGCGTGCGCTCCGCCAAAGTGTGAGGGCAAACCCAATGTCGCGGTGCTTACGCCCGGCATCTACAATTCGGCCTATTTTGAACACGCATTCCTCGCCGATCAAATGGGCGCCGAACTGGTCGAAGGCAGCGATCTTCGCGTGGTGGGCGGACGGGTCCAAATGCGCACGACGCGCGGGTTTGAACCGGTTGATGTGCTCTATCGCCGGGTGGACGATGATTATCTCGACCCGCTGACCTTTGAACCCGACAGCGTGCTGGGTGTGCCGGGCATTATGGATGTCTATCGTTCGGGCGGGATCACGATTGCCAATGCGCCGGGAACAGGCGTCTCGGACGACAAAGCGATATATTCGTTCATGCCGGAAATCGTCGAGTTTTATACCGGCGAAAAGCCGCTGTTGCCCAATGTGCAAACATGGCGCTGCGCCGACAGCGACAGCCTCGCCTATGTGCTCGACAACCTAGAGGAGCTGGTGGTCAAAGAAGTGCACGGTTCGGGCGGATACGGCATGTTGATCGGGCCAACCGCGACGAAGAAAGAGATACGGGCGTTCCGCGCGAAGCTGGAATCCAACCCCGACAATTACATCGCGCAGCCTACGCTCTCGCTGTCTACCTGTCCGATTTACACCAAGAAAGGCCTCGCCCCGCGCCACGTCGATCTGCGGCCTTATGTGCTGGTTTCGCCCGATGGGATCGACATCACACCGGGCGGCCTATCGCGGGTTGCTCTCAAAAAAGGGTCACTGGTGGTCAATTCCTCGCAAGGTGGAGGCACCAAGGACACTTGGGTGCTTAAGGATTAAGGACTGATGTTAGGCCGGACCGCAAATGGATTGTTCTGGATGTTCCGCTATCTTGAGCGGGCAGAGAACACCGCGCGCTTGCTGGATGCAGGCCTGCGCATGGCGCTGACGCGTGATCTGGAAACGGCTGAGGCTGAATGGCGCTCCGTCATCGCAACCTTGGGTCAAAAGGCCCAGTTTGAAGCGGTGCATGACACCTATGACGGGGTGTCGGTGTGGAATTTTGTTCTGCGCGACAAATCAAACCCGGCCAATGTGCGCGAAATGTTTGCCGCCATGCGCAACAACGCCCGGACCGCGCGGACCAATATTTCAAGCGAGGTGTGGGAAGCGGTCAACGAAAACTGGATGAAACTCGACAAGCTTTTGGCGCGTCCGGTCAGCCAGGGACAGGTTGGCGAGGTCGTGTCACTCCTGCGCCGCACTGGCACTCAAGTGCACGGTGCGTTGGATGGTTCGGTGTTGCGCAACGAAGGGTATCACTTCGCCCGCGCTGGCACCTTTATCGAGCGTGCGGAAAGCACCGCACGTATTCTCGACATGAAGTATTATTTGCTGCTTCCGACTCTGTCGCATGTCGGGTCCAGCCTCGATTCTGGGCAATGGGATCAGGTTTTGCGTTCGGTCGCCGGGGCCAGCGCGTACAATTGGCTCAACGCTGGACAGATCGATGCGCGCGGGATCGTTGAATTCCTTGTGTTAGACGACCGGTTCCCGCGCAGCCTTGCTTTTTGCCGCAGCGCTCAGCGGTTGACCCTTGCCGCGCTCGCCCGAATGCATGGGACAGAAGGGCGCTCAAACGAGCTGATGCGCGAAGCCGATATAGACATCACCGACCTGACGGTGGAGCAGGTTTTTGAAAACGGTCTGCATCAATTCCTTATTGATTACATCGCGCGCAACGCGGCCATCGCAGAGGCGATCGGCGAAGACTACAGATTTTTGGCATGAGGGGCCGGGCATGAGACTGTCGATCAGCCACACGACCCGGTATTCTTTCAAAGATCCGGTGGTTCACGCGCTTCAGCGGCTGCGGCTGACGCCAAAGGAAACGCAGGGTCAGAAAATCCTCGATTGGGAAATGCAGTATGAGAACGCGCATCTCGAGCTGGAATTTGACGATCAAAACTACAACACGGTGACATTGGTCGCGGTCCAGCCGGGTGCCAGCGAAGTGACCATCACTTGCCGCGGAACGGTAGAAACAGAGGACAATGCCGGCGTAATCGGGCGCCATTCGGGGCATTTGCCTTTGTGGAGTTTTCTGGGGCAGACAAAGCTGACCAAGCCCGGGCCAAAATTGCGCGCTTTGATGCGTGACGTGCCAGTTTCCCCCAAGAGGCCGGAGGACGGCGCAAAGCTTGATTATCTTCATGCCCTATCGGCGCACATCCGCGATGCCGTGACCTATCAAACCGGTACAACTCAAGTAACAACCACCGCCGAAGAAGCCGTCGCCGAATGCAACGGTGTGTGTCAGGATCACGCCCACATCTTTATTTCCGCCGCCCGCGCGGCCGATATTCCTGCCCGCTATGTTAGCGGCTATCTGATGATGAATGACCGAATATCGCAAGAGGCAACCCACGCTTGGGCGGAGGCGCATATTGATGGGCTTGGCTGGGTTGGGTTTGATGTTTCTAACGGGATCAGCCCCGATCCGCGTTATGTTCGCGTGGCCACAGGCCGTGATTACCGCGACGCAGCGCCCGTGACCGGGATCAGCTTTGGTTCAACCGAGCAGGTCCTCACCGTCGATGTCGCTGTTGAACAGCAAACAGTGAATCAGCAGCAATAAGGCTTGCGCAGGGCTGTGCTTAGGCTATTTGCCCGCGCCTGTTTTTCGGAGAATTCGCGATGACTTACTGCGTCGGTATGATGGTGGACAAAGGCCTTGTCCTGATGAGCGATACGCGCACCAATTCTGGCGTCGATAACATCTCTGTGTTTCGCAAAATGTTCCATTGGCAGGTTCCCGGCGAACGCATGATCGCGGTGATGACGGCAGGCAATCTGGCGACGACGCAGGCGGTGATCAGCCAGCTGGAAGAGCGCACCAAACAACCCGAAGACCGCGAAACCACCCTGCTTAGCGGCCCCACCATGTTCAGCGTGGTGAGCGAAATCGGCAAATTGCTGCGCAAAACGATCGACACGCAGCAAAAGGCCAATGGCGACCGGGGCAAGGGGAAATTCACAGCAAGCATGATCGTCGCCGGGCAGATAGCCGGAATGGAACCGCGCCTGTTCATGATCTATCCCGAAGGCAACTTTATCGAAGCCAGCACGGACACCCCGTTCTTTCAGATCGGAGAGACCAAATATGGCCGGCCGATCCTGATCCGCGGTTATGACCACGATATGAGTTTCGAGGATGCGGTGAAATTGGTCATGGTGTCGTTCGATTCCACCCTAAAGGCAAACCTGTCGGTAGGATTGCCGCTCGACCTGCTTGTAATCGGGAAGGATGAATTTGGCCCCACGCACCAACATCGCGTGACCGCCAATGATCCCTATTTCGATAAAATATCGTCTGGCTGGGGCGATGCGTTGCGTTCCGCATTCCACTCTTTGCCGGACTACAGATTCGAGTCGGAATAGCCAATTTGCCGCTTGGCCGGCAATTATGGGAATTACTTAAGGAGTTTAAGGTTCGATTTGGAGTTAGTTTTTGGCGCTTTTCGGGCGACTTAACGGCTCGCTAAGCAAGTATACCTCCAGATCGGGCTAAGTCTGAGATGCATTAATTCCGACCGGCGCGCACCACAGTCGGCATGACACGAAAAGCTTCACTCCACTTCATTGATTCCAACAGCCGCCACCGTGCTGAATTGGCGAGGGTCGGGTTCTCACTCGGTCATCACTCAGAAGTATACGGCGAACTGTCCGAATTGTCTGTTCACCCACCACGCGAAGGGATCATCATCGCCCGCGATGCACCGGGGGAGGGCGGGGTCGCGATGATCCTCGAACGCCTCAGCCGGTTGGGCATTTGGTTGCCCCTGATCGCCATCGATGCCGAACCGCGACCGGGTCGCATAGTTGAGGCGATAAAGGCGGGCGCGCTGGATTATCTTTCACTTCCCCTGGAAACAGAGCGGTTTGAGAGGTGCCTAAGCCGGATCGAGAAAGAGGCAGAAGTCTTTGGTGCAGCCCGCCGCCGCATGATCGAAGCGCGAGACCGCATCTCCAGCCTTTCGACACGGGAACGCGAAGTGCTCGAATGGCTGTCCGAAGGCAGCAGCAACAAAGTGATCGCGCGCGAATTGGAAATCAGCCCGCGAACGGTTGAAATCCACCGCGCCAATATGATGCACAAATTGGGCGCTCGTCACGCGGCGGAGGCGGTGCGACTGAAACTCGAAGCGAAACTTGAGCCCAAGATTGAGGTTCATCACTAATCCTGCGGGATGTGATCAATATGAACCTTAGACACTCCCGATAGGGCGACCCCTATCCCCTTTCGGTACCCCGCACGGCCTCGGCATCTTATTGATGGCGGGGCCGTGTATCGTTTCGGCGCGGGTAAATGCGCCAGAGCCTCTGCAATGACGGCGGGAATTATGCTGGAATACCGCTGCTGCAGAATTTAGCGGCAATAGCCTGAGCCGGTTCCTTCGAGATGGAAGTGGTCGGCATGGGCGCGGTTGTATTCCGGGCCAAGCACCGTGCCAAAGCGTTTGCACGCGCTGCCATGCACCACGCGCAGGAATTCGCGCTCTGCCGCGGTGCCGCCATCCCAATCATTCACCAAGGATATCCGGCGGCCGTCTTCCAAGACAAAACCGGACACATCGATTGCCTCGGCCCGCGCGTGCGCAGATCGCCGATCGGACCCGGCAACATTCCGGCAGGCATAGCTGCCCATGGTTTCAATGCGGGCCAGCGGACTGCCCAAAATCTGGCGCGCAGCCCGGTCAACACCAAAGCGTGCCCAATTGCCGAACGCATTGGCCACGCGGCATTGCACTGCGCCAATATTGCTGATCCCGAATTGGCCGCTGTCACCGGCCAAAGCGGAAAGCTGCACCGTGCCCAAGCGATTGCAGCCCGGCGCGGCATAGGTATCGGGCAGGGGGTTGAACCGTGCGCCGGTCGCGCTGAGATTTGAGATGCATTGGGCATCTTCGGCGCGCGGTGCAACGCTCTGCGGGGCAGAGGCAACCCGGCGCGGCGCGGTGCGGGAATATGAGCCATTGCTGCTGGATGAGGCGTTGGAGGCGCTGTTTGAAGCAACGCCATTGCCGCCCACTCCATTGCCAGAATTGCTGGCAGGAATGACGGATCCGCATCCCGCAAGCGCGAGAGCAGCCACGATAGGGGTCAGGGCCCGTAGATATACCGAGTGGTTCATACTTAAGGACCACTACGGTGTAACGGTTAAAGCAGAAGCAAGTTTTAGCGTTAATGGAGTCCTAACAGCACCCTACGCGATGGAACGGTGTGTATTCGCGGTGAGCTTTATCAAAGGGTTAGGGTAATTGCTCCTCGACTTGCTCCCAAAGCTCGATCTTTACTCCATTGGGATCAAGGACCCATGCGAATTTACCATATCCTTCATCAGCGGTGTCGAGCACATCGACGTCCCGTGACTTCAAGACTTCGACAAAGCCATCGAGATCGTTGACCCGCAGGTTGATCATAAAGCCGCCTTTGCCCGGTTTGATATAGGCGTCGTCCTTGAAGTGGCTGATCAGGGAGTAGGGATTGGGCTTTGGCTCTTCTGACCATGCGAGCTGCGGACCGTATTCGCCGTCCACGCCCAGCTTGTCGCGATACCACGCGCGGGTCGCCTCTGGATCAGGGGCCACGTAAAAGACGCCGCCCAGTCCGGTAATGCGCGGGCCGTTCCCGCTGGTTCCTGCTTGCTCAGACATAGATTGCCCTCCTTGTGAACCCCTCGAACATGGCGCAAATGCGCGCGCCTGCAAAGGGTGGTTGCAATCAGGATGCCGAAAATAGGCGGGCGTCAAAAACTGGTGGTGAAGCGGATCACGCTTTCAGGAAGCAAATCGAGCACGGCAATCTCAAGCACTTTGTCAAAGCCCGTAAGGACCATCAACCCAACCAGCAACAAGGTCGCGCCGAACAGAGGCTTTCCATACTTCGCCAACCAAGCGAGCGATTGCCGGCGCTGCCCCATGGCCTTGCGAGAGCCATAGGCAAAGGCCAGCACCGATGTCGCAACACCCACGCCAAAGATGGCGAATATGGCGAAACTGCCGGCAAGGTTCTCTCCCATGCTGGCCGCCGCAATCGCAACGCCAAGTGTGGGGCCAACGCAAGGCGCCCAGACAACGCCAAGCAGCAGGCCAACCGCAAATTGCCCATGCCATCCATCACCGCTGATCTTTGCCAGCCGCTGATTGCCAAAATTGGCAATCGGAGCCGCCGCTGCGGAGAGAGCGGCCTGCGCCTGCGGAACGAGCAGCACAGCCCCGGCGATGGCCAATACAGCGCCCGCAAACAGACGGACCATCTGTTCATCAATGCCCAGTGAATAGCCGAAAGCGATCACGGTAAAGCCAAACAGCGTGAAGCTGACCACCAATCCCCCAGCCAGCGCAAGCGGGCCAAACCGGCTCTTACCCAAGGCCGATGCAACAAGGATCGGGATCAAGGGTAAGACGCAGGGATTGAGGATCGTGACCAATCCCGCGATGAAGGAAAGGACGGCGCTGGAGAACATGTTGATCGGACCTTTTTAGGGGATCGAGACGCTTAAAGTGCGCCTAGAACCACGCTGCGCAAACGGGCCCGGTTGGTCTCTGCGATTGAACGCGCGATCTCTGTCGTTCCATCAAACACCAAGACGGTGGATTGGCGCGGAACACGGTGAGCGCGCAGGAACGCCTTCTCCTCATCGAAATTGACCTTCACGAACAGAACGTCGCCGTTTGCGCGTTCCTGACGCAACTCGTCTAGGATAGGGGCCTGTGCACGGCATGTAGGGCACCAATCGGCGTAGATATCGACGACAATGGTCTTCCCCTTTTCCTGCGCCATCAGGAACTCTGCCTCATCATAGGTTTGCCAACCGGCGGTGTTCGCCTGCGCGTTCAATTGCATGGCGCCGATAGCGATAGCGCCAATAGCGGCGATAAGGATGAAAAGGCGGATCATAACTCACTGCTCCAACAAGTATAATCGGCACAATGCCGACCGTGTCACAGTGAGTTCGCGCGTTACGCCAAACCGGTTACAGCAAACGCGGAATTATTCTGGTGCGCCTGTGAAGGGCTCTGCGCCTTCGGTCATCTTGCTAACAAGCACTATGGCGATCCATGCTGCGGCAAAGCCTGGAACGATCTCATAAAGCCCTTCGCCGCCGCCCATATCGGCGTTGAGGCCCAGCGCGATCCAAGCGCCTGTCACCAACGCTCCCGTGACGAGCCCAGCCACCGCACCAGCGCCCGTCATGCCTCGCCACATCAGGGCTAGGATGATGAGTGGCCCGAATGCAGCGCCAAACCCAGCCCACGCATTGGCGACAAGGCCCAGAACCTGACTTTCGGGATTGCTTGCCAGCACCATCGCGGCCACCGCCACCAGAGCCACGCATACGCGTCCGACATTCACCGCCTCGGTTTCGCCCGCTTCCTTACGCAGGAACAGACGGTAGAAATCCTCCGTCAGCGAGCTGGAGCTGACCAGCAGTTGCGACGAAATCGTGCTCATGATCGCTGCCAACAATGCGGCATAGAGGAACCCGGTGATCGCCGGGTGGAACAGCAATTCGGCCAGCACGATGAAGATCGTTTCTGCATCGTCCACCACAATGCCGTTCGCCAGCGTATAGGCGCGCCCGCAGATGCCGACCCCGACCGCGCCGATCAATGCGACCGCCATCCATGTGAGGCCGATCGTGCGCGCGCGTGCGACCTTCTCAACCGTATCAATCGCCATAAAGCGCACGATGATGTGCGGCTGTCCAAAGTAGCCCAGGCCCCAAGTCACCGCGCTGATGAAGCCCAGCAGCGTTACGCCTTCGGTGAGGCTGAGAAACCCGTCCACAGGCACAGCATCAAACGAAGAGCCGCCCCCGTCGCCCCCGAACATCACCACCAGCGGCATGATGATGAGCGCGAGGACCATGATGATCCCTTGCACAAAGTCGGTGAGGCTGACCGCCAGAAAGCCGCCAACCATCGTATAGGCGAGCACGATCCCGGCGGTGATGACGATCCCCATCGCATAGTCGCTCAATCCGGTCTCAGGCAGCACGCCGGCAAAGGCGGTTTCGAACAGCTTGCCCCCGCCGACTAGGCCAGCGGCAGTGTAGACAGTGAAGAACACGACGATCACGATGGCGCTGATCACGCGCAGGTTCACACCTTGATCGGGGAAGCGATTGGCGAGGAACTGAGGGATGGTGAGCGCATTGCCGTATGCCTCGGTCTGCGCGCGTAGACGCGGTGCCACGAGAATCCAGTTTGCCGCGGCACCCACAAACAGCCCAATCCCAATCCAAACCGCGCTAAGCCCGCTGAGATACAGCGCGCCCGGCAACCCAAGCAGCAACCACCCCGACATGTCCGACGCACCCGCGCTCAATGCCGCGACCGACGGCGGCAGATTGCGCCCGGCCAGCAGATAGCCCGCGCTGTCCGACGTGGACTTGCGCCATGCGTACAGGCCAATCCCGATCATCAAGGCGAAGTAGGCGGCGAGCGATAGGAGCGTTGCTGTGTTCATGATCCGCAGGCGGGTAACAGGCGGCGGCGCGCTTGGCCACCGAAGGGCCGGATTGCGCAGTCCATGGACCGCATAACCCTATGCTTTGGAAAACTATGGTTGGACCGCAGCACGTTGAAAGCGAACGAAAATCCGAAAAATTCGCGCGACCAAGTGTCAGCTTCCAGATTTTGAGCGCTCAGCAAGCCTGCGTACTGCGAAGTGGCGCGAAAATAGGGCTCTGCAAACATAAGATGCGACCTTGGTCATAGGGCAAGGGCGCGCAGCTTAGCGAAGCGGCGGGGTGTAGGAAAATTCACAGCAAGAGACCTAGCTTATTTTGACCGGTCTGGGTGCCCTACTGGTGCGGAGACAACGTTCCTTTATACGAACAAATAGGCCCAACGATGGGGGCTGCCAGTTCGACATCGAATTTGAAGAGTCCATCTTCCTGCGCCTCAAAAGTGTTACCTTTGGGCAGAAGGGCTTTAGGCAATGGGATCCCAAAAATTGCCCAGCGTCTCGGAACAAGCCAGAGCTGATTTCCTTTGATAACCAGTGCAAGCGCCACATCGATTGGCCCGAACGCCTCGACGATCAGATGCGCGTTTTTCCCTTTGCCGACCCGCTGGTGTGACTTGAAAAATTTTCCGCCAAAATCGCGTGTCCATAATTCCCCTTTGCCATCTGGCTGAAAGGTGACTGTGACAGGCGTATTATCTCCAGTTGGTGGAGCATTGATGCATTGGGCCACAAGTCTGGCAAGCAAGCCGGAGCCTCTCTTAACCTGCGCAATTCCGCTCCATTGCCGTTTTGAAGTGCTGTCATGCAGGGCGGCGATTTGCGGCGCTAAACTATCAAAAGCTGAACCTAAGACAGTTCGATATATCGGCCCGTCCCGCAATTCATCGCGTATTCCAGTGTAGATTGCGCGGTCTGCAAACAGCGCGTCATAGTCGGACAGCTCAAGTGCATCGACCGCCGGTCTCGCGCCAGCAATCGGTTTTTCTCCCGCCATAAACTTTCGGATAATTGCCTCTATCGCCATCGAAGGGATGAATGGGCCATCATCGCCTTCGGCAAGCAAATGCCAGCTTTTCTTAGCGGGTTTTCCGTTTGCTCGCCCCGAAACCGTGATGAACATACCGCCTCTATGTTCCCCGAATTTCATCAGGTTTAAAACACGGTAGAATAGCGGCGATAGCGGCGCGAGAGATGGCAATTTCAACCGATATCTTGCCTTAGCCAAAAGGTTTAGAGCCCGGTGAAGCACCTCTGGAATAGGCCCTGCGCCCATCCAAATGTCGGTCATCGTTGGGTGTTGAGGTGGGATTACCTGCAAGTCTGGGACATCAACCAAAGAAAAGTGGATGTTGCGTAGGGGAACCCGCCCCGGAACCGCGATCGTAAAGCGCTGACTTTCCGCTAAGCCAACGCCAAGGCTCTCCTTGCCATCGCGCCAGAGCTTGACCGGACTTCCGGCATAGCCGACCACAGCGCGCATCACATTGAGCCCGATCCCTGCATAAGGTGACGGAGCAATCCCGCCGATCACCTTTTCAATTTCCATCACTTTTGAAAATTCACGCAAGACAGCCGCTGTGAGGACCGGAAAACTGCTTACGCCTGAGAGCAGACAGACTCCCGCGTCTTTCGCGGCTTTGTCATAGTCCGAAATCCCGCGAACAAAGTCCGCGCCATCAGCAAAATCAAGGTAATCGACCCGCGCATCAATACATGCTTCCACCACCGAATAGGGGGCAGTGCCATATTGCTGGAATGGACCCGAGGCATCCACCAAGAGGTCTGGTTTAACCTTGCTCAGGGCAGCAACAATATCGAGCCGGTCAAGCGCAAGAGGCTCCATTTGAGTCGCGCCAGTTAGGGATCTGCAAAAAACGCGTGCTTTTTCTTTATCCCTACCGGCGATGATTAAAGACAGATTTGGAACATCGCGCAGCAAACGTACCAGTCGCCCGCCAAATACTCCATACCCGCCAAGGATAAGAACCTTCATGAACGACTCCCGCAAAACGCGATTGATGTAAGCGTTATGTTAGGTGCCGACGCAAAAGTCAGCAAGGGAGACACCAGCCCAATACGCAGCAGAAATCGCGTGCCGGAATTGCGGCTTCGGCGGCGCGGATGCGCTCCTCAGCCAGACTAAGCTCTTACGCCTTCTTCTTACGGTTCGCCTTTTTGCGCTCATGTGGGCACAGCAAGGTTTTGCGCAGGCGGATGCTTTGCGGCGTCACTTCGACCATTTCATCGGTGTCGATATAGGCGATGCTTTGCTCAAGGCTCATGCGGCGCGGGGGCGTTAGGCGGATGGCGTCGTCCTTACCGGTGGAGCGAACGTTGGAAAGCTGCTTGGCTTTCATCGGGTTCACTTCCAGATCGTCCGGCTTGGAATTTTCGCCGATGACCATGCCTTCATACACTTCCATGGTGGCGCCGATGAACATTTCGCCGCGCTCCTCCAGCATGTTAAGCGCATAGGCGTTGGACAGGCCGTTTCCGTTGGAGAGAAGAACGCCGTTGCTGCGTCCCTCGATCGAACCGCGATAGGGGCCGTATTTTTCGAACAAGCGGTTCATGATACCGGTGCCGCGCGTGTCGGACAGGAACTCACCGTGATAGCCGATCAACCCGCGCGATGGGGCGGAGAAGGTGATGCGGGTCTTGCCCACGCCCGATGGGCGCATTTCGGTAAGGTCGGCCTTACGCTTTTGCATCTTTTCAACAACGGTGCCAGAGTGTTCATCATCCACGTCGATCACGACGGTTTCAAATGGCTCCATGCGCTTGCCGTCTTCTTCGCGGAACAGCACGACCGGGCGGCTGATGCCCAGCTCAAACCCTTCGCGGCGCATGGTTTCGATCAAAACGCCCAGTTGAAGCTCACCGCGGCCAGCAACTTCGAACGCGTCTTTGTCGTCGGCTTCGGTGATGCGGATCGCGACGTTGGTCTCTGCTTCACGCAGCAAACGGTCGCGGATCATCCGGCTGGTAACCTTGGTGCCTTCGCGGCCGGCCAGCGGGCTGTCATTGACAGAGAAGCGCATGGCGAGCGTTGGCGGGTCAATTGGTTGTGCGGCGATAGGCTCTGACACGGATGGATCACAGATCGTGTTGGACACGGTCGCTTTTTCCAAACCGGCCAGCGCGATGATGTCGCCAGCTTGCGCGGTTTCAACTGGAACGCGGTCCAGACCGTCAAAACTCATCAGTTTGGTTGCGCGGCCCACTTCGACGATGTTGCCGTCCATGTCGATTGCATGGATGGGATCGTTGACGTTGACTGTGCCCGATTGCACGCGGCCGGTCAGAACACGGCCCATGAAATTGTCACGGTCGAGCAAAGTTGCAAGGAAGCTGAACTTGCCGCCGGTGTCGAGGTTTGGCGCAGGGACATGCTTTGTAATAAGCTCAAACAAAGGCGCCAAGGAGCCTTCGCGCGCATTTTCATCGTCGCTGGCATAACCATCGCGGCCCGATGCCCACAATGATGGGAAATCAAGCTGATCATCGTCCGCGTCGAGGGAAGTGAACAGGTCGAACACTTCGTCGAGCACTTCTTGCGGGCGGCCATCGGGACGGTCGATCTTATTGACGACCACGATGGGCTTAAGGCCCAGAGCCAACGCTTTACCGGTCACGAATTTCGTTTGCGGCATCGCCCCTTCGGCGCTGTCGACGAGCAGGATAACGCCGTCGACCATGGAGAGGATGCGTTCCACTTCCGCGCCAAAGTCGGCGTGTCCGGGCGTGTCGACAATGTTGATGCGGGTGGTTTCGCCATCGGCGCCTTCCCATTCAACGCTGGTGCACTTCGCCAGGATCGTAATGCCGCGTTCTTTTTCCAGGTCGCCCGAATCCATGGCGCGTTCTTCGACCCGTTGATTCTCACGAAAAGTGCCGGACTGGCGGAACAATTGGTCGACCAAAGTCGTCTTTCCGTGGTCAACGTGCGCAATAATTGCGATGTTTCGGAGCGAATTTGGACGTTGCGGTGAATTTGCGGACATTTTTGTCAATTTCCATCAGGAGCGCGGCTCGCATTACACGAGGCCGGGCGTTGCGCGATTGTGTGGCGCGATTAGGGTGCGTATGTGACGGGTCTGCAACAGGCGGTTCGACGCTACGGAAAGCTTCAAAGACCGCTTTAGCATGTTGCATTGCACCATCGAAGCGAGTGTGAGCGCGCGCCTAGCGCAGCAAACGCAAGGCGGCAAGCTTTGACGCGCACAACGCGCTTTATTCCGCGGCTTTAAGTGTGTCGGTCTTGCAACATTATGCGCGAACCCCTCGTGATTCTGCGGTTTAGCAGCTTGTCGCTGATACAACACTGCCCTATCATAAATGCAGATCGACGCCGCCGGGAACGCATCTGGGGATGCAAACCAACTGTCCGGTGAGTGATCGATGGGATTTGAGGAGAGAGAATCCATGCGTTCCAATATTTCCGGCACTGCCGGGTCGTACCGTTTCACCCTGCTTGCAGGTGCTGCGGCTGTTTCTGTTGCCATGCCAAGCGTGGCGTTTGCCCAAGATGGCGAACAACCTGAGCTAGAAGCTCCACAAGCTAGCAATCAAATTATCGTGACCGCGTCGAAGCGTGAGCAAACGCTTCAAGAAACGCCAATCTCGGTTTCTGTGACCTCGGGCGAAACGCTCCAAAACGCACAGATCCGCGACGTGCTCGACCTGCAAACGGTCACCCCGTCGCTGCGCGTTAGCCAGCTGCAAACATCGTCAGCATCCACCTTCATTATTCGCGGTTTCGGTAACGGCGATAACAACTTTGGTATCGAACCATCGGTTGGCGTCTTTATTGACGGCGTTTTCCGGTCGCGTTCGGCCGCGGCACTGGGCGATCTTCCCAATGTTCAGCGCATCGAAGTTTTGAACGGTCCGCAATCGACCCTGTTCGGTAAGAACGCATCGGCGGGTGTTATCTCGGTTGTGACCCGCGAACCGCAATTTGAATTCGGCGGCAGCGTCGAAGCGGTTTACGGCAACTTCAACACAGTCTTCCTTAAAGGTGACGTGACCGGTCCTATCACGGACAACATCGCATTCTCGCTTGATGGCAACTACCAACAGCGCGACGGTTACTCGACCATCGTCAATCTTGACGAAGAGCAAAACAACCGTGACCGTTATTCGGTTCGCGGCCAATTGCTGATCGAGCCAAGCCCGGATTTCAAAATCCGCGCAATTGTCGATTATTCGGAAATTGACGAAGTTTGCTGTCAGGTTGGCACGCTTGTAGCCGGTCCAACGGTCGCTGCGATCAACGCCGTTGGTGGTCAAATCGGTGCTCCAGCTGATTTCTTCAATTACGAAGCGAATTTGAACTTCGTTCCGACCAACCAGGTTGAGAACTACGGCGGTTCGATCCAGATGGATTACAACGCCGGTCCGCTCCAGTTTACGTCGATCACGGCCTACCGTGAACTGCGCAACTTCTTCCTGTCGGATATCGATTACACCAGCGCTGCGCTCGCAACAGAAACACGCGATCAGGCGGTGGACACCTTCACTCAGGAATTCCGGATCACGTCAGACTTTGACGGTCCGATCAACTTCCTGCTTGGCGGTTACTATTTCGACGAAACCATCACCCAAGACAGCGCGATCCAAAATGGCGCTGACATCCGTGACGTGTTTGAATTGCTCGCTGGCGGCGACCCCGCCGACGTTCTAAGCGGCGCGCCTAGCGTGTTCAACGGCGTTGAACTGGGTCTTGGCCTGCCTCAGGAAAGCATTTTCCTCACGCCATTGCTCAGCGATGAGTTCTTCACAATGGACAACACGTCCTACTCTATTTTCGGTACCGTTGATTTTGAACCAGTAGACGGCCTCGTGCTGACTGGCGGCTTCAACTACACCGATGACAGCAAAACATTTGCGCTTGAGCAGCAGAGCTTCGATCCATTGGGTCAGATCAATCTGGTTGATGCGTTTATCGTAGGCGCAACAGGCGGAACGGTCACGACCCGTGATCAATTCCAGGCTTTGCCACAAGCGAACCAGGATGCGCTGCTTGCTGCTGCGCTTGATCCGACGGTTAACCCGTTGATTGGTTTGGCTGGCTTCCAATTTCAGCCACCGTTCTTGACCATTCCGAACGCTGTTGAAGATGGCAAGACTAACGATGACAAGCTGACTTATCTGTTCCGTGCAGCGTATCAGGCTTCGAACGAAATCAACGTTTACGCCAGCTACGCAACCGGTTTTAAAGCCAGCTCGGTCAACCTGTCGCGTGACAGCCGCCCATCCAGCACCGACTTTGTCGCTGGCCCAGGTGGTTCGACCTTCGCTGCGCCATCATCGCCAATTCTGGACGCTGGTTTGGCCATTCCAAACCTAGTTTCAGGTTCGCGGTCCGCTGGCCCAGAGAACGCCGAAGTCTACGAAATCGGTTTGAAAGCGCAGTGGGAAGGCTTTGGCTTTAACCTCGCTTTGTTCGACCAAACGATTGACGGCTTCCAAAGCCTTGCTTTCACCGGCACAGGTTTTGCACTCCAAAACGCGGGTAGCCAATCGGTTAAGGGTGCAGAATTCGATGCGACCATCGTTCCAACTGATGGCCTAGTGCTGACGTTTGCGATGACCTACCTCGATCCGCTCTTTGATGATTTCCCAGGCAGCGTTTTGGGTGATCTGACCGGCGTTCGTCCGGCTGGTATCCCAGAAATCGCAATTGCGACGAGTGCGACTTACACGCACGAATGGGACAGCGGTATGCGCGTAATCAGCCGGATCGATTACAATCATGAGAGCAACACGCCGATCAACAACGGCCTGCCAACCTTTAACGCTGCGCTGGGCAACACCCAGATCTTCAGCCGCGAAGTGAACCTTGTGAACGCCTCGCTTACGCTGGTGCTGAACAACGGTCTGGAAGTGGGTGCGTACGCTCGTAACCTTACCGACGATCAGTTCATCACCACAGTCTTTGACGGTGTCGCACAGGCCGGTACGGTTTCGGGTTACCCGAACCAGCCGCGCACATACGGCGGCGTTGTCCGTTTCCGCTTCTGATCTGAACCGATCAGAACGGCTTACAAAAAGGGGCTCCGCCAGCAGTGGCGGGGCCCCTTTTCTGTTGCGGCTCTATCCCCAGCATCGCCGTGGCAGTCCGGCGTTTGCATGATCGGGATATGTCCGGCTGGTGGTATTTGGGCGCTATTGTCGCGTCGATGATACCATTTGTCGGCTTTATCGCCAGCATTGCATTCTTGGTGGTTATGTTCTTGCCGGGAACAGTCGGCCCCAACCGTTTCGGACCCGATCCAAAAGGCGGGGTGGATCCAGAAACGTTCACCTGATTGCCAACCGATCACTGGAATAGAAAAGGGGCGGCGAGCATATGCTCACCGCCCCTTTTTCGTGCGCAGAGAATAGGCGTTCTTAAAGCTCTCGCAATGCCTGCGCTGGTTTCGCCCGTAACAGCGGCAATGATCCGCCCAGCGCAAAGGCGAGCACGATCACAAGGCCGAGGCAAAGAACCGCCAGAACAGCGCCCCAATCGGGCAGCCAGTCGAATTCGAACAATTGCGTGATAATCACCCAAGCAAGGCCCGAGCCCAGCGCCAGCGCCACCAGAGCCAATGCCGCTGCGATAAGGCCGTATTCCGCCAATTGCAGGCCAAGGATTTGCCTGCGGCTTGCGCCCAGAACCCGCAAGACTACCGTGTCATAGGTCCGCGCGGCCCGCGCCGCCGCAATCGCGCCCATCAGCACCGCCAATCCGGCGAGCACAGCGACCGCCGCCGCAGCAAGGGTGGCTAAGCCGACTTGTTCAAGCAACGTGCGCGCCTGTCCCAAGACTTCGCCGACTTCGATGACGGAGGCTGAGGGGTATTCCTGCGCCATGTTGCGCAAAAGCTGCCCCTGATCCGCTGGATCAACTGTTTCAGGCAGATCGATTGTCGCAGACAGTTTGTGCGGCGCGTCGGAAATGGCGTTGCGAGAAAAAACGAGGGTGAAGTTGAAGCCCATCGTCTCCCACTCAATCTCGCGCAGATTGGCGATCCGAGCGTTTCGCTCCACACCCAGAATACCGATGGTCAGCATATCGCCAACCTCCAGCCCCGCAGCCTCAGCAAACTCAGCATCGATCGAGACCAACGGTTCGCCAGAATGATCCGCATCCCACCATTCGCCCTCGACCACGCGGCTGCCCTCCGGCGCTGCGTCAGCATAGGTGATGCCGCGTTCCCCGCGCAGAGCCCATGCGCCGTCAGGGATTTCTTCAAGGTCGGCGGTGCGTTGCATGTCGCCTTCGGGCCCAAAGGCGAGGATCGCGCCGCGCATTGTGGGCACCGTCCGCAACTCTGCGTCGGGGAAGGGCGTTTGCACCAATTCGTAGAAACGCTCTTCGCCCTCTGGTGGCAAATCGATCACCACGTAGTCTGGGGCCTGTTGCGGGACGCGGCTTTGGATGTTGCCGTCAATCGCGCTCTGAATCGCGGCGAGCAGCACGAACGAGGCCAATCCAAAGCCAAGCGCGGTTACAAGCGCACTGGTGGGCGCGCCGGGGCGGTGAATGTTCGACAGGGCGGAACGCATGATCGGGTTGGAAGGACGCGGAATGCGACGCGCGGCGCTTTGCAAGGCAAGGCCAAGCCCTGCGAGCAGCACCAATGCGCCCGCCGCTCCAACCAAGAACCCTCCAGCGAGCAAAGGCTGGGCCGTGGTGACCAAGGCAAGCACACAGATCGCGGCAAGGCCAATCCCGGTGGCAATAAGCGCCCTTTTGTCGCGTGCCAGCGGCACAATGCGCGACCGCATCAAAGCCATCGCCGGGAAAGAACGCGCGCGCAGCAAAGGCGCAGCGGCAAAGGCAAAGGCCACAAGCAGCCCATATGTCCCAGCAAGGATGAGCGGAGCAGCCTCAATCACAAAGCCGGCTTCAACCGGAAGCAATCCATCCAGCGCGGCACCCAGCAGCGGTGTCACAAGGACGCCCGTAGCAAGGCCCAACACGCTGCCAATGATCGCCGCCACAGCGATTTGCAGCGCATAGACGCGTACAATATCGCGCGATGATGCACCCAGAACTTTGAGCGTAGCGATGCTGGCCCGGCGTTGATCGAGGTAGGAAGATACGCCGCCCGCAATCCCGATCCCAGCGATCACCAAGGCGGCGAGACCCACCAGCGTCAGAAAATCGCTCATCTGGCGAACGAAGCGGTCTGCGCCCGGTGACGCGCGGTCGCGTGTGCGAAAGTCAAATCCCGCGTTGGGAAAGGCTTCGGTTAGGGCTTCCTCTACCGTTTCGGGATTGGCGGCGCTGTCGGCAAAGGCGACGCGGTATTTGGTTTCATACAGCGACCCTGGCTGTTGCAATCCGGCCATCTCCGGCACGCCGCGCGCGACAAGCACTGTTGGGCCAAGCTGGAACCCTTCTGAAAGGCGGTCGGGTTCATTGTCGATCACACCGGCGGCGGTCAGCGTTACCGTGCCCATGCGGAATGTGTCGCCCACTGTGATATTCAACCGATCCATCGCGCCTTTCGCGAGGTATGCATCGGTGCCGGTCGGCGCGGCAGTTTCGCCGCCATCCGCGATGGTGAACGCACCATAAAGCGGCCACTGCGCATCGACGGCTTTCAGTTCGACCGGAGCGGCGGCGTCATCGGTGCTGGCCATCGCCTGCATCCGAAAGCCGCCGGAAATTTCGCCATATTCACGAAGCGCCGCGAGTTCCTCTGCGCTCAGATCGCGCTGCCAGATTTCAACCTCAAGATCACCGCCGAGCAGTTCTTGGCCAGAAGTCTGCAATTCCCGCTCAATCGACGCAGTTAGCGTGCCAATCGCGGCCAGCGCGGCGGTGCCAAGGAATATGCACACCAGCAGCAGTCGCAGCCCGCGAAAACGCGCGTTGAGGTCACGCTTTGCAAGTTGCCACGCTCCAGCCCAACCCAGCCCGCCTTGATCACCGATGGCGCTCATTCAGCGGCCTCGATTGACGCTGCTGCCTTGCGTTCATCAGAGATGATCACGCCGTCGGCCATCGTCAACACCCGGTCGCACAGCGAAGCCAAGGCGGGATCATGGGTGATGATCAGCAAGGTTGCGCCGGTTTCTGCGCGGCGGGCGAACAGCAATTCTACGATTTCCTCGCCCGTGTGCACGTCGAGGTTTCCGGTCGGCTCGTCAGCAAAGATCAATCCGGGGCGGGGCGCGGTGGCGCGGGCGATGGCAACGCGTTGCTGCTCTCCGCCTGAAAGTTCGGTTGGGTAATGGGCGATCCTGTGGCCAAGGCCCACCGCTTCAAGCTCTGCCACGGCGCGCACAGACCCATCTGGGCTGCCCGCCAATTCCATGGGTGTCGCGACATTTTCTGCCGCAGTCATAGTGGGCAGCAGGTGGAACGCCTGAAGCACGATGCCGATCCGGCCCCGGCGCGCGGCGGCAAGGCCGTCTTCATCGAGGTTGGAGAAATCCTGACCCGTCACCATCAGCGATCCGCCGGTTGCCCGCTCTAGGCCCGACAGCACCGCCATCAGCGAGCTTTTGCCGGAACCAGAAGGCCCCAGCAGCGCGACGACATCGCCATAGGCGATATCAAGGTCGATACCGCGCAGGATATCCACCGGCGCAGCATCGCTGCCCAAGGTTAGAGTGAGGTTGCGGGCGCTGATCGCGAGATCATTGGCCGAGTCGATGGGGGAGGTTGTAGGATTGGTCACAGTCACCAGATGGGATAGAGAAGGGTTTCAAACAAGTACGAATAGGAAGGTTCGCAGATCAATATGGGTATCTGGCAGAAACGCACGAAGGTGGCGGTTGGTTTCATCGGCGCAATTGCCTTGGCCAGTTGCGGCGGCGAAACGGCGACCACACCATCAAATCCGGCGGACACTGGCGAGATTGCAGAGGGCGAACTGGCGATCCCTGTGATGGGCGAACAGATTGATGTGCTCGCCTTTGGTGACAGCCTGTTTGCGGGGTATGGCCTGCGCGATCCGGGAGACAGTTATCCGGCCAAACTCGAAGCGGCCCTGCGCGCCAAGGGTACAAACGCGCGGATCGTGAACGCCGGTGTGTCGGGTGATACAACCGCGGCGGGGCTTACCCGTCTGGAGTTCACCCTCAACGCCCAAACGGAAAAACCCGACCTGTTCATTTTGGAACTGGGCGGCAATGATCTGTTGCGCGGCCTATCCCCAGCGGAAACGCGCGCCAATTTTGAAGCGATGCTGACCACGCTGAAAGAACGCGAAATACCGGTCCTGCTGATGGGAATGCGTGCGCCGCCCAATTACGGCCCGGAATATCAGGCCGACTTTGACGCGCTTTATGGCGAATTGGCTCAAGAATACGGGGCCGATCTGATCCCGTTCTGGTTGCAGGACATTTATGAGGACGCCTCGCTGTTCCAATCCGACCGCATCCACCCCACGGCAGAGGGGATAGAGGCGCTGGTCGCGTCAACGTTGGATGAAGTGGCGGCGGCCCTGCCTGAAGAGGGCGCCAACTAGGTCTGAACGTTAAAGCCGCTCCAACGCGCCGCCGCTGACACGCCAGACTGCGGCCTCGGCCTCTATATCGGCAAAGGGCGCAATCTCTGTCCCGGTCATCCAAATCTGCGCGCGCCCAATCCGCAGGCGATTGAACAGCTCTGTGCGGCGCACCGGGTCAAGATGCGCAGCGACCTCATCGAGCAGTAGAACACTTGGCCGGCCCGATGACGCCAAGACGCCATGCGCCAGCGTGATCGCAATCAGCATCGCCTTTTGCTCACCTGTGGAGCACGACGCGGCGGGTTGGCCCGGTGTCATGTCGCTTTGCGCGATCGCGACCTCCAATTCGTCCCGGTGCGGCCCCGAAAGTGCGCGGCCCGCCGCCCGGTCACGCGGCCGCGCGCGGGCAAATTCCGCCAGCAGGTCGGCAGGATCCAGCGGACCGCCCGCACGGTAGGTTAGAATTGGCCGAGCAAACGGTTCCGGGGGCAGGGCGGACAATTCATCGGCCAGCATCGCCACCAGCTGCGACCGGGTCTGCGCGACCACGCTGCCATGTTGGGCGGCCTGCGCCTCTATTGCATCCAGCCAGCGGGCATCGCCGCGTTCCTCCAGCAAACGGTTGCGTTCGCGCAGGGCCGTTTCCAACTGCCCGACCGCTTTGGCATGGCCGGGCTCTATGGCGAGGGCCATACGGTCCATGAACCGCCGCCTTGCGCCCGCGCTGTCGGTGAACAGGCCATCCATCGATGGGGTGAGCCACGATACGGCATGCCATTCGGAAAGTGCGCTGGCGCTGGCATCGGCGCCGTTGATCCGCACCAATCTGCGGGTTGGCCGCGCGGCCTCTGTATAGGTGCCGATCCTTGCGGAGACTTGCCCTTGTTCGATCAGGCTGGCTCCGATGGCAAAGGCGCCCGGCTCTGCATCGGGGGTAGGCTTCTGCGCCAGATCAGCCAGCGCCGCCCGCCGAAGGCCTCGGCCCGGGCTGAGCAGGGATATCGCCTCAAGCACATTGGTCTTGCCCGCGCCATTTTCCCCGACGAGCAAATTGAAGTGCGCGGTATCGCTCAGCTCGCTCAACGCATGATTGCGGAAGGTTTGAAGGGTGATTTTCGCAAGCGCCATGGTCGATCCCTCGGTTAGCACGCGGGCCTATAAAGGCCAGCATCAGCCTCTCGAAAATCCCCGGTCCCAATAGATGGGAAAAATTCCCAATCTTTCGGTTTGATGAACAAGGCGTAAACTGATGTATCTCGCAAAAAGCCCGGAATTCCGCCGTTTTTCAAGTTTGGCACGGCTCCTGCAACGTATTTGGCAACCCCAAGACGAACTTGGGAAAACAGACAAACACACAAATGGAGACTTTAAAATGACTGCAACTGACTTCTCAAACCGCTTCGCTGCCGCCGCTTTCTCGCTGGTAGTTTCAGCCACACTGTTTGCTTACGCAATCGTCCCCGCCAGCCCAACACTCGCTTAACTTCAAGCACTCTTAGAAAAGGAAACCCTCACGATGTTCACCAATGAAACCGCAACCCGCTTCGCCTCTGCCGCTTTCTCAGTGGTGATCTCGGCAGCATTCTTCGCATACGCCATCATCCCTGCCAGCCCTGGCGTTATGGCTTAACCCTCAAACAATCCGACCCACTCTTAGAAAAAGGACCCAATAATGTACTCGTTTTTTGAACTTTCCGGCACAAGAGGCGCACGTATGGTCGCCGGTTTCGGTGCCCTCGCAATTTCCGCCATTCTGATGTCGGCCGCGATCATCCCCGCCAGCCCGTCTTTCGGCCCAGCCGTTAGCTTGACCATGGGAGCGCTGGCATGAGCAATCTGACCAACCGCAACAGCGGCCCACCACAAGACGGATTTCGCCTTGATAAGAACACCGGCAAAGTATTTGGCGTATGTTCAGGCCTTGCAAATTGGTCGGGTGTTGATGCTTTGATCTGGCGCTTGGGCTTTGCTGGCGCGACGCTTCTTGGCTTTGGTTTGCCGGTTCTGATCTACCTCGCGATTGCATTTATCGCGGATTGATTGACGCGGAGCAAATCGCACCGCCCCGGTTTTCACCACAGGCCACAACACATCGAAATGAGAACCGGGAGGGGCCATCGCTGGCCCCTCTTTTCTTACATCGCGGAAATACCGCCATCCAGTTTCATCTCTGCACCCGTCATAAAGCGGCTTTCGTCGCTGGCGAGATAGACCACCGCATTGGCGATATCGTTGGGTTCGCCCACGAATTTTAGCGGGATTTGCCGCGCAAGCTTTTCAAGCAAGACATCCTTATCCAACTGGGCCGAGCGGGCCGTGCCGTCTAGGATCGGCGTGTCGACAAAAGTCGGGTGCACCGAATTGCAGCGGATCTGCATGTTCTTCTTTGCACAATGCAGAGCGATGGATTTGGACAGCATCCAGACGCTTGCCTTGGATGCGTTATAGGCTGGCATCGTGTCGCTGGCGATCAATCCTGCAATGCTGGAGATGTTGACGATTGATCCCGGCGCGTGTTCGCGCATCAGGGGCAGGGCCTTTTGACAGCCGTGAAAGATGCTATCGACATTGATCGAGAAACACCGCTGCCAATCGTCAAAATCGCATTGTTCGATATTGCCCGGCACACCGATCCCGGCGTTGTTGACGAGCACATTGAGCCCGCCCATGTTTTCGCGCGCCGCATCAACGGCGGCTTCCCAGCTTTGCGGGTCGGTTACGTCATGCTCAATCGAAAACGCCGTACCAGCGCCCATTTCGGCGTTGATGATGTCGGCGGTGTCGCTTGCGCCTTGCGCGTTGATATCGGTGGCAAGGACGCGCGCGCCTTCTTGTGCAAGACGGATGCAATGCGCCCGGCCAAGCCCCTGCGCGCCGCCCGTAACCAGCGCCAGTTTGCCTTCGCAGCGTTTAGTCATAATCGTGATCTCCCAAATATTCCGGTGTCAGCAGCATCGCGATGCGCACGTCTACTGCATGCCCTTCCGCGCGCCACTCGGCGACAAATTCGCTTAAGTCTTCCAATGCGACGCGGTGCACGATGATATTCTCACCCGACACGCCGCCGCCTTCTGCAATTTTGGTTAGGCCGCTGGCGCGCAGCAGCGTGAAGCTTTCCGAAACCATGCCGGGGGAGGAGAAGAACTCACCGAGAACCTCCATCCGATCGGCGGCATAGCCGGTTTCTTCCTCCAGCTCTCGCGCGGCGGCATCGGCGGGGTCTTCGTTTTCGCCGCCTGCATCGTCACCGACCAATCCAGCGGGAATTTCCAGGCAGAATGCGCCCAAGGGCACGCGGTATTGCGCGACCAGAATAACGTGGCGGGTGCCGTCGTCATCTTCATCAATGGCGATGATAGCAGCGGCGCGAATGCCCCGCGCGCGGCCGACATATTCCCAGCGTCCGCGGCGTTTGGCCGTGATGAAACGGCCTTCCCACATCAGCTCTTCGGGTTCGTCCGCATCAGAATCGCGGATCAGTTCGTTTTCATCCATGGATGAAAGGCTTAGACCTCGATCAGGCGGTCGGGAAGCTCGTTTTCATCATCTTCCCCGCGCGCGAAATGCTGTGCGAGGACAAAGCCCACATCGCGCACCCCGGTTGCCATGCCTTCGGCGATGCGGCCCTGCTTAATTTCGGCCAACATATCGCCCATAGCCTCGCCCCAAACCTCGGCCTCGACTTTTTCTGCGATGCTATCGTCGGCGGTGATTTCGGCCCGGTGTTCGCGCATCGAAAGGTAGATGAGCACGCCCGTGCGCCCGTGGGTGCGGCGTTCTGCGCCAACCTTGAAATGCTTGATCGCTTGGGCGTGGACCCGCGCGGTCTTGAGCGGGGCTGGGATCAACGCAAATTTCAGCGGCTCCCACAATTGCACGGCCCATGTCGCCGCAAATGCGATCAATCCCAGCCCAATTGTCATGCTGGCCAATTCGCCGGTGGTCCATTCATGGCTCCACCCGCCGATCAGCATGTCCCAGAACCCCAAAAATGGGGCGGGGAAGGCTGCAAAAATGCTCATCACGGTAAAGGCGAGCGCCGCCGCCCAAAGGAGCGCGACATCGTTGTAATCATCAGACCTGTCGGCAAGCACTGTGACGATTTCGCCAGAGGTTTGCAGCTCCGCCTCGCCGACTGCATCGGAGACAACTTTATGCTGTTCTTGTGTTAGATAAGCCATTGTCTACCACCCCCCAGAGGCGCCGCCGCCCCCGAATGAACCGCCACCGCCGGAGAATCCTCCGCCGCCGGAAAAGCCGCCGCCTCCGCCAAATCCGCCGCCCCCGCCGCCGCCTCTAAGCGCGCTGCTGGCGATTGCGCTGCCGATTTCCCAAAGGATGATGTTGGAGGCGACGTCGCCTGCGGTGCTGCCGCGTTCGCCCCAAGGCCCTTTGCCTTTGGAGCGATATTTGCGTCGTCTGCCACCGCGAATGATGGGCAGGACGAAAAAGAAAAACATAAAGCCGAGCCAAATCAGCGTGCCGACGGGGAATCCGCCGTCGCTTTGCCGGCTTTCTTGCGCCTGAGTGGTGATCTGCGCGGCTTGTTCAGGCGTTAGCTGCAATTGCGCGATGATCGCATCCGCGCCTTCAACAATGCCGCCGGGATAATCATCGGCGCGAAAACGCGGGATGATCGTGTTTTGGATGATGAGCGCGGAATAGGCATCGGTCAGATACCCCTCCAGCCCATAGCCGACCTCAATGCGCACTTTGCGTTCAGTCGGCGCAACCAGCAACAAGGCGCCGTCGTTGCGCTCTGCGTCGCCTAGGCCCCATTCGCGGCCCAAACGGTATCCAAAATCAGCAATGTCATAGCCATCAAGATCGGGCACGGTGACCACGACCAATTGCCGCTGCGTCTGGGTTTCCAGCGCTTCGAGCTTGGCCGTCAATTCCGCCTCAACATTGGCGGGGATGATGTCCGCATTATCGACCACGCGCCCGGTCAGCTCAGGAAATTCCTGCGCCGCTGCCGGGGTCGCGGCCATGATCGCCGGCAACGCTAGAAGCGCGGCGAGGGCAAGTGTGATGGGGCGGAGAAACCTATGGCGCACTGTTATCGATCGCCCGCTCAATTGGACGACATATCGAGCGTCGGTGCGACTTCGGCCCCTTCGGTTACGGCAGAATACGGAGCCAACGGCTCTGCGCCGTGGATGATGTTTGCGCCGATTGTGTCGGGGAAGGTGCGGATCGTGGTGTTATAGGCGCGGACCGCTTCGTTGTAGTCGCGCAGAGCCACAGCAATCCGGTTTTCCGTGCCTTCGAACTGGCTTTGGAAGGCCAGATAATTCTGGTTCGATTGAATGTTCGGATAGGCTTCGAAACTGGCGAGCAAGCGGCCAATCCCTTGGCTCATTTGACCTTGAGCGGCAGCAAACTCAGCCATCTTGTCGGCATCGCCCAAATCATCGGCGGTCACATTGATGCTGGTCGCGCGGGCGCGGGCTTCGGTGACTTCGGTCAGGATTGCGCGCTCATTTTCAGCCGCCCCTTGAACGATTTCTGCCAGGTTCGGGATGAGGTTGGCGCGGCGTTGAAACTGGGCTTCGACGTCAGCCCATTTGGCTTTCGCTTCTTCTTCGGCGGCGGGGACTGAGTTGATCCCGCAAGCGGCCAGCGTGAGTGAGACGGCAGCGACGATGACGCCCTTGGCAACTTTGGGCCCGAAATTGCGAAAATTCATGATAATCCCTCCAATTGACGCGCCGTCTGGCGCGCAAGCGACGGGCAAGCCGGTCGCTTCGTGTGTTCCTGTATTGTTAATATAGCACACCTACGCGCCCTTTCAAGTCGTCCACAGGCTGTCCCGGCGGCTTGGCAAGCGCGTTTAGACCCCGTAAAACCCGCAAAACTTCGGGAACAATAAGAGGGACTATCATGCTTTCAGAATTCAAAGACTTCATTGCTAAGGGCAATGTTATGGAGCTGGCCGTTGCGGTCATCATCGCCGGCGCATTTGCCGTTATCGTTTCATCGCTCACCGCGGATTTGATCATGCCGATTGTTGGCGCGATCTTTGGCGACGTTGATTTCAGCAACAAATACATGGTGCTTTCCGGCGAAGTCGAAGCTGGCATGTCATTGGAAGCCGCGCGCGAAGCGGGTGCCAATGTTCTGGCATGGGGCGCGTTCCTCACGACGGTGATCAACTTTGTGATCCTTGCTTTCATCATCTTCATGCTGGTTCGTTACGCGAACAAGGCACAAGCGAGTATGGAAAAGGCAGAAGAAGCAGCGCCAGAAGAGCCAACTGGCCCAACTGAGCTTGAGCTGCTGACCGAAATCCGGGATGCGCTGAAGAAGTAACTTCGGTTAGAATTTTTAGGAACGCCCGCTTTGCGCTTTGGTGCAGGGCGGGCGTTTTTGTGTGCGCGTCGCATCCGCTCACTTGGCTACGCCGCATAAGCGGCGGCGGCCGGTCGGCCTTGCGGTCGCTGGGCGACCGAACTCCGCCACCAAGCTTGCAGGAAAATCCCAAAACCAAGCCCCTAAATCTAACTGCGGAGCACGGACCCGCAAGGGTTCGCAAGCCCAACCGGGCGCCCGCAGGCCCGTTAGGGCCGAGGAAATCGCACCCCGGATGGGGTGCGCGAACAGAAACGCTCACTTCCAATTCATCTTTGGCACGCTATATAGGCGTTGCCGGGCAACCGGATATGGCGATAAATTGCTGCGTGCAATAAGCACAACGGACCCGGGGGCAGTACCCGGCGTCTCCACCATAAAGCCCGGTTTTCGCGGGTGTTTTGACGGGGACGAACTAGGATCGACGTGGGCCGAAAAGCGTAGTTTTTGCCCGGGCTGAAAACCCCGTAAAACTGTTCATTCTCATAAGTGCAAACGATAACGAAGCACTCGCAATCGCTGCGTAATTTTACGGCCTCACGGCCTGAATTTACAAAGCTAAGCGCGGTTGGACCGACCGGGCAACAGAACGGATTCCGGGGGCCCGGGGGGGCCTAGCAACAGAACCCCCCACCTTATATCAGTGGATACGGGCGGCCTGTCGGATTGCACGACGGTCCTCCCCCGGTTTCAATCTAGGGGCGGGTAGCTAGCAACAGAAACCCCCACCCTACATCAGTGGATATGCGAGCGACCCGTCGGATTCCGCAGCGGTCCTCCCCCGGTCTCAACCAAGAGGCTGGCAATCGCAACAAAGTTCGATATCAATGGCTTACCCTCAAGCGAGCGTAGGAATCTGCGATGCGACTATTTCTTCCAATTGTATGCGGGCTCGCTGCTTTGGCGCTGCCAGCTCCGTCTCCTGCATCGGCGGAGACATACAACGAATATCTCAATCGTTTGCGCGACATCTGTTCAGTGGATTGCATGAAGCCACGCGATTTTCGCCGTTCAGCGCGGCGACGCGATGCCAATGATGCAGGCGAGATGGCCGTTATTATGGATGTCGTCGAAGTTCGGCGGGTTGGAGAGAATTTTGAGCTGTTGAGCATGAATATGCAGGGCTCGCCTCTCGAAGAATTGGCTATCTTGGGCTCAGCCGGGGTGAACACCTCCAGCAGCACCGGCATTGGCGGTCTGCCGCGCGGCAGCCGGGGCGGCACCAACCCCAATCTCATAATCATCGAAATCGACGAACAAACCCTCTTCGATATTATCAACGTGGTGTCTCCCCTGCGGGAGGGCACCGTCCGCACAAACCCCGAAGAGGGAATTGTGGTGGAGCGGGATGCGGATCGCGTATTGAAGGCGCCGACACAGGCCGCTCTGCGGTCCTATTTTCGCAATCGCCGCGTTGTGGTGCGCGGGACAATTCGGCTGGAACCGGTGTTGATTGGCGCGCGCCGTGATTTCCGGCGCAAGCAGGTGACGCTGGAACTGACGGATGCGGACAATCTGGTCATGCTGCCGCGATACGACGATGACGGCAATCCGATTTTGGAAGATGAATTGGAAGGGCTGCGGGCGGATATAGCGCCAACCTCAGGAAACTAGGCCTGTTGGTTTGCCTCGGCCAATTGCGCGCGCAGTTCTTCGATCTCTTTCTTCGCCTTGAGCGAATCCAAGATCGCCGCGCCGGCGAGAAAAACCGCGCCTGTTGCCGCCAAAAACAGCATTTTTCCGCCAAGACCGGGGTATTGCGTGAGATAGGACGATCCGCGCGCGGTCGCGCCCAAGGCCAAGGCATAGATAATCACGAAGGCTTCTAACCTGTTCTTGATTACAAACAGCCTCCCGATTTTCTGTAACATGCATTCTCCTCTTAACCCCTGTAGAATGCACACTGTGTGCCAACGCCGCAATTGTGCGGGTTTAAAGGGTTAACGCAAGAAGCAGTGTAAGCGAACCCGACGCAATCGCCAAACGCGTTAACTTTGATCCTTGCCTGATCCGGGGGGCTAAATAAGTTCGCTTAGGTCCAGCGCCTGTAAAAGTGCGGCGCGCGCGGCGATCACTTGGGCGGCAAGGGTGTCTTTGCCGATGTCTGCCGGATCAATTTGTTCGGGCCATGTGTCGCCGATCACATGCTCCAGCAGGTCTGCCTTCGACTCATCCAACATAAAGCGCGGATCGACGGCGGCTGGATCGCACACAACACGCAGGCGCAAACAGGCGGGCCCTCCGCCATTGGCCATGCTTTGGCGCACATCTACGGGGATGACGTCGCGGATGGGTCCGTTAGACGCCATCATCTTTTCCGCCCATGCCCAAACGCTGGCGCTTTCGCGGCATTCTTCGGGCACGATCAACGCCATGCCTCCATCGGGCAGCGTCAGGAGCTGTGCGTTGAACAAATAGGTCCGGATCGCCTCTGCCAAAGACACCTCGGCGCTGGGCACTTCGACCACTTCCAGCGCGGGGAAGGCGGCGCGGATTGCGTCATATGCGCCGGCTTGATCGGCGAAGGCTTCGGCATGGGTGAACAGCACGCGCTCATTCGCGACGGAGACCACATCATTGTGAAACGCGCCCGCTTCGATGGCGGCAGGGTTCTGCTCGATAAAGACGCAAGCGGCAGGGTCCAGACCGTGCACGCGTGCGACTAGGCGGCTGGCCTGTTCATGCTGGCGGGCGGGGAAAGTGCCGCTGGTTTTGCCATAGACAAACACTTCGACGCCCTTGTTGCCATGCCCTTCGCACAGGCGCATGTGGTTTGCCGCGCCTTCGTCTCCGAATGTTGGCGGGACGGGGCCGTGGACGGTGAAATGGTCGCTGTCACCGAACGCAATGTCGAGCATCCTCTTAGTGTCCGGCCATTCCTGCGCCCGGTGCAGCATTGTCACCAGATTGGCGGGCGAGAGGTGGCAGGTGCCGTCGGCGGTGTCGGCCGCGGGGCTGACGGTGGCGGCGTTGGCCGTCCACATGCTGGAGGCAGACCACGGCGCTGCGCGCAATTGCGGCGCTTCGCTGCCATCATAGGCGAGCACGCTGGACAAAAGCCCATTGGGCCGGGGCAAGGGCAGCAAAAACCCTTGCACGCCTAATCGAGCCAGATTGCCGCGCATCTTTGCCACGCCTTGCAAAGCGGCGGCGCGCGGATAGGATGGATCGCCCTTGTGGCTGGCGCTGGCGATATTGCCCAATGATAGGCCCGCGTAATTGTGGCTGGGGCCGACAATCCCGTCGAAGTTGATCTCCACCAGTTTGCTATTTGGAGGCGTCATCGCGCGACGCTCCAAACCATGTCACCTGGTGTCACGTCGAGCGCGTCAGCGGCCACCGCATCAATGGACAATTCGCCGTTATCGTCAAAGCTGCGCGCACCGTAACACGCCCGGAATGTCTCCAACTTGCCGGTCGCAAGAATGGCGCGTTCGCCTTCAGCCAGATCGACATGCGCCAGCTTGGCCTCGCGGCTGTTTTTGACGCTGGTCACTTCGTCTGTGGGGGCGACCATACTGGGCCCGCCGTCGAAGATGTCGACATACCCTTCGTAGCGGAACCCCTCGTTCTCCAGCATCCGCATGGCCGCTCTGCCGGTGGGGTGGGGGACGCCGATAACGCTGCGCGCGTCTTCGGATAGCATCGAGATATAGACCGGGTGCTTTGGCATCAGGTCGGCGATGAATTGATTGCCGTTGATCGCGTTAAAATAATCCGCCTCTTGGAAACTCATCCCAAAAAAGCGCCCCGCAACCCCGTCCCAAAACGGTGATCCGCCGCGTTCATCAATGATCCCGCGCAATTCGGCGAGAATCCGGTCGGCAAAGCGTTTGCGGTGCATCGCGACAAACAAATACCGCGACCGGGCCAGCAGCAAGCCGTGGCCCCCGGCGCGCTCATTAGGGTGCAGGAACAGGCCACCGACTTCGCTCGACCCTTCCAGATCGGTCACAAGGCTGAGCAATTCCGCGCGCACGGTGCGGTCCAATTGCTGGCTGTATTGGGTGAGCGTGTTGAGGCGGTAGGAGTAGAATGGCCATTGCTGGCCCACTTTGGTCATCAACTGGCACGTGCCGCGCACGGCCTTTGTCTGAAGGTTTTCAAGCACGAGGACGAATTGTTCGTCGGCCAGAGCGTCTTCGGTGTTGGCAAAGGCGGCCTCTGCTGTCTCAAGTTTTTCAGCCAATGCCTTGCGATCAGGCGGCAGATTGGTGAAGCCGCCACCGGTCAGCTTCGCCATCTCATAGAGATGTTCAAGGTCGCTGATGCGGGCGGCGCGAAGGCGAAAGGTCAATTGAGAGCTCCTTCAGATAGCCTCTGAATAACACGAGCGGACAACGCGGCGCGTTCGGAAAGGCTGGCTGTGATTAGAAATTCATCTGCGGAATGGATAGACCCGCCGCGCACACCCATCGTGTCCACTACGGGCACACCACAGGCGGCGATGTTGTTGCCATCGCAAACGCCGCCGGTGCTTTTCCACGCAATGTCTTGCCCCATTTCTGCGCCGCATTCGCGGACCAGATCGAACAGGCGCTGGGCCTGATCATCGACGGGTTTGGGCGGGCGGGTTACGCCGCCATGACGGCGGGCAGTGACTTCGTGCTGTGTCTCTATGTCGGACAGCAAAGTGTTGAGGGCGCTGTCGAAATTCTCCATCGCAGCCGTCGATTTGGGGCGGATGTTAAAGCGTAAAACGGCGTGATCGGGCACAACATTATTGGGGCCGCCGCCTTCGAGCTTTGCCGGATTGATGGTGATATCATCCGCTTCCATCCCCTTAAGCCGCAAAATCAAATCCGCCGCCGCGACCAGAGCGTTGCGTCCTTCGTGCGGGTTGCGCCCGGCGTGGGCGGATTTGCCAGTGATCGTGATCGAATAATTGCCTGTGCCGCCGCGCGCATGGGCCAATGTTCCATCGGGCAAGGCCGACGGTTCATAAGTCAGAGCGGCAATCTTACCCTGCGCCATCTCTGCGATCAGGGCGGAGCTTGCGAGCGACCCTGTTTCTTCGTCCGAATTGATCAGCACATCATAGCCAAGCGACCCGGCTGATGCGGTCTTCTCAAACGCCATCAGCGCATGAAGCATAACCGCAATTCCGCCCTTCATATCGGCCACACCAGGCCCGCCCAGCACGCCGTCTTCCAACCACGTTTGATCCTGAAACGGGTGATCGACCGGAAACACGGTGTCCATATGTCCGGTTAGCAATATGCGGCGATTGGCGGTGGGGCGCACACGCAAGATCAGATGCTGACCATGCGCCTTGTCAAATTCGCTGCCATCGGCGGCGATGGCGGTCACTGGGGCAGGATCAATCAGTTCCACATCGCCCGGCAGCGCGCCAAATGCCTCAGCCAGAACCGATGCTTGGCGTGCCAGCCCATCCAGATTGGCTGTGCCGGTGTTTATCGCGCACCACGACTGGACCTGATCCAGCATAGCGCCAGCGTCGATTTGTGAGAGGAAGTTTGGTTTCATATGCCACCATCTCTAGCGGGGGAATTGCCCATTTGAAAGCCGCGTCCAACCCGTTGCAATATGCCGCGTGATTGGCCATAGGACGCATCGTCCTCCTCCCCAGGTCCCGATAAACCCCCGATAGAATATCAGGTCACGAGGACACTAATGACAAATATGATTACGCGCAGCGGCCTTTCGGTTGATGAACGTCTGGCGGCTTTTCTTGATACGCAGGTGCTCGCCCCTCTGGGCCGCGCCCCCCAAGTGTTTTGGGATGGTTTTGCCGCGCTTTTGGCCGATTTCGCCCCGCGCAATGCGGCACTGCTGGCCAAACGGGAGGATCTGCAGGCGCAGATCGATGCTTGGCATAAAGCGCGAGCCGGCAAAGCGCATGATGCTGCAGAATATCAGGCGTTCCTGCGAGAGATCGGTTACCTCGTTCCTGAACCGGACGACTTTCGGATCGGCACGGAAAATGTTGATGCAGAGATCGCGACAATGGCCGGCCCTCAGCTGGTGGTGCCGATCCTGAATGCGCGTTTTCTGCTCAACGCTGCCAATGCGCGCTGGGGCAGTCTGTATGATGCTTTCTATGGCACCGATGCGCTGGATGCTGCTCCTGCAAAGCCGGGCGGCTATGACACGGTGCGCGGTGATGCGGTGATTGCGCGCGGACGCGAATTCCTCGATTCCGCGCTGCCTTTGGTGGATCAAAGCTGGACCGATTTGGTCGATGAAAACGACGGTAAGCTGGTGGATGAAAGCCAATGGGTTGGCTTTACGCAAAAAGGATTGCTGTTCCAAAACAACGGCCTGCATATCGAAGTTGTCTTTGATCGTAACACGCCGGTGGGCAAAACCGACAAGGCCGGGATCGCGGACATCATCGTGGAAAGCGCGCTTACGACCATTGCCGATTGCGAAGATTCTGTCGCGGCGGTTGATGCAGAGGATAAGCTGCTTGCCTACACCAATTGGCTCGGTGTGATCCGGGGCGATTTGCAAGAAAGCTTTGAAAAGGGGGGCAAGACGCTCACGCGCCAATTGGCGGGCAACAAGACCTATAAAGACGGCGCAGGCAAAGAGCGCAGCCTTTCTGGGCGCAGCCTGATGTTTGTGCGCAATGTCGGCCATTTGATGACCAATCCAGCGATCCGCTTGGCAGGTGGCAGCGAGATCCCCGAGGGCATCATGGATGCAGTCTTCACCAGCGCAATCAGCACCTTGGATGTCGAAGGTCATGCGAAATATGGCAATTCCAAGCCCAAGAGCGGAAAGGGCAGCATCTACATCGTAAAGCCCAAGATGCACGGGCCGGAAGAATGCGCCTTTACCAACGATCTATTCAACGCGGTCGAAGACCTGCTGGCGATTCCGCGCCACACGATCAAGGTCGGCGTGATGGACGAAGAACGCCGGACCAGCGCGAACCTTGGCGCGTGTATTGAGGCGGTGAAAGACCGGATCGTCTTTATCAACACCGGCTTCTTAGACCGGACAGGCGATGAAATTCACACGTCGATGCACGCGGGCCCGATGATGCGCAAAGGCGCGATGAAGGGTTCGGCGTGGCTGCGTTCGTACGAAGCGCGCAATGTTGCGATTGGCCTAAAACATGGGCTGTCGGGCAAGGCGCAAATCGGCAAGGGCATGTGGGCCGCGCCCGACCTTATGGGTCAAATGATGGTGGAAAAAATCGGCCATCTGCGCGCCGGGGCGAACACCGCATGGGTGCCATCACCAACTGCCGCGACGCTGCACGCGCTGCATTACCACGCAGAAAACGTGTTCGATATTCAGGCGACCCTGCCTGAGCCTGCGGGCCTTGATGCGCTGCTTTCCATCCCCTTGGCGACCGATACGAACTGGCCAGATGATGAGCTGCGCGATGAGCTGGATAACAACGCGCAGGGCCTGCTGGGATATGTGGTGCGCTGGATCGATGCGGGCGTTGGCTGTTCCAAGGTGCCGGACATCAATGACGTGGGCCTGATGGAAGACCGCGCTACCTTGCGCATTTCATCGCAGCACATGGCCAACTGGCTGCTGCACGGTATCGTGACAGAGGATCAGGTGATGGACAGCCTGACTCGCATGGCTGCCAAAGTGGACGCGCAGAATGCAGGCGATCCGAGCTATGTGCCGCTGATCGGCAATGAAGACGGCGCGGCATTTAGCGCGGCGAAAGAGCTGGTGTTCAACGGCGTGGAGCAGCCATCTGGCTACACCGAGCCGTTGTTGCATGCATGGCGATTGCGCAAAAAGGCAGGGTAGCAATCGACCTTGGCATTGTTCCGATTGCGTTTAGCGATTGGACAATTTTTGTGGCCAAGCATAAATTGCGGCGATGGTTTTCCCCTATTCGCATCCGTGGAAAGCGCTTGGCTTGGGTGTTGTAACAGGTCTCGCAACACTTGCGGCTATGCATGTCCTCTTCGATGACACCGCGTTGCAGATGGCGACACGGTGGACGGGCCGCATATCCGCTTTGCTGTTCCTGCCCGTTGTGGTGGCCCGGCCGCTGGTCGACATGTTTGGCAGCAAACGGTTTGGCGCATTGTTAAGGCAGAGGGCCGGTTTTGGACTGGTTCTGGCCGGCAATCACCATGTGCACATGGTTTTGCTCACGGTCTATTTGATCGGGGAGGGGGCCGCTGCCTCAGATTTCTATCTAAATCCGGGCCTCTATATCTATTTTCTATTGGTGGGGATGAACGTCACCAGCTTCCCAAAACTCGCCAAAACACTGCCGCGATCCTTTGTGCGATGGCTGCACGTTGTCGGTCTATATGCCTTGGCGGCAGCGTTCTTCTCCACGCTCCTCTTAAGCCAGTTGACCGGAGAGGAAACAGGCTGGTTCCGGCTGTCTTACTTGATCGTCTTTGCGCTATGTTTTGCAATCAGGTTTGCTGCCGCGCTGAAAAAGTTGGTTGCCAATTCCAGGCGCTAGACCGCCGACACCCGCGCTTTAAGGGTTCACATCGAACCGCCCAAATGTCGGAGTGCCGCCTGACAAATGCGCCTCGACAAAGTCACCTGTTCGTTCAAGCAAGGTTTGCCCTTCGACTGTGTTGGTGAATGTCCCGGTCGCTCCAAAACCGTGGCCTGCGCCAATCACGGAATAAAGCGCAAAGGAGACTCCAACCACATCGGCGCGGTTGGTCAGATCGAGCGCCGACTGGTAATCGACCGTGGGATCTTGCGTGCCGTGAAGGACAAGGAAGGGGGCTTCACCGACTTCAAGATCGGATGGCCGAAACAAAGTGCCCCAATAATCGACCACCACCGCCGGATCAGGCCGGTCTATCCCGAATTGGTTAAGCCCGTATGCGACTTGCAAGACCGCAACGGCCCCAGCGGATGATCCCCAATAGGCGATGCGGCTGGTGTCGATACAAAGATCATCCTGATTGGCTTCGAGGAAATTGAGAGCCGTCACTGTGTCTTCAAATGCCGCGGCAATTGCATCCAATCGCGGTTCGTTGGGATCGCCAGAGCCGGCGCTGACCAGATCATCCACGACCGCGACGAATTCATCCGAAGGGATCGGATCAACCGGGTCGAGCCGGTAGCCGATCGAGACAAAATTTATGCCGCGCGGGACCATTTCTTCGGCCATTTGATCGACATTGCTGCTGGCCTTGTTTCCGGCAATGAAGCTGCCGCCGTGAACGAACAGGACGGTGGGGCGATTGGCGGTGCAGGGTTCATCCGGCGCGTGCAGGTCGAGCAGCAACGGAACATTGCCTGTGGCGGTTGCGCCTTCGCCGTATTGGATGTCGGAGGTGAGAACGATCGCCGTGCCTGTTGGTGTCGGCGTCGGCGTCGGCGTCGGCGTCGGCGTTGGTGAAGGGGTGGGAGAGGGCGTGACGGTGACGGGCGGCGCAGAGCCTCCTCCTCCGCATGCTGACAGGCCAATCGCCGCGGTGCTGCAAATCAGAATTTGGGCAAGGGGTTTTGATGGCACAGGGGTCTCCATAGAATGGCAGCAAAGGCCGACTAGTCTGTGCAACCCTGCCTAGCCCAACTGACACGGATCATGCGTAGCAAATTGTCGCGAAGTGTCGCGCGCACGCCGCTAAGAGATTGCGCGCGCCAATCGCACAAATTCTTCCACGCTTACTGTCTCAGCCCGCCTCGTGGGTTGGATACCCACCGTCTCAAGAGCATCGAGCGCGCCGGGCACGCCTTTCAAACTTTGACGCAGCATTTTGCGGCGCTGGCCAAAGGCGGCTTCGGTCAGGCGTTCCAGAACCCGCGCAGACACTCCTTCCGGCTCAGCGCCGGGGGTCACATGGACAATCGCGCTCATCACTTTGGGCGGCGGGGTAAAGGCGCTGCGGTGGACTTTCATCGCCAGCTTTGCGTGGGATCGCCACTGCGCCAACACAGCGAGGCGGCCATAGGCGCTGCTGCCGGGTCTGGAGACGATCCGCTCTGCCACTTCGCGTTGAAACATCAGGGTCAGCGATTGCCATTGCGGGGGCCACGCCTCGTCGCCCTTGGCTCCGCTGAGCCATTTGACAAACAGGGCCGTACCAACATTGTAGGGCAGATTGGAGAGGACATGAAACGGATCGCGCTCACCGGTTTGAGAGATGATCGTCCCGTGATCCAATTTCATCGCGTCGCCTTCGATCACGGTCAGCTGTCCGGGAAAAGCGTCGCTGAGTTCGGCCAAGGCGGGCAGGCACCGGCTGTCCATTTCAATCGCTGTCACTCGCGCGCCGGCCCGCAACAAAGCGCGTGTCAATCCGCCGGGGCCGGGCCCCACTTCCAGCACGTTCTGCCCGGTCAGATCTCCCGGAAGCGCGGCTATGCGGTCCAGCAATTGCTCATCAAGCAGGAAGTTTTGCCCCAAGGCCTTTGACGCGCTCAGCCCATGGGCAGCGATGGTCTCTCGAATGGGGGGAAGATCAGGCATGGCCAGACCGCGCCGCGGCGCATTCCCCGGCCATGCGGATCGCCGCGATCATGGCGCTGGGATCTGCCGTGCCGCTGCCAGCAATATCAAACGCGGTGCCGTGATCGGGTGATGTGCGAATGATCGGCAGGCCAAGCGTGACATTGACGCCTTCATCAAACTCAATCGCTTTGATCGGGATCAGCGCCTGATCGTGATACATGCACAAGGCCGCATCATAGGTCTGCCGCATTCTGGGCGTGAACAAAGCATCGCCGGGCACAGGGCCGATCACATCGAAACCTTCATCGCGCAGCTGAGTGATCGCGGGCTCAATATAGAGCGCCTCTTCATTGCCGAACTGGCCGTTTTCGCCCGAATGCGGGTTCAACCCGGCAATCGCGAGGCGCGGATTGGAAAGGCCAAAATCCTTGGACAAGGCGGCGGCCACGATGCGCGCTTTATGCGTGATCAATTCTGCTGAAATGAGCGAGGGCACTGCCGAAAGAGCAACATGCACCGTCAGCGGCACCGTGCGAAGCGTTGGCCCGGCTAGCATCATCACCGCATCATCGGGTGCCAATCCGCACACTTGGGCAAGGAATTCGGTCTGTCCGGGATATTCAAACCCAACCCGTGTGAGCCCGGCCTTGCTAACCGGAGCCGTGACCAGCGCGCTGGCTTTGCGTTCGATGACGCACCGCGTGGCCTCTGCCAAAGAATGCAGCGCGAGCGCCGCGCCTTCGTCCCCCGGAGCACCCGGTGTGTATGGCGCGTCCATACCCTTGAGCACAGGCAAACCATCGGCAAAGGCTTCATTTGCCTCGGCAGGGTCCGTGATCGCAACAACCGGGCAGCGGGCGCCGAGAAGCTCTTCGGCATTGGCGAGCACCTGAGCGCCGCCGACCACGAAAAATGGCTGAGCGCTGCCCGCCAATTGGCGATAGCTGCCTAGGACAATTTCTGGTCCAATCCCCGCAGGATCACCCAGCGAAATCGCGAGTGGGGGCGTCACCAAGGAATTAACTCAATTGTATTCGATATAGGCGTCGTTGCGCAGGTCGCGCAGGTAACGCTGGGCACGCTTGTTGATGCGTTCTTCCTCAATCGAACGCATGACCGAATCAAACGTCGGTGCGCCCGCATCTTCGGGATCTTCGCGGCCGCACAGCATCAAAACACGCACGCCATCCGCCGCGCTGCCAAACGGCGGTGTGGTCTGGCCGACTTGCAAGCCTAGAAGAATGTTTTGAAGTTGATCAGGCAATTGGCTCGCCTGAATTTCGTTGTTTGTTACGACCGTTGCGCCCAGCAATTGCTCCGCGCTTTCCGCATCGGAGCAGCTGCGCAATTCGCTTACAAAGGTGGCGAATTGCTCAATTCGGCCAGAGGCGGCCTCATCGCTGGTCCCTGCAGGGAATGAGATAGAGATCTGTTTGAGGCTGAGGATCGCATCGCGCGGATCTGCGCCCAAAACTTGCTGTTTATCGATCAAATAGATGATTGTGAAACCACCGGGGATCTCAAGCGGCCCAACCAATTGGCCAGTTTGCATTTGGCGCACAGCGTTGGCCATCGCAGGGGGCAGAGTTTCCAACCGCAAAAAGCCGGTGTCACCGCCAACAACCGCCGTTGTCGCTTCGGAGAATTGCCGCGCATAGGCCACAAAACTGCCGCCTTGCTCCAATTGCTGCATAATCCGCTGCATATTTTGGGCCACCGCCTCGCGGTTTTCCAAGGTCGCGTTCATATAGATTTCGCCGAGGCGATATTCGTCGGTACCGCGCGCTTCTTCAAGCCGGCGCAGAACTTCATTCACTTCTTCGGCGGACACATTGATGAATGGGGTGATGTTCCGGCGCAGCAGGTTTTCCCATGCCAATTCGCCTTCGATCTGGCGTTTCAGCGCGCTGGGCGATGATCCGATCGAACTGAGGTATTCGTCCATGCGTTCTGGGTTTTGGCCAAAGTTTTGCGCGGCCAATTGTTGATAGGTTTGTTCAACCTGAGCGCGCTCAGCTGGCAATTCCTGCGCAACGGCGGCCTGAATTTTGAGCGTTTCGTCGATCAAATTGCGAAACACCTGCTGGCGCAAACGCTGCAATTCTGAATCGGACACGGTGGCGTCAGATGCGTTGGTGACCAGCGCAACGCGTTGATCGATATCGGTGCCGGTGATCACATACCCATTCACGACCGCTGTGGCGGCGCGGTCATTGGGGTTTTCGCTGCCCATGATTGTGAAATTTTCGGGGATGCCCAACGGGTTGTTTGATGTTGGCGCGGCAGTGGTTTGCGCAGCAAGCGGCGCGATTGAAACCAACGAGACCGCCGATAAAGCGATCAAGCCAGCGGCTCCGATAAATGTACGTGTCTTCAAAAATGCCTTAGCCGTCACAATGGTAATCCCGGTTGTTGTAAGTTCGATCCAATGCAGCCCCGATTGCATCAGATTGTGCCCGAAAACTTGGGCGAATTAACGAATGAACCTATGCGGCTTAACCTTGGCTGAGCCTGCTCGATTTGCCCTTTAACTCGTTTTTGTGATGCTGCCAATTCGCGCGATAAGCTTTCGGGGGAGGGCGGCATTCGCGCATGGCCGCTGTTTGTCGCTGCCCCTTATCTGAATCCCAAATTGCGCAAGGCAAAGAACAGCTGAAAACTGTTGCCGCGTTCTGCATCGCCCGCGCTGATGAAATCGCGTCGCCACGTTGCGCCAAATTCGATGCAATCATCGCTGTATGCAATGCCAAGCCGCGTGCGGATCGGTTCAAATCCGTCCGGCGCAAAGACAGGGTCTTCGGCCGCGCTGGTCAGGTTAAAGACGCCCGATCCAAACACCGACCAATGGCGCCCGATGGTGAACCGCCCGGCGGCGCGAATTTCCTCGCGGTCCTGCAAATCTTCGACCGTCTGAATATCGCGGTTTAGCCGCAGATAGCCAAGTTCGAAGTAATTGCGCTGTGATCCGATGGTGGCGTCGATTTCGTTGCGGCGTATGGCAAAGCTGTCTTTGTCGATGCGGAACCGGTGCGTGAAGGCAAGGTCATTGCGCAGGCGCACCTCTGTCCGCCCGACAAAGTCGGAAACGCGCTCAGAAAGGCCCGTTCCATCGGGGAAGATTTCCCGCTCGGTTGAGAATCGGTAGGACTGGCCGATGTTCGATTTTACCCGCAATCCCGGACGCGTCAGTTCCCAATCCAGACCCCAAGTGACCCGCGTGCCGTCCTCCACCCGGTCATATCCGGGGAAACGATTTAAGGCGAAGAGGTTGGAATCTTCCAAGTCAATCGCGCGGGCATCTTCGTTCGGAACGGCTAGATTGCTAATGGGGGGTGAGGCAACGATTTGGACCCGCGGTTTAAAGACCTGCGTGCCGCCGAATGCTTCGCCGACAAAGGGCCATTCGATGTCGATGGCCGCGGTTGCGATTCCGCGCGTGGTCCACCCTTCATTCCCGCGGTACACTTCGGTCAAAGTCGAAAGTGTGTCGTTCGTGTTGTAAACATCGCCGCGCACCAGACCGGTCACCGTCACGACCTGACCAAAATCGGTCAACCTGCGCATATCCCACTTGGCCCCGACAAAGGCGCGCTGCGTGTCTTGCCCATCTTCGCGGATCAGGCTGAGCGTGTTGGCCTGCAATTGGACCTCTCCGCCGAGAACCGGATCATTGAGGATATGGCGGTAATCAAAGGCGGGCAGAGCGACCGGGATTTGGCCTTGATCGGCGTTAATCCGCAAAGTCTGCGTGGCCCACCCGGCCAAGCTTAGGTAAGAATTGTCATCAATCCGCTCCAGATTGATGGTCGAGCGAAGCCGGTCATCCCGGCTGAGGTCATAGCGGCGCAGAAAGGTTCTGTCGCTTGCCAGCCGGACCGATCCGGTCAGGCTCCATTCGGGCGACAGCAGGAATTTGCCATTGGCAAAAAGATATCCGCGCGGGTCGCTTTCTGTCGTGGGCGTGGCGCCAAAATTGGAAACCCGGCTGCTGGACGTGGCGTATCCGGTGATTTGATACGCGCCTTTTTCAGTCAGGTGCCGCCACTGTGCGGAAACCATCGGGGCGACGTTGGAATAGACCGATGTGCTAAGCGTCAGGTCTTTGTTTTCGGCCAGACGCAAATAATATTCGCCTGTCACTTCCAATCCGTTGACCTGATCAAAGCGGATATCGGGGACCAAAAACCCGCTTTCCGCGCGGCCATCGGTCCGAATGGCAAGGCCGGGCAAGGGCAAAATGCGCGCGCCAAACAATTCCAGAACGGCGCCATCAAAGCTAACCCGCGCCTCGTCCGGGTCATAAGTCACTCGGTCGGCAGTGATGCGCCAACTGGGGTCCTGCTCGCAACCATCGACATCAGTGATCGCGCAGGCTGAATAGGCAGCGTCGGTAAGCAGGACTCTGCCGTCTTCATTCCGCTGCGCCGAACGCGCGGCCAGCCGCCCGCCTTGGCGCAGAGCAAGCAGCAAATCGTCCATTGCGCCCGCTTCGAACCGGTCGTTTAGAACCAGGCTTTCGGTGAAGACTTGATTGCCGATTGTGTCGACGAAACGGACGTTTCCGCGCGCCACAATTTCTCCGGTCCCTCTGTCCCATACGACTTCGTTGGCGCGAACAGAGGCATCCTCTGACCGCAAAATGACGTCGCCGCGAGCGGTTACGGTGTTGGCGACATTGTCATAGGCGACCTGTTCCGCTTCGAAACTGATTTGGTCGCCGTCTTCATCCGTTTGAGCGTCGATGTTGACCACGTCGACCTCCGCAGGCGCAATCAATTCGCGCCTAGCTTCGCTGCCGTGCGCGACCAGAGTCTCGGATGTCAGATCGTCTTGTTCTTCTTGAGAAGCCGGACGTTCCTGCGCAGCCGCTGGCATTGCGGTGCCGAACAAGGCCAGCGTCACCGCGGCCAGCCCAAGTGGACTGGTCATACAGCGCAAAGGCACACGCTTGTTTCTTGGAACAGTAACGCTGGAAACTCCCGACATGGCTTGCCTATTGCACCGCTCGCGCCTAATCGCAATCACCTGTCTACGGGCACAATTTTTATTCGGATCAAGCGTGGCAAACGATGGTCCGAACAACTTCACTTGTGACCCATTTTCCCGACTGAGTTTTTACAGTCGATGAACACGTCGGAGCGTCCATGAAAATCCTCTTTGCCGAAACATCTCCCGTCAATGTCCGTCTGATCGCTCGGATCGTCAATCAAGGGGATGCGCTAACCGACCTTGATCCCGCCATGGCCGACGGCGCGCCAGCGGCCCGGTTTAAGGGCGGCGTGGGCCAAGTGTTTGAAGGCTTCGTGATGATTGACGATGCGCTGAAACGCGTCGCCATCGCCGGGGCGGGGGAGCCTGATGCCGCCAAGCGGGCGTTGAATTTGGAGCGTGCGGGTGCGGCCTTGGCTGCGAAATATCTGCGTTCTGGCGAAACAGAGATGGTGGTTGACCTTGGTCATGCCGGTCTGTCTGGCGAAGACGCTGCGGCGGTTTTGCTGGGCACGCGCCTGCGCAGTTGGGCGTTTGACACATACCGCACGACATTGGCGGCGGAAAAACAAATCACTTTAACCGCAGTGCATGTGATCGGCGCGCCAGAGGGAACTTTGGAAGCGTGGGAAACTGCAAAGGCGGTGGCAACTGGCACCGAATTCACCAAACGATTGATCACGCTGCCCGCCAATATCCTATACCCTGAAAGCTTCGTTGCAGAATGCGAGAAAGCCTTTGAAGGCACCGGCGCTGAGCTGACTGTGCTTGACGAGGCGCAGATGGAGAAGCTTGGCATGGGCGCGCTGCTGGGTGTGGGGCAGGGTTCTGTTCGCGCATCGCGGATGCTGGCGATCCGTTGGAACGGCGGCAAAGCGGGCGAGAAGCCAACCGCGTTTGTGGGCAAGGGTGTTACCTTTGATACAGGCGGCATCTCGCTCAAGCCGCCTCCCGGAATGGAAGACATGAAGTGGGACATGGGCGGTGCCGGCGCGGTCGCTGGCGGCATGCTCTCACTGGTCCTGCGCAAGGCAAAGGCGAACGTCGTCGCGGTCATGGGGCTGGTGGAAAATATGCCCGATGGCAACGCGCAGCGCCCCGGCGATGTTGTAACCACCATGAGCGGCCAAACGGTCGAAGTTCTCAACACCGATGCCGAAGGGCGTTTGGTTCTGTGTGATGCGCTGCATTGGTGTCAGGAAGAGTTCAAACCGGCGCGGATCGTCGATTTTGCAACTCTGACAGGCGCAATGATCATTGCTCTGGGCCATGAATATGGCGGTGTGTTCTCAAATGACGATGGCCTTGCCGATCAATTGACGGCGGCTGGCACGGCGACAGGTGACAAGCTTTGGCGTCTGCCTATCGGCCCCGCCTATGACAAACTGATCGACAGTCCCATCGCCGACATTAAGAACGTCGGCCCGCGGCCTGCAGGTTCAATCACCGCGGCTCAGTTCCTGCATCGCTTCATCAAAAAGGGCACCCCGTGGGCGCATTGCGACATTGCGGGCATGGTGTTCTCTGACAAGCCGGGACACAGTTGGGACAAGGGCGCAACCGGATATGGTGCGCGTCTGATCAACCAATTCATCGCTGACAACGCGGAGTAAGAATGGGATTGGCTTTGCCCGATCGGCATGAAAAGCCACAAAGGCGTCAATCCACTTGGGCGCCCGTGCGCAGCGATGGGTGTGCGCCGGGCTTGAGGCAGAAATAATGCCCAAGATGCGGAAGAAGTCAGACCTTCCGTCTAAGATTTGCGAAACCTGCGGTTTGCCGTTTAACTGGCGTAAGAAGTGGGAGCGGGATTGGGACAATGTCCGCTATTGCTCTGAACGATGCAAGCGAATCAAGGGGGCGGCATGAAGGTAGATTTCTGGCAGTTGTCCCATGACCCGGTTGAAAAGGTCGTTGCCCTTATCGCGCAACGTGTGATGGATTCTGGTGAGCGATTGCTGGTGGTCAGCAAAGACGCCGATCAGCGAGAGGCGATTGCATGCACGCTTTGGAAAGCGGGTCCAGAGAGCTTCCTTGCCAATGGAGAAGCATCCGCGCCGGGGGCTGACCAACAACCTATCCTTTTGTCTGGCACCACTGAGGCGCAAAACACCGCCAGCCATATCATCTTTGCCGATGGCGAATACCGCGAGCCGGCAGGCTTTGATCGGGCCTTTCTTTTGTTTGACGACCAGACGGTTGAGGCCGCGCGCGGCACCTGGCGCTCGCTTGATGAGGTTGAAGGGTTGGAGCGGTCCTTTTTCCGGCAAGAGGGCGGCAAATGGGCTAAGGTCGCCTGAACGCATTCCGCAACCACAACGCCGCTTGGAAAATCATTATGCGCCGCCTCTCCCTATTTATCATAGCCAGTGCAAGCTTGGCGCTATCCGCATGCGATGCAGATGGCACGCGGGCAGAATCGGGCGAAGAGGGCGCGGTTGGCGAATACACGATCGACCGGGAAAGCGGCACAGCCCGCATGGTGATCGAAACCCCCAATGGCGACGTTTCGATGCGCAGCGGCACCGATCTTGAGATCACGTTGCCCGATGGTTTCACGATCATGGAAGGGGCCAACATCCTTGAGGCGACGATCATTGATCAACCCAGCGCAACGGGCGCTTTGGTGCGGTTTGAGAGTGACAAGAGCCCGGCCGAAATTGCGCAATATTACCGCGCAGAGGCAGAGGCGGCTGGGATCGACATCCAGTTTCAGTCCGCCATTAACGGCGCTGCATTGTTCGGTGGACAAAGCCCAGCCGGCACGACGTTCTCTATGTCGGCTAGCCCCAATGTCCCGCGCACAAGCGATCTGGATGACGCAAGCGAAGACGAAGAAGCCATCAGCGTCGATGCGGAATTGGCCGCCGATAGGGCCGGTGAAGAAGAGGGCAGCGGCATGCCGACAAAGGCCCAATTGGTGTTTCGCACAGTGCCTGTTGTTTCCTCCGAAGCAGCGGCGGATTGACCTAAAGCTTGTAATGCGGTGCTGCGCCGGGTAGAGGCGCGCCGGAAATCATCCCCTGCGCGTTGCCTCAACGCAGGCGCGCAGCCCTCATTTAATCTAAGGAACACATCATGGCGGTTACCCGCACCTTTTCGATCATCAAACCTGATGCAACTCGCCGCAACCTGACCGGTGCCGTCACCGCAATGCTCGAAGGCGCTGGCCTGCGCGTTGTTGCGTCCAAGCGTATTCACATGACTAAAGAGCAAGCAGAAGGCTTTTACGCCGTGCACTCAGAGCGTCCGTTCTTTGGCGAACTCACTGAATTCATGATGAGCGAGCCTGTGGTTGTGCAAGTCCTCGAAGGCGAAGACGCTGTCACGCGCAACCGCGACATTATGGGCGCAACCAACCCAGCGGACGCCGCCGAAGGCACAATCCGCAAAGAACACGCCCTGTCGATCGGCGAAAACACCGTCCACGGCAGCGACAGCGAAGAGAACGCGAAGATCGAGATCGACTTCTTCTTCTCGGCAGACGAAATCGTCGGATAAGCGGTTCGCTTACCGAGTTTGAAAGGGCCGCCTGATTGAGCGGCCCTTTTTCGTTGGGGCTCAATTTTGCTGCTCGAACCGATCCAATTGAGAGGCATGCGAGCGGTGTTGGCCGGTTTCGCTCGCGGCCATCATCGCGCGCATCGAAGCCAGCGCTTCGCTGGTGAGGGTGAGGTCCAGCTCGCGGTAGGTCCGCGCAATTGCGGCCTCCCAATCAGCGTTCAAATCATCGAAATGCAGCCGCGCGACCGGCCCGCTCCAACTCTGCAACGCTGCCTCAATTCGGGTGTCGCGCAAGGCGATCTTATGCGCCCATAGGGCCTCAATCTGCGCCAAATCGCAACTGTCGGATTGGATTGCCATCTGATTTGCGGCCAGCGAAACCGCGCTGCGCAGGACCGCAGCCTTATCCCGCTGTGCAATGACAAGGCGCGCGCCCGGATACATCGCCAGCAACACGGCGAGGTCTTCGGAAAATTGCGGCGCTTTCATCACTCGCGGCCGCATCACGGTGCCCCGATGGAGCGAATCCGTGACCAATATTCGCCCGAGCTCGCCGTAGATTGGCGCGGCATCGCGGGTTTCGCTGAACGCAGAATAGCTAGGGATGCGCCACTGCGTTTCGTAAACCGAATGGTTGAGAGCGCCCGCAAGCCAAGCAAGCTCTTCTTCGATCGCACCGCTGGCCATGGGATGGATGGATTGCAGCCACGGGTTCAGCATCCCCAGCATCGCCAGATCAAGCGACCCTTTGATCCGCCGCAGCGTCAGATTGCCCGGCACAGGCCGCCATGCATCGCAAAAACGGGTGTGCGAATGCGCCGGGTCAGAGGCGAGCAATTTGTGAATGCGTGTCGTCCCGCTGCGCATGTGGCCGACTACTATAATGGGAGGCGCCATTAACTCGGCGTCACGCGGAAACGGATTGGCGTCCCAGTAAGAACCAAGGGCGAGGCGGTTTGCGATCACACGAACCAATTGCCCATAGGCCATTGCCTGTCCCAAAGGGTTGAGATCGGCCTCCGCCTGCACAGCCCCGGCTAGTTTTTCGAGCCTGAGGCGAAAGTCAGTGACGTCAACGGATGATCGCCCGCCGCTTTCTGCCAATTTGGCCCGGCTGCCAAACGGCTTTGCGGCCATTGCCCAAAGCGCGTCAGGATCGAGCGATGGCGTGGGCAGCCACCCTTTGTCCCATGCCCGACCAAGGAAAGTGTTCGCACGCTCTGCCAGCTTTCCGCGCGCCAATGGATGCTCGCGAACGGGGGCGCCCATCAGAATTGGTCGGCTGCGTCGAGGAGTTTGGTGAGCCGCGCAGGGGCGGTGGCGCGCCAAGATCGCTCAAGCCATTCTGCGATATGGTCCCAGTCGAGATCAGCGCGGTTCAGGATCACGCCAACCCACCCGCTCGCGCCGTAAAATGCTGGTTTGTAGTAGGTTTCCGGCTGGGTTTCGACCAAGTTCAAAAGCTCATCCATCCCGCTGGTTTTGACCAGCAGTGCGATGTGTTCGCTGCCATGGTGACGATCGGAGAAATAGGCGAAATATTTGCCCGTTTTTTGCGTGCCGACACGGAATCCGGGGGAGCCGTGGCTCTCGCGCTCGTGAGTTTCGGGAAGGGCGAGGGCAAGCCCGCGCAGTTTCGCAAACAGGAAATCCGGATCGGAGCCGCGCGAGACGTAATCGGCGACGGCGCGGGGATAGAGTTGATGCTCCGCCAGTTTGACGCGCTCGCTAAGGCTCTCGGGTGTATCGCCCAGCGCAATCGCGACCTTGGCCTGCGCCAGTACATCGCCCGCGTCCAATTCTGCCGTCACCACATGCACGCTTGCGCCAGCATGGCTGTCGCCCGCTTCAATCGCGCGGGCATGGGTGTCGAGCCCCTTGTATTTCGGCAGCAGGGATGGGTGAATGTTGAGGATGCGGCCGTCCCACCGGCGCACAAATTCCTCTGACAGAATGCGCATATATCCCGCCAGCACCAGATATTGCGCCCCCGCTTGCACTGCCGCCTGCTCCATCGCGGCGTCTTGCGCGCTGCGGCTATGGCCTTTGTGCGAATGGACATAGGTGGGAATCCCTTCGAGCTCAGCCAATTTCAACCCGCCTGCATCCGGCATATTGCTGGCGACAAGCACAACGTCATACGGCGCATCGGGCAATCGGCTGGCATAGAGAATTGCGGCCATATTCGTGCCGCCGCCCGAAATGAATATCGCGATCTTCGCCTTGTCGGTCGAGGTTGGCTGGTTAGCCAAGGTGAGAGGCTTCCCAATCGGCGGTGGCGGACCACGTTCCGGCGCTTCCGCGAACGGTGCAACCCTTTGTGCCTTCTGCAATCTCACCAATTCGCACAACAGTTTCGCCTGCCGATTCCAACCGCTGGGTGATCGTCGCCACGTCTTCTTTCGCCACGGCCAGAACCATGCCAACCCCGCAATTGAACGTCCGCGCCATTTCGGCAGGTTCAATGTGCCCTTGTGATTGCAGGAATGCCATCAATCGCGGCTGAGCCCACAGGTCGGCATCGACTTGAGCGTGCGCACCATCTGGCAAAATGCGCGGCAGATTTTCCAGCAATCCGCCGCCTGTAATATGCGCAAGCCCGTGGACCAATCCTTCGCGGATCAGCGGCAGCAGGCTGGCGACATAAATTTTCGTCGGCTCAATCAAAGCATCAATCAGCAAACGTTCCTGATCAAACAGGGCCGGGCGGTCCAGTTTCCAACCTTTGTCCGCCGCAAGCCTGCGCACAAGCGAATAGCCGTTGGAATGGACGCCCGAACTGGCAAGTCCAATCAAGACATCACCCGGTGCGACTTTATCGCCGGTCAGCTGCTCTCCGCGTTCAACTGCGCCGACGCAAAACCCAGCCAAGTCATAATCGCCATCACCGTACATGCCCGGCATTTCCGCAGTCTCGCCGCCGATCAACGCGCATCCTGCTTGCTTGCAACCATCGGCAATCCCCGCGACCACGCGTGTTGCGACGCCATTTTCCAATTTACCAGTTGCGAAGTAATCGAGGAAGAAAAGCGGCTCTGCGCCTTGAACAATCAAATCGTTGACGCACATGGCGACCAAATCAATGCCCACACTGTCATGGCGATCAAATTCGATCGCCAATTTCAGCTTTGTTCCCACCCCATCATTCGCCGCGACCAACAATGGGTCTTTGTATCCGGCGGCTTTGGGGTCGAAGAATCCACCGAATCCCCCCAGCTCACTGGTGGCGCCGGGACGCGCTGTGGCTTTGGCAAGCGGGGCGATGGCTCTGATAAGCGCGTTGCCCGCATCGATGGAAACACCAGCATCGGCGTAGGTGTAAGATGATTTTGTGTCGGTCATATGCGCGGGTTTAGCCATTCAGGCTTGGAATTCCACTCGCCATTGGGCAAAGGACGATAAGATTTCCCCGATGGCAACGACTTTGCACCCTTTTGGCCCGTTTTTGAGCGCCCTTCGACCCACGATCACGGGCCTGCGATGGCTGCTGGCTGCGGTTTTGGCCTTGGTTTTGCTGGGCGGGGGCTATGCTTTGGTGCTGGCGCAAGTTTCTGGGGATCGGGGAATCGCCCCGACAGCGTCCAGTTCTGATATCGAAGTGCGCGGGATCGAAGTGGATGTTCGCGCCGAAACCGGCCTTGAAGCCCGCAATCAGGCATGGCGTCAGGCACAGCGCGAAGCGTGGCGCAAGGTGGGCGGGCCCGCAATTGCCGATGGGCAACTTTCTGGCATGGTGTCTGCCATTGTAATTCAGCGTGAAAGGGTTGGCCCCAAACGTTATGTCGCGACGTTGGGCGTGACCTTTGATCGGCAACGCGCAGGGCGCTTTCTCGGCGGCGGATCGCGGGCGCGTTCGTCCGCTCCGATGCTGTTGATCCCCGTTACCGCCAGCGCGGGCGCATACACCGCGTTCGAAGTGCGCAACCCGTGGCAGCGTGCTTGGGCCAATTTCAATCCGGGAACCAGCCGCATCGATTATGTTCGGCCAACCGGGGCAGGGGGCGATTCGCTCTTGCTCAATTACGGGCAAGCGGGCCGGCGCAGCCGCGCATGGTGGCGCACCACCCTTGACCAATACAGCGCCGCCGATGCGCTGGTTCCGATTGCGCGGTTGGAGCACCAATTCCCCGGTGGCCCGATAAAGGGCACCTTTACCGCGCGTTACGGCCCCGATTCCAAAGTGCTCGAGAGCTTTGAGATGGAAGCAAACGGCCCAGGTCAGCTTGACGAAATGTTGAACGACGCGGTTGAGCGCATGGATGCGATCTATGAGCAAGCGCTTGTCGCAGGCGCGTTGCAGCCGGATCCAACCTTGCGGCTGGGCGGATCGGGCCAAGTGGATCCGGCAATCGCCCGTTTGATCGAAATTGGCCGCGCGATCAGAGCGCGGGATCAGGCTGCGACAGCCGCGGCCGCTGCGGCGAATGCGGCTCCGACGGCGGCTGCACCCAGCACCCAACCGGTTCCAGCGCCTGCGGTGGTGCGCAGCTTCACTGTTCAATTCGCAACGCCGGATGCGATGACATTCGATGCAACATTGTCGAGCGTCCGGCAGGTGTCGGGCGTGCGCGGGCTTGCTGTGACGAGCACCGCGATGGGCGGCACATCGGTGATGAGCGTGAGTTACGGCGGCGATCTTTCGGCGCTGGCGGGCGCGCTGCGCGCGCGGGGCTTTACGGTTCGCGAAGGCGCCAATGCGCTCGCCATTTCCCGCTAAGCGGCAAGAGCGAATCATGCAGCGCGGTTGTTATGTCTAATCCTGTTCAAACGGCTTTGCCCTTGGCCTCCAGCGGCGCTGACGGCGCGCGCAGGATCGTGATCGGTAACGCCAACAGCGCGGTGTTGGACGCGATCCAGACGTCGCAGAATTGGCCGTTCCACACCGCTATCCTCACTGGACCGCGTCGCTCGGGCAAATCGCTTATCGGGCGGTGGGCCGCGGCAGAGGGGATTGAGGTTGTCGATGGGGCTGATGGATTGGACGAAGACGCGGTTTTTCACAGCTGGAACGCTGTTCAAGAGGGCGGTTCGCGTGCGGGCCGCGCGCTGTTGTTGATCGCGGATGCGACCCCGTGGGACATTGCTTTGCCCGATCTCAAATCGCGGCTTGGCGGGTCGCTCCAACTGTCGATCGACGATCCCGACGATGCGATGGCGGCGTCATTGATAGAAGCCCATGCCGAAGCCCGCGCGCTTTCGCTGGCCGAAGGGGCAGCCGATTACCTCGTCCCGCGCACCCGGCGCAGTTTTGCCAGTTTGGAAGCGTTGGTTGCGGCGATTGATCGCATCAGCCTTGAACGCCAAGCACCCGCCACCATGTCTGTATGGAGAGCGGCGTTGGAAGCTTTGCAAGGCCCAGAACAACAAAAACTGTTGTAGCCAAGTTTGCAATTCACCGGTTTTGGTGGGAGAATCTCAGAATGTTCGAACGGCTTACCACCTATCTGGATTCCATCATGGCGCGCGATCCCGCTCCGCGTTCACGGTGGGAGATTTTGCTCTATCCCGGCGTTTTGGCGATCGGTTTGCACCGTGTGGCGCATTGGCTGTTCAATGCAAAAATGTATTTCCTTGCCCGTTTTATCAATCATTTCAGCCGTCTGCTGACTGCGATTGACATCCATCCCGGGGCCAAGGTCGGCAAGAATTTCTTCATCGATCACGGCTTTACCGTCATTGGCGAGACGGCTGAGATCGGTGACAATGTGACGATTTATCAATGCGTTACATTGGGCGGAACGAACCCTACCAATGGCAAAGGGGGTAAACGCCATCCCACTCTGCTCGACAATGTGATTGTGGGGTCAGGCGCGCAGATTATTGGACCGATAATTGTGGGCGAACGCGCGCGAGTGGGGGCCAATGCCGTGGTGATGGAAGATGTGCCCGATGGCGCGACCATGATCGGGTTTAAAGCGCGATCGACCTTGGTTCCGGCAGAGGAGTGGATCAAGGAATTCATCCCCTATGGGACGACGCCTGAGTGCGAAGACGCCGAAGGCAACAGGGTGGATTGCATCGAAAAACTTGAAGGTGAACTGGCTGCGTTGCGGGCAGAGGTTGCGGAAATGAAATCCGCGACACCTCTAAACAATCCAGATCCAGTTCAAGCGTCCCTCGACCTATCTACGAAAAGCGGGACTGGCACCTGATGGGCGCAGCTGGTGGGTCTGGCAAAACGGGCCAGATTGTCGCTTTCCCGGGACCGTCTGCGTCGCAGGTCGGTTTTGACCGGGAAGAGCTGCAACGCATCCTCGACCTTTATGGACGCATGGTCGCCGCCGGTGAATGGCGCGATTATGCGATGGATTTTGACAAACACGCTGCCAGCTTTGCCGCGTTTCGGCGCACTGCCGAACGGCCCAATGCCCGCGTTGAAAAACGCCCTGCGCTGCGCAACAAACAGGGGATGTACACGCTGTTCGGCGAACACGGTCAGGTGCTCAAACGCGGATCTGAGCTGAGCAATGTGCTCGCACCGATAGAGCGAAAGCTGGTCAAACCGGTCGATTGAACGGTGTTGAACGCGCGTTTGGTGAGCGTGCCTTGTTTAGGCGGCGCTCTCCTCAGCCATCGCCAACGGCACCTCTTCCGTCACAGGCAATTTTTCCTGAAGATTGGGAGGAAGAACCGTCACCACAGCACGCCGGATCGGCTGCCAAAAGGCGGAGAGGCTGAGCAAGGCTGACCCGATTACGAGAGCGGTCAGCGCAAAGTTCAACTCGACCGCGCCAAATTCTCGGAACAAGAATGTCAGCGCGAACAGCACATAGACCAATGCTGATACAAGCATCGCCCGGCGATCAATCGCGAGCGCGACCAAGCCAAACCCGATATAGACCGCAAGCACGCCGATTGCGGCGCCAACGCCCAGATTGTCCCCTTCGGTCACGCCAAGCAGCGCGAAAATCGGGTGGGCGATCATGGGGGCGGCCAGCAAATGGAGCCAAAAGGCGACATCGCTGCGGCGGGTAATCCTATCGCGGTCCGAAATGTCCCAGCGCATGGCAACTGCCCACACGCAAAGCCCGGCGGCAAAGACGAGGGCAAAGACCACTCTCTCTTCGATATTATCCGGGCCAATCGCGGCCACGATCAGACTTACAACCGTGCCAGCAATGGCCGCAGCGCCCGCCGCGACCGTAATCGGCACCATAAACCGGCGCCAATGCAAATAGGCTGCACCTGCGGCAACCAGCGCCGCCAGTGAAATCATCAAAGCGCCAACAGTGTCATTGCCATCCAAAGCCAGCACCATTCCAGCGCCGGTGACGGCAAAGAACACACCGCCGACAAAAGCGAGCAGCAAGATGATCGAGGGCAATGCCATCCGGCGTTTGCGGGTGAAGAATTCTGTCAGCGGCCAAGCTGTCACAGCCACAAACAGCCCAGCGAGAGCCATGCTGACGGTTTCATTTAAGTCGCGGGTCGCTTGATACGCGTCTCGCTGTGCGTCGGTGGCTTCTGGCAAGCGGTCATAGAAGCTGAAGTAATCTTCGACCGGGGCAACAACTCCGGCCAACGCCTGGCCAATGGCCCCAACGGCAACCAAAAGAATGACGACGCCGATGGCGACGAAAATATCGTTGAAGCTATTGATTAGACGAAAGTTCTCTTCCGACCCGCGCGGCAAATCGCGCACTTTGCTCATATGCGCGCGAAACCCTGATGCGGCCTCGGCGCTTATGGCCCCTGCCGCAACGGCGGAATTGATATCGTCTTCGCTGTACATAGCAGCCTCTCCTAGATTTACGCGTAAACTAGGAGAGGTGTGTTACTGTGTCAATACGCCGGGTTGGCGGCATAGATTCGGTCCAACCAAACCTGCCCAAAATTCTCAACCCCTGGCTCAACGGCAAACGGCCCCCGCGCATTTCTGCGCGGAGGCCGTTACATTGCAAACCTGAAAGGCGGTGAGCGGGTTTATCCGCGCGCGCTGGATGGGCCAGTGCCGGTCACTTTCTGCATTGCTGTCAGGATCGCGCCAGACTGCTCGCTGCCCGATTGCGGGGCAACAAGGTTGCTGAAGGAATTGATGTCGTCCCAGCGATCCGCAAAGCCTTCGACGGTGCGCTCACCATCTTGCAGCCACACGGCGTCGTTCATCACGACCCATGAAGAGTGGAAACCGCCAGCGCCAGCGCCGACGATGGCGTTGGTTGGGCTGTCTTCGCTAACGAGGTAAAGCGCGGCAGGCACCACGTTTTCAGGCGCGAACAATTTAAAGGCTTCTTCGGGGAAGAGGTCTTCGGTCATGCGCGTGCCAGCCACTGGTGACAGCGAGTTGCAACGGATGTTGTATTTCGCGCCTTCGAGCTGAAGCGTTTTCGTCAGACCAGCAAGGCCAAGCTTAGCCGCGCCATAGTTTGCCTGACCAAAGTTGCCGAACAGGCCGGTTGACGATGCGGTCATCAGAACGCGGCCATACGCTTGCTCACGGAATGTTTCCCAGCATGCTTTGGTTACAAAAGCGGAACCGGTGAGGTGGACCTTGAGAACCAGCTCAAAATCTTCCGGGGTCATTTTGTGGAATGTCTTGTCGCGCAGGATACCAGCGTTGTTGATGAGAACGTGCACGCCGCCCCATTTCTGCTTTGTATCGGCGACCATCTTTTCCATCTGGTCATATTCTGTGACGCTGCCGCCATTGGCGATTGCTTCGCCGCCAGCTTTTTCGATTTCGGCAACAACTTCTGCTGCTGCGTCCGATGTTCCGGTGCCATCGCGTGATCCGCCAAGATCATTGACGACGACTTTAGCGCCGCGCTTGGCTAGCTCGATCGCATAGGCGCGGCCCAGACCGCCTCCGGCACCCGTGACGATGGCGACTTTATCTTTGAAGGAGATGCTCATGGGGGATTATCCTTTCCGTCTATTTTTATGTTCGCATCCGTAAACGTTTACGGAAACGTCAATCTGTTGGGTGCTCGGTGGCACTTTCTCCGCTGCGTTGCAACAGGGGGCATAGCTATTTGGCGATGCCGTAGGGGCAGGACGAGGCTGAACGAGGGTTTAGAGCGCCTCTAAGGCGGGAATTAGGCCGGCGAGCGAATCAATCACGGCGTCTCCGCCCAATTCGTGGGGAGGCTTGTCGCAATAGCCATAGGCCGCAGCGATGATCGGCACGCCTGCGCCGCGCGCGGCCTTCACATCATATGTGCTGTCTCCAACAAATGCGAAACGCCCTGGCCCCTTGGCGCCGCCGCAGCGTTTCTGCGCCTCAATCACCGGATCAGGGTGGGGTTTGGAAAGGTATTTGCCATCTGCGCCTTTGCCCATGCTGTCACCGCCAATCACGGTTTCGAACGGTTCGATGAAATCAAGTTGGGTTAGGATTGAGCGGGCGAAACCTTCAAACTTGTTTGTGACCACCGCGACTTTGACGCCGCGCGCAGCCAGCTCAGCAACCACCTCGCGTGCATGGGGATACGGCGCCGAGTGGACGGCATTGTGTTCAGAATAATAGCCGAGCATTTTCTTATAGAGCGCGCGGAAATCATCCTCGGGCATTCCGCCTTGAGCATCGACAGCCTGCGACAGCATGATCTTCGCGCCGCCTCCGATCAAATCCTTGCTGGTCCCCACCGGCACCGGATCAAACCCGCCCAGTTCCAAAGCGTAATTCACCGCCGCGCCCAAATCGCGAAACGTGTCGAGCAAAGTGCCGTCGAGGTCGAAACCCACCGCATCGAAAGGAAAATCCGTCATGGATGCATCGGTTGGGCGAAGGTTCTTCATTCTGCAAGCATTTGCTGGCAAGGGATGCGTGATTTAAAGGAACACCATGACTGATTTTGCTGCCATCATCCTTGCCGCGGGTAAAGGCACCCGCATGAAGAGCGATTTGCACAAGGTGCTTCACCCTATCGCGGGCAAGCCCATGCTGATGCACATCCTCGATGAGTTTGAAACACTCTCGCCTAAGCAAACCGTTGTGGTGGTGGGCGATCGGCGTGAGCAAATCGACGCGGCGATTGCCGGGCGCGATGTTGTGACCGCTCTGCAAGATCCTCAACACGGCACGGCCCATGCGGCGCAGCAGGCGCGCGGGAGCCTTGAAGGCTTTAGCGGCAATGTGCTGGTCACCTTTGGCGATGTGCCGATGGTGCGCGCCGAAACAGTGGCCAAACTTCTGACAGCGCTTGATGGCGGTGCAAAGGTCGCGGTTCTGGGTTTCCGCCCAAGCGACCCGCTCGCGTATGGCCGCATTATCGCCGATGCCAGCGGCAGTGTTTCCAAGATGGTCGAATTCAAGGATGCCTCCGACGAAGAGCGCGCGGTGAACCTGTGCAATTCTGGCCTTATCGTTGCGCATTCGGCCGATATGTGGACGCTCTTGGACGCGGTGGATAATGACAACGCCCAAGCTGAATATTACCTCCCCGATGTTGCCACCGGCGCCATTGCGCGCGGGGACAAGGTTGTGGTGATTGAATGCGAGGCGGATGAAGTCGCCGGGATCAATTCCCGCGCTGAACTGGCCGAGGCGGAACAGCGCTGGCAGGCGGTGCGGCGCGCAGATGCGATGGCAGAGGGCGCGACGCTCAAAGCTCCCGACACCGTTTTCTTTAGCCACGACACCACAATAGGCCGCGATGTGACCGTGGAACCGCATGTGGTCTTTGGCCCCGGCGTGCGTGTTGCCGATGGCGTGCACATCAAGGCGTACACCCACCTTGAGGGGGCGACCCTTGCGAGCGGTGCACAGGTTGGTCCCTTTGCGCGGCTGCGCCCCGGCGCGGTGATGGAAGAGAACAGCTTTGTCGGCAATTTCGTCGAAATGAAAAAGGCGACCCTTGGCCCCGGAGCAAAGGCCAGCCACCTTTCCTACATTGGCGATGCGACCGTTGGGAAAGACGCCAACATCGGAGCGGGCACGATAACCTGCAATTATGATGGCTATTTCAAATATCACACGACTATCGGTGAACGGGCCTTTATCGGGTCGAATTCTGCTCTGATCGCGCCGGTAACCATTGGCGATGATGCCATTGTCGCAGCGGGCAGCGCGGTAAGCCGTGATGTGGGCGCAGGCGACCTGCGCATGGTGCGCGCCGAGCAATTGGTAAAACAAGGCTGGGCGGATCGTTTCCACGATGCGATGAAAAAGAAGAAGGCGGCGCAAAAGAGCGGCCCCAAGAAATGAAGGGGTGCGCTGGCCTATTGGCGCTCTGCGCCCTGTGCGCTTGCAGCCAAGAGGTTGCCCAATCACCAGACGAACAGCCAAAGGCTGATCCGCCTGAAATCGCGGAAACGAGCGGGGTTTCGAAACCTAAGGAAACCGCCGAACCGGTGGCCGCCCCGTCTGCTGCTCAAGGAACACAGGTGGCCTGTGCAGCATCGGAAGAGACGATATTTTCCTGCACGACCAAAACCGGCAAGCAATTGGCGGTGTGCGTGGGTGATGAGGGCGCGCAGTACCGGTTTGGAAAGGACACACCCGAGCTCATGCTTTCCGGCGGCAGATGGGCCAGCGCGGCGTATTCAGGCGGGGGCGAGGCCCAGATCGCCTTTGACAACGGTGACACACGCTACATTGTTTTCAGCCGCATGATCCGCACCAATTTTGCAGCAGGCGAACCCAACAATCCGGCCATCAGTGACGGTGTTGTTGTCGAAAAATCCGGTGAATTCGTTGCCGTGCTGGAATGCGGCGGCGCTGGTGAGTTGATGCCGGTGCAGTATTCCGCCGCCGAGAGTCATCTTCCTAGGGCAGATGAGCTGTTCACCTACGAAACCGGGCGTGCTGATCCTTTTTGATGACACAGGGCGAGCGCAAATGCTGGCTTTGCGGACGCCCGTTTGAGACGCTGATCCAATGGCATCACCCGGTGCCAAAGTCGAAAAAGGGCCGGGCCACTGTCCCGATGCACCCGATCTGCCACAAGGCAATCCACGCCAATTTCACCAATGCAGAGCTCGCCCGGATCGGCGATGATCCTGACGCAATCCGCGCCAATCCTAAGATTGCCAAATTTGCGAAATGGGTGGAGCGCAAGGAGCCCGATTTCCACGCCCCCACGCGCCGCTAATGCAATCTTCTGGGAACCAAATCCGTCCGCAATGGCTGATAGGCAAAGCTATCAGGGACAGTAACCATGGGTATCGGCAAATGGATGACAGCGGGCATTGCCCTTGCTTCGTTGGGCAGCGTGGTGGCTCACAGCCAATATCGCGGCGATGAAAGCGAAGAACCCGCCTATGACGTGGTCCTTTCAGAAGAAGGCTTTGAGCTGCGCAAATACGCACCGATGATCGTCGCTGAGGTCACGCACACCGGAAGCCGCCGCCGTGCCAGCGGGGCCAGTTTTCGGCGCTTGGCGGCCTATATCTTTGCCCAAGACCGGCCTGCTGGTGGGGAACGGATCGCAATGACATCGCCAGTGATCCAGGAACGCGTTGATCAAGATGAACGGATCGCGATGACATCGCCTGTCATTCAGGAAGAGACGAGCGAGGATCAATGGCGCATGCGGTTTGTCATGCCGGGCCGCTTTACGATGGAGACGTTGCCTCAACCGCCCGCGGATATCACTTTGACTGAGGTGCCCACCCGCCGGGTCGCCGCGGTCAGGTTTAACGGAATGGCGCGCAGCGGTGATCTGGCTGTCATGGAAGCGATGCTGACCGAGTGGGTCGAAGACCAAGACTTCACACCGATCGGTAGTTTTGAATACGCTTTCTACGATGCTCCCATGGTGCCAGGGCCGCTGCGGCGCAATGAAGTGCTGATCGAAGTGGCTCCATAGTTTTCGGAGCACGTATTGGGGGCTGAAACCACCCCGATCAGCGGGTACCTCACCAAAGTTCAGGCATCTTCCAAAGTCGCAGCCCGCACAGCGCCTGAGCGTGATGTGGCGTTGTAATCACGTTCCCATTCTTCGAATTCGCTGCGGCTGAGCAGGTAACGCGAGCGCGCTTCGTGAAAGCTTATCACGCGGTCGTGCACGGCGCGCACAACGTCCGCTTTGCGGGTTGCCGACCAATGGACCTTGTGGCTTTTGGGGAGGCCATAACGTTTGATTGCATCGGCGATCGAGAGGTCGCGAGGGTAGGCCATCTTCGTCTCCATAATGTTGGTTTCATTCGGTTTTGCTTCCCTGTTGAAACCGAATTCACCCGTTGAGACTTAACCGCGCCCTATCAGACTTGGTTAATTTGGGATTGACGATACCCCCCGTGGCTCTGCTGCGGTGAAGCGAAGCGAAAGTGTCGGATTGCTTTACGCCAGACGGCGTCAATCGGAGAAAGGCGTAAAAATCTCGCATGGTCTGCCATACCGCAAGGTGCATGGTACCGCTGTTGTTGAGGGGTTTCTTTCGACCTCCTTTGGGGCAAGGTCAGCGCGAATATAAAGCTCAAGCATCACGGGATAAAACGGCGTCACTTGCGCCAACACATAATCATCCACCAAAGCGCGGCGCACCATATCGCGGGTTTGGCCAACAAATTGCGGCGTATTGAATGCATCTGTGACTATGATCGCACCGGGCCGTTGGGCAAGAATTCGCGCGGTTTCTTGCGCTGGGTTCACATCCAATGCTGTGCGTTCGTGATGACTGTTTAGATGAGGAGCAAAAGCCATGCGGGTGGGAATGCATCGGCCAGAGCGGGTGTAGAGAATGCTAGGCCCGTCGAAAATGAACAGGCACTCATCTTGCGGAACTTGGTTTTGGATTGCTGTCGTTAGGTTGGAAATCGCTGCGCGATGGGACGAGGAATGTTCCAATTGCTCCGCAAACGACGCGCAACCGAGCGCCAGAATTAAGGCGACGGCGCTGAACACTTTATGAGAGGTGTGGTGGCTGAAGAAGGTGGCGGCCAAAAGGCAAATGAAAGGCAGCGTTAGGCCAAAGTAGTGCACAAATGGCGAGCCCAACATGATCAACGAAAATGCGCCAACACCGGTGAAGCCGGCGATCATGGCAAACAAAATGCCGTCAATGCGGCCCCGCATTTTGTAGGCGGTTATCACGCTCAAAAGCGCGTAGGCGCCAAGCGGGAACACAGCTGTGCTTAGTTTTTGAATATTGGTCTGAGCGAGCAACGGATAAAATTCGCTGCGCAAGAATATCGATACGAAATTGGCGAAGAAGAAGCTTTCAAATTCACCCTGGGAAGCGAAATACGCGGCAAATAGGAACGTTGGCAGCAGGCCAAGGATAGCGAAGAGCATGAGGCTGGCCGCAAAACGGATCACGCCCACATGCAACTGCCAAAGGCGGAAGGCGGCCATCGCGGCCAGCAGAGCACAAAACGGCAAGACAGAATACTTGATCTGTAATGCGATTCCGCCCAGCGCCATAACACCGCAGAGCAGCCGAAAAATCTTCGCTGGATCGTCGCTGCTAAAGACGTGCCGCATGGCTATCAGTTGGATAAGCAGCAATGGGGTCAGGAACGTCTCAGACTGTCCCAAATGCATAAAGAATAGCGGGATGTTCAGCACAAACAACGCTGTCACGATCATTGCGCCAAACGGCGTTCCAATGCGCATCGCCTGATTGTGGATCATCAATGCACTGGCCGCCGTGCAAGCAATGCCTGGGATTTGATAGGCAAGCGGGGACGAGCCGCCAATCCAATGCAAACCTGCGAACAGAGCGAAAAGGCCAGGCGGTTTGCGGTCCCAAAGGTCGCGGTAGGGCATCTCTCCGGCCAACCAAGCCTGTCCCATGACGGAATACAATTGTTCGTCGGGATCGGCGGCAGGATCGCCCAGATAGGGCGAGCGAACCAGCACCACGAGCAGCACAATGAATACCGTTGCAGCGTAGGACTTCGCTTGCTGGGTGATCAGCGGCTTGGTGCCGATAGCCCAGAGATTGGTCGGGTTTAGTGGATATGTATTTCCCATCGCACCGCGCGTGGTGATGCAAAATCCTAAAATTGTGGTTTACGAAACTCGAATTCTTTGGATTTTCTGCGGGTTCTGGTGGTTAACGCTCGGCGAATTTGAGAAGCGCTGAAACGCAAAAAGGCGGCTCTGGAAAGAGCCGCCTTTCGCAATTGGGTTGCGGGCAATAGGCCTGAAGAACAGACCTCTTGCGTTGCTTTATTCGTCCATCAATTGCTGCATCAGATAGACATATTGCAGCGCCTGGATTTTGGCACGCTGTTCATTGTCTACCCCGCCGGAATGGCCGCCAACTGTGTCTTCGAAATAATAGTAATCGTGGCCCTGTTCCTTCAATCGTGCTGCGCCTTTGCGGGCATGGGCAGGGTGGGTGCGATCATCGGCGGTGGATGCCCATAGGAACGGGGTGGGGTAGTCCGCGCCCTCTTCGATCATTTGATAGGGCGAATAGCCATCGATCCATGCGCGCTGTTCGGGAATGCGTGGGTCGCCATATTCGCCGATCCACGATGCACCGCGCCCGATCAGGTGATAACGCAGCATGTCGAACAGCGGGATCTGCACAATCGCCGCGCCGAACAGGTCCGGCCGCTGGGTGAAGGCGGTTCCGACCAACAATCCGCCTTGCGATCCGCCTTGGATGCCAAGATGCTCTGGACTGGTGAAGCCACGATCAACCAAGTCTTGGCCCACGGCGATGAAATCATCCCAAGTCCGCTGTTTGTTTTCGCGGATCGCTGTTTGGTGCCAGCCGGGCCCAAATTCGCCCCCGCCGCGCAAATTGGCGAGCACATAGGCGCCGCCGCGCTCCAGCCACATCTTACCGGTTGATCCCATATATCCGGGCAAGCGCGGCACTTGAAAACCGCCATAGCCGCTCATCAAGATCGCCGTTTCGCCGTCCATTTCCATGCCCGCAGGTTTGACGATGAAGTAAGGGATTTTGGTGCCATCTGCGCTGGTCGCCTCGTGCTGTTCAACCTCCATACCGGCCGCGTCAAAGCGGGCAGGGGAGGTCTTGAGCACTTGCGGCGATCCGGTGCCGTCAGAGTAATAAAGCGTTGTCGGTTCAAGGAACCCTGTGACGGTGAACATGATCTGATCGGTTTCGTCAGAGCTCGCCGCGATGCCAACTGTCGCGTTGCTGGGCAGATCAACCTGTTCGCTGACCCATTCGCCATCTGCAAAATTGAACTGAAGCACTTTGCCAACAACATTGTCGAGCAATCCCACAAACAAGGCGTTGGCGGTGATCGCCCCGCCGCGTTTGGTTTGACGCTCTGCCGGTGCCCACACGAGCGTTTTGGCCGCGCCGTTGGGGCTCGCTTTCCAGTCTTCGAGGTTAACCGCGATCAAACTGTCGGCAGGGAATGTTTGGCCATCAACATCCCAATCAACATCGGTGGACAGCAGCAGGTGCCCATCGACGATGCCGTATGGATTGGCCTTTGCGGGCAAATCGAGCTTCGCCCATTCACCGTCTTGCTCGACGTAATATTCGCGCTCGTGAAAACTGACCCCGCGATAGGCGATCCGGGCGTGCACGACGTCATCGCTGTCGCGCAGCAGATAGGCGCCGGCAGATACATCGCTGGATTCCCCGCGGAATACCTCAGGCGCATCGGCAATGTCCGTGCCGCGGGTCCAGATGCGGGTGGTGAAGGGGTATTCGCTATCCGTCAGCGTCCCTTCGCCAAAGTCGCGGCCAACAAGCAGCGTGTTCTCATCGACCCAGCTGACGCCGCCTTGGCTTTTCTCCGGCAGTTCAAAGCCGCCCTCGATGAAGCTTTTGGTCGATGTATCAAATTCGCGCAGGATCGTCGCATCTTCGCCGCCATCCGACAGTGCGATCATGCACCGCGACAGAGCGGGCGGCAGGCAGGTTGACCCTTTATAGACCCATTCTTTGCCTTCCGCCGCGGCCAATGCGTCCACGTCCAGAACCGTTTCCCATTCCGGCTCATCGGTCTGATAGCTTTCTAAAGTGGTGCGCCGGACGAGGCCTTTGGGGTTCTCTTTATCCTGCCAGAAATTGTACAAGCCATCGGGACGGAACGTCACAAAGGGGATGCGGTCTTCGCTGTCATAGATGGCGAGCGCTTCGGCTTTGAGCGTTTCAAAGCGCGGGTCCGCTTCGAGCACGCCAAGCGTGCGGGCGTTTTCCGCCTCGACCCAGGCCAGCGCTTCGTCGCTGCGCGCTTCCTCTAACCAGATATAGGGATCCTGTTCAGGGCCGGGGATCGGAGCCTCAGCAGGAGTTTCTGCATGGCCATCGGCCGCAGCGGGCGTTGCAGGGGCGATCGTCATAGCCGCCGCCAAAGCGCCAGCAATTGCAAGTGATGAGACAAGTTTCATGTGTCCTCTCCAATGGGGGATGTTGGCGGGGAGTGTGGCGCGGTTGGCGGGACTTGTGAAGGGAGGATCGACCTCCGCTTCAAATATGCTCTGGGTAGACTTCCTGCCGAAAGCGGTGGAGCCAATCGGTCAGGCCTGAGTGGCCTTCGATCATGGCTTTCATCGGGCTATTGAATTGGACAAAGGCGATGTTGGCAAGCAGCGAATAGACCGCCGCATCCGCGGTGCTGATCTGGCTGCCGAAAAACCACGGCCCATTGCCCAGCAATCCAGCCAGAGCGCCAATGTCCTTTGCGGCAATGGCTTCGATTTCTGCTGGCGAATGAAGTCCCATTCCATGACCGGCGAGCTGTTTGGTCACTCCTCGCCTTGCCAGCGGGGCGAGCACCATGCGCACAGGGGCGGGGATCGAACCGAGCACTGTGCCTTTCAGGATCGGCCAGTTTTCATCGCGCTGCCAACGATCATAGACCATTGCCCAATACAGGTTTTCCTCGATCAATCGCTGGATTGCGAGTGCGGTGCCGCGCTCAGCATCGCTGAGATGCGCGTCGGGATCGATGCCGTACTCCGACTTTAGAAAATCGATGATCATGGTGGAATCGCCAAGGGCCTGACCCTTATACTCGATCCAAGGGGCCTTTTTCTTGGGGCCGGGGAAGGGCGTCGTGGCGGTAATCGATTGATGTTCGATCCCGGTCATGCGCAAAAAACTGTCGAGTTTCAGGCAAAACGGACTGACTGTGACGAGCCCCCATGCACCCGGCAAGTGATAGACCTTCAATGCGCTCATGGCTCTCTCCCTTGTTGGGGGGGGGGGGCGCACGGCAGAGCTCAAATTCAAGGATGGGTCTGTTGGATCTATTCTGCCCGCAACCAAAAAGGGCGACCCTTGCAGGCCGCCCTTTTGAATTTCTTACATGTTAGCCTGATCAGGCTTCAACATGCTCCGCAAGCACAGTCAGACCGTTTTCGCCCACTTCGGCAAAGCCGCCGCGCACTTCGATCACTTCCGGCGCAGCGCCTTCGGTTTTGTAGACCTGTACGGCGCCGTCGCGGATCGTGCTCATGAAAGGCGCGTGGCCTTCCAATACGCCGAATTCGCCTTCAGAGCCGGGCACGACGACCATATGGACGTCTTCGCTGCGGACCTGCTTGGCCGGGGTTACGAGTTCAAAGTGAAGTGGCATTTGTTTTTCCTAATGCGCGCTTACGCGTCCTCAGCCATTTCAGCAGCTTTTTTGACCACGTCTTCGATGCCGCCAACCATGTAGAAGGCCTGCTCGGGAAGGTGATCATATTCACCGTCGACAACCGCCTTAAACGATTTCACGGTGTCTTCGATTTGCACGAAGATGCCGCTGATGCCGGTGAAGACTTCGGCCACGTGGAATGGCTGTGACAGGAACTTCTGGATCTTACGCGCGCGGGCCACGGTGAGCTTATCTTCTTCCGAAAGCTCATCCATGCCGAGAATGGCGATGATGTCTTGCAGCGACTTGTACTTCTGCAAAGTCTCTTGGACCTTACGAGCGGTTTCGTAGTGCTCTTGGCCAACAACGCGTGGTTCAAGAACACGCGATGTTGAATCGAGCGGGTCAACCGCTGGGTAAATACCAAGCTCAGAAATCGCACGGTTCAGTGTGGTCGTCGCATCAAGGTGAGCAAACGATGTGGCTGGTGCAGGGTCGGTAAGGTCATCGGCAGGAACGTAGATGGCCTGAACCGACGTGATCGAACCTTTTGTGGTCGATGTAATACGCTCTTGCAGGTTGCCCATGTCGGTCGACAAAGTTGGCTGATAACCCACGGCCGAAGGAATACGGCCAAGCAGAGCGGACACTTCCGAACCGGCTTGGGTAAAGCGGAAGATGTTGTCGACGAAGAACAGAACGTCCTGACCTTCTTCATCGCGGAAATATTCCGCCATGGTCAGGCCCGAGAGAGCAACACGGGCACGCGCACCAGGAGGCTCGTTCATTTGACCAAAGACGAGGGCCACTTTCGAGCCGTCTGGCGTAGCAACGCCGTTTTCGTCTTTCTTGATCACCTCTGCGTCGAGGAATTCGTGGTAGAGATCGTTGCCTTCACGGGTCCGCTCACCAACACCGGCGAAGACGGATACGCCGCCGTGGCCTTTTGCGATGTTGTTGATCAGTTCCTGAATAAGAACGGTTTTACCAACGCCGGCGCCGCCGAATAGGCCGATCTTGCCGCCCTTTGCGTAAGGGGCGAGAAGGTCGATCACTTTGATGCCGGTAACCAGAATGGCCGCTTCGGTCGATTGGTCGACGAATGCAGGTGCTTCTGCGTGGATCGGCATGCTCTTGTCTGCGCCAACAGGGCCAAGCTCGTCGATAGGCTCGCCCACGACGTTCATGATGCGGCCGAGTGTCTTGGGGCCAACAGGCACAGAAATCTGCGCGCCGGTTGCGATCACTTCAGCGCCGCGAACGAGGCCTTCGGTCGCGTCCATTGCGATCGTGCGAACGGTGTTTTCGCCAAGATGCTGTGCAACTTCGAGAACGAGGGTCTTGCCGTCATTCTTTGTTTCGAGAGCTGACAAAATCGCGGGCAGTTCACCGGGGAATTGCACGTCGACGACGGCGCCGATGACCTGGCTGATTGTGCCATTGGTGGTCTGGTTAAGTACGGGTGCGGTAGCCATGGTTTTTCCTTAGCCTTGCTTTAGAGCGCTTCTGCGCCAGCGATGATTTCAATAAGTTCGGTGGTGATCGCAGCCTGACGGCGGCGGTTGTATTCGATGTTGAGGTCTTTGATCAGATCGCCAGCGTTGCGCGTGGCGTTATCCATCGCAGTCATCGAAGCGCCTTGCTCCGATGCCTCACGTTCCAGAAGAGCGCCGAACAGCTGCGTTTTCACGTAGCGTGGCAGAAGCTCTTCAAGGATTTCCTCTTCGCCCGGCTCATATTCGACCACGGCGCCGCTGTCTTCCGATGCCTCTGGTGAAGGGACCGGGATCAGCTGGTTTACCGTCGGATCCTGCACAAGCGCGGATTGAAACGTTGGGTAGATCAGATGCGCAACATCGAAAGTGTCATCCGCGAACATGCCAATCAACTCGGCTGCAATCGCGTCAGCTTCTTCGAAACCGGGCGTTTTCACGGTAGACGTGTCGAACCCGCCGCCGATCATGCTGGCAAATTCACGCTTGATAGGGGCGCGGCCTTTTTTACCGATGAGGTAAAATTCGACCTCTTTGCCTTCAGCCAGCAATTCGCTCGCTTTCAGCTTGGCTGCTTTGACGAGGTTTGAGTTCAAACCGCCGCAAAGGCCCTTATCCGTGTTGACCACGACAAGCAGGTTGCGTTTGTCAGAGCCGGTGCCGGCCAGCAGTTTCGGAGCGCTATCGCCCGAAACCTTACCCGCCAGCGCCGCCATGACAGCGCCCAGACGTGTCGCATAGGGGCGACCCGCTTCGGCAGCAGCCTGCGCACGGCGAAGCTTCGCCGCGGCGACCATCTGTTTGGCCTTGGTGATCTTCTGAGTCGATTTAACCGACCCGATCCGATCCTTAAGTTCTTTTAGTGAAGCCACTGAGGCGTTCCTTTAGGCGAACTGTTTGGCGAAGGCTTCGAGAGCCGCGACGGTGCGATCTTTGACATCGCCTTCGAATTTCTTGGATGAACGAATATCGCCGAGGACATCGGCATGTTCGCTGCGGAAGAAGGCGAGCATTTGTTCTTCATATTCGCCGACGCGGGTCACATCGACTGCGTCGATATAGCCGTTGGTGCCAGCGAAGATCGACACGGTTTGCTCTTCAAACGGCATTGGCGAGAACTGAGCTTGCTTAAGCAGTTCAGTCAGGCGTGCACCGCGATTAAGCAGTTTTTGTGTCGAAGCATCGAGATCCGAACCGAACTGAGCAAAGGCCGCCATTTCGCGGTATTGCGCAAGGTCCAGTTTCATCGAGCCCGAAACCTTCTTCATCGCCTTTGTCTGAGCGGCACCGCCAACGCGGCTAACCGACAGACCCACGTTAATCGCGGGGCGAACACCCTGATAGAACAGGTCGGTTTCAAGGAAGATCTGACCGTCAGTGATCGAGATCACGTTGGTTGGAATATAGGCCGAAACGTCGCCAGCCTGCGTTTCAATAATCGGAAGCGCGGTCAGCGAGCCGCCGCCTTCGCTTTCGTTCATCTTCGCCGCACGCTCAAGCAAACGTGAGTGGAGATAGAAAACGTCACCAGGATAGGCTTCGCGGCCCGGAGGACGACGAAGAAGCAGTGACATTTGACGATACGCAACGGCTTGCTTTGAAAGATCGTCATAAACGATCACAGCGTGCATGCCGCGGTCGCGGAAATATTCGCCCATCGCGCAGCCGGTGTACGGCGCGAGATATTGCAGCGGGGCGGGCTCAGAAGCGGTTGCGGCCACAACGATGGAATATTCCATCGCGCCGTTCTCTTCGAGCTGCTTCACGATTTGAGCAACGGTTGAACGTTTTTGACCAACGGCAACATAGACGCAGAACAGCTTCTGCTTGTCGTCGTCGCCTTTGTGCGCGTCGCGTTGGTTGATGAATGTGTCGATCGCAACAGCGGTCTTACCGGTTTGACGGTCACCAATGATCAATTCGCGCTGACCGCGGCCAACAGGAACAAGAGCGTCGATGGCTTTGAGGCCGGATTGCACAGGCTCGCTAACCGATTCGCGCGGGATGATGCCCGGCGCTTTGACTTCAACGCGGCTGCGTTCAACGTTTTCGATCGGGCCTTTACCGTCGATTGGGTTGCCCAGCGCGTCAACAACGCGGCCCAGCAAGCCCATGCCAACAGGAACGTCCACGATTGTCTCGGTGCGCTTAACCGTGTCGCCTTCTTTAATCTCAGCATCGGAGCCAAAGATCACAACGCCGACATTGTCCGCTTCGAGGTTGAGAGCCATGCCTTGAACGCCGTTGGCAAATTCAACCATTTCACCGGCCTGTACCTGATCCAGGCCGTGGATGCGGGCGATACCGTCACCAACCGAAAGAACGGAGCCGACTTCGCTCACTTGAGCATCGGTGCCGAAATTGGCGATCTGGTCTTTAATGACCTTGGAGATTTCTGCTGCGCGGATTTCCATTGTGCGAGTCCTTTAAGCCTTCATGGCCTGGGATAGAGAATTGAGACGGGTACGGATCGAAGCGTCAATTCGCTGTGATCCGATTGTTACGACAAGCCCGCCCAAAAGATCAGGGTCAACATCAGCCGAAAGCATGACGGTGCGACCTTCACGGGCGGTCAATTTGGTTTTGAGCGTGGCGATTTGATCATCGCTTAGCGGATGCGCGCTGGTGACAGTTGCCGTCACTTCGCCGCGCTGGGCCGCCGCAATCACCTTAAAAGCGGCGATCATATCGGTCAGCTTGGACAGCCGGCGATTGCCAGCGAGCACACCCAAGAAATTGGTGGTGAGGTCGCTGAGCTTTAAATGTTTGGCGATGGCGCCAACTGCCTGACCCTGTTCCTCTCGCGATAGCTGAGGATTGGTGGTGGCAGCACGCAAATCGCCCGACTCGCTCAGCGCACTGCCAAGCGTTTCGAGGTCAGTTTCGACAGCAGAAACGCTGCCGCCCTCGCTAGCCAATTCAAAAAGGGCCGAGGCGTAACGCCCTGCCAGGCTAGCCTGAATACCGGCGGAAATTTCCACGCGCTTAAATTCCCCTGATGGAGAGTGAAGAATAACGATACAGCTGATCGGCGTTTGATACGTGAGGGGCATCGGTGCCAAAGCTGGCGCGCGCCTAGCAATTCGTTTTTGATTCCGCAAGCCGGGTGATCAGATGAGTGGGATTTGTTGGCAATAAGAGCATGGCCCGAACCCCTGAATTGTTGATCCTGTGGATCGCAATTTGTCACTTTAGGCTTGCTTTCCCCAACGGAAATCTATTATCACCTTACCGAACGGTAAAAAGTGGGATGGGAAATTATGAAACTGACACCGATGGCCCCTAAATGCGGCGTTGAAGTCTCCGGCGTGTCTCTCGCCAAGTGCTCAGATGCCGAAATGGATGACATTCGCAGCACGATCTACGAACACGGCGTTGCCGTATTTCGCGATCAGGAATTCTCACCCGAAGATCACATCACCTTTGGCAGACGCTGGGGCGGCATCGATGTGAACAACTATTTCCCGCTCAACACCGATTTTCCGGAAATCGCGCTCGTCAAAAAAGAAGCGCACGAATCCACCAATATCGGCGGCGCGTGGCACACTGATCATTCTTACGATCAGATCCCAGCCATGGGATCGGTTCTTGTTGCTCGCGATCTTCCGCCCAGCGGCGGCGACACCGAATGGGCGCATATGGGCGCGGCCTATGATGCGCTGCCGGATGATCTCAAGTCTGAGATTGAGGGATTGGAAGCGTTCCACACCGCCGATCACGTATATAAAGCCGATGGCCTTTATGCGCAGACCGACATGGGCAAAAATTTGCGCGGCCAAGATCTAAAGACCGGCGCGATCCACCCTGTGGTAATCCGTCACCCGCAAACGGGTCGAAAGCTGCTTTATGTCAACGGCGGCTTTACGATCCACTTTGTTGGGCAGACCCGCGAACAAAGCCTTCCGCTGCTGCAAAAGCTGCTGGATGCGGCGGTGACGGACGAAAACCGCTGCCGACTTCAATGGAGGCCGGGCACCGTTGCGATCTGGGATAACCGGACCAGCTGGCACAACGCCATGAATGATTACGCAGGCCATCGCCGCGAAATGCACCGCATTACGCTGACGGGTGAAGCGCTGGCGGCTTAAAGACTGCGCTAGAAAATTCCTTAAGCCAATCGCACTTGGCTTAAAATCGAACGCCAGAGCCCGCGGTCAATCTTCGTTGGCAAGAGGTGGAGCGGTCTTGGTCTGACACGTATAGACCAGTCGCTCATTCGGGCTGCTGGGCAATAGGGCAATGACCGCGCTTTGTTGTTCGCCCAGCGTCATTTGCGCATCACCGACACCGCACGCAGGCGGATCATATTCGGCCCGCGCGCCGCGTGCTGCTTCCATTTCAGAACGGCCCAGCAAATACCGATCTGTGCGGAACGTGCGTGTTTCTGGATTATAGGTGTTGATGGAAACCGCCGCTTCGTCATCTGACACCAAGACCCGCGTCCAGTCTCCGCCGACCATACCGTATTGGGTGCGTTCATTGACGCATCCGTCTGCGGCCCAAGCAAACTCCACATCATCGGTTCTCGCGCCAGTGATGCGGCTGCGTTCTGGTGCGAGAGTGCAGATCAATGTGCCTTCGCTCGAACCGCCGCCGGGATCAGGATCGCCGGCCTCGCTGCCACCTTCTGGCGTTTCGCCCAGAATAACCGCGATCCTCTCTTCAATTTCATTGAATCCCGGGCGCGTGACCCAGACCAAGATTGTCGCGATCAACGCCGCGCCCGCTATCCCTGCGGCGATAATCGCGCGGGTTTGATAGTGCGGATTGTCGGCCTGTTCCTTGCGGAATTGGGCGGCGAAATAGCCTGCGCCAATCGTCACAAGCAGCAGGACCATGGCCAAAGCAATCGCGTTTTCGCGCGCTTCGAGCACTTCGATCTGCGCCTTCATGCGCGCGGCATCGCGGGCCTCGCGCAATTCTGCCTCGCGCGCCTCCAACCGCTCGCGTGCTTCGGCCCTTTGCGCATCAAAACGCGCGCGTTCGGCGGCGTTGAGTTCTTCGATAGAGGTGCAGGGCAGGGCGTTGACGGATGGCTCAACCGAGTTTTCGCGCAGGAAAGGCAGCAATTCGCGCAAGGAAACAGCAAAATAGAATTCTGCGTCCGACCCATCTGAATCCGCGCCGAATGAATTGACGCCCAGCACCCGGCCGCATCCATCAAGCAGCGGTCCGCCCGAATTGCCCCGCGCAATCGGGGCAGTGTGCAAGATGGTGTCAAACTGCCTGCTGGGCCGCTCTCCTGAAAGGAATCCGCGGCTTTTCACTGGGGGTTGAGCGCGAAAGATATCGCGAATTTCCAAACCCTGGGCCAGATCGACATTCATCGGATAGCCGACGGCGGAAACTTCCCCCATGTCACCCGAAACGCCGCCTGCTATTGTCAGCGGCGGAAGGCGCAAATTGCCGCCTGTCACTTGCAAAAGGGCCAAATCGTTGCGCGGGCTGACGGAAACGGGCGTGGCAAAGGCCCCCGCGTCGCCTTCGCTTGGGACGATGCCAATGCGCAATGTGTCATCTTGCAAAGCTTCGCGGATGACATGGGCGTTTGTGACAATCATGGTCGGCGTGACGGCAAATCCGCTGCCGTGAGTCACCGGGGTCATTTCATCGCCGCTGCTGTCGATCAATACGACCCGGACAACCCCGCGCGCTGCGGCATCAACATCCCCTGCATCGGCGGATGCGAGGGATGGGGCGAACGCCGCAAAAGCTGCCGCCAGACAGGCAAGCATAAGAGCCAATGGGCGGGCGATAGATTGTGCGCGGCGGTTCATACACCAACGCCTCTAACGCGCACGGCCACCGCGCGACAAGGCATCATGCGATACAAATTGTGTTCAGGGTCGATCAATTGGCGAAACGGACGACCGGATATCCCCCGCGGCGCAGGGGCCATCATAGGGTACGCGATCAAGTTCGGCGGGCCTTGGCGTGGGAAGCATGGGGCGTGCGACGTAGGATCCATCTGGCTGCGGATTGGAGCCATCACCGGTTGTATTGTCTCCGGTTATCTGAGCGTAGCGCACTTCTATCTTGCATTCCTGTTGCGCCTTGCGGACCTGGGCAAACGTAACGCGGTCCATATCACCGGGCGGATGGAACTGGGTCATTGGGTGATCAACGGCCGCTTTGATCAGCGGATCAGACACGCCGTCCGCGCGCGCTTTTTCAAAAGTGCATTCGCACATGGCCAATTCTTCTCCGGTCATGGATTGGCAACCCACCTGTTCAGATGCTGTGTCTTCGTTGCTCTGTTGGTCTTGAGCGTGTGCCAGCGGCATCGCAAAAATCGCACCCACTGCGCCAATGGGGGCGAACGCGGCACCAGTTTTTCGAAAATGCACCTAAACTGCCCTCCTGATAGAGCATTAAGTCTGGGCCTAAAAACGATTGAGCGCAAGATTCCGGAAGCAGCATGCGCGATCCTATGGCAAAGAGAGGACATGACTACGAACCACCCCATGATCGATGGCTTAACCGATGATGCCCGCTGGGAAATCGCGCTTGCCAAAGACCGGCGGTATGATGGCGTGTTTGTCACTGGGGTGCATTCCACCGGTATATATTGCCGGCCCAGCTGCCCGGCGCGCGCGCCCTATCGCAAGAATGTGCGGTTTTACCCGGGGCCTGACGAAGCGGAGGCCGCGGGTCTGCGCGCGTGCAAACGCTGCTCTCCCAACACGCAAAGCGCCGAAGAAGCCTGCGTCCTCGCCGCGATTGCTGTGATCCGCGAAAAGGGAGCGCAAAGCCTCGATCAACTGGCGGACCTAACCGGATATTCGCCAACCCATTTTCAGCGATTGTTCAAACGCACAGTCGGCCTTTCACCATCGGCCTTTGCGCGGGCCTTACTCGAAGAACGGGTGCGCGGAGCATTGGAAAACGGGGCGAGCGTTACAGACGCGCTTTACGAAGCGGGGTATTCAACCCCTTCGCAATTTTACGATGGGACAAAGGGAAAGCTTGGCATGAAGGCAAGGGATTGGGCAGGCGGAGGCGCGGGCCGGATTATCCGTTGGAGCGTGATTGCAACCTCGCTGGGCGATATGCTGCTCGCCGCGACGGATAAGGGCGTGTGCTGCCTTTCTTTCGGAGAAGGTGCAGCCGAATTGCAGGCGCGCTTTCCCAAGGCCGATTTACAGCCAGCTGGCGAAGATTTGCGCGGCCTGTTCGATAAAGTTGTCGCAGCGGTCGAAGAACCCAGCAGCGATATGTCCGCCATCCCGCTCGATGTGAAAGGCACCGCGTTTCAAGAGCGCGTGTGGCAGGCCTTGCGCGAAATTCCAGCTGGGGAAACGCGTTCATACGGCGAACTGGCTGCCGCACTCGGCAATCCCAACGCAAGCCGCGCCGTGGGCGGGGCGAACGGGGCGAACAACATCGCGGTACTGATCCCATGTCACCGCGTTGTGCAGGCCGATGGCAGCATCGGCGGATACGCCTATGGACCCGAAATTAAGGGCGAACTTTTAAAAAGAGAGCGCCAAAATTAGAATGAAAGATCCGCGGGGTTGATTCCTGTCTGAGTAATTGCCCTCGGCAATAATAGTTTTGTTCAATAAATCTGAATTTATGGTCGCTTGCCGATTGATGGCCGCTGCCCTATGTCACAGGCACGCTATTGCAGCCGAATGTTTGCTGCACTGTCTGGTGGTGTCTCTTTACAATCAAAATTCATTTGATTGGCTTTCCTGAGGCAGGATAAGTGATCGGCGAGTTCGGGTGTTTGACAGACCGATATCCCCGATCCGAAAGGCCTGTCTGACACGCTCATTTCCCGCTTCACCGACAACCAGCGCGCCGCGCGCGGTCTGCAAAGCCAATGCGTCGTAATTCTGCGTTGCGGATTGAGCGAGCAGCCATGCCCAGTCGCGCAATGCGCATCAGATGAGATCAACGAAGGGAGCCTTAAATGGCCAAATCACAGAGAAAATCGAAACGCGAAGTGCGCAAGCCTAAGGCCGAAAAGGTTAAGAAGAACGCGTCAAACCCCACGCAAAAGGGCAATGTCGTTCCGGGGCTTGAGCATATGAAGAGCGGCCGGGGCAACTGATCGGCCATGCCGGTGCGCCTCATGATCGCTTATGTCTTGATCGGCCTTTTGGTTCTTTGGGCCGGTGCTCTCCTCGCTTATTATGTGAAGGATAGGCGCAAACGGAGGCGCGACTGAAACAGCAGTCTGAACTGCGGTCCCTGTTCGCTCAGCGTACTCTTAATCCAGCTTGGGCGGGAAACCGGGCTCTGCGGCCGCGATCGCGCGTTGATAGGCATCGCGTGCACCAATCCGCTGCAAATAAGCCTTTAGGTTCGGCATGTGATCGATGCTCATATCGTTGAACGCGCGCGCGGTAGTGAGTGAAAAACCGAGCATGATATCCGCCGTCGTCAATTGCGATCCGCCGAAATAATCCGCTTCGCCCAAACGGCGTTCAATCGCCGCCCATGCATTTGTGACCCGTTTCATCAGCGGTGGCGGCATTTCCGCGCCAACTGCGTTCACCGCGATGCCCATCATGCCGTTGGTCATCAATGTCGCATTGGCGAAATGATACCAATAAAGATGGTCAGCAAAGTCCGGATGATCGGGGCCGGGGACGAGCGCGGTGCCGGGCGCATATTTGCCCACGATATAGTCCATGATCGCCCCGCTTTCGCCAAGCAAGGTGTCGCCGTCTTGGATCAGAGGCGCGATTTCCATTGGATGCAGCGCTTTCAGCTCCGCCGGGGCAAGCCGCGTTTCGGGATCGCGGTTGTAAAGCTTTAGATCATAGTCGAGCCCCAATTCCTCACACAGCCATACAATGCGTTCAGATTGCGAAATGCGCAGGTGGTGAATGATCAGCATGGCGGAATTCTCCCAAAGACGTGTTGAACTTCCACCCTTTGCTGTCGGCAAGAGCAGAGTCGAGGAATTTATCGGCTCATTTGGCGGTGCAAATGGTGTTTCCGTCAGACAAAGCTGTAAGGATCAACATCGATCCCCACCCGCACACCGGGCGGGAATTCATGATCGCTTACCCAATCGCGCAAAGTGGCCTGCAAATTGGCGCTGCGCCGGGCGTTTACGAGAAAACGGTAGCGGTATCGGTTTCTGAGCAAGGCCAGCGGGGCAGGGGCCGGGCCAAGGATGTAGAGATCGTCTTGAATCGGGCGTTTATCCCCCAAATGAACGGCTGCGGCGCGGGCTTCGCGTTCATCCTCTGAGGAGATGATAATCGCGGCCCAGCGGCCAAATGGCGGGGCACCTGCATCGCGGCGCGCTTCGGTTTCGGCAGCGTAGAAAGCATCGCGGTCGCCGTCCGCCAAAGCGGCAATGACCGGCGCATCGGGGTGCCGCGTTTGCAGCAGCACTTCGCCCGGCTTTGCACCGCGCCCTGCGCGCCCGGCAACCTGCGCGACCTGCTGATATGTCCGCTCTGCCGCGCGCAGATCGCCGCCCTCTAATCCAAGGTCTGCATCAATCACGCCAACCAACGTCAGTTCGGGAAAGTGGAAGCCTTTTGTGACCAGCTGAGTGCCGACAATCACATCAATGGCGCGCGCCTCTGCCTGAGCGATAAATTCCGCTGCTCGTTCTGGCGATCCCAATGTGTCAGACGTGGCGACCGCGACACGCGCATCGGGAAACAGATCGGCGACTTCATCCGCGATCCGCTCGACGCCTGGCCCGCACGCGACCAAACAATCGCCTTCGCCGCATTCAGGGCATGCGTCAGGCGGGGCAGTCTCCAGCCCGCAATGGTGACAGGCAAGCCGCGATGACAGGCGATGTTCGACCAACCACGCGCTGCAATTGGGACATTGGAATCGGTGGCCGCAATTGCGGCACAAGGTTAGCGGGGCATATCCGCGGCGGTTCAAAAACAGCAGCGATTGTTCGCCCGCCGCCAGCCGCGATTCCAGCCCTTCGATCAAAGGCGCGGACAGCCAGCGCCCGCTCGCCGGTTTTTCCACTGTCAGGTCCACCAGCTTTATCGCGGGCAATTGCGCGCCTCCAAATCGGCTGGGCAGCACCAATTTTGTGTAGGTCCCCGAATTGGCCATGTGGAGGCTTTCAAGAGCAGGGGTCGCGCTGGCCAGGACGACGGGAATGCTCTCAAAATGGGCGCGCATAACAGACACGTCGCGGGCGTTGTAACGCACCCCGTCATCTTGCTTGAAACTGATCTCATGGGCTTCATCGACCACGATCAGACCAAGGTCTGCGTAAGGCAGAAACAACGCTGAGCGCGCGCCGACAATCACCTGCGCGCTTCCTTGTGCAATCGCCCGCCATGCGCGTCTACGCTCCGTCGACTTCAGCGAAGAGTGCCATTGCACAGGCGCCGCGCCAAACCGCTGTTCAAATCGGGTGAGAAAATTCTCTGTCAGCGCAATTTCGGGCAACAGGACAAGGACCTGACGGCCCATCCGTATGGCCTGCGCGACGGGTTCGAAATACGTCTCAGTTTTGCCCGACCCGGTGACCCCGTCCAGCAGGAACGGTTCGAATTTGCGCGCCTCAACGGCATCGACCAAAGCCTTGGCCACGGACATTTGATCGGCAGACAAATCGGGTTGGTGAAAATCGGCATTGGCTGGGGGATAGGGGCGGTCGATTGATACGCTGACCGTTTCGATCAAACCCGCACCCACCATACCGCGCAGCACGCCGTCGGACACGCCGCCAATGCTGGCCAATTCGCGAATTGTGCCCTGTGCGCCGCCCAGCGTTTCCAATGCTTGTTTGCGTTGAGCGGTGAGGCGTCCTTGTGGCTCGGCCCCGCTTAGGCGGTATTCGGTTGTGGTTGTGGGCCCGCCCAGCGCCCCGCCGCTGGACAAAACCATGCGCGCAACACTGACCAAATTGGCGCAGTAATAGTCGGCGGTCCATTCGATCAGACGGCGCAGCGCCTTTGACAAGGGCGGCACCGCCACAACCTCGCGCAGCGCCCTCAGCTTGCTTGCATCCACCTCAACTCCGGGCAGGCGCCCTTCGTCCCAGACAATGCCGGTGACCTGCCTCGGGCCAAGCGGCGCGATCACCACGCTGCCCGGTTCGACCTGCATTCCTTCGGCGACCTTATAGTCGAGCGGGCCAAGCGCGGCGTTAAGAACAAGGAGGCGGACGCGGTTCATGATCACCGCTTCATATGGGGCCTGGCGCGCGTCCGCCACTCCTGAGTCGGAATTTCATGTTTAGACTGGTGTTTAGAGCGTGATCGGCGCGGTTGGTTTCACTTGGCTGCGATACCGCAGATCGGTTTCGGCACCGGGTTGATGCAGCAAGTGAGCACGCGCCGAAATTGCCGCCAGATGGATGCTTGGCGCGCTTGATCGGCCCAACTGACCGTTCAAAATGATGGGGACACGCGGCTGGCATCGCTGCTGCGGCTGTGCCATTTCACAGTTCACCGAATCGACATCGCCCAAAGGGGAGAGCGAACATGAAATTCTTCGTCGACACCGCAGAGATTGACGACATCAAAGATCTGGCCAGCACTGGCTTGCTTGATGGCGTCACCACCAATCCATCGCTGATCCACAAATCGGGCCGCGATTTTATGGAAGTGACCAAGGAAATTTGCGGCCTTGTCGACGGGCCGGTTTCGGCTGAAGTTGTCGCTCTTGACCATGAAACGATGATGAAAGAGGCCGAAGTCCTGCGCAAAATCGCGGACAATGTCTGCATCAAAGTGCCGCTGACTGTCGATGGGTTGAAAACCTGTAAGGCGCTCACCGGCGAAGGGACCATGGTCAACGTTACCCTGTGTTTCTCCGCCAATCAGGCGCTGCTTGCGGCAAAGGCAGGCGCGACCTTCATTTCGCCTTTCGTTGGCCGTCATGATGACAATGGTTTTGATGGGATGGACCTGATCGAAGACATCCGTCTGATCTATGACAATTACCTTTATGACACGGAAATTCTGGTCGCCAGCATCCGCCACACGACCCATGTTTTGGAAAGCGCAAAGATTGGCGCAGATGTGATCACCGCACCGCCCAAGGTGATCCTTGGCCTGTTCAAACATGTGCTGACCGACAAGGGGATCGAAGGGTTCCTGAAAGATTGGGCAGCAACCGGACAGACCATCGTCTAAAGGCACAGTTTGAGATCGGGCAACTGATCTCTATCTGCACACAATGGCTGAAGAATCTCCCTTAGACATATTCAAACAAGCGCTGACCGGCGCATCGCGGGCGATTGCGCGCGATGCAGAGGTTGAGGTTGCGTGGAGCGCGGATGTGCCGGGGGCGTCAGGCAATCGGTTTCGTGTGCCGCTGCCCGGCCGCGATTTGCCGGCCGAACAGGTTGTTGAGGCGCGCGGATTTGCCGACAGTTTCGCGCTGAAACTGCGCCATCACGATGCCGGGGTTCATGCGCAGGGCGCTCCGCCAGAGCCGGTTGCGCGGGCCTGTTACGATGCGATCGAGCAGGTGCGTTACGAAGCTTTGGGCGCAAACCGGTTTGATGGGATCAAATCCAATCTCGATGCGGCAACTGAGATGCGCACCAGCGGTGATGCGATTGTGCGGGCGCAAAACTCCTCCGAAGTTCCGCTGCAAACTGCGCTTTCATTGATGCTGCGCGAACAATTAACCGGCGAAGCGATCCCGGATAAGGCGCAGGCTGGCGTCAATTTGGTACGCGAATTTATCGAAGGCAAAGTGGGCGAAGATTTCTCCGCTCTGGGCGACAGTCTGGCCGATCAAGAGGCGTTTCAAAAGCTCACGCTGGATATGCTGCGCGAACTTGATCTGACGCGGCCCACCGATGCGCCGGATGAAACCGACAGCGACGATTCAGACGAAGATGACGGCGAAGAAGACGATCAGTCCGGCGATGAACAGCAGGAAGGCGATGCCGACCCGCAGGCCAGCGAAGTCGCAGGCGACATGGCCGAAGGCGACGGGGAGGGCGAATCCGACAGCGAGCTTTCCGCTGACGAAGACATGCAAGACGGCGAACCGGGTGAGGAAGGCGATGCCTCCAACGCGCCTGTCCGCCCCAATCGTCCGCAGGCCGACATTCCCGACGGCCTTGATTACAACGCCTTTACCGAACGTTTCGATGAAGAAGTCGAAGCGCCAGAACTGTGCGATGCCGAGGAATTGGACCGGCTGCGCGCCTATCTCGACAGCCAGCTGACCGGCCTGCAAGGGGTGGTCACCCGGCTGGCAAACCGGCTGCAACGCCGTTTGATGGCGCAGCAAAATCGCAGTTGGGATTTCGATCAGGAAGAGGGCGTGCTGGATGCAGCCCGCCTATCGCGCGTCATCGTCTCTCCCGGCACGGCTTTGTCCTATAAGGTTGAACGTGATGTCGAGTTTAAGGACACGGTTGTTACGCTGTTGATCGACAATTCCGGCTCAATGCGCGGCCGCCCGATCAGCATGGCCGCGATCAGCGCCGATATCCTTGCGCGCACGTTGGAACGCTGCGGCGTTAAGACCGAAATTCTCGGCTTCACCACCCGCGCATGGAAAGGCGGGCAGAGCCGCGAAGCATGGCTGGCCGATGGCAAGCCTCAGGGGCCAGGGCGCCTCAACGATCTGCGCCACATCATCTACAAACAAGCGGACGAGCCATGGCGCCGCGCGCGCCGCAACCTCGGCCTGATGATGCGCGAAGGGCTGCTTAAAGAAAACATCGATGGAGAGGCGCTGTTGTGGGCGCACAGCCGCCTTGTCTACCGCCCCGAAGAACGCCGCATTTTGATGGTAATCTCCGACGGCGCACCGGTTGATGACAGCACATTAAGCGTGAACAGCGCCGGCTATCTCGAAGCGCACCTTCGCGGCGTGATTGAATGGATCGAAAAAGCCTCACCCGTTCAATTGGTTGCCATTGGTATCGGCCACGATGTGACAAGATATTACCGCCGCGCGGTGACAATCATGGATGTCGAACAACTCGGCGGCACGATTATGGAGCAGCTGGCGGAACTGTTTGAGGATGAGAAGGGTGCACGAAAAAGATAAACACCCGGACTTGAATTCGAACGAAGCAAAACCCATATCCTCAACTGAACGGCCCACTACGCATTTGCGTAGAGCCGCGATACGCAAGTGGCGCTTTAGCGCTGCACACGTAGTGCTTTTGCACTGCCTCTGTTAGGACGGTTCGCGGCTGGTTGCTTTCCAAGTTTTGTCGCGGTCCGTTTAGTTGGACGATGAAATATGGAAAACCTCCCTTCTATACTTTTGCAAAGCGAGAGCTTAGGCGCTTACGGCCCATTTGCCTTATTGATCTTGGCCTTAAGCCAGTTGCTAAAGCATCTTCCTCCTGTAATTGATTCCATAAGAAGACCGTGGAATCCGATTGAGAGAGAAGACGATAAATGAACGTAACCGAAGCCGTCACCAGCCGCCGATCCGTCCGCGCTTTCACCGATCAGCCGGTTGAGCTCGAAAAAATCCGCCGCGTTATGGACAATGCGCGTTGGGCCGCGTCGGGTTGCAATTTTCAGCCTTGGGAAGCGACCATCCTGACCGGACAGCCGCTCACTGACCTTCAGGCAAAAATCACCACCACGCCGCCTCAGGCTGCGGAATATGACTGGACCGCGCCGGGCACCGAAGACGCTTACAAACAGCGGCTCAACGGCGTTTCCAAGGGCATGTTCGGCGCGATGGGTATCGCCCGCGATGATGGCGAAGGACGAATGAAAGCGATGATGCGCAACGCCACCAGTTTCGACGCTCCGGCGGTCATGTTCGTTTATTTCCCGCGCCTGATGAAAGAACCGCAATGGTCCGACACCGGCATGTGGCTGCAAACCGTGGCCTTGCTGCTGCGCGAAGAAGGGCTCGACAGCTGTTTTCAGGAATATATGGCGCTCTACGCCAATGTGATCCGCGACCATATCGGGCTGGATCATGAACGCTATATGCTGTTTTGCGGCATGGCGATTGGATACCGCGATCCCGATGCGCGGCTCAACACCTATGACCGCGAACGGGTGCCGCTCGATGATCAGGTTCAGTTCCTCGGCTGGGAATAAGGGCCGGGTTCGATTTGCGCGAATCGTTGGCCCGTGCGCGACCTCAAAAGGGTGCCGCCGCGAAGGCGCCGTGTGATCGAGGGTTGCAAATTGCGCACCTCCGCTGAAAATGCTTGGCTTTTCCGTGTCCAAGATGGGGACAGACCACCAAAACTGTCCAATTCATACTATTGAAGCCCCCGCGCGGCGGGTAGAACCATTCTGAAGCAATGGGGGTGAAAACCCCTCCATATAGGAGCAACCTGCTCCGTTTGATAAATCAGTCCATTAGGTAAGGGGGAACGCCTGTGGGACGTTTGACTGCAGCAATTTCAGCGGCTTTTGTGGTGTCGGCGGCATGCCTGACGCTCGGCTCTATAGGGGCATCTGCACAAACCGGCTCAGTCCTGATCCGCGACAGTTTTCCAATTGGCGATAGCGATGGCATTTTGTGCCAAGTGCAAGATCGCAGCGTCGCAAATCCGGCCAAACAGGGTATTTTCGATCGCCGCTGGGCCGTGGTTTGCCGCGACAATCCGCAACCGATCGCCGAAATATTCGCGTTTGAGGATTTCAACGCGGCTGCCAAAGACGCCGTGCGATCCATGCGCCGTTTCCCGGTTACATGCTCATCCGCTGCGGCCACGGCCGGGCCTGTCTCAGGCTCTCAAAAACAGCAATGCTTGGTCGATGATAGCGAGCTCAAGTGGAGCCAGATCACCGCGCAATCGGACGACCTGATTTTTTACGCCGAAGGCTTCGCCGCTTATGACGATGCGACGGTTCTGGCCTTGCGGTCGGTGCTGAGCAATTCCATTGCAGACGGCACGATTGACGTTGCCTCGACCTCCGTTTCTGACCCGCTGTCCTTTGCGCGGGTGCAGGCCGAAACGCTGAAACCCGAACAGGCTTTGGCAGAGGGGTATCGCCGCAATTTGGCGGGCGAATACGCCGAGGCTGCGGCCTATTTTGAAACGCTTCAACAGCGGCTTGAAGGCGATGCGGAATCGTCGATCAATCCGGGCGAGTTCTTCGTCAACCGCGCCTTGCAAAAAAGCAATCTGGGTGAGTTTAGCGTCGCCAACCGTTTGTTTGCGCAGGCGGCGGATTTGGGCGGAGATGATCCGATCACCGCGCGGCTATTGCGCAATTTTGAAGCGATCCATCTGCTCAATCAAGGTTTTGATCAGGCCGCGATTGAACGCCTAAATCAGGATCTGGAAGGCACCGCGAGCGGCGCTGCGAGTGTCGATGGCGATTTGTCGATCACACTGCCCATTTCGGAACGTTTGAACCGGGCACAGTCGAGCGGATATCTGTTTGGGATCGTCGATGAGTTAAGCCTGACAGTGGAAGAACGCGCGCAGATAATTGACGCTCAGGCGCTGCAGATCAGAGGCACAGCGAAACGGATCAACGGCGACCATGATGGCGCGCGGGCAGACCTGATCAGGGCCTATGAAGAAGCGATTGCCGTACGCGATGGCCGGGTGACATCAATCACGAGGTTGCGCAGCCAAGTCCTTGGAGATCTTGCTTTAATTGCTGAGCGGCGCGGTTCGATTGGTGATGCCGAATCCTATTTGCGCAACGCTCTTTCGCTGCTTCAGGCGCAATACCCCGAACGCCGGACAGTCAGCGCCACAGAGGCCAGACTGGCGGCGTTTCTGCTGCGGCAGGGCCGCGATGATGAGGCTATGGCATTGTATGCCAAAGTGGTGGATCGCGCCGTGGGCAAACGCAACGCCATCACCGGTTTTGCCAATCAGTTGAACCCCTATTACCGCCGGCTTGCATCGCAGGTTGATGGCGATCCCGAAGCAGCCGAAGCGTTCTTCCGCGCGGCCCAAGTTTTGATCCGCCCCGGCGTTGCAGAGACGCAAGCGATCCTTGCTCGCCGGTTGAGTGCCAATTCGGACGAGGCATCGCGCCTTTTCCGGCAATCGATCGATCTGGGGCGCGAGATTGAACGCTCTCGCATCCGCTTTGAGGCTCTCGCCAACGGTCCGCAATCTCCCGCCTCGCGTGCACAATTGGAGGAATTGTCGGGCCAGATTACCACGCTTGAACGCTCTCAAATCAACACTCAGGTGCAACTGAACGCCTATCCGCAATATCGCGCGGTGTCGCCTTCCTCACTTGAGCTCAGCGAATTCCGTGCCGTTTTGCGCCCCGGCGAAGTTTATGCCCGGATCGCCATCGTCAGTGATGATGTTTTCATGTTCTACGCCGATCAAAACAAGGCGGTGGCATACCGGGTTGATATGACCGCTGGTGAGCTAGACGAACAGGTCAATATTATCCGCGACACCATCTCGGTTTTTGATGCGGGGGTGTATTCGACCTACCCGTTCGACATTGCTGCAGCGCGCGGGCTCTATGTGAAATTGTTCGAGCCGATTGCGAGTGAAATCGCCAATGCCAGCCATGTGATCTTTGAACCCGATGGCGCCATGCTGCGCTTGCCGATCGATCTGTTGGTGGCGGATGATGCATCGGTTGCGATGTATGAAGCGCGGCTTGAAAATCCCAACGCCGATGAATTTGACTTTACCGGTGTCAATTGGATGGGACGCGGTCGGATGGTCAGCACGGCTGTCTCGGCTGAGGCCTTTGTGCAATCGCGCAAAGTCGAACGATCAGCAGGGACGCAGCAATATTTGGGGCTGGGTGAAAACGCGCCGATTGGGGAGGCCTATCCCGCTTCTTTTCTGGCGCAGGGTTCTGCCGGTGCCAGCGATTGCTATTGGCCGGTCAGCCAATGGAACAACCCGATTGATGCAGGCGAACTTTCCACCGCGGCCAATTTGATCGGAATGGATCAATCACTGGTGCTCACCAACGCCAGTTTCACTGATGATGCGATCAAGACAAAAGATGATCTCAACAATTACCGGGTGCTGCATTTCGCAACGCACGGTCTGGTCACGCCGCCCAATTCCAATTGCCCGGCAAAACCGGCTTTGGTGACATCGTTTGGATCAGACGATTCGGACGGATTGCTGAGCTTTGAGGAGATCTTTGAGCTCGACCTTGATGCCGATCTGGTGATCCTTTCCGCATGCGATACGGCGGGCGCGGCCAGCGTCGAAGCCACGCGCGCAGCCGGTCTATCCAGTGGCGGCGGGTCTGAACTCGAAGGGTTGGTGCGGGCCTTTATCGGATCAGGCGCGCGCGCTGTTATGGCGAGCCATTGGCCAGCTCCTGATGACTTTGCCGCAACGGAGCGGTTGATGTCGGAAATGTTCCGGCTTGGCCGCTCACAGACGGTCGGCGCGGCTTTGTCGGGATCGCGTGAATTGCTGATGGACGATGCGGAAACCTCGCACCCATTTTATTGGGCCGGTTTTGCGGTGATCGGCGATGCGGCGCGGCCGCTTTTGGCTGACCCGCTCCCGCCCAGCAGCACCACATCCATCGCTGCACGCTCTTCCAGCAGCAAGGGCGCGGCAGAATGACCTTTCGAAAAATGGCCAAGACATTGGAACACACTATTTCACAGTCACTCGTCCTTTCGCCCTTCAAACGAACGGTTCTGGCTCTCGGCACGGTCGCTTTGGCAGTGCCGGGTGTTGCCCATGCGCAAACGGCGGGTGCGCCGACGCGTGAAGAATTGCAGCGGCCGGATATTGAGAGTGAGCTGCGTGGTGATCCCAGCCCCGTGTCTGTTGCAAACGAGGTTGAGCGCGCGCCGTGCCCTCTATCCGCGCCACAATTTGCGGATTTGACATTCACATTCTCCGATGCGGAATTCAGCGGTCTGGGTTCTGTTGATCCGGGGCTGCTCTCTGACAGTTGGTCAGGTTTGGTGGGGCAGGAAATTCCGGTGGCGGCGATCTGCGATATTCGTGACCGCGCAGCGACAATTCTGCGCGCGCAAGGGTATCTCGCTGCGGTTCAAGTGCCGGTGCAAACGATTGGCGAAGGCACCGTAAAATTTGACGTTTTGCTGGCGCGCATTCGTCAGGTTCAGGTGCGCGGCGATGCGGGGCCGTCTGCGGGCGCTCTGCGCCGGGTTCTGTCCGAATTGGAAGGGCAAAGCGTCTTTAACGCCAACGACGCGGAGCGGTATCTGCTGCTGGCGCGCGATATTCCCGGCCTTGATGTGCGGTTGACGCTTCAACCGCTAACCTCAGATCAAGGGGGACAACCGGGCGATGTTGTGGGCGTGTTTGACGTGTCGAATACTCCCATCATTGTGGACGCCAATGTCCAGAATTTCGGCTCCCCCCAAATCGGGCGCTTTGGCGGACTTGCACGCGTGCGGGTGAATGGCATCACGGGCCTTGGCGATGAAACCATGGTCAGCGTCTATTCCGCGCAAGATTTCAACGAACAGCTGGTTTTTTCCGGGCACCATGAATTCCGCGTGGGATCAGAAGGGTTGACCTTGGGCATCGCAGGCACGCTCGCCTTCACCGAACCCGATGTCGCAGGCCCCAATGTGTTCAGTTCTGAAACCTTTGTTGGCTCTACCTATGCACGGTATCCGTTGATCCGGTCGCAAGCTGAAAACCTGACCCTATCAGCAGGCGCGGATTTCATCGATCAACAGGTCGAGTTTACGGGTCTGGATTTCACTGAGGACAGTTTGCGCGTGGGGTTTTTGCGCCTCGATTATTGGGGCAGCGACAGCGAAAGCCTAAATGGCACCGGCGGTTACTCCGCGTTTGAACCAAAGCTGGCCTATGAAGCCAACCTGGAGGTGCGCCAAGGCATCGATGCCTTTGGCGCGAGCCCGTCGTGCGGCGTGGGCTTTGTCAATTGCATTGCTCCGGGCTTTATCCCTCCCAGCCGCCTTGATGCTGATCCAAGCGGGCTTTTGGTGCGCGCCGAAACCGGCGTCACATACCGCCCGACACCGCTGTTTGGAATGAGAGCGCGGACGCGGTTCCAATATTCGCCTGATGCCTTGCTCGGATATGAGCAGTTTTCCGGCGGCAACTTTACGGTCGGGCGCGGTTACGATCCGGGCGCAATAATCGGCGACACTGGGTTCGGTGCGCAATTTGAACTGTTTTACGGCAGCTTGATGCCAGAAACGGCGGAGAGCTCAGCGATTCAACCTTTCGTGTTCTTCGATTTGGCTCAGGTTTCGGTGAACAATGTGCCCGGCGATAAAGACCGGCTCTATTCGACCGGCGGCGGCATGCGGGTGTCTATTGGCCGGCAGGCGGTCTTAGACGTGATCGTGGCCGTCCCGCTGAAACAAACAGATTTTGCCACAAGCAAAGGCAGCGCGCGCGCCCTTGTTTCGCTGACCGTGCAATTGGAGCCGTGGCTCAATTGAGCCAGCGGGAGAGTATGATGAACAACACCCAGAAACACACACTTTCCGTTCAGTCTAAAGCACGCCGATCCAATACGCGGCATCTGTGGATGGGCAGCGCGTCGGTTATGGCCGCTGCGGCGGCCTTGACTGCGGCACCGACGCCAGCCTTTGCGCAAAGTGCGACGGGGGCGTCTTCGGGTGTTCCGGTTGCCGCGCAAGACCGGTTTGATCCGCGCAATCTGGGATCGCGCGCGCGCAGTGCTTCCCGTAGCGTTGGGCGAGGCGGCATTGATCGCGAAGTTCCAGCAGAAATGCCTGGCGCTCGCGGCGTAACCGCTCGTCCAAATCGTATGCCCGAAATCCTGCCTGATTTTGGCGGAAACACGGTGGCTGCGCCGGTGCAAACGCAGGTCAATGTGGGGTCGGCCTCCACCATTCCTACGGTTCCGATTGACGCCACCCAGATCAACCCATCAGGTCCGATCATCAATGTGACGACTGATCCAGTGGAACGCGCTATCATCGCCACCCCAGGTATTGCGGGCATTAATGTGAACGCCTTTGCCGTCTATGATGATGTGCAGATTGAATTCAATCCGAGCGCGGCCGTTGACCGAGTCAACGTTTTGGCCAGTTCTGCGATTATCGATTGGACCACGTTTGATGCAGGCGCAGCGGGAACCGAGGTCACATTCCTTGGCACCGGTAGCAATTTGGAGTTCACCTCCTCGTTAAGCGATTACACCGTGCTCAACCGCGTGCTGACGCCCGGTTTTGACAGCGCGATCCGAATTGATGGCGGCGTTACCACAAGCACGTTCAGTGGCTCGGGTACGGGCGGCAATATTTGGTTTTACAGCGCGGGCGGAATTATCGTCGGCGATACCGGCAGTTTTGATGTCGGCAGTCTGTTGCTCACCACCAGCGACATCGACCCCGCTGATGTGATCAATGGCGCGTTTGATGTGACTTTCACCGGCACATCCAACAGCGCATCGGCGATCCGCATTGATGGAGGGGCGTCGATCCGGGCGAACAATCCCAACAGCTATGTCGCAATGGTTGCGCCGCGAATTGAACAAAATGGCACTGTCACGGTCAACGGATCAGCCGCTTATGTTGCTGCCGAAGAAGCGACCATGATTATTGAAAATGGTCTGTTCGATATCTCAGTTGCGGTTGGCACCGAAGACACCAATGGCATCGTGCACGGTGAAACTGGTTCCACTGGCGGGGCAGCCTCCACCGGGATCACGGATGAGCAAGCGATTTACTTCGTTGCTGTGCCAAAGAATGATGCGATCACAATGCTGGTCGGCGGGGTTGTTGGTTACGATGCGGCTGCTTCTGCATCGTTCGACAACGGCCGGATCATCCTGACGACTGGCGACACGGTTGGGGTCAACACGCAACCGGTCAACATAGGCGGAAGCAACGTCGATGTTTCGACCAACTTTGTTGATACGACGGTCAATGGCGGTCCTGCGGGCAGCGTCACGATTGAGAACATCGAACTGACCAGCACGACTGAAGTGTTCGCCGAAGGCTCAATTACGCTTCAATCCAATGGTACAGCAGACGATCAACGCACCGTCATCGTCGATGGATTCGGCGGACGCGCGGCGGATCTCAGCCTAACAGCTGGCGAGGCGGTCAACTTACGAGCTTCTGGCACTGGCATTATTGATGTCGCAGGATCGCTAAGCATCACGGCTGGCGATGGCGCGGGCAATGGCGGCGATATATCGTTGGTCGCCACGACCAAAGGTGCAGGGGTATCCCCGTTTGTCGGAGGAACCATTTCGACCGGCGGAAACCTTACGCTGGATGGATCCGGGCGCGGCTTGGATGATACGGGTGCATTTCCTAACAATGGCGGCAATGGCGTTGGAGGAGACGGCGTTGGCGGCAATGTTTCATTGAATATCGAAGATGACGGCGCTGTTATTGTTGATGGCAGCCTCATCTTGGATTCTTCGGCAAATGGCGGTTTGGGTTCTGCCCAAAGCGGTTCGGCAACGGCCGGTTCAATCGTCTTCGGTATTTCTTCGGGCTCGCTTAGCGTCAGCGGGGATATTGTCTTGGATGCGAGTGCGAATAATGCAGGCACGCTAACATCCAGCTCCACCGCATTGATCGGCAGCTCGTCAACAGCTGGTGATGTCACAGTCAACCTATCAGGCGGATCAATTGATGCCGCAGGTTTTGCAATCAGCGCCGCTGCTGAAGCCTCTTCGGGAACAGATTCGTCTGTCGCTCAGTCCAACGATGCGATCGCAGGCGACGTCGCGATCAATGTGACTGGCGGCGTTCATGCATTCAGCTCAATTAACATTGATGCATCCAGCCTGGCCGCGCCTTCGTTTGATGGCGTTTCAGCTTCGGGATCTTTTGGTGGGATAGCCAGTCGCGGCACTACGAGCATCTTGGTTACAAATGCGGGCACGGGTCTCGACGTAGGCGGGAATCTATCGATTTTTGCGACCGCCGACGGAGAAACCAGCGGCGCGTCGGGTGATACCGTCAATGTTTCGGTCCTTGATACAGGGCTAGGGAGCGGCTCTGGCCTCTTTGTTGGCGGCGATCTTGATATATTCGCAGATGCCTCAGGAGGCGCGCCAGGCACGGTTGCATTGGGCGCAGTGATCAACATTTCAGCGGATAACGGTCAATTGAGCGCAGGCGCGCTGACCGTGTCCGCCAATGCTTTCCGCGACGTGTTCTCTTCCAATTTCGCGCTGCAGGGCACCGCATTCGAAGGCGGCACGGTTGACGTTGTCTCCACCAACGGCGGCGTCTTGAATGTTAGCGGCTCCAGCAGAATATCTGCGAACGGCACAGGCGGAACGGATTCCAGTCAAGCTGGTCTGGGTCTCGGCCAAGGCGGAGCCATTTCTATTCTAGCGGATGACGGTACGATCATCTTCTCCGACGAACTGCGTCTTGGTGCAAATGGCTTTGCGTTTGCCAGCTCCAACAATGCCGGCGTTCCATCACAAGGTCTGGGCGGTACCGTGGACATCACGGTTCAAGGAAGTTCGGGCAGCCTGAGCTTTGCGGACATCGACGCGGGTACGGATGGCACTTTCAGCTTCGACGGGGAATTTGTCGATACCTTCTTTGTCGGCAACGGCAGCGGCGGCGTTGGCGGGACCACCCAATTCAATGTTCTTGGCGGCACTCTTACTGCGGCGGATATCTTTGTTACCTCCGATGGCGAAGGCGGGCCGGGCGGCGAAGACCCCGATGGCAGTATGACGAATGGCTTGTTCAATACAGGCGATGGCGGTGCGGGCACCGGCGGGCAAGTCACCTTCAATATCGATGGCGGCGATGCAACCGTCACCAACCTGACCGTTTCGGCCAGCGGTAGCGGGGGAAGCGGTGCATTTGGTTCCGACACCAACGGCACCAATGCCGGAGATGGCGGTGACGCAATTGGCGGTACGGCGACGCTCAATGCCTTGTCCGGGACCCTGACCGTAACAGACACGCTATCGGTCGAAGCGACCGGCAATCGCGATTCAGGTTTTGGCCGGATCTTTGGCGGCGAAGGCGGCGATGCGCGCGGGGCTCCCGGCGGCAATGGCGGTTCGTCGACTGGCGGCACTGCAGTCTTTAACATGACCGGATCCGCGGTTGTGAATGCCAATGCGGTGGTTGTCTCCACGCAAGCCTTTGGCGGTGATGGCGGCGATTCTGATGCCTCGTTTACGGGAGCCCCCGACGCGGGCGGCGGCGATGGCGGCGATGGCGTTGGCGGTGACGCGATCTTTAACGACACAGCCGGCGATATAACTTTTGGCTCTCTAACCGTGAATGCCAGCGGGCAGGGCGGCAGCGGCGGCGGGAGTTTTGGCATTTCAACCGGCGATGCGGTTGGTGCTGGTGGGGCCGGCGGCAACGGTATCGGCGGCAACGCGCTCATTTCGCTGAACCAAGATGATGCCGATCCCAAAGACTACAGCGTCATTTCGCGCGGTGTTGGCGGCACTGGCGGGTTTGGCGCAATCGGAGGCCTAGGCGGTTTCGGCATTGGCGGCATTGCTGAACTGGCGATCAACAATGTCGCGGTTGTGTTTGACCAACTGACCATTGATGCCACGGCTACCGGCGGCGACGGCGGCTTTGTCGATGGTGTGCTTGTATCCGACGGTGCCGATGGCGGCGATGCAGACGGCGGCGAGGCTCGATTGGTCGTCTCTGGACAGGATGCTGATTTCCAAGCGAACAGCAGCGTTGCCATATCAGCAGGAGCCACCGGCGGCGCTGGCCAAAGCGGTTCCTTTAGCTTCACCACCGGGGTCGACAGCGGCAGCGGCGGCGATGGCGGTAATGCTGTTGGCGGATCGGCGACCGTTGATGTCACCGATGGTGCCAACATCACGATCGACGCAGACAGCTTTGCGGTGAACTCCGACAGCTTCGGCGGCGCAGGCGGCGATGGTCAGGGTAATTCCGTCGGCGGCGCTCAAGGGATCGGCGGCTCTGGCGGCGATGGCACAGGGGGAATTGTCGGTGTCACCGCGTCGACCGGTGCAGATGTTCTTATTCAATCGGGTTCGGGACCGTTCCTGCTTTCCAGCATCGGCACAGGCGGCGCTGGCGGGCTTGGCGGCTCTGGCGGCCCAGGCGGTGTAGGCGGCGATGGCGGCATTGGAACAGGCGGATCGCCTTTGTTGAGAGCGACGGGCGCCTCGATAACCACCGGTGACGTCGAATTGTTGGCGGTTGGTCAAGGCGGCGATGGCGGCCAGGGCGGATTGTCAGATGTTGTAGTGGCCGTAATCTTTGGCCCATCCGGTGTGGGCGGCGATGGCAATGGCGGTTCGCCCACCATTGAAGTGATCGAGGGCAGCCCCGGCATCCTTAACCTTGGTGATGTCACAATTACCGCTGGCGGTTCCGGCGGCACAGGGAATACCGCCGGTCTCGGCTTGGGCGGTCAAGTTACGATCAGCGACCGTTCGACCGATCCCAACGGGTTGATCACTATGGGCGATCTGTTGATTGATGCGGTCGGTGATTCTGGCACGGATGCGGGCCTTTTAACGATTACATCGGATAGCGGCCCAATCACCGTTGGTGGAGCGTTTGTCGCTGCGGTTTCCGGCGATATGGACTTTACCATGATTGGTGATGGCCAGTTGGTTGTTTCAGAGGGTGTATTCTTGGCTGCATCCCGCGACATCGGCGTGCGGCATGCAAATCCAGCGACTGGCGTCAGTGCGATTGATGTTGGCACGACGTTCACTGCGCAAGCGCTCAGCGATTTCAATGCGTCGGATAACGGCAATATCAATTCGACCAGAGACGTATCGATCACAGCTGAAAACATCAGCTATGACAATATCTTCAGCACCAGGACGGTCAGCCTTACTGCAACCAATGGCGATATAACTGGCACTAGCACCGGCACCATTACCGCGTCAGCTGTGAATGATGCGATCAATTTGACTGCAACAGACAATGTGACCTTCGGAACGTTGAACACCGTTGATGGCGATCCCGCCACACGGGACGGCAATATCGATGTCGACGCAGGCGGCGATATTGTCGGTGTCAGCGCGATCTCCGGTCAGTTCATTGATTTTGATGCGCCCGGGCTGGTCATGGTCGGGACAGTGGACACTCTTGAGACCAGCATTGGCACGGTTACGATCAACGCCGGTGAGATTGATCTTGGGGCGCTCAACGCCCGCTTCATCTCCAACCTTACCAGTGACACGGGCGATATTGCGATCGGCTCAATATCCGGCCTCACAGATGTGAGTTTGGATTCAGCAGCCGACATTATCATCGGCACCGCCGATACGGGCGGATTTTCTGCCGACGCCTTGGCGGGGAACATCTCTATCGGTTCGCTAACAACCACCGGCGTTTCTGATGTGCGGCTGAATGCTGGCGACGATGTCAGTTACGATACGATTGATGGTGCGCGCCTCGTTACCCTGAACAGCAACACAATCACAGGCGGTGATATTGTTGCCGATGCACAAATCACTTTAACAGCAGGCAGTATCGACGTTGGCGATACCCGTTCAACCGGCGGCTTTGTCCTGCTTACTTCCACGGCTGGCGATATTGCGGCAGGCGCGATTACGTCTGATGTTTTTGGTGTAACAGTGGATTCCGCCGGATCAGCGGATCTGGGTGACATCACCTCCAACGGGACCACAAGAGTTGAAACCGTGGGCGATGCAATTGTTGGCAATATTGATGCCAATGGCTCGACGATCATCAACTCCGGCGGCAATCTAACCGCAGGTGACTTGTTCTCTGGGACGAACAGCCCCGGCATGACTCTCACGGTTGCAGGCGATGCGGATATCGCCAGCGCGACTGCCAACGGCGGGCTGACTGTTAACGTGGATGGCGCGCTGAGCGGCGCCGACTTTATTGGTCAAGGACCGCTGAGTGTGGTCACTATCAACGCGGAATCGCTGGATATCAATTCAGTCGATTCGATCAATCAATCGGTTTCAGTAACGACCACCGGCAGCGCAGCTATTGGCAGTGCATCGTCGGGTGTTAACACCACAATCACCGGCGCTTCTGTCAATTTGGACAGCGGCGATGTTGGTGGCACTTTGCGGGTTACATCCAACACTGGCGACATCACCGGATTGGGTTCGATTACAGTCGGCGGTTCGGCGATCTTCAACTCCGCCGCTAACATCGGCATCGGCACGTTGGAAGCGAACGCCATTGACCTAACGGCAGCAGGCGATTTGCGGTTCAACGGTCTGATTTCGCCCAGTGCGATCACATTGAGCGCGATCAATGGCACCATCGGCGCGACGACACCGGGCGAAGGGGACATCGACAGCGGCGGAGCCGTTGATCTGGTCGCTGAAGAGATCGACCTTGGCGATATCGACAGCGTCGGTTCTATCACGGCCGATGCGAGCTTGGGTGACGCAAGCTTTGGCGCGCTGACTGCGGGCACATTCATTGATATCACTGCCAAAGGTAACCCCAGCGTTGAGAGCGTCACGAGCGGTGGCAATGTTACGCTGACGGGCGCATCAATCTCGCTCGATGGCGGCGATATTGGCGGCAGCTTGATCCTGGATGCGCAGGATGGCGACATTTTGCTCAGTTTTGACGGCACGCAGCAATTGTTGGTCGGGGGCAGCGCCACATTCAACGCGACCGGCGATATGTTCGTCACGCACACAAACAATGCCGCTGACACGGTGTCTGTCGACATTGCGCAAGGCACGATTGTCTTTGTTCGCGGGGCTTTCAATTCTGGTCCAGGCTCAATCTTTGATGCCGGGATCGAATTGATCCTGAATGCCGACGGCAATGTTACGGCCAATGATCTGCGCGCGGTTGCCGGCATTGACCTGACATCAGGCGGCAGCGTGGTTCTGAACGACGCGGCAGTCGTTGGCCCGCAAGGTGTCAGCAATCTGCGCGGCATCACGGTTCGCGCTGGGTTTCTCGACGTTGGCTCTGGTACCTTCCTGTTCGACAATATCGCCAACGCCACGATCACAGGCGATGTCACGTCCTATGCTGATATCAACATCACTGCTGGCGGTAATGCTGTCTTTACCGGCGGTTCGATGACGGCGGCGGACAACGCGCTGAATGTGAACACGGGCGATGATATCATCGTCGAAGCTGGCGCTTTGCTGGTGGCGGCGATCAATCCAACCGACCCGATTGACCCGCTCAATCCGTTTGCAAACGGCCCCAACCTTTCGCTGAATGCTGGCGGTGAACAAAACCTGCTGTCGATCCCAGCAACGCCGATTGCTTCGCTGGTGATGGACGGCACATTGGACGCCAATGATGCTGCGATTATCTTGGGTGGCAACGCGATTGAAGGGCTGGACAGCACCCTGGTCGCTGGTTCGATCCAAGTGGATGTGCGTGACGCACCAGCGATCACCAATTTCCTGAGTGATGACGATGGTCTGCTGACGGGGCCATGCCTCGAAGGCTTTGCTTGCCTTGGCAATATGGAAGCAACCGGCCGGATCGAAATCGGTCAGAACAGCAACAATGACATCATCGGCCTGTTCATTGAACAAGCGACCGTTACTGCGACCGATATCCTGATCACCACCCGCAATGACATTGTGATGGGCACCAACGGTATCGATACGCAGCTGAACGCGACGGGCCTGTTCAGCGCGACCAGCAACACCGGCAATGTCGATCTGCGCGATGCGTCCATTTCGGCGGATCAGATTTTGGTCGATGCCGCCGGCAGCTTGCTCGGGTCGGGCATTTTGACCAGCACCAATGATATTGGCGTCACCGTTGGCGATTCCATCATCGTCGGCGGGATCATAACAGATGGCGAATTGACCGAAGTTGCCGATGTGGGCGGCGGGATTGAAGGGTTCTACTCGGTCAATGGTGACTTTGTCGCGGGTGTATTTTCGCAAGGCTCTGCGGACATTGATCTGTTCGCGGGCGGCGATATCGACATTGGTGAGGCATCTTCACCGGACAGCATCTTCTTGAGCGCCAACGGCGTCTTCTTGGGCAATGCTAGCGTGCCGGGTGATATCTTTATCGACGGCTTGTCTGTCGGTTACGGCTCGCTCTTTGCCGGGGGCATTATTGCCATCGACGGCGGCGACATCTTTGGCGGGGATCTGTTCGCATTCGACGTTGAACTTGAAGGCGACTTGATCGACGTCGGCGATATCGACGCGGATAATCTTGCTCAGGTCATTGGTTCTTCCATCGCGGTTGGCGATGTGACCGCCGACCAGATTGATTTGATCAGCGACAGCGACATTCTGTTCAATCTGCTGCAATCGACCAACTCGATTGCTGTCACGGCTACTGATGGACAGATTGCGGCCAACACCGGTTCTGGCGACATTGTCAGCGACGGCGATGTCACTTTGGCTGCGCAAGAAATCGCGATTGGCAATGTGACGTCGCAAGGGTCTGTCACGGCAGACGCAAGCGCGGGCGATGCGACATTCGGCGTGGTCGATGCCGCGAACGATATCACGATCACGGCCTTGGATTCGCCCAGCGTTCTCAACGCGATCAGCGGCGGAAACACATCCATCACGGGTGCTTCGGTTACGTTCGACAATGGCACGATCGGCGGCGATCTGACGCTGAACGCAACAGACGGCGACATTGACGGCAACGGCGCGGTCAGCGTCGGCGGAGCAATCGACTTCACCGCAACCGGCAATGTCGGATTTGGCGATCTCGAAGCAGCCGGCGGCAGCTTTAGCGTGGATGCAGGGGACGACGTAAGTTTCTCAAGCGCGACCAGCACAGACTTCATCGACATTGTCGCAGGCGGCGCAGTTCTTGGCGGCGATTTGAATGCGGACAATGATGTGTCGGTTGACGCCAACAGCATTGCGGTGGGTGATGTGATCGCGGATCAGATTTCTCTGACCAGTGCGACCGATATCCTGTTCAACCTGATCCAATCGCCCAACGCCATTTTCCTAATGGCAGAGAACGGTCTGATTGGTCAGAACACCGGTCCAGGCGACATCGTGACCGATAGCGACGTGACCTTGCTCGCCGAATTCATCGATGTGAACCTGATCACTGCGGGTGGTTCGGTCACTGCGACGGCAACGGGCACCCCCGGCGGCACTGGCGGCGGGAGCGGTGGCCCAGTTGTGATTGGCGGCGGCGGCAGTGCGGCGATCGCGACATCGGATATCAATTCCGGCGGTTCGGTCACCCTAACGGCGGTGAACGGCCCCGTTGATACTGGCGATATTGATGCGGTGACGGACGTCACAATCACCGGCACCGATTTGACGATGGGCACAGTGTTGGCGGGCAGCGCGGTCACCGCGACCGGCGACACAATCCTCTTTACCGCAATCGATGCAGGAACCGATGCGACGTTAACGGCCAACGCAGGCCCGCTGGATGGAATGTCGGTCACCGCTGGTGGATCGGCCAACCTGACGGCTGGCGGCGGCGGGATCACACTTGGTCTGCTGGATGCGCAAGACGCGGATCTATTGGCAACTGAAGCTGTGGTGCTTGAAGAAGCGCTTGTGAGCGGTCTCTTGTCTGCGCAAGGCACGTCAATTGACATTGTATCCAGCGACAGTTTGCGCGTTGATGTGACGGCCACCGACGGCGATGTTTCGGTGCAAACCGCAACAGGCTTGGTCGCAGAAAGCGCGGTTGCGAGCGGCAATGTTGACCTTGCCTCCGTCAATGGCAGCCTGCTTATCGAGAGCGGTTCGGGCGACAACATTTCGCTCGTCGCGCTTGATGGCATCGACATTGACGATGTCGTGGATGCTGCAGGTGCGTTGACGGTGGACACCGGGTCCACATTCACATTGAGCGGAACAGCAACGGCGCAGACGATCGAAGTGACCAGCGCCAATGTCGATATTCTGCCCGACGGTATCTTGGGCGACGCAACGCGGACTCAATCGATCACATTCAACGCGATCGGTGAAGTGGCGGTCGGCGGCAATTCCACCGATATGCCTCCGCCGTTCTTGCTGGAAAACTTTGAGTTCGGCCGGATGTTCTCGGCCGGAGACATTATCATCAACGCGCGCGCCAGCGGCAGCTCCTTGGATGCTCTTTTGACGGTCGATACGCTTGATCTGATTGCGGGCGACGGATCGAGCGCGACCGGCCAAAACATCGGCCAGAATGGATCCTTGATCCTCAACGCTGATGGCGATGTGAATGTCATTGGCAATGTGACGATCACAGGGGCAACCGCAGATACCGGGCTTGAAATTGACGCGATCAATCTGGTGCGTCTCAACACGGCCACCGGCGGACTGTTTGTGTTTGACACGAACGGCGGATTGGCCGGCGAAATTTCTGTGGCGGCAACCGACTTTATCGCCGCAACTGATGAAGCATTCGCCGATATTCAAGGACTGAGCCTCGGCGAAATTGATATCCGTTTGGGTGATAGCGACGGGGTAGATCGCGCCGATGGCGTGATCCGCGCAGATACGTTGGATGTGGCGACCACCGCCAGCCAAGTGTTCATTCAAAACACCGTCCCGGGCGTCGATTTTGATCAACGCCGCGGGTTTGATGTGAACACGTTGAACATCTCAAGCGGCGGCGGCACAGGGTCGCAGCAACCGATTGTTATCAACGGCGTGATTGCGGGCATCACCGGGATTAACACAATACCGCTTGCCAATCTTGCCAGCGTGATTGACCCGGCATCGACGATCAACGGCTGTTCCATCACGAACCCAGCTTCGTGTGTCACAACAACAACGCCTCCGGTCACACCGACTGATCCTGACGACTCCCCAACAGGCGGGGAGGGTGAGACCCGCGATTTGATCGAGGACGGCATTGATCCGATTGACCCGATCCAGCCGGGCACGCTTGAGGCCGGTTTGGTCGAGCTGAACCCAGACGGACAATTTGGCACTGATCCATTGATTGATGATCCGGTGACGGGCGCAGGCAACGAAGATCTTTGGGTAAGCGATGAAGAGGAAGAAGAGAGCGAGGAAGACAGCGAAGAGGGCGGTGAATAGGCTCTAATCGCTTGACCGGCATAGCGGCGAATGTGCATGGCTGCGCGCCATGACTGATACGCCTCTTTCGCTCTTCAATTCGCTTACCCGATCGGTTGAACCGTTTTCTCCCGTCCATCCAGGAGAGGCGCGGGTCTACACATGCGGGCCGACGGTCTACAATTACCCGCATATCGGCAATATGCGCGCCTATGTCTTTGCCGATATTCTGGGCCGCACGCTGAGTTTTAAGGGGCTGAAGCTTACTCATATCATCAACATCACCGATGTCGGCCATCTGACGGATGACGCCGACGATGGTGAGGACAAAATGGAGAAGATGGCTGCTGAAAAAGCGCAGTCAATCTGGGATATCGCGCAGCATTACACGCAGGCCTATTGGGCGGATGTAAAGGCGCTGAACATTCGCGAACCCGCCAAATGGTCGATCGCGACCGATTATATCGAAGAGATGATCGAGTTTGCGAAAGGGATCGCGGACAAGCACTGCTATGAATGCGCGACGGGCCTGTATTTCGATGTGACCACGGTTGAGGATTACGGGCGGCTAGCGCGCGCCGTCACCGAAGACGGAGAAGGCCGCATCGACACAGTCGAAGGCAAACGCAACGCGGCTGATTTTGCGATTTGGCGCAAGACGCCCGATGGCGAAAAGCGTCAGATGGAATGGGACAGCCCATGGGGCAAGGGCGCGCCCGGTTGGCATTTGGAATGCTCGGTCATGGGTGAGAAATTACTCGGCTTTCCGTTCGACATTCACACCGGCGGGATCGATCACCGCGAAATCCACCACCCCAATGAGATCGCGCAGAACCAAGCGTTCTGCGGCTGTGGCGGGTTAAGCGACGCGCGCAATTCGGGCGCGAACATTTGGATGCACAACAATTTTCTCGTCGAACGCTCGGGCAAAATGTCCAAGTCTTCGGGCGAATTTCTGCGGCTGCAATTGCTGATGGACAAAGGCTACCATCCGCTCGCCTATCGGATGATGTGCTTGCAAGCGCATTACCGCAGCGAGTTGGAGTTTTCGTGGGAAGGATTGGAGGCTGCGCTCACCCGGCTGAAACGGATGGTGATGGCGGCTCAGCGGTTGGCGGATGCTCCGTCCCAACCCGTTGCGGAACATCCCAAATTTGCCGCATCGCTCGCCAAATTCGAAGCTGCGATGAACGACGATCTGGGCACGCCCAGCGCGCTTACCGCGATCGAAGATGCTCTCGCCGTGAAAAAGGTGGACGCCGGGATCAAACGCGCGGTCATCGAACATATGGACAGCGTTCTGGGACTAGGCCTGTTTGACCTCACCCGTGAAGCCTTGCGCATCCGGCCCAAGGATGCCGCCACCGATGAGGCCGCAATCGAAGACGCTCTGGTCCGCCGTAAAGCTGCGCGGGCTGAAAAAGACTTCGCCGCATCCGACGCAATCCGTGATGAGCTGGTCGCGCAAGGTGTGGACGTCATGGACGGCGATCCGCTGGGTTGGGAGTGGAAATTATCATGACGAGTATCGCTATCTCAGGCCTGATCCGGCCACTGCTTGAACCGCAATTGCCAGCCGACCTCGATGTGCGCTGGTTTATGACGCATGAAGAGGCTGTCGAAGCAGTGAAGGGCGCGGAAATCGGTTGGTTCGACATGAACGATCAGGCCGCGATGGCGGCGACACTGCGCGCGGCGACCGATCTCAAATGGCTCAATTCTATTTACGCCGGGCTCGATTTCCTGCCCATGGATGTGCTGATTGAACGCGGGATCACCGTGACCAACGGGGCTGGGATCAACGCGGTTACGATCGCCGAATATGTTGTCATGGGGATGCTCAACATTGCCAAGGGATATCGCGATGTCGTGCGGGCTCAGGAACGGCGCGAATGGTTGATGGATTCTCCGGGTAAGCGGGAATTGGCCGGGTCAAAGGCGCTGCTTCTGGGATACGGCGCGATTGGCAAACTGATCAAACCGCGGCTTGAGGCGTTCGATGTGGATGTCACATTGGTCCGCCGGAACGCCGAAGAAGGGGTGCTTGCTCCGGATCAATGGCGCGCAAAGTTGGGCGAATTTGACTGGGTGATATTGGCCGTGCCCGCAACGCCAGAAACCGAAGCGATGATCGGCGAAACAGAATTGGCGGCGATGAAATCCGATGCGGTGCTGGTGAATATCGCCCGCGGCAGCGTGATTGATCAACCGGCGCTGATCACGGCGTTGGAAGGCAAATCGATCGGCGGCGCTTTCCTTGATGTGACCACGCCAGAGCCTCTTCCAGCCGATCATCCGCTTTGGGCTTTGGATAACGCGCATATTTCGATGCATTTGTCCGGCCGGGCTCAAGATCAAATGTTCTACCGCAGCGCGGCGCGATTCCTTGAAAACCTTACGAAATATCGCGCCGGAGAGCCGGTTGCGCCAATCTTTGATCCGCGGCTGGGATACTAAATCCCCTCAAAACGCCTTCCCCCTTGGTTTTTGGCGGATTCCTGCAATACTCTTTGACGCAAAGCAGACATGTTTGTTTGTGCAAGGGGCCTGTAACGTGTGTCGTTATGGGAGCGAATAGCGGGTTATTGTCTAATCCGCGCTGCCAACGTGTGTGGTGGGTGCAAATTTGGGGGGAATTTCTAACGTGACTGAATCAAAAAAAGCATCGGACGTCTTTGTCGAATGTCTTGAGGCGGAAGGCTGCGAGTATATCTTTGGCGTGCCGGGTGAAGAAAACCTCGATTTTCTCGACTCACTGGGCCGTTCCAAACAGATCAAACTGATCCTCACGCGCCACGAACAAGGCGCTGGTTTTATGGCCGCGACCTATGGACGGCACACCGGCAAGACCGGCGTTTGCGTCGCGACGCTTGGCCCGGGTGCGACAAACTTTGTGACGTCGGCGGCCTACGCGCAATTGGGCGGCATGCCAGTCCTGATGATCACCGGCCAAAAACCGATTAAGAAATCCAAGCAAGGCCGTTTCCAAATCCTCGACGTTGTTTCAATGTTTGAGCCGATTACGAAATACGCCGTGCAAATCGCAGCAGGCGACAATCTGCCCAGCCGCGTTCGTGAAGCCTATCGCCTAGCCGAAGAAGAAAAGCCCGGTGCGACCTTGATTGAGCTGCCCGAAGACATTGCCGAAGAACAAGCAACCGATTTTAAACCGCTGCCCAAAAGCGTCGCGCGCCGACCGTCGGCAGAAGCGAAGGCCGTGCGCACCGCCGTTAAAGCGATCGAATCGGCTAAGGCTCCTGTGCTGGTTATCGGCGCCGGTGCTAACCGCAAATTGTGCGGCCGAATGCTGGAGCAATTCGTTGAGAAGACCGGCATTCCGTTCCTGACCACGCAAATGGGCAAAGGCGTGATTGACGAACGCCATCCCAAATTCTTGGGCTGCGCTGCATTGTCAGCCGGTGACTTCGTTCACCGCGCCGTCGAAGATGCCGATTGCATCATCAATGTCGGCCACGACGTGATCGAAAAACCGCCGTTCTTTATGAAAGACAACGGCGTTCAGGTCATTCACGTTTCAACCAAGACGGCGGAAGTTGATCCGGTCTACTTCCCACAAACCGAAGTGATCGGCGATATCGCCAATGCGATCTGGCAGATGAAAGAAGACATCACGCCAAACCGCAGCTGGGATTTCGATCACATGCTGGCCTATCATCAGGCAGAGCTGGACCACACGGGCGGATTGGCGGACGATACGCGTTTCCCAATTTTTCCGCCGCATTTGGTGAAACAAGTGCGCGATTGCATGCCGCATGATGGCATCATCTGCCTTGATAACGGCGTCTATAAAATCTGGTTTGCGCGCGGATACACCGCCTATCTGCCAAACACCGTTCTGCTTGATAACGCATTGGCCACGATGGGCGCGGGCCTGCCAAGCGCGATGATGAGCGCGATGCTGTATCCTGATCGCAAGGTCATGGCGATTTGCGGCGACGGGGGCTTCATGATGAATTCCCAAGAGCTGGAAACAGCCGTGCGTTTGGGCCTCAACCTGACCGTGCTGATCCTGCGCGATGATGCGTATGGTATGATCCGTTGGAAACAGGCGAACATGGGCTTTGACGATTTCGGTCTGACCTATGGCAACCCAGACTTCGTCAAATATGTCGAAAGTTATGGAGGCCACGGTCACCGCGTTGAATCCTCAGAGCACCTCACCGAAGTGCTGGCCCATTGCCGCGACACGCCGGGTGTGCATCTGATTGATTGCCCGGTCGATTACACGGAGAACGACCAAATCCTGAACATCGACATCAAGGAATTGAGCGCAAAACTCTAATCCCACTCAGTCGATAAGCCAAAATAGGCGATAAGGACGTACATTATGCATGAAGTCGTCAATCCGTTCGACTTGTCTCCCATCGGCAGTGTTCCCACTGCCGATTGGGAAACCGTCGATGGGTATCTCGCTAAAGCGCACGCGCTGCACCGGGACCGTTCTGGTTGGAAGAAGCCGCATGAGCGGGCCGCGATCCTCCATAAAGCGATGGAGATCATGGCGGAGCGCCGCGACCATTTGGCGTTTCAGATCGCCAATGAAGGGGGCAAACCCCTGATTGATGCGCGGGTCGAAGTGGACCGCGCGATCAATGGGATGGAATTGTGCATCCACGAAATGGGCACGCTTAAGGGCACTGAGATTCCCATGGGCCTCACGCCTGCGGGCGATGGCCGGATTGCATGGACCACGCGCGAGCCCATTGGCGTCGTGGTTGCGGTTTCGGCGTTCAACCATCCGCTTAATTTGATCGTGCATCAGGTCGCTCCCGCGGTGGCGACTGGGTGCCCGGTGATTGTGAAGCCGGCGGCCGATACGCCGCTGTCCTGCTTTGAATTCATCTCTATCTTGCATGAAGCCGGACTGCCCGAAGACTGGGCGCGCGCGGTTCAGCCGCCGCGTGATGTGTCAGAACGTATGGTCAGCGATCCACGCGTGGCGTTCTTCAGCTTTATCGGTTCTGCCGGTGTTGGCTGGTCGCTGCGGTCTAAGCTTGCCCCCGGTGCGCGCTGCGCATTGGAACATGGCGGCGTTGCCCCTGTGATTGTGGACCCAACGGCAGATATCGACGCCGCTGTGCCAAGCCTTGTGAAGGGCGGCTTTTATCATTCCGGGCAAGTGTGCGTTTCGGTTCAACGCATCTTTGCGCACAGCTCCATCATCGGCGAATTGTCGGCTAAGATGGCGGAGGTGGCCAAGGCGCTCACCGTGGGCAATGCAATCGACGAAAACGTCGAATGCGGTCCGTTGATCCGGCCCAAGGAATGCGACCGCGTGGCGCAGTGGGTTGAGGAAGCGCGGGCAGGCGGAGCAGAGGTTCTGTGCGGGGGCGAGAAGCTTTCGGACACGACCTATGCGCCGACATTGCTGCTTAACCCGCCAGTGGACGCAACGGTTTCGCAGAACGAAGTGTTTGGCCCCGTTGTCTGCCTCTATTCCTACGATGAAGTGGATGCTGCCATCGCTCAGGCCAATTCGCTCGACGTGGCGTTTCAGGCGGCGGTCTACACCAACGATCTATCCGCCGCGATGTCGACCTATCGCAACATCGATGCATCGGCGGTGATGATCAACGATCACTCCGCTTTCCGCACCGATTGGATGCCATTTGCGGGTCTGCGCACATCCGGTCACGGGGTTGGCGGTATTCCGTATACGTGCCACGAAATGACTATTGAAAAGATGATCGTGATAAAGGCGTAGTTTGAGGTTTGGCAGGCCCATCCGGGCCTGCCTCCTCGCTCGACGCGCAGCGTAGCTGTGCCCGCTGCGGGCGGGCTGTCGCCCTTGCGAGCCTTGCGGCTCGATGCTTTCGCTGCCTCAATTGTTAAGCCTCTTCGAGCAACAGCAGCACCGCTGTCACCACCATCCGTTCATCTGCGCCGAAACGGTGATCGACTTCGCCGATGGTGGCGTCGGCGACCAATTGGCCGGGGATGCGGAATTCATGTTCGGGCAGGTTGGCGATAAAATCCTCCCCCGCCGCGACCGATTCTGCGCCGTTGAAATCCAGCATGACTTCATGACGCGTGCCGCTGAAGGTGATCGAATTCCACGCCTTCTCTTCATGCGTGAGCAGATCCGCGCGGCCTTCCGCCAACAGCAACAGCGCCTCTCTGACCCTATCGGACACCGTGCGGCGCGGGCGATAGCGGCGCGCGCGTTTGCTTGGGGTATGAGAGGCGGCGGGATCGGCGTCCGCGGACTTCGTCTCTATACCAAAGGGTGTGAGTGCGTGGTTTGGATGAGACTGAAGAGCACCTTCATACAGCATGGGAGAGTTCCTTCGTTTCGATCGCACCAAAGGTGCCGGGTTCTGGGGAGGCGTTTAAGGAGGCGTTGTAGTCAGCCATCCAGCGGTTGATTCGCGCCTCGGTCGCAGGGCGCGGCGTGCGGCCCATGCGCAGGTCCAGCACAAAACGTGGGTCTTGCGCGGCAAGCCGCCCGAATTTGGTCGCGGGCATTTCGTGGGCGGCCATGAACTTTTCTACTTTGCGTAACAGCATCTGTGTTCCCCTGATATTGGTTCGACGTGGCATCGGAATGAGCGAGGATGCGACCCTGCGAATCACTCAATGTTCCTTAAATGTTCCATCTCATTTCCTACTTGTCTAGGAAAAATCTTTCGTCTAGGAAGTTTTAATGGCTAAACATCCTACGACACCCGTCGATCCACTCGCTGGCACGCAACCCGACACGCAATCGGACATGGTGCGAATCCGACTTCTTGAGCTGTCTCAGCAGCGCGGGGCTAGCCTTGCCAGCCTCTCGGAATTGTTGGGAAGGAACGCCAGTTACCTCCAGCAATTCATCCGCAAGGGATCTCCTCGCAAATTGGAAGAAGGGGATCGTAGGACGCTGGCGCGGTTTTTTGGCGTGGATGAAGGGGAATTGGGTGCGCCTGAGGATATGGTTAAGGAAAAATCCTATGCTGGCTTGCCAAGGCGCGGGGACGCGGCCGATTGGGTGGAGGTTGCGCGCCTTGATGTAGGAGCGTCCGCAGGCCCCGGACGTGTGGCCGCCAGTGAAGTCGCCTTTGATACGTTCCAGTTTTCACAGCGCTGGTTGATGGAGCAGGGGCTTTCAGGCGCGCAATTGTCCGCCATCACGGTTGAAGGCGATTCGATGGATCCGATGCTGCGCGATGGGGACGAAATCCTCGTCGATCGCCGCCCGCAGGCCTTTCGTGACGGCGTCCATGTGGTGCGTTTGGGCGATACGTTAATGGTAAAACGGGTCGCGCAGGCTGGGGCAGGGCGCTTTGCACTGCTCAGCCAGAACCTCGCCTATCCTCCGGTTGAAGTGAGCGCGGAGGAGGTGGAAATCATTGGCCGGGTTGTGTGGAAGGGCGGACGGTTATGAAGATATTCGACGCCGGTTTATGGACACTCGCGATTGTGTTGAGCCTGCTTGGCGTCATTGTCGCTATCGATCTTTCTATGGCAATTGAAGCGCAAGGCTGCAGTCAAACTGATGCTGGCAGCGACTGCTACCCTTGGGGCGTAGAAGGCCCGGCTGCTGACTATTGGCAATATAAGTCGAAAGAAATCTATTTGTTGAGCGGCGCGATCGCGGTTCTGCTTCCTTGGTCTGCTTTGCTCGGGCTACTGATCACTCGATCAGCACGAAGCAATCTTGTCCGCGCTGTTGTGGGACTCTCTCTGGTTGTCGTGGTGATAATGCCTTGGTTGTGACACCAATCTTGCATCAGCCTGAGTTAGCCGCCACATCACCCGCATGACCGACCAACCCACTCCCCCCATGAAAGCCGCGATCCTTCCGGTGACACCGCTTCAACAAAACTGTTCGCTGATCTGGTGCACCAAAACCATGAAGGCGGCGCTAACCGATCCGGGCGGGGATTTGGACAAGTTGAAAGAGGCGGTGGCGAAAGCGGGCGTAACGCTTGAGAAGATTCTCATCACCCATGGGCACCTTGATCACTGCGGTCAGGCGGGGATGCTGGCGGAGGAGCTGGGCATCCCTATCGAGGGCCCGCACAAGGACGACATTTTCTGGATCGAAAAACTCGACGATGACGGCGCGCGTTACGGGATGGAGGCGAAAAGTTTTACGCCCGATCGCTGGCTGGAGCAGGGCGACACAGTGACCGTCGGCGATCTCACGCTGGACGTAATCCATTGCCCCGGCCACACGCCCGGCCACGTCATCTTCTTCCACGAACCCAGCCGCTTTGCGATTGTCGGCGATGTGTTGTTCCAAGGGTCAATCGGGCGAACCGATTTCCCACGCGGCAATCATCAGGATTTGATCGATGCGATCACACAGCGCCTTTGGCCATTGGGCGACGATGTGATGTTCATCCCCGGCCACGGCCCAACCAGCACGTTCGGCCAAGAGCGCAAGACCAACGCTTTCGTGAGCGACTACGCGCTTTCGTGAATCTCGCTCGCCCGTCCGGGCGAGCGTCCTCGGTGCTGTTCGCTACACTTCGTTTCGCGGCACCTGCGGGCGGCCTGTCGACCTTGCGACGCCTTAGACGCCGAACCATTCAAGCCGCGAGAATATGTTGTGGCCTCGGCGCGCAGCGCCTCAGGCGCGCGGATTTCGGACTCCGGATGGGGTGCGGGTCAAGGAATTACAAAACTCGCCCAGCGATCAGCGCAGCGACAACCGCCAGACCCAGCAAAACGACCATCGTTACGAGCGTTCCGACCATGCGGCCTGCTTTGAACTTTCCGCCGTCCATGCCGTAAGCATGGGCAATGCGGGCGATGAAATAGACGCCAGCGACATAAGCCAGCCACCATGTGCCTTTTCCGGTCAATTCAATCGCCAGAATCAGCGCCAGAACAAACGGTGTGTTTTCGACGAAATTTGCCTGTGCCCGCATCCGGCGCATCAATGGATCGCTGCCGCCATCACCAATGCTGATTTCTGCCGCTTGACGGACCGCGCCGATACGGATCGAAAGCCAAAGGGTCAAAATGGCGGCGGCGGCGGTGGCGGTCAGCGTGACCGGAAGTATCGTAAGCATGGTGGATCCCCTCTTATATATATGCCGCTCTGCTACGCGTGGGGGGCTGGGTAAGCAATGGGCCGCTTGCGCTTCGCGAATTTTGCGTTATATCGCGCGCCTTCCGCCAATACCGGCTTGGACGCTGCGCGCACTTGGGATTCCCTTGGGCAACACCTTGTGCGCACCGGCCCCTTGCCCTAAGGGCGACACTCGAAACGTTCGGCTCCGGCGAAATGACTGCTCGGGCCCTCGCGCAAACAACAGATTTACCTTAGGAAGTGGCGTAGCCATGGCTGTCCCAAAGAGAAAAGTTTCCCCCCATCGCCGCGGCAATCGCCGCGCACACGATTCGCTGAAAGTTGAAGCATTTCAAGAATGCTCCAATTGCGGTGAGTTGAAGCGGCCGCACAACATGTGCCCCGCTTGCGGTTATTATAACGGCCGCGAAGTGATGGCGCCTAAGGGCCTCTGACCCGTCTTTAAGAAAGGACCAGGTGCATGACTTTTCCGCGTATCGCTGTTGATGCGATGGGCGGCGATGAAGGCGTGCGCGTCATGGTCGAAGGCGCCGCTATCGCCCGGCGAGAGCATGAGAACTTTAAGTTCCTGCTTGTCGGGGATCAGCCGCGCATTGAACGGGCATTGGCCGCGCATCCGGGCATGCGCGGCGCGTCCGAAATCCTTCATTGCGATGATGTGATCAGCGGCGATGAACAGCCGAGCAAAGCGATCCGCCGTGCCAAAACCACCAGCATGGGCCTTGCCGTTAACGCGGTGAAACAGGGCGATGCGGGTGCAGCAGTAAGCGCGGGCAACACCGGCGCTTTGATGGCGATGAGCAAGATTGCGCTGCGCACCATGCCCGGAATTGACCGGCCTGCCTTGGCAGCATTGCTCCCCACACTCGAAGCGCATGATGTCGTCATGCTCGATTTGGGCGCCAACACAGAGGCGGATGCGCGCAACCTTGTGCAATTTGCGGTGATGGGCGCGGCCTATTCGCGGATCGTGAACGGTTTTGATCGGCCTAAAGTGCGCTTGCTCAATATCGGCACGGAAGAGATCAAGGGCACCGATGCGCTGCGCGATGCAGCGGCGCGGCTTTCCGATACGGCTGGATTGGCGCTCGATTTCGATGGTTTCGTCGAATCGGACAAGATCAACCGGGGCGAAACGCATGTGGTCGTCACCGATGGATTTTCCGGCAATATCGCCTTGAAAGCGATCGAAGGATCGGCGCGATTTGTGACCGACCTGCTAAAACAGGCGTTCACCAGCTCGATCCGCTCCAAAATCGGATTTCTTGTTTCCAAACCGGCAACCGAATTGTTGCGCCATCATTTAGACCCCAACAACCACAACGGTGCGGTGTTCTTGGGTCTCAACGGTGTTGTGGTCAAAAGCCACGGCAGCGCGACCGCCAAAGGCGTGGCCCATGCTGTCGCGGTGGCCGCGCGATTGTTGGAAGATCAATTGACGCAGCGTATCGCCAGTGACCTTTCGGCCTTGGGCGAAGATGCCCTTAAATCAAACGGCCAATCTGGCGGAGCGTCATCGTAATGGGTCAGGCAACTGGTTCGCGAATTTTGGGATCGGGTTCGGCGCTTCCAGCGCGGGTGCTCACTAACGCAGACCTCGCCGCGCAGATCGACACATCCGACGAATGGATCGTGGAGCGTACCGGCATTCGCCAGCGCTACATCGCCGGTGAAGGTGAAACCACTGCCAGCCTAGCGATAGAGGCGGCGAAAGCGGCCCTGGCTGACGCGGGATTGGAGGCGAAAGACATTGGCCTGATCGTTGTCGCCACCGCCACGCCGGACAACACATTCCCAGCGACCGCGACCAAGGTTCAGCATGCGCTGGGCTGCAATGGCGGTGTCGCGTTTGATGTGGCGGCGGTGTGTTCGGGCTTTCTCTATGCGCTGACCACTGCCGATTCGCTGCTGACGACGGGCACGGCAAAGCGGGCGCTGGTCATCGGCGCAGAAACTTTTAGCCGCATTCTCGATTGGGAAGATCGCACCACGTGCGTCTTGTTTGGCGATGGAGCGGGGGCGGTGGTTTTGGAAGCGGCTGACGCTGCAAACCCGGCCAGCGCTGGCGGTCCTGGAGTGCTTGCCAGCCGGCTTCACGCCGACGGCGCCAATCACGATTTGCTGTATGTGGATGGCGGTCCATCGACGACGCAAACCGTGGGGCATCTGCGCATGAAGGGCCGCGAGGTGTTCCGACATGCGGTTGTAAACCTCTCTAGCGTCCTTAAAGAAGTCATTGAAGACGCAGGCGTTTCTGCCGATGATATTGACTGGGTGGTCCCGCATCAAGCGAACGCACGCATACTCGACGCAACTGCCAAAAAGCTTGGCATCGCGCCGGAAAAGATCATCGTAACAGTCGACAAACACGCCAACACATCGGCCGCTTCGGTGCCGCTTGCCTTTGACGTGGCGCGCCGTGATGGGCGGATCAAATCGGGCGATTTGGTCATGTTTGAAGCGATGGGCGGAGGCTTCACTTGGGGAGCCAGTCTTGTGCGGATTTAACCGCGCAAGAACACGGCATCTGTGCACAATGCGATCGGAATGCGTGAGTGCGTTGCGAAAATATCAATTGTCCAATACAATAGAGTCATAAACACAATGTGGGTCGCACCACACATGGAGAAAGCCGAATGATGCGTTCAGTAGGTACGTTGACCCGAGCTGATCTGGCTGAGACGATTAACCGCAAGATGGGCTTTAGCCGCGCGGAATCGCTCGACCTGGTTGAGGCCATTCTTGATAAGATGACGGGCGCCTTGGAAAAGGGCGAGAATGTCAAAATTTCCGGATTTGGCAGCTTTGTTTTGCGCGACAAAAACGAACGTGTTGGCCGCAACCCCAAAACGGGTGTTGAGGTGCCGATTACACCGCGCCGGGTTCTAACGTTCCGTGCGAGCCAACTGCTCAAAGAACAGATCGCAAAGGGCTGAACCGGCCTCAATTAGTGGCGAAATTCGATGCCCGAATTTGATGATGGTAAAGATGATGGCGCGCTTCGCACAATAGGCGAGGTGAGCGAAGGTCTCGGCATCAAGCCGCATGTTCTGCGCTATTGGGAACAGCAATTCTCGCTGCTCGAACCGCTCAAACGCAGCGGCGGTCGGCGGTATTACCGGCCCGCCGATGTCGCGATGGTCAAAGCGATTAACACGCTCGTCAACGAAGAAGGCTACACGCTGAAAGGCGCTGAAGCGGTTCTGCGGTCGAGCGGGGCCGAAGGGCTGGATCGCCGGAAAGACGATCGTCGCACGGGCGATAGGCGTGCAAAATTTGCAACTGAACCGGCTGAGGCTCGGCCTGCCGGAATGGCTGCATTTTCCGGTGCATCTGACGAAACCATCGCAAAATTGAAAGACATCCGAAAACGGCTGGCCCGCGCAATCGAAGCGTAAGGGGCCATCCCACTGGGGTGAGAAATGTCGGCGCGGTTACTCCGCCGCCATCAAGGCCGCTTCGCCAAGGTCCACGCTGACGAGCCGCGACACGCCTTTTTCGACCATCGTCACACCAAACAATCTGTGCATCCGGCTCATCGTAACTGCATTATGGGTGACGATCAGGTAACGGGTCTTGGTTGTCCGGACCATGGAATCGAGCAAGTCGCAGAACCGCTCAACATTGGCATCATCCAGCGGCGCATCGACTTCATCCAGCACGCAAATTGGCGCGGGATTGGTCAGGAACAGGGCAAAGATCAACGCCGTCGCCGTCAATGCCTGCTCGCCGCCGGACAACAGCGACAAGGATTGCAGGCGTTTGCCCGGCGGCTGGGCGTAAATCTCTAGGCCCGCCTCCAACGGATCATCGGAATCGACCAGAGCAAGATGCGCCTGTCCCCCTTGAAACAAGCGGGTGAAGAGTTCGCGGAAATGTCCGTCCACTTCTTCAAAAGCGGCCCGCAGGCGTTCACGCCCTTCGCGGTTGAGGTTTCCGATTGAGCCGCGCAGCCGCCCGACCGCCTCGACCAATTCGGCCTGTTCGCTGGCGCTGGTGCCGTGCTCCTCTTCGATCCGGGCCAATTCCTCGGCCGCGACAAGGTTGACCGGGCCGATCCGCTCACGGCTGGCGGACAGCCGTTCCATCTCTTCTGATTCGTCGGTCGCGGGCTTGATGTCGTCTTCGGCAAATTCGAACCGCTCCGCCAGCAATGGGGGAGGGCACTGGAACCGTTCGCCCGAAATGCGCGCCATTTCGCTGCGGCGCGCTTCCTGATTTTCAGCGCGGGCGGCCAATGTGGCGCGCCCTTCGCGGGTGACGGTCAATTTTTCCTGAGCATCGGCCAGTGCACGGTCGGTCGCCACTGTGGCGCTTTGGCATAGGTCCATCGCGGCCTGCGCGGCTTCCAATTCCTGCGTCAAACGGGTGCGCACAGCATCCCCTTGCTCGATCTCTTCGATCAGAGCCGCTGGTTTGGCCGCTATGACCGCGCGCTCTTCCTCAATTTCCTCAAGCCGCTTTGTGGTTTCGGCGACGCGCGCTGCCGCTTCGCCTGACCGCGCTTTCCAATTGGAATAATCCGCTTGCTGCGCGGCCAACCTCTCGCGCGAAACGGCCAGCGCCTGATCGTGTGCGGCCAATTGCGCAAGGGCGGCCTGCACCGCAGATTTAGCCGCTTCGTGCTTGGCCTGCGCGGCCTCCAATGACGCGCGCCCCGCGTCCGGCGGGGGCAAGGCGGCGCGGGCGTCCTGCGCCGCTTCCAAATCGCTGCTCGCCCCGGCGAGTTGTTCATCGAGTTCCTTGGCAGAGATCGCCAGTTCTTCTAGCCGTGAGGCAATGCGTTCTTTCGCCGCTTCCGCCTGATCAAAACTGCGCAGCGCAGCGCGCTCTGTTTCCACTGCGCCTGCGATGGCGCGTTCCTGCGCGACCAAAGCGGTTTGCAGCGCGGACAATTCTTCGCGGGCGCTGGCCTCTTGCACCGCTGCATTCTGGGCCGCATCGCGCAACGCCGGCAGTTGTATTTCGAGATCGTTTAATCGGTTTGCGGCCTCCAACCGAGCGGCCTCCGCCGAACCTTCGCCGCGTGCGATAAATCCGTCCCAGCGGCGCAGATGCCCGCCTTTTGTGACCAACCATTCGCCCGGTTTCAGCGCGCGCCCATCGTCTTCATCGGCGCAGGTGACAAGGGCAAGCCGCGCGCGCAATTCGTCCGGGCAATCGTTGACATGCTGGAGCAAGCTGCCGGCCACTGGGGCGGGCGCGTCATTGCCGGTCCAATAGCGGCCATCGCTGGCCTCTGGCGGTGCTCCCAATGGGGATTTCGCATCCCGGCCAAGCACAGCGGCGATTGCGCGTTCATACCCTTTAGCGACGCTGACCTTATCCAGTGCGGCAGGCAACCCTTCGCGGGTCTTGGCGCGTTTTTCACGCGCGTCACGATCGCGCGCCAATGCTGTATATTCGCGTTCGACACCGGCAAGTTCCGCCTTGGCCGTAGAAAGTGCCGCGCTGGCCGCATCGCGGGCCTCTTGCAGCTCGCTTTTCCGCTCGCGCTCGGCATCCAGCGCGCCGCGCAATCGGATAACGTCCTGCGTGGCTGCGTCCGCGGCTTCCCTTGCGGCGACAACGGCGTCTTCGATGGAGTCTCCGCCCTGCAATTCGGCGCGGGTGGCAGCGATCCGGTCTCCATCGCGGGTAAGCCGCGCCAGACGCGCTTCGGCTTGTTCAATCGCGGCTTCGGCAACGCGCCATTCTGCCTCCACCCCGGCGTGGTCGGCGGTGGCTTTTGCCAAAGCGAGTTCGGCGGTGCGGCTGGCGCGTTCATTGTCTTCGCTGCGCGCAGCGAGGGCAGGGCGATCAGCGTCCGCTTTCGCAACGCCCGCGCGGGATGCTTCCAGCTCGCGTTCCAATTTGGCCAAAGCCTCGGCGGCATCGCCGGTCATACGGTCGGCAGCGTCGCGATCCTCCTCCAACCGGGTGCGTTGGCGATTGAGGTCAGATAGGCGCGCCTCGGCTGCTTCCAATTTCTCCGACAACGCCGCCATGCGGTGGCCATGCGCGCTGGCATCGTCGCGCCGATCGGCCAATTCATCGCGCGCATCTTGCGCTTTGAGCGCGGCAGCTGCCTGCGATTTTTGCGCCGCGTCTGCTGATTGCTTGGCTTCTGCGACCTGACGGTCTGCCCCTTCGGCCGCCTCGCGCGCCTCTTTTGCGGCGTCGGCTGCATCGCGCCACCGGGCAAAAAGCAGCCGGGCCTCTGCCAATTGGATTTGTTCGGTGAGTTTTGTGTAGCGTTCCGCCTGTTTCGCCTGACGGCGCAGCGACGCCATTTGCGTGTCGAGACCGGCCATCAAATCTTCCAGCCGTTCGAGGTTCTTCTCAGTCGATCTCAGTTTGCTTTCGGCGTCTTTGCGTCGGACGTGCAGGCCCGCAATCCCTGCCGCTTCCTCCAGCATCATCCGGCGTTCTGCGGGCTTTGCTGCGATGACCTGAGCGATTTTGCCTTGGCTGACGAGTGCGGGCGAATGCGCGCCGGTTGCCGCATCGGCAAAGGTTAGCGCGACGTCTTTGGCCCGCACGTCGTGGCCGTTTACACGGTAGGCGCTGCCTGCGCCGCGTTCGATCCGGCGGGTGACAACCAGCTCTTCGTCTTGATCATCGCTGGCATGCAGCACAACTTCGGCAAAGGCGCGGCTGGGCCGTGTGTCGGTCCCGGCAAAGATCACGTCTTCCATCCCGCCAGACCGCATGCTTTTGGGCGAATTTTCGCCCATGACCCAGCGGATCGCCTCGAGCAGGTTCGATTTGCCGCATCCGTTGGGGCCGACAACCCCGGTAAGACCGGGTTCAATGCGCAATTCAGCCGGCTCTACAAAGCTCTTAAATCCAGAGAGTTTGAGCCGGCTAATTTGCATGTGTGTGTTGGGCCTCGACCTGTTGATTGTGCCTGTGTGCGGCGCTTATTCCTGACGGGCACCGGCGCGTTGCAAAGTCGCCTCGATAGAATTCCAATCGCGTTCCTCAAGCTGTTGACCGTTAAGGATAAAGGTCGGCGTGGCGCGGATGTCCAATGCATCGGCCTGTTCAGCAGAGTTCTTTTGGATGGCGTCAATCGCATCAACATCGGCCAAACACGCCGCCTGTTGATCGGTCGAAATACCGCGCGCGGCAAAGAATTCTGTCAGGCCGGTGATCCGGGCAAATTCGCCCAAACGTTGGTCTGCGGGCAATTCATTGGCGATTTCCAATTGCGCGCCATTTTGCTGCGCGGCACCCATGATTTCATTAAAGCTGCCCCATGCCTGATCGGAAAGGGCCTGCATATTTTCAGGCGCGCCGCAGCGGACCAAAGCGGCAATGGTAAGGTCAATCGGGTCGCGGACCAGATTGCGCTGTTCAAAGCTGACCACGCCGGTTGCGACATATTCTTTGATCCCCGGCTTGGCCGTGGACGAGAAATTGGCGCATGCCCCGCATGTGTGGGACGCGTATTCAACCAGTTTTAGCGGCGCGTCGGGATTGCCAAGGATATAGCCGTCTTCGTCGCTTACCGTGATTGTTTCGCCCCAATTGGTGCCATCGGGCGCGGCGATGGTTTCAATGGCATCGCCTTCCAATACGTCTTCAGCACCGCCGCCGCATGCAGCAAGAGCGAGCGCCAAAGGAGCGACAGCAGAGAGTTTCAAAACAGTGCGGGCCATATTCATGTCGATTGTGTCCTGTGATCAAGAATGTGAAACTATAAGCAAGCATCCGCCAAGCGGAAGCGGTTAAGCACAAGGTTTTGTGCAAAAAAGCGCGCATTGGGTAAAAATACGCAAGATTTGGTGGCCTTGCCGCCGAAATTGGGTCCTCTTTGGCCCAATGATGTGGTGGGCGCGCGGCAATCCGGGTTCCAGCCTATCGGCCAATCTATGGGCCAGTCTACGGGTTCGAGCGCGCATTGTCAGGATGAAACCGCTCGGCAAGAACGGGGTAAAGCGCACTCCACGAATGCACATCGGTTAGCAATTCACCATCCAAAGCAAAGCTGGGCGTGCCCGGCACCGCAAATTCATCGCGGTCGGCATCGCCGCTGCGGATCAGCGCAAGGGCGGTCTCATTATCAGCAAGGCAGGTGTTGATATCCGCAATCGACAAGCCGCGCGCTGCCAGCATATCATCCAGATCCAGCGCGCGCGCCGCGTTCAACCGTCCCGCCCGGTCGCCCCGAGCCCAGATCGTTTGCTGCGATTGCGGGGCGCTGCGCACTTTATCGAGCCAATCGTCCTGACGCATCAGGAACATCCGGTGACGGTCCTTAAACCCCTCTGGCGCGCCGCATTGCACAAGCAGCGAAATGGTAAGGTCGATGCCATTGCGAATGACTGGGCGCACTTCGAGGTTCATCAACCCCGGCGCGAGCAGCGCAAGATCCAATGCCCCTTCGCCTTCGCGTGCAAAGGTTGCGCAATGGCCGCAAGTGTAGCTGATAAATTCAATGAGGGACGCGTCGGCATCAGGATTGCCGATCATGTGCCCGCGCTCTGTGCGCTCCACCTCTGCTTGCCACGCAGCGCGGCGTTCGCCCGATGAAAAACTGCTGCCCGGGTCAGACAGGCCGTTGGGCGAATCCGATTGCGCTTGCGCGCCGGGTGCGGTCAAAACCGCCCCAATCACCAATAGGCTGCTCAGAAATCGTTTGCTCACGTATCGTCTTCTTTCTTCTCATTTTCGCCCATGCTGCGCGCCAGCGATTCCAAGACGGTGCGCAGTTCCGGATCGCCAATATCGCGCAGACTTTCGCCCAATTCCATCGGAATAGGCTTAAGCGAAGGAGGGGGTTTGGGTTTGCTATCAGCAGGTGGCGGCTTAACGACGCCTTGCCGGATTTTGACCCGCGCAACGGCATTGTATCCAAAAAAGCGGTTCACGCGTTCCATAATCTCAGGGATCACCTGTTGGATCAAAGGCGCATGAGCGGGAGAGACCACCAATTGCAGGATCCCTTCGGATTTTTCGCCGGGAGGAAAACGGATCGCCTCTGGCGCGCAAACCCGCGATTGAACCGGGCCAACAATTTCGGGCCAGCGCGTCACGACACTGCTTTGTACAAAGCCAAACCGGCGAAAGGCGGTGCGGCCAATGTCGGGGGTCAGATCACCAATGGCTTTTGCACCCCGGCCACGCGGCCGCGCATACGGCTTCACCACTTTGCGCACCGGCTTTTGGCCAGACGTCTTGGTGCCTTTCTTGGTGCCTTTTTTGGCGGGTTTTTCGGTGTCGCTTCCCATGACACCGGGGTCCATGCCATAGGGCCTGCGTGACCGCCAGCATATCCGACATCCTGCTCCACTGGTATGACCGCCATGCCCGCGCATTGCCGTGGCGCAACCCGCCCGGCGCGCCGGTGCCAAACGATCCCGCGTGGCCTTACCGGGTGTGGCTTTCAGAAGTGATGCTGCAACAAACCACGGTTGCGGCGGTAAAGCCGTATTTTGCGAAGTTCACCGAAATGTGGCCGACAGTCTTTGACCTCGCCGCAGCGGGCGAAGGCGAAGTGATGGCGGCGTGGGCGGGGCTGGGATATTATTCACGCGCCCGAAATCTGGTGAAATGCGCTGATAAAGTGGCCGCGCGCGGGGGCTTTCCCGAAACTGAGGCGGAATTGCGGGAACTGCCCGGTCTGGGCGCCTATGCCGCGGCGTCCATTGCGGCGATTGCCTTTGGTCAGCGGGCCGTGGTGGTCGATGCCAATGTGGAGCGGGTGACAGCGCGGCTGTTCGCGATCGAAGAGCCGCTGCCTGCCGCCCGCAAAACGATCCGCGAGCGTGCCGACGAGATTACTCCTACGGCGCGCGCGGGCGATTTTGCGCAAGCGATGATGGATTTGGGTTCGCAAATTTGCACGACCAAAGCGCCCAAGTGTCTCTTGTGCCCTCTGGCCGATCATTGTGCCGCGCGCATAGCGGGCGAACCGGAGCGCCTGCCGATCAAACCGCCCAAAAAGGCCAAGCCGGAGCGCTCCGGCACCGCCTACTGGATCGAACGCGGAGGCGAAGAGACGCGCGAAGTGTGGCTTGTGACGAGGCCGGGTGAGGGGATGCTGGGCGGTATGCGCTGCCTGCCCGATGACGGCTGGAGCGCGCGTGAAGATGGATCAGGCATTGCACCAGTTGATGGGCAAAGTGAGCCATTGGGCGCGGTGCGCCACACGTTCACTCACGCGCATCTCACGCTCAATGTCGTGCGCATCAAAGCAGTTGGGAACGATCTGCCGGGCAAAGGCGAATGGTGGCCAGCCGACCGGATTGCCGATGCAGGGCTGCCCACACTTTTTGCCAAAGCCGCCCGGCTGGTCTCGGCGCAGGATTAGATAAATCCGCCGCCCAAACTGAGGCGCACGACCGCGATCAAAAACACGATCAGGCACAGATTGCGCCCACCATCGCTCGATGACAGCATGCCGAAAATGATCCCGATAACGATCAGGGGCAAAGCAATCCAATTGCCCCAGCCAAGCAGCGGTATCTGCGAAGGGATGACGATGATCAGGCTGATCAAGCCGAAGATATATGCGAGTAAATTGAACATGTGTGTTATATAAGTAGCACACCTTGTGAATTCAAGGCATATTCAACTGGCTTTCGCGAATGCTGACCTTTCTCGCCGACTCAAGGTCTTGAATGACAACTGATTTGCTCCGCCCAATTGACCGGGCCGCGCCTGTGCCCCAAAGTCTCAAAAAAGTTTCTCCGGAGAACCCAAAAATGCCCCCATTCACAAACAATTCCGCAGTTTCCCGCCGCTCCCTTTTCCGAGGCGGCGTCTATGCGGCTGCGGGTGCGGGTTTGGCCGCCGTCCCGGTGGGGCGCGGTTTGTTGGCGCACAATGTCGATGAGGCATGGCCCAACGCGGCGGCGATGGCGAACCGCTACATCTCCGAAGGCAAGGTTGCGAACCTGTTTATGACCTTTGGCTGGGGCCAGGAAGATCACGCCCACACAGTTGGCGGCGGCACATTGGGTGTCGGCAGCGCGGTCGAAGTGGATCAAAACTCGCTCTATCGGATTTATTCCATGAGCAAACCGGTAACCGGCATGGCGATCATGATGCTCATTGATGATGGCTTGCTGGAAATAGACATGCCTCTGCATGATGTGCTTCCCGCATTCCGCGACATGCAAGTGATCGTTGATCCAGAAGGGCCGATTTCTGACACGGTCCCTGCTGCAACCCCAATAACGATCCGCCAATTGCTGACTCACACCGCCGGTCTTGGATACTCAATCACATCCAAGGGCGAATTGCTCGACGCTTATGTCGAAAACGGCATTGTTGGCGGGCGAGTAAGCCGCTTCCCCATTCCCGGCGTGCCCAACCCAACACCGGCACCGGGATTGGAAGTGTGGGCGGACCGTTTGGCCACAATCCCGCTGGAATACCAACCCGCGACAAAATGGAGCTATTCCGCCAGCATCGATTTGCTGGGCCGGGTGATTGAAGTGGCATCGGGAATGGAATTTGAAGCCTTCTTGAAAGCGCGCATGTTTGATCCGCTGGGCATGACCAGCACATGGATGACCGTTCCCGAAAGCGAAAAGACGCGCCTGACTGACAATTACGGCATTTGGGGAGGCACTCTCCTACCGCTCGATCCGGCGTCCAATTCGATTTACCTCGACGCGCCAAAGGTTCCGTCGGGCGGCGGCGGATTGGTTTCGAGCCCGAAAGATTATGACCGGTTCCTGCGCATGCTGCTGGGCTATGGAACATTGGACGGTGAGCAGGTGATGAGCGAAGCGGCTGTGCGCACTGGCATCTCTGATCTGGTGCCAGAAACCGTCGATATGACCGGTTCATGGATGGAAGGGCAAGGGCATGGCGCCGGCGGACGCTCCATCAACGGCACATTCGGTTGGGGCGGCGCGGCAGGCACGCTGGCCGCGGTGGATTACAACGCCGGGCTGCGCGCAGCCATGTGGACGCAATATATGCCCAGCGACACCTATCCGATCCGCGACGAATATCTGGCTGCGTTGCAGGCGGATATGGGTTCGAAATATGATGCCATCGATAGCCGGGCAAACGGCATCTGATGTCATATACCACTCATGCAGAGCTGGCGCGGACGGGGGCAATTGCCTTTGCCGGATCACCGATTGATCGGGCGGATCACATCCGCACGAACAAGGAAAAATTGGGCGAGCTGATGAACTGGCGGGCGAAAGTCCTGCTGCTCGATGGATTGCTGCCGCAAATTGATGATGCGGGCGGATTGAAGTGGGGCACCTTTGCCGACATCGCCGAAGACGCAGAGATCGTTTTCCTTGGCATGATGGATGATGGGTCGAGCGAGAAAGCATGCTTTGCCGCTGTCCCAGATGATGGAGCGACCGGCCCTGCCTATGCGATGCCGCGCGCATGGCAGGCGATCCAGCAATTGTCGCCGCCGGATCTGGCAATTTATGGCGGAGCGCGCAGCCTGGTCGATTGGCACGCGCGCCACCGTTTCTGCGCCAAATGCGGCGGGTCCACCAAACCCGCGAAGGGTGGATGGCAGCGCGATTGCGAAAATTGCGGGGCGCAGCATTTCCCGCGCACCGATCCGGTCACGATTATGCTGGTGGAAAATGAAGGGCGTTTGCTTCTGGGCCGCCAACCGCGCTTTCCACCGCGATCATTTTCTGCGCTCGCTGGCTTTGTCGAACCGGGCGAAACCATCGAAGAAGCTGTCGCGCGCGAAGTGCACGAAGAAGCGGGTCTGCGCGTTCGGAACGTCCAATATATCGCGACCCAACCGTGGCCATTTCCCAGCCAATTGATGATTGGATGCTATTCGCAAACCGACGAAACCGACATCACGCTGGACGTCGAAGAATTGGAAGAGGCGCGCTGGTTCACCCGTGAAGAGGTGCAACACGCGATGGACACAATCGGCAGCGAGGAGGGGCCGTTTAACGCCCCGCCAAAGGCCGCGATTGCGCACAGTTTGCTGAAATGGTGGTTGGAGAAATACGCATGAGTGCAGCTCAAAAACTGACAATCGACATTTACTCTGATGTGATGTGCCCGTGGTGCGCCATCGGATACGGTCAACTTGGCAAAGCCTTGGGCGAATTGGATGGAGAAATTGACGCGGAAATCCGCTGGCGTCCGTTTGAGCTGAACCCTGACATGCCTGTGACCGGCGAAGAACAAGAGGCGCATCTTCAGCGCAAATATGGCCGCTCCGCCGAAGAGGGGTCGCAAGTGCGCGGCCAGATGAAGGCTGTTGCCGAAAGCGCCGGCGTCTCGCTGTCATACGAAGGCGGCGCCGACCCTGCGCCCCCTGCGATGATGTGGAACACCCGCGATTGTCACAAGCTGCTTGGCTTTGCCTTGGAACAGGCGGGACCAGATGTGCAAACGCAGCTCAAACTGGCGCTGTTCAAAGCGCATTTTAATGAGCGAAAGCGCCTTGCCGATCGCGAAACCTTGCTCGACATCGCCGCCAGTGTCGGCCTGCACCGTCAGGCCGCGAAAGCGGCTCTTGATGATGCGGAACTCGAAGCGCGCGTGGTCGCCGAAGAACAGCAGGCGTGGGATTTCAACATCTCTGGCGTTCCCGCGATGATCGTGAATGACAAATTCATGATCCCCGGCGCGCAGTCACCCGAAACCTATGTGAATGCATTGCGCCGGGTCGCGGAAAAGAGCCGAGCCGCGGCATAATGGCAAACTTTGAACCGAAAACCGCGGTGATCACCGGCGGGGCCAGCGGTATCGGGTTTGCGCTCGCCAAACGTATGGCGGGGCAGGGGATCACAGTCATCATTGCGGACCTTGCTGGGCCAGCACTGGACCGGGCTGGGGCGCTGGACAATGTCACCGTACACCCCAGCGATGTGTCTGATTTGGATCAAGTCGAAGCGCTGGCGCAGTTTGCCTTTGATCAATTGGGCAGCGTTGATTTGGTCCTCAACAACGCCGGACAAAGCGGCGTTCACGGGCCGATGTGGGACGTGGATCCCGCCGACGCCCGGGCGCATTTCGACGTGAATTTCTGGGGCGTGTGGAATGGGTGCCGGGCCTTTGCGCCGCGCCTGATTGAACAGGCGACCCCATCGGCCATCTACAACACCGGCAGCGAGAACAGCTGGTTTTGCGCCGTGAAGCAGACCAGCGCCTATATTGCGGCCAAACACGCTGTGCTGGGCCTGACAGAGAGCATGCGCGGCGATCTGCCGCCGCATGTCCATGCTGGACTGATCATTCCCGGCTGGGTCTTCACCCCGCTTGGCCCCGAACGTTTCATGAAATTCGGTATGGATGTGGACCAATATGTCGATATCATCCTGCCGCAAATCCAAACGCGCCGACGTTTCGTAGTTAGTCATGGCTACAACCAGGCGCGCATTGATGAACGCATGGATGAACTGGCCGCGAGTTTTGATGAATTTGCCGTGCCAGCGGATGAGGATGCAAAGCATGACGTGCAGCTGGTGATGCGTGCAATGCGAAAAGCCGGGCGAGAAGCCGCGGGGAAATCCTAAAGCGGCCAAGACAATACGGGGAAGACGGGGAAATGGGAAAATCGGTAAAAAGTTTGATGGTGGCGGGGATCGTCACAATCATCGCATTGGTCTTTGCGCATTTTGCAGGGGCGGGCAGCGTTGACCTGTTTGGAACGTCTGCGTTCTTCGTTTGCGCGGTCATCGCGCTGCTTGTGAACTGGCTTGCCTTTATCCCTTCCGCAGCGGCGCAGACCGACAAATTCTACGACACTATCGGCGCAGTGACCTATCTTTCCGTCACAGCGGTCGCCTGTTACGCCGCCTATGCTGCGGCGGGATCGCTGGACATGCGCGCGATGGTGGTCGCGGGCATGGTGGCGATTTGGTGCATCCGGCTTGGCACATTCCTGTATGCGCGCATCCACGCAGCCGGGGGCAATGACAGCCGCTTTGAGAAAATCAGAGTGAACCCGCCGCGCTTTTTGGTGGCATGGACGCTGCAGGCGCTTTGGGTGATCTTCACCGCCTCTGCCGCCTTGGCGATCATCACATCCACCGTTCGTGTTCCTTTGGATGTGTTCTTCTGGGTCGGCGCGGCAATCTGGGTGCTGGGCATCGTGTTTGAAACCGTCGCTGACTGCCAGAAAAGCGCGTTTAAGGACGACGCAGCGAACAAAGGCAAATTCATCAATGTTGGCCTTTGGGCATGGTGTCGCCATCCCAATTATTTTGGCGAAATCACGCTGTGGTTGGGCATTCTTGTTATTGCCATTCCGGTGCTTTCGGGCCTGTCATGGTTGGTGGTTATCTCGCCGGTCTTTGTGTTCCTGTTGCTCACCAAAATCAGCGGGATCAACCTACAGGATGCGCAGGCGAAACAGCGTTGGGGCGATGATCCGGCGTATCAGGCATACCGGGCCAAAACGCCCGCCCTGTTCCCGCGCCCTCCAAAAGGGTAAGGTGACCCGCAACACCTTGATTCTCAACCAAAGGAGCCTCCCCCAATGAAGCGCATTTCCAAAGCCCGTTTGATCGCCGCGACGCCTTTGATCGCTTTACTGGCCGCATGTGGGGCCGGCCTGGAAGAGAGCGATGAAAGCACATCTCCTGTGTCCGATGCCCCGCCTGAAATCGCTGAACGTCAGGACAATTTCGAAGCCATCGGCGACAGCTTTAAGGTGATCCGCGAGCAGCTTGAAACCGACGCGCCCGATATGGCCGCGATCCAAACGGCGGCGGGTGATATCAACACGCGCCTTCAACGTGTGCCGGACCTGTTCCCCGAAGGAACCAGCATGGAAGCGGGCTTTGACACAGAGGCTTTGGCGGTGATTTGGGAAGATCCCGATGGCTTTGCTGAGGCGACCCAAAACGCGATTGCGGCCAGCGAAGAAATGATCGCAGCGGCGGCTTCGGGCGATCCGGCGGCGGTTGGCCCGCAGGTCGGCAACATCGGCCTCAACGGTTGCAAGGCCTGCCACGACAAATTCCGCGTCGACGACGATTGACCCCAAAGGGGCGGTTATGGCGATAGAAACCGAAGCAGTCCGCATCTGGGATTTGCCAGTGCGGGTGACGCATTGGTCGCTGGCGTTGATCGTGCCGGCCATGTGGTTCACCGCCGACAATTCGCTGTGGTATTGGCACACGCGGCTGGGCCATGTGCTGCTTGCGCTGCTGATATTCCGGGTGATGTGGGGCTTTCTGGGAACAGACACCGCGCGCTTTTCCAGCTTTGTTAAAGGGCCGAGCGCGGTGCTGTATTACTTGCGCGGTGATCACGATGCCCAGCGCACCATCGGCCACAGCCCGCTGGGCGCATTGGCGGTGATCGGATTGCTGGGCGTGATCGGCGCGCAGGTTGGCATGGGGCTGTTCGCGGGCGATCCCTATGACGGCGCGACCGGGCCATTGAACGCATTGGTGGGCGTCGGCACCGCCGATTGGATCACCGACACGCATGAATGGTTTGTCTATGTGGTGGCGGGCATGATCGGCCTGCATCTTAGTGCGATTGCGATCTATGTCGGCGTGAAAAAGCAGACGCTTGTGGCCCCCATGGTGGCGGGCAAGGGCAAGGCCGAGGAAGGCGTCGAAGGCAATACACGCGCGTCCTTTCCCCGGTTTGCGAATTGCGCCGGGGCGGCGATTGGTGTTGCGGCTTGGGTCTGGTTTGAGGCTTGGCCGCTGGGGTGATTGATCGTCGCCTAACCAATTGCAGGGCTTCGGTACTTGCCTTAACAAACCCGTATGGTCGGCTCTGACTTGATCAAGAAATGTGTTGGAATGTTATGATGTTAAAGCTTTCGCGAATTTTGGTTGCTGCTTGTGTTTTTCTTGCAATTCCCACTGCAGCTATCGCCCAATCGGACGAATGGTTTGTGGGCAGTCATCCCGACTATCATGCCGCAATGATGCAACAGATCGATGGTATATTCGTTGTCGTTTATGTCGCCAAAGAGCCGTCAATTTATGCGACCCCCGTGCTTATGGAAACGATAGCGCCGGCATGTAATACCGAGAGACCGATAGAATTGCATGGCACAACAGCTGTTATGGCGTTTGGGCAAACTGCCGAAGATCGCTTGGCAGAGGTGAAGAGTGCCGTTGAGCGTTTTATTGAGCGAAGCGTCAGCGCATGCCCGGTCGCAGATGATTTCGAGGCTCGTTTCTTTTACCGTTTCGACGATGCGTATCTCGCGACGGATGCTTTGCTAGTAGAAGCAGGTATTTTTCCGTTGGATGAGATCGATGGTATGGATCGCGATAGTTCGACTGTCGAGCAGGAGGACAGTCGCGACTAGCGATGTCCTTGACGCACGGACCTCTATTCGAATCGTGTTATTGGAGATCGTTCAGAACCATTGTGCCGCTAACCTCACCAAAGCGCCCCCTCAAATCAGCCCCAATCGCTCCAACTTACCCGCCAGTTTGCCCGGCAGCGCGTCGCCAATGTCTTCGCCCTCGGCCACGTCCAGCGGGGCCTTATCCTCGGCGAGATACCGCCACCCTTGATGTGCGCGTTTGCGTTGTTGGTGGACGCGGACCAGCACCGGCTCCAGATTGATGTGCCAGCGACCTTCTTCGGTTTCGGTGAAGCTCAAAATCTCTGAACGCGCGACCAGCGAATGGTTCAAAATCCAATAGAGCGATCCGCCGATCATCTCTTCATACCGTTTGGGGCGATATTTTGTCGTCAACCGTTTGGGATTGGGGCTGTTCTCATACCAGCTGGCAAGGTCTTCGTAGCTTTTCGCGCCGAACGCGATCTTGGTCATGTGGAGAGGCATGGGAGCAGGATAGCGGTTTTAAAGCGCCGCTCAACCCAGACTGGCCAGCCCGGCCACAACGGCGAGGCCCAAGAATGCGAGGAAGCCCATGGAATCGGTGATCATGGTCACAAACACCGAAGAGGCGACCGCCGGATCCTGATCCAGCCGTTCAAACATCACGGGCACCAGCACCCCGGCAAGGCCCGCCACCGCGATATTGGCCACCATGGCCGCCGCGATTACAAGACCCATCATAGGGGAATACAGCACGCCCGCCGCGATCCCGATCAGCACTGCGATCGTGCCTCCGTTTAGCAAAGCGACGCGCAATTCGCGCCACACGATCCGCCAAGTGTTTGCGCGGGTCAATTGGTTGGTCGCAATCGCGCGCACCGCAACCGCCATCGTTTGCGTGCCCGCATTGCCGCCAATGCTGGCCACAATCGGCATCAACACCGCCAGCGCGACCAGTTCTTCGATAGCGGCACCGAAAAAGGCGATGATGAGCGATGCCACAACCGCCGTGCCCAAATTCGCCACCAACCAGCGTACGCGGCTGGAGTAGGCTTCGCGGATCGGTTCGTTGATGTCGCCGTCGCCCGCGCCGGACAGAAGCAGCGCATCTTCGCCTGCTTCTTCGGAAATAATGTGGACGATATCATCCACCGTCATCTGCCCCACCAAACGCCCGCTGTCATCGACCACAGCAGCAGAGATCAGCGCGTATTTCTGAAACATCAGCGCGACCTCTTCCTGATCCATCGAGACCGGAATCAAAGTTTGATCGCGTTTCATCACATCAGTCAGTTTGATCGAACGCGGAGAGGTCAAGATCCAATTGAGCGAACAGGTGCCCACCGGATGATGCGACGCGTCGATCACAAAGACTTCAAAGAAATCATGCTCTAGATCGCCTTCGGTCCGCAGATAGTCGATCAGGTCGCCGACGGTCAGATGTTCGGGCACCGCCATAACGTGGCGGTTCATCAACCGGCCTGCGGTTTCCTCTGGATAGGACAGCGCGCTTTCAACCGCGGCCTGCGTCTCAGGCTCCAGCTCAGCGATAATCGCTTTCTGGTCGTCTTCGTCCAAATCTTCGAGCAGCTGGACGGCGTCGTCTGTTTCAAGCTCTTCGGCGATGGTCGCGACATCGGCAGGGGCCAGCGCCTCCATCATCAATTCGCGGACGTGATCGTTCAGTTCGGCGACCACTTCGGGTGACATCAGATCGGTGATCGCTACGGCCAGATGCGTGCGGTCTTCGCGCCCGAACAATTCGAGCAAATCGGCGATGTCGGCGGGGTGGAGCGGTTCGACCAGCTCATACACCGCAGCCTGATCACCCGCATCCAGCGCGCTTTCAACCGCGCTGACATATTCGGGTTTCAGCCGGTTTTCTTCGTCATGGCGTTCATCATCCACCCGGTCATCCGGGCGCACGTCTTCCTCGTTGTCGGGGCGGTCTTCTACCAACAGGGTTTCATCGAGGTCGGCCATATTTTGTCGGTTTAGGCAGGCCTATCGTAAAAGCAAGCGGGTGACATGTGCGTGTCAGCCATTATATCGGGCGCCAAATCAAAACAGGAGATTCCCAAATGGCCGATACATTAACCTTCACACTCGACACTGGTGATGGCGAAGGAAAAGACGTCGTGATCACTCTGCGCCCCGATCTGGCCCCCGGTCACGTCGCGCGCATCACCGAATTGGCTCAAGAAGGCTTTTACGATGGCGTGGTGTTCCACCGCGTGATCCCAGGCTTTATGGCCCAAGGCGGCGATCCAACCGGCACCGGCATGGGCGGCAGCGACAAGCCCGACCTGAAAGCGGAATTCAACGCCGAACCGCACAGCGAAGGCACGTGTTCGATGGCCCGTTCACAAATGCCAGACAGCGCCAACAGCCAGTTCTTCATCTGCTTTGAAGACGCAGAATTCCTCGACGGGCAATACACCGTCTGGGGCAATGTGAAGAGCGGCATGGAACACGTCCACGCCCTGCCAAAAGGCGAACCACCCCAAGCGCCGGGCAAGATCGTTAAGGCCACTGTGGCTTGATCATGAAGGCCGGCATTGGCGTGATCGCTTTTGCCGGCCTATCAACTTGCCTTGAGACGCTCCCTCCCGTGGTTTGGGAAGGAGACACGCAGCGCGATGAGGCCAGCTTCATTCGATGCTTGGCCAGCTACGATGCATTCAAGGGCATTGAGTACATTCCGGGAGCGCGGAGCCGCCACGGGGGATCGCGCACATACGGACAAATGGATGGCCCGACGATCGTTTTTCCCGAAGACGCAAGAGATTATCCAGAGCGCGTTTTCGCTCGCGCAGGCAAGGCGCTATCCTCGCATCAAATAGAGATTTTGGAAGATTGCCTGACGGTCCGTCATGATTAAACGTGTCCTCCCACTATTCGCTTTCCTCACCCTATCCGCCTGCGTCACCTATCCTGACATATCCCAATCGCGCAGCCCGTGCCGCATGGAAGCGGGCGGGTGGTGCGGGTTTGTGCGCGATGCTGCGGTTGACGCCTATCCCTATGCCATCGCCGCGACCAATGCCTACACTGGGGACGATGATCTTTACGCAGACATCGGGCCGAATTTGGCGGCGCTGGAACGGTTAGAGATCGCCGAAGAGGACGTTGGCAAGGGCTTTGGGTATGAGATTTTTGCGCAATTTGCCCCCGGCAGCCAAGCGGATGCAGAGCGCAAACCCATCGCCCGCATTTTGGCCTTTCGCGGGACCGACTTCGACGGGTTCACCGACATTTTCTATGGCACGCTGCGCAACGATCAAATCCGCATTGCGCTCAAATATTTCGATCTGGAACGCGCGCGGAGCGACTTTGCGGATGACACACCCTGGGTGGTGACGGGCCATTCGCTGGGCGGGGCGCTCGCCACAGAAGTCTCCATCACATATCCCGAAGTGCGCGCCTATATGTTCAACACGTCGCCATTTTATGCAGGCGATGCGATGACCAATGATGTGCGGCGCATAGTCTTCAACGAACGCGGCGAGGTGCTGCGCCGCTTTGCCCGGTTTGATGCAGACCCGGCGGCGGATGTGTTCACGCTGAATTGCGGCCCTGAAAACGGCAGTTTTACCAAACATAAAATCCGCCCGCTGGCCGATTGCCTGATCTGGATAGCGGCCTACGCCGACGAAGAGGCTGGCGCTGTCGTGGCGGCAAACGGCGTGATGCGTCCTATGGTCGAATGCGGCGAGGCCGACAAACCGCATCCCGGCGCGGATTACCGCCCGGCCGAGCCATGCGTGCATCAGGCGCGGCGAGATGACAGAGATAGCGAAGACTCAAATTGATGTCCGCCCCGCTTCCCGCTAGGTGCGCGGCATAATGAAACCGACCACAGAACCCCGCGTCGCGCCGAATGAGCGCCCTAAGACCTACCGCGTCAAAAGCTTCGGCTGTCAGATGAACGTCTATGATGGCGAACGGATGGGCGAAATGCTGGACGAACAAGGCATGGCCGCCGCGCCCGCAGGGGAAGACGCCGATCTGGTCGTGCTCAACACATGCCACATTCGCGAAAAGGCGGCGGAGAAGATTTACTCGGACATTGGCCGTCTGACCAAGGGTAAGACGCAGGAAAAAGCGCCGATGATCGCGGTCGCCGGATGCGTGGCTCAGGCAGAGGGCGAAGAGATCATGAAGCGCGCGCCTGCCGTGTCGATGGTCGTTGGCCCGCAAGCCTATCACCGCCTGCCCGATATGGTCGACAATGCGGTGAAGGGCACACGGTCAACCGACACAGACATGCCTGCGATTGCAAAATTTGGCGCGTTACCAAAGCGCAAACGCCGCGCGCCATCGGCGTTTTTGACGGTTCAGGAAGGGTGCGACAAATTCTGCACCTATTGCGTTGTTCCCTACACCCGCGGCGCGGAAATTTCCCGGCCATTCACCGACCTGATCGAAGAGGCAAAGCGGCTGGTGGACAGCGGCGCGCGCGAGATCACTTTGCTGGGTCAGAACGTCAATGCGTGGTCTGGTGAAGATGCAAAGGGCATCGCGCAAGGGCTCGACGGGTTGATAAGAGAGCTTGCTAAGATACCGGATTTGCAACGTATTCGTTACACAACCAGCCACCCCAATGACTTCACGCCGGGCCTTATTGCCGCCCATGCAGAGGTCGATAAACTGATGCCCTATCTGCACCTTCCCGTGCAATCGGGCAGCGACCGAGTGCTGAAAGCGATGAACCGTCAGCACACGGCAGAAGGCTATCTGAAACTGCTCGAACAAATGCGCGCAGCGCGGCCAGACATGGCTCTTTCGGGTGATTTTATCGTGGGCTTTCCCGGAGAGACGGACGAGGAGTTTGAAGAGACGCTGAGCCTTGTGGACACCGTCCGCTACGCTCAGGCTTACAGTTTCAAATATTCCCCGCGTCCCGGCACCCCGGCGGCGACGATGGATAATCAAATTGCGCGCGAAGTGATGGATGAACGCCTCCAACGCCTGCAAACCAGCATCAACCGTGATCAGCTCGCCTTCAATGCAAACACCGTCGGCACGACGTGCAGCCTGCTTGTGGAGCGCAAAGGCAAATTGGAAGGCCAATGGCTGGGTAAATCGCCGTGGCTGCAATCGATCTGGTTTGAAGGCGATGCACAGATCGGCGACATGGTCGAAGTTGATGTGATCGAAGCCGGCGCGAATTCGGTGCAGGGTGTGTTGCGTTAAAGGCTAACGCACAACGCACCGTTTGGCAGGCCCCTTACATCTCTCCCGCAGGAGGGGCGGCCGCCATTTCCCCGGATTTGGTTTCGTAAATTCGCTGCGCTTCCGAACCGATCCAATAAGGCGCGGTGTTTTCTTTCCCCACGCTTGAATTGTCGCCATGGCCCATTTGTTCGCCTTCATCGGCGTCGCTGTTGTCGACGATATGGACATATTCGTGCAGGATTGTGTTGACCTTTTGCCCCACGCTGTTGCGGCGGAATTTGCGATGATAGCTAAACCGGGCTGGATGGGTTGGATCGACCACGGCCACCGTCCTGCGGTAAATGGTCCATCGTTTCCACCGGGGTGCTTTTAAGTCCTGAACGTGCAGCTCAGTCGGCCCAGCTTTAAGCCGATCGACGATTGTGTTTGGATCAATGAGGGCGCGGTCAAATTTCCCATGTGCGATGATCCGATCCCACAGATCCCCATCCGTAATCAGTTCATTGACGAAGGCAGCTGCCTTTTTAAGACCGTTGTCTTTGCCGCTATAGATGACTTGCATGTGCCGTTCCCCCAGAACTGAATAGTCCCGACAAGCATAGTGTCATGAAGCACGCCAGTTCCGCAAGCTCCGCGCGAAGCTCCGTTGGGAATGCCAACTCACGCTTGATCAAAGTTTTGTGCCGGTTCTGGGGCAGAATGAGCACACGTGAGACTTTCCACCGCTTCTCATGCCTCTACCGCTTGCTTTGACGCGCCGTGTGCTTACCTTTTCGAATCGTAGCACAGGAGAATTCGCGCGACCTTATGAGCCGTAGACCAACCAATGCCATCGATCCGGCCGCCGTGCCCGATCCCATTCTCTCAGACGCACCCAATCCAACTGATGTGCGCCCCATCCATGCAAGGCGGGCACAGGCGGAAGTCAGCTTTGAAAACCAATCGCTCCTGACCACTTTGTTTGGGCAGTTCGACGCCAATTTGGTTCAGGTGGAAAACCGCATCGGCGTGTTTATCCATGCGCGCGGCGACAAAATCATGATCGAAGGGCCAGAGGATGCCGTGGCCCACGCCCGCGACACGCTGACCACGATGTATGATCGGCTGGCTATGGGGCAGGAATTGGATGCAGGCGCGATTGAGGCGCTGATCTCTATGACCAATGAACCAACTTTGGATGGGATTGTCTCGGCGGAAAAGGGCGAACCGCCGATCATGATCCGCACTCGGCGCAAAACGATCGTGCCGCGTTCTGCCACGCAAACAACCTATATGCGCAGCCTGTCACGCGATGATATTATCTTCGCATTGGGCCCAGCAGGGACGGGTAAGACCTATCTCGCGGTGGCTCAGGCCGTCAGCCAATTGATCAGCGGCAGCGTGCAGCGCTTGATCCTGTCGCGTCCTGCGGTGGAGGCGGGGGAGAAGCTCGGCTTTCTGCCCGGCGATATGAAGGACAAGGTCGATCCCTATCTGCGGCCGCTTTATGACGCGCTGAATGATTGCATGCCGCCCGAACAGGTGGAGCGGCGCATCGCCTCTGGCGAGATTGAAATTGCGCCGATTGCGTTCATGCGCGGACGCACTTTGGCCGATGCCTTTGTGATCCTAGACGAAGCGCAAAACACCACCCGCGAACAGATGAAGATGTTCCTCACCCGCTTTGGCCAGAACAGCCGGATGGTGGTGTGCGGAGATCCCCGTCAGGTTGATATACCGGGCGGCGACCGCATGTCAGGCCTCGCCGATGCGGTCGATAAACTGGAAGGAACCGAAGGTTTCGGTACAATCCGCTTCACCGCCGCCGACGTGGTTCGCCACCCAATTGTGGGCCGCATTGTTGAGGCATACGAGGGCTAGGCCTAGGCATTCCGTCCGCTCAGGCTTTCGCCGTCAATTCCAGCGTCGCAGTCCAACGCATTGGTTTGCTTAGGAGCTTTCAGATTTTCTGCAGCGCAGTCTCATATCAAAGCGATTGATAGAGGATTAGGACATCCACATACCCTTTTTCCGGGTGGCGGAAGGCACCGGGCAGGCGGCCTGCTTCTTCAAATCCCAACCGTTTCCAAAGCCGGATCGCGTTTTCATTGGTGGCCACAACGAAATTGAATTGCATGGCGCGAAAACCGGCCTTGCGCGCGTGGTCCATTGAATGGTCGCACATAGCGGCTGCAACGCCGCGACCCGATGCGGCCGCCGCAGTGATATAGCCGCAATTGCAAACATGGCTGCCGCCGCCGGACTGATTGGGTTTAAGGTAATAGGTGCCGACCACGCCGCCTTCATCCTCTGCGACGAAGGTTTCCCGATCGGGCCCCATCCAATAACCGAGGGCCTCTTGCTCACCAAGATCGGGAGACAATGCGTATGTCGTGCCGCCGCGAATGACGGGCATGATGATGGACGCAATCGCCGAAGCGTCCTTTTGGGTGGCAGGCCGAATGATCATGGACCGGCAGATTAGGCGGCAAACCAAAAGGCCGCAATCGGTCCATGCGCGCAGTCGAAAGAACCGGCTGTCGGCGGAGCAGATTGTGGCGCCGCCACGGCCGAAATGAATGGGGTTGAGCACGGTCAACCTTTGCGCCATTGCTAAGAAAAATTGGCGCAGAGGATCACAGCATGTCAAAAACAACCGGGTTGGCGGCGCTGGGTATCGCCTTGTTTTCCCTATCTGCATGCGGGGGAGGGGGCAGTCAGTCGAGCACCCCGGCCCCGATCGGAACGGGCACGCCCACGCCATCCCCCACGCCAACTCCAACACCAACGCCGACCTCTCAAACAGGTTTTGAATATGGCCGCGCGGTCAACTCCGGCGCGAACGCTCCGCTGGCCAGTTTGGATGCTCAGACCGGCAGGCTGCACTATGCGCTTTATGCCAACCACACCCAATCCAATGCAGATCACATGCTGCCCGATTTCTCCTATGCGGGTTACGGCGGCGGCGGGGTGGCATTGCCAAGTTATGACAGCATAATTGTCCAGCAAACCTTGTCTGCCCTGCCGGGTGACAATCGCGCCGCCATTCAAACTGCGATCAATGCCGTGGCCGCCCTTCCAGCGGATAGCAGAGGCATTCGCGGCGCGGTTCTGCTGCAAGCGGGCGACTATCAGGTTAGCGGACCTATCGAAATCACCGCAAGCGGGGTGATTCTGCGCGGCGAGGGGCAAGGGGCAAACGGCACCGTTCTCACCGCGACCACGACGACGGAACAATCCACTTTGATCGAGGTAAGAGGCCAAGGGGCTGGGCGCACACCGCAGGCGGCATCTGTGTCTGCGCAATCGGATATAACGCAAAGCTTTGTGCCTGTTGGAACGATCAGCGTCGAAGTGGCGGATGCCTCTGCCTATCAAGCGGGCGATGCAATCGCGATTGTGCGCACACCCAATGATACGTGGGTCAGCGCCAATGGTGTGGACATGGGGCAATATGGGTGGGAACCCAGCAGCTATGAATTGGCGATCGAACGCACCGTGACGGCGGTATCCGGCAACACGATTACGTTCGATGCGCCAGTAACCGACACAATAGAGGCGCAGTTCGGCGGCGGATATGTTTACAAGACGGACACGTCAGGTCGCTTGCAACAGGTGGGCGTCGAAAACATCCGCGTGCAAACGCTCGATTATGCCGACAGCAGCCGCGAAGACCGCGCATTCTTTGCGATTGATTTTCGCGAAGTCGAAAACAGCTGGGTTCGTGACGTCACGTCCCGGTTTTTCTCGCAATCGTTCAATTTTTACGACGGTGCGCGGTTCAACACGATGCAGGATGTGGCCTTTATCGATCCCGATTTTCTGGTCGAAGGCGGTCAGCATTATGCCTTTGATTTCAAGGATGCAGGTCAGAATTTCTTCCAGCGCTGTTACGCAAACGAGGCCCGCCACGCGGTCACCTCTGGCTCCCGCGCCACTGGGCCCAACGTCTTCCTGGATTGTCTGGCCGAAAACAGCACGAATGACAGCGGGCCGCATCATCGCTGGGCCACGGGGACATTGTTCGACAATGTGAAAGACAGCCTGCTGCGCGTCCAAAACCGCACAACCGCTGGAACAGGCCACGGCTGGGCCGGTGCGCAGCAATTGTTGTGGAACAGCGATCTTGACGAATATGTCCTGCAAACGCCGCCGTTCGCCATGAATTGGGCCGTGGGCGTTGTGGGCACCCGTATCGACGGCAGCTTTTCACCGGATGAGGCTGATGGCATCATCGAAAGCGCGGGCACCCGCATGGCCATCCGCAGTCTCTATTTGCAGCAGCTTGAAGACCGTTTGGGCGCGCAAGCGGTGGTCAACATCACGCTGCCTTCACAGCGCAGCGGAGAGATTTGGGGTGCGCTGTCTGCTTGGGCGGGCGAAGGGAAATTCGCGCCTTAAGCGGGCCTCAGCTGACCCTCGGCTTACCCTCATCGCAACCTGAATGATTGCGATATTGCGGCGGATGTTCACGAACGCCTGAGCGCAATCGCTAGCTGCGCTGATTGGGGCGGGTGAAAGCCCTGCCTTCAGGGTCGTCAGCGCCGTAACGCGCAGGAGGCGGACTGCGCCATCGTGTTGTTTACCGCAAGAGTGCGACCTATATTGACTTGAACATATGTCTCTTCTGCCCTTTCTTCTTATCCCTCTGCTTATCGCCGCGATCCTTTGGTATCGCCGCCGATTGTCGCAGCAAAGACGGGCCGAATTGCTTGCATCACCGCTTACGCCAGAGCAGCGCGAGGTGATCGCGCAATTGGTGCCCATCGTTCGGCGCTTGCCCCTATATTTGCAGCCCAAATTGGAGGGGAAGATAAACCTTTTCCTCGATCAGGTTACCTTTCGCGGCAACAATGGTCTTGAGGTGAATGAGGCCATGAAGCTTTCCATTGCCGCGCAGGCCTGCCTGCTCGTGGTCAACAGCCCGGCTTGGTATGAAACGCTCAAAAACGTGCTGATATACCCCTCTGCCTTTCGCACACACCGCGGCACCCATGATGGCTATATCGTGCACCAAAACCAGAACACTTTGCTCGGTGAAAGTTGGGCCCGCGGGCCGGTGGTTTTGTCATGGGCTCATGCGCTTCAGGGCGGTCTGAACGATGAAGACGGCCACAATGTCGTCATCCATGAATTCGCGCACCAATTGGACAGTTTGACCGGCCACACCAATGGCATCCCCATTCTGCGCAGAGGGCAGGCCTATGCCGGGTGGGAAGAGGCGATGTTGGAGGCGTTCAATGAGCATGTTGAACGGGTTGATAGCGGACGGGAAACCCTGATCGACCCTTACGGCGCATCGGGCCATGAAGAATTCTTTGCCGAAGCGATCGTCACTTTCTTTGAAAAACCTCGCGCGCTGCGCGAAGAGGAACCGGCGCTTTATGCGCAGCTGTCAGAATTGCTGGCGATCAATCCCGCGCGGTGGACCTGAACACCCCCATCCCAGTTGCCAAACGATTGGAGGTATACTGGTTTCTGCTGAAATGCGGGGCGGCGCGCGCTGGACAGTTCGACAAAAGCGCTTCGAACACCGCATCCGCTTTCCTACCACCGCCAATATGGGCTAGGGCGGCGGAGATGATTGCTGCACCGCTTTTGCGTTTCTTTTGGGCCCTATGCCGTCAAACTCACTGCCGCTGGGGGTGCGAGATTTTGCGCTCTGGACCGTGTAACATGCGGTCCATGTCTCGGCTAAACCCCTGTAATCAAGGAGACAGCTGTGCAGCTTGATTGCGACCTTGAGCATTGGCCTGATGGCGATTGGGAGGCTCTGGCTGAGCGTGCTGCTGGCGCTGCGAGTGAAGCGGCGCCAGAGCTTGCTCATACAAGGCTTTGCGTGAGCGTGCTCTTCACCAGCGATGCAGAGGTGCATGCGCTCAACTGCGAATGGCGCGGCCGGGACAAGCCGACCAATGTCCTGAGCTTTCCGATGCTGGAACGCGATGCCTTGCTTGGCCTTGGCCCCGATGGCCCGCCAGAGATGCTGGGCGACATTGCGCTTGCCCATGAGACATGCGCCAGAGAAGCGGCGGAGAAAGGCGCTACCTTGGACGATCACGCCGCCCATCTGATCGTGCATGGATTGCTGCATTTGGCGGGCCACGACCACGTCCATAGCGATGAAGAAGCCGAAGCAATGGAGGCTTTGGAGAAAGCGGCCCTTGCAATACTGGGCATCGCGGACCCATATGCAGACAGAGATGTTGAGCCGTGAACACAAATAGGGCCCCAAAACGAACAATGCCCGATTCCCAATCCCCCGCCGGAGACGCGGATAGTAGCAGCGGGCCCCTGTCCAAACTGGGGCTCGCAATCAAACGCAAGCTTGGCCTGGCCGATAGCGACCGGTCGCTGCGTGCGCAGCTGGAAGAAGCCATCGACGAGCATGAGGGCGAGGTCGATGACCAAGCCGAGGATGCGAACGGCAATGGCAACGGCGATCTATCCACCACAGAGCGGCAGATGCTGCGCAATTTGCTCCACTTCTCTGAGCATGACGCCGATGATGTCGCGGTGCCGCGCGGAGAGATTGTGGCGGTGGATGCTGCGCTTGCGTGGGATGACCTCGTGACGTCGTTCAGCGAAAGCGGCCATTCGCGCATGCCGGTGTACCGCGATCAGCTCGATAATGTGGTCGGCATGATCCATATCAAAGATGTGTTCGCCTATCTCGCTAGCGGCAAAACGCCGCCGCGCGATTGGACCGTGCTGATGCGGCAGCCGCTCTATGTGCCGCAATCGCGCGGGGCGCTGGATGTGTTGGCCGACATGCGCGCACGGCGGGTGCACTTGGCGATTGTGCTGGATGAGTTCTCAGGCACAGATGGGTTGATCACGATTGAGGATCTGGTCGAAGAGATTGTCGGAGAGATCGAAGACGAGCACGACGAAACGCCGGAAGCGTTGATCGTGCCAATCGGCGATGGGATGTGGGACTGCGATGCGCGCGCAGAGCTTGAGGATGTGGCGGAAACGGTCGATCCCCGGCTGGGCGAAGTCGAAGAAGCGGTCGATACATTAGGCGGTTTGGCCTTTGTGCTGGCAGAGGCTGTCCCGCCGGTTGGTGCAATGTTGGAACATCCCAGCGGTTGGCGAATTGAGGTAACAGGCGGCGACGAGACACATGTGAAACGTTTACGCTTGCATGCGCCCTCGGCAGCCGCTTCAGAGCAAGCAGCACCTGCGAGCAACTTGCAATAACTGCACTTTGTTGACGAATAGGGCAAAAAACATTCGACTTTTTGCATCTGCCGCAGCATCCAACCCGTAGCTCCCGAGCTATAGGAGTTCACACAATGCCATCACGCCGCCTTCCTCCCCTGCGCGCCCTTGAGGCCTTTATGCGCACCGTCCGGCTGGGATCCGCCCGGGCTGCGGCTGAGGAGATCGGATTGAGCCCGTCCGCCCTTTCGCGGCGGATTACGAATTTGGAAGAGTTTGTCGGAAAAAAGCTGTTCACTCGCGCGCGGCAATCGATGCAGCTAACCGATGAAGGCCAAGCGTTTTACGAAGCGGTGAACCCGCATTTGGAGTCGTTGACCCGCGCGGTTGAGAGCCAATCGGACAATATCTCGCTCTTACGCCTGCGTCTTGGTGTGCTGCCCATGTTTGGAAGCCAGCGCCTGTTTCCGCGTTTGGGCGAGCTGCGCAAACGCCATCCATTGCTCCACATCGATATCGATACAGCGCCTCACCTAGAGGATCGGGTAGGCGACACGTTGGATGCTGCAATCATCCTGTCTCGCGGCCCGGCGAGCGGGCTGCACGCGGTGCGGTTGGATCACAACCTTGTCCACGCCATCTGTTCACGCGAAGTCGCGCGTTCGGTCGGAAATGAAGTCAATGATCAGAGTTTGTCGAAACAGACCTTCCTTATTCACAACGAGCTGCCCGAAAGCTTCGTTGCGTGGAAAAAGGCAAATGATCTTGACGATATGGAGCCGGCAGCGATCGATCATTACGATTCAGGTCAGCTGATGTTGGAGGCCGCTGCGCAGGGGCTAGGTATCGCCATTATGCACGATGATCACTTGCGCCGTGCGGCTGACAATCGCCTGACGAACCTGCCGGGTGTCGAAGTTCAAAGCCCTTACAGCTATTGGTTCGTGTGCAAGCCAACGGCGCTTGAAATGCGGCCTGTGCGCCTGTTTCACGATTGGTTGGTGCGCGCAGGGCTTTAAGCTCGGCTTGTCAGAAAGTCCGATTAAGCGTTTGTTTCGTCTGGAACCTTGGCTTCGTTCAGTTTCACGCCAACGCCTTGTGTCGCGTCACCCTTCTCATAGCGGATAGGCGCCACATCATGCGCGAATTTACGCAGGGGCTTTCCCAGCGCCTCACAAAGCGCCTCTTCGATCCGGCGGCGCGATTCCTGACCAATGGCCTTGCGGCCGCGGAAATCTTCGGGGCTAAACGGTTCGAGGAACTCCACGCGCAAAGGGAATGTGCCTTTGCGCGCCAAAACACGCTTTGCATTGTTGAGGCCGCTTTCTTCGCCAATCCAGCCGATCCACTCCGCAACGGATCCGTAATCGAGCAGGACCGGTTGAACCAACACACCCGGCGGCGGCGGCTCTAAGACAGAAAGCATGCTTGTTTTAAACGGCAACAGCGATTGCCCGTCGGTCGTGGTGCCCTCAGGAAAGACCGTGACCGCCCAGTTGTCCGCCAGCGCCTCTTTCAGCGCGTTGATCTGTTCCGCTACACCCATTCGGTGCTCACGCTTAACAAAAACTGTCCGGTTCAAAGACGCCAGCCAACCAACCAAAGGCGCCGTCGCCAGTTCTGCCTTGGCAACGAATGCTGTTCCGCAGGCCCCCGCCATGGATAGAATATCAAGCCAAGAGACGTGGTTGGCGACGTAAAATACATCGCGCTTCAAATGGGTGCCTTTAACCTCAACCTTCGCCCCGGAAATTCGCGCTGCGTAGCGCAAAAACAGCATGGGGAAGGGGGAACCATAGGCAAAGATGCGGTAGAGGTAATGCAGCGGCACAAATGTGATCATCAACACCAGCAATGCCAGTGTGCGCAGGGCAACGCGGAACCAACCGCGAATTGAGATCGGAGTTGTCTCACCCCGTGCCGCGCCTACGCGCAGCTCCCATGCTATGCCCTCTGTTGCTGCTTCAGTGCCTGTGTTGGTCGCTGTTTCAGGCATCGCTGCGCTCAATTTTCGCGTGAGAGACGGACGCCGTAAAGCTCCATCCGGTGGTCAACGAGGCGATAGCCGAGCTTTTCAGCGATTTGGCGTTGCAGAGCTTCAACCTCGGGGTCGACAAACTCAACCACTTTACCAGTTTCCACATCGATGAGATGATCGTGGTGTGCCTCAGGCACCGGCTCATACCGCGACCGGCCATCGCCAAAATCGTGGCGATCCAGAATGCCTGCCTCTTCAAACAGGCGCACGGTGCGATAGACAGTGGCGATAGAGATTTTCGAATCCACCGCAGAAGCACGCTGGTGCAGCAGCTCCACATCGGGGTGATCATCGCTGTCAGATAGGACTTTTGCGATCACGCGGCGTTGCTCAGTGATGCGCAGACCTTTTTCGGCGCAAAGCTGTTCGAGATCGATTTTTTGGCTCACGCGACCATTTCCCCGAAAAAGATGTCGGCAATGACCGCATATGCACGGCCCGACGGCTTAAACATGGACGCGTCTTAGCCAGCCTAGGCGGATTGCTCAAGTTTCAGGCGAGCAGCGCCCCCAGCTAAATGGATCGCTAGGGGCGCTGAGCCTCACTGATGGTGTCTTATTTCGCCTTGCGGCGGCCGCGGCCTGTGCCCGGTTTGCGTCCCAGGCCGATTTTCTTCGCCAGATCGCGGCGTTTTTCGGCGTAGTTTGGAGCGACCATTGGATAATCGGAAGGAAGATTCCAACGGGCACGATATTCTTCAGGCGTCATATCGAAATTGGTGCGAAGATACCGTTTGAGCATCTTCAATTTCTTGCCGTCTTCAAGACAAACAATGTAATCAGGTTTTACCGAAGCGCGGATCGATACAGCCGGTTCAGGCCGCACTTCTTCGGGTTCAACTTCTTCACCAAGGCTCGAAAGAGCGCCATAGACATTGGTGATCAGCTCGGGGACGGACTCCACTTGAACGTCATTGTTGCTCAGGTGTGCGGCCACGATATCGCTGGTGAGTGTGATGAGTGTTTCTTTCATCTCGATTTCCAAATCTTGCATTTGCCAGAGTTCCTCATGTCTTTTTTTATTCGGATTTTTCCGATGAGTCGCGCATGGCCGACAAAAAGATTTTTTGCAAGAAGGGAGAGCGGCGGTTTGTATGGAAAACTGATCTATTCGTCGAATATTTGCAAATTATTATAAATTAGAGTGTCATTCCAAAAGTAATTGCATCCACTTGAGAGCCATTAGACAAACTGTAGTAATTAGGGCGCTCGCCGATAGGTTCAAATCCGATCTTTTTATAAAGATAGACGGCCGGGTTTCCACGGCGCATTTCTAAAAACATCCGCTTTGTACCGCGCGCTCGTGCTTTTTTTAACAATCGATCAATTAATGTTTCACCCAATCCACATCTACGGAACTCGGGTAAAACGGCAATCAACAACAATTCTTCTTCGTCTGCACCGTTGCGGGTGAGGACAAATCCGCTGGGCTCCCTAGAATCGGGTCGGAGGGGATCAGTTTCGATCTCTTCGCCATTTGCATCGATCACGATGGCATGGGTGCTGGGCAATGAAAGCGCATCGGAAACTTGCCGGCGGTTCCACGCTTCACGAAAGGTGGGATCAAAGGCGCTGTCCATCACCTTCATTATGCGCGCGACAAGATAGGGGCAGGGGGTCATGCGGGATTAGCAGGCGGCTGTTTGGCCGATTGCGGAACAGCATCGGGCGCGCGGCCATAGATGGGGGATAGGTCCGCGGTGAGGCGGCTTTCGTGAAGGAGGCGCACCTTTGCCGCATCTGGCAACAATTCAAGAGCGTGCGCATCGCGCCCCTCCAGCAAATCGGCCAATTGTTGGGCCCGGTTGCCTACGATGACGTCATGAAGGCAGGCTTTTGCTGCAGACTTAGGCGTCAAAGAACGGTATTCATCTTGCGCATCGCCGCCGCCGAAATTTTGCACGAACCATTCGCCGTGTCCGCCATTCATACAAACAGTCACGGCACGCGGGGTCGGCTGCCATGCGCGCACAGCCACCAAATCCAAAGTCGGATAGCCGAGCACTTGAGCGCCCCAAGCCACGCCCAATGCGCGCGCGGTGGCGATGCCGATGCGCACTCCGGTGAAACTGCCGGGCCCCAGTGAGACAAGGATGCGGTCCGCGCGCCCTTTGTCGGGCAGAGCCGCGATCATGGGCACCAATGCTTCTGCATGGCCGCGACCCAGCACCTTGTAATCGTGTGCGACAAGACGCGCATCATCGAAAAGCGCAACCGAGCACGCTTCGCTGGCAGTTTCGATGGCCAGCGTTTTCTTGGGCGGTGTCTGAGGCACTTTCATGGGCAGGCGCGATGCCTCAGGCGCAGCGGCTCTGCAAGCCAGAGTTTCAGAATTACGCGGCGCGCACTTCGTTGACTTCGGGGATGTAATGGGTGAGCAAACTCTCAATCCCTTGCTTCAAGGTTGCCGTGCTTGATGGGCAACCCGCGCATGCGCCTTGCAGTGTGAGGTAGACCACGCCTTCGCTAAAGCCGCGATAGGCAATATCGCCGCCATCGCCAGCAACCGCCGGGCGCACGCGGGTTTCGAGCAATTCGTTGATAGAGGCGATGATCTCTGCATCTTCTGCGCGATCCTCTACAGCCATTTCAATCTCTTCGGCCGGAACCGAAATACCATCCGCGCTGCCGCCTGCAAACAAGGGGGCCTCGGATACGAAATGATCGAGCAGGATCGTAACCACCTGCGATTTGAGCGCACCCCAATCGGCGCCGGGGCCTGCGGTGACGGTCACAAAATCCGAACCAAAGAACACATTGACGACTTCGCCTGTGTCAAAAATCGCTTCAGCCAAGGGGCTCGCTTCTGCGGCTTCGGGTGAGGCAAATTCGCGCGTCCCGGCGACCATGACAGAGCGTCCTGGCAGGAATTTCAGGCTCGATGGGTTCGGTGTGGTTTCGGTCTCTATAAACATGAAAAGATAGATAGGGTGTGCACCGCTTGCGGGCAAGGAGCGATAGGGGTGCGATAGTTTGCACACATTCACTGGTCCTTCATGGCTGCTATCCCTATAATGGCTGCATGAATCTGTTTATTCGGGCAAGCGCCGCCCTTTCCATCTTCGCTGCACCTGCTGCTTTGACAATTCCCGCCTTTGCGCAGGACATTGCCGAGGTTCCCGCCGCGACTCCCGAAATTCCGCAGCCAACCGCTCTGCAGGCCGACGGTGAAACGCCGTGGCTTTACGAAGGCAGCAACGTCCCGGTTGATGCCGAGTGGCTCTTTGGTGAGATGGACAATGGCTTGCGTTATGCGGTGCGCCGCAACGGAGTGCCGCCGCGCCAAATGTCGATCCGCGTGCGGGTGGATGCCGGTTCGCTGCATGAAGAAGACAGCGAACAAGGCTTTGCCCATTTGCTCGAACACTTGCTGTTCCGGGAAAGCAAATATCTGGGACAAGCAGAAGCGATTGCCGCATGGCAGCGGCTGGGCGCGACCTTTGGCAGCGATGCGAATGCTGAGACCAGCCCCACGCACACCGCCTATAAACTCGACATTCCAGACATCGACAACGCCAAATTGTATGAGAGCTTTCGTTTGCTTTCTGGCATGATCCGCGAACCGGTTTTGAGCGATGAGAACGTCGATGCGGAACGCCCGATTGTTCTGGCGGAAAAACGCGAACGCGGCGGAGCATCGCAGCGCGTTAGCGATCTAACCCGGCGCACTTTCTTTGCTGGGCAACGCCTCGCCACGCGCAATCCCATCGGCACGGTTGAAACACTTGAAGCCGCGACCGGAGAGACCGTTAGCGCGTTTTACCAGCGTTGGTACCGTCCGGAAAACACGGTGATTGTTGTGGCAGGTGATGCCGATCCGATGGTTTTGGCGGGTCTGGTCGAACAATGGTTTGGCGATTGGGAGGGCACCGGCGAGCCCGGCATTGCCCCCGATTTTGGCGATCCGGTTGTCCCAGTGAATGCGCCCATTGCGGCGGGAACAGGCTTGCCGATCGGTGATTTGGGTATCGCGGTGGAACCTGATCTGCCGCGCAGCCTTTCTTATGCGATCATGCGTCCATGGCGAAAAGTCGACGATACGATCGTCTACAATGAAGGCCTTTTGCTCGATGCCTTGTCGCAATCGATCATCAACCGGCGTCTGGAAACGCGCGCACGCGCCGGCGGGTCCTATCTTTACGCTCAGGTGGGGCAAGATGACGTTTCCCGTTCCACCGACGCGACTTTTATCACGGTTGCTCCGCTAACGAGTGATTGGCAGGCCGCTTTGGCTGATGTGCGCGGGGTGATCGCCGATGCGATTGCCAACCCACCGACACAGGAAGAGATCGACCGTGAGGCGGCGGAATTTGACGTGGCCTTTGCCAATTCGGTTGAGCAAGCCCCGGTCCAAGCCGGCCGCGACCTTGCCAACAATCTCGTCAACGCAGTGGACATTCGCGAAACCGTGGCCAGCCCAGAGGTTGTCCTGGATGTGTGGCGCGGCATGAAAAACCGACTGACGCCAGATGAAGTGGCAACCCGCACGCGCGCTTTGTTTGCAGGCGATGTGCTGCGGTCGGTTTATGTCACGCCCAGCATTGGCGAAGCGGATGAGGCAGCGCTCTCTCTTGCTCTTGCCACGGAAGCTGCGGTTGATGACACCGCGCGTCTGGCGGCGCAAAGCCTGTCCTTTGACGAATTGCCCCCTGTTGGCGACGCGGGGACCATTGTTGAGCAGGGGCCGTTGGGCATTCTGGAAGTTGAGCAGGTCAATTTCGACAACGGCGTGCGCGCGCTGTTGTGGTCCAACAATGCAGAGCCGGGCCGGGTAACGGTGCGGGTGCGTTTTGGCGCGGGCTATCGCGCGTTTGACGAAGAGACAGCCGTCTATGCGCCGATTGGCCAAATGGCCCTGGTTGGATCGGGTATTGGCGAATTGGGCCAAAATGAGCTCGACCGGCTGGGGACGGGGCGCAAACTGGGGTTTGAATTCGGTATCAGCGATGCGGTGTTCACCTTTACCGCGCAAACCCGGTCTGATGATGTTGCCGATCAATTGTACCTGTTCGCGGCCAAATTGGGCATGCCACGCTGGGATGAGGATCCCGTGATCCGCGCCCGTGCGGCGGCCGAGCTGGCCTATAACACCTATTCCACAAGCCCTGGAGCGGTGCTGAGCCGAGATATGGAATTTCTCGCCACCGATGGTGATCCGCGTTTTGCAACGCCAACGCCTGAAATGCTCGAAGGGGTAACGCCGGAGGGTTTCCGCGAAGTGTGGGAGCCTTTGCTTACTCAAGGGCCAATTGAGGTGCTGATCTTTGGCGAATACGATCGCGATGCGATTGTTGCGAAATTGACCGAGACATTTGGCGCTTTGCCTGAGCGCGCGCCCATTGCGGCCGACGTGGCTGCCCGCGTGCCTGCCTTTGCCTCCGCCACTGACGCGCCAACGGTGTTGACCCACCGGGGCGATGCCAATCAGGCGGCGGCAGTGATCACATGGCCCAGTGGCGGCGGCATGGCTAGCATTCGCGAATCGCGCCAACTCGAAATCCTCGTGCAGATTTTCAACAACCGCCTGCTGGAAGCTTTGCGAGAGCGTCTTGGTGCCAGCTATTCGCCTCAAGTTTGGTCAAACTGGCCATCTGATATCGCCTCAGGTGGGCGGATCACGGCGCTTGCACAGATGGAGCCAAACCTTGTTCCGGTGTTCTTTGCCGAAGCAGACCGGATTGCGCGTGAATTGGTGGCAAACCCGCCGACCGCGGATGAAATCACGCGGGTTACTGAGCCGTTGAGCCAGCGCGTTCGCCGTGCCTCGACCGGCAATCAGTTCTGGCTCTACAACCTTGAAGGGGCGAGCTTTGATCCGCAGCGAGTGGGGCTCTTGCGTTCGCTTTTGGCGGATTATTCGCAAACCAGCCCGCAGATTATGCAGTTCCTGGCCGATCGCTATTTCGCTCAGCGTTCTCCGCTCAAACTGGCGGTGATCCCCGAAGGCCAGGAACTGGCAGAACCGCCTGAGGGCGCAGTGGCAGCAAGTTCGGCGGTTTCCCGCCCCGCCGTTCGCGCCTTGCCGATGCCCCCGCAGGCGACTCCGCCAGCAGGACGATAGTGGCCAAATCGAGCGAGCCGATTTCTCTGCGCGCGAAATAAAGTTGTCCTAATGCCGTATTCGGCTTTACATATAAAACTTGCGCGGTAATTCGCGCTGCCCCTTATTTTGAAAAAGAGACTGATTGACCGTGCCCCAGAATTGGAACCCGACGAGTTGGAAAGAGCACGAAGCGCGGCATTTGCCGCTCTACGAAGACGCTGCTGAACTGGCCGATGCCGAAGCGACGCTGGAAAATTATCCGCCGCTCGTTTTTGCGGGCGAGGCGCGCGCGCTGAAAGCTGACCTTGCTGAGGTCGCCAATGGCCGAGCATTCCTGCTGCAAGGCGGCGATTGCGCGGAAAGCTTTGCAGAGTTTCATCCCAACAACATCCGCGATACGTTCCGTGTGCTGTTGCAGATGGCGGTCGTCATGACCTTTGCGAGCAAGCGTCCGGTCGTGAAAGTGGGCCGGATGGCAGGGCAATTTGCCAAGCCTCGCAGTTCACCGACAGAAACAAAGGGCGATGTCACGCTGCCAAGCTATCTCGGCGACAATATCAACGGCATCGATTTTGACCCGGTTCAGCGTCGCAACGATCCGGCCCGGATGGTGCGTGCCTATTCTCAGGCTGCGTCCACATTGAATCTGCTGCGGGCTTTTGCTGGCGGTGGATACGCCAATTTGCGGCAGGTCCATCAATGGACGTTGGATTTCATGGGCCGCACTCCGTGGACGGAAAAGTTCGCTGAAACGGCGGACCGCATCGGCGAATCGCTCGACTTTATGGAAGCGTGCGGGATTGACCCCGCAACCGTTCCGCAATTGCAGGGCACCAATTTCTACACCAGCCACGAAGGGCTGCTGCTGCCGTACGAGCAAGCTTTGACCCGGCAGGATTCGTTGACAGGTGATTGGTTCGCGACCAGCGCGCACATGCTGTGGATCGGCGATCGCACCCGTTTCCCCGGCAGCGCCCATATCGAATTTGCGCGCGGCATCGGCAATCCGCTTGGCATGAAATGCGGGCCAAGTTTGGAGCCTGACGCTCTGCTGGAGCTGCTGGATATCCTAAACCCATCGCGCGAAGCGGGGCGGATCACCCTGATCAGCCGGTTTGGCCATGACAAAGTCGAAGAAGGGCTGCCCAAATTGGTGCGCGCCGTGAAACGCGAAGGGCATTCTGTTGTCTGGAGCTGTGATCCGATGCACGGCAATGTGGTGAAATCCGACACCGGATTTAAAACGCGGCCGTTTGACCGGATCCTAACCGAAACGCGCGGCTTCTTTGACGTGCACCGCGCAGAAGGCACGCATCCTGGCGGCATCCATATTGAGATGACGGGCCAAGATGTGACCGAATGTGTCGGCGGCGCGGTGGCGATTACAGAAGAACGTTTGGGCGATCGCTATCACACGCATTGCGATCCGCGCCTCAACGCGGAGCAATCGCTGGAGCTGGCCTTTGCACTTGCTGAAATGCTCAACACCGAGGTGAATGAGCAGCGGGCGGCGGACGCAGCGTAAGCAAAATTCACACGTTTGGGGCCATCTTCGCCAGCACTAGGTAACAATCCTTGGGCTGGCGTGTTGCTCGTGCATACGCTTTTTCGGGTAATCGCATTGCCACATGGCATTGCACACTATCCTTTTTCCATTGACCGGTCTGGCCGATCTGCTCGGTGTTTCGGTCTCTGCGCTAACCCTTGCTTCTGCTAACCCGGGGTCCGCCGGTGGCTGAGCAGAGCACGGCATTGGGAATGGTGATCGGCTCCGATATGCTGATGCTGATTGTGATCGCGCTTGGTTTGATCGCGATAGCGGCCATCGGCAAAGTCATCGCCGCACGCCGTGAAACCCGCAGCGCGGCGCGCCTTGCCCGAAAAAGAGCGCGCAGCATGGCCGAATTGCTGCGCATGGTGCGAATGGCGGAAACCATCGCAGGCATTGGTATTTGGCAGTTTGATCCCAAAACCGGAACGCAGTTGTGGTCAGACGGGCTAAAGCGATTGTTCGGCATCGAAGAGGGAGAAGACTTTGTCGAAGGCGATGCGGAGACCCTATTGTTCGCCAATGACATCGATCTGATCGGCAAAGTGAATGAGCATACCGACGAGGTTGAGCCGTACACGCTGCAATTCGATGTATCTAACTTTGATGGCGGCAGGCTGTCGATTTCTGTTCAGGCCTGCAACCTGATGGGCGGTGATGGACTGGTGCACCGCGTGGTGGCCGTCATCCGCGACAACACCGATCAGGTCCAGCGTGAACGCGAGCTTGCAACCAAACATGCCGAAGCCATCAACGAGGCCCGCCAAGCGCGCGAACTGGCAGAGACCGACCCGTTGACTGGCTTGGCCAATCGCCGCCGGGTGATGCGCGAATTGGACCGTATTGTGATGAATGCCCGTGTCACTCAAATGCCGTTGGTGCTCGTCATGTTCGATATCGACCACTTTAAACGCGTCAACGATTTGCATGGCCATCCGTCTGGCGACAAAGTCTTGCGGCGCGTCGCGCGCCTTGCCGATGGGCAGTCTCGTCGAGGCGATCTTGTAGGCCGAGTGGGCGGTGAAGAATTTGTCTGGATCATCCCCGGAGCCTCCGATGGGATGGCGCGTGTGATGATTGAAAGGCTGCGCCAGATCATAGCCAGCGACAGCTCTGTAGCGCCTGTCCCCAATGTCACGGTAAGCTTAGGCTATGCCTGCATTCAGGCCGGCGACACCGCCTTGTCGCTCTTCGCACGGGCAGACGGCGCCTTGTATGATGCGAAAGATGCAGGCCGCAATCGGGTGCGCATGGCAGCCTAAGTACCAAGGGGCGGTTCACACGTGGGTTAGGCTCTTATCCAATTCTCTGGAATGGCTTTCATTCTTTGCGCGCATGCCCCATATTTGCCGTCTATACAGCAGGAATGAGGGAGCTGCCCTTTGCCGCAGAGCAAGCAGCACGAAGAAACGCATCATGCGCCCGGCGAAAGCTTAGCGGAACGATATCGCCGAACCCGCGCGATGAGCGAGGCTTTAGCCGCTCACCTATCTGATGCCGATGCAACGATCCAATCGATGGAGGATGCCAGCCCCGCCAAATGGCATCTGGCCCATACAACTTGGTTTTGGGAGACATTTCTGCTGCGCGAATTTGCGCGAGGATACCGGATTTACAACGCGGATTGGCCGTTCCTTTTTAACTCCTATTATGAAGCAGAAGGGGCGCGCATCGGACGATTTGCGCGCGGCATGCTGTCGCGCCCGCTGCTGAAAGAGGTGATCGATTGGCGCGCGTCGGTGGATGCCGCGATGGAACCTCTTTTGAGCAGCGGCGAACACGATGATCTGATCGCGCTGGGCATTGCGCATGAACAGCAGCACATCGAATTGTTGCTCACCGATATCAAACACGCTTTGTTCCAAAATCCGCTTGCGCCAGCGATGTTCAAAACAAAGGCAGCTGCGAGCGAGCCGTGCAAAGAGATGGGATGGCATTCGCATCCAGGCGGGCTTGCCTTGATTGGGCATGGTGATGGCGATTTTGCCTTCGACAATGAAGCTCCGCGCCACCGCGTATTGTTGGAGCCATTTGCGCTTGCAGATAGGCTGGTGACCAATCGGGAATGGTCCGATTTCATTGCCGATGGAGGCTACAGCAATGCGTCGCTCTGGCTCTCCGATGGGCTTGGCTGGGTTCGCGAAAATGAGATATCCGCGCCGCTGTATTGGCGTGACGGGGATTGGTTTACCCATGCCGGATACCGGCCGCGCGACCCCGACGCGCCGGTCACGCATATCTCCTATTATGAAGCAGACGCCTTTGCCACTTGGGCAGGTGCGCGCCTGCCGACAGAGGCGGAATGGGAAGCGGTCGCGCGCGGTCAAGTCGGCCCTGATGCAGACGGCCAAGACGCACCTGCCGCGTATGATCCAGCTGGCGGCAATCAGTTGGACGCCGCTTTGGACTTTGGTCCGCGCGGCGGCACGGATTTGTTTGGCGATTGCTGGCAGTTCACGCGCTCTGCCTATTTGCCCTATCCGCGTTTTCGCGCAGCAAAAGGTGCTGTTGGCGAATACAACGGTAAGTTCATGAGCGGGCAATTCGTCCTTAAAGGGGCAAGCTGTGCGACCATGCGCGGCCATTCCCGCGCGTCCTACCGCAATTTCTTTTACCCGCATCAACGCTGGCAATTCACCGGGCTGCGGCTCGCAAAGGACATTTGATTATGGCGAGTGTGCAGGGCCTTGAGCTGGTCGAAAAGGATGCGAGCGGGGTCGATACACAGTTTCGCGCCGACATTCTGGCTGGGTTATCGCAAAGCCAAAAGGCGACGCCCGCGCGTTGGCTTTATGATGACGCTGGATCGCAGTTGTTTGAGGATATCACGCAGCTGCCCGAATATTATCCCACGCGGGCAGAGACGCAGATATTGCGCGGCCGCGGGTCGGAATTTGCACACATGATTGGGGAAGGGCGAGCGGTCATCGAATTTGGCTCAGGATCGTCTGTTAAAACCCCGCTGTTGCTCTCCGCGATTGCGCCGGCTGCCTATGTCCCGCTCGACATTTCGGGCGATTTTTTAAGGGCGGCGGCGCGTGATTTGGCGCAGAAATTTCCGGGATTGCCGGTGCACCCGGTGGAGGCCGATTTTATGCGCCAAGTGGCTTTGCCTCAGGCCGTTGCTGGTCTGCCCAAGCTGGGGTTTTTCCCCGGCTCCACAATCGGCAATATGGTCGCGCGCACTGCGGTCGATTTGCTGCGCAACATGCGGGAGACTTTGGGGGAGGGCGCGCAGCTTTTGATTGGGATGGACCTGATCAAAGACACCAGCGTCCTAATTGCCGCCTATGACGATGCTGCCGGTGTTACAGCGCAGTTCAATTACAATCTTGTGCGCCGGATCAATCGCGAATTGGGCGGCGATATACCGATCGAGGGATTGAAGCATGAGGCGCGCTGGAATGATGAATATGCCCGGATTGAAATGCATCTTGTCGCGCAATCTGACATGGCATTCACTGTCGATGGGCGCTCGTATTCCATGATCGCAGGTGAAACGATCCACACCGAAAACAGCCATAAATTCAACCGCCGCACCTCGAATATGTTGCTGTTGGCAAGCGGATGGGAACCGCAGGCGCGGTGGTTGGACGATCGGGATCGTTTTTCGCTGATTCTCGCAGAGGCAAAGCCAAATCGTTCCGCACCGTAAAATAGCTTGAAACATTGGCCTTGTCTGCGCGTTGGGCGGGTATGGATAATCAACACAGCGATATTTTGATCATTGGCGCCGGAATGGCGGGGCTTTCCTGCGCGGTGCGTTTGACCGCATCTGGCCGCGATGTGAGGGTCTTGGACAAGGGCCGTGGGCCGGGCGGACGCATGGCGGCAAGGCGGGCCGAAATTCACGGAGAGAGCGTGAGTTTTGATCACGGCGCACAATTTTTCACCGCGCGCGATGCCGGGTTTCAAGCGGCGGTTGCGGCTTGGGAAGCGGAAGGTGCGGCCGCGCGCTGGCCAGCCGCTGGCGAAGAGGCGTGGGTCGGAGCGCCTGGTATGAATGGCCCTATCCGCACCATGGCGAGCGGGCTTAACGTGCATTGGGGCACAAGGGCACTGTCTCTCACCCGCAGCGAGGGCATGTGGCATATTGATGCGGGCGAAGATCGCTTCACAGCCCATACCGTGTTGATTGCCGTGCCGGCCGAACAGGCGGGCGAATTGCTGGCCAACGTTGCGCCTAATCTCGCCGCCATACCCATGAACATCGTGTCAGAGCCGTGCTGGGCGGTGATGGTGGGGTTTGCCGCACCGCTTCCCATTGCCCAAGACGCGGTAAGCGATCCCGATGCACGGATTGCGTGGGCGGCGCGCAATTCGGCAAAGCCAGAGCGTAAGGGCAATGAGTGCTGGGTGCTGCATGCCAGTCCGGCGCGCAGCCGAGCAATCATTGATCTACCTAAGGAAGAGGCGGGCGCAGCTCTGCTTGAGGACTTCTTTGAGCAAACCGGCGTCTCAGCAATCGCCCCCAATCACATTGCCGCGCACCGTTGGCTGTATGCGAAACCTGAAACATCGACAGCTAAACCATCTGACACAGCGGCTCAGTTCGATCCCAATGCGCGGATTGGTATTGCGGGCGACTACCTGCATTCTCCGCGTGTGGAGGGAGCCTGGATTTCAGGCGCAGCGTTGGCCGATGCAGTCATCGGCGCCTAATCCGGCCTCCTTGCCCTCATAAGCGTTAGTAGACGCACCCCCAGCTAGGCGCATAGCTCTTCCCCAGATCAAACATCAGGAGCAAACATGCTATGCAAGACTTGTTCGACTTATCGGGCCAAACCGCCGTCATCACCGGAGCAGGCCGCGGCATAGGCGAAGGCATCGCCCATTTGCTCGCTGAAGCGGGAGCCAATGTGGTGTGCGCGGCGCGCTCTGATGATCAAATCAACCGCGTGGCAGCCGATATCAATGCGAGCAATTCTGCTGGGCGAGCGATCGCGCAGGCGACGGACGTGTCATCGGCTGAAGAGATGGAAGCGCTGGCTCAGCGAGCGGTGGATGAATTTGGACGGCTCGACATTTGGATCAACAATGCCGGGGGATCGCTCGTTTCAGCGCCCATCACGGAACTGGACCCTGCGGAATGGGACAAGACTCTCGCGGTGAACCTGTCTTCCGTTTTCTACGGCGTGCGCGCAGCGGCGCGGCATATGAAGGACGGCGGCAGCATCGTGAACACATCCAGCATGGCGGGGCGCGACCCATTCCCCGGCAGCGGCCATTACAGCGCCGCCAAAGCGGGGGTGAACATGCTCACCAAAACGCTCGCGCTTGAAATGGGCGCGCAAAAGATTCGCGTGAATGCCATCCTGCCCGGATTCGTGCCGACCGACACGGTGAAAAAGGCGCTGAACATGAATGATGAGGATTTTGGCCCTCTGCTCGAACAGCTCAATTTGCCTGCCGGACGTCTAGGTACACCGCGCGATATCGCAGCCTGTGTGCTGTATCTGGTCGGGAATTCGGGCGAGTGGGTGACAGGCCAAAACCTGTGCGTGGCCGGTACCGTCTAACGATTTAGGGAATTCCTGGCTGGGGCGGCAGGGATCGAACCTGCGAATGCCGCTACCAAAAAGCGGTGCCTTACCACTTGGCGACGCCCCAGCAGGAGAGCGCGATATAACGGGTCTTTTGCAGATGTGAAGAGTGTTTGAGCGGTATTTGTCATAAAGCTTGAGGATCGGCCCTGCGCTGGGACAGATCACGCTCTACCTTTGCGATGGTTTTGTGATCGAGCCGGTAGAAAAGCATGGCGATTGCCGCTGGAATTAGGATCAGCGCAGGCAGAATCGCAAACGCAAAATTTATCCCCGCCAACGCTTCTGCGCTTTGCGCCTCGGCTGCGACATATCCCGTCGATGACAGCACAATGCCGGGAAGTGCGCCGCCCAATCCCATGCCAATTTTTACCGCAAATATAGACGCCGAAACGGTCAGGGCCGTCATCTGCTGGCCTGATTTCCAATCGATATATTCGGCAATGTCGGTGAACATCGAAAAGGCGAGCAGCATCAAGAACCCAAACCCAATGCCGACAAGGTATTGGGAGAATGTTTGCAACCAAACCGCATCAAGCGGGACCAAGGCGAACAGGGTGATTCCCCCGATTTTCAGCGCGCCGCCTGCGATAAGCAGATGTGCCTTTTCAAACCGGCGCTGCAAAACATAGGCGATCAGAACCCCGCTGATCTGACCCAAGGCCAAGGCGGTGAGGAACAGGCCAAACCGGTCGAGAAACAGGAACACTGGCGCTCCGTCATCGCCGGCCACATATTTGAAATAGAACCGCGCGGTCGCAGCTCGGCTGGCGATGGAGACCACTCCGAAAATCGCAGATATCGCCACCACATACCACGCCCCTGTGCGCAACAATGTCTTCAAATCGCTGCGGATGCTGGTGTTGGACGGTGCGGCGGGGATGCGTTCTTTTGTGGTGGCAAAGGTCGTGAAATATACCGCCACCGCCAGCGCAGAAAAAACGGCCATGGTCAGCATGATCCCGCGTGCTTCGTCGCTCCCGCCCAATTCGCGCACCAATGTGGTGGCCAGCACGCCCACCATGATCCCGGCAAAGCTGGAAAAGAACATGCGAAACGCGGTCACGCTTGCGCGTTCTTTCGCCAAAGGAGAGATAACGCCGAGCAGGCCAGAATAGGGCACATTGACCGCGGTAAAGGCCAGCATGGCGAGCCCATAGGTGACGTAGGCCCACACCAAGAGCCATCCCACCGACATCGGCGGTGCGGCAAAAATCGCAAAGCCGGTGATTCCAAAAGGAACAGCCCCGAACAAGATATAAGGCCTGTATCTGCCCCAGCGGGTGCGGGTCCTATCGCTCAAGGCACCCATCAATGGGTCTGTCACCGCATCCACGACGCGGGAAATCAAGAGCATGAAACCCATCGCCGCCGGGGCGACGCCGCCCAAGTCGACGAAGAAATAGAGCAGATACGCGCCAAAGAAATTGAGGTAGAGGCCCGACGGCAGATCGCCGATGCCATAACCCAGCTTTTCACGCAGGCGTATCTTGTCGTGCGTCTTGTTGGTCAAAAAATTTGCTCGGTCACGAAACGACAATGGGCCGGAAGCGCGATAACTTCCAGCCCATTGTTTGTCGGCGCAGAATTAGGTTTAGAACGTGAAATCGAGATTCTTGCCCTCAAAATCCGCAGCCGAATGACGTTCGGCCAATTGCTGATCTTCATCACCCCAAACTTTGTTGACCAAGCGGCCGCGCTGCACACCAGGGCGGGCAGCAATTTCACGCGCCCATCGGCCGACATTTTTATATTCGTCGATCGACAGGAATGTCTTAGCCTCGTTGTAAATGGTGCCCGCCACGAACGGAGCGAGCCAAGGGAAATTCGCTATGTCAGCAATGGTGTATTCGTCGCCGGCAAGGAAACGCGTTTGGCCAAGCTGTTTGTCGGCAACGTCAAAAATACGCTTTGTTTCCATCGCATAGCGGTTGATCGGGTATTCGTATTTTTCAGGCGCATAGGCGTAGAAATGACCAAATCCGCCGCCGATAAACGGGCCTGTGCCGACCTGCCAGAAAACCCAGCTGAGCGCCTCCGCGCGCGCGGCGGGGTCTGCGGGCAGGAACTCACCAAATTTTTCCGCCAAATGCACCAGAATTGCGCCGGATTCGAACACGCGAAACTCGCTGTCGCCGCTCGCATCAACCAGAGCGGGAATTTTTGAATTGGGATTGATCGCCACAAATCCGCTGGAGAATTGATCTCCGCCGCCGATATTGACGGTGTAGGCATCATATTCTGCGCCTTTGTGGCCCAGTTCGAGCAATTCCTCGAGCATGATCGTCACCTTCACCCCATTGGGCGTGGCGAGCGAATGAAGTTGAAACGGATTGTCGCCGCGCGGCAGGTCTTTGTCTTCACGCGCGCCGGATGTTGGGCGGTTGATGCTGGCAAAGCGGCCGCCGGATTCGGTATCGGCGTTCCATACTTTGGGGGGAGTGTAGGTTGGATCGGCCATATTTTGTCTCCAATGACAGGTAAGGATGTGGTCCCTCTGACCCTTGTTCACACAATTGGCGGTTCGATGCGCAAAGTGCAACGGCGCGGGTGCAAGCTTTCGCTGTCAGGCGGCAAAGCGGGGCTTTTCGCGCCTTTGATCGGCCACGACTAGGAAGCGCGGCGCTTTGCCGCTAGAGCGGGGGCGAAAGAACAGACAGGAACACGGCGGAATATGGCCACCACTTCGCACAGTTTTTACGACATGCATGCCCACGGTTTTGTTCGCGTGGCGACATCCACGCCCAGCGTGCGCACTGGCGATGTCGCTTACAACACCAAAGGCATCCTATCTGAAGCGCGAAAAGCGCATGATCAGAATGTCGATCTGGTCGTTTATCCAGAGCTGTGCGTGTCATCCTATGCGATTGATGATTTGCACCTGCAAAATGCGATGCTCGATGCAGCAGAGGCGGCTATCGGTGAAATTGTTGAAGCAAGCGCAGACCTCACGCCGGTCTTGGTCGTTGGCGCAGCGCTTCGTCGCAATGCAAAGCTTTATAATTGCGCTTTGGTGATCGCGCGGGGCGAATTGCTGGGTGTGATTCCCAAAAGCTATCTGCCCAATTACCGCGAGTTTTATGAAAAGCGCCACTTTGCCCATGGCCGCAATTGTCAGGATCTTTGGATCGGCGTGAACGGGGAAGAGGTGCCCTTTGGGACTGATCTCATCTTTGCTGCGTCGAACCTGCCCGGTTTCACATTCGGCGTAGAAATTTGCGAAGACTTCTGGGCGCCCAATCCGCCAGGAACAATGGCCGCGCTCGCTGGGGCGCTGATCCTGTGCAATCTATCTGCATCGCCCATTACAATCGGCCGAGCGGACGATCGCCACCTTCATTGCCGATCCAGTTCAGCGCGGTCGATCTGTGCCTATGCCTATTCCGCCAGCGGACACGGAGAAAGCACCACCGACCTTGCTTGGGACGGTCAGGGCGTGATCTATGAGTTGGGCGGATTGTTAAGCGAAAGCACCCGTTTCGATCTCAATCCTGAACTTTGCGTGGTCGATATCGACACCGACCGAATTGCTGCGGAGCGGATGCGCAATCAGACATTTTCTGACGCGGCAGAGGCGCATGACCGGCCAGAGGACACATTCCGGCGGATCGTGTTTGATCACGCCGCATCGCCGGGCGATATTGGCTTGATCCGTCCGGTCCGCCGTTTTCCGTTTGTGCCGAACAATCAAAAGACTTTGGATGAGGATTGCTACGAAGCTTTCAACATTCAGGTCGATGCCCTGATGCGCCGAATTCAGGCGACTCATGCGAAAAGCCTGATCATCGGCATTTCAGGCGGGCTCGACAGCACCCACGCTTTGATTGTGGCGAGCAAGGCTTGCGACCGGCTGGGCCTGCCGCGCACTGCGATCCGCGGTTACACGATGCCCGGCTTTGGCACCTCTGACGCGACCAAGGACAATGCGTGGAAATTGATGGAGACCTTTGGCATCACAGCCGAAGAGATCGACATCAAACCTGCTGCAACCCGCATGCTCGAAGATATGGGGCACCCTTTTTCCAAGGGAGAGCCGCAGTACGACGTCACTTTTGAAAATGTGCAGGCGGGCCTGCGTACAGATTATCTGTTCCGCCTTGCTGGGCAACATGGCGGATTTGTTGTTGGAACGGGCGATCTCAGCGAGCTTGCGCTGGGTTGGTGCACATACGGCGTGGGCGATCATATGAGCCATTACGGCGTCAATTCTGGCGTCCCGAAAACGCTTATCCGTTACCTTATCCGGTGGACCGTTCAGACGGAGCAATTCACCAGCGAGTGCGGTGATGTGTTGATGGCGGTGTACGACACGGTGATTTCGCCAGAGCTGATCCCCGCAGGCGAAGACGGCGCGATGCAAAGCACTGAGGAAAAGATCGGGCCATATGAGCTCAATGATTTCTTCCTGCATCACACGATCCGATATGGGCAGCGCCCTGGAAAGATCGCGTTTCTTGCCTATCATGCGTGGCGCGATGCGTCGGCGGGGCAATGGCCCGCTGGTTTCTCTGAGGAGCGCAAGAACCAATATGAATTGGGTGAAATCGCCGGGTGGCTTGAGAATTTCCTCAAACGCTTCTTTGGCTTCTCTCAATTCAAACGCAGCGCCATCCCCAATGGGCCCAAGGTAAGCTCGCAAGGCGCGCTATCCCCGCGCGGCGATTGGCGTGCGCCGTCAGATGCGGTGGCGGACGTTTGGGTGGATGAGCTGAAAGCGGCGCTGCCGAAAGGCATCGGGGTGGGTAACTAAAAGGTCGTCCGGTCTTGGCTGACGCGGACCCGTTAGGCCGCGTTCTCATAAGGGCGGCGCAGCCATCGCAGTGCGTCCAGCTTGCTGTCGAAAAACTCGACATCCAACCCATCGCTCAGCCGCTTGTATTGCAGCTTTACCAATGCCGACGCTCCGCAAATGGCGACCCGCGTCAGACCATAGTCACGCGATGTAACCAAGTGATCTTGAATGATGTTGCCCGTTTCACGTGTTTGCGCAACGAACCCTTCCATTGAGCCTAGCACATGGAGCGTCTTGCCCGCTTTGACCAAAGGCCACGCGCTTTTATTCAAGTCCTCGATAAAGCCTTCCATCTCTTCAGAACCCCAAAGGCCGTTGATGGAAAAATGCACTTCTCCGCGGTCAATGTCGTTTGTGACGTTCGATGATGGCTTTAAATCTTGCATGACTGTTTGATAGGACAACGCGGTTAATGCTTGGCTAAAGCCGCAATAGAAGATGGCGCGGCCAGGTCCCGCCGGACGGACGAGTATGGCCGCCTATGCCGCCGCCGCAGCATTTGGGCCAAATTCTATCGGTGTATCCCCGGCCTTCCACGGTGTGAATTTGGGCATGATGTGCCCGAACAGATCGGATGCCAGATGACCCGCCAGCCAAGGGTGCAAATGCGGCAAATCAGCCGTGTCGAACCACCCGCGGTTGTGATTGGCAAATTGCCGAATGAAGGGGAACAGAGCGATGTCTGCCAATGTCCTGCCCGCGCCGCACAATTGCCCGCCGTTCGCCAGCAAAGCATCAAAATCGCGCAAGATGGCGTAGCCTTCGGCCTGATGATCCACTGTGCCGTGATCGGGCTCATCTTCATATCGGTTGGGATATTTGTAGCGGTCGAGGTGGTGCTTAAACGGACCATCTGCCCGCGCGATCAAAGACGCATTGTCCCCGTCCAGCCAGTTTTCAGGATCATTGCGCGCCAGTGCCCAACGCATAATCGCGACGCTTTCATCGATCACTGCGCCGGTTGGCAAAACCAAGACAGGGACGGTGGCTTTGGGCGACGCCAGCGCCAATTCGGGCGGCTTGTTCGCGAGCTTTACTTCGCGCAATTCAACCGTGATGCCCGCGATCCAAAGAGCCATTCGCGCGCGCATCGCATAGGGGCAGCGGCGAAAGGAATAGAGGATGGGGAGGGCGCTCAATCGCCACCCTCTTGCGTGCCAGTATCGGGGGAAAGGCCGCCGGGGAAGTTCGCTTCCCATCCGCCATCGCTCAATTGCAGATCATCACTTGCCGCGTTCTCAAGGCCTGCGCCAATGTGCTTTTCACCGCGTTCTTTGGCGAGCCTTTGTTGTTTTTGCCGTTCCGCATAACGTGCGCGTTGTTCATCATTGCGCTTATCGATGCAATGCGGACAGCTTACGCCAGCGGCGTAGTCAGCCGATTGCATTTCTTCTTGGCTGAGCGGCTGACGGCAAGCAAAACACTGGCCATACGAACCAAGGGCCAGCCCATGTTTGACCGATACCCGCTGGTCGAACACGAAACACTCACCGTGCCATAGGCTTTCGGCTTCAGGCACGGTTTCAAGATATTTGAGGATCCCCCCTTTTAGGTGGAACACATCCTCCACCCCTTCGCCGCGCAGGAAACTGGTCGATTTCTCGCAGCGAATGCCGCCGGTGCAATACATGGCGACCTTTTTCTTGCCGCTCAGCAATTCCTCGCGGTGATCGCGGAACCACTTTGGAAAGTCGCGAAAGCTCTCCGTCTCCGGATCAACCGCGCCCTCAAACTGCCCAATCGAGACTTCGTAATCGTTGCGCGTGTCGATCACGATCGTGTCAGGGTCCGCAATCAGCGCGTTCCAATCCATCGGATCAACATAGCGCCCGACGCTGGCGGTGGGATCAACCTGCGGCTGACCCATTGTGACGATTTCGCGTTTCAGCCGGACCTTGAGCCGGTTGAACGGCATCGTGGCGGCGGAGGAATATTTGACATCGAATTCGGCGCAGCCGGGGATCGTGCGGATGTGATCCAGCACAGCGGCGATTCCTTCGGGCGAGGCCGCGATGGTGCCGTTGATGCCTTCGGGCGCGAGCAGGATCGTGCCTTTCGCACCTGCAGCCTCCGCAGCCGCAGCAAGCGGTTCTTTCAACGCAGCAGGATCGTCAAACGGTGTAAAGTGATACAGCGCGGCGACTTGGATGGAATCAGGCACGGTCTAAACCCGCATTACCCAGCCGTGCTGATCCGCAACGCGGCCATTTTGTAGACCGATCAGCCGTTCGCGCATCTTGTTTGCCATTTGGCCGATACCGCCGGTGCCGATGGTGAATTCACCCTGTGGCGATGTGACGGTGCCGACAGGCGTTACAACCGCAGCGGTGCCGCAGGCGAGGGTTTCCAGCAGCTCGCCGCTTTCTGCCTCGGCGCGCCATTGATCGATGGAATAGGGCTCTTCGCGCACCTCCAGCCCTTCCTCGCGCAGCATCGCGATCAGGCTGTCGCGGGTGATGCCCGGCAGAATTGTTCCGGTTAGAGGCGGGGTGATCACGCTGCCGTCGCGGCGGATGAAGAACAGGTTCATACCGCCCAGTTCTTCCACCCATTTGTGCTCTGCCGCGTCAAGGAACACGACCTGATCGCATCCTTTGGCAATCGCTTCGGCTTGCGGGACGAGGCTGGCGGCATAATTGCCGCCGGTTTTCGCCGCGCCGGTGCCGCCGGGGGCCGCGCGAACGTAATCCTGACTGACCCAGATTTTGACCGGGTTCACGCCGCCTTTGAAGTAATTGCTGGTCGACACCAGAATGACGACAAATTTATACTGTTTGGCCGGACGCACACCCAAGAACGCCTCTGACGCGAACATAAACGGACGGATATACAGCGATCCGCCATCCACGGGCGGCATCCATTTCGCGTCGGTCTTCACCGCAAGCCGCACCGCTTCGAGGAACAGTTCCTCTGAAATTTCGGGCATCGCCATTCGGCGCGCGCTTGCGTTAAACCGCTTTGCATTCTCCTCTGGCCGGAACATCGCAAACCCGCCATCGGCGTGGGGGAAGGCCTTCATCCCTTCGAAGATTTCTTGCGCGTAATGCAGCACGCTGGCCGCTGGATCGAGCGCAATGGGTTCGCGCGGGCCGATACGGGCTGAATGCCAGCCGCCTTTATCTTCGTCATAATCGATGGTGACAATATGATCGGTAAAGACCTTGCCGAATCCAGGATCGGCAATGGCAGCTTCGCGCGCGGCATCAGGCATAGGGGCGGGGTGTGGGATTGTCTCAAATTGCATGGGGCATGCGATTACTGACTGGCGCAAATCAGGGCAAGCTCTGTCTGAGGTGAATGTAAAGGTAGATCGCAAGTCTGGCCTGATTCCTTTGTTAATTTCCACAGCTGATCGAACGCCGCTCACCCGGACAGGGCAATTCACGCCTTGCTGACGGTGATACTGGCCAGAATTGGATTTTTGGTGGGGGTGCGCGCGCGATTATGACGTGGGAAAAGAATATTACAAGACTTGCCCCGGCCCCCGCCATGATTCACAAATACCCACAGGAGCAGCGGCAAGCACTGCTCTTGGCCCCCGATGAAACGGCTGGTCTTGGCTTTAAAGCGCGAAAGGAGGTGATCCGATGTCTCATGGTTCAGTAGCGAGGTCGGTGAAGATCCCTACGGAGCATATTCGGTAATCCTCTTACCGAGTGAGGTTTCGTGAGCGGCACTTTACGGCCGCTGACCATGAAGGGCGGTTCGCGCATTATGCCGAGCCGCCCTTTTGTTTTGTCTGTCTTGTTAGAGGCGCCAGATCTGGCTTTCGGCTAAAATCGCCTGTTTATCGGCAGTCCTCGATCACACGGCTAACCTCTACCCATGCGGGTAGATACAGCGTGCGTTCGCCTTCGACTTGCACTGAAAATCGACCTTTGGTGATTGCCATCGCATCCAGCAGTGGATCGCGTGGGTCAAGAGTGGTCGCGGCTAGTGGCTGGCGATTGGCAATTGGGCTCGCGGTCAACTGACGGCGCGTCGTTTCTGTGGTGATGCTCATTACGCGGGCCTGCGTGGATTGGGTGCTGACCACCCGAGCAAGCCCGATTTCACCGGCTCCGCAGCGCAGAATGAAAGCCGGATTTTGGGGATCCGTCCCATACAAAGCGAGTGTTTCGCCTGGTTCGCTGACATAGGTCCATGTTCCCGGCGTCTGTGGAGCGTCCAGATAACTGGCGAATACCGGTTCTTGCACCACTGGCAACGGCGCTGTGGTGGGCGTTGGCGTAGGGGCCGGCGTGCTGGTCGCTTGCGGGGCGGGTGCCGCAATCGGTGCAGGTGAAGAAACGCATGCGGCAAGGCCAAAGGTCACAGCAATTGCGCCCGCGGCGGTTAAGTAGATCGCTTTCATGCCGCATCAATGCGCGCTATCGGCTGTATCGTCTATGACCAATTCACACGAATCCCACAAAAAATCGGGTGCGCAATCGCCGCCTAGGGCCCAAAAGCAAAAGGTCCTGAAAAAGCGCGTCGATCATCTCTTGGTTGAACGCGAATTGGTTGAAAGCCGCACACGCGCTCAGGCGTTGATTATGGCGGGCGTGGTTTTTGCCGGTGAGGTCAAGCTGTCAAAGCCGGGCCAGCAAATTGCCGAAGACACAGAATTGGAAGTGCGCGGGCGCGATCATCCTTGGGTCAGCCGGGGCGGGATCAAATTGGCTCATGCGATCGAACATTTCGGATTGAACCCGTCAGGCGCGGTGGCGATGGATATTGGTTCATCGACCGGAGGGTTTACCGATGTGCTGCTTACCCACGGGGCAGAGCATGTCTTTGCCGTGGACAGCGGCACCAATCAGCTTGCGTGGAAATTGCGCCAGGAACCGCGAGTTACTGTGTTGGAGCAAACCAGCGCGCGCATCTTAACCCATGATCACATCAACCGCCGGTGCAATTGGGTCGTGTGCGATGCGAGCTTTATCGGGCTTTCCAAAGTGCTTGAAATCCCGCTGCAACTGGCGGCGGAGACGTGCCAGCTGGTTGCCTTGATCAAACCGCAATTTGAAGTCGCCAAACACGAAGTCGGCAAAGGCGGCGTGGTCCGTGATGGCAATTTGCACAACCGGGTCTGCGGCGAAGTCCGTGAGTGGATAGAGCGGCTTGGCTGGGATATCGCAGGAATAGTCGAAAGCCCGATCACGGGCCCGCAAGGCAATGTGGAGTTTCTGGTGAGCGCGCAGCGGGGGTGAATTTCCCTATCCCAGCTCCATCGCGCTGATTTTTGCGTCCAGATCAATTGGGATTGAGGACAGCACCTCTTTCCCGCTTGCCTTCTCATAGCCTTTGTCGCCAAACTCCTCGACCAGATCGGCGTGTTTAGCATCCCTTTGGTGGAGCAAATCTGCGATTTCTTCGCGGTACAGCGCGACCATCGCGGTTACGAAACGGTTCACCAAATCATCCTCTTTCGTGTGGTCCACGTTAAACACAGGCAGATGATCAATCATTGTGCCAGCTGGATAAAGGAATTCGTTGGTCACAAATCGGTTCACTGTGAACCAGCTGCGCGGAATGCCATTTGTGTCGATCGACAGCGCTATGAGATGGGTGACATGCGCCTTTGCATCTTCCCCTTGAGGCGGCCAGATTTTCGGCTCCATCCCTTCGGGCAATTGAGTGCGGTGCAGGAACAGGTGAAAATGGCCATGTTCATCGGCTTCACGGCTGCCGGGGGCATGGACGTGGTAATACCAGCGTGATTTGCAGTGTTTGTCGCGCGCGTCAGATTTTGGGTAATGAGTCCAAAAGTTTGCGCCGTCCTCTGGCACCACGCGCAGCATAAGCGGGCGCTGCTCTTGCGCCATTTGAGTGATGGTTTCGATCACGGTGTGGGCGGCTTGGACAGGTGTCATAATAGCGTCAGTCATGATGGCGAGTTCTATCAATCTGCGCCAAAAGTTACGAGAGCGTATTTTTCACAATCTCGAGTGAATTGAGCTGGGGTAAATTGGGCCATGGATACAAAACGGCCGATGACATCGAAAGGATGCCATCGGCCGGATTGTTACGCGTTAGCGTGTGAAAGCTGAATCAGCTTATCACTCAGCAGCTTCGCAACCTTCAGCTGCACAAGCTTCAGCTTCGCAGCCTTCAGCGGCACAAGCTTCTGCAGCACAACCTTCAGCGGCACAGCCTTCAGCTGCACAACCTTCAGCTGCACAACCTTCAGCGGCGCAGCCTTCAGCTGCACAGCAAGCGTCTGCATTTGCAGTCGTGTCAGCGTCAGTTGCGCCTTCTTCAGCAGGAGCTGAGCAAGCAGCAGTTGCGATTGCGAGGCCGCCAGCGACAGCGAGCATCGATGCAAAATTGGTCTTTTTCATTAATTCGTTCCCCTCAATGAAAATGGAGCACAAGTCGCACATTTTCAGTTGGTTAGTTGAGACGCGCACATAAATTTCTTGCCGAACAGCGCCCCGAATCACGGCAAGAATGTGGCGAAGCTATCACAATGAAGCGAAAGCGCGAATGCTCTTGTTGATCTTTGTGAAAAAATTTGGGTGTGAAATCTCGAAAGAGGAAGATTGAGGGCTGTTCGCCGTGCCTGACGTCATGCCTTCATGTGCTGGTCTGTCTAACGAAAGTTCAGGCAATTGGCTCTCGCATCCGCCTCGTGTATCGCGGGCCCCGATTGGTTTCGCATTGCGAATCGGCGAGTGAACATAGGCAGGTGCCAGGAAGCTCATGTATGGGCGGCCTCCAAAATTTTGGGACCTGCACAGGAGACGAAATGAATTTTCTGGCTTCCAAGGCGCAATTGCGCGCGAGCTTTTTTCGCTGGGCCCTTTTTTTGGTGCCGCTTACCGTTTTGCTGGGATTTAGCGCTGGCAATCTGGGCAGCCCCGACACGGTTTGGTTTCAAAGCCTGACAAAACCAGCGTTCTTCCCGCCGCCGATGTGGTTTGGGATCGTTTGGACGGTGCTTTACATTATGATCGGCGTTTCGCTGGCCCTAGTGGTCAGCGCATGGGGCGCGCATGGCAGAGAGATCGCCATCATTGTTTTCGCGCTGCATTTCATTGGCAATTTGGCATGGACTTGGGTGTTTTTTGGCCTGCAAGAAATGACCTTTGCCCTCTTTGTTCTGATCTACACGGCCGTGACCTTGATCGCGGTGATTGCGGTGTTCTGGCAGGTGCGCCGTTTGGCTGCGCTTATGTTGCTGCCATATTTGGCGTGGGTTATGTTTGCGAGCGTGCTGAATTATCAGTTTATCGCCGAAAACCCCGAAGGCGGCATGAGCGGTGAAGCAGGCGCGATTGAGAGTTTCGAACTCTAGGCGCTTTCTCCCGCCAAAACCCTAGACAAGCAAAGGCGCCATCGCCAAATAGCATCCCATGCAAAGTGAAAACCCAATCATCGCCGACTTCGTCAAACTCGCCAACAGCGCGGCAGGCACAATGGCCGGCATGACGCGGGAAGCCCGCGAAGGCGCGCGCGAGAAAATGCGCGAAGCCATGGGCGGCATGGACTTTGTCAGCCGTGAAGAATTCGACACGGTGAAAGCGATGGCGCAAAAGGCCCGCGAACAGGCCGACGCGCTCGAAGCAAAAGTGGCTGAATTGGAAGCCAAGCTCTCTGGCAAATAGATCGGTAATGGGATGATGGTGCGCTGATGGATTTGCGCGCTCCGGCCATTCTGATTGCCTCCCGCTCGCACGGTGAGACGGCTTGCATTGCGCGCTTGCTCACCGAAAATCATGGCTTGGTTGCGGGATATGTCGCCGGCGGGCGTGGGAGACAGCTGCGCCCTGTTATGATTCCCGGAAATTCTGTTGCGGCGGAGTTGCGCTCCAAATCAGACAGCCAATTGCCGTTTGCCCGGCTGGAATTGACCGAAAGCCGCGCGCCGTGGATGACCGAACCCTTGCCCGCAGCGGCGATCCAATGGGCCTGCGCTCTCACCGCGAGCACTCTGCCAGAACGCAACCCCTATCCCACGATCTACAGCGGATTGGACGCGTTGCTCACCGCCATTTGCCATGCGCCCTCTGCGCGTGGCTGGCTCTCGGTCATGGTGACTTACGAAGCGATGGTTTTGCGTGAACTTGGCTATGGCGGAGCAAAGCCGGATGCGGCGGGCGATTTCGCTGACCAATTCGAAGCATTTCGCCTGCTTCACCGCCCAATTCGCGACTACTTGCTTGCCGACAGTTCCCGCGATGTTATGGCCGCTCGAACGGCGCTGGGTGAACGGCTGGCGCGAATGGACAGCTAATGGCTAGTGAGGGAACAGGCCCATGAAAATCGCAGTTCTGCCCGGTGATGGGATTGGACCAGAGGTAACTCGCGAGGCGATAAGCGTCTTGGAGTCGGTTGGCATTGCGGATCTGACCCTGTTTGACGGGGATGTTGGCGGCATCGCCTACAAACGGCACGGTCATCCTTTGCCCGCAGAAACACTGACCATGGCGCGCGAAGCGGATGCGATTCTGTTCGGCGCCGTGGGCGATCCCGATTGCGATGGTCTGGAACGGTCCTTGCGCCCGGAACAGGCGATCTTGGGCTTGCGCAAGGAGTTGGACCTGTTTGCCAATTTGCGTCCCGCCAAAGTCTATAAAGGGCTCGAACACCTCTCGCCCCTAAACCCGGAAATTGCGTCCACGCTGGACCTGTTGATTGTCCGCGAGCTGACCGGGGACGTGTATTTCGGCGATAAGGGTGAGCGTATTGCCGAAGATGGCGGCCGCGAAGGGTGGGATATGATGTCCTATTCCGAAACCGAAGTGCGCCGGATCGCTCGCGTCGCGTTTCGTGCCGCGCGATCGGGGGATTGCCGCGTGTGCAGCGTGGATAAAGCCAATGTGCTCGAAACAAGCCAAGTGTGGCGTGACACGGTGAAAGGAGCAGCCGACTCGCATCCCGATATCGACCTCAGCCATATGTATGTCGACAACGCCGCGATGCAGGTGATCAGCAACCCTTCGCAATTTGGCGTCATTCTGACCGGAAATCTGTTTGGCGATATCCTGTCCGATTTGGCCAGCGCGGCGGTGGGTTCGATTGGCCTCTTGGCCAGCGCCTCTTTGGGGGACCGGCAAACGGCCTATGGCACCTTCGGCCTATACGAACCAATCCATGGCAGCGCGCCCGATATTGCGGGGCAGGGCAAGGCGAACCCGATGGCGTGCATCCTGTCCGCTGCGATGATGCTGCGCCATTCCTTTGAAATGGAAGCGGAGGCCGCGCGGATCGAAGCGGCGGTTGAACGCGCGCTTGCCGATGGGATTCGCGGCGGGGATCTGGGCGGCGATCACGGCACTGAAGCGGTTGGCGCTGCTGTAAGAGAGCGGCTCTAAGGAACCGTCATGCCGCTCGATCTGGCGATCATTCTCCCCACGCTTAATGAGCGGGGGAATCTAACCCCTTTGGTGGAACGGATCGAAGAGGCGATGGGCGCAGAGGGCTGGGAAGTCCTCATCGTCGATGATGACAGTAAGGATGGCACGGCGGACGAAGCGCGCGCATTGGCGCAGGCAGACCGCAGAGTGCGGGTGATTCAGCGGATCGGGCGGCGCGGCTTGGCCAGCGCTGCGATCGAAGGGTTTTGCGCGACAGCGGCATCATTCGTGGCGGTGATGGACGCCGATCACCAACACGATCCCGCGTTGCTGCCGCAAATGCTTCTTGCGCTGAAATCGGGGGAAGCGGAAATTTGCGTCGCCAGCCGCTTTGCCGAAGGGGCCAGCACCAAAGATTGGGCTGAGCCTGAGCGCGAGAAATTGTCGGGCATGGCCAATGCGGTCGCACGGCGGATAACCGGCGTTGCTTTAAGTGACCCGATGAGCGGCTATTTCATGCTTTCGTCGCAGCGCGCGCGATCACTGGTTCCGCGTCTTTCCGGCATCGGTTTTAAGATCTTGCTCGATCTACTCGCCACATCTGAAACGCCGATGGCGGTGAAGGAATTTCCGCTTAATTTTGCCGCGCGGCGCGAAGGGACCAGCAAATTGGACCGCGCCGTTTTGTTTGATTTTCTAGCCGGGCTTTACGATAAAATGCTGAGCCAGATTGTTCCGACGCGCTTTGCGCTGTTCGGGACTGTTGGCGCCTTGGGTGTGCTGGTCCATATGGCGGTGCTCTACGCGCTGCTGATTGGAATGGGAGAGGGGTTTGCGATGGCCCACGCCATTGCAGTGTTAGCCGCGATGAGCTTCAATTTCTGGCTTAACAATTGGCTGACTTACCGCGACAAACGGCTCAAAGGCGCGGGCGCGGTGTTGCGCGGCTGGTTAGGCTTTTGCATCACATGCGCGGTGGGCGCTTTTGCCAATGTCGCGGCGGCAACATTGCTGCAGGGGCAGGGCCTAAACTGGGTTCTTTCCGCTTTGGCTGGGATATTGATCGGATCGGTTTGGAATTACGCCCTATCCAGCCGGTTCGTCTGGGGTAGATTTTGATTCTTCCGCAGCTGCGCCTGTTTGCAATGTAAGGGTTGAGGCAACACACGGCTGGTTAGGGATGTCAAACATCATTGCGGCGAAGGCGCGCGGCATAATTCTAGAAAGGACATGTTTTTGCCTTTCTGTGAGCGGTTGGCGGGCGGCAAAATCACATTCAACCAGGCGTCCATGGCGGTCTATTGCGCATGCAAAGTCCACAACCAAAGGCTGCGGTAGAACCCGGTCAATATGGTTCGGAATAGCGCGCAGAAGAGCATCCTCATCGACTGTCGCTTGGCCCTCTGGTTTCGCGCAGGCAAAACGGTCATCATTGCCGATTGAGCCAGCAAGGAGCAAACTGGTCAAGATAAGAGCCTTTATCATCGCCACCCCGAAATCCATGTCCAATCGGCAAAGCTCATCGGCCCTGCGAGCGGCGCTGCGGACAGTATCTTGAAGAACACCGCGAACATTCCGGCGCTGCTGGCCAGCACAGCGTATGCCAACAGTTTACGCCCGCTTGCGCGCAGGTCGCTCAAGGCAATCGCCAGAGCCGCCAGCAGGAACACACTGGGCATGATATAATGGTAATAGAATTGCACCGGCTTTGGCGCGATCAACCATAGGCCAAGGCTCACTCCATATCCCGTCACGACCGCGATCTTTGCCCAATCGCTGCGATACAGACCCATAACACAACACCACGCCAAGGCGGGCAGGCCCAGCAGCATCGTGATCGGGTTGCCGATCAACAACACGCCGCGCTGTGCTCCATCGGTAAACTCGTAATGGTACCAAATGCCGCGGGTGTTCATCACCCATTGCGGCCACGTGCTTTGGTAAGTGTGCGGGGCCAAGACCTGCCGCTGCAGTTCCAACATTTCACCATGCAGGCCAATCAGGCCGTTTTGCGAAAGGGGCGAGGCATTGAATTCTGAGCCGAGCCAATATCCGGGCGCAAAGGTCAACGCATAGACCGCCAAAGGCACCACACCGAGCCAAACGAATGCCTCTGCCAAGCTGATCCCCGGCACCGGAATGCCGCGTCGGCTCAGCAGCAAACGCCTGCGGCCGGCGGAAAGGCGCGCAGCAAAGAAACTTAGGCCGAATGCCATGGCGAGCGGCACCGCATTCCATTTTGACGCCAAGGCGCAGCCAATCGCTAGGCCTGTAAGCGCAAGCCGCAGCCTCCCCCGTTCAGGTTCGCGAATGGCGGCGGCAAATTGCCAAGCAGCCAGCGCAAGAAAGGCCGCCATAAAGATATCGAGCATGGCGATGCGAGCGTGGATAAAAAGGTGAAATCCGGTCGTCAGCAACACGCCAAATGCAATCACCGCAAACCGATCATGATTGGTATGCCAAAGCGCGCGCATTGCTGCGAAAATTGTGATCGTACCGGCGATGAGCGGCATGATCCGCCAGCCAAGCGGCGTATCACCAAACCAAAAAATGCCCAGCGCGATCAACTCTTTACCCAGCAGCGGATGCTCGCGGTTGATGTATGCGCTGGAATACCCATCCCACATCGAAATGAACTGGCGCGCAGCGGGCAGGTAGTGAACCTCATCAAAGTAAGGTGCGCTGAGCGTGGTCAGCCGAATGCTTGCCAGAAGCGCAAACACCGCCGATATTGCCAAACACCATAGCCACGGATCGCGCGGTTGTTCGGGCGGCTGATCAGGCAGTTGATCAGGTAGGGTTGCGAAATCAGGGGAGGCGTTCTCTTGCATCGGGGACCAGCGATTACGCGGGCACCCGATGCAGAGCAAGGCCGATTAAGAGGCCGCTTTCGTCGCGGCAGTTTTCGGTGCGTTCGTTTCTTTTGCCGCAGTATCGCCTGCGGCTTGTTCAAGCCAAAAGAGCCGCGCGCACATGGCCAGCAAACCGATGGAAGCGGTTGCAACCACAAACACCGTCCACAAAGGGACGTTCATTCCGGCCGATTTCGCACGGGGAGCGATGAGGAACAGGCCAATGCCAACAGCAAAGAGCAAATCCCACCAAACCTGAACGCCCCACATATTGGTGGTGTGATTGACCCAGACCGGCATCAATCCTTCTTGGTAGATGGTGACCGCGCTGTAGGTGCCAAAGCCTGCGGATAGGGCGGCGGCGATCATGGGATTGCCGGTTTTGGTCATGTTCACAGCGATATAAACCGCGACAAACACAGAGATGGCGAGCCCCACAGCGGCGAGGATTTCCAGGGGGGACATGGTGAATTCTAGCGGCGGCATGAATAGGTCTCCAAATTTATTGTAGCGGGTGCTACATAGTCTTGTAGCGAGTGCTACGCTTTGCTACAAGAGGCTGTGCCGAAAAAACCTCATCCATCTCAATCACGCGCGAAAATGTCGAAGGAAACTCTGCTTCCTCTGTTGGCTGGGCACGTGCTCGAACATGGATTGGGCGGGGCAAGTTTGCGCCCATTGGCTCTTGCGGCTGGTACCAGCGACCGGATGCTGATCTATCATTTCGGCAACAAAGAGGCCTTGATTGCTGACCTGCTGGCTTACCTTGCGGGGCTTTACTCCGCCGCGCTCGAAGCGGGAATGGGCGAAACCCGCGCCAAAACGCGGCAAGAATGCGTTGCTCGCATATTGGCGCTGGGCCGCGATCCAGCGATGCAGCCGTTCTTGGTTTTGTGGTGGGAAATTGTCGCCGGAGCATCTCGCGGCGTGGCGGGATATAGGGAAGCTGGGCACTCCATGATGGCCCAGTTGCTCGAATGGTTAGAAGGGCAATTGCCGATCGACGATCCCGATCCTGTCGGCGGCGCGCGCTATTTGTTGGCTTTCATCGAAGGGAGCATGATGCTCAACGTGGTGGGTCACACCCGGACGGCCCGCGAAGGGTTGCTCGCATCCGATCTCGGCGGTCAGCGCTAAATCCCATTTGGCATTGCGCCATGCTTTCATCTTGTCGGCAACAGGGCACCCAACTAAGGCCATCTGCATGAAAAAGACGACCGGAATGAACCGCGCTGTTACGCAAAAGTGGCGCCCCGCAACACAGGCCGTGCGCGGCGGCACTTGGCGCAGCGAACATGGTGAGACGAGTGAGGCGATGTTCCTTACCTCTGGCTACACCTATGACGATGCCCAAACTGTGGCGGATCGGTTTGCTGGTGAGGCGCAGGGCATGACCTATTCGCGCCTGCAAAACCCCAGCGTCGCCATGCTCGAAGAACGCATTGCGCTGCTCGAGGGAGCAGAAGCCTGCCGCGCTCAAGCAAGCGGTATGGCGGCGATGACAGCGTCCTTGCTCTGCCAATTGTCGGCGGGGGATCATTGCGTCGCTGCGCGCGCGGCCTTTGGATCGTGCCGCTGGTTGGTTGATCAATTGTTGCCGCGTTTCGGTATCGAAACAACGGTGATCGACAGCGCCGACAACGCACAGTGGGAAACGGCGATCCGGCCCAACACCAAAGTGTTCTTTTTTGAATCGCCAGCCAATCCCACGCTCGACATCGTCGATATGCAATTTGTCTGCGATCTTGCCCGCGCGCATGGGATCACGACGGTGGTCGACAACGCTTTTGCCTCACCCGCATTGCAGCGCCCGATGGAGTTTGGCGCTGATGTTGTGGCCTATTCTGCGACGAAACTGATGGATGGGCAGGGCCGTGTTCTTGCCGGAGCCATTTGCGGCAGCGAGGAATGGGTTACAGAAACGCTCATGCCGTTTCAGCGCAACACCGGGCCGACCATCGCCGCCTTTAACGCTTGGGTGGTGCACAAAGGGTTGGAAACGTTGAACCTGCGCGCGCACCAACAAAGCCGCAACGCTGTGGAATTGGGTGAGCATTTGGAAGAGCGGATTGTCGCAGCGGGCGGGCATATGCGCCATCCCGGCCTGCCCAGCCACCGACGCCACGCATTGGCCAAGGCTCAAATGGATGCCACCGGCCCGATCTTTGCGTTCGATGTGGAGACACGCCAGCGCGCCTTTGCCATCCTTGATGCGCTGGAGTTGATCGATATCTCAAACAATATTGGCGATACCCGCAGCCTGATGTGCCACCCGGCTTCCACCACTCACGCAAACATGGGCGATGAAGCCCGCGCGGAAATGGGCGTGAGTGAAGGGCTGCTGCGCATCAATGTCGGCTTAGAAGACATCGCCGACCTGCGCGATGATATGGATGCAGCTTTGGCAGCGGCGGGAATCTAACGTCAGCGAAAACTAAAAAACCGGAGCAGCCAGCTATCGCCCGCCACTCCGGTTTCTAAGCACGTCATCCCGTCATAACGCCGCGGTGCAGCGGTGATATGCGAACCTGTCGGTTCCGAGATGATTGGAACGACTCGCTAATGCCTTCGTTGCCGATGACGAGTTTTTCTCTGCACGCACAACACCTAACAAAGCGGCAGAGAACGGCACTAACTGCGCGTTAACCGCAATTGCCTTTAGCCCCATCGGCTGCGCAAATGGCCGCGCCTGTGGGATATTGTCGTGGGTGAGGAGGGTGCCTTCGGAAGAAAAAGCCCTCTGCGCAGTTGTGCGGTGCACAATGTTTGTCTAGTCGCGCCTACATCTGTGCGGGTGTCCATTGCGAATGGATGCATTGCTCACCAACCATTCGGATACTGTGCGTATGACGACCGACACCACCTTTGCGGCAACCTTCCGACGCGATTGGCTGGCTCAACCTAGAGCCGATATTCTTGCCGGTATTGTGGTGGCGCTCGCGCTTATCCCAGAGGCAATTGGCTTTGCGCTGATCGCCGGTGTTGATCCCAGTGTCGGACTGTATGCCAGTGTGGCGATTGCGATGGTTATCGCGCTGACGGGTGGCAGGCCGGGCATGATCTCTGCGGCGACTGCGGCGGTAGCGGTGGTGGTTATCCCCTTGGTGCGTGACCACGGGGTTGAATACTTGTTCGCAGCAACGATCCTGATGGGCGTGTTCCAAGGGATCGCTGCGGTTCTGCGGCTTGACCTGTTGATGCAGTTTGTCAGCCGTTCGGTCATCACCGGATTCGTCAACGCACTCGCGATCCTCATTTTCATGGCGCAAATCCCGCAGCTTTGGCCGGGCAATGACGGCGTTGGCATGTGGACTTGGGTGATGGTGCTGGCTGGGCTTGCAATTATCTACGGCTTCCCCCGCCTCAACAAAACAATCCCCAGCCCCCTTGTGGCCATCGTATTGCTGACTGCGGCAACGATCTGGTGGGGCTTGCCGGTTAACAATGTGGCGGGTGAGGGGACACTGCCAAACGGTCTACCATCCTTTGCGCTGCCCGATGTGCCGCTGACGTGGGAGACGCTTCAAATCATCGCGCCTTATTCTTTGACGATGGCGGCTGTTGGCCTGCTGGAAAGCTTGCTCACTGCGCAAATCGTCGATGATATGACCCACACAGACAGCAACAAACAACGCGAAAGCGGCGGCCAAGGCATCGCCAATATCGTGGCTGCGTGTTTTGGCGGCATGGGCGGCTGCGCCATGATAGGCCAGTCGGTGATCAACGTTGCCAGCGGCGGACGAGGGCGGCTTTCGACCTTCACCGCCGGTGCGTTCTTGCTGTTCTTGCTCACCGTGCTTGGCCCCTATGTGGGCCAGGTGCCAATGCCTGCTTTGGTCGCGGTGATGATTATGGTCAGCATCGGAACGTTCAGCTGGAATTCGATCCCCAATCTGCGCCGCCATCCTCCCACCAGCTCTGTCGTGATGATCGCAACCGTGCTGGTCGTGGTGTGGACGCATGATCTTGCCATGGGCGTTTTGATCGGTGTGCTGCTTTCTGGCATCTTCTTTGCCAACAAAGTGCGGAACCTGTTCGAAGTGGAACGCATTCGCCGTCCGCACAGCGCGGTCTATGTCGTGACCGGTGAGATCTTCTTCGCCAGCGTCGATAAGTTCATCGAGAAACTGGGTCCAGAAAGTCAGTATGAGGATGCTGCTCATCATGTTGTGATCGACGTATCCAAAGCGCATTTCTGGGATATCTCGGCGATCGGCGCGCTTGAAAAAGTGGTCGACCGGATGCGCCGCAATGGCCGCCACACGCGGATCGTTGGGCTGAACGCGGCCAGCGCCGACTTGTTTGACAAGTTTGCCCTAGAAGACCGGACTGGCTTGGAAAGCGGATTGCTGCCGCACTGATCGATTGGCAAGGCGCAAACGCTCCTTCCTCCTCTCTAGACGCGCAGCTTAGCTGCGCGCGCTAACGCCGGGCGTCGCACTCGCTGTGCGATGCACCGAGGCTCTTGTGCCGCGTCTGGTGATGTGCGACCGCTCTTCCAAAATTGGGAGAACACACATCATGGCCAACCGTATCGAGCTGATCTTCGACTTTGTCAGCCCCAACGCCTATTTTATCTGGTGGCCGCTGCGCGATGTGATCAAGCGGACTGGGGCGGAGCTTGATGTGACGCCGGTGTTTCTGGGCGGCATGCACAAGCTGACCGGCAATGCCCCGCCGATGATCCGCGACGCAAATGTGAAGGGCAAAGTAGAGTATTCGATGCTCGAAATTGAGCGCTTCATCGCCAAGCATCAATTGACCAAATACAAGATGCACCCGCAGTTCCCCTTCAACTCCATAACCTTGCAGCGCATGCTGTTCGCCGCCGATCAAGATGGACGCGGCGTGCAATTTGTTGAGGCGCTTTTGCCGGCCATTTGGGAAGAGGGCGTCGATGTGCTCGACCCTCCGGCTTTGGTCGCTGCGGTCGCAAAGGGCGGCTTTGACGCTGCCGATCTGTTTGCCCGCTCGCAAACCGATGAGGTCAAACAAGGCCTTATCGCCAACACCGATCATGCCGTCGCACGGGGCGCATTTGGCATCCCCACGATGTTTGTGGGGCCCAAAGATGGCGACACAGAAATGTTCTTTGGCAAAGAACGGCTGGGCCAGATCGAAGAAGAATTGCAAAAGGGATAGATTCTAAGAGGCAAAGTAAAACCAGTCCTCGGTTGCCTTTTTCATAACAAATCATAGTCTTGTCCCGAACTGATTCGCAGGGGTTCGGGGGCTTATGAAGGTTACAATTGGGATCTTAGCCTTGTTGCTTGGTTCTGCTTCGCCATTGCAATCACAAGATGCTCCTGAGAAGGATGCCCAAGAGCAGGCTACAGCCATTGCCCTTGCCGAACACAGCGCACCAAATTTACGGATCACTCGGCTTGACGACCTGCAATTGGAAGTTGAGGCGGAGCGGCCATCTGCGATCCCGACAGAACATTTTGCCGCTCGCAGCGCCTATCGCAGCTTTAGCATGTCACCCGATGGCGTTCACATTGCGATCAAGCGCGTTGTCGACGGGGAAACCGCGTTGCTTTTGCTCGATGCGGCAACGCAACAGCCTCTCAAGATATTTAAGTTAGGCGAGGATCAACGGCTCGATTGGTTTAGGTGGGCCGGGAATGAAAAGCTCATCACTTCCATTTCAACGATGGGAAACTATTACGGCATTCCCATCAGAACAAATCGTCTTTTCGTGCGCAATATTGTGAACAACGCGACATGGATGCTCGATGTGGACGATGATCTCTATCTTGGAGGTGATTTGATTCATGTGGCGACTGATGGATCATTTGCATTGGTCGCAGTGCAACGCAACGAGCGAAGTCAGTTGTCCGTTTATCGCTATGATCTTGTCCCTGATGCTGAGCGGGAGCGCGTCGTAAACGCTCAGCGAGCCATTTCGAGCTGGTATGCGGATACGGGAGGTACGGTTCGCCTCGGCATTGCGTGGCGAAATGGCCGTCAACGGATCTATTACCGCTCAAAAGATGGAGATGATTTCGAGCTCGCCGATGTCTGGGAACCAGGTGATGATGACACGCGGTATTGGAACATTATCCAGATCGCCGAAGACAGCGATCAAGGTTATGTCCTTGAAGAGGGAAGCAATGGGCGCGTCGGCGTGCGCTTGTTTGATTACAGCACCGGCGAAGTGATCGACACATTCTATGAACATCCACAATGGGACATCGATCATCTTTGGTTGGATCGAGACGGAAGCCCGCTTGCTGCATTTTACACCGACGACCGCGATCAGGTCGTTTGGTTCAACGACGAGATTGGCCCGCTCTATCAAGAACTCAAAGATGCTCTGGGACTGGAGCAAATGAACATTGTCTCTCGATCTCGCGAGAATGATCGGATGTTGGTTTGGGCCGGTAGCGAATCTGATCCAGGAGCGCTTTATGTTTTTTCGACAGAAGAGCTAACGCTCGACCTCCTCGGCAACTACCGACCCGAGCTCGATTTTGAGCAGTTAGCCCGGCCGATGCCCGTCCGGTACCGGGCCCGCGATGGTTTGATGATTTCCGCCTACCTAACAGTGCCGCGCGGAATGGAGCCGAGTAACCTTCCACTGGTTGTCATGCCGCACGGCGGCCCATTCGGGGTGCGGGACAAATTGACTTACAATGATGAAGTCCAATTGCTTGCCAATCGTGGTTACGCTGTACTTCAACCCAATTTCCGCGGAAGCGGTGGCTTTGGTGAGGAGTTCTACGATGCCGGGCGCGGTCAAGTGGGGCGGGGCATGCAAGATGACATCGACGATGCCATGGATTGGGCCGTTGGCGAGGGGATCGCCGATGCAAGAAGAGTGTGCGTTGTAGGCGGATCTTATGGCGGATTTGCTGCGTTATGGGCGGTATTGCGAAACCCAGAGCGCTATCGCTGTGCGGCAAGTTGGGCTGGAGTGACCCATTGGGATCGTATGCTGAGCTATGATCGCCGCTACCTAGGCCGGAATTCTGCGCTTGACTTGAGAGAGCGCGTTGAAGGTGAAAATGCCGATCTCAACGAATACTCTCCCGTCAATCACGCTGCTACACTTAGTCGCCCGGTTCTACTCGCCCACGGCAACGAAGACCGCAGAGTTCCTGTTTCACAGTTTCGAATGTTCCGTGACGCGTCACTCAACGCGCCAGTGCCGCCGCAAGTGTTATTGATTGAAGGCGAAGGGCACAGCTTTTCTGAGAAAGAAAATGAGCAAGAGTGGTACGATCGGCTCATAGAATTTCTCAATGAACACAACCCTGCTGACCCACCGTCTCAGAGCGCAAATACGTCGGCAAGCATTCCCGGTTAAAGGATAAATTGAACGCGGTCTTTTCTTGTGGATTGATGCAGTCTTGCAACCGTGAAGACCGCAAGAGAGGATTATCCGCATGCCACCCCTTGCCGCTCGGAGCAGAATTGCTACCTTGGCCTTCCTATGAAAGAGTTGTTCCAACACGCCGCCATCACCGACGGGATCACTGTGCGGGTGGCCGTCAACTTCCTCCCCGAGCAATCGCATCCGGAGGCGGGTAAGTGGTTTTGGGTGTATCACATCCGCATTGAGAACGGCTCACACGAATCGGTGCAGCTGCGCACGCGCCATTGGCGGATCACCGACTCGCGCGGCATGGTCAACCACGTCGATGGCGAAGGCGTGGTGGGAGAGCAGCCAAAGCTGGCTCCGGGTGAAAGCCACGATTACGTCTCTGGCTGTCCGCTCACCACCCCGCACGGATCGATGGAGGGGTTCTACACCTTCCACAAAGAGGACGGCTCCCCGTTCGAAGTGCGCATTCCCTTCTTCCCGCTCGCTGCGCCTGAGACAGCGGATGGCGGGCCGGCCTAAACACACCATGCGATCGGGCACTGCGATCAGGCTGTGCGATCGGCATTTACCGCGCATCAGGGTTGCGGCGGAGCGAATGCGCGATTAGGCGCGAGGAACTGTGAAACGCACTCATCTCCCTTTGAATGCCCTGCGCGTTTACGACGCAGCGGCGCGGCACCTTTCCTTTACCCGGGCGGCGGACGAGCTGGCCGTTACCCCTGCGGCCGTGGGTCAGCAGATCCGCGCGTTGGAGGATCACCTTGGCGTGGTCTTGTTCCGCCGCACGTCCAAGGGGCTCGAACTGACGCCAGAGGGCTGCGCGGGCCTTGATGCTTTGCGCGAAGGGTTCTTGCGCTTTGAAGAGAGCGTCGCCGCGATGCAGGCTGGTCAGGCCTCCGACCGTTACACCATTGCCGCACCGCGCGAATTCTACGCCGAATGGCTCGCCCCGCGACTTGCCAAGTTCCAGGCTGGCACACCCGGTGTTGTCTACTCCATCATCGCCGACGAAGCTGCCGACTTCACCGAAGCCAATCTCGACCTCGCCATCCGCCTTGTCGATGGGCCGGGAGAGCTTGAAGGCGTGCAGCTCGCCGCGGCTCAACGTGTTACCGTGCAGGCAGAAGGCGCCCGCGATGCGTGGATCGATTGGCCCGGCGCGGCGCTTCCCGATGGTGTGCTCCCTTGCATCAAGGCGGGCAGCCCCGGACAGGCTCTCTCCAGCGCGCTGGCGGGCATGGGGCGCACCGTGCTCCCGCTGCCTTTGGTTGAAGGCGCGTTGGAGCGCGGACAGCTGACCCAGCTCGATGACCCGGCCGAGAGCCTGCGATCGTATTGGCTGCTTGCCCCGACGCCGCAATGGCGCAGCAAGAAGGTCAAAGCACTGGTCGCTTACCTCACCGAAGGCTAAGACGCGGCCATGCAGACCGTCACGACACTCCAGACCGACCGTTTCACCATGCGCCCCATCCGCGCAGAGGATGCCGCCGCGCTGTTGCCGACGCTCAGCGATGCCGAGCAATGCCGCTATCTCACGCGCCCTGCGTTTGCGTCGGAGCAAGAGCTGTCCGATTGGCTGTTTGACCCCGCATGGCCGGGCAAGACGTGGATCCCCGAAGTCACCAGCGGAGAGCATGCCGGGCAGATCGCTGGCCGGTTGACCGTGCACACCGCGCATCAGGAAGGGGTGGAGGAGATCGGCTATATCATCCGCTCCGATTGGCAGGGGAAGGGCACCGCAAGCGAATGCGCCACCGCGCTGATCGCCCACCGGTTTGCATCGGGCGTGCGCAAGATGGTCGCCGAAGTCGACACCCGCAACGCCGCCTCTGTGCACCTGCTTGAGAAGCTGGGCTTTGCCCGCGAAGCGCACTTTCGCGAGCACGAGACGACCCATATCGGCATGTGCGACGTGTATTGGTACGGCCTGCTCAAGGGTGATTGGGAGGCGTAAGCCCCCAGCGCGAAGCGCCGCAAGCCCGATTGGGCGTCCGGAGCCTGAGGCGCGGCGAGCAACAAGACACCAGCAGCGAGACATGGACCGCATGTTACACTGTCCAAGGGGCGAAAAGTGGTGCTCGCAATGCTCTGAATTTGCGGTGTTTTTGACATGCGCGCGGGTAAAGCAGAATGGTGCTGTGTAGGAAAAGTGTTTAACGCGAAGCTGGCGGAGCACGGGCCGCAGGCCCGCAAGGGCGACCGCCCGCCCGCAGCGCCGCAGGCGCGAGGAAATCGCGCGCCGGATGGCGTGCGCACACAAAAGACTCGGTTCCAGCCAAACTCGGAGCGTTCGTCCCGCACTGTATTCGGTTGCGACAGGCGCGGGCCTCAGAGGTGGGCGCGTGTGGAGGGGGTTTGTGTTTTTGTGTTTCGCTCGCCCATCCGGGCGAGCGTCCTCGCTAGACGCCCTACGCTTCGCTGCGGGCACGCTGCGGGCGGGCGGTCGCCCTTGCGGCGCTCGGCGCCGTGCTCCGCGATACGATTGCGAGGGAGTGCCGGATTCTGGGTGATACGGAGAGGGCAGGCGATGGAACGGTCGGCGACTAGCCGACCGCAAGCGCGACTGCGCGCCGGCCGTTAGGCCGTAGCCAAGCGACGCGGATGCGTCGCGCCCGGCGCTTGAGGGCGAAAACAAAAGAGTCCCGGCGCTTGGAGTCGTAGCCGAAGGCGCAGGCGGCGCGCAGCGCCAGCGCGCAACAAACAGACTCTGCATCGGGGGGGCTTTGGCGGTGAGCAAGGACCGGCGGATATTGCAGTTTATCGGCGTGTAGGAAAATGCAGTTCTTTCTTTGTGAAGGCGCATTCACGCCTTCTTCCTCGCTAACGTCTTTTGTTAAGCAACTTTCCTGCTGAGGTCGGGCCATCGGTCTTGCGTCGCTTCATTGACTTGGTGTCGTCAAAGCTATGTGCGTTAGACCCAGTTTTATGACTGGGTCCGACAAATGGTAACAAGAATCTGATCTCCAAACTTGACTTTGACACTATTGATCTGAACTACTCCCTGAATTGTCACAATATTCGAGCCTTAAGAAGAACATTTTATGCTTAAAGTATCAGAACTAACCGGCGGAAACGTCCGACTGATTGATCTCAACAATGTGAATATTGTTCTTGGTCGAAATGGAGCAGGTAAAAGCCGCTTTATGCGTCAAATTGAGCAGCAACAGCGCCATGTGAAGGAAAGCCAAATAAGGTATGTTAGCCCGGAACGCGCCGGTTCCTTTCAGAAGGATGGAAATGTAATCACGCAGGCGAGTAACAACGAAAATTATCTCCCCCAACAACGTTCAAAGAATCAAGCTTCACAGTTCAAGCAAGCGTCCGCGATGTTGCTAGAGCAAGTGGAGAATAACTACCTGCGTAGGCTTCAGGGAGACAACAAGATAAGGCTTGATTTGAGCCGAAATTTCCAAATCGATAGGATCGATAGAATCAACTCACTACTGACGAACGTGAGGATGGATTTTGGTACGTCTGGTTTTGAGTTCCGCTCGAGCGAGACAGACGAAGTAGTGGCAGCAGACCAGCTAAGTAGCGGGGAATCCGAGGGGATCGCGCTCGCTTCTGAGGTGCTACACTTCTTTGATACGCTAAACGATAAGGCGTTAAATGTCCTTATGCTCGACGAGCCCGATGTGCATCTCCATCCCGATATGCAGGCTCGATTTGCGCACTTCGTTTTGGGTATGTTCGAAGAATTTAAAGACGAAGCGAATAACGTTGCGATCTGTATAGCAACGCACAGTACGCCATTGGTCTGTGCATTTGCTCAGTCGTCCAGAGTTTCGATTGGCACAAAATTTGTTGGGGTCGAGAGCGTTCAATTAAATCCCGTTAATCAAGAGCTTGTGAAGTTGGCTCCATTCTTTGGCCATCCGCTTTCGATGGCCATGAGCCAAGACCCTATTTTTATTGTAGAAGGCGAAGATGACGAGCGAGTTTGGCAGCAGGCTGCCCGCTCATCGCAGGGGAAAATCAGAGTGTTCCCGATTTTGGCGGAGACGGTAGATAAGCAAACTGATCTTGAGAAGGCATGTGTACGTCTGCTCAAAGCAATCTACGACGAACCGCTTGCCTTCTCCTTGCGTGATGGCGATGGAAAGTCAGAGCCTCTGGAGCATTCGGAGCCAATGCGCCGCTATCGTCTTTGCTGTTACGCAATAGAAAACTTGTTGATGACAGATGAGTGTCTGTCCGTGATGGATTCGAGTTGGGCTGAGTTCCAGAAAGCCGCCCAATCCTGGATGACCAAGGAGCCAGACCATAGAGATATCAAAACAATCAAAGCTCTCGTTAGCTCTAGTGACCGTTTCAAGCACACTAAAATAAAGGAGATTCGCAACCTTATTCCGTCGATCCTCGATACCCAGAAGCCTTGGGAGGTTATAGTTGGGCAGGCGATCAGCAAAATCGTCCCAGATGACCTTGAGAACGGAAGCCAGATCGTCGAGTACATTGGGGAAGACGCAGTGCGCGACATAGTTTTGAGGTAGTCGCTGGATCGAGGAATCGGCTTGACCCCCCATCAAATCCCCCCTAAGCGCGCCCAATCCATCGGGCCTCTCACGAGTCCCGCTGGGCAATAGAGCTGAACATTGCCGGCCTTGTCATGCGAGGTCTTGCGAACCTGATTATCAGGGTGAGCAGGGCCTTTTCTATTGGGATGAACCTTCGCAGGTCCATCTTAGCAGGGCAGCCGTCAAAGTAACCCGGTGGCCGAAGGGCTGATTTGGGTGGAGTGATTCAGCTTGGCATTGGGCCCCATGCATCTGCGATACGCGGATGCAGGTGAGGGCGCTTTGGCCAAGCTTCACTTCATACAGATCGGTTCCCAAACCATCACCCTGACTGGCAAGAGCCGAGCCCCTTTAGGAAAAGTGGGCACCGGTTTTCCGCCTGAAAGGGGCGTCCCCAAGCGTGCTTTTCCGCGCGTTTGGATAACAACGGTGAAGTGAGAAACTATGCCTACGATTAACCAGCTGGTCCGCAAGGGCCGCGCTCCGCAGAAGGCCAAGTCTAAGGTCCCTGCAATGGAAGCGAACCCGCAAAAGCGCGGCGTTTGCACACGCGTTTATACAACGACCCCGAAAAAGCCGAACTCCGCTCTGCGTAAGGTTGCCAAAGTGCGCCTGACCAACCAACGCGAAGTCATCTCTTACATTCCGGGCGAAGGCCACAACCTGCAAGAGCACTCTGTTGTGCTGATCCGCGGCGGCCGTGTTCGCGACCTTCCCGGCGTTCGTTACCACGTCCTGCGCGGCGTTCTCGATACGCAAGGGGTCAAGGACCGCAAGCAGTCACGCTCGAAATACGGCGCCAAGCGGCCCAAATAATTGTTGGTGCGCTGACGGCATCCGCCGCCAGCTTGTGCCGGGCCTACCCTTTCCCCCGTCCTTCCACCCGGAAGATTACCCTCAAGGGCGGAAGGGCGGGGGAAAGGGTAGGCCCGGAACCCAACTCCGAAGGAGTTTAAATATATGTCACGTCGTCGTAGGCCCGAAAAACGGGTAATCCTTCCCGATCCCAAGTTTGGTGATCAGGTTCTGTCGAAGTTCATGAACAACCTGATGCTGGACGGTAAGAAAGCCGTTGCAGAAGGCATCGTGTATTCGGCGTTTGAAACGGTTGAAGCCAAGGCCAAGACCGATCCGGTTCAGCTGTTCCATGATGCGCTGGGCAATGTCTCACCGCAGGTTGAAGTTCGCAGCCGCCGTGTTGGTGGTGCAACCTATCAGGTTCCGGTTGAAGTTCGCCCAGAGCGTGCGCAGGCATTGGCCATTCGTTGGTTGATCAGCGCGGCTCGCGGTCGTCCAGAAACCACCATGAGCGCCCGCCTTTCGGGTGAGCTGATGGATGCGGCCAACAATCGCGGCAACGCGGTTAAGAAGCGTGAAGACACGCACCGCATGGCCGACGCCAACCGCGCGTTCAGCCACTACCGCTGGTAATCTGTGCGGCGGAACTGATTGCATCCTTGCTCCGTTGAACCCGATAAGCGGGGGATATGGGGCGGGGAGCGTCTTCAACCCGTCACACTTGTAACTGTATGGGGCGCGAGCAAATCCGCCTCTATTAAACCCAAGGAATTAGATATGGCCCGCGAATATCCGCTGGAGCGCTATCGTAATATCGGCATCATGGCGCACATCGATGCTGGTAAAACCACCACGACCGAGCGTATCCTCTATTACACCGGCAAATCCTACAAAATCGGCGAAGTGCACGATGGTGCTGCGACGATGGATTGGATGGAACAAGAGCAGGAGCGCGGGATCACGATCACGTCTGCTGCGACAACCTGTTTCTGGAACCCAGAAGATCCAACAATGGATCCAAAGGGCGAACCAAAAGCGCTTCGCCAAACACCTGAGCACCGGATCAACATCATTGATACACCGGGCCACGTTGACTTCACGATTGAAGTTGAGCGTTCGCTTCGTGTGCTTGATGGCGCGGTTGCGTGTTTTGACGGTGTGGCAGGCGTTGAGCCTCAGTCTGAAACCGTATGGCGTCAGGCGGACAAGTATAAAGTTCCGCGGATGTGCTTCATCAACAAGCTCGACCGTACCGGCGCAGACTTTAAATACTGCGTGCAATCGATCATCGACCGCCTCGGTGCGAAGCCTGCGGTGCTGTATCTCCCGATCGGTATCGAAGCCAACTTGACTGGTCTGGTTGACCTGGTGAACCAACGTTCGATCACTTGGCAGAACGAAGATCTCGGCGCGGAATATGTTTACGGCGATATCCCTGCGGATATGGCTGACGAAGCGGCGGAATATCGCGAACAGCTCATCGAACTTGCTGTTGAGCAAGACGATGACGTGATGGAAGCGTATCTGGAAGGCACTGAGCCTGATGCAGCCACGCTTAAAGGCTTGATCCGCAAGGGCACGCTGAACCAGAGCTTCGTTCCTGTGCTTTGCGGCTCTGCGTTTAAGAACAAGGGCGTTCAGCCACTGCTCGACGCGGTTGTCGATTACATGCCGAGCCCGCTCGACGTGGACGCGATTAAAGGCGTTCTGCCGGATTCCGACGAAGAAGATGAGCGCGCATCGGCTGATGATGTGCCGTTTTCGGCATTGGCGTTTAAGGTCATGAACGATCCGTTCGTGGGCTCGCTCACCTTTACCCGGATCTATTCGGGCCACCTGACAAAGGGCACTGTCCTGAACTCGGTTAAAGGCAAAAAGGAAAAGATCGGCCGTATCCTCGAAATGCACTCCAATGACCGTAAGGACATCGAAGAAGCATGGGCAGGCGACATCGTTGCTTTGGCAGGGATGAAGGCGACCACCACCGGTGATACGCTTTGCGATCCAGCCAAGCCGATTGTGCTTGAACGGATGGAATTCCCAGATCCCGTGATCGAGCTTTCGGTTGAGCCTAAGACCAAAGCTGACCAAGAAAAGATGGGCGTTGCGCTCAATCGCTTGGCTGCTGAAGATCCAAGCTTCCGCGTGACGACTGACCACGAAAGCGGCCAGACCATCATCAAGGGCATGGGCGAACTTCACCTCGACATTCTTGTCGACCGGATGAAGCGCGAATTCAAAGTCGAAGCGAACGTGGGCGCACCTCAGGTGGCTTACCGTGAATCGCTGGGCCGTGAGATCGCTGTGGATTACACCCACAAGAAGCAATCGGGTGGTACGGGTCAGTTTGCCCGCGCCAAAGCGACCTTCACACCGGGTGAGCGCGGTCAGGGCATCGTCTTTGAAGACAGCATCAAAGGCGGTAACATTCCTAAGGAATACATCCCGAGCCTCGAAAAAGGTATCCGTGAGCAAGCCGACAGCGGCTATCTCATCGGCTTCCCGATCATCGATTTCACCATCCACCTCACAGACGGCGCCTTCCACGACGTCGATTCGTCCACCGTGGCGTTTGAAATCTGTGGTAAAGGTGCGATGCGCGAGGCGGCTGAACGTGGCGGCATCAAACTGCTTGAGCCGGTTATGAAGGTTGAAGTGGTGACCCCGGAAGATTATCTGGGTGATGTTATCGGCGATCTCAACAGCCGCCGCGGTCAGATCCAAGGCACAGACAGCCGGGGCAACGCCCAAGCCGTCGAAGCGATGGTTCCGCTCGCAAATATGTTCGGCTACGTGAACGAGCTGCGCTCATTCAGTCAGGGCCGTGCAAACTACTCTATGCAATTCTCGCATTATGACGAAGTGCCAGCGAGTGTTGCTCAAGACGTTAAGGAGAAGCTTGCTTAAGGCGAGCGATTTGTTTAGGGGCGGCGCCTGATTCAGCGGGCCGCCCTTTCTCCCGCAGGTATTCAATTCAAAAGAAGGTATATAAGCGAAATGGCGAAGGAAAAATTTGAGCGGAACAAGCCGCACTGCAATGTTGGCACCATTGGTCACGTTGACCACGGCAAAACCACATTGACGGCGGCTATCACCAAAGTGCAGGGCTCTGCGGTTGATTTCGGTAACATCGATAAGGCTCCTGAAGAGCGCGAGCGCGGGATCACCATCTCGACCGCTCACGTTGAATATGAAACCGACGCACGTCACTACGCGCACGTCGATTGCCCAGGTCACGCCGACTACGTCAAAAACATGATCACTGGTGCCGCTCAAATGGACGGCGCTATCTTGGTTGTGAACGCAGCTGACGGTCCAATGCCACAAACGCGCGAGCACATCCTGCTTGCACGTCAGGTTGGTGTTCCACAGCTCGTGGTTTACATGAACAAGGTTGATCAGGTCGACGACGAAGAGCTGCTTGAACTGGTTGAGCTCGAAGTTCGCGAACTCCTTACCGAATACGGTTTTGACGGCGACGATATTCCGATTGTTAAGGGTTCGGCTCTTGCTGCTCTTGAAGGTCGCGATCCTGAAATCGGCGAAAACTCGATCAAAGCTCTGATGGAAGCTGTCGACAGCTACATCCCACAGCCAGATCGTCCGGTTGATCAGGACTTCCTGATGCCGATCGAAGACGTGTTCTCGATCTCGGGTCGTGGTACTGTTGTCACCGGCCGTGTTGAAACGGGTAAAGTCAATGTTGGCGACGAAGTTGAAATCGTCGGCATCAAAGACACCGCCAAGACGACTGTTACTGGCGTTGAAATGTTCCGTAAGCTGCTCGATTCGGGTGAAGCTGGTGATAACATCGGTGCCCTGATCCGCGGTGTTGGCCGTGAAGACGTTGAGCGTGGTCAAGTTCTCGCGAAACCAGGTTCGGTTAACCCGCACACTGAGTTCAGCGCAGAAGTCTATGTTCTGTCGAAAGACGAAGGCGGCCGTCACACGCCATTCTTCGCCAACTACCGTCCACAGTTCTACTTCCGTACAACTGACGTAACCGGCGAAGTGATCCTTCCTGAAGGCACGGAAATGGTTATGCCAGGCGACAACGTGTCCATCAGCGTCAAGCTGATCGCACCGATCGCAATGGACGAAGGTCTGCGTTTCGCTATTCGCGAAGGCGGCCGTACAGTTGGCTCAGGCGTGGTTGCAAAAATCTCCAAGTAAGCTGACTGCTCCTTAGGGAGTGTCGCAAAATTCGGGGCCCGGTTCTCACATGAGAGCCGGGCCCCAATTTATGTGGGCTGCATTTCCGGTTCAAACGGGGAGGGTGGTCCACACGGCCCGTGTAAAATTGCGAAGGTTCGGGGTTGCCAGAATCCCAAGCCGGACGTATACGCGCGCCAACGGCAAGAGATTCGTCTCTTGTGAAACGAAATTCATGGGGCCTCCCGTTCCGGGTAACCGGGGACAGGGCGGGCCTTTTATTTTTGGGAGCGGAAACGTTCCTTGGCTCTTTCGCATCGGTAGTAGGTAATGGAAGCACAGAATATCCGTATCCGCCTTAAGGCATTTGATCACCGCGTTCTTGACCAGGCAACTGGTGAAATCGCAGAGACAGCTCGCCGGACGGGTGCTCTTATTCGCGGTCCCATTCCTATGCCAACGCGCATTGAGAAGTTCACCGTGAACCGCGGCCCGCACATCGACAAAAAGTCGCGCGAGCAGTTTGAGGTGCGCACATACAAACGTTTGCTGGACATTGTTCAGCCAAACGCCCAAACGGTCGACGCGCTGATGAAGCTTGATCTGGCCGCTGGTGTAAATGTTGAGATTAAGCTCGCTTAAGCGCTTATTTCACACCGTCTTTCGGGCAAGACGTTAAACGGACCGAGAATTTGGGGCTCCATGGCCCCGCTGATCTCAAAAGGATCGGCAAGACATATGGATACCGCCGAGCATGCTCGGGCTGAGTCCTCCGTCTCGCTCAATCAGCCATCCGGTTGGTTGAGCATCAGCCCGGACGGGGCTCAGCATAAAATTTGGGTTGGCCAATTTGGTTCACGCACCTCGGGGATGGTCTCTTAGGTGCCTCTGTAAGGAGAATATGACGATGCGCACTGGCGTGATCGCAAAGAAGGTTGGGATGACCCGCCTCTTCCAAGAGGACGGACGGCACGTGCCGGTTACCGTTCTCGCATTGGAAGATTGTCAGGTTGTCTCACACCGCACTCAAGAGACGGACGGCTACTTTGCTGTTCAACTGGGTGCAGGCGAAGCAAAACAAAAGAACGTAGCGAAACCTCAGCGCGAACATTTCGGCAAAGCCGGTGTTGGTCTGAAAAAGCGCGTTGCCGAATTCCGTGTTGAAAGCGAAGAGGGCCTTGTGCCTGTTGGTTCGCTGATCAGCGCCGATCACTTTGTCGCTGGACAAAAAGTCGACATCACTGGGCACACCCAGGGTAAAGGCTTTGCCGGTGCGATGAAGCGTTGGGGCTTTGGCGGTCTGCGCGCGACGCACGGCGTTTCGATCTCACACCGTTCGCACGGTTCGACGGGTAACCGTCAGGATCCGGGCCGCGTGTTTAAGGGTAAGAAGATGGCTGGTCACATGGGTGATCGCCAACGGACTCAGCAAAATCTCGAAGTTGTTCGCACCGATGCGGATCGCGGTCTTATTTTCGTCAAGGGTTCGGTCCCTGGCGCGAAGAATGGCTGGATGATGATCCGCGACTCTGTGAAGCTGAAGATGCCTGATGATCTGCCATTCCCTGGCGCTGTGGTTGAAACCGCTGCTCCTCAGGTTGACGCTGCTCCAGTAGAGGCTGCTGCTGACACTCCTGCGCCGGAAGCTACCGCTCCCGCCAGTGATGAAAACAAGGAGGGCTGATCCATGAAGGTGAAGGTCCAAAAAATCGACGGTAAAGCATCCGGCGACATCGAATTGAACGATGCCGTGTTTGGTGTTGAGCCGCGTGCAGACATTCTGCACCGCGTTGTCACTTGGCAGCTCGAAAATCGCCGTGCCACAGCGCGTCCAACGCGTGAGCGTGCGGATGTTGCTCGCACCGGTAAGAAATTCGGCGCTCAAAAAGGTTCGGGTGGCGCACGTCACGGCGACCGCGGCGCTCCGATCTTTATCGGCGGTGGTAAAGCTCACGGCGCGCGCAAGCGTGACTTTGAGCAATCGCTCAACAAGAAAGTCCGCGCTCTCGGCTTGAAGATGGCTTTGTCCACCAAGGCGAAAGACGGTCTGGTTGTTGTCGATAGCCTAGAGCTGAAAGATGCGAAGACCCAAGTCCTTAAAGGTCAGCTTGAAAAGGCTGGTTATGCGGGCAAGGTCCTCGTGATCGACGGTGAAAACGTCAATGACGCATTCGCAAAAGCCGCTGGCAACCTTCCGGGCATCAATGTGATGCCGGCAATGGGCGCCAACGTCTACGACATCCTCAACCACGACACGCTGGTCCTGACTAAGGACGCTGTCGCTAAGCTGGAGGCGCGCTTCAATGGCTAAAAAGCAAGACATCGACGCCCGTCACTATGACGTGATCCTAGCACCGCACATCACTGAAAAGTCGATGTCGGCCGAAGATTCGATCACTTTCAAAGTGGCGAACGACGCGACGAAGCCGCAAATCAAGGAAGCCATTGAGGCGATCTTTGATAAAAAGGTCATGTCGGTGAACACGATTGTCACCAAGGGCAAGACCAAGCGCTTTAAGGGCAAGCCCTACAAGCGTTCGGATTTCAAGAAAGCAATTGTACGTCTGGTCGAAGGCCAGGGCACGATTGACTTCACAGACGGTATCTGAGGCGGATCATGGCACTCAAGAACTATAAACCAACAAGCCCGGCGCGCCGTGGCCTTATCTTGGTCGACAAATCTGCCTTGCACAAAGGTGGTCCGGTTAAATCGCTCACCGTTGGTAAGCGCAAGACTGGCGGCCGGAACAACAAAGGTCACGTCACCTCGCGCGGCATCGCTGGTGGTCACAAGCAAAAATATCGCTTTATCGATTTCAAACGTCGGAAATGGGATGTTCCTGCGACCGTCGAGCGGATCGAATACGATCCCAACCGCACCGCCTTCATCGCACTTTTGAAGTACGAAGATGGCGAATTGGCTTACATCATCTGCCCACAGCGTTTGGCGCCAGGTGACACAGTCATCGCCGGTGAAAAGGTCGATACGAAGCCTGGCAACGCCATGCTTCTTTCGCAAATGCCGGTCGGCACCATTTGCCACAATGTGGAAATGAAGCCGGGCAAGGGCGGTCAGATCGCTCGCAGCGCAGGCACCTATGTTCAGATCGTTGGCCGTGACCGCGGAATGGTTATGGTTCGTTTGAACTCAGGCGAGCAGCGTTATGTGCGCGGCGATTGCATGGGTACGGTTGGCGCGGTTTCGAACCCTGACAACCAGAACCAAAACTTTGGTAAAGCGGGCCGCACCCGTTGGAAGGGCCGCCGGCCACTGACACGCGGTGTTGCAAAGAACCCTGTCGATCACCCGCATGGTGGTGGTGAAGGCCGCACCAGCGGTGGCCGTCACCCGGTTACCCCATGGGGCAAGCCGACTAAGGGCGCACGCACCCGTAAGAACAAGCAGACGGACAAGATGATCATCCGTTCGCGTCACGCTAAGAAGAAGAGGTAAGACACGATGGCACGTTCCGTCTGGAAAGGTCCGTTTGTCGAACTCAGCCTGCTTAAAAAGGCAGAGGACGCACAGGAAAACAGCAGCAATAAGCCGATCAAAACATGGTCGCGCCGCTCTACTATCCTGCCGCAGTTCGTTGGTCTGACGTTCAACGTTTATAACGGTCACAAATTCATCCCCGTTTCTGTTTCGGAAGAGATGGTCGGACACAAGCTCGGTGAATTTTCACCCACGCGCAGCTTCCCCGGTCACGCAGCCGACAAGAAGGGCAAGCGATAATGGGCAAGGAAAAATCCCCACGCCGCGTTGCGGATAATGAGGCTTTGGCAGTTGGCACGCAAATTCGCGGGTCGGCTCAAAAACTGAACCTCGTTGCACAATTGATCCGCGGCAAAAAAGTCGAAGAGGCTTTGAACATCCTCTCCTTCTCTAAGAAGGGTATGGCCAAAGACGCCAGCAAGGTTCTCGCATCTGCGATCGCCAATGCGGAAAACAACCACGATCTCGACGTCGACGCTCTTGTCGTTGCAGAGGCTTCGGTGGGCAAGTCGATCACTATGAAGCGTTTCCACACACGTGGCCGCGGAAAATCGACCCGCATTCTGAAGCCATTCAGCAAGCTGCGCATCGTTGTTCGCGAACACGAAGAAGAAGAGGCGTAAGATGGGTCAGAAGAGTAATCCTATCGGTCTGCGCCTGCAGATCAACCGCACCTGGGACAGCCGCTGGTACGCCGAAGGGCGTGATTATGCCGGTTTGCTGGCCGAGGATATCAAGATCCGCAAATACATCACGACGAGCCTGCCTCAGGCAGCGATTTCGAAGGTTGTAATTGAGCGTCCAGCCAAGCTGTGCCGCGTTTCGATCTATGCTGCTCGTCCCGGTGTTATCATCGGTAAGAAAGGCGCAGACATTGAAAAGCTGCGTTCTAAGCTTGCCACGATGACGTCGAGCGAAGTGAAGTTGAACATCGTTGAAATCCGCAAGCCGGAAATCGATGCCAAACTCGTCGCTCAAGGCGTTGCTGATCAGCTGATCCGCCGGATTGCTTTCCGCCGCGCTATGAAGCGTGCGGTGCAATCGGCTCTGCGTCTTGGCGCGGAGGGCATCAAGATCGTTTGTGGTGGCCGTCTTGGCGGCGCTGAAATCGCCCGTGTTGAATGGTACCGCGAAGGTCGCGTGCCGCTCCACACTCTGCGTGCGAACATCGATTACGCTGAAACCGAAGCGCTCACCGCTTACGGGATCATCGGTATTAAGGTGTGGATCTTCAAAGGCGAGATCCTCGCACATGATCCAACCGCGCAAGACCGCCTGATGATGGAAGCTCAAACTTCCGGCGTCCGTCCGGCTCGCTGAGGTAACTAGATATGTTGCAACCGAAGAAAACAAAATTCCGCAAGGCATTTAAGGGCCGGATCAAAGGCGATGCAAAGGGCGGCACCACGCTGAACTTTGGCGCTTATGGTCTTAAAGCTCTTGAGCCCGATCGTCTTACTGCACGCCAGATTGAAGCGGCTCGCCGGGCAATCACCCGTGCGATGAAGCGTCAAGGTCGTCTTTGGATCCGCGTCTTCCCAGACGTTCCAGTGTCCAAGAAGCCTGCCGAAGTCCGTCAGGGTAAAGGTAAGGGTTCGGTCGAATATTGGGCAGCTCGGGTTAAGCCTGGCCGCATCCTGTTCGAACTTGATGGCGTTCCCGGCCCCGTTGCTGCGCTCGCTTTTGAGCGTGCTGCGATGAAGCTGCCGATCAAAACCAAGGTCGTTGCCCGCTTTGGCGACACCTCGCACTTGGGAGGTTCATAATGGCCACCACTGAAGATCTTCGCGCAAAGACTGACGATCAGCTTTCTGCTGACCTCGTTGATCTGAAGAAAGAGCAGTTCAACCTGCGTTTTCAAGCCGCGACGAATCAGCTCGAAAAACCTTCGCGTATTCGTGAAGTTCGCCGGGCTATCGCTCAGATCAAAACGCTTCAAAATGAGCGCGCGGCAGCCGCCGCCGCTGCTAAAGCGTAAGGAGTAGACAATGCCGAAACGTATTCTGACCGGGACCGTCACCTCCGACAAGACCGACAAGACTGTGACCGTGCTGGTCGAGCGTAAGGTGAAGCACCCGCTTTACGGGAAAATCATCCGCCGCTCGAAGAAGTATCACGCTCACGACGAAACCAACGCATTCACCATCGGTGACATCGTTCGTATCGAAGAGACAAAGCCGATCTCCAAGACGAAAAGCTGGGCCGTTAAGGACCGTGTCGTCGCTGGCGGAACGCAAGCAATCGAAGCTGATCTCGATGTCGAGGCTGCTAGCAACTAATTTGACCTCCCTGTCATCGGGCAACCGCTGCAGGGACAGACGATAACGGAACTGCCAGACCAGTACTGGCAAGCCAAGAGAAGGAACCGGATCCATGATCCAGATGCAATCCAATCTCGACGTCGCGGACAACAGCGGCGCAAAGCGCGTCCAGTGCATTAAAGTGCTGGGCGGGTCTAAGCGCCGGTTTGCCTCCGTTGGCGACGTGATCGTGGTTTCCGTCAAGGAAGCCCAGCCACGCGCAAAGGTGAAGAAGGGCGATGTCCATCGCGCTGTCATCGTGCGCACTCGGAAGGACGTCCGTCGTGCTGACGGAAGCGTAATCCGCTTCGACAGCAACGCCGCCGTTCTTGTTAACAAGAGCGAAGAGCCGATCGGCACACGTATCTTTGGCCCAGTGGTCCGCGAATTGCGCGGCCGCGGGTTCATGAAGATCATTTCGCTTGCTCCGGAGGTGCTCTGATCATGGGTGCTGCAAAGATCAAAAAAGGCGACAGCGTCGTCGTGCTTTCAGGCAAGGACAAGGGCCGCACCGGCACTGTCAGCCAGGTGATGCCTAAGGACGGCAAAGTCATCGTTGAAGGCATCAATGTCGCTGCGCGTCACCGCAAGCCAAGCCAACAAAACCCGCAAGGTGGCATCGACCGGTTCCCGGCTCCGATGGACATCTGCAAGGTTGCAGTGGCTGATCCCAAAGATGGCAAGGCAACCCGCGTCCGTTTCGAAGAGAAGGACGGCAAGAAGGTTCGCGTTGCAGTGAAGAGTGGAGAAGTCATCGATGGCTGATACAATCACTCCCCGCTTTAAGACGAAGTTCGAAGACGAAATCGTCAAGGCGATGACTGAAAGGTTCGGTTACACGAACCGCCTTCAAGTCCCGTCCCTCGAAAAGGTCACACTCAACATGGGTGTGGGCGAAGCGAGTCAGGACAAGAAGAAAGTTGCGATTGCCGCTGAAGAAATGGCTCTGATCGCTGGTCAGAAACCTGTCATCACCAAAGCCAAGAAGTCGATCGCTCAGTTTAAACTGCGCGAAGGCATGCCAATCGGTTGTAAGGTCACTCTTCGCCGTGAACGCATGTACGAATTCATGGATCGTTTGGTGACCATCGCAATGCCTCGTATCCGCGATTTCCGCGGCCTCAACGCCAAGTCTTTTGACGGGCGTGGCAACTACGCGATGGGTCTCAAGGAGCAAATCGTGTTCCCAGAGATCAGCTACGACAAAATCGACAAAGTTCGCGGTATGGACATCATTGTCACCACCACTGCGAACACCGACGAAGAGGCGCGCGAACTCCTGCGTCTGTTCGGCTTCCCATTCGAAGGTGAAGCTGACCAGAAGAAGGAAGCGGCGTAAGCCGCGTGCTAATTCTATGAACACATCTCAAGAAAAGAGAGCTTAAGTCCATGGCGAAACTGAGTTCGATCAACAAAAACGAGCGTCGCAAGAAGCTCGTTCAGAAATACGCAGCGAAGTACGAAAAGCTGAAGGCAATTGCCGACGACGAAAGCCTTGATGAAGGCGAACGTCTGATGGCTCGCCTGAAGATGGCTGAGATTCCCCGCAACGGAAATCCAACCCGCGTGCGCAACCGCTGCGCCACCACCGGCCGCCCACGCGGCTATTACCGCAAGTTCGGCATCAACCGTATCGAACTGCGTCAACTCGGCACCCGGGGTATGATCCCTGGTTTGACCAAGTCGAGCTGGTGAGGAGCTGATAGATGGCTATGACCGATCCACTGGGTGATATGCTCACCCGCATCCGCAACGGCCAGCAGGCTAAGAAGGATTCCGTCCTTTCACCTGCTTCCAAATTGCGTGCAAACGTTCTCGAAGTGCTTACCCGCGAAGGTTATATTCGCGGTTACAGCGAAGACGAGACCGGCAAGCACAAAGCATTGCGGATTGAACTGAAATACTTCGAAGGCGAGCCTGCGATTAAGCACGTAGCGCGCGTTTCCAAGCCAGGCCGCCGCGTTTATTCGGGTTCGAAAGAACTTCCGACTGTTCGCAACGGCCTTGGCATCACCATCGTCTCGACCCCGCGCGGTGTTCTTTCGGACAACGAAGCGCGCGAAAACAAGGTCGGCGGCGAAGTGCTTGCGGAGGTCTTCTGATGAGCCGCATTGGTAAGAAAGCTGTTCCGGTGCCCGCAGGGGTCACGGCGAGCATCGACAATGGCACGCTCAGCGTGAAGGGCCCTAAGGGCACTCTCACCATGGGTATGTCGGACCTGATCGATTACAAAATCGAAGATGGTCAAATTGCGGTGAACCCGGCCAATGACAGCAAGCAAGCGCGCGCCTTTTGGGGCATGCAACGCACTTTGGTGTCGAACCTGATCGAAGGTGTGACCGTAGGCTTTTCCAAGACACTCGAAATTACGGGTGTTGGTTACCGTGCTAAAGCGCAGGGTAAGACGCTCAAACTTGAGCTTGGTTTCAGCCATGATGTCGATCTCGTCGTCCCAGAAGGCGTCGATGTGAAGACACCGGATCAAACCACGGTTGAGATTTCCGGCATGGATAAACAGGCCGTTGGTCAGTTTGCTGCCGAGATCCGCGAATTCCGTAAGCCTGAGCCTTATAAGGGCAAGGGTATCAAGTATCGCGGCGAGTACATCTTCCGCAAGGAAGGGAAGAAGAAGTAAGATGGCAAAACTTTCCCTTTTTGAACGGCGCCGTCGCCGTGTCCGCACCGCGCTCCGTGCGCGTTCGGGTGATAAGCCACGTCTTTCGGTGCACCGCACCGGTCGTCACATCTACGCTCAGATCATCAACGATGCTGAAGGCCGCACAGTGGCCGCTGCTTCGACACTTGGTGTGAAGGTGTCGGGTGCGAACATCGATGCTGCCACACAGGTGGGCAAAGATATCGCGGCCGCTGCTAAGAAAGCTGGCGTCACCACTGTCGTGTTCGATCGCGGTGGGTTCCTGTTTCATGGCCGTGTGAAAGCACTGGCCGATGCCGCCCGTGAAGGCGGGCTGGAGTTCTGATTATGGCTGACGAGAAAACACCAGAAGCTACAACTGAGGCTACTCCGGAAACAACGGCGGCTCCCGAAGCTGCTGCTGCAACCGAAGCGCCTGCAGCAGAAGCGGCAACACCTGAAGCGGCTCCGGCCGAAGCAGCGCCTGCGGATGCTCCTAAGCAAGGTCGCGGCCGTGGTCGCGGTGGCAACAACGACAACCGCGGCGGTGGCCGTGGTCGTGGTGGCCGTGACGGCAATCGCCGCGGCAAACGCGAAGAAGAAGATGATGGCATCATCGAGAAGCTGGTCCACATCAACCGTGTCTCCAAGACCGTAAAGGGCGGTAAACGCTTTGGTTTTGCAGCGCTTGTTGTGGTTGGCGATGGTCAAGGCCGCGTTGGTTTTGGCAAGGGTAAGGCCCGCGAAGTTCCTGAAGCGATCACCAAGGCTACGGCTGCGGCTCGCAAAAAGATGGTTCGCGTTGCTCTTAAGGAAGGTCGCACTCTGCACCACGACGCAAATGGTCGTTTTGGCGCAGGCAAGGTGACCATCCGCACCGCGCCTCCGGGAACTGGTATCATTGCCGGTGGTCCAATGCGTGCCGTTTTTGAAAGCCTTGGCGTTGCCGATGTTGTGACCAAATCGGTCGGAACGTCCAACCCATACAACATGATCCGGGCCACGTTCGACGCTCTCGTCAATCAGACTTCGCCGAAGTCGGTTGCACAGCGTCGCGGCAAGAAAGTCGCTGACCTTTTGGGTCGCGGCGGCCAGGTGAGTGAAGCTGAAGCAGAGGCTGATGCCGCTGCTATTGTGGAGTAACCGATAATGGCTACCGTCAAAATCAAACAGGTCGGCTCGCCGATCCGTCGTCCCGAAAGCCAGCGCAAGATCCTCATCGGTCTTGGGTTGAACAAAATGCACAAAGTTGTTGAGCGTCAGGATACTCCTGAAGTTCGCGGCGCGATCGCCAAGATCCCGCACCTTGTGCAAGTGGTCGACTAACACCCCAATTTCTGGCGACAGCGCCAGATCAAGAGGCCCGTAACGCTGCTCGCGTTGCGGGCCTTTTGCGTTTGGGCCTCAATTTGGGTGGTTCTGGGGCCGGGGAAGGGGCAGCGCCAGCGGCTGCGAAGTTTCCATTAAGTGTCGCGTCTATGCTATTTTGCGTCTGTGGGCAGTGGTAGCACCGCGCCCGGTGGTGGACAGCAAAGCTTTTCACATTCGAAAAGGGGGAAGATATGACTTCACGTAAACTTAAATTTGGCCTGGCAGCGGTCGCTGCTGCTTTGGTTACTGCTGGCGCTGCGGCGCCTTCGATCGCGCAAACTTCGTATGAGCAGCAAGTCAATCGCTTGCTCAACCTCACACAAAACCTTGCCAATTCACGCGGCTTTTCATCCAGCCACGCTCGCTACCAAGGTCAGCTGCGCAATGGCGAAGAGCGCACAGTTACGCTCGATCTGAACGCCGGCGTTAGCTACATGATGGTCGCGCAATGCGATAACGATTGTTCTGATATCGACATGTGGCTGTATGATGAGAACGGCAACCTTATCGACGAAGACGTGCTGGTCGATGACACGCCGATCACCGAAGTCACTCCGATCCGCAACGCGCGCTTTACGCTGCGCACGCGCATGATCACCTGCTCGGTTCAGCCATGCTATTACGGCATCGGCGTTTACGCGAAGCGTTGATCGCATAATTGTGTAGGGCAGGTGGGCTATACATTGAAAAAGGCGGGCGCTGAGCAATCAGCCGCCCGCCTTTTTTCTTGCACCCAGCAGCAAGCTTCGCTATCGGCGCCGCTCCTATAGCGCGCAGTCCGATTTCGGACCGTAAGAAAGCGAAAGCGAGTGCACATGAAACTTAATGACATCCGTGACAATGATGGTGCCCGTAAGGTACGCGTCCGTAAGGGCCGCGGTATCGGTTCGGGCAAGGGTAAAACCGCGGCTCGCGGCCAAAAAGGTCAAAAGAGCCGTTCGGGCGTTGCCATCAACGGTTTTGCCGGCGGCCAGATGCCGCTCCACATGCGTCTGCCAAAGCGTGGCTTTAACAACCCGTTTGGCAAAGACTACGCCGAAGTGAACATCGGAATGGTCCAGAAATGGATCGACGAAAAGAAACTCGACGGCAAGAAAGACATCACCGAAGACGCTTTGCGTGCATGCGGCCTGATCCGCGGCGGTAAAGACGGTGTGCGTTTGCTGGGCAAAGGCGAAATTAAGGCTAAGGCCAAGTTCGTCGTGACCGGCGCAACCAAAGGCGCTGTTGCCGCGGTTGAGAAGGCTGGTGGCAGCGTCGAAGTGACCGCGCCAACCAACCTCGAAGTCAAAGCAGCCAAGGCCGCTGCGAAGAAGTAAGGCCCGCGCCTTCTAACCGGTTTCTCCCCCGACGCACGCGCTAAAAACGGCATCGTGTGTCGGGGATGAGAACATTCTCGGGTGGAAATTTAGGGGTGGGGTTCGACATTCGTCGCTGCTGTTCCTATCTAAGCCTGCATGACCGGGAGGGCCGGTTCAAAAAGTCTAGGATCGACACCGAACAATGGCATCACGCGCCGATAACATCGCCAGCAATCTAAACCTTGGCAATTTTGCTCAGGCCACCGAATTGCGCGAGCGTATCTGGTTTACGATCGGGGCTCTGATCGTCTTCCGTTTCTTGAGCTTTGTGCCGCTGCCGGGGATCAATCCTCAGGCTCTCGATCAGCTCGCAGAGCTGGGGCAGGGCGGTGTCCTCGACATGTTCAATATGTTCACCGGCGGCGCGCTGGCGAATATGAGCCTGATCGCGCTTGGCGTGATGCCCTATATCACCGCGTCGATCGTGGTTCAGATGGCCTCCGCATTGCATCCAACATTGGCCGCGATGAAAAAAGAGGGCGCGACAGGGCGTCAAAGGCTCAACCAATACACCCGTTATGGCACCGTGTTCCTGTGCGCCATTCAGGGCTGGTTCTTGGCCACAGGCCTTGAAACCTTTGCCGGCAACGAAGGCATCCCAGCGGTGGTCAATCCCGGTTACGGGTTCCGCATTGGCGCCGTAATCAGCCTCGTCGGCGGCACCATGTTCCTGCTGTGGCTGGGTGAGCAAATCACTGCACGCGGCATCGGCAACGGTGTCTCGCTGATCATTATGGCGGGTATTGTGGCTCAGTTCCCAACCTTTGCCGCCAATATGTTCGAAGGAGGCCGGACAGGTTCGATCTCTCCTGCGATTATCATCGGCTTTATCGTGATGGTGGCCGCGCTGATCCTGCTGATCAGTTTTGTGGAACGGGCCCAGCGTCGGTTGCTGATCCAATATCCAAAACGCGCGACGCAGCGCGGCATGGTGCAGGCGGACAATTCCTATCTGCCGCTCAAACTGAACACCGCCGGCGTTATCCCGCCGATCTTCGCCAGCTCGCTGCTGCTGTTGCCGCTGACGATCTCTCAATTTTCGAGCAACGCGGTCGACACGAGCAGCACTTGGGGCTCGACGATTGTGACGCTCAATCAATATCTCGCCCATGGTGAGCCGATCTATATGGCTCTCTATGCGCTTGGGATTATCTTCTTCTGCTTCTTCTACACCGCGGTCGTATTTGACCCGGAAGAGAACGCGGAAAACCTCAAGAAAAATGGCGGTTTTATTCCGGGCATCCGTCCGGGTAAGCGGACGTCGGATTATCTTGAATATGTTCTGACCCGGATCACAGTGGTTGGTGCAGCCTATCTGACACTGGTTTGTGTGCTGCCCGAATACATGATCGCGCAAACGGGCGTTCCGCTGTTCCTGGGCGGGACCAGTCTGCTCATCGTCGTAAACGTCACTGTGGACACGATTAGCCAAGTGCAATCGCATCTGTTGGCGCACCAATATGGCGACCTTATCAAAAAGGCGAAGTTGAAAGGCCGCATGCGTTAAAGCATCGGTTTTAAGGCCAAGCGACACTGAAGCGCGTGGAGGGTGAGACCCGCGCGACAAAAAAGGGATTGTTCGTGAACATCATTCTTCTTGGGCCTCCGGGCGCTGGCAAGGGCACTCAAAGTGCAGGTCTGGTGGACCGCCATGGAATGAAGCAGCTATCGACCGGCGACATGCTGCGCGCGGCGGTAAAGGCTGAAACGCCTGTTGGTCTTGAAGCCAAGGCTGTGATGGACCGGGGCGAACTGGTTTCCGACGATATCGTTTCCAAGCTGATTGATGACAATCTGGCCGCGATGCCCGCTGATACCGGCGCGATCTTCGACGGCTATCCGCGCACTGCGGCTCAGGGTGAGCAATTGGACACCATCCTTGCGAAGCACGGACGCAGCCTTGATCACGTGATCGAATTGGCCGTTGATGTGGACGCTTTAGTTGAGCGGATTACGGGCCGTTTTTCCTGCGCCAATTGCGGCGCGCTGTATCACGACACCGCCAATCCGCCTTCGAAAGAGGGCGTGTGCGATTCCTGCGGTTCGGCCGAGTTCAAACGCCGTCCTGACGACAACGAAGAGACCGTGCGCAACCGCATGGAAGTCTACCGCAGCGAAACCGCGCCGATCCTTCCAGGATATGAGGCGCGCGGCATTGTGACCCGCGTCGATGGTATGTCAGGCATTGATGAGGTCGCCGTCGCGATTGACGCGATTTTGACCTGAACCGACCGCGAATAGTTTTCACCTTTGGCAGGCACGGCCTTTCCAAGGGCGGTTTGATCTCCTACTCGTCGCACTTGCAATTGGCGTGGCCGCCATGTGTGGTTGGCCTCCAATTGTTTTGGAGTTTAGGGAGCTGGCATGGTTCGCAAATTGATGTCTTTCACCGCTGGATTAGCCGCTTTGACGGCCGCCGCACCGGCTTTGGCCGAAGTGGTGGAGGCGCAGGACGATCACTTTATCACCCGCGCCGAAGCGGTCGTATCAGCCAACCCAACCGAAACATGGCTGGCCCTGATCAGCCCGGCCCGTTGGTGGTCTAGCGAGCACACATGGTCGGGCGATGCGGCAAACCTAACGCTGAGGCCGCAGGCAGGCGGTTGCTTTTGTGAGCGCATTCCAGAAGTGGATGAGCCGGGCCGCTTCACGCTCGAAGGCAGCGTGGAGCATATGCGCGTGATCCAGGCCTATCCAGAGGTCGCCTTGCGCATGCAGGGCGCGCTGGGCCCGCTGCAAAGCGAGCCGGTCACAGGTATCCTCACCATTGCGATCAGCGAGGCGGAAGAGGGCACCCGGATCGTTTGGGAATACAATGTTGGCGGTTCGATGCGGTATCCCACCGAAGTTATCTCGTCCGCTGTGGACGGGGTGATGACGCTGCAACTTTCTCAGCTAGCGGAGATGCTGGGGCAGGTCGAAGGGCCTGTTATGCCATCATCAGATGAGACAGCTGAGCCTTCCGATGGGGTTGATGATGCCGCGCCAGCGGATGCCAGCGAAGACGAGCCGGTGATTTCCATCGATCCCGAAGCGGTGATTGACGAAGAGGCAGCCGGGCCAAGCGTCGATGACGCATTCGGCGATCTTAGCGACGGCTAAACACCCGTTAGCCCATCAGCGGAGTTTTGCGCGCAGCTGCAATGTAAAATTGGGCGGCCCGGAACCTGTGTTGCTGTTCATAAAACCTGATGGCTCAATTCTGACATACCGCACAGCAGGATCGGTTCCGTCCCCGCTGTCCATAGGCTCGTGTGTGAAATCTATGCCATCGGTGGAGAAGGAAAAGCAGTCGGTTAGATCGGCAAATCCGCCAAAGGTGCAATTTAGGCCCGTGACCGGCGTTCCATCGCTGAAGAGCACTGGCCCGTTCCCGCTGCCGCCGAAATCCGCAAGGATTAGATCCAACTCATCAGGCAATGATTCTGTGACCAGAACGCTGTCTTCGTTGGGAGGGGCATTGCCCGTGTTCCTCACGGTGATGAGATAGGTCACGATCGACTGGGGAAGGTGGAATTCGCTGCCATTGTTGTTGGTCACGGTTGAGCGGATTTTCGTGACGCCCAATTGCGCGCGCAAATTGGCGTGAAAGCTGGTTGAAAATGCCACGATTGCCGCGCGTTCTGCGTCGCTAGCCGCGACCGTGCGTTCATCGTCCTGATCGCGGTCTTCATCGACCCTAAGCGATATGTCGCTTCCCGTGACCGAGCAATAGCGGAGCCAACCGCCGTCTGCATTGTTGCGGGTGATCTTCTTGGCAATCACAATGGGATTGGCGCTGCCGGTGATCCCATGCGCATTGTTAAAGCAGCCATCATCCCAACCGCGTATATTCGCTGCAGATGTGGCCGCGTTCCAATTGATCATCGTGCCATTTGTCGCAGGAAAACTGCCGGACCCGCCATCGGGCAATGCGATCCAGCCAATCGTCTCGTTGCTGGGGAAGGGGCCGGAATTGGCCTGACTGCGTTCTATGGCGAATTGAAATCCGCTTATCGAAGGGTTTTGAACGATCGAAGTGATGTGTGGCCGGGAAGGGCCCTGCGCAGGATTGTTGGTTTCGCTGTTGGCGGTTTGCAGATTGTGCAGGATGGTGGGCACGGAATTCAGCGGCGCGCCGAAGTTTACAGTCGCCCAGTTTGCGGTGCCTCCTGTAAATCCCGATCCAAACTGGACGGCATTGGTCGGTATTGTGCCAGCTTCGATCACGGCACCGCCTGGTAGAACGTGCCGGCCCGGCTCCACCGCAATATAGTAAGTGACCATGGCCAAGTGGCGGCCATCCCAATTGTCTGGTTCTACAATTAACTCATCAAACCCGGTGGTTGTGATGTTGGTTATCGTGACCGACGCAGAATTGCCGCCGTTGGAAGAGGCCAAGGCGATAACAATAGGCGGGGTGTCAAACGGCTCTTGAAATGTGACCCTATCAGGGGTGCGATTGGTGCCCAGAGTGTCATGGGCGGTAAATGTCCCAGCCTCGATCCGGCCCGCTTGCGCTGGAGACGAGGCAAAAGCCATCACCGCCGCAATCACACAGACTACGGACAGTGTGCGCCAAAAATGGCACAAATTCCAAAAGGCCAGGTCGCGTTTCATTAATAAAAGAGTATAGGCGCACTTCTTAACGTTAAGTGTTATTTGCGGGTGCGAAGATGTAATTATTCGTAACGCAATTGCACCGGAGTTTGTCTGTTTGGTTCATTTCGGATTGCCGATTTTCGGCGGTTTCGTTAGGCGCCCATAGCCCAGCTGAATCCGAGGGGCGATCACTTGCGCGATATTGTGCGGCTTCTTGGTTGACGGATGGCGCGAATCACCGTAAGCGCGCGGCTCAGTCGACACGTTCGAACTAAGTCCGGCCAGTGGCGCTCTTGGAGTGCCTCGATCCGGGCTTTTGCCGTTTCAAGGGGGGTGGTCGCACACTTACCTGCCGATCGGATAGATCGCGTCCTTTGTAGAGCGTTGAGATGGAGGCGTCGGTCCAAGGGCCGTAATCCTCTGTGGAGCATGGAGAATTAAGTGGCTCGTATTGCCGGGGTAAATATCCCCACAAATAAGCGCGTTATTATTGCGCTTACCTATATTCACGGAATTGGCCGCACAAAGGCCGTCCAAATCGCCGATAAACTTGGCATCCCGCACAGCGCACGTGTTCAGGACCTCACCGATGAGGAAGTTCTGCGCATTCGCGAAACCATCGACAGCGATCATCAGGTGGAAGGCGACCTTCGCCGCGAAACCGCGATGAACATCAAGCGTTTGATGGATCTGCGTTCGTATCGCGGTCTGCGTCATCGCAACGGCCTGCCCGTTCGCGGTCAGCGCACGCACACCAACGCCCGCACCCGCAAGGGTAAGGCCAAGCCTATCGCAGGGAAGAAGAAGTAAGCGACTGGGGTTTCCCAGCCACGCTTTTCCTGTCTTCCAAGTTAAAAGGATTACGAGACAATGGCACGCGAACAAGGCGGCAAAGTTAGGCGCCGCGATAGAAAGAACATTTCAAGCGGCGTTGCGCATATCAACGCCAGCTTTAACAACACGATGATCACCATCACCGATGCACAGGGCAATGCGATTAGCTGGTCCAGCGCGGGCATGATGGGCTTCAAAGGCAGCCGGAAATCGACACCATACGCCGCGCAGGTCGCAGCCGATGATGCCGGTAAGAAAGCAGCGGAACACGGTGTTCGCACTTTGGAAGTCGAAGTGAAGGGTCCGGGTTCGGGCCGCGAAAGCGCTCTGCGTGGTCTCGCAGCGGTCGGTTTCAACATCACTTCTATCCGTGATGTGACGCCGATCCCGCACAATGGTGTGCGCCCGTCGAAACGTCGCCGGGTCTGATCCGAACTGGGGTGGTGGTCGTCAGGTCATCACCGCTCACCGGGTCCGCCCTTGTGTCGTTTAAGACAGCCGGGCCCGCTTTTAGATGTAACCGCTTTAAGCAAGCGAATTAGGGGAAATCCATGTCCGTCAATATGAAGAACTGGCAGGAACTCAAGAAACCCAACGCTCTGGAAATCAAGGAAGGCGGCGATAAGCAGCGCAAGACAGTTTTTGTCGCTGAACCGCTTGAGCGAGGCTTTGGTCTCACGCTCGGCAACGCTTTGCGCCGCGTATTGCTTTCCTCGCTTCAGGGTGCTGCGATCACGTCAATCAAGATCGAGAACGTGCTTCACGAATTCTCTTCGCTCGCCGGTGTGCGCGAAGATGTGACCGATATGGTCCTGAATGTGAAGCAGATCGCTCTCAAGATGGAAGGCGAAGGCCCGAAGCGGCTTCAGCTTTCTGTTACCGGTCCTGCAACCGTCAAAGCCGGCGACATTGCTGTCACTGGCGACATTGAAGTGATGAACAAGGACCTCGTCCTGTGTCACCTCGATGAAGGCGCGACGCTCAACATGGAATTGACCGCGGATGTTGGCAAAGGCTACTCGCCTGCCGTCCAAAACCGCCCGGCTGATGCGCCGATTGGTTTGATCCCAGTTGACTCGCTGTATTCGCCTGTTCGTCAGGTGAGCTACAAGGTTGAGAACGCCCGCGTTGGTCAAGAGCTTGACTATGACAAGCTTTCGCTGACCGTCGAAACCGATGGCACTGTCACTCCAGAAGACGCCGTGGCTTACGCTGCGCGCATCCTTCAGGACCAGCTGACATTGTTCGTCCACTTCGAAGACGGTATTCCTCAGCCGCAGTCGGCCATGATCGGTCACGCTGCTGCACCGCAGGAAGACGATGCGAACCAGCTCAACCGTTACCTTCTCAAAAAGGTCGACGAGTTGGAATTGTCGGTCCGTTCGGCCAATTGCCTCAAGAACGACAACATCATCTACATCGGCGATCTGGTTCAAAAGACCGAAGCCGAAATGCTGCGCACGCCAAACTTTGGCCGCAAGTCCTTGAATGAAATCAAGGAAGTGCTTTCCAGCATGGGTCTGCGTCTTGGCATGGACATCCCCGGATGGCCGCCAGAGAACATCGAAGAAATGGCCAAGAAGCTCGAACAAGAGCTTTTGGGTTAACGGACGTGCTTTTAAGAGCCTCCGTTGCGAGATCGGGTGAATACCCTGGGTCATGGGTTGACCCAGGGGAACCGATCCTTAACTCTTTGTCTTCATTACTGTGTGCACCCAATACAGGATCGGTATGATAGGCTTTCAAGCGACAAATCGAGTTGGCCATGTGCTATCTGCGAAAGTACTTGCGGAAGACGGTGTCGAACGGATCGATAGCCTCAATTGGAGTCAGGCAGAGAAGGTCTTGCGGCTACTCGATGAAGACTACCGAGGCATCTTAGGCGATGCACAATTCAATGCTGTTCAAGCCTATTTTCATGAAATGAAACTGGGCCGGCGTTCATATGAAAAGCGCGACCGCCCCCTCAAAGCTCATGAAAACCGTGGTCAAATTTTCCATTCGGATTACGTGGTGGTGGATTTAGATGGGGTGGTTGTCTACCTCAGCTTCACCTACACTGTTTGTGTAAGTTTCCCCATCCCTGACAGTGATGAGGTTAATTCGGTCCAGTCGAAATTTTGGTTTTCTGCGCTCATTGTATCTGATGCTTCGTTCAATGAAAGCGAACTTGCAAAAATCTGTGATGACGCTGCGCAACTCTCAGAGGCTGTTCTTGAAGCGACTAGGGGAACGTATCAACGCGCGATCAACGAAGTCACCGGACGCAGTTGGACGGTTTCCCATGATCCGAAAGTCAACATGGTCGATACGATCATAGAGATTCCTGACGAGAATTTTCTGTCTAACGTTCGAAGTATTGAGGACAGACAAGTAACGCTTTCGCAAGTCGATGATTCGAAGGCTTTGTCTGTGTTGAACGGAATTTATAGCGGCAACAGCTGGGAAACATTCCTGTATTGTGGGCGCGGCAAAGAATCGCAAACGTCTTGTGTTGTTGATTCAGTAATCGAAGCGGCACGTTCTCAAAGCCCCGCATTTTATATTGAGACGAGGCAAGGCACTCCTGAAGGACTCGCAGGAGAGGATGGTAAGGCTGGATATGGTCTCTTAGGGCTAAATCAAAAGTCTCTTGGAGTTATTCAAAGGCCGTCAAGCTTTGAGAAAAGTGACGTATCTTCCCTGTCTAGATCTACGGGTAGCCGTATTTCTGCACAACGTGTTGCAGAATTGGGCGAACTTTTTTAGAAGCCGTTCTCTTTTCCGGGGGAGGGCACAATTCAGTTCGATAGAGAGAGTGACGGCAAGCTGAAAGCGTTCACAGGCGCAACAGCTAGCTACGGATCATTAATTCGCACGACTTCTGATACATGCTTGCCGAAGTATCACTATTTTTGTGATGATGACGATGCAAACTTGCCCGATACAATCCTTTTGGCACTTAGTGCCCATAATGTGAAAATTACAAGAGAAGCCAACGATCGAGACGATCGTGCGGACTTCGGCGTGCTGAAGGTAAAGATTGTCCCGGACACTGGGGGCAGAGGTTACCTTGTCCTTGAAGATCGACCCGATGACTGGATGGTCACACAGGAGGCTTGGCGAGAGAGGTCTGTCGAGGTGCTTTCTAAGGCTGCGGCCGCAAAGGCGGACGTTTTGTGCTTCCCGGAATTTGGCTGTCCATTCGGTGTTGATCATTCGGGGGGGCTGCGCTTGGATCATCCAGATGATGATCAGCTCAAAGACGTCAGGCGGCACATGATAATGACGTCTGATGTGCTTCTATGTTTGGGCTCTAGCCATCGGTATTTTAAGCACCATAGCGGACAGTCTTGGCGCACCAAAAATGTATCCGTGACATATGGGGCTGGGGGAAAGACGCCCCTTTCCGCCAAGGCAATTTTTGATGCTAAGGTCAAAAACTTACGTGAAAACGATCAATTGCCGGACAATTTTATCGTCGAAGTGCGCGGAACCACCAAAGAACCTGATCTAATCATCAGCGGCTCTGCTTCTAGTCAGAATGAGCAAGCTGAAGGCGCATATTCGAACCTTAATGCTTATGATATGAATGAGTTGGAGAAGTCATGCCGGGATTTCTTTGATGCAATTTCGACCGAAGGCAAAAGCCCTGTTTTTGGTTTCAAGAAAAGCCCTGCGCGCAAGTTGGGCGAGTATATGGATAGCTCTGGTCTCTACAAGCTCGATGTGTTTGTGACGCCCAAAGGTGTCTATGCAGTTCTGATATGCTTTGACGCTTACGACCCTACACTCTTCATGTCAGCGGTACGAATGCAAATGGAAAGTGAGCGAGCTAGAAACAATGGCTTTTTCCATCAAGGCATCGATGTATTTCTTATCCCTTCGTTCAACCGAAGCCCAAAGTTGATCGAAAACTGCAAGCTTCTATCCCGTGAAGCCAACGCTGTTGTGGCCTATGTTTCAGCCGATGGCGATGGCCAACGAACGCCCCGCCACCAAGTCTTCTGTTATGGTTTCACTCCGCAAGAGCTGAAAATGCAGATGGGCGGTGAACCGGAGTTTGAAGATGACTTGATGGAAGGGGGTACACTTTTCAGGTATTGGCATCACGACGATGATCCTGACCTGCATTTCTACGAGTTGTCCAACCCACTGCTGTCCTACGGCAAGCGTTCTTCGAAAATTGCAACAATGCGAAGTTATCGACGCGACGTAATGGCTCCGTCCTGGAGGCGAAGGCTAGGTGATGAGGTGTTGCAATAGGTCTTGACTCAGATGACGATGAGTTTAGACGCGCATCTCCATGGCGATCCACGCCAGCTTTGGGCTACCTCATACGGGCCCTCAACGAACACAAAGGATTATAATTATGCGTCACGGTATTCGTCAGCGTAAACTGAGCCGTAAATCGGGCCACCGTAAGGCTCTCTTCCGCAACATGTCGCAAGCTCTCATCAAGCATGAGCAGATCGTTACGACACTGCCAAAGGCGAAAGAACTTCGCCCTTACATTGAAAAATTGATCACGCTGGCAAAGCGCGGCGGTCTTTCGAACCGTCGTCTCGCACAGGCACGCCTGCTTGATGAAACCCAGCTGAAGAAGCTGTTTGACGTTTTGGCAGAGCGTTACAGCGATCGTGAAGGCGGCTACACGCGCATCATCAAAGCTGGCTATCGCGGAAGCGATGCCGCGCAGATGGCAGTTATCGAGCTGGTCGACCGCGACGAAGAAGCCCGCGGCCAAGACAGCGGCCCTGTTATGGCTGATGCGGACGAATACGCCGACGCCGCTGCTTAAGCGGATTGCGCGATAAAGAGTTTTGGGGCTGGCGGAGCGATCCGCCGGCCCCTTTTCTTTGTGAACAAGGCCTAACTGCGATGTTCAAAGCTGTGCTAGCACGGCCCTGCTAAGGCTCGATCAGCGACCTTGCCGGGTGCATTGGCAGGCTGTGAACAGGGGAAGTCATGATGTTCAAACTTGCAATCGCCGCAGCAACAGCCGCGCTTACAATCACAGCCGTTCCCGCGAATGCGCAAACCTATAGTTTCCAAACCAAGCAGCCTGTCTTTGCCCAATGGAGCGATGGGAAATGGTATCCAGGCTATATCGAGAGCCAAACCGGTGACAGTTACACTGTGAAATTCTGGGACGGTGATGTTGCCACCGTGCCGCGCGACAGGATTGGGCGTGACACATTAAGGCGCGGCGATGAACTGTTTGTGCGCAAGCAAAACGGCAACAGGCGCGCAGTTGTGACCGAGCGACATGCATTCGCATTGATTGTCACCTATTCGGATGGAAGCAAAGAAGCCGTTCCGATGGCTGCGGTGGTGGTTGATAACTATGCTGAGAATCGCGGCACTTCGGATTCGGCTTACGATCCCGCCGTGCTGGCCAATATTTGCAACAACACGTCGCACACTGTCTACGTCGCGCTCGCAATGGATACCTACAATGGAGGTGCGGGCGGCCACGCCTCAACCGGGTGGAGCACCATCGCAGCTGGTGAATGCAACATCCGAAATTTGACCCAGTTTTGGCGCAACCAGACGCGTTACCCCGCAGGGCAAAGGTTTCTTGCGCCGACATATATCTATGGCCAAACCGAGGATGCCTTTCAAACAAGCATAGCCGGAGGGGCAATCACCTTTGGCCGTGGTCTGAGGTGGGGCGGTGAGGACGGTGAAAACGAATATTGCGTCATGGATCGACCAACGATTTCATTCCGCCACGTCGTTGATCCGAGCATTGAATTGTTCGAAAGCGCCTATTGTAAAGACGCCATGTCATTCAAAGTATCCTTTGATAAATTACAGCTGCCATCCGAGGCACAGAACCTTGGCGGGGTCGTTAACTGGACCTTTGGCGAATAACAGCAACGCCTCGAGCGTTCATGTTAAAGGCGTTTAATCTGAACAAACCCTGCAAAGGTCAGTCAGGCTTAGCACACAGCGAATCATCCATAAGGGGTTTGTAGCCGGTGCAATCCCGCCCCCGGCTTCAACCCGAGGATGAACCTATGACTGATCTTAAAAAGACCATCACTAAGGGCGCTTTCGGGACTGTCGCGGCTGGCGCGATGGCCCTAGCGACCGCAAGCCCTGCTATGGCGCAGGATCGCCACCGCGACCGCGGCATTGACGCTGGCGATGTGATCGCTGGCGCCGTGATTATCGGCGGTATCGCTGCCCTTGCCGGGGCCTTTGACAACAACAACCGGCGCGACCGGAATTACCGTGACCGCAATTATCGCGGGGACCGGGCCTATAACAGCAACCCGCAGCGCGCGATTGAACGCTGTGTCCGCACCGCAGAGCGCCAAGCGCGCAGGTTTGGCGGATGGCGTTATGCCGACGTGACCCAGATCCGCGACGTTGACCGCACCCGCTACGGTTTCCGTGTGCAAGGCCGCATGCAAGTGCAAGGATCGAGCAATTACCGCGGCAGCAACTCCGATCGTGGCCGGTTCACCTGCTATGTCGAAAACGGCAACAATCCACAGGTCGATTTCCGCGGTATCCGGGGTCTGCGTTGATAACGCGCCCCGCAACCAACACCAACGACGCTGTCCCTAGTGGATAGTCTTCACCCAAAGGGGCGGTTCAGGCGCGCGTAAGCCTGGACCGCCTATTGCTGTGCATGCTTTGAGCGATTGGTGGCCGCTCGCCTGCACAAATCGTCACGTTAACAGGAGAGAGCAACCATGGCTCGTACACGAAATTTAGGAGCATATGCCGGCGCAATTGCCGCAGCTTCGATGGCATGCACACCGGCCTATGCAGCCGAACTTATCCCAGCAGAAGCGCCCGTGGGCACAATCGGTTATGCGACATCTGTCCATGCCGATCTTGCCGATGGTGTGTTCGATTCCAGCACATACGATACAGAGGCAGAAACCGCCGAATGGCGCGGGCGTTATTATCGCGGTCGGCGCGGATGGCGCCGGGGCAGAATTCGCGGCGGTGATGTTCTTGCCGGCGTTTTGGTCTTGGGCGGAATTGCGGCCATCGCCAGCGCGGCGAGCAACAACAATCGCCGCGACCGCGATCGGCGCTATGAAGAGCGCGATAATCGGCAAAATGATGATCGGCGCACCAACCCGCGCGCATCCAACGGATCGGGCATCGACAATGCCGTGAACCAATGCCTGGCAGAGATTGAGCGGGATGTGCGCGTCGACAGCGTCGATGGCGCAAGCCGCCTTGCCGAAGGGTGGATTGTGACAGGATCGCTGTTTAACGGGTCCGCCTTCACCTGCCAGATCGGCAATGATGGCCGCATTTCAGGCATTGATTACGGCAGCTTCACCGGCAGCGCATATGGCGACGGGGCGACCCGCGCAGAGGCAACAGGGCAATTGTCCGATGGCCGCTATGCCGATGCGCGCGCGGCAATGGCAGGGCAGCGGTCTGGACCGGATCAACGATACGAAGAGCGCTCTGCTCCGCCGCTTGCGGACAATGAGGCGCAGCCGGCCTATCCGGGCGGCCCGCTTCCGGGCGAAACCTATTCCGAATGATCGGGCTTTTTCTCTGACGTGATGTTCTCTGACGTGGTGGGGGCGGCGGTTTCGCTGCCCCCATAACTTGGCAGGCCCCATTCAAACCGGATCGCGGCGCTGCGCAGGGCAAATCCGGCGATAAAGGCCGCGCCCCATACGGCGGCGTTCATCAGGTTCAGCCATCCTGCAATCTGCATCCCGATCACTGTCACACTGGCGCTTAACGCGGCGGCGGTGACATACAATTCGGGCTGCATGATGATAGACGGGCGCCCTGCGACCACATCGCGGATCACTCCGCCAACGCAGCCTGTGATAATCCCCATCAACGCCGCAGGGATGGGCGGAATACCATAGGCTATCGCTTTGGCGCTGCCCAACACGGCATAGGCAGCCAGCCCAATCCCGTCTGCATAATCCAGAAATTTGCCGTCCCAAACGCGCACCGGCGTAAACCATGCGATCAGCGCCGTTGAAAGGCAGATCGCCGCGACCCACGGATCGGTGATCCAGAACACCGGCGCATCAATAAGAAGGTCGCGCAAGGTTCCTCCGCCCACTCCCGTAAGCAACGCAAAGAACGCCATAGTGACAAAGGTCTGACGTTCCCGTGCGGCGACCAAAGCGCCCGACAAAGCAAAGACCGCAATGCCCGCCACATCGAGCAGATCGAGGATCGGTGTAAGGACGGTTTCGTTCATGCTGACGCCTTCGTCCGGGCAGACGTGTTCCGTGCCTTGCGGCGGCGAAACATCAAAGCGCAGCCCATAACAGCCCCGATCAGGGATAGGGCCGCAAACAGGATAAGGATGGGATGGCTGCTGTCCTCCCGGTCTGACAGATCCATAATATGCAGGCCCCACATGAAATCGAACCACTGCCACCAATTGGTGCGGACCGCCAGGATTTCGCCCGTGTCCCGCCCGATATAGATATGCGCGCCGTCCTCCAACGCGACCTGCCAAACCGCGATTGGGCGGCGGAAATCAATCGGCACATCATCGGCGTCAAACAATGTCACCGCGCGCACTGCATCGCCGCCCACGATCCGGCGCGCGGTTAGGGCGCGAGCGGCTGCGGCGTCGATTGGGGGCAGGGCTTCTCCGCTGGCTACATCGACGCGGCGTGTCTCTCCGTTTAGCGACGTGAGCAGCGCGACGGCGCGCCCATCCTGCATAACCACTTGCATTTCCTTCAATTGCGCTTCGGCGGATGCAAGCGGGCTGCCCTCGATCACCAAAGGCGCTTCGTCCACGGGCATTAGCAGGTGATTGCCGCGCACTTCCTCTATCGGCTTGGCCACCATGAACAGCCCAGTCGCCGTCCACATCACAATTGGCACACCCACCAACCAGCCCAGCCAGACGTGCCAGCGCGCGAAGCGATTCAATAGGGAAGCGGAAGTTGCCATGGTGAGAGGTCCATGTGTCGTTTGATCGGGGGCGTTTAGCCGGTCGGCGGATTCGGGTTTTGCGCCCCATGACGCTATGCGCCTATCCGTGCAAGATTTTCCCGATCTGCTCTGCGGCGTGGATGCAATCAAGGTCGCTCCATTGCGGGCCCATGACCTGCATACCGCAGGGCAGATTTACCCCTTCATAATGGCCGCTGCCAATCGGCAGAACCGTGGCAGGAAGGTTCGGGAATGTCGCAAGTCCGGCCCATGCCAGCGCGGCCCCTGCGGGCATATCCTGCCCGTTGATGCGGACAGTCGAGCGGAACACCGATCCATCGATATGGGGGATCGCAAGCGCCGGGGCAGGCGGTGCCAGCACAAAATCATATTCGTCAAAAAGACGCGCCCATTGATAGGCATTGGCAGCCTGAGCATCGAGCAAGTCGAACCAGTCGGTCGCGCTCGCTTGTTTGCCATCGGGGGAGGGCGCGCCGCGCGCCATCGCCGTGTTCATCATGCGCAGATAGGACCCCTGCTGCCCGATAAGATCAGGGATGAGCGAACTGGCCCGGTCAATTTGCACCCCAGCATCGATCAAACTGGCAATTGCGGCTTCGGTGGGTTCTGACACACTCGCATCGACCGGGCTGCCGGGATATTCGGTGATCGCCAGCAGGCGGCAATCTTTCAGCCGCTTGGCCGTTTTGCGCAGAGGAATCTGCGCGCCAACCTCGATCAGCATCGCCAGATCGGCGGCGTTGCGGGCCAAAGGACCAGCGATGGAGAGCGCACCATCATGCGCGGCGATAAAGCCGTCTTTGCTGGCCATTGTAGGGTGATCATGGCCTTGTTTGGACACCAATCCCCACGTGCTTTTGTGGCCCCATACGCCGCAGAAATGCGCTGGCACGCGCACCGATCCGCCGATGTCTGTGCCGAAATCACACGCGACCATGCCGCTTGCCACCGCTGCCGCGCTGCCGCCTGATGATCCGCCGGGGGACCGATCGGGATTGTGGGGATTGGTGGTGCGGCCATAAACCGGGTTGAAACTTTGCCAATCGCTGAGGTCGACCGGGACATTGGTCTTGCCAATGATAATCGCACCTGCCGCCTTTAACCGGCGCACAAGATCGGAATCGGTGTGCGCGGAATAATCGGTCAGCGTCTCGTGCCCCCAACACGATTGCAGCCCTTCGACGTCAAAGCTTTCTTTGACCGTCATCGGCACGCCGAACAAAGGTTGATCTTCGCTGGCGTCTTCGGGCACGCCGCGTTCATCCATCCGCCGCGCGGTGGCGCTTGCCCGGTCAAAATCGGGGACGGCGAGCGCGTTTATCTCCGCATCGAAATGCTCGATCCGGGTGATCGCGGCATCCACGGCCTCTGCAACGCTGATCTCGCCCATGCGGATCGCCGCCGCTGTTTCCAGCGCGCCGGGTTTGTCGGTCAATTGCGGATAGGCCATGTGTGTGTTTCCCCGTCAGTTGACGTTAGCCTAGCGCCTCTGGTCCCGGTGCAGAAGCGTTGTTTGCAATTGGCGGGCTGAGTGGCGTTTTTATCGCAGCTGCGCACTTACGCAACGGCGCACCTACGCAGCGGCGCATCTACGCCGCAGAGCGGGGCCGCGCACTCAAGGCCAGACCGTATCCCAAAATCGGCGCTGCACCGTATCCGATCAGGATGTGCGGATAATTCGACAGAAAGGCCGCGATTGAAAACCCGGCGAAAGTCCCTGCCATGGCAAAGCGTTCGGCTTTGCTGTGAGGAATAAAGTGCAGCATCAAAAAGAAGCTGACGAACAGGCTCAGCACCATTGCAATGGCCAAGAATGGTTGCACGGCAACGACGTCAGCCAGAATGCGCTCAACAAAGGGCTGCGCTGGCAATTCGCCGCGCAGGCTGGCGAAAACGCCGACCATAAAGCCTGTGATTGCGGCGACACCGGCCTTCCAATCATCCCATGCATAATAAAAGCCAACAGCCGCCAGCATCAGAGCAAAGGCAGATGCCGCGCCGGGCTGCATCAATGATATCAATATCGCGCTGAGCGTGATCGGTATTGCATAATCGCGGTCGCGCGCGGCCAGGCACATCAGCAGCGGGACGGTCACCATGCCGATGTGCAGGTTTAATCCGCCGACGCTGAGCCAGCGGGACACTCCATTGATCGACGGGCCGGCCACGATCGGCAGAGCCATCAATGCGATCAGCGTGACACAAAGGACCCGGCGCGCTTTTATATTGCTGAGCACGCCAATCTGTATTGGGCCAATCGTGATCATGGCCAGCCCAAACGCGAGTGCGCCTGCGTTGACTGTCACATAGTGCGAGGGTGCGCCCGCCGCGATCAGATAGGTCAGCCCCGCAAGACAGGGCAGAGCGAGCGCGAGCATGGCGGCGGCGCGCGCCTTAAACCATGCTGTCACGCTGTCCCCCATCACATATGAATGGGCTTGCCCGTCACCGCCATCGCCGCCTCCTTGAGCGCCTCAGCGTGCGTGGGGTGAGCGTGGCAGGTGTAGGCGATGTCTTCGGATGTTGCGCCAAACTCCATCGCGACCGCGGCTTCTGCGATCATGGTGCCGGCAAGGCTGGCGACAATATGCACGCCCAGCACTCGGTCAGTTTCGGCATCAGCGATGACTTTGACAAAGCCATCCGTGTCGCGGTTCGCCTTTGCGCGGCTGTTTGCCATCATTGGGAATTTGCCGACTTTGATTGTGTGACCGGCTTCCTTCGCGTCCGCTTCAGTCAGGCCGACATCGGCGAATTCTGGCATGGTGTAGACCACACCCGGGATCACATCGTGGTTCACAATGCCGGTCAGGCCGCCGATGTTTTCTGCGCATGCGATGCCTTCGTCTTCGGCTTTGTGCGCAAGCATGGGGCCGGGGACCACGTCACCGATGGCCCAAACGCCGTCCACTTTGGTGCGGAAGTCATGATCGATTTCGATCTGGCCGCGTTTGTTGGTTTCGATGCCGATCTTATCAAGCGCAAGGCCATCTGTGTTGGGCCGCCGTCCGATAGAGACCAGCACATGGCTTGCTTTGATCGTCTGCTCATCGCCGCCGGCTGATTTCTCGACCGTTAGCGACACGCCTTTGCCATCCGCCTTCGCGCCGGTGACCTTGTGGCCAAGCTTCAGATCCATGCCCTGTTTCTTGAAAATCTTGCCCGCTTCCTTGCGAACATCGGCGTCCATTCCGGGCAGCAATTGATCGAGGAATTCCACCACGGTCACTTTTGCGCCCAAACGCCGCCAGACAGAGCCGAGCTCCAATCCGATAACGCCGCCGCCAATCACCACGAGGTGCTCTGGCACTTCTTCAAGCTCAAGCGCGCCGGTGGAATCGACGATCCGCTTTGCCGTATTATCAACCTCAACGCCGGGCAGGGGAGTGACGCTGGAGCCGGTGGCGATCACGATGTCTTTCGCAGTCACAGTCTTATCGCCGATTGTCACGCTGTGGGCATCTTCAAACGCGGCGTGGCCTTTGATCCAAGTCACCTTGTTCTTTTTGAACAGGAATTCGATCCCGCCGGTCAGCTCACCAACCGCTTTGGTTTTTTCGGCCATCATCACGCCCAGATCCAGCGCCGGTTTTGCCGAGATACCCCATTTGGCAAATTGGCCGCCCGCGGCCTCGTCAAACAATTCCGAACCGTGCAGCAAAGCCTTTGACGGGATGCAGCCTACGTTGAGGCAGGTGCCGCCCAATGTTTCACGGCTTTCCACGCAAGCGGTTTTCAAACCCAATTGCGCCGCGCGAATGGCCGCGACATAGCCGCCGGGGCCTGCGCCAATGACGAGGACGTCGTAATCGTAGGAGTGGTCAGCCATGTCGTATTAAATCCCGTATTGGATGGCGTGTCATAAGTGTTCTTGCTCCATTTAGGATGTTGGAGCGCCAAGCGCCATTGCTAGTTTCATCGAAAATCGTGTCAGTTCTTTCGCCGCAAGTGCCAGTAGAGGCCCACTGTTACAAACTTCTCCAATCGCGGCCCGATCACAGGCAGCATGGAAGGCAGAAGCATGACTTTCATCACCGCCGATTTGAGCGGTGTGCCTGCGACGTTGCGGCGCGCGGAAATGATGTCCACCGGCAGGCCTTTCAGCGCAGCCCGAAAATCCGCAGGCGTCGCCCCGTTAAAGCCGAGTTCTTGAATGCTGTCCGGCGTGTTGCCGGCCTCATCAAACATTCGGTCAAGGAAAGCTCGGTTTTTGCGCGGCAGATGCGCCCACGGCATGCGCGATGCGATCAAGTGGTGATGGCCATAGGGGGAGTGCCAAAGCGGCGAAAACCCGATGTAAAGCTCTCCGCCGGGTTTGCAGGCGTTGACCACTGCGGCGAGCGTATCAGGCAGCGACATGACGTGCTCCATCACATTGGTGGAGACGACGATGTCGGCGGGCTCAGGTGAAATGTCGCGGATGTCTGCGCGCAGGAATTCGGCGCGCCTACCTTCGTCATTGGCCCATTCGCTTCCCACCTTGCGACGCGCAAAATCAATGTAGCTTTCATTGAGCTCAATCCCGAGCGCCGAAGACGCACCCGCTTCCATCAAACGCTGGATCATCCCGCCGCGTCCGCAGCCGAAATCAATGACGCGCTTGCCCGCAACATCCGGCATCCCCCCAAATCGCGCCCAGAACTCTGGGAAACGATCGCGGAGAAAATCGGCGTGACGGCGCTCGTCAAACTCGGCGTCGAATTCGGTTTGATCAAAGGGCATGGCTCTGCCCGCTACCTCAAAGGTCGATCAGCATCCGGGTGGGATCTTCGATCGCTTCCTTGATGATCTTAAGCGCGGTCACAGCTTCGCGGCCGTCGATCAGGCGGTGATCATAGGACAGCGCGATGTACATCATCGGGCGGATCACCACTTCGCCGTTGACCGCAACGGGGCGGTCTTCGATGCGGTGCAGGCCTAGGACGGCGCTTTGCGGTGGGTTGATGATCGGGGTCGACATCAGCGATCCGAACACGCCGCCGTTGGAGATGGTGAATGTGCCGCCGGTCATGTCGGCCATGGTCAGCGTGCCTTCCTTGGCGCGCTTACCGTAATCGGCGATGTCTTTCTCGATCCGGGCAAAGCCCTTGTCCTGACAATCGCGGATCACGGGCACGACGAGGCCGTTTGGCGCGGACACCGCGACCGAGATATCGACATAGTCGTGATAGACGATTTCATCGCCTTGGATGTAGGCGTTGACGCTCGGCACGTCTTTCAGCGCAAGGCAGGCGGCTTTCGCAAAGAAGCCCATAAAGCCAAGGCGAATGTCGTGCTTTTTCGCGAACAGGTCTTTGTATTTCGTGCGCGCTTCGATGACGGCGGTCATGTCGACATCGTTGAACGTGGTCAGCAGCGCCGCCTCTTCCTGAGCGCCTTTCAGACGCTTGGCGATGGTTTGGCGCATGCGGGTCATTTTGACGCGCTCTTCGCCGCGAATTCCGGTCGCGGCGGCGGCTGGTGCAGGTGCCGGTGCAGGTGTTGCTGCTGGTGCTGGATCGGCTTTCGCTTTGGCAGCGGCCAACACGTCTTCCTTGGTCAACCGGCCATCTTTGCCGGTGCCCTTGATGGTGGAGGGGTCAACGCCGTGTTCCAGAACCGCGCGCCGAACCGCAGGTGACAGCGTTTGGGCTGCATCGCTCACCGTTTCTTTCGCTGCGGCTGGTGCAGGCGTGCTGGCCTTTGCAGCGGCAGGAGCGGCGGCGCTTGCGCCTTCTTCGATCACCGCGAGCACGGCGCCCACTTCGACTGTGTCGCCAACCTCGGCGCGGTGTTCGGACATGATGCCAGCGATGGGCGAGGGCACGTCAACCGCGACCTTATCGGTCTCTAGGCTGACAATGGGTTCATCGGCGGCAACCGCGTCGCCGGGCTGTTTCAGCCATTCTCCGATGGAGCCTTCGGTGACCGATTCACCCAATACTGGGACAGTGATTTCAGTGGCCATTTTTCGTGTTCCTAGAGCTTAAATGCCGCAAGTGATTATTTGGAAAGACCAAGCGCATCCGCGACCAAGGCCGCCTGCTGCTCAGCGTGGCGTTTCGCCAGACCTGTTGCCGGTGATGCCGCTGCGTCGCGGCCAGAGTAGGATGGACGCATCCCGCTATGCCCGGCTTCGGTCAGTGCATCTTCGATTTGATTTTGCACAAAGAACCACGATCCGTTGTTCTTTGGCTCTTCCTGACACCAGACAACCTGTTCCAGATTGTTCATGCGTTTCAACCGCACAGCCAATGGGTCGCCGGGGAAGGGGTAAAGCTGTTCGATCCGCACGATGGAGACGTCTTTCAGCCCCATTTCTTCGCGCTTTTCATACAGGTCGTAATAGACCTTGCCGCTGCACAGGACGAGGCGCTTGATCTTCTCATCAGCGATTTCGGTCAGGTCGGATTTGATCCGCTTAAACTGCCAATCGCCTTGAAATTCCTCGCGCGGGCTTTTCGCCAGCGGATGACGCAGCAGCGATTTTGGCGTCATGATCACCAAAGGCTTACGGAAAGACCGCAGCATTTGCCGGCGCAGAACGTGGAAGTAGTTCGCCGGGGTGGTGATGTTGCACACCTGAATATTGTCGTTCGCGCACAATTGCAGGAACCGTTCGAGCCGCGCGGAGGAGTGCTCTGGCCCTTGCCCTTCGTATCCATGCGGAAGCAGCATCACGAGACCGTTTGCGCGCAGCCATTTGGCTTCGCCTGCCGCGATATACTGATCGATCATAATTTGAGCGCCGTTGGCAAAATCGCCAAATTGCGCTTCCCAAAGGACCAATGATTTCGGGTCCGCCATCGCAAACCCATATTCAAATCCCAGCACGCCGTATTCGGACAATGTGCTGTCATAGACCTCAAATTTGCCGTGAGGCAGAGTGGTCAGCGGGATGTATTTGTCTTCGGTGTTTTGATCGACCCAAACGGCGTGGCGCTGGCTGAATGTGCCGCGGCCGCTGTCTTGCCCGGACAGGCGGACATTGTAGCCTTCCATGACCAAACTGCCGAATGCCAGAGCCTCTGCGGTGGCCCAATCAAAGCCTTCGCCGCTGGAGAACATTTCGCCTTTGGCCTTGAGCACGCGGCCCAACGTGCGGTGGATGGTCACATCCTCTGGCACTTCGGTGAGTGTGCGGCCCAATGCGTCAAACGTTTTGGGTTCCACCGCTGTTTCGATGTTGCGGCGCGCGGTTTCGTCATCGGCTGGCTTGTTCAGGCCCGCCCAGCGTCCGCCGAACCAGTCCGCTTCGTTGGCGGAGTAGCTTTTGGCGGCTTGGAACTCTTCTTCGAGATGATCGACAAATTCTGACGCCACGCTTTCGCGGTGTCCTTCGTCGATCACGCCTTGTTCGATCAAGCGCGCTTCATACACGCGGCTGACCTTGGGGTGTTTTCCGATGACGCCGTACATCAAAGGTTGGGTGAATTTCGGTTCGTCGCCTTCGTTGTGACCAAAGCGGCGATAACACCACATGTCGATCACAACATCGCGGCCAAATTTCTGACGGTATTCCACGGCCAGTTTGCACGCGAAGGTCACCGCTTCTGGATCGTCCCCGTTGACGTGCAGGATCGGCGCCATCACGCCCTTTGCCACGTCGGAGGGGTAGGGTGATGACCGCGCGAATTTGGGCGAGGTCGTAAACCCGATCTGGTTGTTGATGATAAAGTGGATGCAGCCGCCGGTGTCATAGCCATTCACGCCGGACAGGCTGAGGCTTTCCCAAACAACGCCTTGTCCTGCAAAGGCCGCATCGCCGTGGATTAGAACAGGCAAGACCTGCTCTTTCTTGTCCAGATCATCGCGGATCGCCTGCTGCGCGCGGCTTTTGCCAAGCACAACGGGATCAACCGTTTCGAGATGCGATGGATTGGGCACAAGGCTCATGTGAACCGAAATGTCGTCAAAGCTGCGGTCGGTGCTGGTGCCGAGGTGATATTTCACATCGCCCGATCCGCCCACATCCTCTGGGTTCGCGGACCCGCCGGAAAATTCGTGGAAGATCACTTTGTATGGCTTGGCCATAACATTGGCGAGGACGTTCAAACGCCCGCGGTGCGCCATGCCATAGATGATTTCGCGCACGCCGGAGCTGCCGCCATGCTTTATGACCGCTTCCAGTGCGGGGATCATGCTTTCGCCGCCGTCTAGGCCGAAACGCTTTGTCCCGACGTATTTCTTGCCGAGGAATTCCTCGTATTGTTCGCCGCGCAATACAGCCGCGAGAATGGCTTTCTTTCCCTCTGGCGAGAAGTGAATTGTGTCGCCGGGGCTTTCAAATTTGTCCTGAAGGAAACGGCGTTCCTCCGTGTCGGCGATGTGCATGTATTCCAGGCCGACATTGCCGCAATATATCTCACGCAGACGCTGATACAGCGCGCCAACGGTGGTCCATTCCAGTCCCAAGACGCCGCCGACATAGACTTCCTCGGCTTCTTTCCCGGCAAGGCCGTGGAACGCCAGCGTCAGATCTTCGGGATCGGCCTGCTCATGCGTCTGACCCAGAGGATCAAGGTTCGCCCCCAAATGCCCGCGCACCCGGTACAGGCGCACCAATGTCATTGCCGCGATGGAAAGCTGGGCCGCGTGCTCAATCGCTTTGGGATCGAGCGTTTTGCCCGCCGATTTCGCCGCTTTCTTGACCGTGTCCGCTGCCTCAAGTCCCATTTGCGTGGGGTCCATGGCGGCAGAAAGGTCTTCTCCTGCTCCGCTGACTTGATCAAGCCACTTGGGATTGCCCCAAGAGGGACCCGGCTGGGGCCCTTCCTGATCGGTCATGTCGGGAACGAAATTTGCGGTCTCTTTGTTCATGGCGGTGTTCTCACGGGGGAGGAGAAAGCTGGGAAACGGGTGTCTCGGCTCAGAAAGCGAAACACCCGTTTAAACCTATGGTCAGGCCAATTCTTTCAGCATAGCATCGAGGGTAGTGCCTAGTTCGCTGGGCGAAGGTGACACGCGGATGCCCGCCGCTTCCATTGCTGCGATCTTGTCGTCCGCGCCGCCTTTGCCGCCCGAAACAATCGCTCCGGCATGGCCCATGCGGCGACCCGGAGGCGCAGTGCGGCCAGCGATAAAGCCAACGGTAGGCTTGCTGCGGCCTTTGGCGGCTTCTTGTTTCAGGAATTCGGCGGCTTCTTCTTCTGCCGATCCGCCGATTTCACCGATCATAATCATCGATGTGGTTTCAGGATCGTCGAGGAACAGGTCGAGCACGTCGATAAAGTTCGTGCCGTTCACCGGATCGCCGCCGATGCCGACCGCTGTGGTCTGGCCAAGGCCAACCGCCGTGGTTTGGTGCACCGCTTCGTATGTGAGCGTGCCGGAGCGTGAAACAACGCCAACGCTGCCCTTTTTAAAGATGGAGCCCGGCATAATGCCGATCTTGCACTCATCCGGGGTCAAAACGCCGGGGCAGTTCGGGCCGATCAGGCGCGACTTGGAGCCGGTAAGCGCAGCCTTCGCGCGAACCATGTCGAGCACAGGAATGCCTTCGGTGATGCAAATGATCAACTCAACTTCGGCATCAATCGCTTCGCAAATTGCATCCGCTGCAAAGGGAGGCGGTACGTAGATGCACGATGCGGTCGCGCCGGTCGCTTCCTTGGCTTCGCGGACAGTGTTAAATTGCGGCACGCCAACATGCGTGGTTCCGCCTTTGCCCGGCGTAACGCCAGCCACCATTTGCGAACCATACGCGATGGCTTGCTCGGTGTGGAATGTGCCGGTGTTACCGGTCATCCCTTGAGTGATAACCTTGGTGTCTTTGTTAATGAGGATGGACAATCTTTGTCTCCAGATCAGTATGCTACGTAGATATGTGCAGTGTTTCGGATAGTCCCGGCTTGTGAGCGCGTGAAAATCTCCCCGTGAATGCGGTGCCGGTCATCGACGGGGTGTTCGTCAGGTTTAAGTGTGCCGGCAAATTCATAGTAGTGAACAAGGTCAACGCTTTTTCGTTTGATGCCGAAGCCCTCAAATGCGTCTTTCAACTGGTCCGAAAACGGCATCGCGTTTCGCAGTCCTTCGACCACAATTACACAGGCATGCTGGAAACGCGCATCCTCTTCAAAAGAGATAAGGACGGCTTTCGCGTCCATGCCATCGATTGTTCCAGACCATTCGGTTGCATCGACGAAGTCTTCAAAACGTGGTTTGGACCGCATCGACCGGCTTATGCCTAGACCGGCGATGTTGACGCTAACACTGTCCTGAAGGGTCCAGCGACCGTCCCCAGTGATCTGCTCGCTCCGGTCGTTATGATCGACGCCTGGCATTAGACAGCTCTCAGCGAAAACAGGAACCAGCGATGGAGCCTCTTCGACCTCTTGCGCGTGAGTGAAGGCGGGAATAATCAAGGCGACACCGATAAAGGCGGCTGTGGCTTTCTTGATCATGCTAGGCTGCTATCCAGCGCCTTACACGCGTCCAGCAGTTCCTTAACCGCATCGACGCTGACCGTGAGGTTTGCGCGCTCTTCGTCGCTGAGTTCGATTTCGATCACGTCTTCCGTGCCGCCAGCGCCGATCACAGTCGGAACGCCGACATACAGGCCGTCGAGACCGTATTTGCCTTCAACAAACGAAGCGCTCGGCAGGATGCGTTTTTGGTCGCCCAGATAGGCTTCGGCCATCGAAATTGCCGAAGTAGCCGGTGCGTAATAGGCTGAGCCATTGCCGAGCAGTTTGACGATCTCGCCGCCGCCAGCACGGGTGCGCTGAACGATTTCGTCGAGGCGGCTTTCGGCAACGCCTTTGATCTTCGCCATGTCCTTCACAGGAATGCCGTTGATCGTGGAGTAGGACAGGACCGGGACCATTGTGTCGCCGTGGCCGCCCAGAACGAATGCGTTCACGTCTTTAACGCTGCAATCGAACTCCCATGCGAGGAAAGTTGCGAAACGCGCCGAGTCCAAAACGCCCGCCATGCCGACAACCTTGTTGTGCGGCAGGCCAGAGAATTCGCGCAAGGCCCAAACCATCGCATCCAGCGGGTTGGTGATGCAGATCACGAACGCGTCAGGGGCGTTGTTCTTAATGCCTTCGCCTACGGCTTTCATAACTTTCAAATTGATGCCGAGCAGATCGTCGCGGCTCATTCCCGGTTTGCGCGGGACGCCTGCGGTTACGATGATCACATCGCTGCCGGCGATGTCGGCGTAATCGTTTGATCCGGTGACTTTCGCGTCGAACCCTTCGATCGGGCCGCATTGCGACAGGTCGAGCGCTTTACCCTGAGGCATGCCTTCGGCGATGTCGAACAGGACGATGTCGCCCATTTCTTTCTTAGCGGCGAGGTGGGCGAGCGTGCCGCCGATCATGCCAGAGCCGATGAGCGAAATCTTCTTGCGGGCCATTGAGGGTAAGTCCTTCCCAAAACTACAGGGACGAGGAGGTGCGCGGTTAGACACGCCCGGCTTTCGTCCCAACTGGCCAGACACCCGCATCTAAGGGCGGGGTAGGCCGCGTGTCGGGCGATTGCAACCGGGAAACTGCCGGATTAGCCAACTATCTTTGCAAATAGTTTGCAAGAGCAATAAGCCTGCGTGGTTGCACCTATATCGGCGTTAAGAACCCGCGCATCAGGCAAGCCCAAAAGCGCACCTGCCCGCAAGAGGCATGTTGTGAAAAATTGTAAGGGAGCGCGGACCGGCCCGCGGGCTGCTGCACCAACGCAGGTTCGCGACGAAAGTCTTAGCCAGCGGCTAGGCGGCGGGCGTCTTCTTCGCGTTCCTGCGCCAGCAACATGGCGGCAAGGTAATCGGGAACCGCGCGGCTGAAATAATACCCTTGGCCAAGGTTGCACCCGGCGTCTTTGACCGATTGGACTTGCTCAATCGTTTCAAGCCCTTCGGCGACGATATCCATGCCCAGTGTCGTGCCCATTTCCGCCACAGCGCGGATGATCGCCTCGCTCTTTTTCCCGACCTGTTCGCCGGAAACAAAGCTGCGATCGACCTTAATTTTAGAGAATGGGAATTTGTTGATGTAGCCGAGTGAGGAATAGCCGGTTCCAAAATCATCGAGAGCAAAGCGCACGCCGATTTCGGACAGTTCTTGAATAAAGGCGGCGGTGGCGTGGTTGTCTTCGACAAACAGGCTTTCGGTGACTTCCAATTCCATCCGGCGCGGATCAAGGCCGGCTTCGCGTAGGGCGTTTTTGATCCCAAGCGCGGCGCCCGGTGCGCGGATCTGCAATGGCGAGAGGTTGACCGCGATGGTCACATCCTCGGGCCAGGTCGCGGCGATGCGCGCGGCCTGCGCGGTGATCCAATTGCCCAACGTCACGATGACGCCGGTTTCTTCGGCGACGGGGATGAATTCGTCTGGTTTCAGCTCGCCCTTTTCAGGGTGGAACCAGCGCACCAGCGCTTCGAATGTTTTGATCCGGCCCGTATCCAGATCGACGATAGGCTGGAAAAAGATCGACAATTCATCGCGCTGCAGGGCGGCGCGAAGTTCGTCTTCGATCTCACGGCGGCGGACCAAGTCGCGGCTCATCGATCCATCATAGAAACAGGTTTGAGCGCGCCCGCCGACTTTGGCGTGATACAGCGCAAGATCGGCGCTTTGCATCAAAGTATCGGCGTCCGTGCCATTGTCGGGAAGCAAAGCGACACCCAAGGATGCGCGCACTTCCAACCGATCGCCGTCAATGCGGAATGGCCGCATGATCTCTGCGTGAATTTCGCTGGCCAGCCGCTCTGAATCTTTGCGGTTTACGATGGGGCAGAACACGATGAATTCATCGCCGCCAAAACGCGCAACCGTGCTGCCATCAGGCGACACGGCTGTAAGGCGCTTTGCCACTTCGCTTAAAACCCGGTCGCCAACCGGATGGCCAAGCAAATCGTTCACCTCTTTAAACCGATCAAGGTCAACCCAGATCAGCGCCAAATGGCTGTCCTCATCCACGCCCATCATGGTTTCCACCATGGCGTGGTTGAGCCCGGCGCGATTGGCGAGGCCGGTGACAACATCGGTGCGCGCGAGCACCTGCATTTTTTCGGCGAGTTTCTTACTGGTTTCCGCCGATGCGATGGAATCGCGCAAAACTTTGAAAATGTTGACCGCAATAGAGATCATCGCGGGGATCAGGAGGAGGATCGTTACACCCAGCGCGATAAAACCCGGCTTACCGGTCCAAAATCCGGCCAAGGCAATAGGCACACAGGCCAGCGCCAATTGCCCTATCGCAATGGTCAAACGGCCCGCATTGCGCGCCGAAACCCCGATGCCATAGCCGACAGCATTGGCGACCATTAGCACTTCGACCTCTGTTTGAGTGTCGATAAGGATGGTGAAGGCCGCGGTGCAGCCCAGCGCGAGAGCGTAGCTGAACGCTCCAATTTCATAGACGAGTTCGAGCGTCGCCGTGCTGTTGCCATCAGAATCTGGCGACATGCCCAGCGCCGCGGTTACGCGCGCCGTTGCGATCAGGCCCAGAATGACCGCCGCGACATACAATTCTGGGAGGTTGGCGATCCATGCTGAAACGACGGCTGCGGCCACTGTGGCCAGCGCGCCAATGGCAAGACTGGAGGGTTGCGCATAGAGGGTGTTGACCAGCATGCGCCGCACACGCTCAGACAATTGGTCCGAACGGCCTTGCGGCGCTTTTGCCGCCCCCTGGTTGGAGGCTCGCAGCGCATTTAGGAAAGATATCACTCCCATGAGGCATTGCCCTACAAGAAAGTGGTCAAGCTGAGGTTAACGAGTGAATTACCTCTGCACTGGGTGACCTCTTACCCGCCTAGTATAATGCGCGGCCATGGCCTGACCCGCGCAAAGCACCGGGGCGTCGGCCTTTCGCAACTGGGAGCGATTGGCGCAAATGCGCCGATCTGAGCTTGGGCTTACGTTTGGGCCGTTTCTGGCAGCACCATGTCCGCGTCGCGTGCCAGACGCTGATCCAGCGTCCGGGTGATGCCCAGCCACCAATCATAGGCGGCGCGATCGTTGCTGAAGAAAGCCTTTTCTGCCTCAATGCGGGCAGCTTTTGCCGCGCCAAGACCATGTTCTGCAAAATGACGCAGCGCCGCGCGCAACATGCGTTCATCCGAGGAATGCACAGCCGCCAGCTGACCGTTGTCATTGGAGACCTGCTGCGCTGCGCGACCGGCCATTGCCTGCGCAAACCGCAGTGCCGACGCCGATTGACCGATCACCAACGTAGGGGCGTTCGACATTTTGCGCGCAGGGGCAAATTGCAGCGATACAGGGTGAAGCGGCATAAAGTTGTTCAATCCATCTTCAAACGTCGCGCCGCTGCCCATTCTTGGATCAACCTTGTGATCCATCCCAATTGCTTGGGCCGGGGTTTTGGCGTTCCGCGTTAAAACGTCATCGCGCCCTTTGGGGCCGCGCTAAATTTGGTCGCACACAGACCAGCGCGTCGGGGGTGGGCGCCGAACTGATGCAGACGTTTTAAGGGCAATCCCGCTAAGGCTTGGTGTTTAGCTAAGGTTTAGAAGCCGTTAACTCTTTGGCTCAATCGCAACTGCCTCCATTTCGGAGCGACAGCCGAATAGCGCCGATCACAGACGGCGTGGCGCTGCTTAAGGCGTGGGCTCGGGATCAGGTGCCGTCGAAGGCACGGGAGCTGGCACGGGGGCAGGCGTGCGGGAAGGCGAGCGCTCCCCGCCAGCATTTTCTGTCGCCAAGGCGCGCTGTTCAGCTTGCAGAGCGGCTCGTGCTTCGTCGCTTTTCCATTGGCCAGCGCGCGAAAAATCACTGCGAACCTGTCCCACTCCAGACAAGGCCGGATCGGCAAGGATGGGTTCGATGACCGTGTTCGTGGTGGCAGGGCCTGCGCTTTGGCTGCGATAGGATGATGCATCCGATCCCGCCTCGGTTGGACGCGCAGTCCCGGTGTTGGCTCCGGGTAGGTCGGGCAGACCCGTGCGTGTTCCCGCGCCGGTGGAAACGGGCATCATTCGGCCAGACACGCCCGGTTCAAACCCGGCATAGCGCCCCTGAAACGCACCCGCATCGCCAGCAGCGCCGCGATTGCGATAAAACCGGTGCGCACCAATAGTGCCAATATGGTCAAGGCTGCTGGCCCAATAGGGATTGACCCAGAGCGTGTGATAATGGGTGGCGTGGCCGATCGGTTGGTAGACGCTGCCGGACAAGGCCTCGCCCGCAATACGTTGAGCCCGTGACCATGATGCGCCGCTGGCTCGCCGGGCCAGGCTGCCATCGCAGGTGAAGGAGAATTGGCATCCGGTCGAACGCTGCGATCCTTCATAAACAACGCCGCACACGCTGCCCGGCCAGCTGCGGTGGGCGACGCGGTTGAGAACAACTTGAGCCACGGCACGCTGACCTGCTTCGCTTTCGCTGGCGGCTTCGTACCAGATCGCCTGAGCAAGGCATTCTGACGCGCGCATATGGCTGACGCCGCCCGCGCTGAAAAATGGTTGCGCCGATGGCCCAGCATCGATCAATTCGCCCAGTTCCCGGCCTGCTTCTGCACCCGGATCGGTGGCATCAATAGTTGGCAACGCAACCAAAGCCCCCGTTGGCGGATCAGCGAGGAAGAAGAAGGCGGAGCCCGGGAAGCTCATTCCCGGCCGTTCAAACGGCATGGCGGGGTTTTCGGCAAGCTGTTCAGACAGGCGCGCGTTGACTAATTCCGCTTCGGTTGGGGCGGCCCCTGGCATCGCGCCAAAATCACCCGGCGCGGCCATAGCGGGCACAGCAATCGCGGCCAGCAGCACAGCAACGCGCTTGCGCAAAGTTAGATTGCGGATCGATCCCCACGGGGCGGCTTTGAAAGAGAATTTGCGCGGCTTGTCACTGCCCACTGCACCCTCTTGCATGCGCGCGGCCTTTCGTGCGGCATTGCGTTTGGACGCCGCTGCGGCGCGCGCAGCTTGCTCTCTCTGATCAGGAAGAGCGATGACGGCGGGCGTCTTTTTTGGCCTTTGGCCTAGGAGGGTTTGAAGCGGTTTCATGGCGCGCTAACGCGCGTAGCGAACAGGGGATCTTGCCGCGACCTCCGCGTCGGGCACCGTCCCGAAACCATACACCCCGGCGCAATTCGTTAACGGCGCCAATGAAGGCCAGTTCGCGCGCTTGCCCGCAGGCACGAGCGCGCCTATCCCCTCTCACCGATATGGGCGGACGCACAGACATCGCTGGGAATCAGACGCGCCGCCCTTGGTTGGCCGCTGCGCTTACCGTGGTGATGGCTCCTGCCTTGGCTTCGTGCAGCGCGGCGGGCCCGCGTGCGCCGGAGGACCCTGCTGATGCCATGCTTTCGAATGCTGGGCCTACCAACGCCGCTCCATCCAACATTGGACCCCGCGTCGTTAGCCTCAATCCCTGCCTTGATGCGATCCTTGTCGATGTGGCCGCGCGCGAACAGATCCTCGCGCTGTCGCATTACAGCCGTGACGAAGGGTCCAGTTCAATCGACCCGGCGCTCGCGGCCAGTTTCGCCTACACCGGGGGGACAGCGGAAGAGGTCATTGCTCTGGACCCCGATATTGTCCTCGCCAGCACTTTTATCGCGCCAGCCACGCGCTCCGCGCTGGAACGGGCGGGATTGAGGGTGGAGACATTTGGCAGCCCTGTAAGCGTGGCCGAAAGCCTCGATCAAGTGGGTAAGGTCGCCGCAATGCTGGGGCGCGCCGACGAAGGGGACGCCTTGGCCCACAAGATCACCCAAAGCGTGCCAGACCGGCAATCGCTGCCTGAAAAGGGCGCAGTGAGCATGATGTTGTGGCAGCCGGGGCAAATTGTGCCGGGGCAAGCATCCTTGGTGTGGGATATCCTGAGCCGATACGGCACGCTCAATCACAATGCGGCATTGGGTTTGGATCAGGCGGATCATGCCTCGCTTGAAATGATTGTGGCCAACCCGCCCGATGTGCTGTTGATAGCGGGGGATCACCCCGGACAGCTACATCCTCTTTTGCAAGGCCTTGATACAACATTCGTCGCTCGGTTTGAGCCCAAGCTGTTTTATTGCGGCGGCCCCAGCATAATTGCCGCGGCAGACCGAATGGATGAGGTAAGAGCCGATTTTATGATGAACCCATCGGGAGCCCATGTGCATGACGCGCGCTAGCGTATTTTTTGCCGCGCTGCTTGCGGTGTTGGTGCCGCTGTCGCTGCTGGCGGGGCGAGTGTGGATTGATCCGTTTGATGTCGCCGGTTCAGGCGCCAATGCGGCGTTGATCCTGATGGAATTGCGCGCGCCGCGTGCAGCTTTGGCGATTGTCGTGGGTGCGGGGCTGGGTGCGGCCGGCGCGGCGATGCAGGGGTATTTGCGCAATCCATTGGCCGATCCGGGTCTGTTTGGGATTGCGCCCATGGCGGCTTTAGGCGCTGTGGCCAGCTTTTGGATTGGTGCGGCTCTGCCGCCTGCGATCGCGGCGTGGAGCCTCCCTGCTTTTGCGTTGATCGGGGCCGGGCTGGCGATGGTTTTGCTCGCGCTGATTGCTGGGCGCACGTCCTCTGGCGCGGGCGGGGGGATCGCTTTGTTCACGCTGGCGGGTTTGATGATTGCCAGCCTCGCCGGCGCTCTCACCGCGCTCGCCATCACCATGGCACCCAATGCCTTTGCGCTCAGCCAGATTGTGATGTGGCTCAACGGCGCATTGACCGATCGATCATGGGATCAGGTTTGGATCGCTGCCCCGTTGACTGCGGCGGGGATCGCGGTCTTGTTTGCCGCCGGGCGCAGCTTGGATGCTTTAACCTTGGGAGAGGACGCCGCGCGGTCCTTGGGAATGGACCCCAGGCGGCTGTTGTTCCTGCTGGTCTTGGGTGTTGGATTGACTGTGGGCGCGGGGGTTGCGGTGGCGGGTATCATCGGCTTCGTCGGGTTGATCGTGCCGCATCTGGTGCGCCCATTGACGGACCGAATGCCATCGTCGCTGATCCTGCCCAGCGCCATTGCTGGGGCTGCGCTGGTGCTCACAGCGGACAGCGCGGTTCGGATCATGCCCTTTGTTACAGAACTGCGGTTGGGCATTGCGCTGTCTTTGATCGGTGCGCCGTTCTTCCTATGGTTGCTCATTCGGATGAGAAGGGGGCACCTATGACACTGGCGGCAAACACCCTGTCGCTGACGCGCGGCGATGCGCGGGTGCTCAGCGATATCACCGCAGTGCTGGAACCGGGAAAGATCACCGCAATCGTGGGGCCGAATGGGGCGGGCAAATCCAGCCTGCTGATGACGCTGGCGGGATTGTTGGTGCCCGATCAAGGATCGGCCTGCCTTGAAGATCGCAGCATTGGCGATTTGGCGGCTCAGGACCGCGCGCGGGCCATCGGCTATTTGCCGCAAGGGGCCGATATTGCATGGGATGTTGCGGTGGAGGCGCTGGTTGCGCTGGGCCGGATGCCGCATGGTGATGGCCACACTGCGCAAGGGACGGCGGCGGTGAATGCTGCGCTGGGCGCTCTCGATCTGGAGCATCTGCGCGGGCGCCCGGTGGGCTGCCTTTCAGGCGGTGAAACCGCGCGGGTTTTGTTGGCGCGCGTGTTGGCCGGGCAGCCGCGCTGGATATTGGCCGATGAGCCTTTGGCGGCGCTCGACCTGTCGCATCAAATCCGGCTGATCGGGCATTTGAAACAAAGCGCGCAGGCGGGGACCGGCGTCGTTATCGTTCTGCATGATCTGGCGCTGGCGATGAACCATGCGGACCATGTGTTGGTGTTAGACGGCGGAACATGCGCCGCGCAGGGCGCGCCTTCGGAGGCGTTGTCGAGCGACCGGATCAACACGGTGTGGGGCGTTCGCTCCGAATGGATTGGGCAGAACGGAACCAATCCGGGCCAGCAAGCGCTGATCACTCACGGGCTGTGATGCACGGTGCGCGCGCAACACGGCCCGAAGTAACTAGGGCTGGCCGACCCGGCACGGCGGGTTAGGGTGCGCCGCGATCCCTTCACTCGGAGTTTTACATTGAACCCAAAGGTGCGACCCGAAGGGTTGGATAAACAAGACCGCAAAGAGAGACCTATCATCCGCATTTGTACCTAATCGCGCGACTTCATTTTTTCTGTAGCCCCCCTGTTGCAGGAAAAAGCCCAGAATTCCGCCGTTTATGAGCAATTTTATGATGGGACTGGCAGTGATTGCGGCAGAGGTATAGGAAATTTTAATGGCAGATTTCTCCGATATTTTGACCGATCCGTGCTGGTTGCCGCACGGGTATGACGCGTCCAGCCGCGCGATCACCTTTATCCGGATTGATCGGGACCGGCTGGCGCAATCCGCCTTCCTTGCCGATGCTGTGCCGGCCGCCGGAACGCAGCCTGTGGCCATTCCCTTGGATGTGATCGCGGCGGCTCAGTTTGACGCAGCACCGCTGCATTTTATCTTTCACACCGCCTTTTGCCGATCGACCCTGCTGGCGCGCGCCTTGGAGCAGCCGGGCCTTTGTGCCGGGTTAAGCGAGCCGGGCATAATCGCAAAGATTGGCAATACCGGGCCCGATGTTACCGCGCAGGTCCTGCGGCTGTTGGCGCGCGGATGGGGTGAGGGGGAGGCAGTCTTTGTCAAACCGACCAACCACGCCAACGCGTTGATACCCGCGATGATGGACGCGCGCGCCGATGCAAAGGCGATCCTGATGACGAACCCCCTGCCATCGTTCCTATCGGCGGTGATCCGCAAGGGGATGATGGGGCGCCGATGGGGCCGCCAACTTTATCTTGAAGTGATGTCCTATGCCGGGATGGATCTGGGCATGGACGGGGCGGAGCAATTCGCGATGACCGACCTGCAAGCGGCGGGCCTCGCATGGTTCCTAAATCAGCGATACTTTGACGCGTTGATCCGCAAATATGATGGGCAAGGGAAGGGGCGCGTGCGGGTGCTGGACGGCGATGCGTTCGGCGCGCAGCCAGCGCAGACGTTGGAGGCCGCAGGCCGGTTCACCGGCATCGCTTTGGGCGCCAAAACAGCCCAAGCAATCGCCAGCGGCCCAGTCTTCACCGCCGACGCCAAAACCGGCGAAGACTACGCCGCCAAATCCGCCCGCGACACCGCCGCCACACAAAGCCCCGTGGTGGAAGAAGAGATCGCCAAGGTCGGCGAATGGATCGGCATGATCGCCGCGCAGGCCGGTGTGGAAGTGCCGGTGCGGGGGGTGACCACTTCGGATCATGGGTCTCGGTAGCAAAAATAGGCTAGAGGATTCTACTTAGTCCGAAATACTGCAACCCTTACTTTGACCCCCATCAACATGGCTTCTCCATCGAAAAGATGTTTTGCTGAAGCCACATCTGGAGCTTTGTTGTCACTGTTCAATGGCATGAGTGCTAGCGAGTAAGCTGGCGGATATTCGGCGTCACCGAATGTTGCTACCGTATACTCTCCGAGTGCCACAAGTTTGGTGATTGTTCCGAAAAGCATCTCATGAGCCTCGAGCGCAGTGTCAAGCTGCCCGAATGTGAGGGAGCCTTTGTATTTCCTTTGAGTTTCTGCCATTATTCGCCTCTCATTTTCTAAATATTTGGTAGTCCCTGGGTACAAGGAACTATTGACCGGTTATGGTGCGCTTTGTTCAAGTTCATCCAGAAAGGCCTTTTTTCTTGAATCGTCGCAGAGTTTTTGATCGAAAGCGTTTCTGAGTACGGGCCAAGTGGGAACTGTGCCGGGAGGTACTTCGATCTCGAGACTTTCCGCAGCTGCCTGCCGTATTTGAGAGTTTTGACCGTCAATCGTTCCTACGAGATTTCGGAATCTTTGGTTTAATGCCACGGTGTCTGGATTTATCGTGCCGCAAGAGGCAGTTATGCTGGCTAATCCCGGTTCACCGCCCAATGCACTGGCTGCTGCAGCTGGTGCCGTGGTGTTTGCGGCTGAGGCTTCGGCGGCATCTCCAACTGAAACAACTGAGGCACCGCCTGTCATTGCCAATGTCTGCGCTGCCGCGCCTGTCGCAAAGAACTGTGCAAGCCCGACCGAGGCCGTTTGTCCGCTTGAATCGCCTTCTATGTTTGCGCCAAAGCTTGCCAATACAGAATAACTATCCTGTATTCTGAGGTTGTTGGCTCCCTCGCGGATTGCGACAAATTTGCATGGGTGCACCTCATTGGTTGGAGCATTAGTGTACGTGCTGGTGGTTGATTGGCTGTCGCCAGTTCCATTGGTAGTGACGCTTGCAGTTGGATCGCAAGGCGACAGAGAGTTTGACGCTCCCTCCGTCTCACTCACATTCGCTAACAATGGCATAATCACCACTTCTTGCCGGTCGTAAGCGATCAAAACTTGCGGCATTTGATTGACATCTTGACCGACCTTCACCCCAACCGTCGTGTTGGTTCCAAATACCATGGTATTGGAATGCCGAGTTGCCTGAACGCATCCTGCCAACGCTGGCAGCAGTGCGACCGCAATCAACGTTCCGTATTGTTTGCGAAACATACTTCACCTCCTCCAAGATTACCGAGTAATTGTTCTACTTGAGCCGCTTCTGCGCCAGACCGAATGATTATAAGCAATTGGCATTCTGCCGGATCGGCGATCACCCACTCGGCACGGTCAAAGCCGAGCCAAGCAGCGCCTTCGACTGCGTTTCCGTATCCGATGCCAATACCGGTGCGCTTGAACGCCAATAGGTTTCCTTGTTTTTCGGGAATTTGGATGCGTGTCACGCCAATGCTCGTGATCGAGCGTTCGGTCGCCCCATCTACAACGATGGTAGTACAACCGCTCAGAAAGAGAGCGCATATTGCCGCAATAAAGAATGGCTTAACCTGCATATCCCCCCGATCTACTCAGAAAGATTAGCTGAGTTAGCCACGCAGAAACACTTAACTTAAACTGTAGGGTCAGTTTCGTTTGAAAAAGAGGATCATTCCATCGGTTAGAACGTTACAATCCTAACGCCACACAACCAATTCGTGGACACATGCCCGCGCGCTTCTCCGCGCCCCTTGACCTACCCGAACATTTCCGGAACAAACCCGCCGTATGAGCCTAACCAAAATTTCCGTTCGTGGTGCCCGTGAGCACAATCTTAAAGGCGTCGATATTGATCTGCCGCGCGATGCTTTGATCGTTGTCACGGGGCTTTCGGGCTCGGGCAAGTCATCCCTCGCGTTTGATACGATCTATGCGGAGGGTCAGCGGCGCTATGTTGAGAGCCTTTCGGCCTATGCGCGCCAGTTTTTAGAGATGATGCAAAAGCCGGACGTGGAGCATATCGACGGGCTGTCCCCGGCGATCTCCATCGAGCAGAAAACCACCAGCCGCAACCCGCGATCAACGGTGGCGACGGTGACAGAGATTTACGATTACATGCGGTTATTGTGGGCGAGGGTGGGTGTGCCGTACTCGCCTGCCACGGGCAAGCCGATCAGCGCGCAGACCGTGTCGCAAATGGTCGACCGGGTGATGGAATTGCCGGAAGGCACGCGGCTCTATCTGCTCGCGCCGGTCGTGCGCGGGCGCAAGGGCGAATATCGCAAGGAAATGGCCGAGTGGCAAAAGGCGGGCTTTACCCGCGTGCGCATCGACGGCGAGATGTATGGGATCGAGGATGCCCCGGCGCTCGATAAGAAATTCAAGCACGACATTGAAGTGGTGGTCGACCGGATTGCGGTAAAGCACAGCGAAGATGGCAGCATGCAGACGCGGTTGGCGGACTCGTTTGAAACCGCACTGAAATTGTCGGAAGGGCTCGCCTATGTGGACCTCGCCGAAGGTGTGGTGCCGGGGCGCGAGGATGAGGCGGCGTCCGGAAAAGCGATGAAGGGAGCGGGAATCCCTGCAAACCGCATTGTGTTTTCAGAGAAATTCGCCTGCCCGGTTAGCGGCTTTACGATTGAAGAGATTGAGCCGCGGCTGTTCTCCTTCAACTCACCCCAAGGGGCCTGTCCGACGTGCGATGGGATCGGGGAAAAGCAGCTGTTTGATGAACAGCTCGTGGTGCCGAACGAAGGGCTGACTTTGAAGCAGGGTGCAATTGCGCCTTGGGCAAAATCCAACCCGCCGTCGCCCTATTACATGCAGGTGCTCTCCAGCCTCGCGAAAGCGTATGATTTTGATGTCACCACGCCGTGGCGCGATTTGGAGCCGGATCAAAAGCTCATCATCCTGCATGGGACGGGCGGTATGCCGGTGCCTCTGACGTTTAAGGACGGGCGCAAGCAATACACGGTGAACAAGGCGTTCGAAGGCGTCATCGGCAACCTCAACCGCCGCATGATGCAGACCGAAAGCGCCTATATGCAGGAAGAGCTGTCGAAGTTTCAGACGGCTCAGCCATGCGAAACCTGCGGGGGCAAGCGGCTGAACGAGAAATCGCTCGCGGTGAAGATCGCGCACACCGATATCGCCACGCCGGTGACGATGAGCGTGTCGGATGCGAAGGAGTGGTTCCTCGCGCTCGACGAAAAGCTCACCGATCAGCAGTCTCAGATTGCCAAGGCTATTCTGAAAGAGATCAACGAACGGCTGGGCTTCCTCGACAATGTGGGCCTCGATTACCTCAACCTCGACCGGACCAGCGGCACATTGTCAGGCGGCGAAAGCCAGCGCATCCGCCTCGCCAGCCAAATCGGCAGCGGATTGTCGGGCGTGCTCTATGTCTTGGATGAGCCATCAATCGGCCTGCACCAGCGAGATAATGACCGGTTGCTAGAGACGCTCAAACGGCTGCGCGATCTGGGTAACACGGTGATCGTGGTTGAGCATGATGAGGACGCCATCCGTCAGGCCGACCATATCGTTGACCTTGGCCCGGGCGCGGGCGTGCGCGGCGGCGAAGTGGTCGCGCAAGGGACGCTCAAACAGATCATGAAGGCCAAGAAGTCGCTCACCGCCGATTACCTGACCGGGCGGCGCGAAATCGCCGTTCCGGCAGAGCGCCGCAAGGGCAACGGCCACAAGCTGACGGTGAAGGGGGCGAAGGCGAACAACCTGCAGGACGTGACCGCCTCCATCCCGCTGGGCACGTTCACCTGCATCACCGGCGTATCGGGATCTGGCAAGTCGAGCTTTACCATCGACACGCTCTATGCCGCCGCCGCGCGCACATTGAACGGGGCGCGGGTGATCGCAGGCAAGCATGACGCGGTTGAGGGGCTGGAGTTCTGCGACAAAGTCATCGAGATCGACCAATCCCCCATTGGCCGCACACCGCGCAGCAACCCTGCGACTTACACCGGCGCCTTCACCCAGATCCGCGACTGGTTCGCCGGCCTGCCCGAAAGCCAGGCGCGCGGGTACAAACCGGGTCGCTTCTCCTTCAACGTCAAAGGCGGGCGGTGCGAACAATGCACCGGCGATGGCCTGATCAAGATTGAGATGCACTTCCTCCCCGATGTCTATGTCACGTGTGAGGAATGCGGCGGCAAACGCTACAACCGCGAAACGTTGGAGGTGAAGTTCAAAGGCCTCTCCATCGCCGATGTGCTGGATATGACGATTGAGGATGCGGAAAGCTTCTTTAAAGCCGTGCCCCCGATCCGGGATAAGATGCGGATGCTGAACGAGGTGGGCCTTGGCTATGTCAAAGTCGGCCAGCAGGCGACGACATTGTCCGGCGGTGAGGCACAGCGGGTGAAGCTGGCCAAGGAACTGGCCAAACGCTCAACCGGGCAGACGCTCTATATCTTGGATGAGCCGACCACGGGCCTGCACTTTGAGGATGTGCGCAAACTGCTCGAAGTGCTGCACCGTCTGGTGGAACAAGGGAACAGCGTCGTCGTGATTGAGCACAACCTTGATGTGATCAAAACGGCGGACTGGGTGCTGGACCTAGGCCCCGAAGGCGGCGTGCGCGGCGGCGAGATTGTCGCCGAGGGCACGCCGGAGGATGTGGCGAAAGAGCCGCGCAGCTTTACGGGGGGGTATTTGAAGGGGATGCTTTGAGGGGGGCAGCAGAGGGCGCTAGTGATGCTCGATCCTGCCTCAACTGCGATATGCAACGCCCGTCTATAAAGGTGCGGAGTATTAGGGTTTGGTCATTGAGAACAGCTTGTTAGACGTTAAGTGGATCTTACGCTATTTGAGTTTTTCATTGAGGAATGGGATCATTTTGTCGTAGGATTCGCTCATTATCGGTCGAACCACAGCTTCTGGGATGCGTAGTGCAAGCGCTATTTCGTAGGTGGACATTTCATCGACGTCACACTTTTCTTTGAAGTGGTTCCGAAGTTTTTCTGGGCACAATACCGCGACAGCCATCCAAAGAGTCCGAACCTCCGTTTTGTACATCGGCGAAGATTGATCGTTAGGAAGAGGGGTTTCTATTTCAGAGAGAAGTTGTTGGAATTTTTCTGAGTTGTTAACGCGTTCAACCTGCGCATCGAAGCAGTGCATTAGTTCCTTGCAGCAAACAAACCTCCGCCAGCATGTATTCAATTCTTTATGGAATCTGATCTCTGTAACCCAGTTAGGGTCTCCATCATATACTACTGCTGGAATTCGATATTGCTTAATGTGCCCGAGAGAGAGTTCGGCGTCGAGCTCCACAGGTACATAGTAAAGTTCGTCCTGACTTGCGAGTTTCTTCACTTCTTCGTCGAGACTGCCTTCGAGAAGGATCGGGTATTCCGGTAAACTGTTAGCGAATTCATATAGTTTGACAAACGACATCTGCTGGCACTCTCTTTAATGAGTGCCAGCTAGAGTCAAATAGCAGTTGTTGTCAAATGCCCATCCAATTGAGTTACGCGCTGCGCAGTTTTAGCGCGAAGCTGAGCGTCTGCACGCCCCAATTGATCTGCAAGCTCTGCGCCCGTTACAGTGCGATTGTTACCAAGAAAGAATTTCACATTGACAACCGAATCGCCTTCGGTCGGGAACATAGCTTTGGATTGTCGTTGTATCTTGTCAGTCATGGTTCCGCCCTTTCATAGTTAGTTGTCTTTAAGATATATTATTTGTGCCAAAACCAAAGGAGTACTAATCGCAATTCATTGCGTTTAGTGTAAAAAGCTTAACTAATTTGAGCGCTCCAAGGTGGGTTCAATTCTCATATTAGATTTAATGAGATTAATGCTGAATTAGCAGGTTGACGGAGGACATACAACGCATTAAAGACATTCGTGTCTCATGTCTTTAATGCGCAGCTCCAGCTTGAGTGAGCTCTGTTTCGGCGTCAGTGCCCGCTTTGTCTGATAATAATCACTCGGACTATAGATGGTGCTCACGTGGGAAACTTCAAGTTGGCCTGTGTTTTGAAGCCCCACTTTCCTACACCCTCCACTCTCTATAGCTGGTCCGGCTCCCCAATCGCCTTACGGAGCCACCCATGCCCAAATCCCTCGCACAGCGCACAATCCCTCTCAGCGATCCGTTTGTCTCCGATCAGCCGCATCGGGCCGATCCTGCTTGGGCGGCTTGGCAGGCGCATGTTGACCATGGGAACATCGGGAGCGGGGCGGGCACCACGCCGGAGCAGCGTGCGCGGCATGCTCGCAATGATCTTGTCCTGTGCGGGCCTAGGGTCCCTCGGATTTGGGAAACCTGAGAGGGAGGGAGTTTGGGTTCTTGGTGCGGGCCGCGGGGTTTGCTCCAAGAGGCGGGCGGGAGTCTTTGTTTCCGCACCCCATCCGGGGTGCGATGTCCTCGGCCCTCACGGGCCTGCGGGCGGGCGGTCGCCCTTGCGGACCCTATCGGGTCCGGGGTTTTTGTTTTCTTGCGCCCTCAGGCGCCGGGCGCGGGCCATCCGGCCCGCTTGGCTTCGCCGCATAAGCGGCGGCGGGCGGTCGCCCGCTGTGACGCCTGCGGCGTCATGCTAACACCGACCTTGTAGGAATATCCCTCTTCCCGCTCGAACGCTGGCTGGCGCAGCCGCCGCAAGCGCGACTGCGCGCCCGCAGCGCCGAAGGCGCGAGGATTTCGCACGCCGGATGGCGTGCGGACAACAAAGACAAAACCCCTCCGCCACACACCCGCGCTCTCCGCGTAATCCCCTCTCCGCACACACAACCCCCGCGTCTCTCTCTGCGCCTCAAGCGCCGGCGTTCGCATCCGCTCACTTGGCTACGCCGCACAAGCGGCGGCGGGCAGTCGCCCGCTGGCTCACCCTTGGCTCGCATTAATTTTCCTACTCCCCCAAAACCCTATATTTGACCTGATTCCCAAACGGGCGCGCCAGCGCCCGCAAGGGCGCCACGATTCGAACGGCGCCCGCCCGCAGCGACGCGCCCTTTAGGGCGTGTGAGCGAGGAAATCGCGCCCCGGATGGGGTGCGGAACACAAAGGAATCCTTCTATGTCCCACCATTCCCCCACCCGGTTCATCCCAGCGGCTGAGGCTCTGCCGGCGCTCATCTCTGCGTTGCCGGCTGACGAATTTTATGCCGAGCAGTTTCAGTTTACCAAGCCGCGCCAAGTGGGCTTTCTGCGGCGGCTTGCCGATTGCGGGCAGATCCGCGCGGCGGCGAAGGCTTCGGCGGTGTCGCATCAAACAGTCTACCGCCTGCGCCGGGCGTGCCCGACCTTTCGCGCGGCGTGCCATGCCGCTTTGCTGATCGCGCGGGAGCTGGCCGAGGATGCTTTGGCCACGCGCGCGATGAACGGGACGGAGGAGGAGGTGTTTTACCACGGGGAGGTTGTGGCCGTGCGACGGCGGCACGATTCCCGCTTGCTGCTCGCGCATTTGGCGCGGCTCGACCGGATGGCTGAGCGCGAAGAGGTCGCTGCGATGGTGGGCGAATTTGACGCTTTGATGGATGCGATGGCGCTGGGTGACGAAGCGGGGGAAGAGGCCGCGATGGCGCGCGCGATGGAGGCTGAACAGGAGGCCAAGCAAGCAGGCGCGGATGCAGGCTTAGAACCGCGGGCCGAGCCCCCAGAGGATTTGCCCTCTGGACCGTGTAACATGCGGTCCATGTCTCAGGATGAGGACGGGTTAAAGGAAGAGCTTGCGGCGCTGTCTGGGCCTTGCGGAGAGGAGCCCGGCGGGCCGACGCTGGAGCAAAGGCTGACCGCGATGGAGCAGGCCTGGCCCAAAGGCGCGGTGACGCCGGGGCCAACGCCCAGCAGTGTCGCCGAGAGGGATGCGTTGGAGGCGGCTCAGATGGCGGCGTTTGAGGCGGGGGATGACCGGTGGTGGGCCGTAAACCCGTTAGCGCCCGACGAGTTCAAGTGCGACCCGCGCGTGCCCCTGAGCGATCATGCCGATCCGCTCCGCCGCGCCGCGCGATAGGTCAATCGTGCGGCCCCGGATGAAGGGCCCGCGATCGTTGATGCGCACCGTGACAGAGCGCCCGTTGCGGGTGTTGGTGACGCGGACCATGCTGCCAAAGGGCAGGGTCTTGTGAGCCGCTGTCATGGCGCGCATGTCAAAGCGCTCTCCATTGGCGGTGAGGCGGCCGTGGAAGCGGCGGCCGTAATAGGAGGCGACGCCGTTGCCGAGGCTGCGGATGACACCGGCGGGTTCGGGCTTGGGCTCGATCGGCGGTTCAAACGTGTCGAGGTCGACGGCGGTGGGCGGGGCGAGCGGGTCGATGTCCTCCAGTTCGCGGGGGAGGGGCTCGATCACGCCTTCGAAATGGGCGGCAAAGGGGATGGCGGCGGCGCTGTTGGCGGCGCTCGGCCCGTCCGGTGTGGTCTGCGCGGAGGATGCGCTCAGCGGCGCTAAGGTGAAAATGGCGACAAGGGCCGCGATCATGGCTGTAACAGGGGCAGGCTTGGGAGGGGGGCTGGACAAGGCTGGCGCATCCGCAATGCCAGTCGCATCGGCGCGCGCACCGCGGTTTGTCCGCAGGTCTCCAAGGCTCTTCGGGCTTCCCATCCGGTAAGCGCTCTAAACGCTGCGGGCGGGTGGGTGCAAATCGGTAAGGGGAAAAGCCGGCGGCATTCGGCGCAAGTCGCCGCGAAACGCGCGAGAGATGCGGTGAGGCGATGGGTGGCTAACAGGGTTGATGGCGGATGGGGATGCGCGTTGGAGCGGCCAAAGCAAATGGGGCCGGCATTGCTGCCGACCCCACTCTCACCAGCGCGTGGTCACTGCGGTTCTGCTTGGCTTTGGGCGAACCCTCTGCCTTGCTGTTCCAGCAGCGCGCTTGGCGCTCGATGTCTGGTCCGCGTCCAGCTTTGCTCTTGAGCTTGCGCTCTCCTGCTCTGCTTTGCTTCGCGGTCCTTCACCGGCGCTCGCACCGGCATCCGACTATGCTTTGCGACCGTTTCCCTCCGCTTGCGCCGAAACGCTTGCTTCGTTCTGTCAGCCTCTTGGCATGGCCGAGACCGTGATCGCTTGAATGGTGAGTCAAACGCTTCAGTTCTGGGTTCGAAAACCCTTTCCTACAGCTATCACCATCCTGTATCGCGGCCTTGCCGCTGACGACGCTTCACACTCTCCTCAATCAAGCGAACTTGCATCTGGCCGAAGCCTTTTGCATGTCTGCTCTAAGACAGCGCGTGGACAGTCGCCACCGTATCAACTTCACTTGAAAAGTCTTTAAAGTTCATTGCCTTGCGGCCTTCGTTTCAAAGTCTTCCGTGTTCCGAAGACAAGTTCAAACTGCGCCGAAATCGCATGATGGACAAGCGGTGGAGACGCGACTTATCCACTTTTTCAAGAATCGCTTGTGGACGAGAGTGGACAACTCAACCGCTCGCCGCATTCGGCCGTTTGAGGCGGCAGTGAGCCGCGAAAAGCTCGCTGCGCTGTGATCGATGCGTAAAGCGATTCTTTTCGATTGTTGCAATGTTTTGAAACAGCCGAAGAGCGACTCGGAAAGAGCCCGCTTAAATCCGATTCGAGAACGGCGGCTCAACCCTTTTTGCGGTCTCTTTGGGCCAAAAGGCGCAGGCGAAGGGCGTTCAGTTTGATAAAGCCTTCTGCGTCTTGCTGGTCATAGGCGCCGGCATCGTCCTCAAAGGTCACATGGGCCTCTGAATAGAGCGAGTGGGGCGATTTGCGGCCAACGACGCTGGTGAGGCCTTTATAGAGCTTGAGCCGCACAGTGCCGGTCACACGCTCTTGGCTCAGGTCGATTGCGGCTTGCAGCATCTCGCGTTCTGGCGAGAACCAGAAACCGTTGTAGATCAGCTCTGCATATTTGGGCATCAATTCGTCTTTGAGGTGCGCCGCCCCTCGGTCGAGCGTGATCTGCTCAATCCCGCGATGCGCCACGGCATAGATTTCGCCGCCGGGGGTTTCATACATGCCGCGGCTCTTCATCCCGACGAAGCGGTTTTCAACCAGATCAAGCCGCCCGATGCCGTGTGTGCGGCCAAGATCGTTAAGCGCGGTCAGCAGCGTGGCGGGGCTCATCGCTTCACCATTTAGAGAAATGCCGTCGCCTTTCTCAAAACCGATTTCGATATACTCGGGCGTATCGGGCGCGTCTTCGGGATGGTTTGTGCGGGAATAGACGTAATCCGGCGTCTCTTCCCACGGATCCTCCAGCACTTTGCCCTCCGACGAAGTGTGCAGCAGGTTTGCATCGGTGGAGAAGGGCGCTTCGCCGCGCTTGTCTTTGGGCACGGCGATTTGATGCGCCTCTGCCCAAGCGATCAAGGCGGTGCGGCTGGTTAGATCCCATTCGCGCCATGGCGCAATCACTTCGATGTTTGGGTCCAGCGCATAGGCGCTGAGTTCAAAACGAACCTGATCATTGCCTTTGCCGGTCGCGCCGTGGGCGATGTAATCCGCGCCGGTTTCATGCGCGATTTCAACCAAGCGTTTTGAAATGAGCGGCCGGGCAATGCTGGTGCCGAGCAGATAGTCGCCTTCGTAACGGGCGTTGGCGCGCATCATTGGAAAAACGAAATCGCGCACAAATTCTTCGCGCAGGTCTTCGATGAAGATGTGTTCATCAGGGATGCCCATCGCGCGGGCTTTGTCGCGCGCGGGTTCAATTTCTTCGCCTTGGCCAAGATCAGCGGTGAAGGTCACAACCTCCAACCCGCGCTCGGTCGAAAGCCATTTGGCGATAACGCTGGTGTCTAGGCCGCCAGAATAGGCGAGGACGACTTTCTTGGTATCGGACATTGCGTAGTTGCTCCTGAATGCCCGCGCGCCATGCCGATAAAATCCAGTTTAGGAAAGGGGGGGTGAAGCAATTGATCGCAATTTGGCTTCTAAACAGGATTTGCAGCATAAACCTTGTGCATTGGCTTGGCGGTACCGATGTCTTGGGATGAAACGCCGTTGGAGGGACGAAAATGTGGAGTAAAGCGCGCGAATTGGCGCAGATGGCACCGCCAGAGCGCAATCGCTGGGTGGATTTCCTGCGGGCAATTTCGATTCTGGCGGTGGTTTTTGGCCATTGGCTGATGGCGGGTCTTTATGTCGATGATGCGGGAGAGTTGCAGCGCGGCGACCTGCTTTCTGTCGCGGATTGGACCCACTGGCTTACTTGGGGTTTCCAAGTGATGCCGATCTTCTTTCTAGTCGGCGGTTTTTCCAACGGGATGAGCTGGGATGCGACCCTGCGCAAAGCGGCCCCCGGTCAGACTGGCGTCTATCGAGATTGGTTGGCTAGCAGGGTTCAGCGCCTGATTGCACCAACATTCCCGGTCTTGTTGCTGTGGGCAGCGCTGGCCGTGGTGATGACGCAGGTGGGGATTGATCGCCAACAGATCAGCGATGCGACTGAGGCGGCTTTGATCCCAGTCTGGTTTTTGGCTGTTTATCTGATCGTGACAGCCTGCACCCCGTTGACGCGTAAGGCTTGGCAGCGTTTTGGCTGGCTCAGTTTCGCGATCTATATCCCGGTGGCTATGGCAACCGACTGGCTCACTTTTACGGTGGGTGTCGAATACATCAATTTCACCAATTTCCTTTGGGTCTTCCTCGCGATCCACCAACTGGGTTTTGCATGGAAAGACGGCCTATTTGAAAAGCAGTGGTTCGCACTTGTCTGGTTTGTCGCCGGATTGGCCATTCTGATTTCGATCACGGTGTATGGTTTTTACCCTGTCTCGATGGTGTCGGCACCGGGCGGGTTCTCCAATTCACTGCCGCCTACGCTGGCATTGTTTGCCTTGGGTGTCGCGCAGGTTGGGTTGGCGCTGGCGTTGGAGCCGTTGGGGCGCAAGATGCTCGACAACATCAACATCTGGACAGCGACAGTTCTGATGAATGGAATGATCATGACGGTCTATCTGTGGCATCTCACCGCCTTTGTGTTGGTGATGACGGTCGTTTGGTTGGGCCTTGGCGGAATGGGGCTAAATTCGGTTCCTGGCAGCGGCGAATGGTGGGCATCTCGTCCATTGTGGCTGGGGATCTATATTCTCGCTCTGCTGCCCATGATCGCGATCTTTGCCAAGCATGAGCGCAGCTTTGGCCCGATCAGAGGGGGGCGCACGGTGCCCAAGGCGCGGGTTGTTGGGGGTGTGTTGATGATCTGCATCGGGCTTGCCGCGACGGCTGCGATCACGATTGCCAGCCCCGAAAGCCTCTCTGGCATCCGCATATGGGTGGTTGCGCTGCCGTTTGTTGGTGCGGCGCTGTTGGGCTTTGGTCCGATTTACCGGCCGTCGAACAAAGAGGCTTAGCGTCCCAAAACGCGCTGTTCCTCAGCCGCCAGATAATCGCGCGTGATAGGGAGAGCGCGGCGATTGCGAGTGAATTGGATCTGATAATTGCCCATGCCTCCGCTTTCAAACGCGGCGGTGGCCCCGGCAAGGTAAAAGGTCCACATGCGGTAAAACCGTTCATCCATCATTTCGATGATGGCTTCTTTGTGCTCTTCGCATTTGGCATACCATGCCCGCAACGTGCGCGCGTAATGCAGTCGGAGCGTTTCGATATCCGAATGCAGCAACCGGGCTTTCTCCGACGCGGCGAGCGTTTCTGATAGGGCGGGAATGTAGCCGCCGGGAAAGATGTATTTCGACGTAAACGCATCGGTCACACCGGGCCCGCCGAAACGCCCAATCGTGTGAAGCAGCATTACGCCGTCATCGGAAAGAAGGTTCGCGCAGGCCCTGAAGAACGTTTCAAATTGCGGCCTGCCAACATGTTCAAACATGCCAACAGAGACAATTCTGTCAAAGGCGTGCCCCTGTGCTGCAAGCTCGCGGTAATCAACCAGCTCAAATCGAATTTTGTCAGCGACGCCTGCCGCTGCGGCGCGCTCTCTGGCCAAAGCAAGCTGTTCTTCGGATAGAGTGATCCCGGTGACCTCAACATCGTAATGGCGGGCAAGATAGATCGCCATTCCGCCCCATCCGCAGCCAATGTCGAGCACAGTGTTGTGGCCATCTGTAAGGGCTAGCTTGGCGGCAATATGCGCCAATTTGGCCTCTTGCGCGTCGGCCAATTCGGTGATGCCATCGGCCCAATAGGCGCAGCTGTATTGCATATGCTCAGGGTCGAGCATCAATTTGTAGAGGTCATTCCCGATGTCATAGTGATGCGCGACATTGCGCTTTGACGATGATGCTTCGTTGAATGATCCAGCAAGGAACTTTGCCCGCGATTTGATTTTGCCAAAGAAAGAGGGGCCTTTCAGTGGCACGCCGCGTTCCCATGGCTTGTTCGCGCGGAGCAGCTGGACCAACTGCATAATGTCGCCTTGTTCGACGACAATTCGGCCATCCATATAGGCTTCCCCTGCGCCCAGTCGGGGATCGAACACAATATCGCGGGCGACCTTATTGTCGGTCAATCGGATGGCGACATTGGGAAACCCATCGGCGGGCTGTCCCAGCACTTTCTGATCTCCAGAAGGCATCGTTATCGTCAATTGCCCGTGTTTGACAATGGATGCCAAAAACCGATCTATGAACGCATTCGCCATGCCTCTATCCCTGATCTGATTGTTACCTCATGATCAGGTTCGTATCAAAACACCGCGTGGTTACGCAAGAAAGCGGCTCAGGGCGGCGGGTTGAAAGCGTTGGTCGCTATTCAGCCGCTTCTTTGATTCCTTGGTCAAATCGCCACGTTGGAATTTCGCCGATTTCCCGCAGGCGCGCGCTTTCGTGGTGGATGTATTCGCGCGTCATAGGGATGGCATTTCTGTCTTTGACATATTGCAGCTGCCAATTGACCATGCCGCCATTGCGGAAGCTTTGCTCTGCACCGGCTAGATAGAACAACCACATGCGATAGAACACATCGTCATACATTTCCGTGATCTCTTCGCGGTGCGTTACGGTGCGTTTGTACCATTCTTCCAAAGTGTGGCTGTAGTGGAAGCGCATCCCTTCGACGTCCATCACCTCAAAACCGAACTTCTCACTCTGCGTGACCAGTTCGGAAAGGGCAGGGATATAACCGCCGGGGAAGATGTATTTGCGCGTCCAGGCATCGGTCCGTCCCGGAGGTCCTGCCCGGCCGCAGCAATGGGAGATCATCACGCCATCATCTTTGAGCAGCTTGTTGGTGTGCTCAAAGAATTGCGGGTAATGGATCGTTCCCACATGTTCGAGAAGGCCGACGCTGGATATGCGATCAAATTGCCCGGTTACATCGCGGTAATCGAGCAGTTCAAACTTGACCTTATCAGCGACGCCAGCGGCCTCGGCGCGCTCGTTGCAGAATTTGATCTGGTCAGGGGCTAGGGCCACGCCGAGCACTTCGACCCCGTACATCTTGTTCAGGTAAAGGCCGAAACCGCCCCATCCGCAGCCTATATCGAGCACCCGCATACCCTCTGTCTTGCCGGGTTGCAGATAGAGTTTGGCCGCGAGGTGCGCCTTTTTGTCCATTTGCGCCTGCTCAAGACTGGTCTGATCGGGATCATCTTCGCGGTAATACGCCATTGTGTATTGGCGATCTTCATCCAGAAATCGCTCATACAGCTCCCGCGTCAGGTTATACGTGTGTTCCGCATTGGCGCGGGCAGAGCTGCGAAGGTTGATGCCGTCCACGGCGGAGGCAAGTTTCTCTGTGACCTTTTTCAAAAGGCCCTGTTCTTGAATCGCGCTGTCGCCAATGCGTTTGCTGTTGGCGGTTACAAACAGCAAAAGATCGCGGATATCATGCGGCTCTTCGACGACGAGCCAACCCCACATAAACGCTTCGCCTGCGCCCATTTGCGGATAGCGCGCAATGTGATTGGCGGCCTTCTTATTCGTCAGTTTGATCTTGAGCGGTGCGTCAGTGCCCTCACCATACTCATAGGTTTTGCCGTCGTGATCGGTAACGCTCATTCGCCCTTCGCGGATGACCTTTCCGAGGAATTTGTCGAGTAGCCACATGAGTTTGCTTTAGTCCCTTAAAATTCGTTTCCGCCAGATGACGCGGTGTGTGTTATCCTGTCAATCATACAGCTAGTATCGGATGGGGAGGGAAGAAGATGGCTGAACCCAAGACAAAGGCGAATGACGCATCGGTAGACAGCTTCATCGAGGCGGTGGAGCCGGCGGCAAAACGCGACGATGCGCGCCTATTGCTGGAAATGTTTGAGCGGGTGACGGGGGAAAAGCCGCAGATGTGGGGCGGCACAATCATCGGCTTTGGAGAATACCGCACCACCTATGCCAGCGGCCGCGATGTGCATTGGATGCGCGCCGGTTTCAGCCCGCGTAAAGCGAAGCATTCGCTTTACCTCCAAGGCGGCTATTGTGATGATATCGCTGCGAAAGAACGCGAGGCCGACCTGACCCGATTGGGCAAGCATAAAACCGGCGCAAGCTGCCTTTATATCAACAAGTTAGCTGATATTGATTTGGACGTGCTCGAAGAGATGCTCGTCAAAGATTGGGCGACGATGCAGCGGATTTATCCCGGCTAGTCTGCGATCAGATACCGGCATACCATTGGTAGTCGCCGATATCTTCCCAAAAGCCGCCTTTGCCATCACCGATCTGTTCGAAACTGGCCACCGCTTCGATTCCGGTGAGATATTTGGCGTGCTTATATCCCAATTGCCGTTCAATCCGCATGCGCAGCGGCGCGCCGTTTTTCTCTGGCAGAGGCGACCCGTTTAGGTCGTGCGCTATAATCGTTTGCGGGTGATAGGCATCGACCAGATCGACGCTTTCATAATAGTCGCGGCCATACAAAACATCGGCGCAGCGAAAGACGATAAAGTTCGCCTCCTCGCGCAACTGCGCCGCGTCGAGCAGCGCAGAAAGTTGCGGGCCGGTCCATTCGGCAATCGCGCTCCACCCTTCGACACAATCGTGGCGGGTGATCTGGGTGCGCTGGGGCAGCGCGCGAATGTCGTCCATGGAAAGCGAGAGGGGATTGTCGAACAATCCGCCAACCTGCAGCCGCCAATTGGCAAAGCCATCGGCCTGCGCCGCGCGGTATTCGGGCGACTCAACGCGCACGGTGCCGTTGCCTTTGACATCGGGAGACCTGTCATCAGGCGCGTATTCGCGGGCAAGCGCCTGACGGCTGGCCAACGCGCGGTGCGCGGTCCGGTGCCACCCTTCTGCCGCGTCAAAAATATCCCCGGCAGGGCCAGTTTCGGCCAATTCGGTGCAGGCCGCCGCGGGAAGGGCCGCCATCCCGGCCAGCAAGGTGCGGCGTTTGATATCAGGCATCGCTGCTTCCTTCTCTTGTGCCGCCGGCGATCATACCTGCGATTTGTTTGATGGGCTTCGACAGCAAAACCATCACGATATGCACGATGAAAAACGCGCAAAGACCCCAAGCAAAGATGAAATGCAGACTGCGCGCGCTTTGGCGTCCGCCCAGCAGATCCACCATCCACGGCGCGGCGGGTTCAAAGCCGGGGCTGATCGCAAGGCCAGTAAAAACCATCATTGGCAAAAATACACCCAGCACGATGCCATAGGCAATCCGCTGCACTGCATTATAGGAAGCATCATGTTTTGCCCCACCACCGGGCAGGTGAGCCTTCGCCGCCTCCACCCAAACGCGCGGCGACCAATCACCGCGCCGGGTCGCAATATCGCGCCAAAAATGCCTTGAGACGATGCTGAACACCCACATCACCAACAAGCCGGCGGCAAAGACCCAAGCTGACGTGTTGTGCCAATCGCGGGCCTCCGCAAGGTCGTATCGCTGGGGAATGGTGATCCAAGCGGGAAAGCGTGTCACATGCAGCCAAGCATCCGCCGGATCGAAACCGTAATGACCCCAATACAAATGACGGTGCGCGTTGGAGATGTTCAGCCCTGACATAAACAGCACAATCAGTGCGGCTGCATTAATCCAGTGCCAAAGCCGGGTGATGAGTGCGTGACGTTTCATGATGCTGCCGATTTTTCGCGGGCAATGTAGATCACATCGCGGTCTTGCGAGAGAAGGTGCTGACCGCTGTCGATGAACAAGGTGGAGCCGCTTTTGAGCGCGCCGCTGGCCAGAAAGAGCGCAGCATCGACGATCTCATCGGCACCCGTCTTGCGCTGCAACAGGTTGAGCCGGTGCGAGACATCGGTTTCCTCTTCACGCTGATCATGACTGGCCAGAATTGCACCCGGAGCAATGCCATAAACCCGCGCATCATCGCCCGCAGCCATCGCCTGCATCGGGATCGCGGCGGCCAATGCGTGTTTTGACATTGTGTAGCTGAAGAAATCGGGATTGGGGTTTTCCAGCTTCATATCGGTGACGTTGATAATTGTGCGCACGCCCGCGCTCTTGGCAGAGGCCAAAAAGCATTGCGCCATCAGCGCAGGCGACAGAGCGTTCACTTGCATCGCCTCCCGGTTCGTAGCGGGGATCAATTTGGTTGCATCGTCATAGCGAAAAACTGAGGCGGAATTGATCAGGCACCGCCAATCGGTGAGGCGCGCGGCCAGATCAGCAATCATCGCCTCTGCCGCTTTTTCATCGGTCAAATCGCAGGAAATCGCTTCTGCGCTGGGTAGGGTTGCCGCCAAAGCCCGCGCCGCATCGCCAGATTTGCGATAATGGATCACGACATGCCAACCTTGCGCAGCAAACCCCTTCACCAATTCGGCGCCAATCCGGGTCGCACCGCCAGTAATCAGAACCGCTGGAAGGGAAGAGGGGTGAGCCATTTCAGTGCCTTAACAGTGAGCGGCTGCTTATGCCAACTTCGCTTCGGCACGGGCGCGCAATTTGGGTGAAAGCGCGGGCATTTTTGAAAGCTCGATCAATTCTTCGCGGCTTGCCTTACCCGCCATCAACGCGGCAAAGGCGCGCGTGACGCTCCAACCCGCTTCGCCGATTTCGACCCGCTCAATCGCATCGCCAGCCATGGCCTCTCCAAACTCGATCACCCGAAAATACCAGCCAGAGCGCCCCGTTTTGACAATGGTGGAGACCATGCCTTTGGCATCGCAGTGCGAGGAAAAGCGGTGCTCAATCTTCCAACACGGCTGGCGCGGCTGGCTGATTTCAAGAAGGGCGGTGCCCACCTTGAACCGGTCGCCAATATGAACCTGATCTTCTGTTATAGCGCGCACCGCAAGGTTCGATCCGAACGCTCCCGGTTCATCGAGCAAGGCGGCCGGGCCGATTTGTTCACGCCAGAAACCGTGATGATCCAGAGGGTAAAGATGCACCGCCATATCAGGCCCGCCATGCACACGCCGATCGGCCTGTTCATCGGGGGCAAGCCCGTCTTTGAGAAATTGGACCAAGCCTTCGCGCGGGCGTTTCGCAATCGCGCTGGTTTCCGCACCGTTAAAGGGGCGGGCGGTGCCGGTGCATATTGCCTCAAGTGTGTGTTTCACGATTTTCTCACGGTTAGAGCAAGCCAAGTGCGCGGCGTTCCATCGGTGCCTTTTCCGGCAAATATCATTTCTTCCACGGTTTCAAAACCTGCCGTTGAATACAGTTCGCGCAGCCAATCGGCGCTGGGGAAATTGTGCAGCCGGCCCAACAGATCGCGGCCTTCTCCATCGCCAAGTTTAAAACTGGCATAGTGAAGGCCCGCTGGGTGTAGGGCGATGTGAATTCGGCGCAAAATTCCGGGCAATTGCGCGCGGGGACAGTGCAGCAGGCAAGCGTGCGCCCACACGGCATCATAGGCGGCTTGCGCGTCCAATTCGTCAAACTGCATCAGGCGGGCGCCCACTGTGTGACGTTCATTGGCTTTGGCCACCATCGCGGGGATGCCGTCGGTCGGATCAATTTCAAAGCCGTGCTGCGCCATATAGGCGCTATCCCGGCCAGCGCCGCAGCCCAATTCCAGCACTTTGGCACCGGGTTTCAGACGCGCAAGGAATCCAGCCAAGTGACGGCTTTGCCCCTGCGCTGCGCTGCTTGTGTAGAAGGGAGCTTGGCTTTGGTAAAATTCGTAAGTCGCGGGATCGATGGGCAAGGATGTTGGACCTGTTTCAGCCTTTGCCACGTTCACGGAGCACGGCGTTCTTCGGGAACGACATTGTATTCGCGCACTTCAGATTGCGAGAGGCAATAACGGGTGCTGGGATCATCCTCATTACTCACCGCTTGCTGTTGGTACATAATGTCGGTCAGCAGTTTGCGGCTGATCCCCATGCGGATGAGGAAATCGTTGTCTTCCGTGGCCAGCAAGGCTGAGGATTGTTCGATGCTTGCGATCAATTCGGTTGTTGCCTGTGATCCGTCGATGACCGCGTCGTCGATGATCCAGCGGTCGCTGGTGTGGGTAAACATGTGGACCATAAAGACACCGCCTTCATCGACGTATCGCCGTTCCCCGCCCATAAACATGAAATTGCAGGCCGAAAAACAGGTCGCGCCGGCCGGAATTCGGGTCAACATCCCGCGATAGGATCGGATGATCCGGCCTGCTTCATTGCCTGCCCGCGCGTTTCCTCCGCGGGAGCGCAGCCAGATTTCAGAGATCATTTCGTCCGCTTCAATCGCCGCTCTTAGCCGTCCGGGTAGGCCTGCATCGATACGGCCTTCCGCCAAAAGAACCCGTTTCCCATCACGGTCCGCCGGCGTCAAAACCATTGCATCCGGCGCACCCCAATTGGGCTCTGCCGGACAGGTTGGATTGTCAGGGTCAATTGGCGCTGCGCCCGCCAACACGGCGCAGGTGGCCACTGCACAGATCGATTTAAGAAAAGCCCGCATGACTTATGCGATGATTGAATAGCGTGCGGAGCCCGGCGGGCGGCACATGCGTTTTTCGGCGCGCGTTTCCTCACCCTCAACGATGATAATGTCGGTGACGAGGATACAATCGGCGTAATCGCTTGAGGTTTCGCGGGCAGTCACGGTTGATGTGCCGCTTACATCATCACGTGTTTGCGATGTCCAAGATGCGGATTGGCCAACAGGCGGCCCAGTGATGCCTTCATCTGCGCCATCACCGGATGCATCGCCGCTATCACTGGCAACGCTGCGGGTTGCCTCCAGCGTTGCTTCGGCAGCTTGCTTTTGTTCCTCTTCATCGAGTTTGCATGCGATCGCCGCGGGGATCTGATCTGTAAATTCCGACACGGGCACAAATTGACCAAGCCCCGCGCGCCGCGCAGTGCGTCCGGCAGCTCCGCCCAACAGGCCGCCAATCACGCCGCGCGCTGTATCGCCGGTGGATCCTTCTTTGCAGCCCTCTGCAGATTCGGCGCCGCGCTGCGCGTCACGGAAAAGCCCGCGGAACTGCGCCTGAGCCGGAATTGCGGAAAGGGCCATCGCCGCTGCGGCGATGGAAAGTGAATAGAGTTTTATCGCTTTGGTCATGCCCCGACCTCCTAATGGGTCGCAGCTTAAACCGATTGCACGTTTTCGCCAAGCAGACCGAATTTACGGCGCAGCGGGCTCTTCGGCTTGATTGGCAGCAGCGGCTTCGCGATCACGCTGGGCGCGGCTTTTCTTTTGCGCTGATGTTTTAAGCTGTCCGCAGGCTGCATCAATATCGCGGCCGCGCGGCGTGCGCACAGGCGCGCTGATACCGGCTTCGAAAATGATGTTGCTGAACGACCGGATGCGGTCGGGCGCAGAACATTCATATTCGGCACCGGGCCACGGATTGAACGGGATAAGATTGACCTTAGCCGGCAGAGCATAATGCTTAATCAGGCGCACCAATTCATGCGCATCGGCATCGCTGTCATTCTTGTCTTTCAACATCACATATTCAAATGTGATCCGGCGCGCGTTGGATGCTTTGGGATAATCGGCGCAGGCTTGCAGCAGTTCCTCAATTCCGTATTTCTTATTCAGCGGAACGATTTCATCGCGCACAGGCTTGGTCACAGCGTGCAGGCTGACCGCGAGATTGACACCAATTTCCGCGGCGCACCGTTCCATCATCGGGACAACGCCGCTGGTGGATAGGGTGATACGGCGCTTTGACAGTGCAAGCCCTTCGCCATCCATCACCAGTTTAAGAGCGTCGCGCACATGTTCGAAATTATACAGCGGCTCACCCATGCCCATCATCACGATATTGGTCAGAAGGCGGCCATCGGCGCGGTATTCGGCCCCGGCTTCTTCGCTTTCATCATCCGCAAAATCGAAGTCCATTTTGCCCTTTGGCCATTCGCCCAAGGCATCGCGGGCCAGCATAACCTGCCCGACGATTTCGCCCGGCGTCAGATTGCGGACAAGCCGCATGGTGCCGGTGTGGCAGAATGTGCAATTCAGCGTGCAGCCAACCTGGCTCGACACGCACAGCGTGCCCCGGTCTACATCGGGAATGAAGACCATTTCAAATTCATGGCCGTCATCGGTTTTGAGCAGCCATTTGCGGGTGCCATCGGTGCTGTGCTGCGCCTCTGTCACATTGGGGCGGCCGATCACAAACCGTTCGGCCAGCCATGGGCGCATGGTCTTTGAAATGTCGGTCATCGCTTCAAATTCGGTAACGCCGCGATGATACAGCCAATGAAAGACTTGCTTTGCGCGCAATTTCGATTGGCGATCGTCCAATCCCGCTTCGGCAAACAGATCGCGAATGCGCAGGCGCGGCAGGCCGATCAAATCGGTACGGCCATCATCGCGCGGCGTGATGTCACGCGCGACGGGAACCGGGTCAACCTGCCCGGGAATGCTCATTAGATTGGTGTCTGCCATGATTGGCGGCGGATATAGTGGCCTATCGCGCGTTTGACCAGTCAGCCGATATTCGCGCATCCCACAACCGCTGCGTCGATCGCGGTTGCAACGCCGGCCAGATTGTACCGATCGGTGAAACGCTGGCCCGATGCCGAGCGAGCGGCGATGATCATCCGGCTGGCAGACCGCAGCGCTGCGACCACGGCAGTGTCCATCCGTCCATCAGCGGCCCAGGCGTTGCGGCCATTGGCGACAAGGTCGAAACTGCGCTCACCAATGGTCAGCGTCACATCAGCGCCTTCCTCAACAGACCGCGACAGGCGAATATGAAGCTGGCCTCTGACGCTTGCATCCGGCCAATTGGCGATGCTGGCAAATGGGCCGTTGTCGCTGCCGTTTTGAGGCTTTGCGATGGCATAGCATCGCGCCGGGCTGTCATCGCGAAAGGCCGCCCAATTGGAATAGACACCAAGGCTGTCTTTCGCAGCAGCGGGGAAAGACACTGCCGTGAGTGACGCAGCAGCCAAAATGCCAAATGAGAGAGCGAATCTAACCATCACCGCCTAACTATAGGATATCGCCATAATTTCCCATTCTTTGACCCCGCTGGGAAGTTTTACCTTGCGGACATCCCCCAGCGACGCCCCGCGCAGGGCTTTTGCAATCGGGGAACTCCATCCAACCCGGCCTGCGCCTGCGTCTTGTTCATCATCTCCGACAAGCCGCACTGTCTGCCGGGCATCATCCTCATCCGCCAATTCCACCAGAGCACCAAAAAACACACGGCTTTGATCCACTTGAACCACGGGATCGATCACGCGCAGCGCTTTCATCCGGCGCGCCAGAAAGGCGAGTTCTCGGTCGATTTCGCGCATCCGTTTGCGGCCATAGATATAATCGCCGTTTTCGCTGCGATCGCCATTGCCAGCGGCCCAGCTGACAATCTCGACGATTTCTGGCCGCTCTTTGCCCAGCAAATGGTCATAGCGCGCCTTTAACGCGGCCATGCCAGCAGGCGTGATGGGCGCGCCCGCCACCTTGGGCCCGTCATCTTCGGACTGGTCAGACATGGGACGTGCTTACGGCAGGAAGGTGTCGACCGTGCGCGGCAGACCCGCTTCTTGCGGATACATATGCGAATAGCTCACCGCATTGCCGATCACCCGCATGACGTAATAGCGGGTTTCAAAATTGGCTGGAATTTTCTCAATCCACTCAACCCAATCAATCTCACCCCGGCGCGGATCGCCGTTCAGGCGCAGCCATTGGCGCACCCGGCCAGGCCCTGCGTTATACGATGCAATGGCGAGCGGATACGCGCCGCCATACAAATCCATCCGCCGGGCGAAATGCGCGTCGCCAAGAGTGATGTTGTATTGCGGATCGCGGGTCAGATCGGCTCTGAGATATCGAACACCCAGAATGCCGGCCTCTTCGCGCGCGGTGCTGGGCAAAAGCTGCATGACGCCAACGGCATTCGCGTGGCTTTCACGGGTGCGGTCAAATTCGCTTTCCTGACGGCTGATCGCGTGGACCATCGTCCAATCATTGACGCGCGGCGTTGGGTACGTGGGAAAGCCGATCCTTTCGTAACCGGCAAAGCCGTTGGCACCGGCCTCCATCCCAACGACCACAGCCATTTCGGGCAGGTTCACCTGAGCCGCGAGATCATTGACCAGCAAAAGCTCTTGTTCGGTTTGCGCGCTGTTTCCGATGGCTTGGAAAAAGCGGCGCTCTGTTCGCCAATCGCCGCGGTTGGCCGCCATATAGCGGATCGCGCGGACAAGCGGACGGGCTTCAAATTCTGCCCGCGCTGCTGCATCGACTTGGGCCTGTGACAATTGCGCGAAGGCAGGCATCGGACGGCCCAGCGCGCTGATAGCCAATTGGCCGTAATAATAATGCGGATATTGCGCCGCCATTTCGAAATAGCGGTTGGCGTCTTGGTTCAGGCCCGCTTCGCGCGCAGCCCGGCCCGCCCAATAAAATCCCTTTGAACGGGTAAGGGGGGTGCGAGCGGCTTCGCCGTACCGCAGGAACAGCGGCGCGGCGGATGCACCGCTGCCCAGCCGCCAAAGCGCGTTGGTGCCGCCTTTCCACATCAGATCGGTGTAGCGATCGCGCAGGGCAAAGGAGCCTTTTGATATGTCGGTTCCCGGGGCAAACAGATCGTCGATCCGGCTTGCGATTTGAACAGTGCTGGTCGCGCCGGCGGCTTCGGCCATGGCCAACATGTCTTCGACCAATTCCTCTGGCTGGAAGGCGGGTGCCGAGAAAGTGGGGCGATTGGCCAACAGGCTGATCGCTGACTGTGTTTGGCGACGTGCGCGGTAATAATTCACCAGATTGAAGACATAACCGGCGTTGTTCATCGCATCGGCTGGCACAGGAATGCCTGCGGATTGCGGTGTCGATCCACGCACCAGCGCCAGACGCGCCATAGCCATGTCGCGCTCTTCCGGGCGCAGATTGATGATGTGACGCTCTGCCGCTTCGGCGTCTTCCTGCCACAACAGGGCGTCCATGCGCGCGGCATGATCATCCGCGCTGAAACGGCTGCCAAACAGGCCGGCTAGATACGCCTCGGTCGGGCCAGACATTTCACCGCCGCGCCAAGCAGCGCGGGCCATGTCGAACGCTTCGGGTCGCTGCGCTGCCGCCAGCGACAAGGCATACCGCGCGCGCCCAGCATTGGTTAGCGGTGCGTGGGTATCAAAGAAGCTGAGGATTTGTGCCTGAGATGGGGCCTCTTCACCCAGAGTGTTCTCAGCCCGAATGCGGATAATTTCCGTGCGAGGGAAATTGGGATAGGCCAACGCAAAACCGGCATAATCGGCAAAGCGCAATTCGCGATTGCTTTGCAGCAATTCCCACCGCGCAATAGCAGCGCCAATTTCGCTGGGCTGCTGCGCAACCAGATTGCCGCGATCAACAGGAGAATAGGTTTGCGCCGATAAAGGGGTTGAAAATGCTCCAAAAGTCGCGGCTGCAAAGGCGGCGATGGAGACAGAATTTGAAAGCAATTTAGTGGCCATGCTGGACATAGTGCCGATCGGCTCCTTATCAGGCGCTTAACAAAGGGTTGCGCAAAGTTTTGCGCTCTCTGGCACATTTTATTGTTTGAGACAGGAATAAAGCAATGTTTAGCGGTTCTATTCCCGCTCTGGCGACTCCTTTTCGCGACGGATCGTTGGACGAGGGCGCTTTTCGGCAATTGGTCGATTGGCAGATCGATCAAGGCAGCGCCGCTTTGGTGCCATGCGGCACGACGGGGGAGGCATCGACCCTCTCCAACGCAGAGCATCACCGTGTCATCGAAATCTGCATCGAACAGGCGGCAGGGCGCGTCCCGGTCATCGCAGGCTGCGGCAGCAACGACACCCGCAATGCCGAAATGCACATGGTTTTTGCCAAGAAAGCGGGCGCGGCGGCTGGCCTGTGTGTGGCGCCGTATTACAACCGGCCAAGCCAAGCCGGCCTGATTGCGCATTTCAGCTATCTGGCAGAAAACTGCGACCTTCCGATCGTGCTCTACAATGTGCCGAGCCGCACTGTGACCGATATCGAAGATGAGACGGTCGTGGCGCTCGTGCGCAAATATCCCGACCGGATTATCGCGATCAAGGATGCGAGCGGCGACCTTTCGCGGGTTGCTGATCACCGCATGGGGATTGGCCGTGAATTCTGCCAATTGTCAGGCAATGATGAATTGTGGCTGCCGCACTCCGCCGCCGGGGGCAGAGGGGCGATTTCGGTCACGGCCAATGTTGCACCCGCCCTATGCGCAGAGTTTCACGCTGCGATTGCTGCCAATGAGTTGAAAAAAGCACGCGAACTCAACGATCGCCTGTTCCCATTGCACTATGCGATGTTCTCCGATGCGAGCCCCGCGCCGGTTAAATACGCTCTGAGCCGGGTGCACGATTGGTTTTCGCCGAGTGTGCGCCTGCCGATTGTCGAGGCGAGCGAGGAATCGCGCAAAGCCGTTGATGCGGCGTTGAAGCATGCGGGGCTGATTTAAACGCTCCGCTTTATGTTCTATCAATCGGGCGGATTGTGTTCCTGTACAAAGGCGACGGCAGCGCTCAGCATCCTTTGGCGGGTTTCAGACAAAGACAGCCAATGGTCTTCGCCATCTAACGAGACAAATTCATGCGGTTTGTCTTCGTCATCCAGCGCATCGGCCATTTTCACCGAGTGGATGTAGGGCACGACCGTGTCATCGCGCCCGTGGATGAGCAAGATGGGCGCATCAGCCCGTTCTGCAAAGCGAACTGGCGACACTTCATTCCATGTGTCTGGATCGCCCAATTGTTCCCTTAACGCGGTTCGGGTCGTGCGAACCTGGCCGCTGGCGCGGTAATCCTCTCGGTACATTCGGCCAATATCGGTGACAGGAGCCACCGCGACGGAGCAGCGATAGATGCCTTGCTGCAATGTCACGCCAGCAAGCGCGGCGTATCCACCGTAGCTGGCGCCGACAATGCACGCGCGATCAGGATCGACGATCCCCGCCTCTGCCAATGCGGTTAGACCATCGGATATGTCCGTTTGCATGGCCCGGCCCCATTCGCCGTAACCCGCCCGCCGAAACGCGGTGTCTCGGTTGGTCGATCCACGAAAATTGGGCTGGAACACGGCATATCCGCGGGAAGCAAAAGCCTGCGCCCACCAATCAAACTGTTCGCTATCAAAGCTGTGCGGTCCGCCGTGGGGCAGCATGATAACCGGCAAATTGGTTGGGTCCCGGCCCGGAGGCAAGGTTAGAATTCCATCCATTTCTAGGCCGTCTGATGCGGTGTAAGAAAAAGTAGAAAAGGGGCCAACATGCTCAGGTTCGATGGCCCTACGCTCATACGCAAACGCCGCGGCTCGCAAATTTTGCACATCAACGGTGAACCAAGTGCCGCTGTCTTGTTGGCCGGTCGTTCTGACGATGACATTGCTCAGATTGTCGCTCCAATCCATGATCGTCATTGAAAAATCGGCAAAAGCGTTTTGGACCATGGTGATGGCCTGCGCTTTTTCAGGGTCTTCGAACACAGGGCGCGGATCGGTTCCTTCTTCGAGATACCCGCTCAAATGCCCGGTGCTGGCATCAAAATAGAGACGGTCAATTGTGACGCCGGGCAGAAATCTTTCAGGAGTCCCTCCGCCGAGCGGCACTTCAAACCGGCGGGATCGCCCTTCTTCATCGTATTCGTAATAAATGATCGAAGTGCCGCCATATCCCAATCCAATTAGCCCACTTCGCCCACTGGCGGATTGGCCCTGAGCAATAATACTGCGTCTGGCATTGCGGATGGTCCAGCGGCCGTTGTCACGGTGTATGTCATAGGTTGCAGCAACTTCGCCGTTGGCATCGATCAACCAATCATTGTCGTGATTGTCTTCTGCTGCGTTCGCAACACGGTCGGTCGAATTGTTGAGCAGATCGACGCGGTAGAGATACGGCCTTCCATGGCGGAATTCATATTCACCTCCACGGGTCCCCCTTGAAAGCTCAATGGCCCCAAAAAAACCGTACCAACGTCCGTTGATCTGCCGCGTGCCGTAATTGCCAAAGATTGAATTGACCAAGCTGCGGCGGTTGGAAAACACCGCCAAGCCGGTCTCTTCAGGGGTCATGGGAACAGTGACTGCGATGGAAAATTCGTGTTTGTCTGCGGCGAAATTGGCGCCGAGATCTTCGGTCACGCTGTAGGTGAGCAAAAGCCTGTCTTCGCCAACCCAATCGAAGCTGCGCACTTTCATCTCATTGACATTGGTTCGAGAGATAACCCGGTTGTTTTCATCGAATGCCGCCAGAATTCGGTTGCCTCGGATGGTTAGCAAGGCGGCAATCCGGCGGCCCGATGGCGACAATGCAGCATCTTCGATCTCTGGCAGCTCGCCGTATGCACTCAATGCAGGGACGTCGTTTGCCAAAGCGTCCGATGGATTGAGTGAACCAAGCAAGGCCACTGCAACAGCGGTCAATACACCCATCACTTTGCGCAATTTTAGCATTCGATTCCCGCCCCCAATTCGCATCACTCAAACCGTTTCAAAGTAATTTGGCCGCTGATCTCTTCAAAAACAACAGCTTTACTTTGATTTCTGCTCAGTCCCAATTCCCGGCTGCGCAATCTCTGGGATGGCTTTTCAATCGCCCTTGGAGCGCGTAAAGGCGCTGCCACCATGGCACGTCCCAAACCCGAAACTTTCGACAAGCAAAAATCCGTCGCCCAAAATCGGCGTGCGCGGTTTGATTATCATATCGAAGATAAGTTTGAGGCCGGATTGGCCCTGCAAGGCACCGAGGTGAAGGCGCTCCGCGCGGGCGAGGCAACAATCGCGGAAAGCTATGCCGAACTGCGCGATGGAGAAGTCTGGCTCGTCAACGCCAATATCCCAGAATACAGCCATGGCAACCGGCTTAATCATGAACCACGCCGCCCGCGCAAATTGCTGCTCAACACACGTGAAATCAACAAGTTGTTTGGTGCAGTTGAGAAAAAAGGTATGACGCTGGTTCCGCTATCGATCTATTTCAATAAAACCGGACGGGCAAAGGTTGAGCTCGCTTTGGCAAAGGGCAAACAAGCCCATGACAAACGCGCCAGCGTGAAAGACCGCGATTGGAAGCGGGATAAGGCGCGCCTTATGCGAGACCGCGGATAGGCGTCTTTGCGCATCAATCTGGCTTACTCAATTTAACACACAGCTGCGTAGGTTAACCCTCTGGTCAGACGGTTATCACTACCCATATGGACACTCATGGTGGTTACGCCCTCAATTCTCCTCCGATCAATCGGTTTTCTCGCGGCGCAAAGCGTTCTGCGAGGGCAGGCGCGCGTTCCGGCATATGCGGATATTGACTGAAATGGTGCAGCATCAATCCGCGAGGTCCGGGGGTAAAACCTGGGCCATGGACATGATCCGCAAATACATGCCCAAACGCGAAGAGATGGCGCGCAACAAGTATCTGCGTCCCATCGCTCATCGGTTTTTGACGCCCGAACTGTGGCGTTTTACCCGGCGTTCGGTTCCCCGCGGGGTGGCATTGGGCCTGTTCAGCGCCTTTATCATCCCGGTGGGCCAGATATTTCTCGCCGCCTTTTTGGCTTTGCCTGCCCGGGCCAATGTGCCGCTGGCTGCGCTTGTGACCTTTGTGACAAACCCGTTCACCATCGCGTTTTGGGCGGTGGTTGCAAACCGTGTTGGGCAATTTGTCTTGCGCGTCGATGCGGCCACCTCTGGTGTGGCCAATGAACAATTGCAAAGCGGCGATTGGCAATGGGTTATCGACGCGTTTGAATTTGCTGGCGTGACGGTTGTCGGCTTCTTTGTGCTTGCCGTTGTCTCTTCTGCGGTCGGCTATCTGGTTTCGAGCGCGATCTGGCGCGTCGTGGTTGCACGTAAGCGGGCAAAACGTCTGAAACGGATCGCAGAGCGGCTCGACCAAAGGCGCAGCGCGAAGTAGGGTCTCCGCTTCATAGGGCGCACCGGCGTCCAGCTCAGCCAAATTGCGTTGAAGACCCAGATTGTGTTGAAGATGATGACAAACACAGCGATCACAGACCCTGCCGACACGCAGCCTGCGACCAAATCCATCAGCACGGCAATGCTGGCGGGTGTGGCGGGCGCTCTTTTGGTGAGCGCCGGGATCGTGTTCCTGATCACGTCCAATTTTGTGCTGACCGGGGCCTATGCCGCAGGGTTGGCTGTGTTGCTGATCGGCGTGTTTGTGTTTGACCGGTTGGGCGGGGAGCCTGCTGGGACAGAAGATGCTATCCACGATTGGTCGGTCACAGTCGCTGCGATCGAAGGGGGCGGCTCTGCGCAAGGGCAAGCCACCGCAATCACTGACCGGGCGAACCGGCTGGTCTGTGCCAATTCCGCGTTTGTCGACGCCTTTGGCGCGAACAGCTCTCCGCCATCGCTGCCTGTGGAACGCCCGGCGCTGGAAAAGCTGGTAAAGATCACGCGAGAGGCATGGAGGGACGGAGAGGCTGCTCTTGATGTGCTCGAAACTGGAAACGGCAAGAGTTGGACCGTTTCTGCCAAGCGCGCTGGGCGCGGGGATGATCACTTAATCTGGCGGCTTGAGCGCAGCGCGGCCGAATCGCAGGATGTGCTCAGCGATCTCGATTTGACCGGGGGATTGGGCATGATGCTCAGTCGTGCCGGGATAGAGGCTGCGGTTACCGGGCCGGACGGCATTATCCGCAGCGTCAGTGCCGGTTTTGCGGAACGCGCATCGGGCGACGCATCGGCGACGATGGCGGGACAAGATTTTGCCAATGCGCTAAGAGCCGATGAACGCGACCGTATTTTCTTCGCCCGTGAAGGTCGCGGCGGCACTCCGCAGACCCTGATTGACGTGCCACTGTCAGAGCCATCGCAGGCTGGCATGGCGCCTGGTCCCGATGAAGGCGCTTCGCTCATGCTGCTGGTCGACAGCGGCGTTGGCATTGGCGGCGGATGGGATGGCACGTCGCAGGCGGGCGTCGCGCAATTGGAGGCGCTGCTGGCACAATTGCCCTTGGGCCTCGCAATGACGGACCGCGATGGCCGGTTCTTGTTCGGCAATGATGCGTTTTTGCGCTCAGTGGAGCGAGAGGAACGCGGATTGCCCGCTTTCCCAACTGACCTTGTTACCCGCGAAGATAAGGCGGCACTCTCTGACGCTGTGCGCCGCCACGGACGCGGCCCTGCGACCAGCGGTGATATGGCGGTGCGCCTTACGTCTCAACCGGATGAACCGGTGTCGATGGGTCTTGCCGGAGTGCGCGGACTGGGAGAGGCGGCGGTGCTGCTATCGCTCACCGATTCGAGTGAGGAAACTCAGCTTAAACGTCAGGTCGCACAGGCCACCAAAATGCAGGCCGTTGGCCAGCTGGCGGGCGGGGTGGCGCATGATTTTAACAATGTTCTGACCGCGGTCATCGGCACCTGCGATCTGATGCTGCTGCGCCACACGCCCGGTGACAGCGACTATGACGACATCCAGCAAATTCGCGCCAATTCCAACCGCGCGGCTTCGCTTACTCGCCAATTGCTCGCCTTTTCGCGGCAACAGACCTTGCGGCCTGAAATCTTGCAATTGCCCGATGTGGTGAGCGAGGTCGGCCCCCTGATTAAGCGGCTCTTGGGTGAGAAAATCGGCTATTATGTCCAACATGATCGCAGTTTGGGCGCGGTGCGGGCCGATCCCCAGCAATTGGAACAGGTGATTATGAACCTCGCGGTGAACGCCCGCGATGCGATCAACACAAATGGCGCACACGGAAAGGTTCAGGCGCAGGGAGCCGCGCCCATTGAAGGGCGCATATCGCTCCTGACGCGCAGCTTGAAATCCAAAGAAGTGATGAAGCTGGGCTCTGAGATCCTGCCGGCCGATGATTACACTGTCTTGATTGTACAAGATAACGGAGGCGGCATCCCGGCCGAAGTCTTGCCCAAGTTGTTTGAGCCGTTCTTTACGACGAAAGAGCAAGGGAAGGGCACCGGTCTGGGCCTCTCCACCGTTTATGGCATTGTCAAACAATCGGGCGGCTTCATCTTTGCCGACAATGTCACGACCGCAACCGGGCGCGTCACGGGCGCTCGCTTTACAATCTACTTCCCCGTCCATCATGGAGAAGCGCCGCGCCGCGCCGAGACACCCGATCCGGTTGGTTCGTCAGAATGGTCAAAGGGCGGGCGCATCTTGCTGGTTGAGGATGAGGACATGGTCCGCATCGTCGCAGAGCGAGCATTGTCCCGCGCTGGGTATCAAATCACAGCCTGTCCGGGCGGCGAAGAAGGGCTGGCCGCGATTGCATCGGGCGAAGAATTTGACCTTGTCTTAAGCGATGTTGTGATGCCGGGGATGGACGGACCGGCAATGGTCCGCGCGATCCGAGCACAGCGGCCCGATGTCCCGGTGCTGTTCATGTCAGGCTATGCCGAAGAGGCCCTGCGATCCGAAATCGACATCCCCAACATGCACTTTATCGCCAAGCCTTTCAGCGTGGCTGCCATCGGGGATAAAGTGGGCGCTGTCATGCGCGCAGCCAAGGGCGGTGCGGAGCCTGCCAAGCAGGACGCCTAAAAAATTTTTGTTCCGCTCTTGTTCTTTTGGAACAAACTGGGTACATGCATTTCCAACAGGGGGCGGCAATCGGGCTTTCCCAGTCTTTGGGCCGGTTAAAACTCACTAACTGACCTAGGCAAGCAAAGGAGTGCGTGCGATGTCTGCTCAACTTAAGCTGGTACAGAAGGAAAAAGGCGTGGATCGTCAAAAGGCACTTGATGCCGCACTCTCTCAAATTGATCGGGCATTCGGCAAAGGTTCAGCGATGAAGCTGGGCTCAAAAGAAGCGATGGAGATCGAAGCGATCTCGACCGGTTCGCTTGGCCTTGATATTGCTCTTGGCATTGGCGGCCTGCCTAAAGGGCGCGTCATTGAAGTCTATGGGCCGGAAAGCTCGGGCAAGACCACTTTGGCGCTGCATGTGATTGCAGAGGCGCAAAAGGCAGGCGGCACGGCTGCATTCATTGATGCCGAACACGCACTTGATCCTGTCTATGCCAATAAACTGGGTGTGGACATCGATGAACTGATTGTCTCGCAACCCGATACTGGCGAACAAGCGCTTGAGATCACAGACACGCTGGTTCGCTCCAATGCAATTGATGTCCTAGTTGTCGATTCGGTTGCTGCACTTGTGCCGCGCGCGGAAATCGAAGGCGAAATGGGCGATTCGCATGTTGGACTTCAGGCACGTTTGATGTCGCAATCGCTGCGCAAACTGACCGGTTCGATCAACCGTTCGAAATGCATGGTGATTTTCATCAACCAGCTGCGGATGAAAATCGGTGTGATGTACGGCAACCCGGAAACAACGACCGGCGGCAACGCGCTTAAATTCTACGCCTCGGTTCGTCTTGATATTCGCCGCACCGGTCAGATCAAAGACCGCGACGAAGTGATCGGCAATTCCACCCGCGTAAAAGTGGTGAAGAACAAAGTCGCTCCGCCGTTCAAGCAGGTCGAATTTGACATCATGTACGGTCAAGGAATCTCCAAACGTGGCGAAATCCTCGATCTTGGTGTGAAAGCGGGCATCGTGGAGAAATCAGGCAGCTGGTATTCTTATGACAGCGTGCGGATCGGTCAGGGACGTGAAAACTCCAAGACATACCTGATGGAAAACCCAGAAGTTTGCGACAAATTGGAAGCCGCCATTCGCGGTAAAACCGATGAGGTCGCCGAGGAAATGATGACGGGGCCGGACGCGGACTCTGAAGACTGATCCTCAAGCGGGCATTGTTGCGGTCGTTATGGACCGCTGGCCCGAACAACCGGAATACCGGCGCGAAATGTGTCTCACCCGAGAGATGCGGTTCGCGCCGGTTTTTCGTTGTGGCGGCGCAAAAACCTCATGCCATGACGATGAAGACGGGGAAAAGACGGACCGTGTAGCATCCGCGGTGGGTGCAACAGGCAATTTGCCGCACGCTTTGGCTTGTCGAGGCCACGCGCATTGCCTAACTGCAATTTTATGACTTCGACCAATGACATTCGCCGATCGTTCCTCGATTTCTTCGCAGGTAAAGATCATGCCGCCGTTCAAAGCGCTCCGCTGGTTCCGTACAACGATCCAACGCTTATGTTCGTCAATGCGGGCATGGTGCCGTTCAAGAATGTCTTTACTGGTCTCGAAACTCCGCCAGCCCCGCGCGCCACATCCTCGCAAAAATGCGTTCGCGCAGGCGGCAAGCACAATGACCTCGACAATGTCGGATACACTGCCCGGCACCACACATTCTTTGAAATGCTCGGCAATTTCTCGTTCGGTGACTATTTCAAAGAACAAGCGATTGAGAACGCTTGGACCTTGCTCACCCGCGAATGGGGCCTGCCGGCTGAAAAACTCTTGGTCACGGTCTATCACACCGATGACGAAGCATTTGACCTTTGGCGCAAGATTGCTGGCCTACCCGAAGACCGCATCATCCGGATCGCAACCAACGACAATTTCTGGTCGATGGGTGAGACTGGCCCGTGTGGACCATGCTCCGAAATTTTCTTTGATCACGGCGAACGCATTCCCGGTGGCCCTCCTGGCAGTCCGGACGAAGACGGCGATCGCTTTATCGAGATCTGGAATCTCGTTTTCATGCAATTTGACCAAGGCGCCGATGGCACACGCCGTGATCTACCACGGCCATCGATCGATACTGGCATGGGGTTGGAACGTATCGCCGCTGTCATGCAAGGGGTTCATGACAATTACGACACCGATACTTTCAAAGCGCTGATCGCGGCATCAGAAAACCTCACGAACGTTGCGGCGAATGGCGACAGCGTTGGATCGCACCGGATTATCGCCGATCACCTGCGGTCAACCTCATTCCTGATGGCAGATGGTGTTTTGCCTTCCAATGAAGGGCGCGGCTATGTCCTCCGCCGGATCATGCGCCGTGCGATGCGTCATGCGCATTTGTTGGGCGCGGGTGAGCCTTTGATGCACCGCCTTGTTCCGTCGCTTGTAACCGAAATGGGCCAAGCTTACCCTGAGCTGGTGCGCGGTCAGGCGTTGATTGAAGAAGTGCTGCTGCGTGAGGAAACCCAATTCCGCAAAACGTTGGATAAGGGGCTCAAGCTGCTCGACGAAGCGACCGGTACTATGGCCAGCGGCGGAGAATTGGACGGCGAAACGGCGTTTAAACTCTACGACACATTCGGCTTCCCATATGACCTCACCGAAGACGCTCTGCGCGCGCGCGGAATCAGCGTCGATCGCAGCGGGTTCGACGGTGCGATGGATCGGCAAAAGGCCGCCGCTCGTGCTGCGTGGAAAGGGTCAGGCGAGGCCGCGTCAGGCGAAGTTTGGTTCGACATCGCCGAACGCGAAGGAGCAAGTGAATTCACAGGGTATGCCGCAATATCAGGCGAGGGCACGGTTGTCGCCATCGTCAAGGACGGAGCTGAGGCCGCATCGGCTGAGGCTGGCGATGATGTGGTTATCTTGACCAATCAGACGCCGTTTTACGGTGAAAGCGGCGGGCAAACCGGCGACACTGGGACGATCAGCGCGCCCGCTGGCCTAACCGCACAGGTCACCGACACCAGCAAGCCGCTTGGCCGGCTGCACGCTCACCACACTACAATCAATGCTGGCAAAGTGACGGTTGGCGACAATGTTCAGCTTGACGTTGATACAGAGCGTCGGACGCAAATCCGGGCGAACCATTCGGCAACCCACCTTGTCCACGCGGCACTTCGCAATCAGCTGGGCAACCACGTTACCCAAAAAGGCTCAATGGTTGCGCAAGATCGTCTGCGCTTCGATTTTTCGCATCCCAAGGCGTTGAGCGCTGAGGACGTTACCGCGATTGAGGCGCAGGTGAATGCAGAAATCCTGGCCAATGAACCAGTGGCGACACGATTGATGAGCCCTGATGATGCCGTTGAAGCGGGCGCGTTGGCGTTATTTGGCGAGAAGTACGGCGACGAAGTGCGTGTGCTTTCGATGGGCCGATCTGGCGATGATGGCTTGAGCTATTCCGTTGAATTGTGTGGCGGAACGCACGTGAGTGCGACCGGAGATATTGGGCTTTTCCGTATTATCACCGAAAGTGCAGTTTCGTCTGGCGTGCGGCGAATTGAGGCTTTGACCGGCGACGCGGCGCGCAATTGGTTGGTGGCGCGTGAGGACGCGTTGAAGGCCGCCGCCGCGGCAATCCGCGCGACGCCTGAAGAGGTTCCGGCTCGGATCACTGCGCTTCTTGATGAACGCAAGCGGTTGGAGAAAGAGCTTTCTGAAGCGAAGAAGGCGCTTGCGTTGGGCGGCGGCGCTGCAACAGCTGGCGGTGGAGCACCCGCGGACGAGGAGATCGGAGGCGTGGTTTTCAGTGGTCAGGTACTCGAAGGACTGAGTCCCAAAGAGCTGCGTCCACTGCTGGATGAAACAAAGGCCCGGATTGGTTCCGGTGTGGCGGCAATCGTCGCCGTCAATGACGGGAAGGCGAGTATTGCCGCCGCTGTTACAGGTGATCTGACAGACCGTTTTAGCGCGGTTGATCTGGTTCGCGCCGGTGTTGAGGCTCTGGGCGGGAAGGGCGGCGGTGGCCGACCCGATATGGCCCAAGGCGGTGGCCCTGACGGTGCAAAAGGGCCAGATGCTATTGCCGCTATCAAGCAGGTTCTGGCCGGTTAAGTCACTTGCTTCGGAGGAGCGCTGTCGGCGACGGAAGTCCGCAATTGCGGCTTTTGGGTCAGACCGCCATCGACTTCTAGGCGTTCGCGGTATTCGTCGCGCTTTGCATGGATCGATGCGATAACAGGACCCATTGCGACCCCGATATCGACCAGCACCGCCTCGGACAATTGCAGCGAACTTTCCAAGTTTTCGGGCACCGAATGGCTCGCGCCTGCACGGTAAAGAGAGGCAGCGTGGTCGGTATCGCGGGCACGCGCCACAATCAGCAGATCTGGATGTTCTCGGCGCAGCTTGCTCACTAGGCGCTGTGCCAAAACGGGTTCGTCCATCGAAAGGACCAGGGCTGGCGCCTTTTCGATATCTAAGCGTGATAGCGCGTCGCCGCGCGCAGCATCGCCAAATGAGGCCCTGTACCCGTCCCGTTTGGCCCGGTCGATGGTGTCGGGATCCGAATCCAGAATGACGTAGGGCTGATTATGCGTGACGAGCATATCCGCGATCAATCGTCCAACACGGCCCCCGCCAATGATAATGGTGCGCGCGTCGTGTTCGTCTTCTTCAGGCAATTCAGGCACAGCCTCGACTCTGCGCGCGATGACGCGTCCCAATTTGGCCAGCACGGGCGTGATGGTGAGGCCAATGGCGGTCACGATTTGCCAGAATTGCGCCGTTTCTGTGTCGATCACCAACGCACTTGTCGCGGCGGCCAGCACAATCAATGTCGTCTCGCTGGGGCTGGCCATGAGCACGCCAGTCTCTGTCGCCGTGCTACGCCGCGCGCCCATCATCTTGAGCAAGCAGCCGGTTACGATTGCCTTGAACACCAGGACGCCAATAACGGCAGCAAAAATCTCACCCAGATTGCGCCAGATTTCCATCACGTCGATGCTCATGCCGATTGTGATGAGGAACACGCCAAGCGCGAGGCCCTTAAACGGTTGCATGATCGATTCTACTTCGCCGTGATACTCAGTCTCTGCGATAAGCAGGCCCGCGATCAACGCCCCCACAATCGGCGAAAGCCCGGTCGCAGCGGTGGCAAGGCTGGCGCCGATGACGACAAGCAGGGAGGCCGCAAGGAACAGCTCAGGGCTTTTGGTTCGCGCCGCTTGGCTAAACAGACGGGGCAGAGCGAAACGGCCAATGACAAGCAGCGCGAGGATCACCAACCCGCCTTGGATCAAGGTCGAAGTCAATTCTCCGACCCCATCCGCAGAAGCGGTCGGCGCAAGCGCGCCAAGGATGAAGATGATCGGGACAATCATAATGTCCTCGAACAGCAGCATCGACAACGCCGCGCGGCCGACGGGGGATTTGGTCCCGGATATCGGGAGCACAATGGCAGTGGAAGAAAAGGCGAGGGCAAAGCCAAGCGCGAGCGCCGCGGTTGTGCTCATTCCGCTGTAATATCCAAAGAATGCTGCTGAGACGCTGCCAATGATTAGCAGTTCAAGGCTGCCCAATCCGAACACCAATTTACGCAACTGCCAGAGGCGATTGAATGACAGTTCCAACCCAATGGCGAACAGCAGCAGGATGATCCCAAAGTCCGCGAATGGCGTTAATCGGTCAGGATCAGAGATGGTCACATGGCTTAGCCAAGGGACCTGTTCCACTAACGTGCCCAGACCGTAGGGGCCAACGAGAATACCGATAAGAATGAACCCAATAATGGGTGTGATCCGGAACCGGGCGAAGACCGGTATCACAATCCCTGCAGCCCCAAGGATCACCAGGGCATCGGACATTACCGGGGAAAGGGTGAGTTCGCCTGCCATGTGCTCAGATTAGCGTCCCTGTGGGGCTGTGTCACTCATTGCTGCAAGAAACACAAAGGGCGATCATTCGATTGAATGATCGCCCTGAAGCCGTCTCTATCAATCGCGCACTAGGCACTTAGAGACGTGTAGGAAAGTGAATAACCTTGAGGGACTTACGCCCAGTTCTTCATCTCAGTTTCGAGGTTCTGAACGATCGCTTCGAAGAACTGCTCTGTTGTCAGCCAGTTCTGGCTTGGGCCAATAAGCAGCGCCAGATCCTTTGTCATCTGACCGTTTTCAACCGTCTTAATGCAAACCCGTTCGAGTGTTTCAGCGAATTTGACAACATCTGGGGTCTCATCGAACTTGCCGCGATACATCAATCCGCGCGTCCACGCGAAGATCGAAGCAATCGGGTTGGTCGAGGTCGCTTTGCCTTGCTCGTGCTGGCGGAAGTGACGGGTAACGGTACCGTGTGCTGCTTCGGCTTCGATGGTTTTACCATCTGGCGTCATCAGAACCGACGTCATCAAACCGAGCGAGCCGAAGCCCTGAGCGACCGTATCCGACTGAACATCGCCGTCGTAGTTCTTACAAGCCCAAACGAACTTACCGCTCCATTTAAGAGCTGAGGCCACCATATCATCGATCAAACGGTGTTCGTAGGTGATGCCAGCTTCTTCGAACTTGTCCTTAAACTCGTTTTCAAAGACTTCTTCGAACAGATCTTTGAAACGACCATCATAGGCCTTCATGATCGTGTTCTTGGTCGACAGATACACTGGCCATTTGCGGTCCAAGCCATAGTTCATCGATGCACGCGCAAAAGCGCGGATCGAATCGTCTAGGTTGTACATAGCCATCGCAACACCGGAAGATTCGAACTCGAACACTTCAAAGTCGAGCTTCGTGCCGTCGGTTCCTTCGTAAACCAGGCGCAGTTTACCGGGGCCGGGGATCAGCGTGTCGGTTGCGCGATATTGGTCACCAAAGGCATGGCGGCCAACAACGATTGGGTCGGTCCAGCCCGGCACCAAACGCGGCACATTGTCGATCACGATAGGCTCGCGGAAAACCACACCGCCTAGGATGTTGCGGATTGTGCCGTTGGGTGAACGCCACATCTTCTTAAGGTCAAACTCTTCAACGCGCTCTTCATCAGGGGTGATGGTCGCACATTTGACGCCTACGCCATGTTCTTTGATCGCGTTGGCCGCATCGACCGTGATCTGATCGTCGGTCTCATCGCGCTTTTCGATCGAAAGATCGTAATATTTGAGGTCAACATCGAGGTAAGGGAGGATCAGACGCTCCCGGATCCATTGCCAGATGATCTTTGTCATCTCATCGCCGTCGAGTTCGACAACTGGGTTTTTAACCTGAATTTTTTGCATGGCTAGCGCCTCATCCTTTTGGACTGAATGTACACAACAGCGATGTCTGATGTGATCCCTGCAGGGGGCTCTAGCAGAGGTAGACGCGGGCGCAAGACCGGTGGCGCGCCTATCGCAAAAAGTCGCGATTGAAGCGCAAAACTGGTCCCCAATATGCCCGTAATCGCGGGAGCAAAGCGCGCTTCACGCAGGTTTGGAGACATGGACCGCATGTTACACGGTCCAAGGGTGCTTTTTCGCAAGCCCGATTGGGGGCGCAAAGTCCGTGCGCCTGCGGTCTGTTGCGGCGCAAGAGAGCTGAGAATTGGCGGTTTTTGGAGGGTTTGTCACGCCTTTGCGCATACAGGCTGCGACGCGTGTAGGAAAGCGGTCCACCCTAGGGTGGATGTCTCATTCAAATTCGTTCAAATTGGGGGACGAATGGTGGGCGTAGAGAGAGTTGAACTCCCGACCCCTACGATGTCAACATAGTGCTCTACCACTGAGCTATACGCCCACGCGTTCGTCAATTGCGCTTCGTCTGCTGGTGCATCGAAGCGAAGCGGGCAACTAGCGAAGGCTTACATATTGTGCAAGCGATTCGTGAATTGATCGCGGATTGGTTTGAGATGCCGGTCCGGCGGCTTAGATGCTGGCTTGCTGCTGGTCCTCAAACATGCGTTCTACCTCCAACACCAGATCGCGCAGGTGGAACGGTTTTGAGAGGACTTTCGCATGCGGTTGTTCGCGGCTCGCGCGCAGCGACACGGCGGCAAAACCGGTGATGAACATCACCTTGGTGCGCGGGCTTACCTCTGCGCAGCGTTGGGCCAATTCAATCCCGTCCATTTCCGGCATAACAATGTCGGACAAGAGCAGGTCAAATTCTTCGTTTTCAAGCAGCGGCACGGCGTCTGTGCCGCGATCGACGCTGCTGACCTGATAACCCGCTTTGGTAAGGGCACGCTCAAGATAAGAGCGCATCGCTTCTTCATCTTCGGCAAGGAGGATACGGGGACCGGTTGGATCGGATTGCAATGTCATAAGAGCTTTATAGCGGAGTTCACTTAAGAAATCTTTCCCATTTGGCGGCTGATTTGCGGTGTGACCTGTTTCGAGACGCAGTGCTTTCAATGCTTAACTCTTTGGCTTTAAATACGCGCTTAACGCACAGCCGGCATCTCCGTATCAATGCGAGGGATAGGCCCAATTTGACCAATCGCGGCAAGGCCTTGGTTAGAGAGCCGATAGAGAAGCTTTGACTTGAAACGCCAAAGCGGGCAGCAAACTGGCCATGCGGTTAACGCCAACAAACACCGATCCTAACGGCAGCGGGCGAAGCGCTCATGAAGAACTGCCAGAAAAATCAACCGCGCCGGATGGTGAGGCGATCAGCCGGTCCGATGGCGCATTTTCCGGCGATCTCGTCACGACGCGCGGCGGGGCCGTAGGTGGATCGTTGATGTCGGCCACCTCAAAATCTGCGCCCACACCGGCTTTTGTCCATGTTGCGCCGCGCTCTATGCCGCTGCCCGTTTTGATTGCTGTGCCGCATGCTGGGCGGGTCTATCCCGGAGAAACATTGGCGCAGATGCGTGATGCGCAGCTCAGCCAATTGCGCCTGGAAGATCGGTATATTGACCGGGTTGGGGTGGAGACCGCGCGTGCAACGGGAACCGGGCTGTTGGTGGCTCAGGCTCCGCGCGCAATGCTTGATCTGAACCGCGCCGATGATGATGTGGACTGGGATATGGTCGCGGGTCCGTATCGCCGGACAGAAAAACCGCAGCCGCGTCTGAGTGGATCAAACGCGCGCGCGCGCAGTGGGCTGGGGCTGGTGCCGCGCCGACTGCCCGGTTTTGGTGAAATTTGGCGCAGTAAATTACCGCGAGAAGAGCTCGATCAGAGGATCGATACAATTCACCGGCCCTATCATGAATTTTTGGCCCGCGAGTTGAAACGAATCCGTGATGCGTGGGGTGCGGCCTTGTTGATTGACCTGCATTCCATGCCGCCATTGCGGCGCTCTCCAAAGAACACGGGCAATGGCGGTGGACATTTATCCCCGCCGCCGCCGCAAATTGTTCTTGGCGACAGGTTTGGTGCTTCGTGTCATTCGGGGCTGGTCACGCGCGCCTTTCGCTATCTTGAAGGGCGGGGCTGTGCCGCCGCGCACAACCGGCCCTATGCAGGCGGCTATGTGCTGGATCGCCATGCTTCTCCAGCGCGCAACATTCATGCGATTCAAGTCGAAGTGTGCCGCTCCACCTATCTCGATGATGCCTTGTCTGAGCCGACCGACGCGGTGAAACCTTTGGTCACAATGCTGGCAGGGCTGGTGCGCGAATTGGGTGCGGAAACGGCCGGGCTGGGTACAGGTGGGCAGATCGCTCAGGCTGCTGAATAAATTCGGCACGATCAACATCGCGCGCGGCGCGGTCTCTCCGACGCAGCTTTCTCAATCGCAGCAATGCATCGATACGGAGGAGGCAAAAAAAGCCACCTCGCGTCTGTCAAAGGGGGGCGACAGCGAGGTGGCCAGGTTCAGGGAGGATCCGCCCGAAGGCTTTTCCACAAGGCGGCTCATGAGGGAAAAACCGCCTATGATGTATAGATAAGAAAAGAGCGGGGCGCGATCAAGTCGCACCCCGCTCTTTCTTTGTCCAAAATGGCGGTATTGGTGTTAGGTGCAGGCACCTAAAGTATCGGTAACACTCGCCGAATTATTGGTTTTGCGCCCGCTCTTAAACTGCCGGAGTAGCCGGTGTCTGAGTTGGGACTTTGCCTTGTGCAGATTGACGTTCAAACAAAGCGCGCATCAGGTTCATCGAGAACAATTGAGCGTGGATCAGCATCATCATGCCGTTCTTGTTCAATGAGTGCACGGTTTCTTCTGGCAATTCGCGCAGCTTTTTTTCGTCAACCATCTGAAAACCGCGATAGACGAATGGTGTGTCAGGCATGTCGTTGCGGGTGATCGCAATTTCGCCGTCCATCAAAATGTCGAGCTTCTTCAACTCTTCGAGGAACGCTTTCGTGCGTTGGCCCGATTCTTCGAAGCGCTTACAAAATTCCAGCACGCCCTGTGTGTATTCGGTTGGATTTTCACCATCGAACAACACTTGGCCGTCGTCGGTTTTGCCCACAACGCCCGATTGCGGATCAAAGCAAAGCGACATGTCATCGCTTTCTTTGTTCAGCTTGGCGAGGATGAAGGGATAGCGGCGGATATAGGCAGGCACGTAAACGCCTGCCTCCAACTTGCCATCGTCTGCGATGAAGGTGTTGACGCCTTCGTTCAGACCCATCAGCGCGATCGGGAGAGGGTTGTCTCCGGCTGTGAATACAACGGGATAGTTGCGCTGTGCGTCGACAAATTCATCGACGGTGAGCGGGATAGCATGCGTGTTCGCGAGGAACCCGGCATCGTCGAAACTGCTGACTTTCCAATCGCCGTGATCGCGGCTGTTGAGTGGGAGCAGGTCTTTGTAGAACAAAGGAAGTTGCGGCTGCGGCGCGGTGGCCATGGGAATATCTCCGAAGATTAGCGGATGAAAACTGTGATTGCGGCCGATTCTTGGGCGTTGCTTGCGCTTCCCCCACCCGCCGAATGCGGCGCTTTAGTCGGTGAATGGGGCTGGCGCAAGGCTGCGCGCATTTATGCCGTCTATAGGCCTGCGCATTAGGCCGTCTTTTGCACGTTTTCTGGCGGCACCAGCTTGCCTGGGTTGAGGATATTATCCGGGTCGAGCGCCCGTTTTACAGCGCGCATCATGGACAAGGCCACCGGATCACCCAATCGGCCCAATTCATCGACTTTCATCTGGCCGATACCGTGTTCTGCGCTGATGGAGCCGCCCCATTGGGTGACCAAATCATGCACGCGGGCGCTGATTGTTTTGCCGGGACCGTCTTCCCAAATGCCGGGCTCCGCTCCCTTTGGTGCGAGCACGTGGAAGTGGACATTGCCATCGCCCAAATGGCCAAAAGCCGCCGCGATTGTGCCGTGGAATTCGTGCTCAATTTTCTCGGATGCAGAGAGGATGAATTCCGGCATTTTTTCAACCGGAACGGATATATCATGCTGCATCGCGGGCCCCAAAGCGCGCTCTGCGGCGGAAATTGAATCGCGCAATGTCCACAATTCTTCGATCTGGCGTTCATTTGCGGCGATCATGGCATCTTCGATCAAACCGTCCTCTGCGGCCGCCGCGAGCTCATTTTCGAGCCGTTCGCGCAGCGCAGCCTCATCATTATCGAACACGGCGCATTCAATCAGCGCGTTCCATTCATGCCGCGCGGAAAGCGGCGCGCGCGCATCGGGAAGCAAGGCCAGCACGCTGTCGAGGCAATGGGCAGGGACCACTTCAAACCCTTCGAGCGGTTCGCCAATGGCCCGGTCCACCCGCCGCAGCAAAGCGCGTGCGTCTGCAATCGAGGGCAATCCCACCCACGCGGTGACCCGGCCGCGCGGTGCGGGCTGCAATTTGAGCGTTGCGGCGGTGACAATCCCCAGCGTCCCCTCCGAACCGATCAACATCTGTTTAAGGTCAAAGCCGCGGTTGTCTTTCTTAAGCGCGGAGAGACCGTCAAACACCTGTCCGTCAGCCAAGACAGCCTCAATCCCCACGACCTGCGCGCGCATTGTCCCATGGCGCAGCACCTGCGTGCCGCCGGCGTTGGTGGAGATAAGCCCGCCGATCGTCGCCGAACCCTTGCCGCCCAATGTCAGTGGAAAGCGTAGACCCGCTGCGTCGGCCGCTTCGTGAAAAACCTGCAAGATGACGCCCGCTTCGCACACCGCCTGCGCCCCATCCGCATCCAACGCGCGAATTGCGTTCATCCGCCTAAGCGACAGGATAATCGCCGTGCCGCTATCATCGGGCGTCGCCCCGCCTGCCATGCCGCTGTTCCCGCCTTGCGGGACGATGGGAACCTGGTGACGCGCGCACAATTTGACCAGATCGGCCACTTCCTGAGTCGAGGCCGGGGAGGCCAGCGCAACGGCTTTCCCGGAGTATCGCCCGCGCCAATCGGTTAGCCACGCTGTCAAATCCTCGGGATCTTGCGAAAACCCTTTCGGACCCAGCAGCCCGGCGGCATCGGATAGGAATGTACTGATTGTGTCAGAGGGCGTCGTCATTGTGGCGGCTATGCCACACTCCTGTCCGATTCTGCCAGCAATTTGGCAGTTTACGGCGGGGCCGGGCAAATGAGATGGTTCAGTTAAGCCAGCGTTCAATCATATTCGCTAGCTGTCCAGACCAATCGCTGCGGCTTTTGCGAAGCAAGGCCCGCAGTGTCCATGTAAGGAAACCCGCCGCGCAATGCCCAGCTTGCTTGCCCTTTCCGCGCCCTTTGCGCTGATCCTGCCCTTGTTGGGGCAGAGTTCGGCGTTGACGGTGCCGCAAGAGCAGGAACAGCAGGATGGCATAGCGGCCACGGTGCCATCGCCCCCCGATTATGATGTTCCTGCAGAGGGCCCCTATTCTCCCGCGCGGCAGGCGTCGTCGCCGCTTGATGCCTTTTATGCTGGGCAAGTCACCCGCCAGGCACGGATCGAACAGCGCGTTATCATTCGCATCACGCCGCGCCGATCGGCCAATCGCAACGAATTGCTCGCAAACTTGCCTCAGCGCGGGCTCAACACTCGGTTCGAAGAGCGCGAGATTGATCGCTGCCTGCCCGTCAGCTCAATCGCCGCTGTCCAGACAGGCAATGGCAACCGCCTGTTGCTTTACCTATCCGACCGCCGAATGATCACGGTAAACCTCGAACGCGCCTGCCGGGCGAGCCAGTTTTATTCCGGCTTTTACGTTGAGCGTAACGAGGACGGGCGTTTCTGTGTGGGGCGGGATAAATTGCAGTCGCGCAGCGGCGCCAAATGCGAAGTGGAACGCATGCGCCAATTGGTCGAAATCCGCGATTGAAACTTGCCGGCCGGTAAGGGACGGTGCTCCATAGGCTTGAGACCTTAGTTTTCTGCCTTTGCCATAGGGCGGGGCGTTTTCCCGGCGCTCTGGCCTAATTCTTGACTTTTCACCCATTTTTCGCCAGTTGCGGCGACGTCGGTCAGCGGGTTTTCCCAACCGACAATCAAACAGGCGGTTTTCCCGCCCTTTATCCGGACATTTTGAAACGCATGACATTCGCCGATCTCGGCCTCTCACCTGAATTGCTCAAGGCCGTCGAAGACGCTGGCTATACTGAGCCGACCGCTATCCAAGCGGAAGCCATTCCCGCCGTTTTGATGATGAAAGACATCATCGGGATCGCGCAGACCGGCACAGGCAAAACCGCCAGCTTCGTCCTTCCTATGATCGATGTGATGGCCTCTGGCCGCCGCCGCGCACTGATGCCGCGTTCGCTCATTCTTGAGCCGACCCGCGAATTGGCCGCACAGGTTGCAGAAAACTTTGAAAAATATGGCAAGAACCATGACCTGAAAATGGCGCTGCTTATTGGCGGCGTCCAAATGGGCGATCAGGTTAAAGCGTTGAACGAAGGCGTGGACGTTTTGATCGCGACGCCGGGCCGTTTGATGGACCTGTTCGAACGGGGCAAAATCCTGCTCAATGGCTGCGAATTGCTGGTCATTGATGAAGCGGACCGGATGCTCGACATGGGCTTTATCCCTGATATCGAATTCATCTGTTCTAAGCTGCCCGAAACGCGCCAGACCATGCTGTTTTCGGCAACGATGCCGCCGCCAATCGCGAAACTGGCCAAGACTTTCCTCAGCAATCCCAAACGGATTGAGACAGCGCGCGCGGCGACGACGAACAAAGATATCACCGCGTTCAAGGTCAATGTTGAACAGCGCGCGAAACTTTCGACATTGGAATGGTTGCTTAAAAACGACCATGTCGAAACCGCGATTGTTTTCTCCAACAAGAAAACAATGGTCCGCGAACTCAACAAGAAATTGCAAAGCAATGGTTTCCGCAGCGGCGAAATCCATGGCGACATCGATCAGAACACGCGCCAGAAAGAGCTGGAACGGTTCAAATCGGGCGACATCAACATTCTGGTCGCCTCAGACGTGGCCGCACGCGGGCTCGACATCAAAGGCGTGAGCCATGTGTTCAATTACGACACGCCGTGGCACCCCGATGATTACGTTCACCGCATTGGCCGCACTGGCCGCGCCGGGGCAAAAGGTCGCGCCTTCACATTCGTGACAAAATCTGATGCCGAAGCGATCGAGAACGTCGAAAAGCTGACCGGGAGCCCGATCAAAGTCTTTGGCAAAAGCGACGTAAGGGTTGAACTGGCTGAACCCGCCGCCAAGACGAGCGGGCGCACGTCTGAAGAGACGGCCGCGGACGAAAAAGACACCGGCGAGACACGCGAAGACAGACCGCGCCGTTCACGCAATCGCAAGCGCGACGATGACAGCGCAGGCGAAGCACCGCGCGAGCGCAAGCCCCGCCGTGCGAAAGAAGAAACCCGTGAACGCGCGCCTAAGCCGCAAGACAAGTCTGAGCGTTCAGAGGAAGCGGCCGAGGCAAAGCCTGAAAGCAAGCCGCGCTCTCGCCGCCGCGATCAGGACGACACACCTGTGCCGGCGGGTGAGTGGAATGGTCCCAAGCCCGGATTCTTGGATATGGGCTTTAAGGAGTAGCGCGCCCTTGGTTTAGGGATTGCTCTAAGGAACCGCGATCATATGGGCGATCATGCGGTTGCCTTCAAAGACCGCGCGGTCTTCCACATTGGTATCGTCGACAAAGACAAAATCGAACACGCCATCGGCGTTGCTGTCGCTGTGCAGCATGACGATGTACATATCGCCGCTATCAGGCGCGGGATTCAAGGTGATCGAAACGTCTTTGTTCGTCCCGCTTTCAACAAAGCTGTAGCCCGCGACATAATCGCCATTGGGTGCGCCATCGATAAACGGATGCATGACAAGCCAACCATCGCTTTCGATATGCACTTCTGCAAATGTTAGCGTTGTGCCGTCGCCCCGGCGCAGATAGGCGCGGTCTTGGGTGATGCGCTTTTCTGTGTAGGTCCTATCCTCATCGCTGCGAGCGACATCCTCTACCTTGATCCAATTCGCTTCACCATTTCCAAGGGTGATGCCGCTGGAACTATCCTGCGCGGTCACGGATGGTGTTAGAAACGCCGCCGCTGTCAAAACCGCGCCCCATTGCAGCAAGCCTCTGTCCATCGTCATCCCCTCTCATTCTCTATAGGGGCAATCTGGCATAACCTGCAGCAAAGCGAAAGTGAGGGTGTGAGGTGGTAGGTCTCACCCCGCCAAAGTCACAAAACTATCAATCACGCGCTTTTCGCCGGCTTCTTCAAACTGGATCGTCAGCTTGTTGCCTTCCTGATCGATCACGCACCCCGTGCCGAATTTTGCATGCTGGACCATCGCGCCGATCGTTATGTCGCTTCGCGGTTTTGCGGCAAAACTGGCGGCGGAGCGGCCCGGTTCTGCCAGCCGCTGTTGCTGTGTTTCATACCCGGTGGAAACGGCGCGCCGCCATCCGGGGCCGCGCGTTTGCGCGCGGTCGGGGCGGTCGCGGGCGACATGGGCAAAGGGATCTTCGTTTTCGGACCAGTTTGCCCGCCACAAGGATTCGCCGCCTGACATGGTGCTTTCCTGATCGATGTGTTCATCCGGCAGTTCTTCGATAAAACGGGAAGGGATGGAGCTGGTCCATTGGCCGTAAATTCGCCGGTTCGCCGCATGCAGGATGATGCATTGCCGCCGCGCGCGCGTGATCGCGACATAGGCGAGGCGGCGTTCCTCTTCGAGACTGGCGAGGCCCCCTTCGTCGATAGCGCGCTGGCTGGGGAAGACGCCTTCCTCCCAACCGACGCAGAACACATTGTCAAACTCCAGGCCCTTCGCGCCGTGGATGGTCATAATTGTCACGGTTTCCTCTGAATCGCCGCGATCATTGTCCATGACCAGGCTGACATGTTCGAGGAAATCGCCCAGCGTTTCATATTCCTCCATGGCCCGTGCGAGTTCGGAAAGGTTTTCTGCCCGGCCCGCGCTTTCTGCGCTGCGGTCGTTCGACAGCATGTCGTTATACCCGCTCTCATCCAAGACGAGCCGCAGCAGGTCAGCTGGCGTCATGACTTCGGCCGCCTCGCGCCAGCTTAGGAAATAGCGCAGCAATCCGCCGATTGTGTTGGCCGCACGCTTGGGCAATTCATCGCTGTCCGCCAATTGCAGTGATGCAGCGGCCAGCGGCTGCTGCGTCGCGCGCGCGTGTTGGTGCATTTTTTCGAGCGTCTTGGAGCCGAGCCCGCGTTTGGGTTGATTGTAAATCCGCTCAAACGCCAGATCATCTTGCGGCTGCGCAATGACGCGCAGATAGGCAAGGGCATCGCGAATTTCTGCGCGCTCGTAGAAACGAAACCCGCCGATGATCCGGTAATTGACGCCAATTTGGATAAAGCGATCTTCAAATTCGCGCGTTTGATATTGGGCGCGCACGAGGATCGCGATCCGATCAAGCGGCGCGCCTTCGCGTTCAAGCCGCTCAATCTCTTCACCAACCCGGCGCGCTTCCTCTGGAGCATCCCACACGCCGATCACGCGGACTTTATCGCCGCCCGTCGTCTCTGTCCAAAGCGTCTTTTCATGGCGTTCGCTGTTGGCGCCAATCAATCCCGATGCCGCGCCCAGAATATGCGGGGTGGAGCGGTAATTCTGTTCCAACCTAACCACATGCGCGCCGGGAAAATCCTTTTCAAACCGCAGGATATTGGCAACCTCTGCCCCGCGCCATGAATAGATGGATTGATCATCGTCGCCGACCACGCAAATGTTCTTGTGGCTTTGCGCAAGCAGGCGCAGCCACAGATATTGGACCGCGTTGGTGTCCTGATATTCATCGACAAGGATGTATTTAAAGCGGCTCTGATATTCCGCCAAAACGTCGTTGTGCGCGCGAAAAATGTTGAGCACATGCAGCATCAGATCGCCAAAATCGCACGCATTCAGCGCCTTCATCCGGTCCTGATACTGCTTGTACATCTCTTGACCGCGACCATTGGCATAGGCCTCGCTTTCGCCTGCGTCCAAATCGTCTGGGTTCAAACCCCGGTTCTTCCACTTGTCGATCAGGCCAGCCAATTGCCGGGCAGGCCAGCGTTTATCGTCAATCTCATTGGTGGCGATAAGCTGTTTGAGCAGCCGCAATTGATCGTCGGTGTCGATGATGGTGTAGTTCGATTGCAATCCGACCAATTCGGCATGGCGGCGCAGCATTTTGGCGCAGATCGAATGGAACGTGCCAAGCCATTGTATCCCCTCGCTGCCGGGCCCCAAATGTTGCCCGACCCGGTCGCGCATTTCCCGCGCGGCCTTATTGGTGAAGGTCACGCACAAAATCTGGCTGGGCCAAGCGCGCCGCATCGCCACCAAATGCGCCAATCGCGCGGTGAGGGCGGCGGTTTTTCCGGTGCCAGCCCCGGCGAGCATCAAAACGGGACCTTCGGTGGTGAGCACAGCGTCGCGTTGCGGCGAGTTGAGCTGCGCCGCATACGCCGGAATGGTTTCGCTAGGCGCGCTTTCAGCAAGGCCGGAAGGGCTGGACAGGGTAGAGTTTTCGCTCATGGCAGTAGGTGAACAATTAGAGAACAAGTTATCATATGGCAAGATCGCATATTGCCAGCAAACTTGCACCACAGGCGCCGCTTACGTCCCCGGAAATTTGCCCCAAAGTTCCGCAATCTTCGCTTCACCACGTTTTTGCCCCACCTCTCGCCAAGCCGTGTTTGCCGCGCGGCACAGGTGTGGGCGAGCTGTTTCAAAGGTCTGGAATTGCTGCTATTTAAACGTGTGTCCGGAGCAGGGGGAACCGTCTCGCCGGATTGGTCCATGTTCGTTCACGCTTGGGATTGGTCAATAGGAGAACCCCCAATGCGTACTTCCCACATATACCTGTTTGGTGTCGCAATCGCGACGGTCGCCCTTGTCGCGTCTGCACCCAGTGCGGCATCGCCCAACGTCATCCCCGTAATTGTCCAAGCGGGGACGGAGGCGAGCCCCGACATGAGCGCCGAGCAACGCGCCGAATTCAGCAGCTGGCCCAGTGAACAGCAGGCGCAATATGAATTGTGGCCCGCCGAAACACAGGGATATTACTGGACGCTGCCGCGGCCTCGTCAAATTCTATTCTGGCAGCTTAGCGATGAGGACAAGATCGCTCTCACCGCGATGACCGGGCCTGAACGCGACAGTGCGTGGAGCCAGATCGAACAGCGCGCTGTGAAGCCGCCGACTGACGGGTAAGCCCGCCCGAACTCCCTCCCGCGCTATGGTGGTCAAGCGGGGAGGTGCCAGCGCCCTCTCACATATCGGCGATTGGCGTTTCGGAGCCGGGTGTTTCGGTGGGGGCGGGCTCTCGCTGTAACAGCGTGAGCCTGCCCTTACCGATCCGGCGCGATGTATCGATGGTAAAGCCTTTGATATCGGGCTCTTCGTTAAACGCTGTTTCTAGCGCGATCCATGTCGCATCGCTGATCCAATCGAGGCGCAGCAATCGGTCGAGCGCAACCTCGCCTGCGCCTGTGTTATAGGGCGGATCGATCAGCATCAGGTCCACCGGCTCCCGCGCGGGGCGCATTTGCATAACAGACCCGGTTTCAACCGTGCAGCGCGCGCGCGCATCCAGCGTGTCAATATTGGCGCGGATCGTGTCCACCGCGGCCCGGTCTTGCTCCACAAACAGGCAATGCGCCGCGCCGCGCGATAGAGCCTCCAGCCCCAAGGCTCCCGACCCAGCGAACAGATCGGCGACGCGCAATTCTTCAAAACTGCCAAGCCTGCTGGTTAGCATGGAAAACAGAGTTTCGCGCGTGCGGTCGGCCGTGGGACGGGTTGCGTCGCCTTTCGGCGCGGATATTTTGCGCCCCCTCCATTCACCCGCGATAATCCTCATTTGCGTGAACCCTTTAGAGTAGAGACAAACCGGTCGAGATCGCCTTTGCGAATTTGCACCGCTTGGCCGCGGCCCAGATCGGCCAGTTCAAATGGGCCATAGGCAGTGCGGATCAGGCGGTTTACCTCAAGACCCAGGTGTTCAAGTACCCGGCGCACCTCGCGGTTTTTGCCTTCGGTGATGGACATTTCGATCCATTGATTGCGGCCGCCCGATTTGCTGGTGCTGCGTTCTTTGTTGGCGTCGATGGAGCCATAGCGCACGCCGTCGATTTCTATCCCTTCGGCAAGCGCTTCCAATTCTTCCTGAGCGACATCGCCAAAGACGCGGGCGCGGTAGGTGCGCGGAATACCGCTAGCGGGCAATTCCATCTGGCGTTTCAACCCGCCATCATTGGTGAGCAACAACAGGCCTTCGGTGTTAAGATCCAGCCTGCCAATCGGCATCAACCGCGGCGTGCTTTTGGGCAGCGCGTTGACGAGCGCATCGTAGATCGTCGGGCGTCCAGTGAAGTCCCGCTCTGCCGTAAGCAGTCCAGTTGGCTTGTGAAACGCAAACAGCTGCGATGGCTCAACCGGGCCAACCGGCTTTCCATCGACGCTTACGCCGCTGAGGCTGGTGAGGAAGGTTGCGGGTGTTTCGACCGGTTTGCCATGAAGCGTGATGCGGCGATCATCAATCATCCGTTCCACTTCGCGGCGGCTGGCAATTCCAGCGCGGGCGAGCAATTTGGCGATACGGTCGCCCTCTGGACGATCTTCGGATTTTGATGGGTTGGTTGGCATGGCGCGCGGCTACGCTCTTGGGACGACTATCGCAAGTGGTGTGTCACGCGCGTGCCATGCGCTGGCATAGCCGGGCCGGTGTGCGAATGGCGGCAGTCATAGTGATAGCCAAGATCAATCGGCTGCACTCAATATGTCGCCGACAATCGCATCAAACCGGGCAATACCGCCTTCTAAAGTGCCCAAAGTCAGCTCTTTAACCGCGCCGCTTTCCAGCCCTTGCTGCCCCAATTCGGCTGCGCGAAAATCCTCGCTGGCAAAAACCCCGCCATCGAGCAGGTTCCAACTGCGCTCCCAATGATCGCGCGCTTTGTCTGTCTTGGGCTCTTCGGGGATGAGCATAAAATCCTCCACCAAAGTGTGATTGTGCGATTGCGGCATCAACACCATGATGTTCACATAATCGGGGCTGGGCACGATTATGGTGCCGGGGATAAGCTGGTACGCAAAGGTCACAAGTCGCCGCATCGCGCCCATATCGGACAGGTCGACATTCCCCATTTCTTCAAGCCGCCCAACCGCAGAGCGCATGTGGGGTCCGACAAAATCACCCGCTGTGACGCCGTCTTTGAAAAAAGGACCAATCGTATCGGCATGAAGGCGCGTCACATGATAGCTTTCGAGGAAGGCATCCATGATCAGCTTCCAATTGCCTTTCACACTGTGCGTTTTGCGCCGGAACAGGTGGGCAGAGGGCATTCCAAAGGCCGAGAAATCCTCGCTAATCAAGCGGGCATCGGCGAAATCTGCGCCTTGATCCGGTGAAAACCAGATCAATCCGCCTGCTTCCATGCTGGGCAATTCGACAAGGCTGTGATCGCCTTTGTTGAGGTTTGGAAAGGTTTCAGGCCGGGGCAGGGCGAGCAGTTTGCCATCCAGCTTGTATGTCCAGGCGTGATAGGGACACACCAGCCGCTTGGCGCATTGAACGCTGTCCCCTTCAACCAGCCGCGTTCCGCGATGTTGGCATACATTCAAAAAGACATGCGCGGTGCCGTCCGCGTCGCGGGTGATAAGCAAGGGCCTGCCCGTTGCGTCGTGCGGCACCGCCATGCCCGGCTGAGGCAACAACGCGCTGGGCGCGATAACCTGTGCCAGCCGATCAAACAGCCCTGCCTTTTCGCGTTTGAAATGCTCCGGGTCGGTGTAACGGGCCGCCGGAACGGTTCCAATCGCATCAGATCCGCGTGTTTTTCCGTCCCGAATGGCATGAGCGAGTGCCAATTGGCCCTCAGTTGCGCGCAATATGGGTAAATCTGTTGCTGGCGCGTTCATGACGGCTTTCCTATCCCCTCTATCCGGCTGTAGTGTCGCACAGCTTCGCGCGAACGCAAATCGCATCGCGCATCAGCGGAGGAAAAATGTCAAAAGCCGCATTGAATGACGAAACCGGAATCTCGCGCTGGATGGTTCTGCTTGGCTCTCTGAGGCAGCCAAAGACCGGCTATATGCTGATCTTTGGCTTTGCATCGGGCCTGCCATACGCGCTTTTGCTCGGCACGCTTTATGCGTGGCTGACCGATGCCGAAGTGGATGTGGAGACGATGGGGGTCTTTTCCCTGATCGGCCTCGCTTATGCGTTTAAGTTCCTTTGGTCCCCTGCGCTCGACCGGGTTGATGTCCCGATTTTGAAGCGGCTGGGTAAGCGCAAGCAATGGATCGTCACCGCGCAATTGTTGCTGGGCGTGATTTTGGTCGTACTATCTTTCCTTAACCCGCTGACATCGCTTGGCATGTTCTCTTTGCTCGCTGGGATTGGCGCCTTTGCCAGCGCGACTCAGGACGTGGTGGTCGATGCGTGGCGGGTTGATGTTGCCGATGAAAAGGCGACGATCGATATCCTCTCAACCGTCTATCAAATGGGCTACCGTACGGCGGCGTTGGTTGGCGGTGCGCTGGCGCTGTTTATGGCGGAACGGCTGGGTTGGCCTGCGGTTTACGCTTCCATGGGCGGCATATTGTTGGTGGTTGGTTTCCTCGGCTTGTTTGCCCCGGATGCAGAACGCAGTGAGCAAGCGATGGCCGATGAACGCTCCAACCTGCTTACCTTGCGCGAACCGGGCCAGTTGCAGCCAAAAGTGCGTGCCTATGCATTGGGCGCGGTTGCGCTGCTGTGGGGCTGGGCATTGATTACGGTTTTGGTGTTCATGGTCCGCTCGCTCAATTCCGATCCCGATGCCCGGCCCGACAGCACCGCCTTTGTCAGCACGATGGGGCCCTTGATCGTGATCGCCACGGTGGTGATCCCCAGCTTGATTGCGGGCGGGCTGGAATGGCTGCGCAAAAAGGGGCGCTATGTCGTGACCGAAAACGTGCCGGCAAAAAGCGGTTTCGACACCGCGCTTGACCACGGATACCGCGCGTTGATCCTGCCATTGGCGGAGATTATCGGGCGGCTGCGCTGGGCGGCAATTCTGGTGATTGCGCTGGTTCTGACCTACCGGATCACCGATGCGATTTGGGGCAGCTTTGCCTATCCGTTTTACCTCGGTGAGCTTGAATACACCAAGGATGAGGTCGCGATTGCGTCCAAGTTCTTCGGTGTTGGCGCGCTGCTTTTGGGCCTTGCGCTGGGCGGGTTGCTGCTGACGGTAATCGGCCGGATGACCACGTTGACTTTGGGTGCGTTGATCGCGGCTTTGACCAACTTGCTTTACGCTGACCTCGCCATTGGCGGTGCGCGGATGCAGGCGGCCAGCGATGCGATAGGCTTCACATGGCTGACCGGATTGTTCGGCGCGGATGAGCGCCTGTCGAAATTGATGCTGACCATCGGGATGGAAAACATCGCGGTCGGCATCGCGGGCGCGGCTTTCGTCGCTTACCTGTCTAGCATCGTCGCCAAGGGGTACAGCGCAGTTCAATACGCCTTGCTATCATCGCTAACGTTGCTGGTGGGCACATTGGGCCGCCCAGCGTTGGGGCAGATGATTGAGGAACGCGGCTATTACGACGTGTTTATCCTGACGACGCTGATAGGTCTGTTCGCGGTTGTATTGTGCCTGATCGAATGGGTGCGGATTATCCGTTCGGGCCGCGCAGAGAACGCGCCGCCGCCAGAGCCAGAAGCCTAATCCGGTATCTCGTCGTTGAGTTTTAGCGCCTCGCCCGCGAGGTAGAGCGAACCTGCGATGAGAATCGGGAGGCCGTCATCTGGAACCTTCAGCACAGCATCCCGGAGGTCTTTACGCGGTATAGCGCTGTCACCGAACGCGCTTGGCGGGTGGCTATCGTGATTGGGCACTGGAACCACCGAGATGCTTCGTATGCGGTCCTCCAACGGATCCAACAACGCTCGCGGATCTTTCGCTTCGAGCATTCCGATAACCAGATGCAAGTGGCCTTCAAATGCGGCGGAGATCGCCGCTCCAGCGCTGGGATTATGTCCGCCGTCGAGCCAGACCAGCCGGGGGGGCACCCCGTCAAACAAAGGGCCTTCAAGCATGGACTGTAGACGTGCCGACCATCGTGCATTTTTAAGCCCCTCCTGGATCGACCTTGCACTGACATCGAAGGGGCCAGCATCAAGAAGAGCAATCGCGAGACTTGCGTTTGCTATCTGATGTTCGCCGGTTAACCAGGGCTTTGGGAGTCGCAACGATCCACGTTTTTTCGATAGATGATCAAACCCATTTGCATGGCTCTGATTTGTCCATGGCGCCACCGCGACTGCGCCAACTTTCTCAGCTTGCGCAAACGTAGCAGCTTCGCTGTCTGGTGTTTGGTCTAGAAATGCAAAAGGCACCCCAGCTTTGAGGATGCCTGCCTTCTCAAACGCAATCCGCGCCATTGGCTCTTTCGGCACGCCATCTTCTGGCGCGAGCAGGAACTTCTCGTGATCAATCCCCAGCGCCGCAATCCCGCAGGCCGCGACCGCATCCGCTTCCAGCACATTGGTCGCATCGAACCTGCCGCCAAGCCCGACCTCCACCACGCAGGCATCGGCTGGGGTTCGCGAAAAGGCGAGGAAGGCGGCGGCGATTGTCACTTCGAAAAAACTGGGGGCGAGGTCTTCGCCTTTATCCAGCACTTCGTTGAGAATCGCGGCCAATTCCTCATCCGAAATCAGCGTTCCGGCGATCCGAATCCGTTCATTGTAACGCACCAAATGCGGAGACGTCGTGACATGCACCCGCTTGCCGTCCGCTTCCAACATCGCGCGCAGAAAGGCGCAGACGGAGCCTTTGCCATTGGTCCCTGCAATGTGGAACACGGGCGGCAATTTGCGATGTGGGTTGCCCAAACGCTCCATTAAAGCGCGGATCGTCTCCAGCCCCAGCCGCCCTTGCGGGACGCTGAGTGCGGACAGCCGGTCCAACTGCGCCTGAACGCGGGCATCATCTGATCGCCCGAAATCCAGCATGGGATTTTAGGCCGCTTCAGATGGCTGGAGGTAATCGAGCACGCCCGCGAGCGTCTCTTTCAGCTCATGCCGGGGCACAACCATATCGACCATGCCGTGCTTGTGCAGATATTCGGCGCGCTGGAACCCTTCGGGCAATTGTTCGCGGATCGTGTCTTGGATCACGCGCTGTCCGGCAAAGCCGATCAGGCAGCCGGGCTCTGCAATATGGACATCGCCCAGCATCGCATAGCTGGCCGTGACGCCGCCCGTGGTCGGGTCGGTTAGGATAACGATATAGGGCAGGCCCGCCGCCTTTAAACGCCGGGTCATAACGGTCGCACGCGGCATTTGCATAAGGGACAAAATCCCCTCCTGCATCCGCGCGCCGCCCGCCGCTGTGACGACGACATAGGGGCACTTGCGGGTCAGCGCGCGCTCTGCGCCGGCGCAAAACGCCATCCCCACCGCCATGCCCATGGAGCCGCCCATGAAAGAGAAATCTTGCACGCCCACAACTGCCGGGCTTCCGCTGATGGTGCCAGAGCCGACGACAAACGCATCGTTATGCGGGTTCGCGGCGCGCGCGGCTTTCAATCGGTCGGTGTATTTCTTGGAATCTTTGAATTTCAGCGGGTCTTCGGTCACTTCTGGAGTGGCGACGAGGTCATACCCATCATCCAGCAGCAGGTGCAGCCGCGCATCCGCGCCAATCCGCCCGTGGTGATCGCACCGGGGACACACGCACAGATTTTCCTCATATTCAGCCACAAACAGCATTTCCTGACAGGATTTGCATTTGATCCAGAGGTCTTTTTCCGTGCTCTTCTTATCGGCGTTAAAGCCCAGAGAATTGCGGACGCGGTTGAACCAGTTCATTTCGTTTTTCCCTTTGGTGCGCGCGTCAGACTTTGGCGGCCTTGATCGCGCTGACCATGGCTGATGTTAGCTCTTGTAGCTTGGCGGGGGCGTCCTTGCCAAATTCGCCGCACAATTCAACTAGAGCCGAACCGACGACGACCCCGTCTGCGTGAGCGGCAATGGCGGCGGCTTGTTCCGGGGTGCGCACGCCAAAACCAACCGCAACGGGCAGGTCGGTTGCGGCTTTCAATTTGCCAACGGCCTCTTCGATGGCGGCGGTGGCGGCTTGTTGTTTGCCCGTGATCCCTGCGACGGAAACGTAATAGAGAAACCCGCCAGAGCCATCGAGCACATGCGGCAATCGCGCGGCGTCGGTGGTGGGGGTGGCAAGGCGGATGGGGGCAATCCCTTTGGCACGCAGAGCCGGGCCGAGCGCTTGATCTTCTTCCGGCGGAATATCGACGCAGATGACGCCATCAACGCCAGCGTCGGACGCAGATTGCGCAAACCATTCCGGCCCGCGCCGGATCATCGGATTGGCATATCCCATCAGGATAAGCGGAATGTCCGGGTGCCGCGCGCGAAAATCTGTCGCGATCTGCAAGACATCGGCGGTGGTCGTCCCTGCGCCAAGGCTGCGAAGGTTCGCGCTTTGAATCGCAGGACCATCGGCCATCGGATCGGTAAAGGGCATGCCGAGCTCAATCACGTCCGCGCCGCCAGCAACGAGCGCGTCGAGGTTGGCGGCGGTATCGCCATCACCAGCGGTGATGAACGCGACGAAAGCGGCGTGGGGTTTTGCGAAGGCGGATTGGAGGCGGGTCATTTGAGCCTACTGAAAACGAGTTCGCCGGCTTTCAAAAATGCCAAAACAAGCGAAATCAGACAGAACGGAAATACGAGAAATTCTATAAGGTAACCACTTCGAGGAGTGCACAAAAAGCCAAAAGTGCTGCCAGACACACTTACCGAGGTTGGTTCTGGTGACCAGCAAGAGAGCCATTCGGTGAATCCAGAAAGTATTATTCCTAAGCCAAGCATCCCTGCAAAAAAGCTTAACAAAACAGCGCGATATGAAAATAGAAATCGCTGCTTCTTCTGCGGATTACCCTCCTTCACCAAGGCATCGCAAACATGCCAAACTAAAATCGGGAAAGTGAACAAACCAACGCCGATAAGTGGACCCAGAGGTGAATTGAGATAGCCGTAGGCGAAATCCAATCCGTACGGTCGCCCGTCGTACCATGCCGGGGTCCTGATAGCATCGCCGGTCACAACTAAAGCTAAGAATGCAAACGTAATTAGCACAATACTAATCGTGACTTGGTCGAGTTTTGGATTGAATGCCATTGCTCTCATGCTCAAATCTCCACTCCCAGCTTTTCAGCCACGGTGAAGATGTCCTTATCGCCGCGCCCGCACAGGTTCATGCAAATGATCTCATCCTCGCGCATCATAGGCGCGCGTTTGGCGACGGCGGCCAGCGCATGTGACGGCTCCAGCGCAGGGATAATCCCCTCGGTCCGGCAGAGGAGCTGGAATCCTTCCAATGCCTCGTCATCCGTCACGGCGGTGTATTCGACCCGTCCGCTTTCTTTCAGCCATGCGTGTTCTGGGCCGATGCCGGGGTAGTCGAGGCCTGCGCTGATCGAGTGGCCTTCGGTGATCTGGCCGTCTTCGTCTTGCAGCAGATAGGTTTTGTTGCCGTGGAGCACGCCGGGTGCACCGCCCAACAGGCTCGCCGCATGATCGTCGCCGTCCAGCCCGTGGCCCGCCGCCTCGACGCCGAGCATTTTTACGTCGGCATCGTCTAGGAACGGGTGGAACAGGCCCAGCGCGTTTGATCCGCCGCCAATACAGGCGATCAGCAGGTCGGGCTGGCGTCCGGCGCGGGTGAGCATTTGCGCGCGCGCTTCTGTGCCGATCACGCTTTGGAAATCACGCACCATCTCCGGGTAGGGATGCGGGCCGGCTGCGGTGCCGATGATGTAGAATGTGTCGTGCACATTCGCGACCCAATCGCGCAGCCCTTCGTTCATGGCGTCCTTCAAAGTCGCGCCGCCGCTGGTCACGGGCACGACTTCTGCGCCCAGCAATTTCATGCGGAACACATTGGGCGATTGGCGCTTTACGTCCTCTGCGCCCATGTAAATCACGCAAGGCAGACCAAACCGCGCGCACACAGTCGCGGTGGCAACGCCGTGCTGCCCCGCGCCTGTTTCCGCGATGATCCGCGTTTTGCCCATGCGCATCGCGAGCAATATCTGCCCAATGCAATTGTTGATCTTGTGCGCGCCGGTGTGGTTCAGCTCATCACGCTTGAACCAGATTTGAGCGCCGTGGCCGGGGGCTGCATCCTTGCGCAGCTCCTCTGTCAGGCGCTCTGCAAAATAGAGGGGGGAAGGGCGGCCCACATAATGTTCTAGCAAATCGTCAAACTGCGCCGCAAACGCCGGATCGGCCTGCGCGGCACGATATTCCCGCTCCAGATCAAGGATCAGCGGCATCAGCGTTTCGGCGACATAGCGCCCGCCAAATTCGCCAAAATGGCCGCGGTCATCGGGTTGGTTCTTGAATGAGTTTGGTGGCGTGTCGTTCATAGGGATTCTCTAAGCATTTAGAGCCGCTTTGCAGAACGCGGCGATCCTGTCCATGTCCTTCACACCCGGCGCGCTTTCAACACCGGATGAGACATCGACAAGCGGGGCATCAGTGGCGCGGATGGCCTGCGCCACATTGTCTGGGGTGAGGCCCCCTGCGAGGCCCCATGGGACGCGGTGGTCAAAGCCTTTGAGCAGGCTCCAATCAAACGTGGCGCCTGTCCCGCCGGGCACATCGGGCCGCGCGTTCAGCGGGGGCGCATCATACAGCAGCCGGTCCACTTTGCCTTTGAACTGAGCGGCTTCATTGAGCGTTTCGATGCTGCGCACACCCATAGCGCGCCACACTTCGATGCCGAATTTCGCGCGCACTGCCGCGGTGTAATCGGGCGTTTCTGCACCGTGAAACTGGACAATATCGGGCTGCACCGCTGCAATCGCGCGTTCGGCGGCATCAGGGGCTGCGTTCACCAGCAACAGGACCGATTTGACGCTCTTTGGCACACAGCCGCGCAATTCCGCCGCTGCCTCCAGCGAAAGATGGCGCGCGCTTTTCTCAAAATGCATCAGGCCAATATGGCTGGCCCCCGCATCGGCTGCGGCGGCGATGGTTTCTGGAGTGGAGAGGCCGCAGATTTTGGTGAGCATAATCAGGTCAGTCGTTTCGAGCGCTTTGCCCAACGGAATAGGCAACGGTGTTGGGCACAGGCAGAAATGATGCAGCGATAGCGAGCATCTGCCCGTGTGTAGCGCGAAGGCTTGCGCTTTCACAGAAATTCTAGGACGATCACTGGGAAAATTCACTTAGAAAATTCACCGGGGACCGATCCATGTCACTTCATATGCACATCAAATTTCTCATCGCGGCTTTGGCCGGATTGTTGCTGGCGGCCTGCAATCCCATGGCGCAATTGGAAGGGGCAGAGCAGCAAATCGCCGAATTCCACGCGACCTACAACGAAGGGGACGCGCGCGCGCTTTACGGGGCCACCGCTCAGGAATTTCGCGACGTTACGCCGATTGGCGATATGAATGAACTGGTTGCGTTTGTCACAGAACGGATGGGCAAAGTCGAAAGCGCCGAAAGGGCGGGTTTCAACGTCAATTCAGAAAACGGCGTTACCCGGACGACCGTCACCATGACCACCCAATTTGAGAAAGGCGAAGCAACAGAAACCTTTGTGTTTCAAGGAGGCGGCGAAGACATGGGATTGGTCGGTTGGAACGTGGATTCGCCCAATTTTCAGGATGATGCCGACCAGCAAGCAGAAGCAGAAGGCGAGACTGAGGTCGCTGACTAAAGCTCAGGCTTTTAAAGCGTCGCTTCGATCGCCCGCGCTGCGGCTGCAGGATCATCGGCGCGGCTGATTGGGCGGCCGATCACCAGAACGCTTGCACCATCATCGCGGGCGCTGCGCGGGGTCACGGTGCGTTTCTGATCGCCGGTTTTGCTGCCCGCAGGACGCAAGCCGGGAACGACGAAAAATCCGTCTTTCCATTGTTTGCGCACGTCACCGACCTCTTGGCCGCTGCACACAATCCCATCGAGGCCAGATGTGTGCGCCAATTCTGCCAGGCGCATCACATGGTCATGCGGTGTGCCACCGACGCCTGTGTTTTTGAGATCGCGTTCATCAAGGCTGGTGAGCATGGTGACGGCGACGACTTTGCAGCCTTCTGCTGCCGCTGCCTTTGCATCTTCCATCATCGCCCGACCGCCGCTGGCGTGGACGGTGACAATCTTTGGCTCGTAAACATGCACAGCCTGCATTGCGCCCGCGACCGTGTTGGGAATGTCGTGGAATTTCAGATCAAGGAAGATCGGCAGGCCCATATGCGCGATTTCGTGCACGCCGTGCGGGCCGTGCGCGCAATAGAATTCAAGGCCCAATTTGATCCCGCCAATATGCGCCTTCACCTTATTGATCAGCGCTTTCGCTGGCTCAATCTGGGGGACATCAAGGGCGAGATAAATCGGGTTGCTCATACGGTCCCGCCTGCAGGAGTGTTTCCGGCCGCTGGGGTCAGACTGTCCTCAGCTTTTGCCGGGTTTTCCACAGGCTTACCCCCAGATGCGGGCGTGGCCGTATCAGCCGCCGTCGCGCCTGGATCGGGCCGATGCGCCAATGCGTTCGATTTGATCGAAGCCTCAAGGCTGCGAACCCGGCGATCTAGGCTCCATTTAACGCTGCGGTGGTACAGCCACATCGGCACAAGGCCCAGCAGGAAAGCCACGATCACCAAAACCGGCACCTTCGTTTCCAAAACGAGGTTCTCCCAAAGGTTCACCTCGACCGTGTCCCAGTTGAAGAACGAAAATGTCAGGATCCCAAACAGGATCATGACCCAGATGATTGTGCGGACAATCTGCATCGTAAGAGATCCCTTTAAAGCCGAATGTTCGTGGGCGTGAGATTAGGGTTTTTCGCCAAGGAGTCTAGCGCGCGGCCATCACCCAAACACGCGGGCGAAAATCGTGTCGACATGTTTGAAGTGATATTCGAGGTCGAATTTCTCTTCCAATTGCTCATGCGAAAGGGCCGCTGTGACTTCTTCATCGCCTTTTAGCAGCTCTAGCAAAGACAGCGCGCCGTTCGATTCCCAAACCTTCATCGCGTTGCGTTGAACCAGTCGGTAGGCGTCTTCGCGGCTGACGCCAGCTTGGGTTAGGGCGAGCAGCACGCGCTGTGAATGGACGAGGCCGCCCATTGCATCCATGTTGCTCTGCATCCGTTCAGGATAGATCAGCAGCTTTTCGACCACACCGGTCAGCCGGGCGAGCGCAAAATCGAGTGTGATTGTCGCATCGGGGCCGATAAAACGCTCAACCGAAGAATGCGAAATGTCCCGCTCATGCCAAAGCGCAACGTTTTCCAGCGCGGGCAAGGCATAGGCGCGGATCATGCGCGCTTGACCGGTGAGGTTTTCTGTCAGGATCGGGTTGCGTTTATGCGGCATAGCGCTCGACCCTTTTTGGCCGGGTGAGAAATATTCCTCAGCCTCCAAAACTTCGGTGCGCTGCAAATGGCGAACTTCAACCGCCAGCCGCTCAATTGATCCTGCGATAACGGCGAGGGTGGAGAAATACATCGCATGGCGATCACGCGGGATGACCTGCGTGCTGACTGGTTCCACTGAAAGGCCCAGTTGCTCTGCTACATAGGCTTCGACTTCGGGATCAATATTGGCAAAGGTGCCGACCGCGCCCGACACCGCACAGGTGGCGATTTCTTTGCGCGCAGCGACCAGTCGATCACGGCAGCGGTCAAATTCGGCATAGGCCTGCGCCAATTTCAGACCGAATGTCACCGGTTCTGCGTGGATACCGTGGCTGCGCCCGATTGTGGGGGTGAATTTGTGCTCTTCTGCGCGGGTTTTGATCGCGGCAAGCAGAGCGTCCAAATCGTCCAAAAGCATGTCTGTCGCGCGCGCCAATTGCACCGCCAGCGTGGTGTCGAGCACGTCAGAGCTCGTCATCCCTTGGTGCATAAAGCGCGCTTCGCCGGTGTATCCAGCAGCATCGACTTGCTCTGCAACCCATGTCAGGAATGCGATGACGTCATGTTTGGTAACCGCCTCTATCGCGTCGATTGCCTCAACGTCGATTTTCGGGTTTGTCGCCCACCAATCCCACAAAGCTTTGCCAGCTGACGTTGGGACAACGCCCATTTCACCAAGCTTTTGAGTCGCATGCGCCTCAATCTCAAACCAGATGCGGAATTTGGCTTCGGGTTCCCACAATGCTGACATTGCGGGGCGGGCATAGCGCGGGACCATGATTGGCGTTCCTTGGGGTGCGGCCTGTGTTTGCGGCCTGAGTGTGTGGACAGTCGACTAGCTTTCGCCGAGAGCGCAGCTATTCTGGCGAGGCGCACTTGGCAAGAGGGAGGGGCCGTGTGCGCGGCACGCTGTCCACGAATATGGGCATAGGATCGTGCAGGCTCGTCGATGCTTGCAGCAGAACGGGCGCATCTTTCCCCAGAGTTTGGTTCTGTAGCGAGGCTTTGTAACCTGTTCATTCGGCGGAGCGAATGGCGCATTAGGAGGAACAATCTATGTCCAGCGCATCGCAAACGGGCGGTCAGGCTATCGCTGTGTCACAAAGGGATGGGTCTGCATCGCAGGGCGGTCCCGAAAAATTGCAGGAAGAACGCTATTCGCCGTTTGTCCGGGTGACATTGCGCCGCTGGTCGAAATGGTATCTCGACGGGACAGAAACATTCTGGCCGTTCACTGATGTGATCATTCGCTTCTTTATCGGGATGTGGTTCTTTCGGTCAGGTCTGGTGAAGGCCGCCGATTGGGAAACTGCGGTCTTTCTGGCGACATTTGAATATCCGGTCAGTTGGATGGAGCCGGTCACAGCGGCCGGCGTCGGTCTGACGATTGAATTGCTCGGTCCGATATTGCTGATCGCAGGGTTTTTCACCCGCCCCGCCGCTTTGGCGATGGCGGTGCTCACTATCGTGTCGCAAGCGGTCTATATCTCCACCACGACCAATCTCTTTATCAGCGCGATGTTGATCTGGTATGTTTCTCACGGAGCGGGCGCATTGTCGCTCGACCGGGTGTTGGCGTCCGGTTTGAAAGCCAGCGCCTTGCCGCTTGCCCGGCCGATAATTCAGTTTTGGAACTGGCAGCGGGTGCATATCGCGCCCATTGTGATGGCTGTGATCCGGATCTGGATAGGCGTCACGTTGCTCGCCCATGCGGGGGTGATTGCGCCCAGCGTGGTGATCCAAACTTGGTTGCCCACTACGATTTTCAGCGGGTTTCCCGATTGGCTGGCCCTTGTTGCGGCGGCGTTTTTCTTCACCGGTTTTGGCGCCGTGATTGTCTCTTACGGTTTGTTTATCCTGATCGCGGTGTTCATAATTGCGGGTGCGCATCCCAATGTGACCTTGTTCCCATTCCTGTTCCTATCGCTTTACGAAGCGCGCGGGGCTGGGGTTTTGTCTGTAGACAGAGCCATCCTTGCGTGGATGGAAAAGAACATTCTGTTTGATCGGGAATATTCCGAAATACCGGATCGTTGGCCCCATATTGTGGTGGTCGGTGCCGGGTTCGGCGGGCTGGCGGCTGTGGCCAAATTGAAGCGTTTGCCGGTGCGCATCACGATCATCGACAAACGCAATTATCATCTGTTTCAGCCGCTGCTTTATCAAATCGCAACCGCGACACTGAACCCGTCTGACATCGCAACCCCGATCCGCAGCCTGTTCAAAGGCGATGGCAATGTGCGGGTTCTGAAAGGCGAAGTGGGCGCGATTGATGCGGCCGGCAAAACCGTAACCTACAATGGCGACAGAATGCTTTGCTATGACCGTTTGGTTCTCGCAACCGGGGCAACGCACAGCTATTTTGGGCGCGATGAATGGGGCCCCTATGCGCCCGGGCTAAAGACGGTGGAGGACGGTGTCGCGGTGCGCGCCTCGATCCTCAACGCGTTTGAAGAGGCCGAGGCATCGGACGATCCAGAACGGATCAAGCGCCTGTTGACCTTTGTTATCGTAGGCGCGGGGCCAACCGGCGTAGAATTGGCCGGCGCGATTGCAGAACTGTCCCGCGTCAGTGTGGAGCGGGAATTCCGAACAGTTGATCCTTCGACAGCGCGCGTCATTCTGGTCCAATCGGGCCCGCGCATCCTGCCGGCTTTCCCCGAAGAGCTGTCCCACAAGGCGGCTCGGTCGCTGGAGGAGCTTGGTGTGGAGATCCGGACAGGGGGCCGGGTGACCGAAATTGCAGAGGCGCATGTGCGCATTGGCGATGGCACGGTGATAGAGACAGAGACGGTGCTTTGGGCGGCCGGTGTTGCGGCATCACCTGCCGCGAAATGGCTGGGTGCAAAAGCGGATCGGTCCGGGCGCGCCATTGTCAATGAACGGATGCGGGTGTTGGACAGCGACGAACAGCCGCTTTCCGATATCTTTGCCATTGGCGATACCGCCGATAGCAAGGCGTGGGATGGCAATTCGGTTCCCGGCTTGGCCCCGGCGGCAAAGCAGGCGGGCGCCTATGTTTCGACCGTGATAGAGGCGGAATTGCTGGGCAAGAAATGCCCTGGATCATTTGTCTACAAACACCAAGGCAGCTTGGCGACGATCGGGCGCAAATCGGCGGTGGCGGATTTTGGGTTCTTCAAATTGTCCGGCGCGCTAGCGTGGTGGCTTTGGGGGGTGGTCCATGTCGGGTTTCTCACCGGAACGCGAAACCGTCTTTTGGTGATGGTGAATTGGGCTTGGAATTTCTTTGCCAAGCATTCCGGCGTGCGCCTGATCACCGAAAAACAGAGCTGATCGCGCGCGCGATTGCGGCTTAAAGCAATCCGCGGGCGCGCAGGCTAACATGGCCTTCGCGCCCGACAATGACGTGATCGTGCAACGTCACGCCCATCAACCTGCCTGCTTCGGCGATTTTGTGAGTGATTTGGATATCGGCGCGGCTGGGATCGGGATTGCCGCTGGGATGGTTGTGAACAAGGATCAGCGCCGTTGCCCCGACATCCAATGCCCGGCGGATCACCTCGCGCGGGTGGATCGCGGCCTCGTCGATTGAGCCTTCTGCGGCGTGATGATCATCGATCAGGCGGTTTTTGCTGTCGAGATACAGCACCCGAACGCGTTCCACCGTCAAATGCGCCATATCGATAGAGAGATAATCTATCAGCGTCTGCCAAGAACCCAGCACCGGCTTCTCTGAAATCTCACTGCGAGCCATTCTGCGGGCCGCGATCGCGACGCTTTTCAAGGCGGCGGCGCTGGTCTGGCCTACACCTGTGACCTGTTGCAGCGCGCCGGGATCGGCGTTCAGAACGCCTGCCAGCGTTCCAAACCGCGCCAGCAAAGCCTTTGCGACAGGTTTCGTGTCGCCCTGCTTTATCGCGGCGAACAAGAGGTATTCGAGCACTTCGTAATCGGCCAACGCCTCAGCGCCGCCCCGCAAAAGGCGTTCCCTCAACCGTGCGCGGTGGCCTTTGCCGGCCGCTTTGCTCGAATCAGAGGTGGGCGTGCCGGTTGGATGGTCATCGGACGCAGGTTTAGGCTCGCCGTCGGCGACGAAATCGAAACTGTCTTCAGATTGTGGCAATCTGCGCCTCACCACCTGTTTTGTTTGACCAGTTTATTGCCTTTCCTAGGCGATCCGCGCAAGTGAAGACAGACATGTCCCAGGCAAAGCCGCCTTTAAATGATCCCCAAGACACGGCCTCGCAGACTGGCGCGGCCGCGCACGGCGACGATGCGTTGCGCGGGCCGGGTATGTGGCCGGTGCGATGGCGGTGGCGCATCAGCCTTATCTTTCTCGCGTTTTTGCTGATCGTCTTTGCGATTCTGTGGTTTAGCCGCGAACAGATTGCAGGATCCTTGATCGATGATGCAATCGCCGAAAGCGGGCTGGAGGTGTCCTATGAGATTGCAGAGATCGGAGCGCGGCAGCAAGTTTTAGGCAATGTCGTGGTGGGCGATCCGTCTGCACCTGATCTGACTGCTGAACGCGTCGTGGTCGATATCGGCTACGCTTTGGGTACGCCTGAAATTGCGCGGGTCGAATTGGTCAATCCGCGCCTATACGGATCATACCGCGACGGAGTTTTCAGCCTCGGCACGCTTGACCCGCTGGTCTTTGCAGAAAGTGATGAGCCCGCTGGATTGCCGGGCATCAATGTCGCGCTCGTGGATGGCCGCGCCGCCATCCAAAGCGATTTTGGCGATATCGGCATAAAGATCGATGGGGCAGGGGCCTTGGATGATGGCTTTGCCGGGAAAATCGCGGCAACTGCGCCTGAATTGAGTGTGCAAGGGTGCAGCGCGCAAGGCGCCACGCTTTACGGTGATGTCACAACATCCGATGGCGAATTGCGCTTTGATGGGCCGGTCAGGTTGCGCGATGCCCGCTGTGCGGACGGGCGGATCGGCTCGGCGGATATTGCCGCTTTGATCGCGCTCAGCCCTGATTTTACCTCTGTGGACGCGGCGCTTAATTTTGAGGCGGAGACGCTGAGCCTTGGCGAAGCGGGGCTGGCCGCGCTTGGCGGCAGCACCGACCTAACGTGGACCTTTGGCGCCAATAATGGCCCGAATGATAGCGTTTCAGATAGCAGCGGGGCAAAAAGCGGATTGGTCCTGCGCCATGAATGGGCCGGCAGCCGGTTTGACACATCCGCTTTCAAATTGGCCGAAATATCTCTCGATGGCACGTTGCGCGCTGCGTCCGATTTCTCCCGTGCGGATTGGAATGCGCAATTGCGCGGGGGCGGGGCGCAGATCGCGCTTGGCGACAATGATACTTTGGCCTCGGCGCGCGGCGCGTTGGAAGGGACATTGCTGCAATCGCTTTTGGTAAAGTTTGAACGCGGATTGGCCCAATCCGTGCGCGGCGGCAGCGTGGCTGGCGATGTAACCATGCGCAGCAATGAAGACGGCGCGAGCGTTATTGTCCCAGAGGCCCGCCTGCGCAGCGCAGCGGGGGAAACGGTGTTGGCGGTCTCGCGGCTTAGCTATGGCAGCAATGGCCGGATTTCTGGCAATATCCTGACCGGGGGCAGCGATATGCCGAGGATCAATGGGCGAATGGAGCAGGTCGCCGGCGGCGATCTCGCGCTGCGAATGATCATGGCGGAATATCGCGCGGGCGAAGACGCGCTTGCGATACCCCGCTTGCAAGTGCTTCAGGATCGCAGCGGAAATGTTCGCTTTAACGGCCAGGTGCTGGCTGATGGCGCGCTACCCGGCGGCTGGGTAAAAGGATTGTCTGTGCCGATTGAGGGAAGCTGGTCCAGCGCCGCTGGCCTTGCGATCGGGCGGCAATGCACTCAGATCCGCGTGGCGCAGCTGACCTATGCTGCGCTCACTTTGCAAGAACGATCCACTGAGCTGTGCCCTGCAGATGCGCGCGCGATGGTTCGGTATGACGATGCATTGCAAATCGCGGTTGCGGTGGATGATCTGCAGCTTACCGGTGCGCTCTCTGGCACCCCCACAAGTGTGGCTGCGCAGCGCGCTGTGTTGCAATATCCCGGCCCCTTTGTTGTCGAAGGGCTCGACGCCCAAATCGGCGCGCCTGATAGCGCGATACGCATGTCCTTCGCCGCCCTCGAAGGGGACATTGGTGAAACGATCACGGGCAACTTTACTGGCGGCGCAGCGGCGATGGATGTCGTGCCGCTCGATCTGTCTGGCATTTCGGGGGAATGGTCTTTCGATGATGGCGTTCTAAACCTTTCTCAGACCGATCTTGTGCTCACGGAACGGACCGGACCGGGCCTTGCGGCGGAGCAACGATTTGAACCCTTAATCGCGCAAGGGGCGACCCTGCAGCTGGCGGACAACCGCATCACAGCCTCTGCCGATCTGCGCGAGCCCAAGAGCGGCGGTTTGGTCACGAATTTGCAGATCAACCACAATCTTTCAGACAGCACCGGTCGGGCGGATATTGACGTGCCCGGCATCCGTTTCGGTGATGCATTGCAGCCGTCTGATCTTAGCTATCTAACCAGCGGAGTGATCGCACTGGCGCAAGGGACAGTGCGCGGGGAAGGGCTGATCGAATGGACGGCGGATGACATTGAAAGTTCGGGAGCGTTCCGCACCGATGGCTTTGATTTCGCAGCGGCCTTCGGGCCGGTTCGCGACGTCAGTGGAGAGATTGTCTTCACCGATCTCATCAACTTAACGACAGCGCCGTCGCAAGTGGTCAATATCGGTTCGGTCAATCCGGGTGTTGAGGCGCTCGGCGGGCGAGTCGTCTATTCTCTCACCGATGGCAACAAGGTGACGCTGGAGGATGGGCGGTGGCCCTTCATGGGCGGCGAATTGATCCTTCGCCCGGCGGAGCTCATCTACGGCGGCAAAGGAAGCCAGCATTATATTTTCGAGCTTGTAGGTCTAGATGCCGCAAGCTTTGTCGCTCAGATGGAGATGGGGAATTTAGGGGCTAGCGGGAAGTTTGATGGAACAATCCCGATTGTGTTTGATCCGCTTGGCAATGGCTTCATTCAACGCGGCATGCTCATCTCTCGGTCGCCCGGAGGCAATGTCTCCTATGTGGGTGAACTGACATATGAAGATTTGGGCACGATGGGCAATTACGCGTTTCAGACGCTGCGATCGCTAGATTACAACCAAATGAGCATCGAACTGAACGGCAGTCTTGCCGGTGAAATCATAACCAATTTTCAGATTGACGGCGTTCGCCAAGGCGCTGGCACCAGCCAGAATTTCGTCACTCGCGAACTTGCCAAGCTGCCGATCCGTTTCAAAATCAATGTGCGATCTGACAATTTCTACACGCTGGCATTGATTGTTAGAGGGATTTTTGATCCCCGTGTTTTTGCCAGTGCCGTTGATACCGATGCTTTGGGACTGGAGGGGGCGACATTCCGCATCCCCGATCCTGAAGAGCCCTCTCAATCCACCGCACCAGCTGGCGAATTACAACGCCGCGATGAATCCACCGTTCAACCTTCAGAAAGCGAAGATCTGCCATGAATAAGGTCAAGTTACATGCCGCAAGGGCGATTATCGGACGCAAAGCCGGGAATGTATCGAGCGTTGGTCTTGCCCTTGCGATCATGATTGCTCTGCCGGGTTGCATCAACGTTAACGCTCCCGAAGAGGCGATTGTGATCGAATTAAACGTCAATATTGAGGCGCGCCTTTTGGTTGAATTGGCCGAAGATGCGAGCAACACAATTGATGAGAATGCGGATATTTTTTGATCCAGCCTGCGCAAACGCCGCGCACGCTTAATGAATGCCCGAAAGGGTCTGGAGTACAATGACGATGACTTTGACAGGTAAAACCTTGCTTGCCGCTGCCGCCGCTGCCGCCGTCCTGACAGGCGTTGCCGCGCCAGCGCAGGCCCAGCGCGACCCCGCTTATGCCGCTGCGCGTGCTAACGGCCAAGTTGGTGAACAAACCAATGGCTATTTGGGAATTGTGGGTACCGCCACGCCAGAGCTTCAGCGTTTGGTCAACAATATCAATATCCGCAGGCGCGCCGTTTATACAGAAAGAGTCGCCGATACAGGCTCAACTATTGAGGCCTATGCGACAACCGCCGGGTGTCAGGCGATCATGCGCACATCCCCGGGGGAAAAGTATCAGGGCCCTGATGGCTCGTGGCAAACGCGCACTTCGGCCCCGCCAGAGCGCCTGTCTATCTGTCCATAAGGGAAACTTGCGCGCCCACGCACCATTGACTTGAGAATTGCCCTCTTCTAGGGGGCAGTCGCCCTCGGCGGGCACCTCTATGCTACGTGTCTCGCTTATCCTAATAGGAAGCATGCATGAGCGACGAGAAACCCGCCCGAGAACCTATCGTTGAGGATGCGCGTATTGACGCGCTCGAAGCGCGGTTGAAAGCCGCACGCGAGCGCGAAGATAAACGCAACAAACCGGTGGTGCAGGGAGCCGACGCGAACTATCGCAGCGGTAACCGAGTGCTGGCGGATTTACTCGGCGGCATTCTTGGTGGCACGGTCATTGGCTGGGCGTTTGATGCGCTTGTCGGGACTTTGCCTTGGGGTCTGTTGGTTGGTTTGTTCCTCGGAATAGGCCTTGCCTTCAGGAACATTATTAGCGGCGCAAACACGCGCTCTGACGACCCATCTTAGGTCATTTTTTCAGAGCGCGTTTTTACAGGTTTTAGGGATAAAGAGATCGTGGCAGCCGAAGAAGGCAAAGTCGATCCGATGAAGCAGTTTCAGATTGAGCCATTGTTTGGTTCAACTTGGGATATTGCTGGATTCAACATCGCGTTCACCAATTCCGCATTGTGGATGGCCATCACGGTCGTCTTGCTTTGGGCGTTTGTTTTCGGCGGCATGAAGCGTGAGCTGGTGCCGGGCCGCTGGCAGATGGCTGTCGAAACCTTCACGGGTTTTATCGACGATATGCTTGAGGCGAACATTGGCAAAGAAGGGCGCAAATATGTGCCCTATGTCTTTAGTCTGTTCATGTTCATCCTGTTCGCGAACCTTCTGGGCCTGATGCCGGTTGGCATCATTCCCGGCGTCCATGCTTTCACATTCACCAGTCACTTTACGGTCACCGGCGTTCTTGCAGTGATCAGTTTCTCGATCGTTTTGATCGTGGGTTTCTGGAAGCACGGCATCAAATTCTTCACGCTGTTTGTGCCGCATGGCACGCCGCTCCCGATGATCCCTGCGATATTCTTGATTGAGCTGTTCTCCTTCATGATCCGCCCATTCAGCCTCGCATTGCGGCTGTTCGTGGCGATGATGGCTGGGCACGTCTTGCTGAAAGTTCTGTCGAGCTTTGTGATCGACGGGGCCAATTACAGCATCGGTACGACGTTGATCGTTGCGCTCCCAAGCTTTGCCTTGATGGTCGCGATTAGCGCGCTCGAAATTCTGGTCGCGGGCATTCAGGCCTACGTCTTTGCATTGCTTACGTCGCTGTACATCAACGACGCAGAGCACCTTCACTAATTTTCACAACTTACCTTTCCAACAGATTTGATTTTTAAGGAGTTTTTACAATGGAAGCAGAAGCAGCCAAGCTCGTAGGCGCAGGCCTTGCAGCAATCGGTGCCGGTATGGCAGCCATCGGCGTTGGTAACGTCTTTGGTTCGTTCCTCGAAAGCGCGCTGCGCAATCCTGGTGCGGCTGATGGTCAACAGGGCCGTCTTTTCATCGGCTTCGCCGCGGCTGAACTTCTCGGTCTTCTGGCATTTGTTGTTGCCATGATCCTGATCTTCGTTGCCTAATTAGGCGGACGAAATTGTGTGGGCCGGTTCGCGCATGCGGGGACCGGCCTCTCAACCCCTCTATTATTGAACGCTCAGGCCCCAAATTATGCCTCAGATAGCCCAGCTAGCCGAGTTTTATGCCAGCCAGATTTTCTGGGTTTTGGTGTTTTTCGGCACTACATTCTTCGTCATCGGTCGCGGTATGGTCCCCAAAGTGATGGGCACTGTGGCGGTGCGTGATAAGCAGATCGCTGATGACCTTGCCGCTGCGCAAGGTGCCCGCGATGCCGCTGATCAGCAGGAAGAGGCATGGCGTGAGCGTGAAAATGAGAACCGCGCCAAAGCACAGGCTCTGATCGGCGAAGCAAAGGCGAAGGCCGCTGCAACGTCGGAAAAGAAGCTCACCGCTGCGCAAAAGCGTCTCGACACAAAGCTTGCTAAGGCGGAAACCGCGATCGAGGCGGCTCGCACAGAGGCAATGGCCGAAGTCGAAGGCGTTGCAGCGGAGGCCACTCAAGACATCGTCTCCCGGCTTGCCGGCGCCAAAGTGGACAAGCGCACCGCGCGGTCCGCTGTGAAGAAAGCACTTGCACATGGTTGATCTCATTTCGCTCACCGTCGCTGATGGGCCGGCCGCGTTCGGTCTGGACAGCTATCAATGGGTGTCGATTGCGATGCTTGTTTTGATTGCTGTTTTCATTTGGAAGAAAGTGCCCGGTCTGATCACCGGGGGGCTCGACTCCAAGATTGCAGAAATCAAACAGCAGCTTGATGAGGCGAAAGCCCTGCGCGCCGAAGCGGAGACTCTTCGCGACGAATATGCCGGAAAGATCGCAGGCGCTGAAAAAGACGCCGAAGCTATGATGGAAGGCGCTCAGCGCGAAGCCGACGCCATTCTGACCAAGGCTGAAGAAGACAGCGCCGCCATGGTTGAGCGTCGCAAGCGTATGGCAGACGACAAAATCGCCGCCGCAGAACGCGAAGCGATTGTTGGTGTCCGCACAGCCGCCGCCAACGCTGCTGCAACAGCATCGCGTGCTCTTATCGCTGAACGCCATGATGGCGATGCGGACAAGACGCTGGCCGACGAAGTGATCGCCGCGCTGTAACGCATTCGGCGAGCACCAAATTATTAGGGAAGGGCGGTCCGATGGGCCGCCTTTTTCGTATGTGAGCGGAGTTAAGAGCCGGGCTCAAACACCACTTTGCCGACCAGCTCGCGATTGGCCATCGCCTCAAATCCCTCTCGCCATGCAGTCAAGGGGATGCGCCGATCGACAGCGGGAGTGATCCTGCCCGCGCTCGCCAATTCAGCAATCGCAGCGTTGATAGCGCGCCCGCGTTCGGGAAAGCGCCGTGCGTATTCACCCGCGCGAAGCCCCACGATGGAAAATCCCTTGATCAGGGGGATGTTGGTTGCGACCTCTGCAATCCTGCCGCTGGTAAAGCCCACCACAACAAGCTTCCCCGCAAAGGCAACGCAGCGGGTCGATTCGTCGAAGACATCGCCGCCAACCGGGTCAAACACGATATCGCACAGCGCCCCTCCGGTGATCTCTGCCACTGTCTCGCGAAAGCGGCCATCGGCATGGATTACCGTTTCGGGCTGGGCCAATTCCCGGATCGCATCGCATTTCTCTGAAACCCCGGTCGCAGCGATGACGCGCGCGCCCATCGTTTTGGCAAGGTCACACGCGGCAAGGCCCACGCCGCCGCTTGCGCCGTGGATGAGCACCCATTGGCCAGCCTTCAATCCGCTCAATTCGATGAGGCCAGTGTATGCCGTTGAATAGGCCGCACCCATTGCGGCGGCGGCGGCGAAACCCACACCGTCAGGCATTGGCGAAACGCCGCGCACGGGCAGGTTGGCGATCTCTGCAAAAGCGCCAACCTTATTGCCGCCCACCACCCTGTCTCCCGGCGCAAAGCCGCTGCCAGGTTCCGCCTCGATCACTTCGCCGGCGCATTCTAAGCCGCTGGTGAACGGCACGTCGGGTTTGAATTGATAATCCCCGCGGGTCATCAGGAGATCGGGAAAATTAAGCGAGGCGGCGCGAATGCGCACCAACACTTCGCCGGGCCCGCGCACGGGTTCCGCAATATCGGTCAGCGAAACGCCTGACAGGTCGCCTGAGAGCGTTTCGACGCGTAGGGCCTGCATAGCGCCTAAAAATTGTCCTTGGCCGCTCTAAGAGCTGCGAAAGTCTCATGCGGTGCATTGCCGCCCCATTTTGCCATCATCGCCGGATCATCGGCGCGCAGGAACGGGTTGGTGGCAAGCTCTCGTTTCAGAACTGTCGGCACAGTCCATTCGCCGCGCGCGCGCTTTGCGTCGATCTCTGCGCAATATTCCTGAAGGTCCGCATTGTGGGGATCGGCGTGGAGCGCGAATTTCGCGTTCGCTTGGGTGTATTCATGCGCGCAATAGAGCACGGTCGCGGTGGAGAGGCGCTTGATCCGTTCTAGGCTGCTCCAAAACTGCTTGGGTTCGCCCTCAAACATCCGGCCGCAACCCAGTGCGAACACGCTGTCTCCGACAAAGGCGATGCCTTCTTCGACCACGTGGAATGCGATGTGGCCGTTGGTGTGGCCCGAAACGTCGATAACATCCGCGCGGTGTTCGCCCAGATTGACCGTGTCACCATGGCTGACGACGCGGTCGATGGGGGACAGCTTCTCAACTTCTTTGGGAGCCAGAACACGCGCGCCGGTTGCCGCGACGATCTCTGCATTGCCGCCGGCGTGATCGGGGTGCCAATGGGTGTTCCAAATATGGGTGATGGTCCACCCCTTTGCCTCTGCCTGTTTCAGATACTCTTTGGCATCAGGCGTATCGATCGCGGCGGTTTCATCCGTGACCGAATTGTGGAGCAGGAATCCGTAATTGTCGGACAGGCACGGGAATTGGTGAACTGTGAGCATAGACTGATTGTATCAGGTTGCGGCCAAGAGAAAAGGCCCGCCTGCATCGCTGCAGACGGGCCTTTATGTTTTCGCCTCAAGTGCCGGGAGCTGCATCCGCAGCCTTGGCTATCCTCGGCCCTTGCGGGCCTGCGGACGGCCAGTCGGCCTTGCGAACCCTCCGGGTCCGAGTTTCGCTAAGATCAGTCTTCGTTCTTCTTGAGCGCTTCGCCCAAGATATCGCCAAGCGAAGCACCGCTGTCGGATGAACCGAACTGCTGCACTGCTTCTTTCTCTTCGGCAACTTGACGCGCCTTGATCGAGAAGTTTGGTTTTTTCGAACGGTCGAAACCGATGACCATTGCGTCGATCTTGCTTCCGACTTGGAAACGATCAGGACGTTGCTCGTCGCGGTCGCGGCCAAGATCCGAACGCTTGATGAAGCCTGTCGCGCCGTCGTCGCCAACTTGCACTTCGAGGCCGCCATCGCGCACTTCGAGAACAGTAACCGTAACGGTTTGGTTCTTCTTCAGCGAGCCAGCTGCGGCTGCACCTGCTTCGGTAGGAGCGCCCTTTTCGAGCTGCTTCATGCCAAGGCTGATGCGTTCTTTTTCAACGTCAACGTCGAGAACGACCGCTTTGACTTCTTCACCCTTGCGGTGGAGAGCCAATGCGTCTTCGCCCGAGATGCCCCAAGCGATGTCGGACATGTGGACCATGCCATCGACATCCCCGTCGAGGCCAATGAACAGACCGAATTCGGTCGCGTTCTTGACTTCGCCGGCAACTTCCGCGCCCACTGGGAACTTCTCTGCGAATTCGTCCCAAGGATTGCGCTGAGCCTGTTTGAGGCCAAGCGAAATACGACGCTTTTCGCTGTCGACTTCGAGGACGATAACGTCGACTTCTTCCGAAGTGCTGACGATCTTTCCAGGGTGAACGTTCTTCTTGGTCCAGCTCATTTCTGAAACGTGGACAAGACCTTCGATGCCCGCTTCCAGTTCAACGAACGCACCGTATTCGGTGATGTTCGTCACGTTACCGGTCAACTTCATGTCGACAGGGTATTTAGCAGCAACGCCATCCCATGGATCGCTTTCAAGCTGCTTCATGCCAAGCGAGATACGCTGAGTTTCGGCGTTGATGCGCACGATCTGAACTTTGACAGTCTGACCTATTTCGATGATCTCGCTGGGGTGGTTGACCCGCTTGTAGCTCATATCGGTGACGTGCAGCAGGCCGTCGATACCGCCGAGGTCCACGAACGCGCCGTAATCGGTGATGTTCTTGACCACGCCTTCGATGACTTGGCCTTCGGTCAAGTCGTTGATCAGCTCGCTGCGCTGTTCTGCGCGTGTTTCTTCAAGAATGGCGCGGCGCGAAACAACGATGTTGCCGCGGCGGCGGTCCATTTTGAGGATTTGGAAAGGCTGAGGCACTTCCATAAGCGGTGTGACGTCGCGCACAGGGCGGATGTCGACTTGTGAGCCGGGAAGAAAAGCCACGGCGCCGTCGAGGTCGACTGTGAAGCCGCCTTTGACGCGGCCAAAGATACGGCCTTCAACGCGGGCGCTTTCGCCAAATTCACTTTCAAGCTTGTCCCAAGCGGCTTCGCGGCGTGCGCGGTCGCGGCTGAGCATGGCTTCGCCGTCGGCGTTTTCTACGCGATCGACATACACTTCGACTTCGTCACCGACGCTAAGGCCGTGATCATCGTCGCCGCGGGCAAATTCTTTGAGGTTGACGCGGCCTTCGCTTTTAAGGCCCACATCGATGATGGCGCTACCGGCTTCGATCGCGGTAACAGTGCCTTTAACAACGCGGCCTTCAAAGCCTCCGTCGCCGGCGCCGCCGAGTTGTTCGTTAAGAAGCGCTTCGAAATCGTCGCGCGTTGGGTTTGGTGCAGTTGCCATAGGTTTAGGCGTTTCCTGTGTCGTTTTGCTACCGGCCACCGGTTTTGAGTTTTCACTCTTTCCGGGGTCTTTAAACTGCCTCCCTCACACGATTGCGGGGGCTAGCAGGGCAAGAGGCCGTCGTCTCCGCAATGCCGAATGCGATTGCGCAGGTTCTTTCAACCAGAAATGATTGTGAGAACGGCCGCGCGCCTAGGCGAAGACAGGGGCAAAAGCAAGGGAAATCCCAGAGAGCGCTGGCTTGTGACTGGCTTTTGGAAGGGGCGTCAAAACGGTTTTAACCAAATCGCGCTATGCCACCGGCTGATGAAACACATCCGCAAGACCAGGGGCAGTGACATGAATTGTAAAAGGCGCAACGAACGAGCTTGGGCAGTGCTCGCGATTGCCGGTCTTGCGCTGTCGGCTTGCGGAGGCGGAGGCGGCGGCGGTGACCGCGTCTATGATCTGGCGGCAAACGATGCGCGCTCCAAGATTTCGGGCAAGCAATCCTCCTACAAAGTTGGCGAAGACACCCGCACGATGCGGGTCGCGTCCTCTGGCGCGAATGGCTTGCGCGTGACGCTTCCCCATGCGGGCAGCTTCGAGAGCGCTTGTTTGATCACATTCGAGCAAGTCAGCGAAAGCCAGACCCGCATTACGCCGGATTGCGGCGGCGCCAGCAGCACGGCGGGCGACACTCTGATGGCGTTTTTCGAGATGGAGATTGACGCCCATGTCCGCAAAATGCTGACCGGCGCGCCGATTGATGGTGAGAAAATGGCGCGTCAGCAAGTCTTGCTGATCGCCGCAAATGCCAGCTCTATCGTCAAGGAAGGCGGCGAGGACTTCGAGCTTGAAGAGCGCGCCCGAGACGCAACGATCCGCCGAGTTGAAAACCAGCAAGAGGGCTGGGGCGATGACGCTGCTGCCGCTGATGGCTGGGGTAATTAGAGCTTTGGCTTGAGCTGGAGCTTAGCCTCCGGCTCGCTCAACTCCCAAATCGATCGAGCGCGAGCTAGCTCACCCGAGCGCCCGCTCAACCGCTTTGCGGACGACGTCAAACGCGGCATTACGGTCAAAGCTCGTGGTGTCGATGATCATCGCGTCTGGCGCGGCCTTTAACGGCGCGTCCTTGCGATTAATGTCGCGCGCATCGCGGTTTACGACGTCGCGCTCAATTTCGGACAGAGGGATTTCCTCTTCGTGGTCGATGTGTTTGTCGACCATTTCGAGCCAGCGCCTCCGCGCCCGTTCTTGAACACTGGCGGTGATAAACAGTTTTACGTCAGCATCGGGCGCTATGACGGTGCCGATGTCGCGTCCGTCGAGGACCGCTCCGCCCGGCTGCTCGGCAAAGGCGCGCTGGCGTTCAAACAAGGCCTTGCGCACACCGGGATGGACCGACACACGGCTTGCCAATCCGCCGGTTTCTTCGCTGCGCAGAATGTCATCTTGCATCAATTCATCGGGGAAGGTGCAGGCGGCAAGGGCGTCATCAGCGTTGTCAGGATCGCCGCCGTTGATCGCAACCTGCCGCCCGACGGCGCGGTACAGCAATCCGGTGTCGAGATAGGGCACGCCAAAATGCTCCGCGATCTGCTTGGCCAAAGTGCCTTTGCCCGATGCGGTCGGTCCATCAACGGCGATAATCATGGTGCTGTTTCCCCACTTCTGTCGTCGGGCTTCCTAACACGCAGAGCCTTCACCAATCCATAGATCGCAATGGCTGCCCAAAACCCTTCGAGCACCAGACTGGGCCAATTGGTGTGCACGACCAAACTGATCGTGAGCAGCGCCGCGCCGGTTAGGTTGGTCCCGTGCAGGATATAAGGATTGGGCGTATCGACATAAGTCAAATAGGCATAGGCGCCGATGATGCAGGCTGTGCCGAAGAAGCCGATCATCGAGTAAATGTCTAGCGGGGTTCCGGTCATTAGTCTTTTGGCTCCGCCAATGGTTTCTCCGAAATCGGTTTTGTCAGCGTTCGGCCCGTTAAAACTATGATTACAAGCGCGGCAATAACTAGGCCGCCACCGTTCTGGTCCCAGGCAGCTTCGAACCCGCCGCGTTTCACTATCATTCCCACTACGACAAACAGCCCTATACCCAGGATAATAGCTGCGGATTTGATTTTTAGTTTCATTGTGGTGCCCTAGCTAGCAGTTCCATAAATGTCGGAAAGCTTGTGGCAATCGGTGCCGTATCGTCGACACAGACACCGTCGCGGCTTGCCAACCCCGCAACGGCCATCGCCATCGCAATGCGGTGATCGAGCTTCGTCTCTACGCTTGCGCTGTCTGGTGTGCCGGGAATTGGGTCGCCACTCGTGCCGTGAATGACGAGGCCGTCCTCGTTCTCTTCCAGCGATACACCCGCCAGCGTCAGCGCGTTGGCCATGGTCGCCAATCGGTCGCTTTCCTTGACGCGCAGTTCTTCGAGGCCTGTCGTCCGGGTCGTCCCTTTGGCCAGAGCCGCTGCCACGAACAAGACTGGAAATTCATCGACCATGCTGGGCACGATCGCGGGATCAACATCAATGCCGGTTAGTGCGGAGTGCCGCACGCGCAAGTCCGCCACGGGTTCGCCGCCGACTTCGCGCGGGTCCACCTCTTCGATGTTTCCGCCCATTTGGCGCAGCACGGTGACAATTCCGGCGCGGGTTGCGTTCAATCCGACGTTTTCGATCAAAAGATCGCTGCCCGGCACGATCAACGCCGCGACGATAAAGAACGCCGCCGATGATGGGTCGCCGGGCACGACGACATTCTGCGGCTTCAGATCCGCTTCACCGTGGATCGCAATGACGCGTTCTGGTCCGTTTGGGCCAGCCTCCTCGCCAATCTCCAAGGTCGCGCCAAATCCAGTGAGCATGCGTTCGGTGTGATCGCGGGTTGCAATCGGTTCGATCACACGGGTGATGCCCGGCGTGTTGAGCCCGGCCAGCAAAACCGCGCTTTTGACCTGCGCGCTGGCCACAGGAAGGCGGTAGGTGATGGGAACGGCCGGAGATGCGCCGCGCAGCATCAAGGGCAGAGTGCCCCCTTGGGATGCCTCAAACGTTGCACCCATCAGGCTCAACGGGCCAATCACGCGGTTCATTGGACGGCCGGAGAGACTCGCATCGCCCGTAAAGGTCGCCGTAATCGCGTGGCTGGCCAGCAATCCCATCATCAACCGTGTTGATGTGCCCGAATTGCCCATGTCTAGAGCCTGATGAGGCTCAAGCAATGAACCCAATCCCGCGCCATGGACGCGCCATTCACCATCGGGTGCGCGCTGAATATCCGCGCCCAATTGCCGAATGGCCGCGGCTGTTGCGAGGACGTCTTCTCCCTCGAGCAAGCCGGTGATGCGGCTTTCGCCCACAGCAAGTCCTGCAAACATCAACGATCTGTGGCTGATCGATTTGTCGCCGGGGACGCGGATAGTGCCGCTGAGGGCACCGCTCGAAGTGAAGGTTTGAATAGGCATTTCAGCGGCGGTCTTTGACAGCGCCGTGGCCCTATGGCAAGGCGCGCTCCAATTCAGGTCAGCCCTTGATTCCGGGCCGACCCGGTCCAATACAATGTCTTCCAATTTTGAGCGTTCGTCACGCGGCGAACCAATCCAAGGATACCAACACATGGCGAAGCCAGAATGGGGCACCAAGCGTTCCTGCCCCAAATGCGGGGAACGCTTTTACGATCTGGGCAAAGATGATCCGGTTACCTGCATCGAATGCGGTGAAACCTGGGATCCAGAACCCGTGCTGAAATCGAAACAGCCTATCCCGTTCGAAGCGGCCAAGAAGAAAGACGGCGAGGCAGACACCGATCTTGCGGCCGACGATACAGATGATGAACTGAAAGACATCGAAAACATCGACGACGAAGAAGATTCGCCCGATAACGATGTTGATCTCGGCGGCGACGATGACCTTGGCGTGACCAAGGGCAAAGGCGACGATGAAGGCGCTGCAGAAATCTGATTTGGTCGCAGCGCATCAGCGCTGCGATTTCCTCGCGCAACCGGCCTAGTGGCCGCGTTGCTGCGGGGGCCCAGTCAGGCTTTGCGATTTGGCAGTTCCGGATCGCGACATAAATTGCTTGCGTTTCCCAAGGGACAGCCATAGAGCGCGCGTCTCTTGCGAAAGCAGGGCTGTGATCCCATCTTTACAGGGGTCACAAATTGATGAGATGGGGCCTTAGCTCAGCTGGGAGAGCGCAACACTGGCAGTGTTGAGGTCAGCGGTTCGATCCCGCTAGGCTCCACCATCGAAACATATTTTATGGGTTTCCTTTCAAGGAGGCTCAGCACGCTGGCCAACGAGGTTTCGTTCGCCGGCGTTTTTCGCGTTTATCGGGCGGTCCTGAGTTTGGACCGTTTGAGAGGAGTTTGAAGACGATGTTTGACAATCTGTCCGACCGCTTAGGTGGAGTCTTCGACCGGCTGAAAGGCCGCGGCGCGCTTAAAGAACAAGACGTGCGTGATGCGATGCGCGAAGTGCGCGTGGCTCTGCTCGAAGCGGACGTGGCTCTGCCAGTTGCGCGCCGTTTCATTGACGCGGTTACTGAAAAGGCTGTTGGGCAAAACGTTCTCGGCTCGGTCACTCCGGGTCAGCAAGTGGTCAAGATCGTCCATGACGAACTGGTCGCAATGCTGTCAGGCGACAGCGAAGGCGTTGACGATCATGGCGCGGTTGAGGGGTTGAACCTCGAAGCCAAGCCGCCGGTTGTCGTCATGATGGTTGGTTTGCAGGGCTCTGGTAAGACCACCACGACCGCCAAACTCGGCAAATTGATCCGCGAAAAGCATGGCAAGAAAGCCATGATGGCATCGCTCGACGTCAATCGCCCGGCTGCGCAAGAGCAGTTGGCCGTGCTTGGCGAACAAGTCGATATTGCGACCCTGCCGATTGTGGCGGGCCAACAGCCGGTTGATATTGCGCGGCGTGCGATGGAATCGGCGCGGCTTCAGAACTTCGATGTGCTGTTGCTCGATACCGCTGGCCGTTTGCACGTTGACGAAGCCTTGATGGCGGAAATGAAGGCGGTCTCCAGCGTTTCGGCCCCTACCGAAGTGCTGCTCGTCGTCGATGCCCTAACGGGTCAGGACGCGGTCAATGTCGCGCAAAGCTTCTCTGGCGAAGTGCCGCTGACCGGTGTGGTCCTCACCCGGATGGACGGCGATGCGCGCGGCGGTGCGGCTTTGTCGATGCGCGCCGTTACGGGCAAGCCGATCAAATTTGCAGGGACCGGCGAAAAACTGGACGCGATCGAAGCGTTCCGGCCCAGCTCTGTTGCGGACCGCATTCTTGGCATGGGCGACGTTGTCAGCCTGGTCGAAAAAGCCGCCGCAACGATCAAAGAAGACGAAGCGGCCAAGCTTGCTGAGAACTTTGAAAAGGGCAAATTCGATCTCGATGATCTGCGTATGCAATTGAAGCAAATGCAGAATATGGGCGGCCTTGGCATGCTCGCAGGCATGATGCCGGGTATGAAAAAGGCAAAGGCCGCGATGGCCGCGTCAAATATGGACGACAAGGTTTTGGTCCATATGGATGCGATCATTGGGTCAATGACGTCCAAAGAACGCTCAAACCCCAATCTGATGAATGCCAAACGGAAAAAGCGCGTGGCAGCAGGCAGCGGCACCGATGTTCAATCGGTCAACAAGGTGCTCAAAATGCATCAGGAAATGGGCCGCGCGATGAAGCAGCTTAAGAAAATGGGCGGCCTGAAAAGCCTCGCTGCGATGTTCGGCGGCGGTGGCGGCGGTATGGGCGGCGGCGCAGGTGGCGGTATGCCTCCCGGTATGGGCGGGGGCGGTTTGCCCGGCCTTGGCGGGCCCGGCGGCATGGGTGGCGGAATGGGCGGAGGAATGCCCCCAGGGCTCCCCGGCTTAGGCGGTCCTAAAAAGAAATAAGTTCACGAAATCTATCAAATTCAAATGTTTAATCTCGAAAGGTAATATCCAATGGCAATTTCACTCCGTCTGTCGCGTGGCGGCGCGAAGAAGCGTCCTTACTACCGCATCGTGGCTGCCGACAGCCGCAGCCCGCGTGATGGTAAGTATCTGGAGCAAATCGGCACCTACAACCCGCTGCTCGCCAAAGACGACGAGAACCGCGTCAAGCTGATCGAAGATCGCGTGCGTTACTGGATCGGCGTTGGCGCACAGCCTTCGGACCGTGTTCTGCGTTTCCTCGATGCAGCTGGCATCATGGAGCGCACCGCGCGCAACAATCCGAACAAAGCGAAGCCCGGCGAGAAAGCGACCGAGCGCGCTGAAGAGAAGGCTGAAAAGGCTAAGGAAGCTGAAGAAGCGGCAAAAGCTGCTGAAGAAGAAGCCAAGGCCACTGCTGAGGCGCCTGCTGAAGTAGAGCCAGCCGCTGAAGAAGCCGCACCTGAGGCACCTGCCGAAGAAGCAGCGCCAGAAGCTGCTGCCGAAGAAGCGCCTGCTGAAGACGCTGGCGAAGACAAAGCTGAGGGTTAAGCCCAGCGGGTTCATGGTTGGGTCTGCCGAAACGCAAATGCGCGGATCGGCAGGCCCAGCGTGAACCGAAACACACTGCTGTGTCCGACGAACTCATCATCCTTGCCGCGGTAACTGGCGCTCATGGCGTGTCAGGGGAAGTGCGCCTGAAATTGCTGGGCGAGGGGCTTGAGGCCTTGCGTCAGCATTCCGTTTTCAACGGCGGCGCTCTCACTCTCAAAAAAGTCCGCTCTGACAACAAAGGCGGCGCGATCGCGCGCTTTGCCGAAGTGCAGGGCCGCAATGCAGCGGAAAAAATGCGCGGCACGACCATCGGTGTTGAGCGTGATGAGTTGCCCTCCTTGGACGAGGGAGAATATTACCACCGCGATTTGATCGACCTCACCGCTCAAACTGATGCGGGCGACCCTTTGGGCAGCGTCACTGCGGTGGAGAATTTTGGCGCGACAGACATTGTGGAGATCACCCTCGATCCGCCTCCGGAGAAAGGGATGAAGACCCTGATGGTCCCGATGACCAAGGCCGCCGTTCTGGATTGGGACGACACGCGGCTTGTGATTTCCAAGGATTTCGCCGACCAATAGGCGGTATGACCGCCGCGCCCGCCTTTGCCTCTGATCTCTGGAAGCGGCTCGCCGCTTATGAGGTGGGTCCAAAAGGCGCATCGCTTTCGTTCGCCGCGCGGCTTGCCCGAGAAAACCGGTGGAGCGAGGCGCATGCACAATTGGTGATCCAAGAATACAAACGGTTTTGCTATCTCGCTGTTACCGCAGGCCAACAAGTCACGCCGTCTGATGCGGTGGATCAAGTGTGGCACCTGCACCTGACCTACAGCCGCGATTACTGGCAGGAATTTTGCCCCAATGTCCTTCGCGCTGATCTGCACCACGGGCCAACCGCTGGCGGGACAGTGGAGCGCGCGCGCTATTACGATCAATACGCGGCCACGCTTGCGTCGTATGAAACCGCCTTTGATGCTGTTCCGCCAATCGATATTTGGCCCGATGCGGCGCGGCGTTTTGGGTTCGATCCAAAGGGGCTTCGCGTTAACCCGCAAGATGTTATGATCCTCGATAGGCGTTTTGCGATTGTTGGCGCAGCAGGGTGGATCGCTCTGGGCATTGTGATTGCAGTTTTGGTTGGAGTGTTTGTCTGAATGGAGTTCTTTGCGTCTTATACCGGGGCTGATTTCCTAGCGTTTTACGCGGTGATGCTGGCGACATGCGTGTTTGCGGGCCTGTGGATCCCTGCCAATTTGCGCCCGGTGGGGCAGACTGGCCGCGTTAAAGAGCTTGAGGACCTCTCGGTTCTTTCTGGCGGGAACGATCGGCATGCGACCGCCTTATTGACCAACCTTTTTGCGCGCGGCGGGGTGCAGTCTGAGGATAAGGTCCGTGTCCGTGTGGTGCAAAAAGATTTAGACGTCAGTGAGGCAGAGCGCACGATCCTTAAAGAGATCGGCACGCTAAAACTGGCCCATATTCGGAACTCTCTTAAACCCTATGCGCGCACAGTAGAGGAACGGTTGATCAACGGCGGCTTGCTGATGGATCAGGGGCAGAGATTGCAGCTTCGGGTGTTATCTCTCCTCCCGTACATCGTGATCATCGCAATTGGCGTGTATCGCCAACAGGCAGGCGCGGCCTTGGGCGAGCCCACGAATTTTCTGGTCGGATTTCTGCTGCTCACCTTTGGGCTTGGCATCATTCGCTTTGTTCGCTCGAATCCCCGCACTTTGGCTGGCAACGAAGCGCTGCACGCTGCTCAAACCGAAGCCGCACGGATACGCACTGCGCCCACTGCACCCGAAGCAGGCTTTGCCGTCGCCTTGTTTGGCACCGCCGTGCTGGTTGGTACCCCGTGGGAACCTGTTCACGCCATGCGAGGTGGCTGGGATGGCAGCAACGCTGGGGATGGCGTTGATGGCGGTGGCTGCGGAGGGGGCGGCTGCGGCGGTTGCGGCGGATAGGGCGGGCGGTTAGAGGGCCGGTATGACCAAACTCAACGTAGCAATTTGCCAAGCCGCGCCGATCCCGCTGGATTTCACCGGCGGGATTGATAAGGCGACCCGGCTGGCGCGCGAAGCGATCGAGGGCGGGGCGCAGTTCGTCGCGTTTGGAGAGACGTTTTTGGGCGGTTATCCGCTGTGGCTCGACGAAGCACCCGGCGCGGCTCTCTGGGATCATCCCGGCTCCAAGGCTCTGCATGCGATCATGCTGGATCAGGCGATCGTGCCGGGTGATGAGCGGCTGCTGCCCTTGCAGGAACTGTGCGATGCCACCGGCGCCTGTATCTCGCTGGGCGCGCATGAACGGGTGCGTCAGAGCCTTTACAACAACCAATTGATGTTCCGCCCCGGCGAAGCGCCTCTGGACCACCGTAAATTGGTGCCAACGCATGGCGAGCGGCTGATCTGGATGCGCGGGGATGGATCGACCATCGGCGTGCATCAGGCGGAATGGGGCAAGGCGGGCAATTTGATCTGCTGGGAGCACTGGATGCCGCTGGCGCGCGCGGCGATGCACAATCTGGGCGAGGCGGTCCATGTCGCAGCTTGGCCGACCGTGCGCGAGGAATATGCGCTGGCCTCGCGCCATTATGCGATGGAGGGCCGGTGCTTTGTGCTTGCGGCGGGGTTGGTGCAGCACCGCGATGATTTGTTTGATGGGCTAGAGCGAGTGGGCGGATCGGCCGAGGCGCTGGAGTTGTTTGAGGCGATTGAGAGCGATGTGCTCAATCGCGGCCAATCAATGATCGCTGCGCCGGATGCGCGGGTTTTGGCCCAAGCAGGCGAGGGCGAGGAAATTTTGCACGCCGAGCTGGATTTGAGCGAGATCGGCGGCGGGCTGGCGAGCCTAGACACAGACGGCCATTATTCGCGGCCCGATGTGTTTGAATTGAATGTCGATACGCGGGCGAAGGATGGGGTGAAATGGGTGGGTTGATCGTTTCCGGTCTCGTCGCGGCAATTGTGGTCAGTGGCATTGTCATTGGAGTTTCAGTTGCAATTGGCTGGCTCGCGAATCGAGTTTTGCGTGATGCCTACGAACCGACCCTAGCTTTTATGACCTCTGGGATAGTGCCAGTTGGCTTGCTGGGTTGGAGTATCGTCAGCTTTTCCGTGGGCGATTGCTGCGAAACTGGTGCGCAGGCGCAGGGCGCTATCATGTCGATGATAGTGCACGCCGCCCTACTTCTTATCGCTTGGCCTCTTGGTTATAGGGCCAATTTATGGGTGGTTGAACGTTCAAGAGCATGACCTTCGCCGTCCAAATCCTTACCCTTTACCCTGAGATGTTCCCCGGCTCGCTCGGTCAATCGCTTGCGGGCAACGCAAACAGGCCCGGTTTTGATACGCGGGCTAAGGATGGTGTGAAATGGGGGTAATCTTACAACTCCTGCTAGGCGTGGTGGTCGTATCTGTTCTCGTCATCACGGTCAGCCTGATAACTTTGAAATCAAGGCGTGTGGCAAAGTGGACTTCAATTTTGGTCACCACTGCAGCGCCGCCACTCCTACTCCTTGCTACCATTGCTGTGATCTTCGTCGGATCTGAGATCCCGGGAGGTGGAGGCTTCGCACTTGCATTCGCATTATGGGCTTCATTGATTTGGCTTCTGGCAGCAGCAATATTAACTCCATTATTGTTCTGGATGCTTGAAGCGCTTCCGATATTTTCCCGCTCTGAGTATTGATGACCTTCGCCGCCCAAATCCTCACCCTCTATCCAGAGATGTTCCCCGGTTCGCTAGGCCAATCGCTTGCGGGCAAGGCGCTGGAGCGCGGTGATTGGACGTGTGACACTGTGCAAATGCGCGATTTTGCCACCGACCGGCATCGCAGCGTCGATGACACGCCAGCGGGCGGCGGATCGGGGATGGTGCTGAAGGCGGACATCCTTGGCCAAGCGGTTGATCATGCGATTGCCGCGCAGCCCAATGCGCCAATCCTCGCCATGACGCCGCGCGGGAAACCGATCACTCAGGACCGTATCCGGGAGATCGCAAGCGGTCCCGGCGTCACGTTTTTGTGCGGGCGTTTTGAAGGATTTGATGAGCGCATTTTCGAGGCGCGGCCCCAAATTGAGCAGGTCAGCCTTGCCGATATCGTTTTATCGGGCGGAGAAGTGGCTGCGATTGCCATACTCGACGCTTGCATTCGCTTGCTTCCCGGCGTAATGGGCGCGGCTTATTCCGGTACTGAAGAGTCGTTCGAGGACGGCCTGCTTGAGTATCCGCAATACACCCGACCTCAAACATGGGAAGGGCGCACGATCCCCGAAGTGCTGCGATCGGGGGATCATGCGAAGATCGCTGCTTGGCGTAAAGCCATGGCAGAGGATCACACACGGTTACGCAGGCCGGACTTATGGGAGCGCTACGATGGCGCTCGGGTCCAGTCTGCCTCTGGCGCGCGGCGAAAAAATAAGGAACCGGACCAGTGAATCTGATCCAGCAAATCGAAGCCGAAGAAATTGCCAAAGCGGCAAAAGATATTCCTGACTTTCAAGCGGGCGACACAGTGCGCGTCGGCGTGAAGGTTATTGAAGGCTCACGCGAGCGTATTCAGAACTTTGAAGGCGTTGTGATTGCGCGCTCTAACCGCAGCATCAACAGCAACTTCACCGTTCGCAAAATGAGCTTTGGCGAAGGTGTGGAACGTGTGTTCCCACTCTACGCCCCCATCGTCGACAGCATTACCGTGGTTCGCCGCGGTGTCGTGCGCCGTGCGAAGCTTTACTATCTGCGTGGCCGCACCGGTAAGCGTGCGCGTATCGCCGAACGCCGTGAGAACGCGCCAAAGGCGTAAGTCTCGCGCAACAGCGAATTTGAAGGGCGGCTCCGATGGGGTCGCCCTTTTTCGTATGCGCCTCTTGCCAATCGCGCGGCGCATTGCGAGGAACACGGCAACCAATATTTCAAGGGGCCTGCCATTCCATGCGCATACCGATAATCGCCGCTACCGTTTTGGGCGCTGTTGCCGTCCTTTCATCCAGTCCTGCCTTAGCGGATGCTCATATGACCGAAGCCACTCCCGAACTCACCTTTGAGCGCGTCTTTGCCTCGCCAAGCCTGAACGGCCCGACCCCGCGTCAGGCAAAGTTCTCTCCCGATGGCCGGTATCTCACCTTGCTGCGCAACCGCGCCGACGATGCGTCGCGCTACGATCTTTGGGGCTTTGACCTCACGACCAGCGAATGGCGGATGCTGGTCGACAGCGAAGCCATCGGTTCGGGCCGCGAATTGTCTGAAGATGAAAAGATGCAGCGCGAACGCGCGCGCGTCGGCGGGCTGTCCGGAATAATCTCATACCAATGGGCTCAGGATGCCTCGGGCGTACTCGTGCCAATCGATGGCGACCTGTATTTTGCCAAATTGGACGGCACTGTCACGCGCCTGACCGACACCGAAGAAAGCGAGCTCAACCCTGCCTTGTCGAGCACATCGGCCTATGTCTCGTTCGTGCGCGAACGCCAATTGTGGGTTGGCGCTGTAGGTGAAGAGGCAACGCCGATCACTCCGAAAGAGGAAGACACGATCCGCTGGGGCGAGGCGGAATTTGTGGCGCAAGAAGAAATGGGCCGCCTGACCGGATATTGGTGGAGCCCGAATGATCTGCGCATCGCCGTGCAGCGCACCGACGAAGCCCCTGTGGGAATTGTCACGCGCGCCGCCATCGGCGCCACCGGCACGAAAGTGTTCGACCAACGCTATCCCGTGGCGGGCAGCGACAATGCGATTGTCGAGCTGTTCATCATGGACCCCGATGGCGGAAACCAGGTGAAGGTCGATTTGGGCGAAGAGACCGACATTTATATCGCCCGCGTCGATTGGGGGCCGGACGATTTCCTTTATGTCCAGCGTCAGAACCGCGAACAGACCGTGCTCGATATGCTCAAGGTTGATCCTGCCACCGGCGAAAGCACCGTGTGGTTCACCGAAACCGCCGCGCGCGATGATTATTGGATCAACCTGTCCGACAATTACCGTTTCCTGACCGATGGATCGCTGCTCTGGTGGTCAGAGCGTGATGGGTTCGGCAATTTCTACCGGTTTAGCGGGGATGAGTGGACACAACTCACCAGCCTGACCGAAGCTGCGACAGAGCTTGTCGGCGTGAACGAAGAGGACAATCAATTCTTCTATCGCGGTGTGAGCGGCGTCCTGACACAGCAAGTGTTTGGCGCGAGCCTTTCTGGAAATGCCGGATCGGAACAAATCACCGATTCCGATTACACCAATTCGGCCAGCATGGACCCGACCGGCAAAATGCTGCTGATCAGTCGCTCTGCCTCCGATCAACCCACGCAAAGCTATCTTGCGACGCGGGCAGGGTCACGGATCACTTGGGTGGAGGAAAACGCGCTCTCCGAAGAGCATCCTTATACGCCATACCTTCTCAGTCATGCGATGCCCGAATACGGCACGATAGAGGCAGAGGATGGCACGCCGCTGCATTACATGATGCTGAAACCGGACATGGAGCCGGGCAAGCAATATCCTGTGTTCTATTACCATTATTCTGGACCGGGGCCGCAAATTGTGGATCGCGGCTGGGACAGCGCGCTGGCTCAGGCTGTGGTCGATCGCGGATATATCTGGTTTGCGCTGGACAACCGGGGCACCGCCAATCGCGGGGTCGATTTTGAACAGCCGCTTTACCGCGCAATGGGCGGGGTTGAAGTGCGCGATCAACGCAGCGGCGCAGAATTCCTGCAAACGCTGGATTACGTCGATGCAGACAAGATCGCGATCTATGGCTGGTCCTATGGCGGATATATGACGCTGAAACAGCTGGAGGCCGATCCGGGCCTTTACGCTGCGGGTATTTCCGGCGCGCCGGTTACCCGGTGGGAGCTGTATGACACCCACTACACCGAACGGTTTATGGGCGATCCGCGCGAAGTGCCTGAGGCATACGAAACAGCCAGCGCCATTCCCGATGCGACCAAAATCGCCGATCCGTTGCTCCTGATCCATGGGATGGCCGATGACAATGTGGTGTTTGAAAACTCATCAGAATTCATCAGCGTTATGCAAGAAAACAACGTGCCGTTCGAGATGATGCTTTATCCCGGATACACGCACCGCGTATCGGGTGAGCAGATCAGCCCGCATATGTGGAATTCAATCTTCCGCTTCCTAGAGGCGCATGGGGTTACGCCGCCAGAGTGATTGGGCCTGATTGGCTACTCAGACAGCCACTCCAACGCCTTGGCCGCGACTTCGTCCGGGGCCTCAACCTGAGGGTAATGGCCAACGTTAGGAATAAGATGGTGGCGCGCATTCGGAAGGGTGCTGCGCCACCTGTCATAAGCATGCTTGCCCGACACCGGGTCGAGCGCGCCGTTGATCAGGCCGACCTTATCCTGAGCGGCGACCAGTGCCGCCTCCCATCGGTCCTTATGCGTGACCCGGTCCGCGATGTAGTGCAGCAGTTTGTGCGGGATGCGGTGGCCGGCATTGTGCGAAATGAAAGTCCAGAAGTCGTCTAGCTCCCCTTCGCTGGGCTGAGTGTTGGGGCCAAACACTTCTGAAAAGCTGGTTCCAAAACCCTTTCGGCTAAACAACCAGCCAAGCAGAAATCCAAAGGGAGAAACGCCCAATTTTTGCATCGGGCGAGGGCGGTGTTGATCGGGGAATATCCCGCCGTTGAGGAACACCATTTGGCCGAGGCTCTGCGCGCCGGAGCCTTCCTGCTGCCGTGCCAGCAATTCCTGCCCGACCGAAACGCCGTAATCGTGCACCAAAGCATCGAATGCCCCGATCCGAAGATGGCTGAGCAAGGCTTCTTGAATGTCGGTTTGCAAATGGATGGAATACCCATTCTTGGGCTTACCTGAGAGGCCAAAGCCCAGCATATCACACGCGATCAGATGGTGGTCTGCGCCCAATGTTTTCCACGTTGGCACCCAATCCCACGAGCAAGTGGGAAAGCCATGGACCAAGAGCAACGGCGGTGCAGCATTGTTTCCGCCGGTCCAATAGGCAATCTGATGCCCCTGATAGTCAAAATGCTTGGCCTTGGCGCGCCAGCTGTGCGTATCCATATTCTCACCTTATCGCTTGCCAAGACACGCTAGGGGCGTCAGCGAGGCAGGCAAAGAAATTCGACAAATTCGAAGTGGAGTATGGAAATTGGGTTACCGGGTGGCAGTCGTCGGCGCGACGGGCAATGTCGGGCGCGAAGTGATGCAAATCTTGGCGGAGCGTGAGTTCCCTTGTGATGAGGTGGCCGCGGTCGCTTCGTCGCGTTCGCACGGGACCGAGGTTGAATTTGGCGACACGGGCAAGATGCTCAAATGCCAAAACATTGAATATTTCGATTGGGCAGGGTGGGATATTGCCCTGTTCGCGGCAGGCAGCGGCCCAGCCAAAGAATACGCACCGAAAGCGGCAGCGGCTGGCTGCGTTGTGATCGACAATTCTTCGCTCTACCGCATGGACCCCGATGTCCCGCTGATCGTGCCAGAAGTGAACCCGGACGCGATTGACGGCTACACACAGCGCAACATTATCGCGAACCCCAATTGCTCCACGGCTCAGCTGGTCGTGGCTCTAAAGCCGCTTCACGACGCCGCAACGATCAAACGCGTCGTCGTCTCGACCTACCAATCGGTGTCGGGCGCGGGCAAAGCGGGCATGGATGAATTGTTCGAACAAAGCCGCGCTATCTTTGTCGGCGATCCGGTGGAACCGACAAAATTCACAAAGCAAATCGCTTTTAACGTGATCCCGCACATTGATGTCTTCCTCGACGATGGTTCGACCAAAGAGGAATGGAAGATGATGGTCGAGACCAAGAAAATCCTCGATCCCAAGATCAAACTCAACGCGACATGCGTGCGTGTGCCTGTTTTCGTGGGCCACGCCGAGGCGGTTAATATCGAGTTTGAAAAGGAACTGACCGCGGAACAAGCGCAAGAAATTTTGCGCGAAGCCCCCGGCATTATGTTGATCGATAAACGTGAGGATGAAGGCTATGTCACGCCAGTCGAATGCGCAGGCGACGGCGCAACTTACATAAGCCGCGTTCGCGAAGATCCAACGGTTGAAAATGGCCTCACATTGTGGTGCGTATCGGACAATCTGCGCAAAGGGGCTGCATTGAACGCGGTGCAGATCGCTGAATTGCTGGGCCGCCGCCATTTGAAAAAGGGATAATTCCGATGCGTGTGCTTTTGATCGCGGCTCCATTGCTTGTCTTGACTGCATGCGATGATGGCTCTGTGCCTTCCCCGGAAGACCGTATGAACGGCGCGGGGGAAGTGGCAGCGATTGATGAAAGCCTCGTGTCGCTGCGCGGAGACGGAATGATCGTCGGGGCAGAGGCGTTTTACTTTGCCGCCGGTCAGACCGAAGTGGAAACCGCCTTGGCGGAGGCACTGGGCGAAGCGCGTGAGAACATCGAGCTGGATGAATGCGGTGCAGGCCCAATGGTGGCGACCAATTATCCCGGAGGCCTAACGGTCAATTTCCAAAATGGCAATTTGGCCGGATGGAGAGTGGATGAGGCGACCGACAATGTTGTTGTCTCATCTGATGTCGCCATCGGCACACCGCGCGCCGATTTGGAGGCGCTGTCCGGCTACAGCGTAATTCCCGACAGCACATTGGGCGAAGAATTTATTATTTCCGGCGAGGTCGCTGGCTTTGTCGAAGCAGACACTGTGTCGATGATCTATGCCGGGGTGCAGTGTTTTTTCAGGTGACCTGTATTTTCCGATGATCCGGGCTAAGCTGGTCCCATGACATTACATGCAGACCTGTTTTTCAGCTTTCGATCACCCTATTCCTACCTCGCAATCGGGCGGTATCGCGCGATGGCAGAGGAGCATGATCTCGACATAACCTTGCGCACTGTTTGGCCGATTGCCATCCGTGATCCGGATATCTTGTTCACCGGCAATCCCAACGCGCCTCGCTACATCTTGATGGATTCGATGAGGGTCGCTCAGCATTTGGGCATCCCCTACCGCTGGCCGCGCCCCGATCCGGTGGCACAAAACCTGATGACGCGGGAAATCGCAAAGGATCAACCGATTATCCACCGCATCGCCCGTATGGGACAGGCCGCAACACGCAGGGGCAAAGGTTTGGTCTTTGCCGATGAGGTTTCACGCCTGATATTCTCCGGTGAGGTCGATGGCTGGAACGAAGGGGACCATCTTGCGGGCGCTGCGTCGCGATCCGATCTTGACTTCGCCGAACTCGAAGCCGAGGTCGTGAACGACGCCGATGCTTTGGACGCAGAAATCGCCGAAAACCAAGCCGCGCTGGAAGCCGCCGGCCATTGGGGCGTGCCGACATTGGTGTTCGATGGTGAGCCCTTCTTTGGTCAAGACCGCATCGCGACGGCGCAATGGCGCATGGAGCAAAAGGGTTTGACGCGGCGGTGAGTTTTGCCGGTGGATGCCAGTGCGGCGCTGTGCGCTACACCATCAGCGGTGAACTGCCATCGGCCTATGCGTGCCATTGCGGTGAGTGCAAAAAACAATCCGCGAGCGCGTTTTCGATCTCAATCCCGATCTCTTTCGCGCGATTGAGCATTCTAGGCGCGCCAAAGATATTTGAAGTCACGGCCTATAGTGGGGCAGTGAAGCGGTGCTATTTCTGCCCGGAATGCGGGACGAGGCTGTGGCACCGGTCAAGCGCCTCACCCGATAGTGCAACATTGAAAGTGGGCACTTTGGATGATGGCAGAGAGCTGGCCCCGCAGTTTCACCTTTGGACTTCCAAGAAGCAGGCAGGCATTTTGCTTGATCCGGCAAGCGTGAAGTATGAAACGCAGCCGGACGATCTATTGGAATTGCGCGAGAGGATGCAGCATTGAGTGGGCCATTGACCGATTGTTTTGAGAGCTTTGACGGGACGAAGCTTGCCATCCACCGCGAGGGCGAAGGGCGCACTGTTGTGCTCCTCCACGGTCTGTTTTCCTCGTCCAATATGAATTGGATCAAATGGGGGCACAGCGCGCGCTTTGCTGAGGCTGGGTATGAGGCGATCATGCTCGATTTCCGCGTGCACGGGGATAGCGAAGCGCCGAATGACCCCGCCGCCTATCCCGGCGGTGTGCTGGTGCGCGATGTCGCGGCCTTGATTGAGCATCTCGGTCTTGGGCAAGGGGATTATGATCTAGTCGGATTTTCACTCGGCGCTCGAACGGCGCTGCATGGCTGCGCCAGCGGCGTATTGAAACCGCGCAAACTGATCGCCTGCGGCATGGGAGTCGCGGGGCTTGCCGAATGGAGCAAGCGCGCTGGCTTTTTCAAACGGGTCATTGACGAATTTGACACGATAGAGCGCGGCGATCCGGCCTATCTATCACGCCAGTTCCTAAAATCTCAGGGTGTGGACCGGGTCGCGGCGCGGCTTTTGCTGGATGCGATGGGCGACTTTGATCTGGCCAGCATCGACAACATCACCATGCCCACCGCAGTGATTTGCGGAGAGAATGATCAGGACAATGGATCGGCCAGCGAACTTGCCGAATTGCTTCCCAACGCGTCCTATCAAGAAGTGCCCGGCGGCCATCTCGACAGCGCAACCAAACCCGAATTGGGCGCAGCAATTGTGGAGTTTTTGAGCGCATGATGAGCATTTCCAAACGCTCAGCGATCATGTGGTGGGTGGGCGGTTTAATCGCCTTTGCGATCACAATCGGCTTTCACAACCCTTTGATCACTGACGGCGTACCGGGCGGGATTTCAGAACATCAAGCCGCCCCGGATGCAGCAACGGTGGATGCGATTCAGCAATCGTGGGATGCGGACGGCCTGCTGAATTCGGCGGCGCTGGCAATGATCACGGACCTCATTTTCATCGGGATCTATGGGATCGGATGCGTGCTTGCTGGGATGTATTACCGGGGCAAAGGCGGCATTTTGTCGTTGCTTGGTTGGGCGGCTTTGGCATCCGGCGCGGTCTTTCTCGTCACAGATTACGGCGAAACCATTGCCCAAATCACGCAGTTGATGCGCTTTGCCGGCGACGATGGTTTGGCCTCATTTGCCTCAACCTTGCGTCCGATTAAGATGTTCACCTGGACGAGCGGATTTTTCACCGTGCTCGCCGCGCTGATCGTGGATCGCCTTTCGTCGAGAGCGGCTTGATTAGCGCGCGACGCGCGTTCAAAATCACATCATAAAAATTCACAACAGAGGACCGCGTCCCATGAAATTTTCCAAATTTTCTTTGAAAGCTTCGGCGGCTGCGATCGCCGTATCGCTGGCCGCAACATCCGTTCCGGCTTTCGCCGACGCGCATATGGACGCTGATGCGACCGAAGAGGCCGCCGCGACTGAGTTCCCAATGACCCCGGAGGGCGCGTCAGATTTTATCGCTTCTGTTGAAGCGCAATTTGCCGATTTTTCGAAAACCTACGCGCATGTCTCCTGGCTTCAGGCGACCAACATCAACCACGATTCCAACACGCTCGCGTCGGAATACGGCGCGGAGCTGACTTTGATGAGCGTCGGTTTCGCGACCGAAGCGGCCAAATACGCGACTGTCGAAGGGCTCGACCCTGAGGTTGAGCGCAAGCTTGGCATGCTGCGTTACGGTATTGGCCTGCCGGCCCCGGCGCGCGATGGCGCGGCCGAAGAACTCTCGCAAATCGCCACCGATCTGGGCGCGCAATATGGGCAAGGGCGCGGCACTCTGAATGGTGAGGAAATCAACGGCTCCGATATCGAAGCGGAGATGGGCAATCTTGACCGGACGCCAGAGGAACTGGCCGAAATGTGGGCCAGCTGGCACGACAATGTCGGCGCGCCGATGCGTGAAGATTACACCCGCATGGTAACAATCGCCAACGAAGGCGCAGGCGAGCTTGGCTTTGACGATTTGGGCACGATGTGGCGGTCCGGCTATGACATGAGCCCAGAGGAATTCGCCGCCGATACAGAGCGCATGTGGCAGGAAGTCCGCCCGCTTTACGTCGCGCTGCACACCTATGTTCGCCGCAAACTCAACGAACATTACGGCGACGATGTGCAATCCGCGACCGGCCCCATTCGCGCTGATCTTTTGGGCAATATGTGGGCGCAAGAATGGGGCAACATCTACCCGCTCGTTGCTCCCGAAGGGGCAGGCGATATTGGCTATGACCTTACCGATTTGATCCAAGAGCGCGATCTGGACGCGGTTGAAATGACCCGCATCGGCGAACAGTTCTTCAGCTCGCTCGGCTTTGAGCCTTTGCCTGAAACATTCTGGGAGCGGTCGCAATTCGTCAAGCCCGCCGACCGCGAAGTGGTGTGCCACGCCAGCGCGTGGAACGTCGACAATGTGGACGATTTGCGCATCAAAATGTGCATCAAGCCCAACGCTGATGACTTCATCACCATACACCATGAGCTTGGCCACAATTATTACCAGCGCGCCTATAATATGCAGGATTTCATGCATTTAACCGGCGCAAATGATGGTTTTCACGAAGCGATTGGCGACACGATCGCCCTGTCGATTACGCCAGAATATCTGGTGCAAATCGGGATGCTCACCCCGGATCAAGTTCCCGATGCGGATAAGGACATCGGCCTGCTTTTGCGTCAGGCGATGGATAAGGTTGCGTTCCTGCCGTTTGGATTGCTGATCGACCGCTACCGCTGGAGCCTGTTCGATGGATCGGTAGCACCAGAAGATTACAACACCGCATGGACCGACATCCGCACCGAATATCAGGGCATCGTGCCCCCGGTTGAGCGTGCGGCGGATGGCTTTGACCCCGGTGCGAAGTATCACGTACCCGGCAATGTCAGCTACACCCGCTATTTCCTTGCGCGCTTGCTGCAATTCCAATTCTACAAAGCCGCCTGCGATCAGGCCGGATGGGAAGGGCCGCTGCACCGCTGTTCCTTCTATGGCAGCGAAGAAGTGGGGCAGAACCTCAACGCGATGCTCGAACTGGGCGCGTCTGTGCCGTGGCCCGATGCGCTGGAGGCTTTCACCGGAGAACGCCAAATGAACGGCACCGCGATGGTCGAATATTTTGCTCCACTGATGGAGTGGCTTGAGGAGCAAAACGAAGGCCAAGAAGCGGGCTGGTGATGATGCATTTTCTGGCGGCCGGAATCGTTGCACTTTCACTCGGGGCCTGCGCTCCGGGTGAGGGGGCAGAGGCGGATGCTCTTGGGGTAAACCCGGAACGCCCGACGTTGTTTGTCGCGAACAAGCGCGGCAACACTTTGTCCAAGATCGACCTCCAAACAGGCGAGGAAGTTCTGCGCCGGGACAGCTGCACCAATCCGCATGAACTGGCGACGTCGCCTGATGGCATGCATGTGGCGCTGGCTTGCTATGGCGGGACAACGGTGGATGTTTTTCAGACCGATACGCTGGAAAGAGTGACCAGTTATGAACTGGGCCCGGATGCGCGGCCACACGGGATTGTTTGGCATCCCAACGGCAGCATCTATGTGACCGCAGAAGGGCAGCAAGCTGTCCTCCATATCCAGTCGCTGCGTTCTGGGCCTCGGAATAGTGCTGAGAACAGCTTCATTATACGGCATGACACCGGCAAAGCGGGCAGCCATATGATTGCGGTCGCGCCCGATGAAAGCGCGGCGTGGACCACTGATCTTGGATCACGCACCGTCACGCGTATTGATCTAGTAGGAGATGCAGCACCGCTATCCGTCACCGTCGGCGAAGAACCCGAAGGCATTGCGCTGGCGCCAGATGGCCAAACCCTGTGGGTCTCAGCGCGGGGATCGAACCAAGCCTTCGCGCTTGACCCGGTTACGATGGAAGTGCGCTCTACCATCGAGACGGGCCGCTTTCCCTTGCGCTTGGCGATCCGGCCTCAGGGCGACGTTGCAGTGACATCGGACCTTGCAGATGGCGGTCTTAGCGTGATTGATCTCGCCAGCGCCGAAGTGATCCGTTCTATCGCGGTGTCTTCACCAGAAGAAGCTGAAGCGCGCCAACAGGTCACAATCCTGTGGTCGGGCGACGGCTCCAAGATCTACGTCGCAGAAACCGCCAGCAACACGATTGCCGAAGTCGACTATGCGACCGGCACCGTGTTGCGGCGGCTCCAAACCGGTGAGGGCGGGGACGGCCTCGCCATCCTGCCCTCACCGGTTATCTAAACGGCGGTTCGTTAAAGGCGCGCAATTTGCGGCTGTGCAACCGGTCGCCTTCATCGCGCAGGCTGGCCACGGCTTGCAGGCCGATCTGAAGGTGGGCTGCGATAGCCTCTTCGTAGAATTTGTTGGCCTGTCCGGGCAGTTTGATTTCGCCATGAAGCGGCTTATCCGAGACGCAGAGCAATGTGCCGTAAGGGACGCGGAAACGGTATCCTTGCGCAGCGATCGTGGCGCTTTCCATCTCCACCGCAATCGCGCGGCTTTGGGAGAAACGCTTGGCGCTGGAGGAATAATGCAATTCCCAATTGCGATCATCTGTGGTGACAACGGTGCCTGTGCGCATGCGCTGTTTCAGGTTCGCGCCTTGGACGCCGGAAACCTGCTCAGCGGCAACGGCAAGGGCTTGCTGCACCTCTGCAATCGGGGGGATAGGAATCTCTGGCGGCAGGACATTGTCGAGCACATGGTCATCGCGCAAATAGGCGTGCGCCAACACGAAATCGCCGATCTTTTGGCTGGAGCGGACGCCGCCGCAGTGGCCAATCATCATCCAAGCATGCGGGCGCAGAACCGCCAAGTGATCGCAAATCGTCTTTGCATTGGATGGACCAACGCCGATGTTCACCAAAGTGATGCCGCGATTGTCCGCGCGCTTTAGGTGATAGGCTGGCATCTGGTGCTTGCGCCACGCGGTGTCGTTGAGCTGTTCTTGAGCATCTTCCGCTGGGTCAGAGATGTCCAAACCCCCGGCACCCGTTAAGCCGGTGTAGCCTGTGCCGCGATCATTGGGACCGATCTGTTTCGCACCCCAATTGACGAATTCGTCGACATAGCGGTGGTAGTTGGTGAACAGGATAAAGTCCTGAAAATCTTCAACCTTTGTGCCGGTGTAATGCGCAAGCCGCGCGAGTGAATAATCGGTGCGCAATCCATCGAAAAGCGACAGCGGCATATCCGCATCGTCATCAAATTCGATCCCGTCGGCCAGTTCATCGCCAATCAATGCCAGATCGGTTGAGGGGAAATGCTGCGCGATCTCAGACGGAGCAATCCCTTGCATGGCCGCGCCCGCTTCGCCGTCGAGGACATAGGGGAACGGGATCTCTTGGCGAGAGCGTTCAACCGTCACATCCACTTCATATTCGCCCGCAATAATTTCAAGCTGTTCCGCCAGATACCGCGCGAACAAATCGGGCCGTGTGATCGTGGTTGTATAGGTCCCCATCATCTCCAATCGGCCAAACGCACGGCTGCGGTCTTTTGGTTCGCCCACTCCCGAATAATGCAGGGTCAATTGTGGATAGGCGTAGCTGCCGTCCTCGCGCTTTCGCTTAGGCGGGATGGCGCCCGATTGACCAAAGGCGATCACGTCGCTGCGTAAGGCGCTGACGGCGTCGCTGTAATGTTGCTGCAATTGTTCGAGGATGGTGGAAATTGGGGTCATTCAGTTCGCCTTGCTTGTTAAATCATTGGGTTCAAAGGGCCGCGTGGGCCAATATTTGCGTTGGTTAGCGCATAAGATGGTGTCTCTCATGTGCTTTTACAAAAAGGGCGCAGAGATCGAATGATCCCCGCGCCCGTTTTTCTGACAGAAGAAAGCGACGTTTATGCGTCGTCTTCTGACTTTTCTTCAGCTGTTTCGGCGGCGTCTGCTTCAGCAGTATCGCCAGCATCATCAAGCATCTCGGCGGGGATTTCACCCGGCTCAAGATCAGGATCGATGCGGTTGGCATCGGCCTGCTCTTCGATCTCGCGCTGTTCGTCTTCGAACATTTGCGCCAGAACGTCGACACCTTGCGATTGCAATTCAGCTTCGTCGTCCGAGCGGGCGACGTTGGCTTTGACGGTGACGTGCACTTCTGGGTGCAAAGCAACGGTCACTTCGTGGATGCCGATCAATTTGATCGGAGCGCCCAGAATAACCTGCTTTTTGTCAACTTCGTGGCCGAGTGCAGCCAGGCCAGCGACCATGTCGCGAACGCTAACCGAACCGTACAGCTGACCAGCGTTGGAAGCGGCACGGATCAACACGACCTCAGCGCCTTCAACCTTTTCACCGGCGCTTTGAGCAACAGTGCGCTTTTCAGCGTTCTCTTTTTCAAGACGTTCACGGTTCGCTTCGAACACGGCTTTGTTGGCGTTGTTGGCGCGCAGGGCTTTCTTCTGTGGGAGAAGGAAGTTGCGAGCGTAGCCGTCTTTCACAGTGACAACGTCACCGATCGAACCGAGCTTTTCGACGCGCTCAAGGAGAATGATATCCATTGTGTCTTCTCCTCTTACTTAACAATATACGGCAAAAGGCCGATGTGACGCGAACGCTTGATCGCTTTGGCGAGCTCACGCTGTTTCTTCCCAGAAACTGCGGTGATGCGCGACGGTACGATCTTACCACGCTCAGACATGAAACCTTGGAGAAGGCGCACATCTTTGTAGTCGATTTTTGGGGCATCCTTACCCGAGAACGGGCAAGATTTGCGGCGGCGGAAAAACGGGCGTGCCATCAGTCGCGCTCCTCACGGTCTGTGCGGCGCTTACGATCGCGCTCATTTTTGCGCATCATTACGCTTGGGCCATCTTCGTGCTCTTCGACACGGATAGTCATGTAGCGAATGACGTCTTCGTTGATACGGGTTTGGCGCTCAAGCTCAGCGACGACGGCGCCAGGGCCTTCGATGTTGAGCATGACAAAGTGTGCCTTACGATTGCGTTCGATTTTGTAGGCGAGACCTTTCAGGCCCCATGTTTCGGTCTTTGTGACCTTGCCTTCGTTCGCTTCGACGATTTCGGTCGCCGCTGCCGCTAGCGCGTCAACTTGAGCTTGGCTCAAATCCTGACGTGCGAGGAAGATATGCTCATACAGAGCCATCTTGCTTCCTTTCACATTTATGCCGATCGTTGGCTGGTCCGTCCGGATGACGGGGCCCCTCCGGCTTTCTTTGACACCGCCTTATAACAAAGCGGATGCGCGCACATACCGAGTTTGGTGGGGTTTGCAAGCTTTGTGAGCTTGCCAAAATGCAGTCCGGGCGCGATTGAGGCGCATAGATAAAACGCGAGGGAATGCAAAAATGCCATCTGGTCTGGTCGCACTGTTTGACGATGTTACGGTAATCGCCCGCGCGGCGGCCGCTTCGGTCGATGATATCGCGGCGGCGGCGGGCAGGGCGGGTTCCAAAACCGCAGGCGTCGTGATCGATGATGCGGCGGTAACGCCAAGCTATGTCACCGGCCTATCCCCAGCGCGCGAATTGCCGATCATCTGGGCGATTACAAAGGGCAGCTTGTTCAACAAGCTGATCATATTGCTGCCGGGTGCGATATTTCTATCCGAGTTTTTGCCGTGGCTAATCATATGGATATTGATGCTGGGCGGGGCGTTCCTTTGTTATGAGGGCGCCGAGAAGGTGTTGGAGAAACTGGGCGGGGCCAAACACGGCAAAACGGTTGAAGATGAGATCACCGACCCTGCGGCATTTGAGAAACAGCGGATTGCCGGCGCGGTTCGGACCGATTTGATCCTGTCGGCGGAGATTATGGCGATCACATTAAGCGAGCTGGATTTGGCGGTTTGGTGGGAACGTGCAGCGGCGCTTGCGATTGTGGCTGTTGCGGTGACCGTGGTGGTTTACGGCGCGGTCGCGATCATTGTGAAGATGGACGATGTGGGGCTGGCTCTGACCAAGAAAGACAGCAGTTCTGCGCAAAACTTTGGCCACTTTTTGGTGAATTCGGTGCCGAAACTACTGATCGCGCTGTCGTTTATCGGGACGGTGGCGATGCTATGGGTTGGCGGCGGCATTATCGTTCACGGCACCCACGAAGTTGGCTTCGACCTGCTCTATAACATCGCCCACGGCGCGGAATATTGGGTCGCGGGTGTGACAGGCGCGCTGTCGGGCGTTGCCGGATGGTTCACATACGCGGCGATTTCAGGCGTGCTGGGCCTTGCACTGGGCGCGGTGATTGCGTTCGTCTTGCACAAAGTCATCGGGTTCGAAGGCGCGCATTAAGCGGCTTGATCGGAAGTAACGGGGCGGGCGGACAATTCGACCCGCTGCAATTTGCCGATCGGATCGCGCGGCAATTGGTCGACAAATTCGATGTATCGCGGGCGTTTGTATCCGGCGATCTTGCCTTTGAACCGGGCGGTGATTTCTTCTCTGCTTAGCTCAGCATCTGGGGCCAGCACAACAAAGGCCTTCACCGCTTCGCCCCACTGCTTATCCGGCACGCCGCAGCACCCTGCATCGGCAACCTCCGGCATTTCGGCAAAGACGGCGTCAACTTCCGCCGGGTAGACGTTTTCGCCGCCGGTTTTGATCAACTCTTTCTCACGGCCCAGCAAATAGCCAAGACCTTGGCTGTCCATCTTGCCCAAATCGCCTGTGCGCAGCCATCCATGGCCCAGCGCCGCCTCTGTCGCCTCTGGATTGCGCCAATATCCCAGCATGACCGATGGGCCGCGCAGACAAATTTCGCCTTCTTCGCCCGGCGGCAGTTCGTTGCCTTCCCGGTCCAGTATCGTCATCTCCAAATGCGGCATGGTCCAGCCGATTGAGTTCGGGTGATCCAGCATGTCACCATAGTCGATAAAGGTGGCAAAGCCGCAGACCTCGGTCTGGCCATAGCCGCCCACGACGCGGGCATCCCAATCCTTCTCAATAAAATCGTACATCTGCGGCTTACCCATGCCGGCCCCGCCGGTGTAATTGGTAAGCGGCATGATCCCTTCGCGAACCGGCTCCATGCCCAGCCATGGAAAGCATATCGTGGGAAAGGCGCTGGTCGTGGTGCAGCCTTCGCGGTGGAGCAGATCGAGCACGGCGGCATTGTCATCATCTCGGCCCGCAAAGACGCTGCACCCACCGCACGCCAGCATCGCTGCGATCTGCTGCATTCCCACAACATGGAACAGCGGGTTGATGGAGAGCAGGCGTTCGTCCTTTGTAAAACCGCGCCTAACAGCAAAGCCCATCGCGGACGAAGCGACAGCTGCGCCGGATTGCAAGCACCCTTTGGGACGCCCCGTCGTGCCGCTGGTGTACATCATGTAAAGGGGGCGGTCGGGGGTGAGGTCTGGAGCGAGTGGCGCCGCATGCGTGGCCGTGACGATGGTCTCAAACGCGCCGCTGGCCCCGTGATGTTCATCAACCTCGATCACTTCACCGGCCTCTGCCTCAGACAGCAAATTGGCAAAGCGCGGGTTTGCAAATGTCATCGAAAGTTCGGCATTGTTCGCGATCCATGCGATCTCCGCCGGGGCAAGCCGCCAGTTGAGCAGCACCGCAATCGCCCCAATGCGCCCGCAGGCCAGCAACACGGTGAGGTAGGGCGCGCCATCGGTCAGCAGGATCGCAACCCGGTCACCCGGTTTGATGCGCCGTTCCATCAACCAATGGGCCAGCGCGTCGACGCGCGCATCCAACTGCGCATAGGTCAGCCGCTGCGCGCCATCGACGGCGGCCTCGCGCGTCGCGTGCTGGGTGGCGCATGCTTTCAGCAGCGTATCGAGCGAGAAATCATGAGCGGACATGGCGGTAAGACTACCTTGCCCTGGCGGGACGCTCCATCACCTAATTTGCGAAGGGTCGCTTAAATCCGTGCCGCATTTGCCGCAGATCCGGTTGGGCCAAGGAACCACAAATATTCCGCGAAAGAACACGTTCTTTCCGCAGGTCTGACAGTTAAACATGAGCATCCGTGCATTGGCGGCCACAAGCCCGACGATCGCGATGCCAAAAGCGATGCTGGAATGGCCGAAATACTGATCCACAACCACCACAAACAAGAACGCAAGCGCAAGCGCGCCAACCATAAACCACGCATGGCGGCTGGCGCGTTCAAACAGGCTCATTTGAGCTGCTCAAACACACTTTGCGCAAAACTGGTCAGAGTGTCATCGCGCGCGCCCATGATAACAATCCGGTCGCCCGGCCGCGCCATGGCGACCATGCGGTCACCGCAGGCGCTTCGTGCAGCGATATGCTCGGCCGATCCGCCGTGCTGTGTGATCAGCGCGGTGATCCGCTCGGTCCCCTGGCTGCGATCAACGGTTCCGCCATAATAGACCGGGTCGCACATGATCGTGATGTCACCTGAATCCAATTCGCGAGCAAAGGTTTCCGCCAATTCGTCGCCCATCTGTTTGAGCGGGCCGTATCCATGCGGCTGGAAAAACGCGATGACGCGGCCCGGTGTCGCTTTGAGCGTGCGCAAAGTCGCGGCGCATTTTTCGGGGTTGTGGCCGAAATCGTCGATTACGGTGATGGCGCTGTCCGTCGTTCCGATCACATCAAACCGGCGGCCAAGCCCTTCAAACGATCCCAGCGCGTGCGCGGCTTTCTTCACATCGATTCCCGCCGCGCTTACCGCGGCAATGGCGGCCAATGCGTTGGAGAGATTGTGGCTGCCCGGCATGGGCAGGTCGAGCGGGGCAACATCGCGGCTGCGGCTATCGACAATCACGGCGCTGATGCCAAAGGCCGATTCTTTTACGGTGTCAGGCTCCACCGAAATATCCGCGGCGGTGTTGCTGACCGCGAAACTGACATGGTTGGTCGTGCGTTCAGCGAGGAAACGGGCTTCCTCATTGTCGAAATTGATCACGCCGCAGCCCGCTTCGTTGACATAATTGCCAAACAAAACGCGCAATTCCTCAATGCTCTTATGATCAAGGCTGACGTTGAGCAGCACCCCGATGGTCGGTTTATACAAAGCGATAGAGCCGTCGCTCTCATCGACTTCGCTGACGAAAATGCGCGGGTTGCCGATGCGCGCGCTGGCAAAGGGATTGTCCGGGCTGGCGAAGTTTTTCATCACAGCGCCGTTCATCACGGTTGGGTCATAGCTGCCCTGTGACAATATCCATGCGATCATGCCGGTGACGGTTGATTTGCCTGACGTACCACCAACTGCAATCGAATAACCCGCCTCGTTAAACAGAGCGGAGAGCAATTCCGCGCGGCTCATCCGCGCGCAGCCCAATTCGCGCGCCTTTGCAACCTCGGGAACGGTGTCTTCCACCGCAGCGGACGCGATCAGGATTTGATCGGGCGAAACAATCCCGCTGCCATCTTGTGGGTGCAGGGCAAAGCCATTGCCAGCCAGCCACTCGAATTTTTCCGGCGTGCGCCCTTGATCATACGAACGGTCGGAACCAGCGACCGAATGGCCAAATCCATGGGCGATTTGTGCAAGGGGAAGCATACCCGATCCGCCAATTCCGCAAAAGAACAGCGGGCGTCCTGAAAGCGGCTTGGATTGCCCATTGATTAGCGATGCTGCGTCGATATCTGACATGCGGCAAGTGGTTATTGGCTTGCAAGGAGGCTGACAAGCGCCATAGGCTGAAACCATGACAAATATCGCGATTTGTGCCCCAGCAACGCCAATCACCCGCGACCACGCCGCCGCGCTTGAAGCCTTGGTGGCGGCAGAGTTCCCTGATCATAGGGTGACCTTCCACGAACAATGCTTTGCCAAACAAGGGCATTTTGCCGGCGACGATCTTACTCGGCTGACCGGGCTGCTCGATTGCGCGAATGATCCCGCCTTCGACGCGGTGTGGTTTGCAAAGGGGGGCTATGGCTCCAACAGGATTGCAGAGGCGGCAACGGCGCAAATGAACGCGGCGGCGCGGGCAAAAACCTATGTCGGCTTTTCCGATTGCGGCTATTTGCTCGCAGCGCTTTACCGCGCAGGGATTGGGCAATGCGCGCATGGATCCATGCCAGTCAGCGCGCGTTCGGAAACCGGGCGCGAGGCGGTGCGCCGCGTTTTGCGCTGGTTCGGCGGCGACAATTCCGGACTTGAGCCGAGCCTTGATGGCGTGACCCCGGCGGCCGCATTCAATCTGATCACACTGGCGATGCTGGCCAAAACGCCGATTATGCCGGACCTGTCAGGCCATGTCCTGATGGTCGAGGAAGTCAGCGAGCATCTTTACGCCATCGACCGCATGTTCTTTGCGCTGGCGGGCAGTATGCCGCGCCTCGCTGGACTGCGTTTGGGGGCGATCACCGCGGTGCCGGAAAACTATGTCGAGTTTGGTCAGGGTGAAGAGGACATCGCCAAATATTGGTGCGACCGGGTGGGGATACCGTATTTGGGCCGGGCTGACATCGGTCACACCGCTTCCAACAGGGTTGTGCCTTTCGGACTTGCAGGGCCAGCGGGCGCGGCTTAACGGCGTACTAACCAAAGCCACCTAGCCGCCCGCTCCCTCCGCCCTTCCACCCGGATCGTATCCGAAAATATTTCGGGTGGAAGGGCGGAGGGAGCGGGCGGCCTGGCACCAACGTGACAAGGAAGTTCAATGCACGCATTCGTATTCCCGGGGCAGGGCAGTCAAAAAGTCGGCATGGGCACAGACCTAGCCGCCGCCAGCAGCGCAGCGCGCGCGGTGTTTGAAGAGGTTGATGATGCGCTGGGCATGAAACTGTCCGCTATCATGGCCGATGGTCCAGAGGATCAGCTTACCCTGACCGAGAATGCTCAGCCCGCGATCATGGCCAATGCCATTGCGACCTTGCGCGTGTTGGAAAGCGAATTTGGGGTGAAGCTGGCGGACAATGCTTCGTGTGTCGCGGGGCATTCGCTGGGCGAATACACCGCATTGTGCGCGGTTGGTGCGTTTGATCTGGCGACAACGGCGCGCCTGCTCAAATTGCGCGGGAACTCGATGCAAGCGGCGGTTCCTGTGGGAATCGGCGCGATGGCGGCATTGCTGGGTGCGGACATTGAAAAAGCGACCGCATTGGCGCAGGCCGCGGCAGACGGCGAAGTGTGCGAAGTCGCCAATGACAATGATCCCGGCCAAGTCGTGATCTCAGGCCACAAGGGCGCGATTGAACGCGCGGTGGCGCTGGTGAAAGATCACGGCGTCAAACGCGGCATTCTGCTGCCCGTATCCGCTCCGTTCCATTGTTCCTTGATGCAGCCCGCCGCCGACCGCATGGCAGAAACGCTGGCGGAAAATGCACCGGGTGCGCTGGCTGTTCCGCTGTTCGCCAACGTCACCGCTGCGAAAGTCACCGACCCTGCCGAAGAGCGATCTCTGCTGGTCCAGCAAGTCACGGGCCGCGTGCGCTGGCGCGAAAGCGTCGCTGCGATGCATGCAGACGGCGTTGACAGTTTCGTTGAATTTGGCGGCAAAGTGCTCAGCCCAATGATCAAGAAGATCGCCGGCGAAGCGAAAACCACCAGCCTGATTACGATGGAAGACATTGAAGGATTTGCCAAAGATGTCGGGGCTTGAACAGTCTGAGGTCAGATCGCGCTAGTCTTAGAGTCCGCTTTCAGGGCTCTTTGAGAACGATTGGAATGTCCACTTTTGGGAGTGAAAGTAGTCTTTTTCGGCCGGGGCACTCACGGACTTGCTTCTCGGCTTTTGAGCGATCATTAGCCAGATTGTGACGACGCTCTTACCAATTTTCGGTGACCAACTGAGCGCAACTTTGCCGTCCTTAATGAAGGCCGACCCGGCGCATAGTATCATCCTCATGATGGAGGTCATGGAGGAGGCAAGCTATGTGCCGCACCACCCCAAAAAGATCGCGTTCATTTTCTCGGCCATGCGCCATTTCGCTCAAGAACTGCGCGAAACGGGATGGTTGGTCGACTATGTTGCGCTCGATGATCCGGGCAATACCGGCACATTCACAGATGAAGTCGCGCGCGCAATCAACCGGCATTCGATAACGAATATTGCGCTCACCGAACCCTCTGAATTCCGGGTCATGGAATTGGTGCGCGGTTGGCAGGACGCGTTTGGCATTACCGTCCACGTTCAAAGGGATGATCGGTTCGTCTGTTCGCTCGAAGAATTTTCTCAATGGGCAGAAGGCCGAAAGTCGCTTCGGATGGAGTATTTCTATCGCGAAATGCGAAAGAAGACTGGGTTGCTGATGAAAGAGGGCAAGCCAGAAGGCGGCAAATGGAATTTTGATAAAGAGAACCGTAAACCGGCCGGCGACAACCTTTTCATGCCGCGTCCGAAACGGTTTGCGCCAGACGCCATAACGCAAGAGGTGCTGCAGCTTGTTGAGGCTCAATTCCCCGACAACTTCGGATCTCTGGACGACTATTGGTTCGGAGCAAGTCGAGCCGATGCCGAGAATGCTCTAGAGAGTTTCTTGAGCGAAGCCTTGCCGCAGTTTGGCGAATTTCAAGATGCCATGCTTGAGGGGCAGAATTTTCTCTATCACGCGGTCATATCACTCTATCTCAACATCGGTCTGCTTTCGCCTCTTGGCGTATGTTTACGGGTGGAAGAAGAGTATCGGGCAGGCCGCGTGCCAATCAATTCTGCCGAAGGGTTCATCCGGCAAATCATCGGCTGGCGCGAATATGTTCGCGGAATTTATTGGCGCGAAATGCCGGGCTATCAAAAGCGCAATGATCTGAGTGCACATCGCGCGCTGCCTTCGTTTTATTGGACCGGAGACACTCAGATGAACTGTCTGCGCACTTGCATTTCCCAGACACGCGATGAAGCCTACGCTCATCACATTCAGCGATTGATGATCACGGGAAATTTTGCACTGATCGCGGGCATCGATCCAGAGCAAGTTCACGAATGGTATTTGGCCGTTTATGCCGACGCATTCGAGTGGGTCGAACTTCCAAACACCTTGGGTATGAGCCAATTTGCAGATGGCGGGATTTTGGCAAGCAAACCCTATGCCTCGTCGGGCACATACATCGATAAAATGAGCGATTATTGCGGCGCCTGCCGATACTCAGTGAAGGTCAAGGAAGGGGAGGATGCTTGCCCTTTTAATTACCTCTACTGGGATTTCATTTCGCGGCATGAGGAGAGATTCAAGAACAACCCTCGCATGGCGATGATTGTTAGGAGCTACGGGAAATTCAGCCCCGCTAAGAAATCACAGATTGCCACTGATGCGAGCCGGTTTCTAAGTGAATTGAATTAGTTAGATCAAATCCAGCTGCGACAGAATCGATGGGATCTTCTTACGAAGCCCAAAGAAGCCCGCTTTCGCGCAAGGCCATACGAAAGCGTCATAAGGACGCGTTATCTCCACGAGAGAGACATCCAAATCACGGCATGCCTTCAAAAGGCGCTTGCGCGATGGTCCTATTGGAATTCGCGCAGTTGCCAAAACATCAAGATCATTCTGTTTAACCCAATCCGTGATCACGCCTTTCCAATCAGCGCTATCGGTCTCAAGGCATTCAATCTCCCACTTTGCTCTCGCCAGTCTTGCCGCTTCCGCAACACACTGCTGCGAAAATGCGTCGACAATTGGGCTGTTCGCAAGGACAGAACGCGGTGAGGGATTGAGCAATGAAAGCGTGGCAGCCGGGGCAATCGTGAGCGGTAAACGGTCGGGGCTACAATCTTCCTCTGTCAGTATCAGTCCGACGCGACCGAGTGGCACTTCGCAGTCGCCCAAGCGAGGGGCAATGGGGGCAGGCAATGCAGGCTCTTGCAGCGGCGATGCTTCCGTCGCCAAGCCTATGGGATCGAATCGGCCGTTCGTGATTTCTTGATGTTTGAAGCGCGTGCGGAATAGGTTTTGCCAGTCGTGTGAAGCCCACCGACCCAGCGCCACGAACATGTATTGGAAGCGGCATCTCCATCCAGCAAATGGCGATAGAAGAAATCTGCGCCCAGCTCCCAAGGGATTTCAAGCGTGAAGATCCAAATGCTAGCAAACCACATGCGAGCATGATTGTGGAGGTACCCGGTTTGGATGAGTTCGCGAACCCAATGGTCGAAACAGTCGATCCCTGTTCTGCCATCAATGGCCTCTTCGTAGCGGCGTCGCAGAGATGCATTCCGCTCCAGTTGCCTCACGTAGTTGGTGAGGTTCCTGCGATAGCGAAACCAAACTTCGGGACGGTGCTCCAACCAGCCTTTGAAGTATCCACGCCAGAACACTTCCGCAACGAACTTTTCGGCGGATTGTTCGCTATGCTGGGAGAGCGTCTGCGCCAGCACTTCTTCCTCGAGAAGCAGACGATGGCTGATCCAAGGTGAGAGGCAAGAGACGCCCTCATGATGTCCTGCGCCAAGATCAAAATTCCGCCGTGAGGCGTAAGTCTGACCAGCTTTGGCAATGAATGCATTTTGCCGGTCGAGTGCTGCCCGCCTTGATGGCTCCCAGTTCAATTTATATCCCTTTTTTCTGACTGCCGTTGCGACGGTCACGGTCGGAACAGCAACGAACGCGCTACCAATCGCGTTCCCATTTCTTTCGCAAGCTGAATGGGTGCACGGCAATCAAACAGGTCCCGGACGGGAGGTGTCGCATCTTCATCTTGAACTGAGCGCCTCTGAGGTCTTTGAGCGCGCAGCTGCAAAAATCCGCCTAGGTCGGTTCTATGCACTGCGCGCGCTGAAACGTCTGGTCGAAAGCCCACTTTTCGGTCGATAGCTGAGGGGCGACGAATTGCTCAAAAATTTGCAGAATTGAATGTGCCGCTCCAAGAGGCACCGAACATTCCATCAATGCACGCATCCAGCTGTTAGATGGTGCGGCATTTCGCTCAAATGGGTTATGAGATCGTTGAGGGAGAAATGCCCGATGACCGAATCCGGGAAAAGCGCAGAGTCAGCTTCGCACCAACACAGCAAAGCGGCTGAGTTCGATCTGCATTGGATCAATGCCGACAACGCCCACCTCCTCCAAAATGTTGCCGCCGGGGTTTTTGATGAGGCAATCGATCCGGCGCGTCTTGCGGCCTATCTGGCGAACCCAGCCAATGTGATGTGTGTTGCGATATCGGGCGGCCAAGTGGTTGGCATGGTTATGTGCGTAATCCACCTTCATCCCGACAAACCGACCGAGCTATACCTTGACGAGATCGGCACAGGGGACGATTGGCGCAGGCAAGGCATCGCGCGCGCTTTGATGCTCAAAGTGTTTGAGCGCGCCGATGACGAGGATATTGAAGAGATTTGGTTGGGAACAGAGCCTGACAACACGCCTGCGATTGGCCTGTATGAAAGCTTTGGGGTCAAGCCGGAGAAGGCCTTGATCTATTATCTCGACTGGTAAGGAGCCAAAATGTTTCAACTCAACGGAATGAACGCGCTGGTTACAGGCGCAAGCGGCGGCATCGGTTCGGCTATTGCTATAGCACTGGCCAAGCAAGGCGCGCGGGTTGCGCTTTCGGGATCGAATGGCGACAAATTGCGCGCCTTTCGCGAACAGCTTATTTCCGAAGTGGGCTCACCCGAACACGGCGATCACGTTGAGATCACCTGCAACCTGTCGGACAAGACTCAAGTCGATGAATTGATCCCTGCGACCGTTCACACGCTGGGCGGGATCGATATTTTGGTGAACAATGCCGGGATTACGCGCGACAATCTGGCGATGCGGATGAAGGATGATGAATGGGATCAGGTGATCTCCGTCAATCTCGAAGCGATTTTCCGCCTGATGCGCGCCAGCGCGCGTCCGATGATGAAGGCGCGCTTTGGCCGGATCATCAACATCACCAGCGTCGTCGGCAGCACGGGCAATCCGGGCCAGATGAACTATGCCGCCGCCAAAGCAGGCGTGACCGGCATGACCAAAAGCTTCGCACAAGAAGTCGCATCGCGCGGGATCACCGCCAATTGCGTCGCGCCCGGCTTTATCCGCACGGCGATGACGGATGAATTGCCCGACGCGCAGAAAGACGCGCTCAACGCCCGCATCCCAGCGGGCAAAATGGGCGAGGGCGATGATATCGGTGCGGCCGTTGGCTATCTGGCGAGCCGAGAGGCGGGCTATGTCACGGGCGAAACGCTGCATGTGAACGGCGGCATGGCGATGTTGGGGTAAGCTCACGCACCCATTTCCCTTCCTATCGGAGTGGACTGGTTCTTTAATGGCCCCTTATCCCCAAGGGAATCCCGCCTCCCACCGCCCTGAACTTGCCCGCATTGCCGGGTTCGCTAAGGTTTTCTGGAACCAATCGGCGTTGAAGGGGCGATTCCGTCCTTCTCGACGCCATCTAAGGCACTAAAAGGTAGGCTAAGCTGATGAAGGCTACGATCGAACGCGCGACGCTCCTGCGTTGTCTCTCCCATGTTCAGTCGGTGGTTGAGCGCCGCAACACCATTCCGATCCTCTCCAACGTCCTGATCGACGCATCAGACGGCGGCAGCGTGAAGGTGATGGCGACCGATCTCGACCTGCAAGTCACCGAAACAATGGCGGCGGCATCGGTTGATACGCCCGGTGCGATCACCGTGTCGGCGCATCTGTTGTTCGATATCGCTCGCAAGCTGCCTGATGGAAGCCAGGTTAGCCTTGAAACGGCGGAAAACCGGATGGAAGTGAAGGCGGGCCGAAGCCGGTTTAAACTGCCGACATTGCCGCGCGATGATTTTCCCGTGATTGTCGAAGGCGATCTGCCAACATCATTTGAACTGCCCGCGCGCACGCTGGCTCAAATGATTGACGCAACGCGCTTTGCGATTTCGACCGAAGAAACCCGCTATTATCTTAACGGCATTTTCCTGCACGTTACCGATGAGGATGAGCCTGTGTTGAAAGCGGCGGCCACAGATGGCCACCGTCTCGCGCGCTTTACTCTGGCGCGTCCGGACGGCGCCGACGGCATGCCAGACGTCATTGTCCCGCGCAAAGCGGTTGCGGAACTGCGCAAGCTTTTGGAAGAAGCGATGGACGGTTCGGTTCAGGTTGACCTGTCGGCGAGCAAGGTCCGCTTTACCCTATCGGGTGAGGGCGGCGTTGTGCTGACGAGCAAGCTGATCGACGGCACGTTCCCAGATTACAGCCGTGTTATTCCAACGGGTAACGACAAGATCTTGAAAGTTGACCCAAAACTGTTCTTCCAAGGCGTGGACCGCGTTGCGACCATCGCAACGGAGAAAACGCGGGCCGTCAAAATGGGGCTGGATAATGACCGTGTGACGTTGTCCGTTACCTCGCCCGACAATGGCAACGCAGCCGAAGAATTGGCCGCCAGCTATTCCAGCGAAGGGTTTGAGATTGGGTTTAACGCCAATTATCTCAAAGACATATTGGGACAATTTGATAGCGACGAGATCGAATTGCACCTCGCCGATGCGGGCGCGCCCACTTTGATCCGCGAAGATGACAGCAGCGCGGCGCTTTATGTCCTGATGCCGATGCGCGTGTGATCATGCGGGTGGGGGCGATCGCCGGTGCTGTGATGGGTTTGGCCATTGCTGGCTCTCCTGTGCATGCCCAAGATGAAGAGGCTTTTGAGCCCGCCTTCAACGCCGAATCCGATTTGGACTGCGCCATTTTCATCGGCGCGTTGATGGCGGAAGGCGAAGCGGAAATGACGCCAGACAATCGTGTGGGCCTAACATCGGCTTTGACCTATTTCGTCGGCCGGTATGAAGCGCAGCGCGGAATTGAAATTGCGGAAGCCTTTTCAGAGCGTTATCCAGTTTACCTCGAGCTTAATCCAACCGAAATTCAGCAGGTTTGTTCGGTCCGAATGCGCGCTTTTAGCGCCCGTTTGCAAGAGGTCAGCAGCGCCATGGCGCGGGTTTCACCCGCGCGGCCTGCTCCTGCCGAAACGACGCAGCAAGATGATCCTCAGCCTGAACAGTCTGAGTGAGACCTCGTGACTCATGAAATGGCCCCAACGCCGCAGGTCCGCATCTTTGGCACTGTCATTTCCACCTACACCCGCATTGTTCAGATCACTTGTGAAGAATCCGGTGTAAGTCACGAAACTATCGCGACTGCTGCCCATTCACCAACCAACCGCCACCCCTTTGGCAAAGTACCCTTTGTTGAAGTCGACGGGCTGGAATTGATCGAGACTGTCGCGATCACCCAATATATCGACAACGCCCATAATGACGCCGCGCTCCAACCGCGCGCCGCCGCTGCCCGTGCGGTGATGGATAAGTGGGTGGGGATCGGAAACACCTATTTATTTCCGCTGTTTGAAAACGGGCTGGTGATGCCTTGGATCATGCACCGGGTTGCCGGGATGGAGTTGGACGAAGCAAAGATCACCCGCGCACTGCCTCAGATCAGCCGTGCTTTGGGCTTTGTCGAAGCCGAATTGGCGCAAGACGGAGCTTGGACAGGCGATAGGGGAAAGAACGGTCAGTTCACGCTTGCCGACATATTCCTCTATCCCATCATCCGCGCTCTTCAAGTCACGCCTCAAGGGGAAGTTGGCATCAGCCAATGCGATCATCTTTCTGCATGGCTGGTCACGTGCGAAAATCGCCCTTCAATCGCGGCTACCCGGTGGGAAAGCGAGCCGTGATGGGTTAGAGCGGTGACAAAGAGGAGATAGCCTAATGTCACTTGCCCAAGTTCACGTTCGCAAAGACGAACTTACAAACGCCGCCGTTGTCACCGCCGATGCAGGCGCGCTTGCCGATGGCGCTGTGCGCCTCGCGGTTGAGAGCTTTTCTGTGACGGCCAACAACATCACCTATGCGGTGGTTGGCGATGGGTTTGGATATTGGAATTTCTTCCCGCCCAAAACCGATGAAGACGGCATGGGCATCGTGCCGATGTGGGGCCATGCGAAGGTTGTCGAGAGCAACAGCGCCGATATCGCCGTGGGTGAGCGGGTTTACGGATATTTGCCGATGGGCAGCCATCTCGACGTGGTGCCGGGCAATGTCACCGCGGCCAGTTTCTCCGACTTGACCGATTATCGTCAGCCGATGAGCCCGGTCTACAACAATTACACCCGTCTGGCCGCCGATCCAGAGCATGATCCGGCGCGTGAGAATGAGCGGATGATTTACGGCCCGCTGTTCAAAACCGGGTTTATCATCGACTATTTCATGCGTTCCGAAGCGTGGTTCGGTGCAGAGCAAGTGGTGATGACCAGCGCATCGTCCAAAACCGCGATGGGGCTGACCAGCGTTGCGAAGCAAAATTCGCCCGGTGTGAGGCGCATTGGCCTTACATCACCGGGCAATGTCGCCTTTGTGAAATCAACCGGGCTGTATGACGATGTGGTGGCCTATGATGATCTCTCTGGCATAGCCGCCAAGAACACCGTCAGCGTCGATTTCGCTGGCAATTCCAAACTCTTGGCGAACATTCACGGCCATTTCGGTGATGCGCTTAAGTATTCCTGCCTAGTCGGCGCGACCCATATTGAGGAACGCGGCGCAGGGATGGGCGGCGCGGCGGATATGCCGGGGCCAAAGCCGGTATTGTTGTTCGCACCTGACCACTTCGTTGCGTTCTTTAAGGAACACGGCCCGGTAGACGGCGGCATGATGATCGCCAAAACATGGCACGGTTTCCTCAGCGCGGTCGAAGGCACCGTCGATATCGTGACGCTCAAAGGATTGGACGCAGCGCGCGATACCTATCTGACGATGGTCGGCGGCACGGTCGATCCGGCGAAGGGTATTGTGATCCAGCCGTAAGGCGCGGCCAAATCATGACGCAACCGGCTACAATTCCAACACAAGTTGGAGGTTGCAGCGGTCATAGGGTGTCGGCCAGCATTCCTCAGGCGAAAGCCTGCGGAAACCGACCCGTTCATACAGCCGGACTGCCGCGCTCAAGGCGTCATTGGTTTCGAGCCAAAGGGCATCGGCGCCGTTTTGGCGCGCGCGTTCGATCAGGCTGTGAATGACACGCTGACCCACGCCTTTGCCCTGAGCGGTGGGATCGGTCGCCATCTTGATGATTTCCCACCAATCCCGGCCATCTGCCGGTGCGTTGTGAGCGGGGACCAGCGCGCCTGTCCCAACCGCGCGGCCATTCTCGCAGGCCATGAAAATCGATCCGCCTTTGCGCACGATCATTCCGTGCGGATCAGCAAAGAGCGCGCGGTCGGCGTCTGCTTCCTCGAAATGCTCTTCGATCCACCGGCGATTGAGCGCCACAAATGCCGCAGTATCGCCGTTGTCAAATTCTCGGATTTCGATTTCAGACTGTGAGCTCATTGTGCCCGTTTACTCCGCCGCCTCCGCCAATTGCGCGCGTTGTGGGCCTCGGATCAGGCCGCCCGGTGTGGCGCCGGTCCATTTGCCCTCTTCAAAGGTCACTTCGCCATTTTTGATCGTGCAGGCATAGCCATCGGCCTTTTGCAGCAGGCGTTTACCGCCTGCGGGCAGGTCGAATGCCAGCCATGGGCGGCCCAGTTTCAGGCGCTCCATATCGATCACATTGATATCGGCGAGATACCCCGGTGCGATCACGCCGCGATCTTCCAATCCGTAAAGGGAGGCGGTGTCGCGGCATTGGCGCTGCATCGCTTGCTCTAGGGTGATCCGGTCGCCCCGGCGGCGGCTTTTGACCCAGTGCTCCAACATAAACGTCGGCGACGCCGCGTCGCAGATAGTGCCGCAATGCGCGCCGCCATCGGACAGCGAATTCACGGTGTCGTCGGAATGTTGCAGCGGGTGGAGGAAATCGAGATTGCCGTCGATGTAGTTCAGGATCGGCAGATAGATAAACCCGGTTCCGTCCTGTTCGCACAGCATATTGTAAGCGTATTCTTGCGGGTCGATGCCGGCCCCTTGCGCGCGGGCATTCACACTCGCGGATGCTTCTGGTTCGTAATCGAAATCCGGGTCCATTTCATATTGCAAAGCCCACCCTTGGGTGATGACCATCACCACTTCGATGATATCCATGGGCGCCTCGGAATAATCGTTGGATTCCGACAAGAGCTGTTTCTTAAACTCGGGGTCGAGCAACTTCGCCTTTTGCTCCGCCCAAGGCAGATCCGCGATGGTTTGCCAGCTGGGGCGGAAGGTGAAGGGGTGAACCGTTCCCTGCCACGCCATAATAATGCCGTTTCCGCGCAGCGCGATTTGGGCCACGATGTTGGCGCCGTTGTCGTTTTCTGCGCGCATCGATGTGATCATTTCATCGAGCGTCATATCCTTTTTCACCGATTGCAGGGCGGCAAAGGTCACGGGCACTCCGGCCTCTCGGCTGAGTTTGCCCATCCAGCCAAATTCATCCCATTCGCGCATCATGTCACTGGCCATTTCAAACACAGCGTGACCGCCGCCGCGCTGCCCGCGGCCCATTGCGTGACCGATGGCGACCAATTCTTCGGGTGTGGCGGTTGTGCCGGGGACCAATTCGCCGTCGACCGATTTGTGCAAGACGGTGCGCGAGGTGGAGAAGCCCAAGGCCCCGGCGCGCACGCCTTCCTCAACGATATCCGACATTTGTTTGATGTCGTCTTCGGTGGGAACCGCGCCAGGTTGTTCGCGGTCACCCAAAACATAGGCGCGCACGGCGCCGTGGGGCACATGGGTGGCGACGTCGATGCTGCGTGGCATTTTTTCCAGCGCGTCGAGATATTCGGGGAAGGTTTCCCAATCCCATGTGATCCCTTCGGCCAAGGCTGTGCCGGGAATGTCTTCAACGCCTTCCATCAGGCTGATCAGCCATTCGTGACGGTCAGGTTTTGCAGGGGCAAAGCCGACGCCGCAATTGCCCATTACAACCGTCGTGACGCCGTGCCAGCTGGATGGGGCCATTTCCTGATCCCATGTTGCCTGACCATCGTAATGGGTGTGAATGTCGACAAAGCCGGGGGCGACGATCTGACCGGTCGCGTCAATCTCGCGCGCCGCGTCGCCTTGAATCGTGCCAACGCCCGCGATCAAGCCGTCTTTTACCGCGACATCGCCGGTAAAGGCCTCTGCGCCGGTGCCATCGACAATGGTGCCGCCCCGGATGATGAGGTCATAAGTCGCCATGATGTTCTCTCCCAGTCTTTATTTGATACTGGTTTAGCATAAGAGGCGGCCTGCTGCTATGGTGCCTGCATGAGCAAAACAGCCAGTTGGTCGCCCGATCCGCAAAGCGGGATCACCGTCGATTTTGTGAAGACTCAGGGTCTGACCTTTGAAGTCGCCATGGCAGGGGAAGGGGACCATTTGGCGCTAATGCTCCATGGCTTTCCTGAGCTGCATTTTTCATGGCGTCATCAAATGCCTTTGCTCGCAAAGGTGGGATACCGGGTCTGGGCCCCGAACATTCGCGGGTATGGCGGGACCGACCGTCCTGCCGACGTGCGCGAATATGCGCTGGATCGGCTGACACAGGATGTGGCGGACTTGATTGATGCCAGCGGGGCCAAGCAGGTCACGCTGTTTGCGCATGACTGGGGCGCGATCATCGCTTGGGCTTTTGCGATAACAAAGCTGCGCCCGCTAACCCGGCTTGTGATCATGAATGTGCCCCATCCAATGGTGGCGCGGCGTGAAATTCGGCATTGGCGGCAATTCAAAAAAAGCTGGTATATTTTCGCGTTTCAGCTGCCGTGGCTGCCCGAACGGATGTTGGCGCGAAAGGGCGGAGATGCGGTCGGCGATTTGATCGCGAAAACCTCCTGCCGCCCAGAACGCTTTGGCCCTGAGGTACGCGCAGTTTATAGCGATGCGAGCCGCAGGCCGGGCGCAAGGTCCGCCATGGTCAATTACTACCGGGCGTTGCTGCGTCATGGTGGCACAATTGATTTGGGCGACGCGCGCGTGGACGTGCCGACTTTGATGGTTTGGGGCGAAGAAGATGTCGCTCTCAACATTCATTGCACCGAAGGCACAGAGGAATGGGCGAGCGATTTCACGCTAAAACGTCTGCCCGGCGTGTCGCATTGGGTTCAGCAAGACGCGCCGGACGAAGTGAACGCGATTATTGCAGAATGGTTGCCGCCCGCGAGCTAAGTCAGGCCCTGCCTAAGGCCCGATCAGGCATCCGAACAAACACCAGCACCGCCAACCCGCTGGCGAACAGCAAGCAGATCGATGCCATCCCGATGCGTTGATCGTTGAACGCGGTGGTGAAGATTTCAATCAGCAACGGCCCCATCCACACGGTGATCGTCCCGGCTATTGCATAAAGGCCGAAGAATTCCCCGCTGCGCCCAGATGGAGCGAGTGTGACCAACATCGCGCGGCTGGAAGAGATGCTGGCTGTGGCGGTGACGGCGACGACGCTGATTAACGCCAGATAGGTGAGATCAGACAGCGTCTGGAACACCAGACCATCCCACACCTGATAATTTTGCACTGCCCCGAAAAACAGCGTGTCCTGCGTAAGCGAAAGCTGCGCCGAAAAGGCCGCGACCATTCCCACAATCTCGATGATCAGGGCGTTCTTGACCCCAACTTTGGTATCGAGCCATCCGCCAAAGATACCGCCGAAAAACGCAAAGATCGACCCGAAGATCGCGTATGAAAGCATCTCTAGAAAGCCCCATTCAAGGAAAAGCGCGACATAGACCGCGCTGAGGGCGAGCAAAGCGGCCATGCCGTCCGCGTACAACATCCGGGCGATGAGGAATTTGGCCAATTGGCGGTAATTGCGCACTTCGCGCACGGTCGTAAGGACGGCTTTAGACCCGGTGACGATGGCCGCGCGCCAGCTTGTGCCCGGTAGGCCGGGGTCTTTTGCGTTCAGGAAGAACGGGATCGAAAATGTCGCTAGCCACGCCGCGCAAATTGGCCCTGTCATTCGCGCGTGATCAAAGGTTGAAAGATCAACGCCAAATTGCGGCTGTTCAAAAGGCCAACCGATCGCTCCCGGCAGAATGAAGAGCAGGGCAATCGCGACAAAGATCAGCACCGCTGCCAGATTGCCAAGTCCCAAACCCAACCCCGAAATCATCGAAAGACGCGCCGGTTCACCCGCAACCGAGAGCATCGCGTTGTGAGTGACTTCGGAATAGGTGTAGCTGACGTAAGCCACCACCAGCAGCGCCATGATCGCCCACACGGGCAGGCCAGCGCCTCCGGGCTGCGCAAACCAAAGCATCGCAGACGAAATAGTGATTGCGCCCAAGAACACTGCCAAAAGCGGCTTTAACCGCCCGCCGCGATCCAACGCTGCGCCAAGAAAAGGAGCGGTGAGGGCGGCTATTAGTCCGGCCCATTTGGTGACCGATGCAATGGTCGCTTGGCCTTGGGCGTTGGCTGTCTTGCGCGCTTCTTCGGGGGCAAGAGCGTCCAATTCCCCGCTAGCCAGCAGATCCGCCCCGATGATGTCGCGCGCGAAATAGGGCGCGAAAATATAGATGACGATCAAGATGTAATACGGGTTTCGCGCCCATTCAAACACAGCCCAAGCAAACCCGGTTTTGTCCAAAGCTCCGCCGGTGCCGCTATGGGCCCGAATGGGGACGGATTCGTCTTGCGGAATGGCTGTTGCGATCGCAATTCTCCCAATGCCCGCTTTGGCCGGGCGGACGCCCGTATTTCTATGCCGCGCCCTTATTAGGCTGCTAGCTCTTCTTCGTTTTCTGGTGCGTCCAAAAATTCGCGCATCGCCGCGGTGCATTCGTCCTTGTGCGACAACAAGAACAGATGGCCGCCGCCCTTCATCACCACAAGTTCGCTGTTGGGAATGAGCATGTTGAGGAATCTGCCATTGGCAAGCGGCACAATCGCATCATCATCGCCCATCATAATCAGGGTGTCTTGCTTAAGCAGGAACGGCAAGGCTGGCGCGCTGGTCCATCCCAGCATGCACATCAACTGATACATATATCCGCGCGGGCTGGGCGGTTTGAGCCGCGACATATGCCCGCCTTTGCCTTGAGATTTGCCCAGACCTTCGCCGTAGAGCGTCTCAAAGTTCTTCATCATGAACTCTGGGTCGATATAACGGCGCGGGTTGGCCATTTTGGTCAGCGCCTTGGGGCTACCCGGCATCATCAACATGCCAGCGCTGGTCGCGATCAAAACAACGCGCCGGGTGCGTGCGGCGTGCTGCATGGCAAAATGCTGCGCAATGCCGCCGCCCCAGCTGATGCCCATGACATCGACTTCATCCACGCCGAATTTGTCGAGCAATTGGGCTGCTGTCCAGCTGATGGTGAAGGGGTTGTAAGGGACAAGCGGATCAGGCGATTCGCCCACGCCCGGCATGTCGAACATGATGAACGCGCGTTCTTTGAGCTCGTTCGCCAACGGGGCGACCGCTTCGATGTTGGCGCCAATGCCGTTGAAGAACAAAACCGGTGGATGCTCGGTCGCTTCGGTGAGCCGCCATGTAGCAACCCGTAGCGTCCGACCGGCCACCTGCTCCATGGTGACGACCGCGTCTTTCATTGCTTCGCTCATGTATTTCCGTCCTATCGGAGCCTATTTCGGTACCGTGATCCCAAGCCGATACAGGTAGGGAGCACTCGTCGCAGATGCTTAGCGACACGTGCTCCCGATAAGCTGTTAAATTGTCATTGCGTAGCTAGGTGTATCAGACTTCTTCGACAACGTAGAGTCCGGGGGCGCTTTCTTGCGGGGGATTGGCTTTGCTGCCCAATGTACCCGGCGCAGGCATTTTGTCGCCCGAACGCGCCTGAATCCACTCCATCCAATATGGCCACCAGCTGCCTTTGACCTCTTCGGTCCCTTGCAGCCATTCATCCGCCGTGCCGGGCAATTTGCCCTTCTTCTTTTGGACGAAATATTTGGCCTTTGGATTGGTCGGCGGGTTCAGGATTGCCTGCATATGTCCAGATTGGCTGAGCACATAGGTGACATTCTTTGATCCGAACAATTGCGTGGAACGATAGGTCGCCTTCCACGGCGTGATGTGATCGGTGACCCCGCCCAGGATGAACATATCGGCGGTGACTTTGCTGAGGTCGACGTTGTGATCGGCCATTTCGACTTCGCCCTTCTTGGTGAAGGCGAGCGTTTCGTACAAAGTGAGGAAGTCACCCATCAGACTGGCTGACAGATTGGTTGCGTCCGCATTCCAAAACAACACGTCAAAGGCGGGCGGGTCCATGCCAAGCAGGTAATTGTTGATCACATAATTCCAGATGAGATCATTGGGGCGCAGCCACGCAAATCCGCGGGCCAAATCGTCCGCTTTGATCACGCCCTTCTTCGCGGCGCGTTGGCGGGCCAGCTTCATACCGTTTTCGCTGACCAAAGAACCCGCTTCGATATCTGTTTGTTCTGGGTGAAGGACGCAAACCATCAAGGTTAGCGTGCCTAGAATGTCATTGCCTGTCGCGGCCAGTTTTGACGCCAGCACAGAGGCGGTTTGACCGCCAGAACAACCGGCAGAGACGTTGACTTTGTCCGACCCGGTGATTTCTGACACCGCGGCTAGCGCCTCTTCACACGAAGAGATGTAGTCGGCCATATCCCAATGGCCCTGATCCTTAGACGGGTTGCGCCAAGAGATCACAAATGTCTGCAGGCCATTGTCGACCTGCCATTTGATGATCGATTTTTCCGGCGACAAATCGTTGATATACATTTTGTTGATTTGCGGCGGCACCGTCAGTTGCGGGATCGCATAAACCTCATCCGTGGTCGGCGCGTAATGGATCAATTCCATCATTTCTGTTCGCAGAACAACATTGCCTTTGGATGTTGCGACATTCTCACCCAGCTTGAACGGGCGCTTGTCGACTTGGCTCACCATGCCTTTGTTGTGCACGATATCGTTATAGGCATTTTGCAGACCCTTGATCAGGGAAAGGCCGCCCGAATTGATGATCTGTTTTTGCGCTGTCGGGTTGCCGATCAGTGAGTTGCTCGGCGCAATCCCGTCCAAGATGATGTTGGAAATAAAGTTGGCGCGGTTGCGCTCCAACTCGTCCAGCTCAAGGTCCTCGAGCCAATTGCGCATGCCTTTTTGCACGGCAAGGTAATATTGCGCACCCGCCTTAAAGAACGGATTGTATTGCCACGCCGGGTCCATGAAGCGTTTGTCTTTGGGGTGCGGGGCAAGATCGCTTTTGCCGGTCAAGATTTTGACCATGTCTTCGCTCAATGATTTTGCGTGGCGAAACGCGCGGTTAGGATCAGACGCGGTTTCGCGCAGCAACAGCGCAACCGCGCTGACGAAATCTTCGCGCGCTACACCCACCAAGGGCCCCAATGCGCTGGTTGATTGGGCGGCCTCGTTTTCGAGTTTCACCGTGCTGTCTGACATCCGAATTGTCCCCATTCTAGGCGTTTTATGGCGTCGCGATTGGCTCGCGTTTTTTGCTTTTGAAACCTTGATCGCCCTTGATGGCCTGCAAATGGCCTTGTGACAAGATCAACCACTTCTGCATGAGTGTTCACCCAATTAACAAGGCGGTCCGCAAGGCTTAGTTAAGTCCAAATTATTCATTTTTTCACCCTTTTTGATCAAGGCGGACCGTCAAGGAATTTCCAGTTAAGGTGCATTGCGATGGGCGGCCTGTTTTCAAGGCGCAAAAATTCGGGGGTTGATGCAGAGGCGAAGGCGGCTCTGCGTTCCTTTGACCATGCCAGCCGTGCATCCCTGCTGCAAAGTTTGGAGAAGTCCGATCTTGGTTGGTTTTGGGCCAGCGATGCCGAAGGGCGCCTTGTCTATCTCTCCGATCCTGCTGCGCAACGTATAGGCAGGCCCTTTAGCGACATTAATGGCCGGTCTATAACCGAGGTGTTCCAACCGGTTGAGAACAGCGAAGATCGCGGCACGCAGCGCCCACTGAAATTCCAGCTTGCCGCGCGTAATTCGATCAAGCCAGTCACGGTCAAGCTCGACATGGGCGAGGGGCAATCCTGGTGGGAAATCGCCGCTGTGCCTCAGACCGATTCAGAGGGCGGCTTCATGGGCTATCACGGGATTGCCCGCGATGTTTCCGACACGTTTCAAAGCGCGCGCGATGCGGAAAAGCTTTCGCGTTACGATTCGCTCACCGGCCTATCCAACCGCTACCGCATGTCCCAGCAATTGGGAGCAACTCTAACCGCGTTCAAAGTATCCAAGCGATCTTGCGCCATTATGCTGATCGATCTCGATCGGTTTAAGCAGGTCAACGATACCATGGGCCATCCCGCCGGTGATGAGCTCCTCAAACAAGTCGCCGGCCGATTGCAGCGCGTTTTGGGCGACAAGGTGGAAATTGGCCGCATCGGCGGTGATGAATTCCAAGTTATCATGCCAGACGAGGACGACCGCGGCGTGTTGGGCGATTTGGGTCAGCGAGTCATCCAAATGGTCTCGCAGCCCTACTCTATCAACGGAATGCGCGCGGTGATTGGGTGCTCTGTTGGCATCGCGGTTGCCCCGTTCGATGGCATCGAAGAAGAAGAGTTGATCAAGGCTGCTGACCTTGCACTGTATTCCGCCAAAGGCGGCGGGCGCGGTCAGTTCCGGTTCTATTCCAGCGACCTGCGCGATCAGGCGAGCCATCGTCACCAGATTGAAGCGGATCTGCGTGATGCGATTGCCCGCGACGAGCTGCAAATGCATTACCAACCGATCGTCGATGCAAAAACGCATGAGGTCGCCTGTGTCGAAGCGTTGATGCGTTGGAACCACACCGATCGCGGAATGATTTCACCTGCGGACTTTATTCCCGTTGCGGAAGAGGTCGGTATCATTCGCGAATTGGGCGAATGGGCTCTGAACGAAGTGTGCCGCACTGTGCAAACATGGCCGGGCGATATCCGCGCCGCCGTCAATGTATCAGCGGTGCAATTCGCTTCGGAAGATTTTGTCGAAATCGTCAAGCGCGCGCTCAGCACAACCGGGATCAAACCGAGCCGGGTTGAGTTGGAAATCACCGAAAGCGTCTTTGTTGGCGATATGGAGCGGGCGCTGCGCGTCTTCCATGAGCTTAAAGACCTGGGTGTCCGGCTTTCACTCGATGATTTTGGAACGGGCTATTCCTCGCTCAGCTATCTTCGCGACGCGCCGTTTGACAAGATCAAGATTGACCAGAGCTTTGTTCGCGGATGCACCGCCGAAGACAATAAGAACGAAGCGATCATTGCTGCCATCGTCAGCTTGGCCACCGCGCTCGGCATGGAAACAGTCGCCGAAGGGGTGGAGACGAAGGATGAATTGGCCGCTGTGACGTCAGAAGGCGTTTCGCACCTTCAGGGGATGCTGTTTTCTCGCGCTGTGCCCGATGCGGATATTGTCGCCCGTTTGGAAGCTGGGGAATTGCACTATGTGCCGCGCGGTCCGGAAAAATACCGTGCCGAACGTCGCACCGAATTCCGCAAAATCGGCCTGATTCACGAAAATGACCGCTACAATGTGTTCCTTCGAAACATATCTAAGACAGGGGCTAAGATCGAAGGTCTGTTGGAAGTGCCTGTGGGCACTGACATCGTGATCGATCTGGGTGGCGGGCAATTGGCCGTAGCCAAGGTTCGCCGATCCGAAGGGTTCAGTCAGGGCGTAGAGTTTGAAACGCCTCTGATTAGCGACGGAGCCGATGGACTTTGCACGCGGCACCGCGTGTCTCCTTATCAGATCGAAGCCGCGGGCAGGCCTTTGCGCGCATTGAACGATGAAGCGGTGGCCGCTATCACCGGTGTCATGGGGTCGAACACCAAAGCGTTTGTCGAAGTCGAAATCACTTAAACAAATTCGGCTCCCGCCCGCTTTAGGCTCATTTCCGCCAAGCTGCTCCATTCGAAAAATTGGCGCGATTGTCGGAAAATTTTACGCATTAACCCCTGATCTTATCCAAAAAATAACCAACCGGATTTACTGATGGTGAAGGACGGCGATGGGCTGTCCATATGGATTGACTGATTTTGGCACCGGGTTCGCTCGGGTTGCCAAGTTGTAGAGAGGGAAAGCGCGGGTGCCCCTGAAGGGTTTCTTGTCAAAGAGTGGCCTCAAATCGGCCAAAGCGGCGAGCGCCCTTTCCGACGGGGAGAGGCTCGCCATGCTGGACGAGCTCGAACAATCGGGCCTCGGCTGGTTTTGGGCAAGCGATACAAGCGGCAACCTCACCTACCTTTCTGCTGCGATTGCTGAACGCGTTGATGTGCCGCTTTCTGAACTGCTTGGCCAACCGTTGGCGAGCGTTTTTGCCTCTGCTGACCGTGACGGACGCACCAAATCTTTGGCGCTGATGCTGGGCGCGCATAAGGCATTTTCTGGCTTTGCCGTGCGCGCGGAAAAAGGCGCGGATGTATCTGCGGGCGGCGCGGTCCTTCGCCTTTCAGGTCAACCGGCTTTTGATGGCCAGAAATTCACCGGATTTCGCGGCACAGGCGCCGACATTACCGACGAATATTTTCGTGAAGAAGAAACTGAGCGGCTGGCCAAATTTGATTCCCTCACAGGCCTATCGAACCGCCACCGCATGCAGCACACTATCGAGACCACATTGACAGCGTTCAAGGCAGCCAAGCGCAATTGCGCGGTGATGATGCTTGATCTCGATAAGTTTAAGAATGTGAACGACACGCTTGGCCATGCGGCGGGCGATGAATTGCTGAAACAAGTTTCTGACCGCCTGCAGCGTTCTATCGAAGTGGAATGCGAGATTGGCCGTCTTGGCGGCGACGAGTTCCAGGTGATGATCCCCGATATGGATGATCGCGGCGAGCTGGGCGAGATCGCGATGAAGATCATCACGATGCTGCGCCAACCCTATTCTTTGGAAGAAGGCCGCTGCGTCATCGGTGCCTCAATCGGTATTGCCATCGCCCCGCATGACGGCGTTAGCGCGGATGAAGTCGTGCGATCTGCCGATCTTGCGCTGTATTCGGCGAAGAACAGCGGACGCGGGCAATATCGCTTTTTCTCCGGCGAATTGGAGAACGAGGCTCTTTTCCGCCGGCGGCTTGAGGAGAATCTCGGCATTGCGGTGCAAGAAAAACAGCTGTTCCTGAAATACGAACCAATCGTGACAGCGGAGGACGAAACCGTCCGAGCGCTAGAAACCCACATTTGCTGGATGCACGATCAACGCGGCGAAATTGATGAAGAAGAGTTCGCCTCGATCCTTGATGGGTCGAGCCAAGTGGTCGAAGTCGGCACATGGGCCATCGAAGAAGCGTGCCAGCATGCTGCAAGCTGGCCCGATACGGTGCGTGTCGCGGTCAATGTCCCGGTGGCGTTGTTTGCATCGGACAGTTTCGTGGATGCCGTATCCGAAGCCCTGAAATCCGCCGATCTGCCTTCCCACCGGTTGGAATTGGAGATCAGCGAGGCCGTCTTTTTTGGCGACACCAACGACGTTGATCGGACATTGGCGCAGCTGTTCAAATTGGGTGTGCGTTTGACGCTCGACGAATTTGGTAGCGGGTATTCCAGCCTAGCTTATCTGCGCCGCGCTCCATTTGACGCGGTCAAGATTGATGAGGCGCTGGTAAGCGAAGCCGAAGCGCACGACAGCAAGGATTTGGGCCTGATCCGGGCTATTGTTGCTTTGGCTGGCGCGCTGGAAATGGACACGATTGCCAACGGCATCGAAACCACCGACTTGTTTGACCGCCTGAAAGAAAGCGGCGTGAAGTTCATGCAGGGGCCGATTTATTCTGATCCGGTTGCCCGTGAAGTTGCTGATACAGAGTTGATCGGCGACGCTTGGAAGATCGAACCGAGCAGTGATCGCACAAAACGCGCGCGCCGCCGGACGGTGTTCCGCAAGATCCAAGTTATCCATGATGACCATTCCTACGAGGTCACTTTGCGCAATCTGTCCAAGACCGGCGCGCTGATCGAAGGGCTTCATGAAGTGCCCAAGGAAACGCAATTCGTGGTCGATCTGGGTGGCGGACAATTGGCCGTGGCGACCGTCATCCGCTCCAGCGGCGACACGCAGGGCCTAGAATTTGAACAATCGCTTGTCGATGACGGAGCCGGCGGCTTGTGCACGCGCAACCGCGTCAGTCCCTATGCCCTAAGCGCAGCAGGAGCACCGCTGGCGGCGCTATCGCAAGGTGACTATAAAGGCATGGAAGGTGGTATGCTGAGTGAAGGCGGAAGCAGCGTTCCGCAATTTGGCTATGCAATTCAGGCGCACGGACAACCGCGGTGTGAAGCCGCCTAATCCACCGCCATTTCATTCACTGACTGTGAGTGTTGCAATTTTCCCCAATGACATGGGGGCGGCAGGCCGCTAAACGCGCAGTCGAAATGACTGACCTCTCCAAAATTCGCAACTTCTCTATCATCGCTCATATCGATCATGGTAAAAGCACGCTCGCCGACCGGTTGATCCAATTCACCGGCGGACTGACAGAGCGTGAGATGTCCGCCCAAGTCCTCGATAATATGGATATCGAGAAAGAGCGCGGCATCACGATTAAGGCGCAAACCGTCCGGTTGAATTACACGGCCAAAGACGGCGAAACCTATCAGCTGAACCTGATGGACACGCCCGGCCACGTCGATTTTGCTTATGAAGTGTCGCGCAGCCTTGCGGCGTGCGAAGGCGCTTTGTTGGTAGTAGACGCGGCGCAAGGGGTTGAGGCGCAAACCCTCGCCAACGTCTACCAATCCATTGAGCACGATCACGAAATCGTGCCGGTCATCAACAAAGTGGATTTACCGGCCGCCGAACCAGAGCGTGTGCGCGAGGAAATCGAAGAAGTGATCGGCCTCGATGCATCCGAAGCGGTGCTGGCCAGCGCGAAAAGCGGCATCGGCATCGAAGAAGTGCTCGAAGCCGTTATTTCCAAGATTCCGCCGCCAAACGGCGAGCGCGATTTGCCGCTCAAGGCATCCTTGGTCGACAGCTGGTACGATCCCTATTTGGGCGTCGTCATTCTTGTGCGCGTGATCGAAGGGTTTCTGAACAAAGGGTTGAACATCAAGTTCATGCAGGGCGGCACGCAGCACCTGATCGACCGGGTTGGTTGCTTCACGCCGAAACGCACGGATCTCGAAGAACTCGGCCCGGGTGAAATTGGCTTTATCACTGCGCAGATCAAAGAGGTGGAGCAAGCCCGTGTTGGTGACACAATCACGACGGTAAAGGGCGGGGCGGTCGAAGCGCTGGCGGGATATAAAGAAGTGCAGCCGGTTGTGTTCTGCGGTCTATTCCCCGTCGATGCCGCCGATTTTGAGAAACTGCGCGAAAGCATCGGGAAACTGCGCCTGAATGATGCAAGTTTCAGCTTTGAAATGGAAAGCTCCGCCGCGCTTGGCTTTGGTTTTCGTGCGGGTTTCCTTGGATTGTTACACTTGGAGATTATCCAAGAGCGATTGAGCCGCGAATACGACCTTGACCTGATCACCACCGCGCCTTCGGTTGTTTACCGTCTGCAATTGGGCAAGACCAAAAACGAAGCGGCAAAAGAGATCATGATCCACAACCCCGCCGACTGGCCGGATGTGAACCGTATCGACATGATCGAGGAACCTTGGATCAAAGCGGTGATCTACACGCCTGACGAATATCTCGGTGCGATCCTGAAATTGTGCCAAGATCGCCGTGGGATTCAGACCGATCTCACCTATGTCGGGGGGCGCGCTCAGGTAACCTATGAACTGCCCCTCAACGAAGTCGTGTTCGATTTCTACGACCGGTTGAAGAGCATTTCGCGCGGCTATGCCTCGTTCGATTACGAACAGATTGGCCTGCGCGAGGGCGATTTGGTCAAGATGAACATCCTCGTCAACGCCGAACCGGTCGATGCGCTGTCATTGATCGTCCACGCCGGCGTTGCTGAGGAACGCGGGCGCGGAATGTGCGAACGGCTAAAAGACCTGATCCCGCGTCACCTGTTCAAAATCCCCGTGCAAGCGGCCATCGGCGGCAAGATTATCGCCCGTGAGACCATCGCTGCGATGCGCAAAGACGTGACCGCCAAATGCTATGGCGGCGATATTTCGCGCAAAAAGAAACTGTTGGAGAAGCAGAAAAAGGGTAAGGCCAAGATGCGCGAATACGGCAATGTCAGCATTCCGCAGGAAGCCTTTATCGCGGCGCTGCGAATGGGCGAGGAATAGGCCCCTAATCAATCACCAGTTTCAGCCGGATGACAAAGTTGGGCTGAGCCGCATTGTCCGCGGGGTTGAGCGAACCATCCGGCGTAAAGCGCACATGCGTGATTGCCGTGTCGGTGCCATCACCGGCCGGTTGCGGCTCATAATCGAAATCGGTCCCGTTGATAGAGAACTCAACGCCATCATTCATGTCCAGATGGCCGCCCCAGTCCAATGTTAATCCGCTAACCGGGCTGCCTTCGACCAGCTCAAAGACATCGGCGCCGGTAACGACCAACCGCGCGTCTGCGGGGAGCGAATCGAGGATGTCGATTGTGGTGTCATCAACCCGCTGCCCTGTGTTGGTCACCGTGATTTCGTAATTCACCGTGGCACCGGGCAGCGCAAACCCGCCCCCTTGGGTGTCTTCGAACGAAACGGACGCCTTGTTAACGTCTAGTCCGATTGGGCATGCCTCTTGTGCTGTGCTGGTCGTGACCTGGATGTTGGTGCAGATCGCAGCGCGCAGCGTAAAGTTGCTGGTTCGCAAATCCTGATAGGACCCGCCCGGTGGCTGCGCTTGAATTTCGATTGGGCCATCGCAGCACCCTTCGAAACCCAACGCCTCCAACCTGTGCCAGCCTGCTGGCAGGTTTCGTGTGTCTTCGAACACGTCGGCGTTGTTAAAACTGGTGGCCCACCAGATATCCTCGGTCCAATCGCCATCGACCAGTGTTTCACCAAGCCGGAAATGACCGCCGCGGCCAAAGTCGAAGCCTCCACGAAAACTCCATGTGCCCGCTTGGGCTGGAGGAACGTTGAGCAGGGTGCTGATGCACAACCCATAGTCTCCGTTGCTCCCGCCAAGCGATCGGTTGTTGATCCGGAACACGTCCGACCGAATGACATCGGCAACGGTGGAGCCGGCGTCCTGAATCGCCTGGAGCCCGTCTTCGGCGTTTTGCGGATCGGTCTGCGACACGCGTGACAGCACGCGCAGTCCCGTCACGGGGAAAACTCCGGTCGCATTGGATGCCGAACCAACAAAGGCATTGCCAAGGAAGAAATTGTAGGTCGCAGAGCTGCCCGCAGCCAATCCGGGTGGGCGGATAAAGATGGTCGCCTGCTGTGCCAAAGCATCCCAGCGTGAAATGAAGAAGGGTATTGCGGTGGTGTTGTCACTGGCAAAGACCCGCAAGTCCGCGCCGCTTGCGGTCATCGCGTAACCTGCCGGGAAATCGGCTGCGGTCAAATCCACGCGGATTTCATCGGAATGGGCGCTTGCCCCCGCCGTCGCGGTGACAGCAATGGAATGCGACCATTCGCAGCTAAGCCGGGCCTGCGCGGTGGAAGGCTGGGAAACGAAGGCGCTCCCACTCAAAAGCAACGCAAGCCAAATCACGACGGAGACGTGGAACTTCATGCCGGTAAGCTTACAAGCACGGGCGCGCTAAATCAAAAGCCGCTGTGTAAATACTCGTGTCTGCGATGCGGAAAAACATCGCCGGCATGTGCTACGGAGCGGTTTCTTCGCGTATGCAGAAGCCGCTGAAGTAGCAGAAGAAGGGCAAGGCGATGATGCGCGAAATGCGGCGATGTGGGCATTGCTCAGGACGCGTTTATTGCGGGGCTTAGGATATGAGAGGAGCAAAACATTGCCAGTTTGCAAATAAATGTAGATATATTCTTGAAATCCATTGAGGAAAATTGAGGGTGAAATGGAATTCGATAACCCGATTTACAAGGTTTTAGCCCATAATGACACTGGCGATGCAGCTGGCCATCAAGGAGGATTCGTTCTACCAAAGGCTTTAGAGGATTACTTGCCGTTACTTAGAAATGAAACGACCTCTCAAAATCCGACAGTCGGTATTTCTATTAAAGCAGACTTGTTTGTTGGTAGTCGGTTTCTAGAAGCTGTAGAGACGCGATATCAGTATCAAACTTGGGGTGGGGCAAGATCGCCAGAACGTCGAATAACTGGCGGTATCGGCAATCTACGTAACGCCGCTACCAAAGATGACATATTGATCATTGAGCGGGGCATAGAGGATGAGGCACGCTATCGCTTTACCCTGATCAAGAACGATCACCCAAAGTATGGTGACTTGATCAAGAGTTTTGGGAGTAGCCGTTGGGGCATACTTGACCCGAAACGAACCCCTGTTCCGGAAACTGCAATAGACGAGGCGGTGCTCGAAATTGTGGAAGCAAGAGAAACACCTTTTGCGATGTTTGATACTGAGGTTGGTCACGCTGAAAGCCGCATCCGTCGAATTTCAAGAGGGCGTGCTTTCGGGCGGTTGGTCCGAGATGCTTACTGCGATGAGTGTGCGATCTGTGCCAGTGGTTATCGGCATCCTGATGGAAGGTCAGAACTCGAAGCTGGCCATGTTGTATCTCGCTCAAAAAGGGGCTCCGATGACGTTCGCAATGGATTGCTCTTGTGTCGCGGCCATCACTGGGCATTTGATAGTGGCCTATTCGGGATTGATGACAACTACCAGATTTTGATCGCTCAAGCAGCTGAAAATATTGCTCAAAATGCTTCGTTAATTGAGTACCATGGGCGTCAGATTCGTTTGCCCGTATTAGTCGCAAATCATCCGGCTCAAGAAGCGCTAGCATGGCATCGGGTTAACGTTATGATCTAAATGGAAGATCCTTTTGTCTAACCACAAGTTGAACTAGTGCATTTAAGCTGCTTTGGAACTGACCCTGTTTTGAGCCAAGGCTGCAAAAAGATATGGCTTAATTGCATCTGCGATAAACTCTACGACTGGTACTACAACAGCATTGCCAAATTGGCGATATGCTTGGGTGTCCGACACATCGGGTGGGATGACCCACTTCCTTTCCCCGTGTTCGAAACCCATCAGCCGTGCACACTCTTGTGGAGTTAGCCGTCTTGGGCGATGTCCCGGTTGTGCAATGAGAATTTCCGAGCCGTCTTTGTGATAGCGCGCCGACAGAGTGCGTGCCACGTCGTCAGGACCACATAATCCGAAGCCGAACCCGTTGCCTTTAGCTTCATGCTTGGCTTTGTAGCCTTGAAGATAATCCCAAAGACGCGGCGTTAGCGTATACTTTGGATCGACCAACGAATTGGGTTCAAGAATCGAACCTAATTTGGGCGAGGTATTAGGCAGTGCTAATTTGCCAATATCAAAAGAAGTTTCGTTTTTAAAACCGACAATGAAAACCCTTTCGCGTTTTTGAGGGACCCAAGGTGCGCTTGAAATGACACGGTGTTGCACGTGATATCCAAGTTCATTCTCAAGGGCGTGCATCATTGTCGCGAACGTGTTGCCTTTGTCGTGGCGCTCAAGATTCTTGACGTTTTCTAAAACGAAGGCAGTCGGCTGGTGATGGCGAATTACATTCGCAGTATCGAAGAACAGAGTGCCCTGCGTGTCATCGAGGAAGCCATGTGGTCTTCCCAATGAATTCTTCTTTGAAACTCCAGCGATTGAAAAAGGTTGGCACGGGAATCCGGCTAAGAGGACGTCAAATTCTGGAATTTGCGACGGGTCCTCCGAGTAAGGTTCAATATCTTCACCAAGAGGATGGTTATCTCGAAAATTTGCTTGGTAGGTTCGTCGCGCGTACTTGTCTCTCTCGGAGGTAAAAACGCACTGCCCTCCAAGATTGTCGAAGCCAATGCGCAATCCGCCAATTCCCGCGAAAAGATCGATAAACCGGAAATTTGGCATATTCGCCTCCTTGCAACGAGCGTTAAGCAGAAACAATAGCAGAACACCGAGAAGAGTGCGAGTTAGGATTTGCTCGATCTCAATCCAACACTGCCACACATTGGATTGAGCCATAAGGTTCAATCACTAAGGCAAATTTTGAATGAGAATTAGGGCGTTTTCTAGACATTACGAAAACTCTCCCGGAAAGATCCTACATTTTGCCTTGATGATCTAAACGGGCAGCAAATTAATTGCACCTTTCACATCTCCATCCCCTCATGGACCGCTTTCCTACACTGCGCGGCAAAGCTATTGCCGTCCCATGCCGTTTGCTCAGAAATTTGCTGCTTGGTTCCTTGCAAAGCGCCCCGCGAAGGGCGGTCTTCAAGCCCAGCAGTATTTCGCCTTAGGACTGTGTAACATGCGGTCCATGTCTCTGGCTGAAAGTCTCTGCTTGAAAGCGTGCGCATTGCCTCTGGGGCAGGGCGTGCGGGAAAAACCCTTCAACTTCACTTGGCGTTCAGGCGCGCGCTGGCTATACGCGAGGCCATGACTAAGACGATCCGCTCTCGCCTGACGCGCGCCACCTTGATGGGCGCGGCCTTTGCCACTCTTGCAGCATGCGGAGGCGGCTCTGGCAATGAAGACGTCGCTTACGTCGCGCGCGATGTCGAATCGCTCTATGCAGAGGCGCAGCGGCGGCTGGATGACGGCAACACTGTCCTTGCTGCGGCGTTGTTCGATGAAGTGGAGCGCCAGCACCCCTATTCGCCATGGGCCCGCCGCGCGCAGTTGATGAGCGCGTTCAGCTACTACATCGCGCGTGACTACAACAAAGCGATCCAGAACTCTCAACGGTTCCTGTCGATCCACCCGGGCAACAAAGACGCGCCCTATGCCTATTACCTGATTGCGCTTTCCTACTACGAGCAAATCAGCGATGTGAACCGCGATCAGTCGATCACGGAGCAGGCGCAGATTGCGCTGCGCGAGGTGAACCGCCGGTTCCCGCAAACCGAATACGCCGCCGATGCGCGTCTAAAGCTTGATCTGGTGTCCGATCACCTTGCGGGCAAAGAGATGGAAATTGGCCGCTATTACCAACGGTCTGGCCGGTGGCTTGCAGCGGCGCTGCGGTTCCGCAATGTGGTCGAAGAGTTTGAAACCACGAGCCACACACCAGAGGCTCTGTACCGTCTGACCGAAAGCAGCCTTGCGCTGGGGATTCGCGAAGAAGCGGTGAAATATGCCGCGGTGCTGGGTGCGAACTATCCCGGTACGGAGTGGTATGAGAAGGCTTTTGAGCTGGTCGGCGACCACGCCGGCGATGTCACCCCCAGCTAAGAGAAGCTGATGTGGTGACGGGGCCAGATGATTGGGTTAGTGCAGCAATGCAATGCTGACCCGTCTGTCCATCCGTAACATTGTCCTAATCGAAGCGCTCGACCTGGATTTCGCGCATGGCCTCGGCGTGCTTACGGGCGAGACGGGGGCGGGCAAATCGATCCTGCTCGATGCGCTTGGGCTGGTGCTGGGCGACCGGGCGGAAACGTCGCTGGTCCGCGCCGGGGAGGCCAAGGCCAGCGTCACGGCGAGTTTCGAGTTTGCAAAGCTGCCCGCGCTGATCGAGGCGGCGCTGGACGAAGCGGATTTGGAGATTGAGCCGGGCGAGCCGCTGCTGATCCGGCGTCAGGTCAAGGCTGATGGAGGCTCCAAAGCCTTCGTCAATGATCAACCCACCAGCGTGGCGCTGCTGCGCGAATTGGCACCCGCTTTGGTGGAGCTGCACGGCCAGCATGATGATCGCGGATTGGTGAACCCACGCGGGCACCGGATGTTGCTCGATCGCTATGCCGGCGTTGACCTTGGCGCGATTGAAGGGCGCTGGAAAAGATGGGCCAAGGCTGAGGCGAAACTGGCGGAGGCGCGCGCTGCGCAGGAACAGGCAAAGCTCGACGAGGATCTGCTGACGGCGCATTTGGCGGAGTTGACCACGCTTGAGCCAAAGGTGGGCGAGGAAGAGCAGCTCGCAGGCCAACGTTCCGACATGCAAAAGGGCGAAAGACTGGCGGGCGAACTCGAAGACCTGCGCCATATCTGGGAGGGTTCGGATTCGCCGCTAGCCTCTCTGCGTGTTGCCGCGCGCAAGCTCGACCGGATTGCACCGGAGCACCCGATGTTGACGGAGGCGCTGGCGGCATTGGACCGTGCGGTCATCGAAGCGGGTGAGGCGGAAGACAAGTTGGAGGCGGCCGCGCGCGCATTGGTCCACGACCCGGCGGCGCTGGACGCGGCGGAGACGCGCCTGTTTGAACTGCGAGCGCTCGCACGCAAACATCGCTGCGACGTCGATGCTCTGCCCGAATTGATGGTGGAGATGCGCGCGAAGCTCGATGCGATTGAGGGCGGCGATGCGGAGCTGGGGGCGCTGGAGAAAGCCGCCCGTGATGCGCGCGAAACCTATCTTAAAACGGCAGAGAAGGCACAGGCCGCGCGGATTAAAGCGGCCAAAGTGCTCGACAAAGCGGTGGCCGCAGAACTCGCTCCGCTTAAACTGGATGCCGCGCGCTTCCAGACCGCGATCAGCACTCTGCCGGAAGAGAAATGGGGCGCACACGGCATGGATGCCGCTGAGTTCCTAATTGCGACCAACCCCGGTGCCGATTTCGCACCGCTCGCCAAGATCGCCTCGGGCGGGGAGCTGTCACGCTTTATCCTCGCGTTGAAAGTTGCGCTGGCGGAAAAAGGCGGGGCAGCGACCATCATCTTTGATGAAATCGACCGCGGTGTCGGCGGCGCTGTCGCATCGGCCATCGGCGAGCGTCTGGCGCGGCTTGCGAGCGCGGAGGGGCAATTATTGGCCGTCACCCACTCCCCCCAAGTCGCGGCGCGCGGCGGTATGCACTATATGATCGCAAAAGCATCGAGCGGCACAGTGACCAAAACCAGCGTCGTGTTGCTGGATGATGCTGGCCGCCAGGAAGAGATTGCGCGGATGCTTTCGGGCGCAGAAGTTACGCCAGAGGCGCGCGCGCAGGCGGATCGCTTATTGGAGAATGTGTGATGCGTTTCGCGCTACCTGTCTTGGGTTCTGTTTTGATTGCAGGCCTGCCGATCAATGCCGCTGCGGAGCAATCCGATAGAGCCAGACAATTTGAACCGCTTTCGATACCGCGCGCGGCTGTGATTGAATTTGGCGAATGGCCGCTTGAACACGCCGATCCTGATGCCGTTGAGGCCATGCTGCGCCATGAAATCGCATGGGCGATGGACCGGTTTGGCGATGACTTGAAGTTCGCCTGTTTTGGTTTTTCTTATGGTGAGCCGAACCCAGAGTTTTTCGAACGGTTTGACGATGTGCCCTTGCGGTTGGAGGGGCGGCTCAATTGTTCTCCATACGTGGGGGAAGACGGTAAGTCGGTGCTCTTGGCGCTCAGCACGATCCGATGCGAAGTGGACACCTGCACGGCCAACACCGACGTGAGTTATGGTGATGTGATTGAGCCCGGTTTGCCTATAGTGGCACGCAAGGTGGATGGAGTTTGGGCCGTTCAGGTTGAGCGGTGATGGAGAGCGTTTGATGGAAATTCTGGGCGGATCGTTGTTGGCGATCATTGCGTTGACGTTGTTGGGATCGGTTACGGCCTTGGCCTTCGCGTCCATGGCGGTGCTGGGTATCGTCACCGAAATGAGTTTTAAGCGGTTGTTTTTCGTGTCTTTTGGTTTGGGGCTGCTGGCTCCAATTCTGCTTGGAGTTTGGGTTGCGTCAGCGCTTTCTGATGATCGTGTTCAGCGCGATATCATGGCCGAATTTAATCAGGCGGTAACAGGATCAGAAAGCGTCGTAGAAGCCATTCCGCGCATCCGCGAACTACGCGAGCAATTGAGCGATGGCACGATTACGCCGGACCAATTTGAGGAGCAATTGGAGGCTCTGATCGAAGAACGGACCGGCTCCCAGATTGAATTGGATGGCCCAGGTGTGACGATTGATGCGGAGACAGAGACGGATCGGTTGTTGGAGAGAGAGTGATGAAGCTTGCTTCCGTTGCTCTAATTTCGGCAATCGTTGGGTTGATTGGAGTTACCGTATGGCTAACCTCAGATCTTGAGCGCCGGCCGATGATCACAAATGCCGCCCATGCTGCAATTCGTGTAAATCAGGAACTGATGATTGCTGTTTATTCAGATCAGTCGGCAAGAGACGATGACGGTATTGAGTACGTGTCATATTGCGTTGATTCACAAGATCCACTGGATTTTGATCGCTTAAGGTCACTGCTTGCAGATACGATCATCCGACCTGTGACGGTTGAAACTTGCGATAGTGTAAGAGTGGAATCGAATGACGCAATGTTTGCGTACTTCGTGCATTGGCACGACAGTAGAGGCGCACGATCCGCCTTGATCCACATTCCGAAGATCAGCTGTCCCAGCGCCACCCGCTGCATTGTTGACATATATGTTTGGGAGGGGCGCTCTAAATATACTGTTGAGAAGGTCAGCGGTGAATGGGCGGCAAAAGAGCAAGAATTGGGAAGGGTCCATTAACAATGGATACCGATCACAGGTCATGACAGGGATGAACTCCGAAGCCCAAGCCGCCAACGAACTCATGCGCCTTGCCCGCCAGATCGCGCGGCATGACAAGCTCTACCATGCGCAAGACAATCCTGAGATCACCGATCAGGAATACGATGCGCTGGTCCGCCGCAATCGCGATTTGGAAGAGGCGTTTCCGCATCTGATCCGTCCGGATTCTCCATCGCAAAAGGTCGGTCACGACATCGCGGCGTCGCCGCTGTCTAAAGTGACGCATGAGCAGCGCATGATGAGCCTCGACAACGCGTTTAACCGCAAAGAAGTGGCGGAATGGACGCAGCGAATCCGGCGGTTTCTTTCACTGCCTGAAGATGCTCCGGTGGCGATCACGGCGGAGGACAAGATCGACGGACTGTCCTGCTCGCTGCGATATGAGAACGGCAAGCTCGTGCGCGCCGCGACGCGCGGGGATGGTCAGGTTGGCGAAGACGTGACGGCCAATGCGCGGCACATCTCAGACATTCCGCAGGAATTGCCCGCTGGCGTTCCCGAAGTCTTTGAAGTGCGCGGCGAGGTTTATATGTCGCGCGCCGATTTCGCCGCGCTCAATGTGGCTCAGGAAGAAGCGGGCGGGAAATTGTTCGCCAATCCGCGCAACGCCGCCGCCGGGTCGTTCCGGCAAAAAGACGCGAACGTAACGGCTCAGCGGCCACTGAAGTTCTGGGCCTATGGCTGGGGCGCGGCGAGCGACGTTCCCTGCGAAACTCAACATGACATGATGCAGATGATTAAGGGCTGGGGATTTCCGCTATCCCCCTTCCTGACCGTCACCGACAGCGTCGATGCGATGATCGCGCATTACGGCGAAATCGGGCGGCAGCGGCCGGACCTTCCCTACGAAATTGACGGCGTGGTCTACAAAATCGACCGGCTCGATTATCAAAAGCGGCTCGGCTTTGTGGCGAAGGCCCCGCGCTGGGCCCTGGCGCACAAATTCCCGGCTGAACGCGCCGAGACCACACTTGAATCCATCGATATTCAGGTCGGGCGCACGGGTAAATTGACCCCGGTAGGCCGGCTCTCGCCGGTGCTTGTTGGCGGGGTGACGGTCACCAATGTGACGCTGCACAACCGTGATGAGATTGAGCGGCTTGGCGTGAGGCCCGGCGACAGGGTGGTGATCCAGCGCGCGGGCGATGTGATCCCGCAAGTGGTCGAAAATTTGACCCGTGATGACCCGCGCGTACCGTTTAACTTTCCGTGCAAATGCCCCGAGTGCGACAGTGAGGCTGTTGCTGAGGAGGGCGAGGTTGATGTCCGGTGCACCGGCGGCTTGATTTGCCCCGCACAGCGCACGCAGCGGCTTGAGCATTTCGTCAGCCGCAAGGCGCTCGATATCGATGGGTTTGGTTCAAAGACGATTGCGCAATTCTTTGCGCTGGGCTGGCTCGAAAGTCCGGCGGATATTTTCAAGCTGCGCGGGCGGCGTGAAGAAATTCTGGCGCTGGATGGGTGGCAGGATAAGTCTGTCGATAACCTGTTGGAAGCAGTGGATAACAAGCGCGAGCCCGATGCGGCAAAATTGCTGTTTGGGCTGGGCATTCGCCAAGTGGGCGAAGTCACCGCACGCGATTTGATGAAGTCTCTGGGTGAATTTGCGAAGCTGCGCGCGGCGGCGGAACAATTTGCCGATTACCGGCGCGAAAACCCGCTTGGGAACGACGAAAAGCCGTCGCCTTTCAAAGCGCGAATGGACAATGCGGCCAAGGATACGTTCGGCGTGACCGACGGGTTCGGTGCGACAATCGCCCATTCGCTCGCCGACTTCTTCCATGAACCGCACAATATCGCGGTGTGGGAGGGATTGCTCAAAGAGGTGTCGCCGCCGCGATATGAGGTCGAAGTGGTGGCATCGCCCGTTGCTGGAAAGATCGTCGTCTTCACCGGGAAACTGGAAACAATGAGCCGCGATGAAGCCAAGGCGCAGGCGGAACGGCTTGGCGCAAAGGCCGCCGGTTCGGTCAGCGCAAAGACTGGTCTGTTGGTTGCCGGGCCGGGCGCCGGATCGAAGCTGAAGAAGGCGGAATCGCTGGGCATAGAAATTATGGATGAGGCGGGATGGGCCGCCATCGTCTCGGCTGCCGGAGCAGGCGGGGGAGCGGATTGATGGACCTTTTGCGCGAACTTCACCCTCAGGCGGTGCGCATCGCCGATCTGCTGCGTGCTCGCAATGAGAAAGTGGCCGTTGCAGACGGGGCAACAGGCGGATTAATCGGAGCGAGTTTGCTGACCGTGCCGGGCGCGCTTAAATTCTATGTTGGCGGCGGGATCGTCTACTCCTTCAAGGCGCGCGATGCGCTGTTTGATTTACCGCGTGACGCCTATGAAGGGATGCGTTCTGTCACCGAAGAATATGCGCTGCTTCAAGCGCGCGCGATCCGCGACCGATTGGGCGCAGCGTGGGGCATCGCGGAAAGCGGATCAGCTGGGGCCAGCAAACACCCCTTGGGCGTTGCATCAGGCCGCAGCATATCGGCGGTCGCGGGGCCTGAATTTTACCAAACCGCGTTGACAGAGACGCAAAGCGATGACCGCATTGACAATATGGCGGCCTTTACCCGCGGCGCTTTGAACCTGCTTGAAGAGGCTCTGATCCGCGCTGGATAAGGATTAGGGCGCGCGCGGAACCCACTTCATCACGCCGCCGGGCAATGGCGACCAGATCCCAACATTGACGCCAGCAGCGGCCAATTGATCCGATGTCCATTGGTTGCACGTGTTGGCGATATGATAGGTGCCGCGCGCGCTGTAAAACACGTCGTGACTGCCATATCCGGGCAGGACCTCGTGATCAGACGCGCTGACCAGGTGGCTTTCCACCGCCTGTGTCAAAGCGCGATATTCGGACGCTCTTAAACGCAAGACACGGTAATCATCTGCGGGGGCAGGGCGGACATAATGCGCCACATGCAGCACCGCCTCTCCCCCGGTCATTGCGCCGACTGCCGTCGAAAGGGTGAGGTCCGTCCATTCGGGCGTTTCAAGGAAGAACGAGCGCTCACCCCAACTGACCGCCACATGGGTGTAAGGTTGGTCGCTGGCGACAATATCGCTGGCGGGGAACACGGCTCGCCAATCTTTTTCTGCCGTGACCAAAGGCATGGCGATTTCTGTGTGAATGCCGTTGCTGCCGACCATAATTTCGATCGTGCGTTCATCGGCGGCGACGGGTTCGGTCCAATCGACGCCTCGCCCAATCGAGGAACCGATCCACGCCACCAATGCGAACAGCAGCACAGCCGAGACAAGGGCTATGGCGGCCCATTTCGCGATGACTTTGGCCTTACCGAGCATGTCGGCGCCTAAACCACAAAATTGCCCAATCGCCGCGCTGTATCCGTTTCACTTGGCGAAAGCCGGCCAGTTTATACGCCCGGCGCACGGCTGTCTCTTGATCGCCGGCAAGCAACCCAGCGAGCAGTACATGGCCACCCGGCGAAACGGAGGCTGCAAAATCGGGTGCCAATTCAACCAATGGCCCGGCAAGGATGTTGGCAATCAACAGATCATACGGCCCGCGCATTTGCAGCAATGGATCATCCATTCCCGGCGCGATCACCATCGTCATTTCACCCGGACCAGAGCCGAGGGCAACCGCGTTCAATTGCGCGTTGTCTTCCACGACTTGCGCGCAAACCGCGTCAATATCAGACGCCGTGACTTCGGCGCGGGGCCACAAAGCCATTCCGGCAAAGCCCAGCAGACCGGTGCCTGTGCCAATATCCGCAATACGCCGTGCAACGATGCCGCTGCTCTTTATCGCGCCCAGCATTTCCAAACAACCCGCCGTGGTCTGGTGCTGCCCGGTGCCAAACGCTTGGGCTGCAGGAATGATGAAATTTATTGCGCTGGAATCGTCCGCATATTCGGGGGTGTGGACATAGAACCGTCCCGCGCGGATCGGTTCAACGCCTTGCTGGCTTAGGGTGAGCCAATCCTCATCCGGCAATTTTTCGATTGTGATGTCGGGCGCAGTGCCTTCGAAGAGGCTGGAAAGGGCATGTTTCTGCGCGCTGGCTGGCTTGCACGGATACCACGCTTCGAGCACCCAATCTTGGGGCCGATTCTCTGCGACCTCGCGGCCCGAAATGACCAGATCGAAATCCCAATCATCAATCTCATCATGCGCAAGCAGAGCCGATTGAACCGACGCTTTGGGCGCAAAAGCGCTCAGTTTCCAACTTTCCCCGCTCACTGATCGATTCCCGATTCGCGCGCTAGGCGAGCGTCGAGATCGCGGCTCTTTCCATCGGCATATTCGGCGCAAGTGACGCCGCCGACAAAGGTCCCCGTGGCAGCGCGCTCGATCATCCGGCTATGAGAAGGGTGGGGGGTGAGCAGAATGTCGCAATCGAGGGCTTTAAGCCGAGCAATCCCGGCTCTGTAAGCGGCGACGTAGTCGGGATGGTCAGAAAATTTGTAATCATCCCGGCTAATGGGCGACATGCTGTCGGCATAGACGATGGTATCGCAATCATCGTCCAGAGGGCAGCTCTCCCATTGCCACGCAAGCGCGCCCGGTGTGTGGCCGGGAGTTTCAAAAGCGGTCAGGGTAAGGTTGCCTAGAACTTCGCTCTCGCCGTTCGCAATATGGCGTGCAGGCACGACGGTTTCCATTGGGTCATGCAGTCCATATTGGGGGTCACGCGGGTGATCTTGGCCGGAAAACAAAACAGCCGCTCCGGGTTTTGAAGCGACAATATCGGCTCCCGTTGCATCTGCCATGAAGGCAAAGCCGCCCACATGGTCGAAATGCTCATGGCTGTGGAGCATAAGCTTTATGTCAGATGGCTCGATGCCCAGAGATTGAATATTGGCCAGCACCACCTCGGCGCCCTCGCGGGTTCCGGTGTCCAGAAGGATGTGGCCTTCATCGCCCATCACAAGGATGGCGGCGATCCCGCAAGTTCCCACGTAATAGGTGTTTGCGCGGATTTGAAACGGCTTGGCGGGTTTGTCCCAATCGTCCCACTTCTCACACTCGTCAGAAAAGCGCACGATGCCGCTTGAATGCAAATCGCGCTCACCGCCGATGCTTTCAGGAATTTGATCGACGGGAACACAGGCCGAAACGGCGATGAGCGATGCGGGGAGGAGTTTAGCGAACATAGCTTGCCCCATTGGCATCAATCACCGCGCCCGTCATGCTTGCCGGGGCATCCAATGCGCAAAAGGCGATGATGGATGCGATTTCTTCCGGCGTGGCGACTCGGCCCAAGGGAATATCTGCAAGCAGGCCTGCCCCGCCGCGGCTTTCCAGATAGTCGCCTGCCATGGATGTGTCGGTAAATCCCGGCGTGATTGCAAAGCTGACGATTCCTTCGCTGGCATAGGCACGCGCAATGGTTTTATGCATCGCCACCATGCCGCCCTTTGCCGCAGCATAATGCCAATGCGCCGGGGAATCGCCGCGATAGGCTGCTCGGCTTGCAACATGGACAAGCCGCCCGCGAACGCCATCTGCCCCGGCATCGCGGCTTTGCCAATGGCGCACTGCAAAGCGGCTGATCTGCGCGGCGGCGGTCAGGTTGATGCGCAGCGTATCCTCCCACCCATCAAGCCATTCAATATCCGACGAATCGAGCGGGGTGGGGGTGAACAAACCTGCGTTGTTCACGACGGCCGAAATGTTCCCGCCGCTGCGATCCAACGTTTCTTCCCACAAGGATTGCGCGGCGAGCGGGTTGGAAAAATCCGCAGCGATTCGCTCAGGATCTCCGGTGCGGGTTTGATGCCCGATCACTGTCACCCCTCTATCAGCCAGCATTTTATGGGCCGCTGCGCCGATCCCTCGGCTGGATCCGGTGACAAGAATGTAAGTCATGCACGTATCTATCATAAAATTTGCAACGGAAGTCGAGCGCGCCATGCTTGCACCGCGCTCAAGTTGCGCTAAGTGTCCTCGGGGGCAATCAAACACATGGGACAATCATGAGCCAAAGACCGCTTTCTCCGCACCTTCAGATATGGCGGTGGGGCCCGCATATGCTGGTTTCTATCCTGCACCGCGCAACCGGCGATGGAATGGCGCTGGTCGGGCTGGGTGTATTGGTCTGGTGGTTGGGCGCTCTTGCGAGCGGACCGGCTGCCTATGAAACCTTTACTGACATCATGACGTCGCCATTGGGCTGGGTTGTGTTGGTAGGCCTTTCTTGGGCTTTCTTCACTCATATGATGAGCGGCCTGCGGCACTTTGTTCTTGATATCGGCGCCGGCTATGAACTGGACACCAACAAGTTCTGGTCCATCGCGTCGCCAGTGATCGCGATTGTTCTGACCGGCGTGTTTTGGGCCGTCATTTTGCGTGTTTGGGAGTCACAATAATGGGTAATGGCACTTCCATTGGCCGCGTGCGCGGTTTGGGTTCTTCGCATCACGGCGCACAGCATTGGCTGTCTCACCGTTTCACCGCGATCACCAATTTGGTTTTGATGAGCTGGCTTATCGTCAGCTTCGCCGTGATGGGCGATTATTCTTATTCTTCGGTCAGCGCGTGGCTGTCGCATCCGGTTTCGGCCCTTGCGATGATCCTGCTGGTGATCAGCCTGTTCTGGCACGCCAAAATGGGGCTTACCGTTCTTATCGAAGATTATGTTCACGAAGCCGGAACGAAGTTTGGCGTGCTTATGGCGCTCAACATCGCGGCAATTGGCGGCGGTGCATTCGCCGTCTTTAGCATCATCATGCTTGTATTCGGAGGTCAGGCCTGATGGCTACGGCAGCAGCTCAAGACAGCTATAAAATTATTGACCACATGTATGACGTGGTCGTCGTGGGGGCAGGCGGTTCGGGCCTGCGCGCGACAACGGGTGCGGCCGAAGCGGGCCTGCGCACCGCAAATATCTCCAAGGTTTTCCCGACTCGTTCGCACACCGTGGCGGCGCAGGGCGGCATTGCGGCCAGCTTGGGCAACAACACGCCCGATCACTGGACATGGCACATGTACGACACCGTAAAAGGGTCGGACTGGCTGGGCGACCAAGACGCGATCGAATATCTGGTTCGTGAGGCTCCGCAGGCGGTTTATGAATTGGAGCACGCTGGTGTTCCGTTTAGCCGCAACGAAGACGGCACGATTTATCAGCGTCCCTTTGGCGGTCACATGCAAAACATGGGCGATGGCCCACCGGTGCAGCGCACATGCGCGGCGGCTGACCGCACTGGTCACGCGATGCTCCACGCTTTGTATCAGCAGAGCCTGAAATACGACGCGGACTTCTTCATTGAATATTTCGCGCTCGACCTGATCATGGCGGACGTTGACGGTGTGCAGCAATGCGTTGGCGTGATGGCGATGTGCATGGATGATGGCACGATCCACCGTTTCCGCGCGCAAAGCGTTGTTCTGGCAACGGGCGGCTATGGCCGCTGCTATTTCACCGCGACATCGGCGCACACATGCACCGGCGACGGCGGCGGGATGGTTCTGCGCGCGGGGCTTCCGCTGCAGGATATGGAATTTGTCCAGTTCCACCCAACCGGCATTTACGGCGCTGGGGTTCTCATCACAGAGGGCGCCCGCGGCGAAGGCGGCTATCTCACCAATTCCGAGGGCGAACGCTTTATGGAGCGGTATGCTCCTTCGGCCAAAGACCTCGCCTCACGCGATGTTGTTAGCCGTTCGATGGCGCTGGAAATGCGCGAAGGGCGCGGTCATGGGCCGGATGGCGATCATATCCACCTGCACCTTGATCACATTGCGCCGGACGTTTTGGCCCAGCGCCTGCCGGGCATCACCGAAAGCGGCAAGATTTTCGCAGGCGTCGATCTGACCCGCGAAGCTTTGCCCGTAACACCGACGGTCCATTACAATATGGGTGGCATTCCGTGTAATTATCACGGTCAGGTTGTGACCATTGGAAAAGACGGCCCCGACACAGTTGTGCCAGGCCTTTACGCTGTTGGCGAAGCGGCCTGTGTTTCGGTGCACGGCGCAAACCGTTTGGGTTCAAATTCACTGATCGATTTGGTCGTGTTTGGCCGCGCAACCGGTCTGCATTTGAAAGACAACCTCACCGCCGGTGCAGCGCAGCCTGAATTGCCAGCCGATGGCGCGGACTTCGCGCTTAGCCGCGTCGATCACTTCCGCTATGCAAAAGGTGGTTCCACCACCGCAGAAATCCGTGCGGATATGCAAAAAGGTATGCAGAAACACGCCGCCGTATTCCGCGACAGCGCGCTTATGGAGGAGGGCGTCAAAGTCCTCGCCGAGCAGAACACGCGTATGGCGGATATCAAAGTGTCCGACACCTCGCTTATCTGGAACAGCGATTTGATTGAGACACTAGAGCTCGACAATCTGATGAGCCAAGCGAACGTCACCATCGCGTCGGCCGCGAACCGGAAAGAAAGCCGCGGCGCACATGCGCACGAAGATTTCCCCGATCGCAACGACAAAGAATGGATGAAACACACCGTCGCGTGGTTTGACGGTTGGGGCGGCGGTGCCGGCGGCAGCGGCAAAGGCGATATGAAAATCGACTACCGCCCAGTCCACGAATACACGCTCACCGAAGACGCGAGCTACATCGAACCAAAGGCACGGGTTTACTGATCCGGTGTCTAGACAGAGGATAAAGCGATGAGCGGATTTTTAGTATGTCGCCGGGTGCAAGACGCTCGTGAAATCGCAATCAACAAACTCAACATTATTCATGTTGAGCCAAAAGGCGACGCGCCCCAACATACTGTGGTCCGCTATTGGAATGTGACCGAAGCGAAAGAACGGACCAGTAAAGAGGAGATTATCGACGAGACTTTCGAGGAAGTTGCTCGAAAGCTTTGAGTTAGTTCCCGATCAAGCCTTGATAGGATTTTCTTTGTTGTCGTTTGTCACAAAGTTGGCACAACCACACGCCTAACTAGGCGAATTGCAAATCCACCGCTTCGCCCGTTCGGTGCTGAGCATTGTGGCGCTCAAGCGCATTGGGAGCAGTAAGTGCGCTAACTCTTCGTTGCGACTTGCGCCCAAACAGGCCGACGGTTGGGATTGCTGCTGAAACTTGAGCCATAGGACATTCCTTCGCTTCACTGTGTGAGCAGTTTCTGCCGATTGCGACGCTGCTCTGACACCCCAAATAGGTCAGTCGTGGCCGCCGTTATTGTAGCGATCTGACATTCCTAACAATTGCCGGATTCGTACAATTGTGGTGATTGGCATGGGATCGTATCGTTTGCTTGACCGCGCAGTGCGGAAGGGGCAGCTTCGCATGATGCTTTATCGCCTTGCTTTTGGTCTATCCGCGCTGACGCTTGCTGTTGTTCCTTTGGCTGCGCAGTCGCGCGGTGGCGAAAGCCATCCTCCTGAACACACGGAACCCTTTCCCAACCTCGCATCTGGCCAAAGCCGTGAAGAGATCACCGAAAGTCTGGCGCTTTCACCTCAGCTTGATCGCGGTGTTCCTGCGCGCGAACTGTTGGAGCAACAGCGGCGGCTTACCCGCTCGCTTGATGCGCTTCAGCCTCAGCGGCCCGGGACAATTGACGCCTATGTTGTCACCATCGCGCTGGACAGCGACCCGGTCTTTGCCCGCGAGGCGCGCGAGGCGGGACGGGTGTTGTCGCGGCGTTATGATGGGGCGGGGCGCACTTTGGTTTTGGCCGGACCTGACGGCACTCGTGATGATCTGGCTCGCGGCTCAATTGAAAGTCTGCTGGTCAGCCTCGCTCATATTGCCGAGGTGATGGATGAGGAGGAGGATGTGCTCGTCCTCTACACCACCAGTCACGGCAACAAGTTGGGGTTGGCGTACCACTATGGAGACACCGGGTACGGCATCCTGTCCCCAGTCCGGCTTAAGCAGGCGCTGCAAGAGCTCGGGATTGAACGGCGGATCCTGGTGATCAGCGCGTGTTTTTCAGGTGTGTTCGTCCCAGCATTGGCGAGCGCCGACACGGCCATTCTGACGGCGGCGGCGTCAGAGCGAAATTCCTTTGGCTGTGAACCTCAAAATGATTGGACGTTTTACGGCGATGCGATGATCAATCGCGCTATGCGCCAACCCCAACCCTTGGCCGAAGTGGTGCGCGCAGCCAACCGCACGGTTGCAGGGTGGGAAACACAGAGGCGCTTGCTCGCATCGCTGCCGCAAAGCGCCTTTGGCGCGAATGTCTCGGCGTGGTTGCCGCAATTGGAGGCGCGCATGCCGCAAAGCGCGACGCAGCCTGTTGGTCGTCCCGCTATCGGGGAATAAACTATTCAGCGGGCTCTGCCACGCGCGCTTCGGTAACGGTAACTGGCTGCGCCAGCATTTGCCCTTTCATCCAGCCTTCGCCGAGTTCGGGATCAATTGCAGCGGCATGGATCGCGGCCACCACATCCATTCCATCGGTGACATAGCCAAACACCGCATAGCCGTTTTGCCAAACGGGATCATCGGATTCGGGCTTTGCATCAAGGCCGGTTTGGTCGCCGAGCATGATGGAGAAGTCGCCGTTGGCTGTGCCCGGTTCGCCCATCGCCATGGACAGCGCGCCGCGCGTGTGGCTCAATCCTGTGATGGTGGTCGGTTCGTGCGGGATACCGGGTAGGACCCGGTCGGGATGCCATTGCGCACCCCCCTGGATCAATCCGTTGGGCTGTTCCCCCCAATCGACATGCATCGCGCGGTAAAAGACGATGCCGTCAAATCGCCCTTCTTCAACATAGCGCAGGAAATTGCCTGCCGTGATGGGGGCGCGCTCTGTTTCGAGCGCGATGGTGATAGCACCAAGTTCAGTTTCGAAGACGACTGTTGTGGTGGCGAACGCGGGCTCTGAATCGGGTGCAGGCACATCGGGTGTGTCGCGAACGAAATCCAACCATCCTTGCTCAACGGGGCGATCCAATGCGCGCTGTTGGGTAACCGCCTGCTGCATGTATCCTTGCGCTCCCGCTTCGCCAGCATCGCGCAACAGTATGGCGAGGTTCGCGAAAATCTCTGGCAAAACGTCACCAGTAGAAATGAAATGCTTAAGCCGAGCGATCGCAAGGGCACTATCATCGCGCGGAATCGCCATATCGATAAGCGTGCGCATGGCGGGCCGGCGCTGGCTTTCTTCCAGAGCATCGCTCTCCAGCAATCTGATCAGAGCCTCCTCGCGGAGCACCGTATCGCGCAGCATTCCGGCCAGATTGTAAAGCTCCGTTCCGCCTGCGAGCCGCTCTTCCGGCCCAAATTCATCGGAGCTGACCAGAAAACGGTAAATGTCGGTGGCGGCGATAATGTCGTTTTCCGCCACGGCTTCCCGGCCCTGTAGTAAGAGGCACGATGCGCGTTCACCAACGGCATCGTTGTCGCTGACACAGGTGGTGGTGATCCGCTTGTTGACGGGATTCGCGCCGTGGAACGGGCTGATGCCAGAACCCGGTGTTAAGCCTGCGATGCCCGTGGACGTCGCAACATTCAAATCGCGGTAAAGCGGTTCACCCGGAATGCGCGATCCTGTTTGCGCGCGGACCTCTGGATCATTGGTGTTGCCTTCTACAATGATCGGAGTTTGTGTGGCGGCCTCTTCGGGATCGGCGGCGTGCGACTCGCTGTTGTTTTGATCCTGAACCAAAACCATCATGCTGAGAGATAAGAGCAGGGGTGCGATAAATGTCATTCGTCCTTTGATATCGGGTCTTTGCAGAAGAGCAACCGGGGAAAGGGTCTGTTCATCTGACTGTAATGTTTACAGGCGTAGTCGATATGACTACAGACGTAATCAAGCGAATGGAGAACGCCTTGAGCCAGTCCGATAAACCTGAACGCATCAGCGAAGCGGAGCATGCCGTTATGGAAGCTCTATGGGATCGCGGCACATTGACTGCGACCGAAGTGTGCGACGCCGTGGGCGAACAGCGCGATTGGAGCCTTGCGACGGTGAAGACGCTGTTGTCACGGCTTGTCCAAAAGCAGGCGATTGAAACCCGTCCAGATGGCCGCCGGTTTCTCTACACGCCTTTGATGGCGCGTTCTGATTATGTCGGCGGCGAATCGCGGCGATTGGTTGATCGCTTGTTTGGAGGGAAGGCGGCCTCATTGGTCGCGCATCTCGCCGAAACAGAGGCGCTGAGTGACAGTGACGTCTCCGAAATCGAAGCCCTTTTGAAGGAGTTGAAGCAATGACAAGCTGGCTCTTAGAAACGCTGATCTGGACCGCGGTGCTTATTGCGGGCGTGCTGGTTTTGCGCCGCCCCGTGGCGCGGTGGTTTGGTCCGCAATTCGCCTATGCCCTGTGGGCTATCCCGGCTATCCGATTGTTCCTCCCGCCAATTGAACTGCCCGCTTGGATGCGTCCGGCTGATATGGCCGAAGAGGCCGAACAGGCCGCCGCGCTTGCTGCAAACGGCAAAACTGAATTCCTAATCCTCAATCCTGCCAATCCAGTTGCGACAACAGATGGACCTGTGGGTGTTGAGGCGGCGGCGCATGATGCGTCATCACCGATTACCCCTGCGCTGAACGTTGATCTGGAGACCCTATTCCAGATCGGCATCCAATTCGGCATTGCGGTTTGGCTGATCGGCGCCGCCATCTTCCTTTACCTGCGCTTTGCCGATTACTTCCGGCTGCGCAGCGACCTTTTGACCGATGCGATCCAAGTGGGACGCGAAGGGCCAATTCGCCTGATCGAAACGCCCGGAACAGATGCGCCGTTGGCCTTTGGTGTAATCGACAAAGTCATTGCGCTGCCCATCGGATTTCTGGCTCAGCCAGACCGCACAGCGCGCGATCTCGCTCTGGCGCATGAAATGGCGCACCACAGGGGCAACGATCTGCTGATCAATGTCGCGGTGCAGCCTTTGTTTGCGCTGCATTGGTTCAACCCTCTTGGCCGCTATGGCTGGCTGGCCCTGCGCCGGGATCAAGAGGCCGCGTGCGATGCTCGGGTTCTGGCAAAGCAACCCACCGCTCAGCGTGCCGCCTACGCCGATCTTATCGTCAGCACTGCTGCCGGACCCCAAGCCGCGCCGCATTGCGCAATCGCCGCCCCTATGGCGTGCCCGGTCTTGGGCGAAAAATCGATAATCCACCGTTTAAGGAGCCTTAACATGACCGATACATCTCAAAAACGCCGTTTCACCGGCCGCCTTATGCTCGGCGCGGCGGTGCTGGCTCTGCCGCTCACCGCTTCGATCAGCTATGCGGCAAGCGAACTGCCATCGGCTCCCACTCCGCCGGTCGCCCCCAATGCACCGGGTGTTGCAATCGCACCTCCGGCGCCTCCCGCTCCCCCTGCCGCTCCTTTGGCTCCTGAATTGGCCCCATTGGCGGCGGGCACCATCACAATCATCGATCCGGATACGGGAGAAGAACGCGAAGTTACTCGCGAACAAACGGTCATTGTGATCAGCGATGAAAGCGAAGACACAGAGAGCCGCGAACGCCGCGTTGAAACCATCCGCATGTCAATCGAAGACGGCGAACTGACCGAAGAGCAGATGGAAGAGATCATGATCGACGTCCGTGAAGGGTTGGAAGAGGCAAATGAAGCTCTTCGCGATGTCCCTGCCATGATCGAAGAAGCTATGGCAGCCTCTGCCGAGGGGCAAGGGCGCACAATCGTCCGCATGTCCTGCGATAACTCCAGCGGCGAAGTCGCGACCACGACAGAAAACGCTGATGGCACACGCACCGTTATGCTGTGTCAGGCGCGCGTTATGGCGCATGCGCGTGAAGGCCTTCAGCAAGCGCGCGATCAGATCGCGACCAACGCAGAGATTTCAGAGCGTATGCGCGAACGGCTTGTTCGCCAGCTTGATGAACAAATTCGCGAATGGGATCAGGCAACGACCGAATCGTAAAGATAATCAAACCACAGTTTTGGCGCGAAAAGGCCGGTGCAGAAGAAACTCTGCGCCGGCCTTTTTCGTTTGGCCAGGCTCTCCGCCGCGGATTATTCGGTGGCGGTTAGAGTCTCACGATCTTCGCGCGGGCGGGCAGGGTAGGAACAGCCGCGCTGCTGACCCAGACCTTTTAAGAAACCGCGGCGAACCATGCCCGATGTGATCGCCATATTCACTTCATTCCGGCGGGCATTGGCGCCCGAAACTTCGCGGACAATTCCGCGAAATGGGATGAATGAACCCACGACGCTTTGCGCAATGCGGCCCCTGCTGATGCGGCGTTCTTCGGTGTCGGCAATGTCGAAATCTGCACCCAACGCCCGGTCGAGCAAGGCGATTTCAGCGACTATAGCGTTGCAGGTGGTGAGGCCATCCGACGCATAGGGATCGCGAGCAGCGACCACCAAAACCTCCGGAATGTCATCACTGTCGATGTTAAAATCGTCCAGAGGCGTCCGCGCGACATCTTCCACATCGGGTTCGTCAGAGATCACCTGAGCCGCAGCTCCGGTGGAGGCGAGACACGCGATTGCGAGGCCAGCGACGAGAGCTTTAGCGGAAGTCAAAATATGTGTCGCACGATGCGTCATCGGCGCTTTCCAATCCTCTGCGCAGAGCTTGCATGCGCTGCTGGCTGGTTCCGTGGGTGAAGTTTTCGGGATTGATGCGTTGTCCGGCGTTTCGCATCAATGTGTCATCGCCAATTGCGCTGGCCGCGCGCAACCCTTCTTCCATGTCGCCGCGCTCAATCCGCGATCGGTTTTTGCCCGCCCATACCCCGGCATAGCAATCCGCCTGCAGTTCCATGCGGACCTGCAATTCGTTGGACCTGCGCGGGTTTTGCTGTTGCAGGCTGCGCACCTGGCTTGCGAGGCCGGTCATATTCTGGATGTGATGGCCGTATTCATGCGCAATCACATACAATCGCGCGAAGTCACCACCTGTGCCGGACATCCGCGCCAGTTGTTCGTAAAATCCAGTGTCGATGTAAATGCCCAAATCCGCTGGGCAATAGAACGGACCAGAGGCGGAACTGGCGCTGCCGCAGCCATCCGTGCTGACTTGCCCAGATCGGAATAGGTCCAAGGTTGGCTGCTCAAAAGCGATGCCTGCTCGGGCAAATTCGGGCTCCCAAGTCTCATTAAGGCTGGTGAGCGCTTCGCAAGCTTCCTGCGCATAGGGGCCCATGGTGCAGACCTCTTGTTCGGACATATCCCCGCCAGCGCTTTGCGGCGCGCCTTGCGTTTCGTCGATCCCGCCAAGAACAGCGATGGTCTGCGCCGGATCGACGCCAAAGGCGACCGCAGCGATCAGAGCAATCACCAATGTGCCGCACCCGGCACCGCCAGCTTTGCGCATACCGCGCCCGCCGCCGCCATTGCTGGAGCGGACTTTAATCTTGGAGGTATCAAATGGATTGAGCCGCATGCGTTTTCCCCTCAGCGCCCGAATGTTCTAATTCTGCGATAACTTACCCGTTAGGCGGTTGCTGCGCAATTCACTGGACAGTGCAGTTCAGCGTTGCAAAGTGTAACGCGATGCCAAAGCGGGCGGCCAACAGTGCCCTTGCCGAGCCGAATTGAACCAATAGGTGCAGGAGTTGGAAGAAATGCTCAAGAGCGAAGGCCGCACAGAGCAATTGCTCGCTGGAAAACGGGCCTTGATCACCGGCTCAACCTCCGGAATCGGATTGGCAACGGCGCGCGCGCTTTATGCAGAGGGCGCCGAGGTTATTCTGAACGGATTTGGCGATCCCGATGAAATCGCTGCGCTGACCAAAGAAATGGACGCCGTGCATAGCAGCACCAACTTGCTTGATCCCGCCGCGATTGAGGGGATGATGGGCGAAATTGGCCCGGTCGATATCCTTATCAACAACGCCGGGATGCAATATGTATCGCCGGTCGAGGATTTCCCGACCGACAAATGGGACGCGATCCTTGCTCTTAATCTGACTGCGGCGTTCCACACGTCGCGTCTGGCCGTGCCCGCGATGAAAGAGGCAGGGTGGGGCCGCATCATCAACACCGCATCCGCGCACTCGCTCACCGCATCGCCGTTCAAAAGCGCCTATAACGCCAGCAAGCACGGCATCGTAGGCTTTACAAAGACGATCGCGCTTGAGCTGGCGCAGACCGGCGTGACCGCCAATTGCATCAGTCCGGGATATGTTTGGACGTCTTTGATCGAGGGGCAAATTCCCGACACAATGGCCGCGCGCGGATTGTCTCGCGAAGAGGTCATCAACGATGTCTTGCTGGCAAAACAGCCGACCAAGAAATTTGTTCAACCCGAAGAGATTGGAGCGCTTGCTGTGTTCCTTTGCCGCGAAGAGGCAGGCAATGTCACCGGCGCCAATTGGAGCATTGATGGGGGCTGGACCGCGGAATGAAGCCGGTGGGTCGCTGTCTTACTCTTGCGCTGACCTGCCTCGCGCTCAGCGCCTGCGCAAAGGTTCCGCTTGCGACCGTGCCAGCGGCGGAGCGGGAGATCATCGCGGGCAATTTGATGCGCGATATTGCGGTCTTGTCGAGCGACGAATTCGGCGGGCGCGAACCCGGCACATTGGGCGAAGACCGCACGGTCACGTTTCTGATTGATGAAATGCAGGCCGCTGGATTGACCTCTGGCACCAACGATCCGGGAAGCGCATGGCGCGCGCCTGTCGATTTGGTCAGCAGCGCGCCCAGCGACCATGCAATTGCATATTCGCTAGGCGATGAACGGATTGCGGTGGACCCGGCATCGGGCGCGGCCTTTACCTCGGCCAACAGGCTGCTGGTCGACAACGCGCAGATGATCTTTGTCGGGTTTGAAGCGGACAGCATCGAACCTGAAAGCATTGCGGGCAAAGTTGTCGTGATGCTGGGAGAATCCGGGGCAAGTCCGGGCAGGCGCAACCGATTGTTTCAGGCTGGTCCTGCGGCGATTATCACAGTGGTGGAGGATGACGCCGCCATCGCGGATTTAAGCGTGAGCTTTGGCCGCGAACAGATGATCCTCGCCAGCGAGGAGGAGAAACGCCTCACCGCCTTTGTAACGCATGAATCGATGCGGCAGGCCAATGGGGCATCGCATTGGGACGCTTTGGTGGAAGAGGCAGGCAGCGGCGCGTTTTCACCGGGGCCGTTGGAGGCCACCGTTTCGATCGATGCAATGTCGACACGCCGCGAATTTTCCAGCTCCAATGTTGTGGGCCTGATGCGCGGCTCTGTGCCGGGTTCGGGGGCGGTGCTGCTGCTAGCGCATTGGGATCATCTGGGTGAATGCGGAAGCGACGGCGCGCGCGATCTGATCTGCAATGGCGCGGTCGACAACGCCAGCGGAATTGCCGTGATGCTGGAGCTGACACGGCGATTGTCCGCCGCCGGCCCGCATGACCGCGATATTTATATCTTGGCGACCAGCGCCGAAGAGGCCGGGCTGCTCGGCGCAAAGGCATTCGTCAGCGCGCCTCCAATCCCGCTGGACACCATTGTCGCAGCGTTCAATTTCGACACCGCTGCCGTTGCGCCAGCCGGCAGCGCGGTGGGCTTTGTCGGGGAAGGGCGCACACCGCTTGATCCCATTATCCTGGATGTGATGGATAAGGGCGCGCGCGAATTGGGAAATCGCGATTTCGCCGAGCAATTTGTCCGTAGACAGGATGGCTGGGCCTTGCTCGAAGAAGGCGTTCCGGCGGTGTTTTTGTCCACTGCCTTCAGTTCACAGATCGTGCTGGGCCCTTATCTTTCGGACGACTATCATCAGCCCTCTGATGAAATCGCCAATATCGAATTGGGCGGGGCGATTGATGATCTGCTGCTCCATCAAGAATTGGTGAGGCGCTTTGCCAGCACCACCGAATATCCGCGCGAATAGTCACACTTTTGCCAATAGACCGTCGATAGCTTCGTTTCTTGCTCTAGCGCCGCGCGCAATCCCGTCCTACAGGGACGTGCACGATTCGAGCCGCATATAAGTGGCCGATTAAAGCGAAGCGCCAAACGAAAGCCCCGTGCACATGGAAATTCCTCTCGGTCTCACCTTTGATGATGTTCTGCTTCGCCCAGCGCAAAGCAATGTGCTGCCGAGCATGGCCAACACAAAGACTCAATTGACCCGCGATATCGCGCTTAACATTCCTGTTTTGTCATCGGCGATGGACACCGTGACAGAGGCGGACATGGCGATTGTTATGGCGCAATTGGGCGGCATCGGCGTGCTGCACCGCAATTTGACGGTGGAGCAGCAATCTGCGGCGGTTCGCACGGTAAAGCGGTTTGAGAGCGGCATGGTCGTCAACCCGATCACCATTGGCCCCGACGCCGTTCTGGGCGATGCGCAGGCATTGATGGATCAACACCGGATCAGCGGCATTCCCGTCACCGACGATGGGGGTAAGCTGGTTGGCATTGTGACCAATCGCGATGTGCGCTTTGCAGAGAACCCTGCGCAACCCATCCGCGAATTGATGACGACGGAAAATCTTGCGACCGTGCCGCTGGGCACTGGCCAAGAGGAAGCGCGCCGTTTGCTGCATGGCCGCCGGATCGAAAAGCTGCTGGTTGTCGACGATGCCTATCGCTGCATCGGCCTGATCACAGTCAAAGATATTGAGAAAGCCGTAAATTACCCTCACGCGACGAAGGATTCAACCGGGCGTTTGCGCGTTGCCGCTGCCACGACAGTGGGCGATGCAGGGTTTGCGCGCACTCAGGCGTTGATCGATGCCGAAGTCGATGTGATCATCATCGACACCGCGCATGGCCACAATGAAGAGGTTTCGCGCGCTGTTGAGCGGGCAAAGAAAGCCTCCAGTACAGTTCAAGTCATTGCCGGTAATGTCGCCACACCCGAGGCGACCCGCGCATTGATCGATGCGGGCGCGGACGGCGTTAAGGTCGGGATCGGCCCCGGTTCCATTTGCACCACGCGCGTTGTGGCCGGTGTCGGCGTGCCGCAGCTTACAGCGGTCATGGAAAGCGCCGCCGAAGCGGCCAAATCGGGCGTTCCCGTGATCGCCGACGGCGGCCTACGCACCAGCGGCGACGCGGCGAAAGCCCTCGCGGCAGGCGCATCCACGGTCATGGTCGGATCGATGCTGGCCGGAACGGCTGAAAGCCCCGGCGAAGTGTTCCTTTACCAAGGGCGCAGCTACAAAAGCTATCGCGGCATGGGCAGCGTTGGCGCGATGGCCCGCGGCAGCGCGGACCGGTATTTCCAACAAGACGTTTCTGCCCTAAAGCTGGTTCCCGAAGGGATCGAAGGTCAGGTGCCGTTTAAAGGGCCAGCGGCAGATGTGATCCATCAGCTTGTCGGCGGAGTAAAGGCGGCGATGGGCTACACCGGCTCTGCGACTATTGCTGATCTGCAATCGCGCGCGCAATTTGTGCGCATCACCAATGCGGGCCTATCGGAAAGTCATGTGCACGACGTGGCGATCACCCGTGAGGCCCCGAATTACCCCACCCGATAAACATCTGGTGCGATTTACACGGGGCTTCGGCCTTGGCCCTCTTTTTCTAATCAAAGGCGCATCATGACCCCATCGGCCCGCGTTCAAGCCGCCATCGAATTGCTCGATTCCATTCTGGAGGCGGCAATGGCGAAGGGTGCGCCAGCGGACCGTTTGATTTCGGAATATTTTCGCGCGCGCCGATACGCCGGGTCAAAGGATCGCCGGGCTGTGCGCGAATTGGTTTACCGCGCCATCCGGCTATGCGGTCCGCGCCCAGCAAGCGGGCGTGCCGCGATGCTGGCGGTGGCGCAGCACGATAAAGAAATTGCGCCGCTGTTTGACGGTTCCACCCATGGTCCCCCGGCAATTGGCCCGGACGAAAAGCCCGCCAAAACTGGTATTGCGGTAAGCTGGCTTGCGGCAAAGCTTGCGGCATCTGGGATTGAACCAGAGGTTGCGCGGTCTTTGTTGGACAGGGCACCGCTGGATATTCGGGTCAACACGCTCAAAGCGGATCGTGCGACAATCGAATTGCCCGAAGAGGGCGAGCAGCTCTCTGCTCCCAACGCAATCCGGTTTCCATCGGGCACGAACATCGACCAATGGCCAGCCTTTCGTGAAGGCAATATCGAGATTCAGGATCTTGGCAGCCAGTGGGTTTGCGAAGCTGTGGGCGCGAAATCTGGCGAAGTGATCATTGATTTGTGCGCTGGGGCCGGGGGCAAAACTCTCGCTTTGGCCAGCAGCACGGGCAATGCGGCAAGCCTGATCGCAGCAGACACGGACAAACGGCGGCTAGGCAATCTTGCTCCGCGTGCGGCCCGCGCCGGGGCGAGCGTTGAGCACACGGTTTTGCTTGATCCGGGCAAGGAAGTGGAAGCGCTTTCGCCGTGGCTGGGTAAGGCCGACCGCGTGTTGGTCGATGCACCGTGTTCAGGCAGCGGCACATGGCGGCGCAATCCCGAAGGGCGCTGGCGGCTCGACAAAAACGAATTAGAGCGGCTGACGCAGCTGCAAGATCATGTCCTGAATATCGGCGCGCAATTGGTGCGACCGGGCGGGACTTTGGTCTTCGTCACATGTTCAGTCTTTGATGAAGAAGGGGCACACCGCGTCAACGCCTTTCTCGACCGTCATCCCGGATGGCAGGCCCAGCCAGCCGAAATTCCCGTGGGCCAGCCCCGGGGCAAGGGCACGCGTCTGACTCCGCTGCATGACGGAGCGGATGGATTTTTTGTCGCTATCCTCCAATCTAGCTGTTAGCCAAGGGGCCTATGGCGGAGCCCCAAACTTCCCGGCTTGCTGATTTCAAGGAACTTTTCATGCGTTTTGCGCCCGTTGCCGCTGCTTTGTCGTTGCTTTTGGCGACCTCTGCCAGTGTGATCAGCGCGGATCCCGGCCAGGCCGCACCGCGCGCAGCGATGCTGATCGCGCAAGGGCAGGCCGCGTTGGAAGCGGGCGATGTTCAGACCGCGATTGATTCCTTCGAAGCCGCTTTGGTGGTTGATCCGGGCTACACCCCAATTTTCCTCAACCTTGCAGAAGCCGCTCGGCGAGACGGATTGCAAGGCAAAGCGATCCGTTATTACCGCGAAGCGTTGGAGCGCGATCCCGGCAATTTTGCCGCCCTCTCGGGTGAAGGGGAGGCCTTGGTCGAAAAGGGCGCGTTGGAAAAGGCGCAGCGCAATCTGGCCCGGCTTGAAAGCCTTTGCGGGGAAACCTGCCCGGAAACGCTTTCGCTTCAGGCGAGCATAACCGCTGGCCCGCCAGAACGGCTTGCCGCCGAAGCGAGCGAAGACGAAACGGCAACCAACTGACACCGCTCATAATTGCAAGACGGAGTGCACCATGCTGACGCTGCATCATCTGGAATATTCGCAAAGTTTCCGCATTCTCTGGCTGCTTGAGGCGCTCGATGCGCCCTATGAGCTGAAATGCTACAACCGTGACCCTGATAGCAACCTAGCACCGGATGACTACAAAGCGCTTTCCCCGCTAGGAACGGCTCCGGTGATCACCGATGGCGACGTTGTGCTCGCCGAAAGCAACGCGATCATCGACTATATTATGGACGCACATCCAGACAGCGCGCTCAATCCAAAACCGGGCAGCCCGGACCGCGCACGGCATTTGTTTTGGTACCATGCCAGTCCGGGATCGCTGATGTCGATCCAAAGCGTCGCGATGGTGCTTGGCTTGTTGGAAACGCGCTCTCCTTGGCCGATCAGTTCGTTGTTGAAGGCGGTGTTTGGGCAGGTGCGCAAGCTCTTCGTCAATCCGCGGACCGAAGCGCTGTACGATTTGATGGACAAAGACCTGAGTGAGAAGCCGTTCTTTGGTGGTGATGCGCTCACCACAGCTGACATCACCTTGATCTATGCGATGGTCGCGGCCCGCACCAAAGGCGTGTTTGAAGGGTATCCGAACATCTTGGCTTGGTTTGGCCGGATTGAGGTGCTGGTTTCCTTTAAGGTGGCGCAGGCCAAGGATGACCGTCCGCACATTGATTTCCAGTTTTAAGAAACGGGATTAGATGAGCGGCGCAAATTCCGCGACGATCGCGGCGTAGACATCGCGTTTGAAAGGCACGATCAGCTCGGTCAATTGGCCGGTATCGACCCATTGAAACGAGTCAAATTCTGGCGGATTGTGCGCGTTCAGATTGACGTCGGCATCGCTGCCAAGAAAACGGCCCAAATACCAATATTGCTCTTGGCCGCGATATTTGCCCTTCCAAACGCGGCCCAGCAGGTCAGGCGGAAGGTCATAACGGATGGGTTTGGATGCGGCTGCGATCACTTCGACCAGATTGGGGCCGATACCGGTCTCTTCCTCCAATTCGCGTAAGGCCGCGACCTGTGCATCTTCGCCCGGGTCAATTCCGCCCTGCGGCATTTGCCAGCTGCCGCGCGCGCGCTTTTCCATCCGCTGACCGACGAAGACTTTGCCGTCTGCATTGACGAGCATGAACCCGGCGCAGGGCCGGTAAGGCAGGTCGTTCATGCGCCGCTGGCCTCTGACGTCGCAAGGGTGAATTTCATCGCAGCGATCATCCGTTCCAGATCGGCCTGTGTGCTGGGCACGGCCCCACGCAAATTTGTGAAGCTGTGCGTTACGCCGCGCATTTCAAGGAAGGTAAAACTGACGCCGGCATCTGTCAGCGCCTTAGCATAGTCGCGCCCGGAATCGCGGATGGGGTCAAGGCTTGCGGTGACCAACACGGTTGGCGGCGCGGCCGCATGATCGCCAAGAATGGGAAAGCCGCGCGGATCGCTGCGGTCGGCAGCGTATGCTACGTCAAAGAATTCAATTGCGGGTTTGGTCAGCACAAATCCGTCGGAAAATTGGTCGAGGCTGGCTGAACCCATCGCATCGCTCGCCAATGGGAAAATCGGAACTTGCAAGACCACGGGCGCGTCTGCCGCATTGCTTGCGAGCAATTGCCCCACGGCCAATGTCGCCGTGCCGCCCGCGCTGTCTCCAATGGTGATGATGCCGGTGCAGCCGCGCCCCAATGCGCCGGGGGATGACGCGATCCAGCGGGTTGCTGCTTCGCAATCGTCAATCGCTGCGGGGAAGGGGTGTTCGGGTGCGCGGCGATAATCCACCGCAACCACTGGCAGGTCCATCAAAGCGGCGATTTCCGTGCACAACGCATGGTGCGTTTCCAAATCACCAATAACAAAGCCGCCGCCATGGTAGAATGTGATCACCGGACCGGGATCGCGATCTTCGCGTGTATCATAAAGGCGCAGCGGAATGTCCCCGCCCGGGCCAGGGCATGTAAGGTCGCGCATGACAGGTAAATCGCGGGCGGGACGATCCGCCATACCGTGCAGCGCCACATACGACGCGCGCGCTTCCTCCAACGTCATATCCGCAATGCTGGGCCCCGCCATAGCGGCCAAGCCATCCAGAAAGGCTTTCATATCAGGGCGGACAAATGGGGTTTGGTCGGTCATGAATGCGGTCTCTCTCAGTGACTTTTGCGAATGCGATAGAGCCATCACTCCGTCTTTTCCACTCGCAATGAGGAGGCGCGCGGATTAGGCAAGCGGTATGGACAATCTAACGCACAGCCTCGTCGGGGCGGTCATGGGGCAAGCGGGCCTTAAGAAGAAAACCGGTTTGGCGATGCCCGCGCTGATTATCGGGGCGAACCTGCCCGATGTGGATGCGGCGTGTTTCTTTTGGCTGGAGGGGACGGAGCATCTGGGGTTTCGCCGGGGCATCACCCACGGCCCGCCCGCTTGGGTGCTGTTGCCACTGATACTGGCGGGGCTGTTGTGGTGGTTTGACCGTTGGCAGACAAAGCGCGGAAAACGGCCCGAGGATCGGTTACCGGTGAACTTCAAATGGCTTTATCTCCTCAGTTTCATCGGCTGTCTCAGCCATCCGCTGTTCGACTGGTTCAACGTCTATGGCATTCGGTTTCTGGAGCCGTTTTCTTCTCAATGGTTCTATGGCGATACGCTGTTCATCATCGACGTTTGGCTGTGGGCGTTGCTCGCGATCAGTGTTGGCTGGTCCATTGTACGAGAACGGCGCGGTAAACCCTATCATTGGCCAGCGATTGGCGGCCTCGTCCTGTCGATTGCTTACATCGGCGCCAATATGGCTGCCACGATAGGGCACGTCGCTTCGTTCTCGATCAGCAACAAAGACATGGCGTTCCCGTCAGAAACGCTGATTGCGTCGCCGGTTGTGTTTTTCGCGAATGAGCGAGAGATGATTGTCGGAGAGCACAACGATTATTTTATCATCCCAGCAGGGGAAGAGCCGATCCGAAGCAACGCCAAGCCGATCACGGATGCGCGCTGCGAATGGCCAGATTTGACTGAGGAACGGGCGGTCAATTCACAAGTCGACGCCTTCCTCTTTTGGTCCCGCACACCCTTTGCGACCCGCGCTGATGACGGCTCGGTTATCCTCTACGACGCCCGGTTTTATGATCCGCGTGCACGCGATCGGTTCTCGATCGCACTTCCCGATGTCGAATGTGTGGAACTGGCGAGCGATTGATGCGCTTCAAGACCCATGAGTGACACCCAAATCCTTTGGCTTCGGCGTGACCTGCGCGTGGCCGATAATCCTGCACTGTCCGCGGCAGCGCGGCGCGGGCCCGTCGTTGCGGTCTATGTTCTGGATGATGACCGGGCCAAGACGCATGCTTACGGCGGCGCATCGCGGTGGTGGCTGCATCATTCGTTGGAGAGCCTAAGCGCCTCTTTGGCCAAGCTGGGCATTCCATTGATCTTGCGGCGGGGCGATGCGGTGGAGGAATTGACCGCTATCGCCAAGGAAGCCGGCGCGACCACCATTCACGCCAACCGCCATTACGAGCCGTGGTGGCGTAATGCGCAGCGCGCTCTGGATGAGGCGGCCGATCTGCAGCTGTATGATGGGAACTACCTGCTTCCGATGGGGTCGGTCACAACTGGATCGGGCGGACAATACAAAATCTACACGCCGTTCAGCCGCGCCGTGCGGGCGAACTTTCCTCCACGCGCGTTGGCGCCCACTCCCGAGGCGCAAACCGCGCCGGTTGCTTTGCCCGCGAGCGATGCTTTGGAGCAATGGAACCTGCTGCCCACTCGGCCCGATTGGTCGGAGGGAATCGATGAATTTTGGGAAGTGGGGGAGGACGCGGCGCATGCGCAGCTTGAATGGTGGAGCGACCACGTCGATGATTACCAAGACGCGCGCAATCTGCCCTCCAAAGACAAAGTTTCGCGTCTGTCCCCGCACCTGCACTTTGGCGAGATCAGCCCGGTTCAAATCTGGCACCACTTTCAAGGTAAATCCACAAAGGGATGGGAGGTTTACGAAAGCGAGCTGATCTGGCGCGATTACGCCGCGAACGCAGTGAACCAATTCCCGCTTTATGCGCGCAGCAATTACCGCGAAGATTTTGATAAGCTTCCTTGGCGCGATCCCGAAACTGATCCCGCCGCCGCGCGCGACCTAAAGGCCTGGCAAAAGGGGAAGACCGGATACCCCATCGTCGATGCGGGAATGCGTCAATTGTGGCAGACCGGATGGATGCACAACCGCGTGCGCATGATCACGGCGAGTTTCCTGATCAAACATCTGCTGATTGATTGGCGGCATGGGGAACAATGGTTCTGGGATACGTTGGTGGATGCCGATTACGCGTCGAACGCGACCAATTGGCAATGGACCGCCGGGACGGGCGTCGATTCCAACATGTTTGTGCGGATTATGGCGCCGCTTACTCAGTCAGAGAAATTCAACTGCGCCGACTATATTCGCGACTTCGTGCCAGAACTTAGCCGTTTGGACGAACCCTATATCCACAATCCAGATGAATTTGGCAGGCGGCCTGAAAATTACCCTTCCAAGATTATCGGCCACCGCGAAGCGCGCGAAAGGGCTCTTTCGGCGTATCAGGTAATGAAGGCCCAATGATTGCGAAGTGATCACGCGGTGATCGCCGAAAACGGGTATTTGTCAGGCCTAATCCCTTGCGGCAAATGGCCGCTGGCGCTTATGTGACCGGCATGACCGTGGAGGGGATTAGAGGCGAGCGTTTGTTAAGCTCTGGCGAGCGGTTTTCCGCCAAGCCGGGCTTGATCGCACGCCTGATTGCGCCCGGTTTTCGCAAAATAGTCGACCGAGTAGACGAAGGGCTCGAGACGGGGTCTTTGCTCGCCCATCTGCCCGATGGATCAACCCGGATGCTGGGCGGACGCGCGCCCGGTTTTGATGTTGAGGTTGAGCTTAAAGACTGGCGCGCCTTGCTGCGCCTAGCCACGGGCGGGGCGATTGGGTGGTTTCAGGGATACGAAGCGGGCGAGTGGGAGGCGAGTGATCACGCCATTCTCTTCGCGCTGTTCGGCGCAAATGCGCGGACGTTGGGTGACACTGCGCGCAGTTCCGGGCCGTTCAAATGGGCATCGCAAATTGGCCACTGGCTAAACCGCAACAACCGCAGCGGTTCGGCCCGAAATATCTCTGCGCATTATGATCTGGGCAATGATTTCTACGCAGCTTGGCTGGATGAAAGCATGACCTATTCCAGCGCTCTCGGTCTGGATGGCGGCGATCTGAAACTCGCACAGCAGCGCAAATTGGAAGGGATTTCCCAAAGGCTGGGTGAACCAGAGACTGTCCTTGAGGTCGGATGCGGTTGGGGCGCGCTGGCAGAGCATCTTTCAGGTAGGGGCGCCAAAGTCACAGCGATCAGTCTGTCCGAACAGCAATTGGCTTGGGCTAGGGCGCACACATCGTCGGAAATTGATTACCGGCTTCAGGATTACCGCGATGTCACCGGCACGTTTGATGCGGTTGCCAGCGTCGAAATGGTCGAAGCCTTGGGCCGCGAATATTGGGGCACGTTTATGGACTGCATCGCGCGCAGTTTGAAGCCCGGAGGGCGCGCGGCGATCCAATATATCTCTATCGCTGATGATCTGTTTGAAGCCTATGCCGGCACGGTCGATTTCATTCAGGCCTATGTCTTTCCGGGCGGATTGCTGATTAAGACCAGCGAATTTCGCGCGCTCGCGCAGGAACGCGGGCTTGAATGGCGCAGCCAGCACGATTTTGGCCGCGATTATGCAGAAACGCTGAAAATCTGGCACGACGCCTTTAACCGCGCGGTTGATGAAGGGCGTCTGCCGGCCGGGTTCGACGAACGCTTTATCCGGCTCTGGCGGTTCTACTTGTCCTATTGCGAAGGCGGTTTTCGAGCGGGCAATATAGATGTTCACCAGGTCACTCTCATAAAAAACTGAGGGCCAAGTATTGAGACGGGAAAGGTCCAATCTATGAAACAGACAAGCCTCACATTCGGCGCGATGACTGCTTTGGGCGCGCTCGCGCTGAGCGGCTGCAGCTATGGCGCGGCAAGCGGGATCGATGCAGTTCCCGCCGCATTGGACCCTGTAACAGTGACGCAGCCGCCGGCGCGCGACCCATCCGAATTGCAGGTGCTGTTTTGGAACGATGATCAGCGTTCTGACCGGTTCCGCGACATGGAAAGCTGGTTTGCTGGTCACGAAGTGCCCGCCGCATCCAATCCGCGGGCGCTGGCTGAGGGAGCGCCTTTGCCAGAGGCGCTCGCGCAGGAAATTCGCCAGACGATGCTCGACACGGGTGCAGCCGGGGTGATGGTTCACAAGGGCGGCAGTGTTCGATTTGAAGAATATGGATTGGGCTTTACTGCCGACCAGCGATGGACCAGTTTTTCGGTGGCAAAGAGCTTCACATCCACCTTGCTCGGGGCGGCTGTCCAAGATGGCTTTATCGCCAGTCTGGATGATCCGGTGACGCAATATGTGCCGGGCCTTGTCGGATCGGCCTATGACGGGGTGACTGTCCGCCAGATCGCCACCATGACCAGCGGCGTTGCGTGGAACGAAGATTACACCGACCCCAACAGCGATGTGGCGCAAATGAACCGCTTTGTCGTGGAATACGGTGCGGATGCGATTGTCGCGCAGATGCGCGAATTGGACCGCGAAGCTGAGCCCGGCGAGAAATGGGTCTACAATACGGGTGAGACCAATTTAATCGGCATGGTGGTGGAGAACGCCGTTGGGCTGTCTCTCGCGGAATACGCGCAGGAAAAGATCGTCGAACCTGCTGGTTTCGAAAACAGCCTGTTCTGGATGATCGATCCGCGCGGCGGCAATATCGGTGGGTGCTGCCTGTCGCTGACTCTGTCCGATTACACGCGGATGGGGTTGTTCGCTCTGGAGGGCGGCGGCGACATTGTGCCGACCGGGTGGTTTGCAGAAGCGGGCGATTCGCTGGTCGATTTTGGCGATTCCGGCTTTGGATATGGCTACCAGTGGTGGACCTATCCCGGCGCTTACGGCGCGCAGGGTATCTTTGGCCAATCCATCACACTCGTCCCGTCACAGGACTTGGTCCTGACCGTGGTCAGCAATTGGTCCACCGCAACCAGCAATGACCACCGCGCCGCATGGCGAGCGGTTGGGGCAAAGATTGCGGCGGTTGATTAAGGGGTGATCCGGGAAAGGCCGCGATCCTGCGGCCTTTCACCGGTGCGGGTCACATCGGGCGGTAAACGCCGGTGTTGCTGTAACGCTGCAAGATGTTGTCGTGGACGATTGGGCTAAGCAGTTCTTCGAAGGCACAGCCGACGATGCAGTTGTCCCACCACACCACCTGACCTTGGAGCGATTCCAATCCCGGCAGCGTAAGCCAGCACATTTGCCCATCGTGCATGCGATTGATCGAAGCGGCGGAAAAGCCAGAGATCGAGAGGTCGTGAACCACGCTTTGAAACGCGCGGCCGCCCGATGCCCGCAAGGTTGCAGGGATCGTCAGGCGCGTGCGCGGCGAACAGCGATCTTCTTGCGCTGCCACTTTATAACGGTCGCTGTCGGTCGGCATGGCCTTTACAACTTTCTCCAATAGTCGGGATTTACGGTCCGAATATTGATGCCAGCAATGGCTTTATGGAGTGTTGCTGCCGATGGTTAACAACCCGGTAAGCTGCTGGTTTTTACGTAAAATAACCTTGCTAACCGATGCTTTATTGGAGCGCTTGGAAACTGCGGGAATTCGGGAGTTGATATCAATCAACCCGTTCGCGGTGCCCTGTTTCAAAATCTTCTTGCACCAGCGCCGTAATCCGCGCGGCAACAGCCTCTGGCGGTTTAACACTATCAGGGTTTTCCCCTGGATAGGCGCGTGCGCGCATTTCTGTGCGTGTGGCGCCGGGATCGATGATCGCAACGCGCAGCGGGCTCAGCTTGGCCACTTCCGCGCCGTAGGTATCAAGCAAGTTGTCAAACGCCGCCTTGGTTGATCCATAGGCTCCCCAGAACGGGCGAGGGCCCGCGCCGACGCTGCTGGTGAGGCCAATGACCCGGCCCGCCTCAGCGTTGCGAAGCAGCGGGTCGAACGCGGCCAACAGAGCCTGCGTGGCGACCACATTGGTCATGATCGCTTGAACAAATTCCTTGGAATCAATTTGAGCAAAGGGTGTGAGCTGCGGCAAATAGGCCGCTGAAATCACAAGAATATCCAGACTGTCCCAGCGTCCCGAAATGGCCGTGGCAAGGCGCGCAACCGCGTCTTGTTCGGCAATATCTATCGGCGCGATGGTGGATGTGCCGCCCACTGCGTGGATGCGATCTTCGACCTCTTCCAGTGCCTTCACTTTGCGCGCAACCAGAATGACATGCGCCCCCGCTTCGGCCAGAGCCAGTGCTGTCGCAGCCCCGATCCCGCGGCTTGCGCCGGTCACAAGCGCGGTGCGCCCGGAAAGCGGTTTCGTCTCAGTCATGGATTACGCGGCCCTGGTGTCGGTGGGGGGAGTGTCGGTGAAGGGCAGCTCATCCGACCGGTCATCTGTCCGCGCAATGTCGGTCAGCGTGGTGGGATAGTCACCGGTGAAACATGCATCGCAAAATTGCGGGCAAGCAGAGTTACGCTCCGATGACCCAACCGCGCGGTACAGGCCATCGATAGAGATAAAGGCGAGGCTATCGGCTTTGATAAACTCACGCATCGGTTCCAAATCCATCCGCGCGGCCAGCAGTTTTGACCGTTCCGGTGTATCGACACCGTAATAGCAAGAATGCGCGGTGGGCGGGCTGGCGACGCGGAAGTGCACTTCGCTGGCCCCTGCTTCGCGCATCATCTCAACGATTTTCATGCTTGTGGTGCCGCGCACGATCGAATCGTCGATCAGAACGATTTTTTTTCCCGCGACCAATTCGCGATTGGCGTTGTGCTTGCGCTTGACGCCGGCGTGGCGCGCGCTGTCTGATGGCTGGATGAATGTGCGCCCGACATAGTGCGACCGGATAATGCCCAATTCAAACGGCAGGCCCGATTGCTGGGCATAGCCGATGGCAGCGGGAACGCCGCTGTCAGGAACAGGCACGACCAAATCCGCATCACAGGCCGATTCGATTGCGAGCTGTGCTCCAATGGCTTTGCGCGCTCCATAGACGCTTTGTCCGGCAAAAAAGCTGTCAGGGCGGCTGAAATAGACATGTTCGAAAATGCACGGGCGCGGGCGTTGATTGCCAAAGGGGTGCAGGCTTTTGACTTCGCCTTCGAAATCGACCTGAATCATTTCACCCGGTTCAACTTCGCGGATCATTTCTGCGCCCACCACGTCAAAGGCGACGCTTTCGCTGGCGAACAGGATCGAATCGCCCAGCTTGCCCATGACCAAAGGACGAATGCCCAACGGATCCCGGCAAGCGATCATTCCAGCAGGGGTCATCACGACCAGGGCATAGGCGCCTTCGACCAGACGCAGCGCGTCGATCAAACGATCGGCAACGGTGGGATAGCGCGAGGTCGCGACAAGGTGGATGATAACCTCTGTGTCAGAGGTCGATTGGAAGATCGAACCTTTCCCGACGAGGTCTTTTCGCAGCGCCATCGCGTTGGAAATATTGCCGTTGTGCGCAATCGCAAAACCGCCGCTGGCAAGCTCTGCATACAGCGGCTGCACATTGCGCAGGCCCGCGCCGCCGGTGGTGGAATACCGCACATGGCCAGACGCCATCCCCCCCGGCAATTCGGAAATCGCATCGGCCGAAGAGAAATTTTCCGCAACATGGCCAAGGCCGCGCCGAGAAATGAAGTCTGTGCCGTCAAAACTGGTTATGCCGACGGCTTCTTGCCCGCGATGCTGCAAAGCGTGGAGGCCCAAAGCCGTCGTCGCGGCGGCCTGATCCGCGTTGATAACGCCAAACACGCCGCACTCTTCGCGCAGTTTATCCCCATCGTCATCCAGGAAAGGATGCGTGACGTTGCCAAACGGTCTTTGAGAGTCGGCCAGTCGTTGAAAATCGGTCTTTGCCATCGCGATATTGTGTCCGCTGCGCTGCCCGAGCTGATGCGGGCTCAATGACGATGTTGCAGATCAATTACAAGACCTGATCGGGGTCTGCGGGGTGCGTTTTTCACCGATCATTTGCATATGGCACCTGTGTTGCGGCGTTACGCCGGTTGTGCACAAGTTTCGCCCGGCTTACAGGCACAGTTCAGCTTTGCGTCTTCAACGGGGCATTGCACCAATTGCCATTAACGATCCGGGTCACACATGCTCACTCCTTTCGAACGAATGATTGCAAAGCGATATCTGTGGCCGGGCAAGGGTGAGGCCTTCATTGCATTGGTCGCCGGGATATCCGTTGGCGTTGTCATGCTGTCGGTTGCCATGCTGGTTTTGGTGATGAGCGTGATGGGCGGATTCCGGTCAGAGATGCTGGAGAAGTTTTCTGGGCTAAACGGCCACGCGATCATTCAGGCATACGGCGGTGAGCTCGACAATTGGGAAGGCGTCTTGGAGCAAGTGCGCGAGACAGAAGGCGTGACGAACGCCTCGCCTTTGATCGAACGGCCGTTGCTCGCCAGCCTGAATGGACGCGCCAATGCGATCTTTGTTCGCGGCAACACCGCTGAAGACATCGCGGATCTGGGCGACAAGGTCCTGATGGGTGACATCGCCAGCATCCAGCCAGAGGCCGGCAAGGTCGCAATCGGAGTGCAGCTGGCCACCAATATGGGCGCGCGGGTGGGTGACACGATCACCATTATCAATCCCCAGGGCAGGTCCACACCGTTTGGAACCTCGATCCGTCAGGTCGGCTATGAAGTCGGCGCGATCTTTGAAATTGGCCTGTATGATTTTGATGAGACGTTTGTGATCATGCCGATGTCGGATGCTCAAACGCTGTTGTTGCTGGGCGACAAAATCGGCTTGATCGAGGTCACCGTTGCCGATCCCGACAATGTGGCAGGCATTTTGGCACCGGTGGAGCAAACCCTGACCGGTAGAGCGGCGATCGCCGATTGGAAAACCATCAACTCAACTTTGTTTGAAGCGTTGGAGGTTGAACGGGTGGCCATGTTCTTTGTTTTGAGTTTCATGGTGGTGGTTGCTTCTTTTAACATCCTTTCGAGTCTTGTGATGCTAGTCCGGGCAAAGACTCGCGACATTGCGATTATGCGCACGATGGGCGCGACCCGGCGCAGCTTGCTCAAGATTTTCGTGACCACGGGCACCACGATTGGGACACTGGGGACGGTAACGGGGCTAATCCTCGGTTTTGTCCTGCTGTATTTCCGCAATCCGATTGTAGAGGGCGTTGCGTGGTTGACGGGGGTTGAGCTTTGGGATCCCGAAATCCGATTCCTGACGACCCTGCCGGTGCGCGTGGATCCGTGGGAAATTGTGGGTATCACCGCTTTGGGCATTGGTCTCAGCTTCCTTGCCACCCTTTACCCCGCGCTCAAGGCGTCCAACACTGATCCTGTGCAGGTGCTGCGCTATGAATAGTTCTGAACTCGCCAATGAACCAATAGTCGCTCTGCGCGAATTGCGCCGCAGTTTTGAACAAGGCGGGCAGCGCATTGATGTGCTTCGCGGGGTCAATCTCGACATTATGCCGGGCGAAGTTGTTGCTTTGCTGGGGCCGTCGGGATCGGGCAAATCGACGATGCTGCAAGCCGTGGGTCTGCTCGAAGGGGGCTTTGAGGGCTCCATCGCGATTGCGGGTGAACGCGCCGAAAGCTTGGCATCGGATCAACGCACTCGGGTGCGGCGGGAGCATTTGGGATTTGTCTATCAATTCCACCACTTGCTGCCTGATTTCAACGCGACCGAAAATGTGGTGATGCCGCAAATTGTGGCGGGCACTGGGCGAGAGGCGGCGAATGACCGTGCAGAAAGCCTGCTGTCCAGTCTGGGTCTGGCGCATCGGTTGACCCACCGGCCCAGCCAATTGTCAGGCGGGGAACAACAACGCGTCGCGGTTGCGCGGGCGCTGGCCAATCAGCCGACATTGGTGCTGGCCGATGAACCCACGGGCAATCTGGATGAGGCAACGGCGGACACGGTGTTGTCGCAGTTCCTAGAGCTTGTGCGCGGGGAAGGCAGCGCAGCCTTGATTGCGACGCATAACGAACGCCTCGCAAAACGTATGGACCGCGTGGTTCGCCTGCATGAAGGCGTGCTGACCTAACCCATTGGCCATTTCCCCTTGCACGGTTTGATCAAAGCCCCCATTTTGGCGCTCTAATTCAGGGAACCGTTATGACCACTATTGCCGATTTCACCGTCACCACCAATCGCGGCGAAAGCCTCGATCTCGCGACCAAACAAGGCAAAGTGCTGTTGGTGGTCAACACGGCGAGCAAATGCGGATTTACCCCGCAATATGACGGGCTTGAAGAGCTCTATCAGCAATTCAAGGACAAGGACTTCGAAGTCCTCGGTTTTCCATGCAACCAATTCGGCGCTCAAGAACCGGGCAACGCCGATGAGATCGCCGAATTTTGCAAGGTCAATTTTGGCGTCACCTTCCCGCTGATGAAGAAAATCGACGTCAACGGGCCCGACGCATCGCCGCTTTATGATTGGATGAAGTCGGAGAAAAAGGGCCTGATGGGCAGCACGTCGGTCAAATGGAATTTCACCAAATTCCTGATCAATCGCAACGGCGAAGTGGTCAAACGCTATGGTCCGCAAGACACGCCCAAGGGCATTGCGAAAGACATCGAAAAGTTGCTCTAAATTGTCCACGCCCTGTGGAGAATTAAACGGCGCGAATCCTTCCGAATCTGGCGAAATTTCTTAGATTGACGGGATGGCATTTGCTCCCTTCATTCCGCTGCGCGTTTTGTCGTCTTATTCGATGCTCGAAGGGGCGATCGATCCCAAGGGGATCGCGAAGCTGGCCAAGGAACGCGGCTTTCCCGCGATAGCGATTTGTGACCGCAATGGCCTGTATGGTGCGGTGATGTTTGCCAATGCGTGCAAAAGCGAAGGCATTCAGCCGATCATCGGCACATTGCTGGGCGTGGCGCGTGACGGGTCTGAAGGGAAGACGGTCGACTATTTGCCGCTCTACGCTCAGGATGAGGCAGGGTATGACAATCTGTGCCACCTCGTTTCAAAAGCGCATTTGGACCGGCCACTGGAGCTGGAGCCCCATGTCGAGATGTCCGAATTGGACGGGCACACAGACGGCCTGATTGCCTTGACCGGAGCGGGTGAGGGCGGCTTGACCCGGCTATTGGCTGAAGAGCAGACCCCAGCGGCGCTGGCGCTCGCCGATCGGTTGCAGGCACTTTTCCCTGAGCGGCTCTATATTGAGCTAGCGCGCAACAATGATGACGTCGCGGCGCGCGCGGAAGACGCGTTGATCGACATGGCCTATGCGCGCGACATTCCACTGGTCGCGAGCAACCCAGCAAACTTTGCAGAGCCGCATATGCACAAGGCGCATGACGCCATGCTGTGCATTGCCAATTCGACCTATGTTGAAAACGACGACCGGCCGACATCCAACGCGCAAAACTTCGTCAAATCCGCGCCGATGATGGGTGAGCTGTTCGCGGATCTTCCCGAAGCCACCGCCAACACGCTCGTTATCGCTCAGCGGTGCGCCTATATGCCGCCTTACCGCGATCCGATCTTGCCCAGCCTTGCAGGTGATCTTGAGGGTGAGGCCAAAATGCTCGCGGAACTGTCGCGTTCGGGTTTGGAAGATCGTCTCAAACCTTATGGTGAGTTGAGCGATGATGCTCGCAAGACGTACTTCGACCGGCTTGATTATGAGATCAAGATTATCGTCGACATGGGCTTTCCCGGATACTTTTTGATCGTTGCTGATTTTATCAAATGGGCCAAAGATCAAGGTATTCCGGTGGGGCCGGGACGGGGGTCTGGCGCGGGTTCCATCGTTGCATGGGCGCTGACCATCACCGATCTTGATCCGATCCAACTGGGATTGCTGTTCGAACGGTTCCTAAACCCCGAACGTGTGTCGATGCCCGATTTCGACATCGACTTCTGCGAAACGCGGCGGGGTGAAGTCATCCGCTATGTGCAACAGAAATACGGCGCGGATCACGTCGCGCAGATCATCACATTTGGTAAGCTGAAAGCGCGCGCAGTTTTGCGCGATTGCGGGCGGATTTTGCAGATGAGCTATGGTCAGGTCGACCGGCTCACAAAAATGGTGCCCAACCATCCGACCGATCCGTGGACGCTGCCGCGCGCTCTCAACGGTGCGTCTGATTTCAAACAGGAATACAACAACGACAATGAGGTGAAACGCCTTGTTGATCTGGCGATGCAGCTTGAGGGGTTACCGCGCAATTCATCGACCCACGCCGCCGGTGTTGTGATCGGGGATCGTCCTCTGGCGCAATTGGTGCCGCTGTACCGCGACCCGCGTTCGGACATGCCGGTGACACAGTTCGACATGAAGCATGTGGAGAGCAGCGGTCTCGTCAAGTTTGACTTTTTGGGGCTGAAGACTCTGTCGGTTCTGCGCAAGGCGGTCGACCTGCTGGAACTGCGCGGGATCACGATTGATCTGGGCGAGTTGCCGCTGGATGACATGGCGGTTTACGACATGATGCAGGCGGGTAACACGGTCGGCGTGTTCCAGCTGGAATCCGAAGGGATGCGGCGCACGCTTAAGGCCGTGAAGCCGTCCAACTTTGGTGACATTATCGCGCTCGTCTCGCTCTATCGCCCCGGCCCGATGGACAACATCCCGCTGTTTGGGCAGCGCAAAGCGGGTGAAGTGGCGATCGAATATCCGCATGAGAAACTCGAAGGTATTCTGGCCGAGACGTACGGTATTTTCGTCTATCAGGAACAGGTGATGCAGGCCGCGCAGATCCTGGCAGGGTATTCGCTGGGTGATGCCGATTTGCTGCGCCGCGCGATGGGCAAAAAGGTTCAGGCGGAGATGGACGTCCAGCGGGGCACATTCGTAACTGGGTGCAGGGAAAACTCTGACATTGAGGCCAAGCAAGCCAACGAATTGTTCGATCTGATCGACAAATTCGCAGGCTACGGTTTCAACAAATCGCACGCTGCGGCCTATGCCTTGCTCGCCTATCAAACCGGCTGGTTGAAAGCGCATTACCCCGAAGAATTCTACGCCGCGTCCATGTGTTTTGACCTGCACCAATCGGAAAAACTCAACATCTTTGTTGATGACGCTCGGCGGTATCCGGCCTCAAAGGAAGACGGGTCGGGCGTTACGGTTCTGCCGCCGGATATCAACATGTCGGAATCCCGCTTTACCGTGCAGCAGACCGATGATGGATACGGCGTGCGCTACGCGCTCGCAGGAATTCGCAATGTCGGCGAAAAAGCGATGGATACCATCGTCGCTGAGCGTGAGGAGAACGGCAAGTTTGAAAGCCTGAAGGACTTTTTCGAACGGCTTCCGCAAGGTTCAATGAACCGCCGCCAACTCGAAGGTTTGATTTGCGCCGGCGCGCTCGATGGACTGGAAGAGAGCAGGGGTATGCTCTTTGCCAATGCCGACATGTTGCTGGCCGTGGCGGATGCGGCGATGCGGGAACGGTCCAGCGGGCAGGGCGGCCTGTTCGGCGGGGAAAACGCGCCGCAAGAGGATTTGCGGTTGCAGGACGCTGAGCCGTGGTCGCGGCCCGAACAGATGGCGAAAGAGCGTGAGAACTTCGGTTTCTATTTCTCCGCTCATCCAATTCAGCAATACCGCGAGGTTGCCTCGGCCCAAGGTGCGCGCACGTACCAAAGCTTGATGGAAGCGGGCGCGCCTGCTGGTGGGCGCAGCACGGCGGTGATTGCGGCCATGGTGGAAAATGCCAGCAAGGGGCGGACGAAACGCGGGGCAGAGTTTATCCGCGCCGATTTCTCCGATGCGTCTGGGCAATTCTCATCAGCCTGTTTTGAAGACACATTGGTTGAGAGCTTTCAGAAATGGGCGGCGGACGGTGAATGCGTGCTGCTGAATGTTGAATTGGATTCGCCCAATCCGGGTGAACCACCGCGCCTGACCGTGCGCGGCGCGCGGCCCTTGGCATCGGTCAGCGGGTCAACGCCGATGATCCTAAAGGCTGATATCGTGTCGATTGATGCGCTGACCGCGCTGAAATTGGAGCTGGAAACGGGCAATCAGGCGCCCGGTGAAGTGCTCGTTCGGCTTGTGCTGAGCGCGGATGAAGACGCCTATATGCGGCTTGGCACCAATTTTGTCCTGAACGGCGAATTGGCCGAACGTCTTTCCGATGTGGAAGGGATTGAGAATGTTGCGCTGGAGCCTGTGCGCGGGCGTGCCAATCTCAAACTTGTCGCGTAACATTTGACCGATTGCCAAGCGCGATTGCCAAGCGCGATTGTCCGCGCCATGATCGCTCTTGAAACAGCCCCTAAGATGGGCATGATTTGGGAGAATATCGGGACATGACCACTCAGAGCTTAGGCGCAATGCAAGAATGGAGCATGCGGATTACGCATGTGATCGACCACGCCGCTCGCGAAGCGGGTTCGCGCGAAATCGTTACGCGCTGGGCCGATGGCAATGAAACGCGCACCGACTGGGCGGGCATTCGCACGGACGCATTGAAAATGGCTCAGGCGCTTCAGGCGCTCGGCATCAAGCCGGGTGAACGCGTGGCGAGCCTTGCGATGAACCATTCGCGCCATTTGGTCAGCTGGTACGGCGTCGCCGGGATGGGCGGGGTGCTGCACACCGTGAACCCGCGTCTGTTCGAAGATCAGCTGGAATATATCGTCGGCCATGCCGAAGACCGCGTGCTTTTGTATGATGCCGCGTTCCAGCCCATCGTCGATAAGATGCGCGACCGGTGGACCACGGTTGAGCATTACATTTGCTACGATTCCGGCGAACATGCGCCAGCGTTTGAGGATTGGATCGGCGAACAAGACGGCGATTTTGAATGGGTCACAGGAGCGGAGAATGACCCGTGCATGATCTGTTACACCAGCGGCACGACCGGCAATCCAAAGGGCGTGCAATACGAACACCGTTCAACTGTGCTGCATGCCATTTCGGGGCTGCAACCGGCCTCGTTTAACTTCTCTGGTTCATCGGTGATGCTGCCCGTGGTGCCAATGTTCCACGCGGCCAGCTGGGGCCTGCCCTATGCAGGCGCGATGGCGGGGATCAAATTTGTGTTCTCTGCGGTCAATGACCCGGCGGTTTTGCACGAATTGATGCTGCGCGAAAAAGTCACCGACAGCGCCGGTGTGCCGACCGTTTGGCTGGCGCATTTCCAATATTGCGATGCAAACAATCTTGACCTTCCGCCGCTGAAGGCTGCGACGATTGGCGGGTCGGCGTGTCCGCGCTTTATGATTGAGCGGCTGATGAAAAACGGCACGCGGGTTCAGCATGCGTGGGGCATGACGGAGACATCGCCGATTGGTACCGTTGGCGGGCCAACATGGGATTGGGATGATCTGACCTTTGAGCAAAAGGTCGACAAAACCGCCATGCAGGGCCGGCCAATCTTTGGCGTGGAACTGCGCACGGTGGACCTTGACGATATGGCGACCGAACTGCCGCGCGATGGCGTGGCCTCTGGCGCGCTGCAAATCCGTGGCCCGTGGATTATCAAGCGTTACTTTAAGGCCGAAGAAGACGCCGTCGGCAATGATGGCTGGTTTGACACGGGCGATGTTGGCATCCTGCACCCGGATGGCACGTTGCAGCTCACCGACCGGACCAAGGATGTGATCAAATCGGGCGGCGAATGGATCAGCTCGGTTGAGCTTGAAAACGCCGCCGTGGGTCACCCTGATGTGGCCGAGGCCGCGTGTGTGGGCATGTACCACTCCAAGTGGGACGAACGGCCCGTGCTGTTCGTGATCAAGAACGAAGGCTCGGATGTGACCGCCGATGACATCATCGAACATCTCAAACCACTGATCGCAAAGTGGTGGTTGCCCGATGCGGTCGAATTTGTGGATGATATCCCGCACACGGCGACAGGCAAGATTTCCAAGAAAGACCTGCGCGACCGCTTCTCTGATTATTCGCTGGAGGGGTAAGGGTGGCCAAAGCTTACATCGACCCGTCGCCCGCCAATTTTCAGGCGTTTAAAGACCTGCCGCGCGATCAGCCGATCCATATGCTCAACCTTTTGAGGTTCCGCGACCTTGCGGAATATCCCGAAGGCCATCAGCACCAAGGAAACGGATGGAGCGGCAAGCGGGCCTATGAGGAATATGGCAAAACCTCCGGCCCAATTTTCAGCCGGGTGGGCGGAGAGATCGTGTGGCGCGGCGCGTTCCAAACGATGGTCACCGGGCCAGAGCCGGATGAGAAGATCTGGCACGACGGCTTTGTCGCGCAATACCCCAATTCGGGCGCATTTTTTGAGATGATCAAGGACGCGGATTACCAACTGGCCGTGGTGAACCGGACAGCGGCGCTGCTGGATAGCCGCTTGATGCGGTTTGAGCCGGGTGAGGTCGGCGGGGGCTTTGGGTGAGGGGCTTCGCGCTCTTAAATCCAGCCTACCAATTTTGCGTCAAATTGGCCGCTAAAAAATTCAGTGGGAAAATGTCAGCAAGAAACAGCGCGAATGTAGGATTGCGGCGCTTTGATGGTTCAAATTGATGCAAATTGCGTTTGCGAATTGCGACGTTTTTTGTCAATCAGAGTCAGGAGGGGGCGACACCGCCATATACAGGTCGTGTGAATAGACCGCAGCTGGCAAGCAAGGCAGTGTGCCCCCCCACGATTAGGGTTTGGACCCGAAATCGCTTCTAACCACTAGATCATGAATAACATGTGGAATCCGGTCAACGGGTGATTAACCCTAAATCGTGTGAAAAAGCAGGTGTGTTATACCACTGCACCACCGCGACGCGCGGTCAAAGCTTGAGTCGTGAAGCGCGCAAGCCCCAAAGTGAATCTGTGAAGAAAAATTTGGTGATTTATTCATGTGAATCAATCTTGGGATCTTTCACCTCTGGTTCGGTAATTTTGTTGCTCAAAGGCGGCGTCCCGCCAGGTCACTGCTTGCCGAATCTCGTTGAGAATCAGTCCGCAATTTCAGATGAATCGCAGTCTTCCCCACCCAGACTTTCAGAACTGACGCCGAAAACAACCAGTTCTGCGCGCTCACCTAAAGCCGCTTCACCAAGCAATATGTCGTGTGACCTTTCGGGAAATCCGCGAGCTCGCCGTACACGTCATACCCCAGTTTTTCGTAGAACGGCTTGGCCTGAAAGCTTACCGTTTCGGTGCGGATGTACTCGAAGCCTAACGCGCGGCAGTGTTCTTCCACTTTGGCCATTAGCTGGCTGCCGACGCGCATTCCGCGCGCTTCTTCGGAAATCCACACGAGTTCGAGCAGGCAGTAATTCCAGTAGGCGTTGGCGCGAATGCCGCCCACGACCTCTCCCGCCGAATTCCGCGCAAACACGGCAAAGCGTGTGTCGGGTTCGAACACCACAGAATCAGGCAAATGCTGCTGATTGAACGCCTTGATACCGTCGCTCATCACCGCAAGATCAACCTCGCTGGGCGATCGTGCCAATTCGATAATCACGTCTTTGCTCATGTCTGAAACCTCTTGCGGCGATCGCGCATATCCAAACGCAAGTATCGCCGCATTTATAGGGGTTCACAACAGCCACCGCGGCGCGCCGAGAATTGGTCCCGCAATCGCTTGATTGACAAGGGAGGCGGGGGGCTTTGATCGAGCGGCGTTCAGCGCCTCAATCATGGCCGTTTGGCAAAGGTCTCCCTTCAATCAGAAGCTCGAACCATCCTGAGAAACGACAGGCGGTCCTCCCCATCTACTGTCCATTGTTCGGATCGGTAGACCGTATCCTCGTCCTCAAATGCGTAACCGAAACCTGAATTGTGACTTTGGTCGGTGGATGCCAGGTTCGAGATTGCTCGCGGTACAAAATTGTATGTCCCGGCCGGGCTTTCCGGATCGAGGGCCATCGTGGGATGGATGCCCGAAGCGCAGTAATGCGTGGCCACCAAGACTCCATTGTCCATGTGAAACACTGTCAGCTCTCTTTTGCCATTGGGGCCATAGGTGCCCGCTGGCATAATCCAGGTTTCTTGAAGCGCATTGCCCCGCGAAATAAGCCGATATTCGATTATCGCCGGAGCGCCGTCGACGTCTATCTCTTGAAATGTGCCAGCCAGTTGCTTGAACTTCTCAAAAACTGCCGCGTCATCTTGGGGCTCGCTTTGGGCCGCGTCTTGCGCAGAGAGTGATGGCGAGTTCAGCAGTGCAGCGATGCCAAAGGTTGAGAGCCACTTGCGCATGAGAAAGGTCCTTTCGGGAGAGGTCATTTTTCTATAATATAAGAATTCTATTATAATGGAATTGATGTCAATGACTGAATTGCCCAGCGCAGAGGATGAAACCGGCGCCATCGGAGATCGCGTGAAGAGCTTACGGAAAGCCCGAGAGCTTACCCTTGTTCGGCTTGCTGAACTGTCCGGCGTTTCCCGCGCGGCGCTTTCAAAAATTGAGCGCGGCGAAATATCACCGACATACGCCACTGTCCGCAAAATCGGCATTGGCCTTAACATAACGGTGGCGACCTTGGTTTCCGCGGAAACAAGCGAGGCCGCTGTCGATTTCGAAGTCGTTAGATCGGATGAGAGCAATCCGTTCGATGCAGAAAGCAATGGGTACAAACTGCTCGCAGGAAGCGCCGCCAGCCGTTCGGTGCGATGCTTCACCAGTGAAGTGCGCTCACCCTATTCCTCAAACCCCGAAAACCGCCACGTCCACAACACGGAAGACACCGTTCTTGTCTTAAACGGCGCGATTGTCTGCCATTTGGAGGGACATGCCCCGATACAGCTGAGCAAGGGAGACAGCCTTTTCTACAAAGCAAGCATTCCGCACACTTTCACCCGTGCACCTGAAGCAGACGACACAAGCGCCGGTGACGGAAGTTTCCCAACCGCGCTTTGGATATCGACAGGTCTCAATTAACCGAGGCCGTGCGGGGCTTGGGGGAGTGGCCGCTAACGACCCAGTTTCGGACTTCAGGACTTTTTCAGACAGGCCTTGAGCGTCGAGTAGTGGGAAAGCCCATCCATTATCTCGAGGCTTTGACAATTCGGCAAAGTTTTAGCCAAGTCACTGGCCATCTCCACCGGCGACCAGTTGTCAGAACGACCATGGAAGATCGAAACCGGTTGAGATACCTCCGATAGGAGCTGCGACCAATCCCCAACGTATGAGCGTATCTCAGACCTGTAGGTATCAAGACTGCTGACAAGGCATTTCGTCAATTGGTGTGCCATCAAACTCTTAAAATGTGGATCGTCGCGCAGATCAATGTCCGCGCCTTGCGCCGACGAAAACAAAGCGGAGTAAAGCGTGAAAGGCGACGCTTTTGCCAACCACGATTGACCTTTTGAAAGCGCATTGAAAGCAAAAGGATAGTTTTTTGCGCAACGGAAAACAGGTGCCCCGGCCATTTCGCCGAGGTATTCGCCTAGGTCGAGCGGTGCCGCTGGTGAAATCAGCACAATGCCCTCGACTTGATCCCCAAGCAGTGGTGCAACTCTAAGTGCCGCAACTGACCCCAGCGAAAACCCGATAAGCTGCAACGGTTGATCTGGGCATTTCTGCCGAACGGCATCGGCTATGAGTGCAAATCTGTCGATGTTTGGCGGCTGCTTCGGAAAGTCTCGGCGCGCGACGAAAAACTTGCCAGAACGTGCTGAGACGTCTGGACCGAACAAATCCAATTCCGCTGGGCCTCCCGGAACACCATGAAAATATACGGGAAGGGCATGCGACATCATCTCAGCGCGTTTAGCACAATGAACTGTGAGCGAACACCGAAGTCTCAAGTCTGGCCCGCGTCCGCTTTCACCCCCAAAATCAGACATTCACAACAGCCGCAATTGCCCGCCAACCTCAGGCCGCCTGAACTGCGAACAATCCAGTTCAAACCCTGCTTTGCCAATTCCGGATTTTCGGCACGCAACCCGAAACCGCGTGCGCAGCAAATCTGCCCAAACGCCGCTGGGTTTCATCCGGGTGAAGAAGTCGGGATCATTGTCCTTCCCGCCTCTGATTGAGCGCACGATGCTCATCACCTTGCCCGCGCGGTCGGGATAGTGGACGTCCAGCCATTCGCGAAACAGCGGCGCGACTTCGTGGGGCAGGCGTAGGGGAATCCAGCCCATGCTGGTCACACCCAAATCGGCGGCATGCGCGACAATCCCTTCCATAAATTCATCCGTTATCGCGGGGATGATGGGGGAGATGGAGCAATGGGTTTGCACCCCGGCCTCCACCAATGTGCCCAAAGCCGCCATGCGTTTCGCAGGCGCGGCGCAGCGCGGCTCCAACTTGGCGGACAACGCCGGATCGAGCGAGGTGACGGATATTGCCACCGCAACCAGCTTGCGCGCTGCCATCTCCTCCAGCAGATCCAGATCGTGCAGGATGCGATCGGACTTGGTTGTGATGGTGACGGGGTGGCGCGCGTCCAGGCACACTTTGAGCAAGTCGCGGGTGATGCGGTAATCGCGCTCAATCGGTTGATAGGGATCGGTGTTGGTCCCCATCGCAATCGCGCGCGGCGTGTATTTGCGCTTTGCCAAAGTGGCGCGCAGCAGCTCTGCCGCATTGGGCTTTGCGAACAGCTGCGTCTCAAAATCCAGCCCCGGCGACAGGTCGTGATAGGCGTGGGTGGGGCGGGCAAAGCAATAGACGCAGCCATGCTCGCACCCTCTGTAGGCGTTGATGGAGCGGTCAAAGGGAATATCGGGCGACTGGTTAAAGCTGACGATAGTCTTGGGGTGTTCTTCGGTAACATGGGTGCGCAGTTTGACGGGCGGGCCGTCTTCGTGGGCGAGCGCCTGCATATGATCGCGCCAGTCGCCATCGGCCTCACGCGTCGCAAGTCCAAAACGGGTGGGAACCTTGGCCGAAGCCGCGCCTCTGCCGCGTTCAAATTCTGGATGCTGCGCCGTTTTCATAGATGGAACAAATAGAGAACATATGATGCCGTGTCACGCAATTTCGCTTTCCTACAGGACGGCGAAATTGCATGACTGCGCGGGTCAAGTGTCAGACCGCAAAGGAGGAGAGAGTTTTGGCCCTTGGACCGTGTAACATGCGGTCCATGTCTCAGTTAAGTGGCTGAAAAGAGGCGCGGTTAGGTTTCGCGCAAGCGGGGCATCAATTCGACGAAGTTGCAAGGCTTGTTCCGGCTGTCGAGCTGCTCAGCAAGGATGCCATCCCACCCGTCCTTCACCGCGCCGTTGGAACCGGGCAGGGCGAAGATATAGGTGCCCCGAGCGACCACAGCGCAGGCGCGCGATTGGATGGTGCTGGTGCCGATGGTTTGGAAGCTGAGCCAGCGGAACAGCTCCCCAAAGCCGGGGATGTCGCGGGCGTCGTCGATACGGGACAGCGCCTCTGGGGTGACATCGCGGCCCGTCAGGCCCGTGCCGCCGGTGCTGACGATGGCGTCGATCTGCGGATCGTCGATCCATGTGTTGAGATGCTGGGTTAGCAGTTCGGCATCGTCGCGGATGATGGTGCGCGCGGTGAGTGCATGGCCAGCGGCCTCTACCCGTGCGGCGAGGATGTCGCCGGATGTGTCATCCGCCGCCGTGCGGGTGTCGGAAACGGTGAGGACAGCGATGTTGATTGGGGTGAAACTCTTTGCTTCATCAATCGCCATCGCATTGCTCCTGTTGTTACCGACTCAATTGTGCCGTCCGAGTGGTAGCCATATGCGGGAATTGTGGCCAGAGGCCTTGTGCCAGAGCGCGGCGACTGGGTGAGGGCACGCCAGCGGCGCGTTCATACATCCAGTAATTGCGCATCACGATGGAGACATAACCGCGCGTTTCCCAATAGGGGATCGATTCCATCCAAAGCAGAGCATCGCCCTGGTCGTTGATTTCGCTGTTCCAGCGGCTGACTGGGGTAAGCCCGGCGTTGTAAGCGGCCATGATTTTGGGCAGCAAACCTTGGGTCGCGGCGCTGTCTCGCAACATCTCCAAATGTTGTTGGCCATAGGCGAGGTTCACTTCGGGATCATTGAGATCGGCGTAGCTCGCCCCAAGGTTCAAATTGCGATTGTGGTCGCGGGCGGTGCCCGGCATGATTTGCATCAACCCGCGCGCGTTCGCCGGGCTGACCGCGCCTGCTCGAAAGTTCGATTCTTGCAAAGCATGGGCAAAGGCAAGAGACGGATCGACGCGCCAGCCTGTCGTTGGTTGCCAACGGGCCACCGGGAAACGCAGCGCTCCGTCGCTTTGCACGCCGTATGGTGCGTGGTGAGCCATAAAGAGTTGGGTCGAAGGTAGACCAAGTTCGCGGGCGAAACGGGCAATCGCGGCGTAATCGCTTTGACGGCCAATGCGGGCCTCATGGCGCAGCACTTCGTCGGCGAGGGCAGGCCGATTGATCTCAACCAGCGCAGCAGCGATCTGCACATTGCTGCGATCGGAAATCGCGGACCAATCGCGGTCAGAGAATGGCTGCGGAGCGATGCCAGAAGGCAATTCGGCTCCGAGCTGATCAATGGCCAGCATGCCATACAGCGTCTCGTCATACTGAGCGGCGGCGGACAGATGCTCTTGCGCCTGCCCGGGTTCGCGGCAACGGACTAAAGAGCGATGCGCCCAATAATGCGCGGCTGAGGTCAGTTCAACATTCGACGATTGGCTCGCGGCATTGGCGAAGGCCTCTGAAGCAAGCGAGCAATAGCCAAGCCGCCAAGAAGCAAGACCGGCAACCCATTCCCCTTCGGCGACCCAAGCGCCCGAGCCGTCGGAGACCGTTTCTGCCAGCGCGAGGGCGTTCTGGTCATCGTTCTCAATGTAAAAGCTCCACGCAACGCGTTGGCGCCATTCTGCGCGGGCGGCCGAACTGAGGGCATCGTCCACGCCTTGCAGCACAGCATAGGCGCCGTGTGGATCATCATTGCGGATTGCATCCAAAATTGCGGAACGAGAGCTGGCGGGCATTGTGCCATCCACCACTGAACGCGGGCGAATGCGTTTTGACGCTTCGGGCTGGCGGCTAAACCGTTGGACCTGAGGGAAAGCGGGCAATTGTTCGATGCCGCGCCGCGCGCCGAGCCGGCCAAGTTGCTCTGATTGCGGTAGAGTGACGCCGGCACTGAACCAATTGTTGATTTTGCCGGCGCTAACCTGCGGGCTGTTGGCGTGCGTATAATATTCGGCAAGCGCGATTTGATGCAGCACGCTGTCGCTGCGACGATCCAACAGCGCTTCGACCCGCGACCATTCTTCGCGGTCGATTGCAGCGAACACATCAAGGAAATGACGGCGTTCGGAATCGGACAAGACTTTGGGAACAGTTTGGCTGACTTGGCCGCCTGAACGGTCGTAATGCGCGGCCATGCTACCAGACACCCGGCCTGCACCGTCTGCCGTTTGCGCCAAGGCGGCGGGAGCAGCAAAAACGGAGGACATCAGACCAAGCGCAGCAAGCATACCTCGGGGTACGGCGCGCAGACGCTTAGAATTCGCTATTGGGCCGTCCATTCAATCCATCTCCGCCAGAATCGGGCTTTGAGACGAGGCATTGCCATAAGGCTTTCGAGTCCCTCGCTCACCAGGGCTGGTACCTTTGACCCATTCTGGTTGATTTCGCGTAAATACGTATCGGGTTTCGATACATCCTGTCCGATTAGGGGCAAGATGCCGGAACCCAGCGCAATCAACCTTTGCGGCGAAACGAGATTTATATGGTGCAAAGTGACCGTATCCATCCCGCCAGCGGCCAAAGCGGCGGTGTCGGCCATGGGGGTATGTCGCGGAAGAGCGGACGCAAAATAGGTTTCTTCTTGCGAAATGCCGGTCGCTTTGATGATCCGGGACAGCAATTGGCCATGCGGTCCGCTCAGCAGTTCGGTCTTATCCCGCTCTTCTGGGTCAATCACCAAAACCATCAATGCCGCGTTTTTGGGGCCCCTTGGTGCAATCCGTCCGCGCGGCCCGATGGCATCCAAACCGGGCGTCTCAATCCACCATTGGCGAAACTCCGTAAGGTCTTTCGGCGGTTCATCCCCCAGAAAATCCGTGCGCGCGGCCGAAATTTTTGGGCTTTGTTCAGCGCTCGTTTGCGCAGGCGAATGAGCGGAATCGCCGGTTGAAGGGGTCTTGCCCTGCGGCTCCAATGCCGCCTTATCACGCGCAGAATTAAGCCAATCCGTAGCGTCATCGGAAAAATCACAGTCAACGCCCGCATCGCGCCACCATTGCAGCGCGGCGGTGTATTCGGCGGCCAATTCGGCAGATTGAGGCGAAGTTTGTACGGTCATCCTATGCAATGCAGGTCTTGACTGTCCAAACCCCAGTTAGCAAGTGCATCAAGACACAAATTTGCGAAGAAGATCGCGACAAAACCAAGGGTGAGAAGAGCGCATGAGCGAACGGGAATCAATGCCATGTGATGTTGTTATCGTAGGCGGCGGGCCAGCTGGCCTATCCGCAGCGATCCGGCTGAAACAGATTAATGACGAACTTGAGGTGGTTGTGCTTGAGAAAGGCTCTGAAATCGGAGCCCACATCCTCTCAGGCGCTGTCGTCGATCCCAAAGCTTTGGGCGAGCTCTTCCCCGACTGGCGCGATATGGATTGCCCGATGGCTGAAACGCCAGTGACGGATAACTGGCATTGGTCGCTCAGCAAGAGCGGCAAGACCTCGATCCCGCACATCATCATGCCGCCTTTGATGAGCAATGACGGGTGCTACACCGGATCGCTCGGCAACATGACCCGCTGGCTTGGTGAAAAAGCCGAAGAGATGGGCGTCATGGTATTCCCCGGCTTCCCAGCATCCGAAGTCATGTTCGATGATAAAGGCGCGGTTCGCGGTGTCATCACGCAAGACATGGGCATTGCCGAAGATGGCAGCCAAAAGGGCGACTATCAGCCCGGCATGGAAATTGAGGCGAAATACACTCTATTTGCAGAAGGCGCGCGCGGCAGCCTTACCAAACAGATGAAAGCCAAATACGACCTTGAGGCCGATTGTGAGCCGCAGGTTTACGGTCTTGGTATCAAGGAACTCTGGGACATTGATCCTAAGAAACACGTTCCCGGACGTGTGATCCACACCCAAGGCTGGCCTCTGAGCGAAAGCCAAACATGGGGCGGGGGCTTCTTCTATCATCAGGCCAACAACCAAGTCGCTTTAGGCTTCGTCACGGCGCTTGGTTACAAAAATCCATGGGTATCGCCCTATCAGGAATTCCAACGCTGGAAACAGCACCCTGCGATCCGAGAAATGCTCGAAGGCGGCACTCGTGTCGCTTACGGCGCGCGTGTCATCAACGAAGGCGGCTGGCAGTCTGTGCCAAAGCTTGCCTTCCCCGGCGGCGCATTGATCGGCTGTGCGGCTGGTTTCGTAAACGTACCGCGCATTAAAGGCAGCCACACCGCTATGAAGAGCGGTATGCTGTGCGCAGAAGCCATCGCCGCTGAGATTGCAGGTCACGAGAGCCAGCCAGAGCTGCAAGGGTATGAACCGGCTGTGCGCTCAAGCTGGATCGCCAAGGAATTGAAGCTGGTCCAAAACGCAGAGCCAGCGGTTGCCAAATATGGCGAGGACATCGGCACCATCCTCGCAGGCGCAGACATGTGGATGCGGACGCTTAAGATCGGTCTGCCCATCAGCATGAAGCATCACGCCGATTACACCATGACCGGCCGCGCCGACCTGTATCCCAAAATCGACTATCCCAAGCCCGATGGCGTGATCAGCTTTGATCGCCTGACTAATGTCGCCTTCAGCTTCACCAACCATGCAGAGGACCAACCGGTTCACTTGCAATTGGGCGATGCCGATCTGCAAAAGTCGAGCGAGTATGACGTATTTGGCGGACCGTCGAACCGCTATTGCCCGGCGGGCGTGTATGAGTGGATTGAGGAAGAAGGCAAGGAGCCCCGCTTCCAAATCAACTCGCAAAACTGCGTCCACTGCAAGACCTGCGACATCAAAGACCCCAACCAAAACATCAACTGGGTGACACCAGAGGGTGCAGGTGGGCCTAACTATCCGAATATGTAGGTTTGAAGGTGGACCCTATTGGCCTTTCCAGTTTTGTCAGAAATCCTTCGACCGGAAAGCCGGAGGAGCACCCAAGCTGGGTGCCTGAACGTGTAAGCAGTTGGATTTTTTGGCTCATTCCCTTGGGAATTGGGGGCTTGCTTCTTGATGATGTCTTGAGACGAGGCGGCGAGAACGTTATCTTGTTGTCTGGTTGCGTTGCGCTCTCGCTTGCGTTCAGTACTTGGCGAAATATCCAAGTGGGCAAAAAAGTCAGATCATCAAAGGTGGCTTCCGAAGAATACGAGAAGGCAATGGCCAGGCTAACTGATGACCGTGCTGGTTGATCGGCTGCACGGAAAGGCCAGTATTCTAGTTATGATTGAAACCGCCTACGCCAAGATCAACCTTGCGCTGCATGTTCGCAGGCGGCGTGAGGATGGCTATCATGAGCTTGAGACGCTGTTCGCCTTTGTCGATGCAGGCGATACTCTGAGCGCGCACACCAGTGAGCAAGACCAAGTCACCACAACTGGCGAGTTTGCAGGCGGGATCGACGATCCGTTCGACAATCTCGTGGCCAAGGCCCTATCCGCCCTTCCGCGTGCAGAGGGCATGGGCATGGGCATCATCCTCGAAAAGAACCTCCCCGTCGCCGCTGGCCTTGGGGGAGGCTCGGCTGACGCAGGCGCAGTCTTCCGGCTGGTGGAGCGCCTCCACGGCCTCCCCGACGATTGGCAGGCGCGCGCGGCAAAACTCGGCGCAGATGTGCCATGCTGTGTGCGAAGTGAGACTGTGATCGGGCGGGGCACTGGCACTGCGCTTGAGCCAATTGAAAACGAGCTTACAGGGACACCCGTTTTGCTGGTAAACCCGCGCATTCCGCTTGCCACAGGGCCAGTGTTCAAGGCGTGGGATCAGACGGACCATGGCCCGCTCCCAGAAGGGACAGCGCGACAGATCACACTGGAGGGCCGCAACGACCTTGAAGCGCCTGCGGTTGCGCTGTGCCCGGCCATCGCCGAGGTGCTGGAAAAACTCGGCAAGGGCCAAGCATGGCTCACCCGCATGTCAGGATCAGGCGCAACCTGCTTTGCGCTCTACGACACGCTTGAGGCCCGCGATGCGGCGGCGGCGCAGCTCGCCAAGTTTCATCCCGAATGGTGGACGCTCGCAGGAAAGCTGCGATGAGCATACCTTACCGCCAAATCGGGGAGCCAACACGCGGCGGCATCGTGTGCGTTTCCGACCATGCCTCAAACCGGGTGCCTGATGATATCGATCTTGGTATCGACCCGGCATTGATGAACGAACACATCGCCATCGATGTTGGTGTGGAGGGCATTGCCGAGACGATGGCCGCAGAGCACGGCATTCCGGCCCATCTGGCGACAATCAGCCGTTTGGTGGTCGACCTCCACCGAGAGGAGGATCATCCCGGTGTCGTTCCTCCGCAAAGCGATGGGCACGCGATCCCCGGCAATGCGGATATTGATGTGGAAGCACGCTTGGACCGCTTTCACCGGCCGTATCATGACGCTTTGGCGAAATGGCTGGATGGTCGTCAGCCCGATCTGATCATCTCACTCCACAGCTTCACGCCCAAACTCGCCACCAGCGAAGAGCCGCGCCCGTGGGAAGTTGCACTGCTCTACAACCAAGACGAACGCGCCGCTCGCCATGCGATCCGCTTCTTTGGTGAAGAGGGGCTAACCGTCGGCGACAATGTGCCTTATTCCGGCAGACAACTCAACGCGACGATGAACCGCCATGCGGAGGCGCACGGTCGGTGTTATTGCGCCTTAGAAGTGCGTCAGGATCTGATCGCAAACGCTGCGGATCAAGCGCGATGGGCCGCGACGATTGCGGATGTCATGCGAAGGGTTGCGCTTGCGCTCGACTAGAGGCAGTGCTCGTTTCGTAAAAACCAAGCATCAGGAAACATAATGTCTTTCGACAAATCCAAACTGCCAAGCCGTCACGTTTCTGTCGGACCAGAGAGGGCGCCCCACCGCTCATATTATTACGCAATGGGCATGAGCGAAGAAGAAATCGCGCGCCCGTTTGTGGCCGTGGCCAGCGCTGGCAATGACAGCGCGCCGTGCAACACCACACTCGACCCGCAAGCCAACATTTGCCGCGAAGGCGTGATTGCGGGCGGCGGCACACCGCGCCGTTTCAACACGATCACCGTCACCGATGGTATCGCCATGGGCCATCAGGGCATGAAAAGCTCGCTCATCAGCCGCGAGGTTATCGCCGACAGCGTCGAGGTATCGGTTCGCGGGCACTGTTATGACGCGCTGGTCGGTTTTGCTGGATGCGATAAAAGCCTGCCGGGCATGATGATGGCCATGCTGCGGCTGAATGTGCCCAGCATCTTTGTCTACGGCGGCTCGATCCTTCCTGGAACGCATCACGGCAAAGACGTCACGGTGGTTGATGTCTTTGAGGCGGTTGGCCAACACGCTGCGGGGAATTGCCCGCTGCAAGAGCTGATCGCGCTCGAAAAAGTGGCCTGTCCCGGACACGGGGCATGCGGCGGCCAGTTTACGGCCAACACTATGGCATGCGTTGGTGAAGCGATCGGATTATCGCTTCCTAACAGCAATATGGCACCCGCTCCTTACACTTCACGTGAAGAGATTGCCCGCGCCGCGGGGGCACAGGTTATGGAACTTCTGAAGCTTAATCTGCGCCCTCGTGATATTTGCACTAAGGCCGCGTTCGAGAACGCCGCGCGCGTGGTGGCAGCGACCGGTGGTTCGACCAATGCGGCGCTCCATCTGCCTGCAATGGCGAGCGAGGCAGGGATCGACTTCGACCTGTTCGACGTCGCCGAGATATTCAAATCAACGCCTTACATCGCTGACCTCAAACCCGGCGGCAAATATGTGGCCAAGGACATGCACGAGGCTGGCGGTATCTATATGGGAATGAAGACGCTTCTCGAGGGCGGTTTCCTTGACCCCAATCCGATCACCGTGACCGGTAAGACATTGGGTGAGAACATCGAGGAGATCACGTGGAAGCCTGATCAAAAAGTCTTCTACGATGTGAATACACCGATCACTCCAACAGGCGGCGTTGTGGGTCTTAAGGGCTCGCTTGCACCCGATGGCGCGATTGTGAAAGTGGCTGGTATGGAGCGGCTGCAATTCACCGGCAAAGCTCGTGTGTTCGACTGCGAGGAAGATGCTTTTTCTGCCGTTGAGAAGCGCGATATCACCGAAGGCAGCGTCATCATCATCCGCTATGAAGGGCCTAAAGGCGGCCCTGGAATGCGCGAAATGCTATCCACCACCGCTGCGCTTTATGGGCAAGGCATGGGCGAGAAAGTCGCGCTTATCACCGATGGGCGTTTCTCTGGCGCCACGCGCGGCTTCTGCATCGGCCACGTTGGCCCAGAGGCCGCAGAATGCGGACCGATTGCGCTGGTCCAAGATGGCGACATCATCTCAATCGATGCTGAGGCGGGCACGATTGACCTTGAGGTCGATGAGGCAACCCTCGCAAGCCGCAGAGAGGCCTGGCATCCGCGCACGAATGACTATCAATCTGGCGCGCTTTGGCGCTATGCTCAAAACGTAGGGCCAGCACGCGACGGCGCTCTCACCCATCCCGGAGCAAAGGCGGAAACCCATGTTTTTGCGGATATTTAGCAGCGTAACACTCTTTGCGGCCTTGGCGGCGTGTGGTTCAGCGACCGAGACGTCAGAAGGAGCGCCAGAAGGAAGCATGGTCAGCTGTGCAATCGGGCCGGGTTCTGATTTTTCGGACGTGTGCACGTTTGAGAAAATCTCAGGCGGAGAATTCGTGATCCATCACCCAGACGGTGGGTTTCGCAGATTTGCGCTTACTGACGACGCGGCTGCTCCGATTGGCGTGGCCGATGGTGCAGAACCGCTGACTTTCCAAACCAACGGCGGCGAAGGCGGTATGCTCGAATTCAGCATGGCTGTTGATAGATACCGGCTTGATCCAAGCTTGATCGCCATCAACCCAGAATGAGCCACAATCAGGTCCTGACCACGGCTCAAATGCGCGCTGCAGAACAGGCGCTGTTTGATGCGGGGACCAGCGTTTATGAATTGATGGAGATCGCCGCCGATTCTGCCGCTGAATGGGTAAGGCGGATCGCTGCGGGCCGCGCCATCACGGTGCTGTGTGGGCCGGGGAACAATGGCGGCGATGGGTATGTCATTGCACGTAAGCTGCAAGAGGCCGGCAATGCCGTCCAAGTGATCGCGCCGCTGCCTCCAAAAACCAAAGCTGCAATTAAGGTCCGCGACAATTGGCAGGGGCAAATTGATAGCTCTGGTGGTCCGCATTCGGGCGAGGTGCTCGTCGATTGCTTGTTTGGCTGTGGATTGTCGCGCCCGCTCAGCGCGGAACACGCTTTGTTGCTGCGTGATCTGGCAGAAAGGCACGCAACCACGATAGCGATTGACGTTCCGTCAGGCGTGGCGAGCGACACTGGGGCTCATTTGAACGACAAATTGCCGGATTGCGATGTGACCTTGGCCCTCGGCGCGTGGAAGTATGCGCATTGGTCTTTGCCCGGGCGCTCAAATATGGGGGAACGCCGGCTTGTTCCGATCGGAATCGGCCCTGCAGAAGTGGCGGCGCAACTCGTTTCAAAACCGCTTCTTCGCGCGCCCGCTGTTGATACGCACAAATATCGCAGAGGGCTGGCCGTGATCGTCGCCGGAGCCATGCCGGGAGCGAGCCAGCTTGCGGCAGCATCGGCCATGAGGGGCGGTGCAGGATATGTGAAATTGATCGCCGATGGGCCAGAGGCGAGCAGCAATCCGGCGCTGGTTATCGAAACTGGGCCATTGGAAGACGCCCTGAGCGATAAGCGTATCAACGCGTTGTTGATTGGCCCCGGTCTTGGGCGAGACTCTCATGCTGAGGACAAATTGGCGCAGGCTCTCAATTCACGCAGGCCCATAGTTCTGGATGCGGATGCCTTGGTTGCTCTCAAACCGTCTCAATTGCCTGAGGATTTGCCTGTCATCGCGACCCCGCATGATGGTGAACTTGATATACTGTGCCGCAATTTTGGGGTCTTGGCTGAAACACGCCGGGATAAAGCGCGCGCTCTCGCCAAAATCAGCAAAATGATCGTCCTTGCCAAAGGGCCAGATAGCATCATCGCCGCCCCCGATGGCAGGCTTGGGATCGTCCCGCCCGCCTCAAGCTGGCTTTCCGTCGCGGGCAGCGGCGATGTGCTGGCAGGAATAGTGCTCAGCCGTCTGTCCGCTGGAGCGGATCCTTTTGACGCGGCCTGCGAAGCCGTTTGGCTGCACGCAGAGGCCGCCCGGTGCTGCGGCGCGGCGTTTACGCCGATGGAGCTGGCTCACCGCGTGTCTTCCGCGGTAGAGGCGTGTTTATGAGCGAAATTTCAGAAATTATACGTCTCGCGGCAAAAGGCGACGGGATCACCGACAGCGGGGCGCATCACGCACGCGCCGTTCCGGGTGATCTGATTGGGGCAGACGGGTCCCTTAAACGCGGGCCGCACCATGTGGATGCGCCCTGCCAGCATTTTGGCTCATGCGGCGGATGCCAATTGCAGCATGCCGATGATGCCGTGCTGAGAGACTTTGTTCGTGGCCGAGTGGTGAACGCGGCCAAGGGGCAGGGACTTTCGATCGGTGAATTGCTGCCCGAACACCTTTCTCCGCAGCAATCGCGCAGGCGGGCGACACTGCACGGATTGCGCAAACAGGGCGGGGCTGTTGTGGGTTTCCGTGAAGAGGGCTCTCATCGCTTGGTCGATCTGCGCGAATGCCCGATCCTGCGCAGCGATTTGGCACAATTGATTGCTCCCTTGCGCGTGTTCATTGGAAAATACGGACCAAAGGGCAGTGCCGATATTGCGCTCTCGTTGAGCGATCAGGGTGTCGATCTGGGGCTAACCAATTTTGACTTGCAAGGGTTGGAAGCAACGGAGGCGGCGCTCGATTTTGCACGCGATAATGGTCTGGCGCGGTTAAGCATTGATCAGGGCTATGGCGCGGAAACAGTGTGGGAGCCGGAGCCTGCCACCATCACTTTATCGGGTTATCCGGTTGGCATGCCCGTCGGTGCCTTTTTACAAGCAACGCAAGATGCCGAAGATCAAATGGTCCGCGACGCTGCCGATTGGCTGACTGGTGCGCGGGTGACCGCCGATCTGTTTGCGGGTCTTGGGACATTTGCCTTTGCTCTTGCAAAGAGAGCGGCCGCGAATGCATCAGACAGCGGCAGCGCCCATAAGGTGTTGGCGGTGGAGGCTGAGCAAGCGGCGCATCTGTCGTGCAAAAAGGCGGCTGCGCGCACGGGTGCGAATGGCGCAGGGCGGGTCCATGCGATGCACCGCGACTTGTTTCGCAACCCTTTGCAGGCTGCGGAGCTTAATCGCTTCGATGCCGTCTTGCTCGACCCTCCTCGGGCCGGAGCCAAGGCGCAAATTGCAGAGATTGCGCAGAGCGATGTTGCCCGCGTGGTTTATGTGAGCTGCAATCCATCAAGCTGGGCGCGGGATGCCGCAGTCTTGGCAGAGGCGGGCTACAATCTGGCGCGGCTGCGTCCGGTGGGGCAATTCCGGTGGTCGACCCATGTTGAACTTGTGAGTCTTTTCGAACGTTAATTCAGCTGCGCAAAGCGGCCAGAACCTGATTTTCGAGCCAAACCCGGTGATCGGGTGCGACATAGCCGTGACCGGCCCCTTCGCAGCGCCGGATGCGATCATCTGTTTTGTCCCAGGTGCTTTCAAACAACTGCGCTGTTCTATCACCTGTGGCCAGAAGGATATGAACCGGCCCTTCGAAGCCGATCAATCCACCCTGCATTTCCTGCGCCAGCGATGAAGGTTGCGGGGAGGGCCGCAGCGCCGATGTTAGGCCGCGCGCAAGCTTGCGCAGATCCACGCCTCCGCGCAGCAATCGGGCGATTTCTCCGGGGCTCTTTAGCTTCTCAAGGTAACGTGACCGGATTGCTTCGGGAGCATGCTTATGGCCGTTCCCATCCTCTGCTCCTTCGCTCTCCTCAATGGTCCACGGATTGGATAGGATAAGACCGTCGCAACCCCGGCCACCCATCAGCATCAAGGCCGAGGCTGCATCGCAATTGCCGATGGCCAGAACACGCTCCATCTGCGGCGCCATCGCGCGGAACGCTTCGAGAGCGGCGCGGATGTCACCTTCGCTCGATCGAAAACCTCGGTTGTCGCCTTCGCTGTCGCCAACACCGCGTCTGTCAAATCGAAAGACGGGGAAACCAGCAGCCGCAATCCGATTGGCCAAATGAGATTGGCCAGCAAAAGCTCCTGAACGTATTTCATTGCCGCCGGTGACGATCAAAAGCCCGGTTGTTCCAGGAGCGGTATCAAGCGTGCCCCCGAGTTTGAGGCTGCCGCAGCCGAATTGGAATTGCAGTCGGCTCATGATTGGGTGACCAATGTCTCAAGCACAATGCTGGCAAGTGCATCAGATTGCGCATTATCCTGATCTGGTTCAGCCCGCAGCCAAAGCCCAGCGCCGCCAAGTGCTTTTTGCTCAACACTTGTGATCCGTTCACCGACAACAGGCTCTGCCGTTTCGAGCTGATTCAGCATGGCGCTGCCGATAAACCACCCGTTTAATTCAATGCCTTGGCTGCGCCCGACCGTGAGCATTTGATCTGATGACGTGTCCCGGCCAGCCTCTCGTTCAGCGATGATCTTGGCCCGCATCATACCGCGCAGCAGCTTTGCGCCGGTTTGCGGAGCATAATGCCATCCGGGCAAAGATGCAGGCGCAATAAGAGCGCCCGCACGCACGCTTAGAAAATGCGTCACGCCAAATTGTTTTGCAGCGGCGTCAACGGCGCTGCGCCATGATGCGAGCGTCTGTTCGCTCAAAGGAGAGAGGCTATCGTTGCAACCCGGTAAATCAGGCAGAAAACAGTCCACTTCTGCGGAATTCAATCGGCGCATAAGCTGGACTGTGAAGCGGCGCATTTTGTTTGCTTCATCGAACAGCGCGGGAAGGATCAAAATGCGCCGATCGCGCCCTTCATCGAAGGATAACAGCAATTCTTCGCTGTCTTTTCCGCTTTCGAGCGGTGCTTGCCATGTGGCAATCATAGAAGGCTTGCCCGCCGCCCGTTCAGGCTTCGGCGAGCTTGCTTTCAGCAAAGGTGAGCAAACCGCCGTAGGTTTCTAACATTTCGCCATCCACATCATCATCTTCGATAACGATGTCGAGCCGATCTTCCATTTCGGTTAGCAACCCGGCGACGGCCATAGAGTCCAATTCCGGCAAATGGCCGAACAGGCCGCTGTCAGAGGTAAGCTCATCGGCTTGTTCTGGATCAATGCCCAGCACATCGGCAAGAATGGACTTCAGCTCTTCGTCCAAAGCCGCCCGGTTCATGGGAAGACCGCTGTCTTTTTCAGCCGGGGTTTCGCCAGACTTATCGCCCGTGGGCGTGCAATCTGAGGCTTGATCTGTGTTCATGTCTGAAAGTGATCCCTCTTATGGGTCGCCAAACATTGGCGCACTAGCATACGCGGTTAGTCGGGGGCCCTTACCGGCGGGGCGGGGCGGGCGCAAGTTCGGGAACATCGCTTTGACTCAATCGGCCCAAAGTCTGGCGTGCTAAATCAGCCCATGCGGCCCCTTTTGCCATATTGAGGCAATCAATCCGATATCGCGGACGAACTGCGTTCATCCAGTCCGCTTTGTATGGTTGATCGCCGGTTCCAAAATCGACCATGTCCACCCGATCAATATCGATTACGTGTTGGAACAAGGCGGCTGAAAGTGTTGTTCCAGCAGACAGTTTGCGCATACTTTCAAGATAGGCGAGCTTGTGAATATAGGCGGTTCCGTTTTCTACGGTCCAGCATTGTGCAGCAACCGGTTCGCCATCATGCCACGCCATGCCAAAGCGCAGCCGTCCGCTGTCTGCTTCATCCTTGGCAAATTGGCGCAGCATTGCCGGGTGATCTTCCCGCGGCTTCCAGCTTGAGGCATAGATCCGCTCATAAGCATCCCAAAGCGTTTCATCGAAATGGGTTAGGACTTTGGTTTCGACCTTCTTGGCCTTGCGCTTAAGGGTCGTGCGAAGCGGCCCAGGGCGATCCGCCCAATATTGGGCAAAATCTTGGCCGCGAACATGCAGAATGTGATTGGTGTCACATGGCGTCACTTCAACGCGCCAACCCGCTTTGGTGAACGCCCGTGAAAGCCGTGTGGCGGACCCATCCTCATCCGGCACTGGTTCCAAAGTCACCCGGTGACCGCGTGCTTTTAGCCGGCTGGCAATCTCCGCCAGCAAAGAGTCCCCATGCTCACCGTCAGGAGCGAGCTGCCTCCAGGTAAAGCTGTACCAATTGCGCAAGGGGGCAATTCTTCCAGCATCTTCCATCAAGGCCAGCGCGGCTTTGGTGTCGCTGTCGCTGTCGTCGGCAATAGCGATAAGGGGAGACAATCCTGTCTCTGCCAGCAAAGCAAACCAGTCGGCGCGATCAAATGGCGAAGGCGCAGGCGCAACATTCCCCTTTGCAAAGAGATCATGCAAGACGTTAACCCTGTCGTGATACTGCGCTTCGATCACCGATTGTATGCCTTTTGCCCTATGCCTATTGATGAATGACCATGTCTAACAGCCCCGATCCAACACCCTATCCGATAGATCGTCTCGCCGAATTGGCGGGGCTTTACGGGTACGGCGATGCACCGGCTCTGGTGCTGCGTGACGGTGTGCTTAACTATGATGAGTTAAGACAGCGTGTCGATTGGCTTGCCGGGTGGCTTGCCCGCGAAGTGCCAGAACGCGGCGCGCGGGTTGCGAGCTGGGGAGCAAAGGGTGAGCTGACGTGCCTAATGCCGCTAGCAGCGGCGCGGGCGGGGCTGATCTATGTTCCAGTCAATCCGCTGCTAAAACGCGCGCAGGCGGTGCATATCCTTGAAGATTGCAGCGCTCAGCTTTTGATTGGCACCGCGTCGCGCATTAGTTCGTTTGAGACCGGCGATGCCCCCCACAACTGCACGATGGTAGAGGAAAGCGCAGCCTTGGCTGCGGCCTATGATGCGGCGATTGCCCATGGGCCTTCTGCCGCTGATCCTGATGATCTGGCGGCTATATTGTACACGAGCGGATCAACTGGGCGGCCAAAGGGGGTAATGCTGTCGCATGCCAATCTTTGGCTCGGCGCGGTCAGTGTCGCGCATTACCTTGGCATGGCGGGTGATGATGTGACTTTGGCGGTGCTGCCCTTGTCGTTCGATTATGGGCAAAACCAACTGTATTCGACTTGGATCGCCGGCGGCAGCGTGGTGCCGCTTGATTTCCTGTTTCCGAAGGACGTCGCAAAGGCGTGCGCCAAACATTCTGTTACGACGCTTGCGGCGGTGCCCCCTTTGTGGGTGCAATTGACCGAATTGGATTGGCCGCAAGATGCAAGCGTGCCGTTAAGGCGTCTAACCAACAGCGGCGGCGCCTTGACGGTGGATTTGGTAAACGGGCTGCGCCAGATATTTGCACAGGCCGATATCTATCCGATGTACGGCCTGACAGAGGCGTTTCGTTCGACCTATCTGGAACCATCGCTGGTTGCCGATCATCCCACTTCGATGGGAACAGCCATCCCCTTCGCTGAAATCTTGGTCATTGATGATGATGGCGAAGTGGCCGGGCCTGATGAAGAAGGGGAACTGGTTCATTGCGGTCCATTGGTCGCAAAGGGGTATTGGCAAGACCCCGAACGAACGGCGCAGCGCTTCAAAACCGCCCCAGCAGCATCGCGTTATGGAGGCATGTCGGTTTGGTCAGGCGACCGGGTTAAAAGGGCCGCAAACGGCTTGCTCTATTTCGTCGGTCGCCGCGATGCGATGATCAAAAGCGCCGGCAACCGGATTAGCCCGCAAGAGATCGAGGAAGCCGCAATCGCAACCGATCTGGCGATTGAAGCGGTGGCACTTGGCATCCCAGATGAACGCTTGGGTCATGCCGTCCATTTGGTGGTGCGCGGCACGCAGGATGAGGCGGAACAAGCCAACTTTTCCAAAATGTTGCGCAAAGAACTTCCCAACTTTATGCAACCGCAAGCCATCCATTGGCGCGACGCTATGCCGCTTAATCCCAATGGCAAAATTGATCGCACCGCGCTGACCCGCGAATTGACCGAGAAGAGCGCATGATAAAGACGAAGCCAGTTGGTCCTATCCCTGATGGATATGGGGCGCACAATGGCGAATTGGCCATTGGCGGGCGTACAGCCAGCGATCTCGTCGCCGCAGCGGGAAAGACACCGCTGTTCGTTTATTCACGTGCCCATTTGGACAATCGCGTTGCCGCACTTCGCGCTGCCCTGCCTGCGCGGATCGGGATCAATTATGCGGTAAAGGCCAATCCCCATGCCGATGTGATCGCGCATATGGAACCGTTGGTCGATGGTTTTGATATTGCGTCATCGGGCGAATTGGAGATGGTGAATGCGGCAGGAATTGATCCTGCGCGTGTCAGTTTTGCCGGACCTGGCAAACGCGATGACGAATTGGAGGCGGCGATTGCCGCTGGCGTCACGCTCAATTGCGAATCTGAAGGGGAAGCGGAGCGATCGCTGGCGATTGGCCAAAAACTGGGCAAAGCGCCGCGCATTGCTATCCGGGTCAATCCTGATTTTGAGCTCAAAGGCTCTGGCATGAAGATGGGCGGCGGGGCGAAACCGTTTGGTGTAGACGCCGAACGAGTACCCGCGCTTGCCCGCTTGGTGGTGGAGGGGGGTGCCCAGTGGCGCGGGCTTCATATCTTTACCGGCAGCCAAGCGTTGAGCGCGGACGCCATTATCGAAGCGCAGGGAAATGTTCTCGGCCTTGCAGCGAAACTGGCCAATGAAATCGGCGCACCCCTGCCAAAGCTGAATATGGGCGGCGGATTTGGCATTCCCTATTTCCCCAATGACACGGCTTTGGACCTGTCTGCGATCGGCAAGGCGCTGCACACCTATGTCGATGAATTGCCCGAATCCTTCACCGAAACAGAGCTTTGCCTTGAGTTGGGGCGCTATCTTGTGGGGGAGGCCGGCGTTTACCTGTGCCGGGTTATTGACCGCAAAGTGAGCCATGGAACGACCTATTTGGTGACAGATGGAGGCTTGCATCATCAGCTTGCCGCCTCAGGCAATTTTGGCACCGTTGTGCGTCGCAATTACCCGGTTGCCATCGCGTCACGCTATGATGCGGAGCCAAGCGATGTGGTTAACGTGGTCGGTTGCCTTTGCACCCCGCTTGACCGTTTGGCTGATAACGCGCTCATGCCCGCGGCCAAGGTTGGCGATATCGTGGCGGTGTTTTGCGCTGGAGCATACGGCGCATCGGCGTCTCCGACGGCTTTCCTAGGGCACGGCCCGGCCGCCGAATTGCTGGTTTAGTCTTTGCCAGAGCACTGTCCCGATATGGGATGGGAGCGGAAATGACCCAGTATCACTAACAATATGTTCACCATTATCAGCGACAAACAACGGGTCACTCGCGGACCCAGATGTGCAGGTCGCTCCTGAAGCACGCATCCCGGTCTGCAGCACCGACCCAAGGATACGTATCAAATGCTCAAGTCAATGCCACTCACTCGCTGCGCGGGAATAGCTCTCGCCACCGCCACTTTGTCTGCATGCGCTGCAGGCGGGGCAGAACTGCCGTCTGCCAGCTACACCGGGGAACCAACCGAGCCGAGTGCTGAATACATCATCGGTCCATTGGACAAGGTGACGATCCATGTCTGGCGCAATCCAGAGCTGAGCGCGGAAGACATTCAGGTCCGTCCAGATGGCCGGATCACGATCCCATTGGTTCGCGATATGCCCGCCGTAGGTAAGACCGCGACACAGCTTCAAAACGACATCCATGACGAGCTGGTTCAATATATCGAGCAGCCGATCGTTTCAGTCATCGTCAATGAGTTCAATTCCACATTCGAGCAACAAATCCGCATAGTCGGCTCCACTGAACAGCCCGCGTCGTTGCCGTACCGTGCGAACATGACGGTTCTGGACGCGATGATTGCGGTTGGCGGTCTTGGCGAATTTGCGGCGGGCAACCGCGCCAAACTGCTTCGCATTAACCGAGAAACCGGCGTGCAAACCGAATACCGTTTGCGCCTTTCAGACTTGCTTAAACGCGGTGACAGCAGCGCCAACGTGATGCTGACACCGGGCGACACCATCATCATTCCGGAGAGTCGCTTCTAAGGCGCGCGCACAATGAACGAGATTTTCGAAGAAGTACGCACAGCGCTCTACTCAGTTTGGCACCGGCGCTGGCTGGCGCTGGCTGTTGCCTGGGGTGTTTGCCTGCTTGGCTGGTTAGTGGTCGCGATGATCCCGAACACCTATGAATCCAAAGCGCGCATCTATGTTGATGTTGATGATGTTCTTTCCGAACAACTCGGCATTGCAGGCGATGGCCGTGAAGAGATCACCAAGGTGCGCCAAACCCTTTTGGGTTCGGTCAATTTGGAGAAAGTGATCACATCCACCGAATTGGGCGAAGGGATTTCCGAACGCAGCCAAATGGATGCAGCCATTGCGAGTCTGGCGCAAAATGTTCGGGTTGAGAGCGAGCAGGACAATCTGTTTTCGATCACAGCCGAAGTCGGCAAAAGCGGCCTGAGCGATTCTCAGAACGCCGTTCTTGCGCGCAACGTCGTGCAAAAGCTGCTCGACATTTTTCGCGAAGAGCACATTTCGGGCAACCGCGCAGAAATCAGCGGCGCGATCGCGGATCTCAATGATCAGCTCGAAGAGCGAAAGTTGGAACTGGAAGCGGCCGAAGAACGCCGTCTGACCTTTGAAACGCAATATCCCGAATTGATCGGCGGATCGCAAACTTTGTCGACCAAGGTGCAGCAATCCCGCACCGAACTGCGCGACATTGACGCCAATCTTGCCGCTGCGGAAAGCGCGCTTGCGGCGATCAGCAGTCAATTGTCCACGACCCCGCGCACGATTGCGGGCGGGGCGAATGCTGTCGGGCCGCGTGCGTCCTTGCTGCAAGTGCAATCCCAGCTTGCAGAGCTGCGTTCGCGCGGGCTCACGGATCAGCATCCTGATGTCGTTTCAACATCACGTCAGGTCGAAATATTGACGCGCCAAGTGGCAGCATCCGGGCCTGCTGCCGATACCGGCACGCCCAATCCTGCCTATTCATCATTGCTTGCGGTCCGCGCCGACCGCCAGGCCGGTGTGGAGGCGTTGCAGGCCCGCCGTGCTGCGATCCAATCCTCGTTGGCATCTTTGATGGCCAGCCAAGCGTCAGAGCCGGCTGTCGCCGCCGAAGCGAACCGGATCAGCCGAGATTACGACGTGCTGCGCACCAATTACGAAAGGCTCTTAGAAGACCGTGAAAAGCTGCGCACGCGCGGCGATGTGGTCGACGAAACGAGCCAGTATAAGTTCGACCTTGTCGATCCGCCGGTTGTTCCCCAATCGCCCGCCGCTCCGAACCGTCCGTTGCTCCTAATCGGAGTGTTGTTCGTCGGGATCGCAGCTGGGGCAGGGGTGGCATACGCTTTGAGCCAACTGCGTTCGAGCTTTGCAACGCCGAACAAGCTAGAAAAATCGATGGGTCTGCCGGTTATCGGTTCGATCTCTTTGGCAGTCTCGGATGCAGCCAAGTCGCTGAGTCGCAAACGGTTCAAGCAATTTGCTGCGGCATCAGCCGGATTGGTTGGTGTTTTGGTGATCTTGCTTGTCGTTGAGATCGTCTCTGTCGGAACGATTGCGTGAGGGGGCGGCTATGACTGAACAAAGCAAAATTGACCGGGAAAACTCCCAGCGCACGCCGAAAAAGGTTTCCTTGTTCGAGCGGGCAGATGCCGCCTTTGGTTTGGACAATTTGGGACCCTCCTCGGTCCCCAAAAACCTTCCAAAGGGCAAGGTTGTTGCGCCTCGCGCCAAAGCGTCGGCGGTTGCGGACAGCGCAGTTGAAAGACCGATTGAGCGCAGAGCCGCTGCCCCTCAACCGGTGCCTGCTGCGGTGTATGAACCAGCGCCGAAACCCGTTTCCGAACCCGAAGTGGCGGCGCCCGTTCGCGCCGTTACCTTGTGCGGGCCGCGCATGGAAATTGGCCGCGACTATCTCGCTGATGCGGATCTAATCGTGCCAGAAAACCCTGTGACGGGGCTGCTTGAAGAATTTCGCATCGTAAAGCGCGAATTGCTCGCCGATGCTCGCGCCAGCGATGTTGACAATGCACGCCGCATTCTGATCTGTTCGCCGCTGCCTGGCGAAGGCAAAACCTATTGCGCCACGAACCTTGCGATCGCTCTGGCTGCAGAGCGGGATATTGAGGTTGTGTTGGTCGATGCTGATATGATCAACCCATCGATCACGCGCCGTCTTGGGGTTGAGGCAGGTGCCGGGTTGATGGATGCTTTGGCAGACAAAACACTCAAACCAGAAGAATTGGTTTCGCCAACTGATATTGATGGTCTGTTCATCATGCCCGCTGGCACCAGCAGCGCGCGCGATGCGGAATATTTGACCAGCACCAGAACACAGCAAGTGCTCGATCGCCTAACGCGCGGCGCGCCAAATCGCTTTATCATTTTCGATACACCGCCTGCTCTTGCCGCATCGCCAGCCGCCGAATTGGCCGCGCATGTTGGTCAGGCCGTTTTGGTGGTTCGCGCCGATCAAACCGGTCGCGCGTCTTTGGACGATGCGTGCCAGCTGTTGTCGGCATGCCCAGATATTAAGCTGCTTCTTAACGCAGCACAATTCAGCCCGTCGGGTCGCCGTTTTGGCGATTACGGCGAAAGGGAGGAATAATCATGCGCTTCTCAAAAGGAACGCTTTTGGTCGGATTGGCTGCGGGTGTCGTTGCCAATCCTGCTTTCGCTCAAGATTCCGGTTCGCGCGGCAGTGATCGCGCGGTCACCGTTCAACCCTATATCGAAGTCAGCCAAATTCTGTCCGCAGAACTGACGCCGGGCGATGAAGTGGTGACGTTCACACAGATCGCCGCAGGGGTCGATTTGAACGCTCAGGGCCGCAATTCAGGGGCATCTGTCTCGGTTCGGTATGAGCGGAACATCGGTTATGGCGACGCGGTTGATAACGACACGATCAGCGGCATCGCCCGCGGTTATGTCGCGGTTGTTCCGCAAACTCTCAACCTCGAAGCAGGCGCATTGGCCAGCCGCACACGGCTTGACGGAGGCGGCGCTGTTTCGCCCAATCCGTTGGTAAGCGCCGATGCCACCAGCCAGACTTACGCGCTTTACGCAGGTCCAACGTTGTCAACGCGCGTCGGTGCGGTTGATCTCACCGCAAATGCGCGGGTGGGATACAATCGCTTTGAAACCGATGATGCGGTCTTGGATGCCAATGGCAATCCGGTCGATATCTTTGACGACAGCGTCACCTACAGTGGCCAAGTCCGAGCAGGAACGCGCCCTGGCGATGTTCTGCCGATCGGCGTCGCCGTAACCGCAGGCGGTTATCAGGAAGATATCTCCAACCTCGATCAACGCGTCCGCGATGTTTATGTGCGCGGTGATGTTGTTGTTCCAGTCAGCCCAACTCTGGCTCTGACCGGGGGCGTTGGATACGAAGATGTCGAAGTGTCGAGCCGCGATGCGCTGCGCGATGCCAATGGCGATCCTGTAATCGGCAATGATGGACGGCTTGTCACAGACACCGCTTCTCCGCGCCTTGTCGCGTTTGATGTGGATGGCTTGCTTTGGGATGTCGGCGTTCTGTGGCGGCCCAGTTCGCGCACATCGCTCGCTGCGAGTGTTGGCGAACGCTACGATTCGACTACCTATTACGGTTCATTCACCTATGTTCCGAGTGAGCGCAGTTCGCTCGGCATCAATGTCTATGACGGCATTTCTGGTGTCGGCGGTGCTCTCAACAATTCGCTGGCGAGCTTGTCGAGCGATTTTGTCGCCTCGCGCAATCCTTTAACGGGTGATTTCGGCGGCCTTGTGTCGGGCACGGATGGCGGCGGCCTTGTCAATTCGCTGGGTTCGGCGCGTTCTTCCGCATTCCGGGGCCGCGGTGTCTCTGCCTATTACCAACGCCAGATCGGCCGGCTCACCGCTGCCTTTGGAGCTGGATATGATCGCCGCACCTTTATCGCAGCCTCTGGGTCCGCGTTGGAAGCGGCCGATGGCCTGACCGATGAAAGCTACTACCTCACCGGGGCATTGACCCGTGAAGTTGGGCGCAGCGGCACACTACAAACCAACGCCTACATCAATTGGTTTGATGCAGGCGCAGGGGATGGCGATCTGACCGCGTTTGGCGCTTCGGCGGCTTACAACCGGCTTATCACCGGCAGGCTTTCCGCCCGTGCGGCGGTTGCCGTTGACTATTTTGACAGCGATTTCTCAGCAGAAGATTTCGCCACCGCAACGGCGCTGCTTGGCCTGCGCTACGATTTCTGATCCACGGAGCTTTCAACGTCATGTACGATCAATATTACGGCTTTAGCGGACGACCATTTCAGCTGACCCCTGATCCCGATTTCTATTTTGAAAGCGGCAGCCACAAAAAAGCGATGAGCTATCTTGGATACGGCCTCAACCAAGGTGAAGGCTTTATTGTCATCACGGGTGAAGTCGGCGCGGGCAAATCGACGCTGGTTGCGCATTTGATGGAGCGGATCGACCGCGCCGCGCTGACAGTGGCGCAAATCGTTACCACGGCTCTTGATGGGGAAGAGTTGATCCATGTGGTCGCCGCGGCCTTTGGCCTAGAGGTTGAAGGCCGCGATAAGGCAAGTGCATTGGGCGCGATTGAAAGCTTCCTCCAAGACGAAGCGCGCGCCGGACGCCGGTGCCTTTTGGTCGTGGATGAATGCCAAAACCTTGACCTCACCGCTCTCGAAGAGCTGCGGATGCTGTCAAACTTTCAATTGGGCGCGCATCCCTTACTGCAAAGCTTGCTGCTGGGTCAGCCTGAGTTTCGCCGGACTTTGGCGCATCATCCTGACTTAGAGCAATTGCGTCAGCGGATCATCGCTTCGCACCATCTTGAAGCGCTCGATGCGGATGAAGTGGAAGATTACATCCACCACCGTCTTACGCATGTGGGCTGGGATGGCCGGCCTTTGTTCGAAGACGGGCTATTGTCCGCGCTCTATGGCGCGACCGATGGTATTCCGCGCCGCGTCAACCAGGTTATGAACCGTCTCTTGCTGTTGGGTGCAATTGAGGAACAAGACGCTGTTGGCACCGCAATGTTGGATGCTGTTCTTGCCGAAATGTCTGCCGATCAATCGCGCGGATCGCGCGCCGAACCCAGCCCGTTGAGCATCGAACCCGACGCAGCAAGCCCCGCGTCGGACAAGGACATCGACAGTGTTCCTGCTGCCGAAGTGGCCGCTTTGCTGGCCGAACGCGATGCACGCACAGCGGATCTGGAGGCGGCAATCAATGAACTGCAGGCGGCAGGCGCACAAGGCAGTGTCGCATCAGAAGTCGGCGTTGACGAGGCTCACGTGAACGAAGCTCTTAGCCGGATTGAGCAGCGCCTCGCTGAACAAGAGCGGTCTTTCCGCCATGTTTTGACAATGCTGATCGAATGGCTTGAGGAAGATCCTTCGCGCGAGGCGGCCTGATCATGAACGCGCAAAGTTCATTCCCGGACACAGACACGCGAATAGCAAACGGTCTTTCCGTCGATGTCGAAGATTGGTTTCAAGTCGGTGCCTTCGAAAATGTGATTGACCGGGATGACTGGGATACGCTGCGCACGCGCGTTGATAACAATATCGACCGGATACTGGACCTGTTCGCTGAAGCGGATGTGAGCGCGACATTCTTCACATTGGGCTGGGTCGCCAAACGGCACCCGGCTATGATCCGCCGGATCGCCGATGCAGGGCATGAAATCGCCAGTCACGGCTATGACCATGCGCGCGTTTTCACATTTGATCGCAAAGGTTTCGGCGAAGACATCCGCCTTGCTCGCGATATTTTGCAAGATTGCTCTGGCAAGAGCGTGACGGGTTATCGTGCGCCCAGTTTCTCGATCGATCAACGCACGCCTTGGGCGTTCATGGAATTGGCGGAGCAAGGCTACGCCTATTCCTCAAGCGTGGCGCCGGTTGCGCATGATCATTATGGTTGGCCAGAAGCCCCGCGTTTTGCCTTTAAGCCGCTGCCTTGGTCGGATTTGATCGAGATTCCGGTGACGACCGCAATATTGGGCGGTCGCCGGGTCGCGGCAGGCGGAGGCGGTTTTTTCCGCGTTCTGCCTTACGGATTTTCGCGTTGGGCCATTCGGCAAGTGAACCGGCGCGATGAACGACCCGCAGTGTTTTACTTCCATCCGTGGGAGATCGACCCCGATCAGCCACGCGTGAAGCATGCGCCAATGCGTTCGCGGCTGCGCCATTACACCGGTCTGGAAAAGATGGCGGTCAAATTACGCGGCCTCGTGCATGAATTTCGCTGGGGCCGTATGGATGTGCTCGCCCATCGCGAAGCAGCGCGGGCATTAACTTTGGGTTCTGAAAGCGAGAAGGCCGCTTGAACGCTCCGGTTAACATGGCTCAACGGGTGTGCATTGCCGACCTATCCGACCCAGCGATGGTGGAGCGGATAGAGGCGTTCGTGCGCGAGCAGCAAGGCGATGTGTTTCACCGTCCTGCATGGCTCAAAGCCGTGGAAGCCGGTACGGGGCAGCGCGCTTGCGGAATGGTTGCGGAACAATTGGGCGCTGTAACCGGGTGGTTGCCGCTAACTGAAGTGCGGTCGGTCCTGTTCGGTAAAGCTCTGGTCTCAAGCGGCTTTGGCGTCGGTGGCGGTATTCTCGCCAATGGTGCGGATGCGGCCGCGATCTTGGCTGACACGGTTCAGGATCACGCCATCAAATTCGGTTTCCCCAGCGTTGAATTGCGCGGCGGGATGGTGCCTGATGGGTGGCGTGCTTGGGATGATAAGCATTGCAATTTTGCCCGGCCACTGGCTGCGGATGATGAGGCTGAATTGCTCGCCATTCCGCGCAAGGCACGGGCCGAAGTTCGTAAGGGTCTGAAGAACAATTTGACCGTGCGAATTGGCCGATCAGCAGATGATTTGGCCGATCACTACGCCGTCTATTCCGAAAGCGTGCGCAATCTAGGGACCCCGGTTTTTCCTAAGTCTCTGTTTCGCGAGATGCTCGGCGCCTTTCCAGAAACCAGCGACATTCTCGCCATTTCGCAGGATGGCACGCCGCTGGCGAGTGTTCTGTCGCTCTATCACAACGGTGCCGTTATGCCGTTTTGGGGCGGGGGCAGTTTTGCCGCGCGCGGCGCACGCGCAAACGAGCTGATGTATTATGAATTGATGCTCCATGCCCGCAAGCAGGGCATGGCCGTGTTCGATTTTGGCCGGTCAAAAACAGACAGCGGGCCGTTTAAGTTCAAGAAAAACTGGGGCTTTGAACCGCAGCCCCTGACCTATTGCGAATGGACCGCACCCGGCGAGACGCCGCGAGATATTGATCCCACCAGCGAAGCCTATTCGCGCAAAATTGATGCGTGGAAACGGCTGCCATTGCCCATCGCCAATATGGTTGGGCCCTTTATTTCGCGCAGCCTCGCGTAAAGAGGCGCGCATCATGGGTGACATTCTTTTCCTCGCACATCGAGTGCCATTTCCTCCCAATCGCGGCGACAAAATCCGCGCGCATCATCTGCTCAAGAAGCTGGCGCAATTGGGCAGGGTACATGCCGGCTGCTTTGCCGAAAGCGAGGAAGACCGCGCGGGCGAGGGTGAACTGACCCAAATCACCGCTTCGCATTGTATTGTGAACCGGACAAAGCCGTTGGTTCTGGCCGGGGTTGAGGCAGTGGTGGCGCGCAAACCGGTCAGCCTCACTGCATTTCACAGCGACGCATTAGACAATTGGGTGCGTCAGACAATTTTGGAGAATGCAATCACGACCATCGTGATATTCTCAGGGCAAATGGGGCAATATGTACCCGACGATTTCACAGGGCAGGTGGTGATTGACCTGTGCGATGTGGATAGCGCCAAATTCGAAGGATATGCTGCCGCCGGGCAGCGCGTCTGGCTCAACAATCGCGAAGGACATTTGCTCTCTCGGCAAGAGGAATATCTTGCCCAACGCGCCGATGCGACAATTTTGATCAGCGATGCAGAAGCCGCCCTGTTCCGGTCGCGCCTGAAATACCCAGCAACCGCCAATGTACAGGTGATCGGCAACGGGATTGATGCTGCGTTTTTTGATCCGCTAACCGTAATGCCGCACTCTGCCATTGCGGCGCGTTCTGGTCCGCATTTCGTCTTTACCGGGCAGATGGATTATTCGCCCAATGAAACGGCGGCCTTGTGGGCTTTTGATCATTTCTTGCCCGCCATTCGCGCGAAATTTCCCTCGGCGGAGTTGCACATCGTGGGGCGCAACCCGACCAAAAAGCTGTTGGCGTATGCTGGGTTGGACGGGCTCACGATCTGGGGTGAAGTTCCCGATGTTCGTCCCTTTATTGCGGCGGCCACCTGCGTCATCGCGCCGCTTTTGATTGCGCGCGGGGTGCAAAACAAAGTGCTGGAAGCGATGGCGATGCAGCGGCCCGTTATGCTGACGCCCGAAGCAGCGACAGGCATTGATGCCGTGGATGGTGTGCAATGGTTGCTTTGCGAGGCAGACGCTGGCGCCATGTGCGAGCGAATTGGCGCAATGCTGCATGATGCCGGTGCCCTTTCAAACATGGGCGAAGCCGCGCGGCAATTTGTTCTAAGCAACCATGATTGGGGGGCTATGCTGGCGCCGATCGAAGCCTTGGTGAACGCAGACCGAGTGGAGGCCTCCAATGCCGCATGACGCCGTGACACAAGGATCGTCTCTGCCGAATAAGGCGGCAAAACGGTTGGCCCAAGTTCCTGCGGAATGGCGCAAAACACTCATCGTGCTCGCCATTGGTGCAGCGTCAGTGATTCTGCTTGCCGCTCGTGAATGGGGTGAGATGGCGCACCAATGGTGGAACATCGATACCTACACCCATATCCTATTGGTGCCGGTAATTGTGGGATGGCTGTCCGCGTTGAAGCTGGGTGAATTGGCCAATATCACACCACGTCCTTGGATGCCGGGCCTCGCGATTGTGGCGGCCGCATTGGTGATCTGGATTGCGGGACGCACCAGCGGGATCAATATCCTTGCCCATGCCGGCGCGGTTGGCTTGCTTCAAGCGGTGGTGGTCACCGCGCTCGGGCCAAGAGCCTCGTTGGTGTTGGCCTTACCGATTGGCTTTGCCGCGTTTCTTGTCCCTGTCGGAGATGAATTTATCGCACCCCTGCAGGCGATTACCGCCGACATTGCGGTTGCGTTGACGCATTGGAGCGGTATTCCCGCGGTTGTCGACGGCATTTACATCGACACGCCGATTGGGTTGTTCATCGTTGCGGAGGCCTGTTCCGGGGTCAAATTCCTTGCTGCAATGGTCACGCTCGCCGTGCTGGTGGCGTTTACGCGTTTTGAAAGTTGGCGGCGCCGTGCAGCGTTTATGGCTGCGTCGATCATCGTGCCCATCATTGCCAACGGCATTCGCGCTTGGGGCACAATCTTTATCGCACAAAGCCAAGGCGTCGAATTTGCCGCAGGATTTGATCACATATTCTATGGCTGGATATTCTTCGCGATCGTCGTGGCAATCATCCTTTCCGTTGCTTGGCGCTTCTTTGAAAGAGAGCCCGAGGAAAATGGCTGGAGCGCATCGCAAGTCGCTGCCTTCCCTTGGTTATCTCGGCTTGAGGCAGGCTCGATCAGCCCGATTGTCGCCGTTGCAGGTTTTGCCGGCCTGTGTATCGGCGCGGGCATTATCGGGGCGATTGTCGCGCCGGCTGCATTGGGCTAATCGCGCAACTGATTATGTGCGGCATTGCAGGTCTCTTTCACGCGGAAACGCCCAAACCCGTTGATCCCACTCGAGTGGAGGGGATGTGCAACGCTTTGGTGCACCGCGGGCCGGACGGGGCTGGCGTATGGACAGACCACGGCGTCGGGCTTGGCCATCGGCGATTGTCGATCATCGATCTCGAAGGGTCGCCGCAGCCCATGCACAGCGCCGATGGCCGCGCTGTCATCGTGTTCAACGGCGAAATCTACAATTTTCGTGAGCTCCGGCGCGAGCTGGAGCTGGGCGGGGCACAGTTCCGCACCAGCGGCGACACCGAGGTCATTTTGGCCGCTTACCAGCGCTGGGGCCTTGATTGCCTTGAAAAGCTGCACGGCATGTTCGCATTTGCGCTCTTTGATTTGGATAAGCGGTGCCTGCTGCTGGCGCGTGATCGTTTTGGGGTAAAGCCGCTTTTTCTGACCAAATTGTCAGATGGCAGCGTGGCTTTTGCCTCTGAATTGAAGGGCCTTTTGGCGCACCCCCTGATGCGGCGGCGCGTCGATCCGCAGGCGCTCGAAGCATATATGACTTGGGGCTATGTGCCCGATAGCCATTCGATTTTGTCTGGTGTGGAAAAGCTGCCTGCAGGCCATTTCCTGCTGCTTGAACACGGCAAACCCATGCCCGCGCCGCGCCGTTGGTGGGATATTGATTTCACCCAAAGAGCGACCGAGAGCGAAGCGGATCTGTCGGCCGAGTTGGTCCACCTTTTGCGAGAAGCGGTGCAATCACGCATGGTTTCTGACGTGCCGCTGGGAGCGTTTTTGTCGGGCGGGGTCGATAGCTCAAGTGTGGTGGCTTTGATGAGCGAGGCCAGTGCGGAGCCGGTGCGGACGTGTTCCATCGGCTTCGATGTCGCGGCCCTAGATGAAACAAGTTATGCGCAGCAGATCGCCGAAAAATTCGGCACACAGCATGAGGCGCGCACCGTCGGTCAGGACGATTTTACCGCCATCGATGATATCGCTGCGATGTTTGATGAACCCTTCGCCGATGCCTCTGCCTTACCCACATGGCGGGTGTGCCAGTTGGCCCGAGAAAAGGTGACAGTGGCGCTGTCTGGTGACGGAGCGGATGAGGCGTTTGCAGGCTATCGCCGCCAAGTGTTCCACCACAATGAAGAACGCGTCCGTTCCTTGCTGCCTGCCGGCCTGCGAGAGCCCATGTTTGGCGGGTTGGGGCGCATGTGGCCCAAGGCGGATTGGGCGCCGCGACCTTTCCGCGCAAAATCGACATTGCTGGCGCTCGCTGAGAGCGGCGAGGCGGGCTATGCGCGCGGCCTTTCGGTTACAACGCCCGATGCGCGCGGTCATCTTTACACGCCGAGTTTTGCGAAAGGTCTTAATGGATTTCGGGCCGAAGATGAATTGATCGAGATTATGGCCAACGCTCCGGCGCGCAGTGGGTTGGACCGGGCTCAATATGCTGATCTGACATTCTGGATGCCCGGCGATATTCTGACGAAGGTGGACCGCACGAGTATGGCTGTCAGCCTAGAGGCGCGCGAGCCGCTGCTGGATCATCGCCTGGTCGAATTTGCGGCCCGCTTGCCGGAAAGGATGCGGGTCAAACGGAGCACAGGGAAGTTCCTCCTTAAGAAGTGTATGGAGCGATATCTACCGCAAGACATCCTCTATCGGTCCAAACAAGGGTTTGTGACCCCGATAGCCGATTGGCTGCGCGGGCCTCTGCGTAAAGAGGCAAGGGCGATCGCCTCCAGCTCGGTCTTGGCGCAATCCGATTGGTTCGATCCAAAAGCGCTATCCGCATTAGCCGAAGCCCACATCTCCGGCAGAAGCGATAACTCGCGCGTTTTGTGGCAATTGTTGATGCTCGAAAAATCACTCTCGCATTTGGGTGTCAGTGACTAACGGGGGCATTGATCTAGTTTTCCACAAGTCGCGAAAATCTATGCTTAATCTTCCAGTCCGATGACCCGATTTGAGACGTTTGCCGCCGAATCTTGTAAAACTATGTATTGCCAGCTTTCCAATCGGTAGATTACTATCGTCTCCAACAGGACCGACGAGGTCGCGATATTTCTTGACACGATAGCGTGTATAGAGTGTTTGGTTACACTGGAGTAATGTAAATTGGACAGCGGCGCGAGCAAAGCAGTTCCATTGACGGGCGATGACGAATTGCTCGCGGAAAGCGTAGTGCACGCCGCTATTCCAAACGAGTTGTTCGAATTGAATGAACTCGATGTGCTGTATGAAGATCGTACATCGACGCTTTGGTCCTTCATTAATCCTGAAGGTAGGCCAAGTTTTACTCCATCTATGCTTGATGATTTCGATCAGTGGCAGGATATTATTCAACACAGTTTTGGCCCAGATAAGGTGCCGTTGCGGTACCTAATTCTCGGCAGCCGATCACCGGATGTATTTTGTTTTGGCGGTGATCTTGAGCTGTTCCAACAATTGATCCGAAATAATGACCGCGAAGCCTTGGTGGCATATGGCCATCGCTGCTGCCGCATTCTGGATCGCAACATTCGCACCCTTGAAATCCCGATGCTGACAGTCGGCATGGTGCAGGGGTCGGCATTGGGCGGCGGTTTTGAGGCGCTTCTCTCTTTCGATTACATCGTCGCGGAAAAACAGGCGACGTTTGGCCTGCCTGAAATCATGTTTGGGCTTTATCCTGGGATGGGCGCGCACGCCTTCTTGTCTCGCAAGCTTGGCAGCGCGATGGCGGACCGGATCATTGTTTCCAACGAGACATTCACCGCGCAGCAGATGTATGATCTTGGCATTGTCCATCATCTCGCAGAGCCGGGTGACGGGGTGAATGCGGTGCGTGAATTTATCAAGAAATCCGATCGGCGCCACGCCGGGCTGGTTGGTTCGCGCCGCGCGATCAAGGAAGTTTGGAAGCTGGAATTGGCAGAGCTCAACCGGATCACGGAGATGTGGGCGGATACGGCGTTGCAATTGCGCGAACAGGATCTGAAAGTGATGAGCCGTCTCGTCAGCGCCCAAGGTCGCTTGGCTGAGCGTATCGCAGTCGCTTAATTGGCGGGCTTTTGCCCGAACAGTCGCTTCCACCTTAGTGTTTTAGTGTTCTGCCCCGTGGCCTAGAGCCAGATATTCGTCGCTGCGCATCTCATTTAGTCGGCTCGCGGTGCGTTCAAATTCAAAACTTCCATCGCCCGCATTGTAGAGGCCATCCGGCAGCACCTCTGCGGTGGCGAACAGCTTGACGCGGTGTTCGTAGAGAGCATCAATTAAGGTGACAAAACGCGCAGCCTCATTGCGTTTTTCCGGCCCCATTTGTGGAATGCCCACGATAATGACCGTGTGATAGGCGCGGGCAATTGCAAGGTAATCGGGTGCGCCGCGCGCCTCTGCACACAGCCTTTTGAAACTGAAGACGGCCACGCCTTTCACAGTTTTCGGCACATGGATTGTGCGCGTTGGACCTACGGCAACCTCTCCTGATGGAACGTTGGCTGCGTCTTGCGGGTCAAAATCGGTGAGACGGAAAAACGCCTCGCGCACGCGGTCTGTTGCTTCGTCGCCCAGCGGGTGGTGCCAGGTCGCTAGATCGCCAATCCGGTCCAGTCGATAGTCAGTCGGTCCGTTCAGGCCGACAACGTCAAGTTCCTCCGATATCAGATCGATAAAGGGCAGAAAATGTTCGCGGTTGAGCCCGTCTTTGTAGAGGTCAGTCGGTGCGCGGTTGGATGTTGTGACGATGGTCACATCCTGTTCTTGGATCAATTGCGTGAACAACCGGCTCATGATCATCGCATCGGCCGAATTGGTCACCACCATTTCATCAAACGCAAGAACGCGCAAGTTTTCAGAGAGCTTTGCCGCAACCGGGGGGATGGGGTCACCACTGTGCGATTTGCGGGCGATGCGCATCTCCTCGTGCACTTCCTGCATAAAAGCATGGAAGTGCGCACGGCGTTTTTCGGGGATTTTCAACTGATCATGGAAAAGATCCATCAGCATGGATTTGCCGCGACCAACGCCGCCCCACATATAGACCCCTTGGGGACGGGTCTTCTTGCGAGCAAAAAGCTGAGTTAAGAGGCCGCCGGGGCGATCCGCCTCCAGTTCTTTTTGAAGCTGGTCAAGCCGGACTGCCGCGCGCCGTTGATCAGGGTCTTCGCGCAATTCCCCGCGAGCGATCAGTTTTTCGTACTGCGCCAACACGGGCCTAGTCCGCTCTTGGCTGCATCTTGCGCACGATACCCGAATAGCTTGCGACCACGTCGTCGTCCTGCATGGCTTGCCCGCGGACGAAGACGAGTTTGCCGGTTTCGCGCACGATTTCGTTCACTGCATCAAGCGGCCGTGCAGGATCACCGCCACCCACGAATTGGGTTGAAAGCTCCAACGTGACCGAGGGACCTGCATTTCCCGAACCGATCGTGTGCATCGTCGTAAACATCGAGATGTCGATCAGCGACAGCGTCACCGCGCCATGGATGATGCCTTGCAGGTTTTCATGCCGCCGTTCTGGGAACATGCGAAGGCGGGCTTTCCCATCATCATCAACCCGCGTGATGAGCCGTCCCATGACGGCGCCATTGAACAGCGTCTCGTCCTTAAGGTTCCAATGCTGCCAACCCGGATTCTCCGGGTCGGGGCCGTGTTCGAAAACGTCGTCTCTAAGCGCCATGAGAGGCTGGACCTTTAGATCGCGCGCTCGGCCATCATCTTCTTGGTTTCAGCGATCGCCTTTGCTGGCGAGAGCCCCTTGGGGCACACATTGGCGCAGTTCATGATGGTGTGGCAGCGATAGAGGCGGAACGGGTCCTCAAGTTCGTTAAGGCGTTCACCGGTCATTTCATCGCGGCTGTCAGCGAGCCAGCGATACGCCTGAAGCAGGATCGCAGGGCCTAGGAACTTGTCCGAATTCCACCAATATGATGGGCATGACGTTGAACAGCACGCGCACAGAATGCACTCATACAATCCGTCCAGTTTCTCACGTTGCTCTGGCGTTTGCAGCCGTTCTTTGCCCGATGGTGTTGGGGTGACGGTTTGCAGCCAAGGCCGGATCGAGGCGTATTGCGCATAGAAATGCGTGAAGTCTGGAACCAGATCCTTGACCACATCCATATGGGGCAGGGGAGTGATCCGAATTTCACCCTTAAGGTCTTCGATCGATGTGGTGCAGGCAAGTCCGTTCTTGCCATTCAGGTTCATCGAGCAGGAACCGCAGATCCCTTCACGGCAGGAGCGGCGAAAGGTCAGCGTCGGGTCGATCTCGTTCTTGATCTTAAGCAGAGCATCCAGAACCATCGGGCCGCAATCATCAAGGTCGAGCTCGAACTTGTCATAGCGTGGGTTCTCACCGCTATCAGGATCATAGCGATAGATTTTGAACGACTTTACCCGCTTACCGCCGGATGCCGTGTGCACCTTGCCGTCTTTGCGGATTTTCGAATTCTTCGGAAGGGTGAAAGTCGCCATTGTGTCGTGATCCCTGGTTGCCCCGGCCATCTGTTTAACGCCTATGCCATAGGAGGCAAGACGCCATATGGGATGATGCGCGGCAGAGTGTTTGTGCTTCCTCCAATCGCCTAACGCAGTGTTACACGCAAGTGCACTGTTTCGAAATGTTGAACAGTTCCGTGCAACCCCGGATTTCTGCCGTTTTGGGCGTATCAGACGCGGTTTGAGTGTCAGTTTCCAATTCCCGCGCACACGCGCACCTGTCGGAGCGGCGCGAGAAGGGTAGGGACATGGGAACTTAGCGGGCATTGCTTCGCTGTAACCGGCATGGACGTTGTAGGAAAACCGCAGACTATGCCTGAGACAAAACTGATCCGCCGCGCCGCAATCTTTGGCAGCAGCGGCGCAATTGGCCGGGCGCTGTGCGTGCAATTGGCGCAGCAGGGATGCGAGACCATCTATGCCGGATCGCGCGGCGGGGAAATTCCCCCCGGCTTTCCCGCGGGTACCCGCGTTCAAAACTTTGCCTTTGATTTGGGCGATGAAGCCAGCATCAAAGCCGCTGCGGAGCGGATGAAGCATAATCCACCCGAATTGACCATCGCCGCCACCGGCCTACTGACGTTGCCCGATGGCACCGGGCCAGAGCGCACCGTTAAACGGTTGGATCCCGTCGTTATGGCTCGGGTGATGGCGATCAACACCATTGGCCCTGCAATGATCGCCAAACATATGCTTGCGCTGATGCCGCGCGATCGGCGCTGTGTGTTTGCCGCGCTCAGCGCGCGCGTGGGATCGATCAGCGACAATGGCCTTGGCGGATGGCATTCTTACCGCGCATCCAAGACGGCGCTCAACATGTTGATCAAGAATTTCGCATTGGAAATGCGCCGCACCCACCAACACGCTGTCATCGCAGGCTTGCATCCCGGAACCGTCGACAGCGCCCTGTCGCGGCCTTTTCAATCGAACGTGCCAGAGGGGCAATTGACCAATCCAACAGACGCGGCCGAAAATTTGCTTTCGGTGCTGGCGGGTTTGACCGCGCAGGATAGCGGCAACATCTTCGATTATGCGGGCGAAAAGATCCCGGCTTGATTGGGCATTCACAGGTTTGTTGAGACAAACAATTGGGGCCGAAAGCGGTTACGCCTCGGCCCCAATGGTATGCCTGTTTCTGCTGCGCAGCGGCAGGGTCTTAGTTTTGGCTAACCGTAATGCTGTTGCCCGTGCCGGCCTGATTGACGGTTGAGAAGTTGCCGTCAGAGCCTTGTGTCACGGTCGTGGTGTTGGTCGCACCGCTTTGCGTGATCAGACTGGTGTTGAGATCACCCGTTTGGAAGAGCTCTGCGAACTGGCTGTCACCGCTCTGCGTGATTGTTGACGTGCCGTTGTCGCCCTCTTGGTTGATGTCGACAGAATTGTTCGTGCCGCCAGCAGCCATAGTCAGCGTCGAGGTGTTGCCCTGACCGATTTGATCGATGAACGCCACGTCGCCTGTGCCAAGCTGAGTTATGGTCGAGGTGTGATCATCGCCGTCTTGGAGCAATGTGGCCTCGTTGCCGTCACCGCCTTGCGTGGTGGTTGAGGTGTTGCCCAGCCCGCCTTGGGTTAGAGTGAACACCTGATTGACACCGCTTTGCGCGACGGTTGAAGCGTTTTCGTCACCGACCTGTGTTGAGGTCACGGTTTGGTTGTCACCATCTTGAGTGATGGTGCTTTCATTGGTGAAGAAGTTGGGTGAAAGCAGGTCAAACCCTTCTTGCGTCACGGTCGCCGTGCTGTTGGTCGCGTTCTGCGTAATGGCTGAGTTGTTAAAGCCAACTGGCCCAAGCTGCGTCACATTCGAGGTGCTGTTTGCGCCGAACTGCGTGACAAGCGAGCGGTTGCCTTCTGCTGCCTGGCTCACAACCGCTGTGCTGTCCGATGCAAACTGCGCCACTTCTGAGAAGCTGTCGTCTGAGGACTGGGTAACGTCTGCATTACCACTCAAAGCGGTTTGAATGATAAGCGAGGTGTTGCCATCGCCATCTTGTTCAATGTCAGCAAGACCGAGCCCGCCGCTTTGGGTGATCGTCGAAGCGTTTCCAACGCCGCCGGTCAGAACAATCGCGTTGTTATTACCATTGCTTTGAGTAACCTCAGAGCTGTTGCCATCACCAACCTGTGTAACATTAGCGCCTTCCCCACTTCCGGTCTGCGTAATGATGCTGGTGTCGGTGGTGCCAGAGCCATCAAGGTCGATGCCCTCTTGGCTGACTGTCGCGAAATTGGCTGAGCCTGCTTGATTGACGGTTGAGCTTGCGCCCTCTCCGACCTGACTGACGGCGGCAGTTTCAGCTGTGCCCGTTTGCGTCACGAAAGAGGTGTTGCCATCGCCAGTTTGGAAAGTGTCAGCGTCGTTAGCAACGCTGAACTGAGTTATCTCTGAGGTGTTATCATCACCTGATTGAACCACATTGGCATCGTTTAAGCCTAGGGCACCACTCTGTTGGTTGACGATCGAGCTGTTGTTGTCGCCACCTTGATTGACGAAGATGTCGCCTTCATTGCCAGCTTGAATGGCGTTCGAGAAGTTGTCTTCACCGGTCTGATCAAGGTCAACATTGCCGTCCGTGCCGCTCTGCGTGATGAAGCTTGTGTTCTCCACGCCCGATTGGTTCACATCGGCAAAGTTGCTGTCGTTGTTCTGCGTAACTTCGCTGCGGCCGTTCAGGCCAGCTTGAAGGACAACCGCCTGTTGATCGGTGCCGGTTTGCGCGACGATGGATGTGTCTTCGTCGCCCTGCTGGGTGACCGTCACATCGCTGAGGCTATCGGCCTGTGTCACGGTCGATGAGTTTGCATCGCCGTCTTGTGAGACGGTTGCGGTCACATCTGTGCCCGACTGGGTGATGCCTGAAGAGTTACCAACGCCGCCGGTGATCAGCGAGGCTGTGCTAAGCGAGCCGCTTTGCGCAACAAAAGAGCTGTTGTTGTCGCCCACTTGTTCAACATCAGCGGTGTTTTGATCGCCCGATTGCAGAACCGTGCTGCTGTTCGCTGCAAGGCTGCCATCAAGGTCGAACCCGGTTTGGGTGACTGTGGCGGTGTTGTCATCATCAAGCTGGTTGATGGTCGAGCTGTCGAAATCGCCGTTCTGCGTGATCGTCGCCGTGACGTTGTCAGCGACATCAGTTTCAAGACCTTGCGTGGTGACGCTGGAGTTGAAATTGCCTGTCTGCGTCAGCGTGTGTGTGCTGTCTTCGCTGTCCTGATCGACAGTGGCGAAGTTGTCATCGCCGCCCTGTGTGATGGTGCTGGTGTTGTTGTCATCACCCGGCCCGGAGAAATCGACCCCTTGGCCCAAAACACGCGCAGTGTTGCGATTGCCAGACTGAGTAATTGTGCTGGTCTGATCGTCTGAGACATCGCCCTGAATGACGCTGGCAATATTGTCATCGCCAGACTGAAGGATCGTGCTGATGCTGTCTTCGGATCCCTGATCGGTGTCAGCAGTGTTGCCATTGCCCGATTGCGTGTGAGTGATGGTCGAATCGTCATCATCTTGGAACGCGACCGAACTGTTGCCATCGCCGCTTTGCGTGATGAGCACGATGCCGCGGTCGGTGTTGCCGTCCTGATCGACAAAGCTGGTGTTGCCGGTGCCCGATTGAATGACATCGACATCGCTGTCTTCACCATCTTGAAGAATGGTCGACGAATTGTCCGCGGCCGTTTGCAAAACATTGGCGTCGTTGGTGTTTTGCGATTGGGTGATGTCGGAGAAATTGTTGTCGCCGTCTTGGCTAACGGTTGCGATTTGATCGTCACCCGCCTGTTCAACCAGCGAGGTCACATTCGTGCCCGCAACCTGAGTCACGGTCGCCGTTGCTGTATCGCCGGTTTGAATGACCAGGCTGACCGCGTCGGTCGTCGGTGCTTCCTGCCGGATAATCGCTGTGCCAGCCACGCCGGATTGATCAATGAACGAACCTGTTCCCGAACCGAAACCGGACCCCGTGCCGTCTTGGATCACGTCAGCGGAGTTGCTCGCGCCGCCGCCGGCGTTCACCTGAGAAATTTCAGAATTCATCCCAACGCTGGGGCCGTCCTGTTCAACGGTAGCGATATTGTCGCCGGTTTGGGTGATTTCGGAGAAACCATCCGTGCCGTTCTGATTAACAATCGCTTCGTTGGAGATGCCGTCACCGCTCAAAACGGTGCCGTCCTGCGTAACAACCGAACCGTTATTGGTTCCGGGCTGGTTAACGATGGCAGAGTTGGCGTTGCCCGTTTGATCAACGGTGCTGTTGTTCTGCGCATAGGCCTGCGCAGAAACGCTCAGCGCCAAAACAGACGCGCTAGCAAAGATAATATTTTTCACAGATTTCCCCCGGTTGGTGGCTCACCACCATCAAAAACTCGTTTTGCGACCCGAGCGCGGAGGCTTTTAGCCTTCCGTTAGGAGAAAACGACTAACAGGAACACTGGCACAGGTAAATACACTTATCGCAAGGTTTTCCGCTTGTAGGGCATGCCCACGCAGCGGTCAGATTAGGCCGTGACGCGCCAATCCCTCGGCCAATATCGTCTCGATCAGGTCTTCTTGCGTCCAACCTGCCATCACTGCCGCGCGGCCAAAGACCTTTTGCGACCACAAATTGCAGTTTAGGTTGAGCTCAAGGAACGTGATCTCGCCCGTTTCTTCGTTCACGCGGAATTCGAACCGGCCATAATCAAACGGGCGATATTCCTGCCAGACCCGCTTTGTCAGTTCAGAAATGCGGGCGACCATTTCAGGATCGGTGAACGGATCGAGCGAGTATTTCTGGCTGCGGTCGACCAAGTCGCGTTTTTCGTAATAGGTGCGAAGATGCGAAGGGTCTGCCTGTCTGAAAATCAGCATGGGCAGGATCTGCGGCTCACCATTGATCGTGACAACCGGAACTTCGACATCGCTGCCGTCCAGAAACGGTTCGACAATGGCGTCTTGCCCGCCGTTTGCCGGGTCTTCGTGGATGCGTTTGACAGCTGCGGCGACACTGTCCCAATCACGCGCGTCCTCAACCCCCCAGCTGGCGGAGGAGTTGTTCGGCTTCACCACATAACGCGATGCTTTGGGCAAACCCTCGGCAGAGACAGGCGCGCCTTTGCGATAGACTGCCCACGGAGCCGTGGGAACGTCTGCCTGTGCGGCTGACCTTTTGGCGAGATGCTTATCGTCCGACAGCCCGCGAAGAATGGGGTTGGCCCCCAAATACGGGATGCCGGCTTTTTCGCACAAGAGCGGAACAAGCATCTCAGAATTGAAAAATCCAGCGCGGTTCAAAAGCGGAAACACGAAGTCGATGCCCGAGGGGGCATCGAACAAAATGTCATGCGTTTGAGATATCTCGAGGTTCAGACCCAACCCCTCCAGCACTCTGCGCATTTCCTGATGGTAATAGGCGTGGTTCCCATCCTTCGGATGCAATTCGCCTTCCCATAGCGCGTTTTTCGCCAGGAACAGGATTTTCAGCCGCTCTTTGGCTGCATCAGGAATACGTAATGGGTTCAATTTTTGCGGCATGGGGTAGGGTAATTCTCTGCCTGAAATTGCAAGACCCGATCGATCGGTAAGCGGGCAGCGAGCGCTTTAGGCAATGCGCGGTGCTGAGGCCAGCCGAATTTGCTGTTTTCTTGCAGGGCAGCTTTGTCTAAACCGATTCTGCAGCGACGCAGATCGCGTTATCGGGCAGCTAAGAACCCGAAATGCATCACGCGTTATTCAGGCGAGTGCGCTCAAATTCGGGATCGAAAACTATCTCTCAAATCAGGCTAAGTCGGCCCCATGCGGGCTTTGAATTTGCGGCAGCTGATCGCCGCCTTATCAAATCCCTCTCAAGCGGCGGCGATGCGCGCATCAAATTGCAGGCGGAAACGGGGCTCAACATCTATCTGTCTGGGCCTTACCCGCGCGATGTGATTGCCTATTCCTCTTCGACGGTTAGCGATATTTCACCCGCCGCCTTTGATCATTTGCGCGACCTCGGCCCAGAACAAAGTGATTATGCGCAAAATGATTATGCGCATTGGTTGGCCAATTTGGCGCTGCGGATTAAGACTGCGTTTCAGATTGGCCAGCATGCCGAAGTGGTGTTTGCCCCATCGGGAACCGATCTTGAATATGTCAGCTTGGCGGCTGTCACCGGCCTTGGCGCGGGCGGGGTGCACAATATCCTGCTGGGCGCGGACGAAATTGGCAGCGGGTGCGTCCATTCGGCCCGGGCGCGGTATTTTGCGCGCGAAACGGCATTGGGAAATCTGGTTTCGGCGGGTCAGGACGTGCCCGGATTTGGCGATGTCAGCATGATCGATGTTCCGGTCAGATGCGGCGCCGGGCAAAGGCGGTCCAGCGCCGAGATTACGCACGATATGATCCGCGAAATTGAATCGGCACAGCGGGCTGGGAAACACAGTTTGGTTCATGGTGTCCATGGATCAAAAACGGGTTTGGTGCTGCCCGGATTATCCGACATCGAAGCTATGAAGACGCGTTTCGGCGACGATGTTACCTTTGTTATCGATGCGTGTCAGGCGCGCATAACCCAACCCGCCATCGCCGGTTATCTCGCGCGCGGGGCGATCGTGTTGATGACGGGGTCCAAATTTGTCGGCGCGCCGCCGTTCAATGGTTGGGCGCTGGTTCCGCCTGCATTGATTGACCGTGCCCGCGATTTGCCAAAGGGGCTTTCTACCATTTTTCGCAGTGCAGAATGGCCGAAACGGTGGCCGGGCGCTGAGATATTGCCTGACACAGACAATCTGTCGCTTGCGCTGCGGCTAGAGGCGGCGGTGTTTGAGTTGGAGCGTTTCCAGCGGATCGAGATGGAGCGCGTGACCGCCATCATTGCCGAATTTGAAGCGGCCGTTACCCACTGTCTGATCGAAAAATTGCCCGCCAAACGAGTATGCCCAGGCGGGGCAGGCGCTGATTTGCCGATCGAAATGCGCACTCTGGTTACGCTGGATGTCAGCCAAATGCCGGGTCTTGCGACATTCGATGAGGCCAAGGCTGTTCACGCCAAACTTGCTCTGGATGGCATTCGTCTGGGGCAGCCGGTCAAATGCGTAGCGTTGGACGACAATCGCGGGTGGGGTGGAACATTGCGGTTGGGCCTGTCTATGCCAATGATAACCAATTGGGCGGAGCAACCGATCGAGCAGGTGCGCAGCAGTTTGGAGCAAGACATGGCCCGCATTGCCCATGCGATTAAGGCTGCCGTCGCTTGATTGACCGGGCGATTGCCCTCTGGGCATTCCCCGATAGAGATTGCAATTCAGTGCGATAGGGGCAAGACCATAGCCAAACACCCGGCAAAGGGAGAGTGCTATGGGGTTGGGGACTTGGTACGATGCGCATGTGATGCCGCGCCTTATCCGCTGCGTTTGCGGCACGGGTCAGGTGATGAAACGCCGGTCAGCCATTGTGCCATTGGCACGCGGCGACGTGTTTGAATTGGGCTGTGGCGGCGGCATCAATCAGGAATTCTACGACGTCAACGCCATCACATCCTTTGCCGGAATTGATCCGCATGGCGCATTGTTGGAAAACGCGAGAGAAACGGCGCAGGTCAAAGGTTGGCCCGCCGATCTGCGCGAAGGGATTGGGGAAGATATTCCGTTCCCATCAAGCTTTTTCGATACGGTCGTGTGCACTTTCACCTTGTGCTCTGTGCAAGAGCCGGGCCGGGTGCTGTCCGAAATGCACCGCATTTTGCGCCCCGGCGGTCAGGTCCTGTTTTTGGAACATGGCCGTTCACCCGATACCGATGTTGCCAAATGGCAGGACCGGATTGAGCCGGTTTGGAAACGAATGGCAGGCGGCTGCCATTTGACCCGGCCAATTGGGTCGGCGTTTCGCGGGGCGGGATTTGAAGTGGAACCGATGGGGCAGGGGTATCTGCCCAAGGCTCCCAAATTTGCGATGTGGAACGAATGGGGCGTGGCGCGGCGACCCGGCATTTGAGTGCCGTTTGATACAGGTTTTGTAATGGCAAAGAAAAGGGGCCGGGAAAGCGAACTTTCCCGGCCCCTTTTTAAAATTGTGCAGTTTATTCGCCGAAGGTGCGCTGCCACCAACCGCGCTTGCGCGGTCCCGACGCGTCTGAACCGCCTTCGGTGCCTCCGCTTTCAGCCTGATCCGAACTCGCCGCGGCAGCGGGTTCAGCTTCCGCTTTTGGGGCCTCTGCCTGAGTCTCAGCGGCCGGTTCTTCGACTTTCTTCTTGCGCGGAGCGCGCTTGCGCTTGGGCTTTTCTGCCGGGGCTTCCTCAGCCGCAGGCTCTTCGCCCTTTGGTTCCTCGGTTTCTGCCGCCGGCTCTTCGACCTTCTTCTTGCGAGGGGCCCGTTTGCGCTTTGGTTTCTCCGCTGGTTTTTCAGCCTCGGCTTCGGGAGCCGCTTCGGCAGGTGTTTCTGCTTCAGCTTCAGGCGCGGCCTCTTCGGACATTTCCGCTGGGGCTTCTGGTGCGCTTTCGTCAGAGGTTTCCTCGGAACCCTCTACGCCCTCATCGTTCTTACGACGACGACCACGGCCACCACGGCGGCGGCGCTTCTTCGGTTTTTCATCGCCATCCGCTTCACCATCGCGGGTGTCTTCGCTTGAGCCTTCGCCAGCGTCGTTTTCTGAACCCTGTGACTGATCGTCAGAGCTTTCGCCCTCACTGCCGGGTTCACCTTCCGTATCGCCTTCATCACGGCGGTTCTTGTTGCGCCCACGTCCGCCGCGGCGGCGTCTGCGTTTCTTCTTGGGCCGTTCGTCCTCTTCATCCTCTGCGAATTCTTCCTCAGGGATGTCATCATCTTCGTCATCGTCGAGGATGGGCTCAAATTTGGGCGCTTCGGTCGGGCGAGGACCCGCGCTGGACACCGCCATTTTGGCGCCTTCATCTTCGCCTTCGGGTGTCACTTCGACGGTGACGCCGTAACGCTGTTCGATCTCAATCAGCTCGCTGCGCTTTTCGTTGAGCATATAGATGGCCGCTTCGGTGCTGGCAGCCATGCGAATGACGGTGCCTTTGCCTTTGGCGGCTTCGTCTTCGATTAGGCGAAGTGCGGAAAGACCTGCGGACGAAGCAGTGCGGACAAGGCCGGACCCATCGCAATGCGGGCATTCGCGTGTTGTTGCTTCCAGCACGCCGGTGCGCAGACGCTGGCGGCTCATTTCCATCAGGCCAAAGCCCGAAATGCGGCCAACTTGAATGCGCGCGCGGTCGGTTTTCAGCGCTTCTTTCATCGCCTTTTCGACTTTGCGCGTGTTGGAATTGTATTCCATGTCGATGAAATCGATCACGACCAGACCGGCCATATCGCGCAGGCGCAATTGGCGGGCGATTTCGCGCGCAGCTTCGAGGTTGGTGTGCAGCGCGGTTTGTTCGATCCCGTGTTCTTTGGTCGAACGGCCCGAGTTGATGTCGATTGAGACAAGAGCCTCTGTCGGGTTGATGATCAGATAGCCGCCCGATTTAAGCTGAACCATCGGATCATACATCGCGCGCAATTGATCCTCTGCGCCGTAACGCTGGAACAAAGGCACGGGATCGGAATAGGCTTTTACTCTGCGCGCATGGCTGGGCATCAGCATCTTCATAAAGGACTTGGCGGATTTGTATCCGTCTTCGCCTTCGACGATCACCTCTTCGATCTCTCGATTGTAGATGTCGCGGATCGCCCGTTTGATCAGATCGCTGTCTGAATGGACCAAGCTGGGCGCAGTGGATTTCAGCGTCGTTTGACGGATTTCGTCCCAAAGCCGTGCAAGGTAATCAAAATCGCGCTTAATCTCTGTCTTGGTCCGAGTGATCCCGGCTGTGCGCACGATCAGCCCCATGCTCTTTGGCAGGGTGAGGTCGGCAACAACTTGTTTCAGCCGTTTGCGGTCAGACGAAGAATTGATCTTGCGGCTGATCCCGCCACCGTGGCTGCTGTTGGGCATAAGCACCGTGTAACGGCCAGCAAGGCTGAGATAGGTGGTCAGAGCAGCGCCTTTGTTGCCGCGCTCTTCTTTGACCACTTGTACGAGCAGAACCTGACGGCGCTGAATGACGTCTTGAATTTTATAGCGGCGACGCAGAGCCATACGCTTTGCGCGCACTTCGTCGACTTCTTTGGCGCGGCTGCGGCCTTTGCCATTCTTGCCACCCGGCTTGCCTTTTCCGCCCTGACGGCGGCGTCCGCGGCCCCGGCGGCCACGGCGTGGTTTGTCTTCGCTGTCATCTTCTGATGATTCGTCGGACTCTTCCTCGTCGCTGTCATCGTCATCTTCGCCATCATCGTCCGATGCGCCGTCTTCGATGGTGGCGACCTTGTCTTTTTCCGACGTGTCGATTTCTTCCATGCCATCTTCGGCAAGGTCTTCAGCGAGGCCTTCGGCGCTTTCCTCATCGGCGTCGTATTCTTCGCCGGGAGTGATGCCGTCTTCTTCTTCCTCTGCGCGGAGGCGAGCCTCTTCTTCGGCTGCTTCTGCCTCTTCTGCGAGCAAACGTTCGCGGTCATCCTGAGGGATTTGATAATAGTCTGGATGGATTTCGCTAAACGCGAGGAAACCGTGGCGATTGCCGCCAAAGTCTACAAATGCCGCCTGAAGCGATGGTTCTACCCGCGTTACCTTGGCGAGGTAGATGTTGCCTTTGATTTGTTTGTGTTCTTCTGATTCAAAGTCGAATTCTTCAATTCGGTTGCCTTTGAGCACCGCCACCCGGGTCTCTTCCGAGTGGCGCGCATCGATTAGCATGCGCGTTGCCATTATATTGTCTCCAAACGCCCAACCTGCTCGCCATTAAATAGTGAGAGGGGCGTGTAATATGTGTGGAATAGCCCCGAGAAAATGCGGGACGATTGTGAGTATTTGCGCGAGCCTGTAATGTCAGGGCGGGCGCAATGATCGTGTCTGCTGCGGCGAGCGAGCGGAATGTGTCCGCCTCAAATCCCAATAGGGACCTCACAAGGCTTCCCGCGCCTGTCGGGCGCTGGCCATACCTTTGCGAGGAGTGTCGTCTCGTCACTGCATCAACCTGTAAAGTGGCCGATCATCATATGTTTTTTGCTATGGATCGGCCCATGTGGGTGAAAGTGAGGGTGGTTAAATGACAGTGTGTCACTCCTGCCCCCGTTTCGAAAGCATCGCTAGCACCGTGGGTTACGCGCCGCAACTCTATTGCGCTTATACTGCGCAACATCCTAAGGATTCCCTCCTATGTCCAAGGTATCCCAGATATGAGTGTCCGCACATTGCTGCTGGTGATCCTGGCCATACCCACATTGATTGTGGGCGGGGCGATGGCGCTGGGCCTAACGATCCCGACTCCGGAATGGGGACGGGACTATGTGCTGCGTTTTTGGCTGGACCCCAATGCCGAACCTTTGGAATTGCCGGCGATTGCGGGCCCTGATGATCCTGACCGTCCTTTGATCGTCATTGATGCCGGGCACGGCGGGCGCGATCCGGGGTCCATTGGCAACGGGGCAAACGGCGAAGTTCTGGAAAAGGACATCGTCCTGGCCTTGGCCCTCGCGCTGCGCGATGAATTGGTTGAAGGCGGCGGGATCCGTGTTGCCTTGACCCGCGATGACGACACGATTGTCACGCTGGCGCAGCGTCCGGAGATTGCGCGTCAATTGGACGCTGATCTGTTTCTATCGATCCACGCGGATTCCGGGGCTGGCAACACCGATGTTTCCGGCGCAAGCATTTACACATTATCGACTGAGGCCTCTTCAGAAGCCGCCGCCCGCTTTGCTGAGCGGGAGAACGCCGCCGATGCCCTGAACGGGATCACAATAGAGGGCCAAAGCGCCGAAGTCAGCGCGATCCTTGTCGAGCTGTCCCAGCAACAAACTCAGGATGATGCGACCGAATTCGCCGCTCTGATTGCACGCGAAGGGGAAGGGGCGATCCGTTTTCACCCGCAAACGCGGAGATCAGCCGAATTGGCGGTGCTGCGCGCGCCCGATGTGCCGGGGGTGTTGTTTGAAAGCGGATTTGTCACCAATCAGGCTGACCGGTCGCGGTTGACCACGAGCGAAGGACGGGCGGAATATGCCGCCGTCTTGGCCCGCGCGATCCGCGTCTATTTCGCACGCCGAACAAACAATCGGGCCGAACAATAGAGCGGGACGCTAGCAATCTGGCGCGAACCGCGATAAATCGCTTCCACGATGACTGATACCCCCGATGCAAATGGCCCAGAAACCGCCCCTGAATTAGGCCTTGAACTAGAAAGCGTGGCTGAAAGCGGCGCCGTTCCGTTAGGGCAATATGTCTTGGGGCGGATCACCGGCGATGTGTCCGCAGCAATTGCTTGGTTTGGGGCAAAGTGGCGATCAAGCTGGCTGTTTAAACTGGCCGCTTTGGCGATTGTCCTGTTCCTTATATTGTGGTTCGCCGCATGGGCCTTTCTCGCCCGCGATTTGCCGGATGCATCCAGCCTTGCCGATTATCAAACCCCTTTGCCGACCATGGTGCGCGGCATCGACGGGGAAATCGTTCACTCCTATGCCCGCGAACGCCGGGTCCAACTGCAGTTTGAAGATTTTCCTGAGCCGCTCGTCAACGCTTATCTCTCGGCTGAGGATAAGACGTTCTTTAGCCATGGCGGCGTTGATGTAACGGGCACGGCCAATGCGGTGTTCGACTATGCCACGAAATATGGATCGGGAGAGCGCGCGGTTGGTGGATCGACGATCACGCAGCAGCTGGCCAAGATCTTGCTTTTGGGTGATGAATATTCGGTGACCCGCAAGCTTAAGGAAATGATCCTTGCAAGCCGGATCGAAGAGGTCTTGAGCAAGGAAGAAATCCTTGAGCTCTATCTCAACGAGATCCCGCTGGGCCGCCGATCCTTTGGCGTGCAGGCGGCGGCGCGGGCCTATTTTGACAAGGATGTCGGCGAGTTGGACCTGCACGAAGTGGCCTTTCTCGCGATCCTTCCCAAAGCGCCTGAGCGGTATGGGCGGACAGGGCAAGAAGAGGCAGCGATGAACCGCCGCGATTTTGTGCTGTCGCAAATGGCAGAAAACGGCTTCATCACAGAGGCAGAGCGTGCCGCTGCTGCGGGTCAGCCGCTCGGCCTAAGCCGTCAGCGCAGCGAACGCAGCGCAGATGCTGGCTATTTCCTTGAGGAAGTTCGCCGCAAATTGATGGCTGAATTCGGCGAAGCGGCTGAGGATGGCGAAAACAGCGTGTATGCTGGCGGCCTTTGGGTGCGCACATCGCTCGACGTTGAAATGCAAGACGCAGCGCGCGATTCACTGCGCCGCGGGCTGGTGCGGTATCATGGCAGGCGCGCGTGGTCAGGGCCAATTGCCACGATCCCATTGGAAGAAGGCAATTGGTCGGGACAGCTCGCCAGTTCTTATCTGAGCATCAATTACGATGATTGGCGCGTCGGCGTTGTGACACAGCGCGAAGGGTCCTCCGCCACGATCGGCTTTTCCGATGGTGAAGAGGCGCCTTTGTCAAACCTGCCCGGCGCATTGGAAGCGGGCGATGTCATTGCGGTTTCTCCGCAAGGCAGCGGTTACCGCGTGCGCACCATTCCAGAGGCGCAAGGCGGCTTAGTCGTGCAAAACGCGCAGAGTGGCCGCATTCTTGCGATGCAAGGCGGCTTTGATCACCGCCTTTCCGATTTTAACCGCGCAACCCAAGCGATGCGGCAACCCGGATCGACCATCAAACCCTTTGTCTACGCGACGGGTTTGGACAATGGCATGACGCCATCGACGCAGATCGATAACACGCGCTATTGCTATTATCAGGGACGGCGTCTGGGTCAGAAGTGCATTCGCGGCGGACGCGCGGGACAATTCCCCATGCGTTACGGACTGGAGCAATCCCAAAACATCATGACCGTGCAAATCGGGATGCAGGCGGGCATGGATAACGTCGTAGAGACCATTCAAGATTTGGGCATCTCCGAAGACCCCGATCCCTATGCCGCAACGTCACTGGGCGCGGAGGAATCCACGGTTTTGCGGATGGTCAGCGCCTATTCCGCGATGGCCAACCACGGCCGTTTGAATGAGCCGACGGTGATAGACTATGTGCAGGACCGCTATGGCAAAGTGATTTGGCGCGCGGATAAGCGTTCCTGCAACGGCTGCAATATGGCCGAGTATGATGGCAGCGCGATGCCGCGTTTTGGGATCAAGGGCGAACAGGCGATGGACGCCCGCACCGCCTTCCAAACCATGCATATGCTAGAAGGTGTGGTTTCGCGCGGAACCGCAACGGTGCTCAACGGCCTCGATCTGCCGCTTTTCGGCAAGACCGGAACCACAACCGGCCCCAAAGACGTTTGGTTTGTTGGCGGCACGCAGCGTTTGATTGCGGGCGCCTATGTTGGTTTCGATACGCCGCGCAATATGGGGGGCTATGCCTTTGGCGGGACGATTGTGGCTCCGATCATCAAGGATTTGATTGAGAATTCACGCGATCATTGGTCTGACCTTCCCGCAATCGCGCCAGAGGGTATCCGCATGGTTCGCGTGGACCGGCGCACGGGCAAGCGGGTTTTGAATGGCTGGCCCAGCGGCGATGCGCGTTCGGATATTATTTGGGAGGCGTTCAAGCCTAACACTGAGCCTGAGCGTTCCACCCGCCAAGATGAAATCGCAGCAAAACGCGACGAAATCCTTGCACTGGTGCGCGAATCGCGCCGCGCTTCCGATGGTCCGGCGCAGAGCGACACCGGTGAACCGACCGACTTTGTGGAAGAGCAGGGCGGTATTTATTGAGCCCCGTGGATTGGAACCAAGTCTAGTCCCGAGCATCACAGCGTAGTTTCGATTGTGGACGCTGCAAAGGCCGCGCGTGTTTCGCGCAGAGCTTTACAATATGCGCCCTCACGTTAAGCGGGTGGCCCACCGGCTTTGCCCGGAAATTTGACCGAAGTTTTAAGGTAAGGAATGGCAATGCGGGCCGAGGCGCAAGCTCACATCGACCGGATCGAGGCAGCCCTCAATCTGGTGCGGCAATCGCTCGATTGGGACCGCGCTTTGCGCCGGTTGGACGAGCTGTCTGCGCGTGTGCAGGACCCGACCCTTTGGGACAACCCCAAGGAAGCACAGGCCGTTAGCCGTGAGCAGAAAACGCTCGAAAATGCGGTCAACACGGTCAATGAGATTTCCGCCGAAATGGGGGACGCGATAGAGTTCATTGAGATGGGCGAAGCGGAGAATGAAGAGGACATCATCAATGATGGCCTCGCCACTCTCGAACGGCTCGCCAATCGGGCCGATGCCGATAAGGTTCAGGCGCTTCTTTCCGGAGAGGCAGACGGCAACGACACTTATCTCGAAATTCACGCTGGCGCGGGCGGTACGGAAAGCCAAGACTGGGCCGAAATGCTGTTCCGCATGTATGGCCGTTGGGCCGAACGGCGCGGTTTCAAGGTTGAAACGGTTGAGTATCAATCGGGCGATCAAGCAGGGATCAAATCGGCGACGCTGTTGATGAAGGGCGAGAACGCCTATGGCTATGCCAAGACGGAAAGCGGCGTTCACCGCCTTGTCCGCATCAGCCCCTATGACAGCGCGGCCAAACGCCACACCAGCTTTTCCAGTGTGTGGGTCTATCCGGTGATCGACGATGACATCGACATTGAAATCAATCCCGCTGACTTGAAAATCGATACATACCGGGCATCGGGCGCGGGCGGTCAGCACGTCAACACCACAGACAGCGCGGTGCGCATTACGCACCAACCCACCGGCATTGTTGTCGCCAGCCAAAATGATCGCAGCCAGCATAAGAACCGCGCGACCGCGATGAACATGCTTAAAGCACGCCTGTTTGAGCGTGAAATGGCAGAGCGCGAAGCGGCGGCCAGCGGCGAATATCAGGAAAAGAGCGATATTGGCTGGGGCCATCAAATCCGCTCTTATGTTTTGCAACCCTATCAGATGGTCAAAGACCTCCGCACTGGAGAGACTTCGAGTTCTCCTGATAAGGTGCTCGACGGTGAGATCGATGACTTCATCTCTGCGGCACTGGCACAGCAGGTGACAGGTGAGGCAGTTGAAGTGGAGGATGTGGAGTAAATTCCAGTCCGCCGTTCAACCGTTCCGATAACCCGTTGCCAAGTAAAACGTGTTGTAAACACACTGCTTTTGGTTAACCTCCCTTTCAAGGGGAGCAAAATATGGTGCAGAACACAGTAGGCTCACTAGCCGTTCGGCTTGGTGCAATCTGTTTCGCAGCTGGGCTGATGGCATCGACGTCCGCGGCCAAAGATCCCGCGCAAAAGGATGCGGCCGGCGAGGTCACAATCCTTCTACCCGATGACATTCCCACACTGCCGCCAGTGCCTTTGCCGCCCACGGACCCTGCGCTCGCCAACCCCGAAAACGGCGAGCGGCCAGCCTATCAAAACCCGCGCTATCGGCGGCTAGCGACTCCAGAATTAGAGACCTTTGAAAATGAAGTGGAGTTTCGCCGCTTCATGCGCGCTGTCGCTCGGTTGAACCGGAACAAGCGTTACCGCCTTGGTGATGCCGGCGCAGGCGGCGATGCAGCCCCGTCCGAGATCGTTATCGCGATGATGCAGGACGTCCAGCCAGAATGCGCTGTACCAGAAGATTGTCCCGGAGAGGCGGAGGACGACACCAGGATCACCGTCACCGGCTCTCGCATAGTCGCCTCGGTTCAATCTATGCCGATGGCTGTTACCGCTGTGTCGGACGGGGATGCGGCAAACATCACGAACACGCAGGTCGCCGCCGTGGATGAAGGCGATATCGTTAAATTGATCGGGGAATATCTGCTCGTCCTGCAAGATGGCCGGATTTTTGCGGTGCACTATCCCACCATGCGCCTGACCGACCGCGAGGATGTCTATCGCAAGGACGAAAACGGCAGGACCATCGGCGCCGATTGGTATGATGAGATGCTGGTGCAGGGCGATCAGATCATCGTCACCGCCTATTCCTATGAAGACGATGCCAGCGAGATCACGGTCTTAAAACTTGATCAAGAAACCGGTCAGGTTGACGTGCGCGGCGTCTTCCTCATTTCCTCCGATGATTATTACGATATCGACAATTATGCGACCCGGATTGTGGGCGATCAATTGGTGATTCACACACCATACCGTGCCGATGATCTGGTCAGCCGCCGGGATCGGCCCGTCATCCGGCGCTGGACCAATGCTGAGGAGTTTTACGATAATGACGAGGCCGGACGCCAAATCCTGAACGTGCGCGAAGTCTATCGGCCCGTTTTTGGTGTAAGGGAACCTTGGATTCATTCGGTTTCGATGTGCCCCCTAACCAATGTGATCGACCAGGGGTTGGAATGCGAGACGACGGGGTTCATCGGCTCTGAAATCGCAGAAATGTATGTTGCGGCGGATGCCGTGTACCTTTGGAATTTGGCACTGGGCGTTGATGAATTAAGTTGGTCCGAATGCGAAGTTGGAACTCCCGCGGCCAGTTTCGGAGAAGTGGCTCCGGCGGCCGTTTATCGCATTCCTATTGGCCGCGGCGAAGTCGAGATACTTGGCGCGCGCGGAATGCCGGTTGATCAATTCTCCATGGATGCGACCGCCACTCGTTTTCGGGCGCTGTCATATTTTGAACGCAACGCCTGTTTCGACGAAGACACGCCGAGGTCGTTCGCCTTGCTCAACGCGTCTCAAGGGCAGTTTCGTGATCGATACGTCCCGGCGCGCGAACGTGAATTTGTGCGCTTGCCGGGTTTAATGGCTGCAGCGGTGGAAAACCGTTTCGTTGGGGATTGGATTGTTTACGGCGGGCGGGACCGTTATTCGCGCCGACCTCCACGCGATGAAGAGGCAGAGAGTCGAGCCCTTTCCAACACCCTCCACGCGGTTCCTGTTGACAGCCCAGAGGATGCTCAGAACATCTCGATTGGTCACTCGCTGGTTCGGTTGGAGCGGATGGGAAATGCCGCATTTATTGCGAACGGTTATGCTGATCAACAAGGGTTGCGGGTTAGCTATATTGGGCTGGAGGATGATGGGAACACCGCCGCAATTCGCAGTTCGGCATTGCTACCGGGCCGATATGAGAGCGAAAGCCGCAGCCATGCCTTCAATGCGACTTACACGTTTTCTGGTGATGGCATGATGGGTGTCCCAACCGTTACCCGCGAGGCGCGTTCGAGCGGCTTTTGGTGGTATTCTGATGTTTCCGACCTATCGTTTCTTAGCTTTTCCACCGAGGGATTGTTGGCCGACGCAGGCCAGATCATCGCCACTCCAGAGGATGCGGTGAAAACTGGCGACGGTTATGAGTGCGAGGTGTCGTGCATCGATTGGTATGGCAATGCGCGGCCAATCTTCCTTGCAGGGCGGGTCTATGGTTTGATGGCAACCGAATTGGTCGAAGCCGACGTGGTTGACGGCACCGTGACCGAACGCCGGCGGGTGGATTTGACCGGCACAATTGAAGGGGCGGCAAAGCGTTAGAATATTGGGCTTGAGCGCGGCGTCGCAATTCCCCTTTTGCCTCACGATGGGCTTGGCGCTAGACCCCGTTCAGTGATGTTTGTTCGACAGATTCTTTTTGCAGCCGCCACACTGACGGCGCTTGCCGGCTGCGACGGAATGGCGCCCGACCCAGTGCGCCCGGACAGCGCGGTAGAATTCCCATTGCCTGACCGGCCTGTTTCTGCGGTTGTCTCCAACCAGTTTTCAAACGAGGACGCGCGCGATGAACGCGGCGAGGCGCAGCAGGTCATGGACCTTGCGAATATCTCTGCTGGAATGACCGTGGCGGATATCGGCGCGGGGGAGGGGTATTACACGGTCCGATTGGCCGAACGCGTCGGCACAGATGGCCGCGTTTTGGCGCAGGATATCGACCGTGATGCGTTGGACCGGCTTGGCACGCGGGTGGAGCGAGAACGGCTTCAGAATATCTCAATTAAGCTGGGCGAGGCGGATGATCCCAATCTGCCCGTCGACAGCTTTGACCGCATTTTCCTCGTCCATATGTATCACGAAGTGACAGAGCCATACGCGTTCCTATGGCGGATGTGGCCTGCGATGGCCGAAGGCGGACAGATCATCGTTGTCGATGTTGACCGGCCCACCAATCGCCACGGCATACCGCCTGCATTGCTGTTCTGCGAATTTGAGGCGGTTGGCTACAAGTTGGTCGAATTTGTCGAACGGCCTGACCTAAAGAGCTATTTCGCCCGGTTTGAACGCGGTGATGATCGATCCGAGCCAGAGAGCATCAAAGCGTGCAGCAACGGGTGAACGCCCAAGGCTGGGTCTCGCTTTGCCAAGCTTCATTTAGTTATTAATGAGAGGCTCGCGCGCTCTTTCTATCGGCAATATGGGATGCTAGGCGCTGCCTCAAACAATTTTCGAAAGAATAGGGGTACCGCCAAGGATGTCAGATTTTCCAACCAGCTTTGACCGCGACGATTTGTTAAAATGCGCGCGCGGAGAGTTGTTCGGCCCCGGCAATGCACAATTGCCCGAACCTCCGATGCTTATGATGGACCGGATCACCGATATCTCCGGTGATGGCGGCGAGCACGGCAAAGGCCATCTGGTCGCGGAATTTGATATCAAGCCGGACCTGTGGTTTTTCGACTGCCACTTTCCCGGCAATCCAATTATGCCGGGCTGCCTCGGGCTGGACGGGTTATGGCAGCTGACCGGTTTTAACCTGGGTTGGCGCGGTTGGCAGGGGCGCGGTTACGCATTGGGCGTCGGCGAAGTGAAGCTGACCGGCATGGTCAGGCCTGATCGCAAGATGCTTACCTATTACGTTGATTTCACCAAGGCTATTCAAACGCGGCGTCTAACCATGGGCGTGGCCGATGGCCGTGTTGAGGCCGATGGCGAGGTCATTTATCAAGTCAAAGACATGAAAGTCGCACTTTCTGAAGCTTAATTGGTTCAGAAGTGACAGGGGAAAAATATGCGTCGAGTGGTCATTAGCGGACTGGGGATTGTTTCCTCGATTGGCAACAATGCGTCAGAAGTGTTGGCATCGCTGAAAGCGGGCAAATCCGGCATCACCTTTAATGAAGACATGGCCGAACACGGGTTCCGCTCGCAAATTGCGGGCGCGGTTGATCTTGATGTCAAAGAGCATGTGGACAAGCGCACTTTGCGTTTCATGGGGCCGGGGGCGGCCTATGCGCACATTGCAATGGGTCAGGCGATTGCCGATGCAGGGCTTGAGGAAAGCGATGTAATCAACCCCATGACCGGCGTGATTGCCGGATCAGGCGGCCCTTCAACATCGGCCATGTTGGCAGCGCATCAAACAGTGATACAAACCGGCGCGACCAAGCGTGTGGGGCCATTCGCTGTTCCCAAAACTATGTCTTCCACCGTCAGCGCCAATTTGGCGACGGCGTATCAGATCAAGGGCATGAATTTCTCGATCACTTCTGCCTGTTCCACGTCGCTGCATTGCATTGGCATGGCCGCGCAGCAGATCGCGCTGGGTCAGCAAGATATTATGTTCGGCGGCGGCGGCGAAGAGCTGGACTGGACATTGTCGTGTTTGTTCGACGCGATGGGCGCGATGTCGAGCAAGTACAACGACACGCCAGAACGTGCCTCGCGCGCATTTGATGCAGACCGTGATGGGTTTGTGATCGGCGGCGGCGGCGCGATGGTTGTGCTTGAAAGCCTGGAGCATGCTCAGGCGCGCGGTGCCAAGATTTACGCCGAAGTGACCGGTTTCTCTGCCACGTCTGACGGTGCCGACATGGTTGCTCCGTCTGGTGAGGGCGGTGAACGCGCGATGCGCGGGGCCATCCGCACCCTTAGCGAAGATCGCAAGGTCAGCTATATCAACGCTCACGGCACCTCGACGCCGGTTGGCGATGTGGGTGAGATCGAGGCGGTTCGCCGGGTCTTTGGCGAAGGCTCGACCCCGCCAGTAAGCTCGACCAAGTCGATGACCGGCCACAGCCAAGGGGCAACCGGCGCGCAGGAAGCGATTTATTGCCTGCTCGCGCTCGACAATGATTTCATCATCCCATCGATCAATGTGGAAACCCTCGATCCGGCGCTGAAGCCGGAAGAGATCGCCACCAGCTTGGTGGAGAACGCCGGGCTTGATACGGTCATGACCAATTCCTTTGGATTTGGCGGGACCAATGGTTCGATGCTCATGTCGAAATTTCACGGGTAATATTGCGGCTCAACATCCAATAGGCGAGGTGGCTTAAAATGGGCGTGCTTTCGGGAAAACGCGGACTTGTGATGGGTGTGGCCAACGATCGCTCGATCGCGTGGGGTATTGCCAAGGCCTGCGCTGAGGCGGGGGCTGAGCTGGCATTCACCTATCAAGGTGACGCCTTTGGCAAGCGGCTTGAACCGCTCGCGCAAAGTGTCGGGTCAGATTTCCTGCTCGACGTCGATGTGACGGACGACGCGTCGCTGGATGCGGCCTTTGGCACCTTGCAGGAACGGTGGGGTACGCTGGATTTCGTGGTCCATGCCATCGCCTTTGCGGACAAATCCGAGCTGTCTGGCCGAATTTTGGATACCTCGCGCGAGAACTTTAAAAACTCGCTCGACATCTCGGCCTACAGCCTGATCGAGGTGACGCGCCGTGCACACCCGATGATGGTCGAGAATGGCGGCACGGTGCTCACGCTCAGCTATATGGGATCGACCCGCGTCACCCCGAATTACAACGTTATGGGCGTGGCCAAAGCCGCGCTGGAGGCGGCGGTGCGCTATCTGGCCGATGACCTTGGCCCAGAAGGTATCCGCGTCAACACGATCAGTCCTGGCCCAATGAAAACATTGGCCATGTCTGCAATCGGCGGAGCGCGCAGCACCTATCGGCACGCCGACACCAACGCGCCGCTGCGGAGCAATGCGACATTGGAAGCGGTTGGCGGCACGGCGGTGTATCTGTGCAGCGATGCCGGGGCCTACACCACGGGTGAGATTATCCATGTCGATGGCGGCTTTCACGTGCTCGGCATGCCGCAGTTTGAGAATCTTTGAACGGGCAATTCAGGTGACATATGCAAATTCGCGGCACTGATCTTTCCGAACCTGACGTTACGGCGTTGCTCGAACTGCATCACGGCGAAATGGAACAATTCTCTCCGCCGGGCACATGCCATGTGCTTGATCTGAGCGGATTGAAGGTGCCTGAAATCGAAGTGTTCGCGGCGTGGGATGATGATCGGCTGCTGGCAATCGGAGCGCTGAAACAGCACGAGGGATTTGGTGAAATCAAGTCGATGCGCGCTCATCCTGCCGCGCGCGGGACGGGCGCAGGAAGGGCAATGCTGGAACATTTAATTACCCGCGCCCGCGAACTCGGCTTTGCTTCTCTTAAATTGGAGACAGGATCGGGAGAGCTGTTTGAGCCTGCCCTTCGGCTCTACCGCAAATTCGGCTTTGAGCCCTGCGGGCCCTTTGCCGGATATGAGCCGGGCGACTTCAACCAATTGTTTGCGTTGAAGTTATGACCGGCAAGCCGCCGCCATTTTCACTTTGGCTCCGCGAATTTCCCTATGTAGCGCAGATTATCGCAAGCCCGCTCCGGCGCGTAAAGCCTGTCGGCCTTCCTCGTGAAGATGGTGCCCCTGTACTGGTATTTCCCGGCATTCTATCGAGCGATAGCTCGACTTCTCTTCTGCGGCGCACTCTCGATGCGGCGGGTCATCTTTCGTATGCGTCGGATATGGGTTTCGTCACAGGCGTAACGCCAGAGGCTTTTGCGAGGGCAGAGGCGCGCCTAATTCATGTTTTCCGAAAAGAAGGGCGCAAGGTGGCTTTGTTGGGATGGAGTCTTGGCGGACTGTATTCTCGCGTTCTCGCGCAGCGGCACCCCGAATGCACCTCGATGGTCATGACGTTGGGTTCGCCTTTTTCAGGCAATCGGCGCGCAAACAATGCTTGGCGTTTGTATGAATTGATCAACGATCACAAAGTTGATGCACCCAATGTGCCTGATGATCCAAGCATAAAACCGCCGGTTCATACAGTTGCCGTGTGGTCCTCCAACGATGGAGTGATCGCGCCCGAATGCGCCAGAGGCGAACCGTGTGAGCGGGATGTTGAGATCGAGCTGCCTGCAAAACACTTTGCATTTGGAGCGCAGCGTCAATCAATCGACACCATTATCCGCATTTTGGACGAGCAATTGCCTTCAGCAATCTAACGCGATTTAACTCCCCACCAGCGCCGTCAGCACCTGATCCGGTGGCCTGTGTCCATCGGCCCAGAAGCGGATATTCGCGATCACTTTCTCTCCCGATGCCTCGCGCCCCTCGGCGGTGGCGCTGCCGATATGGGGCAGGGTCATGACGTTGGGGTGGTCAATTAGCCGTTGATCGACATTAGGCTCATCGGGATAGACATCGAGGCCAGCACCAACGAGATGCCCGGCCTGCAACGCGGCAATCAGCGCCTCTTGATCGATCAATTCGCCGCGCGCCGTGTTGATGATGCAGCCGCCCGGTTTCATGAGGGCAAACCGCCGCGCATCCATCAAACCGCGCGTTTCGTCCGTCAGGGGACAGTGCAAGGTGAGAATATCGGCCTCTGCCACCAACGTATCAAGGTCCGCGACAAAGCGCGCGCCCAGCATGCCTTCCACCGCCTGAGGCAGGGGCTTGCGATTGGTGTAGGCGACTTGAAGGCCGAACGCGCGGGCGCGGTGGGCCACGGCCTGTCCGATCCGGCCCATGCCAACGATGCCCAACACTTTTCCGCCCAGCTTGCGCCCGAGCAGGCCCGATGGTGCCCAGCCAGTCCATTCGCCGCGGCGGACAAGCCCGGTCCCTTCACGGATGCGGCGCGGCACGCCGATAATGGCGGCCATCGTGATATCGGCGGTGTCGTCGGTGAAAACGCCCGGCGTGTTGGTCACTTTGATGCCGCGTTTGGCGGCCGCGGCAAGGTCAATATGCTCAACGCCTGCACCGAAATTGGCGATTAGACGAAGGCTATCCCCTGCGTCGGCGATCAATTCAGCGTCAATTCTGTCGGTAACTGTTGGGACCAGCACATCGCAATTTGCCATAGCCTGCGCCAAAGCTTCCCGCGTCATAGGCTGATCGTCGGGGTTCAATTTGGCATCGTACAATTCGCTCATCCGCGCCTCAACACTTGGGGCAAGATGGCGGGTGACCACGACTGTGGGTTTGGATCCGGAAAATTGCGGAGTGGATTGGGTGTTTGCCATGGCAAAATGCGCTAAGAGGTTTGGGCCTCTCTGGTCAAGCGGCTGTGCCGGATTGGCTTGGGCTGGCTGAGTGAGATTCGGCCCGGTTTGGCACAACCCATATTGCTCCACTCCTTAACTGCTTGAAGAAAACGCGATATCTTGGCTATCAGCACGCGCATGAAAATTAACCGACATTTTTCCGCAATTGCAGCGGCTATCCTATGCGCCGCGGCCATGGCTTTAACGGTGTTTGTGGGTGAGGCGCAGGCTCAGGACCGCGACCCGCCTTACTGGGCGACCATGCGCTTTAATGAAGTGAACATGCGCGTCGGGCCCAGCCAAGAATACCCGATTGAATGGGTCTACATGCGCGAAGGTCTGCCGGTGAAGGTTATTCGTCTGCGCGAAGGGTGGCGACTGATTCAAGACCATGAGGGCACGCAGGGATGGGTCGCGTCGAGCCAGCTAAGCCCGTCGCTGGGCGCGTTGATCATTGGTGACACACCGGTTGAATTGCGCGCGGATGCTTCATCGACCAGCGCCATTCGCTGGCGAGCGGAGCCCGGCGTTGTCGGCGATTTAATGCGATGCCGCGATGATTTTTGCGAGATCGATGTGGACGGCCGGTCAGGCTGGGTCGCAAAAGACCGAATTTGGGGAGCGGGCGAAATAGAGGCTGCTCCATAACCCCCGCTCCTCAATTCAATATTACACCCTTTCAGCGGTGATTATTCCGCCGCGGCCGCTTCCATCCGAATGACATGAGTCATGCCTTCGGGGTCGGTTGTTTCAAACGAACCGTCTGCGCGCATGGGTTGATTTGCCCAGCACTCAGGCTCGCCTTCGTTGGCTTCCCAATCAAAACAGATGGTGGCGCCCTCGGTGGTGACTGTCCCTGTGTTCGTCTCCTCGCCATTCAACGAAGTGGTGAAAGTGCCGTCAGCGGTGATCACGGTGCTTACTGTTTCGCCTTCGGCATTGGCGCGCGTGTATGTTCCTGCGCCGCCAGGGTAGGCTACAGCCGCTTCTTCGGCTTCAGCCACTGGTGCTTCGGCTTCGCCGCTGCAGGCTGCTAGTGCAAATAGGCCTGCTAGTAGAACAATCTTCTTCATCTTCATTCCCCCGTTGAAAACTTGATTTTTAGACGCCCGAACGTGTGCTTCTGTTGCGCGCACGGAATGGCGAATACGCCGCTTCCCGAGTGCCCGAGCACATCATGCTTCTATAAGTAACAGGGGATTGAGGGGATCGCCAATCGGCGCAGGGCAATCGGGATTATGCCAGCTCAACCGCAATCGCTGTTGCTTCGCCCCCGCCGATGCAAAGGCTGGCGACCCCGCGTTTTTTGCCCTGTGTTTTGAGCGCGTTGATCAGTGTAACGATGATCCGCGTTCCTGATGCACCGATCGGGTGACCCAATGCGGTCGCGCCGCCGTTTACGTTGATCTTGTCATGGGCGATGCCGATGTCGCGCATTGCGAACATGGCGACGCAGGCGAAGGCTTCGTTCACTTCCCACAAATCAACATCGTCAATGCTCCAACCAGCATTGGCGAGCACTTTCTCAATCGCGCCAACTGGGGCGACGGTGAAGTCTTTGGGCTCACGTGCATGGGCAGCCATAGCTGTGATTGTGGCCACTGGCTCTTGGCCGTTCTCACTCGCGACACTCGCACGGGTTAGGACCACTGCGGCTGCGCCATCCGAAATGGAGCTTGAGGTTGCAGCCGTGATTGTGCCGTCTTTGGCGAAAGCCGCGCGCAATTGCGGGATTTTGTCAGGGCGGCCTTTGCCGGGTTGTTCGTCGGTGTCGACGGTCACTTCGCCTTTGCGCGTTTTGAACGTCACCGGGACAACTTCATCGGCAAACGCGCCGCTTTCAATCGCGGCGTTGGCGCGAGAGAGCGATTCAATCGAATAGGCGTCCTGATCTTCGCGGGTTAACTGGTATTCATCGGCGGTGTCCTGAGCGAAAGTGCCCATCGCGCGGCCTTCCTCATAGGCATCCTCCAACCCGTCGAGGAACATGTGGTCATAGGCCGTGTCGTGGCCGATGCGGGCGCCTGAACGGTGTTTTTTGAGGAGGTACGGCGCATTGCTCATGCTCTCCATCCCGCCGGCGATAACGTAGTTGATTGAGCCGCTGGCTAATGCCTCAGCACCCATGATCACCGTTTGCATACCGCTGCCGCAGACTTTGTTGACCGTGGTGGCTTGGACCGACTTCGGCAGGCCAGCTTTGATCATTGCCTGACGGGCAGGGGCCTGACCAAGGCCCGCTGGCAGGACGCACCCCATATAGCCGCGATCAAATTGTTCGCCCGCGACGCCAGATCGTTCTACCGCTGCCTTTACAGCCGTCGCACCCAGGTCCGTGGCAGAGACATCGGACAAGGCGCCCTGCATGCCGCCCATGGGGGTGCGAGCATAGGAGAGGATAACGATCGGATCATTTGCAGAAAACAGGGTCATGGGAGGGGTCCTTACGAAGGAGAATGCAAAGTTTCGCGTGATGTAGTGTTGCGATCCGGTGTTGGCAATCCAGACGCTCGATTGCACCCGGTGGCTTGCAAGCGCGCCGGGATTGCGCGACACTAGATAGCAAATTGAAACGAAAAGATTTGGGAGAATCCACAATGGCCAATGATCGCAAGGAAGAGCTTGAGAAGCTTTTGAAACTTCAACGCGACGCTTTCACCGCGTCCCGACCCGAAGACATGGCCATGCGCAAGGATCGCATCAAACGCGCTATGGCTTTGGTCAAAGATAATGCGGATACGTTTTGCAAAGCGATGAGCGCAGACTTTGGCAGCCGTTCGGTAGAACAAAGCATGCTGACAGATGTTGCCGCCTCGGTGGGCGCGGGCAAACACGCGCTGAAACACATGGACAAATGGGCCAAGACTGAAAAGCGTTCGGTTCAATTCCCGTTGGGCCTGTTGGGCGCAAAGGCAGAAGTTCGCTATGAACCTAAGGGTGTCATCGGAATTCTCTCGCCATGGAATTTCCCATTGCAACTGGCCTTTAGCCCTTTGATGCAGATTCTTGCTGCGGGCAATCGTGCGATGATCAAACCAAGCGAATTTACAGAGCGCACCAGCGGCTTGATGGCGGAATTGGTGGAGGAATATTTCACCCCTGATGAAGTCGCCGTGATCACGGGCAGCCCAGAGGTTGCTGCGGCGTTTTCCTCGCTTCCTTTCGATCATCTCGTCTTCACCGGCTCCACGCCGACGGGGCGCCGGGTGATGGAGGCTGCGGCCAAGAATCTTGTTCCGGTGACATTGGAGTTGGGCGGAAAGTCTCCGGTTATCATGGGACGCAGCGCCGATTTTGCAAAAGCGGGAGAGCGGATCGCCTTGGGCAAGATGATGAATGCGGGCCAAATCTGTCTTGCCCCCGATTATATGTATGTGCCTGAGGACAAGCAGGACGAAGCGGTTGCGGGTGTCACCAATGGGGCAACAGCGATGTTCCCGACATTGCTGGAAAACGATGATTATGCGTCAATCGTATCCGATCGCCATTTTGAACGGCTTCAAGGCCTTGTCGAAGATGCACGCGACAAGGGCGCTGAAGTCATTGAAGTCAATCCCGGCAACGAAGATTTCGCCAATGCGAACCAGCGCAAGATGCCTTTGACTATCTTAAAGAATGTCACTGATGAAATGGAAGCGATGCAGGACGAGATATTTGGTCCAGTCCTGCCCGTAAAGACCTACAAGGCGGTGGATCAGGCGGTCGATTATGTGAACGAGCATGACCGTCCGTTGGGCCTGTATTACTTTGGTGAAGACAAGGTCGAGCAGGAACGCGTCCTAACCCGAACAATATCGGGCGGTGTCACAACCAATGATGTGATTTTCCACGTATCGATGGAAGATCTGCCGTTTGGCGGCGTTGGACCATCAGGCATGGGCAGTTATCACGCGGTCGAAGGATTCCGTGAATTCAGCCACGCCCGCGCCGTCTATCATCAACCGAAAATCGACATAGCCAAATTGGCCGGGATGAAGCCTCCATTCGGCAAAGCGACTCAAAAAGCCGCAGCGCAGATGATGAAGTAACGTGGCAGCGGGTCGCTGCTGATCCTTGCTGGCGACCTACGGTTTTGGCCGGATTGACTTTTGCGTCTGCCTGCGTTCGATTTTGCGCAAGTATTTATGCGCAAATTTGCGTGAGTCGAACCCTTGCGTGGGGGCGGTGAGGGGCCTAGAGGCCTCCCAACTGGATTAACAACGCTTGGACATCGCCGTGGTCGATTTGAGCCAGTATCTGCCGATACTGCTATTCATTGGGATAGCCCTCGGGCTTTCCGTCCTGTTTGTGTTTTTGCCAATGGGCGTTTCTCGCCTAACTGGCGTGCACAATCCGGATGAGGAAAAGAACTCTGAGTACGAATGCGGTTTTCCCGCTTTTGAAGATGCGCGCAGTCAGTTTGACGTGCGCTTTTATCTCGTTGCGATCAGCTTTATCATCTTCGATCTCGAAGCGGCGTTTCTGTTTCCTTGGGCGGTCAGCTTGGGCGAAACAGGCTGGGCCGGCTGGGCTGGTATGATGACATTCCTAGGCATTTTGGCCGTCGGCCTCGCCTATGAATGGAAAAAGGGAGCGTTGGACTGGGAATGAGCACTCTAGTTACTCCCCCACAGGGCCTGCCCGATATCTCCGCGCTTGAAACAGCGAAGGCTGGTGAGATTCGCCAACCTGACGCCGATTATTTCAAGGCGATGCAGACCGAAGTGAATGACAAAGGGTTTCTCGTCACGTCGACAGAGGATCTGTTCCAATGGGCTCGCACGGGTTCATTGTGGTGGATGACATTCGGCCTCGCTTGTTGCGCGGTTGAAATGATCCATGTGAATATGCCGCGTTACGATATGGAGCGGTTCGGCATCGCCCCGCGCGCGTCACCGCGCCAATCGGACGTGATGATTGTCGCCGGGACGCTCTGCAACAAGATGGCACCTGCCTTGCGCAAGGTTTACGATCAAATGTCCGATCCAAAATATGTGATCAGCATGGGGTCATGCGCCAATGGCGGCGGCTATTACCACTATTCCTACAGCGTGGTTCGCGGGTGCGACCGGATTGTCCCCGTTGATATCTATGTGCCCGGTTGCCCTCCGACTGCAGAAGCGCTGCTTTACGGTGTGATGCAGTTGCAGCGCAAAATCCGCCGCAGCGGCTCGATTGAGCGGTGATGTGATGCGCGCTCGAAAGACCGTCCGATCATTCTGTGCCGCCTTCGCACTTTCACTCGCGGTGTCATCCGGTGCCGTGATGGCAATGGACGCGCATGATGATGGCGAAACCGCTGGTTCGGTTGTGGAGCTCACTGTTGCAGGCGCCTTGGTTTCGGCGACGCTACCGTGTGCGGTCACCATGCCTGGACCTCCCAGCGGAGATGATTTTCAAAGCACCGTCTGCATCGATGGCGATCAGTTGTTTGTCTTTGCCGGATCAGAAGGCGAATTGAAGGCCGATGCTGCTCCGATGGTTTCCGATTTCGATGCGGCCTACGAAGACATCGAAACATCCAGAGACACCACCAGCCTTGTATCGGAAGAAGTTGATGGGCGGCGCACTTTGCGTGCCGTTCGCGGACCAGATCCGGCGTATGGTGTGATGCAGGCCGTTGAGTTGGCCGATGATGCGGTTGTCTATGTGATCGCCATGTCGCGCCCCGGTGCGGACGAGCCACTTGATGAAAGCGCAAAGCAAAGAATGAGCGATTTTGTGAACTCATTGGAGATTGGGCAATGACTGTTTTGCATTCGGCCCCCAAATACGCGTCCAATGACGGTGTTCTTGCGAAACTGAGCAAGGCGATGGGCAAGTCGCTCATCGACGCTGATGAAGCGCATGGCGAGATTGTTTTGACCGTCAAGCGCGAGAAGATTGCTTGGGCGCTTGAAAAGCTGCGCGACAAGCATGACTATCAGCAAATGATGGAAATTGCGGGTGCCGATTACCCTGACCGCGTAGAGCGGTTTGAGGTGGTTTACATGCTGCTTTCGATCACAAAGAACCACCGTGTCATGGTGAAATGTTCCACCGATGAGGCGACCCCGGTTCCGACGATTACGACATTGTGGCCCAACGCCGGTTGGTTGGAACGCGAAGTGTTCGACATGTACGGCGTGGTGTTTGACGGAAATCCCGATCTTCGCCGCATTCTGACCGATTATGGGTTCGAGGGGCATCCTTTCCGTAAGGACTTCCCAATGACGGGCTACACCGAACTGCGGTATTCCGAAGACGAAAAACGCGTTGTTTATGAGCCGGTTGATTTGCCTCAAGACATGCGAACTTTCGACTTCCTATCGCCATGGGAGGGCTCTGAATACGTCCTGCCCGGTGATGAGAAGGCCGACGCTGAAAAAGCAGATGGCAAGAAAGGGGGCGACAAATGAGCGTCCAAATAGAAGAATCGCCAACCACCCAAGGCGATGTCATCACCAATTACACGATCAATTTCGGGCCTCAGCACCCTGCGGCGCACGGCGTTTTGCGGATGATTATGGAGCTGGATGGCGAAGTGATCGAACGCGTCGATCCGCATGTTGGCTTGCTCCATCGGGGCACTGAAAAGCTGATTGAAACAAAGACCTACCTTCAGGCTTTGCCGTATTTTGACCGGCTCGATTACTGTTCGCCGCTGTGTCAGGAGCATTCCTATGTGCTCGCGATTGAAAAGCTGCTGAACATCGAAGTGCCAGAGCGGGCGCAATATCTGCGGGTGTTGTTTGCTGAGCTGACGCGTATTTGTAATCACATGCTCAACATCGGCGCGCACGTCATGGATGTGGGCGCGATGACGCCGAACCTTTGGGTGTTTGAGCTGCGCGAAGATTGCCTCAACTTCTTCGAACGCGCATCGGGCGCGCGCATGCACTCCGCTTGGTTCCGCCCCGGCGGCGTGCATCAGGATGTGCCGGAGAAACTGCTGGTTGATATTGGCGATTGGCTCGACAACCGCTTCTTCCAATTGTTCGATGACGCGATGAGCCTGGTGGTCGACAACCGCATCTTCAAACAGCGTAACGTCGATATTGCCGTGGTTGGTCGGGATGATGCGATTGCTTGGGGCTTTTCCGGTCCGATGATCCGCGCCGCGGGGATTCCGTGGGACCTGCGGAAATCGCAACCCTATGATGTCTATGAACGCATGGAATTCGATGTTCCTGTGGGTACCAACTCAGATTGCTACGACCGTTTCATGGTGCGTCTGGCCGAAGTGCGCGAAAGCGCGAAAATTATCAAACAGTGCATACGCGATATACCGCAAGGTCCAATCGCATCGACCGACGGCAAAGTCTCCCCGCCAAAACGCGGTGAGATGAAGCAATCGATGGAAAGCCTGATCCACCACTTCAAACTTTACACCGAAGGGTTCCACGTGCCCGAAGGCGAAGTTTATGTGGCGACTGAAAGCCCTAAGGGGGAATTCGGCGTCTATCTGGTCAGCGACGGCAGCAACAAACCGTACCGCTGCAAAATCCGCCCAACCGCGTTCAGCCACCTTCAAGCGATGGAAATGATGAGCAAGGGCCACATGCTGCCAGATGCAACCGCCATTTTGGGCGCGATTGATGTTGTGTTCGGGGAGTGTGATCGGTGAAGGTTTTGAGCTTTTTTGTCGCCATCTTGAGCGGGGTTTCCATTGCGCTTGGCGTGGTGTTCATATTGCTTGGCCTGTGGAGCGTCCTTTTTTCAGACGGTGGCCTCATTATGGAAACTCAGCCCAATTGGGGGCCGAATGATTATGCAGTATGGGGACTTGTTCTGACGATTGTCGGTTATCTCGGCTTGCTGCGTTCCCGATCGGAGGCTTCGACCCATGGCTGATCGCACACCCGCACCAGATACCCCTGAACTCCGCGCGCGCTGGGGGGATTTTGCTTGGACGAAAGAAAGCAAAGCCAAGGCGGATCGTGAGATCGCCAAATATCCCGATGGCCGCCAGAAATCGGCGGTCATGGCGCTGCTCGATCTGGGTCAGCGTCAGGTTGGTGCAGAGACCGACACGCAAGGTTGGCTGCCGCTGCCGGTGATCGAATATATTGCGAAATACCTCGATATGCCGGTTATCCGAGTGCTCGAAGTCGCAACGTTCTATTTCATGTACAACATGAAGCCGGTCGGAAAATTCCACGTGCAGGTTTGCGGCACCACGCCGTGCATGCTGCGCGGTTCGGACGACATTATCAGCGCGTGTAAGAAACGCGGAATGGCCAAAGGCGAAGTGTCCGAAGACGGCCTTTGGACCCTCACCGAAGTCGAATGCATGGGCAATTGCGCCACCGCGCCGATGGTTCAAATCAACGACGACAATTACGAAGATTTGACGCCAGAGCGGCTCGACGTGGTTCTGGATGCGCTGGCCAAGGGCGAAGCGCCCAAAGCAGGGACGCAGGAGCCTGGTCGCCACACATCTGAGCCAAAGGATGGTGTGACGACGCTCAAAGACATGGTCGATGCGAACCACGATTACAGGGGTGAATATTGATGAACGGCGGCACGCTGATCCTTGGTATTGCGGGGCTGTTTTGCTTCCTCGCTGGCGCATATTTGGCCGCCTCGGCGAACCGCACGACCGGTATCGTTTTGATGTCGATGGGTTTGCTTTTTCAAGTTTTGTGCCTGCGCCAAATGAAAATGGCCCGCAATGCCAAAACAACGCAGAAGGATGACAGCGATGCTGGCTGATAAAGACCGCATCTTCACCAACGTCTATGGCTTCCAAGATTGGGGCCTTAAGGCGGCGCAAAAACGCGGCGATTGGGATGGCACGAAAGCGTTGATTAAACGCGGCAACGACGCGATCATCGATGAGATGAAAGCATCCGGCCTGCGCGGACGGGGCGGGGCGGGTTTCCCGACCGGTCTTAAATGGTCGTTCATGCCGAAAAGCTCCGCCGATGGCCGGCCAAGCTTCCTCGTCATCAACGCCGACGAATCCGAACCGGGCAGCTGCAAAGACCGTGAAATCCTGCGCCACGATCCGCACAAGCTGATCGAAGGCGCCTTGGTCGCTGGCTTCGCGATGCGCGCGCGGGCGGCGTATATTTACGTTCGGGGCGAGTATATTCGCGAGGCCGAAACGCTTCAGGCGGCAATCGACGAGGCCTATGATGCGGGTTTAATCGGCAAAAATGCCAGCGGATCCGGATACGATTTTGACGTGTTCATGCACCGCGGTGCGGGCGCATATATTTGCGGTGAAGAAACCGCAATGATTGAAAGCCTTGAGGGCAAAAAGGGTCAGCCTCGGTTGAAACCGCCGTTCCCGGCAGGCGCTGGCCTTTATGGTTGCCCGACCACGGTCAACAATGTTGAAAGCATCGCGGTGGTCCCAACGATCCTGCGGCGCGGAGCATCGTGGTTTTCGAGCTTTGGGCGCGAAGGCAATGCGGGCACCAAACTGTTCCAGATCAGCGGCCATGTCGAACAGCCTTGCGTAGTCGAAGAAGCGATGAGCATCCCGTTTGAGGAGCTGATTGAAAAACACTGCGGCGGCATTCGCGGCGGATGGGATAATCTGCTGGCGGTGATCCCCGGCGGTTCTTCCGTTCCTCTCGTGCCTGCCGATCAGATTCGCCATGCACCGATGGATTTTGACGGTTTGAAAGAGCTCGGTTCGGGCCTTGGTACAGCGGCTGTGATCGTGATGGACAAGTCCACCGATATCGTGCGCGCGATCTCTCGCCTCAGCTACTTTTACAAGCACGAATCCTGCGGCCAGTGCACGCCGTGCCGCGAAGGCACCGGTTGGATGTGGCGCATGATGGAGCGCCTGCGCACAGGCGATGCAGCAATCGAAGAGATCGACATGCTGCACGAAGTGACCAAGCAGGTCGAAGGGCACACCATCTGCGCGCTGGGCGATGCTGCTGCATGGCCTGTTCAAGGATTGATCCGCCATTTCCGCCCAGAGCTGGAGCGGCGTATCCATGAGCATAATGCACAATTCGCGGAGGCTGCGGAGTAAACCATGCCTAAAGTCACCGTAGACGGCGAAGAAATCGAAGTCCCAGCGGGCGCGACTGTTTTGCAGGCGTGTGAGCAGGCGGGCAAAGAAATCCCGCGTTTTTGCTATCATGAGCGGCTGTCCATTGCGGGCAATTGCCGCATGTGTCTGGTCGAAGTGAAGCCGGGGCCACCTAAGCCTCAGGCATCGTGCGCTTTGCCAGCGGGCGAGGGGCAGGAAGTCCGCACCGACACGCCGATGGTCAAAAAGGCGCGCGAAGGGGTGATGGAGTTTCTCCTCATCAACCACCCGCTTGATTGCCCGATTTGCGACCAAGGCGGTGAATGCGATCTGCAAGACCAAGCCGTGGCCTATGGCCGGGGCGGTTCGCGGTATGAGCGCGAGGATAAACGCGCCGTAACCGAGAAATACATGGGCCCGCTCATCAGCACCACGATGACGCGCTGTATCCACTGCACACGCTGCGTTCGGTTCTCTGAAGAGATCGCAGGTGTTGACGAAATCGGCGCGCTGTATCGCGGCGAAGACATGCAGATCACGACATATCTGGAACAGGCAGCGTCGCATGAACTGTCTGCGAACGTGATCGATCTGTGCCCAGTGGGCGCTTTGACGTCACGGCCCTATGCGTTCGAAGCGCGTCCGTGGGAATTGAAGCGCACGCTTAGCGTCGACGTCTCTGACGCCGTGGGTGCGAACATTTCGCTGCATTCCAAGGGCCGCGAAGTCATGCGCGCGCTTCCCCGCATCAACGACGACGTCAACGAAGAATGGCTGTCGGATAAAGGCCGCTATCAGGTCGATGGTTTGACACGGCGGCGTCTTGATAAAGTCTTCGTTCGCAAAGGCGGCAAGCTAGCGGCGTCGAACTGGAGCGAAGCGTTTGACGCCATCGCTTCGCACCTTGGCGATGATAGATCATCTATCGCTGCAATCGCTGGCGACATGGTTGATTGCGAAACGATGTTCGCGGCAAAGACCCTGCTTAAAGCGTGCGGATCGTCTTTGATCGAAGCGCGCCAGACCGGCATGACCTATGATGTCTCCAACATCGCGGCGGTCAATTTCAATTCAACGCTTGCGGGGATCGAAACGGCCGACGCGATTCTGATCATCGGCAGCCACATCCGCTGGGAAGCGGCCTTGGTCAATGCGCGCATTCGCAAGGCTGTGAAGTCTGGCGCGAAGGTGTTTGTGGTCGGACCCGAATGGGAAACGACCTACCCTGCTGAATTCCTTGGCGAAGATCTGAAGGTTCTGAACCGCGTTCCCAAAGCATTGGGCGATGCGATGAAGGCGGCGGAGCGCCCTGCGGTGATCCTTGGCGGCGCGGCTTTGGCGAATGGGGCTTTGGCTCCGGCGCTCAAGCTGGTCGACAAATTTGGCCTCGTCAAAGACGGTTGGAACGGGTTCAACGTGCTGCATATGAGCGCGGCACGGATGGGTTCGCTGATGCTCGATTTCACGTATTCAAGCGGCACTGGGCCGGGCGGCATGGCAGACATCGCGAAGGCGGCTCCTAAGGTCGTACTCAGCCTTGGCGCAGATGAGATGAACCACGAACCGTTCGCGGACAGTCTAAAGGTCTATATCGGCCACCACGGTGACAAGGGCGCGCATGCGGCGGATATCATCCTGCCGGCGGCAAGCTATGCCGAAAAAGACGGAACCTACGTCAACACCGAAGGGCGCGTGCAATTCGCAGAGAAATCTGTGTTTGCGCCGGGCGATGCGCGCGAAGATTGGACGATCTTGCGGGCGCTGGCTGATGCTTTGGGTGTGACGGTCGGTTTTGACAGCTTTGCCGAATTGCAAAGCGCGATGATCGCCGAAGTGCCTGCGTTGGGTGAGGAAGGCTTGGCCGATTACGGCGCGCTTCCGAAAGCCGACAGCAAGGCGAAAGCGGAAGGCTCGATTTCTGCCTATCCTATCGCTGATTTCTACCTGACCAACCCAATCGCCCGTGCCAGCGCGGTGATGCAGCAATGTTCGGCAGAATTGATCCACGGCGATGAGCTGAAGGAGGCTGCGGAATGAGCGCTTGGATTATTTTCAGTGTTGCTCTGCTTATGGTCGTCGCCTTGATACAGGCGTTTAGGCCTCGGAAAAAATTAACGGCCAACAAAGAGAACGGTTGGCAAAACCCCAATTCGCAGAAGTTGGAGAAAGGCGGGTCTCTCGCAAATTCACCTCCTGAAAGCTCTGGCTATCTTGGAGGTGGCGACTGATGACCGAGTTCTTCCAATCGTTCGGCATGTCCTATGAATGGGCGTGGGGCGTTGCCACCATCGCAGGCATTTTGCTCATAGCGCTGCCGCTTATGCTGGCGGTGGCGATGGTGATCTATGTCGATCGCAAGGTGCTGGGCGCGATTATGCTGCGCCGCGGGCCGAACGTGGTTGGCCCGTTTGGCTTGCTGCAGAGTTTTGCGGATGGCCTCAAAGTCTTCTTGCAAGAAACGATCATTCCAACCGCCGCGAACAAGGGCATCTTCCTGCTCGCGCCGATCATCACCTTTACCGTTGCTCTGGCCGCGTGGGCGGTGATCCCGTTTGCGGATGGCGTTGTTTTGGCCGATATCAACGTTGGCTTGCTCTATATTCTCGCGATCAGCTCGCTGGGCGTTTACGGCGTTGTGATGAGCGGGTGGGCATCAAACTCCAAATACCCGTTCTTTTCCGCCATGCGCGCGGCGGCACAGATGATCTCTTATGAGGTCTCCATCGGCTTCATTCTGGTCTGCGTCGTGCTGTGGTCAAAGTCGTTCAATATGACAGAGATCGTGCTCGCCCAAAAAGGGCACGGCCTTGGCATCGTGAACGGGTTCTTCTTTAACCCGCTGCTGTTCCCGATCTTCGTGGTGTTCTTCATCTGCGCACTGGCAGAAACCGCACGCGCGCCGTTCGACTTGACTGAGGCGGAATCGGAGCTCGTCGCAGGGTATCAGACCGAATACAGCTCCATGAGCTTCGCGCTGTTCTGGTTGGGTGAATATGCAAACATCTTGCTGATGTGCTCGCTGTGCACACTTCTGTTTGTGGGAGGTTGGTTGCCGCCGGTTGAATGGGCGCCGCTCTATTATGTGCCGGGCTTCATCTGGTTCTTGCTCAAAACCTTCGGCTTTTTCCTGGTCTTCAGCTGGATCTGGGCGACTGTGCCCCGGTATCGGTATGACCAATTGATGCGGCTTGGCTGGAAGGTGTTCCTGCCGATGAGCCTGATCTTTGTTGCCATAATTTCTGGCTACCTGATGGCCACGGGACACTTTGCAAAATGACCTCCGTCAAACAGCTCATAAAAGCCTTCACCCTTTGGGAATTCCTAAAGGCACACGCTTTGACCTTGAAGTATTTCTTCAAGCCCAAGGTGACGATCAACTATCCGTTTGAGAAATCACCGCTGTCCCCGCGTTTCCGCGGGGAACATGCGCTGCGCCGGTATCCCAATGGCGAGGAACGCTGCATCGCGTGTAAATTGTGTGAGGCCGTGTGCCCAGCACAAGCGATCACCATTGAGAGCGAACCGCGCGATGATGGCAGCCGCCGGACAACTCGTTACGACATCGACATGACCAAGTGCATCTATTGCGGTTTCTGTCAGGAAGCCTGCCCAGTAGACGCCGTGGTTGAAGGACCAAATTTCGAATACGCCACCGAAACGCGCGAAGAGTTGCTTTATGACAAGGCAAAATTGCTCGCAAATGGTGACAAATGGGAACGGGCCATCGCGGCCAATCTTGAAGCCGATGCACCCTATCGTTAAGGGCGCGTTTCTGACGGGTGAAGCCGTGACGGGAAAACAGGGACTATGATAGAAACACTCGCATTCTACCTGTTCGCAGGATTGGTCATCGCCGGCGGGGCGATGGTCATTATGTCGCGCAATCCGGTGCACAGCGTGCTGTGGCTGATCCTCGCGTTCTTTAACGCGGCGGGTCTGATGGTGCTGGTTGGTGCAGAGTTTATCGCGATGCTGCTGGTGATCGTTTATGTTGGTGCCGTGGCCGTGCTGTTCCTGTTTGTGGTGATGATGCTCGACATCGATTTTGCCGCCATGCGCGCAGGCTTCGTCAAGAATTTCCCACTGGGCATCGCCATAGCGGTGATCTTGCTCGCGGAATTGGGCCTCGGCATTGGCGCATATGGTGCTGGCGGACTTGAGCTTGGCGCGGCCGATGGCACCGCCGCTGCGCGCAGCGACGTTAGCAATATCGAGGCAATCGGCGCGCTTCTCTACAAGCCCTACATTATCTTGTTTGAGATCGCCGGGATCATCCTGCTCGTCGCGATGATCGGCGCGATTGTTTTGACGCACCGCGAGCCCAAGCCGGGCGCGCGCGGACGCCAAGACATCGGCAAGCAAATCAGCCGCCGCCCAGAGGATGCGACCGTGATGAAGAGCCCTGAATATGGCGAAGGGGTTGAACTGTGATCGGCATCGAACATTACCTTGTCGTGGGCGCGATACTTTTCGTGCTTGGCGTGCTGGGCATTTTCATCAATCGCAAGAATGTGATCGTGATCCTGATGTCGGTTGAGCTGATTTTGCTCGCCGTGAACATCAATCTGGTCGCGTTCAGTGCGTTTAAGGGCGATCTGGTCGGACAGATATTTGCAATGTTCGTCTTGACCGTTGCTGCCGCAGAGGCGGCCATTGGGCTTGCCATCCTCGTCATCTATTATCGCGGCCGCGGGACAATCGCGGTCGATGATGTCAACCGGATGAAGGGATAACAGCCGGTGGATCTTATCCTCATCATAGTCTTCGCACCGCTGCTCGCCTCGATCATCGCAGGGCTGGGCAACCGCGCGCTGGGCAACACCGTTACCAAGTCAATTACGACAGGGGCCTTGTTCCTGTCTGCGGCACTCAGCTGGCCGATCTTCATCGGGTTCCTCAACGGGTCGGAAACGGCGCATGTCGTCCCTGTGCTCAAATGGGTGCAATCCGGCACAATGAGCTTTGATTGGGCATTGCGCGTTGATGCCCTGACCGCGGTGATGTTGGTTGTGATCAACAGCGTTTCGGCGCTCGTCCACCTCTATTCCTGGGGTTACATGGACGAAGACCCGGATCAGCCTCGTTTCTTCGCCTATCTCTCGCTTTTCACTTTCGCGATGTTGATGCTCGTTACGGCAGATAACCTCGTTCAAATGTTCTTCGGTTGGGAAGGGGTGGGCCTCGCGTCATACCTCCTCATCGGGTTCTGGTTCAGAAAACCGACCGCTGGGGCAGCTGCGATTAAAGCGTTCGTCGTCAACCGGGTTGGCGACCTTGGCTTTATGCTCGGGATTTTCGGCACTTTTGTAGTGTTCCAAACGACCTCGATCCCGGAAATTCTAGAAGCCGCACCGGGAATGAGCGGATCGACCATCACCTTCCTTGGTATGCGCCTCTATACGATGGATATTCTGTGCATCCTGTTGTTCATCGGCGCGATGGGTAAGTCGGCTCAGCTCGGTCTGCACACATGGCTTCCCGATGCGATGGAGGGGCCGACACCTGTGTCCGCTCTGATCCACGCTGCGACCATGGTGACCGCCGGCGTGTTCATGCTCTGCCGTCTGTCGCCCATGTTTGAGACTGCTCCGACGGCGCTGATGATTGTGACGGTGATTGGCGCGGCAACGTGTTTCTTCGCCGCGACGATTGGCACGACGCAGTGGGATATCAAACGGGTTATTGCCTATTCGACCTGCTCACAGCTCGGCTACATGTTTTTTGCCGCCGGTGTGGGCGCGTATAATGTCGCGATGTTCCACCTATTCACGCACGCGTTCTTTAAAGCGCTGCTGTTCCTTGGCGCGGGCTCTGTCATCCATGCGATGCATCATGAGCAAGACATGCGGTATTATGGCGGGCTGCGTAAGAAGATCCCGTTCACCTTCGCCGCAATGATGGCGGGTACGCTCGCGATTACGGGGCTTGGCGTTTATCATCTGGGCGTTGGTTTTGCAGGCTTCTGGTCAAAAGACGCCGTGCTAGAGGTTGCCTTTGCGCGCGGGACCGAGATTTCGGTTATGTCATTCTGGCTTGGTGTCGTCGCGGCGCTGCTGACGAGCTTCTACAGCTGGCGGCTGATGTTCCTCACGTTCTGGGGCAAACCGCGCTGGATTGAGAGCGAGCATATTCAGCACTCCGTCCACAAAACACCTGAAGAAGCAGGCGAAGACACAACCGGCGGATACCACCCGCATGAAAGCCCGCTGACGATGCTGATCCCGCTGGGCCTGCTAACGGTGGGCGCGATTTTCGCGGGCCAAATCTTTGCGCCGAGCTTCCTTGACGATGCCGGTTTCTGGGCGGGCTCGATATTCTACAATGAGAACCTGATGCACGCGATGCACGCGGTTCCTTATTGGGTGAAGTATTCAGCGTTGGTGGTAATGGTCATCGGGTTTGTCGGTGCCTATGTTGCCTACATTGCAAAGCCTGACATTCCTGCCAAATTCGTCGCAACCTTTGGTCCGCTGCATAAATTTGTGTTCAACAAATGGTACTTCGATGAGCTGTATGATCGGATCTTCGTAAAGCCAGCGTTCTGGTTTGGTCGCCAGTTCTGGAAGCTTGGCGATGTTGGAACGATCGACCGCTTTGGTCCAAACGGCATCGCATGGGCGGTGGAGCGCGGCTCCATTGCGGCCAAGTCGATCCAGTCGGGCTATCTCTACACATACGCGTTGATCATGCTTCTTGGCCTGATCGCCGCTGTCACTTACGTGCTGCTCTAGGGGTTAGCTGAGCCATGGACTTTCCCATTCTCACCACCATGATGCTGGTGCCGCTTGCAGGCGCGATCCTGTGTTTGATCACCGGAGGCGGCGCGGCTCGCGTCATCGCGCTTGCTTCGACTTTGGCGACATTTGCGCTCGGCGTTGTGCTTTGGGTGAATTACGAAATCGGCGGCCCGCAATGGCAATTCCAGGAAAGCCTCGATCTGTTCGATGGCTTTACCTACGCGCTGGGCATCGATGGCATTTCCTTGCTGCTGATCATGTTGAGCGTATTCCTCATGCCGATCTGCATCTTGGCCAGTTGGGACGCGATCCAAAAACGCGTTGGCGAATACATGAGCGCGTTTTTGTTCATGGAAGTGCTGATGATCGGCACATTCGCGGCTCAGGATCTGTTCCTGTTCTACATCTTTTTTGAAGCGGGCCTGATCCCGATGTATTTGATCATCGGTGTGTGGGGCGGCGATAACCGCATTTATGCGAGTTACAAATTCTTCCTCTACACGCTGATCGGATCGGTTTTGATGCTGATTGCGATGTTCTGGATGGTGGCCACTGCGGGCACTTCCGACATCCCAACATTGATGCAGTACGAATTTGATACCGGGGCGCAGACGTGGCTGTGGCTGGCGTTCTTTGCCAGCTTTGCGGTGAAAGTGCCGATGTGGCCGTTCCACACTTGGTTGCCCGATGCGCACGTTCAGGCGCCGACGGCGGGTTCAGTGATCCTTGCAGGGGTGCTGCTGAAACTGGGCGGTTACGGATTTATCCGTTTCAGCCTCCCGATGTTCCCGGATGCCAGCGCCGATTTCGCGTGGTTCGTTTTTGCCCTCTCGATGGTGGCGGTGATTTACACCTCGCTGGTCGCCTTGGTGCAAGAGGATATGAAAAAACTGATCGCCTATTCCTCGGTCGCTCACATGGCGATTGTGACGGTCGGCCTGTTCTCCTTTAATGTGCAAGGCCTCGAAGGCGCGATGCTCATCATGCTTAGCCACGGTCTCGTTTCCGGCGCGCTCTTCCTGTGTGTCGGCGTGATCTATGACCGGCTGCATACGCGTGAAATTGCACGTTATGGCGGCTTGTCGATCAATATGCCGTATTACGCATTGTTCTTTCTGCTGTTCACCATGGCCTCTATTGGCCTTCCGGGGACGAGCGGATTTGTTGGCGAGTTTCTATCGCTGGCGGGCATTTATCAAACCTCAAGCCTCGTGGCGCTGATTTGCACCACCGGGATTATTCTTGGCGCTGCATATATGCTTTACCTTTATCGCCGCGTTGCCTTTGGTGATCAGAAAAATGCAGACGCTGCGGCCATGGGCGACATTCGGCCGCGTGAATGGGCCATGATGGTGCCAATAGCAGCGGTGGTGCTGTGGATGGGCGTTTATCCCGAAAGTTTCCTGGCCCCAATGCGCGCAGATATTGCGGTGCTGGATGCGCAAATCAGCGCGGCGGCCCCGGCCAGCGACGCAGAATTGGCGCCCGGCACGCCGCGTGATGCGGCGGCGAACGCCATCGAATTTGACTCAAGTGAGGGAGAACACTGATGGACTTCTCAGCGTCTTTCTTGCTTGTCATGCCAGAATTGGTGCTCACGGCTGCAGGGTTAATCCTGTTGCTCGCCGCTGCATGGGGCGGAGACAAAGCTGCTCGCGGCATTTCGATTGTCGCCTCGTTGGTCTTCTTTGCGGTTGGTTTGATGCTTGTGCCGTCGCTCCACACGGGAGTAGATGGACCGGATACGCTAGCGTTTGGCGGACTGCTTAAAATCGATACATTTGCGCTGTTTGCAAAGGCATTGATCTACCTCGCAGCAATTGCCTGCCTTGTGGTCGCTCCGGCGTTTTTCAACGGCCCTGCTGCTGGTGAAGAGCGTGGGATGCGCGCTGAATATCCAGTGCTGATCCTGTTTGCCGCGCTTGGCATGAGCATCATGGTTTCGGCCAATGACTTCATGACGCTCTACCTCGGTCTCGAATTGAACAGCCTTGCCTCTTATGTGCTCGCATCGATCCTGAGAAAGGATCAGCGTTCAGCGGAGGCGGGCCTGAAGTATTTCGTGCTCGGCGCGCTTGCCTCGGGCATCCTGCTTTACGGTATGAGCCTGCTTTACGGCTTCACCGGCGGAACCGATTTCGCCAGCGTTCGCGCAGGGCTCGACGGGGAATTGAGCATTGGGCAATTGTTTGGCTTGATCTTTGTGCTGTCGGGTCTGGCGTTCAAAATCGCCGCTGTGCCGTTCCACATGTGGACCCCGGATGTGTACGAAGGTGCGCCGACACCGGTCACGATGTTCTTCTCAACCGCACCCAAAGTCGCCGCCGTCGCCTTGACCGCGCGCGTGGTGTTTGAAGTGTTCGGCGGCCAAGTCGCCGCGTGGCAACAAATCGTAATGTTCACGGCTCTGGCGTCGATTGTGTTCGGCGCATTGGGAGCGATTGGTCAGGACAATCTCAAACGGTTGCTGGCCTATTCCTCGATCAACAACATCGGTTTCATCCTGCTCGGTTTGGCCGTCGCAAATGCGGCCGGGGCAAGCGCGATGCTGGTCTATCTGTTCATCTATGTTGTGATGAGCCTCGGCAGCTTTACCGCTCTGCTGATGCTGCGCGATGAAGATGGCGACCTTTATGAAACCTTCGCAGACATTCGCGGCCTTGCGGTGACGCGTCCGGTGATCGCATGGATGCTGCTGGTCCAGATGTTCAGCCTCGCTGGCATTCCGCCTCTCCTAGGCTTCTACAGCAAGTTTGTGATCTTTCAGGCGACGGTCGAAGCGGGACTTGTTGCATTTGCGGCCATCGCCATCGCAGCCAGTGTCATCGGTGCGTTTTATTACATCAAATTCATCAAGGTGATGTTCTTTGATGATGCAGTTGATCTGGTGAAAGGCAAAAGCGGCTCGGGGCATTGGGTGTTGTTGATCCTCACCGGCGTCATCGTATCGCCATTGGGGTATCTGATTACCGGTTCGCTGAAAGATTTGACCGACAAGGCGGCAGCCGCGCTGTTCGTCGCGGTTTGAGCGGCAAAGCCTCTTTCACCTTCGTAGAGGAAACGGGCTCTACCAACGCCGATTTGGCCACTGCCATTCGCAGCGGCGATGCGCCCAGAGAAGGCCACTGGCTCGTCGCTCTGCGGCAAAACGCAGGCCGGGGCCGTCAGGGCCGCGAATGGTTCGATGGCCACGGCAATTTTATGGGATCGAGCGTGGTTCAACTGAGCGGCGGCGATCCGCCACCAGCAACGTTAGCGTTTGCAACCGCGCTAGCGGTGGAGCAGGCGATCCTCGCGCTCGTAGGCGATTTTGCGGACGTAAAGTTGAAATGGCCCAATGATGTTTTGCTAAACGGCGGCAAAGTGTCGGGGATCTTGCTTGAATTGGTTGGGAAGCGTGTGATCATCGGAGTGGGGGTCAACCTTGCCAAGGCACCGGAGCTAGCCGATCGCAAGACCTCTGCCTTAAGCGATGTCGTCCCTGCTCCAAGTCCAGAAAGTTTTGCGCAAAGCATTGCTGCACATTTGCAGAATTCGATTAAGTCGTGGCGCACTCAGACTTTGGAAAGCTTCTTGGATGCCTTCCTCGAGAGGTCAATTCACCGCATTGGCGCCCCGATAAAGGTCCATGACAACGGCGGCGAAGTCGCGGAAGGCACCTTTGCAGGGCTTGAACCGTCGGACGGCGCATTGCGTCTACGCTTGGCGGATGGGTCGGAACGTGTCATTCGCGCAGGTGATATCAGTTAAGGAGTGATCGGATGCTGTTGGCCGCCGATGTCGGAAACACCAATGTTGTCTTTGCTCTGTTCGATTCAGACGGAACAGGAGGCTTTACCTCTCGTGCGCGCTGGCGGATTGCGACCGATCCGCGGCGGACTGGCGATGAATATGCGGTTTGGTTGCTGCAATTGCTGACGATTGAGGGGGTTGCGCGCGAGGATATCAAGCAGATCATTTATGCATCTGTGGTGCCGCGCGCTGATCACAACCTAACCGTGCTGTCGCAGAAATATTTCGGGCTGACGCCAATCAAAGCGGGCGAGGGCAAAGCGGCATGGAAGTTTGAAATTGATGTTGATCAGCCCAGCTCTTTGGGTGCGGACCGCGCTCTGAATATTTTGGCCGCGCATAAGAAATATGGCGGCGATTTGATCGTCATCGATTTTGGCACAGCGACCAAGTTCGAAGCGATTGATTTTAACGGGACATACAAAGGCGGCTCAATTGCCCCCGGGATCAACCTTTCGCTTGATGCTTTGGTTGGCAAAACGGCAAAACTGCCCCGGATCGCGATCCGCGCGCCGGAAAGCGCCAGCGTGATTGGACGCAACACCGAAGATCAAATGCTGATCGGTGTGTTTTGGGGCTATGTTGCGATGATGGAGGGGGTCGTCGCCAAGATGAAGTCGGAGATTGGCCGACCTGCAAAAGTGGTTGCGACCGGCGGTCTGGCCATCCTTTTTGATGATGCTACCGATATCTTTGATGAAGTGGATTCTGAATTGACAATCGACGGGCTGGCGATCCTCGCTCAGCAAGCGGCGGGCTGACCTCTCCATACATTTTGAACGCATGAGTATTTGTGAAAAAGAACTATAAACCTGAAGATGAATTGCTGTTCCTCGCATTGGGAGGGTCAGGCGAAATTGGCATGAACGTCAATCTTTATGGCTGTGACGGCAAATGGATGATGGTCGATCTGGGCATGACCTTTTCCGGCGGCGAATATCCCGGCGTTGACCTGGTTTTTGCCGACCTTGAGTTTATCGAGGATCGCACAAAGGATCTGCTGGGTATTGTTCTAACTCACGCGCATGAGGATCACATCGGTGCGGTGCCATACTTCGCCGGAGAGCTCGGCGTTCCGCTCTATGCCACGCCGTTTACTGCGGATTTGGTCGCGCGAAAGCTCGAAGAAGCTGGGCTGCTTGGCAAGGTAGAGCTCAACATTATTGAGGAAGACCACGGACAAATCCATCTGGGACCGTTTTCCGTAACCTATCTGCCACTGGCGCATTCGATTGCAGAGGGTAACGCGCTGCTGATTGAAACGCCTTATGGCCGTGTCTTCCACACTGGTGATTGGAAACTCGACGAGGACCCAATTATCGGAGAACCCACCACCGAAGAAGAACTGCGATCCATTGGCGATGACGGTGTGCTTGCGCTGGTTTGCGATTCTACCAATGTGTTCAATCCCAACCCGTCAGGGTCTGAGGGGGCCGTACACAAGGGATTGATGGAGGAGGTCGCGCGGCACACGGGCAAACGGGTGCTTGTCACCACATTTGCCAGCAATGTGGCCCGGTTGCAGACGTTGGGCGAAGTAGCGCGCGAGACTGGGCGCCAATTGTGCGTTGCGGGCCGTTCGCTCGACCGGATTATCGAAGTGGCGCAGGACAATGGCTATCTTGAAGATTTTCCAACACCAGTGGATTTCAACACCGCAATGGGGCTGCCGTGCGGTGAAGTGATGATCATCGCCACCGGCGGGCAGGGGGAGCCGCGCGCTGCCCTTTCGCGGATCGCCGATGAAAACCATCAACTGAAATTGGTGAGCGGCGATGTCGTTTTGTTTTCGTCCCGTCAGATACCGGGCAATGAAATCTCAATCGGTAAGATGCAGAACCAGCTTTCCCGGCGCGGGATTGAGATGGTGACCGACCGACAGAGCCTGATCCACGTTTCTGGCCACCCAGGGCGCCCTGAATTGGAAGCCCTGTACAGCTGGTTAAAGCCTGAAATACTGGTCCCGGTGCATGGCGAAATGCGGCATATGCGGGAACAAGCGCGGCTCGGCAAAGAATGCCAGATACCTTCCAATGTCGTGCAGTCGAACGGTGATATCGTGCGGCTTGCACCCGGTGATCCGGGCAAGATTGCGGAAGTGCGGCATGGCCGCTTTGTGTTGGATGGAGACATCATCGCGCCAGCCGACGGGGAATCCATTGCGATGCGCCGGCGAATGGCGGGCGAGGGCGTGATCGTTGTCGTTCTGGCGCGCGGGGAAAAGCCCGCTTTGGAAGTGCTCGGCCTGCCTTTGGATGAAGATATGCCGGAGTTTATTCAGGAAGCGCAGGACGACATCCTCAAAGCCATTGGGAAATTGAAAGGGCATCAGGCCAACGATCCCGCTGCTGTGCATGAGGCCGCGCGTTTGGCCGCTCGCCGTGCTGCGCGCCGCTGGGCCGGCAAGAGCCCTCAGGTTCGCGTTGTCATGCCGGGGCAGGGGAACGCACAGAGTAACGAGGCGTCATAACCATGCAGATCACGTCGATCCTTGCGGTGTATTTCCTATTTTGGGTGATGACCGCATTTGTCATGCTGCCCTTTGGTGTCCGAACGGCGGATGAAGCCGGGGTTGCAAAGGTGCCCGGTCAAGCAGACAGCGCGCCGGTCAACTTTCAGCCTAAGAAAATTCTGGTCCGTGCTACGCTGATCGCGACGGTGCTGACGACGTTGTTCGTGCTCAATTTTGAATATGGCTGGGTTGGTGTCGATGACATCAATTTCTTTCCAGAACGACCAACTATCGCCGAACAAGTGAACTAGCGTCCTATCGCACACCGCGCTGCGGATTGCGCATCCTTACTGGCGGAACCGTTCAATCGATTGGGCCAGGATGACGTAGAGCTTACCCATGTCCGATCCTAAGATCGTTACGCCCAAGGCATTGCCATCGCGGGTGGAAAGCATGGATCGCAGCATTGCTTCGAAATCGTGGATGTAACGGCTGACATTGGATTTGAACGTCTCGTCGCTCTGATACAACTCAGCGATTTCCTTTGCCTCTCCAGTATCAAGCAGGCGGACCGCACGTCTGGTAAAGATGCCGCGATCACCCTTTAGATAGGCATCCCATGCCGTGTCTGTCACATCGGTTGAAATCGCCGCAGCAAGGTCGATGGCGTTTGAATTGAGGCTGTCGGTGATCAGCGCCATGCGCCGGGCAAAATCGTTGCCGACTGTTTCTTCAGACAATTCGCGCGCACGGGCGATGCGCTGTTCCAGATTGAGTGTGAGTTCGTTGACCTTGGACAGTTGGTCGCGCAATTGCACGGTCGCTTCGCGCCCGACCCCGGATGCATGCGCCGCTGCTTGTTCCAATTTCCCGACTGTTTCCGCCGTTTCGGTGCGCAGAGATCGCTCCAATTCTGCGACGGCATCTTTGGACATCGTAGCCGCCAAAACGCCAACCTTTTCACGCGTTCCGTCTTCCAAGGCATTGAACGCGCTCGTTGTTGCCTCTTCGAGTGCTCCCAATGCCTCACGCAGTTTATCTTGGGTTTCACCGGCAAAGGTGCCGCTTTGCTCGGTCAATTGCGTAAAGCCGCCGCGCAGGCCTTGCAGTTTGGCGAGGGTGTCTTCCGATTGTTCGGAAAGGCGTGTTTGGAGGGCATGGATCGATGTGTCGGCTTCTTCGATCTTGCTTTGCGTGTCGATCAAATAGGTGCCCAGCTCTTCGGCCTTGCCAGACGTCGCAAACATCATACCGGACAATGCGGCCGCGCGCTGTTCAACCGAACCGAGCGCATGTGCGGCCCCGCCAATGGCTTCGGGTAAGTCTTCGCGGCTGTGTTTGGCGCCCGATTGAATGATCTCCAGCAAACGGACGCCGGCTTCGGTAAGGGCTCCGAGCTGTTTCTCCGTCTCGCCCAAAGCCTCGCGTTTCGCCGCTAGTTTTTCGCCCAAAGCATCCATGCTGGTTTCCAGCCCCTGCTGTGCGGTTTCGCCTTGGGCGCTGATTTCTGCGATTAGATCGGTGAGCTTCTCAAGCTGCGCACTCATTTCAGTTGAATGCGCCACCAGTTTCTCGGTCTCACGCGATTGCGCATCACGCCGTTCGGCAATTGCATCGTCAAGGTCTGACAGACGCTGCGCCAACACTTCGCTCGCTTGCGCTTCTCGCGTTGCGAATTCTTCTTGGCGTTGGTTGACGTCTTCTTGGAATTTCCGATCGCGAGCGGCCAGCGCTTGTTCGACGCGTTCTGCCTCCGCTTGCAATTCTTGAATGCGCGTTTGGGAGGAGCTGATGGCGTCTTGGTCCAATTTGTCGACCATTTCGGCGGCGGTTACTATGTCAGCTTCGAAGCGTTCCCGCGTTGCGTTCAATTGATCGACCGCGCCAGCCTCTGTCTCGCACAGCTTAGTTGAGATGGCCTTGGCTTCTGTTTGCAGCATCAGCATCCGCTCATTCAAAGCTGTCAGTGCCTGCGTTTCGGCTTCCTCCACCTCACCGCGATATTCGCTCGTTTGGGTCTTTACGACGTCAAGGCGCGATCCAACCACTTCTTCGATCCGCGACAATTGGGCCTCTAGGCCGCCCATTGTTTCACCGACACGGCTTTCAAAAGCTGTCACTTGAGTTTCGCTGGCTTTGCCAAACTGGTTGAGCCGTTCAAACCCGGTCACCATTTTATCAAGCTGATCCTGCGCAGTCCGTCCGGCGTTCCCAACTTGGTTGGAAACATCGCGCGCCGAATTGGCAACAACCGGCAGATCATCCCGCAGCCGGGTCATATTGCCCAGCGCGGTCTCGCTTGCGCTGCCAATTGCGTCAACCTGATCGCCATTGGTCTTAATCAGGGTTTGCAATTCGCCTGCGTGTTGGGAAATTCGCTCACTCGCAACCCGGCCGAGCGATTCCAGTTCGAGCGATTGAGCAGCCAAAAATTCGCGCGCGAGGCTCAATTCACGATTGACCACGGTTAGGCGTGTTTCAAGCTCGCTGCTCTCTCGGGACAGCAAAGCAGCGGTTTCGGCAAAGCGCCTCGCTTCGGCCCGTGAATGGCGCATCGTGAGCAGCCAACCAACTCCGACAAGCAAGACTGGAACCGACCAATCAATGATCCAGCGGGTCCATTGTGCCGGTTCTGCAGCCGCCGCATTCAGAAACTGGTCCTGCATCGCCCAGCCATAAAGAGCCGTCCAACCCATGATCAGGGTTATCGCAAGAGCAGGGGCAATCCAGCCAAATCTCTGCTCGGACACATCATAAGTGTCTTCGGTGTCAAAGTCTGAAAGATCCAATTCATCTTCCATTTCAACAGCATCTGCCAAAGACTGCGCCTCTTCACCGGGTGCGATTTCACCCTCAGCATGCGTGCTAGATTGCGCTTTTTGCGCGGCGTCTGGGCCCACGGCCCTGATATGTTGTCCACCCGACATGCTCGCTAGATACCACAGCTTGCGTGTGGATAAACCCCGCATTAACTCTCAATGCGGTATTGCCCTTCAAATGGCTTATGAAAGCGGAGACCTTGATGCGACCCTCGCGGCTGCTGCTGGAGACGATCCAGCGCTGCTGGGAGAGCTGCGCGGTGCCTTTGTCGAAAGCGCTGAAAAGCAGCTGGATTTGCTCAAGCGTTCGCGCTGCGACGGCAATTGGACCGTAGCGGCCATGCGGTTAAAGGGGCTGGCAGCCAGCTTTCATGCCGAGGAATTGTTGCTCGCAGCAGAAAACGCGCTGGAGGCGGCACCGGGTGAACCGGCCGCCATTCGCAACATTGAACACGTTTTGGCGCGTTTTTCGGGTAAGGTTTCCTCGCCGTTTGGCGTCTAAACCTCCCTCACATCGTAAAAATTTCATGGGGTTTGCTGTCGCTTGGTGCTTGATGCGGGGCATAAGGCAGGCGTAGCGCATGCAAAGCGCGGTCCGTTTTGGCCGCCTTTTGCTGATGGAATGTCAATTGCGCACCGCTCTGATCGCTGCAATCAAACGCACAGACAGCGGAGCTTTGCGCGCGGAGATGATGCTTGCCGGGCGCAGCGTCGCTGGATGGCAAGTGGATCTCGCGCACGCCCTTTTGTGCGAACGGGTTATCTGCCTATGCGAAGGGCCAAACGACACGCTCACCACCCTTCAACGCGAGGTCGAGGAGCGCGGGGGCGAATTTCACGCGATACGAAGCAATTTGCAATTGGTCAGTCTGGTCCGGGCCGATGACGAGTTGATAATGATGGCCGATGGGGTGTTGGCCGATCGCGATGCGGTGATGCAATTCGCTGCTGGAACCAATGGCGATGCCAAAAGCGCGTTGCATAGGGGAATTGCGGTTCTCCCGGCCGGCCATTCCCTTGCCGCCAGTCACCCAGAGGATTTTGAGCGGATTGCCGGCGACAGCCATTGGGCTGGGTTTGCCGTCATAAGGGCAGGGCAGGTGCACAAACTGGCCGATTTACCGCCTGACGGCGATGCAATGTCCTTGCTTCTCCGTTTGGCCCTTCAAGCAAGCGTGGAATGCCGTCAACTAGCGGATGGATCGGCCGATAGCGGCGACGGGACGGCCCGCTGGATGATCGCACACAGTGGTTCGGCCATTGCGGAGCGTGAAGCGGCGTTGCTCGATAGCAGTGTTTCGGAGCCGTCATGGACTGGCCCCGGCCTTGCCATTGCCGCAATTGCAACCCGCGCAATCGCGCCGCGTTGGATTGAAAAAGGGCCGGAAATCAGCGCTCTGTCTGCGGTATTTCTTACGCTTTCAGGGGTGGGGCTCACCGGCTATGGATTGCCCTTGGTTGGCCTGTCGCTCGCCGCATTCGGAGCCTTTGGAGGTGCAATGAGCGCGGAGTGGAGCGCATTGCGATCCCGGCTCTGGTCGCAAGACACCAGCGCACGGCGCGCTACAATGTTGACCATCGCACTCGATTGCAGCGCCGCAATTGTACTGATTTTGGCGTTGGGAGTTCCGATCAGCTTGGTTGCGAATGCTGCTCTGCCGATTTTGGCCATTGGGCTCGCCCATCTGGCCGGACGCGATGACCGTGCATCGGTCAACGCGTTTTGGCGGGATCGCGGCCTCCATCTGATCGGTTTCGCGATTGCCAGCGGGGCTGGGTATTTGAATGAGGCACTGTCCATCTTTGCCATCGCTGCTCTTTTGCAATTGCTGCTGCGCCGCAAATAACTCTGCGGACCGCTAAGCGCTTCAATATTCAAAGGGCATTGCGCTAACGGGGGCTTAACCATAGCCCGTGTAAAGGCTACGAAATGGGCGACATGTCTATAGACCGGACCGACACCACCTCTGTCGAGGCTATCCTGCGGGATGAACTCGCGCGCGGAAATCGCGCGTTGAGCGGAGTTGCGCCTGTCATTTCCCATATGCTCGCCAGCTCTGGTCATGCATTGGTAAGCGACGCGATTGTCGCGCGTTTGCGCGGAATGTTGATGGATCTGGCCTGCCAATTGATTGCCGCGTCGATGAGCAAGGCCGATGGGCAAACTGGCGACATCGACGAAGCCGTAATCGATCAAGTTGCCGATCATCTTGCAGGCGATAGCGACGTTCTGGGACACCTCTACGCTCTCGCCATGGAAGGGCATTTGACCGAGCGATTGGAGCAGCGATCTTCGGTCGATCCGGTGCTCAGCCCCCTTTTGCAGGAATTGATCGCGTCGGATCAGGCCGCTATTGCGGAATTGGCCATGACCACGCTCGCGGCGCAATCGCGCTTTACCCAAAGCCAAAGGCGAATGGAATTGCCGCTGGGTGAATTGCCTTCGGATCTGTTCGTTGCGGTTGTTAAACGGTTTAAGAAAGCCGCGCATGCCGACGATCGTGATCGCGTTTCTCAGGCGATGAAGGACCTGAAAAACCAATATGATGAAGGCACGGGACGTCTGGGTTTGCTGGCCCGGCTTGTGTCTTCGATGCGCGGAGGTGCGGTGGCTGCGCTGGAGCTTGATCACGCGGGCCTTGCGCTCTTTGTCAGCGGAATTTCGGCATTGACGCGGCAACCGCGCGACCTTGCGGTGCTTGCGTGTCACGAACGCCAAGCAGCGCGGCTCGCGCTGAGTTTAAGAGCTGGCGGTCTAAACCCCGAAGCGATTGAGCGACAATTCCTGCTGATTGAGCCCAGCGAAATGCTGCCCAGCGGTATTGCGGCGATGTCGCCAGAGCGCGCGCGCGATTTGCTGGGCGGTTCGGCGCTGCCATATGCCAACGGCTTTGGCCTTGGTGCCGGGTGAGGGGCGCAGGATGAACCGGCAACAATCCCTTCTCGCCGCGCGCGGGGTCACCGATCAAAGGGACCGGTTGCTGACCGCGGACGATCCCTTGGCGGAGCTGCATGAAAGCTGCGGCGGATCGCTGCCCGGCACATTGGCGGTGCCAGAGTTGCTCGACCTTGTCAGGCAAAGCCGCGAGATGGGCCTGCGTATCGCGCGCGAATTCACGGCGTTTGACGGTTCAGAAATGGTGAGCGGGTTTGTGCGTATTCATCCTCTTTCGGATGAAAATGGCGGCGGCTGCGAAGTGCTGGTTGAAAATTGGCAGCGCGCGCCGCAGCCAGAGATGAGCACCCATGATTTGGCCGACCGAATTGATGCGATCGACCGTGCTGCTGCTGAAGTCACTGCACGGCTTGATCCGCGCCAACAGGTTCAGTTTTTGACGTCCAGCGCAGTGGATGTTGGCGCGTTGCAGGATGCAATTGCCTCAAGCCCGCGCAAAGTTTGGACCGACTATGTAACGCTCAAAGGCGTTGCCCACCATCAACCGCTTCATTGGCGTTTGCTCGACGGAGCATATTGCACATTCGAAGGGTCAGCCCGGCATTGGCGGGTGCGGATCATCCCGCTTGGCCCGATCAGCGGCGCACCGCGCGGATTTGAACTCTTGATGGTCGCGGATGAGCCGCCTGGCGCGGCCGCGGATACGACCGAGATTGAGACACAAAGCGCGCAGTCACAATTGATCGGGAGCGCCCTCACACCCGTTTTGCGGCAACCCATTGCGCGCATCATCGCCAATGCAGAAACGATCCGCACCCGATTGGCCGGGCCGCTGCGCGAAGAATACAGCGATTATGCCGGCAACATCGCCGCCGCAGGTCAGCATTTGTCGGGCATGCTCGATGATCTTGCTGACTTGGAAGTGGTCGAGGCTCCGGGCTTTTCGGCGGCAAAGGAAAAGGTCGATTTGGTTGATGCCGCCGCGCGGGCTGCGGGGATATTGGGCGTGCGCGCGCAAGATCGGCGAATTACTCTGACCCATGTAAAGGGCGATGGACCAATTGTGGCGATGGCGGAGTTTCGCCGGGTGCTGCAAATTCTCATCAATCTCATTGGCAATGCGATTGCCTATTCCCCGGAAGGCAGCACAGTCACAATCGCTGTCGATAACGCAGGCGAGGGATCGATTGCGCTGAGCGTGGTCGACGAGGGGCCCGGCGTTACGGCGGATCAAGCGACACGAATATTTGAGAAGTTTGAGCGCCTTGGCAGGGATCAAGACGGCGGGAATGACAGCGGATCTGGTCTTGGTCTGTACATCTCGCGCCGCCTTGCGTTGGCAATGGATGGTGATCTCATCGTCATGAAGCCAGAAGCGGATGCGCCGCTGAAAGGCGCTGAATTCCGGCTAACACTGCCGCGCGCCTGAACTAAGCCTCAGTCGCTGGCTGCAAATTTGTTCTCTATACCAAAAGAGCGACCCCAAGGTTGTCCTTAGGATCGCTCTGAAGATGTGTTTCGCCCTGAGGCGCGGCAATTAACGGTTGGCGACGGGCACGTAATCGCGCTGTGTCGGGCCAGTATAGAGCTGACGTGGACGACCGATAACCTGGCCTGGATCGGAGATCATTTCGTTCCATTGCGCAACCCAGCCCACGGTGCGGGCGAGGGCGAAGAGCGCGGTGAACATCGTGGTCGGGAAACCGATCGACGACAGGATAATGCCGGAATAGAAGTCCACGTTCGGGAACAGTTTCTTTTCCTTGAAGTAATCATCGTTGAGCGCGAGCTCTTCAAGCCGCAGTGCGGTTTCGAACACGGGATCATCAACTTTCAACGCTTCAAACACTTCTTTGAGCGTTTGCTGCATCACGGTCGCGCGCGGATCGTAGTTTTTGTAAACGCGGTGGCCAAAGCCCATCAGACGGAACGGGTCGTTCTTGTCCTTCGCGCGTTCGATGTAATGCGGGATTTTGTCTGGCGAGCCGATTTCCTGCAACATGTTGAGAGCAGCTTCGTTTGCGCCGCCGTGTGCGGGGCCCCACAAACAGGCAATACCTGCTGCGATACACGCAAACGGGTTCGCGCCCGATGAACCGGCGAGACGCACGGTCGATGTCGATGCGTTCTGTTCGTGGTCAGCATGCAAGATGAAGATACGGTCCATCGCCTTTTCAATGGCGGGATGCACTTCATATTCTTCGGCCGGAACACCAAACGTCATCCGCAGGAAGTTACCCGTGTAGCTCAGCGAGTTATCCGGCTGCATCATGGGCTGACCAATGGAGTATTTATACGCCATCGCAGCAATCGTTGGCATTTTTGCGATCAAGCGGTGCGAACTGATCTTGCGGTGCTCTGGATCAGAAATATCGGTGCTGTCATGGTAAAACGCCGACAAAGCGCCAACCACGCCGCACATGATTGCCATAGGGTGCGCGTCGCGGCGGAAACCCTGATAAAACTGGCGCAATTGATCGTGCAGCATCGTGTGCCGCGTGATCGTGTGGTTAAAGTCAGACAGTTCATCACTGCTGGGCAATTCGCCGTTCAGCAAGAGGTAGGACGTTTCCATAAAGCTGGAATGTTCCGCCAGCTGGCCGATTGGATACCCGCGATGCAGCAAGATGCCTTCGTTGCCGTCGATATAGGTCAGCGCGCTTTCGCAGCTGGCCGTTGACTTATAGCCCGGGTCAAATGTGAATTTGCCGGTTGCGCCGTACAGCTTACGAATATCGACCACGTCAGGGCCGGTGCTGCCTTCAAGAACGGGAAACTCGTGTGTTTGTCCGTCAATTTCGAGCTTGGCTTGCTTGTCTGCCAAAATGTGTCTCCTGCCCAGTTATGCTTCTGGCGTCCGTCTTTACGCAGCTTGCGCGTTGAGCCGTGCCAGGGATTCTTCCCGTCCCAAAAGGACCAGAACATCGAAAATTCCCGGTGACGTTGTCGTTCCGGTGAGCGCAGCGCGCATTGGCTGTGCCAGCTTGCTGAAACCCAATTCAAGGTCCTCCGCAAGCGCTTTGGTAGTGGCTTCGAGAGCGTCAATTGTCCAGTTATTTTCCGCCTTAAGTGCCTCTGAAATGGCGTTAAGGCGTGATCGGCCATCATCATCGAGGAATTTGGCTGCCTTTTCCGTCATAGACATTGGCTGCGTCGCAAACAAAAAGCCTGCACCATCAGCAAGTTCATCAAGATTCTTCGCACGCGTTTTTAGCACAGGCATTGCTCGGCTAAGCAGATCAATATCCGGTGACCCGTCCATACGTGCTGCTACGAGAGGCGCGAGCACGGCGTCATCCGTTTCGCGAATATAATGCCCGTTGAAGTTTTCGAGCTTTTTGAGGTCGAACCGAGACGGGCTTTTGCCCACTCCTGAAAGGTCGAACAATTCGATCGCTTCGCTGCGCGTGATTTCTTCGCGGTCGCCGTGCCCCCAACCCAGACGCAGCAGGTAGTTGAAAAGCGCATCGGACAAAATGCCCATATCATCCCGGTACGCCTCCACTCCCAGCGCGCCGTGCCGCTTAGACAATTTCGCGCCGTCCGAACCGTGGATCAACGGGATGTGGGCATAGGTCGGCTCAGGCCACCCGCCTTCGCTTGCCTCCATCGCGTGATAGATCGGCAATTGGCGAAAGGCGTTGTTCAAATGATCATCGCCGCGCACGACATGCGTGACGCCCATATCGTGATCATCCACCACCGCCGCGAGCATATAGGTTGGCGTGCCGTCGGCGCGCAGAATAATATAGTCGTCAAGTTCAGCATTCTTGACCGATACCGAGCCTTGGACTTCATCTTGAATGGTCACTTCGCCATCCAGCGGTGTCTTAATCCGCACAGTGTAGGCTGCGCCAGCGGGTGCTTCGGATGGGTCTCGATCCCGCCAGCGGCTATCATAGCGCATGGGCTGTTTGTTGGCGCGCTGTTCGGCGCGCATCGTTTCCAGCTCTTCGGCGGTCGCAAAACACTTGTAAGCATGGCCGCCTGCAAGCAAAGCATTCGCAACTTCGGCGTGCCGATCCGCGCGCTGAGATTGAAAAGTGGGCGCTTCGTCATAGTCCAGACCGAGCCAATCCAGCCCGTCTAGGATCGCATCTATCGCCTCTTGCGTTGAACGCTGTTTGTCGGTGTCTTCGATGCGCAAAAGCGCTTTTCCGCCATGATGACGGGCGTAGAGCCAGTTGAATAAGGCCGTGCGCGCGCCGCCAATATGCAGAAAACCGGTGGGCGATGGCGCAAACCGGGTAACAATGGGTTGTGCAGCTGGGCTTGCCATAAGCTGTTATTTCCTATTCACTTAGCAAACCGAACCTGGCCTTATCCGAAGGGGAACGGCCTATGGCTGATACGCCGTTTATTCCGATTGCGGGTGATCCTGACAGCGGCACTGCTGCTGAAGGGACCGATCCGTCTAAGCCTCAAAAGGCCGCAGCGCGCGTGTGGCAAAGGGGCGGCAGATTGTCCAGCGTATCGGATGCGATTGGCAGCGGTCTTGAGCGGTTTTTGTCCAATGCTGGGTTTGACCGGGCCCCTTGGCTCGCGGTTGTCTTCGCCGCCGGAATACTAACATGGTTTGGGCTGCGCACGCCTTGGCAGTGGATGAGCGTCATCGGCCTTGGCTTGATATTGGCTCTTTTTGCTTTGGCGGCATGGCGGGGTGATCCTGACCGCGATCAATTACGCCAGGCGGTGATCGCCTGTGCATTGGTGTTTGTCGCCGGGGTTAGCGTCATTTGGATCCGATCAGAAATGGTCGGAGCGGCGGCTATGGATAGACCCGTGATCGAGCGTGTGCAGGGTTATGTGCTGGAGCGCACCGATCAACCGGCACAGGATCGTATTCGCCTAACCATGGCGGTGCGTGACGCCGACACCGGGGTAGGGCGCAAGATCCGCGTGAATGTTCCGATGGAGACCGTCGCGGAAGCGGTTGAGAACCATTCCAACGGCGCATTGGCCGAAGGGGCCGTGGTCCGCATGCGCGTGCGGCTGATGCCGCCAGCTAGCCCGATGCTGCCGGGGGCATACGACTTTGCCCGGGCGGCTTGGTTTAAGGGCTTGTCTGCCACCGGTAGTGCCATGGGGGCGGTCGACATTATCGAACCGGCCCCTGAAGCAAGCGGCATTGCCACCGTTCAGCGCGCTCTATCTGCCCATGTGCGAAGCCGCGTGGACGGTTCGGCCGGAACCATCGCAGCCGCCTTTGCGAGCGGAGATCGCGGGGCCATTTTGGAGGGTGATGAAGACGCAATGCGCGATGCAGGGCTGACCCATTTGCTTGCCATCAGCGGGCTGCATGTGAGCGCGGTGATCGCCGCGACGTATTTTGTTGCGATAAAGCTGTTGGCGCTGTTTCCCGCATTGGCTTTGAGAGTTCGGCTGCCGATCATGGCCGCCGCAGCAGGGGCCATTGCGGGTATCAGCTACACGTTGTTGACCGGGGCGCAGGTGCCGACGGTGCGCAGCTGCGTTGCTGCGATGTTGGTGCTTATCGCCCTTGCCATGGGGCGCGACGCTCTCTCGCTTAGGATGGTCGCCGTGGCCGCCATTTTTGTGCTGCTGCTGTGGCCAGAAAGTGTGGTGGGCCCAAGTTTCCAAATGAGTTTTTCCGCTGTGCTTGCCATTGTGGCCTTGCACACGAGCCCGGCGGTCAAAGCGTTCCTTGCTCCGCGCGAGGAACCCTGGTTTGCGCGCACTGGCCGCAATATCATGATGCTGTTCATAACGGGGCTCGTCATTGAAATTGCTCTTATGCCTATCGTGCTGTTCCATTTTCACCGGGCAGGCCTTTACGGGGCATTGGCCAATGTGATCGCAATCCCGCTGGTTACGTTCATTTCGATGCCCTTGATCGCGGTCGCGCTGGTGTTTGATTTGGTCGGATTGGGCGCCCCATTTTGGTGGGTGGTGGAGGCTTCGCTTAATCTCCTGCTTGGCATTGCCCATTTCACTGCGGGCCAACCCGGCGCTGTAAAACTTATGCCTCAGATGAGCGGCCTTGCGATCGCCTTGTTTGTCCTTGGAGGATTATGGCTCGCGCTTTGGCATGGCAAAGCGCGATTGCTGGGCTTCATTCCTGCTGCTGCGGCGACAATCTTGCTGTTGATGACCCCGATCCCTGATGTCTTGATTGGCCGCGAGGGTCGCCATGTCGGGATTACGATTGCCGCTGAGGATGGGAGCAAACGCCTGCTTTCCTTGCGGGATAGCCGGTCATCATATTCGCGCGACAATTTGCTCGAACTGTCCAGCGTGACGACCGACCCCATTCCCCTAGCCGATTGGGAAGGTGCGCAATGTTCGGCTGAGTTCTGCGTCATCACGCTTGATCGGGGAGGGCGTCAGTGGTCGCTCTTGCTCGCCAGAAACCGTGAATTGGTTGAAGAGAGAGCCTTGGCCGCTGCGTGTGAGCGCGCCGATATTGTAGTGGCGGACCGTTACCTGCCCTATTCTTGCAACCCCCGCTGGTTAAAGGCCGATAGGGGATTGCTTGAGACGAGCGGCGGTCTGTCAATCGATCTCGCCAATGAACGCATCATGGCGGTGGGGGACAGCCAAGGCGAACATGGATGGTGGCGCGGGGAGGGCGACTAAACTGGCATCCCCGCGCACCCAATCAATCAGTGGTAGCGCCGCAAAAGCCCTGCAAGTTTGCCTTGGACCTGCACCTCTTCCGCACCATAGACCTGCGGGTCATAGGCCGAATTGGCAGGGTCAAGCCGGACCATGCCGCTATCCTTGTGGAGATATTTGAGCGTGGCTTCTTCTCCGCGGACAAGCGCAACAACGATTTCGCCATCACGCGCGCTATCTGTCCGGCGGACAAGCGCGAAATCACCATCAAAGATACCCGCCTCAACCATAGAATCGCCTGACACTTCTAGTGCGTAATGCTCACCCGGCCCAAGCAAGGCAGCCGGAACTGGAAGCGAGGTTTGCCCCTCCAACGCCTCTATCGGCGCGCCCGCAGCAATGCGGCCATGGAGCGGTATCTCAATCACGTCATTGGCCGGTTCCGGTGCCGCCATTGCCGGTTTAGCCATCGCACCAACTGCATCATTCGCAGCCCTAGTCGCGCGCGGCGCAGGGGTCGCGTCTTCTGGCATTTTGATGACTTCCAAAGCGCGCGCCCGATTGGGCAGACGCCGGATAAAGCCGCGTTCTTCCAGTGCAGAGATCAAGCGATGAACGCCCGATTTGCTCTTGAGGTCGAGCGCTTCCTTCATCTCTTCGAAACTTGGCGAGATGCCGGTTTCTTCAAGCCGCTCTTGAATGAAGCGGATCAATTCGTGTTGCTTTGCCGTTAACATGGGCAAACTCCCTAAGGCGCACCGCCCCGCGCATCTCCAAGTGCAGAAACACACGCAGTGCCAAACTGTATGACCCGCAGAGGCACCGCCCAATGCATGATTGGCGGGTGGTGCATTCCAAGCCGTGTTCGCGCACCGATATGGTGAACGAATACAGAACAAGTAGGCAACCTAGAATTTCAAGTCAAGCGCGTACAATCCACAAACCCGCACGATTCAGCCATTTTACAGAATATAGACCGGAACATCGTCTCCGATTGATACCGCACCTGATCCAGCGGGCCGGTCTATCAAGCAATTGGCCGATGCCAATGCCAGCAGCGCGCTGGAATCTTGAGAGGCTGCGCGTCCCACGCCGCTGCCATCGCTGATCCCGCGCACGAATTCCCTGCGTGCTCCGATGGCGGGCAGGGCCTCTCTTGCTTGCAAGTGAGAGACTTTGGGTAGCGGGGCCGGGTGCCCTATCGCAGCGCGCAGCAACGGGAGGGCAAAGAGGAATGCAGTAACAAAGCTCGATACCGGATTACCCGGCAGGCCCAAGATCACCTGTGAGCCTTTGGTCGCAACCATCAACGGCTTACCCGGCTTGATCGCGACCTTCCAAAAGGCAAGCTGCGCACCCCATTCGCGCAGCGCCTGTTGGATGAGATCGTGATCCCCCACCGACGCGCCGCCAGACGTGATGAGGATGTCTGCGTCTTCCGACCGCTGGAGCGCGGCGGCTAGGGCGGTCAGATCATCACCAACCGGGCCCAGACGAACGACTTCTCCCACCAATGGCCCCGCCATTGCAGCGATCATGGCTCCGTTGCTAGCGGGGATTTGATCGGGCCCGCATTGGGTTGGATCCCGCGCCAATTCGTCACCGCTGTCGAGGATCGCGACTTTTGGGATGCGCTTTGTTTGCACGCATTTGTGGCCAGAGGACAGCGCCAGCGCGATTTGCGCAGGACCCATTTGAGTACCAGCGCCAAGCACCGTATCGCCAACCGCGAAGTCAAAGCCTTGCTTACGCACATGGCGGCCGAGCTCTGGTGTGTCCTGCGCGCTCACAGTCCCGTTAGAGACAACCGCATTTTCCTGAATCAGCACGCTTTCGCCGCCATCCGGCATATGCGCCCCGGTGGAGATGCGGATTGCCTGACCCGATGTCAGCGCAGCCCCGAACGCAGCGCCTGCGCGGCTCTCCCCGATGAGGCTCCATGGGCCGTTGCCTGCAATCGCGTATCCATCCATCGCAGAGAGGTCTGACGGGGGCTGAGTGCGGTTTGCGATTAGGTCATGCGCCAAGAACCGGCCAAGCGATGCCTCAACATCCACCTCTTCAGCGCCCAAATCGGGCACAAGGGCCAGCAGACGTTCCTGCGCTTCTTCAAGGGTGAGCATACCGCTCATACGGCAGGGCCCCTCCAAGTGCCTGACTTGCCTCCGCGTTTCTCGATCAGGCGGACCTCACCGATCACCATCGCTTTGTCGATGGCTTTTGCCATGTCGTATATCGTGAGCAGGGCCGTCGATACGGCCACCATAGCCTCCATCTCAACGCCGGTTTTGCCAGTTAGCGATGCGGAGGCGGTGGCGCGGATGCCCCCCTCTTCAAACGCAAAGTCGACGGTGACCGATTCCAGCCCAAGAGGGTGGCACAGCGGGATCAGTTCGCCCGTCCGTTTGGCTGCCATGATGCCGGCGATGCGCGCGGTGCCCAGCACGTCGCCTTTGGGGGCATCGCCTTCGCGGATTGCGGCGAGCGATTGCGGGGACATCGTGATGCAGCCCGAAGCGATGGCGATACGGTGCGTTTCGGCCTTTGCACTGACATCGACCATGCGCGCCGCGCCATCTTCACCCAAATGCGTCAAACCATTCATTTTCAGACCTTTAACACTGACATCTCAAGAGACATGGACCGCATGTTACACGGTCCAAGGGGCAAAATCACCCACCCCCAATGGGAGCGATTGTGGGTGCTGGATTCGATCGTATGCAAGGGCATAGCGTCCGTCATGCCACGCCCCGTCGATGTAGGACAGTGCGGCTTTTGATGAGACTACTTGCCCAAAAGAGCGCGCGTGGCGGCGGCAACATCGTCCGCGCGCATCAGGCTTTCCCCGACTAGGAACGTGTTCACCCCGCTTTTGGAAAGCCGAACACAATCGTCATTCGTGGCAATACCGCTTTCCCCCACGATCAGGGCGCTCTTCGGCACCATTGGCGCGAGCCGCTCCGTCGTTTCAAGCGATGTTGTGAATGTCTTGAGATCGCGGTTGTTCACCCCGATCAATTGCGAGGACAAATGCGTCAGCGCGCGTTCCATCTCCGCCTCATCATGCACTTCGATCAGGATATCCATGCTGACCTCGCGCGCGGCGGCTTCAATCTCGCGCATTTGGCCGTCGTCTAAGGCAGCGACGATGATCAGGATCGCATCCGCTCCCATCGCCCGCGCTTCTAGGCACTGCCATGGATCAACCATAAAGTCCTTGCGCAGCACCGGCAGATCGCAGGCCGCGCGCGCCGCAATCAGATAATCTTCGTGACCTTGGAAATAGGGAGCGTCGGTCAGCACAGACAAACACGCCGCGCCGCCCGATTGATAGGCGGCCGCGTGGTCCGCCGGGCGAAAATCTTCGCGGATAAGCCCTTTGGAAGGGCTGGCTTTCTTGATCTCTGCGATCAGACCAAAGCCTGCTTCACTGGCAGCGCGCAGGGCATTTTCAAACCCGCGCACCGGGCTTTGTTCGCTCGCCCGGCGTTCCAATTCAGGAATCGAAATTGCGGCCTTTCGCGCGGCCACTTCGGTCACCTTGTGCGCGCAGATTTCTTCCAGCTTGTTCATATCGCCAGCGCAATCCAGTCTTCCAGCAGTTTCTTAGCCCGTCCGCTGTCAATCGCCTCTGCGGCCAAGGCCACACGGTCCTCCCAATCGCTGCCTTTGTGCGCGACTTGCAGCGCGCCTGCGGCGTTGAACAAGACTGCGTCGCGGTAAGGGCCGGGTGCGCCCATGAACAAAGCGCGCAGCGCGGCGGCGTTGTGAACCGCATCATCGCCTCTGATCGCCTCAATCGGGGCGGTCGGCACGCCAGCATCATCGGGGTGAACGCGCTGCATTTCAAACGCATTGCCGGTAACGACAGCAACCTCATTGCCGCCGGCCAAGCTCAATTCATCAAGCCCTTCATCACCCGATACGATCAGCGAACGGCCTGTGCCCAATTTGGCCAAAGCGCCCGCATAGATCGGCACATAGGCCGGCCGGGCAATCCCGATAAGCTGGCTTTCCACCGCTGCGGGGTTGGAAAGCGGGCCCATCAGGTTGAAGATCGTGCGCTTACCAATCTTTGTGCGGATCGGTTGAATGCGGCCCATCGCGGGATGATGGTTTTTGGCAAAGAGGAAACAAATGCCCAGCTCATTCAGCGTTTTTTCTGCGGTGTGGCCTGCTGCATCCATATCAAGACCCAACGCCTCCAGCGTGTCCGCCGCGCCTGCTTTGGAAGAGGCCGCACGGTTGCCATGTTTCGCCACCGGCACACCGCAGGCTGCAACCACCAAACTGACGGCGGTGGACACATTCAAAGTATGATGGCCATCGCCGCCGGTGCCGCAGACATCAATCGCGCCTTTGGGGGCATCAATCGGGATCAGCCGCGCGCGCAAAGCCCGCGCTGCTCCGGCGATTTCATTCGAGGTTTCGCCGCGCGCGGAAAGGTCGATCAGGAATTGCTCAATCTCCTCCTCGCTGGGCGCGCCATCGAGCAGCGTTCCAAAGGCGGTTTCCGCCTCAGTTTCCGTCAGGGGATTTGTAACGTCGGGCAGAACGCTCATGCAGAAACTCTTTCGGGCAGGCGCGCATCGACGCCGCAGATTTTCAAGAAGTTGGCGAGCAGCGCGTGACCGTGATCGGTCGCGATGCTTTCAGGATGGAACTGCACCCCGTGAATGGGCAGGGTTTCGTGGCGAAAGCCCATGACACTCGCGGCTGCGATGCCGGGCGTATCAGCATGGGCGTTGGCAATCAGGCAGGGCGGAATATCGACCACTTCCAAACTGTGATACCGGGTCGCGGTGTAGGGTGAGGGCAGCCCTTCAAAAACGCCCGTTCCGTCATGCGTCACTGGCGAGGTTTTGCCATGCATCAAACCGCCGCGCGTGACGGTGCCGCCAAAATGCTGACCGATGGATTGATGCCCCAAACACACACCCAGCAATGGCGTTTCGCTATCCGCACAGGCCGCCACCAGATCGAGGCTGATCCCGGCTTCGTTAGGAGTGCAGGGGCCGGGAGAAATCAGCAGGCCTTTTGCTCCGCTCGCAATCGCATCGCTGGCGGTCATGGCATCGTTCCGCTCAACCCGCACATTCGCGCCCAATTCCATTAGGTAATGGACAAGGTTGAAGGTGAAGCTGTCGTAATTGTCGATGACGAGGATGTCGGCTGCGCTCATGTCTTGCCCGCCAGTTTATCCGTTGCGCGCACCAAGCCATCGATTATGCCGGGTTCGCTGGCGCTGTGCCCTGCGTCATGCACCATCCACAATTCTGCATTGGGCAGGGCCTTCTTCATTTCCCACGCTGCGCCGGGCGGGGTGCAGATGTCGTGGCGGCCTTGAACAATGATGGTTGGAATATGCGCGATCTTGTGCGCATCGCGGACCAATTGCGCCTCTTCCAAGAAGAAGTCCTCAAGGAAGAACCGCGCGCAAATCCGCGCGAACGGCACCGCCTTGGATGGATCTTCGAATTCGGCCAGCAGGTCTTCGTTCGGCAGCAAAGTCGCGACTGTGCCTTCCCACAAGGACCACTCCTTGGCCGCGGCAAGCTGCGTCGCTTCATCGTCGCTGGTCAAACGGGCGTAATAGGCCGTCACTAGGTCGCCGCGCTCATCCTCTGGGATAAGAGCGGTGAATTGATCCCATTGCTCGGCCATAATCTCGCTCGCGCCATAGCGGTATAGCCAGCCTTTTTCGCGTTGCCGCGCCAGAAATACGCCGCGCAAGACAATCTCTGTCGTGCGATCGGGATGTTTTTGGGAATAGGCGAGCGCGAGCGTCGCGCCCCAGCTTCCGCCGAACACTTGCCATGCTTCGTGCCCGCACATTTCGCGCAGGCGCTCAATATCCGCCACGATGCGCCATGTGTCGTTGTTTTCGATCTCCGCAAAGGGAAGCGATTGGCCGCATCCGCGTTGGTCAAACAACAGCACATCGTAAAGTTCTGGGTCCCACTGGCGGCGGTGGCTTGGTGACATGCCGCCGCCGGGCCCGCCATGCAGAAACACGGCGGGTTTTGCGCCGGGCGTGCCGCAGCGCTCGTAATACAGCTGATGTCCGTCTCCGACATCGAGCATACCGGTCTCATAGGGCTCAATCTCAGGATACAGCGTCCGGCCATAGGAAAGCATGTTTGAGTTGCCCATCACTTCACCTTTACGACCAACAGCGGGCCGACCCGGCGCGAATCCATCCGGCCGGTGGCAGGATCCCACAAAGAGGAGATGTTGCCATCAAGAAACAGCGCGTTGGGAACCTTCACCTCGTCGCGGAAAAAGCGCGCCAACTGGCCAAAAGACAGCGGCGCATCGGAGATTACAAAATGCGCCTTGCCCGATGCATCAATACCGACCCCGTTGCGCAAGGCTTTGGACGGGCCATTGTCCTGAATCTCAGGATGCAATTCACCGTTCAAGACCAGCATCGGGCCTGATTGCGTGCCAAATTGCGGCCTGTCGCCAATTGTGCGCAGAAAGGCTTCGCTATCCAAAATGCGCCAGCGGCCATTGCTGCCAAAAAACACGCCGTTGGGCTTTAGGTAGAAATTGCCGCTGCCGTCGCCCCGGTTCAATTCCACCAAGCGATCAGAATCTTGGACGAAATAGCCAACCGCCTTTAGATCATCGCCGTACATCCCGGCGTTCATCACAAAGGCAATATCGCTTTCATTGCGTCCTGCGGCCCATCCTTCGATTGTGCCAAAATTGCTGCCGCTGGTTGGGGCAAGGGCGGCGCTGATACTGTGTTGGGCCGGATCGGCGATGCAATGGGTAAGGGCAACGCCTTCAAATTCGGTTGCGGTGCAGGGCCCAGTTGATGCGGCGGCGGCGAGTTCTTCGTCGCTAGCGCCCTCTTCGGCAGAAAGATCGGGTGTGGCCGGAACCGGATCGCCCAATTCGGCTCTCACAACGGGCTCCCCTTCCGGCTGCGCATCACAGGCGGACAGGGACAGAATGGCTGACAGAGCGGCAATTGCGCACATGATCGGCGTGTTGGCGGTGTTCATCAAAGGACCCTTGGTTTGATTAGGTGTCATTGGCCGAAACCCGGCTCGCTCGCAACGCGAACCGCTTCGCGTGCAGCTGCGATCAAAGCGCCAGCCTTTGCCCGGCATTCGGCCAGTTCATAATCGGGATCGCTGTCGGCCACAATTCCCGCGCCAGCCTGCACATGCATCGTGCCTTCCTTGACCACGGCTGTGCGCAAAACAATGCACGAATCCACCGAGCCGTCAGGCGCAAAATACCCGACGCCGCCAGCATAGGCCCCGCGTGTTTCCGGCTCCAACTCAGCGATAATTTCGCACGCTCGGATTTTTGGTGCCCCAGACACGGTTCCTGCAGGGAACCCTGCGAACAAGGCGTCGATCGCGTCTTTGTCTGGCGCCAATTCGCCGATCACATTGCTGACGATGTGCATCACATGGCTGTATCGTTCGACGGTGAAGCTGTCGGTGACTTCGACGCTTCCTCGACCCGCCACTCTGCCCACATCATTGCGCCCCAGATCGAGCAGCATCAGATGCTCTGCCCGTTCTTTTGCATCGGCGAGCAGGCTGGCTTCATTGGCGTCGTCTTCTGCCCGGCTTGCCCCTCTAGGGCGGGTGCCTGCGATGGGCCGGATTGTCACTTCGCCGTCTCTTACGCGGACCAGAATTTCTGGGCTTGATCCAACGATGGCAAATCCGGGTAGGTCGAGGAAATAGAGAAAAGGCGACGGGTTTACACGGCGCAAACTGCGATAAAGCTCAATCGGGGGCAGCTCGAATGGGCACGTGAAGCGTTGGGCCAAGACGACCTGAAAGATGTCTCCGGCAAGGATGTAATCCTTGGCTTTTAATGCCAGCGCCTTGTAATCCTCTGCCGCCATGACCGGGGTCAATTCTGGCATGGCAAGATCGGCGGAGGCGCGCGGTGCTGCGGGGCTGGGCTGGGTTAAGGCGCGCAGGGTTTCATCAATCCGCTCTGATGCCAGATCAATGCTGGCAGCCGGGTCGGCCGCTTCCCAAATCGGAGCGATGCAAAACAGCTCATCCGACAGGCCATCAAACACAAGGATGACGGTTGGGCGCACAAACAACATATCGGGCAGCGCCAATTCACTGGGCGCAGCGCGCGGCAGTTTTTCGACCAGCCCTATTGTTTCATAGCCGAAATAGCCGACCAAACAGGCGAGCGCCGGGGGCAATGCGTCTGGCACATCAATCCGGCAGCTATCGGCCAAGGCGCGCAATTGAGCCATGGCGTTGCCCTCTCCGCCATTCCCACCGCCGCAAGGTTCAAACGCGTCGCGGTCAATCTTCCAATTGCGGTTGATGGCCGCGCTGGTGTCGCTGGCCCGAAACACCAAATCTGGATCAAGGCCAAGCAGGCTATAACGCCCGCGAACTTCGCCCCCTTCGACAGATTCGAGCAGGAAATCGCCCCGGCCCGGCTCAATCAATCGGCGTGCCGCCCCAACTGGTGTGTCGCTGTCGGCAACAATTTTGCGCCACACCAACGCAGGCTGACCCAACGCCAACGCCTCAGCGGCAATTGCGGCATTTTCTAACCCAATGGGCAACGAACCGTTTGGCGAAGGGGCGGCGGTGTCTGTCACGCTACGATCAAATACATCAAACGTGCGCGCTCAGCTTTCGCCGGAGAGTGTTTTGCGCATTGTCTCAATCGCTTCTTCGTTGCGTTCCACGCCGACTTCGGCCCGGATCGCGCGCGACAACTGGTTGTTGTATTCAGATGCCAAAACTTCGGCGAAGCGTGCCTGAGTGTTTGCAATCAAATCGCTGTCTTCGTCGATTGGGTCGACTTCGATCCGGTCCAGATCGACGACGAACCAGCCCAGATTGTTTGCCTCTTCCAGCACCTTTGTCGAATTGCTGGCCATAGAAAACAGCAGCACAAGAGGCGCAGGTACGCGCTGGCTTTGATCGGCCAACAGGTCGCTGCGGGTCAGGTTGATGTTTTCGATCTGAGTCAGCGCGGAGTTTTCCGTGCGCATCGCCTCGCTCAGACTTGTTCCGCCGCGCACCGCTTCAAGGATGCGGTTGGCGGCTTCACCGGCGAGTTTGTTCCCTTCAGCGCGGGTCCAAGCAAAGCTAACCTGATCGCGCACTTCGTCCAAAGGTGGAGCGCTGCTTTCGGTGATGTCGGAAACGTCAAAGATAAGGAACTGCACACCCGGCACCAATTCAGCGAGCTGCGGGCTGCTTTCATCCATCTGAAACGCCGTATCGACGATTGGGCGCAATTGCGGGGCAATGCCTTGTTCGAACGATCCAAACTGCCGCCCGTCGGACAGGACATTCTCGATCACATTGACCTCTAGGCCGAATTGCGTGGCAACATCGGTTAGCGACGTTCCGCTTTCGACCATGTCTTCAATCTGATCGCTCATATCGATCATCGCTTGTTCGCGAGCTTCGTTTTGCAGTTGAACGGAGATTTCGTCGCTGACATCGCCAATGGTGCGCGCGGGGATGTTTTCAACGTTATCCACCCGGGCGATCACAAACCCAACCGCGCCGCGCGCAGGATCGGCCACGCTGCCTTCTTCGCTGGCAAACACGTTTTGTGCCAAGGCAGGTGTGTTTTCGGCGGCCATGGCCGCGCGGTCAATCGCTTCGCTGGAAGAGACTTGAAATCCTGCTTCGGCCGCGGCTGCTTCCATCGAAACCCCGCCGCGAATACGCGCAACAAGAGCATCGGCAGAGGCCTGTGTCGGTGCGACAAAAGAGCTGATTGCGCGCAGTTCGGTCGCGGCATATTGGGCCGCGTTTTCCTCAAAACGCTCAGCAATTTGAGCAGGCGTGGGGGTTATTTCAGCGTCAACATTCGCTGGGCTGAAACCTGTGAAGCGGATCGTCCGCCGTTCTGGCACAACATAATCTTCGGTGTTTTCGGCGTAATAGGCTGCCAAGGCTTCGTCGCTGGGGCCATTTTCCGGGGCAAAGGCGACGCTGGGGATAAGGCCGACATCGCCAATACGGCGCTCCAACGCCAACGCTGAATATTGCCGCGCCATCGCCTCTGGCATCCGGGCCGAACCGAGGGCAGGGCGCAACACCTGCTGCGCCAGCAAGCCATCACCAATATCGCGGCGCAAAATAGCATCGGTCAGGTTCTGATCGCGCAACGCACGTTCATAGGCGGTTTGATCGAAATTCCCGTTAAAATCGAGGAAGGCCCCGATTTGGAGGAGTTCGCTGTTCACCAGATTTTCGCCCGCGCGCAGGCCATGATCCTGTGCAAACATGCCCAAGGCATACCGGTCGATAAACAGTTCCAATTCGCCTTCGAGCCCGCCGCCTGCAACAAATTCCGGCATTGTCAGCGTGGGATTGTCAGCGCGCGCACGCCGCAACGCGTTGTTCGCAGCCGCTTCAATTTCTGCAGCCGACAGTGTTTCATCACCAACAGAGGCGATTTTTTCATCACCGGCCAATCCGCCAAAAGTCGACGATCCGGATATGTCACTGGCGGCAAAGGCCAAGGCGACAACCACCAAAAACAGGATGAAGATGGGCAGGCCGATTTTCGATTGAAAAAAGTTGCGAAACATCGAAATCATGGTGAAGTTCTTTCCGGTATTCGTAATCGTGGTATACCCATGCACAGCAAATATATGTGCCAGCAAAGGTGTTTTAAATGCTGCAACCTGCTTATGCCGGGCGACGCCTGCACAAGATGATCAAAAGCTTCGCACGCGCTTTATCCCGCCTGCGACCTCGCGGCAACAGGTTGGCGAAGCTTTTGACTAAACTATTTGTGTCAGCTAGCGGACGCCGCCGCACGACCCTACATGGGCTCAAGAATCAGAATTTGTGTTAGACGTTCCCCCTCTTGTATTCAGGATTAGATGATGCCCCTGCGGCCCTATATCGTTGGTAACTGGAAGATGCATGGCACACGCGCCATGCTATCCGAGGCGCGCGCAATCGACCGCGCGGCCCAGCGCCACATGAAAGTGGAGGTGGCGATTGCGCCGCCTTACACCCTTATCCACCCTGTTCATCGCGAAGCTGAACAGATTGTCGTTGGCGCTCAAGATTGCCACGATCAAGAAAGCGGAGCGCACACGGGCGAGATTTCAGCCCCAATGTTGGCCGATGCTGGCGCGAAATTCGTCATTTTGGGTCACAGCGAACGGCGTCAGGCCCAGTCAGAAAACGACGCGTTGGTCCGTGCAAAGGCCGAAGCCGCGCTTTCCGCTGGCTTGCGGGTCATCATGTGCTGCGGCGAGTCTGAAAAATCCCGCGATGCGGGCAAAGCGCTCAGTTTTGTGAAAAAGCAGCTCAAAGCATCCTTGCCAGAGACGATTGAGGACGCAGCGGAAAAGCTGACTGTCGCGTATGAGCCAATCTGGGCGATCGGCACCGGCAAGACCGCAACGCCGGAAGACATCGGCGAAATGCACGGTGAAATCCGCAAATTGCTCGTTTCGTTGTTTGGCGAAGAAGACGGTTCAGAAATCCGCATCCTGTACGGCGGCTCTGTAAAGCCCGAAAATGCTGCGGAAATTTTGGGCGTGGCCGATGTGGGCGGCGCTTTGGTTGGCGGGGCCAGCCTGACCGCCGATAGCTTTATGGGTATCGCATTGGCTGCGGGTGAAGCCGAAGAGGGCTAATGCCTTTTGTGCAACCGATTGATCGGTTCCCTTGCCTCTAAGCCCTTCGATGCCTAAGTGCGCCTCTCCCAATATGTTCGATTAGAAGAAGTCCATGTCGCTGTTCATTATCCTTACCGTGATCCAGGCCATTGTGGCTGCGGCGCTTGTCGGCGTTGTTTTGATGCAACGTTCAGAGGGCGGCGGCCTTGGTATTGGCGGCAATCCGTCGGGCGCTTTGGGCGCGCGCGGAGCGGCAGATTTTCTAACGAGGGCGACAAAATGGCTGGCTGTGGCGTTTGTAGCGCTGTCGATCACCCTTGCGGCGGTCGCGGTGAGCCAATCGAGCGTATCGGAAGTGACGACGGATCTGAACCGTGATGTCGAAGCCCCTGTGCCCGGCGATTTACTCAACGCACCAATCAGCGGCGATCTGCTCGACACACCTTCAGATGGCGAGGCGGCACCCGCAACGGACGCGGCGCCTGCTTCTGACGACGCTCCAAGCGAGTAATATCCCGCATTTCCATCCACTTGGGTGGCGCATTTGCCGCTCATCTGGGTGATGCGAATTTTCGAATTTTAAACATGCTTGTGGATTGCGGGTGTTTGCCCGCGCAATTTGCTTGCTCCGAATCCACTCACACCCTTAAGGCTTGGCTCCCATGGCGCGGTACATATTTATAACCGGCGGCGTGGTCTCCTCGCTCGGCAAAGGTCTCATGGCAGCAAGTCTCGCTGCGCTCCTACAGGCGCGCGGGTACAAGGTGCGTATTCGCAAGTTTGACCCCTACTTGAATGTCGATCCGGGCACGATGAGCCCGTATCAGCATGGTGAGGTCTATGTGACGGATGATGGGGCGGAAACCGACCTCGATCTGGGCCATTACGAACGTTTCACGGGCGTTTCTGCTCGCCAAAGCGACAACATCACCTCTGGCCGCGTCTATCGCGATATTATCGCGAAAGAACGCCGGGGCGATTATCTGGGCGCGACCGTTCAGGTAATTCCGCATGTAACCGACGCAATCAAACAGTTTGCGCTGGACGATCAAGAGGACCTCGATTTCATCCTGTGCGAAATTGGCGGGACTGTGGGCGATATCGAATCGCTGCCGTTTATGGAGGCGATCCGACAGCTTCGGAACGATCTGGAGCCGATGCAAACTCTCAGCGTGCATGTCACGCTGGTCCCCTACATCGCCGCAGCCGGTGAGCTTAAGACCAAGCCAACGCAGCATTCTGTGCGGGAACTCGCCAGCCTAGGGATCAAGCCCGATGTGCTGCTGTGCCGCGCAGAGCACCCCATTCCCGATGGCGAACGCCAAAAGATCGCCAATTTCTGCAATGTTCGCAAGGAATCGGTGATCCCCGCTCTGGATGCGCCATCGATTTATTCTGTGCCGCTGCAATATCACCAAGAGGGCCTCGACGCTGAGGTTTTGCGCGGTTTTGGTATCACCGATGCGCCCGAACCTGATTTGAGCGGTTGGGCCGATGTCACCGACCGATACTTTAACCCCGAGGGCGAAGTGACAATCGGTGTTGTCGGCAAATATGTCGGCCTGCCCGATGCCTATAAGAGCCTGAATGAGGCGTTGGTCCATGGCGGCATGGCCAACCGGGTGAAGGTCAACATCAAATGGATCGACGCCGAAGTCTTTGAAGGCAGCGACAGCGACATCGCATCAGCGTTGGAGCCTATGCACGGCATCCTTGTGCCCGGCGGCTTTGGTGAGCGCGGCAGCGAAGGCAAAATTGCCAGTGTTCGTTTCGCCAGAACGCGCAATGTGCCGTTCTTTGGCATCTGCCTTGGTATGCAAATGGCCTGTGTCGAAAGCGCGCGAGAGGCCGGTTTTGACAAGGCATCGTCCACTGAATTTGGCGAAACCGGCGAACCGGTGGTTGGCATTATCAGCGAATGGATGAGCGAAGAGGGCATTCAACAACGCGAAGAGGGCGGTGATCTTGGCGGGACCATGCGTCTGGGCGCCTATGAAGCGAAACTGTCTGCCAACAGCCACACATCGCGCATCTACGACGGCGCGACCACCATCTCTGAACGCCATCGCCACCGCTATGAAGTGAACGCGGCCTATATTGAACCGTTGGAGCGTCAGGGCTTGGTCTTTTCGGGTATGTCACCCGATGGCCTGTTGCCGGAGATTGTGGAGCGGCCCGATCACCCGTGGTTTGTGGGTGTGCAATTCCATCCAGAATTGAAATCACGGCCCTTTGATCCGCACCCGTTGTTTGCCGGGTTTATATCGGCCGCGCTCGAACAATCGCGACTGGTTTAACCAATCTGAAAATCGGTGCTTTTTGCGTGATGGCCGGTTGGGCGATCGCGCTGCGCTTGCGTATTCTATCGGATGCGTGGCTTTATCAAACCGTATATGTCGTATTCCTACAACTGCGCCAGATACCTCTTGCGTAGATTGGCAAATTGCGGCTTACGAAGGACTGGCCTATAGGGTTAGGTAAGGGTGCCTCTCGCACGACGCGGAGGGACACGGATCGGGGGATCCGCTCTTATGCTGGCCAATGGTGGGGGTGAGAGAGTTCCAAAGTTTCGCAGCACGTCCCCGTTTTACCGACGGACGATGATCTGCATATGAGCTCGCGCTGGAATTGACCGTCTTCTGCGACCCGGACGGTCAGAACCAGACGAGGCGGCGAAAGTCGCGGGGGCAGGTCCGCAAGGACCGCCCCCACTTTTAATCGATCAATTGTTTTGAATGGTTACGCAGCGTTTGCGGATGGATCATCCGATGCAGCGCCTTCATCGCCAGCGCCGCTATCCGGAACGGCCGTCAAAGTGGCTGATCCTGCAGAACCTGCGTTGACCGCGATCTTTTTGGGCTTCATCGCATCGGGCACTTCGCGCACCAGATCGACGACCAACAAGCCATCGGCCAAATCGGCATTTGCAACACGGACATAATCCGCCAGTTCAAAGCGGCGCTCAAAGCCGCGATTGGCGATGCCGACATGCAGCAATTCTGAACCATCATCGATATCTTCGCGCTTTTTGCCTTGCACAGTCAGCAGGTTCGCTTGCGCCGTGATATCAATATCCTGCGGGCGAAAACCAGCAACGGCCAGCACGATACGGTAATTGTCTTCACCGCTTTTGGAAATGTTGAAAGGGGGGTAATTGTCACCCGAATTCGCGCGCGCCTGACTTTCGAGCATGTCGAAAAGACGGTCAAAACCAACGGTGCTGCGGCGATAGGGTGTAAAATCAAGACGTGACATAGTTTCAAATCCTCTTGTGTGAGCAATCTGTGTTCATTTGCCGGACCTGCCTCATGCAGCGTCCAGCGGTGTTGCCGAGTATGTGTTCCCCAAGACTGGCGGAACGGGCCGGCACACATTAGTTAGGGTTGGCAATTTGGCTTTCAAGAGGTTCGGTCGTGCAGAATGCGTGCTGTGACAGGGCCAAGATGAGGAATAAGGGACAACCATGCCTACGATCGATATCTACACCAAATTCACCTGCCCGTTTTGTGTTCGGGCAAAGCGGCTTTTGTCCGCAAAGGGCGCGGAATTTAACGAGTTCGACATCTCGATGGGCGGACCAAAGCGAGATGAAATGGTCGCCCGTGCACCGCAGGCGCGCACCGTGCCGCAGATATTCATTGGTGATATCCATGTGGGCGGTTCGGATGAATTGGCCGCGCTAGACGCTTCGGGCCAGCTTGACGCACTGCTGGCAGGTTAAGGCTTTCTGATGCCCAAGATCGCTGTTCTTCAGATGAATTCGGGCATCGATCCTGAGGAAAACCTCGCTGCGATCCAATCCGCGGTCAAGGATGCGGCCGAGGCTGGCGCAAAGATCCTGTTCACTCCTGAGATGGCTGCCTTGCTCGACCGCGACCGGAAACGCGCGAACGCGCATCTGAGTGCCGGATATTACGGCGGGGTGCTCAGGTCGCTCGCTTTGCTAGCAGAGAGCTACAAGATCGATATCGCGCTTGGCTCCTTGCCCATGCCCGTAACAGATACGCTGAATGCCAATCGAGCCTACTATTTCTCGCGTGCGAATTTAGGGCAAGTGCCCCCTGTCACCTACGACAAGATGCATATGTTCGACGTCGAGCTTTCATCCGGTGAGAAATGGCGTGAGAGCAGCGCCTATCAAGCGGGCGAGGACGTCGTCACCGTCGACGACACGCCACTCGGCCGCCTTGGTCTGGCGATTTGTTACGATATGCGCTTCCCCGCTTTGTTTGAGGAATTGGGCAGGCGGAAATGCGATGCGATTTCCATTCCCGCCGCATTCACCGTTCCCACCGGCAAAGCGCATTGGCATGTCTTGCTTCGCGCCCGCGCAATCGAAGCGAGCGCGTTTGTGATCGCGGCGGCGCAAGTCGGCAAACACGCAGATGGCCGCACCACATACGGCCATTCACTGGTGGTGGACCCATGGGGTGACGTGCTGCTGGACATGGGCGGCGAATCGCCGGGCATCGGATATTGCGACATTGACCTGGCACGCATCGCCGAGGTGCGATCTCAGGTGCCCAGCCTTGCCAACCGGCGCGAAATCGCCAATTAGCGCAGCATGATAGTTTTTGACCTCCAATGTGATGTTGGCCACCGCTTTGAAGGGTGGTTTGGTTCCTCGTCCGATTACGAAGGCCAATCAGCGCGCGGCCTTGTGACGTGCCCTGAATGCGGTTCGGAAAAGGTGAGCAAAGCGGTGATGGCTCCTGCGGTAGGCGCAAAGGGGAACACGCGGTCCGAAACCGCGCCCGTTGCCCAACAGGCCAATGATCCGGCGTCGGGTAGCGCGGTCGCCGCGCAGGAACCCTTTACACCGCCCGCCGATGCAAAGCCGGTTTCCAACACGCCTATGCCAGCAGAGGTGCAAAAGGCTCTAAAGGCGCTGGCCACGGCTCAACAAAAAGCTTTGGAAAAAAGCACATGGGTGGGCAAAGATTTCGCCGCCCAATCGCGCGCCATGCATTACGGCGAAAGCGACGAAAAACCGATCCACGGTCAAGCAAGTTTGGAAGAGGCGCAATCGCTGGCCGAAGAAGGCGTGCAAGTGGCCGCTTTGCCATTTCCCGTTGCGCCGCCTGACAAACTGAATTGATTGGTTCGCCTGCGGTGCTATTGGGACTGTGTCGTCCTCGTAGCTCAGGTGGATAGAGCATCGGATTCCTAATCCGGAGGCCACAGGTTCGAATCCTGTCGAGGACACGTTTTGCGCCTATCTAGTGCAGAGCGTTGAGGCCGCTAAGCGAGCGCAATCACACAAACACAAAAAAGACGCTCGGCAAATCCGTAGCGGGGAAGGGTGCCCGTTCGGAAGAAGCCGCAGCGTCTTTTTCAATCAGCCCCAAAGAGCCGGTGAACGATGAAGGCATTCGGTCAAACCGGAGTGACCAAGGTCTTAGCCCGGTCATTCGGTAAAGTTCGTAGCGCCTTCGAAACCTGTCTAGGTCGGTATGGTTAACAAGATGCTAAGAACCTGTGATTATTCCTTAAGGCTTACAACGGGGCAGCATCGACGCGAGCATCCCATTTGCGCTGTGCCCAAAGGGACAAGGACAGCACACTGAGCGAAATCGCCATCAGCATTGCGCAGGTCGCTGCCCATCCGCCCAGATCATAGATTGCCGTGCCCAAAATGCTCCCCAAAGCGCCGCCTAGGAACATGATTACGATATAGCTTGTGGTAAGCCTTGTGCGGATTGCTGGCTCCAGCGAGAGGAACGTCATCCGGCCAGCCACGTCAATCGACGGCCCAACGATATTGACCAGCACCATCGGCACGCACACCGCCCAGATGTTCCAGCCCAGCGGATACATGAGTGCAATGCCGAATGTCTGAACAATCGCAGCGATAACGCGCGCGCGGCGAGGCCCCACTTTATCGGCCCAGCGGCCTAGGCGCGGGGTGGAAAAAATGCTGATCGCTGCAATCCCAGCAAGATACCCGACGCTGTCCACTCCGTATCCCATGGGTTCACTGGTCAAATGGAGCGCCAAGGCCAGCCATGTGGCGGTGAATGATGCGAAGTTGAATGCCTGAATAATGGCAGAAACCATCATATCGCGGTGTGATCGGGCAAGTGTAAACACTGACACAATGAGTTCGAAATACGGAACTTGCAGGGTTTTGCGGGCCGGTGCGTCCCCACCCGTTCGCAGCGTGATCGGCAATAGAGCAGTGACAGCCACCATCAAAGCGGAAGCGCTCCAATACACCGCGCGCCAGCCAAAATGCTCCGCCACAATCCCCGCACCAACCCGTGCGACCAATATCCCGAATATTACGCCTGCCGTCAAAAGTGCGGTGACCTGACCCAGCCTTTGGGGATCGACCCGCTTTGATGCAAAGGCTGGGATCAAATAGGGCGCGATGGTGACAAAGCCGAGCGCGGTCGATGCGAGTGTAAAACCGATAATGCCCGGCGCCAGCGCCATGGCGAACATGAACAGGCATTGCGCGGTGACAAAGGCGATGCACATCGCCCGGTTTGAATAGCGATCACCCAGTGGCAGCAACAGCAAGATACCAATCGCCAGAGCCATCTGGTTAAGCGCCGGGACGATACCGATCTGTGCGTCGCTGACGCCAAAACTGCGCGCAACTTCGCCGATGATCGGGTGGATGTAATAGGCGTTGGCGGTGACAATCGCGACTGTCACCGCCAACGCGTATTCTTGCCCCCTGCTGAGCAAGGCAGGGGCGGCAGCGGCGCTGGCGTTTGTCAGAGTATACCAGCCTTTTGGGCGGTGTCGATCACCCCTTGGGCAAGTTCGACCGGACGATCTTCCTGACAGAAATGACCGCAGGTTGAGAGAGAGAAATGCGGCAATCCCTTAGCGCCCGCGACCCGGTCTGCCATTACGGCGGTCGTCTTGCCCAGAACGGCATCGTCTTCGCCGACGATAGTCAGAAACGGTTTTTCAAACGCCGCCAATGCTTTCCACGCTGCCTTGTTTTCCGCCACGCCCGGCTTCTCGTCCTCGATTGGGACAAGTTGTGGGAATGCTCGGGCACCCGCTTTGCTGGGTTCATCGGGGAAGGGCGCATCGTAGGCTGCGACTTCTTCGGCGGAGAGTTCAGTTGCGGATGCTCCTTGCAAAATGCCGCCAATCTTGAAGTCAGGCGATGCCTTTGCAAATTCTCGCCATGCGAGGAACGCTGGCGATGCGGTTCCGCCGCCTTCGGGAAGGAACGTGTTGCTGGCGACGACAAAATTGAAAAGATCCGGATTTTCGCCAACCATTCTTAGGCCGAGCAATCCGCCCCAATCCTGACAGAAGAGACCGGCGGGCTGCGGCAAAACGGCAGTGCGCCATTGTGATAGCCAATCGATGTGACGGTTATAGGTGTAAAAGGCGATGTCGTCTGGCTTGTCGCTTTTGCCAAATCCAATCAAATCCGGTGCAAGGCAGCGAAACCCAGCATCCAGCAGCACAGGGATCATTTTGCGATAGAGAAAACTCCAGCTCGGCTCCCCATGAAACAACAGCACCGCTGGGGCATCTTTGGGGCCTTCATCAATATAGTGCATTCGGCCGGAATGGGATTTGCCCTCATAGGTTCCCAGATCAATATCAGCCCAATTTTCCGAGAATGGATAATCCGGGATTGAGGCAAATCGCGATAGGTCTGTTTTCAGAATTTCCATGCGCTTATCTCCTTTGGCCAATATCAGTAGCATGGAAAAACTGATTGGCCACACACACGCTTTCAAATTCAAATTGCGACGTCTGAGGGCCATTTTGCATCGATTGACCGCAAATAATCACCTAATTTGCCGCCCAGCGCGCATTTTCCTTGATGCGGCGGGTTAACTATGATTCTGTGGATAAAGGATCAGGACCGTGAATATGCACAAACCACCAAGAGAGCACACCAAGCAAGCGTTCGCGCTCGTGCTTTTGGTTGCGCTGACGGTCGCGGCTATTGCCGGGCCAACGGGTTTGTTGGAGTGGGCAGAGAACGGTGAGGCCTTGGAACAGCGTAAGGCTCGCATTGCTATCCTATCCGAAGAACGTGATGCGCTCCGCAACAGGGTGCAGCTGCTCGATCCTATGGGCGCCGATCCAGATCTGGTGAGCGAATTGGTTCGTGAAGATCTTGGGGTGATTCATCCTGATGAGATTGTGATCACGTTGGACGGCGAATGATCGCTTAAACCGGATTTCCGGTTCGACAAAACCTCTATTCTAACCCCATTGGTTATTACGAACGGATTGCGCGCCTTTCCGTTGCGTAACCCATAATATCGCGCTTATAGGGTCCCTAACACGGCCTGCGCACTTCGTCCCCGGCTCGCGCAGACCCGCCTAGAGAAGGGATCACACATTGGCGAAAAAACCCGCAGCCAGAAAGGCGCCTGCAAAGCGTGCCGTTTCTAAAACCGCAGCTACAAATACGGCGAGCGCGCAGCCAGCAGCGCCATCAGAAGATCCGGACTTCATTCTTCATTCCCTTCAAGAAGAATTCGAAGCCGCGAAAAGCTTCAATGCCTCCGATGAGCAGATGCTCGAATTTTATCGTCAGATGCTGCTCATCCGCCGATTCGAAGAGAAGGCAGGTCAATTGTACGGGCTCGGCCTGATCGGTGGTTTTTGCCACCTCTATATCGGGCAAGAAGCCGTCGCCATTGGTCTGCAATCGGCCTTGGACAATGACAAAGACAGCGTGATCACCGGTTACCGCGATCACGGCCACATGCTTGCTTATGGCATTGATCCCAAGGTGATCATGGCCGAATTGACCGGCCGCGAAGCCGGCATTTCAAAGGGCAAGGGCGGCTCGATGCATATGTTCAGCACAGAGCATAAGTTTTACGGCGGCCACGGCATTGTCGGCGCGCAGGTTGCACTGGGCGGGGGCCTCGCGCTCGCCCACCAATACAATGAAGACGGCGGGTTGTGCCTTGCCTATTTCGGTGATGGCGCGGCCAACCAGGGCCAGGTCTACGAAACCTTCAACATGGCGGCGCTTTGGAACCTGCCGATCGTGTTTGTCGTCGAAGACAACCAATATGCGATGGGCACATCAAGCACGCGGTCATCGGCGGAAACCCGTTTCCACCGCCGCGGTACGGCATTCCGCATCCCCGGCATTGATGTGGACGGCATGAATGTGCTGGAAGTGCGCGCCGCCGCAGAAGTGGCGTTTAAACACGTGCGCGAAGGTAAGGGCCCCGTTTTGATGGAGCTCAACACCTACCGTTATCGCGGCCACTCCATGTCTGATCCTGCGAAATACCGCACACGCGACGAGGTGCAGGAACAGCGCGAGAATTTTGACCCGATTGAACGGCTCAAAAAGACATTGGTCGAAGCCGGCCATGATGAGGCAGACTTGAAAGTTATCGATAAAGACATCCGAAAGGTCGTCACAGAAGCTGCAGACTTTGCTGAAAGTTCGCCGGAACCGGAGCCATCTGAGCTCTACACCGAAGTTCTGGTGGAGAAATACTGATGGCTATCGAACTTAAAATGCCCGCGCTTTCGCCCACAATGGAAGAAGGCACGCTCGCCAAATGGCTCAAAGCTGAAGGCGACACGATTGAACCCGGTGATATCATTGCCGAGATCGAAACAGACAAAGCGACGATGGAATTTGAAGCCATTGATGACGGGGTTCTGACCAAGATCCTCGTTGCCGAAGGGACAGAGAATGTCGCCGTGGGCGCAGTGATTGCGGAAATGTCTGGGGAAGGGGAGGAGGCTTCCGCTCCGGCTGAAACGCCTGCTCCAACACCGGCACCAACACCGGCTCCGGTGGCGGCGGCACCTGTCGTTGCAGCTGATCCAAGCATCCCTGCAGGAACCAGCTTTACCAGCACCCAAGTGCGCGAAGCCTTGCGTGATGCCATGGCCGAAGAAATGCGAGCCGACCGACGTGTGTTTGTTATGGGCGAAGAGGTCGCCGAATATCAGGGCGCGTATAAGGTCACACAAGGCCTGCTCGATGAATTCGGGCCAAAGCGCGTTATCGACACGCCGATCACCGAATACGGCTTTGCCGGCATCGGCAGCGGAGCGGCGATGGGCGGGCTGAAGCCGATCGTTGAATTTATGACCTTCAACTTTGCGATGCAGGCGATTGACCACATCGTGAACTCAGCGGCGAAGACGAACTATATGAGCGGCGGCCAGATGCGCTGTCCCATCGTGTTTCGCGGGCCCAATGGCGCGGCCAGCCGCGTTGGTGCCCAGCACAGCCAAAACTACGGCCCATGGTATGCCAGCGTGCCCGGCCTGATCGTGATCGCGCCATATGATGCGGCCGATGCAAAGGGATTGATGAAGGCGGCGATCCGTTCCGATGATCCGGTGGTCTTCTTGGAGAATGAGCTGGTTTACGGGCGCAGCTTTGATGTGCCTGATATGGAAGATTACGTTCTGCCTATCGGCAAGGCGCGGATCATGCGCGAAGGGGCCGATGTAACGATCGTTTCCTATTCGATTGGCGTTGGCATGGCTTTGGAAGCGGCAGAGACGCTTGCTGCCGAAGGGATCGATGCCGAGGTTATCGATTTGCGCACCCTGCGTCCTCTCGACAAAGGCGCTGTGCTCGACAGTCTGAAAAAGACCAACCGCTTGGTTGTCGCCGAAGAAGGCTGGCCAACTTGCTCCATCGCAAGCGAGATCATTTCAGTTTGCATGGAAGAGGGTTTCGACGATCTTGACGCCCCGGTTATGCGGGTCTGCAACGAAGACGTTCCGCTGCCCTATGCCGCCAACCTTGAAAAGCTTGCTCTTATCGATCCACCACGGATTGTCGAAGCGGTGAAAAAGGTCTGCTACGTTTGATAAAAAACAGGGGCCCAGCAATACGCTGGCGCCCCTGTTTTCCTCTACCCGTAGGCTCTTGTTTTTGGATTTCGCGGCTTAGGCTGGGCGATCTGCAGAGAAGGTGTTGCAGCTGGCCACAGGCGATGCGGGAGTGGTTTGATACAGCTGCGTCAAATCGCGGCTGTCGCGCACGTTAAAGGCGGCCGTGTAGGTGATCTCAGTGTTCCCGTAAAACTCAAACGGGGTGATCGGTTCATAGGTGTAGGCCACCTCTACAAACATCACCGCTGTGCCGGGGCTGGCGGTGATGCGGTTGGCCGCTTCGCCCATGCCGGGGAAGCTGGTGCCGCTCGATCCATCGCCTTCAGAGCCATAAGTCGATGTGTAGTTCTTCAACCCGCGACACCGCTGCCACGCGATCCATTGTCCGCCATCGCTGTTTTGTTGGAGGCTGGACAGGATGACCCGACCCTGTTGGAAAATGTCATAATTGTCGCCAAGCTTTTCCGCGCCAACAAAGGTGCTGTTGACGTCGTCTTCGAACACCCTGCGAGAGACGAGAATGTCATTCTCACCCACGCGTGAGGCGTTGTCGGCGACCTGCATCGCAATCTGGCTCACCTGCATGTGAGTGATCGTGAAATAGGCGGTTTCCGTGCCGAGCAGGCCCAGTCCCAAGACGATGGGCGCGCTGAACGCAAATTCGACCATCGCCACGGCTGAATTGTCCCGGCCAAGCGTTCGCAGACGCGCCAGCTTGCTCTTTGCGGATTGGATTATTTTGGTGGTCATCAGACGCAATTCCCGGTTGTAACCGTCTCATCTTGTTGGTCGTAAGGTTGGTTGCGAAGCACGGTCGATGCACGCAATTCCACGTCTTGAGGCAGACCCGCGAGACCATACATCGGAAACAGGCGAGGGTAGGTGACAACGGCCGTGTAAAGCACCGCGTCACGCGCGCCGCCTATGCCCACTTCGCCGCGATCTTCATCCCATTGACCGTTGTTGTTTGCATCAACAAATGGTTCGCCATTGTTGCAAATGCCATCGAGAACACCGCTGTCAGTGAATTCTTCCGCTTCGCCGATGTCCTCGAAATCAAAGTGCGAAAGCTTTTCCAACGTGACGGTTGCGTTGTTTGGCACAACGGAACTGACGCTGTTGACGACGCGAGCATCGATTGTCGCTTCATTGCTGCCAGCGCTTTCGAGGGTCAGATCACGGCCTGCCTTTTGCATCGCGCCGTTCATCAAGGCGGATGTGTATTGTGTGTGCGCGAGGTCGAAAATACCCATCACCATCAGGATCAGGACCGGCGCGACGAAACCAAATTCGGTCAACGTCGCGCCATCCTTGTCACGGATGAGCCTGCGCATGGTCTTGAACGGGATCATGCTGTTAGCCTCAATGCTGCGATTTTCTCGGCGATTTCACGGAACGCTGAATCGAGCGAAGTAGAGTCTGTCGCCGAATAGGCGCGGCCCGGTGTGGCGCAGTCAATCAGGTTTTGTGAAAGGCTGGTACCAAAGGCGACAACCCAAACAGAGATGTTTTTGTTGCGCGCTGCTCGGCAAGCCGCTTGGAAACGTTCCGCGTGGCGATCCTGACGCTGGGTATAGCCTGCATCGGAGGTAACGCGGCGATCCCACCATTCCAACCCGTATAGAGTATAAAGCCGGTTGTGAGTAACCAGTTCACCATCGGTCATAAACACGATGTGACGTGAAATCGCGTCACCATTTGGAGCGGTTGCGTTCTCCGAAGCGAAAATGCCGTCGGGAGAGATAAAGCGCGCACCCCAGATCATGCCAAAGTCATGATATGTGTTGCCGCCTGCACGGAAGCCTTCTGCCTCAGAAACCCAAGCTTCAAGGTCACTGCGGCTGTCAAATTCAGCAAGTTTACGAGCTGCTTTCGGGCAGGTGGTCGACGCGTTGACTTTGTCCTCGGTTGAACCGGTGATATCCGATTGCACCCATTCGTCGCTGTCCGACCAACTCTCACCGTCATTGTAACGCAGGAAGGTCAGCGATGGCAGCATTGGTCTCCAACGTTCGGAGTTGTTGCTGGGCACCAGGTCAATATCCAGATCATAGGCACCTGTAGGCACCGGATTCCAGGTTGCGGATGCAACGGTGTCGGCTTCTTCAATGCAGCCATTCCAAGTGTGGGTTTCGTTCGTCTCTTCCCAACCGGTTGGCGTCGTGAGCGTCCCGGTGCTGTAAAGACTGGTGAGGTCGAATTCGACAGGACGATAGGCCCAGAAGAATTCCCGAGTTTCAGTGCGCCCTTCGGTCACTGTGATTTCGGATTCAGCGTAGTAGTATTCTTCGTCAAAATTCAAACGGCAACGATCGTTTGAACCGTAGTATGTGCCGCCAGTAAAGGTCTGTCGGTTGTAGCGAACAGGCCCGGTGTATTGCGAGATCCGCGGGTCTGTCCCGGACGATGAAACCAGCGTAAATCCGGCTTCATCGGCCGAAACAAAGATTTCCGAACGGTCTTGGTTGAACGCGATATCTACGCATTCATTGTAGGTTACCCCGTAGTCGTTGGTTTCAATGTTCCCTTGATATTGATAACTATAGCCGTTGCCTGTTCTCACGTAGGTGTAGGTTTCTGGCTCATAAGTGACCGTAATATCCCAATCGGCCTCGCGCGATTGGTATGTGTGACTTGTCGCCATCCAATTGGTGTTAAGCGAACCCCCGACATTGACTTGGTTGGAATAGGGAACGATCCCGTAACGGATCTGGGCCGAGCTTGAAGTGGCGGAGTCCACGGTATCGTAAAACGTCAAAACCGAATTGCGCAGGCTGTTGATCCGCGAATTTGGTCCGTTCGAACAATTGGATCCGTTTGAATCGCAGCTCATCGATCCGGTTACGTCCAGCACAAACATAATGTCTGTGTTTGAGATGTTGATTTCAGCGGAGCAATCCACCTCCAGATCAAATTCGTTGTAACCGAACGCGCCCATTATGCTGGTTGGCAATGTGCCCGTTGCCGTCCCGTTTACAGTGCCCTCTGATGTGGCAGTGTAGTCGCGCTGAAGACCGTCCAACCCAAACGTGCCGTCCGGATAGTTTTGGTCAAAGAAGTTGAGGCCAACCTGCTTGTGCTCGTTGGAAAAATCATCCGCATCCATCGCACGGCGCGCGGCGAGGGCACCGGCATCGCATGCGGCCTGAAGACGGGTTTCCGTCATGTAATAACGGCTAGCATCAACGCCGCCGCCAACCATGGCCATCAACGGAACTAGGCTGGCCGCGGAGATCGCCAGCGTATTTGCCGTTGGGTCTTTTGCGATTCTTCGTAAAATCGAAAAGCGATTGTCTATTTTCTGGCCCATGGGTGCACATCCTTAGGTCGAATCCAACACACGATTGTGCGGATTCTCAATTACATCGCAGGGTGATAGCCCAAGGTAAGTAAGGAGATTCCCAAGTAGTGTGGTAAACAAGACCTTACCCCTGTGTGATTGCTTTAACCGCTCTTGTGCAGAACGTGGGCGCGGCGATCATATCGCTCTCATCCTCACTGTGTGCTTGACAATTGGCCCCATTCTACGGCTTTGAGCGGCCCTGATGGCTGATCCTGAGAGCGAAACTTTACCCACCGAAGTGCAAATCGCTTTGGCCCATTCACGGCCAAAGATGCGCGATGCGTTAAGGATATTCTTTGAACTCGATATGCGTTTGGCGCGCATAATCGCTGCAACGACGGAGCCAATGCTGGGTCAAATGCGGCTAGCGTGGTGGCGGGACATGTTGGGCACGCCGCAAGGTGACCGGCCCACGGGTGACGCCGTACTGGATGGGATCACTTTTCATTGGAGCGGGCAAGAGGCAGCTTTGATCGCGTTGGTGGATGGGTGGGAGCATATGCTCACCCCTGCGCCGATGGGTGAAGCGGATGCGATAGGCTTTGCCCGAGGGCGGATTGCGGCATTCTTGGGCGCCTATGATGAAGCAAGGCAGGGCCCCGCATTTGAGGCGGCGGCATGGACATGGGCCTTTGCCGATATGGCGGCAAAGGTCTCTTTGGACGAAGAGCGTGCACTTATGATTGAGCTTGGCCATTCAAAGCGTGATGCGCGCGCGCGGTTGCCGCGAAGCGCGAGGGGGCTGGCGGTGCTTGGCGCCTTGGGCGCACGCGCGCTTGCCAATGGAGGGCGACCGCTGATGGAAGGGCGCGGTGCATCCCTACTCGCAACAAGAGCCGCTATCTTCGGCGTGTAATTGCGTGTATTCCTTTGCGCGATCTTGGTCGTGAGGAACAAAATGCGTCAAACAATACTGGGTGTGTTCGTCGGTCTAATTTTGGCGGGAGTGGGTGTATTCTGGTGGCAAGGCCGCGCTCAGGTCGAAACCAATGCCCCGCCTCCGCCCGAACCCGAAGAATTGGCCGAGGCGGATGACGTCCTACCCGAAGTTGATCCCGGTGATTTAACAGGACCCGCTCCGCCCGAAGCAAGCGAACTGAGCCGCGAAGAGCGACGGTTCTTTCGCTATGATCGGAACCGCGACCGGATCATCACCCGCAATGAAATGCTCTCCAGCCGGTCCAACGCATTCCGGAAACTGGATGTTGATGGCAACAATCTGCTGACGTTTGAGGAATGGGCGGTGAACACATCGGAGCGGTTTTCCGGAATGGACGCCGATGGCAATGCCGAGTTGACGCAGTCCGAATTTGCCACCTCTGCCCCGCGTCCGCGCGCCTCGCGTCCGGCCTGTAGCTGTTGATCGTGCCCACGGTTCGCGATTGAGTTAAGCGGGCACGCGTTCGCCTGTTTGCGATAGCCATTCCTGCAAATCGGCCTTCCCGCGTGAAGTGTAAGCTTCTTTGCGCTGCTTCTTTTTCACCTCGTGCAAGGGCGGGAACAGGCCAAAATTGACATTCATCGGTTGGAAGGTCGCCGCCTCTGCATCGCCGGTAATATGGCTGAGCAAGGCGCCAAGGGCTGTCGATGGGGGCAGGGGGCTCCAATTCTCACCGGCCAGTTGAGCCGCGGTCATCATCCCGGCGACAAGGCCAATCGCCGAACTTTCAACATAGCCTTCGCAACCGGTGACCTGCCCGGCAAAGCGCACATGCGGCGCCGCTTTCAATCGCAATTGCCGGTCAAGAACTTCGGGAGAGTTTAGGAAGGTGTTGCGGTGCAACCCGCCCAACCGCGCAAACTCGGCATTTTCCAGACCCGGAATGGTACGGAACAATTCAACCTGCGCGCCATATTTCATCTTGGTCTGAAACCCGACCATATTCCATAACGTGCCCAGCTTATTGTCCTGCCGCAATTGAACAACCGCATACGGCCAGCTTCCCTCGGGAAATTCCTCATTGGTGTCGTAAGGATTGTCCAGGCCAACGCCCTTCATTGGGCCATAGCGCAAGGTTTCGACCCCGCGCGATGCCATCACTTCGATAGGCATACAGCCATCAAAATACGGCGTGTCTTTCTCCCATTCCTTAAACTCGGTCTTCTCGCCTTCGATCAGGCCGGCATGAAAGGCGAGATATTGTTCTTTCGTCATCGGACAATTGATGTAGTCGCCGTCTTCGTTTGAAGCCTCTGTCCGCTTGTTCCAGCGTGACTGGATCCAGCATTTCGACATGTCGATGCTGTCGCGGTGAATGATCGGTGCAATCGCATCAAAGAAGGCAAGCCGTTCCTCGCCAGTTGCCGCCACGATGCTGCGTGCCAAAGCCTCTGCTGTCAGCGGGCCGGTTGCGACAATGGTCAAACCCTCTGCGGGGAGAGTGTCCACGCGTTCGCGCACAACATTCACATTGGGATGCTGGGTCAGCGCCTTTTCAACCTCAGCGGAAAAGACATCACGGTCGACCGCCATTGCGCTTCCGGCGGGCACGCGTGCGACTTCGCCAGCGCGCATGACGATGCTGTCAAGCTCACGCATTTCGTGATGGAGCAGGCCCACCGCATTTTTGGTGTCATCGTCAGAACGAAAGGAATTGGAACACACCAGTTCGGCCAATCCATCGGTCTGGTGCGCAGGCGTTTGTTCGCCGCTGCCCCGCATTTCGGACAGCCGCACTTTCACCCCGCGCTGCGCCAGCTGCCAGGCGGCTTCAGAGCCTGCAAGCCCTCCGCCGATAATGTGGACATCGTGATCGTGATTGGTGTTGGTCATGGTGGGCGCGTTAATTGCGTGCTAGCCGAACGGCAAGACTTATACCTGATGAGGGGTGAGAGAAATGGTTAAACCTGCGCTGATCGAACATCGCCCTTGGCTGCTCGCTAGTGTGGTTGCAGGGATCGCATTTTACTTCCTGCGTGACAATCCTATCGGGGGCATCTGGCTGATGCTGTTGAAAGGGGCAGGCGTAGGCCTTTTGGCGATGTATGCTTGGCGCAGGACCAGCGGGACGGACGGCACCATTCTGGTAGGCGCATTGGCTTTGTCGGCTCTGGCTGACATGGTGTTGGAGATCGACTTTGAAATTGGCGGGGCCATTTTCGCCGCCGCTCACGCCGTGGCAATCGCGCTGTATTGGCGCAACCGCAGGGATCACCCCGCGCCCAGCCAGCGATTGTTGGCGATTGGTCTTGCGATTGGCGTACCGGCCATCGCCTATTTCTTAAGCGGCCGTGTTGAGATTGGGATCTATTCCGCAATTCTGGGCCTAATGGCGGCGGCGGCTTGGATGAGCCGTTTTCCCCGATACCGCGTCGGCATTGGTGCTGTTCTGTTTGTCGTGAGCGATTGGCTTATATTCAGCCGGATCGGCCCTGTGAATTTGGGCGATTTGCCTGATCTGTTGATCTGGCCGCTGTATTATGCGGGGCAGCTGATGATCGCGACCGGGGTGGTTCAGACTTTGCGCGGGGAAACGCCCGTGCGCTAGGCCGCGCTAGGCCGCGATGGTTGTCCGGTGCAATTCGCGCCGGTGGCCTTCGTATCCTCCGGTTGCTTTGTGGTTAAGGCACCGGTTGTCCCACATGACCAGCATGCCGGGCTCCCATTTGTGACGGTAATGAAAGCGTTCTTCGTCGCACCATTGGTGTAGCTCCATAGTCAAAGCCATCGCCTGTTCGTCTGAGTACCCTTCGAAACCAATTGTGTAACTAATCGAGAAGAACAGCACCTCTTCGCCCGTTTCAGGATGCGGTTTGATCAGCGGATGGCTGTATGTCGCCATCGCCGCCTCGCCGGGGCGGATCGCCATGCTCCGGCCATTGTCACTGTCGCCGTATAGACCATCGGGAGCATAGCCACGTCTTGCGGAGTGGATCGCCTTGATCTTGCGCAGTTCATCCTTGCGGGCATCGGGCAGGGCGGCAAAAGCGGCCGCCTGATCGCAGAACATCGTGTCGCCGCCCACGGGAGGGATTTCGATCGCCATAAGGCACGTCGCCTTGGGAGGCTGCGCCATAAAGCTCCAGTCAGAGTGCCATTGCTCGGCGAAAAGCGGGCTGGTTTCATCGGCTTCGCGCTGAATGGCCGCGATATTCTTGCGGCCCTCAATAGGGTCAAAGAAGGGATCATCGCCAAATTCCCCCATCGCCATGCTAAAGCGCTCCAGCGCGTCATCGTCCATCTGCTGATCCGCAAAGGCGAGGACTTTGTGCTTCATGAATGCGGAGTGGATTTCATTCATCAGGGCGGGCGTTAACTCGCCTGCCAAATCAACGCCGCGAATGGTCGCACCGCATGCCGCACCCGATGGTTCTACGATCATGTCCCTCTCCCTTGACCGTTAGGCTAAGGGGAGGGGGGATTTAGCGCAAGATCACTCGGTTTCGCTTGGGCCTTCGGGAGATGTTTCATCGCCTCCGCCGCGCCGCTCGACCATTTCCTCGACGATAGCCTCTTCGACCTCGTTTTCGGGTTCTTCGGTCTCATCGATCTTTACCGCGCTGACGATGGTTTCTTTCTTGCCCACGTCAAACAGGCGAACGCCGGCCGAATTGCGCCCGATAATCCGCAAGGATTCCAGACCCATTCGGATGAGTTTCGCCTGATCGGTGACCAGCATCAATTGCTGACCGCGTTCCACAGGGAAGCTGGCGACAACCGGGCCGTTGCGGGCGATGTTGTCGATATTGGTGATCCCCATGCCGCCGCGGCCTGCTCGCCTGTATTCATAGGCGCTGGACACTTTGCCATAGCCATTGGCGCATACAGTGAGGATGAATTGCTCTTCCTGAGCCATTGCGGCGTGATCTTCAGAGAGCGCCGGAGCATTCTCATCCGCTTTCCAAGGAGCGACTTTGAGATAGGCGTCGCGTTCCTCTGGCGTGGCAGATCCACCAGCTAGGATGGAAAGCGACACAACTTCGTCGCCGGCTTCTTTGAATTTCATTCCGCGCACACCGGTGGAAGTGCGGGAGGTGAACTCGCGCACATCTTCGCCTGCGAAACGGATCGCCTTACCCAGGCGGCTTGCCAGCAGGACATCATCGCCCAATGAAAGCAGCGCAACTCCGATCAGCTTGTCTTCGCTGGCCTCATCAAACTTCATCGCAAACTTGCCGTTTGACGGGATGTTGGTGAAGGCATCCATCGCGTTGCGGCGGACATTGCCCTTTGCTGTGGCGAACACCACCGACAGCGCGCCCCATTCCGATTCGTCTTCGGGAAGCGGCAGAACGGTGCGGATGGTTTCCCCTTCGTCCAGCGACGGCAGCAGATTGACGATAGGCCGTCCGCGCGTTGTTGGGCCGCCTTCTGGCAGTTTCCAAACTTTCAGGCGGTAAACCTTGCCCGCAGTGGAGAAGAACAGCACCGGATTGTGCGTCGAAGTGACGAACATTTCGGCAATGGCATCCTCGTCCTTAGTCGACATGCCGGCGCGCCCTTTTCCGCCGCGGTTTTGCGCGCGGAATGTGGAAAGCGGGGTGCGCTTAATATAGCCGTCCAACGTGACTGTGACGACCATATCGTCGCGCTCGATCAGGTCTTCGTCTTCCAGACCATCCCACGCTGGCGCGATTTCTGACATACGCGGGGTGGCATAGGTGGCGCGAATGTCTTCGAGCTCTTCGCGCATCACCGCATAGAGTTTCACGCGGTCACCCAGAATGGCGAGGAATTCTTCGATCTTGGTGGCAAGCTCTGAAAGCTCATCGCCAATCTCATCTCGGCCCAGTGCGGTTAGGCGGTGGAGGCGCAGGTCGAGGATCGCCTTAACTTGCCGTTCGGACAGCTGATAAGTGCCGCCTTCTTGATCCGCGCTCGGTTCGATGGCTTCGACCAGACGGATATATTGGGCGATATCGCCAATCGGCCATTCTTTCGCGAGCAACCGTTCGCGCGCAGTCGCCGGGTTGGGCGCACCGCGAATGATCGCGACCACTTCATCCAAGTTGGAGACCGCAACAACCAGACCGAGCAAAATGTGCGCCCGATCGCGCGCCTTGGCGAGTTCGAATTTGGTTCGGCGGGTGATGACCTCTTCACGGAACGAAATGAACGCCTGAATGAAGTCACGCAGCATCAACGTTTCTGGACGTCCGCCCCGGATTGCCAACATATTGGCCGGGAAAGAGGATTGCGCAGGTGTGTGACGCCAAATCTGGTTCAGAACCACTTCGGCGGTGGCATCACGCTTAAGATCGATAACCACGCGAACACCAATGCGCGAACTTTCATCGCGAATATCGGAAATGCCTTCGATCCGCTTTTCTTTGGCGGCGTCGGCAATTTTTTCAACAAGGCCCGCTTTACCCACTTGATAGGGGATCGAGGTGAAGACGATGCTTTCCCTATCGCCGCGCCGTGTCTCAATTTCATGGCGGCACCGCATCAAGATTGATCCGCGACCGGTTGTGTAAGCCGATTTGGCTCCGCTGGTGCCAAGGATCAACGGCGAGGTCGGGAAATCTGGACCGGGAATATACTCGATCAATTCCTCAGACGTGATCGCCGGGTTTTCCATATAGGCAAGACAGCCGTCGAGCACTTCGCCCAGATTGTGCGGCGGCACGTTGGTCGCCATACCAACCGCAATTCCGCCTGCGCCATTGACCAGCAGGTTGGGGAAACGGGCGGGCAGAACCGATGGCTCTTGTTTCCGGCCATCGTAGTTTTCGACGAAATCGACCGTATCTTTATCAAGGTCATCCAGCAGCGTGTCAGCAACGCGCGCAAGCCGGGCCTCAGTATACCGCATGGATGCCGGCGGATCCGGGTCCATAGAGCCAAAATTGCCCTGACCATCAATGAGCGGCACCCGCATAGACCACGGCTGTGTGAGCCGGGCGAGGGCATCGTAAATCGCACTGTCGCCGTGTGGGTGGAAATCACCCATCACATCGCCAACGATTTTGGCGCTTTTCACAAACGGGCGGCCAGCAACAAAATTGCCGACTTTGCTCGAATACAGAATTCGCCGATGAACCGGTTTCAATCCATCACGCACATCAGGAAGAGCGCGGCTCACAATCACGCTCATCGCGTAATCGAGATAACTCGTCTTCATTTCATCGACGATGTCGATGCGTTCGTACTCCCCTCCCGGTGGGGATTGGGGTGCTGGCGGAGTTGGTTCGAGAATGTCGCTGTCGTCGCTCACAGGGGCGGCCGTTTCTGTTGTTGATATAGGTGCTTTTCGATTGCACCCAATCTAGGCGTTCGGGGGTGTAAGCGCCACTCATTGTGGGTAACAAAAGGGCTGCAAACACTTCTTTTTCCACACCTGCCGTTTTGTTCCGAGTCTGCTCGGCCGAACGAAGGCTGCACTTTCCAAATGTTGCGCACGCGCGAAGCAATGAAACAGCCATTCAATCCTTGTTCAGCCCGGTTGGTCTAGAACGAATTGCAAATGAGGCTCTGCTGGTCCAAATGGCCGCGCAGCAAAATATTCCGTTTCCGAGATTGCTCATGCATTCGGCAACACGACACTTAGGAGGTTCACCGAATGATTTCCCTTTTTACGCATAAGCGCGCTTCGTCGTTTGCTCTTGCATTCGCCTTGGCAACAGGAACCGCCGTTGTTGCAACTGCTGTCATTCCTCCTGAGGCCAGTGCCCAACGCAACCGAGACCGTGACAGCGATTCGTCTGAAGAGGATGATGGCGGCGGTTACAGCAACGAATTTCGCGAAATTTATGTCCCACTGGATGAAGCGTTGAAGGCAGAAGGTGCCAGTGTTGATGCGCAGCGTGCGCAAATTTCCGCTCTCGCTGGCGTATTGAACACCAATGACGAAAAGATCGCTGGCGGCGGTTTGATGTACAATGCCGGGATCAGCGCGTCTGACCCAGCTCTGCAATTGCAGGGTATGGAATTCATGCTGGCGAGCGGCAAGGTCCCGGTTGAACAAACGGGCCGTTACAATTTCATCGCATATCAGCTTGCCAATGGACAAAGCGATTCAACCAAGGCTCGCCAGTATCTCCAGTCGGCGATCCAATACAATTTCTCGACAGGTTCATTCACCGTGGATGACCTGAAAATGACCATGGCAGAAAGCTATTTTGAAGCGGAAGAATTCCAACCAGGCTTTGCCTATCTGCGCCAAATCATCGCAGAGAAGAAATCTGCGGGACAGGTCGTTCCGGAGCAATGGTATCGCCGCGGCGTTGCGGTTTCGTATTTGAACGAAATTTCCCCAGATGTTTATGATTTCGCCACAATGTGGGTGGGGGCATACCCTTCATCCGACAATTGGCGTGAAGCGATCAATGTGACGCGTAATCTCAACACCTATGAGCGCACAGAAATGCTCGACCTGTTTCGTTTGAGCCGCCGTGTCGGCGCTCTGCAGGAAGAAGCAGATTACGACTACTTTGTTGAAGCCGCCGATGCGCGCCAACTGCCTCGTGAAGTAACGGACATCATCAACGAAGGCCGTGCAACCGGTGTGATCAGTGCTGACAATCTGTACATCACCGAAGCTCTTGAGATCGCTAATGGCCGGCTCGCCAGCGACCGCGCTGACCTGCCTGCGTTGGAGCGGGATGCGATGGCGAGTTCAGCGGGCATTCGCACCGTTGCTGCGGCAGGCTCGGTGTTCCTGAGCTACGGTGAATATGGCAAAGCAGCGACCTTCTACCAACGCGCTTTGGGTATGCCCGGAGTTGACACACCTTTGGCGTTGACCCGTTTGGGCATCGCGCAAGTTGGAATGGGTGATTATGCCGCTGCGCGCCAAACATTTGGCCAAATCACGGGCAACCGTGTGACCATCGCCAAACTTTGGACTGCCTATGCGAATGAGCTGGAAGCGGCATCCGCACCTGCGGCACCTGCAACGATGTAAAATGGCAGTTTTGCCGGCCGCTCAGTTGAGCGGCCGCAATTGATCAGAATTGAAAGGGGCATTGGGAGGCAATCCCGGTGCCCCTTTTCATTGCGCAGATCAATCTTCTGGCAGGAACTCGCCGGTTTCCTCATCGAGAGAATAGAGCACGCCTTCGCTAATTGAGAAATGCGCGCCGCGCAGTTTCAGCTGACCTGTGCGCTCTTTTTCCTCAACCCATGGGAAAGTGCGCAGGTTGGTTAGGCTAAGGTGGATCGCGGCAAATTCCATCGCCAATTCAGCCTTGCGGCCGCTGGTGCCGTGTTTGCGGGCCACAGGTTCGCGCGCTTCGGAAAGCAAGTTGATCCAATTGGCGACAAAACCGCCTTCACCCAGTGGCTTTGAATCGAAACTTTGGGTCAAAGCCGCCGCGCAGCCGCCGCACCGGCCATGGCCCATGACCACGACCTGTTTCACTTTGAGCATTTGAACCGCAAATTCCACCGCCGCCGATACTCCGTGCAAGCCGGGAGAGGTTTCAAATGGAGGGACAAGCGCGGCCACATTGCGCACAACGAATATTTCGCCCGGATCAACATCAAAGATTTGCGCAGGATCCACGCGGCTGTCGCTGCAACCGATCACCAGCAATTTGGGGTGCTGTCCCTCAACAACGGTTTGGTTGAACCGTTCCTGTTGGCGCGGATACACCCCTTTGCGGAAACGGCGATAGCCTTCCAGCAGTTCGGCATATTCTGGCATCTCACTCCCTTTCCGTGCCCAATCGGGCTTTCACTGCGCCGGGGAGCGATAGCAGTTAGAATCGCTCTCCTCGGATCACTTGCACATCCCACATGCTCAAGATGAATCCCAAATTCGTAAGCATAGGGGCAAGCGCTTCGGCAAGCGCCAATGCCTTATCTTCCGCAGCTATTGTCAAAACAAAGGCTTTATCGGTTCCTGTGACGCTTTCTTCGCGCCATACACCCTCGCGGCCTTTGCCGCTGGTGACAGGGACAATCGTCCAACCGGTGATGCCCGCTTTATCAATCGCGTCGGTTACATGCTTAGTCAGCGCCTTATCAGCGAGAATCTCAATCCTTTTGCGGGTCACGGTTTCGATCATGGCATCACTCCAACATACTCGGCGAGATAGGCGGAAAACGCGCTTATCAGGCCGATATTGATGAGAACATTGAACGGGAAGGTAATACTAAGGGACATTGTCAGATAAATGCCTGGGTCGGCCTCCGGCAGGGCAAGGCGCATGGCCGCGGGCACGGCGATGTAACTGGCGCTGGCGCACAGCACGCCCAAAACCGCGGCCGATCCCGCATCAAGCCCGATGAGAATGCCCAAAGCTGTTCCGGCCGCTCCGTTCACAATCGGCAAGAAAATGGCAATCGCCACCAAGCGCATGGTTATCGCGCGCGAATCCATCATTCTGCGCGCTGCGATCAAACCCATGTCGAGCAGGAACAGGCACAAAACGCCCTTAAACCCAGTCTCGAAAAAGGGGCTTACTGGATCAAAACCTGCCGGTCCGCCGATCATGCCAATGGCAAACGCTCCCAACAGCAGCACGATAGAGGAATTTGTGAAAACCTCATGCAGCATCTCTCCGGTGGATTGGGTTCCGCCTGCGCTGCCCATGCCGCGAGCCAGCATCAGACCGCTTAAGATAGCGGGCGCCTCCATCGCAGCCATAACGGCCACCATATACCCACCCGGTTCGCGCGATTGACCGGTTAAAATCTCCACCGCGGTAACAAAAGTCACCACGCTGATCGAACCATAATGGGCGGCAACCGCGCCGGAGTTGATCCGGTCCAATTTGCCAAAAGTTTTGAGCACACCATAGGCAAAGAAAGGCAGGATAAAGCCCGCCGCGATCCCTGCGCCCAGCGCCGAAATCACGGTTGCATCAATCCCTGATTTGGAAACGGCGACGCCGCCTTTGATCCCGATTGCCGCCATAAGATACAGCGACATTGCCTTTGCAATCGGTTCTGGGATGCTGAGATCCGACCGGACAAAGGCCGCGATCAACCCTAGGACAAAAAACAGCACAACCGGGGATGAGAACGTCTGAATTGCCGTGTCGAACATCGTTTATCCCGAAATCAGATTTGAGTTGCAATCAAAGCAACACTGCGTGCAGCCTTTATGTTCCCGGCCAAGGCAATTGTCAGTCGCTTACGCTTGCGGCGGACGCAGGGGAAGCCTAGATGGATTTTCTATGAACGATCTCACCAATGCTCCAAAGGCGGCACCAGAGGAAAACCGCCCCCCGCGTCAGCGCAAGCCCGATTGGATTCGTGTCCGCGCGCCTGTGAGCAAGGGATACAACGACACCCGCAAGTTGATGCGCGAGCTCAACCTCAACACTGTTTGTGAAGAAGCGGCGTGCCCAAATATTGGTGAATGTTGGGACAAAAAACACGCCACAGTCATGATTCTGGGTGATGTGTGCACGCGCGCCTGTGCGTTTTGCAATGTGAAGACGGGGATGCCCAAAGCGGTTGACCCAATGGAGCCTGAAAACACCGCGGTTGCGGCGGCGAAAATGGGTCTCAATCACATTGTGATCACCAGCGTGGACCGCGATGATCTGCCCGATGGCGGCGCGTCGCAATTTGTGAAAGTGATTAAGGCGCTGCGCCGCAACACGCCCGACACAACGATTGAAATTCTCACCCCTGATTTCCGCGGCAAAATGCGCCCAGCGATTGAGGCAATCTGTGAAGCTGGACCGGACGTGTTCAACCACAATTTGGAAACCGTACCCCGGCTTTACCCCACAATCCGGCCCGGTGCGCGCTATTATGCCTCGCTGCGGTTGCTCGAAGAGGTGAAGGCGCACAATCCGCTGATCTTCACGAAGTCAGGGATCATGCTGGGGCTGGGTGAACAGCGTCTCGAAGTGCATCAGGTGATGGATGACATGCGCTGCGCTGAGGTCGATTTTATGACGATGGGCCAATATCTTCAGCCCACTCCGAAACACGCAAAGGTCGAGGAGTTCGTGCCGCCCAAGGGTTTCGACGCTTATGGCTCGATCGCCCGGGCAAAGGGCTTCTTGCAAGTCGCCTCCAGCCCGCTCACCCGGTCAAGTTACCACGCTGGCGATGATTTTGCGGTGATGAAAGCAGCGCGCGAGGAAAAGCTTCGCAAGCGTGACCGCATCCAAGCATAATGCCCGGCATCCGCGAGACCCGCAGGCTGCCCTATAGCGCCGAACAGATGTTCGACTTGGTCGCGGATGTTAAGCGGTATAACCAATTTCTGCCTTGGGTTGTCGCTACGCGGGTGCGGTCAAACAGCGACACCGAAATGGTCGCTGACATGGTCGTCGGATTTAAGTCTTTGCGCGAAAGCTTTACGTCACGGGTGACAAAAGACCGGGCGCGGGAAATTGCGGTGCATTACATCGATGGGCCGCTGTCGGACCTCGACAATGTTTGGACTTTTAGGCCGCTTGACGACAGCAGTTGCGAGATCGATTTTGCGGTCGATTTCCAGTTTAAGAACCGCGTTTTTCAATCGCTTGCGGGGCAATATTTCGACCGGGCCTTTCGCAAAATGGTTGAGGCGTTTGAGCGCCGTGCCGATGAACTTTACGGCAGCAACAATTCCAGCGCGCAAAGCGTGGCCTGACGCCGGATTGATGCACGGCCATCTGGCCCATCACCCCCATCAAACACTTTCAATTCGCCTTCTGGTTCCCCATCGGAATTGCGCGTGACACGGGCAAATACCACGGTTCCAACAGGCTTTAATTGGGTGCCGCCCCCGGGCCCAGCAACGCCGCTTACCGCGACGGCGACATCCGCATTTGAACGGTCCAACGCGCCCTGCGCCATGGCCCAGACACAGGCAATCGACACTGCACCAAAGGTTTCGATTATATCCTGCGCCACGCCCAGCGCCTCCATCTTTGCCTCGTTGGAATAGGTCACAAACCCGCGATCGAGCACGGATGATGATCCTGCAATTTCGGTGATCGCACCGGCCACCAATCCGCCTGTGCAGCTTTCTGCGGTGACGACTTTTCGATCAACAGCAGCGTTTTCGGCCACAACGCGGGCGGCCAATTCGGTGATGTCACTGGGGAGCAAGAAATTGCTCACTGCGCGTCATTTCCGTCTGCGGCTTCTGGCTCGGCATCTGCGCGCATCCCCATTTCAAACAAAAATCCAGCCAACGCTGCAACATTATCGGCCGGCATCGGGTCCAGAATTTCCAGGGCGCGTTCCACGGTGCCGCATTCCTCCACCTTCATCTCTTGCGCAACGATCCCTTGGATCATGCCATCAACGAAGGGGCGTAAACTTTCATCATCCAACATATCAAAGATTGCCGTCATTTCGCCGGCTTCCTCACGGGCGATATTCATCATCAAAACCTTTGCCGCAGGCCAAGATTCGCCTGCGCCGTCAGAGAATTTTGCGGATAAATTGTCGGTATTGGATGCGACATAACCCGATGGATCAAGTTCAGCCGAGCAGCGTGTAACATACCCATCAAATGCTAAGGGCAGGGCATAGCGCGCGGCGGCCTGTACGGCTTCCGGATCGAGCTCACGGTCCTGAGCGGCAGCCGGTGTCACAGCGGACAGCAAAGCCAGAGGGGCCGCGAGCGCAGCAAATGGGATGCGTTTCATGTTGAATGCTCCTTTAGACGAAAAAATGATTCGACCAGCGATGTCATGCGGCCGCGTGTAATCCGACTATCGCCTGCGCTGCTATACCTTCGCCGCGTCCGGTAAAGCCGAGCCTTTCAGTGGTGGTTGCCTTAATACTAACGGCATCGTCGGCAAGGCCGGTCATTTTGGCGACTTCGGCGCGCATGGCGGGACGGTGGGGACCAATCTTGGGCGCTTCGCAGATGATGGTGAGGTCGATATTGCCGATCGCATAGCCGGCCTGATGCGCCAATTTCACCGCGTGTTCTAGGAACTGCGCAGACCGCGCGCCTGCCCATTGCGGATCGCTGGGCGGAAAGTGGGTGCCGATATCGCCATCCCCTATCGCTCCCAAAACAGCATCGGTGATCGCATGGAGCGCAACATCGGCATCGGAATGCCCAGCAAGCCCCTTGTCATAGTCAAGCTTCACCCCGCACAGCCACAATTCCTCGCCCGCGACCAAACGGTGCACGTCGTACCCCTGACCCACGCGAAAGGGTGTGCGTGATGGTGTGTTCATCAAATCCTCCGCAAAGGTGATCTTTTTCAGTCGTTCATGACCCTGCACCAGCGCAACTGAACGGGTGCTGGCCACTGCGCCGTTAGAGACTGCCTGCGGCCCGGCCCCTTCGGTTAGAACTTGGGCATCGTCTCCGGCGTTGGTTGGTCCGGTCCAAGCGCGATGCGCAGCCAGAATATCGGCAAATCGGAACGCTTGCGGGGTTTGCACGCGGCGCAAGGATTCCCGATCGGCTTTTCCTGCCATCACATCGTCAGCCCCGGCGACCGCGATGCTGTCTACTACGGGTAAGGTGGGTATAGCGCCGCAATGATTCTGCAGAGCAGCCAGTAACCGGTCTATCACAGCAGAGGGTAGATCAGGCCGGGCCGCATCGTGGATCAGGACGTGATCCGGTGCCGTATTCGCCATCGCCTCCAATCCTGCGCGGACCGAATCTTGACGGGTTTCGCCCCCATTAACCAAGGAATAGCCATCTATCCCATTCAGAGCCGAGCTTGCATCATCTTCAGCGCCCGGGGAGATGACGACAATCACCGGCTCTGCGCCCGCTGCAATCAGCGTCTCGACTGAGTGGGAAAGAAGCGAGCGACCGCGCCATTGCCGGAATTGCTTTGCCACATCCCCGCCAACGCGCAGGCCCTTGCCAGCGGCAACGACGATCGCAGCAAACGGGGGAAGGGGGCGGTGACCGTCCATAACTAGGTGCGCTTAAGGTCTGGACGGGCTTTTCGCAATCCACTATGCGCCTGCCCAATATTTAGGCAATTCTCTCATGACAGACATCCCAACCCCTCCACCGCTTAGGCCCATCCAGATTGGGCCCGAAACGATTGCAGACCCGGTCGTGCTCGCACCGATGACGGGGGTCACCGATATGCCGTTCCGCACTTTGGTGCGGCGTTATGGGTCTGGCCTCAACGTGACAGAGATGGTTGCGAGCGAAGCGGCGATCCGGGAAACGCGCCAATCACTGCAAAAAACGGCATGGGATCAGACCGAAGAACCGGTGTCGATGCAGCTGGTCGGATGCGATCCTGAAAGCATGGGGGAGGCCGCCAAGCTTCAAGAAGGCAACGGCGCCGCGATCATCGACATCAATTTTGGCTGTCCTGTTCGCAAAGTGGTGGGCCAGCTCGCGGGGTCTGCTCTGATGCGCGAAGTGCCGCTCGCGACAAAATTGATGGAAGCCACCGTCAATGCGGTTGATGTTCCCGTTACGGTGAAAATGCGGATGGGCTGGGATCATCAAAGCCTGAACGCGCCTGAGCTTGCGCGCATTGCCGAAGATCTTGGCGTTAAAATGATCACTGTCCACGGCCGCACTCGCAATCAGATGTACAAGGGCGAGGCGGACTGGTCTTTCATCGCGAAGGTCAAAGAGGCCGTATCCATTCCCGTTATCGTCAATGGCGATATCTGCACGATTGGTGATGCGGCCAAGGCGTTGGAGCAATCTGGCGCAGATGGCCTGATGATTGGACGGGGGGCCTATGGGAAACCGTGGCTGCTGGGTCAGGTGATGCATTGGTGGCGCACCGGCGAGAGCATTCCGACACCCGATTTTGACGAACAATATGCGGTTCTTGTCGAGCATTATAACCGGATGTTGGACCATTATGGTCGGGACGTCGGTTCAAAGATCGCGCGCAAACATATCGGATGGTATACAAAGGGAATGCACGGATCAGCAGATTTCCGGAATATGGCCAATTCGATCGATGATCCTGATCAGGTTTTGGGCGAGATAGAACGGTTCTATGCCCCATTTTTGGGCCGCCGATCCGAGGCTCAACCGCGCAGGGATGCGCCTGCCAACCTCGCCGCGAAAGCCGCCTGAACATGGGCAGCAAAGGGAATGCGGGTCGCCCTGTGCTCAGGATACCAGAGAGCAACGGCAACGACATTTCCAGTTTTGACCCGTCGCGTCCCAACCCAGAGGCACAGATTGCTGGTCTGGTTTTCGCGCTCTTGCTGGTCGATCAAAACACTCTGATCGCAGAGGCTAATCACGCAGCGGAAAATATGCTGGGTGTCAGCGCCAAACGACTAGTCGGAAAACCTCTGCTGGAAGTGATTGGCCCGCTTGATCCGCGGGTAGAGGCGCGGTTGAGCGTGATTGATGCTGCCCTTGTTGCGCGCGATATCTTGGTCAGGGCAAGCGCGAATGAAACGCGCGTCAACCTCACCGTATCGCCGCTGGGCAGTTTTCCCGGTTGGCGGGTGATCACCCTGTCGCAGGTCGGACATGACGAAACCGGCGGCGAGGATGAACTGACTTCGACGCACGGTGCCCCATCGATCCTAGCGCATGAGATCAAAAACCCTCTCGCGGCGATCCGCGGTGCTGGGCAATTGGCAGCGCGCAAATTGCCGTTGAAAGACAAGAAACTTGCCCGGATGATCACCGATGAAGTGGACCGGATTGCGCGGCTTATTGATCGGATGCAATTGCTGGGGGCGAAGAACACCGAAATTGCCTCACCTTGCAATCCGCATGAATCTGTTCGTGCGGCCATCGCAACGGTGCGCGCCGGCAGCCCCAAAGCGGTCGATATTCGGGAAGAATTTGATCCATCCTTGCCGCCTGTGCTGGCCAATCGGGATGCATTGGAGCAAATCCTCATCAACCTGATCTCCAACGCCCGCGACGCCGCGGGCGCCGGGGACACCGGGCAAATTGTGGTCAAGACCCGGTTCGTCAGCGGCCTCGCGTTCAGCGCGATCCGATTGGGGCGCGCGGTGCGCTTGCCCATAGAAATAACGGTCAGCGACAATGGTCCTGGCATCGACCCGTCGATGCGCGACCATGTGTTTGAACCTTTTGTTTCATCGAAACAATCCGGCCAAGGGTTGGGCCTGGCACTGGTGCGAAAACTGGTCCGCGACATGAATGGCAGCATCAGCCATGAACGAGACGCGCGCGCGGGGATTACCCATTTTCGGTTGCATTTGCCGATGGCAAAGCCGGGTCAGGAATAGGACACAGCAATGCCGGGCAACATTCTATTGGTCGAAGACGACTTCGCCATCGCGACCGTCATAATCGCCGCGTTGGAGGACGAAAATTTTGCCATTGTGCATTGCACCTCGATCAAAGAGCGTGATGAAAAATTGGCCGCTGCTGCGGCCAAAAATGACGATTTTGACGTGATGCTTACCGATGTCATGTTGGAAGATGGCGACGGTCTGGAAAGCCTTGGAGAAGTGCGCGAAGCTGCTCCGGATATGCCAATCATCGTCCTGTCAGCGCAAAACACATTGGATACGGCCGTCCGCGCCAGCGACAGCGAGGCTTTCGAATACTTCCCAAAGCCTTTTGACCTCGATGAATTGGTCCGGGCCGTTTGCCAAGCAGCCGACAATCGCGAAGCGCAATTGGACAGCGTGCCACAAGGTTCAAATGAGAGCGGCGACGGGATGCCCTTGGTCGGGCGAAGCCCGGCGATGCAGGGCGTCTACCGGATGATCACCCGCGTGCTGCGCAATGATCTGACGGTTTTGGTCACAGGTGAAAGCGGAACTGGCAAGGAACTGGTCGCAGAGGCAATCCACCAATTGGGCAGCCGCCGCACTGGCCCCTTTGTCGCGGTCAACACGGCAGCGATCCCGCATGACCTGGTTGAAAGCGAATTGTTCGGCCATGAAAAAGGTGCCTTCACCGGAGCCGTAGCGCAGGCGATTGGTAAGTTTGAACAAGCCAATGGCGGCACGCTTTTCCTCGATGAAATCGGCGATATGCCCGCAGAGGCGCAAACCCGTTTGCTGCGTGCGTTGCAATCGGGCCGCATCCGCAGGGTCGGCGGGCGTCAGGAGATTGCGGTGAATGTCCGTATTATCGCCGCCACCAACCGTGATCTTGCACCAATGATCGCCGCTGGCAAATTCCGCGAAGACCTATTTTACAGGCTCAATGTGGTGCCTATTCCCTTGCCGCCACTGCGTGATCGTCGCGAAGATATTGACGTTTTGGCACAACATTTCCTGCTTCAAGCTGCCGAAGATGGATTGCCGCGCCGACAATTGACGCCAGCGGCGATTGAAAATCTGGAGGGGCGCAATTGGCGCGGGAATGTGCGCGAATTGCGCAATGTCATATATCGCCTTGCGTTGATGGCGCGTGAGGATTTTATCGACGCAGACAGTCTGGACGATATTTTGGGGCCAGAGACGCCTTACATTTTGGACGGAGAAGAAGACGAAGATGCCGGCATCGGCGCGGCGCTGAACATCTGGTTGGCCCGCGAAGAGCCAGCTTCAGGCACAGTCTATGCCAGCGCGCTTGCGGCCTTTGAAAAGCCTTTGATCGAGCATGCGCTGGGTGAAACAGGCGGTAATCAATTGCGGGCCGCAAAAGTATTGGGGATCAACCGCAACACTTTGCGCAAACGAATAACTGAGCTGAAGATTGAGCCTGATCGCTTTGGAAGACCGGTCTAACGCAGTTCTGCGGCCAAAATGTCACTTTCGGCTTGCAATAATGCAACAGTGGCGTTGTAACTGAGCATCAATGGATGCTCCAGCTTCAAATGATGTGGACCCAACCGGGATAGGGCGGAGCAAGGCTGTGCCCAACACGGCCGCAGATTATCCCTCTCAAAGCGGGCAGCGATCGCCGCGCTGGTGGCGCAAATTTGTCGTCGCATCGCGCCGGGCCAATATCTTTCGTTGGTTGGAAGCCATCGCGGTGCTGGCTCTGATCATCGCGATTGTTGCCAATTACATGGCCTATTCCGATACGCCCGACAATCCGGAGGTTCTGCCAACCCTCCAAGTGTCATTGTTGCTGTTGGCGGTGCTTGTGCCGGCCATGGCAATCCTTGTTTTGATTGGGCGGCGCATGGCGATGGCGCGGGCCGCGGGCAGCACGGCGCGGTTGCATGTGCGCCTCGTGTTCTTTTTCTCAATGGTCGCGGCAGTGCCGACTTTGCTCGTCGCTGGCTTTGCAGCCTTTCTGTTTCAAACGGGGGTGGATTTCTGGTTTTCCGATGACTCGCGCGGGTTGATGGAAAACGCCAATGAGATGGCGCAAAACTATTACGATGCAAACCAGCGAGAGGTCGAAGAAGAGACCATCATCATGGCTGGAGATATGCGCGTAATTTTAGAGCGTATTCCAATCGCCGATCCCGATTTCCCCGATTTTTACGCAGTCCAAGCACAAGGGCGGCAAATCTCTGAAAGCGCCATTCTTCAACGGCTCAGTGATGGCTCCCTGCGTACCGCTGCAATCTTGAACCTGATGGAGGACAACCGCCCGCTGGAATTTAGCCGCGAGGCTCTTCCTCAATTGGACGAAGGCGTGTTTGTCGTTGTCGAAGGCAGCCCCCAGCGGATCGCAGCGGTCGCGCCGATTGATCGGGAGGCAGGGGTTTACCTCTACAACGCGCGCACCACCGAAGAATCGATGTTCAATCAATGGGAAAGCGCTCAGGCGATCTCATCTGCCTATGAGATACTAACCCGTGACGCGCGCACGCTCCAATTGCGGTTCAACGTTGCACTGGTCGCGATGAGCCTTTTGCTGGTTGGGATTGCCGTGTGGTTTGCTCTGCGATTTGCTGATCGGCAGGTTGAGCCTCTTACCGATCTGGTCGGGGCCGCGCGCAAAGTGGGGCAGGGCAATTTTGCGCTGCGTTTGGAGGGGCGCACCGGGGCAGATGAAATCGGCCTGCTGAACCGCGCCTTCAACCGCATGACCGCTCAGCTTGAGAAACAGACCGACGATTTGGTTAGCGCAAACCGCCAGATTGATGACCGCCGCGCCTTTATGGAAGCGGTGCTCGAATCGGTGACCGCCGGGATCATCTCGGTAGACGCAGAAAGCCGAGTTTTGCTGATGAACAGTTCGGCACAATCTCTTTTGGGCGGCGATGCGGCTTGTGAACCGGTCGGTGATGAACTGGCCGGGCAATCGCTGGCCACCCTTTCGCCAGAGATATGCCGCTTGGTGCGCGAAGGGACAGAACGCGCCATTGTCACGCATGCCAAGGGCGGCGATTTGCTGACTCTGGCGGTGAAAGTGGCGCCGGGCAGCAGCGGCCATGTCATCACGTTTGAAGACATCACACGCCAATTGATTGACCAAAGACAGGCCGCTTGGTCCGATGTCGCGCGCCGGATTGCGCATGAGATCAAGAACCCTCTCACCCCCATCCAGCTTGCAACAGAGCGGTTGAAGCGCCGGTATCGAAAGCAGGTTGAGGTCGAAGACGGCGAATTGTTTGATGAATTGACCAGCACCATCGTTCGCCAAGTGGGCGATTTGCGCAAGATGGTCGATGAATTCTCCAGCTTTGCCCGCTTGCCTAAGCCTGTATTTCGATCAGAAGACGCGGTCGATTTGGTGCGCCAGGCGGTGTTTTTGCAAGAAGTCGCGCACCCGGCCATTGCATTCGCCGTATCAATGGATGCCCTTTCTGATCGAGAGATCCAGTGCGACCGACATCAAGTCGGTCAAGCAATGACCAATGTGCTTAAAAACGCTGTCGAAGCGGTTGAAGCACGCGCACAGGAGGCGGGGGAAGAGTTCACCGGAGCCATCGGCGTGACGATGGAGGATCACGGCACCCGCATTGCCATCATGGTCGAAGACAACGGCATCGGATTGCCGACCGACCGTGAACGCATTGTCGAACCCTATGTCACGACCCGTGACAAAGGCACCGGCCTAGGCCTCGCCATCGTCAACAAGATCGTTGATGAACACGGCGGAGATATGAACTTTGCCAGCGGACAGAGCGAGGAAAGCGGCACCGTGGTGACCTTGCGTTTCGCCCGCAACCCTGAACCGTCACAGGATGAGGCAGGATAATGGTTGCAATTCACCTTTCCCGACCGCTCCCCGCGACAACACCCCTCACAATTCCCCCCTCAAGGAGAGGCGCATGGCCCTCGATATATTGATCGTAGACGACGAACGCGACATCCGTGAACTGGTCGCCGGTGTGCTTGGCGATGAAGGATACGCTTGCCGCACTGCCGCTGACAGCACCAGCGCGCTGGCCGCCATTGACGAAAGGCGGCCCAGCGTCGTTCTGCTTGATGTCTGGTTGCATGGCAGCGAGATGGACGGACTGGAAACGCTCGACGCGATCAAGATCCGCGAACCCGATGTGCCGGTGATCATATTCTCAGGCCATGGCAACATCGATACCGCCGTGTCCGCTGTTAGCCGCGGTGCGATGGATTTTATTGAAAAGCCGTTTGAGGCCGAACGGCTCCTTTTGTTGGTTGAGCGCGCCACAGAAACAGAGCGCCTGCGCCGCGAAAATTCGCAATTGCGCGGATCCAGCTGGGGCAGCGCCGATTTCACCGGAAATTCCGCTGCTATCAACACGGTGCGTGCCACATTGAAACGGGTCGCCAACACGGGCAGCCGCGTCTTAATCTCAGGTCCGGCGGGCGCTGGTAAAGAGGTCGCAGCCAGGATGCTGCACGCATGGAGCAACCGGTCAGAGAATGCCTTTGTGCTGGTCAATTCGGCGCGGATCACACCCGAGCGGTTTGAACAGGAACTGTTCGGCGAAGAGGCAGATGGCAAACAGGTGCGCCCCGGTTTGCTGGAAATGGCCGATGGCGGCACATTGTACCTTGATGAGGTCGCCGATATGCCGCTTTCCACACAGGCGCGGATTTTGCGTGTTTTGACCGAGCAGAGCTTTGTCCGAGTTGGCGGAACGCGCCAGATCGGCGTCGATGTCCGCGTTGTGTCATCCACCACGCGTGACCTGTCCGTGGAAATGGAGGAAAAGCGGTTCCGTGAGGACCTGTTTTACCGGTTGAACGTGGTGCCGGTGGCGATTCCGTCGCTGTCTGATCGACGCGACGATATACCCGCGCTCGCCGAACACTTCTTCACCCGTTATTCCAACGATCAAGGCATCCCGCCGCCGGAGATTACCGAAGAAGCGATGGCGGCACTTCAGGCCTATGATTGGCCGGGCAATGTCCGCCAGTTGCGCAATGTTGTGGAACGCACAATCATTATGACGCCGCGCGACAGATTGACCGCGGTGGAAACAGAAATGTTGCCAGCAGAAATTACTGGCGGGCGTCTGGTCGCATCAGGGCAGGGGCTGTCGGCCATGATGGGCGTGCCTTTACGAGAGGCGCGAGAAAGCTTTGAACGGGAGTATCTCACCATTCAGATCCGCCGTTTTTCAGGGAATATCTCAAAAACCGCGACCTTTATTGGGATGGAACGTTCGGCGCTGCACCGCAAACTCAAATTGCTTGGCATGGCGGACCGGCGTGAGGCGGATCGCAAGGGGTAAGGCCAAGAAACTGCGCCCAAACAAAACTCTACCATTGCAGCGGCGCGCTCCTATTGCCATGATGCCCTCTGCGAGCCGTAAGAACGGCCGCCAATAATAGGAGCATAATATGTCCACTGGGCGAACTCTCTCTCCGCGCCCCCGCACCGTCACCGATTCCGGCGTCTCAGCCGCTGCGTCCGCATCATCGGGCGGGAAATCCCCAAATGGCAATCCAGCACGGCAAGGCAGCCTCCAGGACGCCTTTCTGAATTTGCTGCGCAAGAACAAAACCCCGGTGACGATGTTCCTTGTAAAAGGCGTTAAGCTTCAAGGGATTGTCACATGGTTTGACAATTTCTCGATCTTACTGCGCCGTGATGGCCAATCGCAATTGGTCTATAAACACGCGATCTCCACCATTATGCCGGGCGGTCCGGTTGATGCCGAACAATTTGGCAATCGTGATCCCAATCGCAAACAGCGCCAGTTGCAGGATGTGTTTCTGAGCAAAGTCAGCGATGCCGGTGTTCAGGTCACCATGTTCCTCGTCAACGGTGTCATGCTTCAAGGGCGCATTGCCGCCTATGATCTGTTTTGTATGCTGCTTGAACGCGATGGCGCGGTGCAATTGGCCTACAAACACGCCGTTTCCACCATTCAGCCTGCCAGCCCCGTTGATCTTTCCGACGAAGGCGAAGTGGTCCCCGATGATGGCGAAGACGAAGATTTCGGGACTGACTACTGAGCTTTGATGATGACCTGATGGACGAGGTAACCCGCGGTGCGCGGGCCCTAGTCTTATGTCCTGATATCAGGAGCTTCTCTTACGACCTTGATGCCAATGATAGGTTGGCAGAGGCTGAGGGTCTGGCTCTGGCCATCGGAGTTGTGATCGAACATTCGGCCATTATGCCTGTTCGGCAGATGCAGCCAAACACCCTGTTCGGTTCCGGTCAGGTCGAAAACATCGCCGTTTGGTGCGAACAATATGAATGCGAATTGGTTGTTGTCGATGGCGCGCTTAGCCCGATCCAACAGCGCAACCTTGAAGATCGCCTTAAGCGCAAGGTGATCGACCGCACCGGGCTCATTCTCGAAATCTTCGGGGAACGGGCGGCCACGGCTGAGGGGCGTTTGCAGGTTGAGCTGGCGCACCTTGATTACCAACAAAGCCGTCTTGTGCGCAGTTGGACTCACTTGGAACGGCAGCGCGGCGGCTTCGGATTTCTAGGCGGCCCTGGGGAGACACAGATCGAGGCCGATCGCCGAATGATCCGCCAGCGTATGGGGCGGTTAAGGCGTGAATTGGAGCAGGTGCGCAAGACTCGCACGCTTCATCGGCAACGCCGGGGCAGGGCGCCATGGCCGGTTATTGCATTGGTAGGATACACCAACGCGGGCAAATCCACCCTTTTCAACCGCCTAACCGGTGCAGATGTCATGGCAGAGGATTTGCTCTTTGCGACGCTCGATCCAACAATGCGCGCGATCAGTTTGCCCGGTGTAGAGAAAGCCATTTTGTCGGACACCGTGGGTTTTATTTCCGACCTACCAACGCAGCTTGTCGCCGCTTTCCGCGCGACATTAGAAGAGGTAACCGGGGCCGATATCATCTGCCATATTCGCGATATGGCAAACCCGGCTCATGCGGCGCAAAAGAAGCAGGTGCTGGACGTGCTGGCCGATTTGGACGTTGTAGATCGGGATAGCGGGACAAGCGATATTCCAATCCTTGAGGTCTGGAACAAGGCGGATTTGATCGATCCAGAACGTTTTGACGAATTGCAGGCAGCCTCAAGCGGGCATGAGGCGGTGCTTGTATCAGCAGTTACCGGTGATGGAATTGACGATTTCGCCGCCCAAATCGCTGAGATGCTTACGGCCAAAGCCAGCGAAGTGTGCGTCACATTGCCAGTAACCGATGGTAGGCGAATAGCGTGGCTGCATGCACACGGCGATGTGCTGAGCGAAGAAGATGCCGGGGAAGGGGAGCAGGGGCCCTTGCGGCGTTTAACAGTGCGGCTTAATCCCAAGGAATTGGGTCAATATTCAAGCCTTTAACCCGGGATTTTGAGACGGAGTAGACCGATTTCTCTCGGCCTGTTTGACCCTCTGCCAATAGGCCTCTTGTTCGACCAAACCCAACGCTGTGAAATCTTGACCGTCACTCGTCGCCAATTCCTCCATCTGCCGAAACCGTTGTTCGAACTTTGCATTGGACGCTTTGAGAGCCTGTTCTGCGTCCACACCGTATCGCCGGATGATGTTCACAGCGACGAAGAGAACATCGCCGGCTTCGACGAGTTTTTCCTCTTCGCTGGCTTCATCCAATTCGATCAACTCTTCTTCGAGCTTTTCCTTCGGTCCTTTTAGGTCGTGCCATTCAAAACCGACACGAGCGGCGCGTTTTTGCAGCTTTTCAGAGCGCATCAAAGCCGGAAGAGCCTTCGCGACTCCGTCCATTGCGCTGGTAGATCCCGAGGTTTCGCGTTCTTTTGCCTTTAGGTCCTCCCAGCGTTCTGCGTCCATTACGCCGGTTTCGTCGCCGAATATGTGCGGATGGCGGGCTTCCATTTTGTCGCTGATGCTGCGCGCTACATCATCAAAATTAAACAATCCCGCTTCTTCGGCCATGCGGGCATGGAATACGGTTTGGAACAGAAGATCGCCGAGTTCTGCTTTTAGCTCTGACATGTTGCCGCGTTCAATCGCGTCGGAAACCTCATAGGCTTCTTCAATTGCATAGGGAGCGATGGACGAGAAGGTTTGTGCAAGATCCCATTCGCATCCTTCTTGGGGATCACGCAGTTTCGCCATGATCTTCAAAAGTCGCTCAATCTGCGGCGATGTGGCTGATTTGGTCATTGGGGGTGGTCCTGCCCAAACGGCGATACGTGGGAATGATAATATATATTATGTTAAATTAAAGTGCGCTCTAAGGCACTCTCAGTTAGGCAATCTCAAATTGAACACTTCTGCAAAAAGAAACAGCCCTGCGATGATCCCCAACCAAATCGCCGCCAATTTTGCGGTCTTCGCCCAGTCTTGCCGTAAACCGAGATAAGAGCTGCCAAACAGAACGAGCGTCCCAAGCATAAGTACCAACGACAAAATCATACCTTCTGTCATGCAATCATCTCCAACCCATCATAACCCACGGTGACAAAATCCGGCACTTCATCCACCAAAGTGCGATAATCCATGCTCTTGTCCAAATGGCTTAGCACAACTCGGCCTGCGCCTGTGCGCTCTCCCAGCTCGATAGCCATCGCCAAATGCGCATGAGTTGGATGAGGATCGCGCCGCAAACAATCGCTGACAAGAATGTCTACATCCGCAAATGTATCGACCATTTCATCCGAAATTGAACTGAAATCAGTGGCATACGCAATAGACTTGCCATCCGCTTCAAATCGAAAACCGGTTGTTTCACCAGGACCGTGCTCCATCTGGCACCATTCCACGCCGAAACCAGCAATCATCCTGAGCCGGTCCAATGTCTCTATTGTGCAGATCGTCGGATATCCTTCCTGTCCTGCAAAGACATAGCCAAAGCGTTGACGCAGACGCCGGACGGTTTCGGTTGAGGCATAGGAGGGAATTGGCCCGCCGCGGCCGTACCGCATGACCCGCAGGTCATCTATCCCGTGGCAGTGATCCGCATGATCATGCGTCCAAAAAACCCCATCCACGTTCTTGATTTTGTTTGCTAATAACTGCGCGCGGCAATCGGACGATGTGTCGATAAGAAGGCGCTTACCATCATCGCTCTCCACCATAATGGAGACCCGACTGCGGCGATTGCGGGGTTCATCGGGATCGCATGCGCCCCAGTCACCCGTGCCATCTTCACCGCCTACACGCGGGACCCCTGTCGAGGTTCCCGATCCGAGCATAATCAACTTCACAGCGTCGCCTTCGTAAACAGGTTGGTGAAGTTTGCGGTCGTTTGCTCTGCCAAAAGGTCCGCCTCTACCCCGCGCAATTCGGCCATAAATCGCGCCGTGTCGGCCACAAAGGCCGGTTCACAGGGCCGGCCGCGATGCGGCACCGGTGCGAGAAAAGGGCTGTCGGTTTCAACCAAAAGACGATCAGCGGGAATGTCTTTTGCCGCCGCCTGCAAATCTTTGGCGTTTTTAAAGGTCACAATGCCGGAAATTGAAATGGTCAGACCCAGATCGAGCATCTTGCGCCCAAAATCGGCCGATGCCGTGAAACAATGGATCAGAGCGGGAAAGGGGCCCTTCTCCATTTCCTCGCTCAAGATTTGGTGCGTGTCAGCCTCTGCATCGCGGGTGTGAATGATCACCGGCAGGCCCGTTTGACGCGCCACATCAATGTGCATTCGGAACAATTTGGCCTGCGTGGCACGGTCAGAATGTTCGTAGAAATAGTCGAGGCCCGTCTCTCCAATGGCGATAACGCGCGGGTCCTCAGTTGCTGCATAGAGCACGCCCCGCCCCAAATCTTCGTGCCCATCCGCCTCGTGCGGGTGGATTCCCACACTGGCGAACACATCACTTTCGCGGGTCGCGGTTGCTACGACTTGTTCCCACTCGCTTTGCTTGGTTGAGATATTGAGGAACGCCCCTACCCCGGCTTCGCGAGCGCGCGAAAGGACACCGGCTTGGTCCTCGACCAACCCCTTATATTCCAAGTGGCAATGGCTATCGATCAGCATCAGGCGGCCTCACTTTCGGGCAAATCCAAACGCGGGAATATTGGCGTTGGCTTGGCAACCACAAAGCCGCTTTCCACATGGCGGGTGAACCAATCGCGATCATCCAGATCAGCATAGGACCGCGCGTCTTCGCCAACCCCCAGCTGATCCAGAAGCGCCGCTGCTTTTTCCGGCACCAGTGGCTGGATAGCAATCGCCAGGTCGCGCAGGGCCATGAATATGGTCTGTAAGACGACCCTCATACGCTCTGGATCGGTCTTTTTAAGGGCCCACGGTGCCTGTTCGTCAACATATTGATTGCAGGCGTAAACTGCCTTTATCCATGCCTCAATCCCAACAGAAAATGCGTATTTCCCAAACTCGGCCGGCAATTCTTGTGCGCAGGCTTTGTGAATTTGGCTCAAGAGGTCGGCATCCACTTGCGCCGGGTCAAATCTCTCCAGCGTGCCGTCCAAATTCTTGGCGATCATCGATAGGGTGCGCTGGGCCAAATTGCCGAAACTGTTGGCGAGTTCCGCGTTGGTGCGGGTCACAATGGCTTCTGCGGAATAGGAACCATCCTGTCCAAACGCGACCTCACGCATCAGGAAATACCGCAAGTTGTCGACGCCAAATTGCTCCGCCAAAGCCAATGGATCGGTGACATTGCCCAGTGACTTGGATTCTTTCTGCCCGCGATTGAGCAGAAAACCGTGGCCGAACACCGCTTTGGGCACAGGCAATTTCGCACTCATCAAGAATGCAGGCCAATAGATTGTGTGGAACCGCACAATGTCTTTCCCGATCAGGTGCAGGCTGGCAGGCCAAAATTCCGCCATTTCCGGTGTTTCATCAGGAAAGCCGAGCCCGGTGAGGTAATTTGTCAGCGCATCGACCCACACATACATCACATGGTTTTCGCTGCCCGGAACCTTTACGCCCCAATCAAAACTGGTGCGGCTAACCGAAAGGTCACGCAAACCGCCTTCGACAAAGGCGATCATTTCATTGCGGCGGCTCGCCGGTTCAAGAAAGCCCGGTGTCTTGAGCAATTCGAGCAGTGGCTCTTGATACTTGGACAGGCGGAAAAACCAGCTTTCCTCAACCGTCCATTCAACCGGCGTGTCTTGCGGGGAGAGTTTTGTGCCGCCCTCACCCTCTTTCAGCTCGCTTTCATCATAATAGGCTTCGTCGCGGACGGAATACCAACCCTCGTACCGATCAAGATACAGATCACCCGCAGCCTCCATCTGTTCCCAAATCGCCTGACTGGCGCGGTGGTGATCGGGTTCCACAGTGCGGATGAAACGATCAAAACTGATGCTCAGCGCTTCATCCATTTCGCGGAAATAGCCTGACATTTCATCGGCCAATTCGCGCGGGGTGCGGCCCTGCTCCTCTGCTTTGCGCGCCATTTTCAGGCCATGTTCGTCGGTCCCTGTCTGGAAACGAACGGTGCGCCCGCGCAGCCTTTGAAAGCGCGCGATAACATCAGCGGCAATCCCTTCGTAAGCGTGCCCGATATGCGGGCGGCCATTGGGGTAATTGATCGCAGTCGTGATGTAGAACGGGGATGTATCGATATCAGCCATGGGCGTGGTCGCTAGCCGGGGCAGCGCGCATGAGCAAGGTGCCGATTTCAAGGGTGAGCAATCCGGTGTCGAAATTGTAATTGGGGGCCTGCGCGGCAAGGGTGACCAATTCGGCATGCGTGTCCGCCAAAACGGCGCGCTGATCGGATTTTTCAGTGGTCCGCGCAAGTTCGGCGACGATGGACTGGGCTAGCTCCATGACGGCTTGCAAACGGGCTCTATCGGCGCGCGCTCCAATCAAGCGGGCCAATTCCGCGCGGACGGTGATGTTGGGATCGCTTTTGGTCAAAAGCGTGGTGATCAATGCGCCGATTGGGGCCAAATCTTGCTCTGCAAACCGCAAGGCTGCGCCGTAAGACCCTTCCGCTGCTCGGATGGCGGCCAAGGCCGATACCCCTTCCCCGACCGCGCCCGATGCCTCCAACATCGTTTCAAGTTGGACGGTGCTAAGTGCAGGGAATCGCAGCAACCGGCAGCGGGATCGGATTGTCGGGAGCAGGCGCGCTGGGCGGTGCGCGATAAGGAGGAAGAATGTGCCCTGCGGCGGCTCTTCCAAGCTCTTGAGGAGCGCGTTGGAAGCGCTCACCTCCATATCATCGGCCGGATTTACAATGACCACCCGGCGCGAACCAAGCGTTGGCCGGGTTGTCAGGCGTTTTTGCATTCCGCGTATCTGATCCACACGGATGCTGCGAGCGAGTTCGAATTTCTTGCCATCGGCCTGCGCGCGGGCTTCCTTGTCGTTCTTCGCACCATAGGTGAGCACGATGATATCGGGGTGGTCACCGGTCGGTTGCGGAATGCCGTCCTCTGCCACCAATTCGCGTGCCGCTGCGAGGGCAAATTGCTGTTTGCCAAGGCCGCTTTTCCCAGCAAGGATCCAGCCATGGTGCATCCGCGTGCTGCCCATCGCCGCGCGCCATTCCCGCAAAGCATCCGAGTGATTGGGCCAGTTGATGTCAGGATCGCCCATCAGGTATCCAGCGCCGGTCCGAGTGCGGTGACAATGCGGGCATGGACCTCTTCGGGGGAGCCCATCCCATCGATGATGATAAAGCCATCTGGGTCGCTATCCGCCAAATCGCGAAAGCTGCGTGCAACAGCTCTATGATATTGAGCGCTCCGGCCGCCAATCGCGTCGCTGACATCGCCATCGCGCGCGGCCAGACGTTCAGAAAGCCGTTCTTCATCAACCTCCAGCAAGATTGTATAATCTGGGCGCAGGCCGCCGCTACCGAAAGCATGCAGCGTCTGGATTGCAGCATCTCCAAGCCCGCCTGCGCCGCCCTGATAGGCGCGGCTAGAATCGACGAACCGGTCGCACACGACAAAGGTGCCCTGCTCGATCATAGGGCGGATGAGGCGCGCCACATGGTCAGCGCGGGCCGCGGCAAACAGCAAAGCTTCAGATTGAGCGTTCCAGCCTTCTCCTGGTGGATGGAGCAATAATTCGCGGATTGCCTCTGCGCCTGCTGTGCCGCCGGGCTCGCGGGTCACTTCAACACTTTCACCCCGGTCACGCAAAGCCTCTGCGAGCAGGCGGCTTTGGGTGGATTTGCCTGTCCCCTCGCCTCCTTCAAAGGCAATGAAGCAGCCCTTCGCTGTGTTCCGCGTCATGAAAACCACCCTGCTATACCATTGGCAATGCGTGCAAAAATACCAGCCTCTCCAACGCGTTTAGCCGCCTGCAGCGGCACGCGGGCTGGTTCCATACCGGGCACTTCTATCACAAGGGCTGCGACGTCTTCGCCCTGATCGAAAGGGGCCCGAAGCGGCCCATCATACACTATCGACATGCGCAGGTTTGCGGCTTGGCCGCGGGGCACATTGACGAAGACGGTTCGATCGGTTTGCAAGGCCACGGAGCGGCTATCCCCTCCTTGCACGCGGGCAAATCCGACATTTTCCCCTCTTTCAAACAGTCGCTCCCGGTCAAAAGCCGTGAAACCCCATTCTGTCAGCGCGCGGGCGGACCGGGCGCGGATGGCGTTGCGCGGCGCTCCTGCTACTACAAGTACGAGGCGCTGCCCATTGCGCTGTGCGGTGCCGAGATATCCAAAGCCGGATTCATTGGTGTAGCCAGTCTTGATCCCATCGGCGCCTTCCAAACGGCCAATCATCGGATCGCGATTGGGTTGTTCAATGCCGTTATACCGAAAGCCGGGCAGACCAATATAGCGCGCGAATTTATCAGGATGGCGCCTGATCATAGACTGAGCCAAAACAACAAGGTCATTGGCGGTCGTAAATGTTCGCCCTTCATCGGGCCAGCCATTGGGCGTGCCAAAGTGACTGTTCACCATGCGCAGCGCCCGTGCGCGGCTATTCATCCCATCAACCCATGTTGGAACCGTGCCCGAATGCCCTTTGGCCAGCATTATTGCGCCGTCGTTGGCCGAGATATTGGCGATGCCGGTCAACAGATCGTGCACTGGCACCTGATCCTGGGCGTTGATCCACATGGTGGAGCCTTCCCCGTTCCAATCGCGCCAAGTCTCATCATCCATCGTCATAATCTGCGCGGGATCGAGACTGCCCTCTTCGATCAATTCGAAGGCGTGGTACATCGTCATCACTTTGGTGATGGACGCCGGGACAAATCGGCGGTCGGCCTCTCGCGAATAGAGCACCTGCCCGCTGGTTACATCAACCAGCAAGACGATGGGCACGTCGTCGGGAGGCGGGGGACCGGGACCATTCTGCGCCGAAAGCGCAGGCGTGTACGCCGCGCAAAGCAACGCAATCACCATCGCAAACCCTAAACGCAGGCCCCGTATGGGATACAGTTTCAAGACAGCCGTCATAACACCCCATCCATAGGGCCCGACCGGCTAAGATGCGAGGGGACAGATCAGCTTAGTTCACGATTTCGTCAGCCAGCAGACCGACGCTCATCGCGTAATAGTTGGAGCAATTGTATTCGAGGATCACCCGGTAATTGCCAGTAAGGAGCCAAGCAGGCTCTCCCGGACCATCTGGCTGGAACAACGAAGTGAGAGTGTCATCCGGCAGGGCTCGCTGTGGCTGAACACCCAAAGCGCGCCATTCTGCCACCGTTTTCCACTGGCTGTGGCGTTCATGCACGCGTGAACACACCGGCGAAACCAGCTCCGTTCGGTATGCATCGACATTGAAGCCACGCGGCACGGCTGCGCGCACGCCCCATGGTTGGCCAGTGCGCCAACCGGCGTCTTTGAAATAGTTTGCAATAGAGGCAAAAGTGTCTGCCCGGTTGCTAAAGATGTTGGCGCGCCCGTCGCCGTCTCCATCCGTGGCAAGCCGCAGATAGACCGAAGGCAAAAACTGCGGATTGCCAAAGGCTCCAGCGAAACTGCCGACCAATTCTTGGCGCGAAAATCCACGATCAGCGACTTTCATCAACGCGACCCATTCGCCAGCGAACAAGTCGCGGCGGCGGCCTTCCCATGCGAGTGTTGCCAGACTGCGCGAAAGGTCAAAGTTCCCGCGTATCCGGCCATAGCTGGTTTCATGCCCAAAAATCGCGACGATGATTTCAGCAGGAACGCCGTAATCCCGCTCTGCGCGGCGCAGTTCCGCAGAATTCCCGCGATAAACGCTGCGACCACCCGCGATCCGCGCGGAATTCACATGGGTTGCAATATAAGGGGCCATCGCTGGATAACCCCGGCGCGTTGGCCTGCCCGGTTGCCCCTGATCAAGGCGGATCACACGCGCATTGGGAGTGAGGCCAGCCGTCATCCGGTTGAGCGTGGCTTCGCTGACACCTTCGGCCCGCGCCCGCGCTTTGAGCAGCTCCATATAAGCGTCGAACGCAATCCCATCGCGCGCGGCAACTTGTGCCTGCGTCGCAGAAGGCGCCGTAACACTGCCCAGCCCCACAGTGGCGAGCGCAAGAATGGCGAAAGAGCAAAGGCGTTTGATTGGCATTAGACAGGCATCTCACACGTGATCTGAATTCTAGATGAGCACGGCCTTCGCCGCGTCCGATTAACTAAGGGGTAATTGCATGATTGCGCATATACTCATAGTCCCCTCGGCACGCATCGGCGGTTTTTTGATACTCTTCGTCGAGGGTTGGCAGATCACCCGGTTGTTTTCCAAACCCGGTTGAGGCGTTCACCGCGTCATACCAATGCGATTGCCAAATGCCGTCTTGTGGATGCGGGCCCTTTGCCCATGAAAGCATCGCTGCATCCCAATCGATCGAAAGCGCATCGCACAGTTTTTCAAGCACGCTGGCGGGATTGGCCAAAACATCCGCGCTGTCGACAACAGGCGGTGCACGGCCAAGCCGATCGGCTTCCAAATCGAAATAGGCGCGTTGACGCTCTATACCCAGATGCTCTGCCTTAATGGCGGTTCGCTTTCCTGCATAACTTGCCGCCACGCGCACAGGATCGCGGATCAGAAAGGCATGACGGGTATCGCTCAGGTCCAAGATGTCCACTGGCCCCTCCATATGATGGGGCATATGTTTTTGATACCAAACCGAGCTGCCATCGGGTGATGGCCCATTTTGCGCGGTGGTGACCGAACGCCAGTTACAATCCATATCGGCGATAATGGCAGCCGCCATAGGTTGCGGATCGCCCGTTTCTCTCAAATAGGCGCCATAATAGGGTTCATCACTGACGAACGTGTCTGATCGGCTGCTGAAACTGCGCATCATAGCGGTGGAAAGATTACGAGGGCCGCTCCACATTGCGATGCGGATGGTCATTGGGCATCCCGATCCATCAATTCACGATACAGTGTCTGCAACCGTTCCACCATCGGACCACGGCCCGGTGTGAGAGCGCGGCCATCCACCTCTGTAACCGGAACGACGCCGGCGAACGTGCCGGTCACAAATGCCTCCTCAGCACCGTACACATCGGTGAGTGAAAAGTTGCGTTCGTAAACCGGTATCCCTGCCTCTTTGCACACTTGGATCACATTGGACCGGGTGATCCCACCAAGGCAGTAATCGCCGCTCGACGTCCAAACCTCGCCTTTTCTAACGATGAAGAAGTGAGTTGAATTACAAGTCGCCACAAAGCCGTGCGGGTCAAGCATCAAAGCCTCATCTGCGCCCGCCTGAGTCGCTTGAATGCAGGCTGTGATGCAGTTGAGTTTCGAATGGGAGTTAAGCTTTTGATCCTGCACCGCTGGATCCCCGCGGCGAACATGCACGGTGAACAGGCGGATGCCGCTTTCGATCGTCGAGGGGAGCGGGGTTTTGTATTCCGGGATTATGACAATGGTCGCATCGCTGATGACGACCCGCGGGTCTTGATAAGGTGTGGATCGGATGCCGCGCGTCACCATCAGGCGCATATGCACGCCTTCTTGTTCGCGCATGCCATTGCCGTCCACGGTTTCATCAATACGCGCAATCAATTCATCGCGGGTAAGGCCAATGTCCATCGCGATTGCTTTGGCGCCTTCGTAAAGGCGGTCCATATGCGAATCGACAAAGGCGATTTTTCCTCGGTGAAGCCTTAGCCCTTCCCACACACCGTCACCCAACATGAAGCCGCTGTCAAAGACCGAAACACTCGCCTGCGCGCGCGGCACAAGGGTGCCGTTGACGTTGATCAGCACCGTTTCATTGCGAGGATCTGCGGCATAGTCGTGTGTGCCTTTTGCCATTGGTTTTTCCTCGAATCTGTATCTGCTAGTGACAAGCGGCTTTTGCGGCGCTAACCGGCTTTGCGACGCGGACAGTTGGCAGAGTGGTCGAATGCACTGGTCTTGAAAACCAGCAAGGGTGCAAGCCCTTCCAGGGTTCGAATCCCTGACTGTCCGCCACCCACCTTAATCCGCTTTTCCCTTAGGGTTGCGTGCTTCGGGCTCATCGGCCTCTGGCGGGGACATGTGGTCGAGCGAATCGACGTCGACCTCTTCACCATGCGGATCGCCCCACATCACCAAACTTGGCGCGAAGGCTTTGCCTTTGGGAAACATGCTCCCTTTCAGATGCGCGATCAGATCCTCTTTGGTGAGGAACGGGTTTTCGGCGTCTGACTTGCTCTCACCCATCAGAAGTGGATCGCGCGGCCATAGGCGTCGAGGACGCTTTCATGCATCATCTCAGACAGAGTCGGATGCGGGAAGACGGTTTGCATCAATTCCGCTTCGGTCGTCTCAAGCACTTTGCCCACAGTGTAGCCTTGGATTAGTTCGGTTACTTCCGCGCCGATCATGTGAGCGCCCAGCAGCTCGCCTGTCTTGGCATCGAACACGGTTTTGATGAAGCCTTCTGCCTCGCCCAGCGCAATGGCTTTGCCGTTGCCGATAAAGGGGAAGTTGCCGACTTTGACCTCGTACCCCGCTTCTTTTGCAGCCGCTTCGGTCTTCCCGACGCTGGCGATCTGCGGATGGCAATAGGTGCAGCCCGGTATCGCATCACGGTTTAGCGGGTGCGGGTGAACCTCTGTGTTGCCCAATTCTTGCGCGATGGCTTCTGCGCAAGTGACGCCTTCGTGGCTGGCCTTGTGCGCGAGCCATGGGCCCGGTGTGCAATCACCGATCGCCCAAAGCCCGGCTGACTTCGTGCGGCCAAACGGATCGATCTGGATGAAGCCGCGGTCCATATCCGCCAGCGTTTCAAGGCCGACATTCTCAGTGTTGGGCACAATCCCAATGGCGGTGATGACATGGCTGAACTCAGTCGTGGCGACGGAGCCCTTGCTGTCCTTGATCGTCGCGGTGACACCTTTGGCGTGCGGTTTCAGCCCCTCCACGCCTGCACCGGTCATGATCGTGATGCCCTGCTTGGTCAGGCTCTTTTCAAGGAATGTGGACACATCGGCGTCCTCCACCGGCACCACCCGGTCGAGCATCTCCACCACGGTCACATCGACGCCCATGTCGTTGTAGAAGCTGGCAAACTCGATCCCGATGGCGCCTGACCCGATCACGAGCAGCTTGCTAGGCATTTCGGGTGGCACCATTGCGTGGCGGTATGTCCACACACGCTTTCCATCGGCAGGCGCAAACGGCAGATCCCGCGCCCGTGCGCCTGTTGCTACGATCACGTGTTTGGCATTGAGCGTTTCTGTGCCCTTGTCGCCCTTCACCGTAAGCGAGGTCGGCCCGGTCAGGGTCCCCTCCCCCATATGCACGGTGATCTTGTTCTTCTTCATCAGGTGGCCGATGCCCTGATTGAGCTGCTTTGCGACGCCCCGGCTGCGCTTCACGATGGCGTCCAAATCCGCCTCAATCGTGCCGGCGACCTTTAGACCGTAACTCGCTGCCTGATCCATGTAGTGCTTGATCTCAGCCGAACGCAGCAGCGCTTTTGTCGGGATACAGCCCCAGTTGAGGCAGATACCGCCGAGGTTCTCTCGCTCCACAATCGCGGTCTTCAATCCCAATTGAGCGCAGCGAATCGCCGCGACATAGCCGCCCGGTCCAGAGCCGAGCACGATGACGTCATATGATGGGTTAGCCATTTGGAGTTCCTGTAACATTGTAACATGGACCGGATGTTACACGGTCCTGGGGAGGAAATATTTTGAGGGGATGATAGCGACCATGCCCGCGAGAAACGGACACGAAAACGCTGAAAAACCGGGCCGGGACCATGCGCAGCCTATGCCACAGCTCTGGGCCTGTAGGACAGAGTTCCATTCTGCGATCAAACATAGTCTGTCTCAACAGGACGGGGCCGATCATTGTCATCAAGCAGCACGAATTTGAACGTCCCGCGTGAAACTTTGGTGGTCTGTTCGCCGTTGCGTTCGCGGCCCACGCCCTCAGCCAAGATCGTCAGCGAAGTTGTTCCCGTCGCGATCACCTGAGCATAGACAGACAGCTCATCACCGACGGCCATCGCGCCGGGAAAGGTAAAATCGGTGGCGTGCACGACAACCGCTTTGCCGCGCCCCACCCGGCTCGCCAATGACCCTGCGCCCAGCGCCATTTGGGCCATCAACCAACCGCCAAACACCCCGCCATAGGGGTTGAGGTCTGTGGGCATCGCGGTGGCGCGGATCATCAATTGTGGCTCACTCATGGACAGTTCTTTCCCGCGGCCTTTGAGGCCGGATGATAAGGAAATATCCCGCCGCGCCGAAAGTAATTGCCGAAGCAAATGCAGGCAATCCAAAGATCAAAGCTGCTCTTTCATCGCCAATCACATAGCTTGCCAAAATCAGCATGACCCCCGACAGCACGGAGATCATCGCCAAACTTGCCGGAGCCTGCACCAAATGCTTGCGAGCAAGTGCGTAGACCAGAAGCGCCACCGGCAGTCCGACCACAAAGTTCCCGGCGAGCCCGACCCAGAACATGCCCATGTAGACTTCAATCCAAATCTCAGTGACCGGCTCATCCGACCGTTGCAGCGCAAAAATCGCGACGACAGTAATCCATGCCGCAACCGAGCCGGCAATGGCAATGCCAACAAAATTCGCAAAAAGGCCTAGAATTCTTTGCAAAGACTAAAACCTAGCCCGCGATCAGTTCAACAAAGCGCTCACTGATCCAACCAGATCGGCAGGCACCGTCATAATCGCGCTCGCTCTCAACTGGTGATCCGACGCCGCAATCGGTGCCTGCGGTGCCGGACCCTTCGTAGACAATGCCAATCCAACCATTGGCGCTGTCGCACATCGAAACGCCTGTGCCGCTGGTTAGACGATCGAGTTCTTCAGCATCCGTGCTGGGCGCAGCGCGCACGGAAAGGAAATTGTCGCCGTCTGGATTTAGACCCGTGATTTCGCCATAAGAACCGCACGCGTCAAAATCAGGTCCATCAAATCCAATACGAACGGGGCGCGGTTCCACGCCGAATTTCGGCGTTGGCGATGGGGCGGGATTTTCAACAAATTCCTCGTCGGTGCCAAATTCTGTAATCTCTTGAGCAGCGTCTTCCACGCGGTCTTGCTGATACTCCTGGCACGCCGACAATGTCATCGAAGACAGCACTATTGCGGCTATTGCTGGCGCAAGTCGGATGTTCATACCGGGGCCCTTCTCTTCGAAAATCAGACGACAAGACCCATCGGGTTCTCAATCAAGCTGCGGAACTGGTCGAGCAATTTTGCCCCGTCCACGCCGTCAATCGCGCGGTGATCAAAGCTGCCGGTGACGCTCATCACAGTGGCCACGCCCAACGCGCCGTCGATGACATAGGGGCGTTGTTCACCCGCACCCACAGCCAAAATCATGCCCTGAGGCGGATTGATAACGGCGTCGAATTGTTTGGTGCCGAACATGCCCAGATTGGACAGCGAAACGGTGCCGCCTTGATATTCGTGCGGCTGCAATTTGCCGTCGCGCGCTTTGCCCGCGAGCTCTTTCATCTCAGTACTGATTTCCGCCAGACCTTTGCGGCCTGCATCGCGGATGATCGGCGTGATCAGCCCAGTTGGCGCGGCTACGGCGACCGAGACATCTTCGCGCGTGTATTGGTGCATGACGTCGCCTTGATAGGAAACGTTGCACTGGGGCTCGCGTTGAAGCGCGCGGGCGAGCGCTTTGATAATCAGATCGTTCACCGAAAGTTTTACGCCGTCCGCTTCCAACGATGCGTTCAATTCTTTGCGCAGCGAAAGCAGCGCATCAAGGCGAACGTCAACGGTCAGGTAAATGTGCGGAACAGTCTGTTTCGCTTCGGTCAGGCGGCGCGCGATAACCTTGCGAACATTGCCCAATTTTTGCGTTTCAAACGGAGCGTCATATTCGTTAGCCGGTGCAGCAGCGGTTGCCGGTGCCGAAGTTGCAGGCGTCGCTGCTGGCGCGCTGGTCTCGGCGGCCGCTGCAGGCGTGTAGTTCACAACATCGGATTTAACAATGCGGCCATTCGGGCCAGTTCCCGCAACGGCGGCAAGGTCGATGCCTTTTTGCTGGGCAATCCGCTTCGCCAAGGGGGATGCAACGACCCGCCCGCCCACATTCGCTGGAGCAGCCGCCGGTACCGGTGCCGCAGCAGGAGCAGTAACAGCCGAACCGCCAGCCGCCTCAATGGCCGTTTCCACGTCGCCTTTGGTGATTTTACCCTTGGGACCGGTGCCCTCAATCTGACCAAGGTCGATCCCGTTCGCTTCGGCTAGACGTTTTGCCGTTGGTGAAGCAGCGGGGCCATCCGTCGGCGCGGGAGCAGGCGCTGGTGAAGGTGCCGGTTGGGGTGTTCGGGCCGGAGCCGCATCGGCAGAAGGCGCGCTGACATCGCTGACGTCCTCGCCTTCCTCGGCCAGCATCGCGATGACTGACCCGACTGCGACGTTTTCACTGCCTTCGGAAACCACAATCGCGGCGATCACGCCTTCATCGACGGCCTCAAATTCCATCGTCGCTTTGTCAGTCTCAATCTCAGCCATAATGTCGCCTGACTGGACGCTATCACCAACTTTAACGAGCCACTTCGAGAGAGTGCCTTCTTCCATCGTTGGTGACAGTGCCGGCATCTTGATTTCGATGGCCATGATACTTGCAAAACTCCGTTACGGCATTCGCGCCTGAGTGGTCTTTCGAATGGCTTTAACCCGTGTCCTTTTTGGCGCAAGTCCCCTCACGCCCTTGCCACAGCGAAATGGCGCAAATTTTTGCGAATTTTGGGCTCCCCTTGCCTTTTTGCGGGTTTGCCGGGATATCTTGCTCTAAAAGAGGGTCGTTGTGCGCACATTCTTGGTCATTATCGATGAAAGCGACGAAGCGCGCGCGGCCCTGCGTTTTGCCGCGCGGCGCGCTGTTCAGGTTGACGGTGCGGTGCACATTCTCGCTTTGGTGGCACAGCAGAATTTCAGCGCCTTTGGCGGCGTTCAGGCCACCATTGAGCAAGAGGCCCGCGACCGAGCAGAGGTGCTGGCCCACGGTGTTGCAGGCAATCTGCTGGCAGAAAGCGGTTTGATGCCCACCATTTCGGTAAAAATTGGGAACGGCCAAAAGATCGTCAGCGAATTTTTGGAAAGCCATGACGAAGTCGGCGCCCTAGTGCTGGGCGCAGCAAAGGGCGGAAATCCGGGGCCTTTGGTGACGCATTTTGCCGCCCATGCAGGCGGGCTTAACTGCCCACTCTATGTGATTCCGCATGATTATGACGAAAAGAAAAGCGACCACGAAGCGTAAGCTGCCGCTGCGCTGATGCTATTTCTTGCGTCGGCGTCCCTGATGCCGGATGTTGCCGGGGCGTCCGCGTTTGCCCGCAGCATATTTGCCCGCCTTTTTCGGAGGTCCGACGCTGCGCCTGTTTGAACCGCGTCCGCGATCATCGCGCCCGCCCCGTGTCTCAATCGCATTGCCATCGGCATCGACCGGCACAAATTTGAGAGCACCGGTCAGCGCGTTGGATTCCGCCAATTTGAGTTTCAAACGATCGCCTGATGAATACGTCGTGCCGCTGCTTTCCCCGATCAGCGATTGCGATGCCTCGTCATGGCGGAAATATTCATCGCCAAGGGTGGAAATTGGCACCAAGCCATCGCCTCCCAGCCCAACGATTGTGGCAAAGAAACCGAACCCCTGTACGCCAGTGATGCGCGTGTCGAACACTTCGCCCACCCGGCCAGAAAGCCAAGCGGCGACATAGCGGTCAATCGTGTCGCGCTCAGCCTCCATCGCGCGGCGTTCTGTTTGGCTGATCGCGTCGCATATCTCTTGCAGGCTTGCGCGGTCTTTGTCTGAAAGGCCGGTGCCCTCTGGCAGGTCCACCTTCGGCTTTGGCTGCTCCAATTTATACGCATCGACCAAAGCCCGGTGCACAAGCAAATCGGCGTAGCGGCGAATGGGCGATGTAAAGTGCGAGTATGATCCCAGCGCGAGGCCAAAATGCCCGCCGTTGGCAGGGCCATAGAACGCCTGCATCTGGGTGCGCAGCACGGCTTCCATCACTTGCGCTTTTTCAGACTCTTCGGTGACGTCTTTAAGAAGTTTGTTGAACAGTGCAGGCGTAATGACCTGCCCCATCGCCAGCTTTTTACCCAACGTGCCCATATATTCGCGCAAGGCGATCAGCTTTTCCCGGCTTGGCGTGTCGTGCACCCGGTAAACGACGGGCGCTGTTTTCGCCTCCAGCGCCTTGGCCGAGGCAACATTGGCCGCGATCATAAAGTCTTCAACCACCCGGTGCGCATCCAGCCGTTCGCGCACGGCGATCTCAGTGATCTGACCTTCATCGTTCAGCATCACGCGCCGTTCTGGTAGGTCTAGATCGAGCGGTTCGCGCTTTGCCCGAGCATCTGCAAGCAGCTTCCACGCCGCCCACAGGTTCGAAAGGTATTCTGGAGGCGTTCCGGTATCGACGGCTGCCTGCGCGTTTTCGTAAGCAATGTTGTGATGGATGCGGACTATCGCGCGGGTGAAACGGTGCTTGGTGATCTGACCTTCGGCATTGATGTGCAGGTGGCACGCCATGGCCGCGCGATCTTCATTCTCGCGCAAAGAACACACATCTGCGGACAGAACCTCTGGCAGCATGGGAACAACGCGGTCGGGGAAATAGACCGAATTGCCGCGTTTGCGGGCCTCCCGATCCAAAGCGGAGCCGGGGCGCACATAAAACGACACATCCGCAATCGCGACAAGGGCTTTGAACCCGCCCTGCCCGTCCGGTTCGGCCCAAATCGCATCGTCATGATCGCGCGCATCGGCAGGGTCGATTGCCACGATGGGCAGGTCGCGCAGGTCTTCGCGTTTGTCATTCGACAAGGTGAGTTCGACCGCGGCGCCCGCTTCGGCGTTCACCTCCGCTGGGAATGTGTGCGGGATGCCGTGTTTGGCGATTGCGATCAGGCTGAAACTTTTGGGAGCCAGCGGATCGCCGATCACTTCGATCACTTTAAGACCAGAGCGTTCGGATCGACCGGTTCGTTCGGCCAAAACCAGCTGGCCTTCCTCGGCTCCTCCGACATCGCTGATGGGGAAGGATCGACGAATGCGTTTATCGACTGGGGCAAGCCAGGCTTTCCCGCTGCCATCAATTTCGACAACGCCCATCAAGCCTTCTGTGCGGGCAGGCAATTTCTTGATCGGATAGGCAACCCATCCTTCGCCGCTTTGCTCTGTTCGGGACAACACCCGGTCGCCGCGCTTAAGCGCAGGGCCGCGCCGGCCAACGCCGGATTTGCCCTTTTGCCCGGTGTTTTCGCGCATGGTCACGCGCGGCGGTTCACCCGGAGCATCAGGAGCCCAATTGTCGGGGATCGCGATGGGCACGCCATCTTCGATCTCGATCACGCGCAGCACCGTGACTTTGGGAACGCCCCCCATTTGGTGATAGGCGGTCTTTTTGCCGTCGATCAGCCCCTCTTCCGCCATGTCTTTGAGCAAGCGCTTAAGCGCGATTTTCTCCTGCCCTTTAAGGCCGAATGCCTTGGCAATCTCGCGCTTTCCAGCGGGCTCATCAGACGTCTGGATGAACTCCAGAACCTGTTTTGCCGAGGGCATGCCCTGAGGGAGCTTCGTCGTATTGTGGTGTGAACGTTTGGCCATAACGTGGCCCTACTCGCTCACCTATTGGGTGGGAAGTTATTCCTCTGGTTGCTCCACCGGCTCGAACGCACCGCCGGGCACAGCGGTTGAAATCGGGGAGCAATGACCCGCCTGATCGCACGCTGCGACACCAAACAACCAATCATCCCCGCGCACACCGTTCAACTTAACGGAAAAGCCACCGTCCATGACAGCCAGTTCAATCGCCTCAAAACTCACAGCAGCGTCAATTGCATAGGTTTCATCTTGGCTTTCCGCACCATCATCGGCGGGCACTTGGTTGAGCGTCAAAGCCGGATCACCCGGCCAATAGCTTTGATCGGTTGCCCGCAGATAGACCGTGTAGCTGGAGGATCCTTCGACCGCGTCCCACGTCAATTCGGTGTAGGTTTTGACAATGGCATCGGCGCCAACACTGGGCGGCATCGGAGCATGGGCCAAGGCGTTCAAGGCTCGCAAATTCAACACGCTGGCGCGGGTGAGATAGGTCCAATCCAGCTCATCCACCGTATCGCCATAAGTCACGCCGTCTTCGACGCGAAGGTCCTGATGCTGATGATCGTAATCCTCGACCGAAACAGTCACACGAACGGCGGGATATCCGCGATCAAGGAAGGGGATCTGATCCCCGCCCCGGCCCATGCGATCGGTGCGCCAGATTTGCCGGACCTGCATCCCATCAGGATATTCGGCGGCAAAATTGGCGAGCCAACGTGAGATATTGCGACTCGGTGAATCATTCTCCCCGCCAAAGCGGCGTTGCAGCGCGCGCAGCCGCGGCGTGGAATCGGCGCGCAACCCTTCGGAAAAGACGCGGACATAATCCGGCTCACAATATCCATCGGATCCGCACGAATTGCCGATCATATCGTTGTTCAGCACGGCCTTGACCGTCATCCCTTGTTCGCCAACCCAATCGGCAAGAATGCCCGCGCCATAAAGCCCCTGCTCTTCGCCCGTCAGCAGCGCGTAAATGATGGTCGAGGGATACTCACGCTGAGACAAAATCCGCGCTGCTTCCAGCACCATAACGCTGCCTGAACCATCATCGTTCGCACCCGGAGCATTATCGGTGCCGTTGAGCGGATCGGTGACGCGGGTGTCGTAATGCGCCTGAACGATGATGACTTCGTTCGGGCGTTCGGTACCGCGTTGGATCGCCACTGCATTGCGGATCAAAGTTGGTTCGGGAATCCGGCGGCCATCCGGCTCAACCACGCGGCCAACGGCTTGCACGTCGAGGCAACCATCACACGCCGCGCTCATCCGGCCAAACTCATCCAGCGCCCAATTGACCGCCGCGCCTACCCCGCGATTTGGATCGGTCTGGGTGGATAATGTGTGCCGCGTGCCAAAGCCGACAATCGTGTCCATGTCCGCGCGCAGACGGTCTTCCGAAACCTCCATCCCCGGATCATCGGAGGGTTCCGGTGGTGCCTCTGAATGGTGATCGGCAGACAGCGGAGCGGCCAAAATGGCTGCGGCGAAGGCGGCGGGCAATATAAGGCGTTTGATCATGGGTAGCAGCTTGCCGCGCTATGGCCAAAGGCGCAAGGTTTCAAAAGCGCACAGGCGCATCGCCATATTGGTTTGGCCCATCTTGCGATTTCAGCACGCCAAATCCGATGACGACAAATATCCCGATCCAACCGACCAAGACCAGCGCGCCATCATAGCCGCAATATTTGCCTCTAAGGATTCGCCTTGAGACGCACCCTAATATGCGCGGGCGACCAATATCCGCTCCACCGCAGGCTCGCCTGTAAAGATGCAGGTGCCGTCCGCAGCTTCGCTGTCGCGCGGTACGTTGCGGATGGTGAGCTTTTCGGCCTTGAGCTGCTCAATCACTTTTTCCAGCGCCGCGCCGGTTGGTTTGGCCCATTGGACCTCGACCCATCCGGGATATTTGCCGCCTTTGCGGAAGAAGTTCACGACATCGTGCCAACCCGTCAGCCCGCGGGTGATGTTGGCATCACGGCGCGTTTGAGCCTCTTCGAACAGGCTCGCCTGAATGTCTTCCAGCAAGGCAGAGATGCCCGCTGCGAAGTCTTCGCGAGAGATAAATTGCATCGCAGGTTTGCCGGTGTCTGCGCTCCACAACTGGTCGCGGCGCAGCATCGCCACTTTGCCGTTTTCCATATCACGCGGGCCGACTTCAACGATTACAGGCGCGCCCTTGCGCACCCAATCCCACCGTTTGGCGGTTGCCTTGCCGGGGCTCTTGTCGAGGAGGATGCGCACCGCTTCGCCGCATGCGGATCGGCCGGTGAGAGCGCTCTGCAATTCCTCGCAATAGGCCAGCACCGCTTCGTCTTCAGGCTTATCGCGCAACATGGGCAGAATAATGATCTGGTGCGGCGCGATACGGGGCGGGACACGCAGACCGTCATCATCACCGTGTGTCATCACAACGCCGCCAATCAAGCGCGTTGAGGTGCCCCAACTGGTGGTGTGGCAATGTTGCTGGGTGCCTTCGCGATCCTGATATTGGATGCCCGCTGCGGTGGCGAAATTTGTGCCAAGATAATGCGAGGTGCCCGCTTGCAAGGCTTTGCCGTCCTGCATCATTGCCTCAATCGACCACGTTTCATCCGCGCCGGGGAAACGTTCATTCTCTGGCTTTTCACCCGCGACCACAGGCATGGCGAGGTCTTCCTCTACGCAGGCGCGGTACATCTCCAGCGCGCGGTGCGTTTCTTCCAGAGCCTCGTCTTTGGTTGCGTGCGCTGTGTGGCCTTCTTGCCAAAGAAATTCGCTGGTGCGCAGGAACATGCGGGTGCGCATTTCCCAGCGCACGACATTGCCCCATTGGTTGATCTTTAGCGGCAGGTTGCGCCACGATTGGATCCAGCGCGCCATGGCATCGCCGATAATCGTTTCGGACGTAGGGCGCACGACCAAGGGCTCTTCCAATTTGGCCTCAGGATCAGGGATCAACCCGCCATCCTTGCCAGCGATCAGGCGGTGATGGGTGACGACCGCCATTTCCTTTGCGAAGCCCTCGACATGCTCCGCTTCGCGTTCGAAATTGGCGAGCGGGATGAAGATCGGGAAATAGGTGTTTTGCACGCCGGCGGCTTTGATCCGGTCGTCCATCAGGCGCTGAACACGCTCCCAAATACCGTAGCCCCAAGGCTTGATCACCATGCAGCCTCGCACACCCGACTCTTCGGCGAGATCCGCTGCGCTGATCACCTCTTGATACCATTTGGCGAAGTCGTCTTCGCGCTTTGCATTGAGCGCGTGCCTAATGTTTGCCACGTCTAATCCTGTCTAATCCGGGGCCAAAATTGGCCATTGTGTGTTGCCGGATCGCGTGGCTTTATTTGCCCAATTCGTCCAGCTTCTTTTGCATTGCTGCCATCTGATCGCGCATCGCTGCAAGTTCATCGCTCGGGTCTGATTTGGCAGAAGCTTCTGGTTTCACCTCGGTGTTTTTGCCACCTGTAAGGTTGCTGGCACCGGGGATAAGGGTTTCCGCCGCCGCGCGCATCATGGCCATGTTGGTTTCATGCAAAGCGGTAAGCGGGTTGTTGCTCATGCCCTTTTCAAAGGCTTCGCGGATCTTGCCCTGATTTTGACGAAAATTGGTCATGCTTGCTTCAAGATAAGACGGCATCAAATTCTGCATCGAATTGCCATACATACCGATCAATTGGCGCAGAAAACTAACCGGCAACATCTGCTTGCCGTTGCTTTCTTCGTCCATGATGATTTGGGTCAGGATCGAATGCGTGATGTCTTCGCCAGACTTTGCATCAAATACCACAAATTCGACATTCTCGCGCACCATCGAGGCCAAGTCTTCAAGCGTAATATAACTGGACGAGGCCGTGTTATACAGCCGCCGATTGGCGTATTTCTTGATGATCGTCGTATCCGCCGAAACGTCGGCAGAATGGTCTTTTGACTTGCGTGCCATTGATTGGCTCCCGATTGTATTTTTGTGTATCTTAGCATCTGCACAATGTGCAGCGCAACACAAAGGCGCTGAGCCTGTTCGCAAGTGCGACTAAAATTTGCCTAGCCGCGCAACCGTCCACCCATCACAGTCAGCAATTCATATTGAGAAACAGTGCTTTGCCGCGCAGCATCGGGCAAGTTGAACGGCACCTGCACCCAATTCCCTTCTCCCACAGTGGGAGCATCGGAAAGGTCAGCAACCACCATATCCATCGAAACTTTGCCCAACAACGGCAGTTTATGATCACCGCAGTTAACCAACGCGCCGGGCCCGCGTGCGCGCAGAAACCCATCGGCATAACCCAGCGAAACAGTGCCAACCCGCATCGGCTTGGTGGCGGTAAATTCGCCATTATATCCCACCGCATCGCCGGGGTTTAAACGGCGCGTTTGGATGATTGCTGCCTCTATATGAGCGACCTGCTGGATGGTGCCTGCCATATCGCCGCGCGGCACCCCGCCATACAGCGCGAGACCGGGCCGGGTGCAATCGAACGCATAGTCTGCGCCAAGGCCAATGCCTGCGCTGTTCGCTAGGCTTGCCAACCTATGGGGAACCGCCGTCAAACACTCACGAAACGCCGTAAGCTGGCGGACGTTCATCGGGCTATCTTCGTCCGCACTGGCCAAATGGCTCATAAGGATATTCACATCCAGCGCGCTTATTGCCGAATTGCTCAACTGATCCGCTGCGACACCCAACCGGTTGATCCCGGTGTCGATCATCAAGTGACAAACCCCGCCGCCGCCATCGCTCCACCGGCGTGCTTGATCGAGCGAATTGATCACCGGAACCACGCCGGTCGCGCAGGCATAATCAACATCGGCGCTGTTCATGGGGCCATGAAGCACTGCAATTTGATCGGGGCCTACATGCCTCAGCGCGGCGGCAACCTCGCTCCAATGGGCCACGTAAAACTGCCGCGCGCCCGCATCACGCAGTGCGGGCAAACAGGCATCAATGCCCAAGCCATAGCATTCCGCCTTGATCGCCGCGCCAGCCGAAGCGCCCCCCGAAAGGGCATCCAATGCGCGCCAATTCGCCGCCAGCGCTGCAGTGTCTATGCGCAGCCTGTGGGACGGCTGCGGCGGAGCAGGCGTATCAGACAACGTCGTCCTCAAAATCCTTAGGCGGTCCGCCAGAAAGGCCCCACCATGCCACGATCAAACCAAAGGCGACCACGCCCCAAGTGTACCAAAGGCCCGAATAGATATTGCCCGTGCTTGCCACGATGATGCCGGAAATAAGCGGCAGGAAACCGCCCAGATAGCCAGCACCGATATGATACGGGATCGACATCGAAGAATACCGAATGCGCGGCGGGAACATCTCTGACAGCAAAGCCGCAACAGAACCGTATGTTAGCGCCGACAGCAGACCGAGCATCATCAAAGCGGCGATAATACCGATAAGATTGATCAACGGCGGAACCTGACGGCTGAAATCAAACCCGGATGGAGTAAGCGCAGCCTGCAGCCCTTCGCTGCGCGCGGCGGTATCATCCAACCATGTGTCGCCAAGTACGATGGCCGCTCCGCCCACCGTCACGCCCAGCGTATCGCCAGCTTCGACGGTGTAAGAGACGCCGCTCGCCGTGAGCGAAGCCAGCACTTTTCCACAATCGGTTTGCTCTCTGTCAAACAGTTCAGCGAAGGGATCGGTGACGCAGTCTTGGCCGGTTACAACAACAGGATTGTCCTCAGCCGCCTGAGCAAGACCGGGATTGGCAAGGCTGCCCATAAACCAAAATGTTGGAAACAGCAGCGCGAGCGAGGCCAATGCCCCGATTATGATTGGCTTTTTGCGTCCCACAGTATCGGACCATTTACCCACCAGAATGTAGAACACCATCGACAATCCGCCTGCGATCAAAAGGATGATCTCCACAGTCAATTCATCGAGCCGCATGTACCCTTTCAGGAACGATAGGCTGGAGAAAAATGCGGTGTACCAAATCGTCGTCAGGATCCCGGCAACCCCGAACAAGGCCACAAAAATGCGTTTCTTGTTACCGGGATAGGTGAAGCTTTCTATGAAAGGATTGCCCGACGTCTCGCCGGCTTCTTTCATCGCCTTGAACACAGGGCTTTCCGACAGTTTGAACCGCATCCACAGCGAAATGGCGAGCAAGATGATCGACAACAGGAACGGCACACGCCAGCCCCAATCGTTGAAGGCCTCTTCAGGAATAATCAGACGGCACAACAGCACCACGATGATCGACAACACAAAACCGCCGACAACGCTGGCCTGAATAAAGCTGGTGTAATAGCCGCGCTTATCAGGCGGTGCATGTTCCGCGACATAGATCGCGGCTCCGCCATATTCCCCGCCAAGAGCAAGCCCCTGCAACACGCGCAAAATGATGACAATGATCGGTGCAAACACCCCGATCTGATCAACCGTCGGGATAAAACCCACGCCAGCAGTGGCGATCCCCATCAAGGTGACGGTCACAAGGAATGTGTATTTGCGCCCCAATTTATCGCCGAGAAATCCGAACAGGATTGCGCCAATCGGGCGGAATGCAAAACCAACCGCAAACGTTGACCAAACCAAAAGCAGGCCCAGCGTCGGATCATCCACGTCGTAAAACGCATCTTTCAAAATGTATGCGAGCGTTCCGTAGATGAAGAAATCATACCATTCGAAAACGGTGCCAGCGCTTGACGCCCCAACGACAAGACGGATTTCCTTCGCTGAAGGCTCCCGCGCGGCCAACACTTCTGCTTCTGTCCCAATCCCTGAACTCGTCATATTTGCCCCGTTTGCAAAATTCTACGCCCCAGTCTGTGCCGGGTTTGCGGCGTTTCTCAATGGTTCTTAGCGAGTGGTTGCAGCGGATGAAACCGTCCCTGTTGATAGGGCAACGGCAGAAAGAGCTTTTGCCGCCGCACGCCATGGCAACAACAACGCATCGTGCCGCCCTGTGTGGGGTAAGGCGGGCTCCAACGCATCAAAGCCCGGCCAATCGGGCAGAGCGCCCTCACCCCGCAGCCATGCCTCTATTGCGATTAGAGTGGCCGGGACATCCACCGCTGACCGGCCCTTTACCGATGCAGCCAATATCGCAGCCGAACTTTGCCCGATCGCGCAGGCCGTGACCTGCATCCCCACACCCGAAACCGTGTTTTGCCCATCGCAATCCAGCCCGATCTCCAGCGTGCTGCCGCATGTTCGCGACCGCGCCTCAGCGGTGAATGGATAATGTTTCTCTAAAGGAAAATCCGCAAGCGTCGCGGACAGTGCCAGCAGCCTGGGCGAATAGAGCTTTGCTGGGCGATCCGGCCCGGCGTTGCTCATGCGCTCTTTTCCATCATTGGATGCCCTGCATCACTCGCCAGCCTCGGCCTCTGCATCACCCAGAAGCTGGGCGCGCCGTTCGGCAATCATCGATACCAATTCGCGCGAAAACGCATCGGCGGCAGGATAGGTCCGCGCTTGAGTGATCCAGTCAGGCCGTCCCTTATAGCCCCAGACCGTATCAAAGCCGAGAACCAGAACCGAAAATGCAAAGACCACGATCAGCGCGCCCTTGACCGCGCCGAATCCAAATCCAAGCACCCTGTCAATTGGGCCAAGGATAGATCCACGCGAAGCCTCTCCCACATTGCCAGCGATCAATTTCATCGCCGCGTATGGGATCAGAAGAAGCAGAGCGAACGACAGGATCGAAGTGGCAGGATCCGCGTCGTAATAGCCGCGCAAATATTCAGTAAATGGCTCATGCAAATAATACACTGAGAAAGCGGCCAATATCCATGCAGCAAGGCTGAGCACCTCCTGCACAAGACCGCGCATAAATCCGCCAATTGCCGCCACTGCAACAATAATCAACACGATGATATCAAAGCCCGTCATAGACTTGAGAGATTATTCGCTACCCATCACCTGGTCAACGAGCTTCGCCAATCCATTCACCGAACAATATTCCAGCGGCGATGAGCCGGTCTTGCCATCCGATGATCCGCTGCCTTTAGAGCCTCCGCCCGATGGGCCATATCCGCGCGTAAAGCCCAATTTTGCCGATTCGCGCAGCCGCAAATCGCGATGCGCGACCGGGCGGACCTCTCCGGCCAAGGACACTTCGCCAAACCACGCCGATTTATCCGGCAACGGTTTATCCGCCAGCGCCGACACCAAAGCCGCCGCAACCGCCAAGTCTGCGGCCGGATCGGACAGGCGATAACCGCCGGCAATGTTCAAATACACTTCTGCAGAGGAAAAATTCAGGCCGCAGCGCGATTCCAAAACCGCGAGCAACATCGCAAGGCGCCCATTGTCCCACCCCACAACCGCGCGGCGCGGGGTTGCGCCCGATTGCAGCTTTACAATCAAAGCTTGAATTTCGACCAAGACAGGCCGCGTCCCTTCCAATGCTGGGAACACCGAACTGCCTGCCAAGGGATCATCCCGGCCCGAAAGGAACAACATCGATGGGTTCGCGACCTCTTCGAGGCCGCCCGTTTCCATCGAAAACACGCCAATTTCGTCAACCGCACCAAATCGGTTTTTAAGAGCGCGCAGGATGCGATATTGATGGCTACGCTCGCCTTCAAAACTCATCACAACATCGACCATATGTTCAAGCACCCGCGGCCCGGCAATATTGCCATCCTTGGTCACATGCCCAACCAACATGACCGCGCAGCCGCTGGCCTTGGCATAGCGGATCAATTCCAGCGCGCACCCGCGCACTTGGCTAACGGTACCGGGAGCGCCTTCGATTGTGTCGGAATGCATAGTCTGGATCGAATCGACCACCAACAAAGCAGGCGGCGTCCCCTGCCCCAACGTGGTTAGAATATCACGAACCGACGTTTCTGATGCGAGCCTGATGGGAGCATCCGCTACGCCCAGCCGCTGCGCTCTAAGCCGAACTTGGCCAGCGGCTTCTTCACCGCTGACATAAACAACGTCATTGCCGCCGCGCGCAATCGTGGCCGCAGTTTGCAGCAGCAAGGTTGATTTGCCGATCCCCGGATCGCCGCCCATCAATACCGCCGAACCCGGTACAATCCCCCCGCCCAAGGCCCGGTCAAATTCAGCCAGTCCAGTGGATTTGCGCACCGGCAGTTCGGTTGGCTTGTTCAGCTCGACAAATTCTATTCCGCGCCCACCGCTCGATAAATCGTGTTTTTGGGAGAACACCGTCGCAGGCGCATCCTCCGTTAGAGTGTTCCACTCTCCGCAATCGGCGCATTGGCCCTGCCACCTAGGGCTGACCGCCCCGCAATTTGCGCACACATATCGCCGTTTTGTTTTCGCCATACCCGTTTTATATGCGGAACATTTGAGGAACGCAATTGCCTTTCGCTGCAATCCTCGCCATTTGTGCGGCATGCGACAAAAGGAACTTCGCCTCGCTCTTGTTTGTTACGGAGGCGTAAGCCTGGCGGTATACATGCACGGCGTCACCAAAGAGGTCTGGCACCTAGCCCGGTCAAGCCGCGCGCACGCCGCGGGCAACGGCGATGATCTCACTGGGGTGGCAGCGGTTTACCGGGACTTGCTCGCTCAAATTGAGCGAGAGAAACAGGTCCGGCTGCGCGTTTTGCCGGATATTCTGACCGGTGCCAGCGCAGGCGGGATCAACGCCGTGTTTTTGGCGCAGGCGATCCATTCTGGACAATCGCTGGAGCCGTTGACCGATCTCTGGCTAGAAAATGCTGATGTCAGCGAGTTGACCGATCCCGATGCTCAGCCCGTTTGGCGTTATGCCAAGATTTGGGCGCAGCCAATCGCCGATTGGTTCCTGCGGCGTCCGGGCAATGCGGTAAGCGAGAGCGTCTCGCCAGAAACCCGCGAGGAAGTGCGCCACAAAGTGTCTCAGCTGGTCCGTGGGCGTTGGTTCAACCCGCCTTTTTCCGGCTCACGCTTTTCCGCTATGCTGATGGAAGCGCTGAAGAGCATGGCAAAGGCCCCATCGGGCCCGCCGCTTTTGCCGCCCCTTCACCCGATCGACCTGCTTGTAACGGCAACCGACTTTCGCGGCCACGCCGAAATGCTGCGGCTTAATTCGCCGCCGGTTATTCAAGAAACCGAACATCGGATGCCGATTGATTTCCACGGCTCATCCCCGCTGGAACCGGGTCACAGTCTGGCCGATCCATTGGAACTGGTGCTGGCCGCGCGCTCCACTGCGAGTTTTCCCGGTGCGTTTCCCCCACTGATCGTGGATGAGATTGACCGTCTTGCCGCGAATGAGGGGCAAGAATGGAACAGCCGTGCCGGCTTCCTTTCGCGCGTCATGCCCGTTCATGTGCGCGATGGGACGGTGGGTGATGCGGCGTTGATCGACGGCTCTGTGCTGGTCAACGCCCCGTTTGGTGCGGCGTTGCGCGCGATGCAAACCCGGTCATCTCAGCGCGAAGTGGACCGGCGGTTTGTCTATATCGATCCCCGCCCAGACCGCTCCAATCCGCGCGATCAGGCCGATAACGCTGGATCGCCGGAAGAGACGCAAAAGATTGGCTGGTTTGGCGCGATATTTGGCTCGCTTTCCACCATTCCGCGCGAACAACCGATCCGCGACGATTTGGAACGGATTGAGAAACAATCGAAAGATGCAGAGCGTTTGCGCCGGATTGTTATGGGCCTGCGTCCAGAAATTGACCGCGCGGTTGAAAAACTGTTCGGCCTGACCTTTTTTATGGATAGCCCGACGCCCAAACGGCTCGAAAACTGGCGCGAACGCGCCCATCAGGCGGCGGCCGAGCGCGCCGGATACGCGTTTGGAGCCTATGCCCACACGAAATACAGCGCGATCATTGCCCGTCTTGCTCGGTTGACGTTTGATGCTGCACCGGAATTGGCGGTGACCGATTACTCTCCAATCGCAGACGCTTTCCGCAATGAATTGGAAGCGCGCGGGTTAGAAACCCTCACCGAAGAAGGCGGCGGAGCAAACGCAGAAGCGATCGAATTCTTCCGCAACCACGACATCGCCTTTCGCATGCGGCGATTGCAATTGCTTGCCCGGCGTTTGTCGCGCGATTGGGAGGTCGATCCTGAGATACCCGACGACGCTCTCGATATGGCGCGCGAGAAAATATACGACATGCTGGCTTTGTATCGCCGCGCTGATGATGCCTCAATTTTGGGCGGAGCGGCGGGTGACGCATTTCGCGAACTGGCCCGCGATGCCTTGAACAATCCCGGCCCGCTGCTCGATTATTTGGCGCAGACACGGTTGTTGACGCAGACTGATCTCGCAGCGGAGGAAATCTTCGCAGACGCCTTGATGGCAAGCCCGAAGAATTTGAAGCGGCGGATGCTGCTCACCTATCTCGGCTTTCCATTCTATGATGTCGCGACCCTGCCGCTTACTCAAAGAGAGAGCTTGGGAGAATATCACGCGGTGAAAATTGACCGCATTTCCCCCGATGACGCCCTATCCATCCGCGCCGGCGGGACAAAGGCGACGTTGCGCGGGATCGAATTCTACAATTTCGGAGCGTTTTTCAGCCGCGCTTACCGCGAGAACGATTATTTGTGGGGTCGCCTCCACGGGGCCGAAAGGATGGTCGATCTGGTCGCATCGACGGTGGATGGCGGGTTGGAACGGGCCGCCATTCGTGCCGCGAAACACGCCGCGTTCAATGCCATCTTGGATGAAGAAAGCGATGCGGGCAGATGTAAGCAAGGATTGATCGATGGGCTGCGCAAAGAGATCGCGGAGAATTTTGCGTAAGACTGGGCCGGTTAAGTCCCAAACGCTTCTTTAAGTTTGCTAAAGAACCCTTTGCTTTCCGGGCATTCATCACCCGTTTCCGTCTCACGGAATTGCTCCAGAATTTCTTTTTGCTTGCGGTTCAGTTTGGTTGGGGTTTCGACCTGAATTTCGACCACCATATCGCCGCGCCCGCGCCCTTGCAGAACCGGCATACCGGCACCGCGCACGCGCAATTGTTTGCCTGATTGGATGCCGGTGGGGATTTCGACCGTGTTGGTTGAGCCATCCAGATCAGGGATATCGACGCTGCCGCCAAGAGCTGCGGTCGTGAAGGAGATCGGCACGCGGGTCGCCAATGTGGTGCCTTCGCGCTCAAACAATTTGTGCGGCTTAACGTGGATGAAGATGTAGAGATCGCCCGGAGCCGCGCCGCGTTGACCCGCCTCTCCTTTGCCCGATAGACGGATGCGCGTGCCAGTATCGACGCCGGGAGGAATTTCCACCGCCAGCGCCTGTTCTTTATCCACGCGCCCATCGCCGCGGCATTCACCGCAAGGGTCTTCGATCACTTGGCCGCGGCCGCCGCATGTTGGACATGGACGCTCCACGACGAAAAGGCCCTGTTTTGCGCGCACCGCGCCCGCGCCGTGGCACAGGTTACACGTGCGTTCAGACGTGCCGGGCGTCGCGCCAGAACCATCGCAAGTCTCACAGCTTTGTGAAACTTCAATTTCTATTTCGGTTGATTTGCCGTTGAAGGCTTCATCGAGCGAAATCTGCATGTCAAAACGCAGGTCTGCTCCGCGGCGTTGTTGTTGGCGTCCGCCGCCCATTCCGCCGCCGCCGCCAAAGGCGCTGCCGAAAATGGTCTCAAAAATGTCTCCGATATCGCCAAAGTCACCTTGGCCGCCGCGGCCCCCAAATCCGCCACCGCCGCCGCCTCCGGAGGCACCTTGGGTGTAGGCTTCGTGACCAAACCGGTCATAGGCCGCGCGTTTTTGAGGGTCTTTGAGGCATTCGTACGCTTCGTTGCAGGCTTTGAACTTGGCCTCAGCCTCTGCATCACCCGGATTGCGATCCGGATGAAACTTCATCGCCAATTTGCGATAGGCGCTTTTGAGCGTCGCAGCATCGGCGTCGCGTGACACCGAAAGCGTCTGGTAATAATCGGTCTGATTGGCGGCCATTGTTGCACCTTTCCCGCCATGCCCACCGCCGGTGCAGAGCACGGGCAGTGGGTGGGCAGAGGGTTAAATCGCTTAGGCCTTTTTGTCGCCGTCGGCATCGCCGTCGACTTCGGAAAACTCCGCATCGACAACATCTTCATTGGCGTCTTCTTCCGCTGCCGCTTCCGCAGCTTCGGCGCCGTCACCGGATGCTTCTTGTTCCTGCTTGTAGATTTGCTCACCCATTTTCATGGCGGCTTGCGTCAATTCCTGCGCCTTGGCGTTGATGTCATCGCTGTCATCACCTTCAAGAGCGGTCTTCGTCGCAGCCAAAGCTTCTTCAACAGCGGTCTTGGTGTCAGCGTCGATCTTGTCGCCGTTTTCTTCAAGCTGTTTTTCGGTCGCATGGACAAGACTGTCTGCTTGGTTGCGCGCTTCGGCAGTTTCGCGGCGTTTCTTGTCTTCTTCGGCAAACTTCTCAGCATCCTGAACCATCTGGTCGATGTCTGCATCGTTCAGACCGCCCGATGCCTGGATCTTGATCGTTTGCTCTTTGCCGGTGCCCTTATCCTTCGCCGCGACCGAAACAATGCCGTTGGCGTCGATATCAAAAGTCACTTCCACCTGCGGCACGCCGCGGGGTGCTGGCGGAATGCCAACGAGGTCAAAGTTGCCAAGCAGCTTGTTATCAGCTGCCATTTCGCGCTCACCTTGGAAGACTTTAATCGTCACAGCGTTCTGATTGTCTTCGGCGGTCGAATAGGTCTGTGTTTTCTTAGTCGGGATCGTCGTGTTGCGATCGATCATCCGGGTGAAGACACCGCCCAGCGTTTCAATGCCCAGTGACAATGGTGTCACGTCGAGCAGCAGAACGTCTTTAACGTCGCCCTGAAGAACGCCCGCCTGAATGGCCGCGCCCATGGCGACAACTTCATCAGGGTTCACGCCGGTGTGCGGCTTGGCTTCAAAGAATTTCTCAACCACTTCGCGAACTCTAGGCATGCGGGTCATACCGCCGACCAAGATCACTTCGTCGATCTCATCCTTGCTCACGCCCGCATCGGCCAAGGCCTTTTTGCACGGATCAAGAGTGCGATTGATCAGACCGCCAACCAATTTTTCCAAGTCAGCGCGGCTGATCGTTTCAACCAGGTGCAACGGAGTGGATGATCCACCTTCCATGCGCGCGGTGATGAACGGCAAGTTGACTTCGGTCGTGGCAGAGCTTGAAAGCTCAATCTTCGCCTTTTCGGCGGCTTCTTTAAGACGTTGCAGCGCAAGCTTGTCCGTCTTCAGATCCATGTTTTCTTTTTTCTGGAACTGTTCGGCCAGCCATTCAACGATGGCGTTGTCGAAATCTTCACCGCCAAGGAACGTGTCGCCGTTGGTCGATTTCACTTCGAACACGCCGTCACCAATCTCAAGGACCGAAACGTCGAATGTGCCGCCACCAAGGTCATAAACCGCGATGGTCTTACCATCATCCTTGTCCATGCCGTATGCCAGCGCGGCAGCGGTAGGCTCATTGATGATGCGCAAAACTTCGAGGCCCGCGATTTGGCCGGCGTCTTTGGTTGCCTGACGCTGAGCGTCGTTGAAATAGGCAGGAACAGTGATGACCGCCTGATCCACTGTCTCACCGAGATAGCTTTCAGCGGTCTCTTTCATCTTTTGCAGAATGAAAGCCGAAATTTGTGATGGCGAATATTGTTCGCCTGCGGATTCGACCCATGCATCGCCATTTTTGCCTTTGACGATGTTGTAAGGGACCAGCTCCATATCTTTTTTGGTCAGCGGATCGTCGAACCGGCGGCCGATCAAACGCTTAATCGCGAAAAGAGTGTTGTCAGGGTTGGTGACGGCTTGACGCTTGGCCGGTTGCCCGATCAGCCGCTCGCTGTCTTTTGTGAAAGCGACGATCGAAGGCGTGGTGCGCGCGCCTTCAGAATTTTCAATAACTTTTGGCTTGCCCCCATCCATCACAGCGATGCAGCTGTTTGTGGTGCCGAGGTCGATACCGATTACTTTACCCATTATGTTTCCATCCATTGGATCGTTGTTGGACACCGCTCTATGCGCTTCCCCTGCGGCGTTAACCTTCGGGCGAAACCGTTTGGCGGCTCGAATATGAGGCGGATATAGGTGCGGTTTCGCTTGGCACAAGAAGCCCGCTGCCCTAGTTTTTCATCCTTTCCACAGTCGGGACAACTTTTTCCAATAAAGAAATCAACAACGGGGATACCGAAGATGCGCAATTTACCACTGAAATCGATGGGTTTGGCGATCGCTGCCAGCCTTGCTTTGACCGCATGCGAGCAAGAAGCGGAAACTGTCGCTCCGCCAGAAGGAGTTGTGCCCGGATTGGAAGTAACCAATGCCCGCATGGTGTTGCCGCCCGTCAGCGGAAATCCCGCAGCGGTGTATTTCGACGTGGTCTACAACGGTGAACGCGGCGTTTCGATCAGCGGCGCTTCGGTCGAAGGGGCGGCCAGTGCAACGGTGCACGATATGATGGAATACGATTTTGAAATGACCATGGCCGAAGCTGGTCCGGTTGCTTTGCCAGGCGGCGAAGCGAAGACATTTGAACCCGGCGGTCTGCATGTAATGGCGTTTGAATTGGCCGAAGGAATCGAGCCCGGCGGCACAGCCGAGGTAACGCTGAACATTTCCGGCGGGGCAAAACACAAATTTGACGCCGAAATCCGCGCCGCGGGTGACGAACGCTGAACGATCCATCGTCAGACGCGGTCACAGGCGCTCCTGAGCAGCCGGGCGGGGTTTATGCCTGCCCGGTTGGAGGGGAGCGCCACATGACCCCTGGCGAGGTTGAAATCGCCCGCAGCATATTTGGCGACGCGATTGATTACAGCGCGGTGCAATTGCGGCGGCGCAAATGGTTTCCCCTCCAACCCAAACGGATCACCATGGCCCCGCGCGGGCACGTGCATTTTCATCCCGGCGGCAGTGCCTATTGTGATGATTTTTCGGCTGAGAGCATGCTGCGCCAAGGGTTGCTAATCCACGAACTGACCCATGTTTGGCAAACACAGCAATTTGGTGGCTGGTATCTCTTGCTCAACCGCCATCCGTTTTGCCGCTACCAATATTCTCTAAAACCGGGCCAGCCCTTTGGCGCCTATGGGATCGAGCAACAGGCCGAAATCGTAAAGCACGCGTTCTGGTTGAGGCACGGCGTTAAAATTGCAGGTGTCGGCGACAAAGAGGCCTATGACCTGCTTGTCCGGTTTGATGGAGCCACAAGGTAGGCACAAACAGAAAAGGGCGGCACCCGCAGGTACCGCCCTTGCCAAATTGAGTTGGGTTAACCCAGCTTACTCGCCATCAATTTCCGAGATGTTGAGCGTCGCTTCGTTGTAAGCGCCCTTTTCAAAAGAGCCGATCCAAATTTCGTAATTGCCGGTTTGCGCCGGTCCGAAAACGACCAGTGGGTTCAGCCCTTCTGATCCATCATCGTTGCAGTACCATTGGCCATCAGGCGCGTTGATCACAAGCGTTGTGTCTTCGCTGGAAATGGCATGGATATACAGCGGAGCCGCAGAAGCAGAATTGCTGGCCGAAAAGGTGAGCCGGACGTCGGGCGCATCAGAGATGTAACCGGAACAATCTGAAACAACAGTGCCCACATCGATATCGCCGCCTGAAATGACGCTAACGACGGTCGGATCAGGAACAAAGCCCGCTTCGAGATAGACCGTATCGGAAATCGGGTCCGCGCTAATGTCTTGTGCAGAACCGCTAGCGGCCATGCCCAGTGCGCCCAATGCCAGCGTGCCCATTGCTACTGTTGTCTTCAGCATATTGAATATTCCTCCCATTGCGCGCTTGGAAAGCAAGCGCCCCATAATCGGCCAACAAACTGTGGAATGTCCGCCGAGCCATCCTTATCCGACTAACAGAACCAACAGCCGTGGATAGACCAATTTACAAATCGCGATAAACAAACGGCGGTTTGTCCTCATTATTTCGCGGTGGTGACGCAGCGCGACGTAACGGAACCCAAAAAATGCCAGCAGCATAGGGATGGAAAAAGGGGCCATGCTTGTGCTTAAGAGACTGGAAATTGATCCAGCCATTTATTGAGGAACATTCCGCGATGATCACACACACACAAAACAGCGGCGCCCATATCCTTACCCTTGATGATGGTAAGGTGAACGCGCTGAACAAAGAAAAACTCGATGCCTTGGTCGCGAAATTGGCGGAGTGTGCGGGTGATTTGGCCCCCGTTGCGATCCGCGCAAAGAAGGGCATTTTCTCCGCCGGTTTCGACCTTAAAGGTTTTGCCGCTGGGCCGGAAATTGCCACCGCGCAATTGCAGGCGGGCAAGGATGCTATCCTCGCAATTTTGCGACACCCTGCCCCGGTTGTAACGCTGTGCGAAGGGCACGCCTATCCAATGGGAGCGTTCCTAATGTTGTCCGCCGACCGTGCCATTGGCACAGAGGGCGAGTTCATCACCGGGATGAATGAAAGCGCCATTGGGATGGCTTTGCCAATCTATCCCATGATTTTGGGCGCGGCTCGCCTGAACGCCACAGGCCGCAAAGCGGTGGCGACATCGCAAATGTTCGCGCCGCATGAAGCGCGCGAAGCCGGCTATTTCGATCAGGTCGCCTCGCCAGACGAGGTCGAAGCCGTGCTCGAAAAAGTGTTGGGCGAAATGAAAGGCCTAAACCCCGGCGCCTTTAACGCGAACAAATCGGCCATGAACGCGTCGCTGATCGCAGATATCGAAGCCAGCCCCCTGCCTGATTTTGGATAGGGTTTAAAGAGCGACCGTGAATTTCTGGATTTCTTAGTATTGTTTCAAATCTGCATTCTGCAAAACCTAAATCGAACTAAGATCTAGTTGAATGCGCACTAATTAAAAGCTAACTACCTACAGCAAACGTATATCTGTGGGGGGTGTGATTTTTGCGAAATTTCTCTATATTTGCACTTTCGGTATGTTTTTTTGGTTTGGCTGTGCCTCACGGTGCAGTGGTCAAGGCTCAAGACACACTCCCTCCGTGGCCGATTGCGCCAAGTATTCCCACCGTTCCCAACTGCGAGAGAGATTACACCAATGTCGATGGTGTGGCCCAACAAATTGCTCGGATACAACAATGTAGATATAAATTGTCAGATTATCGAAAGATAGAATTGAAATATTTTGACGGAATGATCCGGGATTACCGTGATCGACTAGGGCGACAGTACATACAAGTTAGGGATTCGGGTAGTTTCTCTGATGAACAAGTTGCGAAATATCATTCTGAATATAATCGATTGTTCGATAGGACTGGAAAGACTGGAGCAATCGGTAAAATGTATACGTATAATTACGATCTCGCAGGGCGGCGATGGCAACAACTCTTATGCATCATGCAAAAAATTAGGAACGCGCCTTGTGTGAATAAAAAGCCGAGAAACAATCTTTTCAATCTTTGGGGATTTTTCGAATGAGCGAAATTAATGGCCCTGATGCACTAATTATTGCACTAAATTCTATTTATATTCATATTTTTATTGCAATTTTTGTCAGCATTGCGGTTACGATTGCAGCTTCACCTTTGACAGTGTTCCGTAAAGTAGACGCGAAGGATAGGTCCGCCAAAGTCTATCTGAAAGATGCAATTGGCACTCTACAGTACGCCATCAGCTTTGCTATTTTTGGCATAGTTTGCGCATATTTCTTGAAACTTGGCATAAATATCAATGACAAAGCCGCAGGGAATGAGTTGGCAAAAACCTTCGCGACACCATTTATCTCGTTGCTGACTGCTGGTGTTGCTTACGCTGCCAAAAACACCCGCACAGAAATTTCATCGAACGGAACTCTATTAGGGGTTATTTGCTTCTTGCTTTCATGCGTCATTTCTTACGAAACCGTTATAAATCAGACATTTATATCGCATGAAATTCTTGCCGCAGAGAAAATTGTGGGTGATGGTGAGATTTCGGAAGCAGATAATCGAATACCACCTCCAATTTTTAACTTGGAGCCGAACTCTGAAACTAAAGATCCTGACTAATCAATCCGGCTTTTTCGACACGCCTACCATAGCTGGGCGCAGCAAGCGGTCTTTGATCATCCAACCGGCTTGCATTTCCTGAATGACAGTGCCCGGTTCATGATCGGTCGAAGGGACTTCCATCATCGCCTGATGCTGGTTCGGATCAAGCGGTAGGCCAATAGCAGCGACGCGTTCAATGCCGTTTTGCTTGAACACTTTTTCAAGCTCACGCTGCGTCGCTTCGATGCCGACCACTAGGCTCTTCATCTTGTCGTCTTCGCGCAGGCTATCGGGGATTGCCTCGATCGCGCGTGAGAGGTTGTCTGCAACGCTCAAAATATCGCGTGCAAAGCCAGTCGTGGCGTAATTGCGCGCATCGACAATGTCTTTTTCTGCCCGGCGGCGCACATTTTGCGATTCCGCCTTGGCATAGAGAACTTCCTGCTTTGCCGCTTCGAGATCGCCGCGCAGGCCTTCGAGCGCTTCGGCCATCGCATTTTCAGGCGACGCCTCGCAATCACCGTCAGCTTCGTCAGAGCCGCCATCATCGAGGAATTCCTCAGGTACGCCCTTCAATTCTTCTGATACCGCCGCGTCGTCCTGCGGCTTGCCATTGTCATTCATGTGTTTTGGTTTTCCGGTTAAACTGTGAGCTTGCCCAATGCGCGGCCAAGCGACCGCGCCGTGAGATCAATCATGGGGACCACGCGCGCATAGTTCAACCGTGTCGGGCCGATAACTCCCAGAACTCCGACAACGCGCCCTTCGATATCGCGATAAGGCGAAGCGATGACGGATGAGCCGGAAAGACCAAAGAGGCGGTTCTCGCTGCCGATAAAAATGCGCGTGGCGTCGGCATCCTGCGCGCTTTCGAGCAAGGCAGACACCGATTGTTTGTTTTCCAGATCATCGAGCAAAGAGCGGACCCGTTCGATATCACCCATCGCGGCCTCATCGAGCAAGTTTGATGCGCCGCGCACAATTAAGACAGGACGCTTACCAGCATCCTCGCTCCACACCGCCAAACCGCGCGTCACCAGATCGCGGCTGGCATCATCCAATTGTGACTGACCGGCATTAATCTCTGCCCGCATCGCCTGCGATGCCTCTGCCAAGGTTCGGCCCGCCAATCGCGCCGAGATATAGTTGCTCGCCGCCTCCAACGATCCGGGTGCGTTAACATCCAATTCGATGACGCGGTTTTCAACCCCGCCGTCTTCTCCCACCAACACCGCCAGCGCGCGGCCTTGGCCCAAGGGAACCAGACTGAATTGAGAGAGCCGCTGTTCGCGCGGGGGCACCATCACCATGCCTGCGGCACCCGACAATTCTGATAGCAACGCGCTGGTTTGTTGCAGCGCCTGTTCGACCGGGCCGCTTTCGGACATTCGCGCCTCAATCTGGGCCCGCTCCTCTGGTGAAGGTTCGGCCACCCGCATCATGCCATCGACGAAGATACGCAATCCCGCATCCGTCGGCATCCGCCCTGCGCTGGTGTGCGGCGCAGCCAGCAGGCCAAGGCTTTCCAAATCGGCCAAAACGGACCGGATGGAGGCTGGCGACAGGTCTATCCCCGTATCGGCCGCCAGCGTTTTTGACCCAACCGGCTGACCGCTATCGATATATTCCTCAACCACCCGGCGAAAGATATCGCGGGCGCGGTCGGTCAATTCGGAAATCGGGGGCGAGGTCATAATCCGCAGATAAGCAAAAGCGCAGCTTTCGCCAAGCCTTGCCCCGCGACCTGTTCCCCGCCACACCCGGTTTCAATTGATCGATTCGAACAAAGGACACTTTCCCATGCGCCCATCAGGACGCGCGCCAGACGAAATGCGCGCTATCACCATCGAAACCGGCTTTACCAAACACGCAGAAGGGTCTTGCCTGATCAGCTTTGGCGACACGCGCGTTTTGTGCACGGCCAGCGTCGAAGAACGGATCCCGCCTTGGCTGCGCGGAAAAGGCGAAGGTTGGGTTACGGGCGAATATTCGATGTTACCCCGCGCCACGCACACACGCGGCAGCCGCGAAGCGGCGCGCGGCAAGCAATCGGGCCGGACACAAGAAATTCAGCGGCTTATCGGGCGTTCTTTGCGCGCCGTGGTCGATATGAAGAAGCTGGGCGAGCGTCAGATCACTCTCGATTGCGATGTTATTCAGGCCGATGGCGGCACCCGCACAGCGTCCATTTCGGGCGCTTGGGTGGCTTTGCGCCTCGCCGTGAACAGCCTGATGGAATCGGGTGATATCAAAGAAGACCCGATCACCGCCCAAGTCGCTGCGATCTCTTGCGGCATCTATAAGGGCACGCCGGTTCTGGATCTTGATTATCCCGAGGACAGCGACGCCGATGCAGATGCGAACTTCGTCCTCATCGAAGGCGGACAAATCGCAGAGGTGCAAGCAACCGCAGAGGGCGCGACTTATGATGAAGAAGGGTTGCTGCGGTTGCTCCGCCTCGCGAACATCGGCTGCGATGGTATCTTCAAGGCACAGGCCGACGCAGTGAAGTAATCATGGCAACGCGCTACAGCTACACCTTGTCGGAGGACGATCACCTCGCGTTCTGGCTTCTGCTTTCACGGGCGCAATACAAGAAGCTGCTTTTGGTGGCGGCCCCACTTGTGGTCTTGGCAACCATTTGGACTGCGGTCCAAAACGGTGTTTTGGCAGGCGTTATACTCTTGCTCGCAGCTGGGATTGCGGGCGCGCTTGCTGGCCGCGGCCTTGATTGGTTGCTGTTGCCTCCGCTGGCTCGCAAACATTTTAACGAGAACGCGTTGCTGCGCGAGGAAGTTGAACTGACCTTTGACGATGATAGCCTGTGTTTGTCTCAGCGCTCTGGCAATTTGGATTTCCGATGGGTTGACGCCTTGAAATTCGATGAGAGCGACGAGGTTTTCGCCGTATTTCCTGCACGGAATGTGGCTTACGTAATTCCTAAGGTTACGGTCCCCAATTCGGCCATTGATGGCATTCGCGCCAGATTGATTTCCAGCGGGCTGGTTGCCAAGGGAGAAGTGCGAAAATGACCCGTCGTCTTGGTTCTGGTTCGCTTGTCATTGCAACCCACAATGCAGGCAAGTTGAAAGAGATTTCGGCGTTGCTCGACCCCTATGGCATGACATGCATTTCCGCTGGATCATTGGGCCTGCCAGAGCCTGCGGAAACGGGCAAAACCTTTGCCGAGAACGCTTTGATAAAGGCGCGCGCGGCGGCGGAGGCTTCGGGTCTCGCGGCTCTTGCTGATGACAGCGGGCTTTCGGTCGATGCACTGGGCGGACGCCCCGGCGTTTACACCGCCGATTGGGCAGAACGCCAATGGTTCGAAGGGGAGCCGGGCCGCGACTGGTATATGGCCATGGGCAAAGTCGAAGGGTTATTGCAACAGGCGGGCTCCGACACTGATCGCAGCGCCGCGTTTCATTGTGTTCTTGCGGTCGCATGGCCCGATGGTGACAGCGCAGTTTACGAGGGCCGCTGCCCCGGGACGCTCACATGGCCGCCGCGGGGCGAGATGGGCTTTGGCTATGATCCGGTCTTTGTGCCAGCGGGCGCCGAAAAAACCTTCGCTGAAATTGAGCCTGCCCCAAAACACGCTGTCAGCCACCGGGCCGATGCTTTTGCCAAATTGGTCGCGGATCAGTTTGGCGTTTAGCTATAATCCTGCTGCGCGAACCGCAAAGTTATTGGGGCGCAATCACGGTCCCGCGTATATTGCCCGCAGGCCAATAGCGGCAAACCAGCACTTCAAACCGTGCATTGCTCACCGCTGAGCATCCCACTTCGCGTGTCTCGGCCCACACAATTTGGGTGTAATGGCCCACATCGGCCCAATTGCCGGTGCTGGATACATTGGGAAAAGGGCCGGGCCGGAAATATTGCTTTTCGCTCGCAAAATGCCCGATCATCTGGTCGGCGGTGTAATAACCGGCCGTCCCCATCCACAAATTCTCCCCGCGCCCGCCGCGCTCTTGGACAGAGGCATGGCGCAGCACGCCTTCGTTTGCGAGGCGGATCGCCCAACCATTCGCTTCGCGCGCCAAACGCGAGTTCCACCGCAGCGGTTCAACGCCAAATTGGGTCCGTTCTGCATTGTGCGCAGCCAACCAAGCGCGTTCATGCGGCGCCTGCCCGCTTTGCGCCTGAGCCGGGCGTTCTGGCACTGCGCAAAGCACAATGCCCACCGCTGCAAGCACGGTCATAATTGTCGGGCGAATATTCATGGCCTAGGGTTTGCGGCCTGATCACTTAAGAAAGATTGAAAACCCAGCTTTGGCCCGCGCCCTTTACATCCACTGGCCTTTTTGCGCCAAAAAGTGCCCCTATTGCGATTTCAATTCGCATATCCGCGATCAGGTCGACATCGCGGCATGGGAAATCGCGCTGCTGAACGACATGCAGGCCGAGGCACTGGTTGCCGGGGGTGAGCCGCTCAGCTCGATATTCTTCGGCGGCGGCACGCCCTCTTTGATGCCGCCCAGATTGGTTGCCCGCTTGCTGGATGAGGCGCAGAAATTGTGGGGCTTTGCCGGTGATATTGAGATCACATTGGAGGCCAATCCGTCCTCCGTCGAAGCCGCCAACTTCGCTGACCTTGCCAGCGCCGGGATCAACCGTGTTTCGCTGGGAGTGCAATCCTTAGACGACACCGTGCTGCAATGGTTGGGGCGGCTGCATGGCGCGCAAGAGGCGCTGAACGCACTGGAAGTGGCGCAGAAACACTTTGGCCGGGTCAGTTTTGATTTGATCTATGCCCTGCCCGATCAAACGCCCGGTGAGTGGGGGGATCAGCTTGCCCGCGCGCTCAGCTTTGGCACCTCGCATTTGTCGCTTTACCAACTCACAATTGAGCCCGGCACCCGCTTTGCCACCGATGTGCGGCGCGGTGTTTTTGAACCGCTGGACAATGATGCCGCTGCGGAGCTGTTTAACCTTACCCAAGGCATGACAGAGGCGGCGGACATGCCTGCTTATGAAACCAGCAATCACGCAAAGCCGGGCGAAGAAAGCCGCCATAATCTGACCTATTGGCGGTATCAGGATTACGCCGGTATTGGCCCCGGTGCGCATGGCCGCCGCGGCGGTTTTGCAACCATTCGGCATAAGAAGCCTGAGAATTTCTTGAGCGCGGTATCCGATCGCGGGCACGGCATTTCGGAGCAGCGCACCCTTTCGGTGAATGAGCAGGCATCTGAAGCGTTGCTGATGGGATTGCGGCTGCGCGAAGGAATTGATCTCAGTGCACTCGAAACGCGGTTTGGGATGCCGCGAAATGCTCTGATTAAAGAAGAGAAATTGGCGCACCTGAAACGCATCGGGTTGATGTGGGACGATGCCGCATTGATCGGCGTTTCAGCATTGGGCCGACCCGTCCTCGACGCGGTGCTGGGCGAATTGGTCGCCGATGATTTGGTGCAAGCGTGAGCGCGAGCGACCTTTTGGCTGCGTGGGACGCGCATCTCACGCAGTCCCTTCGCCGCAGTCCGCATACGGTGCGGGCCTATCTTTCAGCGGCGCGGCGTCTGCTCCATGCGCGCGGGATTGCATCATGGGATGCCCTCGCCGCAATAGAGGCACATGATTTGCGCGCCCACATCGCCGTCCGCCGCGCAGACGGCATCGCGAACGCCAGCGCCGCGCGTGAACTCTCCGCCTTGAAAGCGTTGGTTGCCTTCGCACGCGGAAAGAGCGGCGATCCAAACCCCTCTTCCCCGCGCCTTCGCGGACCTCGGATTAAGAAGGGCCTGCCCCGCCCTGTTACACCCGATGAAGCGGTCAATTTGGCGGATTTGATAGACGGCACCGCTGGCGAAGATTGGATCGGGGCGCGGGACCGTGCGGTGCTCTTGCTGATGTATGGTTCGGGTTTGCGAATTGCGGAGGCCTTGTCGCTGAACGCGAGTGATGCGCCGCTCAGTGAGACGCTGATGGTCACGGGCAAAGGCGGCAAACAGCGGCTTGTTCCCATCCTGCCAATCACACGCGAGGCGGTGGCGGAATATGCCAAGGCCTGCCCATGGCCCCTGCCCACGAATGAGCCGCTGTTTCGGGGTGCAAAGGGCGGTCCGCTGTCACAAGGGATGGTGCAAAAGGCGATGGCAAAGGCGCGGCGCGCATTGGGCCTGCCCGACACCGCAACCCCCCACGCCCTGCGCCACTCTTTCGCAACGCATCTGCTGAGCGCAGGCGCGGATTTGCGCAGCTTGCAAGAATTGCTCGGCCACGCCTCGCTGGGTTCAACCCAGATTTATACAAAGGTCGATGCGGCAAGCATGCTGGAGAATTACCGCAAGGCGCATCCCCGGGCTGGGAAATAGCGCGCTCTCAAACCTTACTCATTGATCCGCCATGTTATGCGTTGCAGCATATTAAACGGGGCGAAATGCCCCATTGGAACGCCGCTGGTATCAAATTTCAAATGCTCAATTGCGTAGATGCATGATGCATTGTCTAAACGCGCAAACCCGGATGTCTCGATTGGGCGGCAGCTTATAACCTCGCCTTCACTGCTGATCAGCAACAAAACCCCAGAAGATCCCTGTTGCCGTTCACCCACGGCGTTTCGCGGGTATGTCGGCTTTACTTCAGGTTCGATCGGTTCAATCCCCGGGGTTCCAACGGATTCTGCTTGGGTCATTGGTGCGTAATCGGTGAAAGCTTCGGGAGCCAATTCGACCGAAAACAGCGGCACTGTTGTCGCAGTATCCGGCCCAATTCCGGGCAGCGAGACAAAGGGCTGCTTGTTCAAAAGCATGATCCCTTGCCTGCCGCCTAGGGAAAACCCTCTGAGAATCCGTGCCCTGCTGTTCGCGAGTAAATCTGCGCACAGGCGCGCACTCAGCTCAGACTGCTTGGACAAATCAAAAGGTTCGCAATGTGTCGGGGTGCCGCTTCCGTCCACAACCAAAAAGAAATCATGCGCCCAAGTGGCGGGCCACTCATTCCAGTCATCCATCCGCTCTGGATCAGGACTGAATTCTAGTTCTGCTACATCCAACAGGCTGACAACCTGTAAGGGATCACCCGCAGCCGAGGATTGCGCATCCGATCCGTTGTCTTGGGAAAATGCGGGACTCCCCATTCCCAACAGGGCGAGAGTTCCAAATGATAACAGCGTGTTCCGAAACATTCGCCAAGCTTAACGCGCGACAAGTCGGCTTTCAATAGCCCCGCCAGCTGGCTAACGTGCCGCTCCTGCGGGATCGCACACTAACCACGATACCGCCCTTAGGCTGGAAGATCACGGTCAAGCGGTTGGAGCGCTCCGCTGCGCGGTGTGCCATCTGGCATCGGGGGCAGTGGAATGCTCGTACACGTGCCCTCATCCACAAGTGTCCAAGCATTGCCTTGATAGTCCACAACCGAACTGCCCGCGCAGGTTACTCCGGCGCCAGCGGAGCAATCGTTTTTGCCAGCTTTGGAAACTCCGTAACACTTTTCTTTAGCAGCTGCCTCTGCCGGTGCGATCTGTGCGGCCATTGCTGCGGTGATGACGCTGGCGATAGCGACAGTTTTCTTGGTGTTAGACACTTGAATTTCCCCCATACGAAGATCGGATCTCCAATTCTGTTGTAACAGAACGCAGACTACTTAACAGTGCTGTTTGCAAGACGCCCCTCAATAGCGTCCCAAATCATCCCCGCCGTATCGGTGCCATTGAACGCATCGATCGCCACAATCCCCGTTGGCGATGTCACGTTGATCTCGGTTAGCCATTTGCCGCCAATCACATCGATCCCCACAAATGTCAGGCCTAGGCGCTTCAATTCCGGTCCCATCGCTTCGCAAATTTCCTGCTCGCGTTCTGTCAGGTCAGTCTTCTCCGCACTGCCGCCCATCGCTAGGTTGCTGCGGAACTCCCCCTCGCCCGGAATGCGGTTGATTGCGCCTGCGATTTCGCCGTCGATCAGGACGATCCGTTTGTCGCCATCGGCCACTTCGGGGAGGAAGGGTTGGACCATGTGCGGTTCGGGCCACGTCTGGTTGAACACTTCGAACAGCGCGGTCAGATTGTCGCCGTCTGCGGGCACGCGAAAGATTGCTTTGCCGCCGTTGCCGTGGATCGGTTTGACCACCACCGCGCCGTGCTCAGCCATAAAGCGGCGCACTTCTTCGACGCTGCGCGTAACCAGAGTGGGCGGCATAAACGCGCGGTAATCCAGCACCATCACCTTTTCTGGCGCGTTGCGGACATTGGCCGGATCGTTGACCACCAGCGTCTCCTCCTTGATCCGCTCCAACAGGTGCGTCGCGGTGATATAGCCCATGTGAAACGGCGGGTCCTGACGCATCAGGATGACATCAATGTCCTTGCCCAGATCAAGCCGGGCCGCTGCACCTTTCTCAAAGTGGTCGCCTTCAACCCGTTGCAATTTCACAGGATACCCTTGCGCAAACAACCGATCATCGGCGTCGAGCGTCAAGCTTTCGACGTGATATTCAAACACCTCATACCCACGTTCTTGCGCCGACAGCATCAAGGCAAACGAGCTGTCGCCTTTGATGTTGATGTCTTCGATGGGGTCCATCTGAACGGCGATACGCAAAGGTGTGTTGGGGGACATTGTGATCTTTCCTAAGGTTGCCAAGCATTGGCGATGTGGCGAGGCGGAGTGCCGGGTGCAAGTAGGATCACGTCAATCCGCAAATCTTCGCCGTCTGTGGCATATTCATGCGCCACCACTTCGACAGCGGCTGCAACGCGGGCAAGGCGGCGCTCGTCTATAGCGGTAGCAAGGTCGGCCGTGCGTTTTCGCCACTTCACCTCGACAAAAGCGACCATGCCGGGTTTGCGGGCGACAAGGTCAATTTCACCAAGCTTGGTCTTCACCCGCTGCGCAATGACTTCCCAACCCTGTTGCATCAACCACTGCGCGGCCTGAGCCTCGGCCTCACGGCCTTTCCGTTCGGCGACTTCGCGTTTTGCGGTCCCATTCGATGTCATTGCGATTTCAGCTCGACGGCGCGGGCATAAAGCGTTTGCCGGTCCAATCCGGTGATCTTGGCGACCTTGCCCGCCGCCTTGCTGACGCTGGAATCGCGCAAGGCCTCTTTTAACAGCTCGTCTGGATCGGCGGTGGAGGCCCCTTTAACCGGCGGCCCGATTAGCAGCACAATCTCACCCTTGGGCGGGTGAGCCGCATAATGTCCGGCCAAAGCGCCTGCTGTCCCACGGCGGCAGTCTTCATGCAGTTTGGTCAATTCCCGCGCGACGGATACATCGCGGCTGGGCCAGATTTCCGCAATCATGCGCAGTGACCGTTCGAGCCTCGGCCCCGTTTCATAGAATATCAACGTGGTTTCAATCTCGCCCAATTCATCCAAGACATCCCGGCGCGCCTTGTCCTTAACTGGAAGAAACCCGGCAAACATAAACCGATCGTTGGGCAGTCCGGACAGGGTTAGCCCGGCGATAACTGCGCTGGCTCCCGGAATGGTTGTTACCGTGACGTTTGCATCATGCGCGGCTTTTACCAGACGATAGCCGGGATCTGAGATCAGCGGCGTTCCCGCATCGCTGACCAAAGCCACCGCTTCGCTGCGTGCCATGTTCAAAAGCCATGCCCGCGTTTCTGCAGAAGCGTGGTCGTCGTATCGCTGCATTTTGGTCGAAACTTCGATCGCTTTCAGCAATTTTCCGGTTACTCGCGTGTCTTCACACGCAACAATTGCTGATCTGCGCAGCACGTCGACGCCCCGCCTCGTTATGTCGCCAAGATTGCCAATCGGCGTTGCGACAATATAGAGACCCGGTTCAAGAGGTTCACAAGGGACTGATTCAGAGCGTTGCGTGTTCACGCAGCGTTACATGAAGCAGCGATCAGGGGTCGGCAAGAATGAAGCTAACGGCAAAACCGGTTTTTCGTGCACAGTGGATGCGCGCATGCGGCGAAAAATTGAATAAACGCACTTTGACGATCGCGGGAACGGCTTTGCTGCTCGGCGGGTGCCAACTGGTACCAAAGACCGAAACTGTGTCCACCGCGCCGCCTCCGGGCCCAACCCCTGAACCCAGTGCGACTGCCCTGCCCACCGATGCCCAGCGTCACCGGGTGGCCTTGCTTGTGCCAATGTCGGGGACGACAGCGGAAGTCGGACAATCGCTTGCCAATGCAACGACTATGGCGTTGCTGGATACCAATGCGGAAAACCTGCGCATCACCACCTATGATACATCACGCGGTGCCGCCGCAGCCGCGCGGCAGGCGATCGCGGATGGCAACCGCCTTATTCTTGGCCCGCTTTTGGCAGACAATGTCCCTGCGGTTCAGGCCGCAGCGCGTCCGGCTGATGTGCCATCAATCGCATTCAGCAACGATGCGACAGTGGCCAGCGCCGATGTGTTTGTGTTGGGCCATATTCCAGAGCAATCCATTCGACGATCGATCCAATATGCCCGCGAAAACGGCTCCAACAGCTTTGGCGCACTTTTGCCAGAGGGTGATTATGGTCAGCGCTCTTACAACGCTCTGCAAAATTCGCTGCGCGATTACGGCGGCAGCTTGGTTGGATTTGAACGCTATGCGCGCGGGAACACTTCTATTGTTGGCGCAGCTCAGCGGCTGCGCACGCGCGGCGGTTATGACACTGTTCTAATTGCAGATGGCGCGCGGCTGGCGGTTCAGGCTTCGGGTGAATTGCGCAGCGATGGCGCCGAGGGCACCCGCATACTAGGCACAGAATTGTGGAGCGGAGAATCCGCCCTCACCCGGTCCAGCGCTGTGAACGGCGCGCTGTTTTCGGCCGTATCTGATCGCCGGTTCCGCCGATTTGCGGAGAGTTATGAGGCCCGGTTTGGAACCAGACCCTATCGCATTGCGACATTGGGCTATGATTCCGTTCTGTTGACCTTGCGCATTGCCCGTGACTGGCGCGTGGGATCCAATTTCCCTGTGCGCCAAATGTATGATCGCGGCGGTTTCTTGGGCGTTGATGGACCATTCCGTTTCAACCGATCCGGCGTTGCTGAACGCGCGTTGGAAGTGCGCGAGGTGCGCGGGGATCAGGTTGTTGCCGTGGATGCAGCCCCTTCAAGCTTTGAAGACTGAATAACCGCGCAAAACGGATGCAGCGCGTCTTGTGACTCAGCACAGGGCGCGCCATATCGGTTGCATGTCCGATGATCTGTTTGAAAACACGCCGACCTCAAGCGGCGATTACGATAGCTCCTCCATCGAGGTACTCGAAGGGTTAGAACCCGTGCGCCGCCGCCCCGGCATGTATATTGGCGGGACCGATGACCGTGCGCTGCACCATTTGGCTGCCGAAGTTCTCGACAACGCGATGGACGAGGCGGTGGCAGGTCACGCCAACCGGATCGAAATGCGTCTTGATGAAGGTAACCGCCTGCATGTCTCGGACAATGGCCGGGGCATTCCAGTTGACGAACATCCAAAGTTCCCCGGGAAATCAACGCTAGAAGTCATTCTATCGACACTGCACTCCGGCGGTAAATTCTCTGGCAAAGCCTACGCGACCAGCGGCGGCCTTCACGGTGTTGGCGTCAGCGTGGTCAACGCCCTTTCATCGGACACCCGCGTCGAAGTCGCCCGCGACAAACAATTGTACGCGCAAGAATTCTCCAAGGGCCAAACGCTTGGCAAAATTGAAGTGGTCGGCGCGGCTCCCAACCGGCGCGGGACCACGGTCAGCTTTACGCCTGACACAGAGATTTTTGGCGACCGGCAATTTAAACCGCACCGCCTGTTCAAACTCGCCCGGTCAAAAGCATATTTGTTTGCTGGCGTCGAAATTCGCTGGAAATGCCACGAAAGCCTGGTCAGCGATGATGTTCCAGCAGAAGCCGTGTTCAAATTCCCCGGCGGCCTTGCTGATCACTTGGCCGAACAAATCGGCGCGCGCGAATGCGTCACGGCTCAACCGTTTGCTGGCAATCAAGATTTCCCTGTTGATGATGGGCAATCGATGGGCCGGGTTGAATGGGCGATCGCATGGCCGCTCTATTCCGATGGTTCGACCAGCTGGTATTGCAACACGGTGCCAACCCCTGATGGCGGAACCCATGAACAGGGTTTGCGCGGCGCTTTGACCAAAGCTTTGCGTGCATTTGGCGATTTAACCGGCGCCAAGAAAGCCAAAGACATCACCGCCGACGATATTATGACCGGCGGCGAGGTAATGCTTTCGGTCTTTATCCGCGATCCGCAATTCCAATCGCAAACGAAGGACCGCCTGACCTCACCCGAAGCGGCCCGCTTGGTTGAAAACGCTGTGCGCGATCATTTCGATCACTTCCTTACTGACAATATGGACCGTGGTAAGGCGTTGCTGGGCGAAGTGATGGAGCGCATGGACGAGCGCCTACGCCGCAAACAAGAACGCGAGATCAAACGCAAGACTGCGACCAACGCCAAAAAGCTGCGCCTGCCCGGCAAGTTAACCGATTGTTCTGGCGAAGGGGACCGCGAAACCGAGCTTTTCATTGTTGAAGGCGATTCAGCCGGTGGCAGTGCGAAACAAGCGCGTGACCGCAAAACCCAAGCGATCCTGCCCATTCGCGGTAAGATCCTGAACGTGGCCAGCGCGACCGCGGAAAAAATCCGCGCCAATTCCGAAATCGCTGATCTGACGCTGGCGATGGGTTGCGGGACGCGCAAAGAATGCGATGCGGGCGATCTTCGCTATGACCGGATCATCATCATGACCGATGCTGATGTTGATGGCGCGCATATTGCGACCCTGCTGATGACGTTCTTTTTTCAAGAAATGCCCGACGTTGTTCGCACCGGCGCGCTCTATCTGGCGCAGCCGCCGCTGTATCGTCTGACCGCTGGTAAAGAGAGCCGCTATGCCCGCGATGACGCGCACCGCGCCGAATTGGAAGCCACCGTCTTTAAGGGCAAGAACGTCGAAGTTGGCCGGTTTAAAGGATTGGGTGAGATGAACCCGGGCCAGCTGCGCGAGACTACGATGAACCCGGATACGCGCTCTTTGGTGCGCATCACTTTACCGGCGGAATTTGAACAACGCGCTGGCGTAAAGGAACTGGTCGACCAATTGATGGGCCGCAATCCAGAGCACCGTTTTAACTTCATCCAAAACCGCGCGGGCGAAATGGACCGCGATATGATTGATGCCTGATCCTGACTCAAAATACCCCGATCCCCGCCAAGAAGACATTATGGCGGGTGACCGGCGCCTTTCGCGGCCCGATAGCGCCCTGCCGGATTGGCACATTCCCGATGCAAAATACCGACCCATTCCTATCGCGTGGTTTGCCGCAGCGTTTTTGGTTCAATTGGCGGTCCTATTTGTGATTTTTATCGCGTTGTCTGCCCAGAATGGCTGGTTCACCATCATCCTATCGGGTTTGGCTACGGGCGCGTTGGGTATGTGGACATGGGATCGCGGGATGCGGGATGCAGGTCGGGGATGGCAATTCGCAACAACCGCGATGCTCCTCACCCAACTCGCCTTCGTTTGCCTCGGCGCAAGCGCGAGAATTTGAAGCTCAGAAAGAAAATTTCTGCGGCTTTGTAAGAAATCCGTTCACGCACCGACTAAAGGGGCATGACGAAAAGCGCAGACACCTTGTATCGAGAAGCCGAGGAGCTCTTTGCCCCGGCAATCGCGCGGCTATCCCGCGCGGTGGAACGCGATGCGGATAAGGCGCGCGACTTAGAACAGGACATTCACTGTGCCCTTTGGACCAGCTTTGCCCGTTTCAAAGGCGATTGCTCGTTGAAAACGTGGGTTTACCGCGTGGCGCACAATGTTGCGGCCGACCACATCGATAAATCAGCGCGCGGGCCCAAAAAAGTGCCGCTTAAAGAGATCGACACGCTGCCTTTTGCGGGGAATCTCGAAAAGGAAGCGGGCCGCTCTCTTGTGCTGGCACAGGTCGACGAACTGATCCGCTGCCTTCCCCCTCTTGATGCGCAAGTGATTGTCTTGTGGCTGGAGGGCGAAACCACATCCGATATTTCAGACATAACCGGCCTTTCACAAAGCGCCGCTGGCGTCCGTGTGCACCGCATAAAGTCTCTGCTCGCGGGGCATTTTGAAACGCCATTAGAAGCAGGAGAAACCCCATGACCCCCTCACAAGATTCCGAAAGCCCACTGTCGGCTTGGCAATCAGCCTCGGCTGATGCCCGCTTTATCGGCGTTGACAATTGCGCCAGTCGGGCAAGCAAATTTGAACTTAAAGTCCGCATCCGCAACGCCATTGAATACGGCGCAGGCGCTTTCGTCTTCGTGTTGTTCAGCGCGGCCGCAATTGGCGCTGTGGTCAAAGATGAGATGTTCATCGCCCTTTCCATGGCCATGATTGTTGCCGGCATCATCGTGACGTTATGGGGGGTGAGAATGCGCGCCTCCAATCTGGAGCGGCGGCCCGAAGACCCATGCGTTGCCCATTTGCGCCGCCAGTATCAGCGACAATTCGAGGCCCTCAATTCTGTTCCGCTTTGGTATATCGGGCCAATGGTCCCCGGCATTGCCGTGTTCCTCTTTGCCGTCACGTACCGCGTCGCTCAAGTCGCCGATTGGAGCATTGCGATTGGCGGCATCATGGGGCCTGCCGCCATTGTTTTTGGGATATTTGGCTTTGTCATTTTGCTGAATTGGATCGTCGCCCGATCGATCAAACGTAAAATTGACGCCATCGACGCTCTGGCCTGATCCTTGCCGCTGATCTAACTATCCAATTCCCACGGAGAGCTTTCATGTCCATTTCAAAAATGCCCGCCACCGCGGAGACCGCATTGTCAGCAATGCTGGCAGCACCCCTGTTCGCATTGGCGGTGTCAGCGGCAGTGCCCGCATCTGCGCAAGACGCAGCCTCATCTATAGAGGCACCAACAGAGCAATCCGCCCTCGAAATGCGCTCGCAGCAGGTCGTCTCATTCTTCAAAGGAGAGATGGCAGCGGAAGACCTATTTACCGAAGGTTTCCTGGCGGCTGTTCCACCGGAGCTTTTGATCGCGACAGTCAATCAATGGACCGCTGAACACGGCGCGGCTCAATCGGTCGAGGCGATCAACCCGGTCAATGATAGGCGGGCTGGATTGGACATCCGAATGGAACGCGCCATCGCCCGCGGCGGCATTGCGATAGATCCGGATGACGAAAACCGGATCAGTGAATTGGTGTTCCGCACGTTTGAAACAATCGACGACAGCCCAGCCAAGATCACCGCTGACCTCACCGCCCTACCCGGCAATGTCAGCGTCTGGTTTGGCCCGCTGGATGGCGGTGATCCGGTGATCTCTGTCATGCCTGATGAGCAAATGCCTCTTGGCTCGACCTTTAAGCTCTATGTTTTGGCCGCCCTCGCCCGCGAAGTCGCGCAAGGTGAGCGGTCTTGGGGTGATACCGTCGCCCTTGATGTGACAAGCTTTCCCAGCGGCATGATGCAGGATTGGCCCCAAGGCGCGCCGGTCACTTTGCAAACCCTCGCCAGCCTAATGATCTCAATCAGCGACAACACCGCGACGGATCAACTGATCGCGGTGCTGGGAAGAGATGCTGTGTTTGAAACTGTGGTGGACAGCGGGCACAGCGCCCCTGCGCTCAACGATCCGTTTTTGACCACACGCGAATTGTTTTTGCTCAAGGGCGGTCCGCGCGGGCGGCTCGATACTTATGCGTCCGGTGATGCCGAATTGCGGGCTCAAATATTGGCAGGGATCGAAAACAGTCCAGTTTCAGCCGCTCAGATTGGGGCTGCCTTTGCACAGGGGCCGATTGCAATCGATGTGGAATGGTTCGGCAACGCCGCCGATTTGATCAACCTGTTCCGGTTCATGCGCGAAACGGCCGATCCGCTCGCCTTTGACATCATGGGTATCAATCCATCCATGCTGCCCGCAACGCGTGAAAAGTGGGCTTATGCTGGGTATAAGGGCGGGTCAGAACCCGGAGTCCTCAACCTCACGTGGTTGCTGACAGATCAGGCAGGCGTTGACCACGCCTTGGTGATGAGTTGGAGCAATCCCGAGGCGAACCTAACCTCAGATATGCTTGAAGCCCTTGCGCAGCGCATCCAAAACCTAACTCAATAAATAGCGCTCTGGTTGCCCATAGCACCGCTCAGCCCCTTGCAAGGCCCGCTATGTCCCCGTATCGACGCTTGCAAATATACGTTTTGAAGGGAAACCCATGAGCGACCAGACGACCCAGCAGCAGCGTTTTGAAGGCACCAGCGATTATATCGCGACCGATGATCTAAAGGTCGCAGTAAACGCCGCCGTTACCCTGCGCCGGCCACTGCTCGTGAAAGGTGAACCCGGCACAGGCAAGACAGTTCTTGCGCATGAGATTGCCAAGGCTGTTGGCGCGCCTTTGATTGAGTGGAACATCAAATCCACCACCAAAGCGCAGCAAGGTCTGTATGAATATGATGCGGTGGCGCGCCTGCGCGATGGCCAGCTTGGCGAAAAGCGCGTTCACGACATTCGCAACTACATCAAAAAGGGCAAATTGTGGGAGGCGTTCACCGCCGAACAACTGCCCGTTTTGCTGATTGATGAGATCGATAAAGCCGACATCGAATTCCCGAACGATTTGCTTCAGGAACTCGATCGGATGAGCTTTGATGTTTACGAAACACAAGAGCGCATCGAAGCCAAAGAACGTCCGATTGTGGTCATCACATCGAACAATGAAAAAGAATTGCCCGACGCCTTTCTGCGCCGCTGTTTCTTCCACTATATCAAGTTCCCTGATCGGGACACGATGCAGTCAATCATCGACGTTCACTATCCCGGCATTCAAAAAACGCTGGTGAAAAAGGCGATGGATATCTTCTACGAATTGCGTGAAGTGCCCGGCCTCAAGAAAAAACCTTCGACCAGCGAATTGCTCGATTGGCTAAAGCTGCTTTTGAACGAAGACATGCCGCTCGACGTGTTGCAGGATGCCAATCCAAACAGCGCGATCCCACCGCTGCACGGTGCGCTGCTTAAGAATGAGCAGGATGTGATGATGTTCGAACGCCTTGCATTTATGGCGCGGCGGAACCCGACCTAAGTCTCAGCACTTGCACAGTTAAATGGGTGGACTATGCTCCCTCTCAAGCAATGGGAGGGGCGTAGAATGTCACCTAATTTCCTAAAGAAGACACCATCGCGGATCGCCGCGATGATCTTTAGTGTGCTGGCGAATGTGGCGTTTTTGGCGCCCGCTTCTGCGCAAGTGCCCGCAATCGAGATAGCCGTCGACAAGGATTGGCAGCACGATTGGACGCCGATGGTGTTCCCTGCCCAGATCGACAGCTTCCAAAGGCAAACGATCAACCAATTTGAAGAACGCGACACGAATATTGCGTCCCAATATTACGACGAAGAAACCAAGACGCATCTTTCCATTTACATCTACCGTCCCGGTAATCCCAACAGCGCAATCTGGTTTGATCGCGCTCTGATGTCGATTGGTGCCCGCGATATCTATGGCGATGTCGATTTGGAGGAGATGAAGGTTGGCTCTTTCGTACCCAATGGTGGCACCGTGGAAAGCGGCCAATACGCCGTCATCAAACCATCCGGAAGGTTTCGCAGCACCGCAGTCTCTCTTTATCAAGCGGGTGAATGGCTTGTGAAGCTCCGCATCAGTTCGCGGGAATTGCGCGTGGGCCCAATGGAAACTCTGCTCCAATCGATCAACGGCGCCCTCCCTGCACTTGAAAATATCTCACGAACGCCGGCCTATTTTGTCAAACTATGCGAAACCCCGATGTCCACCAAAGCCGCGGCCGAAATTGAGGCAGATTCTGGGATGTCGGTTGCGCTTGGATTGAGTTTTGTGACTGGTAACGAAACCGAGGTTCAGGACCAGTTGGCGGACGCAAACGGGGCGCCTGATGGCCAAAGTCCTCGTCAATATTGCCGGTTCGGCGAACGCGAGCCCAGTTTCAATGTCTACCGTCCAGGCGAAACTTCTAACCAATATTATGTGGCCACGGGCGATTCCGGCTTTGGCGTAATGGTTGCGCCCGATCCATTGTTGGGTCTCTTGTCCGGAGACGAGGCGAAGGTTCATCGCATCACCGTGTCCACCTCATCGGGATTGATCACCCAAATCCTTGGTGTCTTTGATGCGACGCCCAACCTTGATCAAACCATTCAGGCCGTGAACAACGGGCGCGTTATCGCAACGATCAACCGCACTTTGGGCGATGAAGGACAATTCATATGCGTGTCATCCGGCACCGTAACGGCCGAATGCGACAGCTCTTCAGAATTTGAAAGCAGTGATGATTAAGCGCTGTAAGCGAACTCAAAGTCACCCCAACGCCTGCCGTTGATAAACAGCGGAATATAGACGTTGCGCACGACCACATATTGCTGCCCATCCCCCTCTTGGCGGTACACGGCCATCATGTAAGGGGCGGTGCTTTTCTTGGCCAGTTTGTCGATCGGCTCCATCAAAATGCGGCCATTGCGGCAATATTTCGTATCATGCGCGACATCACCTGTGGGGGCTTTCGACATGGCGCTAAGGTGCGTGGGTAAGAAGCCGTTCCTGTCAGTGCAAGCGGCCGCGGTTGCGTGTGCATCATTGTCTGCTGCGTCATCCAACATAGGGCGCCAATTGCGGTCGGCCCAATCGCTCAACTCTGTGCGAAAGCGCGGCGGATTGCTGCCCTCTATCGGTTGATAATCCTTGTCAAAAAATTGGGCTTCAGAAATCTCACCGTTGGCAATCGCAGTTTCCGCCGCGGCAGCAACCTCGCGTGCCTTTTCTTGCGCGCGTTCAACGATGATACTGTCTTGCGGGCATAGGCCTGCTTTCACGAGGGAATCGAACATCTCGCTCGCCGTCAGGTCCAGTTCTTCCATGCGGCTATGGGCACCCTGCAGCTGCCCCTCATTCTCTCGGGCGACTGCATCGAAGCTGGTCAAAACTTTTTGAACCGCATCAACATGGCCGCTGATTGTGCCAGTCGAACGAGCGATGACGTCGTTTTGTTTGTCGACCTCTTCGACCAATTCGCCGACGCTGGAGATTGTGTTTTCTATGCGGGCAACCGACTCCTTTGCCGCTCCGCTGGCCTGCGCACCATCTTCGATCCGCCCAATAACCGTGCTGGCTTCAGATCCAAGCGCATCGATGGTCGAGGCGATTTCGACCGTGGCTTGCCTTGTATCATTGGCCAGGCTTTTGACCTCGCTCGCGACCACGGCAAAGGTGCGCCCTGCATCGCCCGCTCGCATCGCTTCGATCGTGGCGTTGAGGGCAAGAATATTGGTCGTTTCAGCAATGTCTTCAATGTCTTGAGCGCTGCGGCGGACCTGCTCCATCGCGGCGGAAAAACTGGTCACATGCTGCCCCAACGTATCGACCAATTCGAGCAGTGAACCAATCTGTCCAAGGGAAGATTGGATTAGCGATGTGCCCTCGCCCAAGCGCTCAATCGCGCGTTCGGACAATAGTCGAGCCTCATCGCTGGCCTCAGCAACTTTGGCTTGATCGGATTCGAGAGCGGTGACGGTCCCGCGCAGGGCTTCATGTTCTTCGCGCAGCGCCTCCGATGATCGGATTACCGCCTCAACAACGCCCGCCACATCTGAGCAGCCGACTGTTACAGCGCCGCATTTTTCCGGAATCTGATCCAGAGCGGATGCGTCGGCGGTGTTGATAGCGATTGGCTTCATAATCTGGCTTAGTCCCCTGTATAGAGGCGCCCTAACTCGAATATGGTTAGCGAACCCTTAAGTGGCCTCCCTCAGGGACATTTTAGAGGGGTGGAAAGGCGCGATATTCATCGTTAGGGTCTTCCCATGTTTTTCAACTTCATGGACGAGCTGCGCGAATCTGGCATTGGCGCGAGTTTCAAAGAACATCTGACCCTGCTCGAGGCGCTTGATAAAGACGTCATCGAACAGACGCCTGAGGCATTCTATTACCTCAGCCGCGCAACCTTTGTGAAAGACGAAGGGATGCTCGATAAGTTCGATCAGGTGTTCCACAAAGTGTTCAAAGGGATCATGACCGATTACGGGCAAAACCCGGTCGATATCCCCGAAGATTGGCTCAAAGCGGTCGCCGAAAAATTCCTTTCAGAAGAGGAAATGGCCGAGATTGAATCGCTGGGTGATTGGGACAAGATTATGGAGACGCTGAAAGAGCGTCTGGCCGAACAGGAAAAGCGCCACGAGGGCGGCAGCAAATGGATCGGCACCGGGGGCAAATCCCCGTTCGGCAATTCCGGCTACAATCCCGAAGGCGTGCGCATTGGCGGCGAAAGCAAGCACAAGCGCGCGATCAAAGTGTGGGAAAAGCGCGAGTTCAAAAACCTCGACAACACCAAAGAGCTGGGCACGCGCAACATTAAGATGGCCCTGCGCCGTTTGCGCCGCTTTGCCCGCGAAGGGGCACAGGATCAGCTTGATCTGGACGCGACGATTGATGGCACAGCAAAGCAAGGCTGGCTCGACATTCATATGCGCGCCGAACGCCGCAATGCGGTGAAATTGCTGCTCTTCCTTGATGTGGGTGGTTCAATGGACCCCTTCATCAAACTGGTCGAAGAATTGTTCAGCGCGGCAACGGCGGAGTTCAAGAACCTTGAATTCTTCTACTTCCACAACTGCCTTTACGAAGGGGTGTGGAAAGACAACAAACGCCGCTGGCAAGAGCGCACCAAAACATGGGACGTGCTGCACAAATACGGCCATGATTACAAAGTGATCTTTGTCGGCGATGCTGCGATGAGCCCCTATGAAATCACTCATGCCGGCGGCAGCGTCGAACATATGAACGAGGAAGCCGGCGTCGCGTGGATGAAACGCGTCACCGACACTTATCCTGCGACCGTATGGCTAAACCCCGTGCCCGAAAAGCAATGGGGTTATTCGCAATCGACCAAGATGATGAAAGAACTGGTGAACGACCGCATGTACGGCCTGACTTTAGAGGGGTTGGATGATGCCATGCGTGAGCTTAGTCGGAAGCAGGGGCATTGAGTGGGAAGTTAAGGCATGTACGACTTCCGGAAAAAACTAGTCGTTTTCTTGGATATTCTTGGCTTTGCAAATCATGTGGCAGACGCTGCAAAATCAGATGACCAAGAGAAAGCCCGGCAAATTGACGGAGCATTGCTAGACATAAGCAGACTAGGGCAAATTCCAAACAGCCAAGCATATATTTTCTCAGACTCTGCAATCATCGCGGTGCACGACAATCCAGAAGAAGTCAGCGCGCTGTTTAAGAATCTTTCGATCGTTTCATGGTCACTCATGAAAAAGGGCGTTTGGGTCAGAGGTGGGATTTCGTACGGCAAAATTTCTAAGGATAAAAACAAGCCTTGGGGCCCTTCAATCGTTGAAGCTGCAAAAATTGAAGAAACTGTGGCTAGATATCCGAGGGTCGCAATCGGTAGTAGCGCTCTTGGATTCCTAAGAGAAAAGCACCTGATTGAGAAACTACAATATATAAGACGGGATCACGATGGAGTTTACTTCCTGGCTTCAATCGAATCGTGCATAGACATTTGCAACTCGGCAGGGTTCAAGAGCCCAATCAATTTAAAGACTCCGCAAAAAGCCGACTGCGAGGGCATAAAGCAGCGCCTCGATGACGCATTCAACGTCGCCGTCGATAGCCCCGAAATATTCAAGAAGGTCTCTTGGCTCTGTCGCCAATGGGATAAGTCCGTAGCTGAGAAAGAGGATTTGCTAGACGGTGACTTTCGCACCAAATACTTTGATGAATATTCATCGAAGGATGTGTTTGGAAACGGGCTAGGGATTTCGACGCTACGGCAGTTGAAGTAATCAGTACAACAAAACCTCTTTCACCGCGGCCACCCAGCACGCCTCATCATTGGCGGCGAGCGCGTCCAGATCATGCGGTGTGACTTGCGGATCATCAACCCATTCGCGCAATGACGGCCCGCCGTTGATCACATCAATCGCGAGCACATCATTGGTGTATTCGTATTTGAAATCCTTGCCCCGCCACAGCTCATAGTCCGGATAAAGCCGCCGGATTGCTTTGAAGGCTAGCGCCTGCATCCGCCATGGTTGGAATTGATCGTGGTCGTAATCCGGCCCTTCTGCATGCAGCATCAGGGCATTACACAGCTTGCCTGCGTGTTTGTGAAAGGTTGGTTCAAACCAACAATCGCGCATGATGACGCCGCTGCACCATTCCGGCGCGAAAGCCTTCATCTCCGCCATCACCGCTTTGGCGTCGATATCAGGGGCGCCGAACAAGACTTCCAATGGCCGCGTGGTCCCGCGGCCCTCTGACAGCGTGGCCCCTTCGATCATCACGGTCCCGGCGTAACACCGCGCCATGTTTACACTGGCGGCATTGGGGCTTGGGTTGATCCAAATGCGATCCGCTGGCCAGCCATAGCCGCTGCCCACGACTTTCCGGCCTGAGGCAGGTTTCCACCCCTCCATCGCGACCACCCGGTAGGCAACATCCAAATCGAAATGATCGACAAACCAATGGCCCATCTCACCCAAGGTCAGGCCGTGCCGCATCGGCATCGGAGCCGCGCCGACAAAACTTTCATATCCGGGGACGAGCATTGTCCCCTCAACTGGGCGGCCCGCCGGGTTGGGACGGTCCAACACCCAAACCTCTTTGTTCAGCTTTGCCGCCTCTTCCAAAAGATAGAGCAACGTTGTGACAAAGGTGTAGATGCGGCAGCCAAGATCCTGAAGATCAAACAGAAACACATCTGCGCTCGACATCATCTGGCCGGTCGGGCGGCGCACTTCGCCATACAGGGAGAAGACCGGAATGCCGTATTGGGCATCCATCTCATCCTCGGTTTCGACCATATTGTCTTGCTTGTCGCCTTTCAGCCCGTGTTGCGGGCCAAAGGCGCTGGTGACATTGACCCCGGCCGCGATCAGCGCGTCGAGGGAATGGGTCAAATCCTCGGTCACACTGGCGGGATGCGCGATCAATGCAACGCGCCGACCCTCCAATTGTTTAAGCAGAGCCGGATCAGCAAGCAGGCGATCGATACCGAATTTCACAGATGAAGTCATGGGCGTGGGATTGGAACAGCATGACGCCAAAGGCAATTGCTTTTGCGCGGTTTTGCGCCTGTCTGGGGTTTAGTCCCGGTCCACGATCATCTGGCGGCACGCTTCGGAATGAAATTCGGCCTTGCCCGGACCAAAGGCCAAGGCCCAGAACTGCAATGATCCATCAGCATGTTCGACAATCGCATTGAGAGCAACCTGAGCGGGCGCGGGCAATTCGGCGGAGATGTTGGCTTTCAGCACCAATTCGCCCTTCCCGTACGCCGATGCATGGCCGCAGCTCAGCGAAATGGCGTCCACTGGCGCATCGCGCATCCCTTCGCGAAAGGCATCGAAATCATAGGCCGCCCAACGGCCCGAAGGGGACAAATTGAATTCGCGGTACCAAGTGCCGCCAATTGGCTGCCAGAATATCTCAAAGCACGTCGTCTTCCATAGATCATCCGTGCGAACAGACGGACCATCCGGCGGCAAAGTGATCGCATCGACCCCGCCATCAAGGCGAAATTCCGCGGCGCATCCCGTGGGTGTGGAGTGGATATTGGCGGTGACAGCCTTAATCGGGCCAAGGTCGCATGACTGATGAAGCATAAGCGGTTGCATGCCGTCCCTATTGCGCAGTGGAGCAATGTGAGCAAGTCATTGGCGCAACCCACTAGAAGCCGCCCGCGCACACTGTTAAGCGCCTTTCTCATGAGCACTTACGAATCCGATTTGCTGCGCCTTTTGGAGGCGCGCGGCCACCTGCATCAGATCACCGATGCAAAGGCCCTTGATGCGTTGGCCAAGAAAAAGGTCGTGACCGGCTATGTTGGTTTCGATCCAACTGCGGCTTCGCTGCATATTGGAAACCTTGCCTCCATCATGTTGCTGCGACGGTTGCAGCAATCGGGCCACCGTCCGATCGTGATTATGGGCGGGGGAACGGCGAAGGTTGGCGATCCTTCGGGCAAAGACGAAACGCGCCAGATGCTCACCGATGAACGGCTCGCCAGCAACATTGCCTCGATTAAAGGCAGCTTTGAACGCGTCCTGCGATTTGATGACAGCGAAAGCGGCGCGGTTCTGATCAACAATGATGATTGGCTCAGCAAGCTAGGGTATATCGAACTGCTGCGCGACGTCGGCCCGCACTTCACCATCAACCGGATGCTCAGCTTTGATTCGGTCAAAACGCGGCTTGATCGGGAGCAACCGCTCAGCTTCCTCGAATTCAATTACATGATCATGCAGGCCTATGACTACCTGGTCCTGGCGCGCGAATATGATTGCCAGCTGCAATTGGGCGGCAGCGATCAATGGGGCAACATTGTCAACGGGATTGAACTGAACCGCCGCATCGACGGGCGCGAAGTCTACGGCTTTACCGCGCCGCTGATCACACGGGCCGACGGCGCAAAGATGGGCAAGTCGGTCGATGGTGCGGTCTGGCTTAATGAAGAGCAGCTGCCCGGTTATGACTTCTGGCAGTATTGGCGCAACACGGATGACCGCGACGTTGGCAAGTTCCTTCGCCTGTTCACCGATGTTTCCCTTGACGAAATTGCCCGGCTCGAAGCGCTTGAAGGCGCAGAAATCAACGACGCCAAAGTGATCCTTGCCAACGAAGTGACCAAATTGGTTCGCGGCGAAGATGCCGCAAAAGCGGCCGAGACAACCGCGCGCGACACGTTCACGCAGGGCGGCGCCGGCGAAGACCTACCCGCCCTATCGGTAGGATCGTCGGGCATGCGACTAGGCGCGGCTTTAACCGAGATTGGGTTCACCGCCTCAAACAAAGAGGCCAAGCGTAAAATTGCGGAAGGCGCGGTTAAGATTGAAGGGGACACCATTCTTGACCCTGGATACGTTGTGGTTGCCCATGAAGGTGACGCTCTCAAACTCAGTCTGGGCAAGAAGAAACACGGCCTGATCACGCGGTAATTCCGGTTTAGCTTGCGGCAGAACCACGGCCATCTGCGCCGAGCCGAAACAAATTTTTACGAATTATCAGCCTTTACGCTCCATTACGGGTGAACCACCGGATTGTCTCCGTTGGGGGTCATTTGAAGAAGGGGTGTGGACTGTGTCTGCCGGAGCAAGCCTTAGCGTTACTGATCTGCGCCGCGCCGCGCGCCATCCGGTCGATTTTCCGGTGATTGTCGAACATTTCGCCCATGGCGATCTCAACCTGCATGTCTGTAATATTTCCGCGCACGGCTTTATGGTTGATGACGCTGGAAAGCTTGATCGCGGTGATCGTGTTATCATTCGGCTGCCGATAGTTGGCCGCATCGAAGCCTATGTTATCTGGACCCGCGACGAGCGCGCTGGATTTCAATTTGAACGCATCATTCGCCTCGATGATTTTGTGGCCATTATTGATACGCTGCAACCCAACCCGCGCCTGCGCCGGGACCGCTAATCTAACTCACGCTTTTCTACTGGATAGAATGCCTTGACTTGGCAGGCCCTACTGCGCCTGCCATGGGCTAAAGTGTGACTGTATCTGAACCAACTCACCCGTTCCAATACCACAATTTCCGCGCTTATTGGGTGTGCCGATTGGCCGTGACGCTGGCGCAATACGCCATGCTGATTGTGATCCAATGGCAGGCCTATAACCTTGCAAGAGACAGCGGCATGAACGTGGCCGAGGGATCAGGCACTCTGGCCATCATTGGTCTGTTGCAATTCTTGCCTTTGTTTATTTTGACACCGTTCAGTGGATTGGCTGCTGATCGTTTCGATCGGCGAATGTTAGGCCTGATCACCATCGCAATGCAGCTGGGTTGTGCCGCGGTCCTCGCGTGGACCAGCTCCGCTGAAGCGGTCACCCTCCCCCTACTTTTCGTTATCGCCGTTATGCTTGGCATTGCTCGCGGGTTTGCAGGGCCAGCCTTGTCAGCCCTGTCTCCTAACTTGGTGCCTAAGACGATTCTGCCCACTGCAATCGCGCTCTCTTCGATCTCGTGGCAAGTCGGGATGTTGGTCGGCCCCGCCATCGGCGCGCTGCTTTATGCCTATGAACCCGCTTCACCCTATGGTTTCGCGGCGGGGTTGTTCGTGATCGCCGGAATTGCTTTGGCCTTGGTGGGCAAGGTCCCCCAGCCTGCAATGCGCAAAGATCAACGCCCCATCGGCGCAATCGTTGATGGATTGCGCTATGTTGTGAAGAACAAGATGGTTTTGAGTGCAATCACACTCGACCTCTTCGCTGTATTCTTGGCCGGCGCCAACTCGCTCATTCCCGTCTTTGCACGCGACATTCTGCAAGTCGGGGAAAATGGTCTCGCTATGCTAGCCGCCGCGACGCCCGCAGGTGCGCTGGTTACGGCGATATTCTTCTCGTTCCGTCCTCTTCGAACGCAAGTTGGGCCAAAGATGCTCGGCGCAGTTGCTGTGTTTGGCGTAGCGACCATCGCCTTTGGACTGTCGACCAGTCTGCCGCTCAGCCTCGCCATGCTATTTATCATCGGCGGCGCGGATATGTTCAGCGTCTATGTCCGGCAATCGCTTATCCAATTGCACACACCCGATGACAAACGCGGACGCGTCTCCTCCGTCAGCATGATGACGATCAGCGCATCGAACGAAGGCGGCGATGCCTTCTCCGGCGGCTTGGCGTTTATCATCGGCCCTGTCGGGGCAATTGTTGCCGGCGGAGCAGGCGCGCTTGTAACCGTTTTGCTCTGGAGCCGAATATTCCCAGTGTTGCGGACAACGAAGAGCTTCGATCCGCCGGATGATCTGCTAGACAGTCAAACAGAAAAAAATTCTCAGGAGGCCTGAAATGAAAGCTGCAAACATTCTAGAGACGATTGGCAACACGCCGCATGTGCGTTTGTCGCGCCTGTTTCCCAATCACGAAGTGTGGCTGAAATCAGAACGGTCGAACCCCGGCGGCTCGATCAAAGACCGCATCGCTTTGGCTATGGTGGAGGATGCCGAAGCATCGGGCGCGCTGAAACCCGGCGGCACCATTGTTGAACCGACCAGCGGCAACACCGGCATCGGCCTTGCCATGGTGGCGGCAGTCAAAGGCTATAAGCTCATTCTGGTTATGCCGGAATCGATGTCGATTGAACGTCGCCGGTTGATGCTTGCCTATGGTGCGACCTTTGATCTCACGCCCAAAGAAAAAGGCATGAAAGGCGCGATTGGCCGCGCCGCTGAAATTGTTGAAACGACCGATGGCGCATGGATGCCGAGCCAGTTTGACAACAGCGCCAATCCCGAAGTGCACATGCGCACAACAGCGCAGGAAATTCTCGCAGACTTTGTCGACACACCAGTTGATGTGATGATCACTGGCGTCGGCACTGGCGGCCACCTTACCGGCTGTGCAGAGGAGCTGAAGAAGCACTGGAAGGACTTCAAAGCCTATGCTGTTGAGCCGGCAGCATCGCCGGTTATCAACGGCGGCGAACCCGGCCCTCACCCCATTCAAGGGATCGGTGCAGGCTTTATTCCCGGCAATCTGCACACCAGCGCCATCGATGGAGCCATTGCGGTGGAGGCCGATGCAGCCAAAGAAATGGCACGCCGCGCCGCCAGTGAAGAAGGAATGCTGATCGGTATCTCCAGCGGTGCGACATTGGCGGCCATTGCCAAGAAATTGCCTGAACTGGATACCGGTTCGCGCGTTCTGGGCTTCAATTACGACACAGGCGAGCGGTATCTGTCTGTGCCGGATTTCTTGCCAATGGAATGAGCCTAATTCGGGGAAGCAAGCACACATCCACGTAGTTCATCGACGGTGTCTAACGCATCGTCGATGGCCCCCGATCCGTCGCAATTTACCAAGTATTTCTCCCTAAGTCGATTTAATGTCGGCTCGCTTGGTGCAAAGCGCGGGAGGTCAGTCAGATGGGTTGGTCAAATGGATTTGGGTTGCTTTCAAAGGCTTCCAACAGGCCCATTCACTATCGTTTTGCCAAAAAACAGCGCCACCGGATAAACCGTATCGTCGCGGCGAGCTCATTGATATCCAACGACCCTGTCCTTGAACCAGCGGACTTCGATTGGACCGCAAAACTGGCGGAAAACTGGGAAACGATCCGCGATGAGGCGCTCTCAGTTTATAGGCACATAGAAGCAATTCCGCCGTTGCGCGAAATATCGCCAGATCATCGCCGAATTATGGAAGACAATTCCTAGCGCAGCTTTTTCCTGATCGGATACGGGCATCGCCAAGAGGGCAATATTGCGCGCGCGCCCAAGACTACAAAACTGGTTGAGAGCATTCCGGGGCTGAATTCGGCGTTCTTCTCAATCCTTGCGCCGGGGGCTGTGATTGTTCCTCATCGCAGTGTCACCAAGGCGATTGTCACCGCCCATCTTGGATTATCGGTGCCACGCGATCGGCAAGAATGCTGGATGTGCGTTGATCAGCAAAGGTTACATTGGCGTGAGGGGGAGTGGTTGGTGTTCGATGACACATACGAACACGAAGTCCGCAATGATAGCAGCGAGCCACGGATCGTTTTGTTGTGCCAAGTGGCAAGGCCGCTCAAGCCGCCGGGGTCATGGCTCGCGTCTGCAATTCTGACATATGTGCGGCGCAGCCATTTCGTGACCGAGGCACAAGAAAATCTGGTCGAATGGGAAACGGTCTACGCAAAGGCTGAGAGCGAAGAGCGTTAGACCAAAACTGCGATCTACAATTTGCGTGCTTTAAACAAAAGAAGAGGCCCGGTTCCCCCCAGAACCGGGCCTCTCTTTCATGACGAACCGGGTAACCCGTCAGGCTGCGGTTGCAAAAGCATCTTCGGATAGCGCCATCATATGATCGCTGCCCGCTTCAAGCTTCCGTCGCAGAGCGCCTGTATCTGGCAAGAACCGTTCCGAATAATAGGACGCAGACGTCATTTTTGCTTCGTAGAACGCTTTATCTTCAGTGCCATCAGCGAGAGCCGCAGAGGCCACCTTCGCCATTTTCAGCCAGAAGAAACCGAGCGTCACGATGCCCATGATGTGCATGTAATGATGTGCGCCCGCGCCCAAGTGATTTGGGTTGGCCATGGCGTTCTGCATAAACCACATCGTCGCCGCCTTTTGCTCACCAAGAGCTTTTTCAAGCTTTTCAGCAAGCGGTGCGAGGGCTTCGTCGGTTTTCGCCGATGCGATTTCGTCGTCGATCATTTTAAAGAACGCTTGAACAGCGCGCCCGCCTTTGCTGGCGAGTTTACGTCCGCAAAGGTCCATGGCTTGGACGCCGTTCGTGCCTTCGTAGATCATCGCAATGCGGCTATCGCGCACAAATTGCTCCATGCCCCATTCGCTTACATAGCCGTGGCCGCCGTAAACCTGCTGCATGTTGTTGGCCATGTCATAGCCTTTGTCGGTGCCGTATCCTTTGATGACCGGTGTCATCAAACCGATAAGATCGTCGGCCAATTGGCGCTCTTCTTCGGTTTGGGCTTTGTGTGTCAGGTCAACTTGGAGCGCACCCCAAAGACACAATGCGCGCATACCTTCGTTGAAGACTTTCGCATCCATCAACATGCGGCGCACATCAGGGTGAACAAAGATTGGGTCGGCTTGCGCTTCAGGTTCGGCAGGGCCGGTCAATCCGCGGCCCTGACGGCGGTCGAGCGCGTAAGTCACGGCGTTTTGGTAAGAGACCTCAGACTGCGCGAGGCCCTGCATACCAACACCCAGACGGGCAGCGTTCATCATGACGAACATCGCGGCGAGACCCTTGTTCTCTTCGCCGACCATGAACCCAGTCGCGCCGTCATAGTTCAGGACGCAGGTCGCGTTGCCGTGGATGCCCATCTTCTTTTCAATGGAGCCGCATGACACGCCATTGCGTTCGCCCGGCTCACCGTTTTCATCGAGGATGAACTTGGGAACGATGAAGAGCGAAATGCCCTTTGAGCTATCTGGCGCACCCGGTGTCTTCGCAAGAACCAAGTGAATGATGTTGCTGGTAAGGTCGTGCTCACCGGCAGAGATAAAGATTTTGGTCCCAGTGATGGCGTATGAACCGTCCGCGTTGGGCTCTGCCTTGGTGCGGATCATGCCCAGATCAGTGCCGCAATGCGGCTCTGTCAGGTTCATCGTGCCTGACCATTCGCCGGAAATCATCTTGGGCAAATAGGTGTCTTTTTGCTCTTGCGAACCGGCCGCTTCAATTGCGGCAGATGCACCGTTCGTGAGGCCGGGATACATGCCGAACGCTTGGTTTGCAGTCGCAGTAAACTCTTCAACCACGAAACCGAGGACATGAGGCAGGCCCTGTCCGCCAAACTCTTCAGCCTTGGAAATGGTGCCCCAACCGCTTTCGACATAGGCTTCGTAGGCTTCTTTAAAGCCATCTGGTGTCGTGACCGATCCGTCGTCGTGGCGTGTGCAGCCTTGCTCATCACCGATCTGATTGATCGGGGCGAGCACTTCGGAACAGAACTTACCAGCTTCGTTCACAACCGTTTCGATCATGTCAGGTGTGGCATTTTCAAATCCAGGAAGGTTGCCGTAACTGGCAAGGTCCAGCATTTCATTGACGACAAAACGGGTGTCACGGGTGGGTGCGGTGTATGTAGGCATCAGGAGATCCTCTTCTGAGCGGGAAATTGAAAATCGGGTTTGGGTGGCTGTTTAACCGAGACTGAGTTCTTCAATCTCGGCAACAAAGCCGGTCAATTCTTTGATCGAAGAATCAATGTCAGCGCGCTGCGCCTTAAGCTTGGCAATGTGCTGTTTGCATTTTTCAATGGTGACACGGCGTTGTTCAACGCGGCCATCATCAAGATCATACAGATCGATCATTTCACGGATTTCAGTCAGGCTAAAACCGACGTTCTTGGCCCGCATAATCCATGCAAGCCGCGTGCGATCGCGTTTGGAATACACACGCGTCAGACCTACGCGCGCCGGGCTGATCAGGCCTTCGTCTTCATAGAAACGCAAAGCCCGCGCCGTGCATTCAAATTCAGACGTTAGGTCCGAGATTGAATATTGTTCGCGGCTGAGTTTGTCCGGGCGATCAAGGTGCGCGCCTTTGCGGCGTTGAACACCCTTATGCTCTTGCGCCTGTGCAGGCGCATCGTCGGTTTTGTGGTTCGATGCGGTAGCCATGAATGATGACCTACCTTACCTTTACGTGAGCGTCAAGTCTTGACCTTTACGAGAGCGGTAGCATCCTCCGCCCCCAAATCCAGCTTTCGATAAAAGCAGCTCGTCTCTCCCGTGTGACACGTTGGCCCCGCTGGGTTTGCATGAATGACCAAAGCATCCTGATCGCAATCGACCCAAATTTCCTCGACCATCAGAAAGTTCCCCGACGTCTCCCCTTTCAACCACAAGGTGCTGCGGGACCGGGACCAGAAATGGACTTTTCCGGTTTCGCGCGTTTTCGCCAAGGCTTCCGCATTCATAAATGCCATGACCAACACCTGTTTGGTTGCAGCATCGACCACGATCGCGCTGAGCAATCCGGAAGAATCGAATCTGGGCGCAAACTGCGTGCCCTGCTCTCTTTGAGACGCTGAAAGCGTGGGCGATTGCGAATTGGTTTGCGGGGAATCGGACAAATCAGTCTCCTAAAGGTGATCACCTAGCATTTTTGAGCGGTGGAATGTTCATACTTTGCGACGGTTTGTTGCAGGATAACAACAGCTGCCCTGTAAAATATCCATAGCAGAGCGTTTACCCTTCACCATCGGTAAGATGAATGAAACAAAGCCGTTATTGAGTGTGCAAACGCTCAACCACCAGACACAGGTATCGTAAAGATGCCAGGTTCAGGGGGTGATTGATCAGAGCCAACAGCGGGGTGTTGGAGTGATCAATTGAACGATAAGGGATCGGATCCTGATGGCGAAGTTAGGGGGTCGCCATCTGAGCTCTTTAAGAGCGGTTCCAAACCATTTCGTCACGTGGCGCCCGGGGTCGTAATGACCTCGGGCGTTTCGCTTTTTACGGCCCCCGTTTTCGCTCATAATTCATGCAGTGGCAGTTTTGCCGTTCTTTCCGCCAGCGGCTCTGCCATCAATAACGCGCGCAAAGCACGCGATCTGAACAGACGCCGCCCCAGCATCAAGAAGCGCATCGACACAGGCGGTGCTTGTGGCCCCGCTTGTCAAAACGTCATCCACCAAAATGATGGTCGCACCAGAAATTCGCGATGCAGCGCCGCGCCGGACTGCGATAGCCCCGGACAGCGCATTCTTGCGTTCATCTTGGCCCAATCCGCCCAAACTGGGCGTGGGTTTGCGGCGCACCAATCCGTCGATCAACAGATCGCCTTTCCCGCGTTTCGCCAAATCCTGCGCGATCAACGCGGCTTGATTAAAACCGCGTTTCCAAATGCGCCAACGGTGCAGCGGCACCGGGACAAGCAGCGGCAATTCCCCTTCGGCAGGCGGCATTCGCGCGGCCAGCAATTGCCCTAACAAAGGAGCAAGCGCGATTTTGCCGCCATGTTTGAGCGTCAATATCAATTGGCGCGATGCATCATTGTAAAGGGTCGCGGCGATCACACCTGAGTGACGGGGCGGTTCCGCTTTACAAACGAAACAGTGGTTCGATTGCGTGATGGCGACACCGCCCAAAGGTCGCTGACAGGTGGCGCAGGCGGGCTCTCCTGGAACCTCCAACTCTCCCCAACATTCCCCGCACAATCCGCCTTGCTGGGCGATGGCATCTCCGCAAACCGGACAGCGGGGCGGGTACACCAAATCGACGACCGGCTTCAAACCATCCTTTACAGCGGTGCCAAGATGCGACCTCCAGCCCATATTTATGGATGTGCACCCCTTGCGCGGCCTGTGCAAGCGCGGCAGTGGGGCTCGCTATGACTGAAAGGCAAGTGCCTCAAATCTTCGCGGCCCATCGCCGCCGGCTTCGCGAGGCACGATCCGCTGCGCGTCAACGCTGCGGCAACGACGCAGCGAGGTTTGTATGGGACGATTTTGAAGAGGACACGGTCGAGCGTCTGATGTTCACTCGGCATCAGCCTTCGAAATCGTTGATATCGCAGTGCACTTCTAAGACGCTACAAGAGTATCTCTTGAGCCTTGGCAGCGCGGTTGAAAGTAAGACTGAATTTGAACCTGAGTTCCCCATCGCAGACGGAGTTTATGACTTCATCGGAGTTTTTGGAACGTTGGACGCCATCAATGATCTTCCCGGTGCGCTGATCCAGATCAATCGAGCTTTAACACCCGGCGGTCTTGCCATTGTCAGCTTTGTTGGCGGGGCCAGTTTGCCACGGTTGCGAGCCGCAATGTTGGCCGCAGATGGCGATCGCCCTGCGGCACGCATCCATCCGATGGTGGACCACCGCGCAGCACCTCAATTGCTGCAACGCGCCGGTTGGAAAGCCCCAGTGGTCGATTCCCACCGCCTGACGGTGCGCTATTCCTCGCTCGACACTTTGGTCCATGATTTGCGCGATCAAGGGTTAACCAACGCGCTCAGCGATAGAGCTCCGCCGCTCGGAAAAGCGGCACTAGAACGCGCACGCCGCGCGTTCATGGATGCGGCTGATCCAGACGGCAAAGTGGCCGAGACCTTTGAGATCGTGACCCTTACCGGTCGGCGATCACTCGCTGGCAGCTAGAGCAGCCTGCGCCGCCGCGAGCCGAGCAATTGGCACGCGGTATGGAGAGGCGCTGACGTAATCCAAACCAACCTTTTCACAGAACGCGATGCTGGCAGGATCGCCGCCGTGTTCGCCGCAAATGCCAAGCTTGATGTCGGCGCGGGTCGCCCTGCCCCGCTCTGCTGCAAGCTCCACCAGCTGACCGACACCGTCAATGTCGAGGCTGACAAATGGGTCGCGTGGGAAGATGCCCTTTTCAACATAGGGCGCAAGGAAGCGGGCGGAATCGTCACGCGACACGCCCAGTGTGGTTTGCGTCAGATCGTTCGTACCGAAACTGAAGAACGCGCCTTCATGCGCGATCTCACCCGCCATTAAGGCCGCACGGGGCAGCTCAATCATCGTGCCAACGAGGTATTCGACGCGGGCACCCTTTTCCGCGAAGACCTCTTCGGCCACGCGGTCCACAAGAATGCGCAAGATCGATAGCTCTTTGCGGGTCGCCACAAGTGGGACCATGATTTCAGGCAATGGCGCTTCGCCAGAGGATTTTTGCACATCGCACACCGCTTCGAAAATTGCGCGCGCCTGCATCTCATAAATCTCAGGATAGGTGATCCCAAGACGGCAGCCCCGGTGGCCCAGCATTGGGTTGAATTCGTGCAGCTCGTCCGCGCGCCGCTTTAGGTGATCAACACCCAGTCCGGTCGCGTCGGCAAGGTCCGCAAAGTCCTCGTCACGTGTCGGCAGGAACTCGTGCAAAGGCGGGTCTAGCAACCGGATGGTGCAAGGCAGACCCTTCATCACTTCAAAAATCGAGGTGAAATCGGCGCGCTGTTCCGGCAGCAATTGCTCCAACGCGTTGCGCCGGCCCGCTTCGTCATCGGCAAGGATCATCTGGCGCACTGCGCTGATCCGCGATGCGTCGAAGAACATGTGCTCTGTGCGGCAAAGGCCAATGCCTTCTGCGCCAAACTGCCGCGCCATTTTGCAATCCGCAGGCGTCTCTGCATTGGTGCGCACCTTCATCCGGCGCAGCTCATCGGCCCACACCATCAGAGTGCCGAAATCACCGGCCAGCTCAGGCTCAACCGTAGGCACAATACCGAGCATGACCTGCCCTTTTGCACCATCAAGCGTGATCTCATCGCCTTCCTTCAGCTCCATGGAGCCGATCCGCAAGTTGCGCCCATCCCGGTCGATCGAGACACCATTTGCCCCCGACACGCATGGGCGGCCCATGCCGCGCGCCACAACCGCCGCGTGGCTGGTCATGCCGCCGCGTGCGGTCAAGATGCCTTGCGCTGCGTGCATACCGTGAATGTCCTCTGGGCTGGTTTCAACCCGGACCAAAACGACCTTGTCACCGCGCCCTGCCCATTGTTCCGCAGTGTCTGCATCCAGCACGATCTTACCCGCAGCCGCGCCCGGCGATGCAGGCAAACCTGTGGTCAGCACATTGCGCGGCGCATTCGGATCGAGCGTCGGGTGCAGCAGTTGGTCCAGAGCCATCGGGTCCACCCGGCGCACCGCCTCACGCTTGTCGATCAGCTCTTCGCCAACCATGTCGACCGCCATTTTCAGCGCAGCCTTGGCCGTGCGCTTGCCCGAACGGGTTTGCAGCATCCACAACTTGCCGCGTTCCACCGTGAACTCAATGTCCTGCATGTCGCGGTAATGCGCTTCTAACAGGTCGAACACACGCGCCAGCTCACCATAAGCCTCCGGCATCGCCTCTTCCATCGACAGCGGCTTTGCCCCCGCAGCAGCGCGTGCAGCAGCGGTCAGATATTGCGGCGTGCGAATGCCGGCGACGACGTCTTCGCCTTGCGCGTTGATGAGGTATTCGCCGTAATACGCCCGTTCGCCCGTAGCCGGATCGCGGGTGAAGGCCACGCCTGTCGCGCTGGTTTCGCCCATGTTGCCGAACACCATCGCTTGCACATTGACGGCGGTGCCCCAATCGGCGGGGATGTCGTTCAACCGGCGGTAGACCTTGGCCCGGTCGCTGTCCCAGCTGTCAAACACGGCGGCGATGGCGCCCCACAGCTGCTCGGTCACGTCTTGCGGGAACGGCTTGCCCCATTCCTGCAACACCAAGGCTTTGAATTCCGCGACGATGCCGCGCCAATCGTCGGCGGACAGTTCCGTGTCGGCGTAGAAGCCGTTGTCTTCCTTGACGATCTCCAGCGCTTCTTCGAACAGGCCGTGATCGAGGCCCAGCACCACGTCTGAGTACATCTGGATGAAGCGGCGGTAGCTGTCCCAAGCAAAGCGTTCATCGCCCGATGTCGCCGCCAGCCCTTCGACCGTCGCATCGTTCAGACCCAGGTTCAGCACCGTGTCCATCATGCCCGGCATCGACACCCGAGCGCCGGATCGCACCGACACCAGCAATGGGTCCGCCGCATCGCCAAGGCTCTTACCAACCGCGCCTTCGATATGGGTCAGCGCGGTCGCGACATCGGCGCGCAGTGCATCACTGAAGTCCGCGCCCTCGTGCAGGTATCGTACGCTTTCCTCGGTCGTGATGGTGAAGCCCGGCGGCACCGGCAGGCCAATGCTCGCCATTTCCGCAAGGTTCGCGCCCTTGCCGCCTGTGACCGTCTTGTCCTTTTGACGGGCGTCGGTGTGAGGGGCGTTTCCGCCGAAGGTGTAGACCGTATTGCTCATTGAGAGGGCCCTTTTGAGGCTGTGAGTGAGGGGATGGTGCCCTGTATGGTGCCCTGTATGATACAGGGAGACATGGACCGCATGTTACACGGTCCTAGAGCAGAAAATTGAGGGGCCATACGCGCCAAAATACTAGCCCCTATCTCAACCTTCGATTTTGCTGAAATCGGCGACATTGCCCACCGCGCTTGTAAACCGGGCGAGCAGGTTAAGACGCGCCTCGCGCTTGGCTGGATCATCGTCATTGACCGTCACATCCTCAAAAAAGGCGTCGATGGGCCCGCGCAGCGTTGAAAGCGCGGCCATCGCATCTTTAAACCGCTCTTCGGATACGGCGGCCTCCGCTTTGGGCGCGGCCTGCAAGAGAGCGTCGATGAGCGCCTTTTCGGATGTTTCCGGAGTGTAGGAAAGCGATTTACCATCGAGGTCTTTACCAGACGGGTCTTCTGGCGCTTCCCACTTCTCTTTTTTCAAGATGTTGGAGGCGCGCTTGTAACCTGCGAGCAGGTTGGCGCCGTCGTCTGTTTCGATGAAGGCTTGGAGGGCTTTCACGCGGGCGAGCAAGCGGACGAGATCGTCTTCGCCGCCTAGTGCGAACACAGCATCGATTAGGTCGTGACGAACGCCTGCTTCGCGTTGTTGGACTTTGAGGCGGTCGGCGAAGAAGTCGAGGGCGCTCCCACGTTCCGAGTAGTCCCACAGTCTGAACAACCGAGTGAACTCATGAACAAAATTTGTTGGCGCAAACTCTAAGTCTTGATCAATTATTCTAAGTCGAAGACCGTCGACATTGCCAAAGTCCAAGTCCTCCTCACGCAAACGATATCGAATATCATTCCGTGCAATTCGCGTGGCCATTTCAATCCAAGCGAGGGACGAAACTTTAAACGAGCGGACTAATGGTAGTCGTAGATTGTTGTTGCCCAAAACGTGCAAAACGCCAAGCGCAGCACGCCGAAGAGCAAAGGGATCTTTCGATCCAGTTGGCCTCTCGCCAATAGCGAAAAATCCAAACAGAGTATCCAACTTATCCGCCAGCGACACAGCCACTGTAACCGGAGCAGTCGGCACATCGTCACCCTGCCCCACCGGCTTGTAATGATCGCGGATCGCGTCTGACACTAGGACGGGCAGACCTTCTTTGGCGGCATAATAACCGCCCATCAAGCCTTGCAGTTCCGGAAATTCGCCGACCATTTCGGTGACCAAATCGGCCTTGCACAGGCGCGCTGCTTGTTCGGCCAAGTCGGGCAGGTTTTCGCTGGAATTCCAGTCTTGGAGGTCCGCGGTAACGATGCCCTCTTCGCACAGCCACCGCGCCAGTTTCGCCACCCGGTCCACCTTATCGGCGACCGTGCCCAGCTTTTCGTGAAAGGTAATCCGCTCCAGCCCCTTGGCGTGCTCGGCGAGCGTTTTCTTCTGATCCAATTCCCAGAAAAAGCGCGCATCGGCGAGGCGTGCGGCCAGAACCTTGCGGTTGCCGTCCACCACCACGGCGGGATCATCCGCCGCGATGTTGGCGGTGCATATGAATGCGTTGGCCAGCGACGTTGTGCCATCGGGCGCGCGCTGCTCGCATACAAAATACTTCTGGTTCACCCGCGCGGTCAGCTGGATCGTCTCTGGCGGCACGTCGAGGAAAACATCCTCAAACCGGCCCAGCAATGGCACGGGCCATTCAGTCAGACCGGCGTTTTCGATCACCAGACCTTCGTCTTCGACCACCGTCAGCCCAGCGGCTTTCGCAGCCTTGCGCGCGCCTTCGCGAATGATGCCCGCGCGCACTTCGTGATCCACGATCACATGGGCATCGCGCAGCTTGCTTTCATATTCATCGGCATTGGCGATTGTGATCTCGCCAGCGGAATGGAAACGGTGGCCGACCGTCGTGCGCCCGCTTTCGAAGCCATCGGCGGCGCATGGAACAATTTCACCATCGAGCAGAGCGATCAAGCCCGACATTGGGCGAACCCATTTCAGACTCTCATTGCTGATCGAGGCATCGCCCCAACGCATTGATTTGGGCCAGCTGAAATCGCGAATAATCGCAGGGATCGCGTTTGCAAGCAGATCGGCGACCGATTGGCCCGGCTTTTCGATCACGGCAAAATAAACCTCACGGCCCTTCACTTCGCGCACTTCTAAGCTGTCGCGGTCCACGCCATTCTTGCGGCAGAAGCCATCAACCGCCTGATCGGGAGCGCCCAAAGGCGGCCCTTTGGCCTCTTCCCGCACAGCCTCAGTTTCCAGCGGCAAACCGCGCGCAATCAACGCCAACCGGCGCGGCGATGACCAGATGGTTAGATCGCCTGCAGCAACGCCAGCACCGTCCATCTCGCGGCGAAACAGCTTTTCCAGCTCTCCGCGTGCGCCCTTTTGCATGCGCGCCGGGATTTCTTCACAGCGCAATTCTAAAAGGAAATCAGCCATTAGATCAGGCTCCATTCCGGGTATTTCTCGGCCCATTCGGGTGCCTTTAACTCAGCATATTTCTCACATGAACCACGCGCCAAATCGCGCACCCGGCCCATATAGCTGGCGCGTTCTTGCACGCTGATCACGCCGCGCGCTTGCAACAGGTTGAAGATATGGCTGGCCTCAACCGCTTGTTCATAGGCGGCAATCGGCACGTCATGCGCCAGCGCGTTGCGGCACTCCGCCTCCGCCTTGGTGAACAGATCGAACAGGGCGTCTGTTTCCGCGACCTCAAAATTCCACTTCGACATCTGCTTTTCGTTTTCAAGGAACACGTCGCCGTAGCTGACGCCGTGCTGATTGAACGCGAGGTCGTAAACGCTGTCGACGCCTTGGATATACATGGCGAGCCGCTCAAGCCCGTAGGTCAGTTCGCCGGCAACCGGTTTGCAATCAAAGCCGCCCATCTGCTGGAAATAGGTGAACTGGGTGACTTCCATCCCGTCGCACCAGACCTCCCAGCCCAATCCCCATGCGCCGAGCGTGGGCGATTCCCAGTCATCTTCGACAAAGCGGATGTCGTGTTTGAGCGGGTCAATGCCAATCGCGGCGAGGCTTTTGAGGTAAAGTTCCTGAATGTCGCTGGGCGATGGTTTCAGGATCACCTGATATTGGTAATAATGCTGGAGCCGGTTCGGGTTCTCACCATAGCGCCCATCCGTTGGGCGGCGGCAGGGTTGAACAAAGGCGGCATTCCACGGCTCTGGGCCAAGCGCGCGCAGGGTTGTCGCCGTGTGAAACGTGCCCGCCCCCATGCGCATATCATAGGGTTGCAAGATCACGCATCCATTGGCCGCCCAGAAATCATGCAGCGTCAGGATCATGTCCTGAAACGAACGGGACGGGTCGCGCGCAGGAAGCGGCGGAGATTGCGATTCGTGCGGAGCGGTTTTTACCTCTGATTCCATGCTCGCGGCCATGGCTTATGACCCTTTCAGCGTCAATGCCGCAGCGCAGCATCCCATCAATTTGCACCCACCAAACCCGCCAATTTCCGCGGTTTAGGGTCAGGGGTGCATGACGAAATGTCAGGTAATCTTGACATAGTCAGCAATTCACGACATAAAGTAAGGGCATCCTGACATTCAAGGAAAGCCCAATGCCTCATCCCACAGCAGCAACGCCGAATGACAACCGCTCTTTCGCCGCAGCGCGGATGCGGGAACACTGAACATTATGAAAAACCGCCTCAAAGTCCTGCGCGCTGAACGCGATTGGAGCCAAGCGCACTTGGCCCTTCAACTCGACGTCTCTCGCCAGGCCGTAAACGCCATTGAAACGGGCAAGCACGACCCATCCCTCCCTCTCGCCTTTCGCATTTCGCGACTGTTCGACATGCCAATTGAAGAGATTTTCCATGACCAATCCAACTGATATCAACACAATGGACGAAGGTGCGAGCCAACCTTCACCGATTAGCCGGATGATCAAAATCGGTCTGTGCGCGGTGCTTTACCTGGGTGGATTGTTCACAATGATCGGCGCGCAACAAGGGGCCTTTGAACACCTAGAGGGGTGGCAAGAGGCGAGCCTAGGCTTGGGATCGGCGTTGGTGATTTTGGTGATCACATTGTTGTGGGTCAAAACCTTCAATATCTCGGCGAAAAGCGATGAACCGATCGCTCCAAGCACGAAGAAGTCACAACGCGTTTTGATCATGTCGATGGCTTTCGGAGGCATCATGGCGCTGCTCTTCTATGTCTCAACGATCTCCAGCGGTTTTGACATGTCCGAAACCCATATGTTCAGCAATTCGCCCTTGCCTCCCATCCTCGGCATTGGTTCCGCTGCGCTCTATGTCGTCGGTATGATCTACGCTTGCTATCACTGGCAAAAGAGCGCCGACGAACATGAACGCGCCGCAATCACCGCGGGATTGCTGGGATCGTTCTACTTCTACTCAATCGCCGGACCGGCATGGTGGATGCTGCAACGCGCCGGTGCGGTTCCCGTTCAAGACCCGATGGTGATGTATATCATCGTGCTCACCGTGTTTTCCGCGATCTGGACATACAAACGCGGAGAATAGGCAAGCGCGGAATGACAAAGTCCGGGGACTAAGCCTTTCAATTTCCCTTCTCAATTCACACATACACTCAGACCAAACGGAGAGTTTCTATGACACGTTCCATTAAAGCCATTTGCGCCGCATCAACCGCCACGCTGGCGATGCTGGCTGCCACCCCTGCCCTTGCAGACGCCCACACTGATGCAACCGCCGATGCCCCGGCGGCCCAAGCAGAACTTCCCAGCGGTCCTGAAGGCCCCGCCCTTTGGAAAGTCGCTGATGAAGACACGACAATCTATCTATTCGGCACGGTCCACGCCCTGCCCAGCGATCTGGTTTGGTACGATGCCGAAATCGCGGAAGCGCTGAACGCATCGGACACGGTCATCACGGAAATTCGTATGGACCCGGCAAGCGAGGCTGCGATGCAGCAACTTGCGATGCAAAAGGGTATGTCGAGCGATGGCACCACGCTGCGATCGCTTTTGACCGAAGAACAAACCGCCACGTATGAAGCCGCACTCGGCGGTCTGGGCGTTCCTGCCGAAGCATTTGATCCGTTTGAACCGTGGATGGCGGGCCTGACGCTCGGCGTCTTACCGCTTCTTCAGCAGGGTTATGACCTGCAGGCTGGCGTTGATAAGGTTATCCTTTCAAAATCTGGCGACACACCAAAAGACGCCTTGGAAACAGCCGAATTCCAACTCAGCCTGTTCGATGGTCTGCCGCAAGACCAACAAATCGAATTTTTGATGGCCGCTGCCGAAGGCGTCGACGAAGCCGCAACAATGCTCAACAGTATGGTCGCGGAATGGGTCGAAGGGGACGCCGATGGGCTCGCCGCAATCATGAATGAAGGTTTAGAAGACGAAGCGTTCGCCGAAGCGCTGCTTTACAACCGCAACGCCAATTGGGCCGAATGGATCGAGGCGCGTTTGGACAGCACACCGGGCACGGTCTTTATCGCTGTCGGCGCAGGGCATCTGGCGGGTGAGCGCAGCGTTCAGGACTATCTTGAACAGCGTGAAATCGAAACAACCCGCGTTCAATAAGAACGGTGCCAAACATGCGGTATAGTCTTCGCATTCTTGCCCTCACTGCTGCGTTCGCTTTGGCGGCGTGCAGTGGGGGTGAGCCTGCGTCTGATCCGGATGCGATCACAGCCGAAACAGCGCCCAACCCTCCATTTTATGAAATAACCAACCGCTTCGGTGTCGTCGAAGGGTGGATGCTGGGCACGATCCATGCCCTGCCCGATGGCACCGATTGGCGCACCCCAGCGATTGACAAAGCCATAGTCGATGCCGATCGTGCCGTGGTCGAAGTGATCGATTTAACCGCTGGTTCTGGTGCTGCCGATATGTTCAATCGGCTTTCGACCACGCCAGGCATGGGCCCCTTGGCTCAGCGCGTTGATCCCGCTTTGGCCGAGCCGCTGAATGAAATGGCCGCACTTTCAGGGATTTCGCCCTCACAATTTGACGACACAGAGACATGGGGTGCCGCGCTGTTGCTAGCCCGGGTCGGTGCAGTCGGCAAACCGCGCAACGGTGTGGACCGTTTTATCATCTCACGGTTCCGCGACAGACAAATCTATGGTTTTGAACTAGCCCGCGAACAATTGGGCATATTCGACGGTTTGGCCGAAGAGGATCAGCGCGCCTTGCTCGAAGGGACCGTGGAGGAATGGATCGTCTCGCGGGACAATCGCGGGCATTTGACGCGCGCTTGGCTGAACGGAGATGATACCGCGTTGGAAGCGGCAACGACACGCGGCATTATGGCCGATCCCGAATTGCGCGATGCCTTGCTTGTCGATCGAAACACGAAATGGCTTCCGATCATCATCAAACATTTGGGTGACAGCGAACGCCCCCTTATCGCTGTGGGAGCCGCGCATTTGATCGGGCCAGATGGGCTTGCGGCTATGATTGAACAAAGCGGCTACACAGTGACCCGCGTGCAATAGAAGCACCCTCCCCGGCGCTCCACACCACTTTTCGGTTGAGTTTTCCCCGGCAATCGCTAATTGCGCGGCCTTCGGCGTTCTGGTCATCCCTGGAGGCGGCGCGCCGAAAACACTTGAAACATATTTCGAAAGGCTACTGTTATGAGCGACGCTCTCACACTGCCGGCTGAAACGCGCGAACGGGCAGGCAAGGGAGCCTCCCGTGCACTTCGCCGCGAAGGTCGGATCCCCGCTGTTATTTACGGCGGTAAGGAAGAACCCATCACGATCCACGTTGAGGAAAAGGAACTGGTCCGTCAGTTGATGACCGGTCACTTCATGAACTCAATCGTGCAGATCGAACTTGGCAAGGACACTATCCGCGCCATTCCAAAAGACGTCGCCTTGCATCCGGTCTCTGACCGTCCGACCCACGCCGATTTCTTCCGCCTTGCAAAGGGCGGCAAGATCGAAGTGAGCGTCCCTGTTGTCTTCATCAACGAAGAAGATTCGCCCGGCCTCAAGAAAGGCGGCGTTCTTAACGTGGTCCGTCACGAGCTTGAGCTGGTCTGCGAAAACGACAAGATCCCGGGCGAAATCGCAATCGACGTCACCGGCAAAGAAGTTGGCGATTCGCTGCACATCAGCGAAATCCAACTTCCCGCTGGCAGCGAAAGCGCGATTACCGATCGCGACTTTACGATCGCGACGCTTGTTGCTCCATCCGCTCTGAAACGGAGCGAAGAGGAAGAAGAAGGCGAAGAGATTGCAGCAGATGCAGTCGAAGCGACTTCGCAAAAAGCAGAAGAGGAAGGCGGCGAATAAGCCGGACTTTTCCAAAGCAATCACCAAGAGCGCGCGGCCAAGAAATTGGCTGCGCGTTTTTGTTTTGCGCACCCATCCGGGTGCGATGTCCTCGCTCATGCGCGCTGTGGGCGCGTCGCTGCGGGCGGTCAGTCGGCCTTGCGGACCCTTGCGGTTCCGAAGATCAACACCACAAACGTGGGCAGGTATCAACGCGACATCGAACGCTATCTGGCGGAGCTCGGCGGCGCAGCCGCCGCAAGCCCGACCGGGCGCCCGCAGCGCCAACAGGCGCGAGGAAATCGCCTCGCGGATGCGATGCACAAACAAAAGACTCCCCTACGCCGTAACACCCGCTATTTAATGATCATGCAAATTTGGACAGGCCTTGGAAATCCCGGACCGCGCTATGCGATGCACCGGCATAATGTTGGTTTCATGGCGCTGGACGTCATCGCCGACATGCATGGCTTTGGCCCGGTGCAAAAGAAGTTCTCTGGCTGGGTACAAGAAGGGCGCATTGGCACAGGAAAAATCCTGCTGCTCAAACCGGCGACCTATATGAATGAAAGCGGGCGCAGCGTGGGTGAAGCCATGCGGTTTTACAAACTCGATACAGACGCCCTCACCGTGTTTCATGATGAGCTCGACATCGATCCGTTTCGCGTAAAGGTGAAACACGGCGGCGGGCACGCCGGGCACAACGGATTGCGCTCTATCGACAAACATTTGGGAGCAGATTTTCGCCGCATCCGGCTTGGCATAGGACATCCCGGCCACAAGGAACGGGTGCATGGCCACGTCCTTGGGAACTATGCGAAATCCGAACAAGACGGCCTCGTCGCGATGCTCGGCGCTGTTGGCGCTGAGGCGGAATGGCTGGCCAAGGGGGACGATGCCCGCTTTATGAATGCCTTTGCCCTGCGTATGCAGGACGCGTAACCACACCTTTCGATTAGAGAGAGACCCCTATGCCACAGATCAATCGCCGCACCCTTCTTGCCGGAGCAGCCGCAACCACCGTTCTCACCGCAGGCGCCCATGTCGCTGCTCAAGACGCGGTTGAGGCGCGGCCCAACATCGCGGGCAAAAGCATCCTGATCACCGGTTGTTCCACTGGCTTTGGCCGATTGGCAGCAGAACATTACGCCCGCGAAGGCGCGCGCGTCTTTGCCACGATGCGCAATCTCCCACGCACAGAGGGGGCCGAACTAACCGCGCTGGCTGCGGCTGAAAATTGGGATCTGCATCTGATTGAAATTGATGTCCTGTCCGATGATCAAGTCTCATCGGGCGTAGCAAAAGCGATGGAGATCAATGGCGGGCCAATCGATGTCTTGATCAACAATGCCGGTATTTCGTTTGGCGGTCCGGTCGAAATCCAAGATCTCGAGGCGACCCAGCTCACCTTTGACACCAATGTCTTTGGCGCACAGCGCATGATCCGCGCCGTCCTGCCCAGCATGCGCGAAGCGCGAAGCGGCCTAATCATCAACATCACATCGCAATTGGGCCGCGTGATCGCGCCGTCTTACGGCATGTATTCGCCCAGCAAATTTGCGCTCGAAGCGTTGAGCGAAGGGCTTGCCTATGAGCTTGTTCCGCATGGTGTGGATGTGTCGATTGTGGAGCCGGGTGGTTACCCCACGATGATCTGGTCCAACGCGAACACCAATTCTGTGGCCTTGCTCGAACGTTCTGACGATACGCATACGTCCGGCTATCCTGCGCTTGTAGCCCGGTTGGGCCAGCGCACTGGCGGCGGTTCGACCGATCCCATGGATGTGCCGCGCGCGATGGCCGACATTATTGCAATGCCAGCGGGCACACGGCCCCTTCGCAAAGCCGTCCATCCCGGCAGCAAGCCGCAAATCGCGATCAACACCCTCACCGCTCAGGTGCAGGTCGATTGGCTTGGCGCATCGCCGTTCGGGCCATGGATCAAGGATGTTCACAATCTCTAACCCGCGCAAGGTCTGACTGGTCAAGCCGCACGCCGGGCGTTAGAGCGCGCGCAATTCAATTCTAAAGAAAGCACACAGCCATGGGTTTCCGTTGCGGGATCGTGGGACTGCCCAATGTTGGTAAGTCCACTTTGTTCAATGCTCTGACAGAGACGCAGGCCGCGCAGGCTGCGAATTATCCGTTCTGCACGATTGAGCCGAATGTCGGTCAGGTCGCGGTGCCCGACCCCCGTTTGGACAAAATCGCTGCGATTGCGACCAGCGCCAAGGTTATTCCGACCCAGCTCGGCTTTGTCGACATCGCCGGCCTTGTGAAAGGCGCGAGTGCGGGCGAAGGATTGGGCAACCAATTCCTCGGCAACATCCGCGAAGTTGATGCGATTGTGCACGTTCTGCGCTGTTTTGAGGACGACGATATTCAGCACGTCTCCAACCACGTTGACCCGCTAGCGGATGCCGAAGTGGTCGAGACCGAATTGATGCTCTCAGACCTCGAAAGTCTTGAGAAACGCGTCGCAAATGCGGAAAAACGCGGCAAAAGCGGCGACAAAGAAGCCAAGGCGCTTGCCAGCGTCTTGGGCCAAGCGCTCGAATTGCTCAAGGACGGCAAGCCAGCCCGGCTGACGGTCCCAGAAGGCGAAGAAGAAGAGCGCTTGTTCGCTCAGGCGCAACTGCTGACGGCAAAGCCGATCCTTTATGTCTGCAACGTCGCCGAAGAAGACGCCGCGAATGGCAACGAGTTAACCGCAAAAGTCTTCGCCAAGGCCGAGGCTGACGGTGCGCAAGCGGTTGTGGTGTCCGCCGCGATTGAATCCGAACTGGTTGAAATGCCGATGGAAGACCGCGATGAATACCTCACCGAACTGGGCCTCACCGAAAGCGGCCTGACCCGTGTGATCCGCGCAGGCTACACATTGCTGGGCCTCCAAACATTCTTCACCGCCGGACCCAAAGAATCCCGCGCATGGACCTTCCCCGCAGGAGCAAAAGCCCCCCAAGCGGCAGGCGAGATCCACACCGATTTCGAAAAAGGCTTCATCCGCGCAGAAACGATTGCCTATGATGACTTTGTCGAATTGAACGGCGAAGCGGGCGCGAAAGAAGCCGGTAAAATGCGCCAAGAGGGCAAGGATTACGACGTGCAGGATGGCGACATCATGCTGTTTAAATTCAACGTTTGATGGGGTCGCGATAAGTCCGTTGTTGGGGGTGGAAGCGGTCGTCGGGAGTCCTATCGACCTTGTAGGCCTTAAGCGTTGTAATTGAGTCGGTGTTGTTGATAATCTAACTTATGAAACGTCCTTTATTGCCTCTCGTTTTAATACCGGCGTTATGTGGTGTGACACTCGGGGTTTATGCGGTGTTTGCTCGCTCGAATTCAGAGGGCTTCACCCAAACAGAACTTCAAAGGATTTTCGCGAATTCAAGATCAGAAACCCCGCAATCAGGTCTGGCGAGTGATTGGTTTGAATGTCGCGAACGCTACGCGCTGTCGAGGGGCCCCACCGAAACTAAAGTTCTTTGTAGAACTTGGTCTGTGCAGGGCGTCAGATCGACGCTCTACATGCTTACGTTTGGTGACGAGCAAGTCCCAGTTATAGAAAGTCGTTTGGACGCGGCTCAGGAGAATGGCCCGCTAGTAGTCGATGTCAATGGTGGGCCAGGCGGTGAACCGTATTATGTTAACCCAGCCGCGACTGAAGAGTTTATAGAGAAGCTTCGTGAGAACGCCCCAAATGGGCTTTCTGATACCCTGATAGTGCGAAAGATGCCTGAGTACCAATTGATGCGACGTGGGTTCACGATTGCATCATTAGGCTACTGGGGCATGAGTTTTAGAACTCTCAATGAACGGAATGAGATCGACTTAGCCGTTCGTGATGTACGATTGGCACTGAATTACTACCGGGATCAATTGGGTGAGCAACCACCACTGCTTGCGAAAAGTCTCGGAAATCATTTAGTGCTGGGAGCTATCGGTAAGGAGCGTTTGGAGAGTACAAAAACACTTGCCTTCGTACCTCTTATGGACGGAATTCAGCACCACGTTGCGCGCTTCAGCGCTGAAATGCTGCAGTCAGAAGACGACAACGAGATTTCACAAGGGCTCACGTTTTACAACATTTACTCCCGTTCAAAAAACGGACTCATATTCGATCATTCACGCGCGCTCTGGAGTGGTGATTTCGCAATTCAATTTTTTGGCAACTCTGACTTGAGCTGGCGGGATGTTTCGCTAACTGCGCCCTGTTCCAAGCTAGTCCTTGCTTCGGATGATCCGAGGACAAAGGCCTTCCTTGAACGCACGGATCATTTGCCCTCCTTCATAGAGGTTTGGAGCTCTGACCATGATGTTTTTCAAGAAGCACCAAACAAGACAAAAGCAGCACTAACCGACTTTGCAGATTGCCTCTTGGATCAAAACTCATTGGCTTCGAACAGCAATTGAACCGGATGTCTACAACTGGGTCGCAAGCGGACGTCCTACAATGCCGTTCAATGCCGTCCAAACAGCTTCTCAACATCGTCCATGCCCAGCTTCACCCAAGTCGGGCGCCCATGGTTGCATTGCCCTGAACGCGGGGTTGCTTCCATTTCGCGCAGCAGGGCGTTCATTTCAGCGACGTTGAGCACCCGCCCTGCCCGCACCGATCCGTGGCACGCCATTGTCGCCAACACCAAATCGAGCTTTTCAGACAGCAGCAGCGATCCGCTGTCCTCTTGCTTGCCGTGTTTGGCAATATCGTCGGCTAGGTCTTGGAGCAGTTTGGCGCTGTCTGCCTTTGCAATCGCAGATGGCACGGCGCGCACCAGCATGGCGGCGGGGCCAAAACGCTCGACCGTCAGGCCAAAGCGCGCCAAACCCTCTGCGGCGTCTTCCAAACGGTCGCAATCCGCCTCGTCCATTTCGACCACGTCCGGGACCAGTAGGGCCTGAGAGCGGGTTACAGCCTCCTCGGCCCCTGTCGCCTTCAACCGTTCCAGCACGAGCCGTTCATGCGCGGCGTGTTGATCGACGAGGATCAACCCATCGGCGCTCTCAGCCACAATATACGTGTTCGCCACCTGACCGCGCGCAATGCCCAGCGGATATTGCGCGGCGTCTTGCGGCAAAGGCGCAGCCTCTTCGGCGCGTCCTTGGGGAAGAGCGGCGTCTGTTCGCGATGCCTCGGTCTGCGCTCCCCAATCCACGCGGGGTTCGGCCACATGCGAGGGCGGCGTGCCTTGCCCATCCGACCAATCGCGCCCTTCGAAAATGGATCGCATCGCTGGCGCGGCTTCGGGCTCCTGCTGCCATTTCTCCATCGCCGCGCGGTCTGGCCCCTGCGCGCTGCGCCGGTCGCCTGTATCCAAGGCTCGCCGCAACCCTGAAACGATAAAGCCGCGCACATGGGCCGCATCGCGGAACCGCACTTCGGTTTTGGCTGGGTGGACGTTCACGTCGACATCCTGCGGCGGAATTTCGAGGAACAGCGCCAGCACCGCGTGCCGATCCCGTGCGAGCATATCGGAATAGGCCCCGCGCACCGCTCCGGTCAGCAAGCGGTCCTTCACCGGGCGTCCATTCACAAACAGATATTGGTGATCGGCCACGCCCCGATTGTATGTCGGCAATCCCGCAAGCCCTGTAAGCCGCATCACACCGTGCGGCGTCTCCCGCTCCAGCTCGATCTCAACGGCGTTGTCTTTAAGCTCCCGTGCCACGATTTGTGAAACGCGCGTGGCTAGCCCCTCATCCGCTTGGGTAGAAAGCGCCTTGCGGCTCTTCCCTTCGGCGCCGTTTTCCATGGTGAAGGCAATGTCAGGCCGCGCCATCGCAAGCCGCCGAACAATATCGAGGCAGGCGATATACTCACTGCGCGGTGTGCGAAGGAATTTACGCCGCGCAGGCACTTTGGCGAAAATCTGCTCAACCCGAATGCGCGTGCCAACCGGCAAAGCCGCCGGGCCATCCTCAATCAATTCGCCGTGGTCGACAATCTTGCGCCACCCGTCTTCGGCCCCTGCAACCCGGCTTTCGAGAGTCATCCGAGCGATACTGGCAATTGATGGCAAGGCCTCGCCGCGAAAGCCAAGGGTTGATACCATCTCAATCGCTTCATCGGGCAATTTCGACGTTGCGTGCCGCTCCAACGCCAAGGCCATATCATCGGGACTCATCCCGCAGCCATCATCGGTGACTTCCAAACGGGTCAATCCGCCATCGGTGAGCGTCACAGTGATTCGCGACGCACCAGCATCAATTGCGTTTTCGACCAGCTCTTTGAGCGCTGCAGCCGGGCGTTCGACCACTTCACCGGCCGCAATTCGGTTCACAAGAGAGTTTGGAAGGCGGCGGATTTGGGGCATTTGTCGCAATCTAGACGTCACACGCCGCAAATTCGAGGGCTGCCGGGGAAAATAACCAGTATCGTCAACAATAATTTTGGCCTTTTTCGCAAGCATTCGCTAGGCGCAAAGGTCACGTCATTATCACTATGTGTTGTGGGCCTTCCCGGGCCGTCCAAAGGACGAAAAACGCAACATACGGGCTTTACGGAAAAACATAAAAATGAGCTTCTTTGCCAATCTGTTTAAATTCGGGTCGCAGAACATGGCCATCGACCTGGGGACCGCCAACACTCTGGTGTATGTGCAGGACCAAGGCATCGTCTTGGATGAACCATCGGTTGTCGCGATTGAAACAATCAACGGTATCAAACGCGTCAAAGCCGTGGGCGATGATGCGAAAATGATGATGGGCAAAACGCCCGATTCTATTGAGGCCATTCGCCCACTTCGCGACGGCGTGATCGCCGATATCGAAGTCGCGGAAGAAATGATCAAACACTTCATCCGCAAGGTTCATGGAAAGCGCAACATGTTCCGCTTCCCAGAAATCGTGATCTGTGTGCCATCGGGATCGACCTCGGTTGAAAAGCGCGCGATCCGCGATGCGGCGTCCAACGCGGGCGCATCCGAAGTGCACCTTATCCTTGAACCCATGGCCGCCGCGATTGGCGCCGATATGCCGGTGACAGAGCCGGTGGGTTCGATGGTTGTCGATATTGGCGGCGGCACAACCGAAGTCGCGGTCCTTTCCCTCCGGGGTCTGGCTTACACCACTTCGGTGCGCACCGGCGGCGACAAGATGGATGAAGCCATCGTCTCTTATGTGCGCCGACATCACAATCTGTTGATTGGCGATGCCACCGCGGAACGCATCAAAAAGGATTACGGCATCGCTATGGTCCCCGAAGATGGAGCCGGTGAAAGCATCACGTTGAAAGGCCGCGACCTTGTGAATGGCGTGCCCAAAGAGATCACGATCAATCAGGCGCATGTCGCAGAGGCTTTGTCAGAGCCAATCGGCGCCATTGTCGAAGGCGTGCGCATCGCGTTGGAAAACACCGCACCGGAATTGGCCGCCGACATTGTCGATCAAGGGATCGTTCTGACCGGCGGCGGCGCTTTGATCCGCCGTTTGGACGAACATCTGCGCGAAGAAACCGGCCTGCCTGTTTCCATCGCGGAAGATCCTCTGACCTGTGTCGCCATTGGCACAGGCCGGGCGATGGAAGATCCGATTTATCGCGGCGTCTTGATGACAGCCTAAATTTCATTCCACGCTGATTTTGCGCGGGAGCTAACACTACTAGGGACTGGATAAACCCATGGCGCCGCCATCATCGCGTCGATCGGGCTTTTCGAAAAAGCAGCAATATTCGGTCTTTACCGGGTATCTGTTGGCGACGCTTGGCGCGCTCGTCGGGCTGGGACTGCTCGCCATATCACTGTGGCAGCCTTCCGTGTTTCAGCCCTTGCGCGGCGCGGCAGGTGATGCCGCTTCACCGGTTGGTCAAGCAACCGCAACCGCCCGCGCAGGCGGCAACAACACATGGGACACGCTCACCGGATATTGGAACGCCGGCAGCCAAAACGCCGAACTGCGGCGCGAGGTCGAAATCGCGCGCATCCGATTGGCCGAGGCGCAGGCGGTGGAAACGGAAAACCGCCGGTTAAAGGCTCTTTTGGGCCTCGCCGATGAAGCGGTTGAGCCGATTGTTTCTGCGCGCTTGGTCGGCTCCAGCGCATCAAGCGCGCGGCGCTTTGCCTATATCGGCGTTGGCAAAAGCGACGGCGTCACTGTCGGCATGCCAGTCCATTCAGAACGCGGCGTGATCGGCCGCGTGTTGGAGACGGCGCGCGCGTCCTCCCGCGTGTTGCTGCTGACCGATAGCGAAAGCGTGCTGCCAGTGCGCCGCGCATCCGATCAAACCGTCGCCTTTGCCGAAGGGCGCGGCGACGGATTGGTCCGCATTCGTTTGATCAATTTGGGCCTCAATCCTTTGGAAATTGGCGATGTCTTTGTTACCAGCGGCGCAGGCGGATATTACCGGCCGGGCGTTGCGGTCGCCGTGCTCAATGAAAAAACCTCCGACGGCGGCATTGCGCGATTGATCGCTGAGCCATCGGCCACCAATTACATTTCGGTTGAACCGATTTACGAACCTCTCGCCGTCGAAGCATCCGGCGTGCGTGAGCAGGACGAATTGACCGAAGCTGAGTTGGGCGAGTGAGAGACCGGCTTGCCACCCCAACACAGCGCCGCGCCTATGGCCGGGGCGGCATCAACCGTGTGACATCCCCGTGGCGCGCCAACACCGTGCCATACGCCTCGATTTTGCTGGGTTCCCTGCTGCCGATTTGGGTTCTGGCCGATGTCATGCCAGTCGTGCCGCCCTTGGGATTCCTGATCTTCCTGTCATGGCGAGTCATGCGGCCTGGCCTGTTCCCCCTGTGGGTGGGAGTGCCACTCGGCGCGTTTGACGATCTGTTTAGCGGGCAACCCTTTGGCAGCGCGATCCTGCTATGGTCGCTCACCATGATTGCGCTGGAGCTGATTGAGACACGTTTTCCATGGCGTGGTTTTTGGCAGGATTGGTTCACCGCCAGTCTAGCCATCATTCTGTACATCTGCGCCGCTATGGTGGTTTCGGGCGCAACAGTTACGGTTTTCATGGCGGCAGCTGCGGTGCCGCAAATCCTATTCAGTGTGCTGCTGTATCCACTGTTCGCGCGCCTTATTGCTTGGCTTGATAAATTCCGCCTGTCCCGGTCGCGGAGGATCGGGTGAAACGGTTTTTCAATTTCAACAGCGGCGCGACGAAACGCAGCGCGGTCGTCACCGCCTCCACACTTAAAAACACATTTGATCGCCGGGCTGTTGTCATCGGCGGCCTGCAATACGGCGTCGGAGTTCTGCTTGCCGCGCGCATGGGCTATCTTGCGATTGCCGAGAATGAGAAATACCGACTCGAATCCGAAAGCAACCGCGTCAATTTGACGTTGATACCCCCGCGCCGGGGCTGGATATTGGACCGCGACGGCGCGCCCTTGGCCTCCAACCGGGCCGATTTTCGCGTTGATGTGATCCCTGAACGATTGTCTGAACCTGATGCGATGCTCGACCAAATTGGCGCGCTGCTGTCATTGGAGCCTGACCGCATCGCCGATCTCAAAGCAGAAGTCGCAGGGTCGCGCGGGTTTGCCCCAATCGAAGTGGCAAGCGGGCTGGATTACGAACAATTCGCCGCTTTAAGCGTGCGACTGCCCGATATGCAGGGTGTCGTGCCCCAGCGCGGCTTTTCACGGTTCTACCCCACTGCATCCAGCGTCGGCCATCTGATCGGCTATGTCGGCCCTGCCAATGCGGAAGAATATGAAGAAGACCGCAACCCCATCTTGATCACGCCGGGACACAAAATCGGCAAAGATGGTCTGGAAAAGCAGTTCGAACAGGGTTTGCGCGGCGTGCCCGGCGCCCGCCGGGTTGAAGTCACCGCAGGTGGCCGGATCGTGCGCGATTTGGAAACGCGCGATGATATTCAGGGCGATCCAGTGCGCCTAACGATTGATGGGCCGCTGCAAGATTATGCGGCACGCCGGATCGGGCTCGAAAGCGGGTCGGTGGTTGTGATGGATTGTCTAACCGGTGATCTGCTGTGCATGGCCAGCATGCCGAGTTTCGATCCCAACAGTTTTTCCGACGGGATCGGCAGTGTGGAATATTCTATGCTGCGCGAGGACCGGCGCGTTCCGCTTCGCAACAAGGTTCTGAAAGGCCTTTACCCTCCGGGCTCAACCGTCAAACCCATGCATTGCATGGCGTTTTTAAAGGCCGGCGTAAAACCAACCGATACGATCGTTTGCGGCGGCGGACGGCGGATCGGCAACCGCTTCTTCAACTGCCACTCCAACCACGGCGTGGTGGATATGGACAAAGCGATTGCCCAGTCGTGCGACAGCTATTTTTATCACTTCGCGCAGGCCGTGGGCTTTGATGAAGTGGCCACCATGGCAAAGGATCTGGGCATGGGTCAGGAATTCCCCCTGCCCGTCACCAGCCAATTTTACGGCACAGTCCCGACGCCCGATTGGAAATTCAACAAATTTGGCCGTGAATGGCAGCCATTCGACACTGTCAACGCCTCCATCGGACAGGGGTATTACCTCGCCAGCCCGCTGCAATTGGCGGTGATGAGCGCGCGGCTTGCCACGGGTCGCCGGCTTAACCCTCGTCTGGTGATGGACGACGCAGCGCCCAATCCGGCGAGCTACAATTTCAACAGCGACGAGATAAACCATATCCGCCAAGCGATGAGCAATGTCGTGAACGGTGCAGGCACCGCACGGCGAGCACGTTTGCCGATCCCGGACATCCAAATCGCAGGCAAAACCGGCACGGCTCAGGTCGTCTCGCTCAGCGTTTCAGACGGCCGCAGCGGCCCGTGGAAATACCGCGATCATGGCCTCTTCACCTTCTTCGCTCCTACCGAAAACCCCCGTTATGCAGGGGCCGTTGTGATCGAGCATGGGGGCGGTTCCGGCTCTGCCTATCCCATCGCGCGCGATGTGATGACGTTTATGTTTGACCCGCAAAAAGGGCTGGACGCGCTCAAATCGCTTGAACGGCAATGGGGCGGCACGGCGCAGGAACGGCTTGAGAAAAACTACGCCGCCTATGCCGCGGAACGCGGGGCAACCGTCGCCCCCCCTCCCCGGCGCGATGAAGACATATTCGACCGCGTCGAAGCGGAAGCGCGGGTGGCCGCCCAGCAATCAGAAGAAATCGCCGATGAATTTGTCGCCCCTCGCGAAGGGCAATATTGATGCACAGCGAACGCAGCGGCATTATTCCAGAACCCATCGCGCGCCAGCCATGGTCGATGCTGATCCCGCTGTTCATGCTGGTCGCATTTGGCGCAGCGGTTTTGTATTCTGCCGCTGGCGGATCGATGACCCCTTACGCCTCATCGCATCTCGTGCGTTTCAGTGTGTTTATGGTGATGGCCGCGATCATCGCATCACTGCCGCGCAATTTTGTGCGCTTCATGACCTATCCCGCCTTTGTCATCGTTTTGTTGATGCTGCTCGCCGTTGAAGTGCTGGGCCAAGTGCGCGGCGGCAGCCAGCGCTGGCTTGATCTGGGCTTTATGGATTTGCAGCCATCTGAATTGATGAAGCCTGTGATCGTCGTCACATTGGCGCATTATTTTGCGTCGCTTCCCGTCGGTATGATTGCAACGTGGCGGGCCTTAGTTGTTCCCGGCGCGATGATCGGCATGCCGGTTGGCCTCGTATTGCTGCAACCCGATCTTGGCACATCGCTCGCCATTGTGTTTGGCGGCGGCGTTGTGATGCTTCTCGCGGGGCTCCCAATGCGCTGGTTTATTGCTGCCGGTGCGGCGGCGATTGCGGCGGCACCGCTGGTGTTCTTCTTTGGCCTTCAAGATTATCAACAGCGCCGCGTGATGACGATGTTCGATCCAGAGGCGGATGCGCTGGGTGCCGGTTATCACATCGCCCAATCCAAGATAGCCATCGGGTCAGGCGGCCTTTTTGGCAAAGGGTTCAACAACGGTTCGCAAAGCCACCTGCAGTATCTGCCTGAACCGCACACCGATTTCGTCTTTGCCACCATGGCAGAAGAATGGGGCCTGATCGGCGGTTTGTTCGTGCTGGCGGTGTTCAGCATCATCCTGCGCTGGGGTTTGGGCGTTGCGCGCGATAGCCGGGACCGGTTCTCCAACCTGCTGGCGGCGGGCATGGCGGCGACAATATTCTTTTATATCGCGGTCAATTTGTTGATGGTGATGGGCATGGCACCCGTGGTGGGCATCCCGCTGCCGTTTATGAGCCATGGCGGGTCATCGATGATGACGAATATGATCTGTATCGGCGCGCTGATGATGGTGAACCGGTGGAACCGCAACGCACCGCGCGGGGGTCTTTCGGGTTAAATCCGAACCAACCCCAATTGCAGGGCCTTAACAACCGCGCCCACTCGGTCGCTCACATCAAGTTTTGCATAAACCCGCTTGGAATAGGTCTTAACCGTATCGGGCGATAGATCGAGGATGGTCGCAATCGCGCTGACCGATTTTCCCTTGGCCGCCCACGTTAACACTTCGATCTCGCGTTCCGACAAGGCGGGGATTTGGGCGCTCTCATCCAACATGATACATATCCGTTGATGGCATGATTGTGCCACGCTGCGGACGATGCCCATCGGACCGCTGGGCACCTCTGATACAGAACGGTCAAAATCAAACGCACAATATGCGTCACGCCCGCCCGGACCAAACAGCGGTACGCCAAATCCATGGATCAGTCCGTGGCGGATCGATTGGGCGAAATACGCTTCGTTGCTCGGGGTGTTCTGCCCCGCCTCCATCGCCTCTTTCCACGTCATCATCCCGCCATGGCGCAACACCCTTTGCGGGATGGGATCATCCTTTCGAAATTCCTGATCCTGATAAAGTGAAAGCCATTCTTGGCTGAATCCCTCTGTGTAGACCGCCGTGCTCAAAGAAGACGGTTCATCAAACAAAGGTGACACATGATAACTCATGCGGACGACGCCTTGCGCCCAGCATGTATCGCGCGCGAACCGGAGCACCGCGCCAATGTCGGTCAAAGCCTCGATCTGGTCGAAATAACGCTGCATGATACATCTTGTTACCATACGTCCCCCAAATGGGCGACTTTCCGTAAACGTAAACGTCGGCGATAAGCGCGGAAGGCTCTGAGGAGCTCGAGTGAACGGGTCGCCTTGCCGAACCAATTGGCAAGTTCGTTGATCACTCAAGTCCTGGCGGCAGGCGCGCTCCCCCCAAATGGCGCAGGCTGCCGTCAGGCACCAATATTCCCCTTATTGAGAACGTCCCATGATCCAATTTAGGAAAACAAAAAGTCGTGTTTGTCAGACGTTAGCCAATTGGCGACGGCCGCGCGAAACTGCGCGCGCAGGCGAGACACCGCAGACCAAGCAGATGTCGCAAATGGCACAAATGACTGACGCTCTGACTAGGCATCGGGCCGCTGGTTTTGAAACAACCTTGCGCCAATTGCACAAAATCTGTGACCTGACTCAGCCTCAGGCGTTGAGCCTCCTCACTCAAATGGAGGAGGCTGGCATCGTCACAATTGATCGGAATCTGGGCGACGCATTCGAATCGGTTATCCGTCTGAATAAGAACGCTCTGGATATGTTGCACGCAGCGGATCAATTTGCCGATGAGAGCGCCGCACAACAAACAGACCAACCAAACTCGAACCCCTCGAGCAAGGCTGCGGCATAAAAGCTTTTCATCTTATGCCGGGCCGCTATACGCCCCTGACGCGATTCGGACCGGGCAGACACAGCAGGCCGAAACGCTAGCCGACAATTTGGAACGGTGCGGACGCATAGCTCAGTTGGTAGAGCAGCTGACTCTTAATCAGCGGGTCCCAGGTTCGAACCCTGGTGCGTCCACCATTCCCTTTCCATTGCCCCATTCCTTTCTGCCCGCGCTTACGGATTCACACAGAATATCAGATTTGACAGCTTGTCATCACATTGCAATGTGATACGTAAGCGTAATGAGCACATCCATCATCACACGAGTCCGCGACCTCGTCGACTCAGGAGAAATGACCAAGGCCGGTTTAGCCCGCGCCGCCGGTCTTCACGCTAACACTCTTCGCGACGCCACAGAGCCCGACTGGAACCCCACCACCGAAACGCTCGCGAAGCTGGAGGCGTTTCTTGACGCCAACGACGACCGGCCTGTTCTTGTCGGAGCAGAGCAAATTATCAACGAGGCGCGCAATGGCCGGATGTATATCCTCGTCGACGATGAAGACCGCGAGAATGAGGGAGACCTCATCATCCCTGCACAAATGGCGACTCCATCGGCGGTGAATTTCATGGCGACGCATGGGCGGGGATTGATCTGCTTGGCCCTCGACAAAGCCCGCGTGGATCAACTCAACCTTGAACCGATGAGCCGCAACAACAAAGAAAGCATGCAAACCGCTTTCACCACCTCCATCGAAGCCAAAGACGGGGTCACCACCGGCATCTCTGCCGCAGACCGGGCACGAACTATTTCGGTTGCTATCGATGCAGCCAAAGGCGCCGATGACATTGTGACGCCGGGCCATGTTTTTCCGTTGACGGCGCGCGACGGCGGCACCTTGGTTCGGGCCGGACACACAGAAGCGGCGGTCGATATTTCACGGCTCGCCGGCCTTAACCCCAGCGGCGTGATCTGCGAGATCATGAATGAAGATGGGACGATGGCGCGGTTAGACGATCTGGTTGCCTTCGCGCGCAAGCATGACCTTAAAATCGGCACTATCCGCGATCTGATTGCCTATCGTATGCGCAACGATCATTTGGTTGAACGCTTGGGCGAACGCGCCTTTGAAAGCGATTACGGCGGGCAGTGGCGGCTCATCACCTATCGCGACCGGGTGGCCAACAGCGAGGCCTATGTTCTGCAAAAAGGGCATATCACGCCCGAAGAACCCACCCTCGCCCGGGTTCACCCAATCTCCGTTTTTGATGATGTTTTGGGCGCACCCGGCCCGCGCAAACGCACTCTGCAGCGCGCGATGGGGGCGATTGGCGATCATGGTGCCGGCGTAATCGTGATCCTAACACAGCGCGTGGGGGCCAGCGGTGAATGGACCCAAGATGAGGAAATCCGCAACATCGGTATCGGCAGCCAAATCCTCGCCGATTTGGGCGTGCACGAAATGGTCCTGCTTTCCAATTCTCGGCCCGATCTCGTTGCTCTAGAGGGCTACGGCATCACGATCACCGATTTCCATTCTATTCCGGAGTAATTCCCATGGCCAAATTTCTCATCGTCGAAGCCCGCTTCTACGCCTCTCTCAATGATATGCTTGTGGCCGGGGCAAAGGCCGCTCTCGAAGCAGAAGGACACGAAACCGAGGTCTTAACCGTTCCGGGGGCTCTCGAAATCCCGGGCGCGATTGCCTTGGCTGCCGAGAGCGGGGAATATGATGGCTTTGTCGCCATCGGTGTCGTTATTCGGGGTGAAACCTATCACTTCGAGATCGTCGCGGGTGAAAGCGCGCGGGCCATCATGGCTCTCACCATGGATGGCATCGCGATTGGCAACGGCATCCTTACGGTTGAGAACGACGAACAAGCCCTGGTGCGCGCCGATCCGAATCAAAAAGACAAAGGCGGCGAAGCGGCAAAGGCTGCTTTGGCCTTGCTCGAATTGGCTAGGCGATTTGACCGATAGGTCAGAATAACCGCAATAATTACCGATTTTGGGCCAGTTTTGGGTCATGTCTACGTAGTTTCCCGCATACAGTTCTTCATAAGGCCCGCTATCACCGTCTCAGCAATCGCAGCCTCCTAACACCGGGTCGCACTGGATGGGAATTTTACGTGATCAATCTGACGATGGGCGAAATGCTCGAACTGCAAGACTGCCGCAGGACCCTGCACCGCACTCTAAACCGGCTTGACGCATTAGGCGCAGGGATCGCGGCGATCCACGTTAACGCCGCAATTGAGCAACTGACGAGCAATCTGGAAATGATCGGAAAGTCGCGCTCTGATACACTGACTGAAAACAGCTCTGTGGATCAAGAACCCTCTGAAGTTCTGCATTGAATCGAAGTTTTAAAACGTTCGTATTCAGTGATTTAATGGATCTTTTCGGGTCTATACGCGCTTTTCCGTAATTTTCAGAGACGCATCCTTAGCCTAGCAAGATGCCGGGGCCGAAGTGATCGTGAGATCTGCCAAACTGGCGTGTGTCCCCTACTGGAGACCGTCTTGGCGTTAACCAGCATCCTAATGCGCAATTCGGACCGCAAGCCGGTGCGAACCCATATCTGGGGGCCGATCACCGGCACCCAATTTGCAGCATTGGATGCGTTTGCGGCAATCACGGCCTTCCACTCGCAATATGTGAGGAAGGGCGGCGCATGAATGAGCTCAAAAACGGGCGGTTACTGACCGGCATTCGCATTCATGATGCGCAGGAGGCCGAAGATTCCGGCCTCGATCTAGACCTGTTGGCCGACCAATTGGCTATGATTGCGGGTGAGCTAAGGCGCGGGGAAAGGCGACAAAATGCTTTTCAAGATCCATCGGATCGGTCCCGCCGCAGTGCCAATGGCAGCGCGGCAATGGAATTCAGCGCCTCGATAAACCCTCACGATCACGCGCGAATGTCCAACACGTTTGACGGCAAACTGGGCTTTATCGATGCTCAGGCGCAGCGCGCGTTGAACGCCGAAAATGCGCGCAAAGTCTATGACAAACGCCGCCGCCGCTCTGCTTTGTTCGGCAATGGTGAACTGTTTGGAGAGCCTGCGTGGGATATCTTGCTCGACCTCTACATCGCCTATGCCGAGAACAAACCGGTTTCCGTATCCAGCGCCTGTATCGGATCTGCCGCGCCGCCCACTACGGGTCTGCGCTGGTTGGGAGTGCTGGCCGAGAATGAATTGATCCTGCGCGAACACGATCCAGACGATCAACGCCGTGTCTTGGTTCGCCTGACTGAGCGGGGAATTGCTGCGATGGACAAATATTTTTCCGGTGCAGGGTCGTCTTCCTAATCCCCCTGCACCTTCAGCGGCCGAGCCTGTCCTTTGACCAACCCTGTGGAGACAGGCTCGGCTTTTGCTGAAAGCAAGCTCGCCGCACCAATGTGCTCACTTCATTAGGCAGACAGAGCGCCAAAACAGCCGCGCCCAGCATACACCGCGCTATCGCCCAGCTCTTCCTCAATGCGGATCAGCTGGTTGTATTTGGCAAGTCTGTCTGACCGGGCGAGCGAGCCAGTTTTGATCTGACCGCAATTGGTCGCGACCGCCAGATCGGCAATCGTTGCGTCTTCGGTTTCGCCCGAACGGTGGCTCATCACAGAGGTGTAGCGCGCGCGGGTCGCCATATCGACAGCAGCCAATGTTTCGGTCAGCGTTCCGATCTGATTGACCTTCACCAGCAGGGAATTGGCGAGCCCTTGTTCAATACCATCGGCAAGCCGCGCCGGGTTGGTGACGAACAAATCATCGCCGACCAATTGCACCTTGTCTCCAATGGCCTTGGTCAAAGCCGCCCAGCCTTCAAAATCGTCTTCGTCCATACCGTCTTCGATGGAGCGAATGGGATAATCATCGCAGAGTTTCGCGAGGTAATCAGCCATTTCGCCGCCGCCCAGGCTTAGCCCTTCGCCCGAAATCTCATATTTACCGTCGCGGTAATATTCGGTCGCTGCACAATCGAGAGCCAGGACGATGTCTTCGCCCGGTTTGAATCCGGCCTGTTCAACCGACGCCATAATAAAGTCGAGCGCCGCGCGGGTGCTGGCAAGATCAGGCGCAAACCCGCCTTCATCGCCAACACTGGTTGCGAGGCCTTTGTCCGACAGGCCTTTCTTGAGCGTATGGAACACCTCAGAGCCCCAGCGAACCGCCTCGGCCAAGTCAGGGGCGCCAACTGGCATGATCATGAATTCCTGAATATCGATTGGGTTATCGGCATGTTCGCCGCCGTTGATGATATTCATCATAGGAACCGGCAGGACATGCGCCGAAACCCCGCCAAGATAGGAATACAGCGGCAGGCCGCGAGCATTGGCCGCCGCCTTTGCAACCGCCAGACTGACGCCCAAAATGCCGTTCGCGCCAAGACGAGCCTTGTTCGGAGTGCCATCCAGAGCGATAAGCGAGAGATCGACATCACGCTGGTCTTCCGCATCGAACGCCCCAACAAGCAGTTCGCGCATCTCGGTGTTCACCGCCTCAACCGCTTTCAGAACGCCCTTACCCTTGTACCGGGCGGAATCGCCATCGCGCAGTTCCACCGCTTCGTGTGCGCCCGTCGATGCGCCAGATGGCACCGCGGCACGGCCAAAACTGCCGTCATCGAGCAACACATCCACTTCAACGGTAGGATTACCACGACTGTCGAGAATCTCGCGTGCGTGAAGGTCAATAATGGCGGTCATATTTGTCTCCGGCTGGAAAGTGTGCTATGTCAGTAAGACACCGGGTTTGAAACCGATAGGTTGAAACCTCGGCTCCGTGTGTTCCGGCAACCCCTATTCATCGGAACCTTGCGGCGCAAGCTGCGTAATTTTTACATATGATAAAGGCGTGCTTTCCCACTGGAAATGCGCGCGAATGAAGGGCAAAGAGAAACAATGGCTGACACAAAACCCACAAAGACCCCCGCAAAGCGCGCCACCAAACCGGCGGCGAAACGCACAACCAAGCGCGCGGCACCCAAAACAACCGCGAAACCTGCGGCAAAAACACCGGCTGCAAAGAAGGCCGCACCAAAGAAAACCGCTGCGACGGCGAAACCGGCAACGGCTGGCACTGTTGAGGCGAAGAGCCGTTTCAACGCCGCCCTTGAAGAAGCAAAAGCAGGCGCAATGGCTCTTCGCACAGAAGCAGGCAGCCGCGCAGAAGAATACCGCGATCAGGCCAAGAGCCGAGGAGATGATATTATGAACGATGCCAAAGTTTACGGCGAAAAGGCCCGCACCCGTGCTGGTGAACTGGCCACTGAAGGCAAATCTGCCGTGTCCGATGGCATTTCTTCGCTCGGTAAAGTTGTCAGCGACACTGCCGGCCAAATTGATGATCGCTTCGGCGAAGAATATGGCGATTATGCCCGTTCTGCATCACGCACATTGGCGGAAACCTCAGCAAAGCTTGAAGCCAAAAGCGTCGAAGAATTGGGCGATGATGCGCGCAATATGGTGCGCAAGAGCCCAGCGGTTGCCGTTGGTATCGCCGCGGTCGCAGGCTTTTTGCTCGCACGTTTGTTCCGCGGATCGAACGACTGATCAACACACGGCGTTTGGCGATTGCGCCATGCGCCCGGCTCGGGGGCCTATGAATGGATGAAATTGAACGGCAGCCGGGTGCCAATGCCCCCGGCTCCGCCGCGCCCCCGACCTTTGACGAATCACTGACCGATGAACTTGCGGCTCTGATCGATGATGGCCGCACCTATCTGGAAGCAGAGGTCACGTTTCAAAAAACCCGGGCAATGCTCGCGGGCAAAAGCATCGGCATCGCCCTTGCCTGCGTTGTCGTCGCTCTTATCCTGCTCAACATCGCCTTTCTCGCGCTTGCGGTTGGCTTGGTTATCGCGCTTGCCCCGTTGGTGACGATCTGGGGCGCGATTGCGATTGTGGTCGGCGCGCTGTTGCTGATTGTCGCGCTGCTGGGTTGGATCACCTATCGGCGCGGAATGCTGCTCACCGCGATCTTTGCTTCTCCTGATAAGGATAAGGACAGCGAAGGGGACAGCGCATGACGAAGCTCCCCGATCAATTCATCCAAGACCGCGCCCTGCGCGACAGCGCGCGTGCGGTGATTTTGGCTGATGTCGAACACGCAAAGGTCAGTTTTTCTGCCAAAGGCGTGGCAGGCCGCGTGGGCGGACGGATTGGCGACGGCGCAAAGGATGTCTATGAAGTCGCCAAAGTCCATTCTGACGACAACCGCGGCATTATCGCGGCGTTAATCGGTGCGGTGCTTTTGTGGCTCGCGCGCGAACCCATTTTTGAGATACTTGGCTTTGAACCGGAAGACGCAGCCGGCGAAGACCAAGACGAAGAAACCGGCGCGGATACCGATCAAGAACAAGCCGATCCGTCGACCGACGAAACCACCCCCGCCGACGACAATCCCCTTGGAGACAACGATGAGCAGTGACCTCCCCACCCCATCCCCCAAATCAGGCGATAAGCGCGATGAATTGCGCGCAAAAATCGAAGCGAGCGAGCGGCGCATTGCGGAACGGACACTTGCTGACACCGCGCAAGAGGCTGCGGGCGCTGCGACTGATTATGTGAAGAAGAACCCATTGACCGTTCTGTGCGGTGCAATCGCCGTTGGTTTAGTGATCGGCGCTATGACAAAACCGGGCCGCCGGGCTGCCAAAAACGCGGCCAACGGCGCAGTGGGAGCGGTTGGCGGAGCCGCCGACGCGGTAGGCGGCGCGGCAAGCGGCGCAGCCAAGACAGTGGGCAGCGCTGCAAAGAAGCGCGGAACCGCGTTTGGCGCTCTGATTGCGGACGCTCTGGTCGCCTATGGGATCAAATTGATCGATGATGCGATGGACACCGCGCGCAGCGGCAAAGACACTGCAGAAGACATAACCGATAGCGCTACCGCTAAGGCGCGCACATTGCGCCGCGAGGCACAATACGCCGCTGGCACAGCCGCCGACAAGACGCGCAGCGCAACGCGCCGCACGCGCCGCCGGGCAGAACGGGCCGTGCGTGATTTGACGGATCGCGTCACCAATTAAGAGACATGCTCGAAACCGCCGCGTGTTCGCGCATGGCTTGTCTTCACGGCGCGGTGCGTTAAAGGGCGCGGTAACGGGTGCACAGCGTCACCCGGTTCAGGCTCCCTCCCCAAGGAAACAGTGAAAATGGAAGAAACCACCCCATCCCAACGGCTTCATCTTGTCATGGGCGGCAAGGTCAAAGATCCACGCGGCCACGACTTTCAAGATCCCGAAAGTGTGCACGTCGTTGGCGTCTTCAGCTCCTATGACGACGCCGTCGACGCATGGCGCGCGCAGGCGCAGCGCACGGTAGACGATGCCGAAATGAAGTATGTGGTCGTCCATATTCACAAGCTTCTCACTCCGGAAGAGTGAGTGAGTGCGGCGCTGTTTTAGGCGCCGCCCCGTGGCAACAGGTTTTCCCGATGACATACACTTTGCGCGCATTCCGTGAGGATGATGCGGAAACCTTGGCCGCGCTAACGCTCTCCGCGATCCGATCGGTGGGTTCGGCGCGCTATTCGTCGCAGCAGATTGATGCCTGGGCGTCCCGTCATCCGGGACCTCAGCGTTTTATCGACCGCGCTGCAAGCGGTGACCGCATCTTTGTGGCAACTGGCCCCGAAGACATTGCCATCGCCTATGTGTTGTTGGAGCCGGAGTGCGAGGGTCGCGGCCATCTCGACATGCTCTATTGTCACCCGGAGCACACACGCCGCGGGATCGCTGACTTGCTGTTAACACGCGCCAATGATCAGGCGCGGGCGGACGGCGTCACCGTGTTGTTCACCGAAGCGAGCGAATTGGCCCGGCCAGCGTTCGAACGGGGGGGTTATGTCGTGACACACCGACGAGACTTCGACATCGAAGGACCAGATGGACCTGTCACGATCCACAATTACGCGATGGAGAAAATCCTAGAAAAAACCCCATAATCAAAAGGGGTTTCTTTGGATTCTTTAGATGAATTCGATCTTTTCAACCAGATAGAACTTGTCACCCGACGGGACCGTTACCTCGATCTCTTCATCGACCTGCTTACCAATCATCGCGCGGGCCAAGGGAGAACTGTAGGATATCCGTCCCGAAGAGGCATCGGCCTCTGTTTCGCCAACGATCTGATATTTGATCGGTTTGTCAGCATCGTCGAGCAATGTGACCGTCGATCCAAAAACAACCTTATCGCCGCTTAAAGTCGTCGGGTCGATGATCTGCGCCCGGGTCACTTTGCTTTCGATATCGCCAATCATAGCCTCAACTTGGCCTTGGCGCTCTTTCGCGGCGTGGTATTCGGCGTTTTCCGACAAATCGCCGTGTGCGCGAGCTTCCTCGATCGCATCAACAATCCGTGGGCGTTCGTCGCGCAGCGCCTTGAGATCTGTCATCAGACTCTCATACCCCTCCGCCAGCATCGGAACCTTATCCATGGTCGTTTCTTTCGTTTCTATGGTCCCCTGCCCCGGTGGCAAGACAGTCGTTCAGATAATGGCCGCTCCCAAAGAGGCGAGCCCAAAACCATCGAAATGTCGGGAGGGACGTCGTTAATTCCTAGCTATAATAGTCCTGCAATGACCGGACTTCAAGCTGAGCGGGTTGAATTGCCGCAATTGCCGCCGCTGCGGCGCATGATGCGGCCGCAGTTGTGTAGTAAGGGACCTTCTTTTCCAGCGCGGTTGCGCGGATGGATTTGCTGTCCAATAGCGACTGCCAGCCCTCAGTGGAATTGAAGATCAACGCGACTTCGCCATCGATGATTTTGTCGACAATATGCGGTTGCCCTTCGGCCACCTTGTTGACCCGTTCTACTGCGAGCCCTTGTTCGGCCAGATAGGACTGCGTCCCCGCCGTCGCGATAATCCGAAAACCTTGATCAATCAGGTTCTGAACAGCAGGCACGATCACCGGCTTATCCGAATTCTTGACGGAGACGAACACCGTGCCCTCGCGCGGCAAAATCATGCCTGCACCCAATTGCGATTTGAAAAAGGCCGCTTCGAAATTGGTATCGATGCCCATGACTTCGCCGGTGGATTTCATTTCCGGCGTAAGGACCGGATCGGCACCGGGGAAACGGCCAAATGGGAACACCGCCTCTTTGATGGCCATGTAGTCGAGATCGCGTTTGAACGGTTCAAAATCGGCAAGTTTTTCGCCCGCCATCACACGCGATGCGATTTTGGCGACCTGTTGCCCGATCGCTTTGGCGACAAATGGCACAGTGCGGCTGGCGCGCGGGTTGACTTCGATCAGGTAAACCTCGCCATCTTTGACCGCGAATTGCACATTCATCAGACCGCGCACACCCAATGCAAAGGCCAGCGATTCCGCCTGACGCTCCATCTCTTTGATGATGTCCTGCGATAGGGAATAGGCCGGCAATGTGCAGGCGCTGTCACCCGAATGGACACCAGCTTCTTCGATGTGCTGCATAACGCCGGCAATGCGAACTTCATCCCCATCACATAGGGCATCGACATCGCATTCGATTGCATCGCGCAGATATTGGTCGACCAAAACCGGGCTTTCACCTGACACGTTGACCGCGGTTTTGATGTAGTCGTCCAATTGCGCTTCGGAATCGACGATTTCCATCGCCCGGCCGCCCAACACGAATGAAGGGCGCAGCAAGACCGGATAACCAATGCGCGCGGCCACAGCGGCGGCCTCATCACGGGTGTAGGCGATGCCGTTCTCCGGCTGTTTCAGATTCAGCTTATCAACGAGCTTGGCAAAGCGTTCGCGGTCTTCGGCGTGGTCAATCGCATCGGGCGATGTTCCCAGAATCGGAATGCCCTCATCTTCGAGAGCCTGAGCCAGTTTCAGCGGCGTTTGCCCGCCAAACTGCACAATCACTCCGACCAGCTCGCCCGCTTGCTGTTCGACGCGCAGGATTTCCAGCACATCTTCGGCGGTCAGCGGCTCAAAATACAGGCGGTCGGATGTGTCGTAATCTGTTGAGACTGTTTCGGGGTTGCAGTTGACCATGATCGTTTCATAGCCCTGCTCCGCCAATGCAAAACACGCATGGACACAGCAATAATCAAACTCGATCCCTTGCCCGATGCGGTTGGGGCCGCCGCCGAGAATGACGATCTTTTTACGGTCGCTCGGGTCGGATTCGCACTCCGCTTCGCCAAAGCTGGGCGCTTCATAGGTCGAATACATATAAGGCGTGATCGCCTCGAATTCGGCGGCGCAGCTGTCGATCCGCTTGAACACTGGGAGCACGCCAAGCTTTTTGCGCAATTCGCGCACTTCGTCTTCGCTGGTCGCTCCGGCCATGGCCTGCAAGGCGTCGTGCAGCAGGCCCGACCGTTTCGCCTGCGTTTCCGCCATACCGCCAGCCACGCCAACTGAGCGCACAGCCAATGTCGCCAGACGCTTGTCGGAAAAGCCCATGCTTTTCAGGCGCCGCAACCCGGTTGCATCATTGGGCAAACCATTCGCGGCCACATCGGCCTCTGCAGCGATGATCGCCTCAATTTGACGCAGGAACCAAGGGTCATAGCCCGTTACATTCTGCACGTCCTCAACGCTCAAACCTTCGCGGAATGCCTGTGCCACTTGCAAAATCCGATCTGGAGTCCGGCGCGAAATGGCGGCGTTGATCACATCGCGCTGCACACCTTCCAATTCGGTAACGCGGTTAAATCCGTCGAGCCCGGTTTCCAAACCGCGCAGAGCCTTCTGCATCGATTCTTGGAAATTGCGGCCAATCGCCATGACTTCCCCAACGGATTTCATCGCGGTGGAAAGCGAGCATTCTGCGCCCTTGAATTTCTCAAATGCAAAACGCGGGATCTTGGTTACGACATAATCGATGGTTGGTTCGAAACTGGCGGGTGTGGCGCCAGTGATCTCATTCGTGATCTCATCAAGGGTGTAACCCACGGCCAGTTTGGCCGCGACACGTGCAATGGGAAAACCGGTCGCTTTCGATGCCAGCGCAGAGGAGCGGGACACGCGCGGGTTCATCTCAATCACGATGAGCCGTCCGTCTGCGGGGTTCACCGCAAACTGCACGTTCGATCCGCCGGTTTCCACACCGATTTCGCGCAGGACATTCAAGCTCGCCGTGCGCATGATCTGATATTCTTTGTCAGTCAGGGTTAGCGCCGGGGCAACCGTGATCGAATCGCCCGTGTGGACACCCATCGGATCGACATTTTCAATCGAGCAGATGATGATGCAATTGTCCGCCTTGTCGCGCACAACTTCCATCTCATATTCTTTCCAACCGAGCAGCGATTCCTCGATCAAAACTTCGGTTGTGGGCGAGGCATCCAAACCGTCGCGGACAATCTTTTCAAATTCCGCTTTGTTATAGGCGATGCCGCCGCCCGTTCCGCCCAGAGTAAAGCTGGGCCGGATAATAGAAGGCAGGCCGGTGCGCTCCAAAATCTCGCGCGCCTCATCCACTGTGTTCGCAACGCCGCTGCGCGCGCTTTCCAGACCGATTAAATCCATCGCATCGCGGAACCGTTGGCGGTTTTCCGCCTTATCAATCGCGTCGGCTTTTGCGCCGATCATCTCAACGCCGTGTTCCGCCAACACGCCCATTTCATCCAATTTCAACGCGCAGTTCAGCGCCGTTTGCCCGCCCATTGTCGGGAGCAGAGCGTCAGGCTTTTCCTTCGCGATGATCTTGGCGACGATTTCTGGCGTGATCGGTTCGATATAGGTCGCGTCGGCAAATTCCGGATCGGTCATGATCGTCGCGGGGTTGGAATTGACGAGGACAACCCGGTAGCCCTCCTCCTTCAAAGCCTTAATCGCCTGCGTGCCCGAATAATCGAACTCACACGCCTGACCGATGATGATCGGCCCAGCGCCAATGACGAGGATGGAGGATATGTCGGTGCGTTTAGGCATTACAGACCTTTGTCTAAGATAAGCCGTTGGTGGGCATTCGAAATGGGGAGTGTCGGCAATTCGCCGTCGACCAGCGACGCTTCGGTCGTAAACCGATAAGAAATGAGGCGCATTCCAGAGATTTGGCGTTCACACCCCTGACGCTTTAAATTGCGATGAAGATCGGCCTCTCCGCGCACTTTATACAGCGCGGGGTCGTCGACGCTAAGAATTGCACCTTGGATAACGGCCGGCGTGTCTGCAAAACGATCGCGCGCCGCTTGTGTGGATGACCCCTCGGACACAACCGTTATGAGCGTCGCCGGTGTTTCGCCATTTTCAAGCCGAGTGAGCGACCTAAAATCGTGCGGGCTGATATAGGTTATGTCGTAGGTGAACGAAGGAATCCATGTGCTTTCATCAGATTCCATTCGCGGCCGAGTTGTCCTTTGATTGCTCAATCGATTGAGGCAATCAGTAACGCTTTCATCGCCCTCACGCCAATCCGGCCCGGTCGACAAGCCGTCACAGCCGACAAGTGCGATGGACGCAGCACCAATGGCCAACAATCGCAAGATCATCGCGTCTCACCTGCATCTTTGCCATCGAAGGTCGGCAACTCTTCTGACCTAGGCGCCGCTTTCGAAGTATAAGATACAAGCCGCATTCCCGATTTCTGCCGTTCACATCCTGCGGTGATAATTTCATCCAGCGGCACAGGCGCGCCGCGCACCCGGTAAAGCGCAGGATCGCGGCCCATAAAGAACGCGCCCTTTTCGTCGACCGATTGCGCCATAAACTGCGCAACAGCGGTGGAAGCTTCGTTGGTAGCAGCCATCCCGCGCGAACCAGCGGTTTCATCGCTGCCCGGAACGGTGAGGTCTTGCAGGTCTTCAAGGCTGACCTTGGTTATGTCGTAGGTGTAGGTCGGGGTGAACAGCGCGCCGTCTTGTGCGGTGATGTCAAGCGCATCGGTGGACACGCGCGCGGCGCAGGCTTCGAGGGTTTCAGGCCCTTCGCGCGGATCGGTGTCATCGAACAGAGAACACGCGGGAAGGAGCGCGAAAGCTGCTAGTGTGAGAGCAGTGCCAATCTTCCCAGCCATTATTTTTTTGCCTTTGCTGAGCGCGACTTGGAAGCAGGCTTCGCTGGCTGTTGCACTGCCTCAGTTGGTGCCTTGACTACCTCTCGTTCCAGAGCATCGGCTATGCGTGGCCAAGCTTCCCACGCACGAAGCATAAGGTTGTCCCGTTGAATGAAGCCACCAGCGGCATAGGCGGTCGATTGAATGTCAGTTTCGGGCAACTCGTATCCGAGATGTTTGGCAATCTCGTGAACAAGTTTCGTTTGTTGTGTCATCACATTATTTTCATGCGCCGCCATGTTTTCTGGAGTCGGTTGAAACGTGATTGAACCAATATAGTTTGCATGCGCTGTCATAACCGATTCAACTGAATTGAAATCGACAGGGATCATATTAATAGCGGTAGAATAACTCGGGTCACCTGGAAGATGACGTGTGCTAACAAGCATCCGAAACGTAGCGGCTTGATGATCGCGAACGACCCTTCTTCTCTCAGAAATTAACTGAATTATGACGGCCGATACTGGTCCGACAACGATGGCGATTAAAGTGATGAGCTGAAGAGACATCACCCCAGCCCCCCAACAAACTTCTCAAACAGGTAGAAACTGTCCTGCGGCCCCGGTGATGCCTCTGGGTGGTATTGGACGCCAAACGCATTCTTGCCCCTCACGGCAATCCCGCAATTGGAGCCGTCGAACAGGCTCACATGGGTTTGTTCCACCGTGTCTGGCAAAGTGTCCGCGTCCACCGCAAAGCCGTGGTTCATGCTGGTGATTTCGACCAGTCCTGTGGTGTCGCCCCAGCCTTCCCCTACCCTCTGAACCGGGTGGTTCGCGCCGCGGTGGCCCTGATGCATTTTCAGTGTCTTCGCGCCCGCTGCCAGCGCGAGCATTTGATGGCCGAGGCAAATGCCGAACAGCGGAACATCCGCCTCAAGCAGCCCCTTAATAACCGGCACCGCATATTCGCCGGTTGCCGCCGGGTCGCCGGGGCCGTTGGAAAGGAACACGCCATCCGGTTTCAATGCCATAATCGCGTCCATCGGCGTCTTTGCCGGAACCACGGTGACTTTCGCCCCCGCCTTCACCAGATTGCGGAAAATGTTGTCTTTCGCCCCGAAATCCATCGCCACAACATGCGGGGTCGCATCGTGAGCCGCGCGGCCATAGCCGTGGCCAAGGCGCCAGTATCCGCCTTCCCAGCTTTCTTGGGAATCGCGCGTGACGCGCCGGGCAAGGTCCATCCCTTCGAGCCCGGCCCAATCCTGCGCCCGCTCCAACAAAGCGTTCACATCAAATGTGCCATCGGGCGAATGCGCAATCACTGCATTGGGCGCCCCGCTTTTGCGGATGCGGCGGGTGAGAGCGCGGGTGTCCACACCCGCAAGGCCGATCTTGCCGCAACGCTGCATCCACTGGGTGAATTGTTCGGTGCTGCGGAAATTTGATGGCTGCGTTACATCTTCGCGCACGATGCAGCCAACGGCGGCTTCGACTTGGCCTTCCACATCTTCTGCATTCGTACCAACATTACCAATATGGGGGAAAGTGAAGGTGACAATCTGCGCCGCATACGAAGGATCGGTCATCACCTCCTGATAGCCGGTCATCGCGGTGTTAAAGCACACCTCGCCCACGGCCTCTCCCACAGCGCCAAAACCTTTGCCCCAAATGATGCAGCCATCAGACAAAACAATGCAACCAGTCGCATCTTTAGGTTGCGCAGGTATAGTGGCGGATGGGGCCATGGGGGCGCTCCGTTCAAAAGGTTTTGGCAGCAATGTCGCTAAGACCTAGCGGCTAGAGAGGGCCTGTCCGCTCGTCAACCTAGGCGTGGCGAAGAACTTGCGTTACAGCGCGTTCCAACCCCACTCCATCCACAGCAAAGTTCATTTAGTCATGATCAGAGACGATATCAAAGCCGCCACCATCACCGCGATGAAGGCCAAAGAGAAGGAACGCACCGCGACCCTTCGTCAAATTTCAGCGAAAATCAAAGATCGCGACATCGAAGAGCGCACCAGCACCAAAGAAATCGACGACGACAGCATGGTCACGTCAGTTTTGCAGAAAATGGCCAAACAGCGCCGCGAATCGATTGAGATGTATGAAACCGGCGGACGTGCCGAATTGGCCGCCAAGGAACAGGCCGAATTGGGCGTGATCGAAGAGTTTCTGCCGAAAATGATGAGCGAAGATGAAACCAAGGCCGCGATTGAAGCGATCAAGGCGGAAACCGGCGCTGAAAGCATGAAAGATATGGGCAAAGTCATGGGCGAGCTAAAATCGCGCCACGGCGCCGTGCTAGACGGAAAACTGGCCAGCGGGCTGGTGAAAGCGGCGCTTTCTTAAGCCCGGCCTCTTAAGCCCAGCAATAATTCACACACAGATTGCTCCACAGGGCCGAAAGTTACTGGGTTGAACCCCGGTGGCTTTCGGCCCATTTTTGTAGCCATGGCCATAACCCCGCAATGGAAAGACGAACTGCGCGCGCGGATCACGCTCTCAACCGTGATCATGCGCACCGAAAAGCTCGTCAAAAAAGGGCGCGAATGGTCGGCCTGTTGCCCGTTTCATGATGAAAAGACGCCCAGCTTTTATGTGAATGATCAAAAACAGTTTTATCACTGCTTTGGCTGCGGTGCGCATGGCGATGTGATCAGCTGGATGACGGAGCAGCGCGGGCTGTCTTTCATCGATGCGATCAAGGAATTGGCCGCAGAAGCGGGAATGGAAGTCCCTGCCCCGGATCCGGTCGCTGCGAGAAAGGCCGAAAAACGTGCAGAACTGGTCGATGTGACGACCATGGCGCAGGATTGGTTCGTCCACAATTTGCGCAGCGGCGAAGGGCGCGAGGCGCTCAGCTACCTCAACAATCGCGGGCTAAAACCAGAAGTCTTGCGCGAATTCGGCTTTGGCTACGCGCCAGAGAACAAACAGGCGCTCAACAACGCGCTGCCTCAGTTTGAGGACCAAATGCTGGTCGAAACGGGCATGCGGATCAAAACCGACGATGGCACGACCTATGATAGGTTTCGCGGCCGCGTCATGTTGCCCATTCAGGACGCGCGCGGCCGGGTGATCGCGTTTGGCGGACGGATTTTGGGTAAGCGTGACGGCGTTGCGAAATACCTCAATTCACCCGACACACCTTTGTTCGACAAGGGGCGCACGCTTTACAACCTCCACCGCGCAGCCCCTGCCTCGCGCCAATCGGGCCGGGTTATCGTGGTCGAAGGGTATATGGATGTTGTTGCCTTGGCTCAGGCAGGGTTTGCCGATGCGGTCGCCCCGCTGGGCACCGCGCTGACCGAAACGCAGCTGGAATTGCTGTGGCGCATGGTCGAAGTTCCGGTGCTGTGTTTTGATGGCGATGCAGCGGGGCAAAAGGCCGCGATGCGCGCCGTGACCCGCGCACTGCCCCTGCTGGCCCCAATGCGCTCACTTTCCATCGTTCAATTGCCAAGCGGGCTCGATCCCGATGATTTGATCAATGAAAATGGTCCGGGCGCCATGGAAAAGCTGATTAATGAACCGCTCAGCTTGCTTGATATGCTGTGGAATTACGAGCGTGACGCCAAATCGCTGACCAGTCCTGAGGCAAAAGCGGGATTGAAAGCCCGCTTGATGGAGCATGTCGACACAATCGGGGATGGAGATATTCGCGCCCTGTATCGACGCGAATTGCTCGATCGGTTCTCTGCCTTTGCTTATCCGCCGCGCGAAGCCCGCGGCAACCAACTCGGACAAAATCAGAGCGGCCAATTTCAAGGTGGCCGATTTCAAGGCGGCCCTTGGAAAGGGCAGAACGCTGTGCCGCGCAGCCTTTCAAAAGGGGCTGGCGATGTCTTAAACCGCGCCATGGCCGGCGGTCAGCGTGCCACATTGCTCACCGCTGTTATTGCTGGCCTGGTCCGGCACCCTCAGGAAATATCGCGCCATGCAGAGGCCCTTTCGCACCTTGCAAAATTGGACCCAAATGCCGCTCCTGCAATTGAATCGCTGATAGAGCTGTCGGAAACGCTTGATTCGCACGCCACAAACGCCATATCAGAGCAGCAAGGCTATCCTGCCCCACCGGAAGACCAACGTTACGCCTTTCTTCGAGAAGGCACATCCCCCGGTGAAGCGCGCGAGGAACTGGCCGAAGCTGTGTCGTTGCTGGCCCAAAAACCAGCGCTCGAATCCGCTATGGCGGCTACGATTGCTCGTTTCGACGATGATCCAGAGGGGTCATTTGCCGAACAGGCGCGGCTCAGACAGCAGCTAACAACAGTTGAAGAACGTCTAAAAGCGTTCGGTAGGCGAAAGGCCGGGGCACCGGCAACGCAGGATTAAGCCGGTTTTTCAAAGCTGGTGTGGGATTAACAGTGGTGATTGTTGGGCATCCGCGTAAGTAAGCGCGCGATCAAACCTTCACCTGATAAAAGATTGACGAAACTTCATGGCTTCAACCGCAAAGACCGCCGATAAAGAAGATGCTCCGCTGATCGACCTTAATGAGGCTTCGGTGAAGAAGCTCATGACCAAGGCGAAGAAAAAGGGTTACATCACATATGATGAGCTCAACGCGGCATTGCCGGGCGATATGGCCTCAGACCAAATTGAGGACATTCAAACCGCTCTTTCGGAAATGGGCGTGCAGATCGTCGAAAATGACGAAGAGGCCGAAGCCGAAGCCGAGCAAGAAGCCGAAGTCGAAGAAATCGATGTCGGCAGTGCAAAGGGCGCTGCGAAGAAAGACACCAAAGCCCCTGCGGTTAAAAAGGCCGCCGCCGATGGCCGTACCGATGACCCAGTGCGGATGTATCTGCGCGAAATGGGCGCGGTCGAATTGCTCAGCCGCGAAGGCGAAATTGCGATTGCGAAACGGATCGAATCCGGCCGCGACATGATGATCATGGGCCTTTGCCAAAGCCCGATCACGTTCCACGCTATCATCCAATGGTCAGAAGCGCTTAACAACGAAGACATGCAGCTTCGTGAGATCCTTGATCTTGATGCGATGCTTTCGAAGGAGCCTCCACCTGACAAGATGGAGGAAGAAAACGAAGAAGATGACGGTGAGATTTCGGAAGAAACCGCCGGTCCAACCATTCGCGACGATGACGAAGACGATTCTGACAGCGAAGACGTAGACGCCGAAGAAGGTGAAGACGGCGAAGCCAAGAAGGAAGAAGAGGAAGAGGAGGACAACACCCTTTCCCTCGCCCAGATGGAAGCCGCGCTGAAACCAGACGCGATTGAGCGTTTCGCGCGCATCACCAAGCTTTTCAAAACCTTTGAGAAACTTCAGGCAGAGCGCGTCGACACACTGGCCGCCGGGGGTGAATTCCCCAAGGCGAAAGAAAAGAAGTATGAGGCATTGGGCGATGAGCTCACCGCCGAAGTGGAAAGCATGCAGTTCCACGCGACCAAGATCGAATTTCTGGTCGACAACCTCTATGCCTTTAACCGCCGCCTGACCGCATTGGGCGGCCAGATGCTGCGTCTGGCAGAGCGGCATAAGATCAAGCGCATCGACTTCCTCAAATCTTATGTCGGCAGCGAGATGGACGACGCGTGGATCAAGGCCAACGCCAAGAAGGACAAAAAATGGAAAGCCTTCGCGGATAAAGAAGCCGATCCGATTGATCGCATCCGCACGGAAATTTCAGATATTGCCGCCAACACCGGCATGGCGCTGCCCGAATTCCGCCGCATCGTGAACATGGTGCAAAAAGGCGAGCGTGAAGCCCGCATCGCGAAGAAGGAAATGGTTGAGGCGAACCTGCGTCTCGTGATTTCCATCGCGAAGAAATACACCAACCGCGGCCTGCAATTTCTTGACCTTATTCAAGAAGGTAACATCGGCCTGATGAAGGCGGTTGATAAATTTGAATATCGTCGCGGTTACAAATTCAGCACCTATGCAACGTGGTGGATCAGGCAGGCGATCACGCGCTCTATCGCGGATCAGGCCCGCACAATCCGCATTCCGGTTCACATGATCGAGACGATCAACAAGCTGGTTCGCACGAGCCGCCAATTCCTGCACGAGGAAGGCCGCGAGCCTACTCCAGAGGAAATGGCACAGCGTTTGTCCATGCCACTCGAAAAAGTGCGCAAGGTGATGAAAATCGCCAAGGAGCCAATCTCTCTCGAAACGCCAATCGGCGATGAGGAAGATTCGCATCTTGGTGATTTCATTGAGGATAAGAACGCGATCATCCCAGTGGATGCCGCGATCCAAGCCAACCTCAAGGAAACCGTCACCCGCGTGCTCGCATCGCTAACCCCGCGTGAAGAGCGCGTTTTGCGGATGCGTTTCGGCATCGGCATGAACACCGACCACACTCTTGAAGAAGTGGGCCAGCAGTTCAGCGTGACGCGTGAACGTATTCGTCAGATCGAAGCGAAGGCTCTGCGCAAATTGAAACATCCAAGCCGTTCGCGCAAAATGCGCTCGTTCCTGGATCAGTAATCACGAAAGGGCCAAGTCCGATGAAGAAAACACTTCGGGCCTTGGCCCTTTCCGCATGCATGGCCGCAGCGCTGCCGATGGCGGCGCCTGTTTTCGCGCAAGACGTCGATTACATCGCGCCAGAAGACGAGATGGCGGAAGCCATGCTCATCATGGACGTAATGTTTCCGGCTGACACCCGCGAAGACATGGTGCGGACCATGGGCAGTCAAATGGCTGACTCGATGATGACCGGACCCATATTTGAAGAGCCCGGCATTCGGGCCATCATGGATGATTTCATTGCAAGCGTTCCAGAATTGATGCGGCCCGCTATCGCCGAACACTTGCCGAGCATGATCAAGTCCACAGCCATCGCATACACGCGCGAGTTTACGCTCGAAGAATTGCAAGACATCCGTGCCTTTTCGGGCACGCCAAGCGGGCGGCACTATTTTGGCAGCGTCCAATCTTTGCTCGCCGACCCCGCCATAGCCGCAACCAACCAAGAATTCTTTGCTGAAGTTTCGGAAATGCAGGCTGAGCAGGTGCCAATTCTGCAGCAAAAGCTTGCTGACTATCTCGATGCCAATCCGGAAGTGATTGAACGTTTGCAGCAATCCGGTGTCGGTCAATCAAACTGATCGCAATTGGCTGTCGTTCTTGCCAACCGGTCGCTGCCAAGCCGGTTCAGCCCAAAGGCTCGACCAGCTTACCGCTGACAACTTGATAGGATTGAATGCCCGCAATGGTGGGCATGGTGATGCGCATTTCAAATGCGTCGGGCTTATACCACCCTTCAATCGCCTGCTCATGCGCTGCAAATGGCGCGACTGCACCCTGATCCAGATGGCCAGAGATCACGCCATCGGCAAACACCACATTGGAGGGGTCCTGCGCGTTGTAAAATTTGGAAAATGCGACCCCGCGCGGTTCAAGCCCAGCCATATTTTGCGAAAGTCTCACGTTGTGCGTCCGGTGCTCTAAACGCCCAGCGCGGCCATCCACTTCCATCCAGCCTTCAATCTCCCACGCGCCCGGAATGAACGCGTCTGCAGATGGACCGCATCCGGCAAGCATAGCAGATCCCATCAGGGCAATCCCTTTGAAGAGCGCACTTTTCATGGCGTTCGTTCTAGGCAGAAAGGATGAAAAGTTCCCTATCCGCCATCGGACGCTCGCCTGAATCGCCGGAGATAGCGACGAACATAGCGGACAATTGGCGCGCTCATATTGTTTATGCTGCACTGCACAGGCATAGTCAGCGCTTCGAAACAACAGGAGCACGGATCGTGCCGCATTCGGTGCAAACCATCGCCATCGTTAGTCAAAAGGGCGGTTCCGGCAAAACCACGCTTGCCGTCAATCTTGCCACCCGCGCGGCTCAGGCCAAAAGCGAAAGCTGCGTGATCGACACCGATCCGCAGGCTACCGCGGCAGCATGGGGCGATTGGCGCGGAGACTTTCTGCCCGTTGTGGTCACTGCTCCACCCGCACGTTTGGGGCGGACAATTGATAGCGCGGCAAAAAACGGCGTCGACTTCATCGTCATCGACACCCCTCCCCACGCAGACGCCGCCGCGCGCGAAGCGATCAAGGCCGCCGATGTAGTCCTTATCCCGACAAAGCCGCGCGCGTTCGATCTGCACGCACTTCAACCGATTGCAGACCTTGTGTCCTTTGCGAACAAGCCCGCGTTTGTGGTGCTCAATTCCGTGCCGTCAGGCGCGACATTGATCACAGAAGAAGCGCGCAGCACGGCCAAGGCGATGGGCCTTAAAGTCTGCCCAGTTGAGTTGGGCGACCGTGCGGCATTTCACAGATCGTCGGCGAAAGGTGAAACCGCGGCTGAGTTAGACCCGGATGGCAAAGCCGCCAAAGAGATCGAAGCCTTGTGGAAATGGCTTCGTAAAACGCTGAAAAAGCAGTCGAAATAACTGCGATTTAATAAAGGCGGCCGGCGTCGTCTTCATAGCTGCGCGCGTTGAGCCCGTATTTCAGCAGGAAATCCTCTGGCACCACCGGCTCTGGCGCGATGGGCATTTCACGAAACCGGCGGCGGGTCCGCTCCAGTTCGCGCACAGGGATTTGCGACCACTCAATCGTGTTGCGTCCTGTCAGCGCAAAATCGCCTGCATAGGTGACTGAACCCGCGCGCACCTCAAATGTGGGGGCCTCTTCGCCGTATCCGCGGCTGGGACGGGACAATTCCAGCGATCCGTAGATACCCGGTTCCTCCACCAAACACCGTTCATTGATCGTCGGCACTTTGGCGCAGTTCATCCCGTGCGCGACCAGCCTGTAGGTGCCCGGACGCAGTTGAAACGCTTGGATTTTGTAACTCACTGTGTCGTTACCAAATGCGAAGAATCCCTGCCGCCGTTTGAATCGGACAACATCTTCATCATTGGCGATATCGCCTCCTTCACGCAGGAAGAAAACGTGTATCGGATCGTCCAAGTAAATTTCACTGCGGATCGAGATCACGACCGCGCCGTGGCCTTCTTCAACCGCGGAGGGGCCTGACACGCGCTGCGCCTCTATGCCCGGATCGGCCGCCACACTGCCCCAGCCCGGAATGGCCAGACAGGCAGCAAAAAATGCAAAAAGGACGGAACGCATGGGGGCGGCACCTGTGAAACGATTGGATTGTGCAGAGGCCCAAAAGAGTAACCAAACAAGCGAACTTCTCAAGGCCCCTTTTGCCGCCGATGGATCCGCAAATGTCCCAAAATTGTCCAAAAAGTCGCAAATTGGCTTAAGACACGTCGAAAAGCCTCATTCACGGGGTGGCACCAAGCAGCGACCCTCACTAAAGACATGCGCATGCGTATTGCCATAGCTTCCGATCACGCCGCCACCGACATGAAGGCCGAATTGGCCGAATGGTTGATGGACGAAGGCCACGAAGTCGCTGATCTCGGCCCTGATGCCGGGGAAAGCGTCGATTATCCCGATTACGGGTACAAATTGGCCGGGGTCATTGCCGATGGCACGGTCGAATTTGGCGTCGCCCTGTGCGGATCAGGGGTCGGCATTTCGATCAGCGTCAACCGCAACAAAGCCGTTCGATGCGCTTTGGTCTCCGAACCGCTCTCCGCCGCTTTGGCGCGCGAACACAACAACGCGAACTGCATCGCTTTGGGCGCGCGATTGACTGGCATCGAAATGGCAAAGTCTTGCGTAGCTACATTCATCAGCACCGAGTTCGCCGACGCGAATGACCCCGCTGGCCGCCATCAACGCCGCGTTGCAAAGCTCGGCCATCCACCCGTTCAAACCGATCATATCGAGACGCACCAATGAGCACACAGCCTTCTGATGTTACAAACCCGCTGGATGGGTTTTGGAACGATGATCTTGCGACCGCAGACCCAGAGATCGCAGCGGCGATTGGCAGCGAGCTAAAGCGTCAACAGGACAAAATTGAACTGATCGCGAGCGAAAACATCGCATCGAAAGCTGTGCTGGAAGCAACCGGCAGCGTGTTCACCAACAAATACGCAGAGGGCTATCCCGGAAAGCGTTATTATGGCGGCTGCGATTATGCCGATGTGGTTGAAACGCTGGCAATTGACCGCGCCAAGCAATTGTTTGGATGCAGCTTTGCCAATGTCCAACCGAACAGCGGCAGTCAGATGAACCAAGCTGTGTTCCTCGCGCTGTTGCAGCCGGGCGATACATTCATGGGCCTCGATCTGAACTCGGGCGGTCACCTGACCCACGGTTCACCGGTCAATATGTCGGGCAAATGGTTCAACCCGGTCAGCTACGGCGTGACCGAGGGCGAAGAATTGATCGACATGGAGGCGGTCGCGGCGACCGCGCGTGAACACAAGCCAAAGATCATCATTTGCGGCGGGACGGCCTATTCGCGGATCTGGGATTTTGATGCGTTCCGCAAGATCGCCGATGAAGTGGGCGCGATCCTGCTGTGCGATATGAGCCACATTTCCGGGTTGGTAGCAGGCGGTGCGCACCCCTCCCCCTTCCCGCAATGCGACATCGTGACATCGACAACGCACAAAAGCCTTCGCGGCCCGCGTTCGGGCATCATCCTGTGGAACGATGAGAAGTTCACAAAACCGCTCAACATGGCGGTGTTCCCCGGTCTTCAGGGTGGCCCGCTGATGCATGTCATCGCGGCCAAAGCCGTCGCTTTCCGCGAGGCCTTGACGCCTGAGTTCAAAACCTACGCGCATCGCATCGTCGAAAATGCCCGCGCCCTTGCCGCTAGCCTCGAAGAAAACGGCCTGCGCATTGTATCGGGCGGCACAGACAACCACTCAATGCTGGTCGACCTGACGGCAAAGAACGTGACCGGCAAGGATGCGGAAAAGGGCCTCGATCGGGCTTGGCTGACGTGCAACAAGAACGGCATCCCGTTTGACACACGATCTCCATTTGTGACCAGCGGCATTCGCCTGGGCACTCCTGCAGGCACAACGCGCGGTTTTGGCCCGGTGGAATTCCGCGAAATCGGCAAACTGATCGCAGAAGTGGTTGAGGGCCTTTCGACCAACGGGCCAGAAGGCAACGCGCAAGTTGAAGAAAGCGTGCGCCGCCAAGTTTCAGAACTTTGCAACAATTTTCCTGTCTACCCCGAATGGTAAATTGACTATCAGCAAGAAAAGCGCGCTATGACCAAACTAGTAAAAAATGATGCCGTCGTTGTAGACGAAGACACCGCAAGCAAGAGCGAGGAAGCAATGGGAAAGAAGAAAGAAAAAGACTGGGTTCAGGACACCCGCGATGAAGTGTCGATGATGATCAAAGATGGATTTGATCACGATTCAACAAAGCCGGTCTTGAAAGCCGCCGCTGTTGGCGCTGTTGCAGGCGTGGTTCTTCCCGGCATTGGTCTTGCTGCGGGTCTTGTGGCCGGTGCAGGCCTGGCTCTTCATCACGCCATCCGTAAATAAGCACCCTCAATGCGCTGTCCGTTCTGTGCCAATGATGACACTCAGGTAAAGGATAGCCGTCCTACCGAGGATTCCACCGCGATCCGCCGCCGGCGGCAATGCGGGTCGTGCGGTGCGCGTTTTACGACCTTTGAACGGGTGCAGCTGCGCGAAGTCACCATTGTGAAGTCGGGCGACCGCAAGGAAGCGTTCAACCGGTCAAAGATTGAGCAATCCGTATCGCTGGCGTGCCGCAAACGCGGCGTGACGCAGGAACGTATCGATCAACTGATCTCTGGCATTCAACGTCAGGTTGAAACCGCTGGCGAAGCCGAAGTTCCATCTGCCAGAATTGGCGAAATGGTGATGGATGGCCTGAAACAGATAGACAGCGTTGCCTACATCCGATTTGCCAGCGTCTACCGTGATTTTTCCGAAGCGCGCGACTTTGAAGAATTTGCCAGCACCGTCGCCGAAGCGGCGAAAGACTAAGACGTCGTGGCCGATCAAATGGCTGGGGCCAACAAACCCATCATTGTCTTGATACGTCCGCAAATGGGCGAGAACATCGGCAAAGCCGCGCGCGCCATGCTCAATTTCGGGCTCACTGAACTGCGCATTGTGGCGCCGCGCGATGGTTGGCCCAATCCATCTGCGGGGCCTTCCGCTGCTGGTGCCGATATCGTTCTGGATCAGGCCAAGATTTTTGACACCACGGCAGAGGCCTTGGCCGACTGCGAACATGTCTACGCCACCACAGTGCGCAAACGCGGCGTGCAGAAACCCGTGGTTGGCGCGGATGGTGCGGCGCGGCTGATCCATTCCCAACCCGGCCGACACGCCGTGATATTTGGCCGCGAAGCATCGGGATTGGCGACGGAAGACGTCGCCCTTGCGCGCCACATTCTGACTGTGCCGATCAATCCTGAATTTGGCTCACTCAATCTGGCTCAGGCGGTGATTCTGGTGGCCTATGAATGGTCACGCATTGGCTCCGAATTGCACGGAGAGACGGACGCATTGATCCAACCAACGGCGGAAGAGGAATGGCTGCCCCCTGCCCCTCAGGCAGAGTTGGATGGCTTGGTTGGCCATTTTGAAAAGCTGCTTGATCCGCGCGGATATTTCCTGCCTGAGCCCCGGCGTGAGGCAACGGCGCGCACCTTGCGCAATGTCTTGACCAAACCCGGCTGGAATCATCTTGAGATCCGAACATTGCGCGGAATTTTAAGCACTTTGGAGCGTGGGCCACGTTCTGAAAATGACAAAGAAACCTCTCAATAGGTTAGAGAATGTCGTTCGTCGCTTGAGTGTGGACATGGGCAATACGCCTCGCTAGCCCTGTCTAACCCTCTTTCAAGATCAAGCGAGATTTATGATGCCATTCCCCCTTCCGCGCCTCGCGGCTGCTGTTCCATTTGTGCTTGCGGCGCCTTTGTTTGCTGCTTCGGCTTTTGCCACTGAACCTGCGCAGGAAAGCACCGACATGCCGGCACCAACTGCTGCAGAAATGCCGGTTGACGCTGAAACCGCTCCCACAGCGCCAGAAGCGCCTGTTGAGCCTGCTCCAGCGGCAGAACCAGTGGCCGCAGAAGAACCAGAAGAAGAAGCGCGCATTTGCCGCAACATTCGCCTTGATGCCTCAAGCCGCCGCAAATCACGCGTGTGCCTGACACAGCAAGGTTGGCGCGACCTCAACAATCGCCGCTAACCCGCACGAAATTACGGCGGAGAAGCCTTGACTGGCGCTGCGGCGCTGGCTAATGGCGCGCCTTCGCAATTGGCTCCGCACCCCGGTGAAGCGGTAGCCGCGTAAGAGACACATGCTCTTACGGTGCGATGCCGGGTTCAACGGTTGGCAATTGGTCAGCCCGCAAAATTGAAGGAAAGACTTATGTCGAAGCGCAAAAGCGCCAAGTACAAACTCGACCGCCGGATGGGTGAAAACATCTGGGGTCGTCCAAATTCACCAGTGAACAAGCGTTCCTACGGCCCGGGCCAACACGGTCAGCGTCGTAAGAGCAAGATGAGCGACTTTGGCCTGCAGCTGCGCGCCAAGCAAAAGCTCAAAGGCTATTATGGCGACGTGACGGAAAAACAGTTCCGTTCGACCTATAAAGACGCCACTCGCCTTAAAGGTGACACGGGTCAGAACCTGATCGGCTTGCTTGAGCGCCGTCTGGACATGATCGTGTACCGCGCAAAGTTTGCTCCAACCATCTTCTCCGCACGTCAGATCGTGAGCCACGGCCACATCTATGTGAACGGCGTTAAGTGCAACATCGCAAGCCGCCGCATCGACGTTGGTGATGTCATCAGCCTGGGCAGCAAAGCCAAGGAAATGGCTCTCGTCATCGAAGCGCAAAGCCTGCCAGAGCGTGAAATTCCTGACTATGTTGTTCCAGAAGGCAACGACAAGGTCGCTTTCAGCCGGGTGCCAAAGCTCGACGAAGTGCCCTACCCGGTCACAATGGAACCAAACCTCGTGGTCGAGTTCTACTCGCGCTAATTAAGCCGAGCACGAAAATTGAATTTGTTGAAGGGCGGTCCGATTGGACCGCCCTTTGCATTTAAGTTGCAAACCGTATACTTAAATGGACAACATCCGCTTTGAGGCAATTTGCAATGAACACCCTGCTAATCGATGCCCATCCAGATGCAGGTCGATACGCTAGCCACCTGCTCGACATCTATCAAAATGCCCTCCCCTCAGATGCTGAAATCACCCGGATCGCTGTTCGGGACCTCGAATACGATCTTAACCTAAAGCACGGATACAAAAAGCGCACCGAATGGGAGCCTGATTTGCACCGTGTGGCAGAGGCTCTGGATGCTGCAGATCACGTGGTTTTCGTGTTTCCAATGTGGTGGGGCGCAGAACCGGCGGAGCTGAAGGGACTGCTTGACCGGGTTTTCCTGCCCGGATTTACCTTCAACTATCATGATGATGACACGTGGTGGGACAAATACATGCAGGGCCGGTCCGCCGATGTGATCATCACAATGGACACACCGCCGCTGTTCCACCGGATCGCTCATGGCAACGCGATCATCAATCGCTGGAAGAAACAGATCCTTGAATTTGCGGGCTTCAAGCCTGTGCGCATCCTGCCTCTGGGTCAGGTCAAGTTTGGCGGTGCAGATAAACACGCCGCCAAATGGGAGGCAAAGGTCCAAAAATTGGCTCGAACTTCGGGCCCTGCCAAACCAGCTTTGAAGGTGGCGCGGCTAAAGGATTTTTTGAACCCGAGGAAAAACTAGGTTCTGGAACGATCCCATTCTTCAAACTCGTAGGCAATTGATCCTTCGACAAGACGCTCCCAAATATCGGCGATAACATCACCGGGGATTCCGTAGCTTTCGGCATCGGCAACAGCGGCGTTGATCACGGAAGCTTTGCGCTCCTCATCCCGCACAGCATCGCGCGTAGGTTTTATCCGGGCGGCGGCGCGCATATAGCCAAACCGTTTGTCGAGCAGCGCCACCAATTCACGATCGGTGGCGTCAACGCCAATGCGGACCTCGGTCATGGATTGGCAATTTTCAGGTGCTTTGGCCGGGATTTCAGTCATGCGCGCGATTTGGCCTGATGCGGGCCATTTGTCGAGTGCCTAAGCGCCCTCCAGCGCAATCAATCGCGCGCCTCATGCGATTTTCGCCCGCGCTTAGCGCGACAAAGCTTCATTCAAGAACCGATCTATCTCATTCAGCATCTCGACCCGCGCTTTGCTGTCATCAAGAGCGTGTTGGAGATCTTCAAACTCCATGTAGGTCACTTCCTTGCCTTCATCTTCGAGGGCATCGGCCATTTCGCGTGAGTGGCGAACGCTGACGTTCACATCCAGCGTTCCGTGAAACAAGGCGACCGGTGCGATGAAGCCTTCGGCGTGCCGCTGCGGGCTGCCCGCCGCAATGTGCGGTCCGCGACCCAACTGACGATCGCGAAAACGGAAATTGGTGTATGCCCGCGCCTCTTCGCGAAGGAATTCGAGGTCTGTCACAGGCGCGATCGCCACCACAGCCTGATACAACTCCGGCTCCACCACCTGCGACAGCAGCGCCGCATATCCGCCGTAAGACCACCCTACGATGGCGAGTTTTTCAGGATCAGCGATCCCCTCTGACACCAACCAGCGCCCGGCATCGTTCACATCGCCAATGGCAACATCCCATGCCTGATACCCATTGCGGCCAAACCACGCCTCTCCATACCCCGAAGACCCGCGATAATTGGGCTGAAGCACGGCATAACCATGCGCGGTGAAGAATTGTACGAGCCAATCAAAGCCCCAATAATCACGCGCGGCCGGACCGCCATGGGGAAGGACAATTGCGGGCAAATTTGTACCATCTGAACCGGGCGGCAATGTGAGATAGCCCGGGATTTGCGTGCCGTCAGACGCCGGATAGGTGATGGGCTGCATCTGCCCCATAGGCTGACCAACCAAGGCATCGCGCATGTCGAGCAACACTTCGAGGTTGCGCGTGTCCTTGTCATAGAGATAGACCGTCCCCGCATCGGTATCAGATGAAGCGATAATCAGCAGCTTGCGCTCATCAGAGCTGGCCCCGGCGATGCTGATCAAAGGTTGATTGGGCAAGGCCTCACCCAGAGATCGCGCCAGTTCGCGCAGCTCTTCGTCTAGATACAGGACCGAGCGTTTCTCCGTCGCATAGCTGACCCCAACCACACGGCGTTGGCGTCCAATCCGGATCAGGCGGCTGACATCAACATCATCCCGGCTCGCCACGACCTTTGCCTCTCGGCTGCCGTCCAATGCGATTTCAATCACGCTGCGATATCCGCCGAGCGTCAGGTAAGCGAAAAGCACATTGCGCCCTGCGTCCACCGCGACTGGTGAAAATTCGCTGACGGGTTCACCTTCCAGCGTGATGTCGCCCAAACGCTCCCAATTGTTCTCGTCCGGCGCGCGCACCATGAAGACCCGCTCACCCGTCAGGAAGCCCCGCGCATCAGTCAAAGCGCGCACTTTCAACCGGACGGTGCCATTTTCATCCGCGATATAGAATGACGCGTTTTCATCCGGACGTTCTTCGACCCGTGTTCGCCCAGTGTTGATGTTCAACCGATCAACGCCCAGCCCCTCTTTGGTGCTGGCCATGCGGGTGCCCATGGTGTTCTCTTCGATGTAATTGCGCGTGATGAGGATCGAGCCTTCGGTGCCCGCTACATCCAAGGCGACAACATCGCCGCCATCCTGATTGAACCGGGTTTGGCGCATGGTGCGGCTGCGGCTAACGCTGGCAGGGTCCGTTCCGTCGCCATTGATCGCAAACATTCGGGTAAAGGGCAGCAAGATGCCATCACCAGACCGGGCGACACCGTAAACCTCGCAGACGAGACGTTCATCGGTTGCCCATTCGCACCGCGTCATCGAACCGATCTTTTCCGTGTTGGATGCGACCCTTTGAATGCCCTGCGTGCCATTCAGGTCGAACACATTGAGCACTTCTGTGTGATTGGGGCCCGGCGCAATCCAGGCAACCTTTGATCCAGAAGGAGACAGGCTGATGTCGAGGATGGAAGAACGAATACCAAACCGCTCTGCTATACTCAGCTCGGTTGCGCTGGCCTCCTGCGCACCATCCTGTGCCACGAGCGCGGGCGCAGCGGCCCCGCCCAGCGTACCCAGCGACAAGACAAGTGAAAGCGCGCGTGCAAGTGCCGCAACACCGCAATTGGCGAATGATTCCATTGATATGGACCCCATTGACTGCACTCACCAACATATGGGGGCAATGTCAGGTGTCAAATATTATATTCGCAAGTAATCGCGGCGGAAGTCTTTGGCAAATTGTGCAAATTCACCCTTTGAAATCGCATCCCGCATTGCTGCCATCAAGGATTGATAAAAAGCAAGGTTGTGTTCTGTGACCAGCATCGCGCCCAAAATCTCTCCACTTTTGATCAGATGGTGAAGATAGGCGCGCGAATATTTGGAACAGGTGGGGCAATCACACCGTTCGTCTAAGGGGCCGGTGTCCTCCGCATGCCGGGCATTGCGCAGGTTCACAGGCCCATTCCATGTGAATGCCTGACCGTTGCGGCCAGACCGCGTGGGCAAAACACAATCAAACATGTCGATGCCCCGTTCGACCGCGCCGACCAGATCATCGGGCTTGCCCACACCCATAAGATAACGCGGGCGGTCCTGCGGCAGCTGAGCCGGCGCATAATCCAGCACAGCAAACATCGCCTCTTGCCCTTCGCCCACGGCCAGTCCGCCGACGGCGTATCCATCAAAGCCGATATCGATCAGTTTTTCGGCGCTGATCGCGCGCAATTCTTCGTCAAGCGAACCCTGTTGTATTCCGAACAGAGCCGCGCGCTCTGCGTGTTCTTCGCCAGCGTCGAATCCTTCGCGGCTGCGCTGGGCCCATCGCATCGACATCTCCATGCTCGCAGCGATTTCATCACGCGGCCGGTCAGATCGCGGGCATTCGTCGAAAGCCATAACAATGTCTGACCCCAGCAATCGCTGTATTTCCATCGACCGTTCCGGCGTCAGCATATGTTTGGAGCCGTCGATATGGCTGCGGAACTCGACGCCGTTTTCGGTCAGCTTGTTTAGATCGGACAGGCTCATCACCTGATACCCGCCGCTATCCGTTAGGATCGGCCGGTCCCAGTTCATAAATTGGTGCAACCCTCCAAGCCGCGCCATCCGTTCAGCGCCAGGACGCAGCATCAGGTGATAGGTGTTGCCCAGAATAATATCCGCGCCCAGCGCCCGGACCGATTCCGGCTTCATCGCCTTTACTGTCGCCGCTGTACCAACCGGCATAAAGGCAGGCGTGCGAATTTCACCGCGTTGCATTTGGATTGCTCCGGTGCGGGCGCGCCCATCGGTGGCGTGGAGGGTAAATTTGAAGCGTTCGGTCATTCGCGCAAGCGCCATCCGGTTTTAAAGATAAAGGCGATCACGCAGGTGCACAGCGCCAGAAAGCCCAAAGTCAGCCCCAACGACACCCAGATCGAAACATCCGACGTGCCATAAAACGTCCACCGCAAACCGCTCACCAAAAACGCGATCGGATTGGCAAGAGCGACCGTGTTCCACGGCTCAGGCAACTCATCAATCGAATAGAAAGTGCCGCCCAAAAAGGTCAGCGGGGTGAGGATCAACAGCGGGATAATACCAAGCTTTTCAAAGCTATCCGCCCAAATCCCCAGAATGAACCCAAAGAGAGAAAAGCTGGATGTCACCAAGATGATATAGCCGATGGCATAGATGGGATGCGCGATCTCATAATCGACAAAGAATGTCGCGGTGCCCAAAATAATCCCGGCGAGGATCAATCCTTTGGTGGCCGCCGCGCCGACAAAGCCGATCAAGGTTTCGGCCACGCCCACAGGCGCCGATAGCAATTCGTAAATTGTCCCGGTGAAACGCGGCATATAAATGCCAAAGCTGGAATTGCTGGTTGTCTCCCCCAACAAGGTGAGCATCAACAGGCCGGGAATGATGAAGGCGCCATAGGCGACCCCGTCAATCGGCTCCATCCGCGCGCCAATCACTGTTCCGAACACGATGAAATAGAGCGAGGTCGTGAGCACAGGAGAAAGGATCGATTGAAACGCGGTGCGCATCGCCCGCATCAATTCCCGCTGGTAAATCGACCATGCGCCGCGAGCGTTAAAACGAATTCCTGCCGCCATTATTCGGCCCCTCCTTCGCGAACGAGATCAACGAAAATATCTTCAAGCGAAGAATCGTGCACATCGATCCCGCGGTAATCGACGCCTGCTGCGATCAAGGCCTTGGTCAGCGCGGCGACATCCTCGCTGCCGCTGCTGCTTGAACCGGTCGAGGACACCGCCCCGCCCCGGTAACACAGCTGAAGTCCATCATCGCTCAACGTCAAAGGAAAATCAGCAACCGCATCGGGCACGGCCGATAGGGGCGCCGCCAGATCAATCACAGCCTCTGTCGTCCCCATCCGCTGCATCATGGCGTCTTTGTCATCCACCATCAGAATGCGGCCCGCCCGGATGATGCCCACCCGGTCTGCCATCAATTCCGCCTCTTCGATGTAATGCGTGGTCAAAATAACCGTGGTGCCGCGTTCGCGCAGCGCGCCAATTTGCTCCCACATGCCCTTGCGCAATTCGACATCGACGCCGGCAGTTGGCTCATCAAGGAACAACAGTTCGGGTTCATGGGCGAGCGCTTTTGCAATCAGCACCCGGCGTTTCATCCCGCCGGACAATTCGCGGATTTGGCTGCTGCGTTTTTCATACAGCGAAAGGCTTTTGAGAATTTCAGCAATCCGCTCTGCGTCGGGAGGGTGTCCAAACAAACCGCGCGAATAGGCAACGGCGCGCTCGACCGTTTCGAACATATCTGTGCTCAATTCCTGCGGGACCAGCCCGATCCGCGCCCGCGCTGCACGCCAATCGGTCGCCAGATCATATCCGAACGCGGTGATCGTGCCGCTGGTGGGACGGACAAGCCCGCAAACCGCCCCGATCAAGGTCGTCTTGCCAGCACCATTGGGGCCAAGCAGAGCAAAAATTTCGCCCTTGCGAATTTCAAGATCCACGCTGTCGAGCGCCGTGACACTCGTGCCTTTCGGCCCCGAATACACTTTGCGAAGTCCCGCGATTGATAAGATGGGTTCGGTCACGATCGCTCCGGTAAAAGAAGGCTGGAATCGCCGTAAGAATAGAAACGGTATTCCTGTTCAATAGCATGGGAATAGGCCGCCATCATGCGGTCGCGCCCCATCAAAGCGCTGACTAGCATCATCAATGTCGATTTGGGCAAGTGGAAATTGGTCATCAACCCATCAACCATGCGGAATGAATATCCCGGCGTGATGAAAATGTCGGTGTCTCCGGCGAATTCGCGCACCGTGCCGGCCCCACTCGCCGCGCTTTCTAGCAGGCGCAGCGAAGTCGTCCCAACCGCGATGATTCGTCCGCCCGCCGCCTTTGCCGCATTGAGGCGTGCCGCCGTTTCCGCGCTGATCCGGCCAAATTCAGAATGCATCGCGTGATCATCGGTGTCATCGGCCTTCACCGGCAGAAATGTTCCTGCCCCGACATGCAATGTCAGGGTCTCACGCTTGATCCCGCGTGCATCCAAGGCGGCCACCAATGTGTCAGTGAAATGCAGCGACGCTGTGGGCGCGGCCACCGCGCCATCTTTTGCCGCGAACATCGTCTGGTAATCTGCCAAATCACGCGCATCAACGCCGCGTTTCTGCGCGATGTAGGGTGGCAATGGCATGGTTCCGGCGCGGTCCAGCAAGACCTCAACCGGTTCATCCCCTTCAAACATCAACGTGATCGAACCATCAGCAAACCGGTCCTCCGCTATCGCAGTGACGCCGCCGCCAAAGATCAGTTGATCCCCGATCTTGACCCGTTTTGCGTTGCGGACAAACGCCTGCCACCGGCGCAGATCGATGCGTTTGTGCAAAGTTGCCCCGATCTTGGCCTCTCCGCCAACGCGCCGCCCCTCCAATTGGGCCGGGATCACGCGGGTGTCGTTAAAAACCAAGACATCGCCCGGTTCGAGCAAATCGGGCAACTCGGACACGCCGCGATCCTCGAAGGGCGCCTCACCTGCGCGTACCACCAGCATTCGCGCCGCATCGCGCGGGCGCACTGGCCGCAGAGCGATACGCTCTTGCGGGAGGTCAAAATCAAAGAGGTCAACACGCATATTGCGCGCCTAACGCTTAGGTCTGCCGAAAGATAGCCGCTTATGGCAGCGGCGCGTTGAGCAGGTCCGCTGTAATATCTTGTGACGGTGCCACCACCGGCGCTGCTTGCGAAGGAACCGGGCGGTTGTCGCTTGCAAAAGACGCCTGCAAAATCCGCGTTGGATCTTGTGGTGGCTCACCCCGGTTGATCGCGTCAACGGCGGTCATATTGTCAATAACCCGGCCGATGTTGGTGTACCGCTTATCAAGGCTGAAACGCGGATAGAACACGATGAAGAATTGGCTGTTTGCGCTGTCTTCTTCTGTGGCCCGCGCCATGGCAAGCGATCCACGAACATGCGGCATTGGGTTAAATTCTTCTTTGAGATCGGGAAGTTCAGAACCGCCCTGCCCCGTGCCAGTTGGGTCGCCCCCTTGGGCCATAAAACCGTCAATGACGCGGTGGAAAACGACGCCATCATAAAACCCACGCGCCGTGAGCGTCTTGATCCGCTCCACATGAGCGGGCGCCCATTCTTCCATCAGGCGGATTTTCACCCGCTCACCGTTCGACAGGTCCAGAACCCAAATGTTTTCCGGCTTTTCGCTTTGGTCAAAGCTGATCGGAGGATAGGTGCGCGTGTCAACCGGAGCAGCCGTCGCCGCCTCGTCACCCGACATATCCATGTCGCCTTCATCGCTCTGCGCCAAGGCAGCAGCTGGGGCTGCGAAAAGGGCCGCGGCAGCAAGCGGAGCTGCGAGGGATCGGATGGTGTTTTGGAACTTCAAAATTTTCATGATTTCGCCTCTAACGGGCACAGCCTGACACTTCAATGAATGATCTTTGAGTGATCGACAGCTGCGATGCCCTGAAAGAATCCTCTAATAATCGCCCTTGCGCCCGGTTTGCTCAACCCGCGCGTTCACTTCATCGCACACAGGCGCACTGACAAAACGTGAAATATCGCCGCCATAAAGCGCGATTTCCTTCACCAATTTCGACGCAATCGGTTGCAGCGAAACGTCCGCCATCAGGAACACGGTTTCGATATCCTCATCGAGCTGTTGGTTCATGCCTGCCATTTGATATTCATATTCAAAGTCCGCGACCGCGCGCAGCCCGCGAATAATAACATTCGCGCCCTGTTTGTTCGCGAATTTGACCAGCAAAGCGTTAAAGCCAACCACTTCAACATTGCTGAGGCCCAATTGCGCCACTTCACGCTCCACCATGGCAAACCGCTCTTCGTTTGAGAACATCGGGTTTTTGGATGGATTGGTTGTCACGCCAATGATGAGGTGATCGACCAGTTTGCTCCCGCGCCGAATGATATCGGCATGGCCCAAAGTGATCGGGTCGAACGTTCCGGGGTAAATCCCAATACGGCGTGTCATCTCTTGTCCCTCGTCCAAATTATTGAGCCGTCTTCATCATCAAAATCAAATGCGACGGCTTCATTCTCAGGATTCTCATGGCCCGGTAGCAGCAAACCATTGACCAAGGGAATTGTGCTTTTTTCGGCTCTGCGGTCGTTTAGGGCGCGCGCTACACTGCTGATGCAACTATCCGATCCAGAAATTCGAACTACATAGAGCCAATCTTGGGGCGCAGTTTCGCGTTCCAACAATTCAAAACTCGCGGACGTGCAATCTGCCTCTGGAATGTAACTTGCCAAAATTTCATGCTGGCGGCGGTCACTTGCGAACCAGATATAATCAGCGATAATCAACAAGACGACAAAACCAATCAAGCCCGCCAAGGCCACTGTGCAGCCGCGCAGGGTCTTCACCGATCACGCTCAACAATAAACCGTGCCAGGGCGCGCAGCATATCGGCCTCTGCGCCGTGATTGGCCAGATGAGCGATCGCTTGATCGACCAAGGCCCGCGCCTGTTCGCGCGCCTTATCAACGCCCATTAATGTGACAAATGTCTGTTTGCCCTGCTCGCTATCCTTGCGCAGCGCTTTGCCGGCCAATGCGGCGTCCCCTTCGACATCCAAAAGGTCATCCGCAATCTGGAACGCCAACCCAATATCGCGCGAATAGGCCCGCAGATGCGCGCGGCCCTCTGGCGGGATTTTGCCCAGGATAGCGCCCATTTCCACACTCGCGCTCAGCAACGCCCCGGTCTTCAATTGCTGTAATCTGGTGATGGCGTGAAGGTCGTATTCAACGCCTTCTTCATCGGCGATCATATCCATGATCTGACCGCCTGCCATGCCGTTCATACCGCTCGCCATACCCAGCGTTGCGATCAACTCGCTGCGCACAAATGGATCCGCGCTCGTTCCAGAATCGGCAAGAATTTCAAACGCCAGTGCATGCAGCGCATCCCCTGCGAGCACCGCGGTCGCCTCATTATAGGCTTTGTGCACGGTCGGCTTGCCATGGCGGAGGTCGTCGTCATCCATGCAGGGCAGATCATCATGGATCAGCGAATACACATGGATTGCCTCCAGCGCGGCACCCACGCGCAAGGCCGCGGTGCGATCAACGCCGAACAATTCCGCTGTGCTTACCACCAAAAGCGGGCGAACCCTTTTGCCCCCGCCAATCGCGGCGTAGCGCATAGCCTCAATCAAGCGTGCGCTGGTGTCGTTGGGTATCGGCAGAAACGCATCAAACACCGAATCGACCTCGCGCTGAACGCGCTTCAAACCATCTTTCAAGATGTCGCCTTTTATCCCGACGACATTTGAACCGTCCGACATATCAGTTGGACCCATCAAGCGGCGTCGTTCCCGTAGGCGTCCCATCGCCTCCCGCGACGATTTTCTCAATTCGCGCCTGCGCCGTGTCGAGCCGCTGCTGGCACGCCGCGCGCAATTTTTCGCCCCGTTCATACAGGGTGATCGATTGATCAAGCGGCACATCGCCGCGTTCCAATTGCTGCACGATCTCTTCAAGCGCGATCAGCGCCTGTTCAAAAGTCATGTTCGCGATGTCTGCGCCGGTCTGGGCGGTGTTGTTTGCCTCATCCATACCGCCGAGCATTGACGCTGACGGTCGGCCGGGTCAAGGCTGTGTAACGGGCACTGCACTGCCAAAGAATGCATTTGCGTTTGTGGCGGGGCCAATTGGGACATATTCTTCGATGAAGTGGGCTATCGCAGCAATTTTCGCGGCCATCATATTTGGGGTGCTGGATGCGTTGTGGCTCAATTGGGCCGGACCCAATTTGTATGAACCCAATATCGGCGAAATCATGGCCGACAGCTTTAATCCGGTCGCGGCAGGCGCGTTTTACCTCATCTACCTTGCCGGCACATTGTGGTTTGCGATTCGCCCCGGCTTGGACAGCGGCAAAGTCTCCGTCGCTTTGCTCAACGGCGTCTTGTTGGGGGCGCTGTGTTACGCAACTTTCGACTTAACCAGCCAAGCGGTGTTCAAAGTCTGGGCGACGAAGGTCACTCTTGTGGACATTGCGTGGGGTGCATTTGCGACTGGCTCAACCTCCGCTATCGTAACATGGATAACGCTTAGACTAACCAATCGGCCTGAAAGGGCATCGGCCGATCAGGTTGGCGATTAAAGGAAAACGGGGCACACATTCATGTTTATCGGACACTTTGCTCCTGCCTTTGTCGCGGCGGCTGCCTATTCACGCGGGCCAAAACTGGGCACATACTTTGTCGCCGCGCAATTGGTCGATTGGGCGTTTTTCGCACTTGCCATGATCGGTGTGGAAAAAATGCGGATCGATCCCAACGCCACCGTCATGGTGCCGTTTGACCTTTATTATATGCCCTACACGCACAGTATGGTCGCGGTGGCGGCCTGGGCCGTCTCCTTTGGCATTGTCATAGCGATTTGGCACAAGGATGCCTTCGGCGGATTCCTCGCGGCATTAGTGGTCGCATCGCATTGGCTGCTCGATTGGTTGACCCACGCGCCCGACCTCACTTTGGCCGGCGGGGATAAAGCCTATGGGCTGGGCCTATGGAATCACCCTGAAATTGCCATGCCGCTGGAAATCGGCATCACCTTGGCTGCCATTATTTACTATCTTAAGCGTTCGCGCGGTCCCGCGATCCAACCGATGCTCCTGATCGGCGTGTTGTTCCTGTTTCAGGCGATCAATTGGTTCGCGCCTCACCCGGCCGAAGCCAATATGATGGTCTATGCCCAATCGCTCTTGGCCTTTGGTGTTTTGACCGGATTTGCTGTGTGGGTCGGGGAGAACCGCTATTTTACACAGCGCGGCGGGTTGGCGGCAGCGAGCCTGTAATTTATGGGGTGCTCGCATGAGCAAATTTACTCCCGAAATCACCCCCGAAGTCGTCGAACAGCATGGCCTATCACCTGAAGAGTATGAGCGCGTGCTCAGCGGGCTTGGCCGAACGCCCAATCTGGTTGAGCTTGGCATCTTTTCCGTCATGTGGTCGGAGCATTGCAGCTACAAATCGTCACGCCTTCACCTGAAGAAGCTGCCGACTGAGGCGCCTTGGGTGATTTGCGGCCCCGGTGAGAATGCCGGAATCATCGACATTGGCGATGATCAGGCGGCCATCTTTAAGATGGAGAGCCACAACCACCCATCTTACATCGAACCCTATCAGGGCGCAGCAACCGGCGTTGGCGGGATTTTGCGCGATGTCTTCACCATGGGCGCGCGTCCCGTTGCGAATATGAACGCGCTGCGCTTTGGCCGCCCTGATCACCCCAAGATGAAGCACCTTGTGCAAGGTGTGGTCGCGGGGATTGGCGGATACGGCAATTGCGTCGGCGTGCCGACTGTGGGGGGCGAGACCAATTTCCACCCGGCCTATGACGGCAACATCCTAGTCAACGCGATGACTGTTGGCGTCGCGGACACGGATAAGATTTTCTATTCTGCGGCGACGGGCGTAGGCAATCCGATCGTCTATGTCGGTTCAAAAACCGGGCGCGACGGTATCCACGGGGCCACGATGGCCAGCGCAGATTTCGAAGAAGATGCCGAAGCCAAGCGGCCCACGGTCCAAGTCGGCGATCCGTTCACGGAAAAACTGCTGATCGAAGCCTGTCTTGAACTGATGGCGACCGATGCGATTGTCGCGATTCAAGATATGGGCGCAGCGGGCCTGACATCCTCCAGCGTGGAAATGGCCACCAATGGCAAGGCTGGCATCCGGCTGGATATGAACAAGGTGCCGTGCCGCGAAACGGGCATGACGCCGTATGAGATGATGCTGTCTGAGAGCCAAGAGCGGATGCTCATGGTGCTCAAACCCGGCAAAGAGCCCATGGCTCAGGCGATCTTTGAAAAGTGGGAATTGGACTTCGCGATTATCGGCGAAGTGACCGACACGCGGCACATGGTTCTCGAATTCGATGGCGAAGTGGTGTGCGACATTCCACTCGGCCCCCTCGCCGCCGATGCGCCAGAATATGACCGGCCCTATCTGTCGAAGGAAGAATACACCAAGTGGGCTGAAATCACGCCGCTTGATCATACACCTACATGCGATGATCCGGGCGCGGACCTGCTCACCATGCTGGCGGCCCCTGCCCTTGCATCGCGGCGCTGGATTGCTGAGCAATATGACAGCCAAGTGATGGGCGACACGCTGCAAACGGGCGGCGATGCGTCGGTTGTGCGGGTGCATGGCACCGGAAAAGCTCTGGCCATGAGCACCGATTGCACCCCGCGATATGTTCATGCCGATCCGTATGAAGGCGGCAAGCAAGCCATCGCAGAAGCTTATCGGAACCTGTGCGCCGTGGGTGCGCGGCCATTGGCGGTGACCAATTGCCTAAACTTTGCAAACCCGCAGCGGCCCGAAATCATGGCCCAGTTCGTCCACGCTCTTGAAGGTATGGGCGATGCTTGCCGCGCGCTCGATTTCCCAATCGTCTCGGGCAACGTCTCGCTATACAACGAATCCAAGGCAACCGGCGGCGGCAGCGCAATCCTGCCCACCCCTGCGATTGGCGGCGTTGGCCTGATCGACGATGCATCGACGATGGTCACGCCAGCGTTCAAATCTCAAGGCGATGCCATCTATCTGATCGCGCCGGAGTTTTGGGCGAAACCTGACCCAACCCGTTCGCACTTGGGCAAGTCGCTGTGGCTCGACATCGTAAAAGGCCTCGACGCCGGACGCGCGCCGCCTGTTGACCTGTCTGCTGAACGCGGCGCGGGTCACATTGTACGGCGCTTGATCGAATTTGGTTTGCTCAACGCCGTCCACGATGTTTCTGATGGTGGCCTTGCGGTTGCGCTCGCCGAAATGGCCATGTCAGGCAATGTCGGCGCAGATGTATCTGCCAATGACGATTACTCCGCTGCACAGTGGTGGTTTGGCGAAGACCAAGCCCGCTATATTGTCACGGTCCCCGCCGATAGACTGGACGCGTTCAACAAAGAAGTCGCGGCCGGGCCAGAAATTCCCGAAGCGGAAATCGTCGGATTCCACCGCATCGGAACCGTCGGCGGCGACAGCGTGCTTGGCGTGTCACTCACCGAAATGCGCGCTGCCCATGACAGCTTCTTTGCCGATTGGATGGGCGGATAGAAACGCTCCAACCCATCCTGCATTATGGCGGGCACTGGTTGGTGCCATTTGCCATTACGTGGGTGATTTGGCGGCAGGACTGGCTGCGTGCTGGGGCGGTAATTGCTGCGGCGAACCTGATCGATCTGGACCATCTGCTGGCAACTCCGATGTTCGATCCAGACAGGTGCAGCATTGGCTTTCACCTTCTGCATGGATGGGAAGCGGTCTTGGTTTATGGCACAATGCTGTTGATCCCGCGCTGGTGGGTTCGCGCCTTTGGGATCGGCGCGCTGTGGCACCTTGCTGTGGACTATGGTGACTGCACGATGCAGGTTTGGTGACCATGACCGCTGGATATTCCGGAACACCGCTGGCGAAAAAGCTGAACCTGAAAGATGGCTATCGCTGCTGGTTCGACTCAATGCCGGAAACTGTCGCCGACGAAATCGCCCAGCACGGGTTCGATCTCACGCTTTTGGATGACCCAAGAGGCGGTTTTGACGCGGCTCATATTTTTGTGACCGATGCAGACAGCCTTCAAACCAAGCTCAGTGATTTGCACCCCAGAATGGCCGCCGATGGGCAAATCTGGGTCAGTTGGCCCAAGAAAGGGTCCGGCCGCGAGACCCAATTGGATCAAGCGGCCGTGCAAACCATCGGGTTGGCCACCGGGCTGGTCGACACAAAGAAATGCGCCGTGGATGCCGTTTGGTCAGGCCTGAAATTCGTTATCCGTAAGGAGGATCGTTAGGCCGCTTGAGGGGCCAACAATCGCTCTTCTGTGTTTCCTTCGCTATCCAGAATGCGCAGGCATTCGCGGTAGATCACAGGTTCACCAATATTCATCCGTGCGCGCACTTCATTGATGTCTTCGCGCATGACTTTCTCAACGTCCATATGCGCCAGCTTCGCCGCCGCTTTGCCCAAGGCGCGGCCTTCTTTGATCGCGGCGTAAATCGGCGCCTTTGTGCCAGACATTTTCTTGATCTGACGCGCAGCGGCATAGGCGATGAACTTCACGCCCAGGTTTTGATTTTGCTCATAGCTAAAACCGAGCAGCGCCGCTTCGCCCAAGGCATCGCGGCCATACGAAGTTAGAACATGGAAAAGATCATGCGTGTCGCGCAAACGGCACAAATACCATTCGACCTGATCGTCAGGGCGTTCTTCGCGCGGACGCCAATCATAACTCTCTTCGGCCAAGCCTGCGGCGGTTAGACCCTCACGCTTCATAAAACTGATATAGTGGTGCGCCAATGTCTCGGGGCCGCAATCGGCCCAAGCGGCATGATCATCCAATTTCTCAGAAATCGGATTGCCGTCTTCGCGGATCATGAATTCTCGGCCGACATCGGATTGGATGAACGCTTTGGCCTGAGCGAATGGTTTGCGCCCCTTTAGGGCTTCGATGATATGGAACACCTGTTTGGTGTCCTCTTTATCAGCGATGAGATTCTTGAAATGGTGCAGCGCTTTAAACGGACGGAAACCGGCCATATCGCGATCATTTGCGACCATTGGTAGATCAAGAATTGCCATCAATACCTCCAAGTAGAGCGACTCGATTTGAGTACATGAAATGAAACTTACATTGATGTCAGTAAGCCGTCAAGAGACCTTTCCGTAGGGGCAATTCATCCACCCTCTTTCCCTTTCCCAAGCAACGCGGCAAAAGGAACGCCATGCAAAACCACGAAACAGCGCCCTACTCGCTCACCCCACTGCCCGACGAAGAAAGCATCGCGCGCGCGCGCCACTTGCGCGATTCGCTCAAACAACGCCGGACATGCCGGTATTTCTCTGATGCTCCTGTCCCACGCGAGGCGATTGAGGCCGCCATCGAGGCCGCCGGAACCGCGCCCAATGGCGCGAACCACCAACCGTGGCACTTTGCCGTGGTGGAAAGCGCGGAAAAGAAACGCGCCATCCGCGAAGCCGCCGAAGCGGAAGAACGCCGGTTTTACGGCGCCGACGGCGATGACCCAAAGGCCAGCGAAGAATGGCTGGGCGCGCTGAAGGAATTGGGCACGGATGACGCCAAACCCTTCCTCGAAACCGCGCCGTTCCTCATCGTCGTTTTTGCCCAGCGTAAAGGCGGGATCGAAGAGGATGGCAAAACGCAAAATTACTACGTCAACGAAAGCGTTGGGATCGCCTGCGGCATGCTGATCGCGACATTGCATGAGGCCGGCCTAGCCACCCTCACCCACACCCCATCACCCATGGGTTTCCTGCGCGAAGCGTGTGAGCGCCCCGAATGGGAAAAACCGCTGATGATCGTGGTCGTCGGGCGGCCAAGCGAGGACGCCACGGTCCCTGCCCATGCCTTAAAGAAAAAGCCGCTGTCGCAAATCGCCAGCTGGCTTTAGGCGACCTTCTGAATCAATTTTTCGGCAGGTGGATCGTCGGTCTTAAGCGTTGCTTCGACCTCGCCAAAAATGTCTTCGAAAGTCGCGACTGGATGCGGGTATTGGAACGCGTTCATCGAAAGCGGGATCACCATTCCCTCTGCAACGCCTGCCCGGAAGTAATTGCCGAAATAGCGATCGGGATTGGTGTTGGGGTGCCCTTCTTCCACCACTTTGCCGATCGGCGCGTGATGGATGTCATTTCCGAACACAGCCATCAGCGCCATATCCACAAAGTTCATATATTTTAGAGCGCCGCGCAAATGCGTGTCTTGGGCGATGATCGAGTGAATTGCGCCGCGCACAAAGGATAGCGCGGTTAAATCGCGGACCACCTGATTAAAATCATGCGCGCCGTCGTGATGGATAATAGCCTTGCTCACCTGCTTGCGCGGGCCGGATGTCACGGTGATTGCAGGGATTGCCTCAGCGCTGTTTTGCTCTGTATCCGGCAGCATAGCATCGCGCACATAATCGGCCATTTCGCCCTGATACAATCGCACGCGGCCCGCCGCCTCCGGATAGATCCGGCGGATACGTTCGTATGTGAATTGCAGAAAACCGGCGTTCAGATCGACCAGATCAAGGTCGAAATCGAACTGATCCATACAGCCCGCCATCATCACAGATGCACCGCCCATATAGACGCCGACCTCTACAACCCGGTCATATTCCCCGTTGAGATCGCGCAAAGTGCGCACGAGGTCGAAATAATACTCGCTCGAACATTGATCTTCATACGGGGCATCAAACGCTGCCACGCGGTCCACGATTTGATCAAAGACCCGAAAATGGCCACCAAACTGGCGCATATCGTTGATCGCTTTGTGCCCGGAGAATATCGGAATATTCAGCGCAGCATGCGGTTCATTCAGAGTTTCTAACGCGAGATCAGGCTCGATGAATTGCCCCATAGTGAATGCCCCTTTGGCCAAAAGTGACGCAAGAGATCGCGCCAATGCAGCCCGTGTTAGACCGGCATGGTTATCGCTATATCTCGCTCACCCTAGGTAGAGGGCACAGGGGCTGCCTGGGATCAGGTTTTGGGCTGAGGTTTTAGGCCGAGACCAATTCGCCAGACTGCTCTTCACCAGCAAGCAGATTGTAAGGGTCTACCCCTTCCGCTTGCCAGATTTCATGGCATTGGCGGTATATTGTCGGGTCAGGGATGTTGAGCGCTTCGCGCAAACTATCGATCGGTTGTTTCAGCAATTCGCGCACAGGTTGCTCAATCAAGCGCGGGGAGCCTTTGCCCGTGCGGCTGGCTTGATTCGCAGCGCCCATAACGGGGGCTTTGCTGCCCTTCATTTGCAATTTGATGTTGAGCGACCCGGCATACCCGATGAGCAGGTGCCCTTGCGATGGGCTCTGCCCGTTCGTAAACAGCAAGACGCATTGTTCACCCAACGCGTCGCGGCCATATCCGGTCAATACATGGAAAAGATCGTGCAGATCGCGCGAGCGGTCACCAAACCATTGGGCCATGTCGTCGTATTTCGGCAGGCCGAGGCTTTCTGCATCGGCAACCAATCCCGCCGCGGTCAGACCTTCGCTTTCCATGAAGTCGCAATAGGCGTGAGCAAGGCTGCCCGCTGGTGTGCGGCGCAAGGCCGCATGATCATCAAGGATTTCTGGCAGGTTCGGCTCTGACTGGTGCAAAAATTCTCCCAATTCAGACTGACACAAGTTTTGCACCCGCGGCATGAATTTGCCCGATGGCAAAGCATCGTAAATTTTGAAGACGAGGCTGGTGTCGTCCTTGTTCTTCATCAAAAGGCGGAAATTGTGGATTGCCTTTGGCAAGGAATAATGCGGCTGCGGCCGGTCTGGGTGGCGCAGCACGGTGCCATTTGCGGCGTATTGCCTCGAATAATCGGCGATATTTCTCATGATCGTAAGGCCTTTTGGCGGAGATATGGGGCCCGTTTTAGGGAACGGGGAATGCACCAAATCGGCTACCAACTATCACTTACGTTTTCGTAAACCGGGCGCCATACGAATCTCACCAAGTATTCCTACGTATACTTGTGCCACTACTTAGCCGGTGACCCAATTGCCCCGATAAATACCCAACAGCGACAGAATCGCGGTCAAATCGCCGTGATCTATTCGCCCATTGGCCGCCGCGCGCGCTTTTGGTTTGGCGCGGTAGGCAAAGCCATACGTTGCGGCCTGAATCATCGGGATATCGTTTGCCCCGTCGCCGGTGGCCAGGACATGCGTGCCCTCCCCCAATTTCGCCGCCTCTTCGATCAAGACCGCCTTTTTGGTGCTGGCGTCAGTGATCGGCCCGTCCAGCGCGCCGGTCAGTTTGCCGTCTGCGACACCAAGCCGGTTGCCAACAACCCGATCAAACCCAAGCTGCTTGCCAACAGCATCGCCGAAATGGTGAAAGCCGCCGGTGACCAAGACGTTGCGGCAGCCGTGCGCCTTTAACGTTTCGCACAGAACCTTTGCGCCCGGTGTCGGCGTAATTCGCTTTTCCAAACAGCGGCCTATGGCACTTTCCTCCAACCCTTCGAGCAGGGCAACACGTTCGCGCAAGGCGTCTTCGAAATCCAATTCGCCCTGCATGGCCCGCTCTGTAATGTCGGAAATTTGCGCCTTTAGACCGGCAAAGTCGGCAAGCTCATCGATGCATTCTTGCTCAATCATTGTGGAATCCATGTCAGACACAAGCAGACGCGGGACTGCGATATCTTGGGTCGTAATCAGAGAATCGCAGTCCGGAAAATGAGTATCGAGAATGTTGAAAATCACCCCGGCATCGTCGAAATACCAGCGCAGCTCCAAAACAGGATGATCCAGATCGAGCATCTGAGCCGTATCATAGTGCGGGCAGGAATCGGTATGGGCCAGCGCGCGGCTCAACGGCGCAATGCGCGATTCAAGATCACCCGTTCCATCCGAGTTTGGGTCTGCTATCAGACGCGCGATGAACACAAAAAAATCTCCCGATCAGGCTGCTGATCCGCAACCACTGGCGCTCATTGCAGGGCCAACCGCGAGCGGCAAGAGCGCATGTGCCGTTAGCCTTGCACAAGCTTTGGCCAAGCAAGACCGTACCGCCGTCGTCATCAACGCCGACAGCGCGCAGGTCTATGGCGATTTGCAGGTCCTTTCTGCTCGGCCGACTGAAGAGGAAATGGGCGGGATTGAACACCGATTGTTCGGATCATGGGACGGGGCAAGTGCCTGCTCCGCCGCCGATTGGGCCGCGCAGGCAAAGGCGGAAATCGCCGAATGCCATGGGGCTGGGAGCGTGCCGATCCTTGTCGGGGGCACCGGCATGTATCTCAAGATCCTTATCGAAGGAATCGCCCCCATCCCCGCGATTGCGCCCGAAATCCGCGAAGTCGTGCGCGCAATGGAGACCCAGACTGCTTACGCCGCCTTGATGATCGAAGATCCTGTGCGAGCCGCCGACCTCAATCCCGGCGACACACAGCGGATTGCTCGCGCTCTCGAAGTGAAACGATCTACCGGCGTTACCTTGGGCGATTGGCAACAGGCAAAGACGGGCGGCATTGGCGAAGAGGTCACGCTCTACCCTCTGGTCATGATGCCGCAGCGGCAATGGGTCTATGACCGCTGCGACACCCGCTTTGCGCACATGCTGGATGGCGGCGCAGTTGAAGAAGTCGAAGCCCTGCTTGAACGCGGCCTTTCCCTGGACTTGCCCGTCATGCGCGCCATTGGCGTGCCCGAAATCACCTTGATGATCCGCGATGGCGTCTCGCGCGACGAGACGATCGCGGCAGGCGCGCAAGCGACGCGGCAATACGCAAAACGGCAATTTACATGGCTGCGGAACCAATCACCGGACGACTGGCCTCAAATCCAATCCGAAAATATCGAGATTGATGATGTTTTCGCATCATTATTACAACATTAAAGGTTGACGCGTTAGATTGTGACCATTAGCGAGCAATCAAGACAGCTTCTCAGGTCGCACTTGGTTCTGTCATGAAATCTCGCTATCCGTAGCGTCGCAATTGATAGGTGAAGGTCCTTTTTGATCATGATTATCGTCATTCTTGTACGGGAAACGGGTTGATCTAGGGCGCTTCGAATGCGAAAAATCCTAAATCGGCCCGACGCGAACCTTCGCTTCGGGCCTTTTTCTTGGAAATTTGAATTTTAGGAGAATGTGAAGTGGCGAAGCTTTCAGGAGCCGCCTTGTTGATGGAAAGTCTGGTTGGCCAAGGGGTCGAATATGTATTCGGCTATCCCGGCGGCGCAGTCTTGCCCATTTACGATGAGCTTTTCGGCGATGAGCGCATTCGCCACATTCTGGTCCGGCACGAAGCAGGCGCGGCGCATGCTGCCGAAGGATATGCCCGCGCAACGGGCAAACCCGGCGTTGTCCTCGTTACGTCTGGCCCCGGCGCAACCAACGCAGTAACCGGCATTGCAGATGCGTGGATGGATTCGATCCCGCTCGTGGTCATCACTGGTCAGGTCCCAACCGGATTGATCGGCACAGACGCGTTTCAAGAAGCCGACACCGTTGGCATCACGCGCCACTGCACCAAACACAACTATTTGGTCAAAGACCCCGCCGACTTGACCGCGACAATCGAAGAAGCGTTTCGCATCGCAACCACCGGACGCCCCGGCCCGGTCGTGATCGACATTCCCAAAGATGTGCAAATCGCTGTCCCATCGGAAAGCCGCCCTGCCAAGCTGACAGCGGCGCACCGTTATGCACCGCAATTGGCGGGCGCGCCGGAACACATTATCGAAGCCGTGGAAATGCTCGCCAACGCAGAACGGCCAATCCTTTACACCGGCGGCGGTGTTATCAATTCCGGTCCAGAGGCGACGCAATTGTTGCGCCAGTTGCAGGATATCACCAGCGCGCCGGTCACTTCGACCTTGATGGGCCTTGGCGCCTTTGCCAGCGAACATCCCGATTGGCTGGGCATGCTGGGTATGCACGGCACTTACGAAGCCAATATGGCGATGAACAAATGCGACGTGATGGTGTGCATCGGCGCGCGCTTTGATGACCGGGTTACGGGCCGCCTCGATGCGTTCTCTCCCGATTCCAAGAAGATCCACATCGACATCGATCGCTCATCAATCAACAAGAACGTGACGGTTGACCTCGGCATTATCGGCGATTGCGCGACAGTGCTGAGCCAGATGATTGAGACATGGGGCACGCGTGAAGCGCGCGACCTTGACGAATGGAAAGCACGGATTGCCGGATGGCGCGCACGCGAATGCCTCGCCTATCCCGAAAGGTCCAAAAAAGACCCCAAGGCAATTATGCCGCAAAAGGCGATTGAACGTCTGCACGCCCTTACCCATGAACAAAGCCCGATCATCTCCACCGAAGTGGGGCAGCATCAGATGTGGGCCGCGCAATATTTTGGGTTTGAAGAGCCAAACAAATGGCTGACCAGCGGCGGCCTTGGCACGATGGGTTACGGCCTGCCTGCCGCGATTGGCGCGCAATTGGGCCATCCGGATGCCTTGGTGATCGACATCGCCGGTGAAGCATCAATCCAGATGAACATTCAAGAGCTTGGCACGGCATCGCAATTCCGCCTGCCGGTGAAGATTTTCATCTTGAACAATGAATATATGGGCATGGTCCGCCAATGGCAGGAACTGACCTATGAAAGCCGCTACTCCAATTCCTATTCCGACAGCCTGCCAGATTTTGTAAAATTGGGTGAAGCCTACGGATGGAAAGGCGTCCGCATCACAGATGAGGCGGATTTGGACGCAGGCATTCTGGCGATGATCGAGCATGATGGCCCCGTGATCGTAGACTGCTGCGTGGCTCAGGATGCGAACTGCCTGCCGATGATCCCATCAGGCGCCGCGCACACCGAAATGCTGCTGTATGGTGATCAAGTCGACGGAACGATGGATGATGAAGCGAAGGCGTTGGTGTAAACCGCTGTCCGCCGAAGGAACAACAAACTCATGAAAATCACAAACGCCGAAACTGAACGGCACGTCCTTACCGTAACGGTCGATAATGAGCCGGGTATTCTGGCCAAGATCACCGGCCTGTTCACCGCGCGCGGGTATAACATCGACAGCCTGACCGTGGCCGACATTTCCGATGATCACGCGATCAGCCGGATCACCGTCGTCACCAATGGCCCGCCCGAAGTCATCGACCAAATTGAGGCTCAATTGGAGCGATTGGTTCCGGTGCACAAGGTTACCGACCTCACCGCCGCTGGCCCGCATGTGGAACGCGAACTGGCGCTCATCAAAGTCGCAGGCAAAGGGGAATCGCGGGTTGAGGCGCTGCGCATCGCCCAGCATTTCCGCGCCAACGTGGTGGACACAACCACCTCCAGCTTCGTTTTCGAACTGACCGGCGCGCCGGATAAGATTGACAGTTTCATCGTGCTGATGCGCGAACTTGGCCTCGTCTCTGTGGGCCGTTCGGGCGTGGTTGGCATGATGCGGGGCGCTGCCGGCAGCTGAACCGCTCTCACACTTTTAGATTCAGATAAATATACAAACCAAAGGGAATACCCATGAAAGTCTATTACGACGCCGACGCTGATCTCGGCCTAGTCAAATCCAAGAAGATCGCCATTGTCGGCTATGGCTCGCAAGGCCACGCACATGCTCAAAACCTGCGTGACAGCGGCGTTGCTGAGGTCGCCATTGCCCTTCGTGAAGGTTCTGCCACAGCGAAGAAAGCCGAAGAGGCTGGCTTTAAGGTGCTCACCAACACCGAAGCGGCAAAATGGGCAGACATCCTTATGATCCTTGCGCCGGATGAGCATCAAGCGGCCATCTGGGAAAATGACATTGCCGGCAATATGAAGCCGGGCAGCGCCCTCGCCTTTGCGCACGGCCTGAATGTGCACTTTGGCTTGATCGAGCCACCTGCCGATATCGACGTCATCATGATCGCACCCAAAGGCCCCGGCCACACTGTGCGCAGTGAATATCAACGCGGCGGCGGCGTCCCCTGCCTTATCGCGATCCATCAAGACGCCAGCGGCAGCGCGCATGACGTTGCCCTCGCCTATGCCAGCGGCGTTGGCGGCGGCCGGTCAGGCATCATAGAAACCAATTTCCGCGAAGAATGCGAAACCGATCTGTTCGGTGAACAAGCTGTGCTGTGCGGCGGGATCACCCACCTGATCCAAGCCGGTTTCGAAACTCTGACCGAAGCGGGTTACGCGCCTGAAATGGCCTATTTCGAATGCCTGCACGAAACCAAGCTGATCGTCGATCTGCTTTATGAAGGCGGCATCGCCAACATGCGCTATTCGATCAGCAACACTGCCGAATATGGCGATATCACCACCGGCCCGCGCATCATCACCGATGAGACTAAAGCTGAAATGAAGCGCGTGCTCGACGACATTCAGTCCGGCCGTTTTGTGAAAGACTTCGTGCTCGACAACCGCGCCGGTCAGCCAGAATTGAAGGCCGCCCGCAAACGCGCCGAAGCGCACCCAATTGAGAAAACCGGTGCCGAACTGCGCGCGATGATGCCGTGGATCAGCGCGAACAAGCTGGTCGACAAGTCCAAAAACTAACGCCATCGGGTGGAGGATGCCAAAAGCAAACTCCACCCGTTTGATTTATGTCCTCATCGCCATCGTATGGGTGGTGATTGTGGCGCGTGCTTATTTGAATGTGAAAGGCACCGACGGGTTGGTCGCGGTCATCCCGCAATCCGAGGTGCAGAGCTTTGCCCGGCAAGAGCTCGACGCCTTGCAATCGCGATCATTTGCAGAAGATCTCGAACTGTGCGGCATAATCTTTGAAACGAGCGATCGCGAACTTGGCGTATCCCGTCCCAATGCCGGGGACGAAGGCAGCTGCGACATCGCCTATTTCGATGAGCCCGGCATGGTCCCCATCGCCAGCTTTCACACGCACGGCAAACACTCCCGCCGTTATGACGGCGAAGTGCCATCGATCGTGGACATCGAAAGCGATGTTTCAACCGGCATGGACGGGTATATTGCCACGCCCGGCGGGCGATTGTGGCATGTCGATCACGAAACCGCGACCGCCCGAATGGTCTGCGGCGAAGGCTGCGTTACGCAAGATCCGAATTACCGCAGATGCGCGCGCGATGTGATTGCGCAAACCTATACAATCAACGAATTGGCGGAACGGTTTAGCGACGCCGATCGCGGCTGCTAAACGGCCCGCACACGCAACCTGAAAACGAAACCAGCCCGCGAAGGGTCCTCTCCTTCACGGGCTGGTGCCTTGTCACCAATCGATGCTGCGCAGGTGAGCAATAGGGGAACTCACATCAGGGGAACTGCGCGGCATTGATCCAGATTGCGACCCATAAATTTGCCTGTTTGAAAGAGCGGGACGGGCCGCAAACTCTTCCAAAAAAAGGACGTGACCAGAGGCACTCGGAGGAACGGCCTCCAGCCACGTCCAAAGTACACACCCGTCAGGCAGCGGGTGTGCAAGCTGATGCCGCGCAAGCGCTCGGCGCACAGGCCGAAGCTTCGCAGGCGGAAGCCTCACACGCGGAAGCTGCGCAGGCCGAAGCCGCACAGGCAGACGCGGCGCAAGCAGAAGCAGCGCAAGCCGATGCAGCGCATCCTGATGCCTCGCAGCCGCTTGGCGCGCACTTGTCAGCAGAACACGCCGCTGCACAGGCAGCAGCCGCGCAGGCCGCTTCGCGCTGAGCACGGGCCTGACGGCGGGCTTCACGATTTGCGCGGCGTTCGGCGGAGCTGGTGTCGATGGATCGCGGTGCGGAATAGCCGCTTGGCCCGCAGGGAGCATCTGCCAAAGCGGGCGCGCCCGCCGAAGCGGCGGCCAATCCGCCCGCAACCATCATCAATTTCGCAAGGTTCAATTTCTGGGTCATTTCTCGGTCCTCTCCAAAAAGAAAAATTAAGGGGAATTCGGTTGGTCTTGAGGGTGTTTGACGTCCCGGCAACTCAGGGGGTCAGGGGAGTTGCCGGGACGCCGAAATCGGTAACATCAGTCGCCGAATTTCTTTCCATCAGGCACGTTCGCCCAAGCCGGATCAGATTTCGCAATGAAACCATCAACATCGCCAAGCCAGGTTTGCTGAACGTCGCGGTTGAAGTTCAAATACAGCTTGCCGCCGTGAATTTTATAAAGCGTGGGATCACCCGGTGCGAGCGAACCTCGGCTCATCGCCCATGCACAGTGACCGCCATATTGCGGGGCATAACGATCGGGGTCTTCTTTGAACAAATCGGCGTTGGCTTGGCTCGAAAAATGGAACTGCGCGCCTTCGTGTTCAACCATGAAGCGGGCGTTGCCGATCACGGGTGCACCGTTCCCTTGGAAATAGCTGACGGTGTCGTAACCACTAAGGGCAACACTGCCGCCTTGGGTGCCAACAAACACGCCGCCATCTGCCTGCGCGGGCGCCAACAATGCGACTGGACCAGCAACCGACGCGCCAAACGCGGCAGCAGCGATCATGAGATATCTGAGTTTCATCGGGGTTCTCCTAAACTGTATAGTGCGGCGACCACCCGGCAGGCTTTCAAGGATTGGCATCAGGGGAAGAACCGGCCCGAAATAGGGGTAATGAACCGGTTAGGGTGTCCTGAAAGCCGCCAAGTGGCCGCGCACATCAATCAGTTCGCGCCGTCACCCAATTTGGTGACACATCCCGCAAAAATATTTTCAATTTCTGCTACAACCCGGCGAACCATTGGGCAAATGCGCCCAAACGCTCGACACCAATCGCGCAATCCTTCAGGAGTTTTGGCCTTCAGGAGTTTTGGCCTCCAAGGGTTTTGGGACACAGAGGGGTAAGAAAGCAATGCGGCTAAACGATTGTCACAACATCGATGATTTTCGAAAGCTGGCGAAATCACGCCTGCCCTTCCCTGTGTTCGATTACATCGATGGTGCGGCCGATGATGAAATCACCAAAGCACGCAACACCACCAGTTTCGGCGCCGTCGATTTGGTGCCCGATGTGCTTGCCGGGGTCGCAGAAGTCGACACGTCGACCACAATTCTGGGCCGCAAAAGCGCGCTGCCCCTGATGCTGTCACCCACTGCGGTGCAGCGCGCCTTTCATTGGCAGGGGGAAACCGCAGTTGCCAAAGCAGCAGAGAAATTCGGCCTGTGGTTCGGCATCTCCAGTCTCGCGACGCGCAGCATTGAAGAAATCGCCGCGTTGACCAACGGGCCAAAACTGTTCCAGCTCTATGTTCATAAAGACAAAGGGCTCAACACCCATATGATTGAACGGTGTCAGGCTTCCGGTTTTGATGCGCTGGCCTTGACTGTGGACACCATCGTTTCTGGCAAGCGGGAGCGGTGCCTGCGCAGCGGTTTCACCACCCCGCCCCGGTTCACGCCGGCCAGCATCTGGAGCTATGCCACACGCCCACGATGGACGCTGGACTATCTGCTGAAAGAGAAATTCAGCCTGCCCAATCTAGACACGCATGTCTCCGAAGGGTCGAGCAAAGCGGTCAGCATCGCGGACTATTTCAACACTATGCTCGACACATCCATGGATTGGGACACCGCCGCCGCCATCAAACAACAATGGGGCGGCAAATTCGTCCTGAAAGGTGTGATGAGCGCGGGCGATGCACGTCGAGCGGTCGATATTGGCGCGGATGCGATTATGATTTCAAACCATGGCGGGCGCCAATTGGACGGCAGCCGCGCGCCGTTCGATCAACTCCCCGAAATTGTCGAGGCGGTGGGCGGCGAGATTGAGATCATTTGCGATGGCGGCGTGCGCCGCGGCACCCATGCACTCAAAGCGATGTGTTCCGGTGCAAGCGCAGCGTCAGGCGGCAGGCTCTATCTCTATGCCCTGGCCGCAGCAGGACAAGACGGTGTCGAACGCGCTTTATCCATCTTAAAGGATGAAATAGAGCGCGGGATGCGATTGATGGGTGTAACCAGCACCGATCAATTGACCGCAGACCGGCTGCGGGGCAGCGGAGGCATTTGGGATGGCCTGTAATCTGATGGCCTGTAATCTGATGGCCTGTTGTAATACTCCTGAAACCAAAATGCGGCCTTAGCGGTTGGAGGAATGTGAACCGGTGGGAATGACAATGAACATGCGTCTGTGTCTTGCAGCTATCCCTGCGCTTTTTGCGCTGGCCGCCTGCAGCAGCCCCGAAACACCCGATGCCACCAGCGAGGTCGATGAATTTGCTGCGCGGATCAATGGGCCCGCTCCGGCGCAGCAAGCCACTCCAGAGCCCGATCAAACCTATGCTCCGCAGGCGCCTACCGTCGCGCCGCCGCGTACGAACGCCGCGCCAGGGGCCTTTGCCCCCGGCACCTCCACCGATCCAGCCAGCGCGACCTGCAGTGCCAATAAGATGGGGCCGTATATGGGCCGTCTGGCCGATGACGCCACCCGCGCAAATATCGTCAGCGCCGCCGCCGGTGCCGCGGATGTACGATTTATCGAAGCGGGCAGCGCCTACATCCAGCCAGATGCTACCAATCCGCGCCTCAACATCATGCTCGACGTGCAAGGCATCATCCGCGACGCGCGCTGCGGATAGAGAAACCCCCGCCGCTCAGGTGAGCGGCGGGGGTCTTCATCCAACCTGAAAGATCAGATTAGTCCTGATAATGTTCGTCAGCTGAGTGCGTCGGATAATTGGTATCGCCGCTTTCGATAAAGCCGGGGATGTCAGCCTGCCAGCGCCCTTGAACATCAGTGTTGAAATTCAAATAGAGTGTTCCATCAACGATTTCGTAGACCTGCGGATCGCCCGGTGCCAGCGCGTCATTGGCACCAATCGCCCATGCGCAATACCCACCATAAGCAGGGGCGTATTTGGCAGGCTCTTCGATAAAGGCCTTTGCGTTGTCTTCATTCGCAAAGCGATAATCATACCCTTCATAGCGAACGGTCAAATTTTCGGCCCCTTCAACAGGGACGCCGTCACCGGTAAAATAGCTGACCACATCGTACCCTGACACGGCGAGCGTATCGGATTTTGCTTCGCGGAAAACAGGGCCGGTCGCTTCGCCGCCAAGGTCGGCATAAAGCACCGTTTCAGCGGTCATCGTCTCGCCAACTTCGGCACCCTGCGGTGCGGCATCGGTCGCCGGGGAACCGCAAGCGGCCAGTGTAGCGATCAAAGCGATTGCGGAAATTGGGGCAAAAATAGATTTCTTCACGGGGTATTCCTCCTGGTTAAATTCGGTGTTCCGGCGGGCTGCCTATTGCCCGTTTGCCGGTAACACTGGGCAGTTCGCACCGCGTCATCCAATGGTTACATGCCAATTTCACTTTCTCACAAAATTATGCTTGTGGGTGCGAATACCCACCCGGCTTGCGCTGGAGGGAATAATCGGCAAAGACTGCGTCATGGCTTACGAAGCAACGCTCCTACTACGACTTATGCGCCCTTGGGCGCGATAGGGCGGCGTGCAAAATCAGCGCGGCCCACACCCACTCGGTGCCGCGTCCAAGGGTTAGAAAGACCACTTTCCTAAGTCATTCATTCGAGCACGAGCTAGCCCCATGCTGAAAACACCTTCGACCAAATACAGTCCGTTCCCTCAAATCAATCTGCCCGATCGCCAGTGGCCTTCGCGCGTGATCGATCATGCGCCGCGCTGGCTTTCCACCGATCTGCGCGATGGCAACCAATCGATCATTGACCCTATGGACGCGGTGAAGAAACGCCGGTTCTTTGATCTGCTGGTCGAAATTGGCGTGAAGGAAATCGAGGTCGGCTTTCCCAGTGCGGGCGCGACCGAATTCGACTTTATCTCTGGCCTCGTGAAATCTGGGGCAATCCCCGATGATGTGACCGTTCAGGTCCTGACGCAAAGCCGCGAAGACCTAATCCGCACCAGTTTTGAAAGCCTCGAAGGCGCGCGCTCCGCAATTGTCCACCTCTACAACGCCGTCAGCCCGGCATGGCGTGATATCGTGTTCCGCATGTCGAAAGACGAAGTGCGCGAAATCGCCATCGCTGGTGCCAAAGTGATGCGCGATGAAGCGGCCAAACGTCCTGACACGGACTGGCATTTCCAATATTCGCCCGAAACATTTTCGACTGCTGAATTGGATTTCAGCATCGAAGTTTGCGCCGCTGTGATGGAGGTGTTGCAGCCAACCCCAGACAAGCCGATCATCCTCAACTTGCCCGCGACGGTAGAGGCCGCCACTCCAAACATTTACGCGGATCAGATTGAGTATTTCTGCCGCAACTTGCCAAACCGCGAAAGCGCCGTGATCTCGCTCCACACACACAATGACCGGGGCACCGGCGTTGCTGCGGCGGAGCTGGGTTTGATGGCCGGGGCGGACCGGGTTGAGGGATGCCTGTTCGGCAATGGAGAGCGCACCGGCAATTGCTGTCTGGTGACAATGGGCCTCAACCTTTACACACAAGGCGTTGATCCAGAACTTGATTTCTCTGACATCGACCGGGTGATAGAAACGGTTGAATATTGCAACGACCTCCCTGTGCACCAACGCCACCCCTATGGGGGCGAATTGGTCTACACGGCCTTTTCAGGCAGCCACCAAGACGCGATCAAAAAAGGTTTCGAAGCGCGCGGGACGCAAAATGATGAGACATGGCGCGTGCCATACCTGCCCATCGACCCCGCCGATCTGGGCCGCAATTACGAAGCTGTGATCCGCGTCAATTCGCAAAGCGGCAAAGGCGGTTTTGCATGGGTGCTTGAGCAGGATCAGGGCCTGAAACTGCCCAAAGCGATGCAGGCCGATTTCTCACGCCGTGTGCAAACATTGGCTGATGAATTGGGCCGTGAGCTGAATGCGGCCGATATTTGGGACGCGTTCAAAGCAACCTATCACGTTCAAACGCCGGATAAGCATTTCCAACTGGTCGATTACGAAGAAAGCCGCGCATCCGACGGCACTCGCCTGTTCGCTGGAAAAATCGCAGTCGATGGCGGAGAGCAAAGCGTTTCGGGACGCGGTAACGGCCTTATCTCCAGCGTGGTCAGCACGCTCGAAGGGGCCTTTGACCTCGATATCAAAGTGCTCGATTACACCGAACACGCGCTGGGATCGGGCAGAAACGCCCGCGCTGCCGCCTATCTCAAATGCGAAAGCGGCGGGCGTGTCATCTGGGGCTGCGGCATAGACGAAGACGTCTCAACCGCCAGCGTGCGTGCCGTCCTAAGCGCGGCGAATTCGGCGGTGGGATAAGATGTCCAAGGCCAAAGGATGCATTCTTGCCGGATTGGCAATCACCGCGCTGATCACCTCGGCATTCATAATAGCCCGATTGTTTGAGCCGTCTGTTGATCCCGAATTCGAAGAAAACCTCACTCAAAGCCCGCCAAGCAACGTTCAAAACCTCATCGCGGAAGAGGCTGACAAACTTGGCGTCACGGCGATGGCTGTGACCGTCATCAATGGCGATGCCGCACCGCAAACCCATTACATTGGGCGAGCGCATGAAAACGGGTTAATGCAATTGGCCAGCCTTTCTAAGGCCGTTTCCGCAACGGTAATCCTGATTGTCGCGGAGCAGAATGGTGTCGGGATAGACGATGATATCCGCGCGCAAATTGTCTCTATCGACATCGCGGCGCTTGATGGCGGCGATCGGCCAGTCACTCTGCGCCAGCTTCTTTCCCACACAACCGGCGCATCGCAATCTGGCTATCCAGGCTACCCTCGCGATGGCGATATTCCCACCACTGCGCAGGTCATCGGATCGCCGCCTCGCTTTTTTGAATTCCCTCTGGAATTTGACGGCACGCCCGGCAAATTCCGCTATTCAGGCGGCGGCTATACGATCGCGCAATTGTGGGTGGAAGACGTCACTGGCAAAAGCTTTGAGGCAGTCGCCCAAGACATGCTGTTTGCTCCGCTCGGTATGCAGCAATCCACCTTTGCCCAGTCCAGCGATCCCGAAGATTTCGCGCCCTATGCAATCGTCGGCGCCGACAGTGGTTTTGCCCCGACGCAAGGAGTCTTCAGCTCACTTGAAGACAGCTGGCATATCTATCCTGAAAAAGCGGCCGCCGGCCTTTGGTCAACATCAAATGACTACGCCAAATTTGTCGCGGCACTGATGGATTCAGCGGCAGGCGCTGAAAACCCAATACCCAGCGCAATTGCGCAGGCAATGATCACACCAGAGGCTGAAACCGATTTCGCGCCAGGCATGCACTATGGCATGGGCGTGATGCTGTCTTTGGACGACAACGAAGACGCTCAAGAAGTCTGGCACACGGGCGCAAATGCGGGCTATCGCGCCATCTTCATCGCGCGGCCTGCCACCAATGAAACGCCGCGCCGTGTCGTTGTGGTTGCATCGAACACGGCATCCGCAGCTTATTTGAACAGAGCGACTGCGACTGCTTTGATCGAACGCTGAGCAGAGCGCGCAAGCCTGCTCCAACTTCATCGCGGTAAGGGCCTATCACCAAGACTCCTCGCCGCAATTGAACCGAGGTTTGTTTAAGCCACCCTTCTAGGCTACCCCGACGGCCATTGGGGGATTGATGACAGAAAAATTGGAACCGCCGCGCGTGGTCGGCATCCTTGGGGCAAGTTTGCTCAATCTCAATGGGATGATCGGAGCTGGCATCTTTGCCCTGCCCGCATTGCTCTATGTTGGTCTTGGCGGCTTTGCGCCTTGGGCGATCTTGCTTTTCGCCATTCCCACGGCGTGTCTGGCGGCTGCCGCTAGCAAATTATCGACCTTGTTCGACGCATCCGGCGGGGCGCAGCTCTATGTCGAAACGGCACTGGGTAAGTTCACCGGATTTCAGGTCGGTTGGTTCGTAATCTGCGCAAGCAGCACAGGCAGAGCAGCCAATTTCCACGTGCTGGTTTCCTATCTGGCGGCGCTGTTCCCGGTCTTTGGTGGACCCGTCGTTCATCTTGTGACGGTCGTGGCCTGCATCGCCATCACCACCGGCCTGTGCGTTATCGGAACAAGACGTTCGGTGGGCGGAATGGGAGTGGGAACCGCGCTAAAACTCGGCCCGCTGTTCCTGCTGTGCGCGGTGGGACTGGCCACGAATGGCGTGCCCCTCACCGCCGAACTGCCGACATTCACCGGGCTTGAATCGGTCGCCCTGTTGATAGCCTACGCCTTCTCTGGTTTTGGAGCATCCATCGGATCCGCTGGCGAGACAAAGAACCCGCGCGTCACCATTTATCGCTCTGTCATAGTGGCGCTGGGCGGCGTGGCAGTCATCTATGCGATCATCATGTGGGCCTATATCGCCATCGGTCCGGAGGTCGGGGACGGGGATATCCCCCTCGCCGCAGCGGCGCAAAAACTGTTCGGCGACCTGGGCACGGTGATGATCAGCGCGGCGGCGGTGTTCTCCATCGCCACCAACCAACTCGCGGGCTTTATCGCCTTCCCGCGCATACTCTATCGCATGGGTGACAGCGGTCTTCTGCCGCGCTTCTTCGCCCATGTGTCGCCGCGTTTTCTCACGCCGGATTACGCGATTTTGTCTTATGGCGCCTTCGTGGCGTTGATCGCCGTAACCGGATCATTCGCGACGCTGGCCACATTGTTGGTCGCAGTGGAACAGGTCATTTTCGCTTTGGTTCTGGTATCGTTCGGTGTGTTGTGGCGCAGCAATTTTCGCGGGCTTCGGGATTCGACCGGCCCGCTATGGCTGATCATCTTGCCCGTCGCGGTGGCTATGGTCGTTTGGTTGTCGATACAGGTTCCCGCAAGCGCGATCCTATCGACAACGGGCATGATTGCGGTTGGCGCGGCGCTTTATTGGTTGGCGAAGACGAGTGTGAGACGGCAGGCGGCGAAACCTGTGTGAACAGGCCGTCAACGCCAATGCGCAGGTGCGTATCCTGATCTACCGGCCTCTACCCGAAGAATTCGACAGGCAATTGCTCAAGGGGATCTGGCTGAAACGCGTCCAGAGCTTCGATCATAACAGCGTAATCGCCCAATCCTGACGGATCCGGCTCTCTTTTGTCTTGGTCAGAAACATAGACTTCCGCGCCCGTCTCTTTGTCTGAATTCGGTGCTGCTGCGCCCTGAGCCCCGCCCCCAAACCAATCGCCAAAAGTGCTCTCGTCATATCCGTTGGCGGTTAGGTAATCGATCACCTGCTGTTCGCTTTGATAGTTAGCATATTGGATGTTGCCATCGGCGTGCATCAATGCCCGCAGATAGGCGGTGCCATCGGTCAGAGCGAAGTAGATTTCTGCAAACCCATCGCCATCATAATCCTCTGAACCCAGCACGGTCGAGATATTGCCGATGAACAGATCGTTTTGGAACCGGCGCTGGCTATCAAAGTCACCGCCCTGCTCTACATCGCCGCTTTCAACCAACGGATCGATGTAAATTCCAACGACGCGTGTGTCGCCGCCTTGTCCGTGGTTGTCGAACTGAACCAAGCCATTGGCGTCCACGCCGACTTCCGCAAAGCGCCCATTGTCGCGGTTGACGAAAATGAAGTCGACACTGCCATCGAGGTTGGCGTCGGCCTCCCCAATTCTGACCCAGCTGGCCCCAGCGCCCAGATCATTGCCGTCGAAGTCGCGGATATTGACCATGAATGTGTCGGGATTGTCAGAACCGGGGTCAATCGCAAGCCCTTGGCCCAGATCAAGCAACACATCAACGTCGTCAAAACGCAACCTCTCGATGCCGACGACATTCTCGGTCGCCGCACCGGTGATCGCAAATTCTCCGACCGCCCCTTCACGAACGTCAAAATCGGCAAAATTGCCTGCATATACGGCCGTATCAAAGCCATCTCCGCCGTCGATCACCCCGGTGACGCTGCCGCCGCTGCTTTCATAAATGTCGTCGCCGCCAAACAACGAAATGGCGCCCGCGATTGAGCCGGAATTGAAGACTGTATCATCAAGGTCGGATGCCTCAACATCGCCAAAAATCTGACCGGAATTCTCAAACGCTAAGGCGAGAGATGAAATAACGATCTCATCGACAAGCAGAAAACTGTGCACCCGCACAGCGACGTCCGCGCGAATTGTCCCGGTGTTGATGACTGTTTGAGGGCCATCACCGAGCGATTGAAACGCTCCCAAATTGATAACTATGCCGAAAGATTCCCCTGGCCCCGCCTTATCAGCTGACGCTTCGATCAGGCCGTGATTGGTGATCATGCCGATACCGGAAACGCCGACTGCGCCTAGAAAACCTTCAACTGACACAACCCCATCAAGGCCGTTTTCGAACACGCTGCTGCCCGACGAACCAAAGCCGTAATGATCCCCTGATTGCACCGTAATCGTGCCCAGATTGAGGACGCCATCGACCGCAGCGATCAAATCAAATTCGCCAGCGGGCAGCACACTCGTCACACCCAACGCTTGCGCCGGGCCATGGTCGCCAATCGCTTCCAACTCACCGCGATTGACCACTTCATTCGCTTCGCGAATTGCGATCGCACCTTCGATCGAACCGATTTGCGCCGGCAGGAGACGCTCTCCGGTTGAATAGGCACCCACCAACCCTTCGATAATGACATCGGACAGGTTGAGAAATAGCACGGCTGTTGCCCTGGCGGATTCGTCGTTCAGGGCTAGCAGACTGCCTTCAACGGTAAGATGAGCCCCATCAACATCGCTGACAATCGCAGGAATGGTGGGATGCGTTCCGAAATAGACCTCACCAGCCTCAATCGTCAGCGGCTCCCTGATCTCCAACCCTTGGATGAACAGCTCTGCCGGGGTGAGAAACAGGCCTGAGCTTTCACCGGGTTCGGGCGCCGGAGAACCATCCGCGATTGCATCAAGCCCGCCAGCGGCAAGGCTAGGCGCGCCAACGACGTCCACATCTGCGGGGCCAGCGATTTCGACTGTAACCCCGCTGAGGGTGAACGTGCGGAAGCTTGTTCCATCACGGTCGACGGGGTCGCCCTCTACCCACGCCCCAACCAGTTCAATTTGATCAGTCTGTGTAGTGACAATGGCAAGCGGCGCAGCAGTACCCCCAGTCAATTCGGCGATGTCGTCGGCGCGAATGACAAGGCCCTGCGACCCGCTCAATTCAATCTGATCGAACCGTCCCACGCGGCCCGTCGCCAATGCGTCGGTAAGATCAATGTTCCGCGCTCCATCGGCCAGTGCCAACGTATCAAACCCAGTGCCGCCGCCGACAAAGGCAAAGCTGTAATCGCCCAGCTCAATCCGGTCGTCCCCCAATCCGCCATCGGCGTGATCGCCGCCTAGCGTGATCAAAGTGTCGTTGCCCTTTTCGCCATAAAGGCCATCATTGCCAGCGCCGCCAGCCAGAATATCGTCGTTCGCCCCGCCCAGCAGCAGATCATCGCCATCATTGCCGTTGATGGTATCTGCACCTGAATCGCCCGCTACCAGATCCTGAATTGCGGAACCGTGGAACGTATCTGCGCCTAATCCCAAATCAACGATGCCGTTGATCGTACCGCCAGAATTGTCGATCAAATCATCGCCGTTGCCGCCGAACACGCGGCCATTGATAACACCGGTGTTGGTCAATGTATCGGCTGCATCACCGAAGAACACCTGCCCGTTAATGATCCCGGTGGAACCGTTATCAAAGATTGCAAATGCGGTGATGCTAACTGTTCCGTTCAGCGTGCCTAGATTGGTCATGTCGCCCGAACCGACCACCGAAAAATCACCGGTCACAACGCCGGTTTCTTGATTGATGAAACTTGCAGCGATCGAAATCACACCGATAGCCGCCTGATCGCTGGTCGACACCGCGTGGACCAAACCAAAGTTTTGAAAACTCTCATCAAGCGTGAATTCATTGCGCACACCCAAAGCGCCTGCGCCTTCGACCAGAATTTGACCGTTGGCCGTGTTGGTGATGTTCGCACCATTTCGGGCAATTATACCTAAGGCCTGACCATCGACCGCGCTTACCGCCAGCAGGCCATTGTTTATGAACTCTTCGTCAAAAACAGAATTGGTCGAAAAACCCAACGCCTCATTGATGCCAGCCCCACCCTCAACGCTGTCGCTATCCGAACGGTTGATGACGTAAATCTCACCGTTGTTTTCAAACCTGCGGATCTGATCAAGCCCGTTGAAAAGGCGCAATTGCGCATCGAACTCGATATTTCCGGTGGTCTCCAAAACGACCAAACCGTTGTTGACGAAACTGTCGACATTCATCGCCAGAATGAGTGTGCCAAACTGCCCTGAGCCAGGATCAATGCTGGACCACAATGTCCCGTCATTGGTGATGTTCCAAAACGCGCTCACGCTACTGAACTCGTCCAATTCAAAACGAACCGCTTCAAACACTCGGTCCTGATTGAGCGCAAAGACCGTCTCATCAGCAGAAATGGTGTAGTCGAAAATCTCCGTATCGGCTGGTGTGATTGGCTCTGTAATCAACCCGGGGATAGGCTCTACGCTGGGCCGCAGCCCTGGATCTGGAATGATCGATGGATCGCTCTCAGGAGCGGTGTTCTTCTCCACTTCTAAATCACGCATTGCCGCATGCAGATCCGCCACCGTCACGGCCAATCCATCCTCAGTAATAAAGCTGAACAAATGTCTGTTTTCCAGCGCACCGACGATTTCCATAGGCAGCGATGAAATGGCATCCCTGTTTGCCGAAGTGTTTGGCATTAAGCCCCCAAGAATTTTCAATTTCTTGACGCCAACTATGCACAGAACTGTGCTTTGCTCAAGTCCAACAGCCGGCATGGCAAGTCATGCAGCAGCCTGACAACAAACGGTCAATTTGCTGCACTGCTTTACTGCTGCAAGCGGTCAACCCGGCATTGGTGCAGAACGCAACGCGGCGTAGTTTCTCTTATGTGATTGAGCGTTGAAGTGAATGCACACCAAACTGCGTGTCCAAAATGATTTGCTCTGCTTGGATCGCTTTTCCCTCGCGCTGCCGAAAGACTGAAAGGTGCAACCGGCACCCCCGCGATCACAAAGGCTTCGCCGCCCGCGGCGGGCCCTAATCGGGTTTGAAGTGGGTCAGTATCCGCGTAAAGAACAGGTCCGGTTCAATATGATCGCCAATCGGATTACCGGCGCACACATGCATGTAAAACCGTTCTCGAACATGATCGAGCATCATGAGGATGATGACCAAACCTCGCATGATATCAACAGACGCTATGCGCGCTTCGAGTTGGGATTGCATGGCCGCTAGTCGGTGCCTGCGATATTTGCGGCCGACGCCAGATGCGTATCAAACCATCTGTCCATAGCGGCTCGTACGCGTTCGTGATGTTCGATCAATGTGTGCGAGCCATCCTCCAAAATCATCGTCTCAAAAGATCGATCAAGTCGGGCGAAATGAGACGCCATAGTCAAGGAGTTGCTTGCATCCACGCGATCATCTTTCGCGCCATGGATCAGCATGATTTTCGTATTCTGCGCTATCCGTTCTGGCCAATAGGCGGCTGAAATCGCCTGCAAGGCGGCGTCTGGATCAGCGTCGTATCCGTCAACGATACCGGGGTAGACATGTTCATGGAATTCTTCTCGGCGCGGCGAATTTACGGCATCCGACGGCGCACCAATAAGGACAGCCGCAGCGATTTTGTCGGTCGCGGCGAGTGTCCGATATCCCAGACCTCCTCCGCGTGAAAATCCCCAATAGCCAATCCTGCGTTCATCGATTGGCGTGATTTCTGGCGCAAGGTCGATCAGGTTTAGCATGTCCTGCCGGTCACCAGCACCTAAGTTGGGTTGCCCCTCGCTCCCCCCTTCACCGCGCAACGCGGACGCAAGAACGCAGTACCCGCGTTCTGCCAATCGCATCATTTCGAGCACTTCGAAGAAAGTTATCCGCCCCCACTGCGCAACCCCGCCATGGGCAAAAACGATTAAGGGCAATGGGCCATCGATGTCGCGCGGAGTAAAAGCGAACGCATTGATCGCAAGACCATCGCTGCGATATTTCACCCGTTCTGCACGCACTGAAACCTGGTTCGCATAACGATCAAACGCGTTTTCAGAGACAAGCTCCCTCATGCGGGCAGCATCCCATGCCGGATCAGGAGCGCGGTCCATAAAACCGAGCCATTCGGCGTAGTCTTCGAAGGGGATTGGATACGCTTCCCGCGAAATCAGCAATGGCTGGGCAGCCATGGCCTGCGCTGCGACCCCAGCTATAGGCGATATGGCGATTGGCAACGCGGCTGCAGTTTTTGCGAATGACCGGCGATCCAGCATGCCTAATGCGCAGGGTTGTAGCGCGGGAGATCAGCCAGAAGTGCCGGATCATACTCGCGCTCTGGGAAAAGCAGAGGGTAATGAAACGCCTTGAGCTGTTCATGAAAGTCGCGTGCTTGCTCCTCATACGCGATCATCGAGGCGGCATCTGTTCCGGCCAGTTGTTCAAAAGCACGTTCCACCAATGACGTAGGCGAAAGAAGTGAGGCGATGCCCGCCTGCTCATCACGCGCCAACCTTGCCTCACGATATTGCTGAACCAAAGGAGCAACTTTCTGATCACCAACTTGCTGAAAGGCGTAATACCACTTCCATTCAAAACCCTGTTCGATGGCAGCGTATTCGCTCCATTCGGGATATTCTGCGATGAAAGGTTCCATCGTTGCCTCTTTGGGCAAATCCCATGCGTCGTTCACTGCCTCGCGCTGGACAAGCAAGATTTCACCGCCGTTGGGCACGGGATTGCTCGCTTCGATCACCGCTTTTGAAATCGCCGGCACAACAATCGCCAAAGCCAACCAGACACCGATCAGAGACGTCAGCAGGACCGAGGGAGAGGCGTCGATCCTGCTGACTAACTCGGCAATCAACCACCAGATCAACAGCGATCCGATGACGATACCGCTGGCTTGCACGATGATGGAAAGGGACGTTCCCGCGATCAGCGCCGCACCCCAAAGCGGAAGAAGCAACAAAAGCGCCAAAGCCGTAACTCTAACAAGCGCGCGAGGAAGCCATAATTTGGCGGGTGATCCTGCGGTCGCAACCAGTAGATCGTGGCGCCGCGCGACGCGTTCTGAAGCGCGCAGATCATAGAGCAACAGGATAAGCAGCAGTGGCGCAAGAGACGCCGCCAGAAATGCAAAATCAAAGCGGCCTACCAATCCAAAATCGGCGTTGCGCGTATCCGCTTCGTGGATTTGCCCTTCCAGTGCGAGCATACGCACGCGGTGCTTCCACGGTGAACTGTCGCGCTGCCCCATCGCCGCAAAGGCGAAATCAGATGGCGGGGCATAGGTCAGGTGAAAGGCGTAGTAGGCGGCGCTGCCCCAATCCTCGTGATTTTCCAGAGCCTTTGCCCGATCCGCCGCATCCTCTTCGATCAATGTCGCAATCGTTTCGCGTTGTTCGCGAACTTCACCAATGCCAAACGAAACGGCGATCATCGACAGGATGAAGGCAAGCGCGAGCCAAAATAGAGCGCCGCGATCTTTGATCAGAAACCGAATTTCTCGTGACAGACCCGCCAACATCACAGTCGCACCCTGCGAGCTGCGAAAAGCACAATCGCGCCAGCGGCGATCAACCATGCCAGCAATATCGAAAGAGAGGTTTTGGCCCGGTTCACCCGCTCGTTTGCTGTATCGGGAGTGAAACGAAACTCGTCTAGAACTTGCCATGCATCAGAGTTAACCCGCGCCCGCGCAGACGCCTCTGCATCGGCATTGCGGTTCATATCGACAGCATAATCCAATTCCGCCGTGTGCACCTCGTTAAGCGATTGCACGAAGTCAAATCGCAATGCCTCGCTCTCCCGCAAGAACCGGTGGTGGGTCGCCAAGTCTGTGCCCGATAAATTGCGCGATGCAGAACTGATTGCGATCGTTGGCGATGCCAGACCGAATAGGCCAAAGATACGCGATTGCCTCGCCTCCAATCCCATTCGGCTCTCAGCATATTCGTTCAGAAGGTCCGTCAGCTCTGCCTCAGAATAGGCTGCGACCACGCCGCGCCAATTGATCGGCAATTCCTCAATCGTTTCTGCGCCATATTGCTCAAGCACTTCGGCCTGCAAAACCTGAAACGCCGGGTCAGCCGCATTGTGACCATCGCCCAGCTTGCGTTGCTCCGCCAGCATGACCAAATCGCTTTCGATCTTGCCCGGCGCATCAATCGCGGCGCTGCTTACGTTGATCGCCAGTCTCGGTACGATCAGCGCGGCGAACAGCCAGACAAAGATCAGCGCCGCCAATGAAACCGCGCGCTGTTTCAGAATGATGGACGCGGCCAGGACGGCGGCGCCCCACACGCAAAGATACATGAAATATCCGCCCACCAATGAAAACGCTGCGAGCGCGCTTTCGCCAAGGCTCATTGAATAAGCCGCGACGGCCACCAGCGGGATCATGAAGATGACGATCACCGCAAGCAGAGCGGCCGCCTTCCCTATCGCCAACTTCACGCCTGACTGCCCTTGGGCCAGCATCACCGCAAGCGTGCCGGTTTCCCGCTCTCTCAAAAACATCGCATGGCCAAGAACAATCAGAAGCAGCGGCAGCAGAAGCTGATAAAGGCTAGCCGGGGTAAGCGCGGCAAATCCGCCAAGATCGGCCGCAGCCTTTGTGTCGGCGAACATGGCCGTGTTTTGGCGGTGCCCTTCAAGGAAAATCGATTGGCCGGTGACCGCGTCCACACCCGGTTCGAACACCGCGAGAGGCGGCGGCGGCCGGAATGCATAGTGCCCATAGTGGACCATGCGGTGCGGATGCCGATCAGGTTGAGCAAAAAACGTGTGTTCAGCAGCGACTTGCTGTTCCAGACGCTGCTCTTGTTCGGCCGCAACCCGATTGATCGTCAGCACGCTTGTCACGCCAAGCAATACGGCGACAATCACAGCAGCCTCAACGACAACCTTTGATCGCAGCCAGAGCCGCCACTCCTCGCGCGCAATGCGGGTTATTCCGTTCATGCCGTTTGCCGTTCTGCAAACGCGGCATGGACAGTTTCGGTATCGATCCGTTTGCCATTTTCAGCCGAAAAACTGCCGACCAGTTTGCCTTGTCGCAACAGCCCGACACGGTCAGCAATCTGACACGCTCCATAAACGTCGTGCGTCACCATCAAGACGGTCTGATTACCCTCGGCCAGCGCCTTCACCAGATCATGAAACTCATCGATGGCGACGGGATCGAGTCCCGATGTCGGTTCATCGAGCAGCAGGATCGGTGTTTCACGAAGCAAAGCCAACGCAATTGCGGTTTTTTGACGCATGCCTTTGGAATAGGATTGCAATCGGCGGGTGCGGGCCTCTTGCGGCAAAGCAACCCTGTCCAAGGCTGCATCTAGGTCATCCCGGCCCGCAGATCGACCGGCGAGATCAAGGAAATAGTCCAAGTTTTCATAGGCGCTCATGTGCCCATACAGCGATGCCGCTTCGGGCAGATAGGCAATCGCTGACCGAGCGGCGGCAACATCGCTTCCAACGCTGGTGCCGTTGACTAAGACTTCGCCCGCGGCAGGCTCAAGAAAGCCAAGGAACGTCAGCAACGTGCTCGATTTGCCCGCGCCATTTCCTCCTAGCAGAGCAAATATCTCTCCCTGAGCCACCGAAAATGACACATCGTCCAACACAGACGTGCCGTCCCGAACCAATGACAGTGAGCGCGCTTCCAAGGGTGCAGTCATGCCGTAATTCCTTGCTGTCTTAAAAGCTGAAGCGAGCAGTGACGCGGGCGGTGGTTGGTGCACCCGGTTGCACCCAGACATCGGCGAATGAGTTGGTGTAGAATGTCTCGTTAAAGATGTTGTCGATATCGCCGCGCAGGACAAAACCGTCGGTCACTTCGACCTCCGCAAAGGCGCGCACCGTGGTGTAAGCTGGCAGATCAAAGTCGAACCCTGCGAAGCCGTTACGTTCCCCTACGTGCACAAGTCCGCCGCCAATTTGAACAGGCATATCAGACACTGCGAATTTTTGGCTGGCCAGCACACTCAGCTGATGTTCGGGAGAATTGATTAAGGGATCGCCCGCTTCGATTGTCGCGCCAAACCCGCTTTCATCAAGCGTGGTGTTTAGATATTCTGCATCAGTGTAAGCATACGACAGATAGAGGTTAAAGCCGCTGTTAAACTCGAGATTGGCGTCGAATTCGACCCCTCGGCTGCGCGCTTCTCCTGCGGTGAACAGGAAAAAGCCAGCGGCGACCGCTTCGGGCCGATCATCATTGTTCAAAATGTTGCTTTGATCGACTTGGAAAAATGTCAGCGAGATGAGCCCATCGACGGTTTCTGAATAGGCACCAAGATCAAGCTTAGCCCCGAATTCGGCGGACTCGGTGATATTGGGCGCAAACTGGTTGCCTTCAAAATCAGAGCCGGTTTGTTGGCGAAAACCTTCGCCATAGGATGCGTAGAAGCTGAAACCGTCGTCGATTTGGTAAACCGCCCCAACTTGGGGAGAGAAGCGATCAGATTTGCTGGTGGTCGTTGTCGCAGGCGTAGCGAGCAGATTGGTTAGATCTTGCGAGAAATCATCAAACCGTCCGCCAATGCGGATTTGCAGATTGTCGGTGATGTTGATCTGATCTTGTATGTAGAAGCCGAAACCGTCGAGCACTTCCTCTCGGTCGGTATTGGGCCCCGGTGTTGGGATAGGGAACTGTCCATAGACCGGATCACTGGCGCTGAGGAAAAGATAGGTCGCCGGATCAAGCAGCGAGATATCCGCATCTGCAGCCACAAATGGAGGGCGGAAACGCAGGATGAAAAGGCTGTTTTCAAACCGGTCATAATCCGCACCAATCAACAGACGATGGCGCAGCGGGCCTGTCTCAAACTCTCCGGCAAGCTCAGCCCGCGCCACGAAATATTCGGAATCAAAATCGCGAAAGCGGAAAAAACGCGTAATTGTGTCGCCGTCGCGAAAATAAAGCTGACGCCCGCCAAAATTGTTCTCTGATGCGTTGCCCACCAAAGACGTCTCACGGTAGCCGACGCCTGCCAAAAGACTCCAATTGCTTGAAAAATCATGCTGCAATTCGAATTGATGGCCGGTCACCTCTGTTTCAATTGGGCCGTCACCGGGTTCGCCCGTGAATGTCCGCCGTGGGCTGAAACCGAAATCTTCGGAGTAGATCACACCGCGATCAAAAGGGATGTCTTGGCTGGTGTATTCGAATTCATAGGTCGCGCGAGTGTCTTCGCCCAAATTTGCGGTTATCGAGGGATAGAAACCAAATCGTTCGGTCTCAACTGTTTCGCGGAAACTGCCTGCGTCTTCATAAAAACCAGCGACCCTAACCCCAACATTATCGCCCAATGTGGTTTGGAGATCGATGTCCCCGCGATAGAAATCGAAAGAGCCGCCTTGAAACTGCACATAACCCGATGTTTCGAATTGCGGACGCTTGGTTACTAGATTGACCGTGCCGCCTGGTTCACCGCGCCCATAAAGCGCAGAACGCGGGCCTTTCAAAATTTCAACGGCTTCGATGCCAGACAAATCGCGCGGCCCGCCAAATCCGCGCCCCGCGTTAAATCCGTTCACCAGATAGCCGCTCGGCAAATTGATATCGCCGGAGAAACCGCGAACCGAGAATGCGTTCCAAAGACCGCCAAAATTGTTCTGGCGCGCCACCGATGCAGATAGGTCCAACGCCTGGTTCAGATCCAGCGCGTTGGCATCGCGCAGCAGGTCTTCGTCCAACACCTGATCGACTTGCGGCACCTCGAGGGGATCAAAATCACCGCGATAGGCTCTTCGGTCTGTAACGACGATCTCACCGCCTTCGCTTGTCGCCCCCTCTGCTGTATCATTCGCTTCAGCTTCGAAATTCTGCGCGATCGCAGGAGAGGCAACAAATGCGAATAGGCCAAGGGCCGATGTAGAGGCGATTAGGCGAAGTGTGTTCATGGAAAAGACCCCCGTTTTTGTTATTTATGTTTGATAAGTCGGTAGATGTGTGCGGCCGCAAGCAAGACGCCGCCAATGACGGTTGGGAGCGTCTCATCGAGGCCGAAATTTTCGGCAAAGAGCGCCGAGGTAACGAGCGCCATTCCGATCAAGGCAGGCACCAAAAACGCAGGAGATCGCGCACCCTGCCCAGTGGCAACAACTGTCCCAGATGTTACGATTGCCAAGGCGGCTAGAAGCCAATGCACCCACTCAGCCTCTGCAGCAGCTGCAAAGAATGGCAGCGTCCCAGCGACAATCGGCAACGCCACGCAATGCGCGACGCACGAAAGGCTGAACACGGTAGCGGCGCGGTCATAGGTGAAGGAGGTGTTCAATTGCGACTCGATGTTATGATATTACATTCCAACTAGGAGCGGTTCTGAGCCCCGTCAATCGCAATATCTATTGTTTGGATGGCCAGTCGGCGGATTGCTATTCCAGTCCGACGAAACGCCCACATACCAAGCGAACAGTCAGCGTTGCTCTGGAGGATTTAGCACAAGCAAGAGGCGTGTTTCCCCCGTCCCAACAATCGGCGGTGAACGATGGATCGCTGGCCTATCTGTCGCGAGCTTGCCTTTGAAAAGACCAACATCGCCGGGGTTCATTGTGTTGAAGCGGAGCGGTTCCTCGCCTTGCTTAACCCGGTCAGCATCCCGTGCGTCCAACCATTGAGTTCCCTGCCCCACATATGTCGAGATGAGCCGAGCCTTCACATAGTCTGAATGCCATTTGCGACACGAATTGGTCGTGATGAGCTCCAGCCGAACTTCCAATTCTTTGAGCGAAAGGAGGTCACAATACCTCGCGGCCAGCGCAGAAATATCAGCCTCCAGCGTCTTGCGCACTGGGGATTGTAGAAAGCCGCATGTGTTCAATTCTGATGGGAGCCGCTCAACCAATTGGGACAATCTGGTTGTGAACCGCAGGTCACTGGGATTGCCTTCCAACAAGCCATCAACACCGGGAATGTTTTCTCGCTCCCAGATGGTCAAATTGCAGCCTGATTCATGCACATCGCTTAACACTGCAGGGTCAGCGGATCGAGCGAAAGAGTCTAACGCGGCGGTAGCCATAGGAGAGTGGGCCTTACAAAATTGTATGTTACAACATATCCTATGCCTCTAACTTCAGATGTCACATCCTGCAAGGCAATAACCAAAACCCAGAAGAGACGAGAGGAGATGAGGGGGATGTCCGATTTGGCTTCCTAGTCGGTCACCCACTCTTGCCATCAAACCTTCCGAGATCAGGCCCACATTTCCTACGGGCCACATTTCCTACAGGCATGCAGATCGATACAGACATCGTGTGCCTTATCCCATTCCCTCTCCAATCTGCTGCTTGCACGCGGCGTGTTTCGGCGCTCTTATGGACCGTCACTTTTTGCGTCTTGGAGTGTGTAACATGCGGTCCATGTCTCGGTTAAGCCTATGAAAACGCATATGAGTGACACAACGCGACTTGGGAGAGAGAAGCGCATATGACCGAAGCCATCCTAGAACCCGACCTGCCTATCATCGACCCGCATCACCACCTGTGGGACCTGCGCCCGATGATGCCGATGTTCCCAGAGCCCCGGCACCGCTTCATCGAAACGCTGGTGGATGCGGCATACTACACGTTTGACCATCTGCACGCCGATGTCACCAGCGGGCACAATGTGGTGGGGACGGTCTTCATGGAATGCGGAGCGTTCTACAACGCCGCCTATGGCGATGCTTTGAAGCCCGTGGGAGAGGTCGAGTATGTGAACGGCGTCGCGGCGCAATCGGCGAGCGGGCTGTATGGCCCCCTACGCGCCTGTGCGGGCATTGTGGGCCATGCGGACCTGACGCGCGGCGAAACAGCCGGAGACGTGCTTGACGCGCTTCAGGCGGCCTCTCCGAACCGGTTCAAAGGCATCCGCCATCAGGGCGCATGGGATGCCGATCCCGACGTGCTTGGTCCGCCCTTCCATGCCCCGCCTGAGCTGTACCGCGACGCGACCTTCCGCGAAGGCTTTGCGCAGCTTGGCAAACGCGGGATGAGCTTTGATGCTTGGATATTGGAGCCGCAGATCGCCGATGTGATCGATCTGGCCCGCGCATTCCCCGACACGGCCATCTGCCTTGACCATTGCGGCACTCCGCTGGGCATGGCGAGCTACACCGGCAAGCTTGAGGAACGGTTTGATGTATGGCGCGATGCGATCACCGAACTTGGCAAATGTGAGAATGTCATGGTGAAGCTGGGCGGGTTGGCCATGCACAATTGCGCCATGCCGGACGCGGGTCCAGCGGCGGGCGTCGGATCGGAAGAGCTGGCGCGTCTATGGAAGCCTTACATCGACACATGCATCGAGGCATTCGGGACAAAGCGCGCGATGTTTGAAAGCAACTACCCCGTCGATCGGTGGGGCGCGACCTATCCGGTTCTGTGGAATGCATTCAAACGGATCACTGCCGATGCAAGCGCAGATGAGAAAACTGACCTGTATGCCGGGAACGCATCGCGCTTCTACGGCGTTGAGGACCTGCTTGCGTAGTTGCAATCTGCAACCTACCGAACGTTCAGAGCCATTTGGCAAAGCCCACTAGGAGAGAACTTGATGCCCCTTCCCGCCCCGTTTGACCGCCTTCGCCTACCCTTGATCGGATCGCCGCTGTTCATTGTATCCGGCCCCGAATTGGTGATTGCGCAGTGTAAGGCAGGGGTTATCGGCAGCTTCCCCGCGCTCAACGCGCGCCCGCAATCTCTGCTGGATGAATGGCTGCATCAGATCACGGAAGAATTGGCCAAGCACAACCGAGAGAACCCAGACAAGCCTGCTGCACCATACGCGGTGAACCAGATCGTCCATAAGTCGAACGACCGGGTCATGGCGGACATGGCAACGTGTGAAAAATGGCAAGTGCCGATGGTGATCACATCGCTGGGCGCGCGTACCGAGATCTTCGATGCAGTCCGCAATTGGGGCGGCGTGACAATGCACGATGTGATCAACAACCGCTTTGCCCAAAAGGCAATTGAAAAGGGCGCAGATGGCCTGATCCCGGTCGCCGCTGGGGCTGGCGGTCACGCGGGCACCCTGTCGCCTTTCGCTTTGATGCAGGAAATTCGCGAATGGTTCGACGGCCTCGTAGCGCTGTCGGGTTCCATCGCGAACGGTGCCTCGATCCTATCTGCGCAAGCGATGGGGGCAGACTTCGGCTATGCAGGCAGCGCGTTCATCGCCACCGAAGAAGCCAATGCCGATCAAGCCTATAAGGACGGGATCGTGGATGGTTCTGCGGAGGGGATTGTCTACTCCAACCTGTTCACCGGTGTGCATGGGAACTACTTGCGATCTTCGATTGAGAAAGCAGGCCTGGACCCAGACGACCTTCCGACAAGTGACCCATCCAAAATGAACTTTGGATCAGGCGGAAACACCAAGGCGAAAGCTTGGAAAGACATTTGGGGATCAGGCCAAGGCGTGGGCGCGGTCAAATCGGTCGGCACCGTCGAAGAGATGGTCGCCCGGATGGAGCGCGAATATCACGCGGCCAAAGCCAGCATGGAAGCGAACGCAAACTACACACCGTGGGTCGCAGCCTAAGCGTCCCTCAGGTCGCTTTCCATAGATCTTCGGCCATTGCGTCCAGCTCTGCGAAGTCAAAGCCTTGACCAAGTGGATCCTTGCGATTGAGAATTATGCGGCGCCGTTCACTAAGGAGACGGCGCCGTAGAGCGGACTGTAACAGGATAAGCCGGTCCAGCGCCTCTAACGTTGCGCGGTCAAGGTCGTTGAGGCGCGCTTTTGACCAGTGCTCCTCAATCCGGCCTACCCGCTCAATCACCAATTGATTGTAGTGCCGGTGTGGGCCCCGGTGCAGCGGCATTCCCACTCTCAAGCTATCCTCTACCGTCGCGGGCAAAAGCAAGCCATTGGCTCGAAAGTCCTCGAACCCGACATGTTCGCGCCCAATCTTTTCAAACATAGATCCGAAACACCGGCGCGACAGCAATTGACGCGGCAAGAGATGATGCCTCTGCATACCCGGATTGTACCCATCCATTCCGCGCCGGTTGACTGATCGAAATGGGATAGGCCTGCGCGCCTGCGCACGGGCGGCGCTCCGCTGCTCGGGCTTAGTTCTACGAAATTTGGAGCGCCCCAAGTGTATCACAGATTATTCGCGCCAGACCCTTATAAATTTGCCATTGCGCGAGGTGCGCATAATCAAGAGACTGCCATCAGGCGCAGCAACGCGCTCATTCCCGTCAATCCCACCTAGCAAAACAAGCTGATTTACTATTCGTACCGCCAATCTAGTAGCAGAAATCTTATCTTTAGAAAGTGGCAACTCTATCCTAAGTTCCCGATCGATCCAAAAATTTAGACCAATACTTTGCAAAGCACCATCTATAGTCTCCCGAAAAGCAGTCAGACCGAGAGCTGGAAATGGCCCCCCGTCTAGCCATGATGTTGCGACAGACTCAAAAAAACGTGGACCAATAGCGCTTGAAGAATGTGGCCACACAATGGCTTCAATTTCATCGAAATGGTGGACCAGGTCTCTGGCCAAAGCGATAAGCCCTTTGGCGACGGGCATCGTCCTCTCACCTCCAGCAAGGTGATGGCCTGGGGTCAATTGCAAGGCTTCGAAAAAAACCGGCCGCGGCATCTCTTCTAAATCAAACTTGAATTCAACTTCGGGGAAACTGATCGCTTCGCCATCAGACAGTCCGCGCAAATCAAACATCAACCCATCGCGCAACAGCTCGAGCCATCGGACATCGTCAGGCGCTCTCCGATCGGGTTCGGCGCGTTTGATCACCTCCCCTTCGGCGGCCACCAGTTGCAATTGAGAATCGTCCGCCGGGTCATGCGTTAAGTTAACGGCGATTTGATTTGCAACGAATTCGCGTATCGCAGCACGATCGGGCCGCTTGCCCTTTGCAAACAGCAAATAAAGCCCTTTAGCATCGGAAGCCGATGTTTCAGTGATTATCTGCAACCCCTTCTTTACCCAATACGCAACGCCCCAAAGTCAAAGCTTGGCGCTATTTCGTAGCAGCGTCGAGTCCCGATTAACCAGAACAACCAATTTTCTTCTTCATGCTAGAAGACGCCAGTTAATAATCCCTCAACCATAGCTACGCCCAGTTCCTGACAGTGCTTAAGGGTTTCTGGCGATGGCGTTTTTTCACTTTGGATCGCTTCTGGCGACTGGGCTGAGAAATTGACTATCCAAGGTTCTGCCACCCGTCTCAAACGCCAACCTTTTGCAATCCGGTCCAATTGACGCTGGGCACCCTCCCCATCGGAACCCGCAGCGATGATCGTGGCATAGGGTCTCCCCTCTATCTGCCCCAATACGGGGTAGTAATTGACGTCGAACATTTCTTTCATGGCGCCGCTCAACGCTGCGAGATTTTCCGGACAAACAAACAAATAGCCCGCCGCCGCGATGAGGTCCGCTGAGGTCACATGTCTTGCTTCGATCAATTGCGCGCCGGGCGCATTGGAGGCGGCGCGGGCCATCTTTTCGCTCGCTCCGGTCCGGCTGTGCCAAATCACCAACAGAGTTCGATCTTCTTCCACGTCCACCCTTCCTTCACCGGCCCAACAAATTGCCCCTGTGGTAATCAACCGTCGACTAACTGCCGCCTCCATCTATTGCGCCCGCCAGCAATCCGCTATCCTTCGCTTTATGGCAACACGATCACTTTCATATGTCCTGGGCGTCTCACAATCATTGGCTGGGCGCAGCTGGCAATGGCGCGGCGGCAATATGGATATTGGCGATGAGGCGTTATCTGATGCGCCGTCCAGCGGCGTCAAGTTGGATCAAGACATATTGTCCCAATTGCTGATGACGCGCGGCGTGGCAGCGGATGAAGTGCAGAAACATGCAAAGCCTACAATGCGTGAATTTTTGCCCGATCCGTCTGAATTTCGCGACATGGAGCGAGCAGCACAAAGGATCGCTGCTGCGGTGGCCGCTCAAGAAACGATTACAATCTATGGCGATTATGATGTCGATGGCGCGACCAGCGCCGCACTGCTTGTCGAAGTGCTTCGGTCCCTTGGCGTGGAAGCTGGATATTACATCCCAGATCGCTTGCTGGAGGGATACGGCCCGACTGGGGAGGCTTTGGTCAAACTGGCCGAGACCGGTTCCAGCCTGATCGTAACGGTTGATTGCGGCGCCATGGCGCATGAGGCGCTGACCATGGCGAGGGATGCGGGCGTCGATGTAATCGTGGTCGATCACCACAAATGCTCCGCCGACCTTCCCCCAACGGCCGCGCTGGTCAATCCAAACCGGCTTGATGAAAGCGACTTGGCCGCCAGCCATGGTCATCTAGCAGCGGTGGGCGTCGCGTTCCTCTTGGCTATCGCTTTGGTCAGAGTGTTGCGCGGAGAAGGGTATTTCAAAGACCGGTCAGAGCCAGATTTGATGGCACTGCTTGATCTGGTCGCGCTGGGCACGGTTGCCGATGTTGCCGCGCTGCACGGCCTCAATCGGGCCTTTGTGGCGCAAGGCCTCAAGATCCTAGCGCGCCGCGAGCGGATTGGGATGGCGGCGCTGATGGATGCAAGCCGTTTGAAACGCGCGCCAATCGCCTCAGATCTTGGCTTTGCGCTGGGTCCGCGCATCAATGCCGGGGGACGGATCGGAGAATCCACATTGGGCGTGCGATTGCTGACCACGAGGGACCCAGATGAAGCGCGCGACATTGCGGAAAAACTCTCCGCCCTGAATGAAGAACGGCGCGCGATCGAAGCCGAGGTCCAAGAAGCCGCCGAAGCCCAGCTTGACGGGCAACACAATATGGCCGTGCAAGTGCTATCTGGCACTGGCTGGCATCCCGGTGTGATCGGAATTGTTGCCGGGCGGATAAAGGAGAAGACGGGCAAACCCTCAATCGTCATCGCCTTGAATGAAGCGGAAGGGATCGGAAAGGGCTCTGGTCGTTCAATCAGCGGCGTTGATCTGGGTGCAGCCATTATCGCGGCACGAGAAGCCGATTTGCTGGTCGCTGGTGGCGGTCATGCGATGGCGGCAGGCCTAACGATCCCCAACGAAAAGCTCGCGGCATTCACAGAGTTTCTGGACACCCGGCTTGCCCGCGATGTTGATCGCGCCCGGCTAAGCCAAAGCATGCAGCTTGACCTGTCTCTCGCGCCTGGGGGGCTTACCCCAGATCTGGTCAACACTTTGGAGGCCGCTGGTCCTTACGGCGTTGGGTGGCCTGCCCCCAGGGTTGCTGTTGGCCCTGTGCGCATTGTGAAAGCGGACATTGTTGGCAAAGACCATTTGCGAGTCATCGCCGCAGGCGAAGACGGGCGGTCCTTTAAGGCCATCGCGTTTCGCGCTGCAGAAACCGAAATGGCGCAAACTCTGCTGCATCGGCGACAAGGTCGGCTGTTCCATCTGGCCGGGCGTGTAAAGATCGATGATTGGGGACCGCGCCCTGCGGCAGAGCTGCACTTAGAGGACGCGGCATTTGCCAATTGAAGGGGGCGATCGGCAGCGCGTGAAATAAATTTTCACAAAAGCGGTGCGAACAGGCTTGACCCTTACCGCCCACCCCCCTAGATGCGCGCTCTCGCAAATGAGCGTGGCCCCTTCGTCTAGCGGTTAGGACGCGGCCCTTTCACGGCTGAAACACGGGTTCGATTCCCGTAGGGGTCACCACTTTTGCACCTCCCATCCCAAATGTATCACTGACACCAAAATGTGCAGACAAGGTTTGACCTTGTGCTGGAGCAGTTTAGAGCATCCGCCATGAGCATGTGGCAGTCGCTTCCTCGCACAGGTGTTTTTCTGGCTCTGGTGACTTTCGTCGCCCTGATCGCGCTTAGGATCGATCCGGTGATCGCCATGTCGGTCTTGATATTGTGGATTGGCTCTTTGCTGATCGTTTCTGCGAAACCGTCCCCAAAACCGGCCACAGACGCGAGTAAGGCGTTTTCGTTGGATTCAATCCGCGACCTAACGGAAAATTCTTCGACGCCGATATTTGTCACCAACAAGAACACCATCGCAAGCGCGAACCGCGCCGCGCGCAAGCTTTTGGGTCACCACATTGTAGGACAGGACGCTCGCGTGGTCTTCCGGCAACCCGAAGCCATCGCGTTGTTGGGCAGAGAACAAGCCGGGCAGGCCATCATACGCGGACTTGTTCGTCGGCAAGACATTTGGAAAATCAGCCGCCAAACGTTGGATGCGAACGCGGCGGTCATAGAGTTCATCAATCAAACCGCCGAATCCGACATCAGCCGGGCGCATACCGACTTCGTTGCCAATGCCAGCCATGAACTGCGCACGCCGTTATCGGCCATCATCGGGTATGTCGAAACGCTGCAGGAGGCCCGTGAAGACCTCGACGAGGAGACGACCGGCCGGTTCCTCGATACGATTGAGCGTGAGGCACAGCGGATGCAGGCGTTGATCAGCGATTTGATGAGCCTTTCACGCGTGGAAGCTGGCAAGAGCGAATTGCCAGTGGAAATGGTGAAACTGCAACCCATCGTCGATCGCGCCGCGCGGGATGCCGCTGGCCCCGATCGCAGCGAAATGATCGAACTGGAATTTGCGGCCAACCCATTGATTCAGGGCGATCCGCAACAGATCGAACAGGTGGTCCGCAACCTCGTCGACAACGCTTTGAAATACGGCGATGAGATTTCTCCGGTGCGCGTAAAGCTCGACCTATCGCGCGCAGGCGAAGCGCGCGTTACCGTATCCGACAAGGGCGAAGGCATCGCCCCTGATCAGATCCCGCATCTAACGCGCCGATTTTATCGCACCGACCCGGGAAGAAGCCGCGCGTCCGGTGGTACGGGCCTTGGCCTTGCGATTGTTAAGCACATTGTTGAACGCCACAGAGGGCGCCTCGACATTGATAGTCAGTTGGGCGTCGGCACAAATGTCATCATCCGATTGCCCGTCGCCAAGGGCGATTCCCAAGCCAACTAAGGCGTCAGCGGAGACACGTCACCGGCGCGTCACAATCGTCAATCGTGTGTCACACTAGAGTCACAGAATCGCAATATTGGGCGGCGCAGTGCGATGTTTCTTGGGATTCGAAATGATAAAAATTCAAACACCGTTGATTGTGTCTTTGGCCCTTCTCAGCGGCACAGTCTCTACACAGGCCGTGGCTCAGGCTACGCCGACAGTGTCAGAAGAAATGGCCTTGCTCCGATCAGAGCTGGCTCGACTTTCCAATCGCCTCGCAGAGCTAGAAACCGAGCTTGCTGAAACGACGGAAGCCGCGAACGAGGCAGCAGAAGCGGCTGCGACCGCCAACGCATCGGCTCAAGCGGCCAACGCAGATCAAGACGACGCTGTTGAAGTCGAATTCAAAGGCGCCCCTCAGATTTCAAATTCTGACGGTTGGAGTTTTAAACCCCGCGGCCGGGTCAATATGGACTTTGGCTATGTCGACGCGCCCAGTTCAACCGGCGCAGACAGCGGATTTAACGCAGAAGCCCGCCGAGTTCGGCTTGGCGTTTCTGGTGATATTCCGGGCGGTTTCGGCTACAAAGTCGAGGCCGATTTCGCCGAAAACGAAGTGGCTCTTACCGACGCAATCGTAACTTACAAAGACGGCGGCCTCACCCTCTCCGTGGGTCAGCACAACACGTTTCAAGGTTTGGAAGAACTCTCCAGCAGCTTGAACACATCCTTCATCGAACGCTCTGCTTGGACCGATGCGTTCGGCTTTGAACGCCGCGTCGGTGTTTCGGGCCAATACAAGACCGACACCCTTCTGCTCCAAGGCGGCGTCTTCGCCGATAACAGCGAAGACCTGCCGAATGGCAACACCAGTTTTGATGGCCGCGTCGTGTTTGCTCCAATGACGGGTTCGACCCAGCTGCACTTTGGTGGCTCGGTCCATTACAACGATCTAGGCCAAGGCAATACGGTGCGTTATCGCACGCGCCCCTTGGTGCATTTCACCAACGATCGTTTCGTCAACACAGATAGTTTTTCTGCCAATAGCGAATTCGGCATCGGGCTCGAAGCGGCGGCCATTGCGGGCCCGTTCCACATCGCGCTCGAAGGTTTTTCACAATCAGTCGATCGCCCGATGGGCTTTGCTGATCCGTCATTCTTGGGTGCATCGGCGGAAGTCGGCCTGTTCCTGACAGAGGGGGACACGCGCGGGTACAAAATCGGCACATTCGGCCGGGTGAAACCGGAAAACCCCGTCGGCGAAGGCGGCAGCGGCGCCATTCAATTGAACCTGCGTTACGATTATCTCGATTTGAATGACGAAGACATCATCGGCGGTACTCAGGAAAGTTTGCAAGCGTCCTTGATCTGGACCTTCACCGACTACACCCGATTGCTGTTGAATTACGGTTTGCTTTCCTATGACGATTCGGCCCTGCCGCAAGCCGATGGAAACGGCTCTTATGACGTCCACGTCGTCGGTCTAAGAGCGCAAGTCGATTTCTAATTCCCCATAGTGTGACGACGAGATCGACACGATTAGACAAGTCTTTTCCGATTTCGTCACAAATCCGAAACTTCCATGGCCAACGAGGCTCCTTAGAACAGGCCTAACTCGAACTGGAGTGAGCAAAAATGAAACTCGCTAAGTCAATATTCGTCGTCCTTGCCCCAACCCTTGCCCTCGCCGGTTGCTCTGATGAGCTTGGCTCGGTTGAAGGTCGCGATTCGGTCCGTGCTGTCGGTTCGTCGACGGTTTTCCCGTTTGCCACCGCGGTTGCGGAATCGCTGTCCCGTACAAACCCAGAAATTCCTTCGCCGATCATTGAATCGACTGGAACCGGCGGCGGCATGAAATTGTTCTGCTCGGGTTTAGGGCCCAGCACCCCTGATACAGCCAATGCTTCGCGCCGGATGAAAGCGTCGGAATTTGAGGACTGCCAAAACAACGGCGTCACCGACATTATCGAACTTCAAGTTGGTCTCGACGGGATCGCTTTTGCTTCGGCACAGGGCGGCATCGAACTGAACCTTACCCCTCAGATTGTCTACGAAGCCCTCGCTAAGAGCCCATATGGTGGCGAGCAAAACAACCAAACATGGGCCGATGTCGATCCATCTTTGCCCGACGTGAAAATTCTTGTTTACGGTCCGCCTACCACTTCGGGTACGCGCGACGCGCTCAAGGAATTGATCCTTGAAGTTGGCTGCAACAGCAACCCTGCGATGGCGGAATTGGAAGAGAGCGACGAAGATCGTTACGACCAAGTCTGCACCGAAGTGCGCGCCGACGGCCTCTATGTCGATCAAGGCGAACAAGACAATTTGATCGTCCAGAAAATTGAGAGCAACGAAAACGCGGTTGGTGTCTTCGGTTATTCATACCTCGAAGAAAATGCCGACAAGGTCCAAGGCCTCCGTATGAACGGCGTTGAGCCGACCTACGAAAACATTGCGAATTTCGATTATCCGGGTGCCCGCCCGCTGTATGTCTACGTCAAAAAGGCGCATATCGGCCAAATCCCTGGACTGGCCGAATATCTAAATGAGTGGACAACCATGTGGGAGCGAGGTGGTCCTCTGGCCAGCATTGGCCTAGTTGCTTCTCCCGAAGACGTTATGGCCGCGAATCTCGCGGGCGTGAATGAGCAGGCTACGATCGACGGGTCTGATCTGAAATAACAGAACTGAGACCTTAAGTATGACGCTGGCTTCTTCCTTTCTGCTCGTACTGGGCCTTGCCCTTGCAGGGTGGTTGGCGGCGCGCAGTCGAGCATGGAGCTTGCGCGCCAATGCCGACGAAAGATTAGCCAGTCTGCCGGTCTACCATGGTTGGTACGTTGCCCTTTGGGTCTTCGTACCAACCATACTATTTGTGGTGATATGGGATTCCATATCGTCAAACCTTGTCTTGCAATCGGTGCTTGCGCATCCGGCTGCGGACGGATTGCCACAGTTTGAAAGCGCCCGGATCGACGCGCTCAGAGAGGCACGCGCCGTTGCCAATGGGTCAATTTCGACCACCGAAAACAGCGCGGCCTTCCCCCTGATCACACCTTTCAGCGAAGCGATCGCACTGTATCGTTCGATTGGTCTTGTGCTGACGGTGATCATTGCCGGCGCCGCAGGCGCTTGGTCGTACATTAAAGTGAAACCTGAATTTGGCGCGAGGAACCGGGTCGAAAAAGCGATTATGGCGCTTTTGATCCTAGCCTCGCTCGTAGCGGTCTTCAGCACGTTTGGTATTCTTGCTAGCCTTATTTTTGAAACCTTCCGCTTCTTTGAAATGGTCCCGTTCACCGACTTCCTATTTGGCACATTCTGGTCCCCGGACCCGATGGCCAACCCAGAAAATCCCGACCCCACTCGGTATGGCGCGGTGCCGTTGTTTTGGGGCACCATCCTGATTGGCGCGGTCATTGCGATGATTGTCGCGATCCCGATTGGCATGATGAGCGCCATTTACCTGACGCAATATGCGCATCCGACCGTGCGCGCCTGGACCAAGCCAGCCCTTGAAATACTCGCGGGTGTTCCGACCGTTGTGTATGGGTATTTCGCCGCCCTGACCGTTGCCCCGATTATTCGCGACGCTGCGATCGCTGTTGGCTTTGCCAATGCGTCGAGCGAAAGCGCTCTGGCCGCTGGTGTGGTCATGGGAGTTATGATCATTCCGTTTGTGTCATCCATGGCCGATGACAGCATTGCCGCCGTCCCACAGGCGATGCGCGACGGAAGCTTGGCAATGGGCGCAACCACGTCAGAAACCATCAAACTCGTTCTGGTACCGGCCGCCCTTCCCGGCATCGTAGGCGGTATCATGCTCGCGATAAGCCGGGCCATTGGTGAAACGATGATCGTTGTGATGGCCGCCTCTACCGCAGCCAACCTGTCTGCTAATCCGTTGGAGGCGATGACGACGGTCACGGTTCAAATCGTTGCGATGCTAACCGGCGAAGGAAGCTTCGATCACCCGGCCACTTTGAGCGCGTTTGCCCTAGGCTTCATCTTGTTCATGGTGACACTGGCGTTGAACTTCGTCGCGTTGAGCGTCGTGAAAAGGTATCGCGAAGCATATGATTAGCTCTGGCACCCATACTGGTTCTGACGCTCTGCGATCGGACAAATTCGAACAACGGTTGAAGGCCCGTTACGCGAAAGAGCAGCGTTTTAAGCTGCTCGGCCTTGCGTCTATTGTCTTTGCTGTTTCGGTTTTGGTTCTGCTGCTGGGCAATATGACTATCAACGGCATTGGCGGTTTTCAACGCGTTGAAGCCGCAGTTGATATCGACTTTTCCCAAAGCGACCTTCAACTTTCGGGCGAACAGCTCACTTTGGGTCAAGCGGCGCGCTCGCTTGAAACGCAGGGATTGAAAGATGTCATCACGGCATCGGCGGCACAAACGCTGGGCGCAGACGGCGCCGCACAGTTGAACCAACAAGCATGGCGCGATGTCGCCAAGAGCATCTACGAAGATCCTTCGATTTTGGTGCGGACAGTTGAGTTTGATCTGGCGGCATCGCCCGACCTTGCGGCAGGTTACTCCGACGAAGGGTCACCAGAAATGATGGCACTTGCCGATCGCCTGATTGAAGAGGGTCATCTCAGCAAGAATTTCGACATCGGCTTTATGGAACGCTCTGCTGCGACCGATCCCCAACTTGCGGGGATTTGGGGCGCGCTGAAAGGCTCCATGCTCACCATGTTGATTACATTGGTGATGGCGTTCCCCATCGGGGTGATGGCCGCGCTTTACCTTGAAGAATACGCCCCGAAGAACCGGATGACCGATTTCCTCGAAGTGTCGATCAACAATCTGGCCGCGGTTCCATCGATTATCTTCGGCTTGCTGGGTTTGGCGGTGTTTCTGACCATTTTCCCGACCTACCGCTCTGCGCCTCTTATCGGCGGTATGACGTTGGCCTTGATGACAATGCCGGTCATCGTGATCACCGGGCGCAATGCGATTAAGGCGGTTCCACCATCAATTCGCGATGGCGCGTTGGCGGTTGGCGCTTCGCCAGTTCAGGTGGTGTTCCACCATGTTTTGCCGCTCGCTCTGCCAGGAATTTTGACAGGTACCATCATTGGTATGGCCCGCGCTCTTGGCGAAACCGCGCCGTTGCTGATGATCGGCATGCGAGCGTTTGTGGCCACGCCCCCTGACGGCTTTACCTCTCCGGCCACCGTTTTGCCGGTTCAAATCTTTCTGTGGTCGGACGAGATCGACAGAGGGTTTGTCGAAAGAACAAGTGCTGCTATCATCATCCTGCTGATTTTCCTGCTGTTGATGAACGGCCTCGCGATTTATCTACGCAACAAGTTTGAGAAATCCTGGTGACAGTCATCCATCCAAATCTTGAAGCCGTCGAAGCCAAAATGAGCGCCACTGGCGTTTCGGTTTACTACGGTGACAAGAAAGCTATCGACGATGTTTCAATCTCGATCCCGTCGAAATATGTGACGGCGTTTATCGGGCCTTCCGGCTGCGGTAAATCGACCTTCCTGCGTTCCTTAAACCGGATGAACGACACCATCCCATCGGCCCGCGTCGAAGGTAAGATCGAGCTTGATTCCGAAGACATTTACGCAAGTTCAATGGATGTTGTCCGTCTGCGCGCCCGGGTTGGGATGGTCTTTCAAAAGCCCAATCCTTTCCCGAAATCGATTTACGAGAACATCGCCTATGGCCCCCGCATCCACGGGATTTTCCATGACAAAGATGACCTCGATCAAATCGTCGAAAATTCGCTTAGTCGGGCGGGTTTGTGGAACGAGGTAAAGGATCGGCTGACCGAATCCGGAACGGCGCTATCGGGCGGGCAACAACAACGCCTATGCATCGCGCGCGCCATTGCGGTTGATCCCGAAGTGATCCTTATGGATGAACCGTGTTCTGCGTTGGACCCCATCGCAACGGCCAAAATCGAAGAGCTCATCGCAGAGCTGTCAGACCGCTATGCCATCGTAATCGTGACCCATTCGATGCAACAGGCAGCGCGCGTTTCTCAGCGCACCGCATTCTTCCACCTTGGTAACATCGTTGAATACGGGCGAACTTCCGACATCTTCACAACACCGATTGAGCAGCGGACGAAAGACTATATCACTGGGCGGTACGGATAGATGACAGACCATACAGTTAAAGCGTTCGACGAAGACATCACCCGTCTAAGGGGCCTAATCGGAGAGATGGGCGGCCTGGCCGAAGTGGCGATTGAGGAAGCTCTCGCATCGCTTGTTGCGGGTGACACAAAGCGCGCAGACAAAGTCGTCAAAGCCGATAAGAAACTGGATGAGTTGGAATCTCAGGTCGACAAATTGGCAATCCGGGTGATCGCGTTGAGAGCCCCGATGGCGGATGACCTTCGCGAAGTGATCGCCGCGCTTAAGATCGCTGGTGTGATTGAACGGATCGGCGATTATTCGAAAAACATCGCAAAACGCGTTGGTAAGATCGAAGGGCGTGACCGCTTTGAACCTTTGACATTGTTGCCGGCGATGGGCGAAGTTGCCGGTGAGATGGTGCACGATGTCCTCACCGCCTATGCCGCTCGTGATGCCGGATTGGCCCGTGAAGTGATCGCCACCGATGACAAAGTGGATGCGTTCTACAACAGCATCTTCCGCAATCTTGTCAGCCATATGGTTGAAAACCCTGCGACGATTTCGAGCGCGGCACACCTTTTGTTTGTGGCTCGCAATCTTGAACGGATCGGCGATCACGCCACCAACGTGGCGGAAATGGTTCATTTCGCTGCGACCGGCACGTATCCTCCCGAAGAAGACCGATAAACGCCCCGACTGGCGGCGTTGGGCGGATCCGTTCGCGGCATGCGGAAATTAGCGGGCGGCAATTTCATTAAACTGTAGCCCAATTGAAACATGGTCGCGAACGACCGCCTCGCAAGAGTAGTCGGGGTGGGTTTTGAGGAATAGTGCTATGTCCGCTGCTAAGCTGCTGTTGGTCGAAGACGATCCAGCCCTTTCCGAATTGCTCGAATATCGTTTTCAGAACGAAGGCTATAATGTTCGCTGCACTCGTGACGGCGACGAAGCCATGGTTCTTGCGAGAGAGGATGTGCCCGACCTCATTATCCTTGATTGGATGATAGAAGGGACCAGCGGCATCGAAGTGTGTCGCCGCCTGCGCCGGGATAAGGCCACGGCGCATGTCCCCATCATCATGTTGACCGCCCGTGAGGCCGAGGATGATCGGGTGCGCGGATTGGAAACCGGGGCGGATGATTATCTGACAAAGCCCTTCTCCCCTCGTGAATTGCTCGCGCGGGTTGCCGCGGTGATGCGCCGCATCCGCCCTGCATTGGCCGGAGAAACGGTTGAGGTTGGCGACATCAAGTTGGATCCTGTCGCGCACAGGGTTCAACGGCGCGGTCGATCGCTGCAATTGGGGCCGACCGAATACCGCTTACTCAAATTCTTCATGGAGAGCCCAGGCCGCGTGTTTAGCCGTGGCCAATTGCTAGATGGCGTGTGGGGTACAGGCTCCGATATAGAGTTGCGCACAGTGGATGTGCATATTCGCCGCCTGCGAAAGGCAATTGGCGTTGAGGGGACAAAGGACCCAATCCGCACTGTGCGATCTGCAGGCTACGCTCTCGAAGCAGTCTAGCGGCACACCGTTGACCAGCGGTCCGTCTGGTCAAAGTGAAAATGATTCGCATGGGCCGCGTTGAAATCGGGCGAAAGCACCGTTGCAAACACCCCGCAGGCATCGTCACGAACGGCGCGCAGAAACCGCGCCTCTTTCGTGTCTCGTGACCAATCGTCCAACACACTGATCCGGCGGCCGTCCTCTAAGACAAAACCCGCGATATCAATGGCATTGGCGGTCGCGTGCTGGCTCCACCCGCCCGTGCCGCTCCCGCGCATTCGGCGGCAAGAATAGGCGCCCAAATGTTCTATATGCGACAGTTCGGCACCCATGATTTCCCGCGCGGCGGGCACGACGCTTTTGGCGCGCCACAACTCCAACGCCGCGGCGACAGGGCACGTTGTCGGCGGGCTATCTGGCTCAATCGGAAACTCGGTCAGCTGAGTGCGATCTGGCCGCGCGCATGCACCCTCTCCCGATGCATCTTCAGCGGCGGGCAAGGCGCTGTAAGCGACTGCGCTCCGTTCCAATGCTCCCCGGCAGGCAGCGGCATCCCCTTTCAACGCGGCCAGCTTTGTCGCTGTGGCCATGCCGATGGGGTCGCGCAGGTCCAGCGGAGCAAGCGGGTTGTGCTCAGGGTGCCCCTCCAACCAAACCCATCCCGCAAATCCGAACAGGCACAAGACAGAAAAGAGGATCAAGCGGCGTTCAATCCGAAATCTGCTCACCTTGCGTGAGTTGCGAGAAGGCTTTCGTTTTTGAACCATATTAGTGAAAATCCCGAGACTTTGGGATTATGCGGTGGTTGCGCGGATGGCCAGTCACATTTGGAATTTCATCAATAAGATCACGCACACTCAAAGGTTCTTTCGCTTTCGGCGGCCTTCGTCCGTTCATCGGGGCGCTTATGTGATCGGCGCGTGCGGTCGGCGCGTTCAACATGTCATCGGACAAGGCATACAGTTGATCGCTCGCATCGGTCATATGCTGCGCGATGACATGGATCACCTCATCATCATATTCGACCCGCCCGCGCACTTCCATCAACCGGGCGCCCATCACAACGCGGCGCTGTTTCTCTTTCAGATCAGGCCACACGACAAGGTTCACCACACCTGTTTCATCCTCAAGAGTGATAAAGCACACCCCCTTTGCGCTGCCGGGACGCTGGCGGATCAACACGACGCCCGCGACCTGAACCATGCTGCGGTATTTGCGGTCGCGTAGGTCGCAGGCTCGCACAAAGCCGCGCTCTGCCAATTGCGGGCGAAGGAATGCCAGAGGATGCGCTTTGAGGCTGAGGCGCGTGGTTTGATAATCGGCGACCACTTCCTCGCTCATCGGCATAACCGGCAATTTGGTTTGTGCCCGCTCTGCCCCTTCGTCGCGTTCCGCCGCCGCCCGGAATAACGGAAGGTCAGGCCCGGCAATCAAACTGCGCGCGTCCCATAGGGCCTGACGCCGCGATATATCCATCGAGGCAAAGCAGTCCGCGCTGGCAAGCCGTTCAATATGCGCAGGGGACAGACCGGCGCGCTCACGCAATTGCCCCACATCTTGATACGCGCCGTTCTCAATGCGCTCATCAATCAATTGTGCTGCGATATGTTCATGCAGGCCATCCACCTGACGCAGGCCAAGCCGCAGGGCGATGTGACGGTCGAAACGTCCCGTTTCCGCATCACCGCCTGCGCCCGCCTCCTCCAGCGTGCAATCCCACTCGCTGTGGTTCACATCCGCTGGCAACACCTCCACACCGTGTTCGCGTGCATCGCGGACAATTTGCGCCGGCGCGTAAAAACCCATTGGCTGAGAATTCAGCAGTGCCGCAGCAAAAGCCGCCGGAAAATGGCATTTGAGCCAACTCGACACATAGACCAGATGCGCAAACGACGCCGCGTGACTTTCGGGAAAACCATACTCGCCAAAGCCGCGAATTTGATTGAAGCACCTTTCCGCAAAGTCGGGATCATAACCGCGTCGCACCATCCGCCCGATCATCATATCCTGCAATTCGTCGACCATGCCGCGCGATCGGAAAGTCGCCATGGCTTTGCGCAGGCGGTTCGCTTCGAGACTGCTAAATTTGGCCGCATCCAGCGCGATCTTCATCGCCTGCTCCTGAAAGATCGGGACGCCTAAAGTCCGTCCCAAAATGCTCGACAATTCATCAGGCGGTCCATGCGCTGGGGATGGCGCGGGTATCTGCACCGGTTCCGCACCTCGGCGGCGTTTGAGATAGGGATGCACCATATCTCCCTGAATCGGACCGGGGCGCACAATCGCGACCTGAATCACAAGGTCATAAAATTCGCGCGGTCGCAGGCGTGGCAGCATGTTCATCTGCGCCCGGCTCTCCACCTGAAACACTCCCAGAGAATCCCCCTTGCGCAGCATCGCATAGGTTTCCGGATCCTCGCGCGGCACCGTGGCGAGGGTCAAGCGGCGATCGTGGTGATCCTCCAGCAGGTCGAGGCACTTTTTGATGCATGTCAGCATGCCCAGCGCCAGCACATCGACTTTGAGGATGCCCAGCGCCTCAATATCGTCTTTGTCCCACTCAATGAAACTGCGATCCGGCATGGCGCCATTGCCGATCGGCACAGTCTCCGTCAGCGCGCCTTGCGTCAGGATAAAGCCGCCGACATGCTGTGAGAGATGGCGCGGCATTCCGATCATCTGCTCAGTCAACTTTAGGACGCGGCGCAAATGCGGATCGGACAGGTCCATGCCGATATCTTCGACATGCGCCTCTCCGATAGATCGCCCCATCCCGCCCCAAACTGTGCGCGCAAGCGAGCTGGTTACATCCTCTGACAGGCCCATCACTTTGCCCACTTCGCGGATCGCCATGCGCGGGCGGTAATGAATGACAGTCGCGGTCAGGCCCGCGCGGTGACGGCCATATTTCTTGTAAATATGCTGGATCACCTCTTCGCGTCGCTCATGCTCAAAATCGACATCAATATCAGGCGGTTCTTTGCGCTCTTCGGAAATAAAGCGATCAAACAGCAATTGATGTTTGGCCGGGTCGACGCTGGTGATTTCAAGGCAATAGCAAACAGCAGAATTGGCCGCAGAGCCGCGCCCTTGGCACAGGATCGGTGGTTCGACGCTGCGGGCGAAATCGACAATGTCTTTGATGGTGAGGAAATACCGCGCGAGGGCAAGTTTGGCGATCAATGCCAGTTCGCGTTCCAGCGTGTCATTAACGCTGTCTGGTACACCTTCAGGATACCGCCGCTGCGCCCCATTCCATGTTTCAACCTCCAAATATTCCTGCGGGGCCATACCGTCAGGATAGATTTCGTCGGGATATTCATAACGCAGCTCATCAAGGCTGAAATCGCAATTGTCCGCCACATCGCGCGCGGCCTGGATTGCGCGGGGCCAGCGTTCAAACAGGCGGCACATGGCCTGCGGTGATTTCAGATGTCTTTCAGAATTTGGGTGGAGCAGATGGCCTGCCTCCGCCACGGTCGTCTTGTTCGCTATCGCGGTCATCACATCATGCAAGGGACGACGTTCGGGCGCGTGGTAATGCACATCATTGGTGGCCAACAGCGTCAAACCATTCGCGCGCGCCAAAGCATCAAGCCGGTCGATCCGCGCAATATCATCGCCCCGATAAAGATAGCTTGCCGCGCAATGCTGCAATGTCGGCAGGCCGCGCGTCAGATGCGGCAACAAATCTGGCAACGCCCCCGTCACATCACCGCCCAGATCGCTGCCGTCCAATGCCACGACATTGTTCGCCCAGGCGGGAATGGTGAAGCGCGCATCCAGATCCGCTGGTGGGATCAGGATCAATTGCACGCCTTGCGAATGATCAGCCAGCATTGAGAGGCTGATTTCACACACGCCCTTTTCCTGCCATTCACCCGATAGGGTCTGCATCCGGCCGGCGCTGATCAGGCGGCACAGGCGGCCATAGGCGGCGCGGTCGCGCGGGTATGCGAGGAAAGCGAGACCTTCGCTGGTTTCGATCCGGCAACCAATCACAGGCCTCAGTTTGAGCGTCGTCGCCTCTGTATGCACACGCACCACACCGGCAAAACTGTTCGCATCGGCAATTCCAACCGCGTCATAACCCAGTGCGTGGGCCGTCATCGTAAGGTCAACCGCATCAGAGGCACCGCGCAGAAAACTGAAACAGCTGACCAGCCCCAATTCCACGAACGGCGCGCGCGGTGGGGCTTCGATCAGATCGAGATCAATGTTCAGCGTGCGCTTGTCCGGGGTAAGCGGAGCATCAGGCATATTGCACCTCCCCTGCGGACAGGCCTGTCTTCATCGTAAACAGACCGCGCGCAGGTAGGTCACGCACAGGCAGGGCTGCCTGCTGCACACATGCCACATCTGCTATGGCCAAGAGCGTCTGTTTGAACGGTTGTTGAGCCATTGGAACATCTTTATGTTCTTCATATGTTCCACCTCCTCAATTTCCAAATGCAAATAGTGCAATTAAGTGGGAACCGCTCACACAGTGAAACATTATCACACCACGGACCGGGCCCTCTGGCGAGCAATCCTGCTCGTGATGTCGGACGTAACCATGGCCATGCGCCATCGAATTTCAGGGGCAAGTGCCCCGCGCAAGGGAGTACGAAATGAACAAGTTTATGATTTTGCCTGTGATCGGCGTTAGTGCCCTCACTCTTGCCGCTTGCGATAGCGCGGCGACCGACACAGCCACCGCAAACCCCATCACCGAAACCGAAGTTGAAGCGGCGCAGATCGCTTGGGGCGAAGGTATTGTCGCGATCGGTCAGGTCTTTACCGCAGAAGGCGATTTCAGCGCGCGCGCAGCGGAACACATCGCAACGCATTATGCATACGGCGATGACGCAACGATCCTGTTCAAGCCAACTTTGGCGTCCGAAGATCAATTCCGTGAAACCACAGAAGAAGCGCTTAGCTACTTCGTCGGCACCGAAGGCACCGAAGATGGCGGCTTTGCCATCGCGCCGTACACCGCTGTTCGTTGGGAAAACAATGGCACTGTAATCGACGAAGACGGCGACATGGCAGTGGCCATGGGCAATTATTTCTTCACCGGCACTGACGGCAACGAAACCAAGGTGGAATATTCTTTCGCCTATGAAAAAGACGATGCTGGCGATCTGAAGATCGTTTTGCACCACTCTTCTTTGCCGTTCAGCCCTAACTGATCTGCAATTGATTTAAGGAAAAGGGGTCAGGGCGCTGCTCTGGCCCTTTTTTCATACTGTCTGGTCTCGATTGATCAGATGCGGTGAAAGCGTTGTTTCTCAGGGTTGAGATCGGCTGCATCCATCGCGCAAAGGTGATCGAGCACAGCTGCATGCATTTCGCCTTCGAATGCCACCCCGGCAAATCGGTTTTCGACCCAGACGATGATACCCAAAGGCGCGTTGATACCGCCAATTTTCATCGTCACGCGGTCACCAACTTGGGCAAAGCCGTTGCTGCCCTTAATCTTACAGCCCCGCTCGGAAATATCGATCATATCGACATAAACCACGCGCGAGCGCACACGGCTTTTCACCATCAGGCCAAGAGGTCGGCGCTGTGCCTCGCGACTGGTCGTGTATCCCTGCATAAGGAGCGTTTCGCACAAACTTGTAAACAAACCTTAACCGCGCAGGTAAACAGGAATTAACCACACGGCGGGACGCTCTTTTGGCGCATTATTGTCACGCCAACAGCCCTTGCAAAAACCAATCCGGCATGCCGCCGCGGCCATCACCAGACACACCATGGCGGTAAATCCAATAGCGCCGCCCTTCAGCATCTTCGATCCGGTAATAATCGCGCAGGCGCACAGTGGATTTTTGCCTCCACCATTCCGGGGCAATACGTTCTGGGCCTTCCACGCGGACAACTTCGTGCACATTTCCGCGCCAACGAAAGCGTTGGGGATAGCCATCAGGAGAGGCATAAAGAACCGCCACCCTTTCTGCTTTATCCAGCAATTTCAAAGGTCTTGCACGGGGTTCTGCGACATTTTGTAAAACAGGTTCGGGGTCGAGCGGTGGCTGCCATCTTTGCGCACGTTCAGGCAGGTGGCTTGCATGCGGAACCGGGCGTCGCACCGCGCCCGGGCCCAACCTCACGCTCAACCGGTCAAGGCACGCCGCCAAAGAGGTGCCGTGCCGTTCTGTTGCTTCCTCCACATCCTTCTGCGCAATATCGAGCGGTTCAGCCCAGCTCGCGTAAAGCCGCACAGTTTCGATCCCAAACCCTGCATCGATATCCTCGAGCTTATCGGCAAACAGCCGGGTGATATGGGCCGGTTCCCGCGTGGCAGCGGCGAGTTCAAGCCGCCGCACAATCACTTCGCCATCGACTCGCCATAGGCCCAGCTCAAGCCGCCGCGCGCCCTCGCCTCGCCCTTCCAATTCGCGCGCCATATCGGCGGCCAGATCGGTGAGCACTTGATCCAACAGCGCACGGTGGCGCAGCGGCTCCATCAATCGGCGCTGAACCAGAGGCATCTGCCGCACAACAATGGGGAGCAAAGGTTCGGGCACACGGCCCAATATCTGATCAAGCCGGACAAGCGGATTGGCGGAAGGGGATTTGCGATTGCGAAACCGCCGGTGCAGCGCGTCTCTGGCAGCGGCTTCAGATCGGTTGATCGCGCCCTTTGCGATATCGGCAAGGTCGCCGAGCCGCTTTAACCCCAAACGGCGCAGCACCGTCAAAACGTCGCTATCAAGCCGGAGCGCAGCAACAGGCAGATCGCCAAGGTGGCGCATCGCGTCTTCTTGACCATTAAGGATCGCGCGAGCGGGTCCGAAATGGGCCAGCGCCCATGCCGCACCCGCTGTTGGTGCAATCGCACTGCGCACTGCCAATTTGCGCTGCGCAAAAGCGGCCTCAACATCAGCCAGCAAGCGCCGCTCTCCGCCAAACAAATGCGCCGCCGCGGTGATGTCTATGAGCACCCCATCCGGCGGATCAAGCGCGCTCCACGGTCCCCATTGCTGCGCCCAGATGGCAAGCTTTTCCAAAAAGGCGAGATCGCCCGCTGGGTCTGCCGGAGCGGTTTGAATCTGCGGGCACAGCGTGCGGGCATCGGCCAGCATCATGCCCACCTTTGCACCGGCCTGCGCCCCGGCTGTATTCACCGCATCAATGCGCGGGCCGTGGGCTGTTTCGGTGATGAGGACGGTGGGATCGGCGTCTGCGCCCTCGCCCGCTTCAAGCTCTTGCGACAGCCGCCAACGATCGACCGACAGTCGGGCGCACCAAATAGCCAATATTCTGCGCCCTTGATCGTGACTGGCCCCTCGATCTTGGCGTGCTGGCTGCGGGCCGGGTTTGGTCGGGTGGGTTTGCTGATAAGCGTCCGTCTTCATTGCTCAAAATCCATTTCCCAGGAGCGTGGCTGCGCGCGCGGAACAGCTCCGCTTTCCACGCTGGCGCACCGGGCGCATCGCTGTTCCAGAGCGGCGGCGATGAGGGGGCCGATTTCGCCCGCCAGCGCATCCGGGCTGAGGATAAGTCCGCCTCCGCCTCCAATCGCACCAGCCACAACGCGGTCCCTTGTTTCTGTGCTGTTAGGCTGAGCCGCCGTGATGCAGTAAAACCGAACGCGCGCGGATTGCCCATGATCTCTCCAATCACGCAGGCAAAATCGCGGCACTTCAACCCTTCCTCCAACGCAAATAAGGCGTCTTCGGGAGTGGCCGTTTCGACATGGATTAAACGGTCGCGCAGATCCCGCGGCAACCCATATGCGCAGGGCCTCCCACCGCGGGCCACCGCGCGTTTATCCTGCACCCACAATATCTGACGGCGATCATTGGCTTCTGCCAGAGAGTCCGCGCTTTGCCCCGCAACACGCAGCGCATCCCGCGCCAGCGCCAGCGCCAGCGCCGCCCCGCTCGCCTCCGATGCGCTTGCAAAAATCTCGCTATGCAGCGGTTGATCAGCAAGGCCGGGGTGCCAGCGCCCATCTTGCGGTTTGGGCAATGTGAAGGTGTCATTGGCGGACACACGCACCGCACCGCCCTCCTCTTGAACTGGGGAGAGAATGGACAAAGCGTTGAGCGTTTTCACGCTGGAAGGAAGAGCAGAACTTTTCATCAGGAACACCGTAGGAGACTCACCTGAGCCCCACATGTTCTCACTATGTTCCACATTTGAGCAGCGATTGCAACGTTGTTGAAACGCTGCAATCGCTGCCGAAAATTAGCTGCCTAGAATTTCAGGGAACAGCCCCGTCACAAGGATGAAGCCAACAGCCAGAGGGCACAGCCACGCAATCAGGAACCGCCAAAGGCTAAGCCAGAAACCCGAAAGGCCTGTCATTTCTTCGACCAGCTTACGATCAGCCCGCCAGCCAACAAAAATTGCAGTGAAGAACGCCCCCAAAGGCAACATCACCTTGCCGGTGAAACCATCAATTGTGTCGAGAATATCTGTCTCTGCAAACAAGCTCCAGAAACCAAGCAGCCGCACATCCGACCACACATTGTACCCCAACAAACAGGCCACCCCAACGAGAAACGCGCTACCGCCAAAAATCATCGTCGATTTAGGCCTGCTCCAACCCATTTCGCCAATGCCCCATGCCACCGGCACCTCAAGCAGCGAAATCGAGCTCGTCACAGCCGCCACCAGAACGAGCACAAAGAACAAGAAACCAATCAGCGCCCCCGCTGGCATTGTCTGGAACGCAAAAGGCAGTGTTTGGAACACCAAAGTTGGCCCAGCTGCAGGATCAAGCCCCACCGCAAACACGATTGGAAAGATCATCAGGCCAGCGATCAGAGCAACGCCTGTATCGGCGAACGCAATCGTCACCGATGTCGGGCCAAGACCAGCCGATCCCTTAATGTAAGAGCCATAGGTGATCAGGCCGGCAACACCCAGAGAGAGCGAAAACAGCGCCTGACCCAGCGCGGTGTTCATCACCTGCGGGGTCAGCTTTGACCAATCAGGCGTGAACAGGAACGCCACGGCTTCTGTCAAATTACCAACGAACGCGCCGTAAATCGTAATTCCGACAAGCAGAATAAAGAACATCGGCATCAGAACAGTTGCCGCCGTTTCAATCCCCGAACCGATCCCGCGCGCAACAATTGTGAATGTGACGCCCATGAAAATCGCATGCATCGCCAAAAGAAGCCAAGGGTTGGCAAACAGATCACCCATGCGCCCCTGGATCATTTCCTGAGATTCGCCGGGCAGCGCGCCGCGGAACAGATCACCCGATCCAATTGCGCCAAGGAAGTCCCCTCCCAAGACGCCGACATAATACAGCACCCAACCGGCCACGACCGAATAAAAGGACAGAATCAGAAACGCCGCAATCACTCCGAGCAGGCCAAAACCCGCCCATGCTTTCGACACGCCGGATTTCTCCGCCACTTTTCGGATTGAACCCGCCGCATCATCCTGACCAGTGCGGCCAATGAATATCTCAGAGACAACCAAAGGCAGGCCCAAGAGGAACACACAACCGACATAGAACAGGACAAACGCCCCGCCGCCATTTTCACCAGCCAGTGTTGGAAACCGCCAAAGATTGCCCAGTCCAACAGCCGCGCCAACAGCCGCCAGAATAAACGCACTGCGCGACGACCAACCCTCTCTAGGAGTTTTGCCTTCAGCCAAACCGCTGGATGCTACCATGTCAAAAAATACCCTCTAATCGCGCAAACCATGCCGCGCAGCCCCGTGATGCAAACCTATGTGCAATGATTCCGCGCCCACGCCAAGGGGCCATTGCATTCTCCTTTCTTTGCCTTCTCATCATCACGCCGCTAAATGCTGCACCTATGTCGACCACATTCCAGCTCGATACGAGCACCAGCAGAGCCAATCCCACGCCAAAGCCCATGCGCAGGCTCACCGTTCCGCGCGTCAGAGCGCGCAAGAAAGACGGCGTGACCGAAGAACCGCTGGTGATGCTAACGGCATACACCGCGCGGCAAGCGCAATTGCTCGATGCGCATTGCGATTTGTTGCTCGTGGGGGATTCGCTGGGTCAGGTGATTTACGGCCTGCCCTCTACCATTCCTGTAACATTGGAAATGATGGCCAATCACGGCGCTGCGGTTGTGCGCGGATCATACCATTCCGTGGTTGTCGTCGACATGCCCTTTGGCTCCTACGAAGGGTCAAAAGAACAAGCGTTTGAAAGCGCGTCCTATCTGCTCAAACAAACCGGCGCTGCCGCAGTTAAGCTTGAAGGCGGCGAAGCGATGGCGGAAACGGTGGAGTTTCTAAACTCTCGCGGTATTCCGGTTATGGGCCATGTTGGTCTGACCCCGCAGGCGGTCAATGTTCTGGGCGGATATGCCGCGCGCGGCCGGTCTGACAGCGAAGCGGACAAAATCGTCAGCGATGCTGTCGCCTTGGATAAAGCGGGCGCTTTTGCAATTGTGATCGAAGGGGTGGTTGAACCCATCGCGATTGAAACGACGAAAGCCGTGTCTGTTCCCACGATTGGCATTGGCGCCTCTGCCCAGTGTGATGGTCAGGTGCTGGTTACCGAAGATATGCTCGGCATGTTCGAGCGCGTGCCCCGCTTTGTGAAGCGGTATGATGATATTGCCGGGATGATCGACAAAACCGTTGCGACCTATGCCGAAGAAGTGCGAAGCCGCAGTTTCCCCAGCGAAGAGCAAACCTATCAGCCGAAGAGTTAAACGCCCGGATCGCCGCGCGACAATATGGTCGCGAATGGTGCTGCGATCATCAACTGCAACAGGTGGTACAGCAGCAGCGGAGCGATAACGAAACCGGCGATTTCTGCGGGAAACAAAATCGCTGCCAAGGGTGCCCCGATTGCGATACTTTTCTGCGCGCCAGCGAATAAGAACGCGATGCGGTCCGCACGCGGAATGCGCAGCGCGCCTGCGCCAATCCACGCACCGCCTGTTGCAAATATAAGATAAACGATCACCAGCCCGATCAAAACGGCCCAGCCCCATGGGCCAAACATTGAGGCCAATCCCTGCTCGATGGCTCCCGAAAACGCGACATAAACGGCAATGCCAATGACGCCGCGGTCAATCCACGCAACGTCGCGCTTTCGCTCTTTCAGCCAGTTAATCGTCCATCCCTGCACCGCCTGACCGATCATAAATGGCAAGATCAGGATCAATCCGATCCGAACAATCGTTTCACTGCCGATATCCGCCGCTTCGCTGCCTGCAAGTGCAGCAAACAAAGGGGCAGTTATGAACACTCCTGCAATGTTGATGAGCGCCGCCCCAACAACCGACAAAGCGGCATTGCCCCCCGCTAGTGTGGTGTAAGAGGTCGCGGATTGGATGGTCGATGGGAGAGTGCCCAGATAGAGAAAGCCCAGCGCGACCATCGGCGGCAACCAAAACCCCGCCACATGCGATAGGCCCAGCCCAATCATAGGCATTGCCCCAAAAACCCACAGGAACAGCGGCAGGAAGAACCGCCAATTGGCCAGCCCGCGCGCAATTTCTCCGCGCGCAATGCGCATTCCGTTGATCAAGAACAGCACAAAGATCGCTGCGTTAGAGACCGTTTGCGCGGTGCCGCGTGCCTCACCCGTTGCCGGCGTCACTACCGCGAGCGCAGTCGCAATAATCAACACCGCGATCATCGGATCGGTCAACAGTGATACACGGTTTAAAGAAGAACGCAGCGACATGGTGCGGGGCCCTGCCCAATTCATCCTACAATGTCGAGCGCCGGGATCTTAGCGACGCCTTTGTGTCAGATTACAAAATCACCCGGCGCAAGCTCTTGCAGGAGTTGCTCGAACCGGGCCACTTCCTCGTCTCGTTCCAATCCCTTGGCCGCGGCCAACCGCAAAGACAGAACTTCGAGATCATTGCCCGCTCCCAAATCGATAGCCGTGTCGAGCAGAACCGCCACTCTCAACCAATCTTCGCTTTGTGCGCTGCGCTCTGCCAACAGGAACAAAGCGGCCGTGTTTTGAGGATCGCCTGCAATGTAACGGGTCAGCAGCACATCCGCCGCCAAATCATCGTCATAGTCGCGGTAGGCTTCAATAATCTTGCGAGTGAGCGGCCAAGAGCGACGGACCTGCGCGGCGACGCTGTAACGCTCCAACGCGGCCTGGGCGTTGCCGCCTGCCAATTGGGTGTCACCGGCCAATGCGTAAATGTCGCCCGATTGCGGGAACCGTTCGAGCAGATCATCAGCCGTGCGCCGTGCGCGGGGCAGATTGCCGTTGCTGACAAGGCCCCGCAGCCGAGAAGTAGCCTCTGGCATAGAGCCTTCGCCTTGATCGGTATTGCGCAAAACAATGCGGGTGCGATCCCGTGCCTCTCGCGCTCGAAGGATGAAGGGAATTGCGCGCTCTCGCTCTCCCATTCGCTCAAGAGCGCGGCCGACCAACATGGCGAGATAGGGGGATGCCCCATCGCGCTGCGCCCGTGCAGCAAATTGATCAACAATCACACGGTCTCTGCCGCCCAACCAAAGGGCACGTGCATACAATTCGTTCACCCGAATATTTTCAGGCTGACGCAGCGCCAATTGCTCCAACGTCTCCGCCGCTGTGTCAAAAGCGCCTTGCTGAAGATCGACAACCGCATCCAACATCAACGCGGATGGAACGCCATTGTTCGCCAGGCCGCTGCGGTTAAGCAGAGTGCTGGCGAGCACGGGATTATCCCCTCTCGCCGCAAGAACCGCCTGAAGGTAGTGAACTTGCGGATAAGCAGGCGCGAATTCGGCCAATTCGCGAACCACCGCCAGCATATCTTCATACCGACCCATATCACCCAAGGTTGCGGCGTAATCAGCCAGCACCTCTGGGTTGCGCGGATCGGCGATCGCTGCAGCCTCAAACCATACCAGCGATTCCGCAAGCCCATTGGCATCGCGCACCAATTGCGCACGCAACAACAACGCAGGGGCGTATTCGGGATTGAGTTGCAGCGCGTAATCCGCCGCCTCAATGGCGATCAGATGTTCGCCGCCGCGAAACCTAAGCCGCGCAATATCAACCCAAAGACCGGGGTTTTCTGGATCAAGCTCGCGCGCAGAATCGTAAAATCCCCCCGCCTCTGCCAAATTGCCATTGGCCACCGCAAGCCGGGCATCATCGATCAATTCAAGGAAAGTCGCATCGCCAGTGATCGCAGAACTACTGCTGGGCTCTTGCGTGGGAGAGCAACTTGCGATCAACATTGCCGCACCAATTGTGATGATTTTACGCATGAAGATCATACTGCTTGAGGAGGTCGTAAAGAGTTGGGCGGCTGATACCCAGCAGTTTTGCGGTGCTGGAGATATTGCCTTCACTGCGGGCCAGCGCGTGACGGATAACGCGGCGATCCGATTGTTCTCGCGCTGCCTTTAGATTGAGCACTTCTGCGCCCTCATCCTCTGCATCGCCGAAATCCAGATCGCCTGCATTCACCAGTTTGCCATCCGCCATGATCACGGCGCGCTTCACGCGGTTTTCCAGCTCGCGGACATTGCCCGGCCAATCATGCGCATCAATCGCGCTCAACGCGTCGGGCGCGAAACCGGACACAGACGGGTTCATCTCAGTGGAAAAACGTTTCAGGAAAGCCTTGCCGAGCAACACTGCATCGCCATGCCGTTCCGAAAGTCCGGGAATGCGCACCACAATCTCTGCCAAACGATAGAACAAGTCTTCGCGGAATGTGCCCGCAGCGATCATTTCTTCGAGGTTCTGGTGGGTTGCGCAAACAATGCGCGTATCAACCGCGATAGTCTTGCGACCGCCAATTCGTTCAATTGTGCGTTCCTGCAAGAACCTCAGCAATTTGACCTGCAAAGGCAGCGGAATATCGCCCACTTCATCTAGGAACAACGTGCCGCCATTGGCGCTTTCGATTTTGCCTTCTGTGGTCTTCACTGCGCCGGTAAATGCGCCCTTTTCATGACCGAACAATTCGCTTTCGAGCAGGTTTTCAGGGATCGCCGCGCAATTGATCGCCACAAACGGTTTATCCGCGCGGTTACTGGCATCATGCAGACCCTGGGCAAGCAATTCCTTGCCTGTTCCGCTTGCGCCAAGCAGCATGACCGAAACGCTGGTGCTGGCCACCCGCTCGATCGTGCGGGCAACTTTCACCATTTCAGGCGCGCCCGTGATCAAGCGGCCTAACACGGTCTTGTCTTCGCTCGCATGCGCGACAAGCCGCCGGTTCTCATCCTCTATCGCGTGCAAATTAAACGCCCGGCGAACAATCAGACCCAACGCATCAATATCCACCGGCTTTTGATAAAAATCATACGCCCCGCGCTCAATCGCCTGAAGCGCGCTTTCACGCGCCCCATGACCGCTGGCGACGATAACCTTGGTGTCGGGTTTCAGCTCCATAATCGCATCGAGAACGGCAAAACCTTCAGTGGTGCCATCAGGGTCAGGCGGCAGGCCCAGATCGAGGGTCACAACAGCCGGAGTTTCACTGCGCAGGGCCGCAATTGCGCTGTCCCTGTCACCCGCGATCACAACTTCGAAATCGTCATAGGCCCATTTGAGCTGCGCCTGCAGGCCCTCATCATCCTCAATCACGAGGAGCGTGGGTTTCTTATCAGCCATTATGCGACCTCATCTTGTTTTGTTTGTTTGGGTTGCTCGCGGCTTTCGAGCAGTTTTGCCGCCTCAGGCACCGGCAAAGTGATGCTGAAGCGCGTGCCGACGCCTTCGCGCGATTCCACATTGACCCGGCCGCCCATCGCTTTGATCATTTCGCGGGCTTCGAATGCGCCAATGCCAAATCCGCCTTGTTTGGAAGAGACAAAAGGTTTGAACAGGCTGCTGCGAACGAATTCGGGCGTCATCCCTTCGCCCGAATCCACAATATCAATCTGGCCGGTCAGACCGTCGCCGGATACGCTGATAAATATCTGATCACTCGGCTTGCTCGCATCGACCGCGTTCTGGACTAGGTGGATAAGAGCCTGCTCCAATCCTTCAAAATCCGCCAACACATGAACCGGATCGGCGCGGGTCAAGGAGACTGGGTGCACCGACTTGAACCGCTCTGCGATGCCGCCGGCCACCTTAGCCAATTCAACCTTACGAACATCCTGCGCGGGGCCAGACCCATACCGGCTGAGCCGCGCGAGAAGCGCGTTCAATTTGTCCGAAGAATTGCGCAAGGTAACAAGCATATCAGCGCGGAAATCAGGGTTGTCGGCGTGCTTTTGCGCGTTCCCCGAAAGCAGCGAAATCTGGCTCGCCAAATTCTTGATGTCGTGCATCACAAAGGCCATGCGGCGATTGAATTCATCAAACCGAGTGGCATCCATCAAAGCTTGCTGGCCGGCTTGCTCTGCCAGATAGCTGGCCAATTGCTGGCCAACGACGCGCAGCAGGTCAAAGTCTTCCCAATCCAATCCGCGCTCAATACGCGGACGCGCAAGAACAATGGTGCCGACAAGCCGGTCAAAGTGGATGAGAGGCACCACGGCCCATGCATCCTCAGCTTCAGACATCCATTCTGGAACATGCTCCAATTCGCCGTGACGATCGATGCCGCTGCGCACCTCATCCAGGTCAAGGATATGGTTGTGCTGTTCCATCAATCCTGACAGCGCGAAATCACCCGCGACTGCGGGAATTTCAATCGTGGGCCAATTCCACCTCGCGGTCAGCTCCAACTGTGCCTCTTCATTGGGAACAAGCAGCAAACCTGCGGGACTGTCCGTGATATCGGCGACAGCTTTCACCGCGCGCTCATAAAAGCTCACATGGAAATTGCTCGCCGTGCCAGACCCGCGTCCGATTGTGCGGGTAAAGCGCAGCCATTCTTCGCGGTAGTCATAGCGGTGCTGAAACAGATGTTTGACTGTGGTCACGCGCAGCCAACCGCGCAGGCGCTCTGATGGCAGCCACAAAATCGCCGCCGCACACGCTAGCGCAAGAAAAACAATCTGGCTGGCCCGCGCGATGTCCCCGCCCAGCAAAGCAAGCGAACGGGTTACAAGCACCATGACCAGCAGGTAGCTACCGATCACCAACAAAGACAAAGTTTGGAATGTAACGGCGCGCGATGGCCGGAATTGCAAGGCAGCGTTGGCAGAGTTCGCACCCCAAGCAAACAGGCCCGCCATCATGCCCAAAACCAAGCCGCGCAATTCCAACAAAACCGGTGGATCGCCACCACCAAGATAGGCGATGGTGAAGAAGTTCAGGTCGTAAGCAAAAATCCCTGCAAGCCCAATCCAAGCCCATCGGATCAATTTGCGCGAGGATGCCGCTGCGCCAGCGTACAAATTGTGCAGCAGGACCAATGCACCGATTGCGACCAGCATGTTGAGCACCGTGCTCACTTCAAACAAGATCTGCGCAACCTGCGGGATCATCCCCGCCTGCGCATTCACAAACAGCAGGACCGGCTGCATCAACTGCACCAGCGCCAGCGAAAGGATCACTGGGCGGGTTGGTTTAAGGCTTTCGTCGCGGCCATCGGCAGCAAACAGGCGAAAGATCACCGCGATTAAGGCAAGGTTGCGCGCGGTTTCGGCTATCTCGACCAGCGGCTCACCTGGTGGAAACGTGATCGACGCCAGGCACCAGATCGAAATCGCAATACATGCGATTAACACGGCGCCGCGGTCAGGCCGCTCACGGTCACCAAAGCGCGCGATCCAAAGACCCGCACACGCGCTCATCACCGCGCCAGCAAGATAGCAGGCGAGCATCACGTAAGGTTCAAAGGTGACGACCGCGAACATTACCGCGCGCCCTCTGGCCAAAGCACCACGCGCACCGTTTGCAATAGGATCACAAAGTCGAGGAAGGGCGTGTAATTCTTGGCGTAATACAGATCATATTCGAGCTTCTTACGGCTATCTTCGGTCGACGCGCCATACGGATAATTGATCTGAGCCCAGCCCGTAATGCCGGGCTTTACCATGTGGCGTTCGCCGTAAAATGGGATCTCTTCTTGCAGCTCGTCAACGAATTTTGGCACTTCGGGACGCGGTCCAACAAAGCTCATTTCGCCTTTCAAAACCGCCCATGTTTGGGGCAATTCATCAATGCGAACTTTGCGGATAAAGCGCCCAACGCGGGTTACGCGCGGATCATTTTCTTCAGCCCACTTCGCGCCGTTCTTTTCTGCGTCGGTGCTCATGGAGCGCAATTTGGTCAGATAGAACGTCTCTCCATACAATCCCACCCGCTTCTGGCGGAAGAACGCTGGCCCTTTGCTGTCCATTTTCACAATCACCGCGAAAACGGCGATGATGGGGAACGTCAGCAGCAACAACACCAAGCTGGCAGAGATATCGAAAATTCGCTTCACCGCGCTCGACAAAATCCGGCTGCTGGAAAACCCATCTGAGAAAATCAGCCAACTGGGATTGACGGTATCCAGATCAACGCGCCCAGTTTCCCGTTCCAGAAAACTGGAAAAATCATTGACGTGCACGCCCTTTGTTTTGATGCGCAATAGGTCGTTGAGCGGCAGCGAATTGCGCCGTTCTTGCAACGCGAGAACCACCTCGCTTACCCCAAGGTTTTCGACAAACCGACCAAGATCGTGAATCGCGTCGCGGGCAATGGCTTCTTCAACCACACGTTCCGGTTCGCCCATCGCGATGTAGGAAACTATGGCAAATCCAGATTCCGGCTTATCGCCCAATTTGCGCAAACGCTGGGCCCGGTCGCCTGCGCCCAGCACCATAACGCGCCGGCGGAAGGAGGATGAGCCAAGAAAACTGTTAAGCAGCAGCCGATCCGCAACCAAAACCAGGATCGCAAAGCCCATTGAATACAGCAAAGTGGAACGCCAAAATGTTTCGCCCGGCAAAATCCAATCGAGCGTGGCCAAGGCAATAATGCCAAGGCTGATGGCGACCAGCAATCTGGCGCTCGCAAAGCGAAGGGAGCGCAGGGCGTTGGGGCCGTAAACACCCACTGAGATCATCGCGAGCCACACCACGCTGGCCGATCCTACAAGCGGAATCCATCGGTTTGAAAGTGGGCCGGGGTCCATACCGATCTGCATCGCGCGGACCACCCACGCCATCTCGCTCGCCACCATAAGCAAGGCAAAATCGAGCATGCCGAGAAGCATCACGGCATGGGGAATATAGTGCTTAAACAAGCGGATCATCGCTCGGGGTTCGCCTCGATAAGGGTTTCGTACGATCCCCCCTCTAGGCCCGAGTGCTTAAGTGTCGGTAAACTTTACAACGCCAATTTTTCCCGCATTTCCGCAGGGCATTGCAGTTAACGCTGCAATAATGGCGCGTTAGACCACGGGGGAGCCTGCAAGGCGGGCCGGCGCAGGCGTCAGGCAATCGGCGCGCCCGCAACGCGGGCAGCCCACGCCCAGCGGCACCGCATCAGCCACGTCGAGCGATACTCCGCGCGCATGGGCAAGGTCGCCGGCATACCGCGCCTCTATTCCCAAAACGACCGATCTGCGCGCGGAACAGGCTGCACCATCAACCTCAATCGTGCGCGCAATCGTGAACCAATGGCGCGCGGGACCTTCCCCTTCGCCAAAGGTTACGGCCTGCATCAACATGGTCCCCCGGCTCTCAAACGCTGCATAGGGTGCCCACGCAGGCCAACGCGCGCCGTCTATCGGATAGATCGCTCCACTTGCTCCTGCGCTGAAATGGACCATCCGACCCGTGCGGCCAAAGCGGGCGCTAAAGAATGGCAGGCCGCGCTCCCCCACCCGCTGCAATGTGGTCAATCGCTGCGCCACCTGATCAAAGCTGACTGCAAAACGGCGCTGCAAAACGGCAAGGTCGTATTGCGTTTGCTCGCACGCGCGCAGAAACCGGCCATAAGGCATCAGCAAAGCCGCCGCGAGGTAATCCGTTACATGATCGCGAAACCGCTCGCGCGCTTCGGGGGAGGACAGGTTAGCGCCAGCCACCAGTGTGTCGATGGCATCTTTCTGTTCAAGGCTCCCAATCTGCCGAGCGATCTGGAACCGGCGCGCCGCACCGGGCAACATTTCAGATATCTGCAATTGACGGGCGTGCAGGTCCAATCTGTTCACCACGCCGGGAATAACCTCTGCGGGCAGCACCCGCACCGATAGGCGGTGTTTTTCACGCAGGCGTTCAACCAATCCGGCGCTGATATCGCCGCGCGACAGGCGCAGTTGGTCGGCCAATTCCTCTGCCGCATGATCAAGATCGGAGAAGTGATTTTGCCAACGCTCCACCGCTTGGCGTGCTTCGCCGATGGGATCATCGCTGCGTTCTTCACCGGGATGCGAATTGTCGTAAAGGCGGGCAAAGGCGGCCGCTGCTTGAGGTGCCGCCGCCAAAAACTCTTGCAGTTCTTCCCGGTCTATTCCCAGATCAGCAAACCGTTTGTCCGCCATACGCCGCGCAAGTCCATCGACACCGCCAATCGTTTCATCTTGGCGCAACGAACTTGGATCAAAATCATACCGCTCAATCACCTGAACCAGCACTCTCGCAGATAGCGGGCGTTGGTTGCGCTCGATCAAATTGAGATAGCTGGGACTGATGCCCAGTGACGCCGCCATTGCGGCCTGAGTGAGCCCTTCGCGTTTGCGCAAACGGCGCAGGGAAGGACCAGCGAGAAGAGAATTATCGGACATGATGCCTTTGTAACTATCTTTACAGCATTACACAATGATTGCCGCAAAAGTCGCTATACAGACAGGAATTTTTGTAAGTTTTCCTGTTATGTTGCGCCGCACCACTGCATAAAATGCGTCATACCCTCCCCTCTTACCGATCCCGGAGCCGATTATGACGTATCAATCAACCATCGCTCAGATGCAGCAACTCATCACCACCAACGGACCCAGTTGGGGCGCTATCGACGCCGAAAGCGCGGCGCGCATGGCGATCCAAAATCGCTTTCCAACCGGCCTAGACATCGCGAAGCATACCGCGAAGATCATGCGGGCCGATATGGACGCCTATGATGCGGATCCGGCCGCTTACACCCAATCCTTGGGCTGCTGGCATGGGTTTATCGCACAGCAAAAAATGATCTCGATTAAAAAGCATTTTGGCACGACAAAGCAGCGTTACCTGTATCTGTCCGGTTGGATGGTTGCCGCTTTGCGCAGCGAGTTTGGCCCGCTGCCCGATCAGTCCATGCACGAAAAGACGACCGTTCCGGCGACGATTGAGGAGCTCTACACGTTCCTGAAACAAGCCGATGCCCGCGAATTGGGCGGTCTGTTCCGCGCGCTCGACGATGCCCGCGATGCGGGTGACGAATTGAAAGCGAAAGACCTGCAAAACCAAATCGACAATTACGAAACGCATGTCGTTCCGATCATTGCCGATATCGACGCAGGTTTTGGCAACGCTGAGGCAACCTACTTGCTCGCCAAGAAGATGATCGAAGCGGGTGCATGTGCGCTCCAGATCGAAAATCAGGTTTCGGATGAAAAGCAATGCGGCCATCAAGACGGCAAAGTTACCGTTCCGCACGAGGATTTCCTTCAGAAAATCCGCGCCATCCGTCACGCATTCTTGGAAATGGGCGTTGATGACGGCATCATCGTTGCTCGCACAGACTCGCTAGGCGCAGGTCTGACAAAACAGATCGCGTTTTCGAAAGAAGCAGGCGATCTGGGCGATCAATACAACGCATTCCTTGATTGCGACGAAGTAGACCCAGCCAACGTTTCGAACGGCCAGGTCTTCATCAGCCGCGATGGCAAGTTGATGGCGCCCAAACGCCTCCCCTCCAACTTGTTCCAATTCAAAGCCGGTACCGGCGAAGACCGCTGCGTTCTCGATTGCATCACCTCGCTTGAAAACGGCGCAGACCTGTTGTGGATCGAAACGGAGAAGCCGCACGTTGAACAAATTGCAGGAATGGTGAACCGAGTTCGCGAAGTCATCCCGAATGCCAAGCTGGTTTACAACAACTCGCCATCGTTCAACTGGACGCTGAATTTCCGTCAGCAAGTGTTCGATATTTGGGAGCAGGAAGGCAAAGATGTGTCAGCCTACGACCGCGCTGGTTTAATGAGCATCGACTATGATGGCACCGATCTCGCCATCGAAGCCGATGAAAAGATCCGCACATTCCAAGCGGACGCATCACGCCATGCCGGCATCTTCCATCACTTGATCACTTTGCCGACATACCACACGGCGGCCCTGTCGACTGACAATCTGGCGCGTGAGTATTTCGGTGAGCAAGCCATGCTCGGCTACGTCAAAAACGTGCAGCGCGAAGAGATCCGTCAAGGCATCGCATGCGTCAAGCACCAGAATATGGCGGGCAGCGACATGGGCGATGATCACAAGGAATACTTTGCCGGTGAAGCCGCGTTGAAAGCGGGCGGTAAGGACAACACGATGAACCAGTTCGCAGCCGCCTGACCAAGTTGGAGAGGGGTTCCCGCGAGGACACGTAAAAGCGGCCTTGCGGGAACCAAACCATGGCTTTGATTTCTAAACCATAACCACCCAGTCCCCCCGAAGGACTATGGAGAGATACAATGAGTGCTACCGATACACAAAACCGCGAACCAGCCCGTGCACGCGCGTTGCTTTCGACCGCTGATATGAGGCTGCTGCGCCGCGCTTTAGAAAGCCACGCACGCGCGACCGAAGACCGCGAAGAACTCGCGAAGATCAACGGTCTGCACCACCGGCTTGGCACCTATGTGCCTGAAGCTGAGTAAGAACGCGGCTTATACACCGGGTTAAACCCGTTCTCCTGGGGAGGAGAATACGGCCGTCGGTTGCGAGGTTCCCCCCTCGAAACCGGCGGCCGTTCTTTGTCTATTCAGCGCCGACCGGCATCAGATCCAATGTCGCCGCCGTCAAAGCCTCGGTCGCGGTCGCGATCACAACCGGAGCATCCGGAGCCCAAAAGGGCGAATGCAAGCTTGGCAATTCTGTCTCCCCACGCTGAGCGGCGTCGAATTGGTCCTGCGGCGCTCCGCCAACCCAAAAGATCAGCGACTCCACGGTCTCTGGATCGGCACGGTAGAACTGGCCGAAGTCTTCACCGCCCATGACGCTTGGCGTTTCCATCACTCGGCCTTCAAACCGCTCTGACAGACCAGCCATCACAGTCTCTGTGAATTCCGGCGTGTTGTAGGTGGATGGCGTGTAAGGGTCCTGCACGATCACCGTCGGCAGTTTGTCCTCTGGCATGCCTGCCGCCAGCGCTTCGCCGCGCGCGATCCGCGCGATCCCTTCGAGCAATTGCGCGCGCACTTCGTCGGTGTAGCTGCGCACAGTGATCTGCAAATGCGCTTCGTCGCTGATGATGTTGTGCTTTGATCCAGCGCGGAAGCTGCCGACTGTTACAACTGCCGGATCAAGCGGATTGATCTCTCGGCTGACCAGTGTTTGCAGGCGCGTCACGATATGCGCGCCGATTACCACTGGATCCTTGGTCGTGTGCGGATAGGCACCGTGCCCGCCGATACCGGGGATCATGACATCGACACTGTCCACATTCGCCAAGGCATAACCTTTGGAATAGCCGATAAAGCCCGCAGGCGCTTGCGCTGCATCGTGGAAGGCAAGCACGTAGTCCGGCTTTGGAAAGCGTTCAAACAGACCGTCTGCGAGCATCGCCAGAGCGCCCTCGCCCGTTTCCTCTGCAGGTTGCAGGATCATGACCAAGGTTCCCGACCATTCGCCGCGACGTTCCGACAACAGCTGAGCCGCACCGATCCATGCCGCCATATGCGTGTCGTGTCCGCAAGCATGCATAACGCCGGTTTCGACCCCATTGGCAGGCACGGCTGTGCGGGTGGAGGCATAAGGCAATCCGGTCTGTTCGATCACCGGCAGGCCGTCCATATCCGCCCGCAGCATGACCGTAGGCCCTTCGCCGTTCTCCATCACCGCAACCACGCCGGTCTGCCCCACGCCTTCGGTGACTTCAAAGCCCAGTGCCCGTGCCCGCGCTGCCAGTTTGGCCGCGGTCTCAAACTCCTGAAAGCTCAGCTCAGGGTTGGCGTGCAGATCCTGATAGAGCTCAACCAAGCCCGGCATGTCTTCCATCACCGCCGCGCGCAGACCATCGTCTGCGCCTGCTTCACTGTGCCCATCCGCGAGCGCGGGCGCCGTCCAGATCAGTGCCATCGCGGCCCCTGCTAACCAGTGCTTTGTCATACCCTATTCCCCTTGCTGTTTCCAACTCGCTGAACGCTGCGATTACAGTCATTTAGTCGAGACATGGACCGCATGTTACACGGTCCAGAGTGATAAATTTGAGCCGCCTGCATTTGTGGCGCGATTTCCCCGCTCTGGTGGCGCAAAAACCGCATCGCTGCGGGCCGTTCTTCAGTGTTTTTGTGGGCGAAACTCATGGCCCATTGTTCGCACATTGCGTGCCTGTAGGAAAGCTCGCCGCAGCCTGCCTGTGCGCAATCTGTGCCGCTAAAGCCCATACCAATAGACCAATATCACCGACAGCGTTGTCACCATCAACAACACCAGCGGCACGCCCGTTCGGATGTAATCGGCAAATTCATATTGTCCCTCTGCCATGATCAGCATGTTGGTCTGATAGGCAATCGGGGTCGCGTAACACAGGTTGCAGCCGAACAGGACGGCCAGAACCAGCGGCTCTGGCGGCAGGCCCAATTGCGCCGCAATGCTGAACGCTATCGGTGTTCCAACAGTCGCGGCGGTCGCGTTGGATGCAAAATTGGTGAGCACCGTCACAAACGCCATGATCGCGGCCAAAACCAGCGGCGTGGGCAAATAGGCAAGCCCCATCGACAGCGCCTGCCCCAGCCAATCGGCCGCGCCGCTTTCATCAATCACCCGGCCAATCGCAATACTCGCCGCAACCAGCACGATAACCTGCCCAGACAATGCCCGGCCCACGCGATCAAATTTCACACAACCGGTAACGAACATCAAAATCGCGCCAGCAAGCGCAGAGATCGCAATTGGGAACAGTCCCGTCGCCGCCGTGATAACGGCAAAGCCCATGATCGCAGCTGACAGCAACGCTTTCGACCGGCGCGGCAATTCCCTCGCCCCTTCGAGCATAAGCAGACTGTCGGCTCGCGCAAATTCCTGAAGGTCGCTTTCCAGACCCTGCACAAGCAGCACATCGCCTTCGATGATGCGCAGGTCGCCGCCGTCGGAATATTGGTCTCTCTCGCCCAGCAAACGCTCTGGCCGATGGATACCAAGAACCGCGACGCCATACAAATCGGCGATACCCGACGTGGGCAGCGTCCGCGTGATCAGACGCGAATCCGCCGTGACAGTCATTTCGACAACCAGCACGTCCTGGCTCTTTGACGACGCCTGACGCTTGATCCGGTCCATGACCCAGCTTGGCGCCAGCTCGCCTTTCAGCTCTCGCGTGGCATCTTCTAACGCTTCGTGGCTGCCCGAAATATGCAGGCGTTGCAGCGGTTGCAGCGCCCCGGTTGGTGGGTTGTGGAATTTGATGCCCTTAGGCAGCTTTTCCTGAATCAACGCGAGCTCTTCGCCCGCTAGGAATGATTGGTTGCCCACGCGCAGCCGAGTGTGAAACTGGCGCTCATGCACCTGCGCCTCTGACCGATTGTCGTTAAGCAAGCGCGGCATGACCAGCCACATATAAGGCAGCGCCACCAGCGCCGCGAGCAGCACAATCGGCGTGAAATCGAACACACCGATTTCGCGCATGCCCAGATCCACCGCGATGGAAACGACTAGAATATTGGTCGAGGTGCCAACGGTGGTTGCCAGTCCGCCAATCAGAGAGGCCGCGTTGAGCGGCATCAATGTCTTTGATGTGGGCATGGCCCCGCGCTGGGCCAATGCGGCGAAAATTGGGATCATCAACACCAACACCGGCGTGTTGTTGACGAACATCGAAAGGACAAGCGCAATAAGCAGCGAGACGAGCAGCCCAAATTGAAGATTGAATTTGAACATCCGTTCTAGGATGCGAGCCGCGGGCTCCAACGCGCCGGTCACAACCAGGCCCCTGCCCATAATCATCAGCGCGCAAATCGTGATCAGCGCGTAATGGCCAAACCCGCCAAATGCGAGCGCAAGCCCATCAATGGGACGGGTGCCTTCGATGGGGAAGAAATAGAGGCCAATCGCAATAACCGCGATGGTCAACAGCGACACGATCTCGATCGACATGCGCCCACGGACAAAGCCCACGAACATCCCGATCGTAACGACCATTGCGGCCATGGCATGATAGGATGGAAGCTCAAGCATCTCTGGCGATCAGATTTCACAGAGCGGCATGAGATTGGCAAGCGGTTTGTTTTGCCCTTGCCCCCTGCAAGGCGCCGGGCAATGGTCGAAAAAAGTGTTTTGGTGAGGGATTTCAGATGCAAGCATTGGTGTTCAACGGGCCGCGCGATATTCGCTATGAAAGCTATCCCGATCCCGAATTGCGCGGGGCAAACAGCGCAATCATGAAAGTGCACGCTTGCTCTATCTGCGGCAGCGACCTGCATATGTATCACGGCGCGCATATTGGAAAGACGCAATACGGCGAAGACACGCCGCATTTCTGCGTTGGGCACGAATTTATCGGCGAAGTGGTTGAAGCGGGCACAGACGTTCACGGGTTCAAAGTGGGCGATAAAGTGTTGGCCGCTGGGGGAACCGGCTGCGGGATGTGTCCGCAATGCCTGACCGGCAATGCGGGCAAATGCCGCGAATCCACTGCTTTCGGATTGGGCAAGAGTTTGGAAGGCGGGCAAGCGCAATTTGTGAATGTCCCCAATGCCGATGCGACACTCTTTTCGACAGACGGTTTAACCGACGAACAATCGCTGTTGCTGACAGACGGGATGGCGACCGCCTACTTTGGCCTCACCCGCGCCGATCCAAAGCCGGGCGGAACAGTTGCGGTGGTCGGTTTGGGGCCGATTGGCATCATCGGGGTGGAATTGGCCTTTGTGCTGGGCGCGGCGCGCGTCTTCGCCATCGATCCTGTGAAATCGCGCCGGGACATGGCGGCGGCTTTGGGCGCAGAGGTTTTTGCACCCGGCCCCGATTTGGTGCCGCAAATCATGGAAGCCACCGGCGGTGCGGGTGTCCAATCGGTGTTCGAAGCAAGCGGCGCGAAAGGGGCGATCAATTCTGTCCTGCCCTTGGTCGCGCGGCGCGGCACGGCAAGCTTTATCGGAATTCCTGAGCCCGACGATGTTCTTCCGCTGCCGCTCATCATGTTCAAAAACGTGACGGTGCGCGGCGGGATTTGCGATGTGCAGAACATGTGGCCGCATCTGGTCCCGCTGGTTCAAAGCGGACGGGTGAAAGCCGATGGCCTGTTCAGCCACCAATTCGACCTAAGCGAAGGCGCAGAAGCATACCGCCTGTTCGACAGCCGAGAAGAGGGCGTGATCAAGCTTAGGATTGATGTGAAGTAACAGGCACTCAGAAAGCTCGCGCCGAAACATCCCAAAGGGGCGCAAGCACGACTGCGCGTCGGCCGGTCATGTCACCTCTCGGAGGCCGGCGCGATGCGAATTGCAGTGAGAGAAAAAATGGTGCCCCTGGCCCGACTCGAACGGGCACTCCGTTAAGAACCGCATTTTGAGTGCGGCGCGTCTACCAATTCCACCACAGGGGCACCCTGCGTGAGGCGAGGCTGTTAGCGAGACGCTGCGCATCTCGCAAGGGCCTCACCGCAAACTTCCGGCCAAAATTTTGTGCAGCCGTGAATGAAGCACATCGTTTGCCGCCAAAATCTGCGCCGAATGGATCGGATTGGAGCGTCCGCGATAGTCGCTCACAAAGCCGCCCGCTTCGCGCACCAGCAAGCACCCTGCCGCTGTGTCCCAATCGTTAAGGCCGCTTTCCCAATATCCGTCAAAGCGGCCTTGAGCCACATAAGCAAGATCAAGCGATGCCGCGCCGTGCCGCCGGATACCCGCGACTTCGGGGCCAATTGCGCCGAAAATGCGGTTCCATTCGGCAAAATCGCCGTGTCCGGCATAGGGGATGCCGGTTGCAATCAATGAGTCCGACAAATGTCCCCGCGCCGACACGCGCAACCGCGCATCTTGCAGCCAAGCGCCGCGTGATTTTTCGGCCCAATAGGTTTGGTCATTCACCGGATGATAGATCACTGCTCCGGAAATCTCGTGCCAGCCTGTGCGATCAAGCTTGGGTTCCTGCACCGCGATGCTGATGGCAAAATGCGGGATACCGTGAGCAAAATTGTTCGCGCCATCGAGCGGGCTGATAATCCAGCGCGGCATGTCAGGCGAACCTTCGATGATGCCGGCTTCCTCCAGCACAAAGCCCCAATCAGGGCGTGCGTACAAAAGCTCGTCATACAAAATCCGCTCAGAGCGCATTTGGGCCTTAGCGACGAAATCCGCGGGGCCATTGCGGCTGACCTGCAAATGTTCAACCTCGCCAAAGTCGCGGCGCAAACGCCCGCCCGCTTTACGCGCGGCACGTTCCATCACGCGAATTAGGCCTGAAAACATGGACATGAAGTTTAGCCCGCCTTGCTGACGTAGGTTTGTTCATAGACATCGACGATGATCCGCGTGCCGCTGCCGATATGCGGCGGCACCATGATGCGAACGCCGTTGTCGAGCACGGCTGGCTTATAGCTAGAGGAAGCAGTCTGGCCCTTGACCACGGCATCGGCTTCGACGATTTCCGCTTCGATTTGTTGCGGCAATTGGACGCTGATGGGCTTTTCTTCCCACAATTCCAACATCACCTGCATCCCATCCTGCAGGAACGGGCGCGCATCGCCGAGCAGGTCGCTGGGCAGCATGATCTGTTCGTAATTCACCTGATCCATGAAAACGAGCATCTCGCCGTCTTCGTAGAGGAATTGATAATCCGCCGTTTCCAAGCGCACTTTTTCAACCGTGTCGGCGCTGCGGAAACGGACGTTGGTTTTGCGGCCATCCTGCAGATTCTTCATCTCCACCTGCATATACGCCCCGCCCTTGCCCGGCTGCGTGTGCTGAATCTTGGCAACTTTCCAGATGCCTTTTTCATATTCGATGATGTTGCCGGGACGAATGTCGACGCCGCTGATCTTCATGGCAGAATTCTTTCTTTGGTGAGGAGGCGCGCGCAAAAGCTGCCGCGCGGCCCTAAGCAGGCGTGGCCAATAGCGGGTGATGGTGGGCACTTCAAGCGCAGCGGCGATTGGAGACCAAATGGAGCAGCGGTGCAGCCCACTGCACGCCCTCACGCCAACGCCGCAACCGTTTGATGGTTAACGCATTGGCCTTCGCATTTGCACAATGCTAAGGATGGACCTCAAGGACCCCTAAAGCCATGAAGACGATCCACGTAATCCTTTTAACCGCGTTTGCCGCCGGTTTTGCTGCCTTTGCCCCCGCAATTGGCCAAGACGATAGCGAGAACGCCGATGCGCCCCTGCCCAATGGCGGGACGCTGCGCACAATGCCGCACGGCACCTATCAATGCGCCCTGCCCGGCGACGCTGGCGGCGCAGCCTATGTCGAAGTGCCGGACGAAACATTCCGCATTTTCACCGCTTCGCGGTATGAAAGCACCGATGGCGCCGGCACCTATATTTTGCGCGGAACCAATTTGACCTTCACCAGAGGCCCGAAGAACGGCCAGAAGTTTGAACGAATTGGCGACAACCAATTGCGCAAACTCACCGCCACTGGATCACGCAGCGATTTGCTCTGCACCCGGCGGGGATCGCGCTAAGGCCGCGTCACCGCATCTGTTTGGCAAAAGCCTCAATTGCGGCAACTTCATCACCGTTCCAAACGGCACCACATACGGCGATAAAGTCTGCGCCTGCATCAATTAAGGGTTTGCAATTGTCCGGCGTAATGCCGCCAATTGCGACGAGCGGAATTTCAAACAGCTCGCTCCAAAATTTCACGATCTCGGCCGTTGGCCGTTCCGCATCGCCTTTGTCTTTTGTGGTCGAGGGGAAAAACGCGCCAAAGGCGACGTAATCCGCCCCTGCTTCCCCTGCTTCCATGGCCAGATGTTTGGAGGCGTGACAGGTTACGCCGATTTGCGCGTCTGGCCCCAATTCCTCGCGCGCATCACGCGGATCACCATCATCCTGTCCCAGATGCACGCCATCCGCTTTTAGCCGCTTGGCCAAAGCGACATCATCATTGACGATAAAGGCAACATCATGCGCGGCGCAGATGGTTTGGAGCGGCGCTGCCAAATCGGCGGCCTCATGCTGATCCACCCCCTTCACACGGAATTGGAAAGCGGTGATCAGATTGTCACCATCTTCGGATTTACCCGCGGATAATGCCCGTTCAAGGCGCTCAGGAAAATCCCCGGCCACTTCGAGCGGGGAGATCAAATACAGCTGTGTTGGAATCTGCGGAAGTTCGTTCATGCCAACGCCCATAGCGCCGCAAGTTCGCAGCAACAATCCATTGCCCGATCTAAACCACCGCGCCGTACGGCATAAACGGCGGTGAAACCCGGCCCAGCCTTAACCAGCGACGCTGGCAGAGGCGATTTGGTCGATGGCTTTGCCCAGCGTGCCGTCGAATTCGTCGTTCGATTGGCCTTTGCGCAGGTCCTGCAGAAGGCCGCGGCTAAAGCTGGCGATCATACCGGGGTTCTTTGCCAGTTTTTCGCATGCCTCATCAGTTGAGAATCCGCCTGACAAGGCCACCACGCGCAGAACATTGGGGTGTTCAACCGCTGGGCTGTAATGGCCTGGCTTCACCGGAATCGACAATTTCAGCATCACTTTGCGCCCTTCAGGCAGCGCATCCAGACCCTTCATGATCTCAGCCAGCAAAATGTCTTCGCCTGTTTCGCGGTCGCCTGATGTGATGTCATACTCAGGCTCCAACATCGGCATAAGGCCAGCGTCAGCGATCTGATTGCCGACCGCAAATTGCTGAGCAACCACGGCGGCGATACCGGCGGGGTTGGCGGATTTGATGACGGACCGCATTTTGGTGCCGAACATGCCATTGGCGACCGACTTTTCTAACAGCGCAGGAAGCTTATCGAGCGGCTTCATCATCTGCGCGCCGTTCTCTTCATCGGCAAGGCCTTGGTCGACTTTGATAAAGGGAACAATGCCGCGCGTTTTAAGAGCGTCAGCGGTCGATTTACCTTCGACTTCGCTATCCATTGTGCGTTCAAACAGGATCGCCCCGAGGATTTTTCCGCTGCCAAAACATGGTGATGTGATCACACGGCTGCGCATATCGTGGATCGCGCCGAACATTTCATCATCGCCCGACCATTCGCCATCTTCGACGCCGTAACCGCGCAAAGCCTTTGGGGTGGAACCGCCGGATTGATCGAGTGCTGCAATAAAGCCTTGGCCGCCTGCAATCTTGGCCGTCATTTGGTCGGTATTCATGGCGTAAATGCGCCTTTCTTTCGTTTGAGGGAACGATGTGTGCCGGGCCTTAGCCAGAGCACGCCCTGCCCGCAACCGGGCAAGGTTATCAGATATGAAGGTTTCAGGTTTTCTTAAATCGGCGAATGATTCCTGTGAAACTTAACGCAGGATCGCCGTCTGCGGTGATTACACCGCGCACAAAGATGGTCTTGCCGCCGCCGCGCGTCACTTCGCCGCGCGCTTCCATCAATGCGCCGGGGCCGGCCGCTCCTAGAAAATCGCTCGACAGGTTCATGGTAACAGCATTGTCGCTGCCCAATTCATCAGTCGCGATCGCGAACAGGGAAAAATCGGCAAAAGTCATGAGACAGCCGCCGTGCAAGAACCCGGCGCCGTTCATGTGGCGGTCCTCTGCGCGAAAGGCGCTGAGGTACGAACCATCCTCCTCGCGCCGCATAAAGAACGGGCCAGACTGGGTTTCAAACGGGTCATGATTCCAGTGATACCAGCCTGCAAATTCGCCGTCTGTGCATTCGACAGCATTGCCATAGCCATATTCGGTTTTCGCTTCGGTCATTCTGCAGTGTCCTTTGGCGCTTTGCGCGCAGGGATTAGGTTGATGGCGACCGATATGCGTGTGCCGCTGCCGTGGAAGGGTCGCACCGCGTGTTGCAGCCAGCTAGGAAACATGACGATCAACCCGGTTGCGGGCCGCATGATGGGTTCGCTTTTTTGGGCGATGCCCGCTTGATCCTTCAGCCGCAGTTTAGGGGCGGTCATGCGAACCATCGGCATACGCGGATCAGACAATTGCAATTCACCGCCCAGCCCGCTTTGCGTGGCCCCATCGTACCCGTCATCGATATAGGCAACGGCGGACCAATAGCTGCCCGGATGGGTGTGGTATTGGTTGGCATGCCCTTGCCCTGAAACATTGGCCCACATTTCAGGAACCCAGCTGTATTCTGAGGCGTCGCTGGGATCGGCATGGCCGGTTGCTTCATCCGCCATCGTCATCGCTTTATGCGCCAACGCGCGGGCAGCCTCCCCGCCCCAAGTGAGCATATCGGTGTTGGAGTGCCAGCCGCCAAGATTGCTGATCTGGACGCCTGCTTCATCGCGCGCACGCTCCGCCAAAATAGCATCTCGCAGAACCTGCAGGCCCTCGGCGCTTTGCAAGCGATCAATAACAAACGGCGTGGCGAAAAGGTGACGGGTTTCTGACATACAGGCCTCCTATCGCTCGCGCCGGATCAACGCCACAATTGCATGGAGCGGATCGCGTCCGACAGTCCCGAATTGGGCTCCACCGGCGAAAGGCTGCGTTCGGCCAATGTCCAACGCCGCCGGATCGTGCCCTTGCGCCAAAGATCAGTGACAAGGAAATTGCCTGACCAATTCTTTGTGCCCAGCTTTAATTCGAGCTCCACATGCCCCGAAAACCACACGCTCTTCCCATATTGGCGCGCCGTCACCTCATGAAAGCGAAAGCTCTCGCAAGCAAACTCATGCTGAACCGCGGAGATAAAGCTGGCCCGGTCCAGAAGAACAGGCGGTTTGATCCCGAACATCCAGATCGCATCGCTTGAAATCAGTGACTTCAGATCGCTCGTGTCGCGGTGAACCCACGCTCGCATCAAGCGGTTTTCAAGAACTTCAAAATTTTGCTCAAGGTTCGACATGTCAGGCTGTCAGAGCGGCCACACCGGGCAGCTCTTTGCCTTCCATCCATTCAAGGAATGCGCCGCCCGCGGTAGAGATATAAGTGACGTCACCCGTAACACCCGCTTGAGCCAATGCGGCAACGGTGTCGCCTCCGCCTGCAACGCTGATCAGCGAGCCTTCTTGCGTGAGCGCAGCCGCCGTGCGGGCTAGTGCCACCGTAGCCGCATCGAACGGTTCGGTCTCAAACGCGCCCAGCGGCCCATTCCACACCAAGGTCCGGCATGTCTTGAGCACATCCGCAAGCGCAACTGCCGCGCTGGCACCGATGTCTAGGATCATCTCATCCTCTGCCACTTCGTGCACGTTGCAAGTGCGCAAAGACGGCGGGTTGGCCGCGAATTCTTTGGAGACCACCACATCATAGGGCAGGTGCACTGTGCACCCGGCGTGATCGGCCGTGTCCAATATCCGCGAGGCTGTGTCGGTAAGGTCGTGTTCGCACAAAGATTTGCCCACATTCACCCCGCGCGCGGCAAGAAATGTGTTCGCCATACCGCCGCCGATAATCAGATGCTGAACGCGGCCCACAAGGTTTTCCAGCACCGCAAGCTTTGACGACACTTTCGCCCCGCCCACAACCGCCGCAACCGGAGCCTGCGGATTGCCCAGCGCGGCGTCGAGCGCTTTCAATTCCGCTTCCATCGAACGGCCTGCATAGGCCGGCAGGTGATGCGTGATGCCCTCTGTGGTCGCATGGGCGCGGTGAGCGGCGCTGAACGCGTCATTCACAAAGAAGTCGCCATGCGCCGCAATCGCTTTGGCAAAATCGGCATCGTTCGCCTCTTCGCCCGGCCAAAACCGCGTGTTGTCGAGCAGGCCAATATCGCCGTTGCGCAAAATGCCAATGCTCTGTTCAACCACGGGGCCAGCGACCTCTGGGATGAACATCAATTCCTTACCCAGAACGCCTTCGACGTCGCCCACGACCATGCTGGTTGAAAGCACGCTGGAGCGTTTGCCACCCGGACGGCCAAAATGGGCGAGCATGAGCACTTTTGCGCCCCGCTCAGCCAATTCGAGCACAGTCGGTTTAATCGCCTCAACCCGCGTCACATCGGTGGCAGAGCCGTCTTTCATCGGCAGGTTCAAATCGACCCGGACCAATGCGACTTTACCCGTCACATCACCCAGATCATCGAGCGTTTTGAACTTCGACATTAAACCAAAATCTCCGACGTTTAAGCGGCCAAATCGGCCAACAGCGGAAGCGCTGCCAGTCCGGCCACGGCAGTGGTAACATAGCCCAGCGGTTTTGAACGGGTCCAACCGCTAATCCCTATCGCCGCAAGCAAGGCAAAAACCCCGATCACAAAGCTAAGATACATGCCCATTAGAACTAAAGTGCCCGAACTCTCCAAAGAGGCGCGCGGGGAGAGTGGGTGATTCTGCGCGATAACACCAACGCTCATATACGCTGTGATAATAAAGCACGCAGCGCCCAATGCAGCCGATCCGATACTCCATCTCACCAAAAGCGACGGTTTGGCCAGCGTCAACAGTGTAACGAATAGGGTCGCCGACACACCGCCAAGAAAGGCTCCGAGGAACCCGAATTGCTGGGCAAGTGCAAGCAGATATTCGGGTTCCATCTCGGCCATGTTCGTTAGACCAGCGCTGACTTAAAGAAAGGTCGCCATGACCTTGGCGGTGTCGATCATGCGGTTGGAAAAGCCCCATTCGTTGTCATACCAGCTGACCACGCGGGCAAGCTTGCCTTCCATGACGCTGGTTTCAAGGCTGTCCACGGTTGAGCTTGCAGGATGGTGGTTAAAGTCGCTGCTCACCAGAGGATCAGCAGTGTAGTCGAGCACGCCCTTCATCGGACCATCAGCGGCCGCTTTCAGCGCTGCGTTCAGTTCTTCGACTGTGGTGTCCCGGCCTGGCTGGAATACCAAATCGACAAGGCTGACATTGGGCGTCGGGACACGCACCGAAGAACCGTCCAATTTGCCAGCAAGCTCAGGCAAGACCAACCCAACGGCCCGCGCAGCCCCAGTGGTGGTCGGGATCATGTTTTGCGCACCGCCGCGTGCACGGCGCATATCGCCATGCATCTGATCAAGCATGCGTTGATCGTTGGTGTAAGAGTGGATCGTGGTCATAAAGCCGCGTTCAATCCCAACTGTATCATTCAGCACTTTCGCAACAGGCGATAGGCAGTTGGTGGTGCAGCTTGCGTTGGAAACGATCACATCGTCTGCGGTCAAAACTTCGTGGTTCACGCCGTAAACGACTGTCGCCGAAACACCCTTTGCAGGGGCCGAAATCAGAACGCGTTTCGCGCCAGCGGCCAAGTGTGGACGGCAGGCTTCATCGCTTTGGAAGAAGCCAGTGCATTCCAGCACAATGTCCACGCCTTGTTCGCCGTGCGGCAGGTTTGCTGGATCGCGCTCAGACGTCACAGCGATACGCTGACCATTGACGACAATCGCTCCCTCTTCAACCTCAACCGTGCCGGGGAAACGGCCGTGCGTTGAATCGTATTGGAACAAAAGAGCGTTGGATTTGGTGTCGGCCAGATCGTTGATCGACACCAGCTCCATATCGTCATCGCTGCGCTCCAAAATAGCGCGCGCGACGAGACGGCCGATGCGGCCAAAACCATTAATTGCAACTTTGGTAGCCATGAGAGGAGCTCCTGCTTAGTCGTTAAGTTTGTTTTGAATCTGCGGAACGATGGCGTCCGCTGTGAAGCCGAAATGTTTGAACAAATCGCTGGCCGGTGCAGACCCGCCAAATGTGTTCATGCCGATGTTGATGCCGTTTCGGCCGGTGTAGCGTTCCCAGCCCAAGGTGCTGCCCGCTTCGACCGAAACGATCAGCGCGTCCTGCGGAAGCACGTCTGCTTTGTAAGCCTCGTCCTGCGCATCAAAAAGCTCTGTGCACGGCATCGATACCACGTCCGCGCCGATACCATCGCTTTCCAACCGGTCCGCGCATTCCATGGCGAGTTCAACTTCGCTGCCTGACGCAACAAGCACAACTTTGCGCGATGCGGATGCGCCGCGCAGGCGATACCCGCCCATGGCACAGCGATTGTCCGCGCCGGTCCATGCTTCATCACCTTTGCCGCGCAATTGCGGCAGGCCTTGGCGCGAAAGCGCCAGAATCGACGGTGTTTCCGGCGTGGAGAGCGCATAGGCCCAGCATTCCGCAGTCTCGATCGTATCACACGGGCGGAATGTGTTGAGGTTCGGGATCAGGCGCAGGCTCATCACCTGCTCCACCGGTTGGTGCGTTGGCCCATCTTCGCCCAGCCCGATGCTGTCATGGGTCATGACATAGATCGCTTGCGTTTTTTGCAGCGCCGACAGGCGTATCGCGTTGCGGCAATAGTCTGAGAAGATCAGGAACGTGCCGCCATACGGAACCACGCCGCCATGCAGCGCCATACCGTTCATCGCTGCGGCCATGCCAAATTCGCGAATGCCGTAATAGACATAACGGCCCGAATAATCATCCGCCGTCATGGGCAGAGTGCTGGGCGTTTTGGTGTTGTTTGACCCGGTCAAATCGGCCGAACCGCCAATCATCTGCGGCAAAGCTGCGGTCAACGGGCCAAGCGCCAATTCCGATGCTTTGCGGGTCGCAACCTTCTGCGGCTCTTTGGCGAGGCCGCGGATATGCCCTTCGATCGCGGTGGCTGCGTGATCGGCTGTGCCTGCCATTTGCGCTTCAAACGCGGCGCGATTGTCCGATGCTGCCAGACGTTGCTGCCACGCGCCATGCGCATCCGCGCCAGCTTTGCCCGTTGCGCGCCAGTCAGAAAGAATCTCAGCAGGAATGTCAAAGGGTTCCGATGTCCAGCCCAGCACATCGCGTGCAGCAGCAATTTCATCCGCGCCAAGCGGCGCGCCGTGGGTCGCGCTGGTGCCCTGTTTGTTGGGCGAACCTTTGCCGATCACCGTCTTACACGCGATCAGCGACGGACGGCTATCTGCTTTCGCTTCGGTGATAGCGCGGTCAATGTCCGCAAAATCGTGGCCATCACAGCTGACAACATGCCAACCGGTTGCTTCGTACCGTGCCTTCACGTCTTCGCTGGTCGACATGTCCGCGGGGCCATCAATTGTGATGTTGTTGTCATCCCACAGGACACTCAACCGGCCCAAATGCAGATGCCCGGCCAGACCGATTGCTTCGTGGTTGATCCCTTCCATCAGGCACCCGTCCCCGGCGATCACCCAAGTGCGGTGATCCACCAGATCATCGCCAAAGCCTGCGTTCAAATGCCGCTCTGCCATTGCCATACCGACCGCCATGGCCAGCCCCTGACCCAGCGGGCCGGTGGTGCTTTCGACGCCTTCGAGCAGGAAGTTTTCCGGGTGACCCGCGCACGGGCTGCCCATTTGGCGGAAATTGCGGATGTCATCCATCGTTGGACGGGCGTATCCAGTCAGATGCAGCAGTGAATACATCAGCATCGAACCGTGGCCGGCGCTCAATACAAATCGGTCTCGGTCGGCCCAATCGGGCCGCGCGGGATCGAACTTCACGTGGCCGGAGAACAGCACACTGGCCACATCCGCCATGCCCATTGGCATACCGGGGTGACCGGAATTGGCGGCCTGAACGGCGTCCATGGAAAGCGCGCGAATGGCGTTGGCCATCGGTTGGAGGCGGGCGGCATCAAGTGTCATGGCGCGGAAAGGCTCCTAAAAGCTCGAATTTGGGCGCGATTCGCGCCCGGTGAGAACACGTGGAAGGCCATTGCTGAGCCGCCCCACGAGGTCAACCTCTCCCCCGCCCAAGCCGCCAGCCGATCCCCAATCCGAACAGCTGCCAGAACAAAATTTCCAATCAAAATGGTGCGTTTTCCCAAGATCACTTATCAACAGGACCACGCAACACTTTGCGAATGCGCCAGAACTTGGTAAATATTGCTGCATTATGAGCGCCGCCCGGATCGAAGAAGCGATGGCCCGCATCAACACCGCAATGGCGCGGATCGATGCCGCGCACCCAGAACAAACAGATGACAAGGGCGAAAATGCTGGTTCGAGCCGAGTCATGGCTCTGGTCAATGCGCATGAGAAGTTGCGCGAGGAAGTGGCTGATACCCTTGGCGAACTCGACACTCTGATCGAAGAATTGGAAGGGTGAGCGCACCGCTATGAGCCAGGTTAACATCACAATCGGGCCAAAGACCTATTCCATCGCCTGCGGCCCCGGCGAAGAAGAGCGCGTCACCAAATTGGGCGCGCTGATCAATGAAAATTACGCCAAGCTGGGGACATCACGCGCTCCGTTAGAAGCGCAGAACATCGTCTTTGCCGCTCTGTTCATGGCCGATGAACTGACCGAGGCGAAATCCGCCATGAAGAGCGCGCAGGCCGATCTTGCCGAAACCCGCCAAGAAATGCAGCGCGCCGCCGACGATGCCGCCAACGCTCTAAAAAAAGCCAATTCAGACGTTGAGCAGCAAAAGGAAAAGTCTGGCGGCAAGAAGGCCGAACTGCGCGCGGAGATCGAAACCCTGCGGAAATCAGAAGAACGCACCCGCAAAGAGAATGCAAAGCTCAAGGCGGAAATTGCAGAACTGCAAGAACGCGGGCGGCATCAACATGACATGTTCGGCGGGCCAGCAGAAGACGCGGCGTTGTCAGATGCCTTGGCCGAAAAACTCGAAGCGCTAGCCACGCGTGCAGAAACGACCGCGAGCGAGCTTGAAGGCAAGCGCACTTAGCACTAGATGATACGGTGGCGGGGCTGCTCGGTACGAGCCACCGAAAATCCCTGGGCTATAAGCAATCCTCGGGAGCTGTCCCTTCCTGAGTTTACGGGCCACTGCGCTTCTTTGGAAGCGGAACCTGGGAGCTTGGGTAAACGGCGCCCACCTGACACTTTCGCGTCAGAGGATTTCCAGGCCACCGACCCATAGTGGTCCCGTCACTTGCTTTTGCGCATCGCATCCGGGGTGCGATGTCCTCGCACCTGCGGTGCTGCGGGCGGGCGGTCGCCCTTGCGGCCTTTCAGACCGATCTGCGTTTTTGGTTTGCGCATCGCATCCGGGGTGCGATGTCCTCGCACCTGCGGTGCTGCGGGCGGGCGGTCGCCCTTGCGGCCTTTCAGGCCGATCTGCGTTTTTGTTTGCGCATCGCATCCGCGACGCGATGTCCTCGCGCCTCATGGCGCTGCGGGCGGGCGGTCGCCCTTGCGGCCTTTCAGACCGATCTGCGTTTTTGGTTTGCGCATCGCATCCGCGACGCGATGTCCTCGCGCCTCATGGCGCTGCGGACGGGCGGGCGCCCTTGCGGGCCTGCGGCCCGGGCACTACCTTTCTAGGATGGAAGACTTGCCCAGCAAATCCGCACTACGCAAAACCCTGCTCAACGCCCGGCGGGAGCATGTGCAGGCGCAGTCTTCGGCTATTCAGGCGCTGCTTTTCAATCGTCCCCCAGCCCCGCTCGCCGCAAAGATTGGCGCGGATGCTGTGATCGGCTTGTATCACGCAACCCCATATGAAGCCCCAGCGCGGGGATACGCGCGATTTTTTCAGGAAGCGGGGCACACCGTTGCCCTTCCCCATTTTGCCGCTGACGATGCCGCCATGCAGTTTCGCGCGCATACAGACCCTTATGACGACAGCGACCTTGTGCCGGGCCCTTATGGCCTAAGACAGCCCGGCAGCGATGTTGAGGCCGTCCTTCCCGACGTTCTGTTCGTGCCACTCGTTGGCTTTACCGCAGATCTGGACCGGCTTGGCCAAGGCGGCGGCCATTACGATCGCTGGTTGGCCCAACATCCTGGCCGCATCGCGATTGGGCTGGCATGGGACGCGCAATTGGCCGAAACATTACCGGTGGAACCGCACGACATCGCCTTGGATGCGGTTGTCACGCCAACACGAATTTACGGCCTAGATTAACCGGCCCAATGGAAGAGATTTGAACTATGCGTGAAACACCCACCTGGCGCATTCCCGTTGGCATTATCGGGCTGTTTATCGGCATCATGGTCTATGCCATTGTGATTGCCCGCTATGCCCCCGATATCATCGGTTCATGGTCCGGCCTTGCGCAGACGATTGTCTATCTGGTCCTTGGCCTGATTTGGCTCTTGCCGCTCAAACGGTTTTTGATCTGGATGGAAACAGGCAGCTGGTCGGCTCCCGATGCATCAACACCCGAAAGCGACCGATCCTAAATCGGCCTAGCCCGGCACCGTTTGCCTATCTGTTAGAATTTCCCAAGTGGCGCGAGTGACGAGACTTGAACTCGCGACCTCCGGCGTGACAGGCCGGCGCTCTAACCAACTGAGCTACACCCGCTTAAACTTGACCGTTCAAACTGTGGTTTGCACCGCTTGGGAGCAGCGCAATTAGGCGGGGTTGGAATGGCTGTCAACGCCCGTGACAGCCATTTTGCAACATTTTTGAAAACTTATTCGGAAAGCAGCAAAACTGGCGTTTCGATCAACCTTTTTACAGCCTGAATAAAGCTGGCCGCATCAAAGCCATCAACCACCCTGTGATCGCAGGAAATCGAGATATTCATCAGCTTGCGCTTCTCGACTCTTTCCTGACCATCAGGGCCGGTCACAAACATCGGGCGTTCGATAATGCGATTGGGGCCAATGATCGCAACCTCAGGGCGGTTGATCACCGGCGTGGTCGCAACCCCGCCCAAGGGGCCAAGCGATGTGACGGTAAGGGTAGAGCCCGACAGTTCATCAGATTTTGCCGATCCATCCCGCGCAGCCTGCGCCAGACGGCCGATCTCCGCCGCCAATTGCCACAGATTGCGCGACTGGGCGTCACGAATCACCGGGACCATCAATCCGCCGTCGGTTTGCGTTGCCATGCCCAGATGGACACTTCCGTGGCGTGTGACGATGTTTGCCTCATCATCATAGCGGGCGTTGATCATGGGATAATCCGGGATCAGCTTACAAAACGCCGTGATGAGCAGCGGCAGCATCGTTAGCTTTGGCTTTTGCCCGCGCGCTGAATTGAGCTGGGTGCGCATCCGCTCCAATTCGGTCACATCGCATTCTTCAACATAGGTGAAATGCGGAATGTTGCTTTTGGCCGCGCTCATATTCTGCGCAATGCGTTTGCGCAGGCCGATGACTTTGATCGGTTGATCATCGCGCGCCTTACCAGCGGGCGAAAAGCCGCCGCCTGAATTGTAAGCGAGGAATTGGTCGAGGTCGCCGTGGCGCACCCGGCCACCATCGGCGGATTTCACTTGCGCAAGATCCACACCCAGATCGCGCGCGCGCTGACGCACTGCGGGGCTGGCCAGCACTTTCGCGCTCGCCGCAGGCTCTGGTTCAGAGCCGCCGGTGGCGGGTTCTGGGTTGATCGCTTGAACTGGGGCAGAAACAGGCTCAGGTGCCGGTTCTGGTGCTGCGACAGGCTGCGGCGCTTCTTCCTCTTGCGGAGTTTCCATCGGGGCCTCTTGGGGCTCATCGCCTGCTCCCCCGCCTTCCACGTCGCCTTCGACTTCGACGACGAGCAGCATTGCGCCGACCGCGATAACATCGCCCACTTCACCAGCGACGGCGGTCACGGTGCCGGATACCGGGCTTTCAATGTCGATCGTGGCCTTATCAGTCATAACATCGACCAGATGTTGGTCTTCTTCGACTGTGTCGCCGACTTTGACCTGCCATTCGACGATCTCAGCCTCGGCCACGCCTTCGCCTACATCGGGCATATTGAATGTGAACTTTGCCATGGTGCGGTTACTCGCTCAAAATCTTGTCGATGGCTTCGCCGATCCGAACTGGACCGGGGAAGTATGCCCATTCGAGGCTATGCGGATAGGGTGTGTCGAAACCGGTGACGCGTTCAACCGGCGCTTCGAGATGGTAGAAACAGCGTTCTGTGACGAGCGCCGACAATTCGGAGCCAAACCCACTGGTGCGGGTCGCTTCGTGCACGATCAAACAGCGACCGGTTTTCTTAACCGATGCCTCAATCGCTTCGATGTCGAGCGGGACGAGCGTGCGGAGGTCGAGGATATCGGCGTCGATGCCTTTCTCCTTACAGACGGCCTCTGCCACATGAACCATTGTGCCATAGGCCAGCACGGTCAGCGCTTCGCCCTCTGCCACATGGCGCGCTTTACCCAGTGGGATTTTATAATACCCCTCTGGCACGATGCTGTCGGCATGTTTCTTCCACGGTTCGACCGGCTTGTCGTAAAAGCCAGTGAACGGTCCGTTGTAGATACGCTTTGGCTCAAAGAAGATCACCGGATCATTGTCTTCGATGCAGGAGATAAGCAGACCTTTTGCATCATACGGCGTCGCCGGAATCACAGTCTTTAGGCCCGCCACATGGGTGAAAAGGCTTTCGGGACTTTGCGAGTGTGTCTGACCACCAAAGATTCCGCCGCCAAACGGCGAACGCACGGTCATCGGCGCGATATATTCATTGGCAGAGCGATAACGCAGGCGCGCAGCCTCTGAGATCAGCTGATCGAGGCCGGGGTAGATGTAATCGGCAAATTGAATTTCAGGCACCGGGCGCAGACCATACGCGCCCATACCCACCGCAGCACCGATAATGCCGCATTCGTTGATCGGCGTGTCGAACACCCGCGTTTTGCCGTGTTTTTCTTGCAGGCCCGCCGTGCAGCGGAACACGCCGCCGAAATAGCCAACATCCTCACCCATCACGACCACATCAGGATCGCGCGCCAGCATCACGTCGAGCGCTTCGTTGATCGCCTCAATCATGTTGATGCGGCGTTCGCTGCCAGTGTCGTTGCCGGTGTCGCCGCCAGTCCCGGCGGCATTCATGTCCTTAGTTTGAGCGTTCATTTGCCCGCTCCATCTTTGGGGTGATGGTCAGGCCATTTGATCTTACGCTCCCGCGTTGCTTGATCTGCCTGTTCTTTAAGATGCCACGGCAGTTCTTCGAACACGTCTTCGAACATGGTGTGGAATGGATGGTGCAAACCGTGGCCAAGGATACCGTTCTTTTCGGCCTCTTTGGTGGTTGCTTTCACTTCGTCTGCGCACGCCTTGTCCATCACCGCCTGACGGTCTTCATCCCATTCGCCAATCGCGATCAGGTGGTTTTTAAGCCGCATGACCGGATCGCCCAATGGCCATTCTTCGCGTTCTTGCGCGCTGCGATAGCCGGATGGATCATCAGAGGTTGAGTGCCCCTCTGCCCGGTAGGTGAAATATTCGATCAGGGATGGCCCGTGGTTGGCCCGTGCGCGATTGGCGGCCCATCGTTGGGCAGCAAAACACGCCAGCGCGTCATTGCCATCAACGCGCAAGCTGGCGATGCCATAGCCCAAACCGCGCGCTGCAAAGGTGGTCCGCTCGCCGCCCGCAAATCCGCTAAAGCTGGAAATGGCCCATTGGTTGTTGATCACATTCAGGATCACCGGAGCGTTGTAGACGGTGGCGAATGTGCAAGCAGAATGGAAGTCGCCTTCCGCGGTGCTGCCCTCGCCCACCCATGTCGCAGCGATCCGGCTGTCGCCTTTGATCGCGCTCGCCATCGCCCAACCGACCGCTTGCGGCGTTTGCGTGGCGAGGTTGCCGGAAATGCTGAAGAAGCTGTGTTCGCGGCTCGAATACATGATCGGCAGCTGGCGACCTTTCAGCTTGTCGCCTTTGTTCGAGTAGATTTGATTGATCATCTCAATCAACGGATATCCCCGCGCGATCAGGATGCCCTGTTGGCGGTAGCTTGGGAAAACCATATCATCGGACGCCAGCGCCATCGAAGACGCAACACTGGTTGCCTCTTCGCCGGTGCATTTCATGTAAAATGACGTTTTACCCTGACGCTGCCCGCGGAACATGCGTTCATCAAACGCACGCACCATGGCCATATGACCCAGCATTGTGCGCAGAGTGTCAGGATCAAGCTTTGGATCCCATGGGCCATGCGCCTTGTTGTCATCGCCCAGCACGCGGACGAGATCATAGGCGAGGTCCTTCATCTCCTCCGGCTTGGTGCTTTCATCGGGACGCGGTTGAGAGCCGGGTTCGGTCATGGTGACATCGGCAAAATTGACCGGATCGCCGGGGCGCGAGCGCGGCTCTGGCACGTGCAGAGCGAGCGCTGGGCGATTGTCGCCGCTCTTGCCACCCATTGGTGTTGGAGTGTCGGCCGTATCGGCCATAGAAACGCTCTCCCCTTGGATTACGCGGCCGTTTTCGCGGCCTTGCAATCATTGCTTAGGAGTGAATTTTTATTTCAACGCAGCAAGACGGTCAAGCGTTGCGACACGCGCAGCACTAAACCGCAACAGGAGCCTTGATCGGAGGCAGCGGCGCGTAATCATGCACCACGAAATCCTCAATTTTGTAGTCGAAAATTGTTTCGGGCTTGCGCGTGATTTCGAATGTGGGGCGGCCCTGGGGTACGCGAGTCAGCTGCTCTTCGATCAAATGGGCATGATTGAGATAGAGATGCACATCCCCGCCCATCCACACCAGCTCGCCCGGTTCAAGGCCCGTTTGCTGCGCCATCATGCGGGTCAAAAGCGCCGCCGACCACAGGTTAAACGGCAGGCCCAGCGCCACATCGCAGCTGCGTTGATACAGCACACAGTTCAGGCGGTTTCCGGCAACATGAAACTGATAGGTCTTGTGACACGGCGGCAGAGCCATCCGTTCAAGTTCGGCCACATTCCACCCTTCGATAATGTGACGGCGGCTGCCCGGTTTGGTCTTTAGGCTCTCCACCACTTCGGCAACCTGATTGATGCCGGGCCCGCGTTCGTAAAGGCCATCTTTGCGATAGCGATAGGTGGGCCAATCGACCCATTGTTTGCCGTAAACCGGCCCCAAATCACCCCAACGCGCGGCGAACGCCTCATCATCGGCAATCCGCGCCACAAAATCTTCCAGCGAAATATCTTCGCCAGTCTCTTTGACATAGCGGGCGTGTGGCCATTCGTTCCAAATCTTCACCCCTTGCAAAACAAGCGGGCGAATGTTGGTTTCACCGGTCAGGAACCACAGCATTTCACGCGTTGCAGTTTTCCAATAGACGCGCTTTGTGGTGAGCAGCGGCATGGCGCCATCGGCCAAGTCATAGCGCAATTGCGCGCCGACAACAGACCGTGTGCCGACCCCAGTGCGGTCGGCCCGTTCACTGCCGCTTTCCCAAATCTGACGCATCAGGGCCAGATATTGGTCCTCTGGATGGGACGTGGAGGACGGGGCGGGATTCGATGCGCTGGCCATGCTTCGATCTATACGAAGCCATGGCCGTTGCGGCAATCACCCCGCCCCCACTCTATCACCAGAGCCAGACGTAAAGCCCGACAAGCAGCGCGACAGTCAAAGCCGCAAGCGTGTTGAACAAGGTGCTGGTCACAAAGGCGATGTCTTTCAATTCGACAATGCCATCCTCATCCGGCGCTGCGGTGAAGCGCGAGACAACAATCGCTGCGATGAGCGACACGACGAACACGATCCAAATGCGGATAATGAACTCCAAATCGCTCGCGCCGAATTTGAGCGCGAAATTGAGCGCAACCGAACCAAGCAGCGCGGTGAAAGCACCCGCTGCATTGGCGCGTCGGTCAAAGAAGCCGAGCAAGAACACCACGACCACGCCGGGCGCGATAAAGCCGGTGTATTCCTGAACCGTTTGGAACGCACTCTTAAAGCTGCCCTGAAACGGCTCAGCTAAGAACAGCGCGATGACCATTGCGGCAAAGGCAGAAACCCGTCCGACAGTCACATAATGCTGCTCTGCCTGATTGGGCCGCTTGCTGCGATACAGGTCCATGGTGAAGATGGTCGAGATCGAGTTCATCATTGACGCCAGCGATGAAACAACCGCCGCAATCAACGCTGCGAAGACTAGTCCGCGCAAACCAGCGGGCGCAAAGCCCATCAGCTCACCATATGTTTCATCCGGACGTTCGGTCAGGACACCGTTGTCCAGCACCCCTTGCTGAGCCAGAATGACCGCCGCAATTCCTGGGATCACCACAATGAACGGAATGAGCAATTTCAGGAACGAGGCAAACGCCAAACCTTTTTGCGCCTCGCCAAGGTTCTCCGCACCCAATGCGCGTTGGATAATGTATTGGTTGAACCCCCAATAGCTAAAGTGAAGCACCCAAAGGCCGCCAAGCAGCGTCCAGATGCCGGGCAAAGCGTCGTAACCTGTGTCCCCTTGATCAAGGATCATTTCAAAGTGACCCGGCATTTCCTGCATTAGGAAACCAAAGCCAGCAATCGCGCCATCAGCCGGCAGCGCGTCGAGCGCAAACCATGTGATCGCAAGACCGCCCATAACCAGAATGACGACCTGAATAATGTCGGTAAGAGCAACCGCTTTTAGACCGCCATAAAGCGAGTAAAGCGATGCAAACCCAGCCAAGGCCATCATCGAATAGAGCACATCCCAACCTGTAAGCGAGCTAACCGCTAGGCCGCCAAGCCACAGAACACCGGTGAGGTTCACCGCCGTATAGAGCGCAACCCAATAGACGCTCATCAAGGATTTGACGCCGCTGCCATACCTTTGATCAAGGAACTGCGGCATCGTGTAGATCTTGCGTTTGAGGAAAATCGGCAGGAAGTATTTCGCCACAATCAACAGGACAATCGCGGCCTGCCATTCATAGGCCGCAATCGCGATCCCGATGACAAAACCCTGCCCCGATTGGCCGATGATTTGTTCGGCGGATATGTTGGAGGCAATGAGCGAGGCACCAATCGCCCACCACGGCAAAGCGCGCCCGGCAAGGAAGTAATCCTCTGTGTTTTTGTCGTGGCCTGCCGGCTCACGGCTAACGAACAGGGCAATGCCCAACAGCGCAAGCGCGTAGCCTGCGATGATTATGATATCGATTGTCTCCAGCGTCACCGCGTATCCCCCGTCATGTTATCCTTGGTGCTCTTTATTTTAGAATGAGCACTCGGTTCCCTCTGCGCTGCTGTCGCGCACAATTTCACTGATCTGGATGGTAAAATCCTCGCTCGACATGAATGTCAGCGCAGAACCTGTCTCTCCCAGACATTCCTGCGTCAGCACCATTTCACGCCACCCCTTACCCTCTGCGACCAACATCGGTTGGGAGATGTCTACGGCGTCGCCTCCGGCGCGGACGGATACAGTTCCGCTGGGCCGCGCATTCACCGAATAGGTGATCCGCCAGCCAGAATCGCTGTCTGGGCCAGACAAGGTCAGGCTTGACCCCGCCTCAAAGGCAATCGAGCGCGCGTCTTCTTGAGCGTTGCGATCCAGTCCGGTGGCCGTGATGCCATTGCCCGAACCGCGCAGGTCGGGAAGGACAGCGTTGTCGGCAATCGCTTGAACCAGCGGCCCCAATCCGCCTGAGGCAAACCATGCAGCCCCGGCATCAAGGGACAGCGCATCACACGTCTCATCCAAAGTGGCGATCTCGCTTCCCTGACCATAGGACAGGCCAAAACCGAGCGGGAACAGCGCCCCTTCGGGACCATTGACCGGATTGCCTTCGCAACCAATCGGCCAGCTGAATGACAAACGCCCGCTCGCGGCATGCGAACCGAACAACACGTCGGCGACACCGGCGCCTTCGCTACCAGGCAGCCAGGCAGCGACAAACGCATCGGCTGCGTTGATTTCTCGGTTCATCCACAGTGGCCGGCCTGAAAGAAACACAGCAACCGTGCGAACGCCCTGCTCGCGGTAAGCGCGCAGCAGTTCAAGGCCCTCTTCATCGCGGAAGACCATGTCTTTACGGTCGCCAACGAATTCCGCGTAGGGTTTTTCGCCGAACACGACGATGGCTACGTCAGGTCGCTCGCCCGATGCACCGCCGCCATCAACATCCAACGTGGCAGTGCCGCCCGACGCAGATGCTGCTTGCAGGATTCCATCAAAGATCGAGGTCGCGCCGGGGAAGTTTTCCGCGGTCAGCTCGCCCCCGCCCTGCCATGTGATCGACCATCCGCCTGCTTGTTGAGGGATGTTGTCGGCTGCAGTTCCAGCAACGACGATGTTTGCACCGCCTTGCAGCGGCAAGATGCCGTCATTCTTGAGCACCACCAGAGATTTTGCGACTGCCTCGCGCGCAACGGCGCGGTGCGCATCGGCACCCAACAGATCCCAATTGCCCGCATTGGCGCGCTCTGATGGACGAACTTCGCCGTCGAACATCCCCAATTGCTGTTTCAGCCGCAAGACCCGCATGACCGCTTCGTCCAAGCGCGCCATCGGAACCGTGCCATCTTCGACTTGAGCGACAAGCGTTTCGTAAAGCGCCTTCCAATCTTCGGGCACCATGTAGACATCAAGCCCGGCCAGCAGAGCCTGAGGGCAATCAGAATTGCTGCATCCGTCGACTTGGCCGTGACCATTCCAATCACCCACAACCAACCCGCCAAAGCCTAAATTGCCGCGCAGCTCGCCATTGAGCAGAGGCTCATTGCCATGCATTTTGCGGCCGTTGATTGAGTTGAAACTCGCCATGATGCTGGCGACGCCGGCGTCAATTGCGACCGGGTACGGCGCGGCATGGATGGCCATCAATTCGGCAAGATCGCCGTTCACATCGCCCTGATCAACGCCTTGTTCTGTGCCGCCATCGCCAAAGAAGTGCTTGGCTGTCGCGGCCACCCTGCCCTCACCCAGAAAATCGGGATCACCCGGCCGACCTTGCAGGCCTTCGATCATCGCAGCGCCCATTTCGGCGACCAACACAGGGTTCTCGGAATAGCTTTCGTAAGTGCGGCCCCAGCGATCATCACGGGCCACAGCCACAGTTGGCGCAAACGTCCATTCGATACCAGTCGCCTCAATCTCAACGGCGGTCGCTGCGCCGATGCGGCGGATCAAATCCGCATCGCCGGTCGCGCCCAGACCAATGTTGTGCGGAAACACCGTCGCACCGATTACATTGGCGTGTCCGTGAACAGCATCCGTGCCCCACAGAACCGGAATCGCGGGTTCGCCATTCGGCAAAGGTTGAACCGAGGCATCCCAATAGGCATCGGCCAGTTCCAACCATTCAGGAGCAGGCGCAAAGTCATCACCATTCGGCCCCGAATTGCCGCCATTTAGCACCGTACCAAAGCGATATTGCGCAACGTCCGCTGGCGTGATTGAGCCGATATCTGGCATAATCAACTGAGCGACCTTGCGCTCCACACTCATGCGCGACAGCAAGTCTTTAAGCGGGTCGTCCGCTTCATTCTGGGTAGGGTCAGCCGCGATGGGAGCAGGCGTGCTGCTCGCTGATTGTAGCTGCGCTTGGCTGCATCCGGCCAAGACACCAAGCATTGCGGCTCCGGCCAAAAATTGCCGTGCAAACTTACGCATTTTTAGAAAGTCCCTCCCAAAGACTTTTTCGTTCAAGTTCAAAATGAGAACGTTATCAATACACTACAATTTGCGGCGATCAATGCAAGAGCGAAGGCGTTATTGACGCACAGGAATTGTAGCGAGCAGCCCCGCAGCCAAAACCGCGAAACCTGCAAACAGGGCAAACAATGCGGTGAAGCCAAAGCCGGGAACCAACGTGAGAGTCAACCATGGCATAACCAAGGAAGGCACTGTATTTGTGAGATTAAATACACCCATATCACGCCCCCTATGCCGGGCCTTGGGTAGGACACGGAGGGTTTGGCCCGTGTGCAGTGATAGGAAAATTGAAGCCGCAATGCCGAACACAATATAACCCGCAATCGCCCATTCAATCCCGCCGGATACTGCCATTATCAACAAACCAATCGCCGATAGGCCAGCGCACACCGCCAATGGCGCAATTGGGCGGCCATGGCGATCCGACCACCGCCCCGCCAACAACGCAAGCGGAACCGATACAACCAACACCGCGCCAAAGATGTTGGCCACGGTGTTTTCATGAAATCCCGCAGACAGTGAACGCAGCCAGAAAAGCAGAAACGCGAACAATCCGGCCTCAGAAATTTGAACCAGAAACCGCGCAAGCCACATTCGCACCAAAGTGGATTTGGGTTGCTCTTGCCGCGCATGCCCGGCAGTATTCTCGGCAACCTCCGCACTTGATGCGCCATCATCGCGCATCAGGTGCGCACGCACCCTGCCCCGGCCAAAAACCACCGCCGGCAAAACCATAGTGGCAACGATAACGACCACCAGACCAAGCCGGTATTGCGGATCCACCAAGGCTTCGATTGTCACAAGCGCCCCGGCCAGTCCGCCCAGCGCCGGAGCCAAGGCAAGCGCCCCGCCCAGAACCCCTTTCTGACCGTCAGGAAAGCAATCCCCCGCCCATGCAAGCAACGGGCCCAGCATCATATTGAGACCGACCTGCCACGCCATGACCAGCATGATTAATTCCACGATGCTGGCCGCGCAGCCTATCGCCAACAACAAAGTGCTGGACAGGATTAGACCGGCAAGAATCCACGGAATGCGGTTTTTGCTGCGGTCGCTCAGCATGCCGAATGCGATATTGGCCAGACTGGCGATAACCGCGCCAAAGAACGTCACACGCGCAAGAGTGGGGACATCTTCGGTGCCCATCATCGCGGTGATTTTCAGCGGCAGCAACACAGTAAGCAGCGGCACATACGCCACCGCGCCGCCGCCCGCAGCCAATGCAAACAGGATGAGAAACCAGACGGGCTGGCGATCATCAGCTGCTTTGGAAAAGGTCAAACGCCGCTCGGTGCTGGACCGATTGAGGCACGCTCCACCAAACCGGCAGCAACATTGATCACGCCGTCATCATGGGGCTTTCCCTTTAGGGTGATCAATCGTTCCACCGCGATCGAAACCGTTTGCGCAATCGGTTGATCAATCGCGGTCAAAGGCGGCTGAGAAAACCGCACAATGGGCGTGTTATCGAACGAAATAATCGAAAGATCGCGCGGCACATGCAGCCCGCGATCCCGCGCGACGCCCAGCGCGGCCAAGGTCATTTGATCGCTGCTGCCGATAATGGCGGTCATGTCAGGGTTCCGGTCCAGCAATGCCCGCGCCGCCTGCGTGCCCGATTCATAGCCAAAATCCCCGCGTTCATTCAAACCATCGCAGCTGAGACCGTGATCCGCCAAAGCGCGCTGCCACCCATCGACGCGCCAACCGCTCAGGCTGTATTGCTCTGGTCCGGCGATAATCCCGATCTGCGTATGGCCCAAATCAATCAACCGTTTGGTCGCATCATAGGCCGCCCCTTCATCACCCATAGTGAGAGGAATCCCCGCGCCATCTTCCTTGGAGCCGATACGCGCAAAGGGAATACCGCGATGCTCCAGCAGATCAGTGATAAGCTTATTTTCGGAGTGCGGCGGGGTCAGAATGACGCCATCGGGTTGCAGCGCCGAAATCGTTGCCCCCAATTCCCGCTCCACATGATCAATATGCGTATCAACCAGTTCAACCAACATCCGGTATCCGTGTTTGGAACAGGTCAAAATCCCGCCAAGCAACATTTGGTCAACCCAGTCGGTGCCCTGCCGTTCACGCCAATCGGCCAAAGTCCGTTCACGATCATTGATGGCAAGGATGATGTAAGACCGCGACCCGCTCATCCGCTGCGCCGCGATCGATGGAACGTAACCAAGCCGGTCTATCGATGCCTGAACCTTGTCACGCATTTGCGGGCGCACATTGGGGCCATCATTGATAACGCGGCTAACTGTCTGCAGGGATACGCCCGCATCCTCCGCCACTTCGCGGATGGTTACAGACTTGTGTCCTCTTCCCATCTTAATTGCCCGTCCTCAGTACTCGGTCACTTAATGCAAGCGCGGCCTTTAGCCATGTCATCGCTACATTGATACACCCGAACCCAGTCGATTTCGAATTGTGCAGGAACCGCATCAGATGCAACGCCCTTTTCATTGGTACTTTCAATTTTCGCACCACCAATGGCAAGGTTCATCATCACATAAAAGGGTTGATCAAACGGGGCATTGGGATTTCCTTCGCCCAGCTCGGACGCTGTGCTCCATTGATCGGCCGTAACGGTCAAATGAACCCGATCATTCACGAGAAAACGAATGAGCCCTTCTGCCCATTCAACCGAATACACATGGAAATCATCGGTTGGCAGATCGTCACCGGGGAAGCGAGTCCATTGGTCGATATACAGGTTGTTGGGCCACAAGCCGCCAAAGTGAAGGGCGCTGACCGTGCGGTTCTGCTGACCTGTGTCGCACTCCTCACATTCCGCACCCAAATTGAAACCTTCGAAAATGTCGATTTCGCCGGATAACGCCCAGCCCCCGTAATGATCTTCGTTTGGCATCATCCAAAAGGCTGGCCAAACGCCTTGCCCGCCTGGAACTTTGGCGCGCATTTCAATCCGACCATATTTCCAGGCATTAAGTCCGCGTGTGCGCACTTTACCCGATGTGTATTCTTGCGTCAGAACCGGGTTTGGTGTTTCGGCGATTTCAGGCGGGCGTGCAGGGCCGGAAAATCCCTCTTTGCGTGCTTTCAAAATGAGAAGACCGTCCTGCACCGCGATATTTTCTGGCCGGTCGGTGTAGCATTGGCGTTCATTGTTGCCGCCGCCCCAACACGATTGCTCTGGTGTCCATTTGGTCCGGTCAAGCGCGTCGCCATCAAATTCGTCAGACCAAACCAGTTCCCAGTCTGAATCGGCTATGCTCGAAAAAACCGGCTCCGCTTCTTCGATCTCTGCATGGGCACCGTCACACCCCCAAACCAGCGGCAGAGCCGCCAGCGCGGCTACTTTCAAAACCAAACGCATCGCATTCCTCCCAAACATTGATCATCTCTAGAGCAAGAAGAGGGGACTTTGCCCCCTCAAGCAAAGCCCCCTCCTACCTCTTGTCCGATAAATCGGCAGCCTTGTGCGTTCTTTTAGAAGTCGAACCGCGCAAGGAAAGTGAACCTGCGATCGTTGCGGAAGGCGGACCGTGTGATCCGGGTTCCATCAAAATCGATCACCTGACTGGTCACCGTTACTTCGTCGAGCAAGTTCACGCCTTGCACGCCAAGCTTCAAGTAGTCAGTGACCGAGAAGAAAATCGAAGCATCAAGCTGCCCGGAGTCTTCTTGCCAGATCGGAGAATACGGGAAGATGTCATCGCGCGCGGTGATCAGGAATTCCGATCGCCAATTGTACGCGGCGCGCATCGAAAGCGGCCCTTTCTCATAGAAGATCGTCGCATTGACTGTATGCTCAGAAATTCCTTGAAGCGGTTGCAACGCTGAGAACAAGCCTTGGTCTACATCGAGGTTGGTGTTTCTGAATTCACCGCCGTCAACATAGGTGTATGTGCCCGCAAAACCCAATCCGCTCAGCGGTCCTGGTAGGAAATCATAGGTTTGCTGATAGCCAATCTCCAGACCCTTTAGCGTCCCGTCCAGATTGTTGGCAGCGCGGCGAACTTCGGTTTCAGCCGAGGCACCATCAGGCGCGGTAAAGGTTACGATCGGCAGCGACGTGTTCACGATGCCGCTGATGTCCTTCATGAACGCAGAAACCGTCAAAGAACCGACATCAGCGAAATACCATTCCGCCGAAAGGTCATAGTTCCACGATTCCACGGGGCGCAGATCGCGGTTGCCCGTTTCAAGCACGAACAAAGGCCCGGTTTCGAGAATTCCGCCCGATGCCAAGGCATTGGTGTTGTCGGCAATGGAGCCGCCGGAACGATAAAGGCGCGGATCGGGACGTGAAATCCCTTTGGATACCGCGCCGCGGAACAACAGGCCGCCGCCTACGTCCAATTTGACATTGAAACTTGGCAGCCAGTTTTCAAAGACAACATCATCGCTGAGATCAACGACTTGATCGGAGAACGCTGCGACAAATTCCGCCTGCCTTCCGGCCGAAAGGCTGCAATAGCCCGGCACCGTTTGCCCCGGAGCGACAAAACCGCAAGACGCCTGCAATTCCGCCACAGTCAGCACGCCATCGGCGTTGCCTGCGGGGCCATTGTCGATGCTGTCTACCCGTGGGAAACCAAGGAGACCCTCGGTTTTGAACGTGGTTTCGACATAACGCAGGCCAATGTTGCCTTCGAGAATCCAACCATTGTCGAAATCGAGCCCATAATCGACCCGGCCATAGGCGGCTTTGGTGCTTTCAATTTCGGTCGAAACTTCGCCAGAGCAGAACGGATCGCAGCCAGCGCGACCCTGAACACCAAAGAACGGGTTCGGGGTTTGCGAAAATTCATTGATTTCGGCCGCTTGCGCGGCAGACACGCCGGACAGATAATCGTCTAGCAGATTGTCACTGCCAAAGAAGAAGGCCGAGCCGCCGGGCAACGGTGTTGGCGCATTTCCGCGTTGGAAGTTGTCGCCAAACGGGCTGCGGAATTGCGAGAATGCCGGGAAGTCATCGACATAGGCGCCGCCCGCGATCGCAAATTCTTGACCGGGCAGACCGGTAAAGAAACGGCCCGGCTCAAAACCACCTGTTGCGGCACAACCGGGTCCTGCATTCCAAGGTGCGCAACCCGCACGGCCAGCCCAAGGCGCGGAAAGATTGCCCCATGTGCTGAAATCGGTGTCGCGCGTCGTGCGCTCACGATCGGACCAACGCGCACCGAAACGGGCGCTCTTAAAGAAGCCCTCGTCGCTGATGTCGTATTCCGCATCGATCCGGTACGATTCCAGATCACCATCATTTTGCTGAACGCTGTCGAGCAGGAACCAGTAATAGGTGTTTTCGCCAGACGAGAAATAATCGCTCGGCGCGCCGGCCGGGGCGAGGAATTCCACCTGAGGGGTTTCCCCTGTGAGATCGAGGCTGACATCGGCCCAGCTGTTCATCGCGCCGATCACCGAATTTTGGCGAAGATTGGAATCGGTCTGTTGCGCTTCGAAATTGAGGCGCAAGCGGTCGGTCACCTCCCAATCAATATCGATCGAGAAATCTTGCGTTGTCGAAAACGTTTCGCGTTGGAAGCGCAAAGCCTCAAGCGGGATACCGCCACGCCCAAATGGGTTGGCATAGGCATCGCCAATGCGCTGGCTCAAAACGCCGCGTTGGAAGACGCCGTTTTCATCAAATTCCCACGTGCTACCCGCTGCTTCAACAGGGAAGAGCCCGTCATCATTGACCTGCGAAATGATCGCGGATTCATCGGTAAAGAACGATGTTTCTGCACGTAGCCATTCAAAGGTGACCAGAAAGTCCCGGTTTGGGCTTTCATATTGGACCACCGCCGAAAACGCCTCACGGTCGCGCTCCAGATCGGTTGTGCGGATGCCTGCGCCTTTGGGCACCACGACAGACCCTGCTGGCGGGAAGTTTGATGCGTCAAAGTTCTGTTGTTCGGTAAACCCGCCATCCACAACTTGCAGCGCCCGCAAACAGCCGCCGTCCAGCGTGTCAGCGCGGTAGCAAGGATCGGCGACTTGCGATGCATCGGTGCGGCTGACGAGCTCAGAACGGGCGTAGCCGAATTGAATGCCGACAGAACCGGCCTCATCGCTTTCAAATGTGGTCGAACCCAGGAATGAAAATCCGGTTGAAAATTCTTCAGCCAAATCGCCGATATTGCCTTCAATCGTGCCGGAAATCCGTGTGCCGGGCGTATCAAGCGGCTTGCGCGTCACCAGATTGACCGTGCCAGCGATGCTGCCATCGATCATATCGGCTGTGACGTTCTTATACACCTCAACGCGGCCAAGCAGTTCTGGCGAGATATCGTTGAAGCTCAGCACCCGCCCGCCGGTCGCGGAGAAAATATCGCGGCCATTGGTTTCGGAACGAACAAAGGGAAGACCGCGAATAATAACGCCGGTGCCTTCGACTGAGAAACGGTCAGGATCGGTGGTCTTTTCAAACCGGCCAATATTGACGCCGGGAATACGTTGAAGCGTTTCAGCAACCGAACGATCAGGCAGCGCACCGATATCTTCCGCAGTGACTGCATCGACAAATGTGTCGGAGTCGCGCTTGATATTTTGAGCGTTCTCTAGAGCTGCACGAAATCCGGTGACGAGGATCTCATTGCTTTCTTCAGCAACCTCGGACGGAGTCTCGTCTGCATCAACATCCTGAGCAAAAGCTGGTGTTGCAACAGCCATCGAGATCGCCAGCCCCGATGCCGTAGTCAATGCGAAAATGCGCCGCGAAGGCGCAATACGAGCCGTTTTCATGATCCTAAATTCTCCCAATAGCCCCACGGTGATTTTCCCCTCACCTCTCGACTTACCGATTGTCTAGCGCATTTTGTTAGCGTTCACAACCCTTGCAATATTTTCTTCACAATTCGGTGTGGAATCGCCATCATAGCGTCTAAGCAATAGCAACCGCGCGCGGGATTGCCCGCTTAGAACGTGTTGCAAACCTTGCCCGAAAAACGGGCAAACGTCCGCGAGAGGGGCAGAGGAAATTATGGCGATTGAACGGATAATCATCGTAGGCGGCGGCACAGCGGGTTGGATGGCGGCGGCTGCGATGTCGCGGCTTAAAGTCGGACGGAAGCTCGACATCACTTTGATCGAATCGGAACAGATCGGCACAGTTGGCGTGGGCGAAGCGACCATCCCTCCCTTCGTTGGCTTTAACGATTTGCTGGGCATCAACGAAGCCGAAATGCTCGCATCGGTTCAGGGCACTTTCAAATTGGGCATCCAGTTTGAAAATTGGGGCAACATTGGCGACAGCTATATTCACCCCTTTGGCGCGTACGGATATGCGATGGGCGGGATCGGGTTCCACCATGTCTGGCACAAAATATCGCAGGCCGGCGACAACCGCCCGCTTCAGGTTTTCAACCTGGAAACCATGGCCGCCTATTTTGGAAAGTTCGCGCGCACGCAGGACTATGAACGCGATGATTTGCCGCCGATCAATTACGCCTATCATTTGGATGCGGGGAAATACGCTGGTTTCCTGCGCAAATTGGCCGAAACACGCGGCGTCGTGCGGCAAGAAGGCAAAGTCGATGACGTGCAGCTGGATGCCGAAACGGGCTTTGTCACATCCGTAAAGCTTGACGATGGTCAGGAACTAAACGGCGATCTGTTTATCGATTGCTCCGGTTTTCGCGGGCTGCTTATCGAACAGGCGCTGGAAACAGGGTATGAGGATTGGACGCAGTGGTTGCCGTGCAACCGCGCGGTCGCTTTGCCCTGCAAACGCGATGATGGCAGCCCGCCCCCTCCCTTTACCCGCGCCACCGCGCACCGTGCCGGCTGGCAATGGCAGGTCCCTCTGCAACATCGCAACGGCAATGGTCATGTCTATTGCAGCGAGTTCATGGAGGACGAAGAGGCGCGTGATATTCTGGTCGGAAACATTGCGGGCAAACCGCAGGCCGATCCCAACTTCCTGCGCTTTACCACGGGGCGGCGGAAGAAATTCTGGAACAAGAATGTGGTGGCCCTTGGTCTTTCTGCGGGTTTTATGGAGCCGCTGGAATCGACCTCTATCCACCTGATCAACACCGGGATTGATAAGTTCCTCTCGCTGCTTTCACTCGATGGAATAACCCAGGCACAGCAGGACACATTCAACCGCCTCTCAGGGCGCGAATACGCGCGGATCCGCGATTTCCTGGTGCTGCATTACAACGCAACATCGCGCAACGATTCCGGTTTTTGGAACTATGTGCGCACAATGGATGTGCCCGACACGCTCACTGAAAAGATCGAGATCTTCAAAGCGAACGGCCAGATTTTCCGCGAAGAAGATGAACTGTTCACTGACACAAGCTGGGCCGCGGTGATGATGGGCCAAGGTATCACGATGGGCAATCACAACCCCATGGCGGAATCGTTGGAGGGGCCCAAGACGCGCAAAGAGATCGATGAAATGGAGCAATCGATCCGGTTCCTTGTCCAGCATATGCCGGAACATGGGGAATATGTTTCGCGCTATTGCCCGGCCCCAACCTAGCAGGGCCTAACGCGACCTAAGGGCCCCTAAGAGCGACCAAGCGGATGCTCGCTGCGCCTGCCGAAACCATTGGTATTGGACCATGTTTCGCCATTCCCGAACAATTACGAGACAGCCGCGTTCAACGGGGTCGCGCAATTGCATACCACAATGATAACGTTCACACACTGACCAACAATTTCAATGAGAAACTATTGAAGACCTGGAGGGGAACAATGAAAATCACACGCGCAAAATCGATTGCAGCAGCGGCCAGCATTTTGGCCCTTGCGGGTTTGGCTCCGCAAAACGGCGCCGCACAAGACAACGCTCAACTTGAAGCGCTTGATGAACAATTGCCGGGTGACCTTGTGAATGATCCATCGCGGATCGATTGGCAGTCCTACGGCGCTGACCTCGACGCATCATCTGTGGTCGATGCCAGTATCCCCGGCGGCGGTGCGGCGCGGCGGTTTGAAATTAAGCGCGCGGCAGAATTCATCTACACCGCTGGCACCAACGTCCCGCTGACCAAATCCGTCAATCGCGGCGATACGGTCACTGTCGGCTTTTACGCCCGAACTTTGGAAGCTGACACCGATGATGGCAAAGGCGTTTTGCGCGTCCGTTTTCAACGCAATGTCGAACCGTATCCCGGCTTTGGCGAAGAAACCCTGTCAATCGGCCGTGATTGGGAATGGTACGAAGTCAGCGCCCCGGCAGAGCAGCGTCTGCGTTCGACCGATGGTATTGTCGCGGTACAATTTGGCCGCACGCGTCAGACGATCGAGATCGGACAAGCCATCGTGGTCACAGGCGCACAGTCCATTGCGGGAACCGGCCCGGTCACCGTGGCGGCGGCGTCTTTTGACATTCCAGAATTGGAAATGCCAAGCAGCCTTGAGGGCACAGGCACGCTGATCAACAATCCCAGCCAATCCTTTTGGAAGTTTGGCGGATCTGTCGGCTCCTATGAAACCCGCGAAGAGCGCGAGATTTGGATGATGCAGGCAACCCGTTTTGCCATCGCGCAAGAGGGAACGCAGCTCACCGATCTGGCCGCGACAGTGCCGATCAATCAAGCGATCACCGAAGGCGACGATTTGGTCATTGCCATTGCGGCCCGCACAGTCAGCGCGTCAACCGAAGATGGCCGCGCGGTTGCCGCATCGCGCATTCAAGGCACCCTGCCCCCGTTTGAGAGCTTTGCTGCAAACCGGTTCAGTGTTGGTCCCGATTGGCAGTTGATCAAGATCGCCACCAAAGCACCGCGCAATTACAGCCCCGGCGGCGCCGAATTGGAACTGTATTTTGGCGGGACTCAGCAGGAAATCGATCTGGGCCCGGTGTATGTCTTTAAGGTTGATCCCGAGCAATAGGTGGAAAAGCGCAGCGATGCGAGGTAAGGGCAGCGCCTCTTTGGAGAGCCTCCACGCGCTTGCGAGCGGCGACAAATTGCGGCACCGCTATCCCTTATGAACATCTTCGATTTATCGGGCCGCGTTGCGGTCATCACAGGCGGCAACGGCGGCCTTGGGCTGGGAATGGCGCGGGGGCTGATCAAAGCGGGCGCGAACGTCGCGATCTGGGCTCGAAACGGGGCGAAGAATGATGCTGCGGTTAAGGAGCTGAGCGAATTGGGCGGCGGCAAAGCCATCGCCCTGGCGTGTGACGTGGCCCATGATGATCAGGTCGCAGCCGCGATGGAGGCCACGCTCAAAGCCTTTGGCCGGGTCGATACCGCCTTTGCCAATGCCGGGATTTCGGGGGCCGGAACGCGTATTCCGGACATGACCAGCGAAGGGTGGGACGCAACGATGGCAATCAACGCGCGCGGCCCTGCCCTCGTTTACAAATACGCCTCAAGCCACATGATTGAGCGCGCCGAAAACGGCGATCCGGGCGGCAAATTGATTGTCACATCGTCTGGCCAATCGATTATGGGCGTCAACAAAAGCTCCGATTATGCCGCGTCAAAGGCGGCGGTAAACGGATTAACCCGTGGCGCGGCGTTTGAATTGGCCCGGTATCAGATCACCGCCAACGCCTTGTTGTTTGGCTTTTACGAGACAGACATTACCGCGAAAGCTAACCCCAAATTCGCCGAATGGATGGCGAAACGCATTCCCCTTGGCCGTGCTGGTGATCACGAAGGGTTGGAGGGGCTGGCGGTCTTTTTCGCATCGCCGCACAGCAATTACATCACCGGGCAATCTCTGCCGGTTGATGGCGGTCTTTGCATCAGCTGACCGTTGCGGAACGCCCACTGCGCTGGGCCGTTACCTGACCAAACCCGCGCATCAAGGATCACCCCCAGCTTGACCGACGACACCCCTGACTTCGAAAATACCCCTGCCGATCGCTCTCACGATAAAAGGCGTGAGAAAGCTGTGCCATCAGGGCGCTTGGCGCGCTTTGGCACATTCGGACGTCTTGTTGGCGGGGTTGCTGGCGGTATGGCAGCAGAGGGCGCGCGGCGGCTGACCAGCGGACAGTCAATATCTGCGCGCGACCTGATCCTGACCCCCGGCAATGTCCAACGCATGACCGACCGTCTCGCCCATTTGCGCGGTGCGGCGATGAAAATGGGCCAGATGATTAGCCTGGATTCCGGTGACTTCTTACCGCCAGAGCTGGCAAAAATCCTTGCCTCCCTGCGCGATCAAGCGAATTTCATGCCGACCAAGCAATTGGATCAGGTTTTGAAGGCGGAATGGGGCAATGATTGGCGCAAACAGTTCAAATGGTTCAACCCGCGTCCCATCGCCGCGGCGTCTATCGGGCAAGTGCACAAGGCGTTGACCCGTGATGGTCAGGAACTGGCGATCAAAGTGCAATATCCCGGCGTTGCCAAAAGCATCGACAGCGATGTCGACAATGTGATGACGCTGCTCAAACTGTCCGGTTTTGCCCCGCCTGAATTGGAAGTCGACAAACTGCTCGCCGCAGCAAAGAAACAACTCCACGAAGAAGCCGACTACCAGCGTGAGGGCGAGCAGATGGCTCTGTTCAAAGAGCGATTGGCAGGCGTGGACGGTTTCGTAGTGCCCACGCTGCACCAAGGCCTCACGCGCGGATCGATCCTTGCGATGAGTTTCGAAGAAGGTGTCAGCATTGAAGAATTGGAACACGAAACAGCCGAGCGCCGCGATGCAGTCATGAGCCGTTTGATGCGGCTGGTGGCGCGCGAATTGTTCGATTTTGGCGTGATGCAGACGGACCCCAACTTCGCCAATTTCCGCTATCGCCGGGAAACCGGCGAAATCGTGTTGCTGGATTTCGGAGCCTGCCGCGCAGTCGATCCCGAGGTTGCTAACAATTACCGAACGATGCTCAACGCGGGGCTAAGCGGCGAACGCGAGGCTGTTTTGAATTCCGCAATTCAAGCCGGTTTCATGGCTCCCATTGTAGCGGAGAAATATCCTGATCGGGTCAACCGGATGATCGACATCATCCTTGGCGAAATGAGCGAGGATGCACCGTTCGATTTTGGCGACCGCGCGTTTGTGCCGCTGCTGCGCGATGAAGGCATGGCCATCGCCAAGGACAAGGAAACATGGGCCCTTCCCCCGGTTGAAACGCTGTTCGTTCAACGCAAAGTCAGCGGCACCGCGCTGCTGGGAGCGCGGCTGAAGGCGAAGATCAATGTGCGGCGCATTGTCGAGGAAGTGCTCGAAAGCACACAAACAAGAGATCAGAAATCAACTTAGATGGGTTTATCCACCCAACACCCAAACCGGAGTATTTGGATCGTTGCCATTCGAATTCTGCCTATCAATCGTTTCCTTGATCAGGGCTTCTTTAGTGTACTTTTGAAATACCCGGTCCTCATTTAGACCAAGGATCTCATCGAAGCGCTCAATGGTTCCATCGGGAAGTAGGTAAGATGCGGTTATACGAAGAAACAAAGTTCTTTTTTTAAAATTTTCTTTAGGTCCAGCCAGCCTAAGCGTTTCAGTTTGATCGGGATACAATGAAGTACCTGCCATCATGTCTGGTGAATTTTCCTTTTCCAGTACGAATGGGCTTGGATCATAAGAAACCACCACCTCCTTTGTGAAGCCATGAGCTGGCATTCGCCCAATGTTCTTGAATGGTATATCAATGAAGCCATCATCTCGATAAACCGCCTTGGCAACGTACAGCCAGGGGCGCTGCGCCCTTTCAGTCAATTCATTCTGCTTAAGCATCGCTTCGTTGGCAACAGTGGTCTGTTTCACGGCCTTTCTAGTTTCGATCAGTGTGTCTCGAAGAAACCAAACACCAATTGTGGTGACGAACAAGCTAATGGTCGCGACAACTCCCATAACACCCGACCAAAATACTAGATCTTGCTGTGCAACTAAGACGGCGGCGGAGACATTCCGAGACGCAACATCTAGAGTTTGGACAAGGTCAAAAGAATGCTGCACCCTAGCGTTCTGCCTTTCCTTCAATCCAACGATCCACATGCGCCTCAAGCACCGAAAGCGGGATCGCCCCGTTTTCGAGCACAGTATCGTGGAAATCGCGCAGGTCGAAATTCGCACCAAGCGCCTCTTCCGCGCGGCTGCGCAATTCGCGGATTTTCAGCTCACCGATTTTATAGGCCAGCGCCTGTCCCGGCCACGTCATATAGCGGTTAACCTCAGCATCGATATTGGCAGGCGAAAGGGCGGTGTTGTCGAGCATATAGGCCACCGCCTGTTCCTTGCTCCACCCCTTTGAATGCAGGCCGGTGTCGACCACCAGACGCGTCGCGCGCCACATCTCATACGACAGCCGCCCCATCTGTTTGGCCGGCGTGTCATACAGGCCCATTTCAATGCCCAGACGCTCTGAATAAAGGCCCCACCCTTCGACAAAGGCAGTGAAGAATGTGCCGTTTGCACGCAGTGGGTGGATATCCAATTCCTGCTGCAATGCGATCTGGTGGTGGTGACCCGGCACAGCCTCATGCACGCCCAGCGCGGGCAGTTCCCACAGAGGCCGCTGATCCAGCTCGGTCGTGTTGATCCGATAAATGCCCGCCGCGCCCGTCTCTAACGAGCCGGGCTCGTAATAGGCGGTCGTGTTACCGGGCGCGTTGGGCGCAGGGATCGGCGCAACGGTGTACGGCTGGCGCGGCAGCCGCCCGAACAATTGCGGCATGAACCCGTCAATATGCTTGGCCAGCGCGGCCACATGCGCAACATATTCGTCGACATCGGTCATGTAATATTGCGGATCGGTGCGCAGATGCTCGATGAAAGCCTCGCGGGTTTCAAACCCGGCTTCGGTAGCGACTTCGACCATTTCGGCGCGAATGCGGGCAACTTCGGAAAGGCCCAGATTGTGGACCTCATCCGGGGTCATATCGGTCGTGGTAAAGCTGCGAACGCGGTATTCGTAATAGTCATCACCGCCCGGTGTGGCGAGGATGCCCGGCGTGCCGCTGCGGCAGTTGGGGGCGTATTCATCGGTGTAGAAGCTGAGGAATTCTTGATACGCGGGCACAACCACCCCGGTGATCAATGCCTTCGTTGACGCCTTCATCTGCGCCCAATCTTCGTCGGAAATCGCACCCGGTTTTTCCCCGGCAAACGGCTGCCAAAACGGGGATGCTGTGTAGTCATCAACAATCTGCTGCTCAATGCGGTTTTCAAAACCCAGCATCGGTTCGCACGGCTGCGTCATACCGTTTGCGATGGCTTGTCGGCTTCGCGCAATGCCTTGCAAATTCAGGCTGCGAAATCCCTCAAGTCGCTCAACATAGCTTTGGTAATCAGCGAGTGTGAAGAACGGCGACCGATAAGGCAGTGAGGCAAAGCCAGAGAACCAACCACCGCGATTGGTAAACAGGATATAGCGCGTTTGATCGTGTTCACTGGCGGCGATTTGGTCTGCAAAACTGCTTTGAAGGACAGCGTAATCCACCTGAAGATCAATCGGCAGCGCGCCCATATCAATCGCATTAAGCCGCGCGAGATAGACCCGCGCCATTGCCACCTGTTCATCGTAGTTGGCCAAAGACAGATCACCCAATTGCCCATCCCCGCGCCGGTCGCCAACGCTCGTTGCCAAGGTTGGAGAGGAATCCAGAGCCGACTGCCAGACTTCTTCGCGCAGGGTTTCATAATCTTCGACCGGCCCGGCAAACACAGGCGCGAAAGGCAAAGTCGCCAAAACCAATCCCGATAAAACCTTGCGCATCATGTTCTCTCTCCATTTCAACGCCTTGGACGCTTCAAATTCCATTCATGCTGATTGTATTACGCGCCCATTATGGAAGAGCAAAACAATAAAATTTCCGTCCTGTTTGTGTGTCTTGGCAATATATGCCGGTCGCCCATGGCAGAGGGCGCGTTGGTCAAGGCCGCAACCGACGCGGGGATCGATCTCCACGTGGAATCCGCGGGCACCGCTGGGTATCATATAGGAGAACCGCCCGATCCGCGCGCCATTGCCACCGCGCGCGCAAACGGCGTGGACATCAGCGCGGCGCGTGGGCAGCAATTGGCACCGCAACACTTCCATGAATTCACCCACATTTTTGCCTTGGACAGCGCGAATTTGGCGGGAATCAAAGCGCACACACCGCGCAATGCGGCGGCGCATATTACGATGCTGCTCGACGCGATTGACGGGCGCAAAGGCGAAGCGGTCCCTGATCCCTATTACGGCGATGAAAGCGATTTTGAGGCTTGCTGGAATATGGTGAGCGAAGCGGCGGATGCTCTGGTTTTGCGGTTCAAGACTGACGGCGCAAACGCCAAGTTCTAAACCTCGGTTAGCCGCCGCGCAGCAATTGCACGCCCCAATCCCGCTCAAATAAATAGAGCAGGATCCGCGCCGCTTCGCCCCGATCGCTGGTTAGGCCTCCGTCACGGTCGATCAACATTCGCGCATCGGCATGGGCCACGGGAAGCAGTTTTTGCACCTGCTCCAAATCCGCAATCCGAAACGCCGCATCACCCGATTGCCGCGTGCCCAACAATTCGCCGCCCCCACGCAGCTCCAAATCTTCTTCCGCGATGCGAAAACCGTCTTGTGTTTCCCGCATCAAAGCCAGCCGTTTTTGCGCTGTTTCACTCAATTCTGATCCGCGCAGCAGCAGGCACCGGCTTTTCTCGCTGCCCCGTCCCACACGCCCGCGCAATTGGTGAAGCTGAGCAAGGCCAAACCGTTCGGCCTGTTCGATTACCATCAGCGTTGAGGAAGGCACATCGACGCCCACTTCGATCACAGTGGTCGCAACCAGCAATTTTGCCTGACCGCTGGCAAACCGCTCCATGTTGGCGTCTTTGATCTCTGGCTTTAGCTGGCCATGGACCATCACAACATCATCGCCGAAATGCTGAACCAATTCGGCATAGCGCGCTTCGGCGGCGGCAATGTCGGACGCTTGAAACGCGCCGCTCATCTCGCGCACCATTGGGCAAACCCAATAGGCCTGCTGACCGGTGGCTAAGTGGCGCCCTACCCCTGCGATCACGTCTTCTGACCGGTCTTGCGACACGACCAGCGTGTCGATGGCTTGGCGTCCGGGTGGCAGCTCGTCCAAGCGGCTCACATCCATCTCACCATAATGGGCAAGCGTCAGGCTGCGCGGGATCGGTGTCGCGGTCATCGCCAGAGTGTGCGGCGCGCGCCGCCCCTTTCCCGCCAAAGCCAGCCGCTGCGCCACGCCAAAGCGGTGTTGTTCGTCAATCACCACAAGGCCCAGATCTTTATAGGTCACCGTATCTTGAAAAATGGCATGGGTGCCGATCAAAATATCAATCGACCCGTCGAGCAGTCCCATAAGGATGCTCTCACGCTCTTTGCCCTTGGCCCGCCCGGTCAGCAGCGCGACCTCCACCCCGGTCGGCGCGGCCATTGTGCGCAAGGTTTCGAAATGCTGTCGCGCGAGAATTTCGGTCGGGGCAAGCATCGCGGCCTGTTTACCCGCCTCATTGGCGATCAGCATCGCTTCGAGCGCCACAACCGTCTTTCCCGCGCCCACGTCACCTTGCAGCAATCGCAGCATCGGCGATTCCTGCTGAAGGTCGCCTTCGATCTCATTCACCGATCGTCGTTGCGCGCCGGTCATTTCAAACGGCAATCGCAGCCGGTCTCTCAGCTGCCTGTCGCCGGAAAGAGGCTGACCCTTGCGCCGCCGGCCTTCCGCCTTGACCAATAGCAAGGCCAGACTGTTGGCGAGCAGTTCGTCATAGGCCAGCCGGTCACGCGCCTTTTGATGCATGTCCTTATGCGCAAGGTGCATCGCATCGCGCCATGCGGGCCAGCCGGCTTCATCAAATTGGCTTTGCTGAATCCACTCCGGCAATTCAGGCAGCCGTTCGAGCGATTGCGCGACCAGCGATCCAAGGCGCGGCTGTGTCAGCCCCTCTGACAACGCATAAACCGGCTCATTCAGCCGAGCGAGGTGTGCGGCGCTATCTTCTTCCACATGGTCGGGATGCACGATTTGAAGCATGTCGCCATACCGGTCGAGCCTGCCGGCGACCCAACGCTTCTCTCCGACAGGAAGCTGTTTCTTGGCTGTGTAGGATGCTCTGCCAAAATAGGTGAGCGCACACATTTCGCCCGCCTCATCTTGGGCCATCACCCGGTATGGGCCCCGCCCCGGATTGTATGGTGCGCGGTGTTCAGTGGCGGTCAGGGCAACGATCACCTGCTCCCCCTCTGCGCCCTCTTCCAATCCCGCAATCGCCCGTCGCGTTACAAACCGTTCGGGCAGGTGATAGGCAACATCCTTCACCCGTGTCAGGCCCAGTTTCTCCAGCGGCTTTGCCAATTTCGGGCCCACGCCGTCCAGCGTCTGGCTTTCAGCAAAGATCGTGTTGAGGACTTCTGGGCGCATGATGATCGTCTATAGCCGGTTGCGCCCATTCTGCGAGTGCCTTACCGCGCTTTTCCCATGACCGATGACACCGATATGCCCGCACTAGAGACCCGCATGGCCCGCGCAAAGTTCCGCGCATGGCATCGCGGCACGCGTGAGGCGGATTATATGATCGGCGGATTCTTTGACCGGTATCATGAAACATGGGGCCCGGCGGAGATGGATTGGTTCGAAGATCTGCTGGCCGAAGACGACGTGGAAATCATGGCATGGGGCCTGCAAACACAGGAGGTTCCGCCAAAGTTTCAGGGCGAGCTGATCGAGAAGATGCAAAAACTCGACTACGTCGATATCCCCAGCTAGGGCGCACGCCCGCCACGCACTCTTTTCCTGACGCGGGAACGCTCTCGCGCTATCGGCCTTTGAATTAGACACAATGCCAGACCTTAACCGCATCCTTTCGGCGAGCGCGCCGCTGACCCTGTCATCGCTTCCTCGCGGTGCACAACCGCTCGTGCTGACCGATCTGGCACGCGCGGCGAAACAGCGTGCAATCTTTATCGCGCCAGACGAAGCCGCAATGCGCAGCGTGGCCGAGGCCGCGCGCTTCGTCGCGCCAGAGGTCGAAGTGTTGGAAATGCCCGCGTGGGATTGCCTGCCGTATGACCGGGCCAGCCCCGCCTTAACGGTCAGCGCAGCCCGCCTGTCGGCAATGTTCCGGTTGCAGCGTCCTTCATCGGGCTCGCAATTGCTCGTGACCACGATCAACGCCGTGCTTCAACGCGTGCTGACCCCGTTCCGCATCCGCGAAAGCGTGCGCGAATTTAAGCCCGGCATGACCATCGGCCACGATAGCCTTGCCGCATTGCTCACCCGGCAAGGGTATTCGCGCACCGACACGGTGATCGACCACGGCGAATTTGCAGTGCGCGGGTCGATTGTCGACATTTTCCCCTCCTCGCTCGAAGAAGGGCTGCGGCTCGACTTCTTTGGCGATGAATTGGAAAGCCTCCGCCTGTTCGACACTGCGACACAGCGGTCGACCGGGCGGCTCGATTCGCACCTGCTTTTGCCTGCGTCAGAGGCACTTCTCGACGAAGGCAGCATCAAACGGTTCCGTTCGCGATACCGCGAATTGTTCGGAGCCTTCGCTACCCAAGACCCGCTCTATGAAGCGATCAGCGACGGGCGGCGTCTGGCGGGGATGGAACATTGGCTGCCCCTGTTTGAGGACAAGCTGAGCACTGTTTTCGACCACTTTGCCGATGATGACATTGTGGTGATCGACCAATCGGCTTTGGCCGCAGCCGAAGAACGTCTGTCCGACATCGCCGACTATCACGAACAGCGCGGCCGCACCGCGAGCGATAAAACCGGCAGCTACCGCCCGCTTGCGCAAGATGCGCTGTATGTCGGCGAAGCAGAGTTTAACGCCGCCATTGCAGCAGCCCCGGCGCACCGGACCAGCGTCTTTGCCGCGCCGGAATCCGACAACACCCTTGATTTCGGGTTTAAAGCCGCCCGTGATTTCACGCCCGAACGCGCACGCGGTGACAACGTCTACGAAGCGGCGGCAAAACACCTTGCCAGCATCGCAAAATCGGGCCGCAAACCGCTGTTCGCCGCTTATTCCACCGGTAGCCGGTCGCGCATTGCCTCTATTCTAGAGGAAGCCGGCGCACCCGCCGTTTTGGCGAACAGTTGGCAGGAGGCCTTGGGACTTTCCGCCAAAGGAACGACAGCCGCGATGGTCCTCCCGCTGGAGGCAGGCTTTGCCAATGATGATCTAGAAATCCTGACAGAGCAGGATGTGCTGGGTGACCGGCTGGTTCGGCGTAAGAAAAAACGCAAGGATTCCGATGCGTTCCTCGCCGAACTTCAGGCTTTGGCGAAAGGCGATTTGGTCGTCCACGTCGAACACGGCATCGGCAAATATCTCGGCCTCGACCCCGTTCCCGTCGGCAAAAGCCAGCACGATTGCGTCGCCTTGGAATATCGCGGCGGCGACAAATTGTTCATCCCGGTTGAGAACATCGACGTTCTCTCTCGCTATGGATCTTCCGAAGACGCGGTCATGCTTGATCGTTTGGGCGGAGAAGCATGGCAAAAACGCCGTGCGAAGCTGAAAGAACGCATCACTGCCATCGCAGGCGAATTGATGAAAGTCGCGGCAGAGCGCGCGCTTAAGAAGGCTCCTGTCTTCGAAGCAGAAGAAGCCAGCTACAACCAATTCGTCGACCGCTTCCCATGGGAAGAAACCGACGACCAAGACGCCGCCATCGCCGATGTCCTGCGCGATTTGGAAAGCGGCAGGCCGATGGACCGGCTGGTCTGCGGCGATGTTGGCTTTGGCAAAACAGAGGTCGCATTGCGCGCTGCATTTGTGGCGGCAATGAACGGCCAGCAAGTCGCGATTGTGGCCCCCACCACCCTGCTCGCGCGCCAGCATTATCAAAATTTTGCCGAACGTTTCACCGGTTTCCCGCTGAATGTAGGGCGCCTTTCGCGGCTCGTATCAGCAAAGGAAACGACCGAAACGCGCGAAGGCATCGCCGATGGGACCATTGATCTGGTCATCGGAACCCACGCGATCCTTTCCAAATCGACCGAATTCAAAAACCTCGGCCTCGTGATCGTCGATGAGGAGCAGCGGTTCGGCGTGACGCATAAGGAAAAGCTGAAGCAGCTGCGTTCCGATGTGCATATGCTAACCCTAACTGCGACGCCGATCCCGCGCACGTTGCAGATGGCGATGACCGGCCTGCGCGAACTTTCCACCATCCAAACCCCTCCCGTCGACCGCCTTGCCGTTCGGACTTATGTGATGGAATGGGACGATATGGTCATGCGCGAAGCCTTGCTGCGCGAACACCACCGCGGCGGGCAGAGCTTTATCGTCGTGCCGCGCATTTCCGATATGGCCGAAGTCGAAGAATGGCTGCGCGAAAATGTGCCAGAGGTGAAACCGATCTCCGCGCACGGCCAAATGGGCGCAGGCGAAATCGAAGAGCGGATGAGCGCGTTTTACGACGGCAAATACGAAGTTCTGCTGTCCACCACGATTGTTGAAAGCGGCCTCGACCTGCCATCGGCAAACACGATCATCATCCACCGCGCCGACCGCTTTGGCCTTGCCCAACTGTACCAATTGCGGGGCCGCGTGGGCCGGTCGAAACTGCGCGCCTACGCCTATTTGACCTATGAAAAAGACGTGCAGCTATCCGAGATTGCAGAGAAACGCCTCAAGGTGCTCAGCGATCTGGATTCGCTGGGTGCGGGCTTCCAATTGGCCAGCCACGATCTCGACATTCGCGGTGCCGGCAATCTGCTGGGCGATGAACAATCGGGCCACATCCGCGAGGTTGGTTTCGAACTGTATCAATCCATGCTCGAAGACGCGATCCTTGCGGCGAAAGCGGGCGAAATGGGGCTGGAGAAAGCGAAAGACGCGTTCTCACCGCAGATCACCGTCGATGCGCCGATCATGATCCCCGAAGAATATGTGCCGGACTTGGCCGTGCGCATGGCGCTCTATCGCCGCCTCAATCAAGCCGCAGATAAGGCCGAGATCGAAAGTCTGGCCGCCGAAATGATCGATCGCTTTGGCGACCTGCCTGAGCCAACAAAGAACCTCGTGCGTCTGATCGAAATCAAACATCAGGCCATCGAAGCCAACATCGCCAAGATCGATGTTGGTGCGCGCGGGACCTTGGTGACATTCCACAAGGACGATTTCCCCGACGGCCCCGGCCTGATTGCCTATGTTGATCGATTGAAGGAATCCGCGAAACTGCGCCCAGATATGAAACTGGTGATCAACCGCGCATGGAACGACCCACAAAGCCGCCTCAACGGCCTGTTCCAATTGACCAAGGGGTTGTCAGGCATCGCAAGGAAGGCCGCAAAAGCGAAATAGGCTAAGTCGAGAGCTAGAGGAGGCCCTGGACAGTCTGCGAACACCGCAAGCCAGGTTCACATAATTGAGCTAGGCATGAAATTTAGTGCTTCACGAGGTTTTCACCAGCCTCCACAAGTTGTCTGGGTGGGCTAGGATCGTCTCGTAATTGTTGCACAAGTTTTCTAAAATCAGCCACGTCGCCTGCGGAAGGGAAAATGCGAGGCGGAATATAATAGCCGTGTGCGGGGCCGGTCTTTATCCAGAACGAGCCGTCTCTCTCTTCGATATCGATTACACCAAGCCAGCTCGTGTAGTCTTCGGCAACTTCGGTGCTCCATGACACGCCATAGGAATCCAGCCAAAGGTAGTTCCAACCAACCATTTTGGGATCACTTGCCTGTAATTTTTCCAGCGTCCTTAGAGACAGAACCTCAACGCCCACCGATATCCAAATTGAGAAACTGGCCGCAAGAGCGATCCATAAAACGACATGAAAGTCTGCGCCAGGCAGCAGCGTAAACGCCACGAGCATGGTCAATGCGTATGCGATCAAACGCGAACCAACGGTGATCGCATAAGCGCCCGCTGGTCTTATCGCTTCACGCAAATTCTTTTCAAGCGCTCGGGTGTCACCAACTGACCACTGAAACTCAATCCGCGCGGTGTCATTGTTCAATTCATACATCAGCGGAACTGCCCCTTCGCTTTAAATTTGCGCATTGCGGGCTTGTTGGGTCAATGCACTTGTTCGGAATACGCTGCCGCACAAGCCGCCAAATTACCCGTGGCCGCGTCCGCGAGCCGTTCGTGATAGGGCGAGCACGCCTTCGCTTTTCATCGGCTGCGCGCGCAGGAAGCCCTGCCAGTAGTCACACCCTTCGCTGATGATCGCAGCGCGTTGGACAACGCTCTCCACACCCTCTGCGTAGATATCGAGCTCAAGCGCCTTTCCCAGCGCCATAATCGCCCTCAGCACCGCCAGTGCTTTCGCATCGCCAGGAACGTCATCGACCATAATTTTGTCGAGCTTTATCGCGTCGAGCGGCAATTCGCGCAGATATCTAAAATTGCAAAAACCCGCCCCAAAATCATCGAGAGCGGTGCGAAAGCCCAAACCACGCAGCGCGCGCAGGGCCGTTGACGCTTGCTCCAGATTTTTGAGCAGCAAATCTTCGGTAATCTCCAGCATCAACCGGCGCGGTTCGATCGCGCTTTTGCTGATCAATTCGGCAAAGTCAGCGGCAAACCTTGGGTCACCCAGCTCCTCTGGAGTGATGTTGAGCGACAAAGTCAGCTCTTTGGGCCAATGGCCTGCGTCCTCCAGCGCCCGCGCAACCACATGCCGCGACAGGGGCGCAACCAGCGCCGCACGCTCAGCAATGGCAAACAGATCACGCGCGCCAATTTCACCAAGTGAAGGATGCTGCCAACGCGCCAAAGCCTCTGCGCCGACAACAGCGCCTGTCTGACAGGAAAATTGCGGCTGAAACAAAACCTCAATTTCGCGCCGGTCCAGCGCACGCAGCAAATCCGTTTCCAGCGCAGCCGCCTTCACGCCGGGAAAATTGCCACGCACAGGCCCCCGCAATGAAGTCGGTAGCGTTCCGGGCCGCGGCCCGGTGCCGGATGATGATGCGTCAGTCATGATTCTCGCCTTAAGACCGCCATAGGCAGAATGCGCCTTCCAATTGCAATCCGACCAGATTTGGAACATCAGGATAAGTTACTAAATCAATTGCGTCAAAATGGGGGGCGCGCCGCCACACCATGCAATGTTAGGGCCGCGTATGGGGAGAATGTGAATGGACCAAGCGCCAACTATGGCAGATGACACGGATGCGCCAGACAAGCCGGAGCACAATCGGTTCAACAAGGTCGCGTTGCTCGCGTCGGAAACTCCGCGCGCGCAAGAGGCCTTTTCCATGCTTTGGGCCCAGCGCGATTGGTCACCCTTGCAGGATGCGGATGCCGCCGTGGTATTGGGCGGTGATGGCTTTATGCTGCAAACGCTGCACTCAATGCTCGACAGCGGGCGCGTCATCCCTGCCTATGGGATGAACCTTGGCACGGTCGGTTTTCTGATGAACCGTTTCCACAAACGGGCCGCGGTGATGTCGCGGATCAACCGGGCGCGGGGAAAAACGATTGCCCCGCTAAGAATCACCGCGACGACGCAAGATGGCGAACAGCACACAATGTCCGCGATCAATGAACTGTCGCTCCTGCGGGAAACACGGCAAACGGCAAAAATTGAAATCACCGTGGGAAGCCGGGTGCGGATTGAGGAACTGGTTGGAGACGGCGTCTTGGTTTCCACGCCAGCGGGTTCGACGGCGTACAACCTTTCCGCCAACGGCCCGATTTTGCCGCTGGACAGCGGAATGCTCGCTCTCACTCCGATCAGCCCGTTTCGCCCACGCCGTTGGCGCGGTGCGATATTGCCTGACGAAATGCCAATTAAATTCAGAGTGTTGGAACCGGCAAAGCGCCCAATTGCGGCGGTGGCCGATCAAAAGGAACTGCGCGATATCGCCGAAGTTTCCATCGAAATCGCCCATGATATGGAGTTGGAATTGCTGTTTGATCCGGGCCAATCGCTCGCCGATCGCATCGTTGCAGAGCAGTTTGCAGTGGATTGAGCATTTCCGCGCAAAACCCTCTTGCAATGCGCGCCGACGAATCATATACGCGCCCCTCGCACTCGGCAGACAGATCGAGTGATGTTCCCCGATAGCTCAGCGGTAGAGTAGGTGACTGTTAATCACTTGGTCGTTGGTTCGAATCCAACTCGGGGAGCCATTTTTCAGATTTGAGTGAAAACGGTGCTCCGAATGCAGGGTTGCATTCCTTACCCTCGCTCACGTCCCAACTAGCAGCCTGCCACCCACAATCATCACAAGCGCCGCCGTCAACCAACAGATCCAGCGTTGAGGCAAGAATTTCACTGCCATCAGGCTGCCAATTTGCCCGCCAATCACAACGGCAATGAGCAGCGGCATAGCCTGTGTCATAGCGCCACCAAACATCGCTGGCCCGTGCTTCAGTATCTGCCCTGCCAGCCCAAACAGTGAATTCACGAGGATGAAGAAGCTCGCCGTTGCCGCGATTGCGCGGGCGTTGTTCCAGCGCGTTAGATGGAGGAGCGGAGCCAGAAAAATACCGCCGCCGATGCCAACAAGCCCCGCGATAAAGCCCAGCGGCGCGGCAGCGAACGGCAGAGCTTTGGCCAGCTTGGACGGCGCGCCCACCACTTCATCGCGGACAGGAATAAGCATGGTGAAGCCCGTGAGCACGAGGCTGGCGCCCAGCAGCAGCAAGAACGCATCACGGTCAATCGATATCAACCCGCCAACGAAAGCAGCTGGTGCGGCCAGCACAGTCAGCAGCACAGCGCCCTTCCACGGGGTCAGCTTCGCTTTTGCGAAACGCAGGCTTGCCCCGGCCACAACCACGATGTTGCACGCCAGCGCCACCATGGGCAAAACGCGGTAATCGAGCCCGGAAAGCGCCAACAGCGCCAGATATGTCGACCCACCGCCAAACCCCACGCTGGCATACAGCAACGCGGCGACGAAAAAGCCTAACGTCAGGAGGACGATCAGCGGCATCGTTTGCTGTGCGCCCTCATCTCAGCTTTCCGCCTCAGGCGGATTGCCGTGCGCCCGCGGCCCCATGGCAATGCTTATACTTATTGCCTGACCCGCACGGGCACGGCGCATTCCGGCTGATCGGCAGGTTGGCATAGGGGTTATCCGTGTTCGCACCGCCAGATCCCGATGCTGCGCGCGGGCTGCCTGCCAACGAGCCAAACAATTCGGCGCGCTCGGCTGAACCATCGCCATCATTGGAGTTTTCAAGCCCCGTCAACGGATCAATGTGCCCCGTCAGGAAGTCCGGAAGATCCGGCAGAGCCTCTGGTTGAGGCTGAGCGATGCGCAGTTCGGATTTGAAAAGCAGCTTGGTCACTTCCTCACGCAATGTGTCGAGCAATGATTCAAACAGTCCGAAGGCTTCTTGCTTGTATTCATTGATCGGTTGTTTCTGTGCGATCCCCCGCATCCAGATCACCTGACGCAAGGCGTCAAGCGTGGCGAGGTGTTCTTTCCAATGGAAGTCGAGCTGGCGCAGCAGAACGTCCTTTTCAACACTCCGCCAAATGCTGGCATCGTTTTTGGCCATTTTGGCTTCCATCATCTCATCGGTTTGTGCGACGATGCGTTCTTCGATGAATTCCTGCTCAACCTGATCTTCTTCAAGCCAGTCGTCGATCGGCGGGGTTAGGCCAAACACATCGAGCAGTTTTTCCTTGAGCCCTTCGACATCCCATTGTTCGGGATAGGATCCGGGAGGGCAAGCGGTGTTGATGATCGCGTTGATCGTATCGTGCCGCATATCGACGACGACATCATCAACCGCTTCGCTGTCCATGATTTCGGCGCGCTGTTCGTAGATCACTTTGCGCTGGTCGTTCATCACATCATCATATTGGACGACCTGTTTACGCGTATCGTAATTGCGCGATTCAACCTTTTTCTGGGCCGTTTCAATCGCTTTGGACAGCCATTTGGAGCCAATCGCTTCGCCGTCTTCGAGGTTGGAATTCATCATCTTGGCAAACAATGTGTCGGGGCCAAAAATGCGCAGCAGATCGTCTTCAAGACAGAGGTAGAAACGGGAAAGGCCGGGATCGCCCTGACGCCCTGAACGGCCGCGAAGCTGGTTATCAATCCGGCGCGATTCATGCCGCTCTGTCCCCAGAACGAACAGACCCCCCGCTTCGAGCACTTTCTGCTTTTCTTCGGCAACCTCTTCTTTAATTTTGGTAATTGCCGCCTCTTTGGCGGGACCATCTTCCATCTGGCCGCATTCCGCCTCAATCCTGAAATCGAGGTTTCCGCCCAATTGAATATCGGTGCCGCGCCCGGCCATGTTGGTGGCAATTGTCACCGCACCAAGCCGGCCGGCCTGCGCAACGATCAACGCCTCGCGGTCGTGCTGACGGGCGTTTAGAATTTCGTGCTTTACCCCTTCTTTGTCGAGGAATTGGCTCAACATTTCAGATTTTTCAATCGAGACCGTGCCGACCAAGATCGGCTGTCCCAGCGCAGATTTTTCGGCGATGGCCTTTGCGATGGCTTGGAATTTGTCGACTGTGTTCTTGTAAAACTCGTCTTCTTCATCGACGCGCTGAACCGGCAGGTTGGTCGGGATTTCGACCACGTGCACTTTGTAAATATCCCAGAATTCCGCGGCTTCGGTCGCAGCCGTGCCGGTCATCCCTGCCAGTTTTGGATACATGCGGAAATAGTTTTGGAATGTGATCGAGGCCATCGTTTGGTTCTCAGGCTCGATCTTGACGCCCTCTTTGGCCTCGGTTGCCTGATGCAAACCGTTGGACCAGCGGCGCCCGTCCATCATCCGTCCGGTGAATTCATCGATGATGACAACCTTGTCGTCTTTCACGATGTAATTGTCATCGCGTTTGAACATGTGAACGGCTTTAAGAGCCTGATCCAGGTGATGAACAACCTGGGTGTTTTCAACGTCATAGAGATTGTCGGTTTCAAGCAGACCTTTATCGATCAGCATCTTCTCAACCGATTCCAAACCGTCTTCGGTCAGTTGGATATTCTTGGTCTTCTCATCCTTTTCATACCACTCTTCCGGGATCTCTTTGGCGACCTCGTCCAGCTTGATGTATAGGTCGGACTTATCTTCCGTCGGGCCGGAGATGATGAGCGGCGTGCGCGCCTCATCGATCAGGATCGAATCCACCTCATCGACAATCGCAAAGTTGAATGGGCGCTGCGCCATCTGGCTGCGCTCATGCTTCATATTGTCGCGCAGGTAATCAAAGCCAAATTCGTTGTTCGTGCCGTATGTGATGTCGGCATTGTAGGCGTCGCGCTTGGTGTTTTCGGGCATGTTCGGCACGATCACGCCAACTGTCAGACCCAGCCATGTATAAAGCTGACCCATCCATTCCGCATCGCGGCGAGCAAGGTAATCGTTGACGGTAACGACGTGGACGCCCTTGCCCTCAATCGCGTTGAGATAGGTCGCCAATGTCGCGACCAGAGTCTTACCTTCCCCGGTGCGCATCTCTGAGATTTCGCCGCGGTGAAGCACGATGCCGCCGATAAGCTGCGTGTCGAAATGCCGCATTCCCAGAACCCGCGTCGATGCTTCGCGCACCGTGGCGAAAGCTTCTGGCAAGATGTCATCCAGCGTGCTGCCTGCATCCAATTGTTCGCGGAATTTGTCGGTCTGCGCTTTCAGCGATTCATCAGACAGTTCTTTGATCATCGGCTCTAGCGCGTTGACCTTATCAACGATTTTGCCGAGCGATTTGACGTAACGGTCATTCGAAGAACCGAATACAGATTTGACGAGCTTGTCGAACATAAAGCAGGGCCTTTGGGTGTTGTTTGAAACGCGCACAGCCCGCGCCATGCGGGGGCCTTACGGTAAAATGGTGATATGGGTGAATTCGCGCGGCAATCGCCCGCGCGTTACGATAGAAAAGCGTGTGCCGCGGGCTACTCTAGCGCGCGTTCGCTTCCAAAAACGATCGGTGGACGAAGAGTGTTGGGCAGGCGCGCAGGCGCGCGTTGCCGCTCTCGCGAAGGGCATTTGGCCGTGCCCTGACGGGGTGGATGCTGGCACTGACAACTGGCGCTGGCAGCGGCATCATTGGCCCGTGCAAATGCGCGCGCATCGAACACCATCGTTTCTGACGAGGACGCATGTGCCGGCGCATTAAGCGCAGCAAGCCCCGTGAAAAGCGCAAAGAGAGTGATCAAATGACGACGCATATCGGTGCCTCCGTTACGCTATTTGCACCGGAAGGTAAACCGGCTTTGAAACCGGCTGAGGCAACGGAGCCGCCAAGCGATCTGGCGCTTATTCCGGGACATCTTCAACCTCTACCGCGATTATCAGGTCAACGCGCTTTGCCACAGGGTTTCCAGCTGCATCCCGATAGATAGGCGCGTTTGCACGGTTCATGCCCGGACACGGTTCATTCTCCATCGTGTCGCGCATAGAAGCGCCGATATTTCCCGTTATCTCAACAGCCTCGCAATCGGTGACTTCGCCTTGCGCCGTTAAAGTGTACTGGACGTGGATCCTTGATGTTCCAGCAAACTGGGGCTCACGCTTGGTCCACACCTGAAAGTCGCGGTGCACACCTGCCACCGGGTTACCCTCTTCATCGGTCGCAGCGGAGAATTGGCCGCGATCAAAGGCGATTTCACACGTCTTGGCATCCAGCGCGGCAAAACCAGAGCTGTCGATTATATCGCAAGCCCTGACGTTGCCATCCTCACCCACGGTCAATTCATAATAGACCGTGCCCTCTTCACCGGCGATCCAGGACGCGGGCGGATAATCTGCTGGTTTATTTTGGAGCAGATTAAATTCAATCAATTGGGGCGGCGACGTGTTGTCTGCTTGGGCCGTGGTTTGCGATGGTCGATCGATCGCATTCTCCGCAGCCAATTCGGCTGCCTCGGATGCGGCCTCCATCGCGTCTTGGACCACATCTTGCGCGTGAACGGGTGAGAGCGAGGCTGCAACAGCAGCGACAGCAAAGGAAGCGGTTTTCATCAGTCTGATTTTCAACATGGCAAAGGCCATAGCGCAGCCCGTGTTAATGCAAAGCAACCGGCGCGCACCTTTTTACGGGCCATTTGCAGCCTGCCGCCAATCGCATTAGAGCGCCCGATCATGGAACTCGCCCGCTCGCCTCTCGCCCTACCCTTTCCCGACATGCCGCCGATCGCCGGTGTGACTTTGCGTGTGGCTCGGGCGCACTACAAGGAATGGGATCGAGCGGACCTGACATTTATCGAAGTGGACGCGGGAACCGCGCTCGCTGGGGTCTTCACTCAAAGCGCCTGCGCCTCCACCGAAGTTGAAATGGGCCGCGAACAGGTCAAATCCGGCTCTGCCCGCGCGTTGATCGTGAACGCGGGCAATTCCAATGCCTTCACCGGATACCGCGGACGCGAAGCCGTCGAAGAGATTATGGCGCAGGTTGGCGGCGCATTGGATTGCGACCCGAGCGCCGTTCTGGTCTCCTCAACCGGCGTAATCGGCGTGCCGCTTCCCAAAGACAAAGCGCGCGAAGGGGTCGCCGCTGCGATCACGGCGCAGCCGTGCGGATGGGAAGACGCAGCAAAAGCCATCACCACCACCGACACATTTGCAAAGGGTGCGCATGCCTCCGCCATGATCGGGGACACGCGGGTGGAGCTTTGCGGCATCATCAAAGGGTCTGGCATGATCGCGCCCGATATGGCCACGATGCTGGGCTATATCTTCACTGACGCCCGCGTTGCGCCTGATTTCCTGCAAGAATTGTTGGCACAAGCGAACGCGCAAACTTTTAGCTGCATCACCGTCGATGGCGACACATCGACGAGCGACACAGTGCTAGCCTTTGCCACAGGCAAAGCAGACCATGCCGCAATCACGGGATGGGACAGCCCCGGCGCGGATGCTTTGGCTGCGGCTTTGTATGATGTCACCCGCAACCTTGCGCAATTGGTGGTGCGCGACGGCGAAGGCGCGACGAAGTTCATCACCGTTCGCGTGTTGGGCGCGGTATCCGATGAAAGCGCCCGGCGCGTCGGCCTTGCCATCGCGAACTCACCGCTCGTCAAAACGGCCATCGCTGGCGAAGATGCCAATTGGGGCCGGGTTGTGATGGCGGTCGGCAAAGCAGGCGAACCAGCAGACCGCGACAAGCTCTCGATCGCCTTTGGCGGTGTGTGGGCGGCGCGCGACGGGGTGCCGGTTGACGATTATGACGAAACGCCAGTGGCTGAGCATCTTAAAGGGCAAGAGATTGACCTTGCCGTTGAATTGGGAATGGGAACCGGGCGAGCAAGCGTTTGGACCTGTGACCTCACCCACGGGTATATCTCCATCAACGCGGATTACAGATCATGAGCGAACTCGCAGCGCTGGACGCCGAAATCCGCGACCTGATGCGCTTTGCTGCGCGCGGTTCGATGCTTCCCCGTTTTCGCGCGCTGACCGATGATGAAATCGAAATGAAGGGCGAGGATGACCCCGTCACAATCGTCGACCGCGAGGTGGAGGCGTTTCTGACCGAGGCACTTACCAAACTCGCGCCGGGTGTGGCCGTGGTTGGCGAAGAAGCGGTCGCCGAAGACAAGTCAGTGCTCGAACATCTTTCTGGCCAATGTTGGATCATCGATCCGCTCGATGGCACATCCAATTTCACCGAAGGCAAAGAACCCTTTGGAATAATCATCGCCCTCGCCGATGCGGGTAAGGCTGTGGCGGGATGGTTGTATGATCCCATTTCCGATCGCCTATGCCACACCAAAGCGGGCGAAGGCGCGTTTGTGAATGGCGAGAAAATAGCCGCCGCCACAACCGGACAAGACAAACCCGTCGCCGCGATCAGCCGCATTTTCTTGACCGAAGAACAATCCGCGATGGTCGATGCGAAGATAGCGCCTTACTATTCGCTGACGGATATTCCGCGCTGCGCCGCCGAACAATATCCAAGGCTCGCATTGGGTCAAAACGACGTGTCGAGTTTCAAACGCACATTGGCGTGGGATCATGCAGCGGGGGTGTTGTGGCTTAACGAAGCGGGCGGAAAAGCGGCGCGATTGGACGGCACCGAATACCGCGTTGACCAACACAATTTGCCCGGATTGGTCGGCGCATCTAGCCCCGCCATCTGGGATGAATTTGTGGCACGGGTGCTCGCGTAAAGCGGAGCACCCGGCCCAAAATCAAGCGATCAAATTTCGCTTTCGATCCATTCTTTCAACTGGCTCTTTGGAGCCGCGCCCACTTTGCGCGCAATCGCCTCACCGTTCTTGAAAAGAACCATCAGAGGGATCGATTGAACGCCCATATCGGCGGGCACGCCGGTGTTTTCCATAATGTCCATCTTTGCGATGGTGACCGCTTCGCCCAGCTCTTCGCTGATTTCTTCAAGAGCCGGTGCAATCATTTTGCACGGCCCGCACCACTCAGCCCAGAAATCGACCAGCACAGGCTTATCGCTTTCCAGAACATCGGTTTTAAAATTCTCATCGGTTACGTTGATGGTGGCCATGATGGCTTCTCCTAAATGATCGTTGATTGTGACTTAGGGTGCGTTGGGGTCTCACTCAATATGCAGCGCCCGTTTGCGGGGAATAGGATTCCTGCGTCGCTCCCAACCGATCCTTTTGCGCTTTAAGCGCAGCGGGGGGCAATTCGATGATTTGCGGCGTTTGAGTATAAAGCACCAAGGCGCGGATCGTCCGTCCGGGATAGATAACTTCTAACGCGGCGGTGTAGGCTGCCATTTGACGAACTGTCGCCTGAGGCACATCGCCCAGCGTGCGCGGCGGGCGGCGCGTTGTTTTAAAATCCACCACGGTCACATCACTCTGCGTGACCATCAGGCGATCGGCCGTCCCTGCGACAACAATGCCGCCAATCGTCGCCGCCAAGGGCACTTCGGCCAGCGAGCCGGGGGCAAAGATTTCGGCAAATTGCGGATCATTCAACACGGCCACAGCGCTGTCTGCCATTTCTGTACGAATCGCGCTGTCCAAATCGCTGGCCTGGCGCTGCAACCAGTTCTGCGCGGCGGATTGCCGATCGGTCTGCGCAATATCAGGCAGGCGTTCCAGCAAACGGTGGATCAATGTCCCGCGACGCGCTGCAATCGCGGCGGCATCGGGGGCCAGCGGCGGCTCTGCGGCGTGATTTTCGCCTGCGCTGCTGGGAGCAAGCGGTTTGGGTGGGCGCGGCTCTGCACCGATGGGTGTGGTCGCCCAAAGAGGCAACGGCGCTGCGAGGCCCTGCGCATCCTCAACTTCATTGCCGACCATTGGATCGGCCCGCACGCCCCATTCCCGCCGAGTGCCCCAGATTGCATCTTCCATCGGCGGGCTGTCGAAAATGGGCTCCAACTTGGCATACCAACTGTCTTCGGGCACGCCCTTTTTGACATATTTTGGGCCCAAGGAACCGCCGATAAACAGCGCCTCCTCCGCACGGGTCATCGCCACATACAACAAACGCCAATGTTCCTGAATTTGAGCAATTTTTGCAGCATCGTGGGACGCTTCAACAGGCCCGACACGTTCCGTTTTGGACAAGGGCGGCAGCGGCACCGTCCGGGCATCTTTGCCGTCACCGCCAATAGGATCATCGCGCAGTTCCAGCCCGCCGCTCTGCCCTGCTTCACCGGTGGCATCGGCCAAAATGACGATGGGTGCCTGCAACCCTTTTGAACCGTGCACAGTCATAACCCGCACCTGACCCACGGCCTCATCAGCGTCGCGCTTCAATTCGCCCTGACCAGCATCGAACCATTCAATAAAGCCGGCCAAACTGGGCGTATGGGCGCTTTGATATGCAAAAGCAGCGTTCACCAGCTCATCAATCGGATCATTCGCCTCGCGCCCCAACCGCGCGATAAGCGCATACCGCGCGGCCCAAGGCCCCGTCAGCAGCCACGCGAGCAGAGCCTGCGGCGTTTCAAAATCGGCGCGGGCGAGCAGATCGCGCAGCCGTGCGACCGTTTCGGCAATCTTGGGATCGTCATGCCCGCGCATGTGATCCCACAGCCGTACCTTTGGCGCCCGCGGGACATGAGCCAACAGGTCGTCTTGCGTCCACCCGATCAGAGGCGATACGAGCAAGTTTGCAAGGCTCAAATCATCCAAAGGCTGCGCGGCAAAGCGCAAGGCCGCCATCAAATCTTTGACTGCCAGCGGCGCGCCGAGCCGCAGCCGATCGACCCCTGCAACGGCAACACCTTTGGTGTGCAGTTTGGCCACGATCTGCGCGGCGAGCTCTTTGCGTTTGCGGACCAAGACCATGATGTCCCCCGCCCGCGCATGGCGGCGCTCGCCCTTTTCCAGCACAAAGGCTTCTTCGTCCGTAACCCAGCGGCGCACTTGCTCTGCGATTTTCTCTGCCAATTGCGTGTCATGTGCGGGCAGCCAGTCACGCTCCTCTGCACCGTCCACCTCGACACCTTCGTCATCGGAATGCCCGGTTACAGGATCCCATAGGGCAACCAGACCGGCTCGATCCGCGCCCACATGCTCCTCTGGCGGTTTGGTGAGGCCAAAGGCTTCAAACCCGATCCCCTCGATCGCGTGATTGACGAAATCGAGCACGGGGAGCGAAGTGCGAAAGGAACGGCCCAGATCAAGATCATTCCACGTCGGCAATCGGCGATTGTCACGCAGTTCATGGGCATGCGCTTTGGCCGCTTCGATCCGCGCGTTGACCTTTTCCTTGGCGCGGGCGAAATTTTCCGGGCTTGTCCCTTGAAAACCAAAGATCGCTTGCTTGTAATCGCCCACGGTGAAGATGGTTCGCACAATGTCGCCGCGCGCGCCCTCGCCGCTGAAAAAGTCGTCGATCAGGGCAAAAACAATGTCCCATTGCGCCGCGTTCGTATCCTGCGCCTCATCAATCAACACATGATCGAAACTGCGATCAAGCTTGTATCTGATCCAATCGGCGGCCTCAGTTTTGCTGAGCAAATGCGCGGCGTTGCGGATGAGATCGTCGAAATCGAGCAAGCCTTCGCGCGCTTTGGCCTCTTCCCATCGCAACGCAAAACTGCGGCCCATCTCAAGCGCCGGGGTTAGGAAATCCGCCAGTGCGAGCAATGCTCGCCGATCCGAAACCATCGCGACGGCATCGGCGATGTCCTGTTGCCATTGCGGCAACCGAGGCTCTGCCTTGGCGGGTTTCGCCATCGCTCTGGGATCGCCATCCTTTTTCAGAACAGTGTCGAAAAACCCATCAATTTCGACTGCCCTTTGTTCAATGTTGAGCGTCAACCAATGGGGAATAAATTGCGCCGTCAAATTGCCCACTTTGGTATCCCAAGCCTGCATCAAGGGCAGCATCGCGCGCAATTGATCATCGGGAAAGATATCCGGATGCAAACCTTCAATCGCCCATGCATCATCCGCATCACTGGGCATATCAAGCAGACGCAAAACCCGCGCCCGCATCGGTGGTTGCCAGGCGGCTGGCCCAACCCACAGATCGGCCGCGCCCGCACAGCGCATCAACCATGACCGCAGCGCATCGACATCCTTGACCCGGGCAAAATTTGCGATCGCTTCAATCAGATCGGCGTCACCGCCGTGCTCTGCTTCGCTCAACATGTCTGAAAGCACTTCACGCGCCAGCAATTCGCGCTCCCGATCCTCCATCGGACGCGCACCCGGCGCTAGATCGGCCTCTTCGGGGAAATTGGCGAGCAGCCACTGTGAAAAGGCATGGATCGTATCAATCCGCAGCCCGCCGCCGGGGCAATCAATGACACTGGCAAACAAAGTGCGCGCGCGTTCCTGAGTCTGTGGGTCGATATCCGCACCCAGATGCGTCAATTCCTGTGCCAAGCGCCCCGGTTCCAACCGCACCCAGCGCGCGAGCACTGAATTGATGCGGTTTGCCATCTCCGCCGCGCCAGCCTTGGTGAAAGTCAGGCACAATATTTGGGATGGGTCCACACCCGGTGACAGCAGCAATCGCAAGACACGGGCCGACAGAACCTGCGTTTTGCCTGTGCCCGCCGATGCCGACAGCCATACATTGTCGCGCGGGTTGGCCGCATCCAATTGGTTGTCTTGCAGGGGAAAGACCGCGCCGCTCATTTAACAGCCCCCACCGCGCTCAACCGGATCACCCATTCCTCTAGACGCATCAGTTGATCGTAATCGGAATAGCCGGGGTAATCTGGGTTTTCCTTGGCTGTGAACGGCGCATCACCGAACAGATATTTGCCAATCGCCTCTTTCAAAAACTGCTCATGCCGGGGCAAGAATTCCTCTGGCGTCAGACCCGAACGTTTGCGTCCAGTCTTCACGGGTTCATCGCGGTAGGCGAATTCACCCTTACTCTTAGCCAGAGACCAATATTCAAACGCGCTGGTGTCGCCCGTTATCACCTGTTCGCCTGAACTGAACCCGCCATCACGCGCAATCAGGCCAAGTAAACCCATCTGCAATGCATATCCGGCCTCAACCTGAGCTGCGCTGGGCGAACCGCCCGTTTTGTAATCTACGATCGCCAGCGTTCCATCGGCCAACCTATCGATCCTGTCCGCGCGTCCGCGCACCTTTACCCCGTCGACCATCATCGAACCAGACGCCTCCGTGGCCAAGACAGTGCGCCCTTCACGCGCGGCATCATCCACCCATTCTTCAAACCGTTCGAGCGCGGCCAAAATACGGGGCTGCCACAGACCTTTGAACAGCGGATGGACCTGCGCGTCTGCAAATTTGCGCGTTGCAAACGGGATCAGTGCAAGGTTTGGCTCGGCCACGCGTGCCTTGTGCCAAGCGTCAAGAATGTCGTGCACCAATGTTCCGCGCAGGGCCGGATCGGCAAAGGGATCAGCGGCGAGCGGATCAAGCTTTCTCAGCCCCAAAATTTCTTGCGCATAGAATTGGTAAGGATCGCCCAAAAGTCGGTCGAGCGCAGTGACTTTAATATCAACCTTGCGCTGATCCGCACCCGGCATCGGCATGGGCCGCGGATATTCCGGCGCGGGCGGAGGATCTCTATCGAGCGCGGGCAGCATTTCAGGGATGGCGGTTTCATTATGATCCGCCGCCAATTCGCCAAGCAACGCCTCCACCCGCAGCACAAAGCGCGATGGCAATGTGGGTCCGTCCGCATCCCTCTGCGCCCGGCTAAGAACAACTTCGGGAGCGCCCATCGCACCGCACAGATCATGCGCGGAAAGGCCAATGCGAAATTCTGCACCCGGCACGCCCAGCGCGCGCAAAACGGCTGGAGCCAGCAAAGCATCGGCGCCCGGAGGTTGAGGCCAAGTCCCTTCATTCAAGCCGCCGCAGATCATCAGATCGGCGCGGGCCATGCGCGATTCAAGCAAGCCATAAATGGCCACACGCGGGTGGCCGCCATAGGGGGGACGCACCGCAATTTCTTGCATGACATCGCGCAAAATTCCGGCCAGATCGGCACTGGATATCCCGGTGCTAAGCGCCCGCGCATGAAAGCGCAGATCTTCCACCATCGCGGCCAAAGCCCGTCCATCTTCGCGTGCCCACGCAGCCTCTCCGGCAAGAGCTTCTGCTGCGGCTGACACCCGGTCAATTGCATCGGCCAACGCGATATCGCCGCCGTGATCCAGCAGCGGCGAAATAATCCCTTCGGCTTCGTCCCACCATTCACCAACGCCCGCTTTACGGGCAATCTCGCGCAGCGGCTCTAGCCCCGGTGCTGGGGTCGGCCCGCGCAATTCGCGATCAAACGCGCGCAGTGAGCGAAGCCAATTGCGGCGTGTATCGCCATCGTCTGAACGCACCAGCGGATGCGCCAAAGCACCGATGAGCAGCGCGGGACCGGCCCCATGCGACATAATCTCCGCCAGCAGGCCCAGCAATCGCCCGGCAGGGGTAAGCGATAAGGCCCGTCCGGCGGAATCGTCTGCGTCCACGTTCCACCGCGCCAGATGCTGTGCAACGCGCCGTGCGAGCGTGCGGTCCGCCGTTACCACGGCAATCCGTTTTTCCGGCTCGTTCAATCCCTCGCGAACCAACAAAGCGATGGCTTGCGCTTCCTCTTCGCTGGTGGCGCTGGTCATCAATCTGACGCCTGCTAGGCGGCGTTTGTCTTTATCCAAATCGATCCAAGATTTGCTCGCCTGAGGTGGGAGGAAAAGCGAGCTGATCGCGTGACTGCGCGCAGGCGGCGCGGCGGTCATGCCCTTGCGGTGCCACGGGCGGACCTCTTCGCGTGCGATCCCCATCCGTTCGAGCAGCAATTTCAGGTGATATTGCGGATGGGTCAGAGCGTCCTTTGGGCCAAAGATTGTTCCGCCCGGCTCTGGCGCAGCGCCCGCTTGCCCCAGTTCAGCCCATGCCTCATCAGACAGGGCCAGGTCCAAATCTGGCAACACGACCGCCCCATCAGGCATGCGTGCAATCGCCCTCAACATGCGCGCCAATGCGGGCGAGGCGCTGGTCACACCAGCGGCGAGCACAGGGTCTTTGGGCGGGGCATCGCGCCATTTGCGGGCCGCGCGTTCGAACAAGAGATTGCGCCGGGTCGCCGCATCAACCGCGCTCAATTCATCAAGCCGTATCCGCCAGCGCGCCTGAACCCGGGCAAAAAGACGGAGCGAATTTTGCCAGTGCCCCGACACCTCGCCCAGCATATTGAGCACCGGCTCGCTCATCAGGTCCTCTGGCGCTTTTTCCTCAACCAGCAGACGGTCCATTGTGCGGGCCACATCGCGGGCCAAACGCAGTCGGGCCGCCGCCGGAAGCGCGCTTTCGCCTAAGTCTGCGCGTTCTTGCTTGATCAGTTCAGCAATCTCGAGCCAACGCTGCGTCGGCTCCACCGCTGGCGGAATGTCGCTCGCACCCAAGGGATCGAGGAGCGCGCCCAACGCTTCGTCAAGGTCAAGATCGCCAACCGCCACCATGCGCGGCATCAACATTCCGTGAACCCCGGCTTCACCGGAATGGCGGATAAATGCTTCGGACATGGTGCGCGCCGCGCGGCTGCTCGGCACCAACAGCGTCAGCCGCGCAAGCCCGGTTTCATCATCGCTGTATCGCGGAACAATTCCCGCCACCAAAGCATCGGCAAAACCGCGATGCGCAGCGATCGAATAGACGCTGGGTTCGCGCGGATCACCCACTTTTTAAGGCATCTTCGGTTGGCGCAATCGCCTCTGGTGTGCCCACTTCAAACCACTGGCCGGTGAATGAAACGCCGTACAGCCGTTCTTCTTCAATCGCGCGGTTCCACAGGATGTTGGTCGAAAATTTGCCGTCTGGCGCATCGCGCAGCAACCGCTGCGAAACCAGTTGGATACCTGTGTAGATGAAAGGCGCGATGCGGCCTGAGCGGCGGCGCGACAATTTGCCCTCTGGGTCCATATAGAAGTCGCCGAGCCCATTGAAATTCGCAGCGCGCGCATGGCCAACCAACAAAAGCAGCGCATCCATTTTGTCCGGGTCCCAACGCGCGGAAAGATCGTGAAACGCATCGCGCGGTCCATCAAGCCAGATGTTATCGGCGTTGAGGCAGAAAAACGGATCGGGCAGATGCGCCTGCGCCTTTATCATGCCGCCGCCTGTTTCCAGCAGCTCGCCGCGCTCATCCGATATTAGAACTTTGGGCTGGTCGCGGTTGCAAACATGCGCCTCCAGCGCATCGGCAAGGTAGTGCACATTCACAACGGCTTTTGAAACGCCGGCGTCTGACAAACGATCCAACGCGTGATCGATCAGAGGTTTGCCCGCAACCCGCACCATAGGCTTGGGCGTCGAAGCGGTGAGCGGACGCATCCGTTTGCCCAGCCCTGCGGCCATAATCATCGCGGTGTCGCTGGCCAAACCTGCGTTGCTCATGCCACTTTGCCCCCATGGGCGGCGCGCAAGTCTGCGGGGATGTTGGCATCAAACCATCGCGCCACAGGGGCCATCGCGGGGTGAGCCAAATCGCGCTCCATTGCTTCCCAAACGCGGGGGATCAGATCGAGATAACGCGGCTTTCCATCGCGTTTGTACAGCCGCGTAAATATGCCGACGATCTTGGCGTTGCGCTGCGCACCCAAGCGCGCATAATCGGCCTCGAAATCTCGCCCGATGCTTTCTCCCAGATCGTCTCCCAGCACGTAGATATCGAGCAGTTTTCGCTCAAATTCCGGCGAAACGTCGCGGCGCGCATCTTGGAGAAGAGAGACAAGATCATAGGCCGGGTGGCCGACCAGAGCGTCTTGGAAATCAATCAACCCTTGTTCACCCTGCCCGGCGCGATCGCCATCGGTTTCCGGGGCGAGCATCATGATATTTTCTGAATGATAATCACGCAGTACCGTCACGCCCGGCTCTTGAGCTTCGATCACAGGCGCTAAGACTTCGGCCCAAGCAGCGACGAAGCCATCCTCATCAACATTGAGCCCGGCTGCAGGGCAATACCATTCGACAAAAAGGCCGACCTCGCGCTGGTATACATCCATGTCATAGGGGGCGAATGGCCCTGCTTTGCACCGCGCCAATTGGCCAAGGACTTTCACCGCTGAAATGTAAGCGCCAGTTTCACCATTCGGATGGGCTTCAATCCATTCGCGCATCCGTTCATCGCCGAAATCCTCTGTCAGGATCCAGCCATCACCGGCCAGTTCATGATAGATCTCTGGCGCGCGAAAGCCGCTGTCTCGCAGCCATTTGGCCACTTCCAGAAACGGTTTAGGGTCTTCCTCTGGCGGCGGCGCATACATCAGCATGGCCGACGAAGGCACGCTGCCGTCGCCTTTGCGAATACGGAAATAACGCCGAAACGACGCGTCGCCTGGTATCGGCTCAATATCGGCCCCGCCCCACCCGGCATCGGATAGGAATGATTCTAGGCCTTTGGGAAGATCGCTCATGGCATTCGCTCTAGCCAATCCGCACCGCCGCGAGCAATCGCAATCCGGGGGCCATCCGCAGTTTTGGCATCCGCATCGTCGATCACCCTTTCCAGCGCGATCGACAGGCAAGCGGGTTCATGCGCGAATCCCCCGGCGTGATCCGGCCATTCCGCGATCAAGGCGGCACCCTCACGGTAATCATCAAGGCCGATCTCTTCGATTTCGCCCGGATCGTTAAGCCGGTAAAAATCGGCGTGCACCACCGGCACAGCCAAAGGCGGCGCATCGTAAGTTTCGATGATGGTGAAGGTTGGAGATGGCACCTCGCCAGAATACCCCAATGCGGCGATGATGGCCCGCGCCAGCGTGGTCTTTCCCGCACCCAGCCCGCCTTCTAACGCGATCACATCGCCTGGACGCAAGACCGCTGCGACGCGCTCTCCGAATGCCCCCATCGCGGCCAAGTCTGGCAGATTATGATGGGTTTCTGTAAGCCCGCTCGATCTGGTCATGGCAAAGTGATCGCTGCCACTGTTCCCACGCCTTTCTCGCTGGCCAATTCCAATTTGCCGCCATGGGCATCAACCAATTGCCGGGCGAGCCTAATGCCGAGACCGGTCCCTTGCTGGGCCTTTGCGCCCTGCCCTGCGCCGCTGGCCAAGTTCCCATCGGCGCGGGCCATTTCATCAGGCGTCATCCCGTTGCCATTGTCTGTGATTACAATCATCGCGCCCCAATCATCGTCGGGGCCGGGTTTGGGAATTTCGATGAGTATCTTTCCGCTCTGCGGCGTTGCCTTAATCGCGTTGTCCAAAAGGTTGCCAACCGCCCGGCTCAATTGGCGCGGATCGGCATCGGCCATGCGCCCGCGCCGTCCCTTGAGATCAAGGCCAAGACCTGCTGCGATTATCGCTTCTTCGCGTTCTCTGACCAAGCCGGTGAGGAACGGCAGCAAGTCGATCTGCTCTTTGTCGATTGGCAACAATCCCGCTTCGCTTTGCGAAAGGTCGAGGACGTTCTCAACCTGCTCAGTCAAACGCGCGGCGGAGCTTAGGATGGCATCGACATATTCTGACGCTTGTTCGTTCACTTCACCGGCTGCGCCGCTCTTCAACAATTCGGCAAAGCCGCCAATCGTGGTGAGCGGCGTGCGGAATTCGTATGACATATTGGCGAGGAAACGCGCTTTGACTGCGTCCGCTTCTTCCAAAGCGACAGCACGTTCGCGCAGTGCTTTTTCCGCTTTTTGGGAATCGGTGATGTCGAGAACGGTCAGCAATCCATTGCCATCGGGCAAAGGCACACCAGCAAAACGCAATGTGCGGCCATCGTTGAGGATGACCCGCCCTTCTTTCTCTTGCCGGTCCAGCGTTGCGGCGCGCACGACGCCGCCGATTTTTTCCGACTGCGATGGCTTGGCGAGGTTTTGAGCAACCGCCTCCAACAAAGCTTCCACGCTGGGGTGCGTGTCGAGGAAATCACCGGGCAGACCCCATGTCGCGGCAAAACTGCGGTTCCACAATTGCACCGATCCATCGGGAGCAAAAATGGCGAGCGCTTCAAACAGACTGTCGAGGGTCGCCGTGCGGGTGCGCAGCAAAGTGTCGCGCGTGGCCGAAAGGGCAAGCTGTTCGGTGCGGTCTTCGGCAAACATAACCAGCCCGCCATCGGGCATAGGTTGGGCAACAATGCGCAAATGTGTGCCGCCCGAAAGCGGCCAGTTTTCTTCCTGAGTCTCTGCGCTATCAAACCACGCCCGATGTTCGCGGCGCCATTCAGGAAAGTCGCGCACTTCCGGAGTGCTGCCGTGCTCGCGCGCTTCGGCAAGGAAACGATCAAACGCCAACCGCGCGCCAACCGTTTCATCGGTCAGGCCGAATTGGCGGCGGAATGGACGGTTCGCAAAGGTCAGCTGTTCATTGGCATCAAACTGCGCAACACCAATCGACAATTGATCCAGCATCGCGCGCTGTGCATCGCGGAAAGCCTTAAATTCCCGGGTGACCTGTTGCTGTTCTTCAATATCGATGGCGTATCCGGCGACGCCGTCTCGGCCCAGCGGCAAATCGGTGACGCGCAGGCTGCGCCGTTCACCATCAATCGTCACTGCATCAATGCGCTGCGCCTCAACCTGTTTTTCCAAACATTCGCGCGCAACATCTGCCGGCGTTTTGGCATCTTTGGGTTCGAGCAGCTCAATCTGGTTTTCAATGACATTTTGCAGATTGTCCGCGCCAACCGCCTTTACATAGGCCTGATTGACGAGGCGCAGGCGCATATCGACATCGCGAAACCACATCGGCATCGGCGCGGCTTCGATCAGTCCGATCAGAGCGGAGAAATCTGCTTCTGCGCGGCTGGCGGTGCCGCGCAATTGCGACAATTCATCCTCGCTCGCGGTGAAATCAAACACCCAAACAATCGCCGCCCCACCGGGCGACACTTGCGGATCGGCGAGCGCGCCTTGCAAAGACAAGCTGCGCTTTGATCCCGGCGGGGTCAGCACCATTTGGAACGGTGCCGCGCTTTTTTGGGTGAGCGATATCTTTTCCGTCAATTCGGCGGTTTGACTGGGCGACAGGCCGCCAGACGTGCTTTCGTCGCTGCTCAGTTCGCTTAGAAAATTGGGCATGGTCTCAAGGCCCAGCCACCGCGCCAACCGTTCTGGCGCTTCGATCCGCCCATCAACCCGCACCAACAAAGGAACAGCCGGAGCAGCGTCCAGCATATGCTGCATCCGCTTAAGCGATGTTTGCAGCGCCTTAGTGCGCCGAGTCTTTGCACCAGCCCGAACAATCGCGATGACGGCCGCGACCGTCCAGCCTGCCAAAAGCAGCGCAATCGCAATTAGGGCCAGCGGCGATAATTCCATACTCTCCAGCTATGCCGGAGGCGCGCCGCTTGCAACCGCATAAGGCGGTGAAAGCCCCCACAACCCCGTTTAACTGTGGGTTTTGTTGTGGGGGCCTACATATTAGTACCGGTAGTGCTCAGGTTTGAACGGTCCAGCCGCCGGAACGCCGATATAATCGGCTTGTTTCTGGCTCAATTTGCTGAGTTCCACACCCAGCTTTTCAAGGTGCAGCGCAGCAACCTTTTCATCGAGATGTTTAGGCAGAACATAAACGTCGTTCTCATACTCATCCGACTTGGTGAACAATTCGATCTGAGCCAGCGTCTGGTTTGTGAAGCTCGCGCTCATCACAAAGCTTGGGTGGCCCGTGGCGCAGCCAAGGTTCACCAAGCGGCCCTTGGCAAGGATCAACAGCGATTTGCCGTCTGGCATGGTCACCATGTCGGTGCCCTCTTTGATTTCCTTCCACTCATAATTGTCGAGCGCGGAGATCTGAATTTCGCTGTCAAAGTGGCCGATGTTGCACACGATCGCCATGTTCTTCATCGACTTCATATGTTCGCCGGTGATCACGTCTTCGTTGCCGGTCGCGGTCACAAAGATATCAGCGCGTTTTGCGCCTTCTTCCATGGTTACAACTTCATAGCCGTCCATCGCCGCCTGAAGCGCGCAGATCGGATCGACCTCAGTCACCATCACACGGGCGCCGCCATCGCGCAGCGACGCAGCCGACCCTTTACCAACGTCGCCGTAACCGGCAACGCAAGCGACCTTACCAGCGAGCATCACGTCCGTGGCGCGGCGGATGGCATCGACCAGCGATTCCTTACAGCCATAAAGGTTGTCGAACTTCGACTTGGTCACGCTGTCGTTCACGTTGATCGCTGGGAAAGGCAGCTTGCCTTGTTTCGCAATTTGATAAAGGCGCATGACGCCCGTGGTGGTTTCTTCTGAAACGCCTTTGATGTTCTGCACGCTCTTCGTGAGGTAGCCGGGCTTTGCCGCGACATAGGCTTTCAGCGCGCGCTGGAATTCAATTTCTTCGGCATTGGCCGGGGCAGGCATTTCTTCGCCAGATTCAATGCGTGCGCCCCAAAGCGCGAACATCGTCGCATCACCGCCATCATCGAGGATGATGTTGGTGGTGAGATCGGGATCTTCTTTCGTCGACCAGTCAAAGATGCGGCCAACATAATCCCAGTAATCGGCAAGAGATTCGCCCTTGATCGCGAACACAGGAATGCCCTGATCCGCAATCGCAGCGGCGGCGTGATCCTGAGTTGAGAAGATGTTGCAGGTTGCCCAGCGCACTTCTGCGCCCAGCGCGATAAGCGTCTCAATCAAAACAGCGGTCTGAATGGTCATATGCAGCGAACCGGTGATCCGCGCGCCTTTCAGCGGCTGAGCTGCGCCATATTCCTCGCGCAGAGCCATCAAGCCGGGCATTTCAATCTCGGCAATTCCGATCTCATCATGGCCATATTGTGCCAATGAAATATCACGGATGATGTGTTCTTGGGTTGGGGCCGTGCCCGATGCTGTCTTGGCCATGAGAGTCTCCGATGGGGTAATAATATTACGCGCCCCTAGCGGCCTCACCGGCGACAAGCAAATATAAAGTTTTCTTTATATCTCTATGTGAGCCAAATTTTGCCTCACCAAATGCCCTTACCCCCTCAGCCAATTGGGAACGCGAGCGGCACCGGGCTGCTCCTGCGTGGCGGCTTCATTTGCGACCGGTTGCGGCGGGTGTAGCGCCGGACCGTTTTGCTTTGAATTTTGGTGCGCTGAATGCGGTTGCGGATTGGCACTTTCCCTAGGCGAAGCAGAAACAGCCGCCTCCGGCACCGCCGCCATCTGCCCTTCCCGCGGTGCATTCTGCGAACCCTCTGCCAGCAATTGATCCGCCATCAACGCCAGCTCCGCCCGGTCCTGAGACATGGCCAATTTCAGCGTGGCCTCCTTTAGCTGAGAGCAGCCCATTGTCGGGTGCCCATCGCCATATCGATTGGCGATGGCCACACCAATCCGGTCCAGCGCCCGGTGGCTGCCGTCTTCTCCGTGGGATGCGACAAGATTATTGGTCAGGTGAATATGCGCCTCGGTCAAATTCTGCTGATGCGCAGCGGCGAAAAGGTCATACTCACCGCGAAAATCATGCCCGCTTGTCCGGCACCGAAGCGAGGTGACCATCAACATGATATTGAGACTGCGGATGTTTTCAGCATCGGCGATGATGGGGCTAACATATTCGCCGGGTACAGAAAGTGTTGCGGTATCCATGGTTATTTGAGGCGAAGATTGCGCCATCGCTGCGGGTGCTGCGGCCATGGCTGCGGCCATCGCCAACCCTCTAAACGCCTGTTTTCCGAAAGTGCCTGTGTTGTGCATGCGCATTGTCTAGCCTCCGCCGATCTTGGACCCCTGCACCAAAACTCTAAGCCGCAAGAGTTTACCCGATCTTCAAGGTGCACGGTAAAGCACCCTTAACCGCGATTTGAAGTTGGCTTAGACATTGCCGCTCCGGTTCAAATCCCTATATCCAGCACACAACAAATGGAGACGATAATGACGATTTCAGTAGGCGACACCCTCCCCGACGTGGCTTTGGTAAAGGCAACCGCCGAAGGGCCTCAGCAGGTTCAAGCCTCGGATTACTTTGCGGGCAAGAAAGTCGCGTTGTTCTCTGTCCCCGGTGCTTTCACCCCGACCTGTTCTGCCAAGCATCTGCCCGGTTTCGTCGAAAAGGCCGCTGATCTAAAGGCCAAAGGGGTCGATGAGATTGTCGGCACGGCGGTCAACGATGCCTTTGTCATGGGCGCGTGGAATTCCGCCGCGGGTTCCGATGACATTACGATGCTCGCCGATGGCAATGGAGATTTCGCCGAAGCCGTTGGCCTGACCATGGATGGCTCTGGCTTTGGAATGGGCAAGCGCGGCCAGCGTTTCTCGATGGTCGTGAATGACGGTGTTGTCGAACAGCTAAACGTCGAAGCGCCCGGCGATTTCAAAGTCTCCAGCGCAGAGCACATGCTCGATCAGATGTAAGCTCTGACCCTGCGATACAAAGGAAAAGGGCGCCCAATTGCGGCGCCCTTTTTCTTTGCGAGTTTTGGATGGCTATCCCGCGCGGGTATAAGCCTCTGCGACCCATGCCTAAACCTGATCATCGAAATAATCGATAATTTCGAGCCGCAGCCGCGCTCAAGCCTGAGCCGGGATTGCATAGGTCACGGTCGATTGCGCGGCGATATTCGAAGGGTCGCCTTGCCACAGCCGCACATCGACTGTCGCCAACCTGCGCCCAAGTTTGATCAGTTGCGCATCGGCATAGAATGGCTTTGCGGCAATCCCGCGTAGAAAACTCATATTGAGATTGCTGGTCACCGCCATGGGGACAATGCCGATATGGGCCAAAATGACAGCGTAGGCAGCCCGGTCAGCCAGCGCCATTTGCGTCGGACCGGAAACGATCCCGCCGGGCCGAAGCATCGATTCGCCCGGAGTTTGCTTCATTTGCAAAAAGCCGGGTTCGATCCGCGAAAATTCTGTGCCCGAATGATCGTGACCGGGAAACGCCTCGACAAAGAAGTCGGACAATTGCTGGGCCGACAGAACCGGCGTGTAAGGTGAAGACGTCATCGCGCGAACAGTGCGACGAAATGACGCCCACCTCAAGTGCGGCTGTTAAAAGCCCATCAGGCTCATCACTTCCTTGCGGCTGCGATGGTCTTCGAGGAAGCAGCCCATCATGCGGCTGGTCAGCATCTCAACTTCATGCACCTTAACCCCGCGACCCGTCATGCACCCATGCTCGGCTTCAATCACAACGGCCACACCGCGCGGTTCAAGGTTGTCCCAAATGCATTCGGCGACCTCTGCAGTCAGGCGCTCTTGCACCTGAAGACGGTTGGCAAAGCCGTGCAACACGCGGGCAAGCTTTGAAATGCCAACCACCTTTTTATCGGGGAGGTATGCAATGTGCGCTTTCCCGGTGATCGGCGCCATGTGGTGTTCGCAATGCGAATGGAACGGAATGCCTTTCAGCAGCACGATCTCATCATAGCCGCCGACTTCTTCGAAGATACGACTGAGATGAATCGCCGGGTCTTCCTGATTACCTTGGCAATATTCAAGCCATGCGCGGCCCACGCGCTTTGGCGTATCCAACAGTCCTTCGCGAGTCGGGTCATCCCCTGCCCAGCGCAAAATGGTGCGAACGGCGTCTTGCACTTCTTCGGGCACATCAGGTTTGCTCAAGGGATTCTCCGGATCAAATTCATCGTGATCATGCACGTTCATATAGTTCATAGCACTGTCTTTCTTGAGGATACCGGCCAAGCCAGTGCGCGGCCTGCCCGTGTTTTAAGATGTTCCCAAGAATGAAAATCGTTTTAGCATCAAAGGGTTCCATGCAAAATTTGCAATTCGCCCAATTTGTGGAAAACCCGCCTCCCCACGGCCTTACCCCATGGTCAGCATATAGGCTGGATTTGCGCGGTTTTCACCCCCAATCCCGCATCGCCACTCGCAAAAGCGCGCCCAAACCAAAAAAGGGACCGCACCCAAATTGAATTTGGGGCAGTCCCTTGTTTGGCGCGCCAGGAAGGATTCGAACCTCCGGCCGCCTGATTCGTAGTCAGGTACTCTATCCAGCTGAGCTACTGGCGCGCGGTGAAGGGGCACATAGCATCCGGCGCGCACTTGGCAATAGTAGAATGCGGGTTCTTTGTTGCAATCATCAATCAGTGGTCGGTAAAATTCCGCGATACGCCGCGAAAAGGCGGCTCGCCAATTCCTGATCAAGCGGCGGTTTATCCAATTTCATGATCTGATCAGGGGTAAACCAATCGATTCGCCCGCCCTCCATTGCCCGCGGGTCGCCAGCCCAAACGCCAATTGTGTAAAGCAAAATTACAATGGGACGACGGCCCGCCTCGCCCTTTATCTTCCCGCGTTCTTCAGCAAATCCGGCGGGCACACAATCGCTTTCGCCAACCTCAATCCCCAGCTCCTCGCGCAGTTCCCGTATCAATGCTTTTACTGGGATTTCAGTACCTTCGACCTTGCCACCCGGGAATTCCCATAGTCCCCCATGATCCTTTTCCAAAGGTCTGCGATGCATAAGCCAACCGTCTTCTGAAGCGCGGAGTGCACCCGCAACAACCCAAAGAGGTTCACGTGTCTCATCCAATGTCATGTCGGAATTTTTTCCATTTTCTGATGCCACCTCAACCTTTTCTTAACCTGACGCGGCGATCAGTGTCTCATCAGGAACGTAAGTGACGGGTGACCAAATGAAATTGACGCAATTCCTTAAGCACATTGGGAACGACAATTCTGGTGCCACTGCTGTCGAATATGGACTGATCGTGAGTTTGATCGTGATCGCCATGATCGGTGCTCTCCAAGGCGTAGCCTCGGCGACCATCGAAACATGGAGTGAAGTTGAGACCGCGTCTGTCGAGGCAATGGAAAGTTCATAAATTTGAAAGGTTCCAAATTAGGAATTTCTCAAGAGCTTTCGATTAATTCACAAATTGTCTGATCATTTCGATGAACGGGCACGGGTACCGAAGACCAAAACCAGGAGACTACAAATGACATTTTTCAACAAATTGGCTCGTGACGAGCAAGGCGCAACTGCAATCGAATACGGCCTTATCGCTGCTCTGATCGCTGTTGCAGCTATCACTGCAATGGGTTCACTGGGTAACACCCTTTCGGACACATTCTCGGAAGTTCAAACCGAAATGGAAAACTAAGTCTTAACGACTTAATTGACCAAAAAGAGAGCGGCGGGGATTTTCCCCGCCGCTTTTTTTTGTGCCCAATCGCGATCCGCGCTGTGTTCGCTGCAATTCTCCCGCAAAAGAGAAACGCCTTTACCTCACGCGGATAACGATTTTCACTTTCTGACCAGCGATCAATCCTTCATCCGCGCTCAATCCGTTGAGAACACGGAAGCGCGCAATTTGCCCGTCATCATAGGCCATGCGCCGCGCCAACCCAGCGACAGTATCGCCCCGTTGGACGGTCACCACATCCAATTTGCGCGGAATGACCTGCGCCGCTTCGCTTGCGCTGATCCGGCGCATCGATCGGAACATCGCCGCAAACGTGCTCGCGCCCCCTGCCGGCGTAATGGCGGCAAAGTGATAGGCGCGGTCATTGGCAAATTCATACGCGAAGATCGTAACATCCACCTGAGAATCGCCGTTGTTGACCCGCGCCTGGCCATAGGCAGCGCGGAGTCCATTAACGGTGGTTGTTTCGACGCTCTGCGGAGCGAGATTGTTGTTCTCTCCGCCCAATTCCGTGAATTGTTGCCGAATATAGCTGTCGAGATTGCCATTATACGGCGCCAAAGTGAGCTGCGCTTGGCCGCTTTGTCCATTCACACTGACCGCGCTTGACGAATTGACCATGTAAAAACCCTGCGGCGCGGTGAATGTCAGCCGCAGCTCAGGGTGAATGAAGTTGCTGCCCTCAATCACGCCCTGTTCCGGATCATCGCCGTACAGCAGACCGTCGATCCGCTGAAGGAAGGTGTCGCGATTCGTAACGGTTCCGGGCAGGCCTTGCGCCGCTGAAAGCGCACGTTGAACCCGGCTTGCGGGATCGGGGTGAGTCGATGCCCATTCCGGAACGCTCGCATCATCGCGCCCCTGCAACTGCGCATCGAGGCTGTTTTGCGCAGCCAGGCTGGCCAAAACAGTGCCCATCGCACGCGGATCATATCCGGCACTGGTCAGATATTGGATGCCCAGATCATCGGCCTGCGTTTCCTGAGAGCGCGAAAAGCTGAGTGTAAGCAGCTGGGTTCCCTGCAGAAATCCGCGCGAAACCGTTTCGCCCACACTGCTGTCGCCGAGCAAGATTGAGCTGCCGATCGCGCCGAGCACACCAAGGATGGAATTGCGCTGCGCCGTTTGTTGGCGGCGCTGTGAATGCCGGGCGGCGACATGGCCGACTTCGTGCCCCATCACGCCGGCCAATTCCGCCTCATTGTTCATCAATGTGACCAGTTGGCGGGTTGTGTAAATATAGCCGCCGGGCACCGCAAACGCGTTGTTCACCGGAGAATTCAGCAGGCTGACTGTGAAACTTTCACGCGCGTTGCCCAGGCCGGAATGCACCGCAATATTCTTGCCAACTTGCTCAACATATTGCGCGTGAGATCCCGTCATTGCGCCGCCGAATTGGGCCAGCAATTGCGGATGGTATTCGGCGCCCTGTTGCGCTTCGGTGGTGGTGATTGGCGTCGACGCCGACGGGATCGAACCACCGCCCATGCATCCGCTCAAAATCAATGCGAGTGGGGCAGTGCCCGCAATCAAATATTTCTTGGTCACTGTACTCATGCGCTCTCTCCCGGCTCAAAGTTCGCAGCGCTTCAGCGCCGACGGCTTCGTTTGGAGTTAACTATCGGGAAAGTGCGTCGCCGGGGCAAGCCCCGAGAGTGTCATCCACCCAGTTGCAGGAACCGTTCCTCGCGCATCCGGATCAAGGTTTCACTGTCCTTTTCGCTTAAATTATCAAGCTCTTCGGACAAAACCTTGCCAAGATTTCGAGCCATCGCCGGGCCATCGCGATGCGCGCCCCCGATAGGTTCTTTTACAATTCTGTCGATCACACCTTGGCGTTTGAGATGCTGCGCGGTGATTTTCATTGCCTGAGCGGCTTCAGACGCCTTGTCGGCAGTGCGCCACAAAATCGATGCGCACCCTTCGGGCGAAATCACCGAATAGACAGAATGTTCGAGCATCAAGACACGTTCAGCGCTGGCCAACGCGACCGCGCCGCCCGATCCGCCCTCACCCACAACAACCGCCACCATCGGAACTGGCAACGCAAGGCAGGCTTCGGTCGAACGCGCAATCGCTTCTGCTTGTCCGCGCTCTTCCGCTTCGATGCCGGGAAACGCGCCTGACGTATCCACCAATGTCACAACCGGCAGGCCAAATCGCCCAGCCAGTTCCATCAGGCGGATGGCTTTGCGATAGCCTTCGGGTTTGCCCATGCCGAAATTGTGTTTGATCCGGCTTTGTGTGTCGTGGCCTTTTTCATGGCCTATCAGCATCACACGCCGCCCTTCGCCATTCGCGTCAGTCAGCTTTGCAAAGCCGCCCAGGATCGCTTCGTCTTCGCCATAAAACCGGTCCCCGCCCAAAGGCATGAAATCGGTAAAGGCGTGTTCGACATAATCGCGAAAATGCGGCCGCTGCGGATGACGGGCGACCTGCGTCTTTTGCCATGGGGTCAGCGACGCATAAGTGCTGGCCAACAGCTCAACGCTTTTGCCTTCTAGCCGCTCAATCTCAGCAGCGACATCAACTTGGTGATCCGCGTCAACGCCGCGCAATTCATCGATGCGCTCATGGAGGCTGGAAACGGGTTTCTCAAAATCGAGGTAAGAAATCATAGAATGTGCGCTAATCCGAACGCTCGCGCGTGGCAAGCGGGTGCCGCGAATTTACAAGCTCCACAAGCCGTGCCGCATCGACATGTGTGTATATTTGCGTGGTCGCAATATCGGCATGGCCAAGCAAGGTTTGCAGCACGCGCAAATCCGCTCCGCCTTCCAAAAGATGGGTTGCAAAGGCATGGCGCAGAACGTGCGGACTGATCCCGGCAGGGTCCAAATCGGCGCGCGCGGCCAGTTCTTTCAACATTTGGAACAGGCGCACACGCGACAGATGTTTGCCCCCGCGCGACGGAAAGAGGAATTTTGAGGCGGGTTCCACTGGACGCAAAGCAATCCACCTCGAAAGCGCCGATTGCGCTCTTTCGCTAACCGGGACCATGCGCGCCTGACCACCCTTGCCCATGACCGTGATCAAAGGGGCATCGCGCGGCACAGTAGACAGCGGCAATCCCACCAGCTCCGTCGCGCGCAGGCCCGATCCATACAGCATTTCGAGCAGCGCCAATTGCCTGACCGCGGCGGGCTTTTCAGTGGACGCTTCGAATTCGGCCCGCGTCATCAAGGCCTCAACCGCGCCGTGCCCCAGAACCTTTGGCAAAGGGCGGCGGGTTCGCGGCTTTGGCAGGGCGCCCGAAGGATCATCGTCCCGCCATCCTTCATCCATCGCAAAACCGAAAAATTGGCGCAATGCCGACGCTTTTCGAGCGACGCTTGATGGTGCAAGCTCTGCCCATTCATGTGCGAGGCTTCCCACCATCACACGGTCGGCCTTGGCCAAATCGCCCAAGATTTCCTGTGCGCCTTCCAAATCCCGGCGATACGCAGCCAACGTGTTGGGCGCCGCGCCGCGTTCTGCGGCGAGCATGTCGAGAAAATCCTGAACCGCGCCCACCATCAGCGGCCCGTCAACGGGGCTGTCACGGGAATCATGCTTAGCGGGATCAAGCGCGCGCGATCGCCTCTGCGGCGATCATCCTTGCCTCTGCGTCCATACCCACTGCGCGCAACGCAGAAACGACATGATACAGATGCAGCGGCGTCATTTGTGACCAATCCGCACCTTGCATGCCCAGTCCAGCGAGCATCGCGACCATGGCTGGATTTTGCACCTCTGCCGCGCGGTCAATCATCCGAGTCCAGCGCGTCTGGCGACTTAGATCCGCGCCATAGGCGTTCGCATCATCCTGTGTCATCCGGCCTAGCCCGGCCAGACCCGCAACCAGAAACGCCGATTTGCGCGCCTCTTCGCTGTCATCTTGATCGTAGAAACTCTCAACCGCGTCCGCTGCCGCGCTGCCCGCGCCGGGATCAGACACAGCAATGAGCGCCCATGCCATCGACCCGGGCTCTACAAATTCACCCCAAACCGCCGCATCCCGATCCAGCCCAGCAGTCAACATAGAAGCGATCAAATCGCCAGCATCACCCGCATTATCCGCCGATGGTGCAATCCGCGCGGCGGCATAGGCGGTGAGGATTTGGCCGGGAAAATCTGCGTTCCCTTCGCCCCACAGCCCTCTCATCGCCGCAATCCGAATGCCCGCATCACCGCCGACAAACGCCTCACGCAAGCGCGCAGCCCGCTGTGCGGCATTCCCGCCAATCGCATTGTCGGAATAGACCTGAGAATACAGATCAACCATGGCGGAGGACGATAACACGCCGCGGCCCGCCGCAAATTCGGCAAAGCCCGCACGTTCGCCCAAAGGCAGCATTGGAGCCGAAGCGGCCGCAAGCGGATAATAGGCGCCGCGCGGACCGGACAATGCGCTTTCTAACAGTCCCGATGGAATGTCATCGCCCACCGCGTTTGCAATCGCAAAGCGCCAAGGTGTCAGCTCTTCAACGCCTTCCCAGCTGACAGTGGTGCCGCCCCGCCCTCGTCCAGCGGCTCCGGCATAACGCTGCGCCAACAAAATATCGATTTCAGGGGCAATTTCATCGTTTTGCGCGCCGTTCAATTGCGATCCGGCCAAAGCGCCCTCGCCTGCATAGGCGTTGCAAATCGCCTGCATCATCACCCATTCTGGATTCTCGCGTGCGGAACCCTGTAACCGCACAGCAGGGCACGCACCGACAAGATCGGAGGAGGCGATATACGCCGTCAAAGCTTGGCTCGTCATGGCCGTCGACCAATTGCCGGTGTCTACGTCCTGAACCAGACCGCGCGTAACCGCATATTCGCCAATAGAATTGAGCACGCCTGCACGCAGAGTGGCAAATTCCACGGGGTCCATGCCCTCAGGTGCAGCCAGCCTGCTCGCCAAAGCGCGGCGAACAAGAATATGCCCCCAGCGCGAAACGACAGGACCATCCATTCCCACCAAAACCGCGCGGACAAGGTTTTCGGGTTGCTTGGCTAGACCCGCCGTCGGCAGCCCGCCCTCAGCCGGGGAAAGAACACCCACTTGTGACAAAGCACGGCGAGCGGCGGGTGGAATGTCGAATTTGGGTTTTAACCCCAACAGATCATCCAGCTGATCTGTCGAAAGGTCTTCCAATTCATCAAGCGACGGGAGCCCAGAAAGCTCTTCCTGCGAAACCTGCGGCACAGGCGGCAAATTGGCGGGCGCAGGTCCTGCCGCTCCGCCCGTAATAGGGGGAGGCGCGTTCACCGAAGGCGCTGGCCCAACTGGGGCAACTGGCGGCGCGACCGTTGGCGCGGGCGCAGGCGTCGGTGCCGGCGCAGGGTCATCGAAACCCGGCGGCAAAAGCGATTCGGGAGCATCCTGCGCGCTAACCAAAGACGCTGCAAAACCGCCCACGCCCGCCGCCATCAATGCAAGCGACGCCGTGCCAGTAATCAAAACCCCGCGTTTCATCATGAATCACCTGAATTGAATGAACCTGCCCCTATATCGGACAGCGCAATCTGTTGCTCGATTGGATGGATCGGTTCCTCTCCGCCATCAATATAGGCGATAAGCAGAATGCCCAAAACCGCAATCGCGCCATAGATCGCCAATTTGGGCAGCCCGGTGCGGCTTTGGGCGCGGCGGCCGCCAGCGCGGAGGCGCGAGCCAGAGCGCGGAGATTGCTCCATTGGAAGAATGCGTTGTTTAGACATGTTGCGCGCGCTCTACCCCATCTATAGGCGGTGGGGCAATGACCGCAAACACGCCTTTGAACCGAACCGATATTGCGAGGATTTCCGCGCAGTTGGACAGGCCTATTGCCTTGGTCGGGCTGATGGGTGTGGGCAAATCCACAGTCGGGCGGCGGCTTAGCGGACTGCTGGGCCGCAGTTTTGTTGATGCCGATGACGCGATAGAGGCCGCCGCTCAGCGATCAATATCTGAGATTTTTGACGCACATGGCGAAGAATATTTCCGCGATGGAGAGCGCCGCGTTATCGCCCGATTGATTGAGGAAGGCACCGGAGTAATCGCAACAGGCGGCGGTGCCTTTATCGATGATGAAACGCGCAATGTGATCTTGAACAGCGCGTTGGCGGTCTGGATCGATTGCGACATCGACACGCTGGTTGAAAGAACATCCAGACGCAATTCGCGCCCTTTGCTGCGCGGCGGCGACCCGAAAACAATTTTGACCGATTTAATGAATGCGCGCCGGCAGTTTTATGCTCAAGCCCCCATCCGGGTGGAAAGCCGCGACGGTCCGCATTCCGATACTGCGCACGCAATAATTGAGGCGATATACGAATGGCTGTAATTGAAGTTGCGCTGGCTGGGCGCGAGTATGATGTCACGATTGAGGCGGGCGCAATCGACGAGATGGATAAACGCCTCTGGGATTTTCTGCCGGCTAGCATTCCGGGCCGCCCCAAAATTCCATTTGTGGCCGACACCAACACTTACAAATTGTATTCAGGTGCGATCGCAATGGCGATGGGGACCGAGGGTTATGAGGCAGATTGGTTCGTTGTCGAACCGGGTGAAGGCGCAAAAAGTTGGGCCGTGCTGGAACGACTCACGGATTGGCTGCTCGCGCTGGGCGTCACGCGCTCTGACCATGTCTTTGCCCTTGGCGGCGGGGTTGTTGGTGACCTTACTGGATTTGCCTGCGCTGTGATGAAACGCGGGTGCGGGTTTGTGCAAATCCCCACCACTCTTTTGGCGCAGGTCGACAGTTCGGTTGGCGGTAAAACCGCAATCAACACCGGGGCTGGAAAAAACCTGATTGGAGCGTTTCACCAGCCAGCGGCCGTGTTGATCGACCCGCTTGTTTTGAACACGCTGCCTGATCGCGAAATGCGCGCTGGGTTTGCCGAAGTGCTCAAATATGGGCTGCTGGGCGATGCTGAATTCTTTGACTGGTTGGAGGGCAACGCGGCTAAGGTTTTAGAGCGCGAACCCGCTGCCCTGTCCCACGCTATCGCCACCAGCATCCGGGCCAAGGCTCGCATAGTGGCTGCGGATGAGCGTGAGACATCGGGTGTGCGTGCCTTGCTCAATCTCGGTCACACCTTTGGCCACGCCTTGGAGGCGGAAACTGGATTTTCAGACCGCTTGCTCCACGGCGAAGCGGTTGCCTTGGGAATGGTCCTGGCCGCAAAATATTCGGCGCGGCGCGGCGAAATTTCGGCGCAAGACGCAGATCGTGCGGCAGCCGTGATCGCGGCATCGGGCCTGCCGTCGGAAATCGCCAGTTTGGGGATGCAATGCGATGGCGAGCGGCTTGTCGATCACATGCGGCACGACAAAAAAATGGAAAGCGACCACCTCCCCTTCCTGCTGCTTAAAGGGATCGGTGCTGCCTATATGGCCCGTAATGTGGAGCTGTCGGATGTTGCCGCGTTTTTGGATGAGGAGCTTGTCCGCGCATGACCCAGTTCATCGATCTGTCCATCCCAATCACCAATGACGTGATTTCCGATCCAGAGGTCATGCGGCCCAAAATCCAATATATGACGCATGAGGACACTTGGGCACAGATCGCGATGTTCTTTCCGGGGCTTGAGAAAAAGGACTTGCCCGATGGTGAAGGTTGGGCGGTCGAAATGCTGGAATTGTCCACGCACAACGGCACCCATATGGACGCGCCATGGCACTATCATTCCACCACCGATTCCGGCGGTGCCCCCGCACCCAGCATTGATGAAGCACCACTCGACCGGTTTTTCCGGCCCGGCGTAAAGCTCGATTTCTCTCACCTGCCCCATGGCCATGTTGTGAGCGCAGCGGAACTCGAGGCCGCCTTTGCAGCCATTGATTACACGCTCCAACCGCTCGACATTGTGTTGATTCAATCAGGCGCGATCTACGGCACCGACAATTTTACCGATCAAGGCGTCGGTCTTGGTGCGGAAGCGACATTGTGGTTGACGCAGCGCGGTGTTGAAGTGGTCGGCACCGATGCATGGAGCTGGGACGCTCCCTTCAGCCACACCGCCAAAAAATGGGCCGAAACCCGCGATCCCACAATTATTTGGGAAGGGCACAAAGCAGGACGCATTCGCCCCTATTACCAGATTGAAAAGCTGACCAATCTGGACGCTTTGCCCGCGCATGGCTTCACTTTCAGCTGTTTCCCAGTGAAGATCGAACGCGCCAGCGCCGGTTGGATCCGCGCGGTTGCCTTGGTGGATGGTTAAGACGCAACGCCAATCACAATAAGCACCGCAAGCCCAAGCATGGTTAGCCAAGTCAGGATCACGCCAGCTTGCCGCATCAATGGCGCTTTGCCGGGTTCAGATGGTTGATGCAAACCGATAGCATGCGCGATCCTTCCGAGCGAAAAGGCCGCAGCAAACGCTATCAAAAGGCCTGAATTGGCACCGGCGTTTTCAAGCAAACCCAGCATGATCAAGACAATCGGCGCGTGCTCAGCAAGGTTGCCGTGGCTGCGGCTCGCAGCGATCAAACCAGGGTCATCGGCATCACCAAACGCAGCTTTCAATGCGAGACGTTTCCGAACCGTTTGAACAGCCAAAACGAGCAATAGCACCGCCAAAAATGCGGCGCTTATAGATGTGATAGGTAACGGCAATGTCTCTTCTCCTCCGGTCTAGACTAGTCAGATACCTATCCAACTGCAATCGGTGGAGGCCAGTTGGTCAGCTGGCAGACCGCGGGATTTTGGCAACCTTGTCGCTGATGTCGGTCAGTTTCGCGCCCTTTGATGCAGCCTCTTCGGCCATCATCTCATCATGCTCTGCAAAGAGACGCTCAATCTCCAAACGCCGATCGAGCAGCATATGCGCAATACCCGGAGCAAGGCTTTCCCCATCACCGATCTGGCCAAGCAAAGCCGCCAAATCGCTTTCGGTGGCCTCACGGCCCGTCTTGAAAAAATTGCCTTTCCGGTCGAAGTAACCGGTGCCTTTTTTTGCCATGCCTGATCCCCTAAATGGCATCTCAGCCTGCATATAAAGCGCAGTGAAACGCCGAGTCGGTGACAACATGGTCACTGAAATGCGGCGAAGTTACCAGCCTATTTGTGGACAAAGCAGCATTCTGGCGAGAAATTGTCGGATCAATACAACACGATACGTAACAACTTGTATCCCGCGCATGGAAAATTGCGGGACCGGCAAAGATTATTAGTCAGCGCCCATCGCCAACAATCAATCAAGTTCCAAGATCACCTCATCAACAGCAAGGCTTTCGCCCTCCGCTGCATTGATTTTCGCAATGGTGGCTTCTTTTTCCGCGCGCAGGATGTTCTCCATCTTCATCGCCTCCACTGTCGCCAGCGGTTGCCCCGGTTGAACCGTATCGCCTTCGGCCACATGCAGCTTCATCAGCATGCCCGGCATTGGACAGATCAGCATTTTGGAAAGATCAGGCGGCTCCTTCTCAATCATATGCCCTGCCAACGCAGCAACGCGCGCAGGCAACACCAGCGCTTCATGCGATGCGCCGCGAGTTGTCATCCGCCAACGGATACCGACACGGTCAACCTGAACCGCCATATCGTGGTCGCCAGTGACGTTAGCGAGCGGTATGCCCACTTCCCAATCCCACGTCCCGCGAACCGCTTTGCCGTCAACCTTGGCTCCGCCTTCTTCGAGCAGCACGTCAAAAGTCGTTTCGCCTATTTTGACCATCCAGTGCGATGTTGGGTTTTCGGCCCCGTTCAACTGCCCTGAAATTTGCCGCGCGCGAACCTGCTGTGTAAACTCTGCGCCAGCGAACAAAGCCGCCATTTGCCGCATCAAATCGTCGCTGGCCGCAGCGCCAGTGAAACCATCAGGGTATTCCTCGGCAATAAAGCCGGTGGTCAATTCGCCTGAACGGAACCGCTCATGCTGCATAATGGCGCTTAGGAAATCGACATTGTGGCCGAGGCCCTTGATGCGGAAACGATCGAGCGCTTCAATTTGAAGATCGGCGGCCTCTTCGCGGGTGGGAGCCCATGTGATCAGTTTTGCGATCATAGGATCGTAGAACATCGACACTTCGCCGCCTTCGAACACACCGTCATCGACGCGGATGCTGCCCGCGCCGTGTTCAATGCCGCGCCGCTCTTCGCCCTGCACAGCGCCGGTGTCCGTCCAACCGGGGACAGAGGGGGAATATTCCACCAAACGTCCGGTTGATGGCAGGAACCCGCGATAGGGATCTTCGGCATAGACGCGGTTTTCAATCGACCAACCATCGATGCCGATATCGTCCTGCGTCATGGAGAGTTCTTCACCAGCGGCAACTCGGATCATTTGTTCGACCAGATCGATGCCCGTGATCGCTTCGGTAACAGGGTGCTCCACCTGCAGGCGGGTGTTCATTTCGAGGAAGTAAAAACTCTCCCCTGTCGGGTCCGCCCCGCTCACGATCAGCTCAACAGTGCCGGCCGAGTGGTATTCCACCGCGCGGGAGAGCGCGACCGATTGCTCACCCATCGCTTTGCGCATTTTGGGCGTTACGAAAGGCGATGGCGCTTCTTCGACGACCTTTTGGTGGCGGCGCTGGATCGAGCATTCCCGCTCATTCAGATAGAGAATATTGCCGTGTTTATCGCCGAGGATCTGGATTTCGATGTGGCGCGGATTTTCAATGAATTTTTCGATGAAAACGCGGTCATCGCCAAAGGAGTTAAGGCCCTCACGTTTGGTGGCTTCAAAACCTTCGCGCACGTCCTTTTCAGACCACGCGAGCCGCATGCCTTTGCCGCCGCCCCCGGCGCTGGCCTTCATCATCACCGGATAACCGATGTCATCGCTGATCTCGACGGCGTGGTCGGTGTCGCGAATCTCGCCGACAAAGCCCGGAACGACATTGACGCCCGCAGCTTTGGCCAGTTTCTTGGATTCAATCTTATCGCCCATCGCGGCAATCGCGCCCGCTGGCGGCCCGATGAAGGCGATGTTTTCGGCAGACAATGCTTCCACGAAGCTCGCGCGCTCCGACAGGAAACCATAGCCCGGATGCACCGCCTCAGCGCCCGTTTCTTTGCAAGCAGCAATGATTTTTTCCGGGATCAGATAGCTTTCAGCGGCCGCCGACGGGCCGATATGCACGGTCTCATCGGCCATGCGAACAAAGGGCGCGTTGCGATCGGCATCGGAATAGACCGCAACCGTGGCAATCCCCATTTTCTGGGCCGTTTGAATAACACGGCATGCGATCTCACCGCGGTTGGCAATCAGAATTTTCGAAAACAAAATATGCGCTCCAAAAAGCAACTTGAATTTGAGGATCTCCTATGCCGCCTTACCCGTCACCGATCAACCTTTCGAAAACCGCAGTTTTGATAAGGAAAATGGGCGCGGAATTCAAAGGCCAGACAAAGCCTGATCGAGATCAGCTTTGATATCCTCAATATGCTCAATCCCAACGGACACGCGAATAACGTCAGGTCCTGCCCCGGCGGCGGCGAGGCCTTCTTCATCAAGTTGGCTGTGCGTGGTTGATGCAGGGTGGATGATCAGCGAACGCGTGTCGCCGATATTGGCCAAGTGGCTGAACAATTTGACGTTCGTCACAAGCCCTTTGCCCGCTTCAAATCCGCCTTTGAGCCCAAAGGTGAACACCGCTCCGCCGTGCCCGCCAAGGTATTTCTGCGCGTTGGCATGATACTCGCTGGTGGGCAGACCAGCATAGCTCACCCAAGCGATTCTATCATGGCCCTCCAACCATTGGGCGAGAGCCAGCGCGTTGGCGCAGTGCCGCTCCATTCTCAGGTGCAATGTCTCCATCCCAGTGAGCGCCAAAAACGCGTTCATCGGCGCCATCGCCGGGCCAAGATCGCGCAGGCCGAGCACGCGGCATGCGATGATGAAGGCAATCGGACCAATCGGCTCCAACGCGTCGACAAACACAGCACCATGATAGGAACCATTGGGCTGGGTTAGCGATGGGTATTTGTCGCCTTGCGCTTTCCAATCGAAATTGCCGCTGTCGACAATCACTCCGCCAACGGCATTGCCGTGTCCGTTGAGGAATTTTGTCGTCGAATGGACGATGATGTCCGCGCCGTGTTCAAACGGGCGGCACAGCGCCGGGCTGGCCATGGTGTTGTCCACCATCAACGGCACGCCGCCTGCGTGGGCAATGTCTGCGATCGGCTGAATATGGCTGACCACACCTCCGGGGTTGGCGAGACTTTCGATAAAGACCACGCGGGTTTTGTCGTCCATCGCGGCGCGCACGTTTTCCGGGTCATCGGCATCGACAAAGCGCGTTTCCCAGCCGAATTTCTTAAACGCTTCGCCCAATTGGTTGAGCGACCCGCCATAAAGTTTCTTCGCCGCGACGATGTTGCAACCCGGCTCCATCAATGTGTGAAACGCGATCAATTGCGCGGCATGGCCCGATGCTAGGCCAAGCGCGCCGACGCCGCCTTCCAACGCTGCGACTTTCTTTTCCAGGGCATCATTCGTGGGGTTCATAATGCGGGTGTAGATGTTGCCAAATTCCGCCAGCGAAAACAGGTTCGCTGCGTGCTCAGGGCTGTCAAAGACGTAAGATGCCGTCTGATAAATCGGAGTAATCCGCGCATTGGTGGTCGGATCAGGATCACAACCTGCATGGACAGACAGGGTCTCTGGACGGGTTTCAGGCGGCAGATCAGGCATCAGGGTAGCTGCACAAGTTCGCGTAATTGTTTGGTGCGCGCCTGTGTCAGCACGGTTTTGCATGTTGAAACCAACAAGGGCTCAAGACTGCCACCACGGGCATAATATCCCTCGCTGCGGCAATGCGCGTCGCGGTATTTCAGCCACGCACGCTGCGCCTCTAGCAGGGTCTCAAAATAGCCGGGGCGATCGTCAGCATCTGGGTATAGAGCGCGGTTCGCATCGCGTTCGCGCATGGCAGCGCGGGTGATCGACCATTGCGCGTTAAGCTCTGCATCCGAGACTAAGAAATCCCGATGAGCGCAGATGTTCATTTCCATCTGGATACCCTGCTCTGCCGCACCTTCATCGCATTCAGGAAGAGCGGCACTTTGCGCGAGCAGCAAGAGTTCTAAGATCACGGCCCTCTCCCATGTGCGGCATACACCATCAAAGCATCAGCATAGGCAGGCGCGCCGCGCCGGTCACCCTCCCCCGCGACAAGATTTTGTGTAGCATGGGCAAGCGTAGCGATATTGTCTGCGCTCAACAGTCCAAGCGGTTCGACATAAATACCAATCGTGAAGAGGATCGCGCCCGTTTGCGGAAGCCGCCTCAGGGTCTGACGCTCTGACCGCACAAACAAAGCCTCGCCCGCATTGGCCGGGGTGACATGGGCAAAGGCTTCTTGCGGTGAGCGCGGTTCCAACCACCTGCGCTCACCCGTCGCGGCAATAAACCAATTGCACCGCCCATAAATCGCGCCGGGTTTGAGCGTTTCCATAAACCGGTCCACCCCGGTCGCCAGCTGCTGCTCATAGCCAGCAATTGGAGCGTGCAACGCGCGCAGCGGCAGGCCGATCTTGTCCTTTGGATGCCAGTCAGAAGGCCAAGCGACGGCGGCTCCGATCAACCGGTAGACGTCTTCGCCCGTCCGCTGCGTGAGCAGGCACATATCCTCGTGCGCTGCCAAGGCGGCTTCGGGCAATGCGCCAGTCACACCCAGCATTGCGGCGAGTTCTTGTCCGGGGGATTTGGCTTCGGGTGTTATCTGCCCCCCTTCAGGCCAATCGGCAAAGCCAGCCGCGCGCGCAGCATAGTCAGGACCGGGTTGAAGCCATTCGGCTTCGCCTAACCGGGTTAGGCCCATCCGCAGCTGACCTCCGCCACGCGCTTTTGGGAGCAAGTCGTCTACGCAGAAGCCAAGCGCGGTGCCGGTCACTGCTCCGTCATCCCGCGCTTCGTCCACGCTGATCGCACCGCAGGGTAAAACCGAATTCTTCAAGGTAATCGGCCATAGTGGGCATCAAATATTGCAACGCTTCGGGCAACAGGCCGTGCAGCGACGTGCTGTGATGCAAATCCTTGCGGCGATCTGAAAAACACCTGTCGCTCTGCGGATCAAGCGAACCGGCAACGCGAAGCACCCCCTCTTCGAACGCGCCGCCTTCATCGGCGAGCGAGAAGAAAAGCGGCGGGCGCGTATCCGCTGGCGCCGCGGCGATCGCTTTCGACAAAGCTTGCCCATCCCATTGCAAACTTGGCGAAATCGCGGCGTATCCGGCGAAAGCGCCCGGGGTTTTGAACCACGTTTCGAGCACAAAATGCCCTGCCGCGCTTTCACCTACAAGGAACGCCCGGCCATCGGTGCGATAGCGGGTTTTGATCGTGGGCAGGATCTCATTGATGAGCCATGCGCGAAACACTTCCCCTTCGCCAGCGGTAGGATAGCGTTCTTGCTGAGCCGCCTCGCCAGTGGGGGGAAGCAGTTCGCGCTGACGGTCTTTGGTCTCAATCCCGACAAGGATAGCGCCTTCGCTGCGCGCCCAAAGTCGGTTCCAGTTGTTGACGCCAACCCCCATCATCAAGTCCTGCATCTGCCCTCCATCGATCAGGACAATGATGGGCCATGCACGCGAAGGGTCCTCCGCGTAGTCCTTTGGCAAGACCACGTTGATCTCTCGCTCGGCATCCAAGACGGTGACGTTCGCAGTCTCCCCAATAGTGAGCGGCGCGAATTCGGGCAAAGGACTAGGGGCGGTGTTGGCGAGGAGGAAAGTGCCCGCCACCAGCGCCGTTAGCGCCCTCGCGATCATTCGGCAGGCTCCACAATCTTTTGAGCCCGTGCAGGCTCCTCTTGTTGCAGCGCCGTCAGGCCCAATTTCGCAAACAGAGCCCCATCGCTGTCATCGCCCGCATTGGGCGCGGTGAGCAATTTGTCGCCGGTGAAGATCGAGTTTGCGCCCGCCAGGAAACACAAAGCCTGCGTCGCCTCGCTCATGCTTTCGCGGCCCGCAGAAAGCCGCACCATGCTCATCGGCATTGTAATCCGCGCAACTGCTACGGTGCGGACAAATTCGATATCGTCGATTTTGGCCATTGGCGTGTCGGCGAGCATATCGCCCAGAACCGTGCCTTTTACTGGGACCAGCGCGTTGACCGGCACGCTTTCAGGATGCGCCTCTAATGTGGCGAGTGTGTGGATGAAGCCGACGCGGTCATCGCGCGTTTCGCCCATGCCGACGATCCCGCCGCTGCACACATTGATGCCGGATTTGCGCACGTGATCCAGCGTGTCGAGACGGCATTGGAAATCGCGTGTAGAAATCACCCGCTCATAATATTCTGGGCTGCTGTCGATGTTGTGGTTGTAATAGTCGAGGCCCGCTTCGGCGAGCTGCTCTGCCTGATGCGGCTCCAACATGCCCAGCGTCATGCAGGTTTCCAGCCCCATATCGCGCACGCCTTTCACGATTTCGACAATCGCAGGCATGTCGCGGTCTTTCGGATTGCGCCACGCCGCGCCCATGCAGAAACGCTGGCTGCCCGCATCCTTGGCCTGAGCCGCGCGTTGCAGCACGGCCTGCACGTCCATCAGCTTGGTCGCTTCAACGCCGCTATCGGCCTTCACTGACTGCGAGCAATATCCGCAATCCTCCGGGCAACCGCCGGTCTTAATGCTCAGCAGTGTGCACAGCTGAATTTGCTCTGGCGGATGGTTTTCGCGGTGAACGCTCGCCGCTTGGAACAGCAACTCTGTGAAGGGGAGGTCGAAGAGGGTCGCGATTTCGTCGCGGGTCCAGTCGGTGCGGATTTGGGTCATTCAAAAGTGCCCTTCTTATTAACTCGGCGAACAATACCCCTGCCAAACCACTGGCAAAACAGAACACAGGTTAATGCGTATAGGATTGTCGGGACAGCTTGGACTGCCCATTTCGCGCCAGACGATAATTCAGTTTGTTCGCCAACAAAAAAAGTAATTTGGACAAAGCTAGCTATGCCAATCCAGTAGAGTGCGAATAATAGCGCAAAACCAACTGATGCGAAGCGTACAAAACGACCAATCATTCGACGTCCTCAAGCCCCTCACCCAATGGCGGCATATTGTGGCCTAGAAGCGTCAGAATATCCGCCGCGCATTCGACCACATTGCTACCCGGTCCATAAATCCCCTGCACGCCCGCATCGCGCAAAAATTCGTAATCGGTTGCAGGGATCACTCCGCCTGCCGTCACTTTGATATCGCCGCGGCCGGCCTCTTTCAGCAAGCGGATAAGTTCGGGGATCAACGTCTTGTGCCCCGCCGCCAGCGAAGACGCGCCAATCACATCAACATCTTTCGCCAAAGCCATTTTGAGCGTTTCTGCAGGTGTTTGGAACAGCGGGCCTGAGACAACCTCAAAGCCCATATCGGCAAAGGCGGACGCGATCACATTGGCGCCGCGATCGTGGCCGTCTTGGCCCATTTTGGCCACCATGATGCGCGGTTTGCGGCCCAATCGCCGCTCCACCGCGTCCACACCGCCGGTAACTTGAGCCCAGCGCTGATCGAATTCGTAAGCGGTTTTGTAAACGCCGCTCACCGGTTTTGGCGTGGCGTCGTGGCGACCAAAGGTCTGCTCCATCGCCGCCGAAATTTCACCCAAAGTCGCATCGTGACGGGCCGCATCCACCGCGCGGGCGAGCAAGTTTACGTCAGCCTGCTGTTCCAATTCAGCGATTTTCGATGGCGGCAGCGGGATGCCGTTCTCATCGCGGCCAGTCTCAATCGCCTCGCGGTGAGTTGCTGGGTTCGCAGCCGCCGCCTTGGCCAAAGCCTGCAACGCGGCCTGACACGCGGCTTCATCGCGGCCTTCGCGCACCTTGGCAATGCGTTCGATCTGGCTTTTGCGTACGGCAGCGTTGTCGATGTCGAGCGTGTCGATCTGTTCTTCTTGGGCAAGCTGATATTTATTCACACCAACGACAACGGTTTCGCCTTTATCAATGCCGGTCTGTTTTTCCGCTGCTGCGCGTTCAATCGCGGCCTTGGGTGCGCCGGTGGCGACATAGGCTGTCATCCCGCCCGCCGCATCAACCTCGGCAATCAGCTTTTCGGCTTCTTCGACAAGCGTCGCAGTCAAAGCCTCGATATAGTGCGATCCGCCCAAGGGATCGACGACATTGGTGATGCCGCTTTCTTCCTGAAGCACCAATTGCGTGTTGCGGGCGATACGCGCAGAAAAATCGGTCGGCAGCGCAATGGCTTCGTCCAGGGCATTGGTGTGCAGCGATTGCGTGCCGCCCAATGTTGCCGCCAGCGCCTCAATCGTGGTGCGCATGACGTTGTTATACGGGTCTTGCTCTTGCAGGCTCACACCGCTGGTTTGGCAGTGGGTGCGCAGCATTTTGGAACGGTCGCTTTGCGCGCCCAACCCATCCATCACGCGGTACCACAATGTGCGCGCGGCGCGCAGTTTGGCGATCTCCATGAAAAAGTTCATGCCGATGCCGAAAAAGAAGCTCAAACGCCCGGCAAACGCATCAATATCAAGCCCGGTTGCCATCGCGCGGGTCGCGTATTCCTTGCCATCGGCGATGGTGAAAGCGAGCTCTTGCACAGCCGTCGCTCCGGCTTCGTGCATGTGATAGCCGCTGATCGAAATGCTGTTGAATTTCGGCATGTTAGCCGAAGTGTATGCGATGATGTCTGACACAATCCGCATGCTCGGCTCTGGCGGATAGATGTAAGTGTTGCGGACCATGAATTCTTTGAGGATGTCGTTCTGGATCGTGCCCGAAAGCTTATCCGTGCTGACGCCCTGCCGTTCGCCTGCGACGATATAGAATGCGAGGATCGGGATCACCGCGCCGTTCATCGTCATAGAGACGGACATTGTGTCGAGTGGGATTTGATCGAACAAAATCTCCATATCGGCGACCGTATCAATCGCCACGCCGGCTTTGCCGACATCGCCGGTTACGCGTTCGTGATCGCTGTCATATCCGCGGTGCGTGGCCAAATCGAATGCAACCGATAGGCCTTTTTGCCCCGCTGCCAGATTGCGGCGATAGAATGCGTTGGATTCTTCCGCCGTGGAAAAACCAGCGTATTGCCGAATGGTCCAAGGTCGTCCGGCATACATCGATGCCTTTACGCCGCGCGTGAACGGCGCAAACCCGGGCAGGCCGGGGTCGAAATCTGCGTGATCTTCCGCTGTGTAGAGCGGCTTGATCGCAAACCCTTCGGGGGTTTCCCAAGTTAGATCGCGGCCTTTGCTCTCTTTTTCGGCGAGAGCTTTCCAATCGGAGGGATTCGGTTTGTCAGTCATGCCCGCCCTCTAAGCATAAACGCCAAGGGACCGAAAGGTGCCAAAAAGAAGCATCCGCCGCCGGACCGCCGCCGAATGAGAGGTCCAATTAATGCGTCTCTTTGGGCGTTTCCATGATTTCGGTTAGCATCCCCTGCATATCTTTGGGGTGCAGGAAGAAGATCGGCGTGCCGTGCGCGCCAATGCGGGTTGGGCCGAGGATGCGCTTGCCCAGCGCCTCAAATTCCGTGCGCGCGGCGTCGATATCGGGCACTTCGAAACACACATGATGCTGACCGCCCGCCGGGTTCTTTGCGAGGAAGCCGTTGATAGGCGAGCTTTCGTCGTAAGGTTCGATCAGTTCGATCTGAGTGCCGTTCAGCCCCGTAGCTGTTGGCGTGTCGACAAAACACACCTTCACGCCCTGTTCGGGCAGGTCAAACGGTTCAGTGATCTGCGTCGCGCCCATAACATCGCGGTAATGCACGATGGATTCTGCGATGGAGGGGGTTGCGACCCCGATGTGATTAAGTCTGCCCAGTTTCAACGCCCATCTCCTGTTCAATTCTTGCCTCAACCGTATCAGCGGCGACAAAAAATGCACCCCCAAACGCCGCCACCCATGCGCCTAGCCAAATCATCAGCGCCACATGACGCCATTTGAGCCGCCCTAAAAACGCGACGACAATCGGCTCCACAATCAGCAGCGCGCCCAGACCCACAAAAATCCATCCCATGATACGCATTTCACCGGGCATTTCGGGCGACGGCTCCACATAAAATCGGGTGAAGAATATCTCAGAATAGGGATCGAATTGCGGCGCGTTGTACCACGCTATCGCAACCAGCAAAGGCAGGCCGACAAAGCCGAAGAACAATCCCCAAGCTTGCCGAAGTGGATGTGTTTCGTTGCTCAAAGGAGCAGGCCTATCATTGCGACCAGCAAAGACACAGCGCCAACTGCAGAGAATATACCAATGTCGAGCCAAGCGTGAAATTCGACGTCTTTCGTATCGCCATCAATGTGCCAATTTTCTGGGTTTCGCCACGTACTCAACGCCATGAATGCGCAATAGAGCGTCACTAAGAACATGGCCAAAGAGAAGGTCGCGGCTAACATAGACCTCAGTCTGAGGGGCGATCGAGAGATTGGCAATGGAAAGCCGAGGCGACTGGCGAGGATCAGACTGACTTGCCCTATCGACTTCCCGACAAGCTATCCGCACCAAGCAACGTCAAACCCGCTCCAAGCATCGTGAAAGCGGCGAAACAAAACCAAAATTTGACCCGGCTTTTAGCTAAACTTGCATCCGTCAATTCTGGGAAAGAACCCTCTCTCAGTCGCCAGAGCGAATATAGCATCGCCGCAGGGCCTAATATCAAACCGCTTGCGGCGCGATTGCTGGTGCTAACGCTGTCAAACGGGTCAAAAACTATCCCTAGGCCAAAACAGAATAGAATTGCGAGCAACGCTAGAAATTTATGGTCCGCCGCATTCATCTCATTTCAAAGCGGAATATTGTCATGCTTTTTCCAAGGGTTCTCCAACACCTTAGTCCGCAATTTGCGCAGTCCCAAAGCAATCCGCCGGCGCGTTGAATGCGGGTGAATCACTTCGTCGATATAGCCGCGTGAGGCGGCTACGAACGGGTTGGCAAAGCGGTCTTCGTATTCTTTCGTTTTCTCGGCGATTTTCTCTGCATCGCCGCGGTCTTTGCGGAAGATGATCTCCACCGCGCCTTTCGCGCCCATCACCGCGATCTCCGCCGTGGGCCATGCATAATTGAGGTCGCCGCGCAGGTGCTTTGACGCCATCACATCATAGGCGCCGCCGTATGCTTTGCGGGTGATGATCGTGATCTTGGGCACGGTTGCCTCGGCATAGGCGAACAGCAATTTAGCGCCGTGTTTGATGATGCCGCCCAATTCTTGGCTGGTGCCGGGCAGGAAGCCAGGGACATCGACCAAGGTCACAATCGGAATTTCAAACGCATCGCAGAACCGCACAAAGCGCGCAGCCTTCTTCGATGAATTGATGTCGAGCACACCTGCCAGCACCATTGGTTGGTTCGCAACAATGCCCACGGTGCGCCCCTCGACACGGCCAAAACCGCAGATGATGTTGGCCGCGTGGGCGGGTTGAATTTCAAAGAAATCGCCATCGTCGACGATCTTCGAAATCACCTCATGCATGTCATACGGCTGGTTCGCATTGTCCGGGATCAGCGTGTCGAGCGATGGCTCCTCGCGGTCCCACGGGTCATTTGTGGGGACCACAGGCGGATCTTCGCGGTTGGACAGCGGCAGGTAATCATAGAAACGCCGGGTCGCCAGCAAGGTTTCAATGTCGTTTTCAAACGCAATGTCCGCAACGCTGGTCTTGGTCGTGTGCGTGATCGCTCCGCCCAATTCCTCTTGCGTTACCTCTTCATTGGTCACGGTTTTGACCACTTCGGGGCCGGTGACGAACATGTACGAGCTGTCTTTCACCATAAAGATGAAATCGGTCATCGCCGGGGAATACACCGCTCCGCCCGCGCATGGCCCCATGATGAGGCTGATCTGTGGGACCACACCGCTGGCCAAGGCATTGCGCTGAAACACTTCGGCATAACCGCCAAGGCTGGCCACGCCTTCTTGAATGCGCGCACCGCCGCTGTCGTTAAGGCCGATTACCGGAGCGCCGACCTTCATCGCGATGTCCATCACCTTGCAGATTTTTTCCGCATGGCGTTTGGAAAGCGACCCGCCGAACACGGTGAAATCTTGTGAGAACACATAGACCAATCGGCCATTGATCGTGCCGGACCCAGTGACCACGCCGTCACCGGGGATCTTTTGTTCTTCCATGCCGAAATCGACGCAATCGTGTTCGACATAGGTGTCGACCTCTTCAAAGCTGCCCTCGTCGAGAAGCACGTCGAGACGTTCGCGCGCGGTCAGTTTGCCTTTGGCGTGTTGTGCATCAATGCGCTTTTGCCCACCGCCCATTGAGGCGGCTTCGCGGCGGCGTTCCATTTCGGCAATATTGGCAGACATTCAAATGGCCCTTAGCTTGTTCAGAATCTGCTGGTCTCGTTGCCGGACCATTGCCGAAGGGTCAACGTATCAAAAACGCAGCGCGATAGCTTTTGCCAAGGCCGGCGATATGGAATCCGCAATCCTCAACGCCTTCGTCATGCCAACATTCGCCTCATCGCGGCCCTTCTCCAGCGCTTCGAGGATTTGGCGGGCGCATTCCTCTGGCGGCATTTTCTTCATCGGGTTGCCGTCATTCATCTGAGTGTCGACCACCGGGGGCAGCGCCTCGATCACGGCGATACCGGTGCCCTTCAATTGCTCACGCAATCCCAAAGTGTAAAACCGCAAGGCCGATTTGGTCGCGCAGTAAACCGGCGTGCGCGCCGCAGGCGCAATCGCAAGGCCGCTGGTCACGTTGATGATCGCCGCGACCGTCCGAGATTTAAGAGTATCCATAAACGCCGCAATCAAACGGATCGGCGCGTTGAGATTGGCATAGATCGCAACATCGGCAGCGTCCGCGTCCACGGCCTCCTTGCGAAAATCGTGATCGACCAATTGCCCCGCATTGTTGAGCAAAATATCGATTGGACGCTCACCCCAGTCAGAGATCAACGCGTCAACACCCGCGGCATTCGACAGGTCTGCCGACATCACCTCAAACCCTTGATCCGCCATCGCAGCCAGGCGTTCTGGATTGCGGCCAGTCACGATAACTTCGGCGCCCTTTGCCTTCAATTGCAGCGCCATTTCGCGCCCAATGCCGTTTGTGCCCCCGGTTAGAAGCACGGTTTTGCCATCAACGTTCATTGCCTGATCCTCTCTTGGATCTTCTCTTGGACCTATTTTAGCAGAACCAGCTCTTCGGCCATGCTCGGGTGAATGGCGGTGGTAGCGTCAAAATCAGCCTTGGACAGTTTTGCTTTGATCGCGACCGCTGCGCCTTGGATGATCTCGGCGCTTTCTGGTCCAATCATATGCAGGCCCAGAACTTGGCCGCTCTTTGCCTCGCAGACCATTTTATACAGGCCGCGTTCCATCCGGTCGGCGAAGATGTTCTTCATCGGCCTGAAATCGGAAGTGTAGACAGCGACTTCAGTGTATTGCTCGCGCGCTTCCGCTTCGGTCAATCCGACTGATGCGATGGAGGGCTGTGAAAACACCGCACTTGGAATGCAGGAATGGTCGACATACCGTGCATTTCCGCCAAAGACAGTGTCCGCAAAAGCATGGCCTTCACGGATGGCAACCGGGGTCAATTGCACACGATCGGTGACATCGCCCACGGCATAGATGCTGTCACAACTGGTCTTGCTGTAGGCATCGACAGGGATTTCCCCCTTCTTGCCCAGCTCCACACCGGCCGTTTCAATGCCAAGCCCTTCGCTGTTCGGTTTGCGGCCTGTCGCGACCAAAACCTGATCAACCTGTTTGACCGCGCCATTGGTGAGCGTCACGTCGAGCGAGCCATCAGCGTTCTTGGTCACGTTTTTGATTTGAGCGGACATTTGAATGTCCATCCCGCGCGCCTCCATAATTGGAGGCAAACGGTCCACAATGTCTTTTTCATAAGTGCGCAGGATCGTTTCGGATCGATTGACCAGTGTCACATCGCTGCCGAGAGCGTTGAAAATTCCGGCGAATTCAACCGCGATATAACCGCCGCCCATAACCATCAGACGCTTTGGAAGTTCGTCGAGATGGAAGATTTCATTGGACGTGATGCAAAGTTCATTGCCGCTAAATTCTGGGACAAGCGGCCAGCCGCCCGTTGCCACGAGGATGTTCTTGGCGGTGATCTCTTTGCCAGAGGCAAGTCGAACGGAATTGGGGCCGGTGATGACAGCGCGTTCTGAAAACACCTCAACGCCGGCATTGCCAAGGGTGCCGTCATAGAGACCTTCGAGGCGGTCCACATCACCGTTCACAAAATCACGCAAGGTCGCCCAGTCAAACTTCGTTTCGCCAAGCGTCCAGCCCTTATGCGCGGCATGGCCCAGCTCTTCTGCGAACATGGATGCGTAGACCAGCATCTTTTTGGGGACACAGCCGCGGATGACGCAGGTGCCGCCCATGCGGTATTCCTCTGCGATGGCGACTTTGGCCCCGTGCGAAGCCGCAATTCGGCTGCCCCGGACGCCGCCGGATCCTCCGCCAATAGTGAAAAGGTCGTAATCGTATTGAGCGTCAGCCATAGCGCGCCTCCCATGTCATTATGGGATCAGCATATGGCCGCCTCCCCCGTGATTGCCAACTGCAATACGGCGGAATCGCTCAGGAAGTTACGCCATGCTGGTTAGCTTTCGAGGAAACGCCCGTAATCGCGCAGCAATTCTGACGCCTTCATATTTTCAAGCGTGATCCGGCTTTCATCCTCAATCCCCGTCAGGCGGTAGATCAGACGCAGGATCGCCTTTTGCTGGGTCGGACTGATGTCGACCAGACTGACAAGCATATCGGGGTTATCATGCTCCAGCTCATCAAACAGCATAGCAACATTCATGGGATCAAACCCAAACCCCAGAAAGCCGAGGCGTTTGCCGCGCGACATCTCGGAGCGCAAATACGATTGGAATTGCCGCGATCCAGCGCGCTGGCTGGCGGTGTAAATGCGCTTTGACAGGCGCACAATGTTATCGGGATCGGTCTCGCCCCATGTTGCGCCGTATTCTTCATCACCTTGCCACGGCAGCCGCCCGGCGACGCCATAGGGGTGCACAATGCGCAGATGATTGGCGACCAATTCGCAGGCTTCTTCATACGTCATGCCGAACGCGCGCATCACCACCCATGGCAGGTAATGTTCGATCGCTCGGTCATAATTGAAGCATACGATAGAGAGCTTTTCAAAGGCTTGCTCTGCCTTTGCGCGCGGAACGCCTTTCACAATCAACTGACCCAGTTGGAACAGCCAATTGTCCGTGCCGCGAAGAGGTAATTCGCCCGCACCACGCGGCTCTGGCGCCATGGTCGACTTCGATTCACCCTGAAGCGTGTAATACACAATCGCCAGCTTACCCGCCGCGACAACAGCGGGATCGTGGCTGTATTGTTCAAGGATAGCGTCGATCGATGTGCTGACCAAAGTCGCATCACGGATCGCCATCGCTCCGGCGACAAGCTGATCGTAAGTCAGATCCAGTTGATCAGCGACGCGTTGAAACAGAATAGAGAAATTGACCAGGTCACGAGACTTCACCTCAGAATCGAGGCGTTCAAATTCGAACCCACCCGCTATTTTTGACAGCAGCTCTGGTCCATCCGGCATCTCTATTTCACGGTTTGCACCGGCGCCAATAATCAGGGTGGTGTCGGTTCTGATCATGGGAGCAGACGGCCTCTTCGTTAACGTGAGACGCCACTTAGAGGCCGTATGCTTAATTTTCGCTTAGGTTTGCCGAAGAAATAGCGAGATTTCTCCAAGCAACTTGGCAGTCAGAGAAGGCTTAGCGTTGGCCGCTGCCTTGTCCGCCGCCGCCTTGACCTCCGCCGCCGCCACCTTGGCCGCCGCGCCGGCCGCCACCGCCGCCACGTCGACCACCGCCGCCGCCGCCGCCGCCACCGCCGGGTTTGCCGCCGGGCCGACCTTTACGACCCGGATGTTTGTTGCCGGAATTCTTGGCCCCTTCGCCGCGCGGTTTGCTGCCGCCTGCTGGCCTGGGTTGAATACGCTTCTTAGACACTCGGTTTTGGCCGCGCGGTGCGGGTTTGGTTGGGCCAACCCCTTCCACCACAGCTCGGAAATTCTCAGGCAATTGCAGCCGCTCCATTCCCGATCCGGTGACCTTGTGAATGTCTTTCAGATAGGCGCGTTCATCCTCGGCACAAAATGCGATCGCGATGCCATCTTTGCCCGCACGCGCTGTGCGGCCAATGCGGTGAACATATTGTTCCGGCACATTGGGCAATTCATAGTTGATCACATGGCTCACGCCCGGAATATCGATCCCGCGCGCGGCGACATCGGTCGCAATCAGAACGCGGGTCTTTGCCTTGCGGAATTCATCGAGAGCGCGCTGACGCTGGGGCTGGGATTTGTTGCCGTGAATGGCGTTGGCTTGAATGCCGCACTGCCCCAGTTTTTTAACAACGCGGTCCGCGCCGTGCTTGGTGCGCGTAAAGATCAACACGCGTTCCAGTTCACCCGGAGTGTTGTGCCGGCCCGACAGGATCATTTCGAGCAGCGACTGCTTCTCATCCTGTTGAACCATATAGAGATATTGCTCGACCCGCTCTGCGGTCGTGCTTTCGGGTGTGACCGACACTTGGACAGGGTTTTTGCAATAACCAGAAACCAGTTCTTTGATCGCCTTGGGCATGGTCGCGCTAAAGAACAGCGTCTGACGATCTTCTGGAACCAGCTTGTTGATTGTCCTGAGCGCGTGGATAAATCCAAGATCAAGCATCTGGTCTGCTTCATCGAGGACGAGCACTTCGACAGAACCGAGATTGAAGGCTTTCTGATCGATCAGATCGAGCAAGCGCCCCGGCGTTGCAATCAGGATGTCGGTGCCGCGGTGCAATTTGTTGCGGTCTTTATTGACCGAAGTGCCGCCCACGATGGACTGCACTTTCAGGCCAGCAAGCGCGCCGTAATCCTTCGCGCTCTCAGCGATTTGCATCGCCAATTCGCGCGTCGGGGCCAGCACCAGCATACGGCAGGATTTGAACGGGATGTTGTTGTCCGAGGCGCGCAAACGGTCGATCGAAGGCAGCATGAAAGCCGCCGTTTTGCCGGTGCCGGTTTGCGCAATGCCCAGGAGGTCGCGCCCTTCAAGAACGGGCGGGATCGCCTGCGCTTGAATGGGAGTGGGTGTGGAATAGCCCTTGAGATCAAGAGCTTGAAGTACGGGTTGAGAAAGTCCCAGATCTTTAAATTGGGGAGCTTCAGTAGTCTGTGTCATAAATTGACTCGCAATATGTGCGAAGCGCACGCGCAAAAACGGCGTGCGAAGCGCGGGGTTAAGAACCGCCCGCGTGAAAAGGGAAGTAGGGGAATTTGGTTCGAGGCGTAGCCGGGGCGGGTCATAGACTGCCGCCGCTTCACGCTGGCTATAACGCCTCGTGTGCCGCGTCATATGGGCGCAATGCACGGATAAGTAAAGGGATGTGAGTGATCGCCCCTATTGAACGATCAATGCGCCGTGCCGCGAGAGGCTTAAAGCCGCTCTTGCATTTCCTGATACGAGATGCGCGATGTGTACGACCCTTCGACGGCCTGACCATTGGCATCATGGGCCGGTTTGAAAGTGTGGTTTTCCATCAAGACTTCGCACAGGCGATCCGACACCCGGCGCATGCGAAACGGTTCTGTCAAAACGCAATCTGTCGCCTTGCCTTCAGCGTCGACGGTCAGGCTGTAAGCGATGTGTGACCGCCAAATGCGCATGCGGCGCGAGGCTTTCATCAATTCAAAATCGCCATCCCACGACACCAGCTGAACCGGCATTTCGTCGAAGGCTTCGGCCTCCTCGCTGCGCTCCTCTGCCATGCTGGTTTGGACTGTGCTGATTTCAATTGTTCGCGAAGCAACACGCTCTTCGGTTTGCTCCTCAACATCCACGCTCGCTGGCTCTGCTGGAGTAAGCGCGAAAGCCGCAGCCGGCGCTGTGAGCATAGCGAACAGAAACATGATCGGAACCTTTGTTGGAGAGTGTTAGAAGTGCGACAGAGCCGTGAAAATACGCAAAAATTATGAAAGTGCAAATGGGACTCGGATGCTGCGCCGCAGCGAAATTTGCATTCAGCCCAAGTCAGTACGAAGCAATCTAATTACACACGCCTGTTTGAATGCGTCGTGAATCGGGAGAAACATGCCAAACAAAGTTAACAATATTTGGCCACCTCCCTTTTGCGCCTGCGCGAAACGATGAGCCTTGCTCGCAAGACCGGACGCGCTCAGTGACCGCAGCCACTCATTCACGTATGCCCTAGTTTTGATGAACACGGCTTGAAGCCGCAGCGCGAGCAGTCATCCAGTGTTCGCGGCCGTGTCCTCGCGCGCGCCTTTACGTCCTAAGCCCAGCGGCCGTCATCAACGCTGCGGTGCTGGCATCAAATTCACCCTCTCCGCTGTCGATGGATTTTGCCATAGCCTTGCCCAATTCCACACCGAATTGGTCAAACGGATTGATCCCCATCAATACAGCCGCTGCAAAGGTGCGGTGTTCGTGAAAGGCGATCATCGCGCCAAATGTCGCTGCATCAATATCATCCAGCAGGAACATCGCCGATGGACGGTCCCCCGGATAATTGCGCGCTGGATCATCCGATTGCTTACCCGCCATCAAAGCGGCCCCTTGCGCCAAGCAATTGAGCAACAGATTGCGGTGATGCGCCGGGTCCAGTTCATCGCCCGGTGCGACAGTTGCGATGAAATCCACCGGGATCAGATGCGTGCCCTGATGCAGCAATTGGAACACCGCATGCTGTGCATCGGTCCCCACCCCGCCCCATGTGACAGGCGCAGTTGGCAGATCAATGGGTTCGCCGCTCACGCTCACCCGTTTGCCATTCGATTCCATCTCAAGCTGTTGGAGATAGTCGGGCAGCAATGCCATCCGCTCATCATAGGCGAAAACCGCGCGCGTCTGACAATTGCGGATGCGCGAATAATACAGATCGCCAAACGCGGCGAGCAACGGTGCGTTCGCGCGCCCCTGCGTTTCTCTGAAATGGGTATCAATCGCCTGAGCGCCCGCCAGCATCGCCTGAAAATCATCCATGCCAACAGCCAAAGCGACCGGGAAGCCAATGCTTGACCACAGCGAATACCGCCCGCCGACGCTTTCAGGAAAGGGCAGGATGCGTGTTTCATCGACGCCAAATTCAACCGCGCCCTCTGGATTGGCGGTCAGCGCCACGACCCGGCCCGATGGATCGGCCACGTCATTATCAGCCAGCCATTTCAGCGCGCTTGCCGCGTTCGTCATAGTCTCTGTCGTGGTGAAGGTTTTGGACGCGACCGCAATCAAAGTGGTTTCTGGATCGCACGCGGCAAAGGCCTGTTCCAAAGCCAATCCGTCGATGTTTGAAACGACATGCACATCGACCAATTTCAAATCGCGCGTCAGCGCATCAATCGCCAAAGCCGGTCCCAATGCCGATCCGCCAATGCCAATGTGGATCAGATGTTTGATCGGCCCCAAGGCGCCCTCATGGATCGCCTCAACCAGCATGCCCATCCGCGCGAGCAGCGCCTCTGCCTCTTCGACATGGGCCTCTGTCCCGCTGCCGCGCATTGCGCCGTGGGTGGCGGGTCGCCCTTCGGTGGGGTTCACAATGCCGCCATCAAACAGCGCCGAGCGCGCCGCGTCAAAGCCGGCAACATCAGCCAGATCTTCAAAAGCGCCGAGCGCGGCATCGTCCAAATGCGTCTTTGACCAATCGAGCAACATGCCGATCTGACCCAATTGGCCCAGATCCGCTTCGATCCGCTGGCTCATTTTGGCCACACGGTCGCTGTCGGCGGCAAACAGCTCGGACAGCGTAAGCTGAGGTGATTTTTCGAGGAGACCGATCAAGGTGCTCCAAGCATTGGCGATATTAGATTGGTCGGTCACCTTGCAAACCCCTTTGCGCAAACTGTAGCGGCGAGTAAGGGGAGCGGTGATGAATGTTAAGACCCAATCTTTGTCGCCGGATGAAACGTCCACAGAGGCTCCCGCTGAAAAGGAGAGCTTCGCCAGTTTTCTATGGTTTCTGACCAAGCTTTTGCTGGCGGTTATCCTATTCCGCAGCTTTATCTTCTCCCCCTTTTCCATCCCGTCGGAAAGCATGCTGCCCCGGCTGTGGAATGGTGATTATCTGCTCGCGGCGAAATGGCCCTATGGCTATTCCAGCTATTCGCTGCCCTACAGCGCACCGCTGATCCCCGGCCGCATCTTGGCGAGCGATCCGGAGCACGGCGATGTCGTGATCTTCAAACATCCGATCGACAAAACCGACTATGTAAAGCGGGTCATAGGCCTGCCTGGAGACAGCGTGGCGATGGTCAGTGGGCAAATCATGCTCAACGGTGAACTGATTGAACGCAGGCAGGTCGCCGATTTTGAGATACCGCTCTCAATCAACACATCGTGCGCATGGGGCGGCGAAGAAGCGACCAATGACGCGGGTGAGGCTGTGTGCCGGTACACACAATTCCTCGAAACTTTGCCCAATGGACGCAAATACAACGTGCTCGATTTCGGCACCACGCCGTCTGACAGCTATCCGCCCAAGATTATTCCCGAAGGGCATATGTTTGTGTTGGGCGACAACCGCGACAATTCGCGCGACAGCCGTTTTGAGGCGCGCGCGGGCGATGCGGTTGGGATTGTCCCGCAGGAAAACCTCGTCGGGGAAGCGACCATCATCATGTGGTCCACCGATGGCAGCGCAGAATGGATTAAGCCGTGGACGTGGTTCACCGCCGCGCGTTGGGGCCGGATGGGTAAGACCATATGACCGGCGCTCAGTTTGGAGGCCCGGCATGAGCGGACTGACGCAGGACACCCGCGAATGGCTCACCGCTAACGGCTTTACCGTGGGCAATGATGCGGTGTGGCTCGAAGCGCTGACTCACGGTAGCTTCAATTCCGCAGCGGCCAACAACAGCGCCGAACTCGAAGCAGATTATCAGCGCCTCGAATTCCTCGGCGACCGTGTGCTTGGCCTGTCCGTGGCCAGCTGGCTCTATCAAGCGACCGGCAGCCAAGAAGGGCAATTGTCTCAGCGCCTTAACGCCTTAGTCAGCGGTGCAACCTGCGCCCGCATTGCCCGCTCAATCGGGATCGGGGCCCATATCCGTTTGGGCAAGCAAGCGCGCGAAGACGGCGGCGCAGACAGCGACAATATTCTGGGTGACGTCATGGAGGCACTGCTGGGCGCAAGCTTCGTCGACAATGGATATGACGCAACCCGCGATTGTATCTATCACTTGTGGGCCAGCCAGCTGGATGGGGATGAAGGCAAGGCCAAACACCCCAAAAGCGCGCTGCAAGAATGGGCCGCGGGCAACAAACGCTCCATGCCCGACTACGCTGTGATCGAACGCAGCGGGCCAGACCATGCCGCGCGGTTCACAGTAGAAGTCAGTGTAAACAATGTTGGCGCCGCAAAGGCGACGGCGACCAGCAAGAGCGAGGCTGAGAAGCTCGCTGCAAGAGCATTTTTGGAGGAATTCGGTTGAGCGTGAATACAGTCCCTGAATTGGGCGAAACTGCTGGTGATACGAAATGCGGCGTAGTGGCGATTATCGGTGCGCCCAATGCTGGCAAATCCACTTTGGTGAACCAATTGGTTGGCCAAAAGGTCGCCATCACCAGCGCCAAGGCGCAAACCACCCGCGCCCGAATGATGGGCATTGCGCTAGCTGGCGAGAAAGGGGCCGAAAAGGTCCAGATGATCCTGGTCGACACGCCGGGTATCTTTGAGCCCAAGCGGCGGCTGGACCGGGCCATGGTCAGCGCGGCATGGGAAGGCGCAGACAGCGCCGATGCCGTGTTGTTGATTGTCGACCCAATGAAGCAGCGGCGGCATGAACTGATCCCGCTGCTTGAGGCGCTGGAGAAACGGCCAGAGAAGAAAATCCTCGTCCTCAACAAAGTTGACCGAGCTAAGAAAGAGCCTTTGTTGGCGCTCGCCCAAGAAATTGGTGACCGGATTGCGTTTGAGGAAATTTACTTCATCTCGGCGCTAACCGGTGACGGGGTTGAGGAAATGCGCGATGCGATCGCGGACCTGATGCCCGATGGTCCGTGGATGTATCCCGAAGACGAGGTGTCCAACGTGTCAGAGCGCCTGATGGCGACTGAGATCACCCGTGAACAGCTGTATCAACAGCTCCATGACGAATTGCCCTATGACGCCGCGGTGCGCCCGGAAAGCTACACAGTAAAACCCGACGGTAGCGTCGAGGTTCGCCAGCAAATCGTCATCACCCGCGACAGCCAAAAACCCATCGTTCTGGGCAAAGGCGGGCAGCGCATCAAAGCGATTGGCGAAGCCGCCCGCGCGGAACTCGCCGAGATTTTGGGCGTGAAGGTGCATTTGTTCCTCCACGTGAAAGTGTCGGAAGGCTGGTCAGAAGATAAGGAAGTGTTTGAGGAAATGGGGCTGGATTGGGTTAAGTGATTGAGAAATCGAATTGCATTACTAATTAAGATCAATGCAAAATATCGATCTGGCCTATCTCGTGAACATCGGGGCTCGCATCCGAACCCTTCTTCAGCTTGATTCTAAATCAGCACCAACCTCGCAATGGGCGACCATCACCGTTTCGCGAGAAGCAATTGAAGAACTCGTATTTCGAAGCGTTTACTCTTCATATTTCAACGGGCCACTCCAAGCCTCAGCAACAAAGTTGCTCAGCGAGTTAGATGTCAAACTCAATAAGGCCTGGCCAGAAAATGAGAATGCTGGATCGCAACTAAACGAATTTGAAACAGGCCAAATCATAGCCCGCTTCAATAGGTTCGAGGCCGTCTTGGAGTCTGAGCTGCAAGGTATTGGGGGTTATCTAGTAACAAAGAAGAGTGGCTTCGAGATCACATCTATGGTCGCGAATGGTACGGTGTTCTTCCCGAAAGGTATTGCCGAAGCCATCCCCGAGGCAGTCGACGATCTAAATCAAGCCATGCGTTGCATTGCGTTTGAGTTGCCCACCGCGGCCGGATTTCACTTGCACCGCGCAAATGAAGCTGTCCTGAGACGGTATTGGGATACTGCCTCAGCCGGTCAAGACAGGCCCAAAAAAGCGAATATGGGAGTTTACCTCGCAGCATTGAAGAAAGAAGGTTTTGGAAAGCAACCGACGTTGGATCAATTGAAAAGCCTAAAAGACTTCCATCGAAACCCGCTTATGCATCCAGAGCAGTCATTGGAAACCGTCGACGATGCTGTTGATTTGATGGCCGCAATTAGATGTTCGATTGGATACATGCTGCAAGAAATTTCCGCTTCGAAACCCGCCCCTACCGTTTCTTAGCGACCTTGATCTTCTGTTGCTTGGCAAAGGTCTTGGTTGAATCCTCACTTCGCCCCAGCGCTTTGGCGATCTGTTTCAGACCCTGCCCTTTTGATGCGAGCAGGCGCAGGCGGCCCGCTTCTTCGGCGTTCCACGGTTGTTTGTGACGTTCGAAATGTTCTTTGCCCATGACGTGCAGTCTAACGGGTGCACGACCATTTGGCGAGAGGACTAGTCCACCTCAAGCCGCTCCAGCTTTGCGCGCAAACCCGCCTCATCAAACGGTTTCACGATGTAATCGTCCGCGCCCGCCTGAATGCCCTCTTGGATGTCCTCCACATGACCTTTCGATGTGCAAAACACCACTGTCGGCGGCTTGGGAGTCGGGATGGCGCGCAGGGCTGTGACAAATTCCAGCCCGTCCATTTCCGGCATATTCCAATCGGTCAGCACCAGATTCGGCATCCCGCGTTTGCACCGGGCCAATGCCTCAATGCCGTCCTGCGCCTCTACCGGAACATAGCCAAGGCTGCGCGCGATTTTGGACGAGACTTTGCGGATCACGCGGCTGTCATCCACGATCAGGCAAGTCTTTGTAGCCGTTTGCTGCACCTCTTCGGTCGGAGCGCCGTCGCGCAGCGCCTTTGCCGCGCGCACAATCGCATCAACATCCTGCCCGCCGTCTGATGGCGGCGCCCCGCGCGCCTTCGCTTCGGCCTGCGCGCGCTCGTGTTCAAGCGTGTTGCGTTCCAAATCGGCCGCACGTTTGTGCGCGCCCATGGTGCGTTTGATTAGATTTTGAATGGTTCAGCCTCCACAGCCAGCGAGGCAAATTGGTTTTCCGTCTCCAAATCATGCGCGGCATCTTCGTGATCATAGGTGCCGACCGGCTCGGAATGTTCATCGACATGCGGCGTGCGGATCGGGCGCGGATCGGCTGGCTCTGCTTGAAAATCGGCTTGAAATTCGGCTTGAAAGCCGGCGTCCAAATCGCTTTCAACTTCGCCTTCACCGGGGGTCATGCGGATATGCAGGTATGGCATCCAGACATCGCCAAATTCGGCCTTTTGATACCACACGTCGATCACATCATAACTGGCCCAAACACCGTCGGGTTCACGCAAGCGAATACCTTCACCAATGCGCGGCACAGCGGAGAACCGCATCCGGTCCTGCGTCTGGTGGGTTTCGTTCTGGACTTCGATTTCAATCACAGCATTGTCCCCAAGCTCACCGTGGGGATAGGGGACAATACTAAATGAAATACGAACGCCGTGCGCGCGATGTGCGCACAGGCTCACACCTTTGCGGAAGACTCCGTCATTCTGCGGCCTTTGCAGCCGCCTTCTTTGCCGGAGCTTTCTTCTTCGCCGCTGGCTTTTTAGCAGCCGCCTTTTTCGGAGCAGCTTTCTTTTTCGGCGCGGCTTTCTTGCCCTTCTTCTTCGCCGGTCCCTTGGCGGCGCGGGCATCGATTAACTCGATCGCTTGCGCGGCTTCGACATCCTCAGGCTTCACATCCTTAGGGATGGTCGCGTTGGTCGTGCCATCGGTGACGTATGGGCCATAGCGGCCCGGCATAACCTTAATCTCACCGCCGCTGGTTGGGTGTTCGCCCAGCGTCTTAATCGGTTCTGCTTTTCCGCGGCTGCCGCCTTTGCGATTGGCCGCTTCGGCCAGCAACGTAACTGCGGCGTTCATGCCCGTGTCAAACACGTCGCGCGTGCTGGTCAGCTTGGCGTATTTGCCGTCGTGCCGCAGATACGGACCATAGCGTCCAATCGCGGCTTCGATGTCTTTGGTCGTTTCAGGATGCGCGCCAATGATGCGCGGCAGGTCGAGCAATTTCGCCGCCCATTCCAAGTCGAATTCGTCGAGGTCTTTGGGAATGGAGGCGCGCTTCTTCTTATCCTCGTGCTCCATTTCGACATAGGGGCCGAAACGCCCAGATTTGCGGTGAATTTCTGCGCCGGTTTCCGGGTGAGTGCCCATCAATCCATCTTCCCCGCTTGCCTCGCCATCGGCACCGGGCTGCGCAAAGCGGCGCGTGTATTTGCATTCGGGATAGTTCTGACACGCGATAAAGGCGCCAAATCGTCCGCCGCGCAGGCTGATGCGGCCGCCTTCACGCCCCTCTTGCTCACACAATGGGCAATGGCGCGGATCTTTGCCGTCTTCGCGTTCGGGGAACAGATAGTCGGACAGATATTCGTCCAAAACTTCGGTCACTTCGCTGGGAAGTTTTTCCATGACCTCTTCGGTCTTGGGTTTGAAATCCTTCCAGAATTTCGCCAGCAGCGCTTTGTAATCTTCGCGCCCGTCGGAGACGGTATCAAGCTCATCTTCCATCCCGGCGGTGAAGTCATAGGCGACGTAAGTTGGGAAGAAGCGTTCGAGGAATGCCGTGAGCAAACGCCCGCTTTCCTCTGCGAAGAAACGGTTTTTCTCCACCCGAACATAATCGCGATCCCGCACCGTTTGAATGGTTGAGGCGTATGTCGATGGCCGGCCAATGCCGAGTTCTTCGAGCCGTTTGACCAGCGACGCTTCGGAAAATCGCGGCGGCGGCTGGGTAAAGTGCTGGGTCGCCTCCACCTCTTTCTTCGCCGGTGCATCGCCTTGCTTCATCGCAGGCAGCAGGCCGTCCTCGTCATCGTCCGCCTTATCGTCAAAGCCTTCTTGATAGACGGCGAGGAAGCCGGGGAACTTGATGACTTGGCCGGTCGCGCGCAGCTCATGCTGCCCGGTCGCATCACGCATGGTGATGGTTGTCCGCTCCAATTGCGCAGCCGACATTTGGCTGGCCATGGCGCGCTTGAAGATCAGCGAATACAGCTTTGCTTCGTCGCCCGATCCAGCCTTGTCTTGGCTGAAATTGGTCGGACGGATTGCTTCGTGCGCTTCTTGAGCGTTCTTGGCTTTGGTGCTGTAGAAACGCGGCTTTTCAGGGCGGTATTCGGTTGCGAAACGATCTTCGATCGCATCGCGTGCGGCCATGATCGCGCTCATATCCATCTGAACGCCATCGGTCCGCATGTATGTGATCGCGCCCGCTTCATACAGCGATTGCGCGCATCGCATCGTGTGGCTGGCGGAAAAGCCCAGCTTGCGCGCGGCTTCTTGCTGCATGGTGGATGTGGTGAACGGCGGGGATGGATTGCGTTTGAGCGGCTTTGTCTCGACGCCTTCGACCGTAAAGCGGCCACCTTCTACGGCGGCCTTGGCCTCCATCGCGGTGTCTTCAGCACCCAGCGAGAGTTTCTCTAGCTTGTCGCCTTTGAACCGCACAAGACGCGCGTCGAACGCGGTCCCGTCGTGCTCCATCTTGGCCAGCACAGACCAATATTCGTCGGGGTTAAACGCCTCAATCTCGCGTTCGCGGTCCACGATCAGACGCAGCGCCACCGATTGCACCCGGCCCGCAGACTTCGCACCGGGCAGCTTGCGCCACAGAACAGGCGACAACGTAAATCCAAACAGATAATCCAACGCGCGGCGGCCCAAATAGGCGTCGATCAGCGGCTGATCGAGCTCACGCGGCGATTTCATCGCCTCGGTCACCGCTTTTTTGGTGATCGAGTTAAACGTTACCCGGTCAACTTTTGTCGGCAGAGCTTTGCGTTTCTTCAAAAGCTCCTGAACATGCCAGCTGATCGCTTCCCCCTCGCGGTCAGGGTCAGTCGCGAGAACGAGGCGCGAGGCGTCTTTGGCCGCATCGGCGATTTCCTTAAACCGCTTTTGCTTGTCCCGGTACAATTCCCAATCCATCGCGAAATCTTCGTCCGGGCGCACGCTGCCATCTTTCGGCGGCAGGTCGCGAACGTGACCGTAGGAGGCGAGGACTTTAAAGTCGCTCCCCAAATATTTCTCGATAGTTTTCGCCTTGGCTGGCGACTCAACAATGACAAGCTGCATGGTAGAGGTCTGAAATCCTTACGTGTGTGCGTATGCGCGAGGGTGGGCCGGATTTCTCCGGCCCGTCAACCCATCACGAATATTTCAGACGAGCCTCTAGCTGGACAGGCTCTCGTTGTCTTCCCCCCTATTTGCCTGAAAATCGGCGGGCAGGACACACCGGCCCGCGTCATAGTCGCCAACGGCGCGCACGATCTCACTTTGCGAAGGCTCCACGCGGCGGCCCGACAATTGGCTGTCGATCACGCGGCGCAGCAGATGATCGAGACGGGTAACGAGGTAGCAATCAATCGCGGGCGGTGCGTGCGGATTGCCGATCCCGCTGTCATCGGTCAGGAATGTATAGCGCGACTGTGTGACCGCAGCCATCGCCCGCATCACATATTCCGCCATGTCCGCAACACCTGACGCGCCAACCGGTACAATATGCACCCGCTCTTTGCGCAAATGTTCGGCCGCGAGCCACGTTTTGCCGACATCCTGATTGTGCGGCGGAGCGTCTGCAACCAACAACAATGTCTTCACCGCGTCATCGCGCCAACCCATACCTGCGGCGCGGATCATCGCATCTTGCATCGCCTCGGGATAATCGCCGCCGCCATTGGCGATCTGCTGGCTGAGGCGGCTTTGCGCACGGCTCATATTGCCGTCAAAATCAAACGTGCGGGTTACAAATTCGTCCCCCTGATCGCGGTAGAAAGTGAAGGCGACCCGAACATCAAGATTGCGGTGGCGCGTTTCAAGCGCGCCGATAATCGCGGTGAGTTCGGTTTGGAGGTAAGACAATTCATCCGACATTGACCCGGTGACATCGACCACCACGGCCAGATCCAACTTGCGCACGGCTGGCGCAGCGGCGCGCTGGGTGATGGAGACGGTTTGCGCGCCGGGATCGCTCGACAAGCGTACTGCGCGCCAATCGCTGCCCCCTGCCCGCACCCAGACATCATCGCTCAGCCGGTCCATGCCGGGAAAGAACACCGCGCGGCCATCAGCGACCGTGTTTAGTTTGATCGAGTTTCCATCAGAGCAGCGGACTTCGACCTCAGCAAAGGGCACACTGCGCCCGCGCCGATCGCGCAGTTCGACCGTCAACAATCGGTTCGTGTCCACAGCGGGCAGGCTTTGAACCTGCTGGCCCAAATTGCTTTTGCGTTTGTAATCTTCGTAAAGCTCTGGATTGAGCAGATCGTCGTGCTCACCCGCAGTTAGCAGGCCCGATTGCGGCTGAGGCTGCGGCGGGCGCGGCGGGACTGGCCCCGGCAAAGGCGGACGGGGGCGTGGAGGCAAAGAACGCGACTCTTCTGATCGGCTTGCACCGCTGCGTGCTATACGGCTGCCGGTGACCGCGATGCCGTCTTCCGCGATAGCAATGTCGGACGTCGCCGAAGGCGGCGCGGGCACAGCCATCGGTGCGGGGACCACCGATGAATACATCCGATCACGCCGGGCGACGGGCGGTTTTTGTTGTTGGTTGATCTGCGCTTCATCCCCCAAATTGGGCAGTGCGGCCGGCTGGCGGCAAAATTCCCGCCCGTTGGAGGGCGGCGGAACCGGGGCGATGCGATCGCCAGAATTCTGCACCCGCGAACTGGAGCTCGCAAAGCTTGGAATGGCAAAACCTGTGGCGGTTAAGCTGGCGCAGCACGCCAGAGCGATCATGCGTTTCATATCCATCTCCCCTTCAAAACCCTTGTGCCAAACCATTTGTCAGGCACCGGAAAATTATGAAGTGTGCGATGAACCGTTTATGAGCATTGGCCTGCCGTTTTGTTCAGAAAGCGAGAGAAGTCACCTTTATTCAAAGACTTCGGTCAATTCATCCTTGTCATCGCGCATCAAACGATACGCCCCCACTGACAAAGCAGCGAAGACAATTGCTGAAAGGGCCGAATTGGCCGCGTCCAAAACTGCCATCGCAATCGCACCAAAGATCATCCCGACCCCGGCTGTGATTGAGGACAAGACAAGCGATAGAATAACAAGGATGACATAGGCCCCAAAAATCGACCAACCGCGGCCCTCACTCATATCCGAACTGACGCCAAACGATTCCATTGCAGGACCATCACGAGCGATAACGGTAGGGAGCAGGGTCAACCAGCGAACGGCCAACATTATGCCGGGAACAATAAAGAGCAATAAGCCAAAAAGTATCGCTATCCCCATAAGGATATAGATGCCGATATAGGGCAGCAATGCGTCAAATCCCGGCGATGTGCTGCGGTGAACCATGCCCGCGAGCAGCCAATATTGGGCAACGACATAGACCACAAAGAAACCCAAGCCAGCCACAATGGCGAACGCAGACTGAGCAGCGAGACTATCACCACCGCTGGCGCCCCATAGATCGAATGTAAACGCCGTCGCGCCCACTCCGGCGGCCAAACCGCCGGTCACTCCAACCATGATCGCAAGATAGATCAGGATAACCCTGCCGTTCGCCTTAATCTCTTCAACAGTCGCATTCAGCAGGCTGGAGAGGTTTACCGTGTCATTCATCGCGCCAAATTCCCAAAATCCAATTGAACATCCATCATTCAAACACTGCCAACAGATCGCTCTCATTGTGGTTCAGCGCGCGGTAAGCGGTGACAGAAAGGCCCATCAACATCAAAGGCAGGGTGTGAATAAACGGCCACATAAGTTCCAGCCCCGCTTCGCTTGTTGTCATCCCTGTACCCGCCAGTTGAACCTCCATGTTTGTTAAGATCGTCACCCCCAGCACCTTAATCGCGAGCCAAATCACCATAATCGCAAGCCAAATGATGCACATCACCATGAAGGCCAGAAAAATGGCGATGAAGTTCGTATCGCTCTTGCGCCAGCTTTCCCCCAAGGCATCCATCAAGGTGATCTCTTCCGCGACCAAGAATGCCGGTGCCATGATGTATTTCGCAGCCAGCATCGCACCGGGGATCACCAGAATTGCAAACCCGATATAAAGCGGAATGGTCAGCAGCACCGCCATCAAAAACAGACTGAACACTTTGAAACGCGGATCAATCACCGCCCCGCCCCGAACCAGCATCATTCTGTAAAGGTAATATTGGGCCCAGAAATACAGAGCCATAGAGGGCAGCCATGCCCAATCAACGCCCGAGGGGACAAAATTGGCCGCAACAGCAATCACCAGGAACGCCGCCAGATACAGCGGGATCTCAAACGTAATCCGACCCAGCTCAATAAATGTCCCGGTGATCAGCTCGCCCGTGCTCACCTGCTTGTGTTGAATATACGCCATACGACCCGTGTTCGCCCGTCTCTATTCGCCGCTTAGGCTGACTTGGCCGGCGCTATGCCGTTCCAACGCGCCCGCCAATTCCAGCTCCAGCAAAGCCATCTGCACGGCCGCGCCGCTGGCCCCCGATTGGCGGATCAATTCATCAACCGCGATTGGCGCGGTGGAGAGCATTCCTTCAATGATTGCTGCGTCAATCGGCTCTTCTTCATTGAGGGAACTGGGGTCGTAGACATCGCCTTCCTCTGCAACCCGGTATGTTGATCGCGGCGCTCCGGTGAAGCTTTCCAGCAATTCGATCGCATCGCCGGGCTCGCTGATCAAAACCGCACCGTCGCGGATCAATTGGTTGCAACCATGCGAGCGTGTGTCGAGCGGGGACCCGGGAATGGCCATAACTTCGCGCCCCGCCTCTGCCGCAAGCCGCGCGGTGATAAGCGATCCCGACTTGGGCGCCGCCTCCACCACCAATGTGCCGCTGGCCAGCCCCGCAATGATGCGATTGCGGCTGGGGAAATGGCGTCCGCGTGGCTCGGTGCCGGGCGGCTGCTCCGCGATCAACAGACCTTCTTCGGCTATGCGTTCCTGCAGGTCGGTGTGCTGCGGCGGATAGGCAATATCGATCCCGCTGGCGATCACTCCAATTGTGCCCCCGCCTATCGCGTTGAGAGCCCCATCATGCGCCGCCCCATCGATTCCGCGCGCCAGCCCCGACACGACGGTAAAACCTGCCTGCGCCAAATCTCTGGCAAAGGTCCGCGCCAACTTCACCGAAGCGGCAGAGGCGCTGCGCGCGCCCACCATCGCTATGCAAGGGCCCGATGCAAGGTCGAGCCTGCCCCGGCATGTGATGATCGGAGGCGCGCTGTCGAGCCTGCTGAGCAATTCGGGATAATCGGGCTGGTCATGAAACAGATACCGCGCACCAGCGGCGCGAACACCGTCAATTTCCCGTTCAATCCGATCGGTCGGCGCAGGCCGGTACCGGGTTTTCCCCCGGCTGCCCAGATCGGGCAAAGCCTCAATCGCCTCAGCCGCGCTGCCAAATCGGGCGAGCAATTGGCGGTAACTGACCGGGCCGATATTGGGCGAGCGCAGCAACCGGATGCGTGCAAAGGCTTCCGGTTGTGAGAGCTGTGACTGCGACCCCCGCCCGTTCATCAGATGCGGTGCCCCTTTGGTGTGATTGTCACTTTGATCCGCCGACCCGGGGTTCCTCACCCTTCAACAACCGGCCAATATTGGCGCGGTGTAGGTAAATGATCAGCGCCGCAATCGCCGCCAGCACCGGAAAGAATTGCGGGAAACCAAACAAGGGCGCGGCCGCCGCCGCCGCCACAACCGCGGCCATTCCGGCCAAGGATGAAATGCGGAAGATCAGCAGCATGGAAAGCCACACCCCAGCATAGGCAAGCCCGATGGGCCACGCGAGCCCAAAGGCGACGCCAGCGTTGGTTGCAACCCCCTTGCCCCCCTTGAATTTCAACCAGCATGGATAACAATGGCCGATCACCGCGCCGCCAGCAGCAAACGCCTTGGCAACATCGCTGAAATCGCCTGTCCAGATCATCCCTGCGGCGATGACAGGAGCAAGCCCTTTCAACAGATCGAGCAGCAACGTGCCTACCGCCAGCCCTTTGTTGCCCGTTCGCAGCACATTGGTTGCGCCGATATTGCCGCTGCCAATATCGCGCACATCCCCCATGCCGGCGGCCTTGGTCAAAAGCAGGCCGAACGGGATGGAGCCCGAAAAATAGCCCAACAATGCTGCTAGAATTGGTTCCATATGATCCCTATTGCCGGGCTGGATGATTGGCGACCGGCTTTCCTTTTCATCATGCCTAAGTAATACACCGCGGCTCGACAAGTTTTGAGATACACAGGACCGATCATTTCTACGCCAACACCTTCTTCTTCAGCCCCGATTTTGCTGTTCGATTCCGGCGTTGGCGGGTTGAGCGTGTATGATGCGCTGCGCGTTGCATTGCCCGATGCGCCGGTGATCTATGCCGCCGATTTTGCTGGCATACCTTACGGCACCAAGTCTGAGGCGGAGATCGCCGCGCGGGTCGCGGGGCTGCTGGGCCGGATGAGCGAGCGGTTTGATCCGCGCCTAATTTGCATCGCCTGCAACACCGCATCGACCATCGCGCTAGGCACTGTGCGCGAAGTGTTGGAAGTGCCAATTGTGGGCACAGTCCCCGCGATCAAACCTGCCGCTTTGGCCAGCAAATCGGGCGTTATCGGTTTGCTCGGCACACAGGCGACCATTCGCCAGCAATATGTTGACGATCTGGAACGCGAATTTGCTGTGGGCAAGACCCTGCATCGTCACGCAGCGCCTGGATTGGTGGATGAAGCAGAGCGCAAATTGCGCGGACAAGCGGTCAATCGCGCGGTGCTGGCCGAGGCGCTTCAGGGCCTCAGCGAAGACAGCAAGGGCATTTGGATCGATCATGTCGTTTTGGGCTGCACCCATTTCCCGCTTCTGGCTGAGGAATTGATGGATGTGGCGGTGAGCGAGCTTGGCTGGTCCCCCGACACCCGATTTGTGGACGGTGCGATCGGGATTGCACGGCGCATTGCAGACCGATTGGATGGGCAAGAATTTGCAAAAACGGGCGACAATCACTTTGTCATCACCGGGCCGATTGAACGCGCTGCGGGCCTCGATGCCGCCCTTTCGGCCAGAGGCTTTGCGCCTGCGCTGCCCTTCTAAACTGCAAACCGCTCGCAAAGATCGCTGTTTTCAAACCCGATTAAGCCGCTTAAACGATCTTTTCGAAACCTTTGGGCCATCAGGGGGTTGTATGGTCTGTGCCCGCCCAATTGCGGGTTTGCTATTGGACTTTCAAAAGCCTGATCAACAGGCCGTCCGCAACGACAAGAGCGTGTAACAAGTGAATTACGACCAGATCTTCGATTCTGCGATTGACCGGCTTCACGAAGAAGGTCGTTACCGCGTCTTTATCGACATCATGCGCAACAAGGGTGCCTATCCCAACGCGCGGTGTTTTCACGGCCATAATGGCCCCAAACCGATCACGGTTTGGTGTTCAAACGATTATCTCGCCATGGGCCAGCACGATGTCGTGATCGGCGCGATGGAAGAGGCGCTGCACGATGTCGGCGCGGGTTCCGGCGGCACACGCAACATTGGCGGCAACACGCATTTGCACGTTGAGCTGGAAAACGAACTGGCCGATCTGCACGGCAAAGAAGGCGCTCTGCTGTTCACCAGCGGCTATGTCTCCAACGATGCCACGCTGTCGACGCTGGCAAAATTGCTGCCCGGCTGCGTTATATTCTCCGATGAATTGAACCATGCCAGTATGATTGCCGGCATCCGCAATTCCGGCTGTGAGAAACGGGTGTTCCGCCACAATGATCTGGCCCATCTCGAAGAATTGCTGTCAGCCGAAGACCCTGCAACGCCAAAATTGATCGCGTTTGAAAGCGTCTATTCGATGGACGGCGACGTTGCCCCGATCCATGCGATTTGCGACCTTGCTGAAAAATACAACGCGCTGACCTATGTCGATGAAGTCCACGCGGTTGGCATGTATGGCGATCACGGCGGCGGTATTTCCGAACGCGATAACGCCGCCGACCGTATCGACATCATCGAAGGGACGTTGGGCAAGGCGTTTGGCGTGATGGGCGGATATATCGCGGCCGACACGCGCGTGATCGATTGCATCCGCTCTTACGCGCCCGGTTTTATCTTCACGACATCGCTTTCGCCCGTTCTGGTCGCGGGTGTGCTCGCCTCGGTAAAGCATCTCAAAAACAGCAATGTCGAACGCAACGCCCAGCAAAAGGCAGCTGCCACGCTTAAACTGAAACTCGCCGAAGCGGGTCTTCCGGTTATGGACAGCACCACGCATATCGTGCCGCTGATGGTCGGCGATCCTGCGCGCGCAAAGAAAATCAGCGACATCCTGCTGGCCGAATACGGCATCTATGTTCAGCCGATCAATTACCCCACCGTGCCGCGCGGGACAGAGCGTTTGCGCTTTACCCCCGGCCCGCATCACCACGATGAAATGATGGATGAATTGACACAGGCGCTGGTGGAAATTTGGGACCGGCTCAATCTGGAATTGGCAGAGGCCGCCTAAACACAGCTGCTTGAACACGGCGGCTTTACAGGGCACACACTCACCCAAGCCAGACTTGGGAGAGGCAATTGGCCACAACATTTGATCCTGCGATGCTCGACACGGGCGCGCTTCGTATTGAACCAATGACGCCGGCCATTGGCGCAGAAATTCTCGATATTGATCTGGCGCACGCGAATATCGCAGACAGCATCCCGCAAATCCGCGCGGCGCTGCTTAAACACGGTGTCATTTTCTTTCGCGATCAGGACCTGACACAGGACCAACACATCGCTTTTGCCCGCCACTTTGGCCCGTTGGAAGTGCACCCAGCAACGCCGAAAGATCAGGCGAACCCTGAGGTACTGCGCATCTCTCATGGTCCCAAAAGCCGGGGTCAGGAAAACTATTGGCATTCCGATGTGACATGGCGGGACGAGCCATCGCTCGGTTCCATCCTGTTAGCACGCGAAGTGCCCGAATGCGGCGGCGACACACTGTTTGCCAATATGCACCTCGCCTATGAACGGTTGAGCGAACAGATGCAGCGCTTTTGCGAAGGGCTAACCGCGGTGCACGACATCAGCCGGGTGTTTGCCAAGCGGCTGGGCAAGGCTCCGGAAGATTTGCACGAAAAATTCCCGCCGATGCGCCATCCGGTGATCCGCACGCATCCCGAAACGGGCGAACGGGTGATCTACGTCAACACCGCCTTCACCAGCCACATTGAGGGGCTTTCCGGTGAAGAAAGCCGGTGGCTGCTCGATCACCTCTATGCCACCGCCAAGGATGCCGAGATTCAATGCCGGTTCCGCTGGCGTGCGGGCTCCATTGCGTTTTGGGACAACCGCGTTTGCCAACATCTGGCTGCGTCCGATTATTTCCCTGCGCGCCGCATGATGGAACGCGTGACAATTGCGGGCGATAAGCCCTATTTCGAAGCCTGATTTCTCAACCGAAAGACCAATCCGACATGAACTATGATGACGTGGTGCTCGGACGCCGTTCTATCCGAGGCTATTTGGATAAACCTGTCCCGCGCGAACTTCTCGAAGAAGTCCTAACCATGGCGATGCGATCGCCGTCCTCGATGAACACACAGCCGTATCATTGGCATGTCATCACCGGCGAACCGCTTGACCGCATTCGCAAAGGCAACACCGAACGCATCCTTGCCGGCGAACCGGACAGCCGCGAATTTCGCAAAGGCCATCCCTTCCAAGGTGTCCACCGCGATCGTCAGGTCGGCTGCGCAATCCAATTGTTCGAAGCGATGGGCATCGGCCGCGACGACAAGGACATGCGACAGGACTGGGTTCTGCGCGGTTTTCGCCAATTCGACGCGCCCGTTTGCGTCATTATCACCTATGATAAAGAGCTCGAGGACGCAGACGACACCGTGTTCGATTGCGGAGCGGCCACAACCGCGCTGGTGAACGCAGCATGGTCAAAAGGGCTTGGCTGCGTGATCAATTCCCAAGGCATCATGCAAAGCCCCGTGGTGCGCGAGCACGCCAACATTCCAGACGATCAAGTCATTATGAAAGCGATTGCACTGGGCTGGCCCGACCCAGACTTTCCGGCGAACCCGGTTAAGATCACACGCCGCACAGTCGATGAGGCCGCGCGGTTTGTGGGGTTTGAATAGAGATCGCCGCCCCAAGCAGATGGTCCGCTTTCCCGACGCTCTCCATTAGAGCCGAACGTCTGGAAATGGGGTGGAAGCGGACATTCGGAGTATCCATCCGATGCCCGCTTCCAATCCCATCTGGTCGACCGCAAGGGCTTAGTCTCAAGCGACCGCCATTTTGCACAATTCTACCGAATGCCTCGCTCGTACAAGAATGTACGGATCTTCGTGGCAATGTACTCACCATCTTCCTCGAGCGCAAAGTGGCCCGTATCAAGGATGTTGTAGTCCACATCATTCAAGTCACGTTGGAACCCTTGAGCACCTGGCTCCGGGAAAAACGCGTCATTCTTGGCCCAGACGATTAGAGCTGGAGGCTGGTGTTCTCGAAGATAAGCTTGCCATTCCGGATACTTCGCGACGTTGTTGCGATAGTCATAAAACAATTGCAATTGCATCTCATGCTGGCCCGGCCGCGAGAAAGCTTGGTAGTCGAGTAGCCAATTGTCTGGCAGGATCGCGTCGGGATTCCGGGTGCCGTGGGTGTATTGCCACTTTAATCCTTCGAGGCTGAATACGCTCGCGGCGATCTGTTCTTTTAGCTCGGTATCGCCAAGACCCGATTGCCATAATTCCATGATCGGGGCCCAGGTTTCTTGATTGAGCCCTTCTTCATAGAGATTGCCATTCTGCACGATTAGCGACTGAATTCGCTCTGGATGTCGGGTCGCAATTCGCATGCCGATTGGCGCGCCATAATCCTGAATGAAGAGCGAGAATTTCGTGATACCTCGCTGCTCCAAAAAGGCGTCTATGGTGTTCGCGATATTGTCGAATGAATATTCATACTCGTCAATATCTCGAAACTCACTGGCACCAAAACCGGGGTAGTCAGGAGCGATAAGGTAATAATCATCACCCAATTCGCGTAGCAATTCGCGATATTGATGCGACGAAGCTGGGAAGCCATGGAGCAGAACCAGCGTTGGCTTGGTTGGGTTGCCTGCTTCGCGGAAGAATATTTCGACGCCAGCGACGTCCTCTGTTCCGTATCGTGTTTCTGCACCGATATTGGTTTCTTGCGCTGCCACAGGTTCGGAAAGAACAATGCTTGAGCTAACGGCTGCCGTCGTTAGTGCAATTGCACTAACGACGGTGTTTACGAATTTCATAACAGTTTCCTTTGAATGTAAGGGGGACGAAAGGCCTATTGCCTGCCAGCCGTAACTCCGCCGTCGACAGGCAGAACCGTGCCAGTCACCCAAGAAGCAGCGTCGCTTGCGAAGAACAGAGCAGCTTCGGCAACATCGTGAGGCTGACCATTGCGACCCAACGGATGGAAGGCGTTGAAGGTCGGAAGTGTTTCGGCGACGTCTTCGTCGCTCATGAATGTGTTGTAGACAGGAGTCTCAACCACAGCCGGAGCCACCGCATTGATCCGAATGTTTTGCGGCGCAAGTTCGATCGCGAGATTTCGGACCATAGCATGAACACCGGCATTCGCAGCGGAGTAGGCTGCGGATGGCGTGGCCCCAATCGCTTGCAAAGCCCACATCGAACCGGTTTGCACAATAGCGCCGCCGCCACGCTTCTGCATTGCTTTTGCAGCTGCCTGAGCGGTGAAGAACTTGCCCTTTAGGATGGTGTCTAAGAACCAATCATAGTCGTTCTCGTCCAGGTCCATAAATGGCTTGGGCTGAAAGACGCCAGCGTTGTTGAACAAAACGTCCACCCCGCCGAAATGCGATTCACCAGCTTCGATCAACGCAGGGCCAGTCGATGCCAACCCGATATCGCCTTTAAAAGTGGCGACACGTTCGCCCGATGCGTCAATTTCTTGTGCTGCATCATCCAATTTGGCCTGATCGCGAGCCGCGATGACGACTGAACCACCTTCTGCAACAAATCGCTTTGCGATCTCTTTCCCAATTCCCGAACTCCCGCCAGTTACGACGCCAACTTTGTTTTCAAAACGCATTTCAATTGTCCTTCTCTTATCCGACTGAGTCGATTTATTCAACCTATCGATAGGTAGGCATATAGACCTTGAATTCGAGTCGTCAAGGCCCTATCTATCAAATGATAGGTAATTTGAGGCGACAATGGATAAACGGACCGCGATTTTGGATGCAGCCGAGCGCCGAGCTCGGCAAGGGGGCTATCACGGGTTTAGTTTTCGTGATGTCGCCTCAGATGTCGGCATCAAAAGCGCGAGCGTGCATTACCACTTTCCCACCAAAGAGGATCTGGGTGAAGCGCTGGCTGAGCGTTACATAAAAAATATCTTGGCCGCTCTCGGTGAAGCTGACCAGCTTGAGCCGGTCGCAGCTTTTGACCGAATGGCCGACTTATTCCTCAAGAGCCACGAAATAGATGACTTGATGTGCCTTTGCGGTGTCTTCGGCGCTGAGGCTGCGATCCTACCTGACGCCGTTCGCATACCTGTCGACCGTTTTTTCCGCGAGCTAATCGCTTGGCTTGCAAGTTCTTTCGGCGATGTGAAAGAGGCGGAGCTAGCGGTTGCGACATTGGAAGGCGGGTTAATCATATCCCGAGCAGGCAAGCAGGGCGATTTCCTGCGCAATCTGGTGAAGAATTGGCGCAGCCGCTACGTATAGCTAACCGTCAGGTGTTCCCACTTCCTACAATGTCAAAGGTTCTTGCTCATCGAGCCGACTAATATTTGGTCGCCAGCTGACTGTCCGCTTTCGCTCAGTAGCGAAGCGCAATTCCTACCTGATCGACACCACATTATCGCTCGCTTCGCGGCGCCGTGAACCGTCGAACAGGCTCATCATCGCCGTACCATTCGCGCCGAGCATGCCGATTTCGATGCAGTCACCTGCCTGAATATCGCCGGGAAGCGGGAATGGTTCAGCGCGCGCTCGGCCGCATTCGCAAAATGCGAAGCGTAATCCATGCGAATTGCGAATATCCTGAAGGCGCTGCGCGGTCGGGCGAATGGTCAGGCGTATAACTCACTGATTTTTGTGACTTTCACATTTTGGCACGAAGCCTGCTCAGAAGAGGCAAACCAATGTGGAGTTTGTCGTGATTTCTTGGAGCAATGCCGATAACGCAATTGCCTCCGCCCGTCTTGAAGGGAGCGGATGGTACTTCTGGGTCCGCTCCCTTCTCACACTGATCGCCTCGTTAGCATGCACGCTTGCCGCTCCTGCGAACGCACAGGCGAGGTTTGCGTGCACGGGTGACATTTACCAGGTTCAAAGCGGCCAGCTGCGGATCTTCGACACAGCGACATCGACGTATACAAATGTCGGCCCATTGAACCCTTCGTACAATTCGCTCGCCTACAACCCCAACGACGACCTGTTTTACGCCACCCGCGATAACGGAATTGTTCGCATCGATGCAAACGGCATCATGACGGAAATGTTCGCAATTGGGTTCAATTCATATATTGGCGACATTGATGATGCGAACAACATCTACCTGCGCCGCAGCTCCAATATCGTCACCCGCATAAATCTCGCGACGCAGCAGCAAACCGAAATTCCCTTATCCCAATCGCTCGTATCGGGAGCGGCTGATTGGGCGTTTGTCGATACGCCGCTGGGACAGAGGTTGATTGCTCCGGGTCGCACGCAATTGTCGCTCATCGATGTGAACACCGGGCAAAATGTGGTTCGCAACATTGCGGATTACCCCAACGAAGGATCAAGCGGCGCGACGTGGTCGGATGCAAACGGCCGGGTGTTCACATTTCGCAACACCACCGGCAATGTCTATGAAATCCTTGACTATTTAACGAACAGCCCCCGCGCGGTTCTGGTTGCGATCGGTGTTAAGAGCAACAACAACGATGGCAGTTCCTGCCGCAGAAAGCCTTTTCCCAACTTTCCGCCGGTTGCCTATGACGATGCGTTTTCCACCGCGTTTCAAACTGTTCTGGCGGATCAGAACGTCATCTTTGGAAGTGGGAACGGCGTCGACAATGACCCTGACGGGACGCCGGTCACGGTCAGGCCAGAATTGATCTCCCTGCCCAGCAGCGGGACCGTTGTGGTCGAAGCCGATGGCAGCTTCACATACACACCAGACACCGGTTTTTCTGGCGAAGATCAATTCACCTATGAAATCGTCGACGCGTCGGGCCTGGTGGCGCAGGCCATCGTCACCATCACCGTTACCCGCCCCCGCCTAGAGGTTACGAAACGGTCAGATGTGCACCGGGCATCGGCGGGATCATCGTTCTATTTGCCCGGACACGACGTCATCTATGATATTGAGATATCCAACACGGGCGACCAACAGGTCGATCCTAACAGTCTGATCATCATCGACAGCTGGCCTGCCGATGTCCGGTTCTACTTTGGTGATCTGGACACAGGTGGATCAATGGACTTTGCCGAAACCGACCCCGTCGCTTGGCGTGACAACGCATCCGGCCTGGATTTCCGCTTTGATCGCGATGTTCGGTTTTCGGATGCTGCCACTCAGCCCAGCACCATCGATCAATGCGGATACGAACCGCAAAGCGGCTATGATCCGAACATCCGCTTTATCTGCATTCAGCCGCAAGGCGCATTGCAACCCTCTGGCAGTGCCAATTTCTATATGCGCGGCCGGATCGAGTAGGCCGCAACACCTTACCTGATCGACACCACATTGTCGCTAGCTTCGCGGCGTTGTGAACCGTCGAACAGGCTCATCATCGGTTCGTCGGTGACAACAACGGTTTCAGCATCGCCAAAGCCGTTAAATCCGGTCTTCATCGCCGCGCCATACGCGCCAAGCATACCGATTTCGATGTAATCGCCCGCCTGAATATCGCCGGGTAGCGGGAACGGTCCTGCCATGTAATCGGCATCGTCGCAGGTTGGCCCGTAGAACGAGAAATCTTCGAGCCCATCGCGCAGATCATCTTCGAGCGCGTTTACCGGAAAACGCCATGCAACATGGGCAGCGTCATACAGGGCGCCATAGGCACCATCATTGATGTAAAGCTCAGCGCCGCGGCGCTTTTCCACCTTCACAATCATCGAACTGTATTCCGCCGCCAGCGCCCTGCCCGGCTCGCACCACAGCTCAGCGTTGTATGCGATCGGCAGCGCTTCGTAATGTTGGTGGATGATCGAAAAATAATCTTCGAGCGGGGGCGGCTCCATATCGGGATAGATGCTGGGGAAACCGCCGCCAATGTCGATCATGTCGATCACCACGCTTGCCTCGGCAATTGCGGCGCGGGTGCGGTCAATCGCTTGCACAAAGGCAAACGGCGTCATCGCCTGGCTGCCCACATGGAAACACACGCCCAGCCAATCGCAATGCTGACGCGCCTCTTGCAGCAATTTGGGCGCCTCCAGCAGGTCACAGCCAAATTTGGAAGCAAGGCTCAGCTCAGAATATTCGCTCGACACACGGATGCGCACACATAGTCGCAAATTCTGCGCCGGCTCACCCGTTTCAGGATCGCGGCAGGCGTCTACGATCTTCTCCAATTCCTCCATGGAATCGAGGCTGAAGGTGACGACGCCGTGCTTGAAATAGGCCTCTTTGATAGCGCTGCGGGTTTTGATCGGATGCATGAAACACAGATCGGCGTCCGGCAAAATGCCGCGCACCAACCGGACCTCTGCGATTGAGGCAACATCGTAATGGGTGACGCCCGCGTCCCACAAAACCTGAATTAAATCAGGCGCTGGGTTGGCTTTGACAGCGTAGAGCACCTTGCCCGGAAATTTTTCAACAAAGAATTGCGCTGCCCGCCGCGCCGCATGCGGGCGGTTAAGGATCACCGGCTCTTCGGGCTCCAGCGCCCGGGCTACAGACTTTGCGTTGGGATAAGCGAGCAATTCAAGGGACCCCCAGAAGGTTTAGTTCTGTCCACACAAGTGGTTTGGGCTGCCTTGCGGTTGAGTCCCTTGGGGCAGCAGAAGCGCGCATATATAGCCCATGCGCGGTTTCGCAATAAAATTCGTATCCCAGCAGCCGGTTTCCGACCCCAAAAAAGCCGCAATCAGAACCCGATTTGAGGGACCTGATCCACGGTTCCGCGTTCGCTGTCATCCAACGTGTTGAAATCCGCTTGCTGAAAACCGAATGCGCTGGCGAACATAACCGCAGGAAACGCTTCGCGCGCGGTGTTGAATTGGGCGACCGCGGCGTTCAAGGCGCGGCGGGCGGCGGCCAATTTGTCTTCGACATCGGCCAGTTCGCGCTGCAATTCTTGAAAATTGCTGGATGCTTTCAAATCAGGATAGGCCTCACCCAAGGCGAGCAAATTGTCGAGCGCAACCCGCAGGCCCTTTTCGCTGCCGCTGTCAGGATTGCCCTTTTGCGCGGTGTTGCGCGCCTCAATCACAGCTTCCAAGGTAGAAGCCTCATGCCCGGCATAGCCCTTCACCGTTTCGACAAGGTTCGGGATCAGATCATGGCGTTGGCGCAATTGGGCATCAATATCGGCTTTTCCTTGGCGCACGTTCTGGCGTAGGCCGACCAGCCGATTGTAAATGCCGATCACCACGAACGCGGCGACAACGATCACACCCAAAACGATGAAACTGAAAAAACCCATTTGTTTGCCCCTCCTTTACCGGGCACGAGTATAGTAGCATCACAAGGTTAAGGGAATGTCCCTATGATGGGACAATCTGTGAGGGGTGAAAGGGCGACAATGCAGACCGACGTTCAGGGATTGATGGCAGGGGAACTGGGCAGTTGGCTATCCGATCAACAATCCATGCGCGAAGAGGCAAAGGCAAAGAGCTTTAACCGCTGGTTTTACGCCGGGATCGTGGCCTTGCCGATCATCGCCTTTGTCTGGTTTGCAGGGGGCGCGCTGGGCGGCTTTCGCATAATGTTGACCTTTATCGCGATCGCCGGGATTGGCGCATGGGGATACATGCCGATTGCTGAGGCCAAAAAGGCGATCAAAGTTGGGATCAATTCTGCCATCGCCCGCGAATTTGGCATTTCTTACAGCCATGATGTGACACCCGGTGATGAATATGAAGCCGCCAAGACATTTGGCCTTGTCCCCAGTTGCCACCGCGATTCATTCGAAGACCGCTGGTTCGGATCATTGGAAGGGCACGGGTTTAACCTGTACGAAGCGCATTTGGAGGAACGCCGCGGATCGGGCAAAAACCGCCGTTGGGTCACGGTGTTTCGCGGGGCGATCATGGATATGCAGTTTGGCCGCAACTTTCACTCCACCACCTTGCTCCAGCGCAAGGGCAAGCACCGCAAATGGCTGGGCCTAGGCGGGCGAAAAGATCATGTGAGTTTTGACGGGCACCGATTGGATTATGTCGATCAAGTGCATCCCGATTTTGAAGATGTGTTCGAGGTCTGGAGCGACGATCAGGTCGAAGCGCGCGTTCTGATCCACCCGTCCTATGTCGAACATCTGCTGGCGTTAGAACGCGCCTTTCACGGCGATGAGGTGCGCGCCTTGTTCAGTCGGGGCGAAGTGATCTTGGCGGTGGAAAGCGGCAATTTGTTTGAAAGCGGATCAATGAACGCGGGCGAAGACGAAACCCGCGTTGCCGAAGCCGCAGACCAATTCGGCGCGATGGCGCGGCTGGCGTTAGCGATCAATCAGAATGAACGCGGGCGGGCCGAGTTTTGATTGCACCTGGCCAAGCAACGCATGCGGCTCAACGGCTTCGCTTTTCTCAAACACCTCGATCCTACAAAAAAGGCGGAATTGCGAACATCGGTGTGTAGAAACGCCGTCGTATGACCCGACAAACAGTGCAATATCCTGACCCAGACTTGATTCTTAGCGGCGAGCTTGGCGATTGGCTCCGCGTACTGGAGGACGAACGACGCGTAGCACAGCGCAAAGGCCTCAAGAGGCTGGCCCTTACCATTCCGATTATCTCTGGCGTTCTGCTGTTTTCGCTTGTTGCGAACGACGCCAATTGGCTGAAGCAGATTTTCGCAGCACTCGGCGCGCTTGGGCTCGCCTATGCTTGGGCGCAGGCGCCCGCCCGCGCGATTATGCCGGCGGTCAAAACCGAGATTAACACCGAAATTGCCCGCGCGATGAAGCTTGAATATCAAGCGTATCCGGATGCCAATTTTGCGTTTGATTGCGGCCAATATTTCGGTCTCCTGCCGTGGCATGATCAGGCCAAGTTTGAAGACCTGTGGCGGGGACAGTTTGATGGTCGGGATTTCGAGCTTATCGAAGTGCATTTGTTGAAAAAAGATAAGCGTTCAAATCGCCGCCGAATGCGCAGTGTGTTTAGAGGGACGCTGCTTTCCATTCGGACCCGCGTCTGCTTCGAAAGCGCCACACTTATCCGCGAGAGAAATGCCCTTCGTGATTGGAACGAAACCTATGCCCTTGATGGCACGGCTTCGCCAATTGAGCTTGGGATGGAGCGATTTGAGACAGGTAATCCTGATTTTGACGCGCGTTTTGAGTGCCACTCGGAAAATCCAGCCGAAGGCATGTGCCTGGCAACAGCTCAGGTAAGGCATGAGATCAGTCGCATAAGATCAATGTTTCCTGGCGGACGCCACACAAGTGCTGTTTTTCATGATGGGCACTTTGTGATGATTGTTGGCAGCGGCAATATGTTCGAAAGCGGCCAGCATTTTGGGAACACAGACTATGAAATGGTCACCGCTACGATTCGGCAATTCGCGCAAATCGCAGATGCAGCAAGTTCTGTCTAAGGCCGGTCAGCTCAGCCTGCCTCGAAAATCTTCATATTCAAAGCGTTTTACGCATTCGAGAGCGTCGGTGCCGCTGTCCCATAGGTAAATACTGGGCAATTGGACGCCGTTGAATGTGTTGGTTTTCACCATCGAATAATGCGCTTGATCCAGAAATGCGAAACGCGCGCCCGGATCGGCTTTTACAGGCAGACGGTAATCGCCAATCACATCCCCTGCGAGGCAGGATGGACCGCCCAAACGGATGGGAATGCTGTCTTCATCGGTAAGCTCGCCCAGCATGGCGGGGCGATAGGGTGCCTCCAACACATCAGGCATGTGGCAGGTGGCCGAAACATCGGTGATGCCAACCGGCACTTCATTAAAGCCTGTGTCGAGCAAGGTGCCGACCAGAATACCCGCGTCCAAGGCGATGGCCTCACCCGGTTCGATGATGATTTCTGCGCCCGTATCCGCTGCGGCGTCTTTGAGAAACTCCACGAGCTCTGCGCGTTCATAATCGTCGCGGGTGATGTGATGGCCGCCGCCCATATTGATCCATTTGATCTGACCAAACCACGGCTCAATCGCGTCAAACACCCGGTCCCAAGTGCGCTGCAGTGGCTCAAAGGTCTGCTCGCACAGATTGTGGAAATGGATGCCTTCAACGCCTTCCATCGCCTCTTCGGTCAATTGGTCGATGGGAAAGCCCAGCCTCGAACCGGGCGCACTGGGATCATATTTCGCCACCTCGCCGGTTGGCACCATCGGATTGATGCGAAGGCCCGGCGACACATCCCCGCCTGTGGTCGCGGCATGATCAAGGATCAGTGCGGCACGCTTCATCTGGCCGGGTGAATTGAAGATCACATGTTCCGACAATCGGCAGATTTCTTCCAATTCGTCCGGCTTAAACGCGGCGGAATAGGTTGCGATTTCACCGTCATAAAACTCGGACGCCAACCGCGCCTCCCAGAGGCCACTGGTCGAAACCCCGTCGAGATATTCGCCCATAATGTGCGCGACAGACCACATGGAGAACGCCTTCAATGCGGCGAAGACTTTGATGCTTGCGCCGTCGCTGGCGGCTTCGTCGCGAATTTGGGCGAGGATTTGGCAGTTCGCGCGGATTTTGGCGGCGTCCACAACGAAAGCGGGGCTGTCGACGCGGGAGAGGTCAAAATGGGCGAAGGCGCCGGGGTTGCCTGCTTGGGTTTGCATTTAACTGCTATTTCTCGCTGACAGTTGCGCGTTCTGCCAGCCTTTCCCAATCTGCCCGATCCAGAAAATCATCCAAGATCCTCGCCTCTACTTGGTCCTCGGCGAGCTCGCTGCGTGAGTATGATTTCGCCTTTCTTGAGATTTCGTCGCGAACCTCAAGAGCAAAGTCAGCTCCGAGCCTCTTGGTAGCAACGAACAGAACTGCGGAAGCAAGCTCAAAAGCTAAAACAGCATTCTCAACTGGAGAATAGACGTTCTCCTTCTCGACCTCGGCAATCTGCTCATCGCTCCAGCCTAGATCAACATATCCTTGGCGCTGCTCTTCAGTCAGTGGTCGCCAACCTAAAGGTTTCTCATTACTCATCAATAGCTCCTTAATCTAAAACCCAACCGGCCCATCAAGCTCTTTCACCTGCCACGGCAGACCGTGTTCGTTCAGCATGTCCATAAACGGATCGGGGTCCATTTCTTCCATGTTGAACACGCCCCCTTCTCCATTGGCACCCGACCATGCGCCGGTCACCATCATCGCGGTGCCAATCATCGCGGGCACGCCGGTGGTGTAGCTGACCGCTTGATTGCCGGTTTCCTCGTACGCCGCCTCGTGGCTGCAGATATTGTTGATGTAGAACGTCTTCTCACCCGACCCATCGAGAGCTTCGCCCGTGGCGATGCAGCCGATATTGGTGTTGCCCTTGGTCGTTTCGCCAAGGCTTTCAGGCTTTGGCAAGACAGCGGCTAGGAATTGCAGCGGGATGATGTCCTGTCCCTGATATTTGATCGGCTCAATTCCCGTCATGCCGACATTCTGCAGCACGGTGAGGTGTTTGATATATTCATCGCCAAACGTCATCCAGAACCGCGCGCGTTCCATTTCAGGGTTGAACTTTGACAGGCTTTCCAGCTCTTCGTGATACATCAAATAGGCGTTGCGCGTGCCCACGGCCTCAAAGTCGAATTCGGTCATCACCTGCATCGCGGGCGTCTCTACCCAGTCACCATTCTCCCAATGCCGCGCAGGCGCGGTCACTTCGCGAATGTTGATCTCTGGATTGAAATTGGTCGCAAACGCCTGACCATGATCGCCGCCGTTGCAGTCCAAGATATCAAGGGTGCGGATGGTTTTGAGCTTATGCTTTTTCAGCCACATGGTGAAAACGGATGTCACGCCGGGGTCAAACCCGCTGCCGAGCAGCGCCATCAGGCCCGCCTCTTTAAATCGGTCGTGATAGGCCCATTGCCAGTGATATTCGAACTTCGCCTCATCCTTGGGTTCGTAATTCGCGGTGTCGAGATAATGCACGCCCGCCTCCAAACACGCGTCCATGATCGGCAAATCTTGGTAAGGCAGTGCCAGATTGACGACGAGAGTGGCCCCGACCTTTTTGATCAAATTGACCATCGCGGGGACTTCTTCGGCGTCGATCTCATAGGTTTCGACCGACTGGCCCGTGCGCGTCTTAACGCTTTGCGCGATGGCATCGCATTTCGATTTGGTCCGGCTGGCCAAATGGACCTCTGGGAAAATGTCTGCGTTCATGCACATTTTGTGGACCGCAACCGAGCTGACGCCCCCTGCCCCGATGACCAATATTTTCGACATGCCCAAACGCCTTTTCGATAAGATGATTCTTGAATGCCGCCCTTAATCCAATGGAGCGATAGGCTCAATCATCCCTAAGATTTTGCGCGGCGGGCTCGGATGATTGACACTGTGCGCAAAAGGCACAAGGCTGATACTATGAACGATTTTCAAAGCACCCTCGACACCGCTCTGGCCAAAACAAATGTGGTCGGCGCAGTCGCCGCGATCGGCAATGTAGACGGCGTAACCTCCTCTGCCGCTACGGGACTGTCTGACGCAGCGAGCGGCAATCCCATGGCGATGGACAGCATTTTCCAAATCGCTTCTATGACAAAGGCGATCACGTCTGCGGCGGCATTGCAATTGGTTGAGCGCGGTGCGTTGTCGCTGGACGATCCTATTGGCACGGTTTTGCCTGACCTTGCCGATCCGCAGGTTCTCACCGGTTTTGCCGATGATGGCAGCGCGCAAACGCGCCCCGCAAACACTCCGATCACATTGCGTCACCTGCTGACCCACACATCGGGATTGGGATATTCTTTCACCAGCGGCGACATGGCCAAAGCGCAAGGCGAGGTGGTCCCGGCATCGTTGAACAGCCTGAAAACGCCCCTGATGTTCGAACCGGGCAGCGATTGGTTGTATGGCGTGAGCACAGATTGGGTCGGCCTCGCGGTGGAGGCAGCGAGCGGGCAGAGTCTGAGCGACTATATGGCGCAGCATTTCATTGAACCATTGGGCATGAAAGACACCGGGTTTGCGGTGCCGGCGGACAAAGTGAGCCGCCGGGTCCCCTTGATGGCCGCGACCCCAGATGGTTTTGCCCCCTTCCCGATCGAAATTGGCGGAGGCGATGCAGCGGAATTCACGTCAGGCGGCGCCGGGTTGTATTCCACCGCGCCGGATTACATGCGCTTTTTGCAGATGATCCTTGGCAAAGGAATGTTTGGTGGTGAGCGGATACTAAGCGAGGACAGCGTCGCGGCCATGTCGACCAACCAGATCGGCGGCTTGCGGGCGGGCAAAATGGAAAGCTTCGTTCCGATGCTTGCCAACACCTTTGATCCCTTCCCCGACATGCACAGCGAATGGGGCCTCGGTTTCCTAATCAATCCAAAGGCCGGACCCAATGGCCGTGCCGCGGGCAGTCTGGCGTGGGCAGGCATCGCCAATTGTTATTATTGGATTGATCCGGCCAATGATGTTGCGGGTCTGGTTTTGATGCAATTTCTGCCGTTCGGGGATGAACGCGCTTTGGGTGTTTTCGCAGCGGTCGAGCAATCGGCATACCGGGCAAAATAGGACGGGCGTTTCCTACTTTGCGCAAGTGTTGCATAGACTGCGCATATGGCCATTTTCTTTCCAACACGCGGCACCGGCATTATCGCCAAGACCCGCAGAAAACCGGGCATCTTTTCGGCCTCTGGACCGTGTAACATGCGGTCCATGTCTCACCATATCATCACAGGAGAACACGGCTGATGGCCGATATGCGCGCACCGAATCGTCAAGGCGTCATCGCCGCCGCAGACAGCATAGCGGCGTTCCTTCCGCCAACGCCTCTGTTGCCCGCTGAGATCGGCGGCGTTTCGGTCCATGTGAAGGCAGAGAACCTGCAACCCATAGGCGCGTTCAAGATCAGAGGCGGATGGTGGCGGCTCTCCAACCTCAGCGAAGCAGAACGCGCAGCCGGGGTCGTGGCAGTGTCATCGGGCAACCATGCACAAGGGGTCGCATGGGCGGCGCGGCGGCTTGGCATCAAAGCAACCATCGTGATGCCGCGCGATGCGCCTCAGGTGAAGCTGGCGAACACGCGCGCGCTGGGCGCGGAAGTGGTGCTGTATGATCGGCCGGGTGAAGACCGCGACGCGGTGGCGGCACGGCTGATTGCGGACAACGGCGGCGTGCTCGTCCATGCCTTTGGCGATCCGTGGGTGATCGAAGGGCAAGGCAGCGCCGGGATCGAAGCGACCGCGCAATTGGGACGCGCGCCTTCACGGTTGATCGCCTGCTGCGGCGGCGGCGGGTTGGCCGCAGGACTGGCGCTCGCTTGCCCCGATGCGGCGGTGCATGTGGTGGAGCCCGCCGGCTGGGACATGGTCGGTAGAGCGCTCGCGACAGGAGGCATCGTTGAGGCCGAGGCAGACGCGCCCGACACCATCTGCGATGCGCTGCAACCGACGGCGACCAAACAGATCAACCTCGATGTGCTCTCAGGCCGCGCAGAGCCGGGCGTGACCGTGACAGACGAGGAAGTGCGAGCCGCGCAGCGATGGGCCTTTGCGAACCTGCGAATAGTGGCCGAACCGGGCGGCGCGGCGGCGCTGGCGGCGGCATTGGCGGGCAAGGTTCCGCTCGACAGCGGGACGGTCATCATGGTGACTGGGGGCAATGATGATCCCGTGCGCTTTGCCCAAACACTCGCATCAGGTGGAGGAGATTAGGAACCCGTAGGGTAAACTGTCACATTGCGGACATGGATAGCCGGTAGGAACGGCGCACCCTCTCTGCCCTTTCAACCCCTCAATCAGGTTCCCCCCTTAATGACCGTTCAACCCAAACAGATCATCAAAGACGCCGTCGTCCGCACGGATGCCAGCGCGAAAGACAAGCTGCTCGACAAGGCGTTTGCCCTCGCCTTTAACGGCCTAGTCTATGCGCAGATCTGGGAAGATCCGGTGGTGGATATGGAGGGCCTTGCGATTGAGCCTGACAGCCGGATCATGTGCATCGCAAGCGGGAGCTGCAACGCTCTGTCCTATCTGACAGCAAACCCCGCCCACGTCACAGCGGTGGATTTGAACAAAGCGCATGTGGCCTTGGGTCAGCTCAAGATCACGGCGATCAAGCACCTGCCCAATTACGAACGCTTTCAACGGTTCTTTGGACATGCCGATCACAAGGAAAACAAGGCAGTCTATAAAGAGATGATCGCCCCGCATCTTGACAAAGCCAGCCGCAAATACTGGGAAAAGCGCGATATCAAAGGGCGGCGTCGCATTTCCTACTTCACCAAAGGGCTGTATCGCAAAGGCTTGCTGGGCAACTTCATCGGCCTCGCGCATCTGTTTGCGAAACTGTACAAGGTGGATCTGAACAAACTGCTCGAAGCGCAAACCATCGAGGAACAGCGTGACCTGTTTGAAAGCGAGCTGGCGCCGATATTTGACAAGAAATTCGTGCGATGGCTCACCGATCAACCGGCCTCCTTGTTCGGCCTTGGCATCCCACCCGCGCAGTATGATGAGCTTGCCGGGGACGAGCGTATGGCGGAAGTCTTAAAACGCAGGCTGGAGAAACTGGCGTGCGATTTTGAGATTAAAGACAACTACTTCGCTTGGCAGGCGTTTGGACGCGGTTACGACAGAGCCGAAGACGCGCCCCTGCCACCCTATCTGCAGCGGGCCAATTGGGATGCGATGCGAGAGCGGATTGATCGAATTGATGTGGTTCGCTCCAACATGGTCGATTGGATCGGAGACCGCAACGCCGCATCGATGGATCGCTTTGTGCTGCTGGACGCGCAAGATTGGATGAACGATGCTCAATTGGATGAGCTGTGGGGCCGGATCACCCGCGCTGCACGGCCCGGAGCGCGGGTTCTGTTCCGCACCGCCGCTGAACCGACCATGCTGCCCGGCCGTCTGGACGGTGGGATCCTTTCGAAATGGCGGTATTTGGAGGAAACCTCATCAGACCTGACAGCGCGCGATCGATCCTCGATTTATGGCGGTGTGCATTTGTATGAGTTGGCCTGATGGGCAATGATAGCGCCCAGCCGCGCGGCCATGCCGCATTGATGGACAGCGTCTATCAAGGGCAACGGCATATCTATGACATTACCCGAAAATACTACTTGTTCGGGCGTGATACATTGATTGAAGGGTTGGACGCGCGGCCCGGCATGCGAGTGCTTGAGGTGGCGTGCGGGACAGGCCGCAACCTTGTGAAAATGCGCAAGAGATGGCCCGGAGTGCAAGTCTATGGCCTCGATATTTCATCTCAGATGCTCAAGAACGCGCGCAAAGCTTTGGGAGGAGGCGCGCGGCTGGGAGAAGGCGATGCTTGCTCGTTCGAAACGGGCGCAGTCTTTGGCGAAGAGATTGCCGGGTTCGATCGAATTGTGCTGTCTTACTCGCTGTCGATGATCCCCGATTGGCAAGGCGCAGTGGCCCACGCATCGCGCCAATTGGCGCCGGGCGGCGAACTGCATCTTGTGGATTTTGGCGACCTTTCGGGAATGCCGGGGCCGCTCGCGTCGCTGCTTCATCGCTGGCTTGCCAAATTCCATGTGACCACGCGCAGCCAATTGCCGGAATTAGCGGCAGACATTGCCGCCGAACGCGGAATGCATCTAAGGTCGACAAGAGGAAAGCTGGGATACTTCCAACTGCATGTTCTTAAGGCAGCTAGCCTCGATTGATCGGTTGCATTTGACAATCGACCCCCGCTCTCTCAGTTAGACGTAAAAGAGAGAGGGGATCACTCTATGCAAGCGCAAATGCTAGCACCCGCCGCCGTCTTGGTTGTGTGGACACTTATCATACTGTTCTGGATCGTGCCGGTCCGGTTTGGCGCCGTTGCCAAAGCTGACAAGTCAAAGTTCAGCGGTAAGGACGGAGGCCGAGGCCAGGATTTGGAAGGGTTGATCCCTGACAAAGCCAATTGGCCTTCACACAACCACACCCATCTCCACGAACAACCAACCTTGTTCTACGCAGTGGTTGCGATCCTTGCGATTGTCGGTCCCACCGCGACCGATGTTCTGATCGCTTGGATCTATGTCGGCATTCGGATTGTGCATTCGCTGTGGCAAATTTTGGTCAACAAATTGCCGCTGCGGTTCGCGCTCTTCTTGCTCAGCACATTTGCGCTTATCGCCTTAGCCATACGCGCCGTGATGGCGACCGTTTTTGCTGATCCAAGCGTTGTTTCTTAAAAAACCTGCTTCACTTGCGAAAGGACACCGACTGACATGATCGGAATGGATATTCTGCAACCCGCCGTCGCTTTGATGATCTGGACGATGATCATCTGGCTATGGATGTACGCCTCTCGCATTCCAGCAATGCAAAAGGCTCAAATTGCGCCGGATGACGCGCGCGCAACCGGCCTCTTGGATCAAAAATTGCCTCAGGCTGTCCAATGGAAAGCCCACAATTACAATCATCTGCATGAAGCACCTACGCTGTTTTATGCGGTGGTGATTGTGTTGGCGATCATCGGTCATGGCGATGGAATGAACGCGTTTCTGGCGTGGATTTACACCGGTCTGCGCATTGCGCATTCGATTGTCCAAGTCACCGCGAACAAAGTCATGGTGCGCTTCGTGCTCTTCGCCTTGTCGAGCGTGGTGCTGATCGCTCTGATAGTAAAAGCGGCATTGGTTCTGTTTGGCTAAACGCGCACGGCGCAAGCGGCGTTATTCCGCCGCTTGCGCCTGCTCGGCCGAATCTTCGAGAGCGGCGAGATACCGCTCTCCATCAAGCGCGGCCATACATCCCATGCCAGCAGCGGTTACCGCCTGACGATAGGTGTGATCTGTGACGTCGCCAGCGGCAAACACGCCGGGGATGACCGTTTTGGGCGTGCCGGGTTCTGTATCGAGATAGCCGCCCCCATCCATGGGTAATTTGCCCTTAAACAGTTCGGTCGCAGGTGCATGGCCAATGGCCACAAACGCACCATCCGCAGCCAAAGTGGACGCTTCGCCCGTCTGAGTGTCTTTGAGGTTGAGCTGGCTTAGGGCGCCATCTTCCCCTGCTCCGAAGCTTTCGACGGTTTTGTTCCACAACACCGAAATTTTTGGGTTCTTCATCAACCGTTCTTCGAGGATCTTCTCTGAACGCAGTTCATCACGGCGGTGAATCAGGGTCACATCATCGGAATGATTGGTTAGATAAAGCGCCTCTTCAACCGCAGTGTTCCCGCCGCCAATCACGGCGACTTTTTTGCCGCGATAGAAAAACCCGTCACAGGTGGCGCAGGCAGACACGCCTTTACCGCCCAATTCCTGCTCACCCGGAACGCCCAGCCACTTTGCCTGAGCGCCGGTGCAGATCACCAAAGTTTCGCCAATATATTCATCGCCGCTGTCGCCGATCGCCTTGAACGGAGGGCCGTTTTCCAGATCAACCGAGACAATGGTGTCCCACATCATCCGGGTGCCAACATGCTCAGCCTGCGCCTGCATTTCTTCCATCAGCCAAGGCCCCTGAACCACGTCGCGGTATCCGGGATAGTTCTCCACATCGGTGGTGATGGTGAGCTGACCGCCGGGCTGGAGCCCCTGAACCACAATCGGTTCCAGCATGGCGCGCGCGGCATAAATTGCGGCGCTGTATCCCGCTGGGCCGGAGCCGATGATGAGCATCTTTGTGTGATGAGTGGCCATGTTCAATTCCTAATTGTGTTCTACGCCGATGTAGGCGTTCGTCCATCCCGGTTCAATTCGCGCCGGGCCATTTGGACAATGGTTCGCGTTAAGCGTCGACAAGCTGTTCTATCAGAGCATCCCGCTTTGCCGCATCGACACCCAAGACCTTATCAAGATAGGCGTCAGCTGAACCAAATCGGTCTGTGATCGAACGCCGCGCGGCGTCAAGAAACTCTGCATCGACGCCCATCAAAACCCGCATTGTTGCTTCGTCGACCCCGCCATATTTGTCGCCCATCAACGACATGCCGTGGGCGATCCGCTCTTCATTGCGCGGCGATTGGTTGGTGAGCAGATAATCGGTCATCGCATCATCAGGATGCACGCCCAGCGCATGATGCAGCAGGTCAACGGCCATTCCGGTGCGATCCTTACCCGCCGCGCAATGAACAAGGCTGGCCCCGTCTCCTTTGGAAAGAGCATCGAAATACCCACGCAGAACCCAGGTCAACCCTTCGCGGTCAGGCAGCGCGCCGTACAATCCGACCATCGCAGCGTGCGCGGAAGCGGCATCGATGCTGCCTTCGGCCGCCTCCAAATGCGGTGCAAGCCCAGCGGTCTCGCCCGAGAAAAAGACCACGTTTCCCGAAAAATTGGGAGCCCTTTGGCATGTGTGGCGTGCGCGTTCGCTGTCGCCGCGCATGTCGATCACATGTTTCAGATCAATCTCAGCCATCAATTCAAGGTCATCGGCGCTCGCATCGGCGTGATGACCGGAACGGTAAAGCAGCCCCGTCTTCACTCGCCCGCCATCTACGGCGGCATAACCGCCATAATCGCGGAGATTGTGGATGCCTTGAGCGGTCAAAAAGGGCGGATTGTCTGAGGTGCGAATCATAGGTGAGTATCAGTGACAGGCCCGGTTTAAACCGGCAACCACGCGCGCCCGAACTCACGATCTCTGCCGGGGAAATTGCTTAGGGAATGATGCGAAGGGCCGTTCAAATGCGGGCTTCGGGATTGGCGCTTATTGCTCGTAATCTCGACCAACCGCCACAAAGGGCATTTGTGAACCATGGCCTATATTCTGATCGCCGATGATGACGAACTGATCGCAGAACTTGCCTCGCAAGTTTTGATCGATGCAGGCCACGCTTGCGGCTGGGTGACGAGCGGTGAGCAAGCCTTGGATCTGCTTGGCCGCAGGCGCCCTGATATTCTGCTGCTTGATCAAGATATGCCGGGCATGACCGGCGTGACCTTGCTGCGCAAACTGCGCGGCTCTCCCAAGTTTTACGATCTGCCCGTGGTGATGTTCACCGCGATGAGCGGGGTCGAGGATGAGGCTCAGGCGATCTATGCTGGGGCGCAAGATTTTGTGCGCAAACCGTTTGACCCGCGCGGACTGACAAGCCGGATCAACCGCGTGCTTTCCCGGCGCAAAAACCAGCCCCGGCACACCGATCTCAAGACTCATTTGGCAAACAGCTCAGGCATGATCAGCGATCCAGAGCCTGCGTTGCGGCGATTTATCTAACCCGGCCTATTCAGCTGCCAGATCATTGCAAAACCGCGTGGTCCAATCTTGAACATTGTCATCACGCACGGTCGCGATCATCTTTTGATGGCGGTTCTTACGCTCCGCCAGCGGCATATCGAGAGCCTTGCCAATCGCGCTGGCCATTCCATCCGGACTATGCGGATTGACCAGCACGGCCCCTTTGCCGCCGCAGCCCAATTGATGCGCAGCCCCGGCAAATTCGGATAGGATCAGAACGCCGGGATCATCCGGGTCCTGCGCAGCGACATATTCCTTTGCCACCAAATTCATCCCATCGCGCAGCGGCGTGACCAGCCCAATTTTTGACGCGCGGAAAAAGCCGAACAATTCAGCATGGCTGTATCCCCGGTTCGCATAGCGAATGGGAACCATGTCAACTTCACTGCGCGCGCCATTGATCTGCCCGGTTTTTTGCTCAAGCAGCTCTCTGATCTGCTGATAGCTTTCGACATCTTCACGGCTGGGCGGTGCGATCTGGACAAAGACAACGTCTCGGGTCCGCTCAGGATATTCGTCAAAGAACCGGCCGATCCCATCAATCCGTTCTGGCAGTCCCTTGGAATAATCGAGACGGTCGACGCCGATCATTCCGGTGCGCCCGCGAATAGAAGCAAGGAAACGCTCCTGCGCAGCTTTCGCTTCGTCAGTTTCGCCCTGAGCGGAAAAATGATCCCAATCGATCCCAATCGGATAGGCCCGCGCGGTGACGGTCCGCCCTTCAAAGTCGATCTGCCCGCTATCGTGATCCACTTCAGCGCCCAGTTCATTCTCGCAATAATGCACGAAGCTCGACAGCCATTCTTCGGTCTGAAACCCGATCACATCATAGGCGAGCATCGTGCGCACCAATCGTTCATGAAATGGCAGCGACGTCAGCAATCGGGTCGGCGGCCAGGGCGTATGGAGAAAGAAACCAATGCGGTTTTCAACACCGCGCGCGCGCAACCTCTCGCCCAGCGGGATAAGATGGTAATCATGCACCCAGACCAGGTCGCTGTCTTCGATCAGCGGCATCACGCTTTCAGCAAAGCGATCATTCACCCGCTCATACCCCTCGCCCGTTTTCTGTTCGAAACGGGCCAAATCGATGCGGTAATGGAACAGCGGCCACAGCGTCGAATTGGCATAGCCGTTGTAATATTCGCCCACGTCCCGCGAGGATAGGTCGATGGTGGCCGTCGTAACGCCCTCATTGCGCTGCAGATCCATGTTGCCGGTGCGATCTTCGCTTTCCTGACCCGACCAACCGAACCACACGCCTCCGCGATCTTTCAGCGCAGCATTGAGCGCGCCCGCAAGCCCGCCTTGCGCGCCTGCAACTCCGCGCGCCTTTGGCACGGCAACCCTGTTCGATATGACAACTAAACGGCTTATCGCACTTCACTCCACGGTTTTGAAAGCAACCCGGCGCAGTTGATAACACCTACTAGCGAGTAGGTCTGCGGGAAGTTCCCCCATAATTCGTCTGTGTCATAGTCGAGATCTTCGGATAGCAAGCCAGAAGCGGTTGTATGGCTCAACATTGTTTCGAACAATGTGCGCGCCTCGTCTCCGCGCCCGGCCAGATGCAACGCCTCGATAAGCCAGAATGTGCAGACATTGAACGCAGTCTCTGGCGCACCAAAATCATCCTCTGCCGCATAGCGCAGCATGTGATCGCCGCGCCTCAAATGCTTTTCGACCGCAGAGAAGGTCTGCTGAAACCGTTCATTGTCAGGAGACAGGAACCGCAGCTCGACCATTTGCAAAAGACTGGCATCGAGATAATCGCTTTCGAAACTCGCGCCGTAATGGCCCGATCCGTCCGCACCTTCTTTCCATGCTTTTTCATCAATCGTGGCAGCGATGGCATTTGCCCGATCACGCCAAACAACCGCGCGATCATCTTTGCCGATATGTTCAGCAACATTGGCAAGCCGGTCGCACGCGGCCCAGCTCATCACGGCTGAATAGGTGTGAACTTCTTGCCGGGTGCGAAATTCCCAAAGACCAGCATCAGGCTGATCGTGCATCGCCCACGCCATTCTGCCGACTTGCTCCAAATTCTCAAAGTCCCGCTCATCCGCGGGGCGAAGCAAGCGCTTGTCAAAGAACCCTTGAGCGCTGGGCAAGACGATCTGTCCATAGGCATCGTGCTGAACCTGTTTATAGGCAGCGTTGCCGCGGCGCACTGGCCCCATGCCGCGATATCCGGCGAGATAACTGGCGGTGGTCTCGTCCAGCTCGCTTTCGCCCATGACGGAATAAAGCGGCTGTATCTGGCCCCCACGCGCGCCATCAACAATATTGCGCAGATATCCCAGATACTTCTCCATCACATCCAGCGCACCGAGACGGTTGAGCGCCTGAATTGTGTAGTATGAATCGCGGATCCAGCAGTAACGGTAATCCCAGTTCCGCTCCGAATGGGCGGCCTCTGGGATGGAAGTGGTGAGCGCCGCAACAATCGCGCCCGTTTCCTCATGCTGGCACATTTTCAGCGTGATCGCACAGCGGATGACCTCGTCTTGCCATTCAAGCGGAATGCTCAGACCCCGGACCCAGCTCTGCCAATATTTGCGCGTGGCTTGCTCCATAGAGCGGACCTCTTCGCGCAAATTTCCCGTAAAAGGCTCATCCGGGCCGAGGAAGAAATGGGTATCGGCCTCAATCCGGAACGTGCGCCCTTCAACAATATATCCAACCGGTGCATCGGTGGAAAGGCGCAGCGCCTGAGCGCCAAGCAAATAGCGGATATGGTTGGTTCCCGCTGTGGTGTCCGCAACGCCAGCGCCGTAATTCTTGGTCGGTTTAAGGACAACGCGAATGCGCGGATTGCCGCTGATCGGGCGGACAATACGGACATAAGAAACCGGGCGGTACATCCGCCCTGAGCGTTCAAAACGAGGGCAAAAATCGAGAATTTCGACCGCGCTTCCATCGCTCGCCTCAAGCGTGGTGACCAGGTGCGGCGTGTTGCGAATATAGGCCTGACTGGCGCTGACCTGCCCTTCTAACTCAAACCGCCAGATACCCGCATCGCGTTGCTCCCCATTGAGCAAGGCCGAGAACACCGGATCGCCATCAACGCGTGGGACACAGCCCCAAACCAGCGCGCCGGTTTGATCGATCAAGCCAGAAACCTGACAATTTCCAATGGGCCATAATTCTAGGTTTGGTGTGTGCGACAATTCTTAAAGCTCCAGCCAAGCGTGCACTGCGGCAACATTTGTAAGGTGATAATTTGCATCGGTGTTCTCTCGCGTTTCGGCAGAGCCGCCAACCAAAATACCGTCACCGCCCAAACCCCGGCACGCGCGAAAGCCCGCCTCATCGGTCACATCATCGCCAATGAAGATCGGACGCGAGCCAGCGAAGGTTGGGGTGTCCATAAGCAAGGTCACTGCCCCGCCCTTATTGGCGTCCTTGGCGACAAGTTCTGCGACGCATTTGCCGGTTTGCACCGCCCATCCGTAATCCGCGGCTAGAGCTCGCGCGAAAGCGTGGACTTTCGGTCCAAGCTGCTGGTTGCCGCGATAATGCAGCGCGCCGCCGTGCGGCTTATGCTCGTAATCGGCACCAACCTCACCTGCGAATTGGCGCAAGGCTTGCTCAATTTCTTTTGGCAGCTGAGTAGCGCCACGGCCCAATTGCTCACCGTCAGCGCCGCGAATGTCCGAACCATGCGAACCCGCGACCGCAACGTTCAGCGCGCCAATATGGCCTTCAATGTCGGCAATCCCCCGGCCGCTTACCAAAGCAAGCCGTCCGTCCAATCGCTGAGCCAATGCAGCCAACCGGTCCGACAAATCGGCAAGCGGGCGAATTGCGTCGGGGCCAGATGCCAGCGCAACCAATGTGCCATCGAAATCAAGGAACAGCGCGGCATCGCCTGCATCGATCAAATCGGACAGTGGCGGCGGAGAGCCTAAGACGAGGCTGGATTGCATAAGACCTGCATAAACAACGCACGACCGCGGTCAACAATTACGCTGCACTGCAACAGGAATACTTAAAATAGGCCGGGGATTGTTTAGCAGGCCGCGTGTTCGCCCAATTCAAAACCGTAGCGCATTGGCCGAATGTTACCTGCGGCCCAGGCCAAGGAAATCGAACGTTTCGGTGTCAAATTTGAAGCGGACTGCCGCAAACACGCCTTTGTCGGTGTTGCGGGCGGCAGAGAAATCGCCGTCACGGAAACCCTCGACATTGTAACCCAGCGTCAGCAGCATTCCGTCCACTGGGACAAAGCCAATGGTGGGGCCGTATGCAAAGCTGGTCACGTTATCATCGAGGTTGGCACGCACAGTGGCAGTTGCACCGATTTCGAAACGGTCGCTCAAGCCAAGCCGTGCATCCGCTCCGGCCAGAACTGTCGTGCCCGAAAATTCAGTGCCTTCAAATTCGTCCAAGTTGTACCGTCCGCCCAAGAACAACGTGTATTCATCACGGCGGGTTTGATGTTCGATGCCGAACTCATCTTGATCCCAGCCGCGCGGGCTCCAATTGGTTGACCAGCTGCCGACAATGCGGCGTGACAGGGCATCACCGTCAACAATCAAGGCAGTCTGACCTGCGCCGCCTGCCTGTCCGGCGACAGCGTCTGTCACGCGATCGCTGCGATATTCAAGCCGGCCCAGCATCGCGATTTCGGATGCGTCTGGACGATGGGCAAAGCCAATGCTGGCGTCGAAAATTTCAGTCGAAGCACCGCCGATATCTTTTGCACGCGTCCATGTTGCGCCAGAGCCTACGATGCTGCCCTCGCCCAATTGACGGATCGCGCCAAAAGTTGCCCCTGTGCGGTTGGCCTGTTCACCATCGCGGTGTTCGCCGCGCGCAGTGATGCTCCAGCGATCCTTGCGCCATGCAGCACCGAAAGTGATCGCGTTGAAATCTTCAAACTGCTGGCTATCGGTCAATTGGCCGCCGCTTGCCGCCGGTTGAAGCGCGTTTACCAAGTCGTTGGCATTGGGCACGCCGTTCAGGGTGCGATTGCCGTCGACCGTCGCGTCCAAGGTCAATTCAGGTGTCACTTGCAGCGTTTGGGCCAAGCCAAATGCAGCAAAGGTGCGGTTGCCAAATTCGCCGATTGTTTCCTGACCAACTGAGGTAATGATCTGGCCGCCTTGCCACGGGGATGCTTCGATCCCGCCGCGCAATTGGCGTGAATCAATATTCTCACCATCAGCAATCTCATAGGTGCCGACCAAGCGAATATTGTTGGTCAATGCATAGCGCAGGCCAAGGCGATGGCGAGCGGGCAGATCGACGCTTTCGGCACTGTCGAGCGCGATTGAGCTGGAGAGCGACACTTCGAGTGAATTGTCGAACAAGCGTTGTGTCGCGCCCGCTTCAAGAACGGTCGAAACATTGCTGGATCCATCAACAAGGCGATCATCAAAGTGAGACAGGCCAAGACGCAGATCGGTGTCACGGCGGGTCATATTGACCTGAGCTTGCGCAGCGCGGCGACGCGAATTGTCAGCCAAGCTATCGTCTTGCCATACGCTACCAATGACGCTGATTGTGTCGCCTAAGAACACGCGGCCATCCACGCCAACCTTGCGGCGACCCAATTCGGCGCCGTTTTGTTGACCGATGCCGTATTCGCTATCCAGTTGGCGGGCATAGGCGAGCACATCGAGCGTGCCGGTCTGATGCTGAACTTCGGCGATCCAACCGGTGGATGTTTCACCTTCGGAGCGGCTCATGGCGACTTCGCCGCGCACTTCGGTGCTGTCGCCGATCTGTGCACGCAAATCGATGGAACCAATATCTGTCCGGGCCGCGTCGCCTTTATCCGTGATCGCATTCGCGCCGATGCGCACGCGGCCATCGTCGCTGTTCCAATCAACGCGCAGACCTGCGTTCAGCTCGCTTTGGCCCAAACCATCGGTTTCATATTCGACGATAATGAACTGCGGGTTGAGGTTGTCATCGCGGCTCAAGACAGGTTGAGCAAAGGTGATCGTGCCCGACAAAAGGTCGATGTCATAATCGAGGAAGCGTGTGAGTGTGCGGGTTGACACGATCAGTTCCGAACGGAACCGGTCGCGCACTTCGATGGTCACTTGCTCGCTGTTGGCAAGGATGCTGCGGCTGTCCAATTGATACGGCCCGCTGATGCCTTGACCCTGAATTTCGTCGCGCTGGAGGCGGCTGGAAATTTCGGCAGCGAATCCGCTGGCTTTGACTTGACCAAAGCGGGCCTCTCCGCGAACACCGGTTGCGGTGCGGTTGTAACGGGCCAGACGGGTCTGATCGAATGACGTCTCAAAATCGCCATACAGCGCATAGAATGTCGCGGTTTCGATCCGGACATAGAGGTTCTCACGGCTCGCCGCGTCGAACCGGCGCGATGAACCATCGGCAAAAACGGTGTAATATGCTTGCGGATCAATGGTGCCCAAGACACGCTGATCTTCGCGTTGTTTCGCGCTGTCATAAGCCAGCGTGAGCAGGAACTGACCAAGCACGCGGCCTTTCGCATAGAGCGCAACGCGCGCATCTTCGCCAAGGTCACTGTCGAAACGGCCCGCACGTTCCATATTGTCCGCGACGCTGCGCGCACCCGCGGTGCCTTCGGCCAGACCAACAATGGTCCATTCAATATCGCCCGGTTCAATCCATGCCTCAAGCTGCTGGTCACGTTCGATTTCACCATCATCAAAGGCGAAATCGAGGCGGAGCGAGCCGCTGACCATGGTCGGAGCGAGTTCAATGAGCGCAATGCCTTCGGTCCCTTGCACAACCCAGCGGGCTGAGCTTGGAGTGAAACCTGTGAGCTGGTTCAATTGTTGGCGATCAACCGCTTCGGCGCTTTCATAAGGCGCGTTGAGTTCGAAATTGCCCGAAACACCAGCGCGCAAGGGGCGATTGTTGCGATCGAGCACGCGGATGGCAACAACCGGACGGGTGCGGCCATCGGCAACAAGGTTCGACAATTCCGGCACCAATTCAACTTGGGTTGGCGTGGTTGTGAAGAACACTTCGCGGGAGAAAGTCTTGCTGATACCGCCAAAGCTGTTGATGACATCGGCTTCGAGCAGCGTGCGCTCATTTTCAAGCCGCACACCGCGCCAGGTGCTAACCGCGAACTGGCCGCGTTCAGGATTTAAAGTTCCTTCGAAGGAAAGGCCGCTCACGTCTTCGCCGTTGACGCGCAAGACAATGCTCTGCCCCTTGCGGTGACGGATAGCGACACGGATCGCCGGAGCGCGCGGATTGGCAGTAAGGCCCGGCGTCAAGAAACCGTCCTCGCCGTCACCCAGCGCAATCCAATCGGTGTTGGGCGCGTAGGAAGGCACAGCCGCTTCGGCAGCATCGGCAGTGGTGTCAGCCACGCCCGCTTGGACAAGGATTTCTGCGGTAACAGGTGTTTCGGCATCGGAGACGCCGCCAGCGATGGCGTTCACAGCCCGTGCGGTCGCACCATCGGGGCGCGTTTCCGAAAATTCGTCGGCGCTTTTCAGTGCGCCTTCAGGCACGATGGCATGGAAGTCAGCAACGACAAGGCTGCCGCCTTGGCCGATAACAAAGCGTGAGCTTGAGCTGCCCGCATTGCGGGTGCCGCGGTGGCAATCAACCAGCTCGGCGCCTTCGGGCAAAGTCATGCCAGCAACCGCGACAACGTGTGTGCCGGGCACAACACCTTCAAAATGGTAACGGCCATCGGCATCGGTGATCGCATAACTGCCATCTTCCATGACAACGCGAACGCCAGGGATACCGGGACGTGGATCATCAAGGGTGCACGGGCCAGCCGTGATCCGGCCAACAATGGTCATCCGGTCAGCAATGGTTTCGCGTTGAATGTCCACCGCAACGCTGGCGCGTGATGTGCGGCCAACACTGTCGGTAACCACAGCATCGTTCAGCGCCTGGCCCGGAGGCGCATCAGCGCGGACCGTCATAGCGTAGGTAACACGGCGCGAACCGCCTGCTGGAATATCGCCCAATGCAACCGTCAATTGGCCGCCATCTGGCGTGATAGAGACGGCATCGGGTGCCTCGACGCCGTCCACACGGATGGTGTCAGGGCGAAGACGCAGGAAAGATGATGGCGTGTCTGTCATCACAACATCGCGGCGCGGCCGCGATTGGTCGGCGTTGTTCGCGGTGATCGAATAGAAAACAACGTCACCGGGCTGCACTTGCTGACGCGAAGCTGTTTTTACGAGGCCGACATCCAGACCCGCCCGATCAAGCGGAATATCCACCTGAACTGGGGTCGGATCATCCAGCACAAAAGAACCGCCATAGGATGCATCGAGGATAATGAAGCCCCGGCCATCAGGACGCGTGATTTGAGCGATATTGGCCGGGCTGACCACAGATGGTGCGGTGTAAGGATCAGGCGGAGTAATTTCGAGCCGGTAGGTGCCCAGGAACGTGAGCGGGAACCAAAACTCCCCCTCTCCTAAATCCGTCACATTGCCCGCGCCATCGGTGACCGATTGGCCCGAGATGAGTGTTGAAGGCCACGATGTGACGCCGTCTTCGGCAAACACAGTCGCAGGCTGGCCCGTGGCGACATCGATCAAAGTGACTGTCGCGCCGTCAACCGGCTCACCCGTTTCACTGTCAAAGACAACACCAAATGGATCGGCCAGCACATCAATCGCTGTTTCCACCAGCACGGTGTTATCGCCGGGCAACGTCGCGGTGATCGCAATGTTTGCGCCATCCACGATGCTAAGGCGGCAATCGCCCTGCACCACGGCAGGAGGCATGCGGATCGTGTCGATCTGACCTACAAAAACACCTGTGTTGTTGCCGGTTTCAAAGATCGTTTCGGTTTCGCGGTCGCCCGTCGTTGTTGTGATTGTGATCGAAAGTTGATCGATCTCGCTTGCGTTCGTGTTCGCCCCCTGCGCGTCCACTTGGAACAAAACGGTTTGGCCGGCACGCACAGTGTTGCTTTGCTCAACCTGTCCATCCTGAGGCGTCAACGCGATATCGGAAGTGGTCGTGCCGCCTTGCGGACTTTGACCAATAGCGCGGCACAAGGGCGCGCGGAAATCCAGATCAACCCCGCCCTGCGTCGTCGGACGAAAAGCAGTGATTGAAGGGGGTGGCAATGTGACATCCAGCGTCACAGTGTTGCTTGTGGTGCTCGCAGAGCGGCCAACAAACTGCCACGAAGCCTCAGCGGTGTTTTCGATAGTCCGGACAACGTCCGAACCTCCACCGTCTGGGGTATCTTGAGCGATCGCCCCCTCTCCAGACACGCCGAATGGCAGCAGCACTAGTGAAAGTGCCGCTGTCACGCGCCTGAAAGAGGGGGGAACACGCATTGTCTAATTCCTGCCTTTGATCTTAATCGATCGTGACTTGGAAATAGACCGAGCGGGTTGTGCTCGCAGGGAGATCGCTGAGATCAGCTGAAATCTCGTCTGGATCACCACCGGTTCCAGCGGTGAATGTCGCATCACCACCTTCTTCGTCGGTTCCGCCCGAACACGTAGCGATATCATCGCTAGGATCTGCGGCAGTGCCGTTGTCGTCAATCGTGGCAGCTCCGTCGACAAAGATGCCGAAGTCGCTCGCTGTGAAAGTTACGTCAGCAGGCAGATCATCCGAAACGGTCACTGCGGTTGCAGTGGCTGCGTCGGCTGCGTTCGTGACTGCGATACAATATTCGATCACAGCACCCGGAATTGCTTTCGGGTTGGTGGTGCCATTTACTGGATCACTAACGATGCGGCTCGATTTGACGACGCTTACAACAGCGCCAGCAACTTCGAACTGACCTGTGGCAGAATCGTCGCCTTCGTTGGCGGCTTCTTCAGCGGTGCTTGTACCGTCGGCAAGAACAGTGTCTTCGCCTGCGGTGTTTGCATCGGTGTCAGCAAGGCCGAAGATTTCAGCACCCAAACCAGCTGCGCCAGCTTCGTGTGCATCAGCAACCAGAACGATGTCGAATACGTCATCATTCGCAGCGTCGGCCGAAATGTCAGCGACAACAATAACCGCAATGGTTTCTGCGCCTGTGCCATCGTCGGCTGCTACTTCGTCGAGGAAGGTGATTGCACCCGCGTCGATTTCAGTCTGTTGCAAAACGCCGTCACCGTTCGCATCAAGATAGATCGTGATGTTGTCGATGTTGGCGCCGGTGCCGGCTGTCAGAACAGTCGAAAGGTCAAGATCAACAATGTCGTTCGACAGGTTGGTAACGTCAAACGCAAGAGCAGCCTGATCCTGGCCCGGCGATACCGAGACAGGGCTTGCACCTGTGAATGTGACATCCACGTCGATCACACGGTCAACCGTAAAGGTATCGCTGTCCGTGACCTCGTTCTGTGTTTCTCCACCGACTTCGAAGGAGACCGAGACATTGTTGGTGATGGTATCACCAGCAGTTGTCCCGACCGCCCAAGCCGGTGTGCTGGACATTGCGATCAGCGCTACCGCGCTCACCGCACCCAGCAACTGGGTTGTTGGTTTCATGTTAGTGGTCCTCTGCGTGTGCCCCGTGTCAATTCGTCCGCCCACGGAACTTGGCGGTTACCCTTCACCTTGCGGTGAGTGATTCCATTTTCGCTGATCAGCGAACGATGACTGGATATTCGAGCCTTCCGCTCTCGCCCGGTGCGACCGAGGGGATCGTCAAACGAACATGCGTGACATCAGAATGGGTCGCGGTGCGCGATGCGCCATTTTCGTCGACGACGGAAAGGGTGGAAAGCGCCCCCCAAGTTTCGCCTGCGTCGACCGAAACGATCAGATCAGGGTCTGCATCAGGCGCAAGCCGAACGGCGTCGGGAAGTGGATTGTCGAGCACGATGTTCGCAATCTCTTCGGCACCATCGTTAGCGTAATTCGTTCCAAGGACGAGCCGTTTGCCCGGCACGATCACGCCCGGCTCGACGAGCTGGGTGGTCTCATTGCCATCCGCATCGACCGAAGTCTCAACGCCTTTAACGTCGCTCGAAAGAGCAAACGGGCTTTGTGCATGGGCCGCAATTGGCATCGCGGATGCAGAGACAACAAGCAAAGCTGCGATCATGTTCTTGAACGTGTTCATTTTAGTGTTCCTCAATTTTGAGAAGAATTAATCGATGGTGACGTCAAAGGTGACGGTGTGAACCGTGCCCCCGGCAACTGTGCCGAGATCAACTGAAATGCCGCTGGCGTCAGAAGCCTCTGCAGCATCATCGCCGCTGGCATCGGTCAGATCACCGCCATCGAGTGTCACGGTTTCTGCGGAATAGGTGGTGTCTTCGGGGATTGCGTCGGTGACGGTCAGATCGTCGACCGAACCGCTGCCAGAAACTGTGGCAACGATCGTAAAGGTGGCGATCGATCCGGGAACGACACTGTTGCCGCCAAATGGATCAGCCACACTCACAGATTTGGTGAGCTCAACTGACGTGATCCCGACCTGCAACGATCCAGTTGCGCTGGCAGCGGCTCCCGTTGAGCCGACAATTGCATCACCGCCGTCAACACCTTGGCCCGCAAATGTAGTGCCCGGTGCGCCGGTGCCCGTGACCGCTTCGGCCGTGAGTTCAATATCGCTGGCATCACCATCGACAACTCCATCGGGAACCGTGACGATCACGAAAACCGTAAGAGTCTCATCCGCTTCCAAAACCTGAGTTGTTTCCGGCGCTGTCAGAATCTCATCGACGCCTTCGTCGTATGTTCCGTTACCATTGGTATCGATTGCAATGCTGACCACTGCGGTATCAAAGTCATTGCCCGCGACAGCTGGGTTGGCCGTTAGCTCATAAGCTTCAGGACCATTGCCTTGGTTCGTCACTTCATACGTAAGGACCGACTGACCCGGGACCGCGCCAATTGGTCCGCTGTCCAATGACGTCACGGTCACATCCAGCAATTCATCCACACGCACGACAACGGTGTTTGAATCGACCGACTGCGAGCCGTCCCCATCTTCGTAAGTTGCCGTGGCAGTGTTTTCGATAAGAGTGCCAGCGCCCACTCCTTCTGCGAGGGCCGCTTGCGCGCCAAACGACGCCAGTGCAAAGGCTGCGATGACAGGACTAGCTGTGCGAACACCCGCAATAACCGAGGAAATCGGTTGGCGCAGGGAAGAGTGTGATGGTTTCGACATTGTAGTTCTGCAGTCCTCAAGAATGATTCAAACCAAGCGTTTCAAGAAACGGGCCAAACTTAGAAAACCGCTTCTTTTCATGTGCTTGAATATTGCGGTGACGAAATTCGTCCCGATGATTTGATGAATTTCGCAAAATGCATGACTGGCCCTTCGCAAAACGCGAATTCTCTTGCCGGCGAAACGAAGGGAACTCGTTGCCAGTCGGAAACGTGGTCAAAGCCAAGCTGATGGTATTATCCGTATCCATACTTAGGCCGGATACCGAGCAATGGTTATCAACCCGTTAGCAAAGCCGTAAAAACCGCAGAGTTCTGCGGTTTAGGACACAAGATTTTACAATTCGACATAGTTAACATGAGAGTGTTTTCGGGCTGCGAAAAAACGCGTTTTTCCCGGAATTCCGCGAAGAATTCTACCTACCGGTCAGAACAACACTGCTCGCTATTGACCTAAGGCAGCAAAAGAAGCCTTGGCCCAAAAGTTGAAAAACAAACGCGATTTGACGTGAAAATGCGGCTTCTAAGAGCCTAAATCGCCAGGTAGCAAAGCCAGAAGCGCAAAGCTCGCCAACCAATGCTCCCCCATGTAGTCCCCCTCAACTTGGGGAATGGCGGTGTTCAGATGGCTACGCGCCCTCGCCTCCATCAACGCAGACGCGGCGCTCGGCCCAGTCACGCGATCGATCGAACGAAGGCACCATGCACGGCTGAGATTTAGGCCGTCGAGATGGGCAATTTTCCCATCGCTGCGATCAGAAACGGTTGCTGGATGGCATTCCCGCTCTATCCAACCATTGGAAATCACAAGATTTTCAAACCATATTGCGAAAGCAGCAGGTTCCATCACGCGGCTCATCAACAAAGCTGCGATTAGGACCGGCGACAGAAACTCGTCTCCGCCCGGTTCCCAGCCCGAATATGCCGTTTTCTGCGCGAATGCACCCAGCGACCATGCATCGATGTCCGACACCAATTGCGTGTCGCGTTCCTCCGCCCATTCGCGGGCCAAGACCAAGGAAAACGCGGAATTTGCATGGGTGCCAACGGTTATGGGATAGGTCAGTATCGGCAAATAGTCGCCAAATCGCTGCGCAAAGGCACGCGCCAATGGCTCTAGCAAAGCCGCCCATTGGCGGTCTGAATGGCGTGCGGCTTCGTGATGGAGATACAGCAGCCATCCCCAACCATATGGCCGCTCAAAACCCCGAGAGCTGGGGCGATTGATATAATCCAACTCCGCCGCGAGCTTTTCCGCCGTAAAGGTCTCGGTTGCCAAATCGTCAATGCGGACGGCTTCCTGCGTGTCAGGGTAAAGTCGCCTGATTGTGAGCAATGCCCACCAGGAATGAACACAGGAATGCCAATCAAAACTGCCGAAAAAGACCGGGTGCAAGGCGCGCGGCGATTGCGCATCGGCATCGCTGGCCAAAACATGGTCCAGCTTATTCGGATATTCCTGCGTCACATGGCCGAGCGCGAGCCGGGCGAATTTGCGGGCCATCTCTTGAGTCAATTCCACAGCAAGAACGCTCCGACATAAATGATCACAACGTTGCACACCCAAAGTGGAATTGCCGTCCAGACCTGTTGGCGGATCACGGCGTTCTGATCTTTCAGCTCCAGCAAAGCAGCAGGCACAATGTTGAAATTGGCGGCCATCGGAGTGAGCAAAGTCCCGCAAAACCCCGCCAGCATCCCGACCGCGCCAATAACAGCCGGATTGCCGCCATAGCCCTCTACCAAGAGCGGTATTCCAATGGCGGCAGCCATCACGGGGAATGCGGCAAAGGCATTGCCCATGATCATCGTGAACAAAGCCATGCCGAGAGCGAAGACGACGACAGTTAGGAACACGCTGCCCTCGGGTATCGCGGATCCAGCCGCACCGCCGATGATCTCACCAACCCCAGCCAGCGCAAACACCGCCCCAAGCGCAGCGAGCATCTGCGGCAGGATTGCAGCCCAACCGATGGAGTCCAGCAGTCTGCGCCCCTCCTCTGCTGGGGCAAGCAAGGGAGGCTTGAGCCAGACCACAGCCGCGATCAACGCTATCACAACGCCAACTCCAAATAGGATCAGCGTTTCACGTCGCGCCTCGAACAATCCAGTCTCCGCCAAGGCAGTATAATTGTAGAGCAGAGTACCCAACACCGCCGTTATCGGAACAATTAATGCTGGAACAAACAATTGGTTGCCGTATTTTTCTGACAAACTTTCTCGCTGTGACACGCTTGTGGTTTCGGGATCGCTCCGCTTAAGCCCGCCTACGCCCGCTATCGCCACCATGGAAAGGACAAGAATGCCATTGGCGAGATCGCTAAGATGGGTTCCTAAGAAGATACTGATCGCAATCAGGCCCCAAAAGGCGGCGTTCCCATAAAGTCGGTTTCGTATGCTCAGCAAAGACCAAACAGCGAAAAAGGCGCCGGCGAGAAAGTAGAGCCACTCATACGTAATCATGATGCGCGCCCTCCCTCAGCTTGTCTGACCCGGCCAAGCCGCCGGTCCAGCGATGTGATCCGCCAGCTATGTATGAAGAAAGCGCAGATCGCAGTTGGGATCGCCCAAACGGACAGCTCAAGCGGTGTCAGAGGATAGCCATAACTCTCAAAAACACCTTGAATCAATAGTATAGAAGCTATTGCGAAGAAAATATCTTCGCCAAAGAAAAGGCCGACATTGTCTGTCGCTGCTGACATCGCCAAAACCTTCTCGCGATCCCCTTCGGCCAATGCGCCATGCGACTTTTCCGCTGCCGCTTCAGCCATGGGAGCAACAAGAGGGCGCACAGCCTGCGGGTGCCCGCCGATATCTTTCATACCCAAGGCGGCAGTTATCTGCCTGAACAAGAGGTAGATCACGAGCAATTTGCCCATCGTTGCGCCGCGGACACTTTCGATCACAGCGCGCGCGCGCTGCTGCAACCCGTGCCGCTCCAACAAACCGATAACTGGCAAAATTATCCAAGTTACAGATATATAGCGGTTATCATTAAAAGCTTTTCCTAAGGCTTCTATCACCGCGACAAGGTCAAGCCCGGCAAGCAGCCCGGTGGCAAGGGCCGCGCTAACCACAACCAGCAGAGGATTAAACCGCAGAGCAAAGCCAGCTACGACCAGAGCGATACCCAAAAGAGGCCAATAGTTCATTCAATTTACCTCTTTTTCGCAGCGACCATATCCGCCGCCGCCCGGCGTCAGGATAACGAATGTGTCACCGTTCTGCATCTCGGCTGAACCCGTAGCACCGATCTCATCGCGTGATCCATTGGCGCGTTCCACCCAATTGCGACCGCCCTTTGCATCACGTCCGCCATTGATCCCGCAGGGCGGTATGGCGCGGCGGTTGGCGAGCATGTTGGCCCGCATTGGCTCAAGAAACGTAATGCGCCGTTCAACACCGTCGCCGCCGCTGAGCCACCCTTGCCCGCCAGATCCGTGCCGAATTGCAAAGCTGTCTAATCGGACTGGAAAACGCGTTTCCAGAATTTCTGGATCAGTAAGGCGGCTGTTCGTCATGTGCGTTTGCACGGCGCTGGTCCCATCGTGATCTGGCCCAGCCCCCGAGCCGCCGCAGATCGTTTCGTAATATTGATAACTTTCATTGCCAAACGTGAAGTTGTTCATGGTGCCTTGGCTGGGTGCAAGCTGGCCTGTTGCGGCGAACAGAGCGTCTGTGACCGCTTGGCTTGTTTCAACATTGCCTGCGACAACGGCCGCTCCCGGATGTGGGTTCAGCATCGATCCTATCGGCACAATCAAATCGACGGGGCGCAAGCATCCGTCATTCATTGGGATCGCATCATCAATCAACGTGCGTAAGACATAGAGCGCCGCTGCGCGTGTTATCGACCGGGGCGCGTTGAAATTGTCGGGCAGTTGATCGCTGGTTCCGGTAAAATCAAACACGGCGCTGCGGGTTTTCTTGTCGATACGGATGGCGACAGAAATGTGCGCTCCATTGTCCATTGGATAGGTGAAGGTGCCATCATCCAAGCGCCCAAGCAGGCGGCGCACGCTCTCTTCGGCGTTGGCAATGACGTGCTCCATATAGGCCGCCACGATCTCTCTGCCCTGCTCTCGGGCTGCACCGCCAAGCAGTTCGGCCCCGCGGGTGCACGCAGCCAGTTGGGCGCGCAAATCCGAAATATTGCGATCAGGGTTTCGGGCCGGATAAGTGGCCGAGCGCAACACTTCGCGCACAGCCGCTTCTTGAAACACTCCAGCATCGACCAACAGGAGGTTGTCGATCAGTACCCCCTCCTCTTCAATCGTTCGGCTCTCGGGCGGCATAGAACCGGGAGCGATACCGCCGATATCGGCGTGGTGCCCGCGCGCGGCGAAAAAGGCATCGGGCGCGGCGCCTTCTTCATCGTAGAAGACAGGAACGATCACAGTGATATCGGGCAAGTGAGTGCCGCCGCGATAGGGATCGTTGAGCACATAGGCATCGCCGCGCCGAAACCCGCGCCCATCCCTTGCATCGCCGCGCGCTTCGATCACCCGGGCTATGCTGTCACCCATCGATCCCAAGTGCACGGGAATATGTGGCGCATTGGCGATCAAAGCCCCATCTGCATCAAACACAGCGCAGGAAAAATCCAGCCGCTCTTTGATATTCACAGACGTGGCCGTGGATTGCAGCACAACGCCCATTTCCTCTGCAATCGCCATGAACAGGTTGTTGAATATCTCTAGCCTGACCGGGTCCACATCGGTGCCGATCGCGCGGTCTCTTTTCAAAGGGGTTGCGCGCGTCAGGATGAGGCTGCCCTCATCGGCCAATTCAGCCTGCCACCCCTGTTCAATCACTGTGGTTGATCCAGAGTCGATGACCAAGGCCGGGCCAAAGACCTGCTCGCCCATTTCCATCGCGCTACGTTCAATCGTGCGCCAATCGCCGGATGGCTCCATGCCTGATGGCGACGGCTGTGCTTGTGCCATGCCCAACCCGCCCGATAGGCCAATCGCCTCGACACTCAACGCTTCGACAATGATCGCGGCGAATTCGTCGGTATATCCGTATCGTTGGCGGTGAAGCACGCGAAAATTGACGTCCATCGCTGCCGGCGCCTCACATGCGACTGTGATGACGGAATCGCTCCCCTCAAATCGCAATCTCGCCTGAGGATTGAGCGTAATTCCGCTTTCATCAATATCCTGCGCGATCAACGCCGCGCGGGCTTCACTCTCCAAAACTGAAAGCACTTGCGCAAAATCTTCGCTCAGCGGCTGAACCAGGCTCACTTCGCGGATTGCCTTCACCGGGGCCAATCCGATTCCAAACGCCGACAAGATGCCAGCGAGTGGGTGGACCAGCACAGTTTCCATGCCCAGCCCATCGGCCACCTTGCAAGCATGCTGCCCGCCAGCCCCGCCAAAGCAAGCAAGCGCGTAGGCCGTCACATCATAACCGCGCGCGACCGAAATTTTGCGAATGGCGTTGGCCATGTTGTCGACTGCGATGGCTAGGAAGCCCTCAGCAATTTCATCCAGCGGTTTTGCTTCGGGCAGTGAGGCCGCAACCCCCTCCAATGCAGCGCGAGCAGCCGCGCGGTCCAACGGCTCATCACCGCCGGGGCCAAATACACTGGGGAAGAACGCGGGATCAATCCGGCCAAGGAACAGATTGCAATCTGTCACTGTGAGAGGCCCGCCTTTGCGATAGCAGGCCGGCCCCGGATCAGCGCCCGCGCTTTCTGGTCCTACCCGGTACCGCGCCCCATCAAAGGAGCAAATTGAACCTCCACCCGCCGCGACGGTGTTGATCTGCATCATTGGCGCCGCCACCCGAACGCCGGCGACGACGCTGTCTCCTGTCAGCTCAAATTGACCGGCATAGTGCGCAACATCGGTGCTGGTCCCGCCCATATCGAAGCCAATGATTTTGGAATGCCCTAATGGCTCACAGGCGGCGACCATCCCGACTACCCCGCCAGCGGGACCGGACAGGATTGCATCTTTGCCCCGAAACGCACCGACTTCGGCCAGCCCGCCATTGGATTGCATAAACCGCAGCCGGTCAGCTCCGGGCAGCGCCGATCGCAAAGTGTCGGTGTATCGACGTAGAACGGGAGAAAGATAAGCGTCCACGACACTTGTATCGCCGCGCGGGATCAATTTGATGAGCGGGGCGACTTCGTGGCTGGTGCTCACCTGTGAAAAGCCCAGCTCTCGCGCGATTGCAGACAACCTGCGTTCGTGATCGCGATATTTCCAACCGTGCACCAGTACGATTGCAATCGCATCGAACCCTTCATCGCGAAGCGCCGCAAACTGTGCGCGAGCATCCGCCTCGTCCAATTGAGTGAGCACAGTGCCATCGACGCCGACACGCTCAGCAATCTCCACCACCCGTGACGGCAGTTGTTCGGGAAGGATGATATGCCGTGCAAAAATTTCGGGCCGTGCTTGAGTGCCAATGCGCAACGCATCGGCAAAACCTTGCGTAATGGCCAGCGCCACACGCTCCCCCTTACGCTCCAGCAAAGCGTTGGTGGCGACCGTGGTCCCAATCCGCAGTTCTGCGATCGGCGCAGTGGCATTTCCCCCTTCGTCACCCTCCATCAAGCGCCGCACCGCCTCGCTGGCGGCGTCAGGATAGTGATCGGGATTTTCGGACAGCAACTTGTCAGTGAGCAAGCGCCCGTCAGGGGTCAGGGCAACGACATCTGTAAAGGTTCCACCGCGATCAATTGCAAAGCGCCAGCCGTTCATATGCGGTCGAATGTCCTTATACAGGTCGATCAATGCTGGGCCGATTCTGGAGCTTGGCCTGCACTTTGATCCTTCTTTGCAAGAGCGGAGTCTGCGGTCAATTGACCGGCGAGAATAGTCGGGGAAGTCCGCCAACCGCCAAATTGAGAGGTTGCTTTCCCAATCAACATTGGCTGAGAGCGTCGGTGAGGAATTTGAACGGGAGTATTATGACAATGGCTGACTACGAAGCGATCCGTATGGAGCGATCAGGTAACGTGGCGAAACTTACGCTTAACAAGCCCGAGCGGCTGAACGCGTGCGCCCCGGCCATGGCTGATGAAATTTTCGCCGCGATCCGTGATTTGGGCGATGCGCGAGCCTTGCTCATAACTGGCGAGGGCCGGGCCTTTTGTTCGGGTGCGGATTTGGCTGGCGGACGCAATGGAGATTCCGCAGTCTCTGGAGGAGATCGCTCCTACACCGTGCTTCAGCAGAGCTATAACCCAATGATGGCGGCTCTTTGGAACCTGCCAATTCCTGTCGTTACCGCGGTGAATGGTCCTGCCGCTGGCATTGGCTGTTCAATCGCACTGGCCGGGGATTTCGTTATCTCGGGCAAGAGCGGTTATTTCCTCCAAGCCTTTGTCAATATCGGTCTGGTGCCTGATGGCGGATCAAGTTGGATACTACCAAGGCTTGCGGGCCTTGCACAGGCTACGCGAATGATGATGCTGGGTGAACGCATTCATGGCGAAGAAGCTGAGCGTATCGGCCTGATCACTAAATGCGTGGAAGATGACACCCTGTCTGATGAAGCAAATGCCATCGCCGAAAGGCTCGCATCAGGTCCAACAGTCGCCCTCGCCCGGATGAAAGCCAACTTGCGAGGCGGACTGCAGACCGACCTGAACACTGCCCTACAAATGGAAGCGGAAGGGCAGCGCATTGCCGGATCAACCGAAGATGCCCGCGAAGGTGGGAAATCCTTCCTCGAAAAACGCAAACCCGTTTTCAAAGGCCGTTAATTTTCTTGATCTGGGCGCGGTTTGGCTAGCCGTAACCGCGCCGCGCCCATTCACGCGCTTCAAGGCAAGCGGGTCAGAACACTTCTGCAGTTCGAAGGCTGAGTTTAAACTAGGCGCTTTGCCCTTAAACCGGGTGGCGGGGGGTCCTGAGGAGGGCCAGCGAAAGACTGCGCCACGTCCATCCAACGCCGCGCATTCGCGCCCGTCACCTCAAGAGATGTGTCGGCAATATTGCGACATTGCGTGACAACTTGGCAGAATTCTAACGCTGCCCCTTCGATCCGTTCTGCTTCGCTGTCTTCACCCAGAATTTGTGCCGCACCGGTTGGCAATGTGAGCACAAGCTGCGGCACTGGCTGAGGCGGTTCTTCGCCCCGGTTTTTGAATGTCCAACCATAGGTGTTGAGGCCCAGAACTACGATATTGGCAATCGCATCGCTTGGCGGTCGATCCTCTCCCAATTCATCATAGATGGCCTGTGCATGGGACCAAGTTTCCATTAGCCGAGCGGTGATTGACGATCGCGCGCTCATACTCGGGCCGGCCCAGGCAACCCGGTGCTTCGGATCGGTTTGGGCAAAGGCATCGGCCAATTCCGGATAGAATTGCCCCCAAGCCGACAGCAATTCAGCCCCGCTCAGTCCCCCGGTTTGCTCTTTCTCAAAGTCCCGAAAATTCAATCCTCGCGATGCCGCAACTGATTTTATAAAGGTGCCAAAGCCGTCGGGATCTTTGAGCGATGTAAACGCTGCCTTGTTCCAGACATGCAAATGGCGCAAAATCTCATCGATGCTCCACCCCTTAAAGCCGGTGGAGCGAGTAAAATCCTGGTCTTCCAAACTGGCGAGCAGATCGTTCAATTGATCACAGATTGTGCGGAAATCTTCGGCCTGTTGCATTGCATCTCTCTCACATAAGTCCATCTGTGTGCTGCCCGACTATGCTACGATGGGCAAGCCAGCACCGATTATGTTTGCGTGGGGCGTCACAAGTAAGCTAGTGGCCCGGCCAATTGGAGCTTCGAGCTCCTTCGGGCCTCTATCCACATGCCCACTTTGCACAATTTGACGCGTGACCTTTGCAGCGAAACCGCAAGGAACGGCGCGACCTTCTGGCAATGCCCTGTTTTCCTTGCGGCACATTTGCGCCGCTTCATCAAGATTTGAAACCGTCCTATGACTTTCGCAGACCTCCCCACTCGTCTCCGTGATGCACTTACAGAGCGTGAATATTCGCAGCCCACCGATGTGCAAGCCGCCGTGCTTGAACCGCAGGCGTTGGGCCGCGATTTGATCGTCTCCGCGCAAACCGGTTCGGGTAAGACTGTGGCCTTTGGCCTTGCTATGGCATCTGAACTCTTGGGCGACGAAGGGATCGTGCGCCAAGCCAACAGCCCGCTTGCGTTGATCATCGCGCCAACCCGCGAATTGGCCTTGCAGGTTAGCCGCGAATTGGCTTGGCTCTATGGATCAACCGGGGCGCGTGTCGCAACCTGCGTGGGCGGCATGAACCCGTCACAGGAACGCAAAGTCTTGCGCTCTGGTGCAACCATCGTTGTCGGCACACCGGGCCGGCTGCGCGATCACTTGGAACGCGGTGCCCTTGATCTTTCGGCGCTTTCGGCAGTCGTGCTGGATGAAGCCGACGAAATGCTCGACATGGGTTTCCGCGATGAATTGGAAGCTATTTTGGATGCGGCACCCGATCAGCGCCGCACCCTGCTCTTCTCCGCCACGATGCCTCGCCCGATTGAGGCTTTGGCGCAGCGTTATCAAAACAACGCCTTGCGCATTGCGACCGTCGACAAGGGACGCAGCCACGAGGATATTTCTTATCAAGCGGTGACGGTTTCCCCGCCAGAGGTTGAAAATGCAGTTGTGAACCTGCTGCGTTTTCATGAGGCCGAAACGGCGATCCTGTTTTGCGCGACCCGTGACAGCGTCCGGCGTCTGCACGCGACTTTGCAAGAACGTGGATTCAGCGTCGTTGCTCTTTCGGGCGAACATTCCCAGCAAGAGCGCAATCAGGCGCTTCAGGCGTTGCGTGATCGGCGTGCGCGCGTCTGCGTTGCGACCGATGTGGCCGCGCGCGGGATCGACCTTCCGTCACTCAGCCTTGTTGTCCACGTCGAAATTCCGCGCGATGCAGAGACTTTGCAGCACCGTTCTGGGCGCACAGGCCGTGCTGGCAAAAAGGGAACCGCGGTCCTGATCGTACCGTTTCCTCGCCGCAAACGGGTCGAATCCATGTTGCGTAGGGCAAGTATCAAAGCGCAGTGGATCGACGCGCCCGATCGTGACGCGATCATGGCGCAAGACCGCGAAAGATTGCTCGAAACCTTGATGGCTCCCGTTGAAGTCACTGATGCAGATCGCGATCTTGCAGCCAAGTTAATGACGCAGAAAACCCCGGAAGAGCTGGCGGCGATGTTGGTGCATGCGCACCGCTCCAAAATGCCAGAGCCCGAGGATTTGGTGCCTAACACGCCCGAAGCACGTAAAGCAGCGCAGAAAGACACGCACCGCCCCGGCTTTGAAGACACGGTATGGTTCCGCATGGATATTGGGCGCCAGAACAATGCCGATCCGCGCTGGATTCTGCCTCTGCTGTGCCGCCGCGGCCATGTCACGCGCAATGAGATTGGTGCCATTCGTATTGGTCCCAATGAAACCTACTTCCAGATTCCGCGCACCTTGGCAGACAAATTTGCTGCCGCTGCTGAACGCACCGCTGGGACAGAAAGCGAAGAAGATAGCATCCGGTTCGAAGTGTCAGCCGATGGCCCGCGGGTTGCGGCACGCCAAAACCGCAAGGGCCGCTCTGACCGTGGGCAGCGCCCACGCCCGCACGGTGTCAAAGTGCAGCCATCGCGCGGAAGCGACGGCAAGAAACCAGGCGGAAAATCTGGGAAATTCGCAGGACGCTCTGATCGCAAGCCCGACCGCAACACAGATCGCAAACCCGACGGCGCACCGGGCGGAAAATTCTCTGGCAAACCAGAAGGCAAGAGCTTCAAGAAAAAGCCAGGCGGAAAATTTACCCCAAAGAATGACCGCAAAGATCGCGGTAAGCCGGGCTCCCCCAAAAAGTTTGGAACACCCAAAGATCCCTTCAGTCAAAGCTGATGCAGCAGGTTTCCGGCCGCAGTTCGAGATGATTAACGTCCGCTTTCCCGCATACTAAGGGCGGATACGCAGTGCGTTGGCACCAAATTTTCTCGGGTCACGGTCTAAAGTTTCGAAGCCTGAAAATCCGTGATCACAGCCGCTCAAACACCGCGGCTTTGGTCAACATCGGATTGGGCGTGTGGAACAAAGACTGAGATGCTGCGACAGATTGCGTGCGAAGAAGTCAAAGAAGGGATGTTCATCACCGGCTTTGGCGGGTCATGGTTCGATCATCCGTTCTGGCGAGGTCAGTTCCTTTTGGAAAAGCCCGGCGATGTCGAACGCGTGCGCCGTGCGAATTTGCCCTATGTCATGATCGACGATGCGTTGGGTTGCGGGCCCGACAATACCCCACAAGACGCATTCTTCGAAGCCAGCACGGACCAAAAGTCTGCTTCAAAACAGTCAGGAAGAACGCGGCAAAAACGCCGCCTATCCAAACACGCACCGCCCCGGCTGGACCCAGAACACCGCAAGGCGGCGCAGCTGCTGTCCCAGTCCAAGGAGACCATGCGAACCGTCTTTCAAGACGCAAGGTTGGGGTGCGCTATCCATTCGCCCAGTATCAACGGCGTGGTTGATAATATCGTCGAAGCGGTAGCAGTCGATTCCCAGATTTTACTAACGGTTGCCCGCCTCAAATCAAAAGATGACTACACCTATCTGCATTCGGTTGCCGTTTGCGCATTAATGGTTTCGGTTGGCCGCTATCTCAAGATGGAAAAGGCGCAGATTCATGATCTTGGCATGGCCGGGCTGCTGCATGATGTGGGCAAAATGGCGATCCCTGATGCGGTCTTGAACAAGAAAGGTCCATTGTCAGACAAAGAATTCAACATTGTGCGGAACCACCCTGAAAGAGGGTATGAATTGTTGGCCGATTCCGCCGGCATTTGCGACATGGCGATGGATGTGTGCCGTCATCACCATGAACGCATGGACGGGAAAGGCTATCCCTCTGGCTTGAACGCAAATACTCTATCATTTGCGGCACGATTGGGCGCGATCTGCGACATTTATGATGCGCTCACATCAAACCGATCATACAAGACGGCCTGGACCCCGCACAGAGCGCTGAGCGAAATGAGCCGGTGGTCTGGGCATTTGGACCGCGAAATCCTGGCCAGCCTAATGCAGGCGATTGATATGTATCCAACGGGCCTATTGGTGACATTGTCCAGCGGACGGCTGGCGATGTTGATGGGCAATGACACCGGGCGTGAAAGACCATTCACAATCGCATTTACAGATGCGGACCACAATGAATTGGATGAGCTCCAAAAGGTGCCCCTCGGCTGTCTCCAAGGCGCAGAGACATTACGGCGCGTTGAAAATTCAAAGAATTGCACTCTTGGCCAATGGGAAGAACTCAACACGTATGCGAAAAGTGGCGAATGGCGCAGCCTAAAGGTGGCGGTTGCTTAGTCAGCCTATCGCTCCAACCCTTCTCATTCCTCAGCTTTTCGAGCGGCAAGCCTGCCCAGCGTCTGTGTGTGTTTGGCGCGGTCTATATCGTAAAAGCTCACCACACCGATCACAGTCATAAACAGAGTTAGTATCACAGGCACATAGACAGCGCCCAGCATCCAAATTGTCTCTTCGCTCAATTCCCCTTGCTGCGCGCCGGCTGCCAATCCAACGAACGACAATATAAAACCGGCAAGCACAATGCCGAAACCTTCACCAAATTTGCGCATGAAAGTTGCAGCGGCAAAGAACAAGCCCTCAGATCGATTGCCTGTCGCATCCTCTGCCTGCTCAACCAAATCCGCCATCATGGATGCAGCAAGAATTTGGTAGCAAATGATCAGGCCCACATCGATGGTTTGCGTGACGAGCACGATCCAAAAAATCTCTGATGTCCCGTTGGCTGGCAATACATCGATAAGCCGAAGGAATATTGGCATTGGTGCGCCGACGAAGGCGACAAGGCCAACAATCAATGCACCCCGTTTTTTGCCCAAGACACGCGTTACAATTGGCGCCAATCCGCCGCCGATAAAGGCGGACACAAACACACCGATTGTGATCAACCCGATCTGCCCCGCGTTAAAGCCCCAAAAATAGGTCGAGAAATAAAACACCAACCCGGCCGACAAACCGCTTGCGCTAAAGGCCAGCAGCGAGGCGAAAAACAGCGCGAAAAATGATCGGCTCGCGATGGTGCGATAGATATCTCTGAATATCATTCGCAAGGTCATATCCCGTTTTACCGGGGCCTCTCGCAAGCGCGGAATATAACTGTGGGTTCCAAGAGAGGAGATCAAGATTGCCGCAAAAATCACCAAGGCCCCGATCAAACCATAGAGGGCGTAGGCATCCTTGTTAAACTGGCCATTGGATATGGACACCGTGACAAAGGCCGGAAATATCGCGACAAAGGCAAGGACCGACATCGCATTTCCGCCGAACCAGCCAAAGAAATATCGAAAGCTCAGAATACTGCTGCGTTCATCATAATCGTCTGACAATTCTGGCGCGAGCGCGGAGCTGGGCGTTTCGTAAACTGTGATAAAACTGCGGATCACAATCGCCAGAACGACGATGTAGCCGAACAATGCGGTTTCGCTCCAGCCCTCTGGCGGCGTCCAGATGAAATAGTAACTGACCGCGACAGGGATTGCCGCCGCATACATAAAGGGATGCCGCCGTCCCCATCTTGATCGGAAATTGTCCGACCAATAGCCTACGATCGGATCACTGATCGCATCGAACACGAGGGCGATCAAAATCGCCAGGCTAACCAAACGGGAATCGACGCCAATGACCTGCGAATAAAACAGCAGCAGGAAGTATTTCAGCCCCGCATCCTTGGTCCCATAAGCCACCGAGCCGAAGCCATAGGCTAGCTTTGTCCAAAATGATGGCGCCTGTTTGGAGGCTGCTACAGGCGCTGCGATTGCCTTATTATCCGCTTCGGTCACTGCGACTTTCCCGTATTGGCCATCCTATTGAGCCGGGAACCAGCGGCCTTCGAAGACTACACCGAGCACACCCACCTCTCGAAGCTCAGACGCGCCGCCAACACGCGGATCACGGTCAAGAACGGTGAAATCGGCGCGTTTTCCCGATGCGATGCTGCCGACCTCACTATCCATCCCAATGACTTGGGCGGCCTCTATGGTGATCGCCCTTAAGGCCTTGTCGAGGCTCAACCGCTCCGCCGGTGCCTTGACGTTCCCATTCAAAGTCTCGCGATTGCTCGCCACCCAAGCCAGATAGAGCGGGTCAATCGGGGCCATATTGAAATCGCTATGCAGACCCAACGGAACATCCTTCCGCTCAAGCGAACCAAGCCTGCTCATCTGCGCCGCCCGGTCAGGGCCAAGGCCGCTTTGCGCATAGGCATCGCCCAACACCCGAATGTAATTGGGCTGCGCCGAAACCATCATGCCAAGTCGCGCTAGGCGCCGGTTCTGCGCCTCGGTCGAATAGCCAAGATGCTCGAGCACGAGATGCTGCCCCCCACGCAGCGGCAATCGCTCCGAAATGCCGAGCACCGCATCAAGCCCCTTGTCGCCGTTAACATGGGTGTGCATGCTCCAACCCGCAGCCCAAAAACGCTGCGCCTGGCGTTCCAATTCGTCAGGTTCAGTGATCCATTTCCCCTCATGCCCATCGCTGTATCCCGGAGGGTTCATCTGCATATATTGCGCAAAGAACGCGCCGTCCGCGAACAGCTTCACTCGGTTGGAAAAGAAGAATTTTTCTGAACCGTATTCGGCCTGAACCTGCGCCAGCCACTCGTTCGGATCGCCGGTGACCAATGGTGCAACCGGGATCGCCAAAATGCGCGACGGCGTTGAGCTTAGATCATAGAGACTTTTGAACAGCGATGCTTCTGCCGCGATGCCTCCAAAGCCGCCGAACGCCAAATCCGCGCTGGTCGTTACTCCATTCTCGAGCATCATCTGACGCATTTCGATAAGACCGCGCTGCACCTTTTCTGGCGAGAATAAGTATGGGCGCAGCTTTTCAATCCCATTGAACAACGCCGTTTCATGAATAATGCCTGTTTCAAAATCGGCATGGCTGGGATCGATACCTGGCTTGCTGAATTCCGCGGTAAACGCCTCAAGCGATCCGATCCCCAGCAGTTCTAGCGCCTGTGTGTTTGCGATGATCTCATGGAAACTGCGCTGCCAGATTACGACGGGCCGATCGGGTGCAATCCCATCCAATTGGACCTTTGTCATTTCACCGTGGAAAAGGCGGTGGTGTCCCCATGTTAGGAACAGCTCCTCATCGCTTTCCTCCAACACAGCACGCAAGCGGGCCTCGTAGGCGTCCTTGCCAATGATGGCTGGATAGGATTTGCCCGGCAATTGCCAACTCTCTGGGCTGATAAACGGGATGGCGAGCATCATCACAGTTTGCATCGGGTGAATATGTGGTTCGATAAAACCGGGCATGATCACCCGGTCAGCAAACCGCCGGTCGACCGTCACATTGCGGCCCTGTGTCCACGCCGACAAGTCGCCCAATTCCTGCGCCACACCTATGATGATCCCATCGGATGTGGCTACGTACCGCGCTTCTGGATAGCCCGGCTCCATCGTGATGATGCTTTGCGCCTCAAATATCGTCACATCGGTGTAGGGCGGCGGAGCGTCGGGGCCAGTGTCTGATCGAGCCTCCACAACTCCCAATAGTGAAAGCGAACCAGCCAGCCAGACGGCCAGAAATTTCCTAATCATGCCCTACCCCTCTCATAGGCAAGCTATGCGTTAGATTCAGAGAGAGCAAACACCATCTTGGCTTAGGATCAATATCGCCGAACTTCTTCAAACTGACGAGTTGGTCGATAGTTCGAAAGCAGCTCGACCTCGATCCCTTCCAAAACCTCTTGCGCCGCCAACTTACCCAAGATTGGAGCAAGGGAAACACCGCTGTGCGCAATCGCAAGGTAGGTGTTGGATTGGCGAGACGCGAAACCCATGACTGGATGGCCATCGAGCGGCAATGGCCGCCAACCGATGTACACATCCTCTATTTTCGCGCTGGCAATCCCCGGAACAAAGCGCTCAGCAATGGCCAGAATGCGGCCCGCGTGTTCATTTGCTAACTCAGGCGTGGGAAATTGGTTTGGCCGCGCGGCAAGCCGCGTAGCATGGGCCTGTGTTTGCGGCGCGCCGTCTTGTTCTCCCAACACTACCCGGCCATCCAGCCTTTGATGAATATGAACGCCCGGTGCCACCGCGATACGATTTATCAAAGGTTCGATTGGCTCCGTAACGACAATCACACCCGGCGTGGAGCGCTGCGGAATATCGATACCTGCCAATGTCTTAGTTGCATTTGGATCGGCTCCTGTCGCAAGCACAACCGCATCAACTTCAACGCTCCCCTGCGCGGTCTCGATCACTGAAATGCCGCTGTCATCAGAGCGGGAAATTTCCGACACGGGGCAATTGATCTTCACCTCAGCGCCCAGTTCAATCGCACGCTCAAGCAATGTGCGCGCAGCAAGAACCGGGTCAAGAGCCCCGTCATTGGGAGACAATCCCGCAGAAACAACGGACCCGAAATTCACGTTCGGTTCGAGCGTAGAAAGCTCTGATCGCGGCACCATCCGTGCAGGTTCGCCCCACTCAACCTGCTCTGCCAATTGCTGCCCCAGGAGAGCCTGCCGGTCAGTGTCTTCGAACCACTCAAGTGATCCGCCCCACTTTATCGGTATCGCAAGATCGCGCTCAAGCTCTTGCCAGCCCGCCAGACCAAGCTGGTTCAACCGGTGGTATTGGCGCGGCTGTTTGGCCCATGTTGCATTTAGCCAAGCGAAAGTGCCGCGGCTTGCTCGGGTGGCAATTTCATAGCGGTCCAGAACGGTAACCAGCGAACCAGCCTTGGCGAGATGATAAGCGATCGAGGCACCGATGATACCGGCTCCAACAACAGCAACGCGCCGTTTCGGCCCGCCGGTCTCGCTGCTACAAGCTGCTGCCAGCGTTCCGACTGCGCCCAGAGCGATGGCATCCCTGCGAGTTACGTCTGGCATAAAGCGGTTTCCTTTTTAGTCGGCCCACCGCTCAAGCTTGCGATAGATCGTTGACGGACTCACCCCGAGTGCTCGGGCCGCCTGAACTATGTTTCCGCTTGTCCGCGAAATTGCCTGTTCAATAACCATCCGCTCGGCTTGATCGAGCGTCAATCCCGCAAAGTCAAAATTGACTGGCTGAGAGGCTGCATTGGCCGGCAGCTCGTTCACCAGATGACCATTCGTGATTGGCACCGAAGGAGAGGCAATAATTGCCCGCGGCGCGCCCCGCGGCGCGCTTATCAGATCGACTTGTTTCCCGGCCCCTGTGACTACGGCACGCCGAATAGAATTCTGCAACTCGCGCACATTGCCTGGCCACGAATGCTGTTTCAGATAGGCTTCGCTAGCCTTTGAGAAGCCCGTGATCTTGCGCCCTTCTTCAACGCCAATCCTTTGTAACAAGTTTTCCGCGATCAAGGCCACATCGTCGCCGCGTTCGCGCAAGGCGGGGAGCCAAATCGGGATCACATTAAGGCGGTAATATAGATCCTCTCGGAAACGGCCTTCTGCCACCTCAAGTTCAGGATCTCGGTTGGTCGCGCACACAATTCGCACATTGACTGGTTCCGCCGCTGACGATCCGACCCGCTGGATCATCCCTGTTTGCAGGAACCTAAGCAGCTTAACCTGAAGTTTGAGATCCATCTCGCATATTTCATCGAGGAAAAGGGTCCCGCCATCTGCAGCTTTTGCTGCGCCGATGCGGTTTTCCACCGCGCCGGTAAAGGCGCCTTTCACATGGCCGAACAATTCGGATTCGAGCAGGTTTTCAGGGATAGCCCCGCAATTTATTGCGACAAAGGGGCCCCTGCTCCGCTTGCTGGCCGCATGGATGGCCTCTGCAGTTACTTCCTTACCAGTGCCGCTTTCGCCGGTAACAAAAACGGTCGCCTTGGAATCCGCCACGCTTTCAATCGTCCGATAAACCGCCTTCATCTGCGGGGAATTCCCGATAAAGCCGTGAAACGTGTCAGCCTCTTCAATGGAGGTTTCGTTGGCGGGAGCATCCTCCTTGCTTGCTCCACCTTGCAAAGCCGCGGCCGCCACGGTCGTGATCAGACGCGTACCGGCAACGGGTTTCACCAGAAAATCATACGCGCCCAGCCGCATAGCTGCGATCGCCCGATTGAGCGATCCATCGGCTGTGACCACGATCACACCGGGGTTGCCCGCAGCCTCACCAAGAGCATCAAAGATCGTTAGTCCATCGCCATCAGGCAATTGAAGATCGAGCAACACAACATCGTAGGTCGAGCTGAGCAGGCTTCTGCGCGCCTCGGCCAAGGATTCACACAGGCTCACCTCGTGCCCAGCATCCTCAAGCTGGGCTGCATAGCCCAGCGCAAGTGAAGCGCTGTCTTCGACGATAAGAACCCGTGAGCTGTTCATCAAAATATCCTAAAATGGGCTGTTTTGCCGGAGGAATCTGGATTGACCCATTCTATCGATCGCGTGTCACCGAAATGGTTCATGCAACCTTGGACCAGACCGAATGCAATAAAGGCAAACGGGCGATGCGACTCGTATTCTACGACGAAATCATCGCCCTCTTTGCGTGCAGAGACCCGCGGCGGGACCGCGTCGGGATACAGCACCTTCACTTCTTCGTGAATGTGATCCTCGACGTGATCGAGCATGGTTTCAGCCGTCGGATATCGATTGACTATCTCTGGGTACAACACCGTGAAGCGGTCAAAGAGGAAGCGCCCGAACTCCTCGCAAAGGGAGTTTGCGTCGGCCCCGCTGATCCGCGATGCTGATGTCACTACCTGCACTGCTTGCTCCCAGGGATAACGTGACACGCGCGAGAAAACGCCGCCATGCGGCAACTCAGCGCCCGCAAGGACATCTTCGGTGAAGCTTGGCCCTCCCTTGGAATCAAGAAATCCGAGAAGCTCGGCGTAAATAATACCCTTCATTCTGGCACGTCTCCAATAATTGCGCTGATTTGCAGGATGCAAAACCCGTGCCGAATTCTTCGCGATTTAACCGCCAGGAAACCACAACTGAGCGACCCATAATGCGAATTTGTTTGCAAACCGCAAATTTAACCAGCGCATTTTGCGAAATCGCAGTGTCGCAAAATGCGCAAACCGCGCAATTGCGGGATTTATTCGATTTGGCACGGTCCTTGGAATGAAAGGGTCAAACCGTCCAAATGGAGATCGCAGTGCCCCACATACGAAATGCGCCGATGCTCGTTGCAACGATGAGCGCAGCTCTGTTGGCAGGCTGCGTTGCTGGACCCGCTCCATCAAACAGCATGACGTCCATCTATGCACCGGGACAGGTCGCGTTCGACGGAAGCCGTCAGCCCCAAGGCGATTGGATCGCGGAGGTCCCCGTCGCCCGCGGAGCACCAACTTGCGATTGGAAAGTGCCACGCGAACTCGACACACTCCGCCGAGTTGCGCCGGCCAGCTTTCTTAATCGTACTGCCCCATTGGGCGCGGGTGACCGTCTCGAAATTTCCGTTCTTGGCGATGACGATCGCCTTTCGGGCACCTATGTTATCGATAGCGATGGTTCACTTGCCCTACGGGGCCTTCCTCCGGTGCAGGCCGCCAATTCTTCTATCGACCAAATCACTGGCACTCTGCGCTCTCAATTGATAGCGGCTGGTATCGTTCGCCCGCTTCGCAACTCCGTGCGGGTCGCGCTCATCGAAGCAAGCGGGGCGGCGGTTGCTGTTGGCGGCGCAGTGTTTCAGCCCGGAGCTGTTCGCGCAGGCGAGCGCACACCTGAAAGCCGAATTGGCCTCCGCGAAGGGGCTGTCAGCGGCGATAACAATCCCACACGCTCAATTGCTGGCGCGATCCGGGCGGCGGGCGGCGTTCGCCCCGATGCCGATGTTCAGCGCATATATTTGGTGCGCGCAGGGACATATGCAGAATTTGACCTGTCCGGATTTATTTACGGATGGTCGAGCCGCAACGTTGCAGTTGCCACAGGCGACCGAGTGATCGTGCCCAGCCGCACTTGCTTCGATGCTGACTTGGTACGCCCCACCCCCCTCACTGCGCCCGGCATCCGGGTCTACATGTCCAATTTAACTCGCAGCGCGAACAACAATGCCGGTGCTGCAATCGGTGAAAAGACCGGCTCATTGCCATACGGCACCCGCCTGCTCCAAGGCCTTGTCGCAGCCAATTGTGTGGGCGGCACCCATATGGAATCGGACAGGCGAGCCGTTCTGATTTCGCGTAATCCAATCAACGGCCAAAGTGTTGTGATTGAGCGTGATATCGAACGGTTGGTGCGCAACGCCGATCGTGATGCGCTCAACCCCTACTTGATGCCGGGCGATGCCATCGCGTGTTATGACAGCCGTTGGACTAATTTTCGCGAAGCCGTCGATCTGGTTTCTCAAGCAGTAAGCACGGCGACACCTGCAATCCTTTTGGACAATGCACGGTGATACACTCCGCCCTCTTTCCCAGCTCACCCGATGACCATACGCCGCGCTTGCTCATTCGCCTTTGGGTCATGGTGCGCGACGGCTTGCCTTCGGTTGGTCGCTACAAAAGGTATATCGCAGCGATGGCAGCGCCGCTGCTGCTGATCTGGGCAATCGCCCTTGGATATATAGCCTTTGCGCCAGACAGCTACGACAGCCGTATGACGTTGATCCTACCGGGAACAGGTGTCGGTGCGAGCATGAACCTTGAATCGATAGGTCAGGCTTCAAGCAACACTTCATCGGCATTCTCATCCCCCTCTTTGAGTCCAACCGAAAACTATAAGCGTCTGCTGACCTCTGATCTTGTGCTGCGCGACGCATCGCGGATCATGGGCGAGGACGAGAATGACTTTCCCCAACCATCGATAAAGCTGATCGATCAGACCAATTTGATCGAAGTGCGGATGAGCGGGCCTACTGCTGAGATCGCGCGTGACCGAATGGCGGCTTTGAGAACGGCATTTGATGCCGCGCTAGAAACTCTTCGTGAAGATGAAGCAAAGACACGGGAGAGCGCTGGTTCAAAACGAATTGGTGAGCTCGAAATCAAAGTGGATGCAGCTCAGGCTGCGTTGCTTGAATTCCAAGGAAAAACAGGCCTTGTCTCGCTCGATCAATTTGCAGGCAGGATCACCGCTCTTGATCAACTCAAACAAGATGAACGCAATCGCCGCGTTAGCTTGGCTGAAAGCGGCGGTGCGACAGCGCGTCTTTCGGCGACACTAGCCATAAGTTTGACAGAGGCTCGCCGCGCGATGCAGATGAAGGCCGACCCCGAATTTCAAGAGCTGCTGCGCCGCTATGCAGCCGCGACCGGTGAACACAGCGAACGCAGCGGCACCTTAGGCGATGCCCATAGCGCGATGGAAGAGCTCGCCGCAGAGCATGCCTCGCTTGAAGCGAGCCTTGCCAATCGCGGGTCAGCCCTAACCGGACTTTCTGGAGATCAGGTCATCGCATTTGCCGATCTTTCCGTTTCCGATACGCGCGAGCGGTTGTTTGCAAGCCTCTCAGAACGAGACAGCAACAACGCCGGCAACGGCGCAGCACTGTCCGAATTGCGGCGCCAAATTACAGCGCAATCCACCGATACGGCCCAACAAGTGGAACAGGCTTCCCAGCTTGCTGATCTCCTGCGCGATCTGCGCGTTACGGAAGCAGTGTTTAGCTCAGCTCTCGCACAGTTGGACACCAATAAGTCTGATCCGTTTGCATCGTATCCTCTGGTTCAAACGCTCGAGGCTCCGACCTTGCCCCGCGCCACTTCTGCACCATCGCCATTGCTTATTGTCATCGGAGCAATTGTTGCGAGCATTTTCATCATCATCGGATTTTTTCTCCTATGGCTACGTCAGCCCATCATCCGCAAACTCCTGCCGAACGCCTGATCGCGCTCTGCATTGAGTGGATCTGGCCACTATGGCTAATCGGCGGACTCTACATTGTCGGGCCTGTGCTCGGTTGGACTCTCGCTGGAATGGTGGCGCTCGCCTTGTATTTGGACGGGTTACCCGGTGACGGCGGTAAACCTGCCCACATCCCTATAGCGGTCAAAGTGTGGCTGATCGGGATGGCCGCAATGCTTGTCATTTTATGGGTCGGCCATGCGAATTTTGATCTCGGTTTAGGCAAAACGGTCAAGTCTAGCATAGGCTGGGCCAAAGGTTGGGCGCTCATTGCCCTTTTCCCATTGGCTGGATGCGTTCTGAAAATTCGACCGGAAGTAATCTACCGCTCCATATGTAAACTCGGGCTCTATACGCTACTGGTGATGCCCATCTTTCTGGTTGCTCCTTTCATTGGCCTGCCAGAGCTTTTGTGGGTTTCACCTTTGAAAGTGTTGGGTGGAGCTGGGCCAGATTATTTTGCTGCCCAACTCTACACATTTGAACCAGGGTCGGGCGCACCCCGCTGGCAGTTCTTTGCGCCTTGGTCACCAGCGGCAGGTATGATGGGGGTCATTTGCGTGTTTCTCGCCGCACGCGAACCGCATTTCGGTTGGAAAAGCATCGGCATCGCAGGCGGCTTGGCATTGGCAATTCTCTCCCAATCCCGACTTGCATTGGTCGCGCTGATTATCGTCCTTCCCATCGTTTGGGCGGTCGCGCGTATGGATCGTTGGTGGATGTGGTTGATCGCAGCTCCGACAATATTGATGCTCGCCATTTTCGGCCCGATGCTGATGGAACTGACGGATGCCGCATTAGCTGAGTTTTCGTCGGCTCGTGCAGATTCTAGTCGCGTTCGCGCTACACTTGGGCGGATCGCGATCGACCGCTGGCAGACAGAAGCATTTTGGTTCGGGCACGGCGTGGTTGAAAATGGCCCTCATTTGGTCGAATACATGCCCATCGGCAGCCATCACAGCTGGTATGGATTGCTGTTCGTCAAAGGCTTGCTCGGGGCCTTCGCTCTGAGCATCCCACTCTTGGGAACACTTTTCGTCTTGGGAAAGTACTCTCGCCGCAGCGAGAATGCGCAGACTGGCCTCACCATGGCTCTAATCTTGGCACTGTATTCCTTTGGTGAGAACCTTGAGATCCTTGCCTATCTTTATTGGCCAGCGCTCATAGTAATTGGAATTGCGCTTTCATCGAACAGCAGAGCGACCGAACCGTCCTAAGGACCGACTTCAAGCAACGCTGAGATACTCTCGCGCCGTTTTTCCGTCAGTCATCCAACCCTGCGAAGCAAATAGCCGCCGATCCGATAGGATCGACGGCATCAATGGCGCTTGTTGAGCCAAATATGGCCGAAGACCTAAGCTGCCACTGTTCGCGATTTCTCTGTCCTGCCAATAACCTTGGCCCCGGCAAGTTCGTACACATCGATCCAACCAGCGATGATTTCGTCGTGCTGCAATGCCACATCTCTGCGGCCTGCCTGACCCATCTCAGCTAGGGGTGCACGCATCGCCCACTTGATCGCTGTGACGATTTCCAATGGCGAAGCAAGCGAAGCAACCAAGCCCGCCGACCCGACCTGCTCTGGAAGACCATCGACATCAGCGACAATGAGCGCACGACCAGCAAGTCGCGCCTCAGTCGCAACCAAGCCAAATGCTTCAGTACGAGAAGGAACAATCACAGCATCGCAATCCGCGAGATAGGCTGAAACATCTTGAGCAGGACCATCGACTTTGACATGCGAGAGCGGTTCGGCAAGCTTGGCCAAAACAACGCGGTTTGGGCCGTCACCGAACAAGGTTAGTTGAGCTTTATCAGCGGAGAGAGATTGCATGGCAATCACAAGCGCCTCGAAGTTCTTGCAGTCCGCAAATCGGCCATAGGCGAGCAGACGCAATGGCCGATTTCTCCGCATTGAGATCGCGGGAACAGCATTCAGTTCAAATCGCCCGCTCCACGGGTGAATTGTCTGCAGTTTGTGAGTGGGAACACCAACATCCTCTGCCATCCAGCGTCGCTGTGCTTCAGATACGCATATGAACTGATCCAGCAGCCTGGATGCCAATTTCAGCATTGCCCTGAAACGCTTTCTTGAATCCACTTGTGCGGCTTCAAAGCCACTTGTGTAGCTGTGTTCGACATGAACAATTCGGGCGTGCGGATTGCGTGCACGAAGGCTCAGCAAGAATGCGATCCGTCTCCACGAAAGCGCCATATGATCAACTATGAGATCAGCCTGCAGAGAAGGAGCAAGCTGCGCGCTCGGATCAACTGGCACAATCTGCGAAGTCCCGCGCGAAGCAAGCTCAGGATTGTCAAACAATGTCAGGGCACGGGTAACGCCGCCCATCCCGAAATCATCGAGAAGATGTGCAACCGAAATCATGCAGCATTCTTCAAATACGGTCGCAGCAATGCTGCAAAGCGGTCTCGGCCAAGAATCGAGCCGATCAAAACTGCTATCGCTGTGACAGCCGTTTTGCGGGGTTCCTCTATCATCATGCGAGGTTTGAGGCTGATGGCTTTACTCAAGAAATCTCGCGCCAATTTAAAGTTTCCAAGCTGGACAGAACGGCGTGCGAGGTAACGCAGTTGGTAAGCGCGCGCCGTTTCGCCATGCTCCAATGCGAATTCTGGCGCGTAAGTCTTCAGTTTGCGCAGCAGTTTGGTCCAACTCAAATATTGTTTCACAACATTTGCTGATAGCGCACCGGGAATGATCCGATAATCGGTTAGAAGCCCGTCAACTCCTGCGAATACCACGCCGTGTTTGACAGCAAGGCGAATCCACATTTCGATATCTTCTGACTGCCGAAAACCCTCATCAAACCAGCAATTGCGTGTTGGATCTTCGGCATGGGGGAACGTTGCACGACCTAGTGCCGAAAGGCGCAGCACAGGTGCGCTGCCATTGCCGACAGGGTTCCGGCAAATGATATCGCGGGACGTGACGCGACCGATCTTTGGTCGCATTGCAACACCAAGCACATTGCCATCGCGATCGATCATTCGCGAACCGGCATAGCTAACACCAATATCTGCATTCGCGGTCAGGTGGACATAGTGTAACGCAAGTTTGTCGCGATGCCACAAATCGTCACTGTCGAGCAGAGCGACAAATGCGCCTCTTGCATGCGCAATACCAGTGTTGCGCGCGCCAGCAAGGCCACGGTTTTGCTGGCAAATAATTCGAATCCGGGGATCGACAAAACCGCGAACGATATCCATTGAACCGTCGCTTCCGCCATCATCCACACAAATCAGTTCAAAGTCCTTAAAGCTCTGATCGAGTACAGATCGAATGGCCTCGCCGACAAACGCTTCAACGTTGAAAATCGGCATAACGACTGACATTTTTGGCTTTGTCACAGGAGGTCTCCTTTGAGAATTGTGGGATCAGGCAAATACGGCGCGGCGCATGACGGCAGGCATCGCGCCACCAGCGGCGATTCCGCCTATGGTAAGCAAGCCGCGCAGCCGGTTTGAGCCGATGAAACTCTGACGGTGAGCAGCTAGGCCCCGGCGAGCGAACGAACGAGCGACCGTTATATCCGCGCCTGACCTCAACGCACGGCGAGCGAGGTAACGACAATAGATCGCCTCGGCTCTAGAAAGATCAGTTTCGCTGAGCCATTTCCCCGCGAAAGCTTGCCAACCAGACAGCATCGCATCGAAATCACAGCTCAAACCATCATCGCTCATTCTGTAACGAACAAGCGGCCGCGGGATGCCTTTGAGGCGGTAGTTTTGTGCTACAAAACGGGCGAGGAACTCTTGGTCCTCGGCATATCGAAGGGTTTCGTCGAAACCGCCAGTGCGTTCAAACACGTCGCGCCGGATGACGAGGTTGGATGTGGTGCAAACCGCATTTTCGACAATGATGTCTGAGAGACGATAGTCACGTGATTGCAAGCTCGAAACGCTCCGCCCACCAACCAATTTCCCCGGTTGATCGGGACAAAAAGCCACCGCTGCAAACGAAGCGTGAAGACCGGCATCGTCCGAGTGCAAGGCAAGATGTTCGGCAAGCTTTCGGCTGTGCCATTGATCATCAGCATCGAGAAAGGCCAGAAATTCACCGCGAGCAAGCGACGCGCCGTAATTGCGCGCTGCCGAGACGCCAGCGTTTGACTGTGACACGACGCGCACCCGCAAGTCTTGGCAACCAGCATCCAACATCGCGAGCAGTGTGCCATCGCTCGACCCGTCATCAATGATAATGATCTCGAAATCGGTCTCGCTCTGGCGCAGCACACTCGCGACTGTTGAGCGCAGTGTAGTCTCAGCATTGTAAGCCGGAATTATTACGGAGAAAATTGGGTTTGGCACGTGCAAGACTCCTCAGGCGGTGGTGGGGGAAATTCGAAATGATGAAAGCAACTGGACACCAGCGGCTGGGACCAAGATGATCGCGAGCCCAGAACCAAAGCCGATGCAGGCAGCGGTAAGATCATATTGTGCGCCAGCAGCGAGCCCGGTCAGCGCCGCCAAGGTCGCGGCAGCCATTAATCTGGTTTCAGCGAATGGTTCATTCAAAGCACGGTGGCGCGCGCCTAGGATGGCTCCAGCATACAAGGGTAATGCAGCCGCAGCGAGCAAAGCAACGTAAGGCACCGCTTGCGTCCAGCCCTCACCAAAAATTATTGGAACATAGAGTGGTGCCAGCAGCGCCTGAGCCAAAACTACCGGAAGCAACACCGCCAAACCCAGCCCAAACGATTGCCGAAATTCCTTGCCAATATGGTCAAGATGCGATTTTGCGAAGTGGGGAAAAAGAACGAGGTTGCAGGCTGCTACGAACGACTGAGTGATGCCCAATCCAGCGTTGAATGCGAAGTAATAGAGACCCAGCGCTTCTGTTCCTAAAATCGCCCCAATGAGCAATTTGTCTCCGTGGAGTCGCGCGGCTGCCAAAAGTTCAGAGCCAAGAATCGCGGGCCCGAAATTTGCAAATTCAAAGATCGAAGCCCGGGGGACAGTATCGTCCGCTTTCCAAGCGTGTGTCTTGCGAGCTTCGATCAGCCAGATCGGAGCGGAGAGCAGTTTTGGCAGGACAATGGCCCAAGCGCTGGGCCAGATCAGCACCAGCGCCACAGTCAGAGCTGCATCTGTGATGTTCTGAACCGCTGCAACTCTCGCCGTCGCCGCAAGCCGTTGTTCCCGCATCGCCAAAAATATTTGGACAAGGCCGGCGGGCATGAAAAGAAACACAGCCGAGAGCGCCGCCAGCATGGCAGCAACCTCCATTTGCGAAAACACGATCAGCGCAATTGCTGCCACTGCGAGCTGTATGACCATGACCCCGGCGCATACGATCCAAAACAAACGAAGCGCCGCGTTGCAGATAGCGGAAAGTTCAGTTTCGGTCGCGACGATTATGCGCTGTCCAATACCGACATTTGCTAACACGCGGACCAGTTCAAAGAGGCTCAATGCAAGCGCGGCAGTCCCAAGAAGTTCGGGTGAAATTTGCCGAGCGATAACAAGGATTGCCCCTAGTCGCACACTGCGCGTCGCGGCTTCGGCCGATCCATAGGCGAACATGCCGCGGACGAAAGCGGGCAAGCGGTCTGGCGTCCTCCATGTGCGTATCGAATTGAACATTGCATCCTCGCAGTTGCGTTTGTGAGGAGCGTTTCAACTTCCATGCCAAATACAAAAATGGCGGTAATCTGGGGTTTGCAAGCGAAGGGCCCACGCCAAGCCCTCGTGAAACAAGGTCGATTTCGCAGAATGCAAAAATGATCGACGCATTTCGCAAAACACGCAACCTGACTTGCAACTGATCGAGGCTTAGAGTGATTTTTATTTCCTTTTTTCAGAACTTTAGGAATTTGGCACGAGCATTGCAGGTGGAGTTGCACAATTCTTTGTGGAGCAAGTCCAATGAAACACACGCCTTCCAACCAATTCCGCCTCGTTCATGATGCAGAATTGCACGACCGGATCGAAGCACTTCGCCCTTTGAAGAATGTAGATCTTTTCGATCTTTCATTGGCTCGCACCAATCGCCGCGACGTCGCGAGGAACATCCTTGCTCGCATCGGTGCAAAACAACGCAGCACGATTAATTTTGTGAACGCACATTGCGTCAATGTTCAACGCACGGACGCCGTCTATCGCGAAGCTCTGCGCACAAGCGATCTGCTGCTTCCCGACGGCGTAGGCATGGAAATCGCGGCACAATTGTGCGGTGAAGAACTGGGAGAGAACCTCAACGGCACCGATCTGTTTCCCGAGATTTGCCGCGAGGCAGAGGATCAAGGTGCCAGCGTGTATTTCTTTGGCGGCTTGCCGGGCGTGGCAAATGGTGCCGCAAATTGGGCTGCGGCACATTATCCAGAATTGCGTATCGCTGGGACGCAATCAGGATATTATTCAGTCGAAAATGAAAATGCATTGATCGAGCGAATGAACCGTTCGCGCGCTGGCATTATCTTTGTCGGTCTTGGCGTGCCACTTCAGGAAAAATGGATCGCACGCAACCGTCACCGGCTTGATGCGCCTGTTGTAATGGGTGTTGGCGGCTTGTTCGATTACTACTCAGGCCGGATTCCACGCGCTCCGAAGTTTGTACGCGCCTGCAAGAGTGAATGGGTTTGGCGACTAGCAATGGAGCCGCGCCGCATGGCCAAACGCTACATTAGGGGGAACGCCAGCTTCCTTGCCTATTCTTGTGTACAGGCAGCCCGCCAAACAGGGTTTGCGGACCGGGCCAACGCGTTTGCAAAGCGAGCGGTCGATATTTGCGGTGCAGCTCTAGCGATTATGGCATTGCTCCCAATCTTTCTCGCCGCGGCACTCTCAATCTGGTTTGAAGACAAAGGACCGGTGTTCTTCCGTCAAACCCGGATAGGCTCTGACGGTTCACCATTCTCGATGATCAAATTTCGTTCAATGTTCATCGACGCCGAAGCCCGGCGTGCGTCATTGGTTGCGCAGTCGGATCGCTATGGCACATGCTTTAAGATGCGCGAAGATCCTAGAATCACCCAAACCGGGCGTTTCATTCGGCGGTTCTCAATCGACGAACTCCCGCAACTGTTCAACGTCCTGAACGGTTCAATGTCTTTGGTCGGTCCAAGGCCAGCGCTTCCAAGCGAAGTGTGCGAATATCGCGGAAGTCAGTGGCAGCGCTTGCGCGGCAAGCCGGGAATTACGTGCACATGGCAAGTGCGTGGCCGCGCCGAAATTCCGTTTGAGCGCCAAGCGATCATGGATCGGGCCTATCTGAAACGGACCAATCTTTTCGTCGATCTGAAACTGTTGATGTGCACTCCTGGCGCGGTACTCAGTGGACGTGGTGCCTACTGAGCTTCACCCACCAATGCGCCGTAGAGATCGTCGAAAGCCAATAAGCTCGCGGCGATCTCTGCCCGCAACTGGGCACTGGAGAAGGACGGATCCCCGACGAGCGTTTCGCGGTAACGGCTAAGCTCTTCTACAATTCCGACAGCCCCAACATTCAATGAAACGCCCTTCAAGCTATGGGCAGCACGGGAAAGCGCTTCGTCGTCTCCGACCTTTGCCGCATTCAAGACCTGCTCGCCGTAATCGCTAATATCTTGCTTGGCCGCTTCGCGCATTCGATCACGGTAAGCCTCAGGCAAATCAAAAAACACACGTTGAAACAGCTCATGATCGAACCGAGCATTAAGAGGCTGCACCGCCTCGCGCGCTATCAAGGCAGTGCGTATCGCTGTTTCCAACGCATCGCGCCGCACTGGCTTAGCGAGACAAGCGGTCATACCAGATGACAAAAGCCGCTCACGCTCTGCCTGCAGCGAGTGTGCAGTAACCCCGATTATTGGAGTGCGTGAGGCAGGTCCAGAAAGAGCGCGAATTGCTTGCGTTGCATGTTCACCATCCATGATCGGCATCATCACATCCATGAGCACAACATCAAATGCCTGATTGCGAACAGCCTCGACCGCCTCAACACCATTGGTCACCGTTACAGTTTCACAGCCTATGCTACCAAGAATGCGCTCAATCACATACCGGTTGCTCTCGGTATCCTCGGCGAGCAACACTCGCGGAGCCTGTTCAAGGGACCGGACAAATTGCGGTGGCACAGTGAGTTTTTCGACTTCTTTAGGAGATAGAGTTTCCGGGCCACTATCACTCTGATCAATCAGCTTCGTCGCGATTTCCAACAACTGATCAGCCGCTTGGCGAACCACATTAAAATCCCTTGATTGACCGCCGACAGCGTCAGAGAGCAGTTCGAGTCCGCCGTTCAAGGAATTGAGTGGTGTGCGGATTTCGTGGGCCATATCTGACAAAAACTGCGTCTTTGCCGCAAGTGCGTTCGCAGTTCTCTGCTGCTCTTCACTCAATTGTCCGCTCAACCGGTTCAGTTCTTTAACCCGGCGTTCGGCGCGCAATTGAAGCGAACGCACAGCCCGCTCGTTCGCGCGGCTCAGCGTAATATCACGGACAGTTCCATAGACTGCGGAATTGCGCCCCGCGTCAGCGGGGTCACGCCGGATCACCCAATTCAGCCAATGTGTCGCGTTATTGTCGTAGCGTCTTATTCGATGCTCGAATCGGTGTTCAACACCAGGCTTCATAACCGTGAAGAATTCGATTGCTGCGCGCATAATGCGATCGCGATCGAGCGGATGAATAGCTGCGATGAGTCTTTCGGGCGTAGCCTCGGTGTGCTCTGGCAAACCGAGCAAGACCCCAGCACCGCTGGACGCAGTGAACGGCTTGTCTTTTTCGCCATAGATCGTTGCCATGTTCGCGGTGGACAACGCTGTGAGCAATTGCCGGCTTTCAATGTCGAGCCGTTCGACAAGTTCGTTTTCGCGCTGGCTGAGGTCTTTATTAGCCGAATCGAGCTCTTTCATTCGGGCTTCGAGCGCCGATTCTGCATCCAGCAGGGCTAGCTCTGCGCGGTCCAACCTGATTTTTAGAATTCGGGCCTGTTCATCGAGTGGAAGATCCTCAAGCGCACTCATGAGGTTTCTGAGCCCAGCAAGTCCTTCAAGGAACGAGCGAGATTGTTGCTGGCGACCATTGAAACGTCTGCTCCCAACGCCTCCGATAAAGAGTGTGCTTCTTCGGCGTTGGCAAGCCCAATGACCAAGCCACATTCTTGCTTTAGGTCATTCGGAATCTCATTCAATCTCGCAGCATCGACAAAAATGGCGAGCGGCACCTTTGGACCTACCAACGCCTCTTTGAGGCCATCAAGCGTACTAATCTTGTATCCGAACTGACTAAATATTGCCTCGGCTTGCACCACGTCCGATGCTCGATCAATCATAACAACGGCTTGTCCTATGCTGGTATTGCCCTTTTGCTCATCATCTCGCTTCTCGACCGCTTCGAGCGGCAAGAATATCTTGAATGTGCTGCCCTTACCAACCGCGCTTTCCACTTCTATCCTGCCTTGCATCGCATCAACCAAGTCACGCGTAATCGATAGACCCAATCCTGCTCCTCCGGAACGGCCCAAAGAATCTGCACTGCTTTCGCCAAAGGGCTCGAAGATACTCTTCACCCGTTTTTCATCCATCCCCGCGCCTGTGTCAGAAACGGCAAAGGTCCATTCCTGTGACGTTTCTCCGGGTTCTTGGACCAAAATCGAAACTGTGCCGGATTGCGTGAATTTCACCGCGTTTGAAACATAATTGGCAAGAATTTGCTGGATCCGAGTGGGGTCTCCCATGGCCTCCCTATCGGTTGAGTTGGCGACCTCGATCCTTAAGCCTTTGCGGCGAGCAAGCGGTCTGAACAATTCAGCAACTCTGTTTACGACCACGCTTGGCCGGAAACGCTTAATGGCCAAATTCTCTCCATCTTGATCGATCCGTGACTGCTGCAAAATCGCATCGAGCGTATCGAGCAAAACGTCACAAGAATCTTCTATCAAAGCGAGCGCGCGTTCGCGTTCTGAAGCATCGCGTTCGCGCTTAAGCTGGTCTATAATGCCCAAAATACCGCCAAGTGGCGTGCGGATTTCGTGCGAGACGGTGGCCAAAATATTGGTCCGCGCTCTCAGTTCAGAGCGAGCGCTATCACGCGCCTCCAAAAGGCTTTGACGTGCCTCATTTTCGCGTGTGATTTCTTGCAAGATTCCAAAGTAGGCTATCAAACCGCTCTGATCGCGCTGATTTTCGAAAGCCGGAATACCAGTGACCCGCTGAGTTCGAACCATCCCCTTTGCGGTAATCACGTTGATCTCAAATTCGAATTCGACCTGCTCGGCAAGAACATTGCGGACCGTTTGGGCGAAGGCCTCCCGCTCCTTTTCTGCTACAATTTCAGACAGCCGATCGATCGGTATTGGCATGTCATTGAAGCCAATATTCTCACGAGCCCACGACGAAAATTCAACAGTCATCCGCTTTGGATCAAGCACAAAGTGGCCCATCCTGGCGGCAGCGTGCGCTCTTTCAAGAAAGAGCATACGCTGCTTAAGTTCGACTATGGCTTCCAATCTTGGGCTCCGACAAAGCTCGCGGCGACAGGTCAACCTACACGTGAGATGCTAAACTTTTGATTGCACGTCCCGCATAAATGAGGTTTGTGCGAACTGCAGTTCTGACCGCATCCTATAGCATAGTTTGTACGACCGAATGGTGAATGCACTTTCTTGTAAAATCGTGAAACTTGAGATGCTCCGTCCGCAAGAAATAATCCCGGTGGTCGATCGAAAAAGTGCGTGAGGCAAGATCATTCGCCTACACAAGTGCGTCTCAACCTAGCCGTGCACCTATATGCTTGGTCGACAAATTTTTGATCGCAGGCCGCCCCAGCAGACTCAAGATTTGGTTTTGCCGACCAAGTGCGCCGTCGTGAAAGGAGTGGTGATCATCCGTTGAAGGCGGATCATCCATTAGGGCGCGTGCATAATTGCCAACCGACGTGAAAACTTGCGCGGATGCCGTGTCGTCCGACCTTCCGGCAACCTCCCCGTCATTCAAACGCCTTTCCTTTTGGAACGATCGTTCGCGCTCAATGAAGCAATCAAGTTCGACCGTGGCCAGGGCGTATTGGTACCAATTGTTCGGCTCGCTAACCATCCTTTCAAGTCGGAAATCGCTATGGGCGGTTTGGTCGGGACACGTGTTGCAAAAATCCAAGAACTCTTTGATTTTCTTGGTGCTGCCCGCACAGGCCATGCCGTTGAAAGATATGAATATGCCGTGCTTGTCAGCATAATCGTACAGCATGTCTGCCGCTATCGGCTGGTTCGCAGCAATAGCTGTATCTGCGTTTTCCATCATGTGCCGGCAGATCATAAAGACACCAGATATAAATTGGTATTGGCTGGCAAGAGCATCGCTGACCGCCGAATGGACCTGCTCCTGACGGCGAAAACGCTTTTGATAGGCGACCAGAGCAATGCTGGCGCGGGCCATAATGTAGAGATCCCAGATACCTAAAGGGTCGCTGCTTTCCTTTCGACCGAGGTGATGACGGCCGACCGCCCCTGTAATCGCCAACGCTTCGTCAAAATTCTGCATTGCGATGCGTAGGGCTGACATATTGATCGATCTGCCCTCGCGCGATCCTTTGTATTTGCAGTGAATGGTTTCTGCGGGAATGTGGTGGTTGAGTGCGAATGGCCGCGTATTCTCCTCGCCCAATTGCCGTCCGCTTTCGGAAAAGAGCGCTGAAACGCCATTCCACAACCCATGATGGAATTCCATATCGGCAGCCTCCCAGGGCTTTGGAAGCAGCGGCCACAAGGCAATCTTCATCAATTTACGCAATAGCTAACTTCCCATTCAAGGATACGGTCCCCCTGCGCACGGTAGGCCTCACCATTTGTTCGCTCAATACGTTATAAGGAAATGCGCTAGAATTGGCGTTTCAAAAAGGTTCTGAGACTAAGGACGTGGCAATCTCCTCTCTCCCAGCTAGCCCGTCAACCGGGACCGCATCTCAAGGCGTAACCTCACGATGTGAGCCGCTCACGAGGGATCTATGCTGCGCGCTCCAACATGAGTGGGAAGATTTGGCCGAAGCGGCAAGCGAAAGGAATATCTTTCAGTTCCCGCATTTTATCCTCAACTCGATTGCGTTGCTGGAAAAATTTGATCCCAAAATTGTCACTCTCAGAAAGAACGAGCTGCTTATCGGAATAGCTCTGCTGCGCGGTGATTGGGGATATGCAAAGCTGCCGGTCCCCTTTTGGCGCTCCGCCCTGCACCACGAACAATATTTGGCGACGCCGCTGGTTCGAACTGGGTTCGAGGACTCATTTGCAGCTGGGCTGTGCGATTGGATCGACAATGCGCCGCGTGATTGTGGCTTTGTCATTCTCTCTATGATCAGCGGCGATGGTCCGCTTGCTGAGGCTCTCATTCACCATTGCAGCATCGATGGACGCGGGTTCTTGACTGCGAACCGCCTTCAACGCGCAGCCATTGCACCGGCTCGAAATCGCGACCGAGAACCAAAGACACTGCTCAAGGCCTCTCGTCGCAAGAGCATCCAAAGAGCGATGACCAAACTGTCGAAGCAAGGGGAAGTTTCGCTGGAACGGCTCAGCAATGCCGGCCAGCTTTGCGATTGGACCGCACAATTTCTGGCAATGGAAAACAGCGGCTGGAAACACGAAAGCGGTTCTTCGATCTTGTCCTGCCCAAACGAGACCGCGCTTTACAAGGCTATGATTTCCGATGCTTATGAGAAGGGAAATTTGCTTTTCTCGCGACTTTGCGTGGATGCTGTGCCGATTGCCTACACGTTAGACATCACCGCGCCGCCGAGCGGGTTTTGTTTGAAGTCCGCGATAGATCAAAACCATCGCAAATTTTCGCCCGGTGTGTTGATGGAGTACGAAACGCTCAAACACTACCTTGGCAAAGATGAGCTAACTCTAGTGGACTCTTGCTCAGCACCCGACAATGAAATGCTCAACGAAATGTGGCCGGATCGCAAAACCATCATGGATTTAGCGATCGCACGCAAAGGGGCGGCTTACGGTGCAATGTTCCGATGCATCCACACGGTGAAAACTATGCTAAAAACCGGATCAGGCGGCTGACATGGCAAAGACAGAGAACCCATCAGACAAAATCGTCGAGGTACGAGCGTTGCACCATCGCAATGGCGATTTGCAACACGCGATGGCGCGCTTGTTTCAACAAGGCCAAAAGCCGCATCATGAAGCATTTCCCGCTCATTTCGGTCCCGCTGACGATAGCGAAGCGATCATTCATTACTTTCAGGGGTTTCTAAAAACCCGCAATCCGTTTCGCCAGAGACGGGGATTTGCTAAAGGTTTGTTCGTCGATGGTTCGCTGGCGGGCTATTTGCTCTACAGGCTCTACAAGGAAAGCTCCGTGTTTTATGGCGAGCCGCGCTGGACTTGTTTTGTCGAAGACATCGTAATCGATGAACACGCTCGCGGACTAGGCGGCGCATCGGCATTGATGGAGGCGCTGTTGACTGAAGTGGAGCCACTCTCCAATTGCGCCATGTCAGGCACAGTTTGGAACGGCAATGCGGCCTCCGAAGGGTTGTTTCGCAAGCACGGTTTTGAACCTCTTTCGCAAGCCTTTTATAAGGTGTCTGAATGAACGCCCATTGCCTTTTTCCGATTGCATTGATTGGACTTGCTTCGTGCTCTCAGCCTGATGTGCAGAGCACGATTGAACTGACAGGTGCGTCCCCGCATTTGCTGCTACTGGTTGGTGATCAAGACGAACAGGACGAGGACTTTATCGCCGTCCTCAACGTCGATCCGGTCAGCAATACGCGCGGGCAGTCACTGGGCTCGGCCCCGATCGGCCAAAAGGCTTCTATGGTGCACCACATGGAATATACTGCTCCGCCAAAGGGCGAGCCGATATTCATGAACGGCCACCATCATGAATTGTCCTTGATTGTCGATTTTTCCGATCCAACCAAACCCACAATCGTCAACACGTTCCAGCCGCCAGAGCCGTTGCGCTATCCGCATGACTATGCGCGCACGGGTAGCGGGACGCGGCTCGTCGGATTTTTGCGAAGCGAGGGTGATAGTCCAAACCCGGATGAGAGGACATCACCAGGAAATCACGGCGGGATCGCTGAATATTCTATAGACGGCGAGCTGATCCGCTCCGCCTCTGCCGCTGCGCCCGGTTATGCCAAGGCGATCCGCCCCTATGCTTTTGCCCAATTGCCTGAAATGGACCGTATTACAGTCACCAGCGCACCAATGATGGAGCAATCATGGGCCGACGTGGTCCAAATCTTCCGCTATTCAGATTTTGAACTGCTCCATACCATCGATTTGGCAGTCGGCGTCGATCATGAGGGCAAAACGGTCGAGGGGATCAACGGAGCAGGCTTTGGCCAACATGTGTTGCCTGACGGATCAATTTTCCTGAATTCCTATGGGTGCAATTTTTACCATCTGACAGGCATCGACACGGACCAGCCCAAGGCCGACCTTGTCTTCTCGGTCGAAACGGACCCAGCCGATGATCCGACAAAGATCAGAGGTGCTTGCGGCATCCCCTTGATGATTGGTCAATATTGGGTCCAACCCATTGGTAAGAAAGAACAAGTGGTTGTTCTCGATATTTCAAACCCAACATCACCGACGGAAGTCTTTCGGCTGGATACACCAGAGGGATTCGCACCCCACTGGATGGGCAAAGATCCTGCAGGCAACCGTCTGATCCTCGGTGCGGAACTGGGCGGAGAACAGGGATTCTACATGCTGCGTTTCGATGAAGCGTCGGGTCGGATCGAGTTTGATCCAGACTTTGCCGATTATCGCAGCAACAGCCCGTTTAACTTATTCCGCTCCAAAAGTGTCGGTTACATCTCGCTCGACCGTGAAACGTGGCCTCATGGCGCAACCGGACCAGCTTGGGGCCACGCGGCCGTGTTCTTTGATGGGCGCTAATCGGCCCTCGGCTTTCGCCTGATGACGGAGCAAAAGAGCTTTGGCGACCGTGTGCGCAGCGCATTGATATGGCGATCGGGGACGCAGATATTCGCGCAGTTGATCTCGTGGGTTAGCACGCTCGCGGTAATCCGCATCCTTGACCCTGCAGACTACGGTCTTTTTGCGATGACGCAGGTTGTGTTAGTCTTCCTCAGTTTCCTTAATGGCTATGGCCTTGCCAGCTCCATCATCCAATCCGACGAAGTCGATCCGCAGCGATTGCGGCAAGCCTTTGGCGCCTTGCTGCTGCTCAATGGCGGGATTGCAGTGCTACAATGTCTGCTCGCCCCGTTTGCCGCCGCGTATTACGATCAGCCAATCATCGCAGACCTATTGCGGGTGCAGGCGTTGATCTTCCTTGCCACCCCATTCATCGTGCTCCCTGAAGCGTTGATGGCGCGGAATTTGGAATTCAAGAAGACCTCTCTGGTCAACCTCTTATCCGCAATCATCGGAGCAATTGTGGCATTAAGCTGCGCGCTATCCGGGCTGGGTGTTTGGACGTTGGTTTACGCTGCCATCGCGATATTTTGGACCCAAGGAATTGGGCTTTTTCTGTCAGCTAGAATGTTCATCTGGCCCAGCTTTGATTTTCGCGGTGCGAAAGAGATGTTCACGTTCGGCGGCACTATGCTGCTCGCGCATGTGTTTTGGACAATTCAAAGCCAATCGGACATTTTCATTGCCAGCAGGTGGCTAACCCCATTTGAGCTGGGCATCTATGCGGAGGCCTTGTTCCTCACCACAATTTTCACAGCGAAATTTGTGCCGCCACTCAATGAAATCGCCTTCCCAGCCTATTCGCGAATCCAAGATGATCCCGAAGCCCTTCGCTGGTCATTCCTGAAGGCGGTTCGGCTCATCATGCTAATTGCCTGTCCGATCTATTTCGGGATGGCGGTAACCGCGTATGAATTGGTGGAAGTGGTCTTGGGCACAAAATGGCTACCCATGGCGCCCATTGTATCAGTTTTGGCGCTGGTTATGCCGCTGTTGACCCTACAAATCCTCTTCGCGCCGGCCAACAATGCGCTTGGCCGCCCAGAGATTTCGGCACGTGTCACGATGTTTGGGGCATTCGTTATGTCGATAGGATTTCTGATTGGCGTGCAGTTTGGCGTCATGGGTTTAGCCTATGCATGGGTTGGCACTTTCCCATTGCTAACGGTCTTCACTTTCCTGCAATCCAAAGGGCATTTGGGGCTTGCCGCGAGTGATCTGGCTCGCGCAGCTTGGCCCGGCCTTTCCGCATCGCTGGCAATGGCAGGATTGGTCTATCTTGCAGGGATCACCCTGCCCACGACGCATGTCTTTGTAAGATTGACCATATTGTTGGCCGTTGGAGGGAGCGCCTACTTAGGGTTGCTCTATGTACTCTCTCGGCCAACTCTCATCGAACTTTACCAGATGATTGTCCGGCGCAAGCCCGCCTAATTCAACAACACGACCTGGATGGTTGGCTTAAACTGCGGCGTTCGGAGGTAATTAGCTGAACAGGTGCGATATTAGGTTATAGCGCACCCCAGACGTTGTTTCTTGCACTTCGTGTAGCAAGGAAGAGGAGAACACCATCGCCGTGCCTGCGGGCACCCGATACCCTTGCGGACTAAATTCCTTGAAAGCGATGCTGCCCCCTTCGTAATCGTCATTGAGGCTCATCGACAGCGCGAAACGACGGTGCGCACCTGCCGGGCTTGTATTGTCTCGGTGGCCAATCGAAAAACCTTCGCGCGCGCCAACATAGCGAGCAATGTGCAGGTCTTCTCGGCGGGTCACGTCAAAGGCGAACGCCTTCTTGATCATCGGCGTCACTCTGCCGAAAATTCGTTCATCAAGAAAAGCCAGCATGTTCTTGTCCTTGATGATCATATCCACTCGATCCTGTCGGTCATATTCATAGACCGGCATTTTGTAATTGCCTCCAAGCTCTCCCGGTTGTGGCCGTCTGACCATAAACGGAGCGTCGGTTTCGATAGATTCGACCAGCTTGCCGCACTCTTCACCTGACAGCACATTGGGCACGATAAGGACCGGCGCATGCGGCGGGCTCCAACGCAATTCTTCTGCTGCCCGCGAATTCTTTAGTATGTCCATAGTCGCCTCCAGCGTTGAACTGGCATCCCCATTTAGATCGAACCAACATCGGATCTGTCGATATGGCGTCACCAAGACCAGTCGATCGGTTTGGTCACCGCCCTTGTGCAAGCCGTAAGATGCAAAGATTGCGCCTGAGGCGTCACAGACAATAGGCCAAGGAAAGCCAGAGGCGCGCTTCAGCTCCCTGTTTCGCGCACCATCACTGGACGCGCTAACAGCCATAACCGTAGCATCCAAAGCATCAAACTGAGCTTCAAGATTCGCTAACGATCTGAGCAATGGTTCCAACTCATCGCTGTCAGGATCGCCCAAGAATGCCAGCAGCATGTAGCGTCCCGACAAATGATCATCGGCTAGACTGATCCTACGACCATTTTCGTCACGTGTGTCGATTGGCATCGCCAGCGCCCCCAGCCACAAGGACTGAACGTAGGGCCGTATCGACGGCGAAGAGATTTGATAGGTGGGTCGAGTATCGGCCATCTGGGTGCTTGCAATATTGATAGAGAGAGATTGTCCTATCGATAACACCCCACAACCCAAAGCGGAAACTGTGCGAGAGCAACAAGCCAACTCGTGGCCGCAGCATCGCGCGCATTCCTGTATCTCAAAATTTTTGATGGTAGCGGAGGAGGGACTTGAACCCCCGACACGCGGATTATGATTCCGCTGCTCTAACCAGCTGAGCTACTCCGCCCCAAGGGGCAATTGCCGGGACGAACCCCGGATGTATTGCAAACAGTGCCGTTGGCCTTTTGCCAAAAGCGAGCGGCGCGTTTACGGCGCAGCTTGATCAGGGTCAAGCCAAGTTTTTCGCTGGTTTTGTTGTGCACCGCGCAAGGCTTCCAGTTCGGTTACCGTGAACTCTCATTCATGCGCATCACCTTCACTGCCAAACTGCGATTAAACGCCCTATCCAGCGCCTTGCCTATCTCTGGTAAGCTAACCGCCAACTGGCCCAACGCATCCCGATCAAGGCGCGCCATCCGCATCTCTTGCGTCACTGTGACCGTTGCACTGGCCTTATCGCCAGAAACGTGACTCATTTCGCCAAGGAATTCGCCCGCACCGCATTCGCTGACAATTGCCAGATCGCGTTCAATTTCGGCTCGGCCACTGGCGATGTAGATGAGAGGAGGGTCTGTTTCGCCCTGTTTGATCAGTTGGGAACCAACTGCCACATCCTCCCATATCATAAGATCGCGCAAACGGCTTTGCTGTGCTGGCTCTTCGATTTGCATAACGTGGTCGAACAGCTCGCGCTCTTCGCGCGTCATCACCCCGCCGCGCGCGCGGCGTTGCAGCTCAATCAGTCGGCCAACATTCACAAGCAGATAGGCGGCAGTGAACGCCAGCCCCGCCCCCAGCCCTTGGGCAAGGAAAAAGTAAACTACACCCAAAGCGCCGGCAACAAGACTGATTAGGCGGATGTGGCGCACCTGATGCGGGATCATGGATGCGATCAACACAAGACCAGCCATAAGCCCGAAAAATGCAGTCAATCCGCTCATGCCGCATCACCTCCTCAAAACTCAGCCTGCCTAAGCACGCAGTCTAAGCGAATATCCCAAGGCTACAAGTCAGCACGGCCGCGAAAGGGCAGGCGTTTGATCAGCTCCCAAGGGCCATCTTTGTAAAGGTGCAATTCAAGAGCGGGAAAGGCAAAACCGCCCGTTGCAATTTTGTCTTCAACTATCGGAGCGAGTTCGACCTGAAGCGCGCGCGCCTCACGTTTTGTTACCTTGTTTTGAATGGTTATGTGCGGGCGTGGTTCATAGAGATCTTGCGCGGTCAAACTGCCATGGAAATGTTCGCCGATCATATCGCGCAATGTCAGCAATTGCTCACTGCGCAAGGCAATTGCAGTGCCTGTTTCGAGATTAAGCAGGCCGGAGATCGCCGCCCGAGGAGCTGAAAATTCACGCGCCAAGACAGGCAACCAGTCCACCAACTCGTCCAACAGGGACGGCGCGAAGGAATGGAACATGGTGACATGGGCATGCAGATGATTGCGATGCGCGGGGTAATGCGTTTTACGCAGGTCGTCAGCCCAGTTTTGGACGCCCGACGGCAAAGCAGCGGTCAGGATGAAAGGCCGCGCCATCCTGTGTTCTATTCCATTTCGCCGCGTTCTCTGCGCAATTGAAACCACCGGCCAACCGCTTCGTTGTGGCCTTCAAGCGTCGCGTTGAATTCGTGCCCGCCAGTGCCATCGGCAACCATGAATAGATAATCGTGACCTTCGGGATTGAGGACAGCAGCAATGCTCTCTTTTCCCGGGTTGGTGATTGGTCCGGTGGGCAGCCCCAGCATGGTGTAAGTGTTGTATTCGTTGACCGCGGCGATCTCTGACTGACGGATGCGCCGACCGAGCGGTTTGCCCTGCGTAATCGGATAGATGATCGTGGGATCAGCTTGCAACATCATACCCGTGCGCAATCGGTTCGAATACAGCCCCGCCACGGTCCTGCGCTCTTCGGGAGTGCCAGTTTCCTTTTCAACGATTGCCGCGAGGATCAGCGCCTCTCGGATCGTATCAACCGCGATGTTTTCACTACGCTCAGCCCAGGCTTCCCCCAGATAGAGGTCCATTGCCCCTTGCATCTGTTCGACCAGAGCTGCCCGCTCTTGTCCCCGTTCAAAGGCGTATGTGTCAGGCAAGATGGACCCTTCCGGAGGGACCGCGACCTCGCCTGTCAGCAGTTCCTCTGCCATCAAACGTTCCCAGACCAGCACAGATGGCATGCCTTCTGGAATGGTCACAAACCGGCGGATTACATCGCCCGATTGAAACGCGGTCAGAATGTCACCCTGCGACATTTCGGGATTCAGTGAAAATTCGCCCGCTTGAATTGGATCTGATGATCCAAACAGGCGTGCACGAAGCAGAAAGCCGTCCGCTGAAGAAATATGCCCAGCTGCCTCCAAATCGGCGGCGACCGCGCTCAGCGAGGAACCCGCTGGAACAAGAAACGGCGTTTCTTCTTCAATCGTCGCCTCGCCAAAGGTACCCCCGCTAAGCAGCAGAGCCGCTGTTGCCAGCGCGACCGCCAGCATCAGCCCGGCGATGCAGCCTAAGAGCCGCGTGGGCTTCTTCATGCGATCAATCGACCTTTTGCATGATGATGGAGGCGTTTGTACCGCCAAAACCGAAACTGTTGTTAAGCACAGCGCGCACTTCGCGTTTCTTGGCTTTCAACGGCACAAGATCGATACCCTCTGTCCCGTCATCCGGATTATGCAGGTTGAGTGTGGGCGGAACCACGCCGTCGCGCATTGCAAGGATACAGAACACAGCCTCAACAGCGCCTGCACCGCCCAAAAGGTGCCCAATTGCGCTTTTGGTTGAGCTCATCGAGGCACCGTTTAGATCATCACCCAACACCCGTTTCACCGCAGCGAGTTCGATCGTGTCGGCCATTGTGCTGGTGCCGTGTGCGTTGACATAATCAATGTCCCCCGGCCCCAAACCGGCTTTCTTCAAAGCCATCCGCATGGCCAGTTCTGCGCCTTTTCCTTCGGGATGCGGAGCCGTCACGTGATAGGCATCACCTGACAAGCCGTACCCGGTCACTTCAGCGTAAATCTTTGCGCCGCGAGCCTTTGCGTGCTCGTATTCTTCAAGCACAACAACGCCTGCACCCTCGCCCATCACAAAACCTTCGCGGTCCTTGTCATAGGGTCGACTAGCCTCAGTTGGACGGTCATTAAAGCTTGTGTTGAGCGCTCTGGCCTGAGCAAAGCCCGCAATGCCGAGCGGATTGACGGTGCTTTCGGCGCCGCCCGCAAGCATCACATCTGCATCGTCCATCATGATCATGCGCGCCGCATCGCCAATCGAATGCGCGCCCGTTGAACAGGCCGTCACAACCGCATGGTTTGGCCCCATAAAGCCGTATTTGATTTGAACTTGCCCAGTTACAAGATTGATCAGCCGACCATGCACGAAGTGCGGTGAAACACGGCCAGGACCGCGCTCTTTTAGAACCAGGCTCTCACTTTCTATGCCCGGCAGTCCGCCTATGCCCGAACCGATGGAGCACCCGGTCCGCTCTTTATCAGCGTCAGACATATCGGTCAGTCCGGCGTCTTCGAGCGCCTGTCCCGCCGCATCAATACCATAGACAATAAAGGGATCGACTTGCCGCTGAACCTTGTGATCGACGCGTTTGTTCGCATCAAAACCCCAGGGATGATCCTTGTCTTTCACTTCGCAAGCGATGGTGCATTTCTGCCCCACAGGATCAAAACTGGTGATCTGCCCCGCTCCGCTTTCACCAGCGATCAGGTTCTTCCACGAGGTTTCGACGTCGCCACCAAGCGGGGTGACAAGTCCAAGTCCGGTTACAACTACGCGGCGCATTCAAAATTCCCCTTCAAACAGTGCGCGTCGGCCCTTTACGAACCCGATGCCTGCGCCAATTGGGCGGCACTGAGGGAAACGGGGCCACAAACGCTACAGGCCCGCACCCCCCGATTGGGGGGCTCGGGCCTGCGGGTAAGCCGTCGCGTGCGGATGCACGGGAGGCGGCTGAGGGCCAAAAAGGCCCGTCAATTTAACCTTTGTTCTCTTCGATGAACTTGGTCGCATCGCCAACAGTGGTGATTTTCTCAGCTGCATCGTCGGGAATTTCCACGCCGAATTCTTCTTCGAAAGCCATCACCAATTCGACAATGTCGAGGCTATCAGCACCCAGATCATCGATAAAGCTTGCTTCTTGAGTGACCTTGTCACCCTCGACGCCGAGATGCTCGACGACAATCTTCTGCACGCGGTCGGCAGTTTCGCTCATGTTTGTCCCTCTTACATTGGGGGTTAAAAATCTAGTCTGGCCCTAAAGGTCGGTTCGATTGAGCGCAAGTCAAGATGCACGCTGCATTTTGCACTAATCACCACAATCCGTGCTTCATGTGAACAATGCCCGCGAATTTTCCAGAAAAATATCTGAACGTTCGGCCAAACTGCGCAAGATTTTATATTTGTGAGCAGTGCCAAAAGTGACGAGCACCCTACGCCCCTGCCCCGACACCTGATCGAGCGCAGAATTGATCAAATTTGTATGCGCCCGATTAATCTGGCTCCAACCACCTGCACCCAAATCTGCGTCAAAAAATCTCTCATACGGCCGGCGCGATGCCTCCACCATGACGTCGAATTCGTGGGTGTGAATAAACAGCGGATCATCCCCGCGCCCATTGATTTCGCGCGAATAGGCGCGTTGCGCTGAGCGGTGCTGCGCCCATTGCTCCGCCCGCGCAGGGTCGTTTTGGATGCGAACGAGCGCAGCACGGCGGTTGTCGGCTATTTGGCGCGTCCAGCCCGCGGTCCCGCGAATTTCAAACCGCATATCACGGCTCAACGGAAACAAGACCTTTGTGTACTCTGGAAAAACCCGCGTGCGCGGCTCGTCTACAATACCGGCTGTTCGAAATGAGCTTATCGCTTGCTCAATCCGGTCCGGGGGTATTTCGGTCAGCACAATGTCTGGCGCAGCTTTGCGGATCGCCGCTCTCAGCACATCCAAAGAATACCGATCGCTCTCTTCGTGGCCTGAATGAATTGTCCCCAGCACATGAATTCTGGTTTCACCTTCTTTGGGCTCTGCAGCACCGGCGCATCCGATCAATGGTATCGCCGCTGCCCCGGTGCCAAGGCCGGAAAAAATCGCGTTTCGCCGGGTAATTTTCATACGTTGGGGTTCGCACGAAACATACGAAGGGTTTCAACGCTTCGCATCAATAATTTTCGCGTTCCGCCAAATTCGCTTCAGCACGCAGGCGGCTGTTGACCCGCCGCAATCCGCGGGTTGGGTAGTCCCGTCCGGGATCCAGGGCCAAAGCGTTGCGGTAATAGCTGGCGGCATCCAACAGATCATCGGTGCGCTCATAACAAAGACCAATGTTGAAGAGCAGCGACACATTGTCAGGATTCGCCGCTTCTAAAGCGAGAAAACCTGTGCACGCGGCGACAACATCGGATTCCGTCGCGCGAACAGCATCACGAAATGCATCGCGGTCCTCGCGGCGAATCTCCCGCCGCCTTTCCATAACGCGAATATTGCGCACAGAGTCCACAGGGGCCAGATCCGATCGGATCGTTGACACGATTTGATCAATCAATGCATTCGCCATCGCCAGGCTAGAAGGGACAGATCGATCATCCTCGCAATAGCGTTCCGATTGCGCGCGCGGGGTGGAATGGGAATAAATTTGCTCACCATCCACCGCAGTCAGAAAGATGCGCGGCTCAATCCGAACTGTTAATTCTCGGCATCGGATGCGGATCTCGCGGCGTTCTGTGCATTTGCCGTCTTCATCACGGGCCACGCATTCACGCTCAATCCGCGGGTCGACGCGGCGATCAATTTCTTCGCTGCGCACCGTACCGCGCAGGTCAGCATCAGCCACCAATGGGCGCTTGATAATGGTACCATCCTGGCCTTCGACCTCAACCTGCGCACCGCGAAGCGCATTTGGCGTGATCAGATCGTAATAGGGCTCCCCTCGGATGAAGACCCCGCCAAGAACATCTGTAAGAGCAAGCTCGACATCACGGCCAAGATCGCCGCCAAATCGATCGACTAGGACCAACTGAATGTCAGCAGGAATATCCGTTTCGGCGGCGTAGACGCCGCGCGTTTGAATGGTTTCAGCATTGGCAGCAGTTGCGGAAAGAAAAACCCCGCAAGCCATGCAAACCTGTGCCGCAAATCGTATCCAAGAACCCAACATAACCCCCAACGTGTCTGCTTCGATATATGAAACAAACTGCGGCGGTGGCAATGTATCGCCTGTGAACATTATGCCAAGGCATTGGCAAGGTTGCAGGACAATCCCGTTCGCTAGCGGCCCCTTACTGACCTTCTTTTTTAGGCGGTTCCACCAGCCGGAGATGCAATTCGCGCAGCTGTGCAGGCTCTGCCGACGAAGGAGCGCTCATCATCAGATCTTCGCCCTTTTGGTTCATTGGGAATGCGATCACTTCACGGATCGCCTCCTCACCAGCAAGCAGCATTACAATCCGGTCGATGCCCGGGGCCGAACCGCCATGCGGAGGCGCGCCAAGCTTGAACGCTTCAATCATGCCGCCAAATTCGCGGTCGACATCTTCATTGCTGTAACCAGCGAGTTCGAACGCCTTATACATGATGTCAGGACGATGATTACGAATTGCGCCAGATGACAGCTCATACCCATTGCAGACAATGTCATATTGCCATGCCTTGATGTCGAGCGGGTCCATCGATTCCAGCGCCTCCATTTCGCCTTGAGGCATCGAAAATGGGTTGTGCGAGAAATCGACCTTTTTGGCGTCTTCGTCCCATTCGTACATTGGGAAATCGACAATCCAGCAGAATTTGAAGCAATCTTCTTCGATCAGGCCAAGCTGCTCGCCGACCTGTGTCCGCGCTGCGCCGGCCAATTTGGCGGCGTCTTTTTCCTTGCCAGCGGCAAAGAACAATCCATCATCGGGGCCCAGGCAGAGTTCATCATAAAGGTCGGCCATCAATTCGGGCCCATGGTTCTTGGCGATCGGGCCGCCAAATTCACCGCCCTTGCGGGTCACATAACCAAGCCCGGCGAAACCTTCGCTGCGCGCCCAATTGTTCATATCATCGAAGAATTTGCGGCTCTTCTCATTGGTCTTAGGCGCAGGAACAACCCGCACGACGCCGCCGCCGCCAACAATCTTTTCAAACAGGCCAAAGCCCGATTTTTCAAAGTGGCTGGTTACGTCAGAAATGATCAGAGGGTTGCGCAAATCCGGCTTGTCGCTGCCATATTTCAACATCGCCTCAGCATATGGAATGCGCGGGAAATCGCCGCTTGCCGTGACGGATTTTCCATCGGCAAATTCTGCGAAGACACTGGCAAGCACGGGTTCAAGAGCTTGGAACACATCTTCTTGAGTCACAAAGCTCATTTCAAAGTCGAGCTGGTAGAATTCCAAGCTGCGATCCGCGCGCAAATCTTCATCGCGGAAACACGGCGCAATTTGAAAATAGCGATCAAATCCGCTCACCATCAGCATTTGTTTGAACATCTGCGGCGCCTGAGGAAGCGCGTAAAATTTGTTCGGGTGCATCCGGCTTGGCACGAGGAAGTCGCGTGCGCCTTCTGGCGAAGATGCGGTGAGGATTGGGGTCTGGAATTCAGTAAAGCCCTGATCGACCATCCGCTGACGCAGAGATGTGATCACTTGGCTGCGCAGCACGATGTTGCGGTGCATGGTTTCGCGGCGCAGATCGAGAAAGCGGTATTTGAGGCGAATGTCCTCAGGATATTCTTGCTCGCCAGCTACCGGCATTGGCAGCTCTTCGGCCGCGCTTTGGACCGTTATCGAACGGGCGAACACTTCGATCGCGCCCGTTGGAAGATCCTTGTTCGCCGTCTCAGGGGTGCGAGCCTTCACTTCGCCATCAATCGTTACAACCGATTCGGAACGCAGCTTTTCCAAAATAGGCAGAGCGGGCGAATCTTCGTCTGCCACAACCTGCGTAATACCGTAATGGTCACGCAAATCGATAAACAGCACGCCGCCATGGTCGCGCTTGCGGTGGATCCAGCCTGAAAGGCGAACGGTCTCGCCAACATTCTCAGCGTTGAGAGCGGCGCATGTATGAGAGCGATATTGATGCATGCGCGCGCTCATAACGGTTTGCGCAGACTGAGCAAGACTTCTGGTCAAGCAGGCCTGCACAAAACGAAGGCCTTTCCTTAAGGGCCGCTATCACGCTAAGGGCGCAGGCGATGTCGCAATGATGCGCCATTCACCTCTCTTTGGGGCCGACCTAGAAAATCGACCCGCGGGCGGCACTCCGCCCAATTAATGATAAGAAGAAACATGAAAATACATGACCTGATTACCACCAGCGACGCTCTAGCCGATCTTTGCGAGCGTCTGGCGCAATCGGAATTCGTTTCGGTCGATACCGAGTTTATGCGGGAAAATACGTATTGGCCTGAACTGTGTTTGGTGCAGATCGCCAACACCGAAGAAGCCGCAGCGATCGACCCCTTGGCTGATGGCATTGATCTAACGCCTCTTCTCGATCTGTTGACCGAGAATGATGAGGTGCTCAAAGTCTTCCACGCTGGCGGACAAGACGTTGAGATTATCGTCAATCTAACGGGCAAGACGCCCTTCCCCATTTTTGACACGCAAATTGCCATGATGGCGATCAGCCAGTCTGAACAGATTGGCTATGCCAATTTGGTCGATCATTGGCTCGGCATTCAAGTCGACAAGGGGGCTCGTTTTACCGATTGGAGCAGGCGTCCCCTAACCGAACGTCAGATCGAATATGCTATTGGCGATGTGACGCATCTTTCGGTGATTTTCCCAAAGATGCTGAAAAAGCTGATCAAAACGGGGCGCGGCGCGTGGCTTGATGCCGAAATGGAAAAGCTGGCCGACGCTTCCAACTATATCGTGGACCCCGAAACCTCGTGGAAACGCATCCGCCAACCGGGCCGCAACCCTCAAGCATTGGGCCGGTTAAAGGCACTGGCCGGGTGGCGCGAAGGCGAAGCGCAGCATAAAAACATCCCCCGCGGCCGTATCATGCGCGACGAAACGCTAGCCGACATTGCCTCTCATCCGCCTAAGAAGCAGGCGGATCTGGCGAAAGTGCGCGGGCTTTCAAACGCTTGGAAAGACAATGACATCGGCAAACGTTTGCTCAAAGTCATTGATGATGCAGAGCCGTTGCCAAAATCGGAAATGCCCGAAAAAATGAAACGCGGCGCCCCGCTCGGCAAAGAAGGCGCATTGGTTGCTGATTTGCTCAAATTGCTCCTCAAAATTAGAGCCCGCGAGATTGATGTGGCCGCCCGGCTTCTTACCCGTGCGGATGAGATGGAAGCGCTGGCGGCGGGCGTGCGCGACTTGAATGTCCTAAAAGGTTGGCGCTTCGAAGTGTTTGGCAAAGATGCCCTAGAATTGGTTGAAGGCAAGACTGGATTTGCGGTCAAGAACGGCAAGCTTTCCATGACCCATATCGACGACATGCAGGCGAGCATGGAAGAAGGGTTGGAAACCGAAGCGGCAGTCGAAGAACCTGTTGAAACACCAGAGACATAATGCGCCAGGATAGGATCAACCTGTGAGCACCTATCTGCCCACGATCAAACAACTGCAATATCTCGTCGCGTTGCACGAACACGGCCATTTTGGCCGTGCGGCTGACGCCAGTTTTGTATCGCAATCCACTTTATCGGCGGGTATCCGCGAGCTGGAATCCCTGCTTGGCGTCACATTGGTGGAGCGGTCGCGGCGTGTCGTGCGGTTTACTGCATTGGGCGAAGCGGTGGTTGCAAAAGCCAATCGGCTGCTGCGTGAAGCGGAAGAGCTTTCCGACCTTGTTCAAGCGGCCGGTCAACCGCTTTCGGGTCAGCTTCGCATGAGTGTGATCCCGACCATCGCCCCATTTATGATCCCGCGCATCTTGCCGCGCCTGCGCAAAGAACGGCCAGACTTGAAGATGATGCTGCGCGAAGAAACCAGCCAAGACGCAATTGAATCGCTGCAGCATGGACGCGTGGATTGCGTGCTGCTCGCATTGCCTTTTGATATCGGCGATGTTGAGATCGAACATATCAGCGACGATGCGCTGTTTGTGGCCTTCCCCAAAGACGATCCACGCGATCCGCCAGCGCAAATCCCTCCGGACATGATCGATCATGGTCGGCTGTTGCTGCTCGAAGATGGTCACTGCCTGCGCGATCATGCCCTTGCCGCGTGCAACCGCAGCGAGCTGCGCGCCAGTGCCAGCATGATTGGGACAAGCCTGCACACTTTGGTTCAAATGGTTGACCACGACCTTGGCCTTACCATGTTACCCGAAATGGCAATTGATGCGGGGATTTTGAACGGCACCCAAGTCGTCGCTCGTCCTCTAAAAAGCGACACCGCCAAACGCGAAATTGTTCTTGTGTGGCGCAAGAATTCCCCAAGAGAGGCCGATTTCAAGATGCTGGCCGATGAATTGCGGGCCGGATAGGGTGTAATTTGCATACTTCGGGCAACCCCCTATGGTGGCACCCGACCATGTTACCAATCGGTAATTTGCGCGGCTGCGATTCAGACGCGAAATGCATAAATAGAACAACTCGGGAAGACCAATCTCAAATTCTACCACGCCCAATGAGGCTGAATTGCCCATCGACCCACCTTTGGTCGATCTGCAAATCTCCACCCACGATAGCGGTTTTTACAGCGGATTCAGCCGAGAGGTAACGATCCCCGGTAAGATCATTGTGTCGCTGATCATTATGTGGGCAATATTCTTTCCAGTCCGCGCAATGGATACATTGAGGGATGCAAACTCGACGATAATTTCGTCATTCAGCGGCTGGTACATCTATCTGGTGGCTGCGTTGATTTTGGTTTGCGGCGCATTGGCTCTGTTCCCCAAGGCAGGTTCGTTAAAGATTGGCGCGCCTGATGAGAAGCCGGAATTTTCCCGCTTCTCTTGGTTTTCCATGCTGTTTGGTGCCGGGATCGGGATCGGCATGCTGACCTATTCTACAGGGGAGCCGCTCGCGCATTTTGCCAGCAATCCTGATATTATTCGCGGCACGATCAGCGCGGCCTCACCAGAGGCCGTTCGCCCTGCGTTTATGTGGACGTTCCTGCATTGGGGCTTCGGCGCCTGGTGCACCTATTCCTTGGTCGGGCTCGCCATTGGCTATGTTGCCCATCGGCGCGGTTTACCGCTCACCATTCGCTCCAGCTTGGTACCTCTTTTCGGGAAATCCATGTCTGGAATGGCGGGCCATGTCGTCGATGTTGTCGCTGTTGTGGCGACAATATTGGGCGTGGCAGTCACGATGGGCCTAGGGGTGCAGCAATTTGTCGCTGGCCTTCACCGGATCGGCTTGGGTGACTGGTTGATGGTCGAAGGGGCAGATGGCGCGATGACGGCGTCAGCCGCAGCCATTGTTGTCGCGCTGCTCGTCTTGGTAGGTGCATCGACCATTAGCGCGCTATCAGGAGTGGGCCGCGGCATTAAGTGGCTTTCCAATATCAATATGGGCCTGTCTTTTGGCTTGCTCACTTTGTTCGCGGTCGCGGGATCAGGCCTGTATGGTCTCAAACTGTTGGGTGTGGGAATTTGGGATTACATCGTCTCGCTTCCGGCAAATTCGCTGACTTTGTTCAGCAGCGATGGGAGCGAAGCTGGCGATGCATTGGTGCAATGGCAGCTTGATTGGTCGGTGTTTTATTGGGCGTGGTGGATCGCGTTTGCGCCGTTTGTCGGCATGTTTATCGCGCGCATCTCTCGCGGGCGGACCATTCGCGAGTACATTTTTGGCGTGGCGCTGGTGCCATCGCTGATGTGCTTTTTATGGATGGGGTTGGCAGGCGGAACAGCCATAGATTTGGAATTGAACGGTGCGGCCAATGGCCAAATTCTGAATGCGAGCATTTCCGATCAGCTTTATGCAACAATCGCTGTGCTGCTGAGCCCAACCGCGGCTCTCATCGTCTCTGCCCTCGTGGTCGTGCTCTTGATGACCTATCTTATCACCTCCGTCGACAGCGCAATTTTGATCGTCAATACAATCAACGGCGCAGGCGAAGATGAAGGCAGCCGCCGCTACCACATCTTGTTCTGGGGAATAGCGCTGTCCTTTGTGGTTGGTTCAATGCTGATCCTCGGCGGGATCGAAGCCATTCGTATCACAATGATCATTGGCGCCCTGCCGTTTTCAGTGGTCGTCACATTGATGGGGGCTTCGATTATCAAGGCGGTGGTGTTCGACCTTATCCGCAAACACCACGGCGTTCCTACGACAGAAGAGGCCTGTATCGAATGGGCCGAAGAACAAGCGACCACCTGAAGACTTCGCAAGGCACATCTTTTTCAAATATCAGTTTAGATACATTTGAGAAAAATTACCCATCACTTGAATAGAGCGGAATCGTTTTAGTATAAATTCAAATATACTTGTGAACATTTAAGGTATAAATGATCTATACTAAAGATTTGCAGAACGATGATTTCGGTGTTGTTATTCTGCAACAAGGATTTGCAGCTTCCGGAAAACTCATGGGTCAACTGTGGCCAGCACACTGACCGCTTGGTAACGGCTGCATGTGCGCTGCATCTTTCTGATTTTGCGCGCGCAATTCTTGGGCAAACGCTGATGCAGTTCCGCATCGCGACCCAAACGAAGGCTCAAAAGGGGCATTGAATGTCAAAATACATAAGCGGGGCGTCCATCGGCGCACTCGCGGTCGCAATCGCATCACCTGCTGTCGCGCAGACAGCAGACCAATCCGTTCAAGCTGAAGAGCGCGAAGGTGGGGTCGGCACAATCGTCGTTACCGCACAGCGCCGCAGCGAGGATCTGCAGGACGTGCCGGTATCGGTATCCGCAATCGGAGCAGAACAGCTTGATGAATTGAACATCGACACGTTCGAAGATTACCTTGACCAAATCCCAACTGTAACCGCCGGCGGCAATGGCCCAGGGCAAAGCACGATCTACATTCGCGGTCTCGCCTCCACCACGCCGAACATCACCGTTGCTGGCGTTGCGGGCCTCGCCCCGAACGTGGCGCTTTACCTGAACGACCAGCCGCTTTCACAGCCTGGCCGTAACCTTGACGTTTACGCTGCTGACCTTGAGCGGATCGAAGTCCTCTCCGGCCCACAAGGCACTTTGTTCGGCGCCAGCTCGCAGGCCGGCGTTGTGCGTCTCATCACGAACAAGCCTGATCTGTCCGGCTATGACGCAAGCGCGTCCGCTGGCGTCTCCTTCACCAAAGGTGGCGAAGCGAGCTATCAAGGCGAAGTCATGATCAACGTGCCGGTTAGCGAGACAATCGCGCTGCGCGGCGTGGTCTATCTCGACGATCAAGGTGGCTACATCGACAACATTCAGGGCACCCGCAATCTCACTGAGAGCGCGCGCTTCCGTCCTGAAGGTTTTGTTCGCGAGAACGGCGTTCCCGTTAACGCAAACCGCGCTGGCTTCCAATCCACTGCCGACCTGTCGGGCGTTACCTTCCTTGACGCTGACAACGCTGGCATCGCCGAAGACAATTTCAACGACACACAATACGCTGGTTTCCGCGTCAGTGCGCTTTGGGAAGTCACTCCTGATTGGACCGTGAACGTCTCGCATCAACGCCAAAGTCTTGAATCGGACGGTGTGTTCTTCGCTGATCCTGAATTGGGCGGCCTTGACGATCTAGAAATCGAACGGTTCGAAGCCGACCGCCTCGAAGACGATTTCTCGAACACCAGCTGGACGGTCGAAGGCCGTATCGCAATGCTCGACGTGGTTTACACCGGGGCATACACCAACCGTGAAAGCGATCAGCGCGCCGATTACACCGACTACCTCTTCGCGGGTCAGTACCTTCCGTACTACATCTGTGACGGTTCGGTCAGCTATCCCGGAGCGGGCAATGATCCGACCGGCACGTGTCAGGCGCCAAACCTGTTCGTGAATTCCTTCTCCAAAACCGAAGTCTTCACTCAGGAGCTGCGTTTCAGCACCCCTGATGATTGGCGCATTCGTTTCCAAGGCGGCGGTTTCTATTCCGACCTCAGCCTCGAAGAGCGCGTTGATTTTGCCTATCCGGGCAACACCATCGCTCAGCCATTTGGTGCATTCCCTGCGAACTTCCCGCAGACAACTGGCTTTGTATCCGATCCGGGACCTTTCCCGGCCTCTACAATCTTCCGCAACGACATCCGCCGTACGGATGAGCAATATGGCATCTTCGGTGAAGCAAGCTTCGACATCGTGCCAGACCTGTTGTCGGTCACTCTCGGCGCTCGTTACTACGACGTTGAAGTTGATTTCGAAGGCAGCGCCAACGGTTCATTCTGTAACTCTGGTGGCACTGACCAAAATGCATTCGGCACCGACATCAGCGACCTTTATAACGGCGATGGCCAATTCACTTTCATCGGATCGTGCGACCCTGCATTGCGTCAAACGTTCGATCTGAATGATAGCCTTGCCGATATTCAGGCCGCCGGTCTGAGCGCGACACAGGCACAGCAAGTGTTCAACGCTGTTCGTGCGCCAGACACCGCGTCCACCGATGGTCTTATCTACAAAGGTACGATCACTTTGACGCCAACGCCTGATCTGTTGTTCTACGCAACATATTCAGAGGGCTTCCGTCCTGGTCTGCTTAACCGTCCCGGCGGCGCAGTGGCACCGGGCACAGGCTTTGTTGTTCCTTTCGAAGTCGAAACCGATGAAGTTAAGAACTACGAGTTCGGTTGGAAGATGGACCTCATCGATGGCCAGTTCCGCTTTAACGGTTCGGCCTTCTTCGTGGACATCTCGAACCTGCAAACGCAGATTTTCGATCCGTCGATCACCAACCTCTTCTTCTCGTCCAATGCGGCCGACGCAGAGATTTACGGTATCGAAGCGGACTTTACGGTCGCGCCTTATGCAACGCCGGGCCTTTCGATTTCGGGCGCATTCTCGATCCTCGATACTGAGATCACCGAAGTGTTGATCCCGACAACTGATGTGCTCGAAGGCGAAGAACTGGCCTATGCACCGGGCTTCCAAGGCAACATTCGCGCTCGTTATGAGTGGGATGTGTCTGACACGCTTGAGGCGTATATTCAGCCGCAAGTGACCTATTCCGGTTCCAAGTTCACCGACATCATTGAAATCAACAAGATTGAGCTCGACAGCTACACCTTGTTCGATCTGTCGGTTGGCGTTGTCGCGGATCAATGGCGTTTTGAAGTGTTTGGTGAGAACCTGTCTGACGAACGTGCCGAAGTTTCCGGCATCTTCGGGAATGATCGCGAACGCATCATCACAAACCGTCCGCGCACAATCGGCGCGCGGGTATCGTTCAGCTACTAAAGCGAACCCAAACAGTTAAGGCGGCGGGAGTGACATGTGTTCACTCCCGCCGTTTTGCTGTCTAAGGCAGATGAAATGGCAAGTCGCGAAGAACAGCTCAAATCAGCGCAAAGCGCGCTCCAATCCGGTCAATTTGATGCCGGTCTCTCTGCAGCGCGCGCAGCGCTCGCAGATGATCCGACGGATGGAGAGGCCCTTTATATGGCAGCGGTTGCCGCGCGCTATTTGAAACGCTTCGAAGAGGCGGCAATCCATCTTACCGCTTTGCATGGAGCGATGCCTGAATATGGCCGTGCATGGCAGGAGCAAGGTCATCTCTCACTTGTCCAAGGCGATCAGGCCAACGCGCTGAGTGCATTTATGCGCGCGACTCGGTTTAACCCCGCACTTGAAGCGAGCTGGCGCGAGCAAGCGCGCTTACAAACGGCGATAGGAAGCACAGCAGAAGCGGCGGCTGCGACCGCGCAGCAACAACGCCTTGCAAAGATGCCGCGCGAACTGATTGCGGTAACCAACCATTTGGCCGAAGGGCGATTGGTCCGCGCAGAGGAAATCTGCCGACATTTCTTGCGCCAAAACCCGCGCAATGTTGAAGGAATGCGGCTGCTGGCGAAAATCGGCATTGAACTTGGCATTCTCGACGATGCGGAATTCCTACTCGAAAGTGCCGTTAGTTTTGCGCCCGACGATATTCAGTTGCGCTTTGATTACATCGATGCGCTGCGCCGCCGGCAGAAATCGGCTGAAGCGCGGGAGCAAGCCGAAAAGCTCTATGAGCGCGACCCCCAAAACGCTCTGTTCCAATCTCGCCTTGCGATCGAATGTATCCAGACAGGCGACTTTGATCGCGGGCTGGAATTGTTCGACAGCGTGCTTGAAAAACTTCCCGGTGATCCAGCCAGCCTAACCAGCCGCGGCCACGCCCTCAAAACTAAAGGCGACCGCGCCGAAGCCGAGGCCAGCTATCGCGCAGCCATCGCTTCAAAACCCGGCCACGGTGATGCGTATTACGCGCTCGCCAATCTAAAGACATACCGGTTTGGCGCGGATGAGTTGGATGCGATGCGCGAACAAATCACCCGCAATGATCTGGCCTTTATGGACAGGGTGCACCTCAACTTTGCCCTCGCCAAAGCCTATGAAGATGAAGGCGATTATGAAGCGAGCTTTGCCTGTTATGATGAAGGCAACGCGTTAAAACGCGCGCAAACCCGCTACAGCGCCGACGCCATGACGCGCGAGCTGGCCAACCAACGCAAGGCCTGCAGTGCGGATCTGTTCGAAAAACACAAGAGCGCAGGTTGCAGCGCACCCGATCCGATCTTTATCCTAGGCCTTCCGCGCGCAGGTTCGACCTTGCTCGAACAAATTCTCGCCAGCCATTCTCAGATCGATGGAACGTTGGAGCTGCCCAACATTCTCGCCCTCGCCCACCGTCTGCGCGGCCGCAAAGCGGGTCAGTCACTTTACCCTGAGATCCTGCACGATTTGACCAGCGAACAGCTTGCCAAATTCGGTGAAGACTTCATTGAAAACACCCGCCTCCACCGAGCGAACGCGCCGTTCTTCATCGATAAAATGCCGAATAATTTCCGGCATATCGGCCTTATCCATCTGATCCTACCCAACGCAAAAATCATCGACGCACGCAGAGCGCCAATGGATTGCTGTTTCTCCGGCTTCAAACAGCTCTTTGCAGAGGGACAAGAGTTTACCTACGGCCTTACCGAGGTTGGCCGCTATTATGCAGATTATGTCGAAGTGATGGACCATTGGGACAGCGTGCTGCCGGGCAAAGTCTTGCGCGTGCAGCATGAAGATGTGCTCGATGATCTCGAAGGGCAAACCCGGCGGATGCTGGATTTCCTCGAAGTGCCATTTGAAGAACAATGCCTGGCGTTCCACAAAACCGATCGCGCCGTGCGGACTGCGTCTAGCGAGCAAGTGCGCGAGCCCATCAATCGCAAGGGTCAGGATGCTTGGAAGCCGTTTGAGCCGTGGTTGGGCGATCTAAAGACCGCGTTGGGGGATTAATCGCCCCCCCTCAATCCATGTGTTTCAGTCCAACCCGCAGATAATCCCAGCCGGTTATGCAAGTCAGAATGGCCGCAGCCCATAGGCTAACCAGCCCTACAACATGGATCCAGCCTTCAGCCGCCGACAGACAGTCAGCACCCGGAGCCTGACATGGTTGACCATGCACGGCCCCGCCCAATATCAATGCCCCCAATGCAACGAGTTGGAATGTCGTCTTCCACTTGGCGAGTTTTGACACTGGCACGGACACCTGAATCCCGCCCAAGAATTCGCGCAGGCCGCTTACTGCGATTTCTCGGATCAGGATCACTGCACCGGCGATTACGTGAACATCACCAACATAGGGGCCGCGCAAATATCCCTGCGCGGTGAGGATCAAAATGACCGATGCAACCATGATTTTATCGGCAATCGGATCAAGGAATATGCCGAGTTTCGACACAGTGCCCTGCGCCCTCGCCAGATATCCATCGAAATAATCTGTGATTGCAATCAGGGTGTAGAGCACGAAACCAATCGCATAGCCCAACTGCCAACCGGGCCACCACAAAAAGAATCCGAGCAGAGGGATCGCGAATATCCGCGACAACGTAAGAATGTTTGGCAACGTCATCATAGCTAAGAGCTGCCATAGCGTGTCCGGCGCGCAATCAAAACACTATCGATACTGAGGATGCACACCCCTTGTGCCCATCAACCGTATCGTTATGTGATGGATTATAGGAAACTGCTGAGCGCCGATTACACTTATGACAACAACGACGCACCTTATGCGCCAGAAGCGCTTCTTGCCGCTGATGGTGACGCAGTTTTTCAACGCCTTTAACGACAATCTGTACCGATATGCTGTGGTGTTTTTCATCGTATGGCAAATCTACAATGATGAACGACAAGAAGCTTTGATTAGTGGCTTGGCGTCCGTTCTCTTCATCCTTCCTTTCGTCTTTTTGTCAGCCCTTGCGGGGCAACTCGCCGACACACGCGACAAAGCCAAAATCATCCGCATCGTCAAACTGTGCGAGATTGTCTGGGCAAGTCTGGGCGCGCTGGGACTGTATCTGGCGTGGAAAGGCATCGCGGTTCACACCATCGCGATACCGTTGCTGCTTTTCGTGGTGCTGCTTGCGGCTGTTCAATCGACTTTTTTGGGACCGATCAAATACGCAATCCTGCCGCAACACCTTAAAAAGGAAGAGGTGCTTCCGGGTACCGGCTTGGTTGAAGCGGGAACCTATATAGCGATTCTTGCGGGCACGATCTTAGCCGGCTTCCTGTCAGTAGAGATCGCGCTGGTCTTGATTATCATCACCGCTTTCGGCGGCTATTTCTCAGCGACATTTGTGCCGGACGCCCCGCCGCAAAGCGACTATGAAATGCACTATCCGTTGCTGGAGCCCTATGCGCAGAATGTCAAAAACACGCCTCTACGCTGGCTCGGATACCCGGTCGTAGCGGTCGCTGATCAAGTCGTGATGAGTTGGAAACTTGTCCGCGACACAATGCACAATCGCGAAATCTGGTTTGCCATTGTCGCCATCAGCTTTTTCTGGACCATAGGCGCGGTTTTGTTCATCATTTTCCCCCCGCTGGCCAAGAATCAACTTCTGGCGAGCAAAGAGGTCGCCAGCCTGTTCCTCGTCATCTTTTCGATCGGAATCGCAATCGGATCGGTTTCGATCAACGCATTGCTCAAAGGCAAGGTATCAGCGCGATATGCGCCGCTTTCGGTGGTGGTGATGAGTGCATTCTTGCTTGGATTTTATCTTGTAGGGAAAGCTTGGACGCCCAATGCCACCGGCGAATTGCTACCCATACAGGCATGGATTTTAGAACCGCTCGCTGTCCCGCTTTCGCTCATGCTTTTGGGGATATCGACCGCAGGAGGGATGTTCGTCGTCCCGCTCTACGCTTTTCTCACCACTCGTTGCGAACATAATGCTGCAAGCCGCACGATTGCGGCCAACAACATAGTCAATTGCGTTGCGATGGTGATCGGATCAATTTTTGCGATGATCCTATCAAGCGTCGGAATTGCGGTAGTAGACCAAATACTCTTGGCGGCCGCTATGTGCGTGATCTCCGCATGGCTCGGTTGGAAACTTTACCGCGCTGAAAGCGAAGCGGCGGAAGCAAAACTGAGCCAACGCGGCGAGTAGCCCGATCACATTATAAAGACGAGTACCGCCGCAGTCGTTGCGACATAGGTGCTGGCGAAACCGCGAACGTCATCGACGGTTAACCGCCAGAGGCTTTCGGCTGGAATGTCATGCAAGTCTGCGCGCACATGCGGCGGAAGCTGCGAGCGAAACGGGTGGCGCGCGCCCTCATCGGTGAGGACTAAGTTCCGGCGGCGCTTCACAGAAACGGTGTTCTTGGGCCGCACTACATGTTCGCTGGAAAGTGTCGCATAAGTCATGCTGTCCGAGTTAACGAATTCTTAACTCTTGCCCAGCCCACCCTATCCCCTGCCCAAAAAAGGGACAGTAAGTCCGGGTTGTGGTTAATCTCCAGAACTCCTAATCGCGGGAATGTTGGGAGAATTTGAAGCGTGACAAAGCCTACTCAAACAGCAGCCGAATTGCTGGTCGATTGTCTGGCGAAGCAGGGCACTGACCGGATATACACCGTCCCAGGCGAAAGCTTCCTTGCCGTTCTCGATGCATTGCATCTGCGGACCGATATTGAAACGATCACCTGCCGCCAGGAAGGCGGCGCTGCATTTATGGCCTGTGCTGAAGGCGCGATGGGTGCGGCTGACAGCGGCCGTCCCGGCGTCGCCTTTGTGACGCGCGGGCCCGGCGCGACCAATGCCAGCATTGGTGTTCACGTGGCGCATCAGGATTCGCAGCCGATGATCTTATTCGTTGGCGACGTCGCAAGACCGATGCGCGACCGCGAAGGGTTTCAGGAAATCAATTTCGAAGCCTTCTTTGGCCCGATCTGCAAATGGGCAGCGCGTATTGATGATCCTGCGCGCATTCCGGAATACATCGCGCGCGCCTATTCCGTTGCAATCAGCGGGAGGCCCGGCCCGGTCGTTCTCGCCCTGCCCGAAGATATGTTGTGCGACGCAGTCGACAATGTCATCACCGCCCGTCCTATGGTGACTCGTCCAGCGCAAGCAGTTTGCCATGACGCCATGCAGGCTTTGTTTGCACTGATCGCCGATGCAGCCAGCCCAGTGGCAATTATCGGGGGCGCAGGCTGGAACGCCAAAGCGCGCATCTATTTTCAGCAGTTTGCAGAGGCAATTGGACTTCCCGTGGCGACCGCCTTTCGAAGGCAGGACGCGGTAGACCCAGCATCCCCCGTCTATGCAGGCAATTTAGGTTACGGCCCCAATCCAAAGCTGGTTCAGCGAGTCAAGGACGCCGACTTGGTGCTCGCAGTTGGCGCTCGATTGGGAGAGGCGACAACGGATGGCTATGCCTTTCCGACCCTTGATCACCCTGATCAGGTGCTAATCCATGTCCATCCCGATCCAGACGAACTTGGCCGCGTCTACCGCGCGGACCTTGCTTTGCCGGCAAGCGTCGATGAGTTTGCCGAGGCTGCTGCTCTTTGGGAAGACCACAGCGTCATACCCTTCGATGCCGGAAAGCAAGCGCACTGCGAATGGGAAGAATGGGCAACCCACAGCCCTTCAGAGACCGCGCCGGCGCTGGACATGGCTGCTTGCGTCACCGCAATGCGCGAAGCGTTGCCCGCGGACACAATTATCTGCAATGGCGCGGGCAATTTCGCCGGTTGGTGGCACAGATATTGGAACTATGCAGGCTATCCAAGCCAGCTCGCCCCGACAGCCGGTGCCATGGGGTACGGCGTGCCGGCGGGCGTTGCGGCGGCTCTGCGTCATCCCAAACGCACGGTTGTAACCGTTGCAGGAGACGGTGATTTCCTGATGAACGGCCAAGAGCTAGCCACCGCTGTTCAGCACGGTGCTAATTTGCTGGTTCTGGTGGTCGACAATGGAGCATACGGCACAATCCGGATGCATCAGGAAAGGGAGTATCCGGGCCGCGTATCAGGAACGCACCTAGCCAATCCCGATTTCGCAGCATTGGGCGCTGCATTTGGCGGTTGGAGCGCGACCGCGACCACGACCTCCGAATTCACTCAAGCCTTGGCTGAAGCACAAACCCGATCCGGTCTGCGCCTAATCCACATGAAGATCGATGTGGAGCAACTGGCCGCGAGCGGTGCCACAATAAGCGGTCTGCGAGCGAAAGCCTAACGCCCTTTAGTCTCGTTAGCCCTCAGCCATTTCGCAGATGACATCCCATTCATCGGGCTTGATCTTAGCGACCGAAAGGCGCGACAGACGGACCAATTCGCACTCAGTAAGACGGGGGTCAGCCTTGATTTGTTTGAGCGTGACTGGATTTTCAAATTTGCGTTTCGGTTTGACCTTAACCGCCGCCCATTTGCCGGTTTCATCGGTCGGATCAAGAATGCCGTCGACTGACACGACGCAAATTCCAACAATTTCCAGCCCCTCTCGCGAGTGGTAGAAAAAACACTCATCACCCACGGCCATTGCCCTCAAATTGAGCTTTGCGGAATGGTTGCGAACGCCGTCCCACGTTCCTTCGACTTCCTCAACCAAATCATCCCAACTGTATTTGAACGGCTCAGATTTAACCAACCAGTAATTGGGCCGAGGATTGGTCACGTGGGGATCTCCTTAAAGTGACGGAAATTTTCGATCGAATACGATGACCTTAGAGCGCACACTCGCGCTCTGCCACCCTCATAAACACCTCATTCCCCAAGCAATTAACGCAATATTTAGCGGGAAATTGCATAGGTTGCTCAATCATCGACGCATTGGACTGAAGTGCATAACGTTCGAGTTGGGGAACGCAAAAAGTGGCAGACGCAGAAGTAAACAAACAGTTGGGAAATGCAGATCGCGACCTTGTGGCTCTCGGTATTGCAACGGCTGCGATCATCTTGTTTGTCGCAACCGGCAGCTCTGTTGTACCCAAAGCCATCGATGCAGTGTTTTCTGACGGCCACGCGCCCGACCATCTTTTGATCAACGCGTTGCTGCTGAACGTCGTTCTAATAATCTTCGGATGGCGCCGTTATCGCGAACTGCAAGCTGAGATAAGCGAACGCCGACGGGCCGAAGGTTTGGCGCGCGAATTAGCGGAGATCGATCCGCTAACCAGTTGCCTCAACCGGCGCAGCATGAAGAGCGCGACAGAGGCCCTGTGCGAGGATGCGAGCATCCGCGGAAGGGCTGTTGCATATTGCATGATCGATCTCGATAATTTCAAACAGATCAATGATATGCATGGCCATTCGGTCGGCGATGCGGTGTTGGTAGAACTGGCAAAACGGATTGAAGCACAATTGCCAAAGGACGCAAGCCTCGCGCGGTTGGGCGGGGATGAATTCGCCTTTATTACTTCCTATGAAGCGGGAAATCGCGATCGTGTTGATGACCTTGTTGTCCGCCTGTTTGAACAGATCGCATTGCCGTTTGAACAGGAAGAGGTGACAATCGATACAACCATCTCAATCGGCGTCGCGACAGATCATGATGGCACGGAGTTTCACTCTGAACTTGCAGCTCCGAACTCTCTAATGCAGCGCGCTGATATCGCGATGTACACAGCCAAAAAACAAGGCAAGAACCGCTATTTCTGGTTTGAGCCAACGATGGAAAACGAACTGCGGTTCCGCAATGAGTTGGAGGCCGGCATCCGACGCGGGATAACCGCAGGCGAATTCGTGCCGTATTATGAACAACAGGTCGATCTGGAATCGGGCGAATTGGTTGGATTTGAAATGTTGGCGCGCTGGCGCTCCGATCAAATGGGTATTGTTAGCCCCGAAATTTTCATCCCCATCGCTGAAGAAATCGGACTGATCACGCAATTGTCTGATCAATTGATGGATCAGGCGTTGGTTGACGCGAGCGCATGGGATGAATCACTAACGCTTTCAATCAACATTTCCCCGATCCAGCTTCGGGATCCATGGTTTGCACAAAAACTCCTCAAACTGTTGGTAACGCACAATTTCCCTGCTCAGCGTTTGGAAGTCGAAATCACCGAAAGCTGCCTGCACGAAAACATTGGCATGGTGCGATCGATCATCACCAGTCTCCGCAACCAAGGGGTCAGCATCAGCCTTGATGATTTTGGCACCGGCTATTCCTCACTCGAACAATTGCGGACATTGCCTTTTGACCGGCTAAAAATTGATCGCAGCTTTGTTAGTGAACTCAAAGAACCGTCAGGCACCTCAAAAATCGTCGATGCCATCGTTTCGCTGGGACGCGGCCTAAACCTTCCAATTACGGCTGAAGGGATCGAAGACGAAGCGATCCTAAAGGCGTTAAAGGCGATGGGTAAGCTGAAAGGCCAAGGTTACCTCTACGGACAACCTGAAAGCGGTGAACAAGTCCGCGAAAGGCTGGCTTTGGCAGGCAAGTTGATGACCAATAGCGCCAATGCGACAAACAATATCCAAGATCCCAATACGGTTGAGATTGAAGCGATGCTGGCCAAAACCGTCAACCTGTAAGGCCTCGCGAGCCATAGCTTCGCCACTCACAAGACTGGACGTAAGGCTTGCGCGTGCATAAATGCGTGCCCATGCGCGTTCCCTTCACAAAAATGCATGGTCTCGGCAATGATTTCGTCGTGCTTGATGCGCGTGAAACCGCCCTTCCTTCGATGAATCGAGAACGCGCGCGGGCCCTTTCCAATCGGCGCGAAGGGATAGGGTGCGACCAATTGATATTGCTCGAGCCCAGCGCTTCTTATGAATTCAAAATGCGTATCTTCAACTCTGATGGCGGAGAGGTTGAGGCTTGCGGCAATGCCTCGCGCGCGGTTGCTCTCTTGCACGGCGAAAAGGTGCAGATTGAAACGGCAGGCGGACCGATCACGCTTGAACCGGCAGACGGCGGTGCAAGTGTTGATATGGGCGCGCCCAGGTTTGAATGGGATGCAATACCGCTGGGGTTCGCCATGGACACTTCGAACATGCCGGTCAGTTGGCCGTATGACACCGGCGTCCTTGAATCCCCAATTGCCGTCAATGTCGGCAACCCCCACGTGGTTTTCTTTGTGCCCGAAACCAACGCAGTCGACCTAGCGAAAGTTGGCCCGGTGATTGAAACCGATCCGCTGTTTCCTCAGGGAGTCAATGTCAATGTGGCGGCCGTGATTGGACAGGATCATTTGCGCCTGAATGTCTGGGAACGCGGAGCTGGCCTTACGCGGGCGTGCGGCACGGGTGCCTGCGCCACCGTAGTCGCGGCGATGCAGCGCCGTTTAACCGGGCGCAAAGCAACCGTGACCTTACCGGGGGGAGACCTGGTGATTGAATGGCGCGAGGACAATTCCATCCTGATGACGGGCCCCGCGGCAGAATCCTATCGCGGAACGTTTGAATGGGATGATTTTGCGTGACCAGTCCCATTACAATCGAACCCGAAGTCATTTCACTGGGCTGCCGCCTAAATATCGCAGAAAGCGAGCGGATGAAGGCGATGTTGGCTGATGCGGGCGACGTTGTGGTGGTAAATTCATGCGCAGTCACATCCGAAGCCGTGCGCCAAACCCGCCAAGCCATCCGCAAGGCGCGCCGATCACGCCCCGATGCACGCCTGATCGTGACAGGATGCGCCGCTGATATTGAGCGCGACCAGATCGCGGAAATGCCTGAAGTCGACGGCCTGATCGCCAATGAGGCTAAACTTGATCCGCGCAGCTGGAACGTTCCTTTGCCAGAGGCACCGCCGCCGCCGACCCGCACACGCGCATTTATTGCCGTTCAAAATGGCTGCGATCATGCCTGCACCTTTTGCGTGATCCCACAAGGGCGCGGCGTCAGCCGCTCTATGACAATAGCGGAGGTGGTGCGCGAAGTTGGTCATCATGCCGCATTGGGCGCGCGGGAGATCGTTTTGACCGGCGTTGATGTTACGAGTTGGGGCCATGATCTTCCAGACACGCCCCCACTTGGTGCGCTGGTGGCAGAAGTGCTGAACGCCTATCCCGATTTGGATAGACTACGTATGTCATCGCTCGATGGAATTGAAATCGACCCGTCTCTGTTTGAATTGTTTGCAAGTGAGCCTCGGTTGATGCCGCATCTGCATCTCTCGCTTCAGCACGGACACGATTTGATCCTCAAACGAATGAAAAGGCGGCACAGCCGAGCCGACGCCGTTCAGTTGGTCAACGCCCTCAAGGATCGCCGACCAGACCTCGCCATCGGTGCTGACCTGATCGCTGGATTTCCAACTGAAACCGATGAACACCACGCGGCCAACCTTTCCATCATCGAAGAGTTGGACATCGTTCATGGCCACATTTTCCCCTATTCCCCCCGTCCCGGCACGCCTGCTGCGCGAATGCCGCAGGTGGATCGCACCATCGTAAAGGCACGCGCCGCTGAGTTGCGCGCTGCCGTCGCGGCACGGCGCGCAAACTGGCTGAGCAACCTTGTGGGTGAAACACTTCCTATCCTCGCCGAACGCGATGGCACAGGCTATGCGCCCAACTATGCGCGCGTCCGTTTACCCGTTGGAGCACCGGCGGGCTCGATAATCGAGATCGCTGTGGAAGCGGTTGAAGAGGGTTTCTTACGATGAGTTCGAATGAGAGTGGCAGCTGGAGCGACCGCGTCCTTGGTGGCTTTCGCAAAACCTCCGAACGTTTGGGCAGCAACCTCACAGGTGTCGCGACGCGGCTCGACGATGCCACGCTCGACGATATCGAAGATGCTCTGATCATCTCTGATCTCGGTCCTGCTGCTGCGGGCCGGATCCGCGCGCGGCTGTCAGACAAAAGCTTCGGCCTTGAGATCACTCAGGCGGAATTGAAAGAAGCCGTCGCAGAGGAAATCGCAGAAATCCTGCGGCCCGTGGCCAAACCGCTCGAAATTACTGCTTTTCCCCGCCCCCAGGTCATATTGGTAATCGGCGTCAACGGATCGGGCAAGACGACCACAATCGCGAAATTGGCGCATCTTTTCACCGAAGATGACTACGGCGTGTTGCTCGCGGCGGGCGATACATTTCGTGCAGCCGCCATCGGCCAACTTGCAACGTGGGCAGAGCGTGCGGGTGTAGACATCGTGCGCGGACCAGAGGGCGGCGATCCGGCATCCATAGTGTTCGATGCAGTGAAACAGGCAACCGATACAGGGATAGACGCATTGGTCGTCGACACCGCCGGGCGATTGCAGAACAAAGCTGAGTTGATGGAAGAACTGGCGAAAATTCGCCGGGTCCTTGGCAAATTGAACGAAGAGGCTCCGCATGATGTCGTGCTGGTCCTTGATGCGACGAACGGTCAAAACGCGCTGGCGCAAATCGACGTGTTCAAAGAAGTCGCCGGCGTGACCGGCCTGATTATGACAAAGCTGGATGGGACGGCACGTGGCGGCGTCTTGGTCGCAGCGGCTGAACAATATGGCCTACCAATCCATGCAATCGGCGTGGGCGAGAAAATGGAAGATTTGCGTCCTTTCGACCCTGATTTGGTCGCACGCGTGATTGCTGGAGTAGCCTGATGCCTGAACAGAATGACGCAACCAGTCCTGAAAAATCGGAAGCTAAGAAAGCGGGCTCAAGCTGGCTAAGCGTAGCGGTCGATTACGGGCCGTTGCTGGTGTTCCTTGGTGTCTATCGTTTTTACGCGCCTGATGAACCCAACGCCGCAGGCGAAATCGCCGCGATCATTCGCGGAACCGGGGCATTCATGGTCGCAGCTATCGCGGCATTGGTGATTTCGAAATGGCGGCTAGGCAAAGTGTCGCCGATGCTGTGGTTCTCAACCGCGTTGATCGTGGGCTTTGGCGCGCTGACAATCTTCTTTGGAGAGCCGCGCTTTGTGCAGCTTAAACCGACCATCATCTATTCCGGCTTCGGCGTGGCGCTGCTCATCGGTTTCTTCATGGGCCGGGCATTGCTCAAAATCCTGCTGGAGGCCGCATTTGAAGGGCTCAATGACGCAGGTTGGCTTAAGCTTTCGCGCAATTGGGGGATCTTTTTCTTGATACTCGCAGGCCTGAACGAAGTGCTGGTGGCGCAGATGGATTTCGAAGGCTGGCTCTGGGCAAAGCTCTGGGTGTTTCTGCCGCTGACGTTCCTGTTCACCTTTGCCAATATACCGATGCTGCTCAAACATGGTCTGGATATTGGTCAGGGTGACGAGGAAGACGCAGCGGACAAGGCAGCTGATTGAGCGGCATTACCGTCGAGTGTTGGGGCGAACGCGGACATTGACTTTATCAGCTACGACAACAGTTTAAGCAGGCACATGAGCAAATTCGAACTACAAATCCCGGTCGAGCATGCCGTCTTATTCCTATCTGACCCGACGGTAGATGAGGCCATGCCATCGGACACCGGCGCTGCTGTGGTTACTGCGACTGACGACTGCATTTGTTTTTGGGTGCAGCCTTACGATGAAGGAGGCGCGCAGCTCACCATAAGCGATCAACCTTGTAAGGATGGTGAGGGCTACTTTAGCGGGACGATAAACACCCCTAGCAAGATTTTGACTGTCAGCGACAGCCGCAGGTTTCCATATCTCAATGTACCTGTGGAGGACGTAAAGACTCCGATCGAAATGTGGGCGTTCGATGCCGAAAATCCTAGATGGACATGGATTAGGCTGCCTATAGCTAGCTTTTAAGTGTCCAACCAACGTCCACAGCAGGGTCGTTAGACACTATCCCATTCACCAAACAACCCTGCGCTAAATCTCGACCTGACTGCCCAGCTCCACAACCCGGTTGGTTGGCAGCTTAAAGAAATCCATCGCGCTTGCTGAATTCATCAGCATCCATGCGAAAATCTTCTCTCGCCAGATCGGCATCGCCGGGTTTTTCGACGGCAGCAGTGTTTGGCGTGAGAGGAAGAAGCTGGTGTGCATCATATCAAACTCACCGCCGCACCGCTCCATCTCCTTCAGGCCGACAGGAACGTCGGTCTCCTCCATAAAGCCGTAATGCAGAACCGCGCGATAAAAGCCGTCGCCCATATCCTTAAATTCGCACCGCTTTGATGGGTCGACATACGGCACATCGGCGATGTCGACGGTTAGAATGACCACGCGCTCATGCAGCACTTTGTTGTGCTTTATATTGTGGAGCAGCGCGGACGGCACGCCGGACGATGCGCTGGCCATAAAGATTGCGGTTCCCGGCACGCGCAGGGCCGAATTTTTCGCAGACTTTGCAAAGATCTCCATCGGCAAAGCGTGTTCGCTCATCCGTTCGCGCATCAATTTGCGCCCGCGCGCCCATGTGGTGAGAAGCAGGAACGCGACAAAACCAACCAAAAGCGGGAACCAGCCCCCGTCAGGAACCTTCGTCAAATTGGCTGCAAAATACGCCCCGTCCACAATCAGGAACAGGATCACAACGGGCGCCGCGTACCACCACTTCCATTTCCACACACCGACCAAAAGCACCGCCATCAGCAGCGTATCGATCGTCACCGCGCCCGTGACGGCAATACCGTAAGCATTGGCGAGGTTGGACGAGTTCTGGAACGTCAGAACGAGGATGATCACCGCGATCATCAACGCCCAATTGACCGCCGGGATGTAAATCTGCCCGCCTTCGGTTTCGGACGTGTGGCGGATCTTCAAACGCGGGATATAGCCCATTTGAATCGCTTGGCTGGTGATCGAGAACGCGCCAGAAATAACCGCTTGGCTGGCGATAAAGGTCGCGATCGTAGCAAGGAAGACGAGCGGCAAACGCCATTCTTCGCTTGCCAAGAAGAAGAATGGGTTCTGGATCGCTTCAGCCGCTTGATCGGCGGGCAAGCCAATGACCATTGCCCCCTGACCAAAGTAATTAAGCAGCAAGCACGGCATGACAAAGCCAAACCACGACAGGCGCATCGGACCGCGTCCAAAATGCCCCATATCCGAATACAGCGCCTCCGAACCCGTAACCGCGAGCACCACGCTGCCCAGCGCAAGAAAGGCGAACCAACCGTCTAGGATGAAGAAATTGACCGCGTGATAGGGGTTCAATGCCCATAGAATCTCTGGTGTGCCAATAATCTGCCAAAGACCGAGGCCAGCGATCACCGTGAAATAGACGATCATTACCGGGGCAAAGAGCGCCCCAACCTTTGCGGTTCCCCGTTTTTGCAAAACGAACAGAAACACGAGCAGGGCCAGCGCGATGGGGATCACATATCGCTGCAATCCTGGGTCGACTACAGTCAGCCCCTCCACCGCCGACAAGACCGATATGGCCGGCGTGATCATGCTATCGCCGTAAAACAACGCTGTTGCGAAAACGCCAAGGAGGATCGCAACCCAGCCATATTTCGATTTGGAAAGGCTGCGGCTGATCAACGCAACCAAGGCGAGCGAGCCGCCCTGCCCCTTGTTATCGGCACGCATCAGGATGGTTACGTACTGAATCGCCACTACGAGCGTCATCGACCAGAAAATGAGGCTGATCACGCCCAAAACATGGGCTGTGTCCAATTGAACCGTGGAACGGCCGACGAATGTTTCGCGGAAAGCGTAGAGCGGGCTGGTGCCGATATCGCCAAACACGATACCAATGGCCCCTACTGCCAATGCGCTTTTGGACGCAGAGTGCCCCTTGCCACTGGTTGGTGGTTGGTGAGCTGGGGCCGGATTTGGCGCTGCAGTGTCGCTCATTGAGTGCGAATATCCCGAATGGCTGGGGCAATCACCCTTCCAAGGTCGCGGCACCTAGCACCGAGGGAAAGGCCCTGCAACATTACGATCTGGCCCGTCCTCCCGTGCGACTATTGCAGCATCGGGGCGTTGGCGATCATCTCATCAAGACGGGCTACGCGCGATTCAAGTTCTTCGCGCCACGGGGCGTCCTGCGGCGACCTTTCAATCAGGCCAGCCCATGTGTCGCGCGCAGCCCGAATTTGGCCCGTTTGCAAGAATGAGAAGCCCAAGAAGAAATCTGCGCCGGGATTGGCCGGATCAAGATCGCGCGCCTCCCCATAGGCATAGAAAGCCGCCGGCGTGACATTGCCATCCGCGTGTCCGGTCAAAGCCATTCCGAGCGCAAGCCAACCTTCAAGGTGATCAGGATTGTCGTTCAATCCCCGGCGCAGCGCAGCGGATGCATCATCAAACCGCCCTTTGCGTGCATAGCCATCAGAAATAACGAGATAATCCGGCTTCGCGCGCGCCTCATCAAACAGCTGTTGGCGCGCCGTTACCATTTCTTCGCCCGATTGTTGTTCTGTTGCGCGGTCAGGTTCTTTCGGACTGCCCGGCTGCGCTGGAGATCCCTGCCACGCATATCCAACAAGCCCAAACAGCAATACCGCCCCGAACACCGCGAACCCCTCTTTGGGGAGGCGCAGCAAAAATGCCGCAAGCGCGAAGCTCACCAACGTGAGTGAGAGAACTGCAAGCCAACCGCCCATCAGACTGCCTCGCCCCCTACGTCAATGCCGTCAGAACGGCGTTTCCCAAGCCGCCGCAGCAGCACCAATCCGACGATTGCGAGCAGCAAGAGCGGGATCGCAAAGAGCGGCCATGTTGTTGCGCTAACTTCCGGCTCATAACTGACGTAATCACCATAACGTTGCACAAGCCATGATCGGATCTGATCAGGGCTCTCACCCGCCAGAATGCGCGATCGAACCTGATGCCGCATATCACCGGCCATGGGCGCGTCGCTGTCGTTGATGCTCTGCGATTGGCATTTCAGGCACCGCAAAGTTTCCATTAGCGCGCTGGCTTCGGCCTCAAGGACTGGGTTTTCCAACTGAACATAGGCATAGGGAGCCGGAGGCATGGCTTGCTGTGCAAGCGCTTGTCCAACGCCCAGCGGCCCAGCGATCAATGCCAAGATAGCCAATGCGAACCGCATCATCGCGCCTCCTCCAATTTTTCCAGCAAGAGAGGAACGGTCTCTGCGCGGACATCGCCAATATGCTGATACCGGATATTGCCCTGGGCATCGATGACATAGGTTTCCGGCACGCCAGAGGCACCAATTTCAAGCATCAATGCCGAAATGTCATCGGCGCCAATACGCGAATAAGGATTGCCATAGCGGCTCAGGAAATCAGCCACGGCAGCCGGTTGATCGCGCACAGCAATACCGATGATGTCTACGCCTTCATCCTTTAACCGTTCAAGATGCGGGGCTTCTGCAATGCAAGGAAGGCACCAGCTCGCCCAGATATTGAGCAAACGCGGCTCTCCTCCGATAAAATCGGACTTTGAGGCCCCAGGCATTCCGTCCAATGCGGGTTGCAACGAAAACTCAGGCAATGGCTGCTCGATCATCTGCGACGGGATGGTCTGCGCCTTATCTTGCGTAAGCATATAGGCGGCCAGCCCTGCAAAAAACAGAAACAGCGCTAGCGGAATGGCGAATATAATGCGCATTATTCAGCAGGCTCCGACACGGGTCCATCGGCCGCATCGGCGTCACCCAATGCATCCAAATCGTCTCGGCGTTCTTGACCCATTGCGCTCGCCCTACGGCGTTTCAAATCCACTTGGACACGGCCTGCGATTGACAAGATACCACCAAACGCAACCAGCAGCCCGCCGTACCAAATAAATGTCACAAACGGTTTCCACCAAACCCGCAATTGCCAGCGATTGTTGCCAGCGGCATCCACGCCCGCCTGATCGCCGATCACCACATACAGCTGGCCATCCCAGCGGGTGATAAGCGCGCTTTCGCTGGTTGGCTGCGGCGGAGACCAAAAATTGCGCGATTGCGGCGCAAGACGGGTTGGTGCTTCGTCGTCGCGCGAGGCCAAGACGCTTGCCTCGATCGCAGTCCAGTTGGGTCCGGCGACGGGATCCACGCTTTCCAGTTCAATCGTCCAGCCAGAAACCTCTTCCACATCGCCCGGCGCGACCGCGGCGAGCTTTTCTTCGGTAAAGGCGCTTTCGCTGGCCATCCCGAACAATGCGACCGCGACACCGAAATGGGCGCACACCATTCCCCAAGTCGCCACTGGGACAAGCCGCAGCCTACGGCCTCTAAGCGGCAGAAACGCCGCAATCGCCAGACCGATGGACAGGGCAAGACCCAGCACAGGAAGGATTCCATAATCACCCAATATCGCCACAAGCGCGATGACCGCGATGACCACCGACGCGACCAATGCAAGTTCAAACTGAATGCGCGCAGGCTTGTCTTCCTTCCACCTCAGCAAGGGTCCGATCGCCATAACCATCAACATCGGTATCGCGAAAATCGCACCTGCGGGATTGAAGTAAGGAGGCCCCACACTGACCCGCACATCAAACGCTTCGGTCAAAAGCGGGTAGAGCGTGCCAAGCAAAACAATCGCAAGGATCGCAGAGAGCATTACATTGTTGAAGACCAGCGCCCCTTCACGGCTCGTCACGCTGAAACGCTTGCCCTCCGAAATACTGCCCGCACGCAAGGCAAAAATCACCAAGGAACCGCCAATATAGAGGCATAGCAAGGCCAGGATGAAACTTCCCCGCTCTGGATCGACCGCAAAGGCATGGACACTGGTCAGAACGCCCGAACGCACCAAGAATGTTCCCAGCATCGACATAGAGAAAGCCAGCACGCCCAGCATGATGGTCCACGTCCGAAGCGCGTCGCGCGCGGCCAAAACGCTGACGGAATGCAGCAACGCAGTCGCGGCCAGCCATGGCATGAGAGAGGCATTTTCAACCGGGTCCCAGAACCACCAGCCGCCCCAGCCCAGCTCATAATATGCCCAATATGACCCCGCGGTGATCCCAAACGTCAGGAACACCCAAGCACCTAGCACCCAAGGGCGCAGAATTTTGGCGAAGTTAGGGTTCACCTGCCGCGTCATCAACGCACCCATCGCAAGGCTGAACGCGACAGAAAGGCCCACATATCCGATGTAAAGTGTAGGCGGATGGATCGCCAGACCAATATCCTGAAGCAGCGGGTTTAGCCCGCCTCCTTCGATTGCGGGAACAGGAAGGCGTTCGAACGGGTTCGAGCTGAGCAGCAAAAACGCATAGAAACCGAGCGCTACAAAACCTTGCACCGCCAATGTCGCGCTCATTGTCTTTTCAGGAAGCCGCCGCTCCAACCCGGCGAGCAATCCGCCAGACAGGGCAAGCACACCAACCCACAACAGCATGGACCCTTCGTGATTGCCCCAAGTTCCGGTCAATTTGTAAATGAGCGGCTTTGCTGAGTGGGAATTGGTTGCGACCAGTTTGATCGACAGATCGGTTACCGCAAAGGCATAAAGCAGCAGGAAAAACGCTAGCACCGCCAAGAAAGCCTGAACCACTGCGGCCGGACGGGCATAGATCGCAAATTGCGAATTGCCGCCATCTTTCAGGCCCAATGCTCCTGAAACCATTTGCAACACCGCCAGCGCGGTGGAAAGCCAGAGGGCAGCTAGTCCAAGTTCAGCAATCATTGTGTTGGTTCGCCTTAATCCAGCCCGGCCACGGTTTCGGCGTAGTCCTCGTTGCCGTCGTGCCCCTCTAACCCTTCGAGTTCGCGGGGCACGTAATTCTCATCGTGTTTTGCCAGCAAGTTTGTCGCTTCAAAAACGCCATCTGCGCCCAGACTGCCATCCGCAACAACGCCGGAGCCTTCGACAAAGAGATCAGGCAGGATACCGCTGTAGCGCACCGGCACAGAGCTGGCTTCATTGCCAGTGACGATGAATTTGATGCTGATACCATCCGGCTGCGTGACGATCGATCCCGGTTGAACCATACCGCCAAGACGCACAGCCTGCCCCACGGCGGGCGGTTCTGCAGCCATTTGTTCCGGCAGGTAGAAATAATTGGCCTGCGAGCGCAGCGCCCACGCCGCAATCAACCCTGCAGCGACAATCGCGATCAGAGCAAGGACCACCAAGGTCATTCGTTGATGCTTTGCCTTCATGGACGCTTCACTTCCGTTTCAATTCGTCGCGCCGCTTTTCTGCTTCGCGCATAGACCGATAGCTCCACAGGATAAGCAGAGCGAGCGCAATCAGACCAACGGCATAACATCCGATCACAAACGGCCAAGGATCAAGCGATTCGCGCATCATGCCCTCTCCACTGACGCGCCGGCGGCGGCACTGCCAACTGCAGGCGCATCATCATCCAAAGCACGGCGGCGCAGGCGTGCCTCCACCTGCGTTTGTGCGATGAGCGCGCGCATCCGCATCAAAACAATGGCACCAAACAAAAGGGAGAAACCGACAACTGAAACCAAAAGCGGCCACAGAAACACCGCATCAATAGAGCTTTTCCCGGCGGTCAAACTGGGCGGTTGGTGAAGCGAATTCCACCAAACCACGCTGCGATTGATAATGGGCACGTTGACCGCACCGACCAAACCAAAGATCGCCGCAATCTTATACGATCCGCCCTCACGCTCCGTTGCCTGCGCCAGCGCGATATAGCCCCCATAAAGGAACAAGAGAACCAGCATGCTGGTTAAACGCCCGTCCCACTCCCACCAGGTGCCCCATGTTGGACGCCCCCAGATCGATCCGGTTGCAAGGCAGATCGCGCAAAACACCATACCGGGTACAGCAATTGCCCGCGCCGCTATCCCTGACAACGGGTGTTTCCAAATGAGCAAAGCAGCGCTTGAAATGGCTATTCCAGTCCATCCGCCCATGCCCAACCACGCGGCAGGAACATGTATGAACAGAATGCGCACCGTTTCTCCCATCAATCGATCGGGCGGCACCATCCACATACCCCACGCCAAAGCGCCCAGCGTCAGCACCAACCCGGCCCAAAACAGGAGCGGCATCAGCCATTTGGCGAGCGATAAGAAGCGCTTTGGATTTGCGTAGATATGCACGTTTTAATCCCCTGCCCCGTAATACTGTTCTGCGCGACGTGAGCAAGGGCGCAAAAGTCGCAAGACCCGCATTGGTTATGTGCAAGCGCTGCATGCAACAGGCTAAACGAACGAGACTAGGCAATCAGGGCGTCAAACCTTAGTGCCAAAAAGCGTGAAAGGCCGATGTGGTTCCAGTGACTTGGCGAAAATGGCCTTATCCGCGCCCAATGAGATCTTGAGCCATACGGTCGGCGACCACATCCGGGGACGCGCCGCTGGTCTCACTGGTTTGCCAGATCTGATCTAGACGCCCAGGAATCTGCTCGATCAACGCATTGACCGCATCGACGGTGCCGGCTTTTCGATCCCGCCGAGCCAAATACTCAGTCGCAACCGAAATAATACCGCCAGCGTTGATCACGTAATCTGGAGCGTACAAGATTCCGCGCTGGGACAGCACTTTGCCATGATGCGACCGCGCAAGCTGGTTGTTCGCACCGCCAGCCACGATTTGGGTGTTTAGCGCTGCAATGCTGACGTCATCAAGGATGGCGCCCAGCGCGTTGGGGCTCAATACATCGCACGCCGTTGTCAAAATTTCATCTGGGGCAACAATGGCTGCATCCAATTCAGCGGCCAGCGCTTTCACACCATCGGCGTGGATATCCGCAAGCGTCAATCGCGCGCCATCTTTCGCCAGCAATCGCGCCACACCGCCGCCCACGCTGCCTGTGCCCTGCACGGCGACATGCACGCCGTTCATGCTGTCTGTGCCCAATTTGTGCCGAACGGCGGCCTTAATGCCCAAATAGATGCCGTAAGAGGTGAATGGGCCGGGATCGCCGCCAGCAGCATTCTCGCCAGAAACAGGAAGGCCTGAAACATGCGCTGTGCGTTTCGCGACTGCAACCATGTCTTCTTCGCTGATGCCCACATCCTCTGCAGTGACATAGCGTCCGCCCAGCTGCTCCACCGCGTCGCCAAATGCTGCGAGCATTTCGGGCGTTTTGCTGCGCGCATCATCGGCCAGAATCACAGCCTTACCGCCGCCCATAGGCAGGCCAGCCATCGCATTTTTGTAACTCATGCCCCGTGACAGGCGCAGCGCATCGCGCAATCCGTCTTTGGGGTTGGGATAATGCCAGAACCGCGTGCCGCCCGCGCCGGGTCCGCAATGGGTCGAATGGACCGCAATAATCGCCATCAAGCCCGATTTTCGATCGCGCACAATGTGCACCATCTCATGATCGTCAAAATCATCTTCGGTCCAGAAAGCCGTCATTCGCCTGCCTCATATTCGCGCGCGAAAACCCTGGCCTGGGCATGATGCCTTTGGGAAAGTGGGATAGTGGGGCGACCGACGGGACTTGAACCCGCAACCTCCGGCATCACAAGCCGGCATTCTAACCAATTGAACTACGGTCGCCACATAACCCGCCCCAGCAGCCTTCCTATCAAAGGCCTAATGCCAAGTCCGCGCAAGAGCGTGCGTTTAAGCAGCTCTCACCGGCGGTCAAGGCCGCTGTGATCGGGCGCGAGCCAATTGCACAAAGCACCGATCAAGGAAAGCAAAAAACACTATGAAGGGAATTCGTGCGCAAGATTATTTCGCCCCCTCTCGGCCTCTTGCTTGAACGCGTATCCCGATTAAGCTTGATCATATGGACGCCGAAACCGATTCTGTGAGCGCAATCCTCGCCGCGCACCCCGGTTTCCGGCGCCTGCCGCATCCAAAAATTGAGTTGTTTCAGGCCAAGAATTTTATCGCGCCAGAATTGTGCGAAGCTTTGATCACGCTGATCGACAAAGACCGCCGCCCGTCCACAATCGCCGATGCCAATGGAGACAATTACTTTCGCACAAGCGAAACATGCGATTTGGACGCGGGTGAGCCTGCGGTGAAAGAGCTCGAGGCGATCTTTGCGATAACCAATGGAATTGACGCGGCCTTTGGTGAACCGTGTCAGGGCCAGCGATATGCCGTGGGGCAAGAATTCAAAGCTCACACCGATTACTTCACGCCCGGCGGCGAAGATTTTGAGAAATTCTGCGGGGTAGCAGGCCAGCGAACTTGGACGTTTATGATCTACCTCAACCCAGTCGAAGCAGGCGGAGCAACCCGGTTCAAGGCGATAGGCAAGACGTTTCAGCCAGAGGTTGGTAAGCTGCTGTGCTGGAACAATGCGCGCGCCGATGGCAGCATCAACCCCAACACATTGCACCACGGGATGAAGGTCCGCAAAGGGATGAAATATGTGATCACCAAATGGTACCGGAAAAAGGAATGGGGCTGGTAAGCGGTCTTCGCAAAACCCATCCCACCACTGCGATCACGCTACTGCAGGTGTTGCGCAATCACTGCCAAATCACAGGAATTGCTCTGTTGCTCGACCAACAAAAAAGGCGGCCCGCATGGACCGCCTTCTTTGTGCAGCGACGTCTCGAAAGACTGGCCGCATATTTGCGAAACGCTTATTTCTTAAGCGAAAGTCCGCCGAAACGCTTGTTAAACGCAGCAACACGGCCGCCTTCTTGAAGCTGTTGACGACCGCCGGTCCATGCCGGGTGGCTCGTCGGGTCAATATCGAGAGCGAGCGTATCGCCTTCGCTGCCCCAAGTTGAGCGCGTTTGAAACTCTGTGCCATCGGTCATTTTGACCGTGATGGTGTGATATTCTGGGTGGCCTTCGGCTTTCATCGTCAATTCCTTGTAAGCGTTCGCCGGTACCGACCGGCATTGCTATAAATCTGGGAAGCGGCGCAAATAGCCGCGTGGGAGAAAATTGCAAGCAAGAGATCACTTTTTTGCTCTCTTGCCCCATTCTTCGGGTTAGGCGGGCGGATCCGCAATCATTGCGGTGAATTCAACCTCACACGAGGTTTTGCCTTCGACGCTCGCCTTGCCTTTGAATTTATAGACACGGCTGCGCTTTTGCAAAAATTCGACATTCAAATCGAGCAAGCATCCTGGTGTCACCGGCGCGCGGAATTTGGCCGCATCGATGCCCATAAAGATCACCAGTTTGCCTGAGCCAGCCAATTCCAGTGTCTCAATGCCGAGTATCGCCGCCGCCTGAGCCAGAGCTTCAATCTGCAGAACGCCCGGCATGATCGGTGCGCCGGGGAAATGCCCTTGGAAGAACTCTTCATTCATGCTGACGGCTTTCACCGCATGAATCCGTTCGCCCAGATGGATTTCCTTTACCCGGTCAACCAAAAGCAGCGGGTAACGGTGCGGCAGGGCTTTGAGAATCTTGTGAATGTCATAATCCACAATAGGCTCTTTCACGCCTTCTGTCGGCGCTTCAGTGTCACTCATGCCCTGCCCCTATTTTCGATCTGCGTTCGGCGCTTAACGGCCGGTTGGCGCAGCTGCCGGTTGCGCGGCTTGTGCAGCCTGCTGTTGTTGTTGGAACCGGGCCTGGACCAATGTTTGTTGAATGTCCTGGAAAATTTGCGCGGCGTTGCGCGTTGGGCGCCAATCGGCCGGCGGCACAATCGCAACCGAAGGCAGGCGAGTGTTCAGCGCGGTTGAAATTTGTGAAGTAATATCAGCACCGTCGGCCGCAAACTGCAGAGTTTCAGGTTGCAAAACCATTACAATTTGCTGCGCCGAGATAACGTCAGACAAAGCGGCCGGATATTGAGCCAAAATCTGTTCAACAGCATACACCCGCGCAGCGTTTACCTGATTGGTGAGCGCTGCGACTTCTTGCTCAAGCGTTTGGATTTGAGCAAAGCTTGGCGAAGCTTGAACCGCTGGCAGTTCAGCTTCGTCCAGCTGGCTGTTGCCATTTGTGTCGAACGGCTGAAGCAATGTGCTCAGCTCAGCCTGTTTTGTCTGACCCTGTTCAATCTGCGCAGCATAGGTGGTGCCGATTTGATTGTAGGCCGTTTGCAATGCTGATGAGCCGATAATGGCGCGGCTGATATCTGCGGTCGCGAGGCGGCCATCAACCTGAGCAGTGGCAGGAGCGGCAGCGGCGAGCGCACACAGCGCTAGGCCAGCTGGGGCGAGCATTTTGGTCAGCAGTTTCATTAGAATTGTGTTCCTACGTTAAACGTGAATGTCTTATCGTCATCGCCTTCAATTTTACGAATTGTCTGAGCGAAATCGATACGGAACGGGCCAAAGGGCGAGTTCCAGTTGACGCCGATACCGGCGGTAATGCGGGGGCTAGGCGAATCGCCAAGGAAAACCTCGCGGATGGCGCTGCCTGTTCGGATAATACGGGTGTTGGCCGTAACACCATCATTAGCCACTGGGTTGGTGGTCAAATCACCTGTGTCAACACTGATGAACAGCTCGTTACCGTCGCTATCAAATTGAGCGAGGCCGGTGGGATTGTCCTGCAACACAGGCGCATCCACGCCCCAAAGCGAGCCGATATCCAAGAAAATCGAAGGCCGAAGGCCAAGTTCACGCGCGCCAGTGCCAAGCGGAATCTCAATCTCAGCCCGGCCAAGGTAGTAATTGCGCCCGCCAATTGAATCGTCACGGATCGAATTGCGATCGGTAATCAGCGTCGGATTGCCATCTTCATCAAGAACGTTGTTGTTTGAACCGTCAAGAATGTAGCTTTGCGTTAGGATACGCGGGCCAACGCCGCGAATACCAAACCCGCGGAATTGCGGCTCACCCAAGAAAAAGCGATCGGTAAGCAAGACGTCATCGACGCCGTCACCGCCGCGATCTTGAAGTGGGATAATCGTGCCACCTTCAAGCGACAGCGAGAAGATAAAACCGGAGTTCGCAACATTCCAAAACTGCTGCGCCTTTCCGCGGAACCGCAGATAACGGACATCCCCGCCAAGCCCTGCAAATTCCGAGCTAAGCGATATTGTGCGGCCGCGCGTTGGACGCAGGCGCGAATTGAGCGAATTGTAATTGACGCTCAATCCGACGATCGAGCTCAACCGATTGCCCAACGAATCGCATAAGAACCGCCCAGCAAGCAACGGATCGCATTCCGCAATTCCGTCACCATCCAAATCAGAGAAAAACAGGTCTTCAGAAAGGCCGACTTCGTCATAATTCAGCGTATAACTGCCAACGACCGACATGAATTCGGTAAGCGGAACGCCAACCCTTAGCGAAGCGCCGGTTGTAGACTGTTCGTAGGTTGTGTTGCGGGTGCTATCGATGAAATTGAAACTGCTGAAATCACGCCGATAGATGTCCGCGCCAGCGGAAATATTTCGGTCAAACAGATAGGGCTCTGTAAAGCTTACCTGAGCCGATTGTTGGAATTGCGAATAATTCAGGCTCAAACCGATAGTCTGGCCGCGTCCGCGGAAATTGCGCTGGCGGATGGAGCCGGCAAGAATGAACTGCTCAATCGATGAAAAACCAGCGGAGAATTGCAATTCGCCCGTTGGTTGCTCTTCGATATTGGCATTGAGAACAATCCGGTCGGGCGCGCTGCCTTCGACCTGACTGACTTCAAAATTCTCTTGGAAATAGCCCAGCGAGTTAATCCGCGCGGTGGTCCGTTGCACGCCCAAAGAGTTGAACGCATCGCCTTCGGATAGACGGAATTCGCGCCGCACAACCTTATCCTGCGTCAGCGTATTGCCGTTGATATTGACCTGCTCAACATAAACGCGCGGCGCCTGCCTAAGGATGAAGGTAATATCCATCGTCAGGTTTTCGGGATTGCGGCTAAAGCGTGGCTGAACATCAGCAAAGGCATAGCCAAAGCGGCCCGCGAGCTCAGTGAGCTGCTCAACCGTGTCCTCAACCGTCTTGGCGTTGTAGAAATCGCCGCTCTGCATCACTAGGCCCGCTTGGAGCGAGTTGCTGTCAAAGTCGCGCAGTTGGCTTTCAACCTCGACATCGCCGAAGGAATAGCGTTCGCCCTCTTCCACCACATAAGTGATGATAAAGTCGCGTTGATCCGGTGTAAGCTCAGCAACCGCAGAAACGACGCGGAAATCGGCATAGCCTTCGGTCAGATAAAATTGCCGCAGCTTTTGTTGGTCAAACGCAAGACGATCAGGATCGTAGCTGGTGTTTGAGCTAAAGAAGCGCAAGAAACGCGATTGCTTCGTGACCATTTCGCCGCGAAGATCGCTATCGGAAAACACTTCGTTGCCGATAATGTTGATCTGACGGACCTTGGACTTGGGCCCTTCCACAATTTCAAACACAACATCAACGCGGTTCTGCGGCAGCTGAACCATCTTAGGCTCTACCGTCGCGGCAAAACGGCCCTGACGTTTATAGAGCTCAATAATACGAGCCACATCGGCGCGAACTTTGGAGCGTGTGAAAATCTGACGCGGCGACAGGCGAATTTCCGGAAGGATCTTTTCAGCATCCAGGCGGTCATTGCCCTCAAGAACGATGCGGTTGATCACCGGATTCTCTGTCACATTGATGACGACATTGCCGGCATCGTTGCGGATCGAGAAGTTGGAAAACAATTCTGTCGCGCCCAGATCTTTCAAGGCATCATCGGCGGCAGCGGAGGTGTATTCCTGACCAACGCGCAAGCGGATGTAAGACAGGATCGTAGTCGGCTCCAGCCGTTCCGCACCGATAATGCTGATCGTTCTGATCGTGTTGTTAACCGGCGCAGGCGCAGGCGCAGGCGCAGGCAATGGCTGCGCCGTCGGCGTCGCGGCGACGCCTTCATCTTGAGCCAGCGCGGTCTGAGGCAGCCCGGCGAGCACCGTCCCGCAGCTTAAGGCAATCGCCAGACGGCCGATAGCACCCTTGGAACTCACAGACAGAGCGCCTGTATCGTTGCTTCGCATCATGGAGATAATTTTCCCGTCCAACCCGTATTCAAAGCGCCTCGCCCCTCGGCGCGTTCAGCACGGCAATTCAGCCCCGCCATTCCTAACTGTTTTTCGCCAATGCCCGATGCGCGTGACGCAATCAAGCAGACATACCGGTCTTAGCCTGACAATTCCCAATTGTCTGGCCCCTTTCCCCGGTTAACTGCCCAATGGTTACGACCCAATCGGCAGCAGCGAAGCGACATCATTCCAGGTGACCACCACCATGAAGATCAGCACAAAGGCAATGCCGGTGCGATATGCCCATTCCGTCGCTGTTGGCCCCACCGGTTTCCGGCGGATTGCTTCTGCGGCGTAAAAGGCAAGGTGCCCGCCATCCAGCGCAGGGATTGGCAAGAAATTGATGAATGCCAAATTAAGCGAGATAAGCGCAGCGAAACTGACAAAGGAAATAAGACCCAAACTGAGCTGTTCACCGGAGTATTTTGCGATCTTGATCGGGCCGCCCAATTCCTTGATCGATCGGTCACCAACCAGAATCTGCTTAATCCCGGTCACCATCATTCCGGTGATTTCCCAACACTTCGCGGTCGCCAGTGGAATCGATTCGAACACACCGACGTCCTCAAAGACGTATTCTCGGCCCGGTCCAACGCCGATTTTGCCAACCACGCTTTGATTGCCAAAACCATCTGTCTCTTCGACGCTCGCAGTCGTCAGCGCGATATCCACCTCTGCGCCATCGCGCATGACCGTGAAGACCATGTCTGTTGCAGGGTTGATCACCACTTCGCTGCGGATTTGATTAAAGTCGGCCACAGTGTCGCCGTCGATGGCGATGATGACATCGCCCAATTGCATACCTGCGTCGCTAGCCGGGGAAACCTCGCCAAATTCACCGACCATGCGCGAATCGTCGTCGCCGGAAATAACCGGATTGCCAATCACCGCGTAGAACGCGGCAAAAATGCCAATCGCTACGACCAAATTGGTGACCGGCCCCGCGGCAACAATCAGGGCGCGCCGCCACAAGGAGGCGCTTTGAAAATTGCCATCATTGGCGACCGGAATTGCCGCTGCATTGGCGTCAGGAATGCTCGCTGGGTTCATGTCCCCTTTAAATTGAACATACCCGCCAAGCGGCAGCCACGACAGTTTCCAACGGGTCCCATGCTTGTCAGTGCGCCCGAACAGTTCCTTGCCAAAACCGACGGAGAAAACCTCCGCCTTAACGCCAAGCCAGCGTCCGACGAGATAATGGCCCAGCTCGTGCACGGTCACCAAAGGGCCAAGCACCAGCAAGAAGCCGACAAAATACATCCAGAAAGGGGGCGAATCAAACAACGGGGGTGCTCTCCAAGGCGTCACGGGCGCGAAGCCGCGCCTCGCCATCAATTGCCAGCACGTCTTCGACTGTGTGCGGCGTGGGGGCGCTATAGCGCGCCAATGTGGATTCCACCACTGCGGTAATCCGGGTGAACCCAATCTGACCAGCCAAGAACGCCTCAACCGCCACTTCGTTGGCTGCGTTCAAAATCGCAGGGGCCGCCCCGCCCGCCTGAATCGCCTCGCGGCAAATGCGGGTCGCTGGGAACAGTTCTTCATCGGGCGCTTGAAAGGTCAGCTCACCAATCGCGGCCAAATCGAGCGGTACGAGTGGTGTCTCCATCCGATCGGGATAGGCAAGGCATGACGCAATCGGCACGCGCATGTCGGATGGGCCAAGCTGCGCCAGCACCGACCGATCGCGGTATTCGACCATGGAATGCACGATGCTTTGGGGGTGAACGATGATTTCAATGTTTTCGAGACCCACAGGGAACAGGTGATGGGCTTCGATGAATTCCAACCCCTTGTTCATCATAGTGGCGGAATCGATCGTGATCTTTGCCCCCATTGCCCAGTTTGGGTGCTTGAGAGCCTGTTCACGCGTGACAGATCCCAATTCCTCTGCGGTCAATGTCCGAAACGGCCCGCCGCTCGCGGTCAGAATGATCCGCCGGACGCGCTCAACATCATTACCCGCCAGACATTGGAAAATCGCATTGTGCTCAGAATCTGTGGGCAGCAGCGTCGCCCCCGCCCGCTCCACCGCCGATTTGAGGATTTCGCCGGATGAAACCAGCGCCTCTTTGTTGGCCAGCGCAATCGTGCCGCCACGCGCCGCTGCAGCCATGGTCGGCGCAAGGCCAGCGCAGCCTACGATAGCAGAAACGGTCATATCCACTGGACGGGCTGCCGCTTCGCACAGCGCTTCTGCGCCGCCGGCCGCTCCGATCCCGCTTCCTGCCAACGCTTCGCGCAGTTCAGGCAATCGACTTTCGTCGCCGACAACCGCAATTTTCGCGTCAAATTCGCGAGCCAGCTTGGCCAATTCCACCGCCGAAGAATTCGCAGTGAGCGCCTCAACCCGCCAATCTTCCCGATTGCGCCGGATCAAATCCAGCGTTGACGCGCCGATCGAACCGGTCGCACCCAAAAGGGAAAGCGAGCGCGCCATATCAGCCAAGACCGATGTAAGCTGGCACGACCGCGATAAGGAACAGAATAAAGAACACGGCCAAAAATCCATCAAGCCGGTCAAAAATGCCGCCATGGCCTGGCAGGAGATTGCTGGAATCCTTCACATTGGCGCGGCGTTTCATCCAACTTTCGAAAAAGTCGCCCGATTGCGCAATCACCGCAATCACGATGCCCGTTACGAATGCACCGCCAAGACTGCCGAAATCATAGCCGCTAACAAAGCCGCCCGGCCCAATATCCATCACTTCGCCGATAATGCAGACAATGCCTGCCGCGAGTGCGCCGCCGCCAAGGCCCGCCCACGTTTTTGACGGGCTGATCGAAGGGGCAATGCGCGGCCCGCCGATCAATCGGCCTGAGAAATACGCGCCGACATCAACCGCGATGACAGGCACCAAAAACACCAGCAATACCGCCATCATATCGTAATTGAGGCGCACTTGGATCATGGCCAACGCAGCGGCACCGACATACAATGCACCCACAAACTGCCACGCCACTTCTGACAAAGTGGACACACCGAATTTGCCGACGAGCAGGTTCCATTCCCACAGCACAAGACCGCCGAGAAGGACGATAAAACCTATCCAAAACCAACCGCCGAAATACAGCGCAATGATCGATACGCCCAACATGGCAACCGCAGAAATGAACCGAACAAGCAGATCGTTCATGGCTCCTGCCGCTCCCGATTTGGCGGCTTCCGTCTCAGCGTCCTCCATAGCGGCGCTCCCTTTGTGCAAAATCATCCAGCGCGCGCTCTAAATGCTCTGGCTTAAAATCTGGCCAAAGCGTGTCGACAAACAGCATTTCGGCGTAGGCCGCCTGCCACAAGAGGAAGTTGGACAGGCGGATCTCGCCGCTCGTACGGATCAGCAGATCAAGCGGCGGCAGATCGGCCGTATCCAGATTGGCGGCGATGCTCTCGGTTGTAATCACGCCCTGCTCAGCGGCTTTCACCGCAGCGCGCGTGATCTCATTTTGCCCGCCATAATTGAGCGCCACCGCCAATTTGCGCGATCCATTGGCCGTTTGCGCGAGCGCATCTTCGAGCATCACGACAATATCGGGGGCGAGCGAGCGCCAATCGCCGATAATCTTAAGCTGCACGTCGTTGGCCACGAATTCAGGCAGGTCTGATTTGATGAACTTGCGCATCAAATTCATCAAATCATCGACTTCGGTTTCGGACCGTTTCCAGTTTTCGGAACTGAACGCATAAAGCGTCAGGCAATCAAGCTCCATCGGCGCAATTCCGCGCACCAGCCGCCGCACCGCTTCCACGCCGCGCTGGTGGCCGATTGCGCGCGGCAAGGCACGTTTCTTGGCCCAGCGGCCATTGCCGTCCATAATGATGGCGGCATGGCGCGCACGGCCAGAGGCGCGCTTTAATGTGCCCGTCTCTAAGCTTGAAGGGCTGTCGCCCATCCCGTCTCCCCTACAAAACCCCTCCCCTTATTGGGTCAGAATTTCCTGTTCCTTCTTAGCCGCCGCCTCATCGGCATCGGCAACATATTTGTCTGTCAGCTTTTGGACTTCATCTTCTGTCCGCTTGCGCTCATCCTCTGAGATCTCTTTTTTCTTCTCGTCGGCTTTCAGGCTTTCCATAGCATCGCGGCGCACATTGCGGATCGCGATCTTGGCTTTTTCCGCATATTGTCCGGCAAGCTTTGCCAATTCCTTACGGCGCTCTTCGGTCAGGTCCGGCATAGGCAGGCGAAGCGTCTGTCCATCGGTCATCGGATTGAGACCAAGGTTGGCATGCGCAATGCCTTTTTCCACCGCAGTGATGTTTGCTTTGTCCCACACTTGCACGCTCAACATGCGGGCCTCTGGCGCGGAAACGGTGGCAACCTGGCTAAGCGGCATCATCGCGCCGTAAACCTCACACATCACCGGATCGAGCAGCGCAACATTCGCGCGGCCGGTGCGAAGCCCGCCAAGGTCGCCTTTGAGCGATTCCACAGCGCCGGTCATCCGGCGTTCGATATCTGCCTTGTCATATTGCGGCATGGATCAGCTGTCCTTCTGTACTATTGTCTGTGTGCCTTTGCCCGATAGGACAGTAGCAACATTGCCTTTTTCACGGATCGAAAAGACCACTAACGGAATGTCGTTCTCTCGGCAAAGCGCAACGGCGGTTGCGTCCATCACCTTGAGGTTATCCGACAGCACCTGATCGTATGAGATCTTGTCAAACCGAACCGCGTCTGGGTTGTGCTTGGGATCGCTGTCATAGACGCCGTCGACGCTGGTGCCCTTTAGCAAAGCATCGCAGTTCATCTCTGCCGCGCGCAGCGCAGCGCCTGTGTCGGTGGTGAAGAACGGATTGCCGGTGCCCGCTGCGAAGATCACGATGCGTCCCTTCGCAAGGTGGCGCTCGGCCCGCCTGCGGATGTAGGGCTCGCACACGCTGCTCATCGGAATGGCGGATTGCACCCGGGTCTGCACACCCAGCTGTTCCAGCGCGTTTTGCATTGCCAGCGCGTTCATCACCGTCGCCAGCATACCCATGTAATCGCCGGTGGTCCGGTCCAGCCCTTTGGCGGCTGCGCTGATTCCGCGGAAGATGTTGCCCCCACCGATCACAAGGCACACTTCGATGCCGCTGTCCTTGGCCGCCTTCACCTCTTCGGCGAGGCGCGCGACGTAAGCGGGGTCGATGCCGTATTCCTGTTCCCCCATCAGGACCTCGCCCGACAGTTTGAGCAATACGCGCTTGATTTGGGGAAGTGCCATGGCTGGGTGTGTCTCCGGCGGGTTGTGAGTTGAACGAGCCTCTATCCGCCGCCTGCGATGCTGCCAAGGGGTATAGCGCATCATGCGCGCTCCTATACGCAGCTTAGCGAGGGCGCTGGACCGCGTATGGCCCCACTTTGGAAAAGTTTGAAACCCCTCAAAATGGCTATTATTCAACATATTACAGACAATTTCTCGCTCCAATGTGTCAGTTTCCAATTTCCCACACCAAAACCCCAAAAACAGATACCGCGCACTCGCACCGCGCTCGTGCCATCCGCATCCCAATTTGCGCAGAAATGTATCAGGGGGAGGCGATGTAGGAAAACACCGCGCGCGCAGACCGAGTGTGGTTGCCATCGCCAGCGCTCTTGCCCCAAACAGGCCCCATGAAATCTATGCTGCGCGCTTTGCTGCGAAACAAATGGGTGAAGATCGCGCTTGCGGCGGGCGTCATTTGCGCCGTGCTGCTTTGCGTAAAGGCGTGGCGCGACACGATGCGCGACCCGGTGATCCAGCGGCTAACGATTGGAAGCACCGCCCTGCCCCGCGGTTCTGCGCCGGTCACCATAGCTTTTCTCACCGACATTCATGTCGCGGGGCCGGATATGCCGCCACCCCGATTGGAGCGGATCATTGCGCAAGTGAACGCGTTGGAGCCGGACCTGATCGCGATCACTGGCGATTTGGTCAGCGAGAAAATGACCGCGACCAAAATTTACACGCCGGAGGAGATCGTCGCGCCCTTGGCCGATCTGCGCGCGCGTTATGGCGTTGCCTTTGTGCCCGGCAATCACGATCATTGGTACGATTGGCCCGGCCTTGCGGCGCAACTGGCGCGGTATCCAACCATCACCGTGCTCGAAAATGAAGCGGCACAAATGGGCCCGTTCGCTGTGGGCGGCCTCGACGACGACTTCACCGGACGCGCCAATATCGAAGCCACCACCGCCGCCATGCAAGGCCTATCGGGCATCCGCCTGTGGCTATCACACAGCCCCGACGTCTTTCCCTCCCTGCCCACCAACGCGGACCTCGTCCTGTCAGGCCACACGCATTGCGGCCAGATCGCCTATCCATGGGGCGGAAGCCCAGCGACCATGTCCGATTACGGCGAGGAATACGCATGCGGCGTCAGCGAGCTGCACGGGAAGACTTTGGTGACAGGCGCAGGACTGGGCACCAGCTTGCTGCCCGTGCGTCTGTTCACTCAGCCAGAGATTTGGGTGATCGAAGTGCGGTCTGAGCGGCGGTAAGAATTCGGGCGATCTCGCTATTTTTTACTAAGACGCGTCGGTCCACAATTGGGGTGGGAGGCTGACGCAAATTTGATCAAGTCCGATGCCGCGCGAAAGGCCCAAACTATGGCAAAGCTCTAAGATAAGCCGTACTGCCTTCTGTGCTGTCTGCCAGTACCGCGCTAGAATCTTTTATAATGCAGCGGCCATCGCTTTCTTGAGCAGTTATGTTTGACCCACCCGCCTCGAAGGACTTCAATATACACTGCTCGAAGCTAAGCGGAGCGGTGACGGTTTGAGAGGTATGGTCCCAATTGGTGAAAAGCGTGGAACCTCCGTCCCAAAACGTATCGCTACCTTGGCTTGAAACAGAATAGGCTTGAAATGTAAGTGAATAGACTGAGCCAGACCCTGCGGCACTCACGCCGCCTCCAAAATTAACTGTTATAGTCCCATTTACACGCTGTGCGCTGACCAATGACATGGACCGGGCGAAACGATCACCACTGCCAAGGGTCAAGGGAAATCCGCCCTCGGTGTTGTTAATGCGGGTATAGGTTTTGATGGTTTTGTCGCTGTTGAGATAGAGGATGTAACCAACCCCAGTTTCGTATTGATTGGCACCCGAAATCAAATCAGGGATCCCGTCACCGTTTAGATCTCCGGCAGCCACCATAGCATGTCCAAATTGGCCGCCAAATGTGCCGTTAGTGTTCACTACGTTGGGAATGGTTTCATCGAAGCCCGCGAGCCCCGGAGCGATCTTGACCTTATCCACCACTTGATAGGTGCTGCTATCAAGCGACAAAATCCAAATAGCGCCTGTTCCTCCGTCAGACATATACGCGCCAACGGCCACTTCTAACGTTCCGTCTCCATCAATGTCTCCCAACAGGGCAGATTCCCGGCCTCCAAAATCATCGCCGGCACTCAACCCCGTGCCAAATCCGCCCACATTATCGCCGATCGTAACCGCGGCGCTGCTGATCACGGCGGAATTCTGGTCGAAAAACAGTAGTTGGATAGCTCCACTTCCAGCGACTGTAGGGTCTCCTGCGATAAGATCGATCTTTCCATCTCCATCAAGGTCTGCAGCGCTCAATCCCTCAGCCGTGATGCCTGCATTTTTGACTTTCGACTTAACTGTGCCGTTCGCATTAAGGTGCAAAATGTAGATTGCCCGGTCAGCTGGATCCAATTTTGAAACCGCAATATCCGGGATATCGTCGCCGTCATAGTCGCCGATCCCGGCAACGCCGTAGCCGAAGAATGCTCCCTGGCTCAGGGTTTCGTTCAGACCGCCCTCAAGCGCAGAAATTTTCTGACTTGAGTTTACAGAGCCATCCGCATTCATGAAGAGCACATAAACGGCGCCCGCATCAGTAGCGCCGTCATCATCGGATCGTGCGCCCACAACAAAGTCAGTTATTCCGTCACCATTGATATCACCGGCTTGGTCATGGTCGCGGCCAAAGCGATCTCCCGGGTCAAGCATGCCGGTAAAGCCGCCTTGATTTTCAGTGATGGTCAGAAAACTATTGGGCCCGAATACCAAACTTGAAGAGGGGCTAGGTGATGGCGTCGGTGAAGGTGTAGGCGTGGGAGTGGGAGTTGGTGTGACTGCGACATCAGAAGAGCTGTCCTCTCCTCCACATGCCTGAAGTATCAATAGGCTCGATGCCAAAAACATACTCGTCTTGTAATTTTCATTGAGCATATTGACTCCTTCAATCTGTCGTCCCGCTGTTTGCGCGCCGCAAACATCTCGAACGTTCAGAAGACCTACGACTACTTGTATGGATCGCGAGTTTCGCATCAGGGTCACTAAATGCCAGTCGCCAGTTGTCGCATTCTGTAACCAATTGTACCAGTTTGCCGCGAGTGCGGTCTGGCGGTCTAATATCGCGCGCGACTAGATCTCATTGTCTTTAGACGTTGACCACCAACAACGAGGTCAGAGGTAGGCGGTCGCAGCAGAATGTGGTGCCCGGAGCTGGCTCGTTAACGGGCATTCAATTTCCAAGCACATAACAAAAAAGCCGCCGCAGTTTGTCACTGCGGCGGCTTTTCTAATGTCACTTGCAAAGAAGCGCTAAGGCTTAGCCCTTAAGCGTTGCAGCCACTTCTGCGGCGAAGTCTTCTTCTTCGACTTCGATGCCTTCACCCAGCTGGAAGCGGACGTAATCAGTCAGAGTGATTGAGCCGCCTGCATCCTTGCCGGTTTTGGCAACAACGTCTGCAACGCTGGATTTGTTGTCCATCACGAACATCTGGCTGAGCAGAGCGTTCTCTTTGGCGAATTTCTTGATCGCGCCTTCAACCATCTTTTCCTGCACGTTCTCGGGCTTGCCGCTTTCGGCTGCCTTTTCCTGTGCGATGGCGCGCTCACGCTCAATCACGTCGGCGTCGAGGCCGTCTGCGTTGAGAGCTTGCGGGAACATCGAGGCGATGTGCATCGCCAGCTGCTTACCAAATGGCACCAGCACATCATCGCCGAGGTCGCTTTCGAGAGCAACCAGAACGCCGATTTTGCCGAGGCCTTCTGCAGCCGCGTTGTGGACATAGGATACAACCGCACCGCTGCCAACCGAAACGGTCTTCATCCGGCGGATCTGTTGGTTCTCACCAATTGTCGCAACATTATCGGTCAGCTTTTCAGCGACCGTGCCGCCAGCAGGATAGTCAGACGCCTTCAGCGCCTCAACGTCATCCGAACCCAGCGTAAGAGCAACAGCGGTGGTGTGACGCACGAAGTCTTGGAACTGATCGTTCTTCGCAACGAAGTCGGTTTCAGAGTTCACTTCAACGGCAACACCCTTTGTGCCTTCGACGGAAACGCCGACGAGACCTTCGGCAGCGGTCCGGCTGGATTTCTTTTGTGCGGTCGCAAGACCTTTGGCGCGCAGGCCATCGATAGCGGCTTCGATATCGCCGCCGGCTTCGACCAGCGCTTTTTTTGCGTCCATCATGCCAGCGCCAGTTTTCTCGCGCAGCGTTTTCACATCGGCGATGCTGAAATCGGCCATGGTGATTTCCTTCTTAAAAGTTTGGGAGCGCCGGGATCATGCAAGATGCCCGGCGCTCAAATTTGGGATTGTGGAGCGTGCCCGCAATGTGCGGTGGCGCGCGCCGTAACAGTTTAGGCAGCAGCGGTGGGTTCAGCTGGCGGTGTTTCCATCGCGCCGAAATCTTCGCCCGAATCCTGAACAGCGCCGCCTTGACCAGCCGTCGCCGCATCACCAATTGCGCCGCAATACAGGCGAACGGCACGGGCCGCATCGTCATTGCCGGGAACTGGGAATGCGATGTTCGATGGATCAACATTAGTATCGAGAACCGCGATCACAGGAATGCCGAGAACGGCCGCTTCCTTAATGGCGAGGTCTTCTTTGTTGGCGTCGATTACAAACATGACATCAGGAATGCCGCCCATATCGCGGATACCGCCAAGCGACAGTTCCAGCTTGTCACGCTCACGCGTCAGTTGAAGAACTTCTTTCTTGGTGAAGCCGCTGGTGTCGCCGCCAAGCTGCTCTTCAAGGGTCTTAAGACGCTTGATCGAACCGCTGATGGTTTTCCAGTTGGTGAGCATCCCGCCGAGCCAACGGTGGTTGACGAAGTGCTGACCGCAAGCGCGGGCTGCTTCTGCGATAGGCTCTTGCGCCTGACGCTTGGTTCCGACGAACAGAACCTTGCCGCCTGCGCGAACTGTGCTTTCAACGAAATCGAGAGCGCGCGCGAAAAGCGGAACGGTCTGCGACAGATCGATGATGTGAACACCGTTGCGGTTGCCGAAAATATACGGCTTCATCCGCGGGTTCCAGCGGTGGGTCTGGTGGCCGAAGTGTGCGCCGGCCTCAATCAATTGCTGCATGGTAACGGTGGTAGCCGCCATGGGTATTTCCTTTCCGGTTGTTCCTCTGGCAAGCATGGAACCGTTCAGCGGAGATCCCGCAAACGGCACCGGTATGAAGCGCCTGCCATGTGAATTTCACAAGAACGGATCAGCAATGCGATTCGCACCGCTTTGTTCTTGCGAGGCCGCGCCACTAGCGCCCTTGGAACACAAAATCCAGTAGAAAGAATATGGCAAAGAACACAAACGGAACAAAAATGCTTGACTGGGAGGAACACTTATAGAACAAAGGGGTTGGAACAAACGCCGAACACCAAAAATTTGGCGCATAGTATAGGGACCTCGAATGATGCTCGCACTCACACTGACATGCTTGTTTGCCATTGCCACAATCGCAACCGGGTTGAGCTTGCTGGACAGCTGGCTGCGCGGCAGAGGGGCGTATATTATGCTGAAACGGCAACAGGCGTTGTTGGAGGCGGGGTTTACGCCTCAACTTCATGCCCGTGAGGTGCGCCTGCGTCAGCAGCCACGCAAACCAGCGCGGCGAACTTTGGCGGGGGTTGCCCGGCCCTATACACGCCAGCGTCCACTGTACGGCGCGGTGCCCGTTACGAAGCTGGCTAGCTGATCGCTTCCGCTGCCCGGCGGCGTTTGATTTTGGCGTATTTGATCAAGGCATACGGAATGAGCGCGAGATAGCCGAGGCTGAGCGCGGTGAGCGACCACCACGGTTCAAGCAGCGCCGCTGCAAAGCCAATCGCCGCAAAAGCCAAAAGCGGCAACCGTATATCGCGCCGGGGACGAATGGCGGCCCAGCTCAAAGTGGGCATGTTGGAAATCAACAAGATCGCGATCAGGCTCATCCAAACCGCCAGCACGACCGGGTCCCGAAAAATCGCCATCCCCGTTTCATGCCAAAGATAGAATGGCGTAAAGGCCAATGTCGCCCCCACAGGTGCAGGAACTCCGGTGAGGAAACCGGCGGATTGATGCGGTTGATCTTCGACATCGATCCGGGCGTTAAACCGCGCAAGCCGCAGCGCGCAGCAAATCGCAAAGCCAAGGGCGGCGAACCAACCAAACCGGTCAAGATCCTGAAGCGACCACATATAGAGGATCAGCGCAGGAGCCATCCCGAATGACAGCGAATCCGCCAGGCTATCCAGCTCCGCACCAAAGCGCGATTGCGCGTTCAGCAGACGGGCGATGCGGCCATCCACTCCGTCGAGCAAGCCCGCCAAAATCACCGCCAGAACGGCGAACGCCCATTGCCCTTCAATGGCAAAACGCACACCGGTTAAACCAGCGCAAAGCGCAGCGGCAGTGATAGCGTTGGGCATCATCGCCCGCAGCGCTAAGCCGCGGCCATCGCTTGCCCCATGTGCATCTTCGCCTTCATCCGCCTTGGGGCCAACCCGCGCAGGCAGCGAAGACGGCGTCTCAGACTTGGCCCGCCTTTTCACGAGTTCACCCCGCAATTGCGCGGCGCCAAAGCGGGTAAAGGCACTATTGCGCAATCCCTTCGAGCAGCGCCGCAGCGCCGCGATCTGCTAGGATTGTTTCGCCAGCGATGATCTTTTGACCCATCAAAACCTTCGGCTCTGTTCCGGCGGGGAGATAGACATCGACCCGGCTGCCAAACCGGATCAGGCCAACCCGCTGCCCTTTTGCAACCGTATCGCCCGGCTTCACAAACGGCACAATCCGCCGTGCAACCAGACCGGCTATTTGCGTGAAGCCAATTTGCAAACCATCGGTCCGCTCAATCAAGACATGCTGGCGCTCATTCTCTTCGCTGGCCTTGTCCAGATCAGCGTTCACGAATTTGCCCGGCACATAAACCACCCGGCGAACCGTTCCGGCAATCGGCGCGCGGTTAATGTGCACGTCAAAAACGCTCATGAAAATGGAAATGCGCGTCACCGGCGTCGCGGCAAGGCCGGGATGGCCCGACCCATCATCGATCTGCAGTTCAGATGGCGGCTCAACCATTTTGATCAACGTCACCAACCCATCAGCCGGCGCGACGATGGAATCATCCGCCTGCGGCACAACGCGTTCTGGATCTCGGAAAAACGCCAACACACCCGCGGCCAAGAACAGCAAAGGTATGCCAATATAGGTCCAACCAAAGAGGAGCGGCACACAGGCAATCGCGCCAGCGATCACGCCATATTTGCGCCCTTCGGGATGAATTGCGGGCCATCCCCAGCTTGCTTCGCCGCGGCCCTGATTATCAAGAATTTCACCTGCCATAGACGCGCATCTAAGCATTGGCGCCCGTGCCCGCAAGCAAGCTTCGCCATCCTGCGACAATTCATCGGTGGGCAAATCACAATCATCGCCGGTGCAAGCGGACGCGATTGGGGCCCAGCGCATTCACACTTTAGTGAGATGTTTACCTTAAATCAGCGCCCGAACATCGCATTAAAGAGCAAGGGCAGCGATACCAGCAATGACCACAGCATCCGCACCCAATGCCCTGATCGGCAGCATGACACCCGCCCCCGCGATTGCGGAGCGGTGGCGCGGAGAGGTGCCCATTTTGGTGATCGGATGCACGCTGATGGCGCTGTGCCTCACGTTGTTGGGCATCAACGGGGTCAATCCCGGCATCGGCGGGATCATCGCCAACGCGCAGATATTCTTTATGTTTGTCGTGGTGCTGGCCTGCTTTGATGCAGCGCGCGAATTGTATCGCAGCCGTCCTGACAGCCCTCTGGCGCATTTAAAGGCGCGCTATTCCCGCCCGGGTTTTACTCGCACTGTGACAGCAGGGCTGCCGATGCTGAGCATCGCGATTGTTTTGCTGCCCTATTTCTCAAAGATGAAATCGGCGATCCCGCTGTTCAACGATTACACGTGGGACAACGCCTTTATCCAATGGGATCGCGCGATCTTTTTCGGATATGACGCATGGCAAGTGCTGCAGCCGGTGTTGGGCTATCCCGTGGTCACCGCGTTCCTCGCGCTGCTGTATCAACTCTGGTTCTTGCTGCTCTATCCCGGCGTGATGTTCTTTGCCTTTGGGAAAGTCGACAGCCAGATCAGGCGGCAGTTTTTCCTGACATATGTGCTCAGTTGGACGCTCATTGGCGGTGCAATGGCAACCGCCCTCGCCTCTGTGGGCCCGTGTTTTGTGGGGCCGATGCTGGGCAATTCCACGTTTGATGCGCAAATGGCCTATCTGAACGCGGCCAATGAACAGATCCCGATCATGGTTCTGCCGGTGCAAGAAATGCTGTTGGAATGGTATGGTCAGGCGGAAAACGGTTTGGGCAGCGGCATCACCGCGATGCCTTCTATGCACTGCGCAATCGCGTTCCTGTATTGGATCGCTGTGCGCCGTGTCTCATCCAAATGGGGCGCGTTTTTCGGCGTGTTCTTCTTCATCACATGGCTCAGCAGCGTCCACCTCGCCTACCATTATGCGGTAGACGGGCTGGTATCATTGCTTGCTGTGGCGGCCATTTGGACCGCGTCGCAGCATATTATCGCGGCGTGGGACAAATGGACCGGGAAAGACTCTGTTCAGGCGGTTTTGCGCACAAACACGGTGCCGGCCGAATAACCTGCGCCAAAGCTGCAGATCAGACCGGTGTCGCCTGCGCCCAAATCGTCCTGATGCTTGTGAAACGCGATGATTGATCCGGCGCTGGACGTGTTGCCGTATGTGTCGAGCACCGTCGGGCTTTCATCGTCATTCGCCTCATGACCCAACACGCGTTGAGCAATCAGGCGGTTCATCCCGGCGTTTGCCTGATGCAGCCAAAGGCGGCGCAGGGTCGCGGGGTCCATTTGAAGCTTCTCCGCCTCATCAATGATCATTTGAGCGACCATCGGCACGACCTCTTTGAAGACCTTTCGGCCTTCCTGAATGAACAGCTTATCAGGATTGTTCGCGTTCTCTGGTGCGGCCCGGTTGAGGAATCCGAAATTGTTCCGGATGTTGTTGGAGAACACGGTTTTGAGCTTGGTGCTCAAAATTTCCCAGTGGTCTGCCGGAGCCATGCTGGAATCTTCGACCAGCACCGCGGTTGCAACATCGCCAAAGATAAAGTGGCTGTCCCGGTCGCGCCAATTGAGGTGCCCCGAAGTGATTTCTGGACTGACCACAAGCACGCTTTTCGCGTTGCCAGCTCGGACGTAATCCGCCGCCGTTTGAATTCCGAATGTCGCCGATGAGCACGCGACATTCATATCAAAACCAAACCCATCAATGCCCAGCGCCTGCTGAATCTCAATGGCCATGGCAGGATATGGGCGTTCCATATTCGATGCCGCACACAACACCGCATCGACATCGCTGGCATCGCGCCCGGCCCGCTCCAACGCCTGCTTTGCTGCGATCACGCCGATTTCCGCCATCATCGAATGTTCGTCATTCCCGCGCTCATCCCAGCGCGGCGTCATGACGTCAGGATCAAGGATGGGCGCTTTGCTCATCACATGGCGCGCTTTGATGCCGCTCGCCTTTTCGATGAAACCAACCGAAGACGGCGCCAATTCCTGCACATCACCAGCGGCAATCGCATCCGCGTTGGCGGCGTTGAAACGCTCAACATAGGTGTTGAAACTTTCGACTAGCTCTTCGTTGGTGATCGATTCGGACGGAGTGAACAGGCCGGTTGCGGAGATGACCGGGCGGCCAGTTAATGTCTGTGTGTCTTGCATGGGAAGAACGGATAAGGGTCGCTTTGCGCTGCGGCAAGCCCCACTCGCCCAAAAGGCAACCGAAACAGTTGGGGGCAAGGGTGAACCTTGCTGCCTGACCCAAGTCGCTCTAGCCTTACCGAATGGGAGAAAAATTTCCGGAGCGGCCCGAGCAGGTCAATGCCGATTGGCTTGAGCATCGCCTGCGGTCAGCTGGACTGATCACCGATCAATGCATCACCTGCGTTGACCACACGGCAATCGGTACCGGACAAGTGGGCGATTCAATCCGCTTCACCATAGGATACGACGGTCCCGGAGAGGGCCCTGCGACCATCGCTGGCAAGTTTGCCGCATCCGATCCGACCAGCCGCGGGACCGCGCAAATGATGCGGCTGTATCTGCATGAAGTGTGCTTTTACCGCGACTTTGCCGCGGAATTGCCGATCATCACCCCTCGTCCGATCTTTGCCGATATTGCCGATGACAATGGCGACTTTATCCTGCTGATGGAGGACATGGGCCCAGCGCGTCAGGGCAACCAGCTGGACAGTTGCAGACTTGCCGACGCCCGCCAAGCCATCATCCAAGCTGCCGCTCTTCACGGACCAAGCTGGGGCAAAACCCATTACACCGCAGCACCAGACATTCAGCCCGATCCGAAACTGCGCAAAATGGCAGAATCGCTCTACCCCGGATCGACCGACACATTCGTGGAACGATATTCGGGCGATCTCCCAGCGGATCTGATGCAAATCGTCAGGTGCATGGGTGAGTTGTCCAAGGCCGTTTTTGCGCGCGAGAACGAACACAAATGCTTGGTCCATGGCGATTTCCGGCTCGACAATATGCTGTTCGATGCAAAGGACGGTGCGCATCCTTTGGCCATCGTGGATTGGCAGACGCTGACGCCCGGCGATGGGGCGATGGATATCGGATATTTCATGGGCGCTGGTGTTGGATCGGAACTGCGCCGCGCGGCAGAGGATGAATTGCTGGCCCTCTATCGCGATCAAATGGCGTTGCACGGTGTGTCTTTGACCCGCGCAGATATCGATCACGGGTACAAAATCGGCGCAGTGCACGGCGTTTCCACCGCAGTGTTTAGCGCGGCCAATGTTGTGCGCACGGAACGCGGCGATGCCAATTTCCTTTCTATGGCGCGCGGCGCGTTGGAATTGGTGCAGGACACCGGCGCGCTTGACCTGTTTGAATGAGGCAAAGGAACCACGATGCTGACCAAAGGCGATGATTTTCCGCTTCACCAAACACCCGAACCGGTTGCCTATCCCGGCACCGATCGCAATTTTTATGACCGCTATTTCTTCAACGGATATTCCCCCGATGGAGAGACGTTCTTCGCGCTAGCCTTTGGCGTTTATCCCGTTCTGAATGTGGTGGATGCGCATTTCTGTGTGGTTCGCGGCGGCAAGCAAAATTGCCTCCACGCCTCGCGCACATTGGCCATGGAGCGATTGGATTTAGAATGCGGCGGGATCGCCATCGAGATTGTCGAGCCGCTGAACCGGTTGCGTCTAAAGGTGGAAGGCGAAGGGATTGCCGCTGACATTACCTTCGCCGGCAGAGCCTTTCCCATCGAAGAGCCCCGCTTTATCTGGAAACGCGGCCCGCGCACGATCATGGATTACACACGGATGACGCAAAACGGCCATTACACCGGCTGGCTCAGCGTCGATGGAAAGCGAACGGAGCTGCCCGCTGGGACAAGCGGAACGCGCGATCGCAGCTGGGGCATTCGCCCGGTCGGACAGTCCGATCCGCAAATGCCGCAAATGGTGCCGCAGTTCTTTTGGCAATGGACCCCGATCAATCTGGCCGAACGCAGCGTATTCTTTCACCTCAATGCCCATCCCGATGGATCACCATGGAACACCCGCGCAGTATGCGTGCCAGACGGCGCGGGCGAAGCGGAGCATATTCACACCGACACGGCCACATTGAACACTTCGATCCAAACCGGGTCCCGGTGGCCAGCGAGCAGCACACTGCGGATCGGCAATGAGAGCTTCACCTTAGCGCCGATGTCCCGATTCCAAATGCGCGGGCTTGGCTACACTTCGCCCAAATGGGGGCATGGCCTTGACCACGGGGCTCTCGAAATTGAACGCGAGGATATTGATTTGAACGCGGTGGACCCTGCCCGGCCCGACAATTTGCATGTGCAAATGCTGTGCCGTGTCACCAATGAAACCGACAAAACTGGAATGGGCGAAAGCGGATTGGGCGTGTTCGAACAATTGGCAATAGGCGACTATGCACCGCTCGGCATGACCGGCCTATCTGATCCTGTGTGAGAGAGCCATATAGTGGACAGGATAGGACTAGAATAATTCTTCTAATTCAACTACTAAAAGATGTCCAACCCTTGAAATAACCCACGCAATCCTGCGGCACCCCGCGATTCCGTTGTCCAACCTTTGAAGGATTTGCAAGACAACCAAGATCTGACCAGTTGCTCGAATGATTGAACTAGCGAAGTACCCGGATCATAGTCGGTTTCACGTCCAATATGATGCGCTTGTCGTGCTTGTTTTGGGCGAGCTCGTACTCAAATTCGATCAAAGAAATTGTCGCCTCCAGTCGGTTTACAACCTTGGAATGCTCGCAACCTAGAAGCACCCGGCTCAACTTTCGGAATCGTGCTTTTTGCCCATCCTGTCGGCGACTTGCAATTGTTTTGAAGTCCGAATCATCGGTCAATAAAACCGCTGAAAGATCCTGGGCTACCTTTGCAACAATTGGATCTTGAGTCCCCTCAGGAACCTTATCGCGAGCTCGCAGAACTTCATGCCCGCGATCCTCAAGGAAACGACAAGCTGATTCAGACACGCATTCGTCCGCAAGAAATGTTAATCTGCGTTCAGGAATTAGGCGGCATCCCGCATATGGTTCCGAACAGCAGCAATATCTGAGCTCGTCACCGAAGGATACTCAGCAATGATTTCTGAGTCACTGAAACCATCCTTAACAAAGCTCTCGATCGCAGCTGTTGGAATTCTAGTTCCAGCTACCACCGGCTTGTTGTGAGCTATGAAGCGACGCCGCTCTATCAACCCAATCTTGTCTGTATCACGGCTCCGAAGCTGATTGGAATCGACCGCCACTTCAGAAGCAATAGGACCAAGAGGAATGAACTTACCGATCATTTGGCCGTCAGAATCCCTGGGAGCGGTATCAAGATCGAAAACAACCTTGCGCTTTACGACAGCTAGAGCGAGTTCAGACCAAGGTCTCGCAGCTCGTTTCTCAAGCTCGGGTGCTGCTCTCTTCAACTCGCTCAGTGGGACACGGTACCGATCAGTCAGAATCGCCAAAGTGCGAAGTCCCACCAGATCGTTGAAGGAATATACTCGCGCATAGGGGTTTCCACGATCATGATCGTCAGCAAGCTCTGGAGAAAAAAATCCCAATCTGTCCCATTGAGTGAGACGAGATTTTGAAAGTCTAGTTACTCGTGCTGCGTGATCAACGCTAAAAGCGACGAGGACATTGTTCGAATTCGTCAAGTTTTAGCTCCCATCTAGTGCCCGCCCTATATACTCGATTACTACAGAACAAGTCTTAGATTAGGGGCTTAGAATGGATGGACAATTAACGTCGAATTCCAGACCCACGCTCACGGGGACAACAAAACATGCCCAACCAATACGGCGGGAACAATGTCCAACCGTAATTTATTGTTTTTAAACAAGGACTTAGAGGCCATATGGTGGACAGGATAGGATTCGAACCTATGTACGCTTGCGCGGGCAGATTTACAGTCTGCTGCCTTTAACCACTCGGCCACCTGTCCACATATGGGCTTTGCAAAGGCGCGAAATGCGCTTTTAAAAAGACGCGCGGCTGGTTTCACCACGCTGCCGAGAGGCGCCCCAATGGCGAACGGGCGCTTGCCTGTCAATGGGGCTACTGGCAGGGGGCAAATTTAGAGCAGCGGCGCGGCCGCCAAAACATTTTTGATAAGCGAGATTTCAAATGGCAAAAGGTGATCGCAAACGCGCATTGCGCGGGCGCGCAGGACGGATGAAGGGAGGCCGGGGATCGGGCCGAACAAATCCCGGTCACGTTCGCATCTGGGGCCGTCACCCGGTCGAAGCTGCGCTTAAAAACCCAGCGCGTGAGCACCGCAAATTGTGGGCCACGCGCGAAGGGATCGAAACTTTGGACGGCGATCTGCCCGAAGGCTTCCCGGTCGAATATGCCGATCCCGCCGATCTGGGACGGCTTGTCGCCAAAGACGCCCCGCATCAGGGGCTGGTTTTGGAATGTGAGGCGTTGGAAAACACCTTTCTTGATGAATTTGCGACCGGGGATGCGGCGCGTCCCATCGTCGTCCTCGATCAAGTGACCGACCCGCACAATGTCGGCGCGATTTTGCGCTCTGCCGCTGCGTTCGGCGCCGCTTGCATCGTTACCCAGGATCGCCACGCCCCGCCCGAAAGCGGCGTGGTCGCGAAATCGGCATCGGGCGCGCTGGAAACCGTGGCGTGGGTGCGCGTTGTCAATCTGGCCCGCGCTTTGGACGAATTGGCAGAAGCGGGATATTGGCGCATCGGCATGGCAGGCGAAGCGGAAGCAACGCTGGCGCAAAGCATGCCGACCGGCGCGATGGCCATTGTTATGGGCGCGGAAGGCGAAGGCCTTCGCCAGAATATCGCTGCGCATTGCGACACATTGGCCCGTTTGCCGATCAGTTCGGCTATCGAAAGTCTTAACGTTTCAAATGCAACAGCTATCGCGCTCTATGCTGCGGCAACACGCAGCATGGAAGCATAGGGTTTTCAGGAGTTGGGGGAGTGAATGCCATGAATATGTACCGATCACCAAAGATGGTTGCGGCCACACTGCTGGCGGGCCTTTCGCTGATGCTGTCCGGTTGTTTCATCACGCCGGGCAAGTTCACGTCAGAACTGATCCTTACCGAAGAAGACCGCTTTACCTTTACCTATGAAGGGGAGATTTTCTTTCTAGGCCTTTCCAGCCTTGCAGAAATGGGTGCAGCGGCGGACGAATTTACCGCCGATGACTGTTATGATGAAGAGACGTATCAGGACCGCGAATGCACCGAGGCGGAATTGGCCGATCAACGCGCGGCGTGGGATGCAAACGCCGGATTGCGCGCGGCAGAGGCGGCCCAGCAGGCGGAGCAAATGTCTGTAATGATGGGCGGGATCGATCCATCTGATCCAGCAGCAGCCGAAGAATTGACTGAACTGCTGCTGCGTCAAAAAGGATGGGACCGGGTGGTGAATATGGGCGATGGCGTGTTCGACGTCAGCTATTCCGTCAGCGGAGAGCTTAGCCATGACTTTATCTTTCCGATCATAGAAGGCTTTCCTGTCTCCAATCCCTTTGTGCAAATCCACCTGCGCGATGGCGGTTTGGTGCGGGTCAACGCCCCCGGCTTTGCGGCCCAGAATGAAGCCAGCCCCATGGGCGGCATGATGGGCGGAATGGCCGGAATGGCGGGCATGGCCGCGATGAGCGGTGAGCAAGGCGGCCCCGAAATGCCAGACATTCCTGTGATGGATGGCACTTTTACCATCGTCACCAACGGCATAATCCGCGCCAACAACACGGATGAAGGCGCAGTGCCGACCGCGCGCGGGGATGAATTGGCGTGGACAATCTCCGCCCGCACTCAAGCCGCGCCGACCGCACTTATCGATATGTCGCGCTAATCGGCCCCGCTGCGTTTCGCAGCCGGCCCCAGAATGGACACAAAAAACCCCGCCTGCCGTTCGCGGCAGGCGGGGTTTAATCTGTCTGGCGCGGTGTGAACGCGCCGATGAAACCCTATGGCTTAATTGACCGCGTCTTTGAGGCCTTTGCCAGCCTTAAACTTGGGCTGATTGGATGCTTTGATCGGCATTGGTTCGCCGGTGCGCGGATTGCGCCCCATCGACGCCTTACGCTTTGCAACGGCAAATGTGCCGAACCCGACCAGACGCACTTCATCACCGCCGGCGAGCGCTTTTTGAATCGCTTCGAAAACGCCCTCTACAGCGTTGGATGCGTCATTCTTGGAAAGGCCGCTGGATTCGGCAACCGCGCCGATCAGATCATTCTTGTTCATCTTTACGTTCCCCTTTTTACTCTTCGTAATCGCAAGCTAATTGAATCGCCCCACCTTCAAAGATCACAGATTGAGACCTTTTTGATAAAGCTGTCAAAGGCAAATCGCCCGAAAAAGCGCCAATTTGAGCCAAAAAGGCACGTTTGCGATAGACGGAAGCCTACGCGCGAGACGTAACCAGCAGCATCAACAACTGCGCATTTCAAAATTAAAAGCGACCCCGCCGCGATTCGCAGCGAGAGATCAGTCCTTTACCCGCTCAATGCGCGGTTGGCACGTCAGAACCTGCTCCGCCCGTTCCCGATGGGCCGGAATTTTGCCCAGCGCCCGGTTGCGACGCCAGATCATCGGCTTCGGTCCACTCAATCGGAGTAGGCATGTCGGTCAACGCGCGTTCCAGCACCTGATCAACATGAGAGACCGGAACAATCTCAAGCCCCTCTTTCACATTGTCAGGGATCTCGGCGAGATCCTTCACATTGTCCTCTGGGATCAAGACGGTGGTAATGCCGCCGCGCAACGCCGCGAGAAGCTTCTCTTTCAATCCGCCAATCGGCAAGACCCGGCCGCGCAATGTCACCTCACCCGTCATCGCGACCTCAGGGCGCACAGTGGCCCCTGTCAAAGTCGAAACGATCGATGTGACCATGCCGATACCGGCGCTTGGACCGTCCTTGGGGACTGCCCCTTCGGGAAGGTGAATGTGCACATTCTTGCGGTGGAACAGCGATGGCTTGATGCCGTATGTTGGCGCGCGCGCCTTAACAAAGGAAAAGGCCGCAGCGATGCTTTCCTGCATAACATCGCCCAGTTTGCCCGTCGTTTTGACTTCGCCTTTGCCGGGCGTGGTGACGCTTTCGATGGTCAGCAATTCGCCGCCAACCGATGTCCAGGCAAGGCCCGTAACCGCGCCAACTTGAGCCTCGTCTTCGCTCATGCCGTGCTTGAATTTGCGCACGCCAGCAAACTCGCCCAGATTTTCGGGCGTGATCGTTACGCTGGTCGTTTCTTTCTCTAGGATCTTACGCAGGCTCTTGCGCGCCAGCCGAGCAATTTCTCGCTCCAAAGTCCGCACGCCTGCTTCACGCGTGTAGAACCGGATCAGATCGCGCAGGCCCTCATCAGTGAGTTCAAACTCCCCTTTCGTCAGGCCATGCTGTTCCACCTGCTTTTCGATCAGGTGACGTTTCGCAATCTCAACCTTTTCATCCTCTGTGTAGCCCTCAAGCCGGATGATCTCCATCCGGTCGAGCAGAGGTTGAGGCAGATCGAGGCTGTTCGCCGTGGTGACAAACATGATGTCAGACAGGTCTAGGTCGAGTTCGAGATAGTGATCTTGAAAGCTGTTGTTTTGCTCTGGATCGAGCACTTCGAGCAACGCCGAAGCTGGATCGCCGCGGAAATCCTGACCCAATTTGTCAATCTCATCGAGCAGAAACAGCGGATTGCTGGTGCCTGCCTTTTTAAGATTGGTGACGATCTTGCCCGGCATCGAACCAATATAGGTCCGGCGGTGCCCGCGAATTTCCGCCTCATCACGCACCCCGCCCAGCGATTGGCGCACAAATTCGCGGCCCGTGGCCTTGGCGATGCTTTTTCCCAGCGACGTTTTACCCACGCCCGGCGGTCCGACGAGGCACAGGATCGGGCCTTTCAGCTTGTTGGTCCGCGCCTGAACGGCAAGATATTCGATGATCCGGTCTTTGACTTTCTCTAGCCCATAGTGATCGGCATCCAGCACAGTTTGCGCTTTGCCAATGTCTTTCTTGACCTTCGATTTTTTGCCCCATGGCAGGCCCAGCAACACATCAAGGTAATTGCGAACCACAGTCGCCTCGGCGCTCATCGGCTGCATGCCTTTAAGCTTCTTAAGCTCCAGCTTCGCCTTGGTTTTTGCTTCTTTCGAAAGCTTGGTTTTTTCGATCTTTTCGGTCAGCTCGGCGATTTCATCGCCCTCTTCGCCGCCTTCTCCGCCCAGTTCGCTTTGGATCGCCTTCAACTGTTCGTTGAGGTAATATTCACGCTGAGTTTTCTCCATTTGGCGTTTCACACGCCCACGGATTTTGCGCTCCACCTGAAGCACAGAAAGCTCGCCTTCCATAAAGGCCATGACGAGTTCAAGCCGCTTTAGCGGGCTCGTCTCTGTCAGCAGCGATTGTTTGTCAGACACTTTTGCATTCAGCGCGGCGGCGATCGTATCGGCTAGGTCGCCTGCATCATCGACATCGGAGAGGTCGACATTGGTCTCCTCGCCCATCTTTTTGTTCAGTTTGGTGTATTCGCCAAATTGATCGACCACTTGCCGCATCAACGCCGTAACTTCGCTGCCTGCGACGGTCTCCGGCTCGGCCAAAGCCACTTCGGCCAGCACATAATTGTCCTGCGCGCGAAGCGAGGTGAGGGTCGCGCGCGCGGTGCCCTCCACCAATACGCGCACGGTCCCGTCGGGCAATTTGAGCAATTGCAGCACCTGCGCGATCACGCCGACATCGTACAAATCGTCGCCATCGGGATCATCGCATCCCGGATCAAGCTGAGCGACCAGGACGATGTCCTTGCTCGCCTCCATCGCAGCCTCAAGCGCCGCAACCGATTTGTCACGTCCCACAAAAAGCGGGACGACCATGCCGGGAAAGACGACAATATCGCGCAAGGGAAGGAGAGGAAATTGCTGTGTCATATTTGGGTGTCCGAGGCCGCCATTTGGGCGCGCCGTTTGGGTGAATATGGGTAGCGGGATGCGGGGTCGCAATGGGGGCTGTCAGGAAGCTGTGGAAGCCGCTCAAAAAGAACGCAGTTAATCGGCCACTCCCAAATCAATCGGGTTGTCGATCCAAATTGAGAGATAAAGGACCAAAGAAGAAACCCCTGCACAAAGACCAATACCGATCGACCAATCCCTCCCGGCAAAAAGCCCGGCCAGTATCATGAGCACAATTGGGCCAGCGACCGTGAACCTAATAGGGTCTTCAAATATCTGCTCCGAATGGGCCATCGCCACCAGCATCACAGGGAGAAACACAAACAAGGACGCTATAAGACTTACTAAAAACACGCCGATAAATTCGCCAAGGTCTGGATCGCTGCCCATTACAACACCCACGATCGACAAAACAAAGATGCCGATTGCATGCGCAACAAACATGCGGATGGCTAAACTTACTGCCATGCGCGAAGATTACCCCATGCCCGGCAGGTTAAAGCCCGGTGGCAGGCCCATGCCGCCCTGCATCTCTTTCATCTGCTCTTCCGAAACGCGGTCGGATTTGTCGCGCGCATCGTTAAACGCGGCGGTCACGAGGTCTTCGACCATGTGCTTTTCATCTAGCTTCATCAGGCTGTCGTCGATGCTGACGCCCAGAATGCGGCCCTTTGCTGTCGCTCGCACTTTGACGAGGCCGCCGCCTGCGGTGCCTTCGACTTCGATAGAATCCAGCTTCACCTGCATATCGTTCATTTGGTTCTGGATCGTCTCGGCGGCTTGCTGCGCCGCTTGCATCATTTCTTCCATCGATTTCATGTCGGGGGTGTCCTTGTAACTTAGATGTGTTGAATCAATTCCATTTGCTGCCGGCTGATGCAGCAGCCCCAAGATTTCGGGCGACGTTGTCTTGCGGTTCGACCAATTCGGCGTCGGGGAAAGCTTCGAAAGCGGCCTTTACCAAGGGGTTGGCGCGCAGGCGTTCACCGGCCGCCTTTGTCTCCGCATCGGCGGCTTCGCGCAAACTTGGCTGAGCCTCTCCCGCGCCGCGTTCAACCAGCCAGCGTTTTCCGGTCAATTTGAACAGCGCATCGCGGATGTCCGGCACGGGATCATCGCTGTAATCGTCGGCCTGTTCAAAGATCAGCCGCTCCGGTGAAAGCTCTATGACCCGGATCCGGTCACGCATCATCTGGGCAACCCGTAATTGGCCAGCGCTGTCGATTTTCTCGACCAATTCCGCCCAATTGAGCGATGCGCCCGCGTGGTTTGAAACAGCAGAGGCACCGCCCGCGTCTGGCGAGCCCGCGGTTGAGGCATCAGCAGCAGGCGCAGGGCCCGCATTCGCCAATTCTTCGATGCGTTTTGCCAATTTGCCCGGGTCGGGCATTCCAGCGGCGTGGAGCACGCGCAGCAACGCCATTTGCAATGAAACCAGCGGATCGGGCGCTTGCCGCACTTCGTCATGGCCCTTGAGCAGCAATTGCCACAATCTGTGCAATTGCGGCGTGCTCAAACTGGCCGCGAATTCCGCCAATGCCGCGCGTTCGTCTTCACTCGACGCGTCGGGTTCACCGCCGGAAACCTGCGCCAATGTGACGCGGTGGATCAAATCCATCAGCGCCCGCATCAAAGCCAGCGGTTCTACGCCCAACGAATATTGTTCATCAATTCCGGCTAGTAACCCTTTGGCATCGCCCGATAGAAGGTCCGCCAACAACCGGCGCTGCGCGCTCTTATCGGCTAGGCCAAGCATGTCCCGAATGCGGCCAGCGGTGACGCTGCCCTCTGCATCCATATCGGAATGGGCAATCGCTTGATCGAGGATCGAAAGGCCATCGCGCACTGACCCTTCGGCTGACGCCGCGATAATGCGCAAAGCCTCGTGCTCGGCCTCCACCCCTTCGAGAGCGCAGACTTTGCCAAAATGTTCGGCAAGCAATTCGGCCGGGATGCGGCGCAGATCAAACCGCTGTGTTCGGCTGAGCACCGTCACCGGCAATTTTTCAACTTCGGTGGTGGCGAACAGGAATTTGACGTGTGCAGGCGGCTCTTCAAGAGTCTTAAGCAAAGCATTGAAAGCATTGCGAGAAAGCATGTGCACTTCGTCAATAATATAGATTTTGTAGCGCGCTGAGACGGCCGCATAGCGGACCTGCTCAATAATCTCGCGCACATCATCGACACCAGTGTTGGACGCGGCATCCATTTCGATCACGTCAATGTGGCGGCCTTCGGCAATAGCGGTGCACGGTTCGCATTGCCCGCAAGGATCAATTGTCGGTCCGCCCGCGCCATCTACGCCGACACAATTCAGCGCCTTGGCAATCAACCGCGCCGTCGAAGTCTTGCCGACACCGCGCACGCCGGTCATCAAAAAAGCATGCGCAAGGCGATCCCGTTCAATCGCATTGCCAAGCGTGCGCACCATGGGCTCTTGCCCGATAAGCTCGGAGAAGGTCTGAGGTCGATATTTGCGCGCCAGCACGCGGTAAGGTTGATTGGTTTCCGCCGCATTTGCGGGCGACTGTGCAGGGGCTTGTGCACTCGACTCGCTGGTCGGTGGAGCGGTCCCGCCTGCGTTCTCCGCAGCTGCGGGCTCTGCTTTAGCAGGGGCAGCCGCCGACGCCGCCTCAACAGGCGGAGCATCGCCGAACATGGAATTTTGCCCAGCCGCCTCTAACTCAGCAGCCGTGGGAGTGTTCTCCGCCTCATCATCGGGCAGTATGGGATCGGAATCAGTCACAACTGCAAGCTAGGCGCTTGGCGGCGTTTTGTCATGGCGATGTTTGGGGAAATGCGCGCCTGAAATGTAAAACCTTCAAAACGCTCAAAAGGAGCCGAGCGACCCGCCGCAATTCACCTGGGCTGCTTCCTTCCGGACCTGACCCGGTGAGCGAACGCAAACGTCCACCCGACTCCCGCTACTCTCTATGGCGATGGAATCGCATTTTACAAGTCGTTTAACCATTGCTTTGGGTTCTGACCGTAGGTTCGAGGGATGAAAAAACTTCTTGCCCCATTCGTCATCCTTCCCCTTGCTGCTTGCGGGGGTGACACCGCGCCTCTTACCGAAGAAGATCTTCAATCTCGGCCCGCTATTTCCAGCGTGGATTTCGGTTCGGATGATGGTGATTGGGCGAATGACAGCGAATGCGATGATCCACGCTTTCGCGGCCCGGGTATGACAGGAACGCCGCTTCTTGATGAAGATATCAGGTCGGACGCGAGCGATTGCCGCGCCGCTTATGAAAACGGCACCATCACCTTAAAAGAATAAGCCGTCCGGCTTATCTGAAATTGTCGGCATAGGCCTGAAGCTTCAGCGTCTTTGCCGGGGTGGCATGCACGCGCGCCGCAATGCCGTATTTCTCGGCATAGGCCTTGGCTGCGTCTTTCGTTGGAAAGTTCAGTTTCACTTGGGCCTGCGTGTCGCCGCTGCCTGTCCATCCCATCAGCGGATCGGGCCGGCGCGCTTCGCTTTGTTCAAATTCAAGCACCCAGACATCTGTCTTTGCCTTGCCAGATTGCATGGCGCTTTTGGGTTGCTGGTAAATTCTTGCGGACATTTCGTTTCGTTTCCTCGCTGATGCGACCTTTCGGTCGCGGCGCTGTGGTCGCCCGCCCATGTTAGTATTGGCAGACTTGCGGTCGCTGTGCGCCCGTTCTTATGATTTGCGATAGGCCAAAATCAGTTTCTGTTGAAGGCGTTTTTGGTTTTTAGGCTCGGCTTTTCGGTCCATGGTCGATCAGGCCAGCGATGTTTGGGATATCGGCCCTTCATTTCCTTTGCCACATCGGACCAAGTTCCACGCCAAAAACCCGGCAAATCCCGCGTCGATTGGATCGGACGGCCAGCCGGGCTGGTCAATTTCAGCAAGAGCGGCGTCCTGCCAATCATCGGATGCTGATCAAGACCGAACAGGGCCTGCACCCGCACTTCAACACTTGGCGCATCGTCTCCTGCATAATCGACGCGGTGCGCCGACCCTGCGGGCGATGTGAAGCTTAACGGGGCCGATTGATCAAGTCGCTGGCGCGTGTCCCAATCCAGCAATCCCAACGCGGCGTCAGCAAACCGCCCTGCCCCCAAATCAAGGTCGCGCCGATCTTGAAGTATGGGCTCAAGCCACAATGCAGATTGCGCGCAAAGATTGGCGGAGGTTAGCGCATCGATCTGCGCAAATTGCGCCCGTTCGAGAAAACCGGCGGGCAAATATTCACCGAGATTTTCCAGAGCCTTCTCAACGAGGATATCCAAAAACAACACAGGATCAGGCTTCGGATCGGGACCATTGGTGAGGACAATAGCGCCCAGCCGCTTTTGGCGGCGCGCCTCCGCCCGCTTTTTCTCTGGATTCCAGCGCGCTGTGGAGCGTTCTTGCAATTGATCGGCAAACAAGGCCTCAACCTGTGGTCCGCTCAATTCGCAGGCGGCGGTGATCCGCGCCCCTTTCGCCTGACCTTGCGCATCGCCGATAACGATCCAATCGGCCCGCGCCAGCGATGACGCGGGGTCCAATGCAAACCCGCGCCCACCTGCGCTCAACCATTGTTCACCATTGGCATCGCGGCGTTTGGCCACAAAATCGGGCCTCGCAAGAGCCATGCATTCCTCAGCTTCGATGGAATTTTTGGATGAAGGATCGACCAGTTTGGCCGCATTCTTTGCCCAACCTTGCGCAATGCGAGCCGCGCTGGTCGCGCGCCTTGATCGCTCTGTTCCCCACCGCGACAGGCGCTGCGTCAAATCCTCACCGCGCCCGCCAAGCCCGCGCTCTTGCAACAACATAACAAGCCGCGCCGCCTTTTCCCCGCAACCAAACCGCGCACCATGCAGAACAGCGGCGGCGTGATCGGGGGCCATCGGCATGGCCACAATGGCCTGTCCCCATTGCGTGATCCTGCCTTTGCCATCGACCGCGCCGAGCGTTTTCAAACTCGCCAGCCCGCTTTCAACCGAAGCAGCAGGCGGCGGGTCGAGCCAGCGAAGCGCAAGCGGGTCGCTTTCCCCCCATTTCGCCAATTTCAGCAACAAAGCGGTGAGATCGGCGGTTTCAATTTCTGGCGGGGCGAATTCGGGTCTGCCCAAATGGCCACCTTCTTCCCAAAGGCGGTACGCCGTGCCGGGCCCCTGCCGAGCGGCTCGCCCGGCCCGTTGCGCGGCGGCCGCCTGACTTGCCCGCCGCGTGACCAAATGCGTGGTACCAGCAGCGCGGTCATATTCCGCGAAGCGCGCCAGCCCGCTGTCCACTACAGCCGACACCCCATCGAGGGTGAGCGATGTTTCCGCAATTGCGCTGGCCAAGACCACGCGCCGGCGGCCCTGCGGATCGCGGCGAATGGCAGCGCGCTGCCCCGCAGGATCAACCTGCCCATGCAGCGGCAAAACGGGCGTTCCGGGAAGCTTTGCCTCCAAACGTTCGCGCGTCCGCTCAATCTCTCCAACACCGGGTAAGAACGCGAGAATATCCCCATTACCTCCGCGCCAAGCCGCCATCACACCGGCGGTCACTTGATCCTCAATCCGCTGAGACGGGTTTGCGCCCAGCCATGTGATCGACAGGGGGAAACTGCGCCCTTCGCTCTCGATAATCGCCGCATCTGGGCCAAGCAGATCGGCAAAGCGCGTTCCATCAATCGTCGCAGACATAACCAGCACGCGCAGATCATCGCGCAGCACATCCCGCGTTTCCAACGCAAGAGCGAGGCCGAGATCGCTGTCCAAATGGCGTTCATGCGCCTCATCAAACAAGATGGCCGAAACGCCGGGCAATTCTGGATCATCAACCAACCGGTTGACCAAAATCGCCTCTGTCACGATCAGAATGCGGGTTCTTCCGGAAACCTTGCTGTCGAGCCGGGTCATATAGCCGACCGTTTCGCCCGGCTTTTCGCCCAGCATTTCGGCCATCCGCTCTGCCGCTGCGCGCGCGGCGACGCGGCGCGGAGAGGTTAGGATGATCTGGCCCGAGCACCAATCCTCACCGATCAAATCAGGGGCAATGGCGGTCGTCTTACCCGCTCCGGGCGGCGCGATCAGAACCGCCGCGCCCGTTCGCGCCAATGCGGCGCGCACCTCGGGCAGAACATCTATGATGGGCAGATCGGGGCTCACGCCCAATCCAACACCGCGATCAATATTCGCGCGCGACAGCGAATTGCGCCGCTTCGGTCATGGCAGCGCGCGCTTTGCTGTCTGGGAAGATTGAGATCGCATCAATGGCGCGGCTCACAAAATGGCGCGCCCGATCCCGTGTGTCGTTCAAAGCATTGTGCTTTTCGATCAAAGAAATCGCATGGGCGAAATCCCGGTCGGAACTGCGATGGCCAAGGATGGCATCTTTCCAGAATTTGCGCTCATCCGCGTCTCCGCGCGCATGGGCCAGGATGACGGGCAAAGTCATTTTGCCTTCACGGAAATCGTCGCCTTGGTCCTTGCCCATTTGTGCAGCGTCCGAATCGTAGTCGATTGCATCGTCGACCAATTGGAACGCGATGCCCAAATTGCGACCGTAATCTTCCAAGGCCCGTTCTTGCTCTTCGCTGCATTCGGCAACGACCGCGCTAATTTGGCTGGCCGCCGCAAACAGGGCCGCCGTTTTTGCGCCGATAATGTGCAAATACCGCTCTTCGCTCGTTTCTATCTGACGCTGAGCGGTCAATTGCGACACTTCGCCCTCTGCAATAACGGCGCTGGCTTGGCTTAGGATTTTGAGGACTTTTAGAGAGCCATCCTCTGTCATCAATTCAAAGGCACGGCTGAATAGAAAATCGCCGACCAAAACCGTCGCAGGATTACCAAAGATGATGTTGGCCGCCGCTTTGCCCCGGCGCAGCTCGCTGCCATCCACGACATCGTCGTGCAAAAGGGTCGCGGTGTGAATAAACTCCACCGCCGCGGCCAATTTGTGATGGCGCGTGCCCTGATACCCAACCAATTCCGCTCCGGCGAGCGTCAACATCGGGCGAAGCCGTTTGCCGCCGCCGGAAATAAGATGCCCGGCAAGGCGCGGGATAAGGGGGATTTCGCTCTGCATCCGGTCAAGAATGACAGAGTTCACCGAATTCATCCCATTGGCGGTCAAAGCCAGCATCGGATCAAGGGTCGGTTGTTTGCGCGGCAAGGGGACGACGTCTGCGGTCATGGGAAAGCGCAATAAGGGTTCGCGCGCGCGCTTGGCAAGCGCTCAATTGCTGCTATTTTGCGGCTCTATGCCGAATGATACGCCCGCTTCACCCGCCGCATCCCCCCCAGAGGATCAGATGTTGGCCACTTTCCGCAAGAGCATCGACAATATCGACGCCGCGATCATTCACATGCTCGCCGAACGTTTCCGCATCACGCAAGCGGTCGGGGAATATAAAGCAAAGGTGACGCTGCCGCCGGCCGATCCGTCGCGTGAACGCCGCCAGATAGAGCGGCTGCGCAAATTGTCAGAAGACGCCGATCTTGACCCGGAATTCAGCGAGAAATTTCTCCGCTTCATCATAGACGAAGTGATCCGCCACCATGAAAAGGCGCGCGGCGGTTAGGGCTCTATCCTGCCATTAGAGTTCCGCGCGGCTGGAGCTGGCGTCGAAACTGGGGCCGATACTGGCGGACTAACAACCGGGGCTGGTGTTGATGGCGCGCCAAGCGCTGTTGGCGGAGCGGTCGGAACGGGCGGCGGCACATCAGGAAACGCGGCCTGCATGGCGCTGAATTCAGCAACGCGGCGGTTTATTTCAATTTGATCTTGGATCAGGTTAAATCGCCTGCGCAATTCGCGCCGATCATCTTGTGTCAATCGCACACGATTGCCAGCCTTATCAAAAGCATACCGCCCGCGACCGGGATAAACCAGTCCTTCGAGCCAACGGCCATCTCTGGTTAGGCAATCGGCGCATTGATCCGGCCCAACGGGGCCATTTTGCAGCTCAGGAGCTTCATAGGGATTGTAGAACACCGTTCGCTGAGCTGTGAACGGGTTTGGGGTTTCCGAGACAGCGCAGCCCGACAGCGCGGAAAGAGCCGCAATTCCAAAGACACGATAAATCAGCACAGCGAACCGTCCCCATAGCTTTGCGAGACTCTTTGGGTTTCGTGATTGAACGGTGGCTGAATTGCGCCCCTTCTATCAGGCACGAATTCGCATCGCAGGCAATTCGGGCGCTTATGCGCGCGGCAGGCGAAGTTCGACCAGCAATCCGCCCAAATCTTCGCTTTCATCGAGCGTGACAGACCCGCCGTAAATCTCCGCCACATCGCGCACAATCGCAAGGCCCAGCCCCGTGCCGGGCTTACCCGTATCCAGCCGCGCGCCGCGGTCGAAAATGCGTATGCGCTCCTCCGGCGGGATACCCATTCCATCATCCTCAACCCAAATCCGGCACAGCGGGCTGCCCGGTTCATGGTCAAGAGTGACAAAGACGCTGCCGCCGCCATATTTGGCCGCGTTCTCAATCAAATTGCCGAGGATTTCATCGAGATCCTGGCGTTCAATCGCGACCATCGCGTCTTTGCTGCCTGCAATATCCAGCCGCCCATTGGGATAGAGCCGCTCGACCGCGCGCCGCACGGCTTCGGCGCTTTGGCGGACATCGGTGCGCGCTTGGCCAACGGCGCGGCGGCCGACCGCCCTCGCCCTTGCAAGGTGGTGGTCAACGTGGCGCTGCATCGTGCGCGTTTCACGGAACACCGCCTCATTTAAATCAGGCGCGCGCGCGGTTGCGGCGTTGGTCAAAACCGTCAGCGGGGTTTTAAGCGCATGCGCCAGATTGCCCGCATGGGTGCGCGCCTCTTCGGCTTGGCGTTCCGTGTGGGCGAGCAAGGCGTTCACCTCTTCAACCAACGGTTCAACTTCTGCGGGAAGCGGGTCGGTGATCCGGTTTTCGCCTGTTGTGCGCAGTTTTTGGATCGCAGCTCGCACGCGGCGCAAAGGTTGCAGACCATAGCGGATCTGCATCAACGCCATCACAAACAGGCCAAGACCCAGCACCGCAAAGCTCCAAATCAAGATAGAGCGGACTTGCTGGGTTTGGCCATCGATCGGATCGGTCGCGCTGGCCACGGCAAAGGTCCATTTCGTTTCGCTGCCCGGCAGGATCACTGACCTTTCGGCGATGCGCAGATTTTCGCCTTCGAATTGATCCGAATTGTAGAAATGGACATCGCTGTCGAAATGGCCGTCTTCGCTGTTGGCCCCTCTTAATTCGAGTGTCCGGTCCCAAAGACTACGCGAGGGCCAAGGTTCAAACCCATCCCCGCTGATCTGCCAATAGACGCCGCTGTTGGGTTCCAAATAGCGTTGGTCACCCAGGCTGCGTTCAAACCAAACCGCGCCGAAACTGTCGACCTCCGCCGATGTGACCATGGCGGTGAGTTGATATTCAAGCTGCTCGTCAAAATTTTCCTTAACTTGCGCGGTTAAAGTGCGCTCCAACGCGATGCCCCCGCCCAGCAAGAGGACGATAATCCAACCAGCCGCGATAAAGCCCATGCGCCGGGCAAGGCTGGGACGGGGTGTTGGTCCGGGAGCGATCTGCCCGTCTTGGGGATCAGCCCCTGATCCACCATCCGCGGCGGTGCCAGCAACAGAGGCAGCATCAGACACAGCATCGGAAGCAGTATGGGAGCTATCATCAGGCATGGCGTTTGATCCGGGCGCACCGTGCGCGCCCGATTTCTCGTTGGACCCTTCGTCGCCGCGCGCGCCTTTAAGAGGCTCTTGGCGCGTCGGCTGGGTCGTCGAGGCTGTAACCGAGACCACGGATCGTAGTGATTACCTCTGCACCAAGTTTCTTACGAATGCGGGTGACGAAAACTTCAATCGTGTTGGAATCGCGATCAAAATCTTGGTCATAAATGTGTTCGATCAGCTCAGTCCGGCTCACCACTTTGCCTTTGTGGTGCATCAGGTAACTGAGCAATTTGTATTCCTGAGCGGTGAGCTTCACCGGCTCACCATCAAGCGTGACCCGGCCAGAACGCGTGTCCAGCCGGACATTGCCCGCGGTCAGCTCGCTCGACGTGTTGCCCGATGCGCGGCGGATCAGCGCGCGCAGGCGGGCAATCAGTTCTTCGGTTTGGAACGGCTTGGCCAGATAATCATCCGCACCCGCATCCAGACCAGCAACTTTATCCGACCAACTGTCCCGCGCGGTCAGCACAAGAACGGGAAAATCGCGCCCTTCTTTGCGCCACATGCCCAGCACCGACAGGCCATCAATCTCTGGCAGGCCAAGATCAAGGACGCAGGCGTCGTAATCTTCTGTGCTGCCTAAGAAATGCCCGTCTTCGCCATCGGTCGACAGATCAACGGCATAGCCGGTCTGTTCCAATGTCGATTTCAATTGCTGGCCGAGAGTCGGTTCATCTTCGACGATCAGAATGCGCATAGTCCACCATTTTTCTGTAAATTCTTGGCCAGTGGAGTGCGCGTTTGCGGTGCTCTCGTCAAGCGAGTGTCCCGCTGCAGCGCACGCTTAGTCCACCGGCGAATGATCATAATTGGGAAATGCGAACCTCAATTCGCGCGGCTGATGATGCGGCCGGTGCGCGCATCAACATCGATATAGGTCACGCGGCCTTCGCGGATGAATTTGAGCCGGTAAGCGCGCGCCGTGCTGTCATAAGACGGGCCGAGATACTCGCTCCCGCGCATTTGCGGCAGGACGCGGCGTTCAATCTCTCGCAATGACAATTGGTTGCCCGCGCGCATTTCGCGGCGGGCATCGCCTTGGTCACTGCGCGATTGATCCTGTGCGATGGCTCCATCCGATGCGAGCGCAGAGGCCGATCCCGCAGACACAGCGCCAAGGCCGATCATCACGGTTGCAGCGGCCATTCCGGCCAAAAGGGAGCTTTTGCGGGTCATCGTGTTGTCATGCCTAATGGGTCTGCGTTGAACAAGCCGTGAATAATGGTCAGGTGCGCTGTTAAGGGAGCAGATTTATTCTGCTGCGTCATTCACCATTTCATATTTGATCGAAATGCTGACCCCTGTGCTGACCTGACCGGGTTGAACCGGAGGAGAGGCAGAAACATCAAGAGCCACGCTGCGCATTTCCATCTGCGGGACAGCGCCTCGGCCTTGGATCGCCTCACTGATCGACAGCACCCTTACCCCATCATATCCGACCATTTCGGCGTAACTTTGCGCCCTTTGCGCGGCGCGCTCAACTGCGCGGCTGCGCGCCAAATCCTTGGCCGCATCATCATCCTCAATGCTAAAACGCGGCCCGGACAAATCGGTCGCGCCCGCCGACACCAAAGCATCAAGCGCCGCGCCGGTAGCATCAATATCGCGCAGCTTCACGCTCACCCGATTGGACACCTGATAGCCGCGAAAGACCTGACGCTGGTTGGCGCGGTCATAATCATATTGCGCGCTCAAATTGATGCCGGTGGTTTGGATATCCTCCTCCGCCACGCCCAAAGCCAAAATTTGATCAATCGCCCGGCGCATCTCAACCGAATTCTGCCGCATCGCCGCCACTGCGGTTGGAGCCTGTGTCGAAACGCCAGCGCCGATGGTGACCAAATCGGGTTCCGCCGTAACGCTTTCAAAGACAGACAATTCGATCACCGGGCCTTCCGCCTCAATCTCAACCGTTGTCGCATTGGCCGGGGATAGCGCCATGCCGGTAGACGCCAGCAAAACTGCGCAAAGGGCGAAGGGGGCCGATCTGATCATAGTGTGTTCCTCTTTGTTTCAGCCCATTTGCATGCGCGCGCATGACGGATGACTGAATATATCAATTGCCAGATGTATCGCTTGCCCGTTTCAATCGCTAGACCCTGTTCAAACTTCGCAGGAAAGAACACCATGATCCGCACTATCGCCGCCGCCGCTGCGCTTTGTTTTGTTGCGACGTTAGCATCGCCTGTTGCAGCGCCTGCTCTTGCGCAAACGACCATGGAGCAAGTGCCAGACCGACCAGTTGGCGAAGGCGAAGGGCCCTACGAAACGCTCCTGATCAAAGGCGCAACGATGATCGACGGGACCGGTGCCCCTCCTGAAGGTCCAGTGGATATCCTTATCCGCGGCAACCGGATTGCGCGAATTTATCGTGGCGGCGGCTCCAACATCGCAGCGGACCGTGTGGTTGATGCGCGCGGCATGTATATCCTGCCCGGATTTGTCGACACGCACGGCCACAATGGCGATCCCGGCAAAGCGCCCCAGCCGTCTTATGGTTACAAACTGTGGCTCGCCCACGGTGTTACGTCCGTGCGCGGCGTGCCGTTCTATTTCCTGCCCGACGCCCGCGGAGTGTCGGATGCCGCCCGCAGCGAAGCGAACACGATCACCGCCCCGCGCCTGTTCCCCTATGCCGTGTTTGGAACGGGCGATTTCACGCCGACGCAAGACGGCGCACGCCAATGGGTGCGAACGGCCAAGGCGCGCGGGTTTGTCGGGGTCAAATTCTTCAATATGGCCCCGCCCGAATTGGTGAGGGCCGCTCTTGATGAAGCCGAGAAAATCGGGATGGGCACCGTCGCGCATTTGGGTCAACGCGGTGTGGCGGGAATGACGGCGGGCGATGCGGCGTCAGCGGGCTTGCAATCGATCACGCATTTTTATGGCCATTTCGAAAGCCTGCTGCGCGATGGAGACGTCCCGCAATATCCCGCAGACTACAATTACCTCGACGAACAATCCCGCTTTAGCTGGGCCGCGCGCATTGCCGATCAGGCAGTGGAACCCGGGAGTGACTCATGGAACGCCTATGTTGATCTCTTGCTGGAACAGGATGTCACCCTCGCCCCCACCTTCAACATCTATTCCGCCAGCCGTGACGTCATGAAGGCGCGCAATGCCGATTGGCACGCGCAATACACGCTGCCATCGCTGATGCGCTTTTTTGAACCGAGCCTGGTTAATCACGGCAGCTATTACCACGACTGGACCAGCGAAGATGAAATCGCATGGCGGCGTTTTTACCAAAGGTGGTTTGCCCTCACCCGCGACTTTCATGACGGTGGCGGGCGCGTGACGGCGGGCTCTGATCCGGGCTATATTTACCAGACTTGGGGCTTTTCCTACATCAGCGAGCTTGAGATGCTGCGCGAGGCCGGGCTGTCCCCGCTTGAGGTGATCCGCGCGGCAACACAATCGGGCGCGGCAGAGCTTTTTGATGCCTCCGGCGACCCTGCGCCCTTTGGCGTGATCCGCGCAGGAATGCTGGCCGATCTGGTGATCGTCCCTGAAAATCCGCTCGCCAATCTCAAAGTGCTTTACGGCACCGGCCATCGCCGATTGAACCGCGAAACCGACGTGATTGAGTCGGTTGGCGGCGTGCGTTGGACGGTAAAGGACGGGATCATTTACGACGCCCCTGCCCTGCTGGCCGATGTTGCGCGGATGGTGGAACAGCAACGCGCCGCTGAATAGCGGGTGGTTGCGGGTGGTGTTCGGGCGATGCGCCCTTGCCGTGCCCGCCTGCACCGCCTAACTCGCGCACGCTATGGCACAACCTCCGATCCTCTCCTGGGAAGGCCTCGGCCTCCAACAAGGCGCGCGCTGGCTCTTCGGCGGACCGCAACCGGGTCCCAATAAAAGCGTTGGGGGTGCGGAGCCGATTGACCTGCATATTATGCCGGGCGACCGGCTGGCGTTGATCGGGCGCAATGGCGCAGGCAAAACGACGCTGCTTAAACTGATCGATGACCAGATTGAGGCCGATCGCGGCACCCGCCGGGTGAAGCCGAACACGCGGATCGTGTTTCTTGAACAGGACCCCGATTTTGGCGCGTATGACACGCTGATGGACTTTGCGCTGCACGGCGACGACGCGCCCGAACGCTATGAAGTCGAGTCAATCGCGGGGCAACTTGGCATCAATATGGCCACCGAATCCGCAACGGCCAGCGGCGGTGAACGCCGCCGCGCCGCCATTGCGCGGGCATTGGCGCAGGACCCGGACGTGCTGCTTTTGGATGAGCCGACCAACCATCTCGATCTTGCCGCGATCGACTGGCTTGAGGATTGGCTTTCCCGCTACAAAGGCGCGTTCGTCACGATCAGCCACGACCGGACGTTTCTCAAACGACTGACCCGCGCGACCCTCTGGCTCGACCGGGGGACTTTGCGGCGAAAAGAAGTGGGTTTTGGCGGCTATGATGCTTGGGAAGACGCGGTTTACGCCGAAGAAGCCCGAGCCGCGCACAAGATGGATGCTAAGCTGAAATTGGAGGCGCATTGGCTGGAACGCGGCGTCACCGCGCGGCGCAAGCGCAACCAAGGGCGGCTGGAGAAACTCTACGAAATGCGCGCAGCCCGCGCCTCAATGATCTCCGATAGCGGGACAGCAAAACTGAAATTGGCGAATGATGGGGACTTCAAATCTAAATCCGTGATTGTCGCTGATGGCATTTCCAAAACCTATGATGGCCGCGCAGTTATCAAGCCGTTCTCACTGAGAATTCAACGCGGCGACCGGATCGGCATGGTCGGATCAAACGGCGCAGGCAAGACCACGCTGCTGCGGATGCTGACCGGCGAATTGGAGCCCGACACCGGCACCATCACCCGTGCCAGCACGCTGACCGGGGTGATGATCGACCAGCAACGCCGCTTGCTCGAACCCGACGCCACCGTGCGCGACATCTTGGCGGAAGGCGGCGACTGGATCGATGTTCGCGGGGTGCGGACGCATGTGCAGGCCTATCTCAAAGACTTTCTGTTCGATCCCAAACTGGTTGATACACGGGTCGGCATCCTATCAGGCGGAGAGCGCTCGCGGCTCTTGCTTGCCCGCGAATTCGCGCGCCCGGCGAACCTGCTGGTCCTCGATGAGCCAACCAATGATCTTGACCTTGAAACGCTCGATCTGTTGCAGGAGGTTATCTCCGACTTTGATGGCACCGTCCTGATCGTCAGCCACGACCGCGACTTCCTCGACAAGACCGTGACCGTGACGCTTGGTCTGGATGGGTCTGGCACGGTTGACATCGTCGCGGGCGGCTATGCCGATTGGGAGGCGAAGCGGCGCAAACCGGCGGTGGGCAAAGCCAAAACTTCGCCATCTGCCGCGCCCGCACCGGCTCCGTCCGCGCCAAAGAGCGGAAAGTTGTCTTACAAGGACCAGCGCGACTACGAGCAGCTCCCTGACCGGATCGAAGAGTTGGAAACCGCGATCACCAAGGGTGAAGTTATCCTTGCCGATCCCGATCTCTACACCTCTGATCCTGAGCGATTTGCGAACATTTCGAAAGGCATCGAGAACGCACGGTCCGAAAAGGACGCAGCGGAGGAACGCTGGTTGACGCTGGCCGAAAGGGTGGAAGGGTGAACGAGCAGGCCGCCAACCTGCACCGCTCCATCGCCGCCTGCACGCTGTGCGCAGAGCATCTCCCGCTTGGCCCTCGTCCAATTGTCCAATTCTCACCCAAATCGCGCATCCTCATCATCGGCCAAGCGCCCGGCACCCGCGTCCATGCCAGCGGCGTCCCGTGGGACGATGACAGCGGCGACCGCTTGCGCGACTGGCTGGGTATGGAGAAAGACGCGTTCTACGATCCCGATGTGTTGGCGCTGATGCCGATGGGCTTTTGCTATCCGGGCAAGGCCAAAAGCGGCGATGCCCCTCCGCGCAAGGAGTGTGCGCCCGCGTGGCATGACCAAATCCTCGCTCTGCTCCCCCAATCGCGGCTGACCCTGTTGGTTGGCACCTATGCTCAAACCCAATACCTCCCCGAAACGCGCAGGCTCTCTTTGACCCAGCGTGTGCAGTCCGCGTGGCTGGACAGCCCAGAGACCGCCACGGACGCGCCCAAAGCCTTTCCCCTTCCCCATCCATCGTGGAGGGTGCGGATGTGGATGGCGAAGCATCCCTGGTACGAAGCCGACGTGCTGCCCCGCTTGCGTGAAGCGGTCGCCGTACAGCTCGCCTAGCGGGCCGCAGCAGCAGAGACATGGACCGCATGTTACACGGTCCAGAGACCAAAAATTCCAGGTCGCGAACCATTTTGGTTCACCGTATCCGATAAAAATCAGCAACCCGATCAAGCGCCAATTTTAGCACGAGTTTTCCGCTGCGCGCGGGCCAGCCCAGTGATTTTTCCGCATCGGGCAGGCCTTCACCGGCGCACACGACCCGCCAAAGGATATCCTCAAGGCCCTTTCCCGCCGATTTCAACGCGCCGTCAAAGCGGTGTTTGGCCGCGATTTGTTTTTCAGTACCCGATAGGCCAGTTTCGCCGGTGGAGCGGATGCGCACCGCGTCCCACCGCATCGTGATGTTGGCCGACAATTGCGCTCTTTCATAATCACCGCGCAACGCCTCTCCCGCTTCAAACAGGCGCGCGTCCAAGTGGCCGCGAGAATGCAGCCACGCAATCGGTGACTCCGCCAGATTGACGGTCACGCTGCGGCGCTTTGCCTTGGCCGCACCGCCACGCCGCGGACCTTCGGGTGTCAATTCACGTTCCACCAATTGCCGTTTCATCGCCGATTCTCCTAATTTGCCAATTTGGTTACTTCTCTCAAATCCTCTTGCCAAAGCAGTGTTTCTGTAGGAAAGTGAAAAGCGCTATTTCGAACCAATTTGCCCCATAGGACCGCGTCCATGATCAACCGCATCCGTGAAATTCGCAAAGCCAAGAGCCTGACCCTCGCTGACCTTGCTGAGGCGTGCGATCCTCCCACAACCGCACAAACAATTGGCCGGTTGGAAACGGGGATGCGCAACCTTTCGATCAATTGGATGGACCGTATCGGCACTGCGTTGGGTGTGGACCCGGAAGTTTTGGTACGTTCTGATGATCAACCGCGCGCTCAAATCATCGCAGAATTGGGTCTGTCCGATCCAGAGGCGCTGGCCACCCCGCGAGAGGCGATCCTGCCGACCGAAATGGCGGCGCAAGGCGATCACGGCACGATGCTGGTTCTGGAAATCACCGCGTCAGTGGGCGAATACCGCCCGGGCGATATGCTGTGGCTCCAACAAATGCAGCCTGACGATGCGGCCATGGCAATGAACCGGGATTGCCTGATCCCGCGCCCCGGGGGCCGATTCACATTCGGACGGTTGATTGATCGCAAGGGCACATTGGTTGGCGTTCTGCCCCTGCAGGCGGGCAACAAACAACAAGTGATCGACAATCCGCCATGGGTTGCGGTCGCGACCATGCTGGTGCGTCCGTTGTGATCGGCGCGCGCGATTGCGACTCTGAATCAGTCCGCGTTAACACACTCCCACTATCCTTGGCCCAAACGGACACAGGAGACGGCGTGAACCACCCGCGCAAAAACAATGGAGACACGCTGGCGTGAAGCATGTTGTTGTCCTCAGCACGCTGTATCCCAACACGGTCAATCCGCGTTTTGGCACCTTTGTCGCGCGGTCATTGGAAGCAATGGCAAAGCGCGCGGATTGGAACGTCACCGTCGTTAATCCCATTGGTCTGCCCCCCATCGCGCTGGGCCGCTACCGGGCGCTTTCTGCGCTGGATGCCATCAGTGTGGAGGCCGGCGTCACCGTGCACCGCCCGCGCTTTACCCTAATCCCCGCTGTTGGCGCGCGGCGCAACGCCTCTGCCATCGCAAAGGCGGCCCTTCCCTTAATCCAGCAAATTCATGCCGAAACCCCAATCGACATGATCGACGCACAGTTTTTCTTTCCAGATGGCCCTGCCGCCGCATGGATTGCGCGGCAGATCGGCGTGCCGCTCTCGCTGAAGGCGCGGGGCAGCGACATCACCTATTGGGGGGATATTGATTTCGCCCGCGAACAAATGATTGAGGCCGCAGAAGGTGCAGACGGCATTCTTGCGGTGAGCGAGGCATTGGCCGGACAAATGGCCGAAATTGGCATGCCGCGCAGCAAGATCAGGGTCCATTACACCGGATTGGACCGGGATCGATTCCGCCCGCTTGAACACACACAGCTGCGCGCGCAATTGGGCGCGGAACTTGGCTTTGCAATGCCGGACAATGCGCCGCTGCTTACCTGCGTTGGCGCTTTGATCGAGCGTAAGGGGCAAGATATCGCCATCGCCGCTCTCGCCAATATCGAAGGGGCCCGGCTGGTTCTGGTTGGAAAGGGCGATGATGAGGCGCATTTGCGCGCTTTGGCGCAAGATTTGGGATTGGCAGAGCGGGTGCATTTTGCCGGATCGCTCGATCATGATCTGCTGCCGCTGATCCTATCCGCCTCCGATGCGATGGTTCTGCCGACTATGAACGAAGGTTTGGCCAATGCGTGGGTTGAGGCACTGGCCTGCGGCACGCCGGTGGTCACCTGCGATGTGGGCGGCGCGCGCGAATTGATAACCAACAACACCGCCGGACGGTTGGTGGAGCGCAACCCCGAAAGCGTGGCGGCGGGCGTCAACGAAATCCTCAACAACCCGCCCATGCGCCAAGCGGTCGCGGCGATGGCCGAACGCTTTAGCTGGGATACCAACGCGCTGGAACTGGCAGCGCATTACGACACGTTGCTGCGCGAGTGATCAAACCCGCGCGCGGCGCGTTAAAGCTGGCCCAAGACCTTCTTTTCCTGCTTGTCCGCTTCGGTTTCTTCGGGAACGAAGCTGTCCGAATTGACGCCCAACCAAATCAAAATGGGTGAGGCGAGATAGACGCTCGAATAGGTGCCGATAAACAGGCCTGCCGTAATCGCCGCGACCAAGCCAAACAGGCTGGCTGGGCCAAAGAACAGCAGCGGAAGCAGAGCGACCAGCAACGTCAGTGACGTCATGACGGTCCGCGCCAAAGTCTCATTCACCGATAGATCGAGCAATTCGGGCAAAGGCATCTTGCGATACTTTTTCAGGTTTTCTCGAATGCGGTCATAAACCACGATCGTATCGTTCAAGGAATAGCCGATGATCGCCAGAATGGCGGCGATAATCTGGAGGCTGAATTCCATCTGGAACAGCGAGAACATACCCAAGGTGAGCGACACATCGTGGAACAGGGCAAACAACGCGCCCACGCCAAACTGCCACTCAAACCGGATCCAGATATACAGCGCCACCATCACCATTGCGGCGAGCAAGGCGAACGCTGCATCTTGGCTAAATTCCTCCGCGACTTTGCCAGAGACGGTGTCATTTGCGTCGGTGCGCACGCCGTCATATTGGCCTTGAATCGCGGCGATGACTTCTTTGCCGATGGCTTCCGCTGCGCCCGGTGTTGCTTCGACATTTTCCGGCAAACGCACGCGGATCGAAACCACATTGGGGGCGCCAAATTCTTGCACAAGAGGGGTGCCGTAACCAAGCCCGCCGACCAATTCACGCAGCTCGGCAACGGGGGCCTGTTCTTGATCTTCAAAAGTGAGCTCAACTTTCTGACCACCGACAAAATCGATGCCCAGATTAAGACCGTTGAACGCAACCAAGCTCCAGCTTGCAATAATCAACAGAATGCTGAGAGCGAAGAACGGCACGCGCAGTTTCAGGAACTTAATGTTCGTGTCCTGGGGTACGAGTTTCAAAAGTTTCATCTCTCGTCTCCCTTTCTTAGATCGTGATATCTTTGGGACGTTTCGCGGCGAGATAGCCCGAAACCCACATTTGAGTCAGCGTCAACGCCGTAAAGACCGACGTAACAAGCCCGATTACCAGAACCACCGCAAACCCCCGGATCGGGCCAGAGCCGAACCAGAACAGCAGCACACCGGCGATAAAGTTGGTTATGTTCGCATCATAAATCGCGCGGCTGGCTTCTTTGTAACCGTTTTCGACCGCGGTGATGACTTTGCGCCCCCGCTTTCGCTCCTCGCGTATGCGTTCATTGATCAGCACGTTGGCATCCACCGCTGCACCAATCGTTAGAACAAAGCCCGCAATACCCGGCAATGTCAGTGTGAAATTCCCGATCGCCATAAATCCGAGCAGGATGAGAACGTTAAAGCCCAATGCAATGGTGGCATAGACCCCGAACCGGCCATAGGTCGCAACCATCAAGGCGATAACCGCGATGCTGCCGATCATCATGGCGAGCATCCCGCTGCGGATGGATTGTTGGCCCAATTCCGCGCTCACCGTGCGTTGTTCGATGACAGTCAAAGGCACAGGCAAAGCGCCTGATTGCAGCGAAATCGCCAATTGGTTGGCACTGTCGGCTGTAAAATTGCCCGAAATTTGCGCTGAGCCGCCCAAAATTGGTTCATTAAATGTCGGGGCCGAAATGACTTCACCATCAAGGATAATCGCAAACCGTTCGCCCACATTTTGCGTGCTGAGATCAGCGAATTTGCGGCCGCCTTCTTGGTCAAACTTAATGTTGACGATGTTCTCATTGTTGCGCTGATCCACGCCAGCGCCGGCGTCTATCAAGCTGTCGCCGCGAATGCCGCCGATGCGAATAACCGCAATGGATTGTTCCAACGATCCGCTTTCCGCGGAAAAGGGGAAAATTTTGCTGCCCGGATTGGCGATCCCGGCCTGAGTGTTGGTGATCAAGGCGCGCTGATCGACCAGTTTAAATTCAAGCTGCGCAGTCTGACCCAGCTGATCTTTCAATTGCTGCGGATCGGCCAGACCAGGCACCTGCACCACAATCCGTGTGTCGCCCTGACGAATGATCGTCGGTTCGCGCGTGCCGAGCAAATCGATCCGCCGGCGAACCACTTCGACCGCCCCTTCCATAGCCGAATTCAGCGCGACGGCTGCACCCGCCTCAGTCGGGGTTAAAACAATGCGCTGGCCATCCTGAACCGCAAAATCCCATTCCTGACGCAGTCCCTCGCCCATCATTAGGGGTTCGATAATGCCGCGCGCCCGATCAATGTCCGACGCGTTTTGCAGGATCAGAGAAAACGATTCATCAGCCCGCGAGGTGTCGCCAAATTGAATGGCGGGGTTTGCTTCTTTCAAAGCACGCTCGACGCCTTCTTGGATGCCTTCCAGACGCTGCGCGCTCACATCATCCGGGTTCGCCTCCAGCAAGAGGTGCGAACCGCCTGCCAGATCGAGCCCAAGATTGACCTGCGGCGTTTCCTCACCGACGTCCACGCCCGCTGTCGCAAGCAGCGAGGGCAAAGCCGCCGCTGCTATCGCGAGGGTAAAAACCCAAAGCGAAATCTTCTTCCAAAGGGGAGTTTCAAGCATTGCCGCCCAATTTGAACCTTATCTCGTATATCTAAAACGGCTGATCCGCCCGCGCTCTTCGCAATTGGCGGATCAGAAAGAGATTAATCGTTGGCTGGCTTTGCGCCCGGCTCAATGACATCAGCGATCGTGTGTTTGACCGCTTTCACGCGCACATCCTTGGCCAATTCCACTTCGGCATAGGTGTCATCAACTTTGATGATTTTGCCGACCAACCCGCCTTGCGTGACGACTTTATCGCCCTTTTTCAAGCCTCCGACTTTTTCCTGATGTTCCTTTTGCCGCTTCATCTGCGGCCGGATGATCAAGAACCAAAAAATCACGACCATACCAATGATTGGCAGCCAGGTGATCCAAGCCGGTGGTGCTTCAGCGGCGCCTGCTCCGGCGGCGGCGAGTAAATCAAACATGTATCAACGAGCCCATTACAATTGACGCTAAAATGCCTCTATGGAGCAGGACGTCCTGCCCCCATGCCATTCGCGTGGTTTTCCATAAGTGGGCGCGGTTAGCAGCAATGCAAGCGGGCCGCAATTCGATCCGGCGAAATGATGGTGCATCGCTGCATCACTGCGTGCGCGCAGCGCCGCTGTAGTTGGGCGATGGCGGCCTCTATCGCCAAGGTCAAAATCCTACGCCAAGCCGTCCCACACCAAGCCGCTTGCCACATTGAAATCGCCGCCCTATAGCGCCCGCCTCCACTGGATACGGGAAGTAGCGCAGCCTGGTAGCGCATCACACTGGGGGTGTGGGGGTCGCAGGTTCGAATCCTGTCTTCCCGACCAGTGGAGCAATCACACTGCATGGCGGCTCAAAACCATAGGCGGTGTTTTACGTTCATCGAACGCCAAGCCCGGTTGGTCCCTTGCCTCTGTTGAATTATATCAGCAGCGCGCAAGGAACTTTCATGCATTCCAACCGCTACCCCACTTCTATGGCTACGCCCCGGACATACGTTGGCCTGTTGTTAGGCACCGCAATCAGCGCGTTTTGCCCTGTCATGGCCGCGGCAAATTCAGACCTGCCTGATGATAGTGCCGCGAAGGAAGCGTCATTCGACGAGGCTCCCGTCTCTGTTTCATCTGAGGCGGATTCAAGCCCTGAGGCGATGGACGAAACGGGGGCCGCATCCCCCGAAACGGGCACGCGCCGCACCTTTACTCCCGAAGATTTCGAAAGGTTTGTCCCGCGCAGCGCGTTGGATATGGCCCGGCAAATTCCCGGCTTTTCTATACAAAGCGGAGACGACGCGCGCGGATTGGGTCAGGCAGACACCAATGTTCTGATCAATGGGCGGCGCATTTCTGGCAAATCCAACGGCCCGGTTGAGGCGCTGGAGCGTATTCCAGCCGAAGAGGTCGTGCGGCTAGAACTGGTCGACGGAGCGAGCCTGGAAATTGGCGGGCTTTCTGGTCAAGTCCTTAATGTTGTAACCAGCAGCACCGGCGGGACAACCGGCCAATTTCGCTATGCCCCGCGATTTCGCAGCAAAGGGACGCCGGCGCGCATCATGGAAGGGTCTGTCTCGCTCGCAGGGGGCGGAAAGAAGACCGAATGGACATTGGCATTGGGCAACCAATCCAACCGGCGCGGAAATGAAGGCATTGAGCGGGTTTATGATGCGGCTGGCGCGCTGATCGATACGCGCGACGAACAATCGAATTTCAATTTTGACCGGCCCAGCCTGTCTGGTTCGTTCACCCGAATTGCCACCAATGGCAACGTCTTTAACGCCACAGGCGAGGTGCAAGGGTTCTTCTTTAGAGAGACCGAAACCTCCGAACGCACAGGCACCATTTCCACCTCCGACCGCAGCCGAACATTCACCCGAAACGAAGATGAATTCAATTTTGAAGTCGGCCTTGATTATCAATTTGGATTTGGACCGGGGCAGCTCAAACTGATCGGTCTGCACCGGTTTGAAAACAGTCCAACCGTCTCTGAATCCTTGACCGAATTCGCAGACGGCAGCCCCGCGACGGGTTCGCTGTTTGACCGGGTTGCCGATGAATACGAATCCATCGTGCGGGCCGAATACAATTTGAGCGGCCTAGGCGGAAACCTGCTGTTCGCAGCAGAGGGCGTGCGCAACATACTCGACATCACGTCCTCCTTGGAAGAACGCGACGCGGCCGGAATTTTGCAGCCGGTTGAACTCGAAGGGGCGACCGCGCGCGTCGATGAAGACCGCGCCGAATTGAGCGTAACTTACAGCCGGCCGCTGGCAGGCAATTTGCAATTTCAAACTTCCGTCGGCGGGGAATATTCCAAGCTCAGCCAATCGGGGCTATTGGGGCAAACGCGAACATTCTACCGGCCTAAGGGGTTCGTTTCCCTCGATTGGTCGGTCAGCGACACCCTCAACATATCCACCCGCGCCGAACGGGTTGTGGGCCAGCTCAATTTCTTCGATTTCCTAAGCACAGTCGACCTTAATCAAGAACGCGAAGACGTCACCAATTCATCTTTGGTCCCTCAACAAAGCTGGGTTTTTGAAGTCGAAGCGAGTGCCGGGCTCGGCGCGCTTGGGTCTCTCAACCTGCGGGTCTTTTACGAAGACATCACCGATATTGTGGATCAGATCCCAATCGACGGTGGCGGGCAGGCACCGGGCAATTTGCCGTCTGCCGAATTTTACGGGCTTAGCAGCAATCTCACCCTCCTTTCCGAAGGCATCGGCTGGCGCGGGACGCGGGTTGATATGGAATTGGAGCTGACCGATTCCTCCGTTCTCGATCCGCTGCTCGGCACGCCGCGCAAATTGTCAGGCAACACTTTGGCAGAGGTTGATGTCGAATTGCGCCATGACTTCCCCGGGTCGGTGTGGGCAGTGGGCGGATCAGCGCGGTGGATGGACGAAGCCGCGCAAGTCCGCCTCGACGAAGTGGCTTTGCGCAGCGAATCCTTCGGATTTATCGGGGCATTTATTGAGAACAAGGACTTTGCTGGCCTCACTGTGCGCGCCAGCGTCGCCAATCTTACCAGCCGCAATGAACGATTTGACCGGACTGTCTTCACCGACCGCGCGGCAGGCCTGATTGATTTCATTGAAGAGCGCAATCGGACTTTTGGACGGATTTTCTCTCTTACGATTGAAGGATCGTTCTAAGCACCCTAATCGCCATTGAACTGAGAGGATATTCAATGGCTGATACGGGATCTTTACGCATGCGAAGTTGGTTGTTTGCACCCGGCGATAGCGACAAGAAAATGGGCAAGGCGATCGCGAGCGACGCCGATATTGCCTTGCTCGATCTGGAAGATTCGGTGGTGCCCGCTCGCAAAGCAGAGGCGCGCACGATGGTTGCCGCTGCGATTTCCAGTGCCAGCAGTGGCGCAGACGGCAAATCCCGGGTTTGGGTCCGAATAAACCCCCTTTCCAGCGGATTGGCGCAAGCGGATTTGGACGCAGTGATCGCGTCCGGCCCCGGCGGTGTGTTCCTTCCCAAGGCAGAAGGCGGCCACGATATCGAGACGCTCGACGCGATGTTGACCGCGAACGAGGAAGCCGCCGGGATCGCGCCCGGCACCACCAAAGTCGCCGCGCTCGTCACCGAAACCGCCGCTGCCATGTTCACCACCGGCACCTATGACAGCACCAGCCCGGGCCAAACGCGGCTCGTCGCCATGAGCTGGGGCGCGGAAGACCTCTCCAGCGCATTGGGCGCCAGCGCGCAACGCGGCGCCGATGGCGAATACACCCATGTCTATGAAATGGCGCGCAGCCTGTGCTTAATCGGCGCGGTCAAGGCCGGCGTTGCCCCAATTGAAACGGTGCAGCCCGAATTTCGCGATTTGGAAGCGCTGGAACGGCGCGCGCGGAACGTTCGCGCCTCAGGCTATCGCGGGATGCTTGCCATTCACCCAGCACAGGTCGCCCCGATAAACGCAGCATTCACGCCCAGCGAAGAAGAACTCGCCCATGCCCGCGCCGTGATACAAGCGTTTGCCGACAATCCCGAAGCAGGCGCGGTGTCGCTGGATGGGAATATGCTCGACCGGCCGCATTTGGCGCTGGCGGAAAGATTGCTGGCCGAAAATTGATGCCATATTGAAATATTGGTTCAATACCTTTCCTACACGAACCATATTGGTTATGTCTGCACTTCATCTTTAGGAGCGCAGCCATGGCCTTACTCGAATCCCTCATCGGCCCAATCACATCCATCCTCGACAAAATAATCCCTGATAAAGAGGCCCGCGCAAAGGCCCAGTATGAGCTGCTCAAGCTTGAGGGGACGCAGGAGATGACTTTGATTGAGGCGCGCCTGAAAGCCATCGTGGCCGAAGCGCAATCAGCAGACCCGTGGACCAGCCGCGCTCGCCCCAGTTTTCTCTATGTCATGTATATTCTGATCCTCACCGCTTTGCCGATGGGGCTGCTTTCGGCGTTCAATCCAGCCGCCGCGATGGACATTGCAAACGGCATGAACGCTTATCTCGGCGGGCTGCCTGACCCGCTCTATGCGCTGTTTGGCACCGGCTACCTTGGCTACACCGCCGCGCGCCAGTGGGGTAAGGTTAAAGGCGTGGATCAATAGTGAAGCGGCGCCTGCCCTTGGTCCGCCAACGGACCTTTGGCTTTTCTAATTTTCGCGCTGCCGCTACTGCCACCCCATGACCAACACGATCTATGTCCTCAATGGCCCAAACCTAAACCTGCTCGGCCTGCGCGAACCCGAAATTTACGGGTCGGCCACGCTCGATGATATTGCCGGCATGCTGGAAGACCGCGCGCTAGAGCTGGGCCTTACCATCGACATGCGCCAGACCAACCACGAAGGCATGCTGGTCGATTGGCTGCATGAGGCGCAGGCAGAGGGCGCGCGCGCGGTTTTGCTGAATGCGGCGGCTTACACGCACACCTCCATCGCGCTGCTCGATGCGATCAAGGCAATTCAGACGCCGGTGGTCGAAGTTCACCTGTCCGATCCCAAAACGCGCGAAAGCTTTCGGCACCTGTCTTATGTGGGCATGGCTGCGGCAAAAACGGTTGAGGGGCATGGCGCCGATTCCTACCGCATTGCATTGGAAGCCGTAGCGTCAGGCGAGGTCTGAATTTCGCGGACATTTCGACAAACTGCACCGATTGCCACTTGCCAGCCGCAATTGGGGTGAATAGTCACGGCCTCAATCGTCGTCCAACTCGAAATGGGCGAAACCAAACAAGGGGTACGTATGGCTGACAAAAAGCCAAATTCCGGCATGAATATCGACACTTCACTCGTTCGCGAACTTGCGGAGTTGCTCGATGAAACCGGTCTTTCCGAAATCGAAGTAGAGGACAATGACCGCAAGATCCGCGTGTCGCGCAATGGCGGGGTTGCATCTGTGCCTGTCGCCGCACCGGCGCCCGTCGCCGCTGCGCCTGCTGCCCCGGCTCCGGCAGCATCCGCTCCAGCACCAGAAGCTGCTTCGGACGCTGGCCATGCCGACGCTTTCAAATCGCCAATGGTGGGCACAGTCTACCTCGCGGCGGAACCGGGGGCTGCCAACTTTATCAAGGTCGGCGACAGCGTGAGCGAAGGCGACACTTTGCTGATCGTCGAAGCGATGAAGGTCATGAACCCGATCACTGCAGACAAGGCCGGCAAGGTCACGGCAATCTTGGTTGAAAACGCTCAACCTGTTGAATTCGACCAACCCCTTGTCGTGATTGCGTAAACGACCATGAGCATTACCCGCATCCTGATTGCCAATCGCGGCGAAATTGCGCTGCGCATTCACCGTGCGGCGCACGAAATGGGCATTGAGACGGTCGCGGTGCATTCCACCGCCGATGCCGACGCGATGCATGTGCGTCTGGCCGATCACGCTGTGTGCATCGGCCCGCCCTCTGCAACCGACAGTTATCTCAATGTCGCAAACATCATCTCTGCCGCCGAAATCGCAGAATGTGACGCGGTTCACCCAGGTTACGGCTTCCTTTCGGAAAACGCCAAATTCGCAGAGATCGTAGAGGCGCATGACCTCGCGTGGATCGGGCCAAAGCCTGAACATATCCGCACCATGGGCGACAAGGTTGAGGCGAAACGTTCCGCTGGCGCTCTTGGCTTGCCGCTGGTCCCCGGCTCCGATGGCGCAATCGACGATCCCGAAGAAGGCAAACGGGTTGCTGCAGAAGTCGGCTATCCTGTCATCATCAAAGCCGCCAGCGGTGGCGGTGGGCGCGGCATGAAGGTCTGCGAAAGCGAAGACCAGCTCGAAACCCTAATGAAGCAAGCAGGCTCAGAGGCGAAAGCCGCGTTTGGCGATGCGACCGTTTATATTGAGAAGTATCTCGGCAATCCGCGCCACATCGAATTTCAGGTGTTCGGCGATGGCAATGGCGATGCGATCCATTTGGGCGAACGCGACTGTTCGCTGCAACGTCGCCACCAAAAAGTTCTGGAGGAAGCCCCCTCCCCCGTCATCAGCCACGATGAACGCATGCGCATGGGCGAAGTCTGCTCCAAGGCGATGCGCGACATGGCCTATCGCGGTGCGGGTACGATTGAATTTCTTTGGGAAGACGGTGAGTTTTATTTCATCGAAATGAACACCCGCCTTCAGGTGGAACACCCTGTGACCGAAGCGATCACGGGCGTCGATTTGGTGCGCGAACAAATCCGTATCGCGGCCGGAAAACCGCTATCGGTGAGCCAAGACGAACTGGAGTTCAATGGCCACGCCATCGAATGCCGGATCAACGCAGAGGATCCGTTCACCTTTGCGCCTTCACCGGGCAAAGTGACCTATTACCACCCCGCTGGCGGCATGCATGTGCGGGTCGATAGCGGGCTGTACGCGGGCTATTCGATCCCGCCCTATTACGACAGCATGATCGCCAAACTGATCGTCTATGGCCGCAACCGCGAAGGATGCATCATGCGCCTGCGCCGCGCGTTGGAAGAGATGGTTGTCGAGGGCGTAAAGACCAACATCCCGCTTCATCAGGAATTGCTGCGTCAGAACGATGTTCTGCACGGTGATTATTCGATCAAGTGGCTCGAAGATTGGCTTGAAGAACGCGAAGGGTAATCGGCTGGGTTTACGGGCTAGGATTGCGGGGCCGCCCCTATCCTGCACTTCTCTCAGCGCCTCTATCCGCGACCGCTGCATACTGCTTTCTCTTGTAATCTAACGCAGATTTCGATCCAAGATCTCACCGGCTTTGCAGCGATACCAGCGGGCAGGTGAGCGAGTAAACCAAAGTCGACGGCTCAAGGTCAATGCGCGCTTTGCCGCCGAGCAAGCGCGGAATGATTTGTGTCAGCAATGATTCGCTAAAACTATCCAGCGGTTCGGGCGTGATCGGCACTGTGTCTGTCAGCGTGCCTTCCGCCGTTGCGGCGTCGTTCCCATGGCTGCCTTTCCCCCTGTCTCCGATCCCGACAGGTGGTCCGGGTGGCGACTTTAGGATTTCGCGCCATTCCAATGTGCATGTTGGCCCCGCAGACGCGTCCCTGCCATCAGTCGAGCCGTGATCGGAGATTTTCCATGTCACTGCGATCCGGGCCTGCGCCAATTCCCACCGGTTCATTTGCGCGAAGCGTCCGCCCAATTCCCACGCGATCAGGCTGATCTGCTGCGCGCCTTGCACTCCAATTTCAAGCCACTCCCCCTCGACCGATAGCTTTGTTTCGGGGTCGGAAAAAAGCGGCTCCACCTGACGGCGCACCGCCCGTTCAATGTCCGACATCGCACCATCTTCCTGCTCCATCACTGTCGATGTAGCTGTGGCCAAGGCGTTCACCCGCCCGCGCAAATCGCGCATCTGCGCCTCTGGTCGATCTTGTGATGCGACGCCCGGCTGGGTCAGCGTGGAAATCACTTGGATCAGATTGCGGCTCCGCGAAAATTCTGCACGGGAACTGTGTTCCATCCGCAAATTGGCATCATTTAACGCTTCGGTTCGCCGCGCGAGCCTGCCTTGCAAATCAGTGCGCGCAATCGCCAGCTCGGCCACAGCCACCTCCAACTGTGCGATCACCTCCTCGTGCTTTTCCGGCGCAGGGGAGCGGACAAGGCCTGGGATCAGGCGAAACATCGCCGCCGCCGCGGCGATCGAAACGGCTCCTGCAGCCAGCTTCACTGCCGCCAACACAGGTATGACCGGAAACCAAAGCGCGACGATCGAGACAGCATGGGCAACCCCGAACAGGATGATCGACCCGGCAAACAGAGAAATGAGGCCGCGATGCGCCAAGTCATCCCGCCGTTTCAAGACCACGCCGATCCCCGCTGGGATCGCAACACAGGCGGTAACGATTATCAAATCCGCCCCGGCCCAGAGCCAAACCAGCCACGGTTCCCAGCGCAGGCCCATCGCCTGAGGCAGCAAGCGCTCATATGCGATCAATGCGTTCATCTGCGCCCTTTCAACACTTTGGGTGCAGCGCGCCCCGATGGGGTGCACGGCTGGAGCGTAAGGCTGAACGCCGGATTGAGGCCCCGTGTTTGAATTTAGGTCTGGACCTGTGCGAGAGCCTCTTGCCGGTGCATCGGGATATCCCTTACCGGTCCTCTCCTATCGCAATGGCCCCGTGCAAGCCCTCCGTAAGAACGCGTAGACTTGCACCGAAACGGAGGTTGTTTGATGGGTTTGCCCGCTAGGCCACTCCTAGGCCGCTCTTAGGACACGCCAGCAACGACTCAGGCTTAGTCGAAGGTAAAGCCCGCAGCTTCGGCTTCAGCGATCACTTCTGCGCCGGTTTTCATTGGGCTCTTTTGCACCAGGTCATACCAATCGGGTTTTTCTTCGACGAAAATCTGTTGAAGGATGCCCAGCCCTTTGGGGACATCAAACAGCCCAGCCAGATAGCTGGTGTGACCGGTTGGCGTAAAATAATACCAAAGGTTGGTGCCGCACTTGCTGCAAAATGCGCGCTGCGCCCACTCGCTCGATTGGTAGACAGAGACCGATTGCTCTCCAGTTACAGTGGCGCTGGTTCCGCTCAAGCCGCCCAAAAACGTGCCCGACCAACGCACGCACATGTCGCAATGACAGATATCAACCTTGGGGAGAACGCCTTCCAAGGTAATGGACACCGCACCACATAGGCAGCGACCATGGATCGGGTCAGATAGACGTTCTTCTCCATCTGTATCGTCACCAAATATGTCGCTCATTTCCGCATCCGCTTGCGTTAGATTTAAAGTGGAACCCCAGGCTCATGCTTGGCCGTGCGGATCGTCAGCGACGTTTTCACACTCGCCACATTGGGCGCAGGCGTCAGTTTGCTGGTGAGGAATTCTTGAAAACTTTGAAGGTCTTGGCTCACAATCTTGAGAATGAAGTCGATCTCTCCATTGAGCATATGACATTCGCGCACTTCAGGAAGATCAGCCATGTGATCTTCGAACTCACGCAGTTCATTTTCAGCTTGGCTTTTCAAACTGACCATAGCGAACACCGTGATCGCAAAACCCAGTTTCGACGGGTCAAGATCAGCGTGATAGCCGCGAATGACGCCATCTTCTTCCAATCCGCGCACTCGGCGCAGACATGGAGGCGCAGTCAGACCAACGCGCTGCGCCAGTTCTACATTGGTAACACGGCCTTCGGCCTGAAGTTCGCTGAGTAGGCGCTTATCGATCTCGTCAAGATTCGCCATTTCCAGTTGGGCTCCCCCGGAGTGATTGGATGCCGCAAATCTTGCGGCGATGTTTGCCCGAAGCGGTTGGAATTGCGCGGGCGCGGTAGATTGGCTCACGTGCTAACAATTGTGTGCAAGACTATGCACCACTTTGCGCGATGAAACCTAATTTAATTATGTGTGGCAGCAATTGTCCCGCTTTGCAACGCGCACGGCGAGCACGCTGTGACAATTCATTTGCGGTGCTAGGTAGGCCAGATTGAGCTGCCCCCGGTGCCAGAAAGGGTTCAGCACGCGTGCAGCGCACGCGCCATATTCTCTGGTTGGCCGAACGCTCTGTTTTAAAGGAGCGTGCTCTTGTTAGGGGGCGTGAATGTTTTTCGATGATCGCCTTGCGACAGTGCTGCGCCAACGCGCGACCAGCGACCCCGGTTTGCGCACGCAATATCGGCAATTGCTCGATATTCTGGGCACGCAGCAGACCAGCACCGGCTCCGCTCGCGATCCATCCTTGGTCGCCTCTGCTTGGTTGAGAATGGATGCTTTGGCGCAGAAAATACCGGCGCCGGTTCGGGCAAAAATGATCCGAGAGCCCGGCTGGCGGTTCCAAAACCCGGAATTGGCCGCGCATTTGGCCGATTTTGAGCCCGATGTTGCATCGGCAGCATTGAACCGGGCACAATTGAGCGAGCAAGATTGGTCCGCGCTTATCCCCCGCCTTCCCATCCGCGCGCGCGGCTTCTTACGGTTGAGGCGCGATCTGCCGGTCGATGCAGAGACTATGTTGGACCGGTTGGGCGTGAGTGACCGCGGCCTTCCTTCGCCAGACCAGCCTGCTGCTGAAGCTGTAAGCACGGGCAATCTTGAGAGCACGCCTGCTGCTTTGCCCGAAACGGAGTTGCCACCCGCCGCCGCACTCGATTCGCATGGCGCCAGCGAGGCCGTGGCAGAGCGCGATCTGGATAACGGCGCGCAAGAGGCCGAAGCCGACGAAGACGAGCGTGCCCAAAACGAGTTTGAACGCGCGATAATTGAAGACGCCGCGCCGCCGCACGATATCCCCACATCGCCGCTGCCTGCCGCATTTGATCCGGCAAGCGAAGGACGCACCGAAATTTCCGCCTTGGTTGAACGCATTGCGCAATTTAAACGCACCCGCGAAGTGGGCGGCGACTTGGATGGCAGCGAACCGCGCTTGCCGTTGGGTGAAGACAATGTGCGCGGTCCAAAGCTTGCCGGTGCCTTTGGATTTTCCGCCGATGCCGGGGGCCGCATCGAATGGACCGATGGCGATGTCGCGGCGATGGTGATCGGAACACGGTTGGTCGCTCCGCCGCGCTTGGGCAGTGCCAATCGGGAAACACCAATCGAACGCGCATTTGCCCGTCGCCAGCCGATTTCTGGCGGAACCATTGTGCTTTATGGCGCAGAGGCGATTGCCGGTGATTGGGCTGTCGATGCGCAGCCGCGTTTTACCGATGATGGCAATTTCTCAGGATACGTCGGCCGTTTTCGCCGTCCACTTGGCGATGATCCCGCCATACCCAGCGCGGCGATGCTTGAGGCGGATCGGATTCGCCAATTGCTCCACGAATTGCGCACACCGGTTACCGCTGTTCAGGGTTATGCCGAAGTCATTCAGCAACAATTGTTCGGCAACGCCCCGCATGAATATCGCGCTTTAGCCGCCGCGATTGCGGCTGATGCCGCGCGCATTTTGGCAGGATTTGAAGAATTGGACCGGCTGGCCCGCTTGGAAACCGGGGCAATTGAGGTGGAAACCGGCGCAACCAACTTGCTGGCCATCATCGCCCGCACCAATCGGCAGCTTGATCAGGTTCTCCAACCGCGCATGGCCGGCATTACGTTGGAGGTGGGCGACGCCCCGTTCATCATCGCCCTCGCCGCCGAAGACGCAGATTCGCTCATTTGGCGGTTGATGGCGACTTTGGGAGGGGGCTGCACCGGCGGTGAAACGCTCAGCGCCGCTCTCTATCGCGACGGCAGCATGGCGCAGTTGGTTTGCGATCTACCGGAACAATTGCTGTCCGAAGAAGATATTTTCACCGCTGAGGTCAAACCGATTGGCACGGCAATTAATGCCGGGTTGTTCGGGGCAGGTTTCGCCCTTCGCCTGGCCCGAGCAGAAGCGCGCGCGGCGGGTGGCGGATTGATCCGCGATGATGATGCGATTGTGCTGTCATTGCCGGTGGTTGATGCCGAAGAGGGCGAGAAAGACAATGGCTCGCAAGGTTGCGAAGCGTCTGTCGACCGATAATTCTCGGCCACTGGCTATCACTCGGCCATCCTGAACCAGAACAGCGCATTTCGCAGGCACATTGGCCAATCCGCACGGTAAGGGCTCGCTTACCTGTTTGGTGTATGCCCCATTTACGATGGCCACCAATGGGACCTTCACGCCTGACACAGGGGCACCAATGACCAGCCAAAGCGCGGGTACGCTTGGCCATGGGCGCGCGTCTATGGACACCGCGCAGGGCAACGCACAACCCCGCGAAGCCTCCGACCTTCCCAATCGCGCAAGCGAAAGCGACGCGAAATTTGCGCCAGACTTTGGCAAACGCGTGATCCTGACCGTAGACACAGAGGAAGAATTTGACTGGAACGCGCCTTTCACCCGTGATCAGCACGGGCTAAAACACGTCGAACAAATCCCCCGGTTTCAGGAATTTTGTGAAGAGATTGGCGCGCATCCGGTCTATTTGGTCGATTGGCCGATTGCCAATGATCCCGGCGCGGCCCAAATCATCGGCGACGCTGTGCGACGCGGCAGCGCCGATATCGGGGTGCAGCTTCATCCTTGGGTCAATCCCCCGTTTGATGAAGTTGTGAATGCGCACAATTCCTTTGCCGGAAACCTGCCGCGCGAATTGGAGGAAGCAAAATTTGTGCGCCTTCGCGATCAGATTGAACGCGCCTTTGGCTCCGCCCCTCAAATTTACCGAGCGGGGCGGTATGGTCTGGGACCAAACAGCACGGATATTTTGAGGGCCAATGGCATTGCGATCGACACCTCAGTGCGGTCTCTGTTTGACTACAGCGACCAGCATGGTCCCGATTACACGCACCATCCCGTTTCGCCCTATTGGGCGGATGAGAATCGCTCACTGCTCGAATTGCCAGTGACCAGCGTTTTTTGGGGTCCGCTGCGCTCTATGGGGCGGCGCATTCACCGGGTTCAGAGATTTTTTCCCACATTCTTCGCTGGGTTTTCAAAACTGAAATTGCTGGAGCGGATTGCGCTCACACCCGAAGGGGTCACCGCCGAAGAAGCAATCCGGGGGATTGATGTGGCCCTGTCTGATGGCCTTCCCGTTTTGGTTCTTTCGCTGCACAGTCCGACGCTTGCGCCCGGTTTCACACCCTATGCGCAAACCCAAGCTGACGTCGAAGCGGTCTATGATTGGTTGCGGCAGATATACGAACATTTGGCCGCATGCAGCGTGCGCAGCGCCAGCGTTGCAGATATAATTGCCGCGGCTGAGCGGTGACAAATGTGTCCCTTTTTGCGGCTTTGATCACGATCATTTTGCAAATGTGCAAGGACCCGCTTGTTTCTTAGATAAACCCGATGTAGGGGCGTGCCTGCTTTCGTCACCGAGGCGTGTTTCGGACTACTGTGGGCCTGTAGCTCAGTGGTTAGAGCTGGCCGCTCATAACGGCTAGGTCGCGGGTTCGAATCCTGCCGGGCCCACCACGTTCGTAACTGAACGGGTAACAGTCCGGTCGGTCTTGTATGGTGACAGAGCAATTGAAATGTAGTCGGGGAGTGGCGCAGCCTGGTAGCGCACCTGTTTTGGGTACAGGGGGTCGCAAGTTCAAATCTTGTCTCCCCGACCATTTCAATCATCACAAAACATCTTGATCTAAGACGCAGCGTTGGATCGGTTTGCGACAAAACGCGACCGACCAATACGTGACTTTGCAAAGGATCAGCGGCAGTCTCCCTCAACCCAAGCAATGGGTTTGAGGAGGTCTTGGCATGAGCACAGCGCATATCGCTCTCAACCGGTTCGGATTCGGACTGAGGCGGGGTGACACGTTTTCGGGCGACCCCCAGCGGTATCTGCTCGATCAGATGGACGCGTTTGATCCTACGCCGAGATTGATCGCAGAGCGTCCGGACACCTCAGACAAAGCGGGCGAAATTCTTGAGATGCTGCGCCAATTGCGCCTAGATCGCCGGACGGATGCCTCCGATGCATCATCGGCCATGGCCGACATGCAGGCGATGGATGAGGCGCAAAACGCAGTTCCCGCCGAAGTGCGCGGCTCCTACCTCCGTGCGGCGCAGACTTTGCGCCGGGATGCAGGTTTGCGCACCAAAGTGGCCGCCATATCGTCCACCCCGATGGCGGAGCGGCTGGTCCATTTCTGGGCCAACCATTTCAGCGTTTCCGCCGCAAAACCCGGCACACATTATCAAGTCGCCAATCACGAATTTTCCGCCATTCGCCCGCACGTCTTTGGTAATTTCTCGGACATGCTGCGCGCTGCGGTCCTTCACCCGGCTATGCTGCTGTACCTCGATCAATTTCGGTCGGTCGGCCCAAATTCCCCGTTTCAACAACGCCGTGCGCAGCGTCGCCGCAACAACGATCGACCGCCTCAAGGGCTCAATGAAAATCTCGCGCGTGAAGTGTTGGAACTGCACACTTTGGGTGTAGACGGCGGATACAGCCAAGCCGATGTAACCGAATTCGCGCACGCGTTAACCGGTTGGACAATCAACGGGCTGCGACAGGCGCGGCGTTTCAGTGAACCTCGCCCCGGCGGCGCGGCGTTTGTTCTGTTCGCGCATGAACCCGGCAATCGCAGTGTGCTTGGCCGAACCTACCGCGACACCGGTTCACGCCAAGCCGAGGCAATCCTGTCCGATCTGGCCAGCCACCCATTCACCGCCCGCTTTGTCGCGACCAAATTGGCGCGGCATTTCGCAGGGGACATCCCCCCACCGGCATTGGTGAGCGCGCTTGAGGCCGATTTTCTGCGCACAGGTGGCGATTTGGCCAGCCTCACGCGAACCTTGATAGGCGCGCCGGAGATGTGGACGCCAGAGCCGGTCAAATTCCGCCAGCCTTTCGAATGGTTTGTGTCGGCGCTGCGCATTACTGGCGCTGATAATATCAGCAATCGCCGCATTGCCGGGGCGTTGAACGAAATTGGGCAAGTGCCTTGGCGCGCGCCCTCCCCTGCTGGATACGACGATCTGGAAGGCAGCTGGGCTGGACCCGATGCTTTGTTCCGCCGCGTCGAACTGGCGGAGCGGATTGCTCACAATGTCCCAGCCGATGGCATTCTGGCGCGCGCGGATGCCGCCTTTCCCGGCGCGCTCAGTGATGGAACACGAACGTGGCTGTCCCGCGCCGAAAGCGGGGCGCAGGCGCTCGGCCTGCTGCTGGTTTCCCCTGAAATGATGCGGAGGTAGATGGTATGACGATGGACCTGAACAGGCGTTCCCTTATCGCAGGGTCGCTCGCACTCGGCGCCGCTGGTGTCGCCTTGCCGTCGATGGCCTTTGCGCAAAGTGCCGGGCAAAAGAACCTGATGTTTGTGCTCCTTCGTGGAGCGTCCGATGGGATGGCGATGCTGGCCCCGACCGGAGATCCGGATTTTGAGGCACTGCGTCCCAGCGCGTTTGAAGACTACAACGCCGCGCAGCGAGCAGACAGTTTCTTCGCCATTCACCCCGCTTTCACTCAAGTCGGCAGCGCTTATGCATCTGGCGAAGCTCTGTTCGTGCATGCAGCCGCCACGGCGTACCGCGAACGGTCGCATTTCGATGGTCAGAACCTGATCGAAACTGGCGCAGCCCAGCCTTATGCGACGCGCGATGGTTGGCTTAACCGGTTGATCGGAATGATGGGCGATGGCGATGGTGCGCGGCACCCCAGCGCGCTGGCCATTGCGCCGACATTGCCGCTGGCCTTGCGGGGCGATGCGCCTGCCTCAAGCTACGCGCCAAGTTCCCTGCCAGAGGCAAGCGACGCGTTTATGGACCGCGTTGGCCTGATGTATCAGGACGATCCGCAACTTGGCGGATTGTGGAGCCGCGCTTTGGAAACGCAGGCGATGGCTGGCGATGATGGCCTTAGGAACCTGCGCGACGCGGCGGCGGCTGGCGAGTTGGCGGCATCATTGATGCGGGACACGGACGGCGCGCGGATTGCGATGATGGAACTGGGCGGTTGGGACACCCACGCCAACCAAAGGGGCGCGTACAACCGCGTGGCGGGTCAGCTCGATGCGCTTCTGGGCGCATACCGTTCGGGAATGGGGGCAGCGTGGCAGGACACTTTGGTCGTGGTGGCGACGGAATTTGGACGCACTGCGCGCTACAACGGCACCAATGGCACCGACCACGGCACCGCATCGGCCGCGCTCATGATGGGCGGCGCGGTGCGCGGCGGCCGAGTCATAGCCGATTGGCCGGGCCTGCGCGAGGCGGACCTGTATGAAAACCGCGATCTTCGCCCGACTATCGCATTGGAAAACGTGCTGGCCGGGTCAATCGCGGACCATATGCGGCTCGACCCGCAACTGGCCATGGCGATGCTGTTCCCGGGCCGCGAAGGCACGCCGACAAGCGGCATCCTCCGCGCCTAGGCCTAGGTCAGGTCATTCACCCGCAATTGCCGGAGCGCTGGGGATCGGGCCGCCCGTTTGGATGGACGCGCTTTCGTTTGCCAGAATTCCTGCAACGGTCGTCCACACCGCCACGTTCTGACGCAATTGGACCGGATCAATCTTGTCCAAAGTGTCATCGGGCGTGTGGTGCAGATCGAAGTAGCGGGTTCCGTCCTGCTGCAAATCGATAATCGCGCCGCCTTGATCGCGCATGATGTTCAAATCCGCTCCGCCGCTGGCCCGGATGGATGAATTGGCGACGCCAAACCGCGCCACCGCAGATGCAATGCGGGCATGGAGGTCTGAATTGCTTTCACGAAAATTGCTTTCAAAGCGCCAGATGCGGTCCGCACCAAAATCGCTTTCAAGCCCAACACCGATGGGTTCATCAATATGCGCCGCGCTGTAAGCGGTTGATCCGAACAGCCCAACCTCCTCTGCGCCTGCAAACAAGACGCGAATGGTGCGCAGCGGCTGACCGGTCTTTTGCACATTAAGCGCCGCCGCCGCCGCGATGCCGCAGCCCGCTCCATCATCAAAAGCGCCCGGCGCATTCCACCAACTGTCCAGATGGCAGGCGAGCAGAACCGGCGGAAGAGACGGGTTGCGGCCCACAATTTCACCCACGACATTGCCGCTGATGGTGGTGCCGATCCGTTCAGGGTTTAGTTCAAGCCGCATCGTGATTGTGCGGCCATCGGCGCGCTCAAACATCCGCTCAAGGTTTTCTGCATCAGGCAATGACAGCGCGCCCGCCGGTGTCGGCGTGACCCCTTCGGGCCAGCCCGTTCCCCCTGTGTGTGGGTTGCGATGATAATCGGTGCCGACCGATTTGATCACGGTTGCCACCGCGCCCTTGCTCGATGCGATCCCCGCGCCGACCCAGCGTGCAGGTCCGGCGAATCCGTAATGCGAACCATCCATGGCGGGGCGCATTTGGTGGCTGATATAGGCGATCTTTCCGGTGAGAGACCCATCGGGCGCGGCGCGCAATTCATCGGCGGAACGGAAAAAGACGACTTCCGCCTCCATCCCGCCCGCTGGCGTTGCAACCGAATTGCCCAAAGGCAGGATCACCATGTCTTGGGCGAAAGGTGCGGTCACGCGGGCACGGGCAATATCGCCCGGCACCCAAGTGTTCATTTCAAACGGTTCATCCGCGACGTTTTCAAATCCATGCGCGTTCAACCATGCCATCGCCCATTCGCGCCCGCGCGCTTCGGCTTCGGTGCCCGCTTGCCTTGGGCCGACTTCGGTGGTGACCCCTTCGACAAAATCCCACGCATACCTATCGCTTTCCAACGCCTCACTGGCGACGGATGCGAGCGTAGGCTCACCCTCCCCCTCGCTGTGACCATCGGCCAATAGGGGTGAGGCGAACATCAAGGATGCGGCGGAGATAAGGAGGGTCTTTTTCATGGGCTGGGTTGCTATCTCGCCAGATCGACCCTGTCCAGCCGATCGCACCGCCAACGTGCGAAGTCCGCCGAGGTGCCCCCGCAAATTGTCATGCAAGATGGGACGGCCGCGCAATGGCAATTCAAAGGGGTAATTTGCAATTCAGCGCCCCCGCGCGACCTCATCGCTTGCCCAACTGGCGCGCAGTGATTATCTGACCGTCAAAATCTCACACGATTATTCTCGATCCAGGAAGGACGACCCCACAATGGCCGCGCAATACGCCTTTGTCATGAAAGGCATGACCAAGACTTTCCCCGGTGCACCCAAGCCGGTGCTCTCCGACATCAGTTTGCAGTTTTACCAAGGGGCCAAGATCGGCATTGTCGGGCCAAACGGTGCGGGCAAATCGACCTTGATGAAAATCATGGCCGGGATCGACAGCGATTTTTCTGGTGAAGCATGGCCCGGTGAGAATATCACCGTTGGTTATCTGCCTCAGGAACCTGAGCTTGATGAAACCAAAACCGTGCTTGAAAACGTCAAAGACGGTGCGCGTGAAACCGCTGATCTGGTTGAAAAATTCAACGCGGTTTCAGCGCAAATGGCAGAACCTGACGCCGATTTTGAGGCGCTGGGCGACCAAATGGCTGAACTTCAGACCAAAATCGACGCTGTCGATGGCTGGACGCTCGACAATCAGCTCGAAATCGCGATGGAGGCTTTGCGCTGCCCGCCGTCCGATATGGGTGTTGAGAGCCTTTCAGGCGGTGAGAAACGCCGCGTTGCCCTCACCCGATTGCTGATCCAGAAACCGTCGATCCTGCTGCTTGATGAACCGACCAACCACTTGGACGCGGAATCGGTGGAATGGCTGGAAAACCATCTCAAGGAATATGCCGGCGCCGTCCTGATGATCACCCACGATCGCTACTTCCTCGACAATGTCGTTGAGTGGATCTTGGAGCTCGATCGCGGGACATACTACCCATACGAAGGCAATTATTCGACCTATCTGGAGAAGAAGGCGAAACGTCTGGAGCAGGAAAGCCGCGAGGAATCGGGCAAACAAAAAGCTCTCCAACGCGAGCTGGAGTGGATCAGGCAAACCCCGGCTGCGCGCCAAACCAAGTCAAAGGCGCGTGTTCGCAAATTTGAAGAGCTGCAAGACGCCCAATCGGGCCGCGCCCCCGGCAAAGCGCAAATTGTCATCCAAGTGCCCGAACGGCTGGGCGGCAAAGTCATCGAAGCCAAGGGCATTTCCAAGGCATACGGCGATAAACTGCTGTTCGAAGACCTCTCCTTCATGCTGCCCCCGGGCGGTATTGTCGGCGTGATCGGGCCGAACGGCGCGGGTAAATCGACGCTGTTCAAAATGATCACGGGTCAAGAAACCCCCGACACCGGCACAATCGAAATCGGTGACACTGTGCACCTCGGCTATGTCGACCAGTCGCGCGATGATCTGACACCCAGCAACAACGTTTGGGAGGAAATCTCCGACGGGCTCGATTACATGCAGGTCAATGGCCACGACGCCTCGACCCGCGCCTATGTCGGTGCGTTCAATTTCAAAGGCAGCGATCAGCAAAAGAACGTCGGCAAATTGTCCGGTGGTGAGCGCAACCGCGTGCACATGGCCAAGATGCTGAAACAAGGCGGGAACGTGCTGCTGCTCGATGAGCCAACCAACGATCTGGACGTCGAAACACTCGCCGCTCTCGAAGACGCGATTGAGAATTTTGCCGGTTGCGCCGTGGTGATTTCGCACGACCGTTTCTTCCTTGACCGTCTCGCCACACACATTCTGGCGTTTGAAGGCAACAGCCACGTCGAATGGTTCGAAGGCAACTTTGAAAGCTACGAAGAAGACAAGCGGCGTCGCCTGGGTGATGCGGCCGATCGGCCTACAAGATTGGCGTATAAGAAGCTGACGCGGTGATCGGTTGATGCCGTGAATTTCTAGAATCTCACCCCTACTTCCAATGGTTTGGCCGCCCTTATGGGGCGGCCATGCAATAGAACACTAAGCACTTCGATCGCACTCTTGCCAGAGACGGTGATGATGCCCCGGACGTGGGCTGTTGGTTTGAACGCCGGCCTGTGTTCCCGACTGACAAGTAGTCCCAACTCAAACTCTGGCAGAAAAAAATCGAACGTCTGACCATCGGACCGGAATTGTCTCATAAAATCGACACCGTTCTTATTGAGTGCAGCTTCTATGTCTCTCATCAAAGGGTCAAACTCTTCGAGCGGCCTTTCAGAAGCCGTTGGGCGGAGCGCCAAAGCAGCAAGTCTTGTTCGCTCACTGACCTTCTTCTGATTTCTTTCCATTAGCCCAACGAAAACGCGTGTCACCCCAAGGCCAGATGCGAATTCTGCTTGTGTGAGGCCAAGGCCGATCCGAATCGCCTTAAGTTCCGCTCCAGTACAATCAGGCAACCTAAGACAACTCCTTGAAGACGAACTTAAACTTTTTAATCCACAGCTTTATCCACAGATCAAAAATCCCTTGTGATAACTGGGTTATCTAACTTTTCAGTTCTCCACAAGAACCTTATCGTCGCTCTCTTGCTCAGGCCACCGATCCGTCTATCCATAAGAAATTACGAGCGAAATTTTCCCACGAAAGCGGGTTCATGACGAGGTCGAAAAGTGATTGATTAAAGTGTGGGGCCGGAGAGCAAAGGTTGCCAGGAACGATTTGCAGCGTCTCCCCCGGGGTTCGATTCCCCCCGGCTCCACCACGCTATTAATAGCGATGCTTACGAGATAATCAACGAAAGTTGTTCGATTGCCTCTAAGATCGTCGCTCCCCCTAACCGCCCTTTAACCCTATCGCGCTATCCCTTTATCCCTCTGCAACGGGGATCAAATTGCGCGACTTCTTACTCTTGTTATCGACGCCTATGGTGGCGCTGATTTTTGCGATGGCGTTCCTCGTCATCTGGCAGAGAGACCGTGCGCGCACCGAAAATTTGGCGCTGGGGACTGGCTGGCTGTTTCTTGCGATCGCTATGCTGATCTCACAGCTTAGCCCTGCCCATCTGGGCCGCGCATTGGTTGCGATCACCCACGTTCCCTATTCCATCGCCGCCTTGGGCATGGCTTCGGGCATTTTGATCAGAGTAGGTGTTGCGCCGCCGGGCCGCGTGTTTTTGGGCATTTCGCTCGCGGGGATTTGCGCGATGGCTCTGACCCAAATGGTCGGCAATTCAATTAAAGCTGACCTGTTGATCACCAACATCACCAGCGGTGTTATCATGCTGATGACCACGCAAAGCTTCGCCGCAGCGGCAAAACGCGACGGGATTGAACGGTTTATGCTGGTCACGTTGATCTTGGTTACAGCGCAATTCTTCCTGCGGCCGGTATTGTCATTTATGTTTGACGGCCCGATCCAGCCCGCCGCCTACCGGGAAAGCGCGTATTACATGTCGCTCGCCTGGCTGTTTGGGTTTGGGTCGGTCCTCTTCGGGCTCGCTCAGCTTGCAGTGAGCATGAAAGACCATATCGACGCATTAAAAGCGCGCACGGCGACTGACGATCTTTCAGGCCTGTTGGCGCGCGGCGAGTTTGAATTTCAGGTCAAAGAGGCCTTTGCAAGAGCATCCACCAAGGGTTTGAATGTTGCCTTGGTTGTTTGCGATCTCGACCACTTTAAGCAAGTGAATGACATCTGGGGCCATCAAGTCGGAGACCGCGCCATTGCCGGTTTTGGCGGCATGATCGGCAGCACAGTTCGCGACGCTGACCTTGCCGGACGCGTGGGCGGTGAAGAGTTTTGTATCCTCGTTTGGAATGCGACCGAAGAAAACGCCGCTGGACTGTCAGAACGGCTGCGCAAGCGCACGATGGAGCTCGACATTGGCGACGGCGCTTTGGACGTCAGGCTCACCGCCAGCTTTGGCGTCGCGCAGCGCATTGGCAGAGAAAGCTACCGTTCCCTGTTCGCCCGCGCGGACAAGGCTTTGTATGAAGCCAAACAAGGCGGTCGCAACCGTGTGACGAGCTCCGGCACATCGGAAGAGGTGAATTCCGAAGCCAATGCCGGCGCAAAAAGCGGCACCGGATCTGCGACGTCCACAGCGGATATTGCGGCATAAGCTCGCAATTTTCTGCGCAATTTCGCCTCTCCTTTACGCCCCTTTAACCACGCATCGGGCATTCCCCTTATGAACAGGGTAATGAAGGGGCAATCGTCTTGGAGATGTCTGCAAAAGGGCATGTGATCGAATGGGTTTTCGATCCAGAGCTTTGGATGATCGCAGCTGCAATATTTGCAGTTCTCTGTGCTGCCTATGCGCTCCAGACGCGGCACCGGGCAAAGCCTGCCGACCCGCTTTCAGGACTGTTCAACCCAACCACGTTTGACGCCGAGGTCCAAGCCACCGAACGCCGCCAATCCAATGCCACCCCTTCAAACGCCCAGCGCACAGCCATTTTGCGCGCGCGGATCGACAGCAAATCCAAGAAACGCGCATTGTGGGATTCCGAAACGCGCGCAGAGGCTGTTTCTCAGGTCGCTCAAGTGATGCGCGCCAGTGTGCGCGATGGCGATCGAGTTCAGGCCGTGCAAGGCCCAGAAGGGGACGACAGCTTCGTCATCATCGCACCAGGCGCCGATGAAGAAGAAGCGAGCGGCATTGCAAAACGCCTGCTGGAAAGGATCGCCGAAACCCGCATGCGCGGCAATGCAAGTTTTGGCGTTGCACAACAACGTGAAGGCGAAAGCGATGCCGAAACGCGGGCCCGTGCCGGTGATGCGATGGAAGCTGCGGCACGAACCGACAGCGATCAGGTGGTCATGGCCAGCGAATGGGAAGAGATACTGCTGCTTCCTGCGCCAACGCCATCTGAAGAACAGACCAGCAAAAATGCCGCCAAGGCGGAGACATTCGGCGCCAGCGAAGCCGCTTAAGGCGAAACCCAGCGGCCCTGCCAATCGCCGTCCTTGCGATCAAAACGCGCGCGCATATGGCCGGTATGGGCAAGATAGAGCCAATCCATCTGCTCCAATTCGAACAGCAACACCGCAAAATTTGGCCGCGCGGGTATCAATTGCTCATCGTTCGGCTCTACACCTTCAAATTCAGGCGGCAAACCGCTCATTGGCACGTCGCTGAATGCGCCCGGGCCGTCTCCCAAATAGCACCGACGGGCAAAGTTATCGCTTGCCTCCCATGCGCGCTGGGTCACCGGACCTTCGCGCAGGATGCGCCCCCTACCCCGCACACGTATCTGCATTTTGGCGCTCTGATCATAAAACAGGGCCGCCATGCGCGGATCAGCCTCTATGGCGGCGACCTTGGGTGCGCGGGTATCTGTATGAAAACGCAAGGTCCAGGCCTCTCTGTCAAATTCGCGCAGAACCATAACGCGGGCATCAACATCGCTGGTCACAACGGTGGGGACGTGCATCGCCGATTTGCGCTGCTTTGCCGCGCAGTCCAACCGCTCGGTCAGATCGCGGCGCACATCTTCAAGAGTTTCTACCATCACCTGCCAATTCAGCCTTTACCGGTGCTGGTCAACCTTTCCCTGCATTGGTTGGGCGCTGACCAAGGCGTTAGATGGAGGTCATACGGACGTTCAGATAAATAGCTCTCAACATTAACGTAAGCCTAAACGACATGTTAAGGGTGGGGTCAGCGACTCGGCGGTAGAAGGGGCAAGTAACGAGACGTAACAATAAGTATCAATCAAGCCGTAAGTGGTGGGGCGGCAACACTGAAAGGCATAACATGGATATTACCTTGTTTTTGAGGGGCAGTGCACTTTCCGCCATCGCTTTTGCGTTGGCATTGGTCGCACCGTCGGAGGCCGCTGAGGCGGCGAACACAGCAGGCGCAGAAACCAGCGCAGCTGCAGAACAATCGCGCCAAGATCGTCGCACCCAGCGCCGAACTGAGCGCCGCACCGAACGCAGAAGCGAGCGCCCGTCCAATCGCGGTCAACAAGCCGCTCAGCGCAGCCAGCGCCGCGCGGATACGCAAAGTGACCGCCGCACCCGCCGCGCCGACAGTGAAGTGCGCAGCAACGAACGGCGCGGAGAACGCCGCACGGAACGCCGCACCGAACGCCGCACAGAACGTAGGGTTGACCGGGTCGATCGCGGAACTGAACGGCGCGCAGGAAACATCGAACGTCGCGGTGAACGCAGGGCAGACCGCCTTGATCGCCGGGGTCAAAATGGCGCTGCGGATCGGACCGAACGCCGGGTTGACCGTGTAGAGCGGCGCGGGGATCGCCGGGCCGGAAACATCGAACGCCGCAGTGATCGCCGGTCAGATCGTAGGTCAGATCGCAGGGTAGATCGCAGGGACGACCGCCGTTTTGACGGCCGCACCAACAGCAGAAACGACCGCCGCGTGCGCCGCGATGGTTACCGTGCGGGTGTCCGGGATGGACGCAGGACCGAACGGCGCGCCGAACGCCGCCGGGACTACCGCCGGTGGAACCGCCAAGGATGGCGTTCTGATCGCCGCTATGGATGGCGCAGCTATCGCAGCACAAACCGCAGCATCTTTCGTCTGGGCCGGTATTATGCCCCCTATCGCGCGCACCGTTACAACCGGTTGAATGTTGGATTTTTCCTCGACAGCCTGTTCTTCACTTCGCGCTACTACATCAATGATCCTTGGTCCTATCGCCTGCCGCAGGTCTATGGTCCATATCGCTGGGTCAGGTATTATGACGATGTGGTTCTTGTAGATATCTACACAGGCGAAGTTGTAGATGTGATCCACGACTTCTTCTGGTAAAGTCGGGTTTTCGCCCTCTACATTGGGCACTGCATTCAGCAGAACATCACCCCCGTCGGAGCAATCCGGCGGGGGCTTTGTTTTGCGCCCACTCACTCTGTCGGAAAACGCATTTCTAACACCGCTGCGCCCTTGCGCCAAACGCCGCGATTGCTAGACGTTCTCCTATGGCAAAGACTGAAACCGTGCCCGATCAAGATGCTCTACGCCGCGTGGGCAAAACCGTTCGTGAAAGGCTTGCTGCCGATCCGGGCGTGTACAAAATAGACACCGACAAGGCGGAATTGTTCGCCGTGGGTGAATTCCTCAGCATTGCCGAATGCGAGCGGCTGTGCCTGATGGTGGATCACACCGCGCGCCCATCATCTTTGCATGAAATTGGGTACGAAAGCGGCTTTCGCACGTCCTATTCCGGCGACCTCGATCCGCATGACAGCTTTGTTAAAGGGATCGGGCGCAGAATTGACGATATGCTGGGCCTGAACCCGGTTGTGGGTGAGGCCATACAGGGCCAACGGTATCTACCCGGACAACAGTTCAAACCGCACAACGACTGGTTCTACACCTCAGAGAAATACTGGCTGGGTGAACGCAAACGCGGCGGTCAGCGCAGTTGGACAACGATGGTCTTCCTCAACGATGTTGAGGAAGGGGGTGAAACGCATTTCACCGAAATCGGCATCAAAATCGAACCCAAGCCAGGCGTGCTGCTGATCTGGAACAACGCATTGCCCGATGGCACACCCAATGAAGGGACAATGCATGCTGGAACCCCGGTTGTTAAGGGTTCCAAATACATCATCACCAAATGGTATCGCACGCGTCCCTGGAAATAGGACAGCGCTTTCGTACGGTAATGTAAGGCCCGCCGATCAGGCCTAAGGCCTATGCCTTCGCCAACGCCTCTGCGATCAACTTGCGCGTGGGCTCCACACCGTAAAGCGCGATAAAGCTGCCCATGCGCGGCCCCTGCTCACTGCCCAGCAGTGTTTCATAGAGAGCCCGGAACCAGTCGCGCAGATTTTCAAACCCGAACTCTTCATTCTTACCGATTTCATAGACCATCGTTTGCAGCGTTTCGGCATCTGCATCGCCGGCACCCTCTAGCTTAGCGTCCAGCTCAGCCAACGCCGCCGCCTCTCTATCGGTCGGTGCACGCTTTTTTAGGTTTGGGGCAACAAAGTCGCGATTGTAGCTCACCGCGCACTCGATCAATCGGATCAAAGCAGGATCGTCCACTGGCTCTCCAGTGTAGCTCGCCACATATTCGGCCAAATTTTCAGGCGTCGCCTCTAAACCCAGCACGCTGACCAAATTGAGCAGCAAGCTGTAGGGCACCGACAACGTGTCCCCTGCGCCCGGAGCATCCGGCCCAGCCAAGCTCTCATTGGCGCGCGCCAAATGCCAAACCGGGTTGCCCATCTGCTTGTCGAGAGGTTGTTCAGCCAGCCGCTCGCGAAAGCTCCAGTAATCATCGATTGCCTTGGGGATCACGCCCGCATGCAGCTGCTTTGCGCTTTTGGGATTGGGGAAGATGTAGAAACCGAGGCTCTCATCCGTCCCATATTCCAGCCATTGTTCAATCGTCAGGCCGTTGCCTTTGGACTTGCTGATCTTTTCGCCGTTCTCATCAAGGAACAGCTCATAGATCAGGCCCTCTGGCTTGTTCCCACCCAGCACGCGCGCGATTTTGCCCGATTGCACGCCGGTGTCGGTGAGATCCTTGCCATACATCTCATAATCCACGCCTTGCGCGACCCAGCGCATGGCGAAATCGACCTTCCATTGCAGCTTGGCCTGTCCGCCCAGCGCGCTTTGTTCGATAACGCTGCCGTCTTCATCGGTGAACCGAATGAGCCCAGCGCTCGCATCCACCACCTCGACCGGCACTTGCAGCACCACGCCGGTGGTCGGACTGATCGGCATGATCGGCGAATAGGTTGCCGCACGCTCCGCCCGCAAGGTCGGCAGCATGATGTCGAGAATGTCCTGATTGTGGGCGAGCACGTTCTTCAGCGCATCATCAAACGCACCCGAATTATATCGATCCGAGGCAGCCACAAACTCATACTCAAACCCAAACCGGTCGAGAAACTCACGTAGCATCGCGTTGTTGTGATGGGCAAAGCTCTCATACTTCTCAAACGGATCGGGGATGCGCGACAGCGGTTTGCCGAGGTTCTCGGTAAGCATCGCCTGATTGGGCAAATTGTCCGGCACTTTGCGCAGGCCGTCCATATCATCGCTGAACGCGACCAGACGCGTGGGTTGTCCTGTCAACGCCTCATAGGCGCGGCGCACAAACGTGGTGCGCAGCACTTCTTGAAATGTGCCGATATGCGGCAGACCCGACGGGCCGTATCCGGTTTCAAACAGCACCGGTTCGCCATTCGGTTTTCCATTGCGCAACCGTTTTGCAAGGCGTTGAGCCTCTTGAAAGGGCCAGGCCTTGGAATTGCGAGCGGCTTCGATGAGTGCTGTGTCTGTCATAGTTTGTCTGCCTTTATGGATGGCGCGCCATGTTGCAAGCGCGAATACACGCACATCGTTCCCGCGGGCTGCTCAATTGCCATCTGAGAACCGATTGAACATTCCGCATCGGTTCATCGATTTTGCCTTGTTTCGAATAGTCTGCGCGTTATCCCGCGGTCCAAAGATATGCTGTATCCTCGCCGCCCTTTCCTCTTGTTTGCGATGCTGTTGGCTATTGGTCTGCGCACAGTGTTGGGCGCTCCGTGTTGCTTGGCTCCGGCACAAGCGGCCGAAGTTTCTGGCGTATTGGATCACGCTCATCACGCCGACCATTCTGACGTTTCGATAAGCACTGATGACCCGCATTCAGGCCACGCCGATGATCCTTCGGCAAAGCCTTGCTGTTCCGCTTGCGGGCCAACGCTTCCGCCTGAGATGACGCCGTTTGCCGCGCGCAGCATCATCCGCGATTTGCCCGCTCCAATGCCCATTCGCGCGCTGGAAACGCGCCCTCCCTTTCCCGCCTATGATGCGACGGGGCCGCCGCTCCTGATCTGAAGACAACACATTCAGATCACTAGGAGTATTTTATGAAATCGCTATCCAAGGCGGGTGTTTCACTCGTCATCGCCAGCTGCGCATTCGCGGCTTCCCCCGCTGTTGCCGATGCAAATCACGACAATGGCCCCGACAATTCTTCTGCTATCAACGCTCTTGACCATGCACCCATTGGCGTCATGGGCGATCATCGCCACGCCAAGGGCGAATGGATGGTCAGTTACCGTGTGATGCACATGGATATGGCTGGTGCTCAGATCGGCACGGAAACCGCCACACCGGAGCAGATCGTCACCACCATCCCCAACCGCTTTTTTGGCGAAACAGGCCAACCGGCGACGCTTCGCATCGTGCCCACAAGCATGCGGATGGACATGCATATGGCAGGCATGATGTATGGTCTCTCCGATGACGTAACAATCATGGCTATGGCCAATTATGTGACCAAAGAAATGGATCACACCACCTTTCAAGGCGGCACTGGCACCACCGAATTGGGCACATTCCGCACCACCCCGGCCGGTTTTGGCGACACCAAGATCGCCGCTTTGATCGGGCTGACGGACACCGTCCACGTCAACGCTGGTCTGTCCCTGCCAACGGGATCAATCACGCAAACGGACGATATCCTAACCCCGATGGGCGACAATCCGACCGTGCGCTTACCCTATCCGATGCAGCTTGGTTCGGGGACGTTCGATTTGGAGCCCGGCGTGACCTATCGCGATCAAACCGGCCGGTTTGGCTGGGGCGCGCAGGTGCGCGGAACCATACGGCTGGGCGACAATGATCAAGGCTACGCGCTGGGTGACCGCGCGATGGCAACCGCTTGGTTGGCTGCGTCATTGACCCAAGGGATTGCGCTATCGGGCCGGATTGAGGCCCAAACCTTGGGAAGCGTGAATGGAATTGACCCTAACATTATCGGGCCTGTTCAAACCGCGGATCCCGATTTTCATGGCGGCGAAAGCGTTACCGGTCTGATTGGTTTAAACTTTGCCGCCACAAATGGCGCGCTGCGTGGGTGGCGTTTTGGGATCGAAGGCGGGGTTCCGATTGTTCAAAACCTCAACGGACCACAAATGCCAACAGACTTTACGTTCACAGCAGGCGTTCAGAAGAGCTTTTGAGCTAGGCCAGAGACTTTGGTCTTAAGGGTCGCAGGAGAGGGACGGCTTGGCTTAATGCCAAGTCGTCCCTTTTCGCCTCATCGCCGCTTTTCCGTTAGGCGAAGACGCCGCGATAATCATGCTCAGATTTGAACTTGGCCAACATACCCGGGATCATGAACAGGTCTCCCACTATCCAGCACATCCAAATTACGATCCCGATCAATCCAAGTGGAGGAAAGATGAAAAGGGAGACTAGGCTGCCGAACCATAGGCCCACTTGAAAAATCGCGCTGTCTTTTTGACCGCAGTAAAAACGGTGAACAGAAAACTGACCAAGCACGAACCACAATACATAAGCGAGCCCGACATTGCGGGTCGTAGGGTCGCCAAAAATGTAACCAGAACCAGAACTTGGGCCGGAACCAACGCGGGCAGCGCCGCCAGAACCATCGGCCAATCCACCGTTGTTTACCGCGCCGTATCGTGCAGGTTGATTGCGAGCCATGCCGCGCGCGGCGGCGCGAATTTCGGCTTCCTGCACGGCGCTCAGCCCACCGGCAGTGGATCCTGCTTCGCCGCTTTCTCCACTGTCAGCATTCATAGGCCGTGCAGGGCGCGGCTCAGGACGCGACATATTGCGCAAATTGATCAAGGGGTCATCTTCGACGGGAACAACCGGCGCAGGTTTTGGGGCCCGTGTGGGAATGGCTTCAGCTTCGGCTCGGCGGGCGCGCTCTGACGCGATGAATGCTTGACGCCTGGCGGCTATTTCATCTGGATCGACGGCAGATTCTTGTGCCGATATAGCGTTTGGAAGCGGCGCATCTTGCTCTGAAATCTGCTCTGAAACGGGGGTGGTGTCAGCTTGCGCAGGCACGGGCCTGCCCGGTGCGGTCGCACCAATTGAGGACACCGCCTGCCCCGCAGCCAATCCCTTTCTTCCGAAACTCATTGCGATCCCTTCAGGCCCCTCTTGCTGATGCAATACCTGCTGGGGGTTAACAGTGAATTATTGGTTTTCCCTGGGTTTGGTCTCAGGATCTGCTTTCAAGCGATGATATCTTGCCGCCGGGCATCTCGTATTCGGTGTAAGAACTGCGCACCCGTTTGCCCCTTCAGATCATTCCTCGCAGAACCTTTCGGTCCAAAAGCCACAGAACTATCGGCAACGCTCGTTTACTTATCGCAACCATATCCGCATCATCGCATTCGTGGCTCATCCCTCTGCCCTTCCCGCGATTGCGCCTGTTCCTTTGCCCGCGCTTCATGCGAGCCATGGGGGCAATTGGCTGCGCCCGGCCAATGGGCAGACGAGCGCGGTTTCCAAGGGCGAGGCAATCATGGCCGCCGCCGACACGCCGATCCTGATGCTAAACGCACCCTTGGTCGCCAACCGGCTGGGCTATCCTGATCTGTCGGGGCTGGATTTGCTTGAACTGTTCGCCTTTGTGCATCCGGCACGGTTTTGTGTGCCGACCCCGCGCGGGCTGGCGCAGGCTCTGGAATTGGAAGAACCTGCGGGTGATGACCATGTGCCCGATTTCCTCCAACTCGCAGCAGGCGCGATGATTGCTGCATGCGAGGACCCGGAATGGTTTGAGCGAGCCGGTGCATGGAGCGCATTGCAATCGCTAGAGCGGCTGCGCTGGCCGTGGGCGCAGGTGATCAAACCGCATGTTGCGCAGCCAAAAGCGGCGGAGAAATGGCTGTTTTCCACTTTGCCGGAATGGGAGGAAGCGGGCGAACGCGCGCCGCCCCGTCAGGTTGAATTGCCCGTAGATCAAGTGCTCGATCAACTGGACGCCCTAACCGGTGACGGTGCGGAAAAACGCGCCGGTCAGCGCGAATATGCGGCCAATGTCGCGCGCATTTTCTCGCCCCGCGACCGGCGCGAAGTGCCGCATATTGCGCTGGCTCAGGCGGGAACCGGCATTGGCAAGACTTTGGGCTATCTCGCCCCGTCCTCTTTGTGGGCTGGTGCGTCCGGCGGCACGGTTTGGGTGTCGACTTTCACAAAGAACCTGCAACGCCAATTGCGCAGTGAAAGCAAGCGCGCTTGGCCGGTAAAACGCCCCGATGGGACACCGCCAGTTGTGGTGCGCAAGGGGCGCGAGAATTACCTCTGCCTGCTTAATCTAGAGGATGCATTGCAAGGCGGCTTTGCCGGGCGTCCGGCGATCCTTGCCCAATTGGTGGCGCGTTGGGCGGCCTTTACCCGCGACGGCGATATGATTGGCGGCGATCTGCCCGGCTGGCTGGGCACATTGTTCCGCAAACGCGGCATTGCGGCGCTGACTGATCAGCGCGGTGAGTGCATTTATGCCGGCTGTCCGCATTACCGCAAATGCTTCATCGAACGCTCGGCCCGCGACAGCGCGCAGGCCGATCTGGTGATCGCCAACCACGCGCTGGTGATGGTCAACGCCGCAAGAGGCCGCGACCATGCACCCCAACACTCTGGGCGCCCGACACGCGTTATCTTCGATGAGGGCCACCACGTTTTTGAGGCCGCGGACAGCACCTTTGCCGCGACCCTCTCAGGTCAGGAAGCGATTGAATTGCGCCGCTGGATCATGGGGCCAGAGCGCAAGAACAGAGGGCGCAGGCGCGGCCTTGCTGCGCGGCTAGCCGATGTTGCGAGCTATGATGACGAGGGCGGCGAAGCGATTGAGGATGCGTGCGAAGCGGGTAAGGCGCTGCCTGGCGATGGCTGGCTTCAACGCTTGCACGAAGGGGAGCCATCGGGGCCGATAGAAACCTTGCTCGGCGCGGTGCGCACCGCCACCTATGCCCGCGACGAATCCGGCGGACAGGAGGCAGGATACGGCATTGAAACAGAAGCCAGCGGCCTACCCGGTGATGTGATCGAAGCGGCAGGCGCAGGCGCGCAGGCTCTCGCCGCCATACGAACCCCGCTGATCCGGTTGGGCGGGCGGCTTGAGGCGATTATGACCGATCCGCCCGACTGGCTTGATGGACAGGGACGCGCCCGGATCGAAGGGGCGCGGTTCTCGCTGCAATGGCGGGTCGATCTGCTCACCGCATGGGAAAGTTTGCTGGCGCGGTTGGGCGGACCGGCGGACCCGGAATTTGTTGATTGGCTCGCCGTCGACCGATCAGACGCGCGCGAATTTGATGTGGCGATCCACCGCCGCTGGCTCGATCCAATGAAACCCTTCGCCAAGACTGTGCTTGAGCCCGCGCACGGCGTCATGCTGACCAGCGCGACTTTGACCGATCGGATTGGTGCAGAGGCTGGCGATCCATGGCAGTCCGCGATTCAGCGATCCGGAGCAGGCCATCTGGAAAGCCAACCGCTGCTCTCCGCCGCCGACAGCCCGTTCGATTATGCCGCCCGCGCCGAAGTCCTCATCGTGACCGACGTCAAAAAAGGCGACCTTCCCGGGCTTGCCGGAGCATACGCCCGCCTAATCGAAGCCAGCGGCGGCGGCGTCCTTGGCCTGTTTACCGCAATCCGCCGGATGCGCGCCGTGCATGGGCGGATCGCCGACCGCTTGGCACGCGAAGGGCTGCCGCTTTACGCGCAGCATGTAGACCCGATCGACACCGGCACTTTGGTTGATATTTTTCGCGACGATCCGCGCGCCAGTCTGCTGGGCACAGATGCCTTGCGAGACGGAGTGGACGTGCCCGGGCGGAGCCTGCGATGCGTGGTGCTTGAGGCGGTGCCGTGGCCGCGCCCCAACATCCTGCACAAGGCCCGCCGCGCCGCCAACGGAGGGAGCGCGCATGACGACCGCCTCATCCGAGCCCGCATCGCCCAAGGGTTTGGCCGCCTGATCCGCAACAAAGATGATGCCGGGCATTTCGTCGTCCTGTCATCAGCCTTTCCATCGCGCCTGCTCACCGCCTTTCCCGAAGGAACCGCCGTGCGCCGCGTGACGTTGGAGGAGGCGTTGGAACGCGTAGCCAGCGGAATGATCGGCCCCGACCCAATCGGCAAAGATATGACAGCGCCCGCTGAACCGGCTGGAATAATGGGCGCAGAATTGCCAGATAGCGGATCATGATCGGGGAAGCTGACTATCTGTTGCGGGTGCTAACAATTGGGAGCAACTTGATGTTGCTCGCCTTGATTACAGCTGCCCAAATCCGTTTTACCATCAAGGTGCCATTGATGGGGATGATCATCGGGGTGATTGGCTATCTGCTCAATTCAACTCCTTTGATGACGAGCGACGGCCCACTCGACCCGTTGATCGATTTGGTGTCGATGTCTACCCCCTTTTGGATCTGGTTGTTTTCAAGGAGGCTGTTTGAGCGCAGCCCAACCAACCGGATCATGATAGCCGCTGCCAGTGTGATGGCGCTTGGTTGGTTCCTCGCAAATTTCGTCCCTATGACCTCACCGACGGGTTTTCTGATCCTGCATTTCGGTTCTCTCGCACTTATCGCCGATCTGGTGCGGGTCGGTGTTTTCGGGCGCGATGATGACCTTGTTGAACAACGCCGCATAATCCGGCTTTGGCTTCCACTTTTGGTTGCCGCGCAGGCCGGTCAAATCCTGCTTTTCGAAGTGATCGAAGCTGCATCAGGCATTGAGGGGCGGTATCCACTGGGGTCGCTGATCAACACGCTTGTGACGTTCCTGATCTGCCTGTTCTCAGGGCTCGCCTTGTTCAAAGCGGATCCCGAATTGCTGTTCCGGACGGAAGAGGCTCCGGATCAAGACGACGCGACAGAGCCATTGAGCCTGTCACCGTCCGAAACCGTACTGCATGAAAAGCTAACTGAGGCGATGAAGCAGGGTGTTTATCGCGAACCCGGTCTGACGATTGCCGGCCTTGCCGATCAGCTCGACACGCCAGAACACAGGCTGCGCGCATTGATCAATCAGGGCCTTGGTTATCGCAATTTCAGCGCCTTCCTAAACCGCCACCGGATCGCAGAAGCGCGCGAAAAGCTTGTGGACCGGGAGTATGTCGACACCCAGGTGCTCACCATTGCAATGGATTTGGGGTACAATTCGTTGCCCACCTTTAACCGCGCCTTTCGCGGCGAAACCGGCACAACCCCTAGTGATTTCAGACGCTTGGCAATTTCCGGTAACGAATCCCCCGCCCTCGAGGACGCTGGTCAAAACTGAAAAACAAAGGTCAGTTTCGAAATTGACCGTCATTTTTTGGCAGTGATAAGATTTTCCGCGTGGCGACCGCCAGAAACTGTGTCATCAACTCTTTCAGGAGCATTCAACGATGACCGTGATGACCCAACTGGCCGCTTTGAGCGCACAGATAGAGGCAGAACCAGCCTACACCCTTCCCTATATTGCTGAACGGGTCGGCGCGCACTTTGCCAATGTGCTCTATTTCGATCTTGGGCGCTATTTGATCGCGGCTGGCGTGATGACGGTCTTCATCCTTGTCTTTCGCGGCTGGTTTGGGGCGCGGCGCATCCAAGCCCGCTCCGCCAATCGCAAGGATTATGCACGCGAGGTTCTGTCGTCACTGCGCACGGTGATCGTGTTTGGGGTGACGACATTGGCGACCTTGATTGGGCGCGAGGCTGGGATCATCAACCTCAACATAGAATCCGCGCCTTTGATAACTGTCGTATGGCAATTTGCGTTGATCGTGGTGCTGCATGATGCCTATTTCTATTGGATCCACCGGGCGATGCATACAAAACGCCTGTTCAACGCCACCCATTTGCATCATCACAAATCGCGCACGCCAACCCCTTGGACTTCATACAGCTTCTCCAGTTGGGAAGCCGCGGCGGAGGCTGCATTTGTACCGCTGTTCTTGTTGCTCACCAGCACGCTGGGCTTGGCCTATGCCGGTTTCGCCATGTTCCTGTTCCTCTGGCACATGATCATCCGCAATGTGATGGCGCACACCGGCCATGAAATCTTCCCCGCTGGCTGGGTTGATAGCCCCTTGACTAGCTGGATCAGCACCACGACGCACCACGATCTGCACCATTCTACGGGCCACAATTACGGGTTCTATTTCACATGGTGGGACAGATGGATGGGCACAGAACATCCGCGTTATGCCGAGGAATTTCGTAAGAACGCAAAACCCCTGCGCCTGCCCAGCTTTGGCCCGCGCACGGCCGAACGGATCAGCGTGTTCATGGCGGCCATGCTCGCCTCTGCGGTAACGCTCAACACGTGGACCATCGCGGTCGAAACAGGTCTTGGTTAGACCCCGGGTTGATCTTCTTTTGCAGTGATCGGCGTCTCCTCATACCGATCGCCGCGCGCACAGCCTGCTCATTGTCTTTTAGGTATCCTCCCCAGGGGTTTTGCAATCGCGTGCCTCGGCATGATTGCGCCAACCGACAATGAGTGGCTGTGCGCATTTGCATAAGCGCCATTCACTTTCTAAGGACGCGAGTGGCATGGTGGTGTCGCCGCAGCATTGGGGATGGTAATTTCGTGAAAATTCTGGGTCTCCTGCGCCATGCAAAGTCCGAATGGGATGATATGGCAAAGCGTGATTTTGATCGCGGTTTGAACGATCGCGGACGGCGCGGGGGCGTTTTGATTGGCGAGCACATCCGTTCGCATGGCATCAAATGGAACCGGCTCGTCGCCAGCCCAGCAGTGCGAGTGAAAGAGACACTGCAATGCGCTTTGCCCGAAATCACACCGGTATTTGAAGACAAACTGTACCTCGCCAGCCCTGATACGATTGTTGAGACCGCGCAGGCGCATTGTGCGTCGGATGACGCAGAAGAGGCCGACACGATCCTGATCGCCGCGCACAATCCCGGCTTGCAAGAATTGCTGTTTGACCTCGTTTCGCCCAGCCACGAAAATGATCTGTTCCATGAGGCCAGCGTTAAATTCCCCACTGCGACTTTTGCGGTATTAGAATGCAATGTGGAACGGTGGGCGGATCTAAAAAACCACTGCGCGAAATTAGTGCATTTTGCCCGGCCGCGCGACCTTGACCCCGATCTTGGGCCGGAATTTTAGGTCACCCCCTCACCCGACCAGCACCGTACGCGGCCCCGGCCCCTTGCTGCTGAGCTGATCGTCAGGGTTGTAGATCGCGCATTTTTCAAGGCTTAGACAACCGCATCCAATGCAGCCGTCCAGCCGATCACGCATCCGCTCCATTTCAGCAATTCGGCCTTCGATCCGATCGCGGATGGCGGCGCTGATGACGCGCCAGTCGCGCGCGGTTGGCGTGCGCCCATGCGGCAAGGTGCGCATAGCCTCGTCAATTTCTCCAAGCGTTAGCCCGAGTTGCTGAGCGATCAGAATAAAACTGACGCGCCGCAGGTCGGAACGCAGAAACCGCCTTTGGTTGCCGCTGGTGCGCACAGGTTCGATCAGGCCCTTTCCCTCATAAAATCGGATAGCCGACACCGATAGGCCAGTGCGGCGTGCCATTTCACCAATGGGAATTAGGTCACGAGAGGAGAGAGTTTTGGCCATGCTGCGTTGCATAACGCAGAAATAACTTGATCTCAAGTTAAGTTGAGGTTGCATGATGGTTGCACGAGATGATTCGCAAACAAGCAGGAGGCTATTCAATGCCCACAGGAACAATCGAGCACGCCAACCTAACCGTCACCAACCCAGAACGCAGCGCAGAACTGTTCAAACAGCTGCTCGGTTGGGAGGAACGCTGGCGCGGGCAATCGGCGCTGGGCGGTGACACTGTGCACATCGGCGAGCCCGGCAACGGCGCGCATTATGTGGCGCTTTACACCAACGCCGATGTGCGCGCTGACAAAGACCGTCGCTATGCCAAGGGGCAGCCGCTCAATCACATCGGATTGCTGGTCGATGATCTGACCGCGGCCGAACGGGTGGTTGCCGCCGCTGGCCTGACGCCGTTTGGCCATGATGATTACGATCCGGGCCGCCGTTTCTATTTCTTTGACTGGGACGGGATCGAATTTGAAATCGTCAGCTATGCAGGAGAAGCATCATGAACGAGCCAATTTTGCGCGAACCCATGTTTCAAGGCTCAAAATCCGTTCAGAGCAAAGTCCGCTGGCTCGCCGCCCCTTTGACCCAGGCCTCATCCGTGTGGTCGATGTTCAAATCACCCGCCCATGGCACGCACAAATCCTTGGCATCATCGGGTGATCCAGAAAGCCAGCTGTCATAATCCTGGGCGCGCAGCAGGACCGGCATGCGGCTGTGAATATCAGCCGCTGCCGATCCGGCGCTGTCGGTCATGACCATGGAATAACACGCGCCAAATTCATCGCTGTCACGCCATACTCCGGCACAGGCAAACAGCGGCGCATCGGAACCGTCTGTTGCAGGTAAAGACATCCATGTGCGGGTCATGCTGCCTTTGGGGCCCTGCGCTTCTGCCCATCCGGTGATGGGAATCAGGCATCGCCGCTGTTCAAACGAATTGCGCCAGAAAAAGCTATCAAGTTTATCGGTGCGGCAATTGTTGACCGGCTTTGGTTTGAGCGGCTGGCCGTTCTTGCCCTTTAACACCAACGGAAAGCCCCAAGACATTTGCGTGACCGCGCCATCGGCCACGACCAAACCGGGATAGCCGGGATAGACTTCCGTCCCAAAGTTCGCGCCGCCCGCCGCTTGGGCAGCGTCGAACCATCCGACGACTTCGGCGGTGCTCTTTGTCATGCGATACAGGTTGCACATGGTGTTACGCGCCAGCATTCCCAACGACAAAGCACGCCGCCGCCATCAATGCCCCAGTCCAACGATTGGAACGAAACCGGGCGAGCGGATTATCAGCATTGGCCGGGTCTAATGTGGCAACCTGCCACAGCAGATGCAGCGCGACAGGGGCCAGTGCAAGAATCGCAATCCAATCGGGCCGATAGAGCCATATCCCCAAACCCCACAGACCAATAGCCGCGGCATAAAACGCTCCAACTCCAGCGTGGACGCGCGCGCCCATCCGCAGCGCCGACGATTTGATTCCAACCAAGGCATCATCCTCGCGGTCTTGCAAAGCGTAGATCGTATCAAACCCAATCACCCAGCAAATGCACCCAGCGTACAGGCAAGCCAGCGCGTCCCAATTGTCAAAGCGCAGCTGCGTCCACCCAACCAACAGACCCCAATTGAACACCATGCCCAGCCACGCCTGAGGCCACCATGTGATCCGCTTCATAAACGGATAGGCCGCAACCAACACGAGGCTGCTCAAGGCCACCAATTGCGCCTCGACGCGCAATTGCAGCAGCACCAACAATCCCACCATGCACAGAGCCAACAGCCAGCCCCATGCAAGCCGCTTGCTCACCCGGCCGCTGGCGATGGGCCGAGCGGCGGTGCGGGCGACTTTCCTATCAAGGTCAGCATCAACGATATCGTTGTAAACACACCCTGCCCCGCGCATCGCAATCGCCCCGGCAAGCAACCACAAAAGCAATTGCCATTGCACTCCAGCACCAGCCAGCCAAACGCCAAAGACGCAGGGCCAGAACAGCAGCCACCATCCAATTGGCCGATCAAATCGTGCCAATTGCGCAAGGTCTCGCGGCATTTGCGGCAACCGTTCAATCAAGCCGCGATGTTCTGTATCAGGAACAATTGTCTCGTTCATGCTTGCTCACCCCTTCGCGCCGCGCGCCAACCCGCAAGGGCCAAAACAAACATCACCGCATTGCCGGCAAAATCGAGCATTCCGATCGAAGTCAAAACGGGCACTTCGTAGTGGAAATAATAATTGAAGCCAAAAAACGGTATGAGCGCCGCTGCAAACACCGCAAATCCCCGTGCCGACCAGCTCGTCACAAGCGCCATGATCCCAAACAGCACCGCCTGAGATCCAAAACACGCCATAATGAAACGGGTCAGAAATGTGTTTTCCCGGTAGGCTTCGCTCATCGCGAGATCGATTACATTGCCCGGCGCGAACAAGGCCCATCCGCCCAGCAACAGGAACACAAGTGCGATACAGTGTTGGGCGATTTTCGCTGTCATCCCTTGCTCCTTAACGCTGCCCGCGCTTAGGGGAAAGGCATGGCTGCATCACATTCCCCCCGCACCCCGGCATGGCCCCCGAAAAGCGCGCCGCGATTGTTCATTGATGATGAACTGGCCGAAGGGCGCAATGTCACCCTTGATGGGCAACACGCACACTATCTGGTCAAGGTGATGCGGGTTCAAGAAGGCGACGCGATCATCCTTTGCGACAATATCACCGGGGAATGGTCCGCAAGGGTGGGCCAAGTGGACAAACGCAGGGTCGATGCAGTCGTGGAGCAGCGCCTGCGTCCAAGAGAAGATGTTCCCGACCTGTGGCTGTGCCCTGCCCTGCTAAAAAAAGACCGCTTCGACATTGTTCTGGAAAAGGCGACCGAATTGGGTGCGCGCCGTGTGCAGCCGGTGATCACGCGGCGATGCGTCGCGGATAAACTAAATTCTGAGCGCGCCCGGACAATCACTGTTGAGGCCGCCGAACAATGCGCGCGCACCGCTTTGCCGGAACTCAGCGAATCGTTGAAACTCTCAGCATTGTTGAACGATTGGCCTGCGGATCGCGCAATGTTCTTTGCCGATGAGGAAGGCGGCGATCCTGCCGCCACTGCCTTTGCCCAGCATGAAGGCCCGGCGGCGATCCTGATCGGGCCAGAGGGCGGCTTTGACGATGCAGAGCGCGCCGCCGTTCGCGCGCATCCGGCGGCGCGCGCCGTCTCTCTCGGCCCTCGCATCCTGCGCGGCGAAACAGCGGCCATCGCGGCCCTGTCTGTCTGGATGTCCCAAGCAGGCGACTGGAGTTGAACCAGCCTGCAAACAAGAAAGATTTCGCGCGAACAAAGCGATTTTGCGCTTCCCACAAGGAAATCGGTTTTATAGGGCAACCGGTAAGAGAGGCCCAATCATGAGCACCAGAGAAGCATCCGCCGCCGACGAGCCGATCATCGAATCGCTCGAAGATTTGATCGCGCCGATGCGCGGGGGCGAAAAGCCAAAATCCGACTGGCGCATTGGAACGGAGCACGAAAAACTCGTCTACAAGCGCGCCGATGAAAACGGCATTCGCCGCGCGCCTTCCTACGAAGAAAAATGCGGCATCCGCGATCTCTTGATGGGCCTTACCGAATTTGGCTGGGAACCGGTTGAGGAAAACGGACACGTCATCGCGCTTAAAGGCTCCGATGGCGCTGTAAGCCTTGAGCCCGCAGGGCAGCTCGAACTGTCGGGCGCGCCGCTTGAAACGCTGCATGAAACATGCGCGGAAACCGGGCGGCATTTGGAACAGGTTAAGGCCATCGGCGAACGCTGCGGCGTGGGTTATCTTGGCCTTGGCATGTGGCCCGATAAAACCCGCGAAGACCTGCCGGTTATGCCCAAAGGCCGCTATAAAATCATGATGGAGCATATGCCCAAGGTCGGCACTCTCGGTCTGGATATGATGCTGCGGACCTGCACCATTCAGGTCAATCTGGATTACCAATCCGAAGCGGACATGGCGCAGAAATTCCGCGTCGGCCTTGCGCTGCAACCTTTGGCGACCGCGCTGTTTGCCAACTCGCCTTTCACCGAAGGCAAACCCAACGGCTTTCTTTCGTATCGCAGCCACATCTGGTCTGACACAGATCCGCACCGCACCGGCATGCTTCCGTTCGTTTTCGAAGACGGCTTTGGCTATGAACGGTGGGCACAATATATGCTCGATGTGCCAATGTATTTCGTGTTCCGCGACGGCAAATATATCGACGCCGCTGGCCTGTCGTTCCGCGACTTTTTGGAAGGCAATTTGTCGGTGCTGCCCGGCGAACGTCCCACGGCCAGCGATTGGTGGGATCACCTCTCCACCGCATTTCCCGAAGTGCGGCTGAAAAGCTTCCTTGAAATGCGCGGCGCTGATGGCGGGCCATGGAGCAGGATTTGCGCCCTACCCGCACTGTGGGTCGGTTTGCTGTATGATCAGGGCGCATTGGATGCGGCGTGGGATTTGGTCAAAGATTGGTCGATGGAAGAGCGCGAGCAATTGCGCACCGACGCCCCCCGCCTTGGCCTGGATGCCAAGATACCCGGCAAAAATGGACGCGGCGGGACGATGCAGGACTTGGGCAAAGAAGCCCTCGCCATTGCCCATCAAGGGCTGGCTTCCCGCGCACGCTTAAACGCCAGCGGCGACAATGAGACCGGATATCTCGAAACACTGGACGAGATCGTAAAAAGCGGCAAGGTTCCCGCACAACGCCTGCTCGATGCCTATGCAAAGGAATGGGGCGGGGACGTTTCGAAGGTCTACAAACACTCGTTTTAATCGGGAGAGAGACGACATGCTGATAGTGTTAGCCGAAGCAACCATGGGCGAAGGCACGCTCGACGCAGCGCACGACGCCATGGCAAAGATGCTCGCCGCATCTCGCGCCGAAGAAGGCTGCGTGAGCTATGCTTACGCTGTCGATGTGCTTGATCCGGCAAAACTGCATATAATTGAAAAATGGGTCGATGCCGATGCGCTCGCATTCCATTTTCAAACCCCTCACATGGCCGAATTTCAGGCCGCTCTCGCCCAGCAAGATTTGAAGATCACTGAACTCGCAAAATTTCAGGCGGATGATGGCTCGCCAGTGATGTGAGCTGGCGTTGCAAGTTGGTCGAAGGGGAAGCGGTGCAATGATCGTCGTCGTGGGAAGCTTTCGCATTCCGCCAAGCATGGTGGATGTTGTGCAGGGGCCGATGGAGGCAATGATCGCCGCCAGCCGCGCCGAAGAAGGCTGCATCGAATACAATTATGCTATCGATGTGCTGGATAAAGGACTGGTTCGCGTGTCAGAAACATGGCGCGATCGCGACGCTCTAGAAACCCATTTCCGCACCGCTCACATCGCCGAATGGCGCGCTCAGTTCTCGGCCCTTGCGATCTCAGAACGTGACCTGTTCGCCTATGAAACGTTGGACGAAGGGTTCCATATATAGGTCCTACTCCGGGCCAAGGCCACGGTTAGCGCGTGCGGAAGCGGAGACAGCAGCAACACAACTGGCGGCGTTTCCGTCATTCCAACACCCACTGATCCCGCTACGGCGTTCAATGCCGTTGTTCGGCAATTTCTCGACCTCGCCAGTCTTGAAAATTACGCCAATCAGGCGTTGCCCGGTTTCAGCGCGAGCGAACAACGCGGGCGCGAATTGTTTATGACAGGGTGCGGCAAGTGGTCGACCACTATTCAGACGGCGTGCAAGCAGGCCCAGCGTTGGACAACCAATTGCGTCAAGGAAACGCACCTGCGCTGCTAAATCTGTCAGAGACTCATCGTGAGGCCTTGGTAGATTTCATGCTCACATTGACGGGTGAAACGCTGGAAACAGATTCCAAATTTGCAGATCCGTTTTGCCTTAGGGGTATTGGCTAACCGAACAGCGACTCTGATTTATTCAGCTGGCTCGTGAACCGTGTGGGCGTCCGGATCATCCTGCGAGCTCGCAGACGGGATCACAAACCAGTTGGTGACCGCCCGTTTCGCCCACGCAAGCGGCGCGGTGATCACGCCGTTGTGCTCCATCCAATCGTAATATTCGCGGTATTTGGGGTCTTCGGCCAAGAGGTGTTTTTCCTCTGTGCGCGCGCGCCAATAATAAATTCCGCTTACCACGGCCAAGAAGAACGTGTTGCGTAGCCCCTCCACCGTTGATCCGTTCAAAACAAAGAACGGCATGACAGAGCACCACCAGAACAGGTTTTTGGAAACATAGGCCGGATGGCGCGTGAAACGGTATGGCCCGTTCGTTAAAACCCCGCGATAGGTCAGGTTGGAAAAGCGAATGCCAAACACCACTGTCGCCCAAGCATAAATGGCGGTGAGGAAAATCAGCCACGCGGCCCACGCCCATAGCAATGCGGGGTTGCCAGCAAACCAGTGGCCCCAGCCCGCCGTGCTTGCTTCGTAACTGAGGATTTGGCCGTTGTTGCCGATAATGCCCCACACAAAGGGGGGGTAACAAAGCAACGCCGCTAGCCAGCCGCCAATAAAGGGATTGCCCGACCGGATGTGCGCATCCAGCGGGCGCAAAGTGAAGAGATAGCCAACCGTTCCGATCTGAACATCAATCACAAACAACAAAGTGATCAGCAGCATCCCAAATTCGACCGGATTGCTGATGATCGCAGCGGGCGTCGCCTCGACGATCACCGCAAATCCGGATGGCAGGATAGAAATCATAAACGCGCCGAAGAAGGCTTTGATAATCCACGCGCGCCAGTGTTTTTTGACTTGCTCCGCGTCAGAACCACCACGCCGCAGCAACAGCGCGCCAAAGTGCCAAGTGGCATCCTTTGGCTCAACCAAGAACCGATCCAGCCATGTGATGTAAGGGACCGAAAGCACCACCATCGGCACAATCGCAAAGCCCAAAACTTCCATCGCAAACAGATATTGCCCATCCCAATACCAACGGCACAGGCAATACAGCGCGGCGATGATCGCCCATGTTGCCCAAAGTCCCGCGATCTTGACGGTGGAAACCGGCATGACGTCGTTGACGGTGCGGCGCAGGCTCCAGTCTAGCCCGGTTGAAGCGCGCAAATGCACCCGGTCCACCAAAAGCGACCACACCGCCATTGGCCCCGCGGTAAAAAGCATAGCGGTCAGCGCAGCGTAAGGGCCTGAAAGAACGCCATACTCCCCTTCTAGCCCGATCACTTCAGCGATCAGCGGGAACGTGCGGCAAAACAATATCCACGCAAACAGGCCCAGCAATCCTGCCAGTCCAACGCCCGAAGAGACGTCGCTTTTGGGCAGGGTCAATCCTCTGCCAGATGCAGGATCGGTCCCTTTTGGACCATTCGAGGATGCAATTTTCGCGCTCATCACAGAAAACCGCATAGCGCGAAAGGGTTAACGGTCCGGTTAGACTATCGCCAAAGTCTCAGCGAGAGACGCAAGGAAACCAAAAGTTAATCTGCGCAATTCTTCCCCGAAAATCACCGCCAAGCGTGGATCGTACCGCTATCGTCGAGGATATAGAGATGGTTGTTGGCAACGATCGGAGGCAGGCTGACCGGTTGATCGATATCGGCGAACAATTCCGATGACCCTTCACCCGCGCTGACTTTCCAAATTTCCCCGCGCGAACTGGCAACCCACAAATGGCCACCCGCCAGAACCGGACCAGTCCAAAAAATTGGCCCCTCGCGGTCTTCTTCATCGCGGAATTGTTGCAATTGAGAAATCCAGCGAACCCGCCCGGATGACCGTGCAATTGCGAGCAAGCGCGCATCGTCAGTCAGCGTAAAAATCCACTCTCCAGCGATTGCCGGGGTGGAGATGCCGGCCAAATTCAGTTCCCAGATCCGCTGTCCGGTCACAAGTTCGTATGCCGCCATCCGGCCGCCTTGTCCCAGCGCATAGACGCGGCCTGAATCGATAATCGGATCAGCATCAATATCGGTGAGCGAGCTAACCCGTGTTGAAATGTTGGTTCGCGCCAAAGCATCGGCCCACAAGGTCCGGCCGTTTTCATAGCGGTAAGCGTTCAATTCGCCGCTCGAATAACCGGCAATCACGGTGCCATTGCCCGCCGCCGGGGCAGCAACGCCAAAGACGCCCGATTGTGTTGTGGAGCCGGATTCGTTCCAGAGCAGGGATCCATCCGCAACGTCCAGCGCAAGGATCTGGTTGTCCTGCGACATCACATAAACCTGACCAAAAGCGATGGTTGGCGACCCGCGCAATGGCCCCGCTGGCTTCACCGCCCAAATGATTTCGCCAGTCAATGCGTCGATCGCCTTGGCCTCACCAGCGCCGTTGGTTGCATACAGACGGCCGCTGTCATAGCTGACCCCGCCGCCAAAGGCGGATGGGCGCATATCATCGCTCATATCTTCATCGTCGAGGGTCCAAACGCGCGAGCCGGTCTCTTTGTTCATTGCGTGGATGACGCCTCGGGTGTCCAAAGCGAACAGCATATCGCCGCCAACAACTGGTGCCGCAGCAAGCCGCGCCCGATCGCTCGATCCTTCAATCCGCGCAGTCCACGCCTTGGTCAGAGTCGAAGGCAGCGCGAGATGGCCGTAGGATTTGCTGGCAGAGCCGCCGACCTGTGCCCATTCCGGATTGGGTGTCTCGGGGGGAAGGACCACGGAAACGCCGGCCAATTCGGGATCGACCCGAGCGCCGCTTTCGATGATGGTCAGGATCGCAGTGCGCTCTCCAACGGTTGGCGTTGTTTTGTCGCCGCTGCCAAACAGGCCGTTGCCTGCGCAGCCCGTCAAAGTCGCCGCCAGCACGCCAATCGTCAGCGCACCCTTTAATCCCGTCAATCGCATAAACATGTGTCCGTCCAACTCTTGAAATTATTGTCCCGGTGCGCCGGCGGGAGCTCCGGTGTTCTGATTGACGCCTTGCCCTTCGAGCAATTCGTCAACGTTATCGATCACATCCACACCCAACAGGCCGGCCATCTGGCGCGTGCGTTCCCGCAGGGTATCAGGGATGTTCTCATCCTGAGAAATTTCGGCAAACATGGCGCCTGCTTCGTCGCGGTTACCCGCTTCGAGATGGGCGATGGCGACCAATTCGCCTGCGCTGCCAAAAAATTCATTGCCCGGCACAGCCAGCCCTTCGAGCTTTGCAATGATGTCGGCTGGTTCGCGGTCATCGAAATTGGTTGAAACTTCGCGAATAAGAGCAAGATCACGCAAGGGTTGAGGCGCATCTGGATCGGCTGCGATGGCAGCATACAGCTCCACCGCTTTCGCGGTTTCGCCTTGTTCCAACGCATTCATCGCTTGAAGGAAGCGCGCCGTGGTTTGGGCACCCGGCGACCCGGTTTCTACCAATCCGGCGACTTTCTCATCTGCACCTGCAAAATCGCTAACATCGACCGAATCGAGCGCGCTGATAATCGCCTCAGATTCTTCTTCGAGAGCGGCCTCTGTCGTGCTGTCCCAATACCAAAAACCCAGCATGCCAACCAGCAGGAGGGCAAAGGCCCCGCCCAATGCAACACCGTACTTCTTAAAGAATTCAGTCGTATCGTCCTGACGCACGGCTTCATCAATCTCGCGCATAAGGATCTCATCCTCACGCGAGGGAGTGCCGCCGGGGGCTTCATCCTTCGGTGTTTGGCCGGAATTTTCAGTTGGAGTGCGCGCCACGGGCCCGATCTTCCTCGTTACAATTGGTTAGCTTTGGGCGGTTCTTTAGGGAGCGCGGCGGCTGCGCGCAATGGCGCTGCCCCCTATCTCGCACAGAACAGTATGTTGCCTTGGCTCCCTTGTTGGCATTTTGCTGTGTTCTGGGTGCCGTTTGCCAGTTGAACCTTGGGTTAAGGCGCGCTGATCATACGGCCAAGACTAACGCCCCATCGCGCCCCAATAAAGCGCCCGGTAGGCCTCCACCATCTGCGCCTCATCATACTGTTCGGCCGCCTTTTTGCGGTTTGCATCGCCCAATTCGCGCCGCAATTTAGGGTTCTCGACCAGTTCGGAAAGCATGGATTCGAGCGCTAGTGTATTACCCGGAACAGCAATAAACGGGCGGTTTTCTTCCGATACGATTGTCTTTACATCGCCGACATCGGGCGCAGCAATCGGCAAGCCCGCGGCCATTGCCTCGACAATCGAAAGCGGGAATTGCTCACTTTTTGACGAAAGCGCGAAGATATCGAACATTCCGATCAAACTCGCCGGATCTGTCACAGCACCTGGCAAATGCACGCGCTCATTGATCTCGAGTTCATCGGCGGCAGCGCGAATGGCGTCTTTTTCTGGTCCATCGCCCAGGATGACGAGATGCCAGTTTTCCGGCAATTCGGCGCATGCACGAACCAGCATCGGCAGTTGTTTCACCGCGCGCAGTCCGGCTAACGTGCCGATCCAAAATTCTCCCTTGCGTTTGACCACGCGAAACGCACCGGGATTGGGTTGGCGAGCAAATTTGGCCGTGTCGATACCGTTGGATATGCGCTGCACTTTTCCGCTTGGCTGATGCCAAACCGAATGGGCGATCCCCTCCAAAACACGGCTGGGCACAACCAGAGCCTCGGCTTTTTCAAGGGCAATTCGGCGGAACCAGTTGCGGCTGGTTTTCAGTTCGTGTGCTTCGTCTTCGTTAAAACCGTCCTCGTGATGGATTACAGGCGGCAGGTCCAAGACATCGCCAAAAATCCGGTGCGCCATCACAACATCCATCGCGCCCCAATTGTATGTGAGCACAAGATCGAACGGCTTCATCGCTTTGGCTATTTCGACCAACCGCCCCGGCGTAGGCCACCCGGTTAGTGACGGGAAATCTGTAGGGAATGCTGTCTTAATTCCGCGCGCAATGTGATCGCGCGCGCCCATCTGATCGGGCAAACCGGAAATGATCGTGTGATCAAGCTCCGCCCCAAAGGCATTCATCAACTGCACCGCGCGCAGTTCCTTACCCCCCGGCGCAAATGTGGAATGACAATGCAAGATTTTGGGCGGGGTTTCGCCCTTGGTGTTAGACATCGGTGGGCACCTTGCGCATCACAACAATCCTCAAACTTTATCGAGCAACGCGTCGATCGCAGCGCGCGCCTCTGGTTCATCCAAGGTTGGCGCATGCCCGACCCGCGGCACGGTAACACTGGTCATCGCAAGATTGCGCGCAGCCATCTGAGCCACAGTCTCAGCTGTCAAAAGGTCGGACAATTCGCCGCGCACCAACACCATCGGCACGTCGCGCAGCGCCTCATATGCGAGCCAGAGATTGGGCGGCGCGGCACCGTCTGCCTCTTTAAAGGGTTCTGCGATTGCCATGTCGTAATCATAACTGATCCGGCCATTTTGGCTGACCACCAAAGTGCGCTTTGCCATTTCAAGCCATTTTTCCAAATCATAGTCAGGGAAGGATGACCCGTGCACACTGCTCATCGAACGCGCGGCGTGTATCCAAGTGGGATAGCTGCGCCCCTGCCCCACGTATCCTGCAATCCGCTCAATTCCCGCCGTATCAATTTCCGGCCCAATATCGTTCATAACCAACGCCGCGATCCGTCCCGGTTTCGCCGCCGCCATCAACATGGTCATCAATCCGCCCATTGAGGTACCAACAGAAATGAACCGATCGATGTTCTGCTGTGCGAGCAAAACCTCTACATCCGCGACATATTGCAGCGGATTGTAGGTCGCGGAAGTGGGGGCATAATCGCTTTGCCCCCGCCCGCGCATTTCGGGAACAATAACACGGCGACTTTGGGCAAGATGTTCGGCCAGATCAGCAAAATCGCGCGAATTGCGGGTGAGGCCATGCAGGCACAACACCGGCGGCCCGGCATATCCATCAGGCCCGGCATAGTCGCGGTAATAGAGCGTCAGACCATCTGTGCTGGTCCACGTGGCATCGTCATATGCATTGGCCATGAAAGGCAAAATTCCCTCAGCATCAGATCATAGAGTTGCCGCTTGCGCGGATCCCGTTCGCGCCCCACTATCGCGATATGAGCGACCATCTGCAAGCAAGCATCTACACGCCCGATCCTGCCATCACCGCTATTTCCGATTGGTTGGGCGTCCCGGTGGATGCGGCCAATTTCCCAAGCACGCAGCTGCGTTTCCGCAACGATCGCGCTGCGCGAAGCATTGGCTTGGGTGGTCTCAGCGATGAACAATGGGTCAACCATTTCGGCCGTTTTGCCCCGCTGGATGGCAACCTGCCGCAGCCGCTCGCCCTCAAATATCACGGGCATCAGTTCCGCAATTACAATCCTGATATTGGCGATGGGCGTGGTTTTTTGTTTGCCCAGTTGCGCGATGGCGCCGGCCGGTTGATGGACCTTGGAACCAAAGGGTCCGGCACCACCCCTTACAGCCGGTCTGGCGATGGGCGGTTGACGCTTAAAGGCGCAGTGCGCGAAATCTTGGCAACTGAGATGCTGGAGGCGCTGGGCGTCAACACATCAAAGACATTGTCAGTCGTAGAAACGGGCGAAGAATTGCAACGGGGTGACGAACCCTCCCCCACACGCTCCGCAGTGATGGTTCGGCTTAGCCATTCGCACATACGCGTCGGATCGTTCCAACGCCTGCTAGCCATTGAGGACCGCGACCAGATGGAAGCGTTGGTCGAATATTGCCTCAACCAATTTCCGGGTCCGCCGCCGCCGGACGATGCGCCGGGCCGGGATGAACCGGCGGTCCGCCTGATGCACAACGTTGTAGAGCGCATGGCTGATCTCGCCGCGAGTTATATGGTCGCAGGGTTCGTTCATGGCGTTCTTAACACCGACAATATGAACATCACTGGCGAGAGTTTCGATTACGGGCCATGGCGCTGGTTGCCGCAATGGGACGCTAGCCTCACCGCAGCCTATTTCGACCACAGCGGCCTCTATGCCTTTGGTCGCCAGCCAGAGGCCTTGCATTGGAATTGCGGCCAATTTGCCGTCGCCTTGCGCCTGCTTGCAGAAACCGAGCCTTTGGTGTTTGCGCTGGAACGGTTTGGACCGCTTTATATGGAGGCTATCGCCCGCCGATGGTGTTGGCGCATCGGATTAAAGTCGCGCGGCCTTGAGTTGGACTCACAGATCGTAGCAGGCTGCGAAAAGGCCATGCGCGAAAGCAAAACGCAGCCTGATACATTCTTTTACTCCCACCGTGGCGGGCACGGCTTTGAGGGGGAATTGGGCGAACTTGTTGCGGGGTATTCGTCGGTTGAGAGCAAGCATGAATATTGGTCAGATGACGCGCCGCAAAGCATGGTCATCGATGAAGTGGAGGCCATTTGGTCAGCGATTGATAAGCGCGACGATTGGGGGCCTTTAACCGACAAAGTCGCCGCATTAAGGCGCATGGCCGTTGCACACGGCAAAGCACCAATAGCGGCAGGGCATTTCGATCCTCAGGCAGGTGGATAATTCGCCTGCTTTTAGGCCTTTACCCTTGGCCTGCGTGAAGAGCCCGGTTACCAAAATTGGTTAAGGACGCCGGGAGAAAATGGCCTTGCGGGGTTGCACTGGGAAAGAATTGCTACAAGAGCCTATGAGGTGACTGAAAAAACTCTCATTTCCTATGCTCCGGCAACGGGCGAAGAATTGTGGCGCGGCCCGCATGGCGATGTTGACGAAGCGGTCAGCCGCGCCCGCAGAGCGTGGCCCGCCTGGGCGGCCCTTGCATTGGGGAACAGGATTGAGATCGCTCGCCGTTTCGCCAATGAAGTGCGCGCCGATGCTGAAAAACTCGCTGATTTGATCGCTTCCGAAGCGGGGAAACCCCTGTGGGAAGCCCGCACCGAAGTCGACGCTGTGATCAACAAGGTCGATATCTCAGTTCAGGCCTATGCCGAACGCACCGGCAAGAAAAAACTCGACGGCGCTCTGCAAGGCAGCTCTGCGGTGCGGCACAAACCGCATGGTGTCATGGCGGTGCTTGGCCCCTATAACTTCCCTGCACACCTGCCCAATGGGCACATGATCCCTGCTTTAATCGCAGGCAATATTGTGTTGTTCAAACCATCAGAAAAAACGCCAGCCGTGGGCGAGGCCTTGGTGGAATGTTGGAAACGCAGCGGTGCGCCGGAAGATACAATTCAAGTTGTGATCGGCGGGCCGGAAGAAGGCAAAGCTTTGGTCGCGCATCCGGGTGTGGACGGCGTGCTGTTCACCGGATCATCGCAAGCTGGCATCGCGATCAACCGCAAACTGGCCGCCAATCCAAGCAAGATGGTCGCGCTGGAAATGGGCGGAAACAATCCTATCGTGGTGATCGACACGCCAAAGATGTCGGACGCTGCCGCGCTGGTCATTCAAAGCGCCTTTGCCACTGCGGGACAGCGTTGCACCGCGGCGCGGCGTTTGATTGTGATCGACAGTGTCTATGATGCGTTGATGGCAGAATTGGTGCCAATGGCTCGCAAACTGATAGTGGGCGATCCTTTTGGAGAACCACAGCCCTTTATGGGCCCGGTGATCGACAATGATATTGCTGACCGGCTTAGCGAAAGCTTCCTAGCGCTGCTCACAGCAGGCGGTAAGGCTCTGCTGCATATGCGCAAGACCGATCCCGATCGGCCGTTTTTAACCCCCGGCATCATCGACACGACGGCCATTGCCGACCGGCCTGATGTCGAATTGTTCGGGCCTATCCTCCAAGTGATCCGAGTGCCCGATCTGGACGCTGGTATTGCAGAGGCAAATAACACGCGCTTCGGGCTTTCAGCCTCTTTGATCGGTGGGTCGCCTGATGATTATGGACGGTTCTGGGCCAATATCCGCGCTGGGATCATAAATTGGAACCGGCCCACAAACGGGGCGTCATCCTCTGCCCCGTTTGGCGGGATTGGACTTTCTGGCAACCACCGTCCGGCGGCCTATTACGCGGCCGATTACTGCGCCTATCCCGTGGCCAGCACAGAGATGGATCAACCCCGCGCCAACATCGGCGTCGGTTTGAAAGAATAATTGCCGATCTGCCCCTGAATTGAACGTCTGCCGATCTGGCAGCACAGATCACTTGCGCCAATGCACCACATCAACGGCGGTCATACCGCCCGGCCCTGCGCGAACGTGAACCGCCAATGCCTGATCACGGCGTTCCCCGCGCAGTTGCATTTCGGGCGCATCAAAACGTTCCATGCGAAACCGTGCCCGATCCGCTTTTACAAAGTGATATTCGAGCGCATCCTCAACCCCAACCGGCGTAAGATACCGCACGACGCGCACGACACAGTTGCCCTGATCGACGCCAGCGGCCTGCTGCACCATGCCGTGCGGCATAATGGATGACGTCGCTGGAAGTGCAGTCGACCACATAAGGTCATCATCGAGTTCACCGATGCAATCACTTTTAGCGCCCACGGCCTCTGCCATTGCCGCTGCGTCTGACATGTTCGCCAAAGTGGCATTTCCCGGCCCTGCCGAAGCAACTGGCACTGCAGGAATTTGTCCATTTTCTAGCAGTTCGAGCCGCGCGGCCTCTCTGGCACGGTTGGTGGCATCGTCGCTTGCTTCGAATAAGGGCAACGGGTGGCTGTCTCTAAACGTCAGCACCGCATTGGCCTCATTGCTCCAAGCCAGATCTGGATCAACCATCAATGGATCGTGCAAAGCCTGCGACGAGAGCGGGTCTTGATTGAGCATCTCACCAGGCGCCTGAGCCACGTCTCCACCGCAGGCGGAAAGGCTCAAGATTGCGATAGGTGCGATAGCAAAAGGTAAAACGCGTGCGTGCATAATGCCCGATATGGCAGAGCTTGGTTAACATTCGCTCTACCAAACGAAGACGCCCCCACACCCCCAATAAGGGGGCATGAGAGCGCCTCTACACGGTCGGTGGGGACCGCGCCCCGAGGTCACATGGTGGGAGTGACCCAGAGTCAAACAAGCGGGCGTCACGGTGGTGTGGGAGGAACGCCCTCAAATTGTATGTTCATATATACAAGGGGGAAACTGAACAGACTGCAATCCAATCTGTCGGCTCTCGTTCATCTTTTTACCGCTTAAGATAAACAATGGGAGTGCAAACGCGCTGAGCTTGCGCGCGGTGACGCCGCCGCCTAGGGGCGGGATCGCATGACAACAAATCCCTCCCCCACAACTCAACAGACGCCCTCCGGCCTGCCCGCAGCGATTGGCGCCTATTTGATTTGGGGCTTTTTGCCGCTCTACATGTCGCTCGTCACGATGGTGCCAGCGTTTGAGTTTGTCGGCTGGCGGATCATTTGGACACTGCCCTTTTGTTTGCTGATAGTCGCCATGCGCAAGCAGTTTGGCGCTCTGCGTGCAGCAATTTCAAACCCGCGCGCGATGCTGGCATTGCTCGCCAGCGCGTCTTTGATCGCGATAAACTGGCTGGTCTACATCTGGGCCATTGCGGAAAATCAGATATATGCAGCCTCGCTCGGTTATTATCTCAACCCATTGCTCAATGTGCTTTTGGGCACTGTGTTTTTGGGCGAGCGCCTTTCCAAATGGCAATGGCTCGCCGTCGCAATCGCGGCCAGCGCGGTGGCACTGCTATCGATGGGCGCGCTGACGACGTTATGGATCAGCTTAACACTCGCATTCAGCTTTGGCCTTTATGGTATTGTTCGCAAACAAGTTGATGTCGGATCACTGCCTGGCCTTACCATTGAAAGCGGCATCCTCCTTCTCCCTGCGGTGGGCGTCGCAGGGTGGTATGCGATGAGCGATCAGGGAACCGTTTTTGGCAGCGACCCCGCGCTAACAGCGATCATTGCCTTTGCCGGCGTGGTAACAGCTGTGCCGCTGTTGCTGTTTGCGATAGCGGCAAAACGGATGGATTATTCAACCTTGGGTTTCATCCAATACCTTGCTCCGACCATCGTGTTCCTACTCGGCCTAACCTTCTTTGGAGAGCAATTGCGACCCGTCCAATTGGGTAGCTTTATCCTGATCTGGATTGCCGTCGCGATCTTCATCGCCGATCTCTGGTTCAAGACGCACCGGGCAAGAGCCGCTGCGGCGAAAGAGACCACCGTCTAAGTCGCGATCCGCCATCCCAGTGTTTGGCCTGCGTGCCATGGGACGATCTCTTCGCCGGTCAACATCAGCGTTTCAGGCACGGCAGTTTCTGCGCGTTCCAATGTTATGGTCTCTTCGTTGACTGGTAGGCCATAGAATGCAGGACCGTTCAGCGAGGCAAAAGCCTCGAATTGGTCGAGCGCACCTTCCTCATCAAACACCGCAAGATAGCTTTCCAAAGCATACGGCGCGTTGAAGATACCTGCGCACCCGCATGATGTTTCTTTGACGGAACGCAAATGCGGCGCGCTGTCGGTGCCGAGGAAGAATTTGGGTGAGCCCGACACGGCGGCCGCGCGCAGAGCCAGCCGATGCGTCTCTCGCTTTGCCACAGGTAGGCAGTAATTGTGCGGCTGTATCCCGCCCACCAGCATTGCATTGCGGTTGATATGCAGATGCTGCGGCGTGATCGTTGCCGCAACATTCGGTCCGCAACTCTTCACAAATTCGACGGCATCGGCGGTGGTGATATGTTCAAACACCACTTTCAAATCGGGGAAATTGGCGATGATGCCGCGCATGTGGCGTTCAATAAACTCCGCCTCCCGGTCGAACACATCAATGTCGTTGTCGGTCACTTCGCCGTGAACACACAGAACAATCCCTTCCGCCTCCATCCGGGCAAGCACGGGATAAATTTTGGTTACGTCGCTCACACCGTGGGCAGAATTTGTGGTTGCATTTGCAGGGTAAAGTTTTGCTGCGGTAAAAATGCCGTCCGCTGCACCGCGCGCCAAATCCTCTGGATCAGTCGTGTCGGTCAAATAACACGTCATCAAAGGGGTGAACGTGATACCCGCTGGCACAGCCGCTTCGATCCGTGCGCGATAGTCTTTGCCCAGCGCCGCTGTTGTCACTGGCGGGGACAAGTTGGGCATCACAATGGCCCGTCCAAATTGCCGCGCGGTGTAAGGCACAACGCCGCGCATGATATCGCCATCGCGAAAATGCAGGTGCCAATCATCCGGGCGGCGTATCGTAAGAATATCTGTCATCGCATGGTTCCTTAGATCGGCATCCAAGGGCTTTCCAGCCCCCTCAGTCCGACCTAGAGCACGCTTCATGAAAAGAATCGGCTTCCTCGCCTGTAAAACGACCCTGCCTGACACGGATCAAGCCATTGAACGGCGCGGTGACGCGTTTGAGCATGATTTGATGATTGCGGCGCTAGAGCCCTCATTCGCTGCGCAAGACCTTTCGCTGCACGTGCTGGATTGGGAGGCACCGATGGAAGAGTTTGAGGGCTTGGACCTCATCCTGCTCGGCACAGCGTGGGACTATCAGGATAAACCTCAGGCGTTTTTGGCGAAATTGGAGGCGTTGGAAGCGCGCGGCGTGATCGTCTACAATTCTGCCGCTGTCGTGCGCTGGAACGCGACCAAGACCTATCTGCGGGATCTGTCAGACGCCGGAGCGCACACCATTCCCACTCTTTGGCGCGAAGTGGTGACGAACAAGGGCGCATTGGAGGCGATGGAGACGTTTGGCACCGACCGTATTGTCGTCAAACGTCAGGTGGGTGCAGGCGCGCTGGGTCAGGAATTGCTTTCTCGCGGATCATTGCCGGCGGATGAATGGGAATTCGGGCACCCTGCCATGTTGCAACCCTTCCTGCCTGCAATTGCGAAAGAAGGCGAGCTGAGCTTTATCTTCATCGATGGGGAATTGAGCCATGCGCTGCGCAAGCGGCCAGCGAAAGGCGATTACCGTATCCAATCGCTGTATGGCGGTTTGGAGGAAGAGCACACGCCTTCCCCCGAAGAAAGCGCAGCGGCGAAGGCCATTGTCGGCGCCCTTCCCTTTGAAACGCCGCTCTATGCACGCGTCGATATGCTGCGCGGGGATGATGGAAACCTTATGGTGATGGAAGCAGAGTTGATCGAACCCTTCCTTTATCCCGAACAAGGCCCAAATCTGGGTGAACGGCTGGCCGCAGCCATCACCAAGAGGTTGGCATGAACAAAGCAACATACCTTTCAAACCGCGCCATAGTGCGCATCGCCCCGCGCGAGGCCAGCTGCGAGGACAGCGGCGAGGATGTGCGAGATTTCCTTCAAGGCTTGCTGACCAATGACGTGTCGGGCGATCTGCCCGTCTATGCCGCGCTGTTATCGGCGCAGGGTAAGGCAATGTTCGACTTCTTCGTGTGGGAAGGAGAGGACGGTGCTTTGTTGCTCGATTGCGAAACGGTTTGTGCCGATGAGCTTTGCAAGCGATTGTCTATGTACCGGCTGCGCAGACAAATCAACATTGCGCGCAGCGAAGACACTATCGTGAATTGGCAACCAGAGGCCAGCACCCAATTGCCGATTGACCCGCGGTTGGCTGAGATCGGCAACCGCTGGCTTTCTACTGCACATGACAAGAGCGCGCCGGTCGATGCAGAATATCAGGCTCACCGCCTTTCCTTGGGCGTTCCCGAGGGACGCGCTGAACTCGGCGATATTCTCTGGCTCGAAACCAATGCGGTCGAATTAAATGGCGTTAGCTTTGAAAAGGGCTGCTACATCGGTCAGGAAAACACCGCCCGAATGAATTGGAGGCAAAAGGTCAACCGGCGGCTGGTTGTCGTTGCCCTGGATGCATCGGACGAAAAGCGCCGCAAAGCCGCGTATTCTAATCTAGGGCTTGCAGTTGACCACTTGCGCGTTGCCGATCTTGATCGCGCCGCTCTGCCCGACTGGCAGGCAGCGGGGATCGCGGATTAGTTCAAATTGGCGTAGTGCGCGGCCATCGACGCTTCCAAATTGGCTGCGGCCCGTTGACGCGCTGTGTCACGCGGCAAATTCAAAGATTTGGCAAGCGCCGCGCCAATCAACGCATCTCCCAGCGCAAGCAAAACGAGGCTGAGCGTGTCCTTATGGACCGGCATTTCATCGCCATGCACTTCGGCTTCACCCGGCGCGATTTCATCAACCAATTCGTGGATCGTTGAAATAATCGGGTTAAGCGCATCTTCATTGCCCGTGAGCAGCATCCAGCTGGTGAGAGCGCCTGCCCCTTCGCGGTCAAATGCATCAAATGCCAGATCCACGACTTCACGCGCAGATCCCAGACCCGCGCGGCTGGCGTGGACAGCCTCAATAATAGTCTCACAAACGGTCTTGGCCAAATGTTCAGCCAGCGCCTTTTGCAGACCCGATGCGGAGCCGAAATGGTGCAGCAAGTTGGCATGGGTGCGCCCGATCCGACCAGCAACCGCTTTCAATGTCACGGATTGCGGACCCGTCTCGATCAGCAGCGCACGCGCCGCTTCCAATGCGGACTGACGCGATTCTTGCGGGCTTAGTCTTTTGCGACTTGTCATTGTACGTCCATGATTAGGCCAGTTGAGGCCATCAAACAAGCAGCCCCTCGGCGAATTTACGCTGCGCAGACGATCCCGCTGCGCGGATCGGAGGCGCAAAAAGGCGTAAATTCGAGAGCATATTCCGCGGTAGGGGCTTTCTCACCTCGCCCGCAGGAATGGCGTTCAACCACGCGTCCCGTTGGCGCAAAGCCCAGCTTGCTCAAAACCTTGCCCGATGCGGGATTGTCGAGGAAGTGGGAGGCCACGACCTTGCCATATCCCAGCGTAGCCGCAATCTCGAGCACCGCTCTTCCTGCTTCGGTCGCGATGCCTTGGCCCCAAAATGCGCGAGCCACCCAATACCCAAGCTCAATGGCGTCTGTGTATTCGTCATCATTGAGGTCCAACCCGATGCACCCGATCACCGCAGCGTCGGCTGCTCTCGTGATAAGGAAACGCGGCTCTGCCGGGTTCACGCTGCTCTGCGCAAAGGCGCGCGCGTCATCTTCGTGATACGGCCAAGGCGCACGTGCAAGGTTTCGCACGATTCCTTCGTCTGCGATCCCGCCGAAAATGCCTTGCCAGTCTTCTGGCCAAATCGGTCTGAGCAGTAATCTCTCGCTGCGATGGAACACGGGTAATCCCTCTCTCGCCACACGCCCGCTGTTACACTGTGCGCATGACACTTTGATTATGCACGCGACGCAATTGTCTCGCACAATTTTCAAGGGAGAAACGAGAAGAGGGAGACGCCTCCCCCAGTGACTGGGGTGGCCCTTCTCCCTCTACGCTGCCGGTGTGTTAACCCGGCTAGGACCGCCCCGTGGGACGATCCTTTTCTTGAACCGTCCGGTTATTCCGCTGCTTCCGCAATCATGTCTACCGACACGTATTTGCGACCTAGCTTGCCTTTATGGAATCGCACGACGCCTTCGGCGGTCGAGAACAAGGTGTGATCCTTGCCGATGCCAACGTTGGAGCCCGGATAGAACTTGGTGCCGCGCTGACGCACGAGGATGTTTCCGCCGATCACGCTTTGACCGCCGAATTTCTTCACACCAAGGCGGCGACCAACTGAGTCGCGACCGTTACGCGATGAACCGCCTGCTTTTTTATGTGCCATGGTTCCTAATCCTTACTTGGTATCAGCTTTAGGCGCGGCTTTCTTAGCCGGTGCCTTCTTGGCTGGAGCTTTCTTTGCAGCGGGCTTTTTCTCAGCCGCTGCAGCCTTAGGAGCTGCCTTTTTGGCCGGAGCCTTCTTAGCAGGTGCCGCTTTCGCTTCGGTCTCTGCCTTAGGCGCCGCTGCTTTCTTGGCAGGAGCCTTTTTCGCAGCAGCCTTGCCTTCACCCACATCCGTGATGCGCAGCAAAGTCATTTGCTGACGATGACCGGCCTTGCGGCGGTAATTGTGACGACGACGCTTTTTGAAAACGACGACCTTTTCGCTCTTGGCTTGAGCGATGATTTCTGCCGAAACGCTCACTTTGGAAGCATCGGCAACAGAATCGCCTTCGCCTGCCAAAAGAACGTCACCCAGCGTGACCGTATCACCCGCTTCACCAGCAAGTTTTTCAACGGCAATTTTATCTCCGGCGGCAACGCGGTACTGTTTGCCGCCCGTGCGCACTATCGCGAACATGGCTTTTTACTCTCAATCTCGTGCTGTGCCAGGTTTCAAGCGATGCATTCGCGAGAGCCCGGCGGCAGTTCGGCGCTGTGACGACACAGCACCTGAAAGAAGCGTGCCGTTAAGGCAGAGCGCTGATCAAGTCAACGCTCCTATTCTCAAAATTGATGCAAATCATCCTTTGAAGCCCATGCACAGGTGTCTTTGCCCGCTTCAACAGCCGTGTTAGTGCAAAGCTCGAATTATGAAACAGACATTGCGCCCTTTCGCCCTTTCCTCCCTTGCCGCCGTGCTTTTGGCGGGCTGCGCCGGGTCGAGCGACCAATATCCCTCCCTTGCCGTACGCGATGCGGAACGGGCGGTGGGTCAGTTCACTCCGGCCTCTTCCGCGGAGGTGGATGCAGGAGAGGCCCCCGCGGCATCCCCGCAAACGCTGGGCAAATTGCGCGATGCAGTTGAGCTGGCGCGCGGGGCGCATCAGCAATTCATCGCTGAACAGTCAGACACGCGTCAATTGGCTCAGGCCGCCAAAGGTGCAGGGGTGGAAAGCGACCTGCACTCCCGCGCTTTGATCGCTATTGCGGGCCTTTCTGCTCTGCACAGTCAGACCAATCTGGCCCTAAGTGACCTCGATCAATTGGAATTCATCGCGGGCAGCACATTTGCACCTGTTGAAGATATCAAAGCTGCACAAACCCTCGTTCAACTGATGATCGCAGAGCAGGACGCTGTCCTCGATTCGTTGAGCGTTTCGGACGCGCCGTGAACGCGGCGTGCGAAACTTGCCCCGTTCGCGATAGCGCCGCCTGCTCTGTACTAACGGAAGAAGAACGCAGCGCTCTTGCTGCGGCAGGCCGAACCCGGGTGCTTGATCGCGGCGAGATGCTTTTTGCCGCTGGAGATAGCCACGCCGCATGCGCCACCCTGGTCAGCGGGGCTCTCAAGGTCTGCGCCATTGATCGCGATGGTACAGAGCAAATTCTCGCTCTGGTTCACCCCTCGGGCTTTATCGGAGAATTGTTCGCTCCCTTTGCGCATCACGACGTCGTGGCCTTGACACAAAGCACCCTTTGCACCTTTGCGCGGGCCGATATTGACCGCGCGATTGACGCCTATCCCGCATTGGCCCGCGCTTTGCTGCGCCGCGCTCAGGAAGATCTGCTTTCGACACGCAACATGCTTGAACTCACCGCGAATGCCAGCGCAGAGACGCGCCTTGCGGCTCTCCTCCACGATTTTGCGGCGGCAGCCAGCGCATCATCTTGTCACTTGGCGAGCGAGTTTGAGCTGCCGCTTAACCGGGGCGAAATCGCCAACATGTTGGGCCTGACGATTGAGACCGTAAGCCGCAAAATGGGCGAGCTAGAGAATTTGGGTGCAATCGCGCGCAAAGGAAAGCGCGGGATCGAACTGGTCGACCCCGCGCTCCTCCTGACCCTCTCCGGTCGAAGCAGCGTTTAAATTCTGCCGTTTGCTCCGCGCCTGATTGGCTACTGGCTGGCGATTTGCCAAAGCCCCTTGGTCACACCAACGCAGCAATAATCAGGACGGCGCAGGCCCACAGAACGATCAGAACGGGCAGGATCAGCATTTGAATGGCGGCATCACGCGCGGCAAGATGCCCAGTGTTGGTCATAATGCCGGACTGCTTAAACTTGCCCATTGTCATAGGCAGGCTGGTATTGCCCGCAAGCCGGGTCCAAACAGCCGGTACGCCAAAGCCTGCGACAATGAACACAGCGAAGATAGCCATCGGGACAATCAATCCGGGGCTTGCGAACCCGGCGAACATGATCCCGATAAATGCCAGATATAGGCCAACGGTTGCGCCGAAAAGCGCGGTGGGCAATTCAAAGTTTCGGTCGGCTTCGACTTGGTGGCGGACTATCGCGCCCGCGTTCTTGACCTCAGTTGGTGCGGCGACAATGCGGGCTTCATTGCGATCAAGATGGGTTTGGACATGTTTGCTCATGGGGCTTCTCCTTGGTTGAAAAGAGAATTAGCCGGCATGAGGCGGGAGGGCTTTGATCCAGATCAAACTGGCCCGATTTTTCTGTTAGGCGCTGGGGTTCCAACGGGCGAGGTCGGCGTGATCGGCCTCGCGCGGTTCAATCCAATTCCAGTTGCCGCCGCGCAATTCGCGTTTCCAAAACCATGCAGCGCTTTTCAAATGATCCATGCAAAAATCCACGGCCTCAATCGCATCACGGCGGTGACGTGACGCAGCGGAAACGCACACGATGGGATCGCCTGGATCCAGCCGTCCAACGCGGTGAAGCATGACCAGGCCCATCAAGGAAAAACGCTCATCGGCCTTTACCGCAAGATCTTTCATTCCGGGCAAAGTTAAGGGCTCGTAATGCGTCAGTTCGAGCGCTTGGACAGCATCAACTCCGGTATCACCGGCCCGAACCTTACCGATAAAGGTCGCTATTGCGCCTGCATCGGGAGTGCTCGCAGCAAGGTCATCGGACGCCGCATTTGGATCAAATGGCGCATCCAGCAGGCGTATGTCGAAATGCGCGGTGATCTCAGCCACCTGAAACAGGGGGCAACAGCGCAATTTCATCGCCGTCAGTGGCCAGAAGTCTGCTCTTGTCGGTCAACACTTTGCCCTGACAAGCAACATTGACACGCTCATCGGTCAGTTGCTGGGCAACATCGGCGCCGACCACGCTGAGCAACCCAGCCCAATCGAGCGGTGCCTCCACGCTCTGGCTCTCCGTTCCCGCCACATCGCGCAAGGGGCCTAAGAAATGGATCGTCACTGCCATGTTTTACCCTCCCGTCATCGACATATGCCGCGCGACTGCAGGATCTGCGCCGCGTTTGTCCATGTTGAAATGGTGCCGTTCGGGTTTGATACGCATCGCTTGATCCAACCCGTTCGCCAGTGCCTCTTGCGGATTATCTGAACGCAGAGCCGCGCGCAGATCAACCTGTTCGGTGCCACCCAAACATGGATAGAGCTGACCCGTCGCTGTCACGCGCAGGCGATTACAACTGGCGCAGAAGTTGTTGGAATGCGGCGTGATGAAGCCCAGCCGCCCGCCGGTTTCTGGAATATCGACATAGCGCGCGGGCCCGCCGCTAGAATGTTCGTTGTCAGTAAGGGTCCAGCGCTGCTCCAATTCTGCGCGAACTGTATCCAGACGCAGATATTGATCGAGCCGCTCTTCCTCCACATCACCCAGCGGCATGACCTCAATCAAAGTCACATCGTGCCCTTGGCCATGGGCCCATGCGATCAGATCGGGCAGCTCGGCTTCGTTCACGCCTTTAAGCGCAACAGCGTTCAACTTGACCTTCAAACCCGCATCACGAGCCGCTGCGATCCCTTCAAGCACTTTGGGTAAAGCATCGCGGCGCGTCAGTTCGGCAAACTTCGCCCTGTCCAGCGTGTCGAGGGAAATGTTGACCCGTTTCACTCCAGCCTTCGCCAAACCATCGGCATAATCGGCCAGTTGGGTTGCATTGGTGGTGAGGGTCAATTCCTGGAGATCATGGCCCAATCGGCGCCCCAGCGCCGCGAACAGATCCATGATATCGCGCCGGACCAAAGGCTCCCCGCCGGTGATCCGAATCTTGGTGACACCGCGATCAATAAAACCGCTCGACAATTCAAACAGCTCTTCCAGCGAAAGCACTTCGCGTTTCGGCAAGAACGTCATCCGCTCTGGCATACAATAGGTGCAGCGCAGATCGCACCGATCCGTCACCGACAGCCGCAAATAGGATATGCGCCGATGAAAAGCATCGATGAGCGGTGCGGAGCGCTTCGATAGTTGCTCCTGATCCATCACGAGCAGATCAGGGGTGCGGGTTTTTATTTCACTCATGCGCAGCAAGATACTGTCCCGTAACGCCAGGCGCATCCCTCAAATATGCCAGCATCTGATTGGCCGCTGCCAGATCACCAGCGGCAACCACATTAACCCGCTTTGGCGTGTAAGCGCGCGCCAAATCCCGGGCCAAAGTGCGCCGCCAATCGTCATGGTCAGGCGCAGCATTGGGCAGCACAATCGCCAAGGCCGCCGTTCCATCTTCTTCAAGCAAATCGCGCGCTGTGGACAGATGTTCCTGCGCAAACGCCGCACTCGCCGAAATGCCCGATTGCGGCAGAGTTTCGATGGTCAGCACGGTTTGCATAGGATCGCCGTGCTATCCTGCTGGCCGTTCGCGGTGAAGCGTGATGCCGATTTTCTCGTTCGCTTCGGCAATGGCAAGCTTCACGATTTTCACCGTTACCGCCTGCACCCGCGGGTCTTGCACGAACAATGTCTCACAAATGTGATCGCCCACCGCCTCAATCAACTTGAAATGCACTCCCTTAGGCAACCCTTCGGAAGCGGCAAATTTGATATCCATGTAGTTCTTGCTCGCATCCAAAGGCGTATCCGGATCGTAGCGGTCGGCAACATCATAATGCACCTGAATGGTAAAGCGCAGCGGTTGAGGCTTGCCTGTTTCCTCAGAATAGATGCCGGTGAGGACATCAACTTCGAGATCGGCGACTTCGAGGATGAGCGAATCGGTCATTGGGCGCGCGCGTTTGAACCTTCACAAGGGGATAGGAGAACGCATCCAGCGCGCCCAATGCTAAAACCATGGTTGCCGGTGGCCTTGGCTACTTTGCCCAAGATCGACTGCATCGAAATAGACCGCATAAAGCCGTCGCCGTCCACGATGAATTTCATTGGATGCGAAACAGACCGCGTCACAGCAGGCAGTGTTTTCATGAATTGCTCCACCTTGCGAAGATTGCTGTAGGGAGCAGGCGCCCCCCCTCACCCTCTTCGCGTACCGCAATATCGCCATGCTCAATACGGCCCGGCAGATCGCGCAGCGCCTCTTCGAGAAGAGCGGCAATGGAAAGGCTGCTCATCCGAACGGCATAGACCGTAAGGAAGAGAAAGGCGCTCTTGTCATCGAGAAGCTTTGCACAATCGCCAATCAAAGCGGGCAAACCTTCTTCGATCCGCCATGTTTCATTCTTTGGCCCTCGTCCAAATTTGGGCGGGTCGAGAATGATCCCATCATACCGCCGCTCGCGCCGCACCTCGCGCGCTGTAAACTTCGCCGCATCGTCAACCAACCAACGGATCGGACGGTCTTCCATTCCCGACAAGTCAGCATTGGCCCGCGCCTGAGCGACAGATTTCTTTGACGCATCCACATGTGTGACGCGGCCATGATCGCTTAACGCCAGCGATCCGAGCCCGGTGTAGCCGAACATGTTGAGCGTTTCCGCATCGTCACGGCCAGAAAGCCGTTCGCGCATCCAATCCCATACCACCGCCATATCGGGGAAGAATTGTAGGTGGCGAAACGGGGTTGGCATGGCGGTGAAGCGGACATCGTTCCAGCCAAGTTCCCACCCATCAGGAACCGACGGATCAAGCGTCCAACGCCCGCCCCCATCCTCGTCTGATCCAGGAACAAATTCACCAGAAGCGGGCCATTGCGATTGGCGCGGTTGCCACATCGCCTGAGGCTCTGGCCGGATAAAGGCATGAGGGCCGAATGCCTCATATTTCCGCCCCCCGCCGCTATCAAGCAGCCGGTAGGCATCCCACCCGGCGCATTCCATAATCGCCGGTTGCTCGACCAACTGCGCCATCAGCTGCTGGAAGAGGCCGCAGACCCCGCTGCGTGTTGAAGCACAAAATCGCGCGTCGCTTCGTAGTCCCCGGCAAGCGGTGAAAAATGCTCCTCGCGCCCGAACAGATCACCAACTCTGGCCGGCAGGCCGGGGCGCACGCCAACGGCGCGTTCAACCGCATCGGGGAACTTCGCTGCATGTGCGGTTGCCAAGGTAACAACTGGAACGAGCGGATCGATCGCGCCCTCTTTGATTGCATCATGCGCCGCGCTGAGTCCAACGGCAGTGTGCGGATCGATAATCTGGCCGCACGATTGATAGGCACCTTGCATCGCCCGGGCGGTTTGCTCTTGATCGGCGCGAACGCCCAAGAACAGATCGCGGGCACCGCCGCGCTGTACATCGGTCAATTGCATCGATTGCGCCGCATCAAAACTGCGCATTTGTTCCGTCAATGCCGCGCCATCGCGGCCGCCCAAATCAAACAGCAGACGTTCAAAATTGGAACTGACCTGAATATCCATCGACGGGGTGATCGTGGGGGTGACGCCCCGCGCTGAATAGTCGCCAGTGGTAAGGGCGCGCTGAAGAATGTCATTGACGTTTGTGGCCACCACAAGCTTCTCGATCGGCAGGCCCATCTTCGCCGCGACATAGCCGGCGAAAACGTCGCCAAAATTGCCCGTCGGCACACTGAACGCGACCTTGCGATCAGGCGCACCAAACTGCAACGCCGCGTAGAAATAATACACCACCTGAGCCATCAGCCGTGCCCAATTGATCGAGTTCACGGCGCCAAGGTTGAGCGTTTGGTTTACGTCCGCATCGGCGAACATCCGCTTCACATGGCTCTGCGCGTCGTCGAAGCTGCCTTCGATCGCGATATTGTGCACGTTGGGCGAACGGACCGTGGTCATTTGGCGGCGCTGGACATCGCTGACTTTGCCTTCCGGATGCAGCATGAAAATCTCAACCCGATCCAGACCGGCGACAGCCCGGATCGCAGCGGAACCGGTGTCGCCACTGGTCGCGCCAACAATCGTCAATCTTTGATCGCGCCGTTCGAGAAAAGTCTCAAACAGTCGGCCCAGCATTTGCAGAGCCACATCTTTGAATGCGAGCGTTGGGCCGTGGAACAATTCGAGCAGCCAGTTTTGCGCATCAAGCTGGACTAGCGGTGTTACCCCGCTGTGGCTGAATGATCCGCCGTAAACTTGGTCACAAATCTCTGCCAGCTCAGCCTCTGTTAGGGCGTCACCCACAAACGGCTTCATCACTTCCGACGCGACGACGGAATATTCTGCGCCGCGCAAATTACGGATTTGCGCTTCGGTGAATTTGGGCCAGTCGCGCGGCAGGTACAAACCGCCATCAGACGCAAGTCCCGCTAGAGTTGCCCCTTCAAAATCGAGTGCGGGCGCGCTGCCCCGTGTGGATATATATTCCATAGTCTCTCGCGGTTAGCGCCGAGCGGGCTGCGGGGCAAGCAACGGTCGCTTGACCCTTGCTCAGCTGCCCTTTGTCAATCGCGCTTTGCCATTCGAGACCGCACTGCCAGCCAATAGATGATGAGCGCAGTCAGAGCGAAGAAGAACCATTGTCCGGCATAGGCGAGATGGTTGTTGGGCAAATCGTTAGGGTCGGGTTTGGCGAGGACCTCCCAACCCGGATCTCCATGCATAGCCGACACCGGAGGACGTTCGGAAACAAGTCGCGGGCCCGGAGCAATAATTCCGATCGTATGGCCCGGTCCAACAATCATCTTAGTTAGCTCACGCGAAAAACCGGTATCTACTGCAATAACACTTCCGTCGGGTAGTTCGCACTGAATGCGATAGGCCCAACCCTTGGCACCGGTGGCAGATCTACCCGCCACAGCCTCGGTTTCACTCCCATTTACGCATTCCACCTCCGATCTTCGAAACCAGACCTCCGAACCATCGCCTCTGATGGGAAACGGAACGAGGTCTTGTGAAATTGTTCCTGCTTCATATTGGGCGATCAGCCTCGTTTTCTCCTCAGCCCGGCCCAATTGCCAGAAACCCAGCCACACCATCACCGCAGCAGCGGCAAGAACAACGATGGTAGGAATAAGAGGGAGACGTTTGATCATTCTGTATCGGACCCATGTTTTTCAAAGTTTGCGTATAGCAGGACCGTTTTGAACAGGCGCAGCGCGCCGATCACAACAAACACGGTGACGGGTGCCCAAAATGCCGCTTGCAACCAAAGCGGCGGACGAAAGGCGGTTTCAATCCCAACGGCAATGCCAATCAAGACAATCGCCAAAAGCGCGGTCAACACACCTGCCAGCCTGCCGCCGCGTTCAAGCGAGCCAAGATCGAGTGCACAAGACGAACAGGTAAGCGCCACACGCGCGGGCGCCTCGAATAGGCTCGCTGCCCCGCATTTTGGGCATAAACCCAAAAGGGCAGCCCGGATAACCCCGGACTGCCCTTTGGTGTCATCAGGGCTTTCGCCCGATTGCATTAGTGGGCTCCGATCAATGAACTTCGGCGCCCGCACCGCCCCAGATGTAAACGGCGATGAAAAGGAACAGCCAAACGACATCAACAAAGTGCCAATACCATGCAGCCGCTTCGAAACCGAAGTGCTGGCGCGAAGTGAAGTGGCCGATGTACGTGCGATAGAGGCAAACCGCGAGGAAGATTGTACCGATCAACACGTGGAAGCCGTGGAAGCCGGTCGCCATGTAGAACGCCGAACTGTAGGTGTTTTGGCCGAATACAAACGGAGCAACGCTGTACTCATACGCTTGGATGAAGCTGAACAGCACGCCAAGAGCAACCGTTGCCCAAAGGCCCTGCTTCAAGCCTTCCCGGTCGCCATGGATCAAAGCGTGGTGCGCCCATGTCACGGTTGTGCCAGAACAAAGCAAAATCATCGTGTTAAGCAGTGGTAGGCTGAATGGATCCAGCACTTCCATGCCCTCTGGAACCAAGGTGCCGGCGGCGGTCACGCCTTCGGTGATAAATAGGTTCGTGGTTGATTGATCAGCGGTGCCTGCGGCCGAAACTTCAAGCATTGCTGGGAACAGAGCAAAATCGAAAAAGCTCCAGAACCAACCGACAAAGAACATCACTTCAGAAGCGATGAACAGGATCATCCCATACCGCATGTGGAGCTGAACAACCGGTGTGTGGTCGCCGCGTTGAGCTTCGATCACAACATTTTTGAACCAGAAAAAGAACGTTGCCAGAAGGCCTGCAAGCCCTGCCCAAATGACAAAGCTGCTCGCCGCACCAAATTGCTCAGGATAAAAACTAAGCACCATTCCAGACGTGAATGTCAGCGCAGAAAACGCGCCGAGCAGGGGCCAGATATCCGGCTCCAGAATGTGATAATCGTGGTTTACATTGCCTGCCATGGTCGTCGTCCCGTCCCTAGAAGCTGTCGTCTAACTTGAAATTATTGCGAGCGATCAAGAGCACTCGATACGGGCTCTTTCACGCGGTGAAAAGTGTAACTCAGCGTAATTTGCTCAATATCGCCAATCACGTCATCGTCTAAGATGGCGGGATCGACATAATAGAGCACCGGCATGTTGACCTCTTGCCCGGGGGCAAGCGTCTGTTCGGTGAAACAAAAACACTGAATCTTATTGAAGTAAATTCCCGCCTGCGCAGGCTCTACGTTGAATGTCGCAGTGCCTGTGATCGGCTCGTTCGAATTGTTGCGTGCGACGTATGTCGCGATATCGCGCTGGCCAATGCGGACGGTGTCGGTTGGCTGCGAAGGGCGAAAATCCCAAGGAACATCGCGCGCGATTGAGGCGTCAAATCGGATCGAGATATCGCGCATCGGGGCAAGCGCAGCCGCGCGGTTCGCATCAGCCTCGCTCGCGACTTGCGTCGTCCCTCCAAAACCGGTTACGCGGCAAAACAAATCGTAGAGAGGCACCGAAGCATAACCGAGACCCAGCATCGCCAAGGCTCCCAAAATGGCAAGCGCGCCCGTTTGCGTGTTCTTACGGCTGGTGTCTGAATCGAATGTCGCTGTTGTCATGTCAGTCACCCATCCGAACCATCGTTATGGCGTAGAACAAGACGACAAAGAACAGGAGGGTCCCGCCAACAACAAGGTTGCGGCTCTTTTGACGGCGTTTGAATTCGGTTTCTTCCTCAGGCGTCATGCAAACATCCCCGTAAGAATTCCGGGACCAATCAATCCCTGAGCGGCCAATACACGGTCCGCAACCAAAGCGGCGAACAGCACGAAGAGATACGCGATGCTAAATTTGAAAAGCAGCTTTTCTTGAACCATTGCATCGGCGTCGGCACGGGTGCGGGTGCCCACCGGTATTGCGAGAGCAAAGAACAAGGCTGACAACACAACCGCAACCGATCCGTAGACCCAGCTTGTCCCACCAATAGCCCAGGGCGCGATGGTAATCGGCGCCAGCAATACGGTGTAGGCAAGGATCTGTCGGCGCGTTGACCGTTCTCCGGCGACCACCGGCATCATCGGAATGCCGACCTTCGCGTAATCCGATTTCATAAACAGAGCGAGCGCCCAAAAATGCGGCGGCGTCCACATGAAGATAATTGCAAAGAGCAATATCGGCATGGCGGTGACTTCGCCTGTTACCGCAATCCAACCGATCATCGGCGGGAACGCGCCCGATCCGCCGCCGATAACAATGTTCTGCGGCGTGCGCGGCTTAAGCCACATCGTGTAAACAACGGCATAGTAAAAGATCGCAACAGCCAACATAGCCGCCGCCAGCCATCCGATCGCAACGCCCATCACGCACACGGACACACCAGACAAGAACAACCCAAAATCGCGGGCATCATCGCGGCGCATCCTGCCGTCAGGCAGCGGGCGATCCTCGGTCCGCTTCATCCCGGCGTCAATTTCGGCCTCCCACCATTGGTTGAGAGCAGCAGAGCCGCCGGCCCCCATCGCAATGGCTAGAATGGCGGTAAAGCCCAGCACAGGATGAATTGAACCCGGTGCCGCCAGCAATCCGCAAATCGCTGTGAAGATCACCAACGTCATTACGCGCGGCTTAGTTAGCGTGAAAAAATCACGCCATTCCGTCGGCATAGTGGTGGTTTCAACAGCGGTGTTCATATCAGCACTCTGGCTCGTATTTCCACGGGGCGGGTTTTGCCTCGGGGCCTATCTTTGCATTTGCGAGGAGAGCGCGCCATCACAGCGCGCCCCCTCATATTCTGTCATTTAGCTGCCCGCTTGTCCTACGGGCTGACTTTATGCCTTACGCGCTGGCAGGGCGGTGGTCGTGGTAATCGTGATGATCTTCGATCACCGGCAATGTTTCAAACTGGTGGAAAGGCGGCGGGCTGGTCAAAGTCCATTCCAGCGTCGTTGCGCCCTCACCCCATGGATTGTTCTCAGCCTTGCGGCCCGCAAGATATGCGTAGGCAAGGTTGACGAAGAAAATCAGCATGGAAAACGCCATGATCGCATAACCGATCGAGCTGATCTGATTCCAGTATGCGAACGCTTCTGGATAGTCAGGGTAGCGGCGCGGCATACCGTTCATTCCCAAGAAGTGCTGCGGGAAGAAGATCACGTTCACGCCGATGAAGAACACCCAGAAATGCAGGTGCGAGAGGAACTCGCTGTGCATCCGGCCGCTCATTTTCGGGAACCAGTAATAGAAGCCCGCGAACAGCGAGAACACGGCGCCCATCGACAGCACATAGTGGAAGTGAGCAACCACATAGTATGTATCGTGAAGGTTATCATCGATCCCGCCATTGGCGAGCACCACGCCCGTCACACCACCAACGGTGAACAGGAAGATGAAGCCCAGCGCCCAAACCATAGGAGATTTGAACTCAATACTGCCGCCCCACATGGTTGCGATCCAGCTGAAGATTTTCACACCCGTCGGGACGGCGATAACCATCGTCGCAGCGGTGAAATACATCTTCGTATTTACGTCGAGGCCGACTGTATACATGTGGTGCGCCCACACGATGAAGCCGACAACGCCAATCGCAACCATCGCATAGGCCATGCCGAGATAGCCAAACACAGGCTTACGACTGAAGGTGGCGACAATTTGAGAGATCATGCCAAAGCCCGGCAGGATCATAATGTAGACCTCTGGGTGACCAAAAAACCAGAACAGGTGCTGGTAAAGAACAGGGTCACCGCCGCCGGCAGGATCAAAGAAGGTCGTGCCAAAGTTGCGATCCGTCAGCAGCATAGTAATCGCCGCAGCCAGAACCGGCAGAGCGAGAAGCAGCAGGAACGCTGTGACCAATACAGACCACACAAACAGCGGCATTTTGTGCAGGGTCATACCCGGCGCGCGCATGTTGAAGATGGTCGTGATAAAGTTGGTCGCACCCAAGATGGAGCCAGCGCCCGCCAAGTGGAGCGAGAAGATCGCGAAATCAACGGATGGACCCGGTGCGTACGTGGTGGAAAGCGGCGCATAGACCGTCCAACCAACACCAGCACCCAATCCATTGGCCGAACCCGGCACAAACATGGAGAACAGCAGGCTCAAGAAACCAACGACGGTTAGCCAGAACGAAATGTTGTTCATCCGAGGGAACGCCATATCCGGCGCACCAATCATCAGCGGCACAAACCAGTTGCCGAAACCGCCGATCATGGCCGGCATAACCATGAAGAAGACCATGATCAGGCCGTGAGCCGTGATAAACACATTCCACATATGGCCAGCAGCTGCGATGTCGCCTTCAGCGGCACCAGCGAACTGGAACAGGTATTGGATACCCGGCTCAGCCAGTTCCAAACGCATAATGCCCGAAATCGCGCCGCCAATGATCCCAGCGATAATCGCAAAAATCAAATAGAGCGTGCCGATATCTTTGTGGTTGGTCGACATGAACCAACGGGCAAAAAAGCCCGGCATGTGATCGCCATGATCGTCATGCGAATGATCCCCGCCGTGTCCTGCGGTTGGAGCGTCGAAACCTTCAGCTGTGGTGGCCATCGTTTGCGTCTCTTCGTTTCGGTTTAATTCGTGTTTTTCGGGAACGGGTTGCTGCTATGTTTAAGCAGCGGGCGCTTCGGCGGTTTCGTCTGCGGGCGCAGCGTCAGCATCAACCTCGGCTACCTCTTCGGCGCTGGGTATGGTGCCATTTTGCGAAAGCACCCATGCTTCAAATTCTTCCATCGGAACCGCTTCGACTGCGATCGGCATATAGCCGTGCAACGCGCCGCACAGTTCCGAACATTGCCCGTAATACACGCCAGGCTCATCGATAACGAGCATCCGCTCATTCAAACGGCCCGGCACTGCGTCTTGTTTGAACCACAGCGATGGAACGGCAAATGCGTGGATCACGTCAGCGGCCGTGGTTTGAATACGCAGCGGAACACCGACAGGAACAACCATCCGGTTATCAACCGCCAATTGATGAGGTTCACCGCTGGCAAGAGCTTCACTCTCATCAAGCATGTTGGAGATGACTTCGACGTCGTGGTCGGGATACTCATAACCCCAATACCATTGGTATCCCACGGCCTTAATCGTGATCGCATCGGCAGGCGGCGTTTCATATTGCCGCGCCAGCAAAGTGATCGAAGGAACCGCGATAACCACAAGGATGATAACTGGAACAATCGTCCAGATCACCTCAATCAGTGTGTTGTGCGTTGTCTTTGAAGGAACAGGGTTTGCCGCAAGGCGGAAGCGCCAGCCTGCGTAAAGAAGCAAGCCAAGCACGAAGATGCTGATGACAGTGATAACCGGCATCAAAATATAATCATGCATGCCAAGAGCGTAGATACCGTCTTGCGTGTACTGATCTTGGAATGTCATGCTTTTGAGCATGTCGTCTTCAGCCGAAGTCGGCATGCCTTTGCCTTCGGTCGGAGCCAAGCGATCATAGCCCCCTGCCGATTCCGCCGCATCAGCGGGCGCAGCGACCTCAGCCTCTGCTACATCTTGTGCAAGCGCCATCTGGGGTGATGCCACGGCAAGGACTGCCGCCATCAAAGCCAGAATTGAGAACTTCATGCGGGCAAAAGCCTGACCCATAATCGTGCCTAATCAGTTTTCTAAATTTATCCCATGCCGTCTGCGTGATGGCATTTCACTGCCGCCCCCACACATAAAGCGCGCCTATGGCATTCCTGCCAAAGTCTTGTGCCCCTTAGCCTCGCTTGCTCAGTGCCTCAAGCGGTTCTAGGGAGAAAATTATGCAATCCACCATGACACCCACGCAATCGGGCACACATACTTTGCCCGTCACGCCCTAATTTCTTCGGACTTTTCAGAACAATGACTCCACTTAAAGCTATCCCCGAAACTGTTGATGACGTGCTGGCGGAGTTCCGCGAATGCGGTGCTTTGCTTGAAGGGCATTTCAAACTCTCCTCAGGCCGGCATAGCGGTCACTACTTACAATGCGCCCGCGTTTTGATGGATCCGGCCCGTGCAGGCCGTTTGGCGCAAGCGATCGTCAATGCGATTCCTGATGACATTTTGGATCAGGTCGATGTGGTTGTTTCGCCCGCCATGGGCGGCATAATTATTGGGCATGAAATTGCGCGGGTTCTAAAAAAGGACGGTCTGTTCCTAGAACGTCCCGACGGCATCTTTCATTTGCGCCGCGGATTCGCTTTGGAAGCGGGCGCGAAAGTCTTGATGGTCGAAGATGTTGTAACCACCGGCCTATCCAGCAGAGAAGCCATTGCCGCAGTCGCTCGCGAAGGCGGCGAGGTGATTGCCGAATGCGCTTTGATCGATCGATCGCTGGGGACAGCCGATTTGGGCGTGCCATTCTTCCCCCTCGCGGCCTTTGACTTCCCCACCTATGATGAGGACTCCATCCCCGACGCATTGGCCAGCGTAGCTGTTACAAAGCCGGGCAGCAGGAAGAATTAGATGCACAGCGAAAACGCTGCAACGCCTCTCAGACTGGGCGTAAACATTGATCATGTTGCGACCATCCGCAATGCGCGCGGGGGCGATCATCCCGATCCTGTGCGAGCGGCTCAGATCGTTGCAAGCGTTGGCGGAGACGGCATCACAGCCCATTTGCGCGAAGATCGCCGGCACATCCGCGACGAGGATTTGGCGCGCATCCAAGATGCGACCGACCTGCCGCTCAATCTGGAAATGGCTGCGACACCGGAAATGTTGGGGATTGCGCTGCGGCACAAACCCCACGCGGCCTGTATCGTCCCTGAAAAACGGGAAGAACGCACCACTGAAGGCGGGCTGGACGCCGCCGGTTTGCACAACACACTGGTCCCGATTGTGGATAGACTGCGAGAGGCGGAAATTCGTGTTTCGCTGTTTATTGAGGCGGATGAACGTCAATTGGACACCGCTTTGCGCCTTGGAGTTCCGGTGGTCGAATTTCATACGGGCGAATATGCGCATGCAATTCTGGACGAAGACGGCGAACGCACTGCAAAGGAGCTGCGGCGGATAACCGATATGGCGGCCTTGGCCGCTAAGAACGGGATCGAACCCCATGCTGGCCACGGCCTGACCTTTGACAATGTACAGCCGATTGCTGCTATCCCGCAACTCGCAGAGTTGAATATCGGACACTACCTTATAGCAGAGGCGGTCTTCACCGGTCTTGAACCAGCGATCCGGCGGATGCGCGATTTGATGGATACCGCGCGATGAAGGCTGCGCAATAGTATGCCTGATCCAGACTTACCCGCACTGTCGAAGGCGCAAAAACGATGGTCGTTTGGCGCGGCGGCCTTGTTTCTGGTTGCGGTCGCATTTCTGGGCTTTGCCCTAAACACCGGCATCATGCGCGGATTTGCGATTGGCTGGGTCGGTTTGCAGATCTTAGGGTATGTCGGCGCGCTCAAATTCGCCAAGGGTGATTTTGCGCACCCCTTGTTCAAATCTCAGGTGATGCTTCATATCATTGCACTGACGTTGCTCATCGTGAGCGTAACAAAGGCGACTCAATGATTATCGGCCTCGGTTCTGACCTGTGCAATATTGATCGCATCGCCAATTCGCTTGAGCGATATGGGGAGCGTTTTGAGAACCGTGTCTTCACCGAAGTTGAAAGAGCCAAGGCGCGAAAGCGCCCTTACACAATCGCCGGAACATACGCGAAAAGGTTTGCCGCCAAAGAAGCCTTTTCCAAGGCCGTAGGGACCGGGTTTCGCCGCGGCGTCTTTATGAAAGATATCGGAGTGGTCAACGCGCCGTCGGGTGCACCGACGCTGGCGTTGACCGGCGGTGCAGCAAAGCGGCTTGAAGAAATGATCCCGCCGGGCCATGAGGTCCATATCCACATGACCTTGACCGACGATCACCCGTGGGCGCAGGCCTTTGTTATAATCGAGGCGCACCCAAAACCGTGACGTTACAATCAGCGAAATCAAAAAATTGAACAACAGCGACACGCCCAAAACCGAAGTCGACACCTCCACCCCTGAGGAACGAGACGCGCGAGCCAGAGAATCTTTGGACAAAATGGCCAAGTCTGCCGTAGCCAAAGGCGCCGTCGAAGCGGCTGGCGACGCCGACGGCGAAAAGGTCAATTGGTTTGCTGAATTCCGCGGATTGGCTCTCATGCTACTTGCAGTGCTTGCGTTCCACAGTCTTGTGGCCAAGCCGTTTTACATCCCGTCCACTTCGATGATGCCCGCCTTGCATGTGGGTGACCGTTTGGTGGTGAGCAAATATCCCTATGGATGGTCATGGGCCTCGGCCAGTTTCCACCTATTGCCGCGCAGCGATTGGCGAGTGATGGGATCCGTTCCCGAATATGGCGACATCGTGATACCAGTGCACCCAATTCGCAATGAAGATTACATCAAACGGGTCGTCGCCTTGCCCGGAGACACAATCGAAGTGAGCGATGGCCGCATCATTCTAAACGGCGTTCCAGTAAAGCGCGAGGTCGTGCCCCCGGTCCGCATCCCCTTTGAGCCGGAGTTGATTTGTGGGGGTCGCCATTGCCTCGACAGTTTCCTTGGCTTCAAAGTAACAATGCCCAGCGGGGAGCAGTTCTTTGAACCGCCCACCTATCGCGAAACATTGCCCAATGGTGCGACCTACTTGGTTATCGATCATGTCAATCAGAGCCGGACGCGCTTGGGCGAAGACGATCTTGATAATTATGGCCCTTATACCGTTCCAGAAAACCATGTTTTTGTAATGGGCGACAACCGTGATGAAAGCGCCGACAGCCGGGCACCTGCAGAAAAAAGCGGCCTAGGCGGAGCGATTCCATTGGAAAACGTTGGCGGTCGGGCAGAATTCATCACCTTCTCCGTTGATGGATCGGCCAGTTGGAACCCATTGAGTTGGTATTCTGCCATGCGCGGTGACCGGGCATGGACAACACTGCGCCCCGCGATCGCGGAGCAAACTTCTATCGCACAACAACCCGCGATCGCCGCGCAAGACGACACTGCGCAATAAGCGGCAAAGTTAGGACCAAGAGCTAAGCCCTATGGCTAAGAAATTTCTCTATTTCATCGCCTTTTGCATCGTGATCTTTTTGATCGGGCGGATCGCCTATGAGATGTTTCAAGATGAGCTGGCAGAACTCGCCTTTGTGCCAAGCGCCGAGTTCACGCCGACCGCTCCGATGGAGGCGAACGCCTACCAAGACCCGGCCTTATGGTATTCGCGACCCGGCATTGGGATCAATGATCCTGCCCGCTGGCAGCCAGCCTTTGCGCAACCGACTGCCGCCTCCGCAGATAACGCCTCGCCTGAACGGGCCACACCGCCGCAAGCTCCCGATTTTGCGGTCTTCTTCGTCCACCCAACCAGCTATCTCAGCCGGAACAATTGGAACGCCCCCCTTGGCGATGAAGAGGCCGAACGGATCGCCCGCATTTATGTGCGCGGCATGGCCAGCCCATTTAGCGCCGCGAGCGAGATTTGGGCGCCGCGCTATCGCCAAGCAACAATGGGCGCTTTTCTGACAGACGCGCCAGAGGCTCAGCAAGCCTTGGACGCCGCCTATGCTGACGTCTCAGAGGCTTTTGGATATTTCGTCGAATCGGTTGATATTGAAACACCGATTGTCTTGGTCGGACACAGTCAGGGATCGCTCCATCTGATACGATTGCTGCGTGAGGAAGTGACCGGCACACCGATCGCCAATCGTTTGGTTGCGGCCTATGCGATTGGTTGGCCGATCTCGGTCGAACACGATCTGCCAGCATTGGGCGTTGATGCCTGCGCCACCGCGGCTCAAACAGGATGCCTGATTTCATGGTCCAGCTTTGCCGAGCCTGCCGATCCATCATCGGTCATTGAAACATACGCCGCATCTATCGGGTTTGATGGAGTGGCGCGCGGCGACAGCCAAATCCTTTGCACCAATCCGATCACCGGAACATTTGGCGGCGCGGCGGACGCTGGCGCCAATCTCGGCACGCTGGTGCCTGACAACACTATGTCGAACGGTGAACTGATCCCTGCTTCCGTCCCTGCTCGCTGTGACGAACGGGGCCTGTTGTTGATCGGAGACCCGCCGGAATTGGGCTCTTATGTCCTGCCGGGCAACAACTATCACGTCTATGACATCCCGCTGTTCTGGGCGAACACGCAGACCGATGTCGTTCGCCGGGCGAATGCCATGGCGGCATCTGGAACAGCTGATGCGAGTGCGGCAAACTGATTACTGAGTTTGCTCCCGACTTTTCAGACACTTTGCCTGACGGCGGGGTGCTGCTGGGCCTTGATCTTGGCACAAAGACTATTGGAACGGCTGTTTGCGATGCGGGATGGCGCTTTGCCACCAATGGCAAGACGATCTCTCGGGGGAAATGGGCGAAGGATAGGGCGTTGCTGCGCGAAATCATTGAGGCCCGCTCGGTAACCGGCATCATCCTTGGCCTTCCGCGCAATATGGACGGGAGCGAGGGTCCGCGCGCGCAATCCAGCCGGGCATTTGCCCGAAATCTGCAAGAAGCTTTCGCGCTGCCGCTGCTGCTATGGGATGAACGCTGGTCCACCCAAAGCGCCGAAGCCGCGATGATAGGTCAGGATATGAGCCGCGCCCGCCGCGCAGAAGCCATCGACAGCCACGCCGCTGCGGTCATCTTGCAAGGTGCAATAGATCGACTCGCTGGAGGAGTGCTCTAAGCCGCATTGAGCGTTGCACGGCGCTTTTTCGCAACCGTCGCCACCATGCGGGAGCCGCTTCGTTCCGCTTTGCGCCACAATTCGTGGCTGTGTGCATGATCGTCTGACAGTCCAGCGCGCGCTTCGAAACTGGCCAGTCTCAGCCGCTCGCTTGGATGAGATGCGCCGACCCATTCGGCAAAATCCCGTGCGTTTCCCGATCCACTCGCCACCGCAGTGCGCAAGAAAACCTCCGTTGCATTGGGGCTAAGAACGCGGGTAACCTCGCCGCTTTCTAGATCAAACCCATATTGGTCGAACCACGCCTGTGCCGGATCGACATGCATGACATTGAGCGAAACCGACAGACTTTCCGCTGGCAATTGAGAATGCACATCGCGGTGCGCGCGGTAGAGCATCATTTTGCCTTCATGCAGCGCGCTGCGCTCAACAAAGCGGAGCCCAGCATTCTCACCTGCAAAACCGGTCACTGCCTCATAGTCATATTCGTAATAGTCGCTGACATATCCCGACCCGCAATAGCCGCTGGTAAGAAAGGAGAAATTGTGGTCGTGGGGCACGCCATAAACGAATGTTTTCGCCCCGCTGTTACGAAAACATAGATCATGTTCGGCAGGCCAAATGTTGGCGCGCAAGAACATGTTTCCTCGCACCGGGCTAAGCAAAATTGCCTGCGGGCCGTAGCCGCTTTCCAAAGCGCCAGCCGTCCGTCCCGCTAATCGGTCCAGCAACACATCCGCAAGGAAAGTTCGATTGTTGGATAGTCTGCGCAGCCATAAGGCCGCCTCTTGCGCACTCTCTGCCTCTCTTGGGTCAAAATCGAGCGCGGCGAGCGCCTCAATCGCTTCTGGCAGCGAGCAGCTTTGTGCTTCGTTAGCCGAGATTCTTTGCGGCATCAGGCGGCCTCCTCTTGGATCATAGAAATCGGGATCCCGTTCACGCGAAGTTGCTGCATCAGCTTGACCGCTGGCAAAGCGAGTGTGTCTGACTCGCGCACCGATAGACGGTGGAGCAGGTCGATTCCTCGTTTCGTATCCATCGCCAAAATTTGCCGGATGGCTTCCCATCTTGCGTCGGCATCATGGTCCGTATCCAAAGCGAAGCGCCCCATCGCGCCAATTCCAGCGCGATGATCAAGGGCCCCCAGAACCGCCAAAGCCATCACCTGCTCGCTAGCGCGTTTGTCTCCGCTTGCCTGCTGAATCAGACGGTTGTCCTCTAAAAGAAACTCGCGTGATGGTTGCGGTGCCTTTGACACACGTCCCAATTGCAGCACGAGCATCGTCTGCGTCACATTGACGATTGTCCGCGTATCGCAGCATGGCCGACGGGCAATATGATCGCCTGCCCGCCACGCACGCGCAGTGCTGCGAACGCGTTGCGTGACGTCAGCTTCGGCATTTAGGGTGTGGAACAAGCCCACCCCTTCACCCGCGATAACCATCTCATAGGCGGCACAATCGGTGAACTGTGCGGATACCGGATCAATGGGATCGGCCACCGGCTCATACACGCATAAAGAAAGCGTCGTGCCGCCAATCTGCATCAATTGCAGGCGGGCAAAACTTTGGCTCGACATATGGCGCAGGGGAACTTCGCCCAAGGCGTCTTCGCGCAAACTTTCGATCACCGCGTCATGAAATTGCCTGATCCAATCTCGTGCAGCGCTGTGATCATGCATCAGCAATTGCAACGCAGGCAAAGCGCCGAGGCCAGTCCCCTGATCAAACAGATACAACTCACGCGTCACCGCCGCGACCGACGGTCTTTCACGCCACTCAGACACGACTTGGTCGATCGCTGCCTGGATGCGGCGCTGCAAAGCAGGGTCACTTCGCAGCGCCGCTATGGCAGGATGCACATGCATCTGCGTCGGGCCTTGCTTAAAACAAGCCAGGAGGCGGTGGTGGAGGCGGAGGCGCCGTGTCATAGACATAGACCATGATCTCAACGATGGTATCGTCGAAGGACGCCGCCTTTGTCTTCACGGCTCCAAACACGGCTTGAGCGGTTTCAAGCCCTGGAATATTGGCAAGATCGATTTTTGGCATCACTGCAAGTCCTCTTGGGTTACATGCTGAGCAAAATTGCGAGCAGCACACTCAGCAAACTGAGCCAGTAAGAGGCTGTTTTGAAATTAAATGATGGTAATGGCACATAAAACAGGCCAATGGTTTCAATTATGAGCACAAATGATACTTCACCAATCCCGGGCTTCGACGCTCGAGAAGCGAGCAAGCTCTTCTTTCGCGGCGGGCATACTGGCTGGCTTGGTTTAAAATTTTCCGGCCAAGGGGACAATTGGGTCGAACTTGAATTGCCTTGGAGAGCCGATCTGCTGGGCCAGGATGATCGCGAAGTGCTCGCCTCCGGCCCAATCGTCAGCTTAATGGACATGGCAAGCGGCATGTCGATCTGGCAAACTAGGCGGACCTTCGCACCGGTGGCAACGCTCGACCTGAGAGTGGATTATCAACGCCCTGCGCGGGAACGCAGCGCGGTCTGGGGCAGAGTGGAATGCTATCGCACGACCCGCTCCGCCGCCTTTGTGCGCGGTATTGCGCATGATGGCGATGTGGATGATCCGGTCGCGCACGTTGCCGGTGTCTTTATGACAATCGCCTTCGATCCGCGGCGCGTGAAACAGCCTATCCAATCCGGCGAAGTCCCCATCAAAGCGGGAACCGATGATGCCTGACAGCAGCAAAGATTTGGAAGAACAACAATTGGACCTCCCTCCCTATGCCCGTGCGTTGGGTATTGCGATCACCGAACTTGAAGACGGAGTTCCCGTTTTATCGGTGGAGTTCGGCCAAAGCGTCGAAGGTCGGCCGCAGCATTATCATGGCGGCGCAACTGCCGGATTGCTTGAGAATGCTGGCTATGCAGCTCTGCGTGCACGTCTGATTGCAGATGGGCGCGAAGCGCGGCTAAAACCGGTGAATATCACGGTGCAATATCTGTCAGCTGGCAAAGCCTGCCCGAGCTTCGCCAAAGGTCGCATCACCCGGCTTGGCCGGCGAAACGCCAACATTACAGTGGAAGCGTGGCAAGATGATAGAGACCGCCCAATTGCGACTGCCATAATGAACATACTGATGGCTTAGAGCCGCCTAGCGTTCGGCCTCTTCCACCCGCAATCCATTTTCATCAAGGCGCAGTTCAACTGGAACGCCTTCTTGAGACAGGACTATCCCTTCCTCTTCAAACCTAAGGGAAGTGCCATCCTCTCCCAAAGGTATCTCCTCTCCCTCTTCAATATCGAGCGGTTGAACTGGCCCTTCGGGATCGGGAGCCGCGCTAGGCCGCGGTGCAGGCAATGATAGCGCGCTGCGCATAAAGTCTTTCCAAATGCGCGCTGGCAAACCGCCACCCGTAATCCCGTCTAGGGGCGAATTGTCATCATTGCCGACCCATACGCCGACCACCAGATCCCCTGCATAACCAACGAACAATGCGTCGCGGTAATTCTGAGTCGTCCCGGTCTTGCCGAAATTCGCAATCGGCAGTTCGGCTGCCTCGCCCGTGCCGCGATTGATAGCCGCCCGCAGCATTTGCTCCATATCTTCATGCGTGCCGCCAGATGCGCTGTCTGAAGGCGTGGTGAGCCATTCCCACCAGCTTTCTTCCTCTTGGGCAAAGGCATAGGGGCGCACAGGAAACTGGTTCGCAGCGATCCCGGCATAGGCCGAGGTAAGCTCCAGCAAGGTCATGGTGGACGTACCCAGAGCCAAACTCGGATCACCCTCGGGCATATCCGATTTAACCCCCAAAGAGCGCGCGGTTCGGATCACGCGTTCGCTACCAATTTCGTTGAAGAGACGCACGGCGGCCACATTGCTGGATGAAGCAAAGGCGCCCTCAAGCGTAATGAGATCAGAATAACGTTCTCGCGAATTCTTGGGCCGATAGGAGCCCGCTTCTATCGCCGTGTTGGGTATCGTGTCTTCGGGCTCCCACCCGGCCTCCAGCGCGGCGAGATAAACGAACAATTTGAAGGTTGACCCCGGTTGCCTGCGCGCTTGTGTCGCGCGGTTAAAGGGGCTTGTCGCGTAATCCTTGCCGCCGACCATTGCGACAACCTCACCGCTGGGCCGCATTGCCACCAAGGCAACTTGAGCATCGCCTACACCTGCGCGATTGGTCACCCGGCTGGCCAGCGCCTGAAGCTGAGAATCGAGTGTCGTTGTCAACACTTGGCGGGCATATCCGGTTTCCATACCCTCCCGCGCTATGGGCAAAGCCCAATCGGCGAAGTAGGTCCCTGTGGGCACATCATTGCGGGTGCGCACGTCAATCACCGGGTCAGGCATGGAATCGGCCTCTGCCTGAGTGATATATCCGGCCGCCACCATCGACCCGATGACAAGGTCCATGCGCGTCTTTGCCCGGTCATAATGCTTTGACGGCGCATACCGCGAAGGTGCTTGCAACAGACCCGCCAACATAGCCGCCTGTTGAGGCAGGAGGTTTTCAGGCTGGCGGTAGAAATAATGGAGGCTGGCCGCGCGCAAGCCGTATTGATTGTCGCCAAAATAGGCGTTGGAGAGATAACGACTGAGTATCTCATCCTTGGTCAGCCACCCTTCCAGCCAAAACGCGATGAGTGCTTCACGCGCCTTTCGCGACAGACTTTGTTCGGGCGTCAAAAATGTGAATTTTGCCAGCTGCTGTGTGATCGTGCTGCCACCGCCGCGGCCCGTCCACGCGGCGCGCGCGATGCCGCGTGGGTCTACACCCCAGTGCGAATAAAACCGCCTATCCTCAATCGCTAGAAACGCTTCGATCACATGCGGCGGCAGGTCCGCCACTTCGACCGGCGCATCAACCATCGCGCCGCTGCGCGCAATCGGCGTCCCATCACTGGCGAGCAAGGTCACTTGTGGTGCCGCGATCGGCTCCAAACTCTTGGAAAGCGGGGCCGTAATAGCCAGCCAACCAACCAGAATTATAAAGAGCGCCAGGATCGCTGCAATGATCCTGACCGCCCACCACCGTTTACGGCGTCCGCGCCAGAACAATCGGCTCCAAACTGAGGACCGTTGGCGCTCTTCGCGCACGACCTTGCTGTCCAACTCAGAAAGACGCGTGTCCCACGCATCGTAGTCGGGTGAACCCGCCGGGCGATAAGCCGACATATCTTCATCCGGTTCAACCGGCTGCTGGGATTCGTATAAAGCGTAATATCCGCTCGCCGGATCATCCGCGCGCGCGCCATTCGCTTTCGAGCGTTTCCAGAATCGTTCAAACAGCGCCATTGCCCACTGTGTTAGCAGGATAGGACACCTTGATGCAAGTCAACTGTCGCGCCGTGCATCAGCCCGCTTTAACCGCGCCCTCTGGCAGATCTTCATTGAAGACCCGTTGGTAGTATTCGCTCACCAAGGTGCGCTCTGCCTCGTCGCATTTGTTGAGGAATGACAGGCGGAATGCAAAACCAACTGAGCCGAAGATCGCCGCGTTTTGCGCCCAAGTAATGACCGTGCGCGGGCTCATAACGGTGGAGATATCGCCGTTGATAAAGCCCTGTCGCGTTAAGTCCGCAACCTTCACCATGTCCGCGATCATCGCGTCATCGGTATATGGCGTCTTGGATTTTACGATCTGCTGTTCGGTTTCAGCAGACAGATAATTGAGCGCGACGACGACATTCCAACGGTCCATCTGCGCCTGATTGATAGCCTGCGTTCCGTGATACAATCCGCTCGTATCGCCCAGACCAACTGTGTTGGTGGTCGCAAACAAGCGGAAATACGGATTGGGCGTGATCACACGGTTTTGATCGAGCAGTGTGAGCCGGCCATCAAATTCCAAAATTCGCTGAATCACGAACATGACATCGGGACGGCCCGCATCATATTCGTCAAATGTCAGCGCAACAGGATGCTGCAGCGCCCATGGCAAGATGCCCTCTTTAAACTCGGTGACTTGCAAACCGTCTTTCAAAACAATCGCATCGCGCCCGATAAGGTCGATCCGGCTGATATGCGCATCGAGGTTCACCCGGATGCTCGGCCAATTGAGGCGCGCAGCGACCTGTTCAATGTGGGTTGATTTACCAGTGCCATGATAGCCCTGAATCATCACCCGGCGATTGTGAGCGAAACCGGCCAGGATCGCCAACGTCGTTTCGGAGTCGAAAACATAGCTATCATCGCGCTCGGGCACATGTTCGCTCGGCTCGCTAAAGGCAGGGACATCCCAATCCACGTCAATGCCAAATGTGTCACGCACATTGATCGTCGTGTCCGGTTGCGATGGGATGGCGCTTTCGCCGGCGAAGTCTGCTGTAGATGAAGAGGTCATTTCGCGTTCGGCGTTAATGCGCGAAACGCCGACGGGCAAGAGGCGCTTTCGCCCCTCCCCCTGACATTTTTGCGGACGTTAGGGCGCAGATCGGCGTTGGACGTCCATCAACCCTGCGCCGGAACGCGAATTTCATTGAAATGGCCACGCTTTCTCCAGAGGTGCGCGCCTGATGGCCCAGCTTTCACAATCAGCGATTCTCCAGCCGGCCAGCGCAGCCAATCGTGTTGGCCATAAACATCACCCGAATGCTCAAGCTCGCCATCTAGGATGAGGATTTCAATTCCCCCTTCATCGCCTAGCTCGTTCTCAGTGCCACCATCCCATTGCTCCAAAGCAACCTGTTCATAATCGCGGATCGCCAGATCGGTGCGCTGAACGCCGGGTCGGCCGGGGTCGGGAACCATCGGTGCAGCGGTCAAATCGACGTCCATTTGTTCCTGATCGTCAGGATCGAATTGCCACAATTTTACAAAGATGGTGCAGCCGGGATCGGATCGGGGGATGTGGCCCGCGCGACCTCTGCGCCAACCCGGTCCAGCATCCGCCGATCGACGCCCGCCATCGGCGATGGCTGCCATTCAAGATCGCCTGTGTGCACTTTTACAGGTGCGTCAAAATTTGCGTTGAGTTCCATACATGCTGAATTGCGCACTTTGCGCGGGATGAGAAGGCCGAATTCTTTCAATATTCTCGATCACTGTGATATTCGGCGTTCCATGCCCGATCCGATCGAAACTCTGCGCCTTAAGGTCGTTGACCAAGTGCGCGGCGTGTTCAACGACCGGGCGGGCGGTCAGGAACCGATCCCTCCGTCCGACGATGCTCTGTTTGCAAAGAACACCCCAATCCGCATGGTCCATGCCGATTTGGTCGGCATGATGACCGGCGGTGTTCGCGGCCTTATGCTGCAAATGCTGCATCCGGCGGCGCTGCAAGGCGTCCTAGATCACTCCAATTTTCGCGAAGATATGCACGGGCGGCTGCGGCGCACAGCGCGCTTTATTGCGGTGACAACGTTTGGCCACCGGGATGCAGCGATGGCGGAGATTGAACGAGTGAACCGCATCCATGGCCGCGTTGGCGGCACTCTGCCGGATGGGACGCCCTATCAGGCCAGCAATCCGCGCACGCTGGCATGGGTTCATGTGGTCGAGGCGCAGAGCTTTCTCGCGGGTTATATGCGCCATGTCCGCCCCGAAATGTCCGGCGCAGACCAAGACGAATATTACCGCCAATTTGCGGTCATAGCCCGCGCGCTGGGCGCCGACCCCGTCCCAGAAACCCGGCGCGAAGCAGAAGCAATCTTTCGAGAGCTACGTGCCGATCTGCGCCCCTCTCCCGCGGCACGCGAGGTTGCTCAGCTGGTTCTAAGCCAGCGGCCCAAAGGCACCCCGCCTGCGGTGCAGACTATGATCGGCGCGGATGCTGTTTCGATGCTGCCGGATTGGGCCCGTCAAATGCTCCGCTTGCGCCGTCCAACTCTTACAGCCCTGCCCGCCCGCGCCGCAACGTGGGGCATGGGGCGGACACTGCGGTGGGCGTTCAAACAGAATTGACGACCGCGCCGCAATTGGTCAGTTTCGCAGAACAAGGGAGAGGCCAAATGTATGTAGCTGTTGCAGCGCTATCCGTGCCGGAAGCCAACAAGGATGCCTATATCGAAGCCGCCGAGTTCATGGCCAATTGGTCCATGGATCACGGCGCGATAGAAGTGATGGAGGCATGGGAGCTGGACGTTCCCACAGGCAAAAACACCGACTACCGCAAAGCCGTGAATGCGCCAGAGGGCGAAAAGATCGTGACCGGTTGGGTCATCTGGCCCGATAAAGCGACATTCGACAAAGCCAATGCAGCCATGATGGCAGGCGAAGGGTTTGAGGGGCATCCCGGCGGCGACATGCCGTTTGACGGATCACGGCTGATTTTTGGCGGGTTTGAACCATTGCTAACCAAAGGACGTTAAACCCATGGCCGAATTTACATTCTACACCGTCGCGATGAGCCGAGGGCAGATTGCGCGCTGGGCCTTGCACGAGGCGGGCGCAGACTATGATCAGGTGGTGTTCGATTGGACCACGCGGCCAGACTCATTCCAATCGATCAACCCGATGAACAAAGTGCCCGCCTTGGTGCACCGCCACGGCGATCACGATCACGTCATCACAGAAGCAGCTGCGATCAACCACTATCTTGCCGAAACACACCCGCAATCGGGTCTGCTGCCAGATGCACATGAACGCGCGGCCTATTTCCGCTGGATGTTTTTTGCCGCCGGACCGATCGAGCAAGCCGTAATCGCCGCCGCCATGGGTTGGGAAGTACCCGAAGAGCGCAGCGCAATGGCCGGGTTCGGCAGCCTTGATCTCGCATTATCGGCAATGGAGGATTGGCTTTCCAACAACGATTTCGCTGCCGGAAACCGCTTCACTATGGCCGATACCTATGTCGGCAGCCAATTTGTGTGGGGCCTGCGCTTTGGTTCAATCCCTGAGACACCTGCGTTCAAGACTTATGTCGAACGTTGCACCAACAGGCCCGCCTATGCAGAGGCCAATGCGATTGACGCCGCGCTAATCGAAGCGGCGGCGGCGGGCTAGGCGATTCCCGCATTTTTTCGCAGCAATTGATAGGCTTCGACGACTTTGTTCAATCGCGCCTCGTGTGATCGGTCCCCGCCATTGCGGTCAGGGTGATACCGGCGGACAAGCTCAGAATACCGGCGGCGCAAACGCCGCCGGTCAGTTTCGGTGCCCAGACCCATAATATCCAACGCCTGCGCTTCCTCTTTGGAAAAACGCCCATGCCCATTGATGCCTTGGGCCATTTTCGCTTCGCGTTCGGCGCGACTGCGAATTCCCCCTGCGCGGGCAGAGATCGCATCAAGCGGATCGTGAAAGTCGGCCCAGCGCGGCATGCCGTCCACTTCGGCGCGCGGGCTGAACGCGGCGCTTTCTGTGCGCCAGCCGCTCGCCGGGGATTGAGCGGCGATAATTTCTTCGGCGTTCATCCCTTCAAACCAGTCATACCCGGCGTTGAATTGGCGCACATGTTCCAGGCAGAACCAGCGCCATTGCCCCGGCCCATCAAATCCATTGGGCCTGTGACCGGGCGCACGAAACTCACCCGCCTCGCGGCAACCGGGGGCTTCACAGCCTCGGCTTTCGGTCTCAAACCGTCCATGAAATCGGGATTGGGCCATTAGCCCTTGAGAATGGCGTGTGAGTCGCCAAATTCCAAGATGTTAGAACTTAGAAATAGGGAAACTTTTAGATGAGCGGCACAGTAGCAGAAGAAATGCGGGGCCTGCTTGTCGAGGCATTTGCGCCAACATCCCTCGAAATTATCAATGATAGCGCGCAGCATTCAGGCCATTCCGGCGATGATGGGTCGGGAGAATCGCATTTCACGATTGTGATCGAAGCACCCGCCTTTGGCGAAATGAACCGACTGGCGCGCCAGCGCGCGGTGATCGCAGCATTGGGCGATATTGTCGGTCAGCGAGTGCATGCCGTGGCGATCAAAGCGAGCGCTCCCGCTGCATGAACGAATTCGGCAATTCCAAACGCATTCGCCGGTCTGCTCGGATCATTGTTGTTGCGCCAGATGACCGGGTATTGATGTTCCGCTTTGATGTCGCAGGTCGCCCGCCTTTTTGGGTGACCGCTGGCGGTGAATGTGAGCCGGATGAGACATTCGAAGACGCCGCGCGACGCGAGCTGGCAGAAGAAACCGGCATTGCCGCCAATCCGGGTCCGCAGATTGCCCGCACCACGCCCGAGTTCATCACGGTCGAAGGGGAGCCAGTGCAGGCCGATGAACGCTATTTCATCATAAACGTGCCCGAAGCGCGAATCGACACATCGGGCCACACCGAACTGGAACAAAAGGTCATGACACAGCATCGCTGGTTCACGCTCACCGAGCTTTCGAATTGGCACGAGGCGGTGTTTCCCGAAAATCTGGTAGAGCTGATTGCGGCTCAGACCAGCTGAGTCTATCCCGGCATACAAACGGGAGAGAGACATGGACTACACTGGCAAAATCGCTTGGATTACAGGCGCATCATCAGGGATTGGTGCGGCGCTCGCCCGGGACCTTTCATCGCGCGGTGCGCATTTGGTACTTTCGGGACGCGATGAAGAGCGGCTTGCCAAAGTGGCAGCAGATTGCGGTGAAACAATAATCCTCCCATTTGATGTGCGCGACGACGACGCTCTTGCCGATGCCATCCAAAAGGCAATTGCTTGGAAAGGCGGAGTGGACATTGCCTTTGCCAATGCCGGCGTCTCGCAGCGCAGCCGTGCGCTAAAAACTGATATGCAGGTTTATCGCGACATAATCGATATCGACCTCACATCGCAGATCGCGTTTTCGCAAGGGCTCATCGGCCATATGGCAGATCGGGGCAGCGGCAACATCGCTTTCATCTCCTCTATCGCGGGAAAAGTCGGCGTGCCCATGCGCACAGCCTACAGCGCGGTGAAATTCGGCCTCGCCGGATATGGCGACGCCTTGCGCGGGGAGCTGTCGCAAACAGGTGTTCAAGTGCATGTGATCTATCCCGGCTCAGTCGCCACCGATGTCGCGCGGAACGCTCTGGTCGCGGACGGCGCCAAACGCGGGATCAGCGACAAGGTCATCGATGAAGGCATTCCCGCGGTCGAAGCTGCAAAAATGATGCTGGACGGCATGGCGGCAGGAGAGCGCGAAATCATCGTCGCGCAAGGCGGAGAGGCCGCGATGGGCGAAATGCGCCGCACACCGGAGGCGCTGCTTGATCAAGTCGCAGCCATGGTCGCCAGCGGTTATATGGAACGTATGGAAGAAGGCGAATAATTGCGGTGGAACAAAAACGCATAAAGCTCGCCAATGGCATTCACCTAGACGTTGTGGACGAAGGGCCAGCCGATGCGCCTGCTCTAATCTTCCTTCACGGCTTTCCGGAAAATCACCGCACATGGCGGCATCAGATTTCTCATTTCTCCGATAGATTTCGCTGTGTCGCGCCCGATCAACGCGGCTATCGCGGTTCCTCAAAGCCGCAAGACGTGGAATCCTATACACCCGACAAGCTGATCGGTGATGTCTTTCTGCTGGCTGATGCACTGGGCATCGATAAATTCACCATCGTCGGACACGATTGGGGCGGCGCGATTGCGTGGGGCGTGGCCCTGGGCGGGCAACATGCGCGGGTGGAGCGCGCCGTGATCGCCAATGCGCCGCACCCGGCAATCTTTCAAAAGCTCCTTTACACCCACCCCGGTCAGCGCGCGTCGAGCCAATACATCAACGCCTTTCGTGACCCAGAAAATGATCCGCTCATCCGCGAACACGGCATCACGGGTATTTTAAAACAAGAGGTCAATTGGGACCGCCCCGACACAATGCCTGCCGAAGAACGCGCGCAATTGCTTAAGGATTGGCAAGACCGCGACGCCTGTTTCGGGATGATCAATTATTATCGCGGCAGTACAATGATAGTGCCTGACATGGACGAACCTTTTGCGCTCCCGGCAAATTACAGTCCGCCAAACTTGCCCAATCTGACGATCCCCACCTTGGTGATTTGGGCGCTGGATGATCTGGCTCTGCCTCCTGAAAATATCGAAGGGTTGGACGCGATCATTGATCCTCTAACCATTGTTAAAGTGCCCGATTGCGGCCATTTTGTCCCTTGGGAAGCAGCCGGTGCGGTCAATGCGGCGATGGACAATTTCTTAAAGGGCTAAGGTTCTTAAAGGCCTAGGGCTTCAGGCCCCTGTCCATTCAATCCAGGCACCGTGCGGGTGAGCATGGCTTAGCAATATCGATTGCCCATCGCCCGCTTCGCCGGTCCAACGCCGCACACGCAATTCATGCCGGAACGTCGCCGGATCTGTTTCAAGCGAGACCCAAGCCAACGGACGTTCTGGCGTTGCGCCCGCTCCCGCCTTTTCAAAGGCATCGGTGATCGCGTCTTGGGCCGACGCGGGCATATATTGCCACATTATCGAATGAAACATCGCCCGAGTTGTCCCTGCATCCTGAGGCAGCCTCAGCAAATCGGCTACGAATTGCTCGGCGTCTTGCTTGACGAGTTTGGGCGGATTTTCACTCGCCAGATGTATTGCCGCGTCGATACGGGCCATGCGAGCAGGCGCGTCCGGCCAGACATAGCTCTTCAGGCGCAGCGCACTCGCGCGATCGGACAGGTCAATCGGAGCGACATCGCATCCGCACACGCTTGCAATTGTGAAGTCAGATGGCGGCGCGGGCGGCGAACCGCCTTCCCCCAACCAGTCCGGTTCGATCTGCATCGGCGAATCGACCGGTCCGACCAGCGTTGAGCCCAGCCGATAATGATACAGGTCAAGCATCGTGTTGACCCCTGCGCTCGCGCCCAGTTCAAACAGTTCAAATCTCGGCGCCACATGCTGCGCCAACCACAACAGCCCGGCCATTATGCTGGCCGACCGGCCCGCCTCATTGGTCTGAGGCGGACCATCAAGCCACGGGAGCAGCTGTGCATCGAACCGTTCGACCAAATCGCACACCATCTGGTCGATCTGCGACTGATCGCTGATCTCGCCGCTGTACACCCGTGCCAGTCTGTCATCCTGACCAGACAGCAAAAGGTGGTGCAAGCCGCCAGTCATTCTTAACGGCATTGCATCTTTCAGCGTCAGCCCCTGCCAGTTGGCGATGCGCCTGCCAGTTGCGGTGCCCCCGTCGCGGACCTTTGCCAAAGCCCGCACCACACGAGCGGTGCACGGCGCCCCATTTTGTTCGGCATGCGTGGCTTGCCAATCCAAGGCGGCTTGGAATTCTTCGATTGCCATGATGTCATCTGCCATTTTTCACGCCTTTCTGTGCGCATGGCGCAATTCTGATACGCTCAAGTCATTGCCCTTTGATCGCCCAATCCCTAAGTCCCGGCGCGCGATGACTAGCGAAACTTCACCAGAACAAGCCGGCGCATTCGGCCATCAATTGACCTTTGCCGTGCCCAAAGGTCGCATTCTTGATGAGGCGCTGCCCGTGATGGCGCGCGCTGGCGTGGTGCCAGAGGACGGCTTTCACAACAAGGCCAACCGCTCCCTATCATTCGGCACAACCCGCGGCGATATGCGCCTAATCCGGGTGCGGGCCTTTGATGTGGCGACATTTGTCGCGCATGGAGCAGCGCAAATCGGGATTGTTGGATCGGACGTGGTCGAAGAATTTGATTACGCCGATCTGTATGCACCGGTTGATCTGGATATCGGCCATTGCCGCCTATCAGTCGCGTGTTTGGCCAGCGATCCAGAAGAAACCTGCAGCGCCAGCCACCTGCGGGTAGCGACGAAATATCCGAACCTAACAGCTCGCCATTTTGAACGCCAAGGCATTCAGGCCGAATGCGTCAAATTGAACGGAGCGATGGAACTGGCACCTTCATTGGGTCTGGCGCGGCAAATTGTCGATTTGGTATCGACTGGAACCACGCTTAAACAAAATGGTCTGGTCGAAAAACAACGTATCATCGACATCTCTGCGCGCCTGATCGTGAACCGAGCGGCGCTGAAAACGGATCCGCGCGTTGCCGAGCTGGTATCCGCTTTTCGCGACAATATGGCCGCGTCATCATGAAAATGCTGTCTACTCTCGATCCCGATTTTGAGCAGCAATTCACCCGCATTGTAAACGCTCGCCGCGAGGCTGACGGGGATGTGGCAGGCCAAGTGCAGGATATCTTGCGAGACGTCCGTACCGGCGGCGATGGCTCATTGGTCAAATACACTCAGCGGTTCGATGGCTATTCGTTGATTGACGATGCGGATTGGAAAATAACGCCAGAACGCTGCGCAGAAGCATACGAGGAAATCAGCGCCGAATTGCGCGATGCGCTGAACCTCGCTGCGGCTCGCATACGCGCCTATCATGAGGAACAATTGCCGCAAAACCGAGATTTCACCGACGATGCAGGTGTGCGGTTGGGCGCGATTTGGCGGCCGGTTGATGCCGCCGGACTGTATGTGCCGGGCGGCCGGGCGGCTTACCCCTCTTCTTTGTTGATGAACGCCATTCCAGCGCGCGTTGCAGGAGTGGAACGGGTTGTGGTGGTCACCCCAACACCCAAAGGCAATTCCAATCCTCTGGTCCTAGCAGCCGCGCATGTTGCAGGGATTGATGAGATTTGGCGTGTCGGCGGGGCTCAGGCTGTGGGCGCATTGGCATATGGCACAGACCGTATTGCGCCAGTCGATGTCATCACTGGCCCCGGCAACGCCTATGTCGCGGAGGCCAAGCGTCAATTGTTCGGTGTGGTCGGCATCGACATGGTCGCCGGACCCAGCGAAATTCTGGTGGTTGCCGATGGCAAGAACGATCCCGATTGGATCGCCGCAGACTTGCTCAGTCAGGCTGAACATGATCCAACATCGCAGTCGATCCTGATTACCGATGATGCAGGCTTTGCAGCGCTCGTCGAAGACAGCGTCACCTTACAGCTCAGCCAGCTTTCGACCGGCAAAACCGCCAAGGCAAGTTGGGACGATCATGGCGCAATCATCGTCGTCAATGACATTGACGAAGAGGCGCCTGCGCTTATCAACCGGCTCGCCGCCGAGCACGTAGAGCTGGCGATTGATGATCCAGAGGCAATGCTCACCAAAATCCGGCATGCCGGCAGCGTGTTCCTTGGCCGGATGACGCCTGAGGCCGTAGGCGATTATGTCGCTGGACCCAACCATGTCCTGCCCACAGGCCGGCGCGCGCGTTTTTCCAGCGGGCTTTCGGTGCTCGATTTTATGAAGCGGACCAGTTTCATCGCTCTAGATGATGACGCTTTCAACGCCATAGGCCCGGCGGCGGCAACCCTTGCCCATGCCGAAGGGCTGCCTGCTCACGCCAAATCCGTGGAACTCCGCATCAAATGAACACTTCTGCACGATCCACCGCCCGCTCTGCGGCCCGCCTTGCAGCGGTTCAGGCGCTTTATCAGCTCCATATGGAGGGCACCGCGCTCAACAAATTGCTCGATGAATTTCATCAGCACCGTTTGGGCCGCGAGGTCGATGATGAAGACCACGAAGGCGAAGTTTTTGCCGACGCAGAGGTCGAATTTTTCGATGACATCGTGCGCGGTGTTGATGCACGGCGGGCAGAGATTGACGAGGTTTTGACAGCGAAGCTGTCTGACGGATGGACGCTTGCACGGCTGGACAAGACCATGCTGCAAATCTTGCGCGCAGGCACATATGAACTGATGGCGCGCGCCGATGTGCCCTTGGCCAGCGCAATCAACGAATATGTCGATGTCGCCAAAGCGTTCTTTGATGATCGCGAGGCCAAATTTGTAAACGGCATTTTGGACGCCGCGTCCAAGGGCCTGCGCGATTGACCAGAAACGCCGCCCCTAACGATGACTGAGGGCGAATTTCTCTCCGCGCTGCGCAGTTTGCCGCTGCACGCTGGTGCGCGCGGACTTCAAGATGATTGCGGGCTGATCGAAATTGGCGATGAAACGCTCATCTTCAATCACGATGTTATGGCCGAAGGGGTTCATTTCCGTCCCGACGCGGACTTGGGCGATGTCGCATGGAAATTGGTTGCGATCAATTTGTCTGATCTCGCTTCGAAAGGCGCAGAACCGGTCGGCGTGCTGCTGGGATATTCGCTCGACACAGATGACCAGCAGTTTATAGACGGCTTGCGCGAGGCGCTTAGCGAATTTGGTGTGTCCTTATTGGGCGGCGATACGGTTGCGAGCACCGGTGCCCGCACGTTCAGCATGACCGCCATTGGCCGCGCGACATGCAGGCCGGTCCCTTCTCGCACCGGCGCGCGGGAAGGAGATGCCCTGTATGTCACTGGCACATTGGGCCGCGCGATGTTGGGCTTTGAGGGCGATGACGCTTACAGAGAGGCGTTCAATCGACCTCGACCGCTGTTGAACGAAGGGCGCATTCTTGCCCCTCATGTCACCGCCATGATGGATGTGTCCGATGGCTTGCTGCTCGATGCATTTCGTTTGGCACAGGCAAGCGGGGTGTCAATCACGGTGGAGACCGCAAAGGTTCCTGTGGCAAGCCGCGCCGACGCCGATCGGTGCATGCGGTGGGGCGATGACTACGAGCTGCTGTTCACCCTTCCCAACGGCAAAAAACCCCCTGTCCCAGCAAGTCAAATTGGCGAAGTCGGCATGGTTGGGCCCGCGCCGCTGATCGTGGACGGCGACCCAATCGTTCAGGCCAATGGGCTCGGTTACCAACACAGTTAACTTCCATCCGGCTTGCCTGCCTTAGCAAAACTGGTGACTTGCCCGGTTTTGGCCCGTTTCCGGCTTGCCAGTCTGCCCTTAGTGCGTATTGTCTCGCCCACCGCGTCAATGGGAGAACCCAGGCGTATATTCCACATTGGAAGAGGGGATCATTCAGTGGATTTAACTTTAGTATCAATTGGACTGGCTGTCCTTGCCATCATTTATGGCATCGTCACCAGCCAGCAAGTGCTCAGCTCGAGCGCTGGCAATCAACGCATGCAGGAAATCGCAGGCGCCGTTCAAGAAGGCGCTCAAGCCTATCTTAAGCGCCAATACACCGCCATCGGGGTCGTTGGTGTTGTGGTTGCGATTATCGTGTTCTTCCTTCTTGGCCCAATCTTGACCGCTGGTTTTGTGATCGGTGCTGTTCTTTCGGGCGTTGCCGGCTTTATCGGGATGAACATCTCGGTTCGCGCCAATGTTCGCACAGCGGCCGCAGCCGAAGTCGGGCTTCAGCAAGGTCTTACCGTGGCGTTCCGCGCAGGTGCCGTAACCGGCATGCTCGTGGCTGGCCTCGCATTGCTCGCCATTGCAGGCTTTTTCTACGTGCTGACGACAAGCATGGGCTTGGACCTCACGGTATTGGCTGAAAAACGCGTTGTGATTGACGCGCTTGTTGGTCTCGCATTTGGTGCCTCGCTGATTTCGATCTTCGCGCGCTTGGGCGGCGGTATCTTTACCAAAGCAGCTGACGTTGGCGCCGATCTGGTCGGTAAAGTCGAAGCGGGCATCCCAGAGGATGATCCTCGCAACCCAGCAACAATCGCCGACAATGTAGGCGACAATGTTGGTGACTGCGCCGGTATGGCGGCCGATTTGTTCGAAACCTATGTCGTTACCGTTGGTGCGACGATGGTTTTGACCGCTCTACTGTTCACCGGCCTCGCGGCTGCTGACCTTTACGATCTGATGAGCCTGCCGCTGATTATTGGTGGTGTCTGCATCGTTACGTCTATCATCGGAACGTATTTCGTACGTCTCGGCAAATCGAACAACATCATGGGCGCCTTGTACAAGGGCTTCATTGTCACAACCGTTTTATCGGCTGTCGCAATTTACTTTGCCACGGATTACGCCGTTGGCATGGGCACTCAATACACGCTGGGCGATCAAACGTTCACCGGCATGTCGTTGTTCTATGCGATGATGGTTGGTCTGGTCATCACTGGCCTGATCATTTGGATCACGGAATATTACACTGGCACGGAATATCGTCCGGTTCGCTCAATCGCGAAATCGTCCGAAACCGGCCACGGCACCAACGTTATTCAAGGTCTGGCGATCAGCCTTGAATCGACTGCACTGCCAACGGTTGTAATCGTGATCGGTATCATTGTGACGTATCAGCTTGCTGGTCTTATGGGCATTGCCTTTGCGGCAACGTCGATGCTGGCTTTGGCCGGTATGGTCGTGGCGCTCGATGCGTATGGTCCTGTGACTGATAACGCTGGCGGCATCGCTGAAATGGCAGAAATGGAAGAGAGCGTCCGGGAAAAAACCGATGCACTGGACGCTGTTGGCAACACAACGAAAGCTGTGACTAAGGGGTATGCAATCGGTTCTGCCGGTCTTGCTGCGTTGGTCCTGTTCTCTGCCTACACCGCTGACCTCAAAGAGTTCTTCCCAGATCTCGACGTCAGCTTCAGCCTTGAAAACCCCTATGTCATCGTTGGCTTGCTGCTTGGCGCGCTGCTTCCGTACCTGTTCGGTGCGATGGGCATGACCGCCGTTGGCCGCGCTGCGGGCGATGTTGTGGTTGATGTGCGTGCACAGTTTGCTGCGGACCCGGGCATTATGGATGGCACCAGCCGTCCTGATTATGCTCGCACGGTGGACCTTGTGACGAAGGCTGCGATCAAGGAAATGATCGTTCCTTCTATGCTTCCGGTTCTCGCACCGATTGTCGTGTATTTTGCCGTAACATGGGCCACTGGCAGCCAGGCTGAGGGCTTTGCTGCTCTTGGCGCTTTGCTGCTCGGTGTCATCATCTCCGGTATTTTCGTCGCGCTGTCTATGACCGCCGGCGGCGGCGCATGGGACAATGCGAAGAAATACATCGAAGACGGCAATCACGGCGGCAAAGGCTCCGAAGCTCACAAAGCTGCGGTGACCGGCGACACGGTTGGCGATCCTTACAAGGATACCGCTGGCCCGGCTGTGAACCCGATGATCAAGATCACCAATATCGTCGCGCTGCTTCTGCTCGCGGCATTGGCCGGGGCTCACTAAGTTCACCCGCCTGATATTGGCATTTTCGAAGCCCCGCCTGGAGCGATCCGGGCGGGGTTTGTTTTGAACCTTCGCTCGGGGATGCTAGGTAAAAGGCCCCCAAGCGCTTGACGAGGCGCAGCGCGCCTCGCAATGGATGGCTCATGATAGCGACACCCACCAACCAGCAACTTGTTGAAGGTTTAGCCCAGCTCCTAACTATCGAGAAACGCGCATCTGACGTGCATGTTGGCATGCCCCAAAAGGGCGGAGTTGGACGCGTCTTTGGCGGTCAGGTGCTGGCCCAGGCGCTGCAGGCAGCGCAAGCAAGCGTGCCGGCAACTAAGACCGCCCATTCACTCCACGCATACTTCCTGCGCGGTGGGCGCGAAGGTCTGCCGATTGAATATCGAATTGAGCGTGATTTTGACGGGCGCAGTTTCGCCAACCGCCGTGTTGTCGCCTCGCAAGAGAATGAGGATGGCACCTCAACGCCTATTCTGAACCTCACCGCCAGCTTTCAAGTGCCAGAGGACGGGCTGGAACACGAAGACGCGCCAATGCCAGACGTCGCAGGCCCCGACACGCTTAAACCCGATATTGAGATGCGGCGGGAGATGGCAGATCGCATGGGCGACAAGCTGACCGACGCACACAGGGCCCTAATGTTGCGCCCGCGGCCAATCGAAATGCGCACAATTGACCGATTGCATTGGATGAACAGCGAACCACGCGAACCGCGCGCACACAGCTGGTTTCGCACAGCCGCCCCTGTTCCTGCCGATGCCGATACACCCGCCTTGCACCGCGCAATCATCACCTATGCCAGCGATTACACATTGCTGGGCACCAGCGCGCTCCCCCACGGCCTTTCGTGGATGCGCGGCGAACTGGTTGGCGCCAGCCTTGACCATGCAATCTGGTTCCACCGCGACGCGCGGGCTGATGAGTGGCTGCTCTACGTCACTGACGCTCCGTGGAGCGGCGGGGGACGCGGGTTCAACCGCGGGCGCATCTTCAACCAGTCAGGTGATCTCGTCGCCAGCGTGGCGCAAGAAGGGATGATGCGCCGGCGCAATGCCAAGAGCTGAGCGGCCTCTGCAAGGAGCAAGGCTATCCCCCGCAAAGCACTCGATCAATGGCTCAAGAATATCGGCAATTTGGGATCGGTCAGGCACCGCCGAGTAACCCCGCCCAGCAGCATTTCTGACAACCGGGAATGGCCGTAAGCGCCCATTACAAGCATCGAACAACCGCGCATCAAGGCCGCCGATTCCAATGTATCGGATACTTTCGCTCCGCCGCCGGGCAGGTCGACCACTTCAACAGAAATCCCATGGCGGCTGAGGTATTTGGCGGCCTCGCTGGCGGGAAAATCATAACGGTTCTTCTCATCTTGCTCGGCCACACTGGCAAGAAAGACCTTGCCCGCCAGCTTTAGCAGCGGGATCGCGGCGCGCATGGCGACGGATGCCTCAGACGATCCATTCCATGCGACCAAAGCAGGCGCTTCCGTCTCGAACCTATCCCAATCACCTGGCACGACCAGAACCGGCGACGGCGCCCTTAATGCCAATTCCCCCGCCATTGCAGACGGCCTGCGCGAGCCCTCCCCTCCGATGTCATGCGGCCCCACGATGATGATATCGTGCAACGCCGATTGTTCGAGCAACCGATGCTCTGCCATTCCATCTAGAAAGCGCCATTCCCAAGAGACATCCTCATTGGCCAAATCTGCCTCTATCTTTGCGCGCAAATGTTCGGCGGCCTCTTTGATACGGGGCATCGCGGCGGCCATCGCCGAACCGTAAAAATCTCCCGGCGCAAACACCTCATAACTGACCGCCTGTAGGCAGGTCATGTACCCATCACAGGCGCGGGCGATATCCATCGCCACTTGCAATCTTGCATCCATGCAAGTGTCGTTGTCGATGTGCAGCAAAGTGGTTTTCATGGGGCTTCTCCTTTGTGTGTGATTCAAATTTGGCTGCGCACTGGCCCCGCGTCATTGATCGAGATCAAGATTGCACAAAATTTCGCATGGGGTAGTCTGTCTGACCACGGGAGAAGATCATGCAGGTCACACGACAGCCGCCGATTAAGACCAGCCTTGAGCCATCAAACCACCCTTATATGTCTGGTCCATGGACTCCGGTTCATGAGGAAATGGATGTCGATGAGCTTGAGGTCATTGAAGGCGAAATCCCCGCAGACATTGATGGCGTTTACCTACGCAACACCGAAAATCCGGTGCACCAACCGCTTGGCCGTCATCACCCGTTTGATGGCGATGCGATGATCCATCAGGTCAGCATTTCGGGCGGTAAAGCCAGCTATCGCAACCGCTTTGTGCGCACCCATTGCTTTGATGCAGAACAAATTGCTGGTGAGGCGCTTTGGGGCGGATTGATGGACCCTGCGGGCACGTCAAAACGGCCCGGTTTCGGCGCTCACGAAGGCCTAAAGGACACCGGTTCAACCGACATCATTGTCCATGCCGGTGTGGCGCTTGCGACCCTTTATCAATGCGGTGAAGCGTGGCAGATTGACCCGGTGACATTGGAGAATTTGGGCAAGGCGTCATGGGGCCCGCTCGACGGAATTTCCGCCCATCCAAAGGTCGATGAAGCGACCGGCGAAATGATGTTTTTCAACTATTCCAAATACGCGCCCTATATGCATTACGGTGTGGTCAATCGCGAAGGGAAGCTTGCGCATTACGTGCCGATCCCATTGCCCGGACCGCGGCTGCCGCATGATATGGCCATCACGCGCAATTGGTCGATCCTCAACGACATGCCGCTGTATTGGGATGCCGACCTGCTAAAGCGCGACATCCACGCGGCACGCATTCATGATGGGGTTCCCACCCGGTTTGCCCTGATCCCGCGGCACGGACAGCCTGAAGACATCCGTTGGTTTGAGGCATCGCCGACTTACGTGCTGCACTGGACCAATGCCTATGAGGATGGCGATGAGGTCATTCTGGAGGGCTATTATCAAGACAAGCCTATGCCCGACCCAATCGAGGAAGCCGGTCAATACAGTCACATGATGGCCTATGTTGACGAACATTCGTTCCAAAGCCGCCTCCACCGCTGGCGTTTCAACCTCAAGACCGGTGAAACGGTGGAGGAGCGGTTGTGCGACAGGATCGTTGAATTTGGGATGATCAACCCTGCCTACCTTATGGAAAAGAGCCGCTACGTCTGGTCCACCACCACACGCCCTGGTTGGTTCTTGTTCAACGGCTATGTCCGTCACGACACGCAAACGGGTGATGAGCAGGTGTTCGAATTGCCCGAAGGCGTTTACGCCAGCGAGAGCCCGATGATACCCCGCAAGGGGGCGATATCAGAAGATGACGGCTATCTCATAACTTTCCTGATCGATGAGAACAGTGGATCATCACAACTCGCCATTCTGGACGCCAGCGACATCGCCAAGGGGCCAATCTGCCGCGCCAAATTGCCGCATAAGATCAGCAGCGGAGTGCATTCAACGTGGGTGGAACATGCGCAGCTTAAGTCTGATGCAGACTTTAAACGCCGGGCGCTGGCCGCTTAACCAGTGGGGTCGCCGATCCGTTAGCTCCGGTTGGTTGCCAGACCAGCGTCTTGCTTTGCCTCAAGCAGGAAGCGGCCTGCCCTTAATCAACCGGAACAGCAATTTGCCGCGAATATGTGACCCTTCAACCGCGCCAAGCCGCTCTTCACTGTCAGAATTCGGATGAGCACCGCGCAGCGAATACCTACCATTCACCGTCACCGCCGCCACAATTTTGACCATCCGCCCATATTCAGGGTGGTCGACCAAGACGATATCGCCTTTGGAAACCTTACGTTTGCGCCAGAACAGCGCAAGCGTGCGATGGGACAGCACGCGGCCCATCCTCATCCCATCAACCAAGACCAATGTAACACCGAACAAGCCCAACGTCCGAATCTCCCAATAACCAGCCGATTCCCCGTCAGCCTGTTTTAGTTTCGCGTTGTATTACAAATTTGAGACCAGCTCGCAATTCAGGATTTGCAGATTAACCATCATCTTTTTGGTCCAGCCGTGGTAAATCGGCAGATCGGAGCAGAAAGGATCGCCGTAGATGCTTGGCAACGCCGCAGTATTGGCGCGCGAAAACGCGGCGGATTTTGCAACTTTTGTTGACCCCGCGCATTGTACCTTTCAAGAGCAAAATTCTAACGAAAGAGGCACAGCAATGGCATACACAGTAATTGACCTTCCTTATCCCGACACCGCGCTTGAACCGGCCGTTTCGGCCGAAACGCTGTCCTATCATCATGGCAAACATCACCAGGCCTATATCGACAAGATGAACGCCGCGATTGACGGCACCGACCACGCCAATGCGCCAATGGAAGCCATCGTTTCCGCTGCGCGCGAAAGCAACCAAGGGCTGTTCAACAACGCCGCGCAAAGCTGGAACCATGGGTTCTATTGGCATTCGATGGCAGCCAGCGAAACGGCCCCTTCGGCTGATCTCAAGGCAAAGATTGACGCAGCGTTCGGCTCTGTTGATGAACTGAAAGAGCAATTGAAAGCACGCGGCGCAGGCCACTTCGCCAGCGGCTGGGTCTGGCTCGCAGAAAAGGGCGGCACGCTCTCGATCGAAGAAACGCATGACGGCGACACACTCGCTGACAGCGACTTCAACCCGCTGCTGGTCGTCGATGTGTGGGAGCACGCCTACTACCTCGACCACCAAAACAAGCGTCCTGCTTACCTCGATGCTGTTGTCGGCTCGAAGCTCAACTGGGCCTTCGCATCCGAAAACCTCGCTCGCGGATCGGCTTGGACCTACCCAGCCTAAGCCCATTGGCGATAGCAAAGCAAAGCCCCGCGCTGCCCTGTGCAGCGCGGGGCTTTTGCGTTTTGGGGAGCAACTGCGCGCCGCCAGAATTGGTCCCAATCTTAGGCCAAGACTTGGACCGCTTTGCCATGTTTTAGCGACAGCGACCGCCATCATGCGACCCGCCCCATATCCCAATCCGCCTGAGACTTTCCCAACCGAGAAATCAGCGTCAAAAGCGCGCAATTGTCAGCTTTTCGCCGCACTCCGGCATAGCGGCCGCGCTGCAATTGCACGATCCAAATGCCCGTTTCATACCGCCATTCCAGCGCTCCAACTGTAACTTTACGATTGGGCCGTATCGCCGCCCGCGCCGCGTCGCAGGCATCGACCCAGCGTTGCACTTGGTCGCCTTTGCCGGTGCCTTTCTTGCACAGCGCCGCATCCCAAGCCGCCCGAAAACTCTCCGCCCCGTCCCGATTGCGCAGCCGATGCGCGGTTTGCCGCGTCATACCGACCGCCCGCGCTGCCGTGGTCACACAGCGTGCTTCGGCCAAATGCCCAATAAACTCCGCCTGCCGCAAAGGCGTCCAACCACCGCGCCGAGCGCGGACCGGGACGGCATGAAATGGCGGGATGCGGGTTGCAGGCATAGGGAGAGCCTATGCGCGGGAAGGGTGTGTAGGAAAGTTCGACGCATCCAGACCTAGGATTGTAATGTCTGGGAATGGGGTGGAAAGCGGACTTTCCCTACCCTGTGTCCATGAGCGCTTAGTTTTTGAAGCGTCGCCCATCAGATTAAACCTAATCTATGATGCCAAGGTCGAGTGCGACGGCTTTAGCTATGTCACGGTCTTTGTTCGCGTTCCTAAATGCAGATAGCTGATCGCCATTCAGAAGCATGGACATCGCGCCGTCGTCCGAATTGGCGAGACGACACAAGACATCGACTTTGTCCTCACCATCTTTTGCACGTGCCGAGCTCATTTCTTTGATTACAGCGCTGCGCACCTGTTCGATGACCTCCGGTTCCAGCATTTCAAGGTAATCCGGCAGCAAAGCTGCATGGTCGCTTCTAGCCATGAATGCTACAACCTCGCTGGCTTCAATATCTTCTTCGTCCATCTTCCATTGCAAACTCCCGAAGCCATACAATCGGGCTTGAGCACGATGAAAGCTTGCGGCCTCAATGTAGGCTTCGCGCCCTTCCGGGTTTTCCTCCAGTCCTTTCAGAATGTCATCGTCGAGCGCGTGCACGATCTTCAGGGCCGCCTCGCGCTCTTCAATTGGTGTCACCTTCTCGAAGTAGGCGAGTTCGGACAGCCGCTGTGAAACAAGGATTAATTCTTTGACTTTGCGCTCGCCCTTCTTCGATTTAAGAAACGCAGCCACCTCCATCAGGCTCATTTCATCGATGGGAGGCTGTGGTTTTCCGAATAGGTTCGCTAGAAATTTCATAAGGTCAGATTACACGAGCCGATGTGAGGGTAAAGGTTCGATCGACTTATGGGATTCGAATCAAATAGCGCCCGATACAAAACTCTCAGCTTCGAAAAGCGCTGGCAGTAGCGATTCTATTAAATCCCAAGGCTTTCCATCCAATTTCTGCATTTGTGTCGTTAGCGGACGTTCGCACATCACCCGCCCGCATGGTAAAAATCGTAAATCTGCCGCGCCACTGTGCCGCTCACTCCGGGGGCACGTTGGAGGTCTTCTAGGGATGCTGCGCGCACTTTGCTGGCGGTGCCGAAATGCAGCAGCAACGCGCGTTTGCGCGCCGGGCCGATGCCGGGGATTTCGTCCAGCGGGCTTGCCGTGATCGCTTTGCTGCGTTTTGCCCGGTGCGCGCCGATGGCATAGCGGTGGACTTCATCGCGCAGTCGCTGAGCGTAAAAGAGCACCGGCGAATTGGTCGGTAGGGTTTTCTCGCGCCCGTCGGGGAAATGGAACACTTCGCGCCCTTCGCGTCCGTGATGCGGGCCCTTGGCGATGCCGACCACGGGCAGGTCTTCGATGCCCAATTCGCCCAGCACCTCCATCACGCTCGACAATTGTCCCTTGCCGCCATCGACCAGCACGAGATCGGGCCAGATACCTTCTCGCTCCCGGTCGGGGTCGTCCTTCATCGCGCGGGTAAAACGCCGCCCCATCACTTCGCGCATCATGGCGTAATCGTCATTGGTTTGCGCGGTCTTGATGTTGAATTTGCGATATTGCGCTTTTTCAAAACCTTCGGGGCTGGCCACGACCATCGCGCCCAATGCTTGCGCGCCCTGGATATGGCTGTTGTCATAGACTTCGATGCGCTGAGGCGGCTCCCCCAGTTCGAGGAATTCGGCAAGCTCCCGGTGGGTTTTCGCCTTGGTGCCCGTTTCCGCCAGACGCCGCTCCAGCGCTTCGACCGCGTTGCGGCTGGCCTGCGCCAGCAATTTGCGCCTGTCCCCGCGTTGCGGAACAGTCAAAGTGACTTTCTTGTCGGCCACTTCGGAAAGCGCCGCCTCGATCAGCTCCCTTTCCGACATCTCCCGATCAACAAGCACAAGCGGCGGCGGCGGCACTTCTTCGTAAAATTGCAGCATGACGCTTGAGAGGACCTGATCCTCCTCCACGTCTTTCGTGTGGCTGGGGAAGAACGCGCGGTGCCCCCAATTTTGGCCGCCCCGGATAAAGAACGCCTGCACCCCGATTTGCCCGCCTTTGGAGGCAAGCGCGAAGACATCGGCATCGCCAACCCCGCTGGCGTTGATCGCTTGGCTGCCCTGAATAAAGGTCGCCGCGCGCAATCGGTCGCGCAAAATGGCGGCGGTTTCAAAGTCCAATTCTTCCGCCGCCTTGGCCATCTGCTTTTCCAGATCGGCCTGAACCTTGCCCGATTTACCGGCGAGGAAATCCTTCGCTTGTTTGACCAACGCGTCGTAATCTTCCGTGCTGATCCGTCCAACACACGGGGCCGAACACCGCTTTATCTGATAGAGCAAACATGGCCGGTCGCGATTGTTAAAAAAGCTATCCGTACAAGACCTTAGGAGGAACAGTTTCTGCAGGGCGTTAAGCGTGGTGTTGACACTGCCCGCGCTGGCAAACGGGCCGTAATAATTGCCCTTTGCCCGGCGCGCGCCGCGATGTTTGTGAATGCGCGGAAAGGCGTGGTCACCTCGCAAAAGAATGAAAGGAAAACTCTTATCATCACGCAGCAAGACGTTGAAAGCAGGTCGAAACCGCTTGATCAATTGCGCCTCGAGCAGCAGTGCTTCGGCTTCGGAATTGGTGGTGATAATCTCCATGCTGCGGCATTGGCTGACCATCCGCATAAGGCGTTGGGTTAGCCCTGAGACTTGCGCGTAATTGGCCACCCGCGCTTTGAGACTGCGCGCTTTGCCAACGTACAAAACATCGCCGCGCGTATCGAGCATGCGGTACACACCGGGGACCGGTTTCAGGGTCTTTACGACCTCACGGATGGCAGCGACGCCCGCTTCAAGGTTCGGCTGCGCGCTGGACACAGTGTAAGCCGCCCGGCTTTCGTTAAAGCGGTCGGCCCCATTGGGCGAATTCGGTGTTCCAGCCGGCGTTTTGGACATGCACTGCAAATAGGGATGCACAGACGCAATTGGCAATGGACGCCATCACGACTATCGCCGCCTTCATGCAAAAATATGACGTTATCATTCTGGGTGCTGGGGCCGCCGGGCTCATGTGCGCCGCTCGTGCCGGTCAGCGGGGCCTGCGCGTTGCGGTGCTCGAAAAGGCGGAGAAGCCGGGAAAGAAGATCCTGATTTCGGGCGGTGGCCGGTGCAATTTCACCAATGTGGATGCCGGGCCCGGAAACTTCCTGTCCGCCAACCCCCATTTCGCCAAATCCGCGCTGGCCCGGTATCGACCGCGCGATTTTGTGGCATTGGTCGAAAAACACGGGATCGAATGGCATGAAAAGACATTGGGCCAGTTGTTTTGCGATGGTTCCGCCAAGCAAATCGTCGAAATGCTTTTGGACGAATGCGCGCAGGGATCAGGCCAAGTCGATGTGATCTGCGAAGCGGATGTCACCGCTGTGGCAAAGGACGGCGAGATGTTCGGCGTGTCGGCCAGCGGGGAGCACTACGCGGCACCATCACTGGTTATTGCCACAGGCGGGCCGTCTATTCCGAAAATGGGCGCGAGTGACTTTGCCTATAATCTGGCCCGCCAATTTGGGCTGAAAGTGGTCGAACCGCGTCCAGCGCTCGTCCCGCTGACTTTGGGAGAGGACGATGTCCTGTTCCGCGAATTGTCCGGCGTCTCCGCCCCGGTTCAGGCGCGAGCAGGCAGCGGAAAGATCAAGGCCAGCTTTGATGAGGCCGCATTGTTCACGCACAAGGGCCTGTCCGGCCCGGTGATCCTGCAAATCTCATCCTATTGGCGCCATGGGGAGGACGTCGCGATCAATTTCCTGCCACACTCTGACGCCGAATGGTTGGTCCAGATGAAACGCAACCATCCGCGCGCGGGCATTCGCAAAGCGCTTTCAGAGCATCTCCCCGATCGGCTTGCCGATGCTTTGTCGATGAAACTTAGCTCAGGCTTGGGCATCACCACCGAATTGGGGAACGTGCCCGACAAAGTCCTGCGTTCGGCAGCGGAGCAGCTTTGCGATTGGCGTTTCTGCCCCAATGGGACCGAAGGGTTCGCCAAAGCCGAAGTCACCATTGGCGGTATTTCCACCGCAGACCTGTCCAGCCAGACGATGGAGGCCAAATCCGTCCCCGGACTGTACGCCATTGGCGAAGCGGTGGATGTGACAGGATGGCTGGGCGGTTACAATTTCCAATGGGCCTGGGCCAGCGGCGCGGCCTGCGGGGAAAATCTCTAACACTCCAACCCGTCGATCCCTCCTGCCATCTGCCCCCATTACGCGGGCGTAATCTTGTCATCAGAGGTAAACAACCTTACCCCTTTGGCAATTGGCCCAAACAACGGGCCGAAACCGCCAGACTCCGGCGGTGCCACGGGAGAGACCTTTGCGCCAATTGCAGGGCATGGATTCATCGTTTGTTGCGATGGAATCGCCAAATTCGCCGATGCATATCGGCAGCGTTTTGATTTATAATCCTGCGACGGCGCCGGGCGGCTTTGTCCGGTTTAAAGACATTCTGAAGTTCATTGAATCGCGGATGCAATTGTCCAAAACCATGCGGCAAAGACTGGTCCGCGTCCCCTTTGACCTCGATTATCCCTATTGGATCGAAGACCCCAATTTCGACCTCGAATACCATGTTCGCCATGTTGCTTTGCCGAAGCCCGGCGATTGGCGGCAATTGTGCATTCAGGCCGCCCGCGTTCACGCTCGCCCGCTCGATCTCAATCGCCCGCCGTGGGAATTCACCGTGGTCGAAGGGCTCGACAATGTCCGCGATTATCCGCCCGGCTGTTTCGCCTTTGTGACGAAAGTCCATCACGCAGCGATTGATGGGATGAGCGGGATTGACCTGATGGAGGCGCTGCACACCGTCACACCCAGCACCGCCCCGCCCAACACGCCAGACACTTGGAAACCCGAAAAGGTGCCCGGCCCGGTGGAGCTGCTGGGCAAGTCCTATTTCAACGCGATCCTGAACCCTCTGAAACAGGCGCAAGTGGCTGCACAGGCCGTGCCCGGTGTTGCCAGCGCGATTAAGGGGCTGGTCGCGCGCGAGTTTAAGCTCAGCACGGATATGGTGCCGCCGCGAACCCGCTTTAACCGCACAATCTCCCCGCACCGCGTGGTCGAAGGGGTTAGCTTCCCTCTGGCCGATATGAAATCGATCCGCGCGCTGTTGCCACAGGCGAAAGTGAACGATGTCGCCATCGCCATTATAGGCGGCGCGTTGAACAAATATCTGACCAGTAAGGGCGATTTACCCAAATCAACAATGACCGCAATGGCGCCGATTTCCGTACGCTCAGACGGTGAAAAGGGCGATATGGGCAACCAAGTCGCCGCCATGGTCGCCCCGCTTGGCACCCATTTGGCCGATCCTGCCGAACGGTTGGAATATGTTTACAGCCAAACCAGCAATTCCAAGGCGATGACCAACGCATTGGGCGCGCGCACCATGACAGAAGTCAGCAAGGTGAACCCGCTGTTCTACATGGCGTTGGGCGCGCAATTGTTCAGCCGCATTAGCCTCGCACATAAGGTCGCAATGCCGTTTAACACGGTGGTGACAAATGTTCCCGGCCCGCCGATCCATATCTATTCATCGGGCGCGCGGATGGAGAGCATGGCGCTGTCTCTGATCTGTTTGACCGACGGATTAGGCCTTGCGCATGTGGTGCAATCCTATGTCGATGAAGCCTATATCAGCTTCACCGCGTGCCGCGATATCATGCCCGATCCGGAATTTTACTCGCAGTGTTTGCAGGACAGTTTTGACGAATTGCTGTCAGCAGCGAAGGCTGCGGATGAACCGGCGAATAAAGCTCCCGCGAAGAAACCTGCTGCGAAGAAGCTTGCCGCGAAGAAACCGGCGGCCCGAAAAACCGCAGCACGCAAGGCTCCTGCGAAAGCAAGAGCCCCAGCCAAGCGCAAGCCGCGTTCAGCGACAAAGAAAACAATGACCAGCAAGCCAAAGAGCAAAACCGCTGGCGCGAGCCCCAAGGAGAGCAAATAATGGCCAGCATCGCACCCCTATCAGGCCGTCCCCCTTCGGGCAGTATTGTCGTTGATGATGGCACCGGCGGACGGCAAAAGCCGACCCGCGCCGCGACGCCGCCCAATCGGTTTTGGACCTTGTCCGAAGGTCGAGCGATGTTCGAATTTGCGTCCTTCTATGCTATGCGCCCGCTGCTTTCGACATTGCCAAAGGGTGATGGCCATTCGGTGCTCACGCTTCCCGGCTTTATGGCCACCAACATTTCGACCCGCCCAATGCGCGGATTGCTGAAAGAACTTGGCTATGATTCGCATGGCTGGGATTCGGACCGTAATGTTCGCGTAAATGAAGAATTGCTGGGCAAATTGGAGCTGCAAGTCGAACGGCTTGCCAATGACAGCGGGCGCAAAGTCTCGCTGGTCGGTTGGAGCCTAGGCGGCGTGCTCGCGCGGGAATTAACAAAGCTCAAACCTGACTGCGTGCGTCAGGTCGTAACGTTGGGCAGCCCAATCAGCGATGATCGCGGCCACACCAATGCGGCGCGCCTGTTCAAATTTTTCAACGGGGATGAGCCGGAAAATCTGCGCGGGGGCCAATTCGAAGGGCTCGACATGGCACCGCCTGTCCCGACAACCTCAATCCTGACCAAGACGGACGGCGTGGTCCATTGGCGCGGCAGCGTGCAAGACCCGCACAAAACCAACGGCCACCCAAGCGAGAACATCGTGGTTTATGCCAGCCATTGCGGCCTAGGCGTAAACCCCAGCGTGATGATCGCCCTGGCCGACCGATTGGCCCAAAAAGAGGGCGAATGGGCACCGTTTGAAGCGAAGCCAAGTCAGTCTTTATTGTTCCCAAAGCTGTCTTTGTCCTAAGCGAAAAACCCTCTGTCATGTTTAGGTTAGGCATTCAGTTGGGGACGATCGCCGTTGGCCGCGAGGTTAGAACAGTTTTCGAATATCCACGCCAATAAACCGGCCAACCGGATCAATCAGGAACGGTTGGTAATTGAGCGGCGTATCGCCGTTGGCGTCCACCACCCGCCGCTGGGCATCAAAAACATTATCTGCACGCAGAGCTATGCGGAAATTCTTCAAAAGCCCATCGTTGCGTCCGACCAATTGGCCTACCTCTGCGAACACGCGCAGGTCAAAGGTCGCAAGATCGCCGAAGAAAATATCGCCCTCTGCTGTGCCACCATCCAAGCGCGTTTCGCCGGTGTAACGCGCTGACATTCGCATGCCGACGCCTTGACCAAAGATGCCAGCCTCCAAGCGAGAGGAATGGCGCGGCAGACCGAATGCGCTGGTAGACTGCCCATCCAATTGATCCAGCCGGTCTAGCCCGGGCGCGATCAGAATATCGTTGGTCAGTTCAATCGTGTGATTGGCGGATACGAAATAGCGAAAACCAGGGAAACTGCGCCGGGCCAGCGGGTTAAATCCGGCTGGCGGTCCGCCAGAGGCTTGTCCCTGAGCCTGGCCGCTGCCTTGATCGCCGCCTTGGCTTTGCCCATCGGCGCAAAAGCGCGAGCGCAACCGGGCAATGCGTTCATCAGACACATTGCCATCTGGATCGCGCAGCCGGTCTATCATCCTGCCGCCCATTTGCGGGTCAAATCCGGGCAGCTCATCAGACACATCCTCGCCCGCCTCAATCCGCGCGATCAGAGCCCTAATCTGCTCTGCTCCATCATCGGCGCAAACAAGTGCGCGGAACGCCGCAAAGCCCTCACCGCCGGGCCCGCCGCGCGACCTGCCGGGCGAGCCCGGTTCGCTGGGTTCGCCGGTTCCGCTGGGGCCACTGCCGCGTCTGGGCCCTTCACCCGGATCAAAACTGCAAATTCGCTCCCGGACACGGGCCAATCGTTCAGGACTGATCTCGCCATTTTCATCGCGGACCCGCGCCAGCAAACGTTCGAACCGCTGCGCATCAAAACCGGGAATGGCGGCAGAGAGGTCTTCGCCATTGGCGTTGGCTTCGATCAGACGTTTGAGCACCTCCAGCCCATCATCGGCGCAAATGCGTGTGCGGAATTCAGCAAATGCGGCGCGTTGTTCTGCGGTGGGTGGTCCGTCACCCCGCCGGTCTGCCTGTGTTCCCTGAGGTGCAGCCTGTGCTCCCGCTTGGGCTCCGCCTGCCGCCGCTCCGCGTTGTGGCGGGCCAGACTGCGCAGGGGATGCGCCTTGCGGTCTTCCACCAGGTCTGCCGCCTCCAGGGCGCCCGCCGGTTTGCTGCCCTGCCCCAATAGAGCCTCGAAAGAACAGCCCCAGATTAAGCCGATCCGCGCGCGTTTCGGAAAAAGTCACAAACCGCCGGTCCACAGCCGTTAAGGTGCCGTCTGCATCGCGGGTGATGCGATCGGGAAAGGCCCCCTCAATCTCTTCGGTGATGGTCGGAAAACCGCTTGTCACATCGCTGGAACGATTGCGCACATATTCGACAGTAAAGCGCGCACCCTCCCAGAACGGCAACTGCCAATTTGCCGCAAATTTCCAATCGCGCTGCGTTTCGGCAAGCAAATCGGCATTGCCGCCCGTTGTCACCGTCGCCAACACCGTTTCACCGTTGACGAAATCGAACACCGATACATTCTCAGTTTCGATCCTAGGATTGCCGAGAGACGTCAAATCCGGCGCAACATCACGCGTGATATAATTCGCGGACAGATCAAGGTTGTCGAACGGCTTCCAATTCAACCCCAGCGTATAATCGCCCAACGTCCCAAAGTCGGAAAGATGTTCAAGCCCGATTTGCGCGTTGAACGTAAAACTGCCCAACGCATCGGCAAACCCTGTGCGGCGACTGGTGATCGGCACAACAAGGTTCATGCCCGTGGAAATCGCGCCCCGTGTTAGATCAATCGATGTGTTGCCGCGCGTGTCAGAGCTTTCCAGATTGGTCCAATTGTAACCCAGATCAAAGGTCGCCAAGACCTCTCCGCCCGGCAGATCGGCAACAGGACCGCGCAGGGTCGTCAATGAGCTTGCCGCGATGTTTTGAGTGAGGGCCGTATCAAATCCGGCATCGAATTCGCTGGGCAGATCGGCATCCAATGCAATCGCACCAGACAAAGCATCCGCTTGCAATCCGGCGGTATCAAAACGGCGATCAAATTCCTGCGTCGTCTCTGCCAAACTGGCGTTGAATGTGCTTGTCAGGCGAAAGGCGTTCACCGGCTTTGTCAAAGAGCCCGAAGTCGAAAATGTATCGGTCGAGGTGCGCTGTTCCAACGGCGTTTCTTCGCCAAATGTGCGCAGCACGCTGTCACCCGCCGCATCGGTGAGGATGACGCTGTTCAGCCCTTGCAAGCTTCGGGAATCGCTGCGCGCATAATTGGCATTGGCGGAAACGGATGTGCCGCTTTCGATGAACGCTTTGGCCCAGCTGATATTGCCTTCTAAAGAACGGCTGTCGGTCACTAGGCTGCGAAACGGCGCCTGATCTGGGTCGCCTGCAACATCAGAAACCGATCCTGTCGTTTGGATAATGTCGCGCTCGTCCTCTGTCAGGAACGATGTATCGCTCGCCTCCAGATTGACGTTGATCCGCGCGCCATTGGCGATTTGCAAATAGCCCAGTTCCTGCTCACGCTGGTGATAGCCACCGCGAGAAGGTCCTTCGAATTCAAACTCAACTTCTGCGTTGCGGTAATTCTCTTTCAGGATCAGGTTGATAACCCGGCGATCAGGGGCAAAGCCAAATCGCTGCGCCACTTCCTCAGGAAACACCTCCAGTCGCTCTAGAGCCTCTGGCGGGTAATTCTGAATTTCCCGAAAGGACCCGATACGAATACCGTTGATCAAGATAATCGGCCGCCCGCTGCCCCGCCCGCGGTTAGAACCGGATTGATCGGTGATTTGAGTGATAAGGTCGGCGATGGATGTCACGCCCTCAGCGGCGATATCCGCCTCATCCAATTCAAGGATGGGGTCCTGTTCAACGTCCAACTGCCCACGCAGCCGTTGCCCCTGCACGACTATGCCACCAGACGTGGCCCCATTTGCGCCATCAAGCGTTTCGGGATCGGGCGCTGGCGTCGGTGCAGGTGCCGCAGAATCTTGCTCTGTGTTTTCAGCAGGTCGCGGCGCTTGTTCTTGCGCGAAAGCCGGTCCTGCGGCCAATGCAGCGGTGGAGGCACACGCCAGCAAGGCGGTGCGAAAGAGAGGGGAGAGGTTCATGCAGCGCCCTTTTTGAGCCTTGTGATTGGATGCGCAAGCCTCTGAATTGTATCAGCTTGCACCAAATTAAAATCGGATTGCGCCGGGTCGCCCCGTTGATCGGATATTGGCTGACCAACGCGGGCGCTGTCACCCTACTCTATACGCACGGGCTTCCCTTTTGTTCTCACCATCGCTAAATGCCCCGCGAAGCACGGATATTTGTCCGCCAAAATAGGCGGAGAAACCAACATATTTAAAGGAATACCATGGCCAAAGAAGAACTCCTCGAAATGCGTGGGCGCGTCGTTGAACTGCTGCCCAATGCGATGTTTCGGGTGGAGCTTGAAAACGGCCACGAAGTTCTCGGCCACACTGCGGGCAAAATGCGCAAGAACCGCATCCGCGTTTTGGTGGGTGACGAGGTGCTTTGCGAATTGACGCCCTATGATCTGACCAAGGCTCGCATCACTTATCGCTTTATGCCGGGTCGTGGTGGCCCCGGACAGGGCCTTGGCCCCGCTTAAAAACCAAGAAGGGCAGCGACTTTGGGCGCGCTTCATCTGACATTGGCATCAGCATCACCCCGGCGGCGCGATTTGATCGCACGGCTGGGTATCACGCCTGATGCAGTGACCCCCGCTGATATTGACGAAAGCCCGCTGCGCGATGAGCGGCCGCGTGATTATGCTTTGCGCATGGGCCGGGAAAAGGCAGCGGCGATTGCCGCCCCCGGCTTTGTGCTGGCTGGCGATACGGTGGTTGCGGCGGGGCGGCGGATTTTGCCCAAGACGGAAGAAGAAGGCGAGGCGCTCGCATGCCTCAAACTGCTTTCTGGACGTCGCCACACCGTTCTTTCCAGCATAGTATTGCGCGGGCCCGATGGAACTGTGCGCGAACGGCTCAATGAAACCACTGTGCGTTTCAAGAGCCTCTCTCACGAAGAGATCGCTGCTTATCTCGACAGCGGTGAATGGCGGGGCAAAGCGGGCGGTTATGCCATCCAAGGCGCCGCTGAAGGGTTGATCCAGTGGATCCGCGGCAGCCATTCGGGCGTGATGGGTCTGCCGCTTTACGAAACGCGCGCGCTGCTAAAATCGGCTGGGTTTGCCATTGGCTGATAACCCGCAATGGATCATCGAAAACGGCATTGGTGAGGCGCGCGCCTTGCTGATGCGCGGTGATGAAGTGTTGGCGGCAAAAATTCACTGGCCCGGCGAAATTGTTGCAGGCGATGTGTTCGGCGCGACCCTTTCAGAAAAGCGGCGCGGCGCGCGGCGCGGCTTGGTAACCTTGCATCGTGGCGGGCCGAACGGCGGCATGGGCGATGCTGACACAATGGCGTTGGTGGATCACCTACCGCAGAGCGCTGCAGAAGGAATTAAGGGCCAAGTTCGCATCACTCGAGCACCGATTGCCGAACGCGGGCGGCTAAAGCGCGCGCAGGCGCGGTGGATTGAGGGTGATGCGCACAATAATGAGGCAGGCGGCAAAGCCATCTTCGAAACCGGCAAAGTCGTGCCCAAATTTGCAGCAGCAGATTGGGAAGAGGTGTGGCACGCGGCATCCTCTGGGTCTCTCTCCTTCGCCGGTGGATCGATTTTATGCAGCGTAACCCCGGCCATGACGGTGATCGACATCGATGGCGACATGGCGCCGCGCGAATTGGCTTTGGCCGCGATTCCGGCGATTACCCGCGCGCTGAGCTGGTTTGATTTGGGCGGCAATATTGGGATCGACTTTCCGACCTTGCAAACAAAGGCCGATCGCCGCGCGGTTGATACGGCATTGGCAGAGGCGCTGAACCATTATCCGCATGAATGCACTGCAATGAACGGTTTTGGCTTTGTGCAATTGGTCGCGCGGTTGGAGGGGCCATCACTGCTCCACCGCTTTGCAACTTCGCGCACGGCATTGTGCGCCCGCGCCGCGATGCGGATTGCGCAAATGGTCGAAGGAGCCGGAGCGACATTGGTCACTGTCCACCCGGCGATCAAATCCAAGATTAAGACCGAATGGATTGATGAATTGCGCCGCCGGACGGGACGAGAAGTGCGGATAGAGACCGATCCCGGCCTTGCACTCGAAACGCCGCACGCGCAAATTGTGAGCCTATGAGCAAGACCAATCGCCCCTGCCCGATGTGCAAAAAACCGCGCAGCGAAAGCCACACGCCGTTCTGTTCTGAGCGGTGCCGTGACCGCGATCTGGCAAAGTGGTTTGGCGATAGCTACGCCGTCCCTGCAGAGCCGGTGAACCCCGAAGAAATCGCCAACCGCGATTGGGATAATCAGGAATAGGCGCAAAAGCGGTATCATGGCGCCAATTACCACTTGCCAACACCCTTCAGCTTCGCCATAGCGCCGCTCTCATTTGCTCGCCCGGATCGGCAACCAAGCCGGTCCGACGCCGCAGCGAATGCCCGGGTAGCTCAGGGGTAGAGCAGCGGATTGAAAATCCGCGTGTCGGTGGTTCGATTCCGCCCCCGGGCACCATTCGTGGACGCGGCGTCTGGAGCGATATAGGGGTTTCAAGCCATGTCCCGTCGCCGCCAAATTTACGAAGGCAAGGCCAAGGTCCTTTACGAAGGTCCCGAACCGGGCACGATCATCCAATATTTCAAAGATGATGCCACCGCATTCAACGCGGAAAAAAAGGGCACCATCAACGGCAAAGGCGTGATCAACAATCGCATCAGCGAACACGTCTTCACCCGGCTAGCCCATATTGGCATCCCGACGCATTTTATCCGCCGCTTGAACATGCGCGAACAATTGGTGCGTCAGGTCGAAATCATTCCGATCGAAGTGGTCTTGCGCAATGTCGCTGCCGGCTCGATCTGCAAACGGCTCGGCCTCGAAGAAGGCGATCCGCTGCCCCACACATTGATCGAATATTATTATAAGGATGACGCATTGGGCGATCCGCTCATTGCCGAAGAACACATCGCGTGTTTCAATTGGGCCAGCAACGAAGAGATGCACGACATTTCATCGATGGCGATCCGCATCAATGATTTCCTTTGCGGCATGTTTGCAGGGATCGACATTCGTCTGGTTGATTTCAAACTCGAATTTGGCCGCTTGTTCGATGGCGATTACAGCCGCGTTATTCTGGCCGATGAAATCAGCCCGGATGGTTGCCGCCTGTGGGACATGAAATCGGGTGAAAAACTCGACAAGGACCGGTTCCGCCGTGATTTGGGCGGTGAGGAAGAAGCGTATCGCGAAGTGGCCCGCCGCCTCGGCTTGCTCCAATCAGAAGACAACGAGCCGGGCGAAGTGTTCGACCTGTCCAGCCATCGCACACGGCTGCGCGGGACGCCTCCGGTAAAGAAGTAACCGCCTTGCACATTGGCGGGCAGGTTTAGTTCTGGACGAACCGCCCCTTTGATCTATTCTACCCCCTTAAATCGCAGAAGGGGCGCGGTATTGTTGGCAAAACTGACTCTTTCGGCGCTGGCGCCAATGGTGACAGTAGCGGCGATCTTGCTCATGTTTTCTGCCCCTGTTGCCGCGCAAAATGTCGCGCTGGTGATTGCCAATTCCGAATATGAGAACACATCACAGCTTGCCAATCCCGGCCGCGATGCGCGTTTGATATCTGGCGCGCTGGAACAGGCCGGTTTCGAAACAGTCCAGCTGGCTGAAAACCTCGATCAGGCAGAGTTTATGAGCCGCCTTCGGGATTTTCGAGAATTGGCCGATGGCGCTGATGCAGCCTTGGTCTATTTCGCTGGACACGGCATTGAAAGCTCTGGGCGCAATTGGCTGTTACCGGTCGATGCGACGCTGGATGCGGAACGCGATATGCCTTTCGAAGCGGTAGATCTGGAACGGATTTTGGACACGCTTGAAGGTGCAAAGCTAAGGATTGCGATCCTTGATGCTTGCCGAAACAATCCCTTTGCCAATCGCTGGCAGGGGGGAAACCGCTCCCTCTCTCGCGGGCTCGCACCGCTTGAAGTGGACGATATGCTTGTCATTTACGCCGCTGCTCCGGGGGCATTTGCCTATGATGGAGCGGACGGCAATTCGCCTTTTGCTCTGGCATTGGCACGCCGGATTGTTCAGCCCGGCTTGCCAGTGCAGATGCTTGGCGGAATGGTGCGTGACGATGTATTGCTGGCCACCGAGGGCGATCAGCGGCCGTTTATCTCTGCTTCCATGACCGGGCGCCCACTCTTCCTTGTGGATGGGCCTGATAACGCCATGTCATGGCTAACCGATCTGTATGCAGACGGTGCGTCCGACGCGCAGACAAATGCCGCGGCCCAGCCGGTTGATTTCGCAAGGGCCGTCGAAACGCTCGATTCCGCGCGCGGCGCCGCGATCGAAGCCGACGAAGGGCTGGATGATCACACTTGGTTGGAGGCAGTTAAATCCGATAATGTCGCTGCCTATCGGGCCTATCTCGATGCGTTTCCCGCGGGCTCATACGTGCGGTTCGCCCAAGCCAATATTGCGCAATTGCTGGATCCCAATGCCATGGGCGGTGACATTGACAGCGAAAAACCCTGGATCATTTCGCTCGGCGCCGCCTTGCCAAATCGGTATGCAATAGACCTTGGAGCACCACTAGCTATTGATGGCATTTGGCGCATTTCGACCAACAACAAACGTCTGAGAATTGAGCGCGGCCGGGCCTTCGCCGTTGATGGCTGGAACCATCTGCTGCTTGTGCGGGTGGAACCTGATCAGGTGACCATGGTCAATATCCGCCCCAGCGAACAAGGATCAGACAGAGCCGGAGTGTACCTCGGGCGCGATATTCTGTTGAACGGCGACGCTGAAATGCGTCTGCGCCCTGACGGCAATCTCGACGTGACCGTCGGCACCTTTCCCTTTCCAGCAAAGTTCGTTTTGATCCGTGAGGGGTTGGACAATCCCGACGCGGCGCTTGTCGAGCCAACGCCTTAGACTGTTCACGCCCAGTATTCTCGCAGCCAGTATTCTCTCGTTCCGTATTCTCACGCTCTATAAAGACTTGATGCATGTCAAACTCAAAAGCACCTAAAGCCGTTTCTGTTCTGTCCAGCGCTCTAAGCAGGGGGATCGTCTTTGTTCTTCCCAATGTTGCGCTGATCAGCGCCCTTGCGGCGCAAGAGCGTGAGCCGGTGGCGGACGAAATCCCGACATTGGAAGCGCCAAGCCCGGATGCGGTATCAGCGCAGCCAATATGGTATTTTGAGCAAAGCGATGTCCCGGTCGATCCCGGCTTTACCTTTGGCGTGCTGGACAACGGCATGCGCTATATTCTGCGCGAAAACGCCACACCAGAAGGAGCCGCGTTGGTTCGGATGCGGATCAATTCCGGTTCGTTGGACGAAACAGAGGATGAGCGCGGCCTTTCCCATTTCCTGGAACACATGGCGTTCAACGGTTCCGAAGGGATTCCCGAAGGGGAAATGATCGCATTGTTGGAGCGTGAGGGGCTCGCATTTGGGGCCGACACCAACGCAACGACCGGCCTTAATGCAATCACCTATATGCTCAACCTGCCGCGTAACGACGAAGAATTACTGGGCACTGCCCTTATGCTCATGCGCGAAACCGCGAGCGAGCTGACAATCGCAGAGGATGCGGTGGAACGCGAACGCGGCGTTGTATTGGCAGAACGACGCGACCGCCGCGGCTTTACTCAGCGCGCGAGCGAGGATGGGATGGAATTCATCGCCCCCGGAGCCAGGTTTATCGATAGGCTACCGATTGGGACGCTGGAAAGTCTGGAAACGGCCACTGCCGCCCAATTGCGGGCTTTGTATGAACGGACTTACACCCCAACCAACACGGTGCTGGTGATTGTCGGGGACTTTCCGGTTGAAGTGATGGAAGCGGCCATCCGTGAGCGGTTCTCTGACTGGGAAGGCGGCCCTGAACCAAGAGACCCTGAAACCGGACCGATTGACCCTACCCGTGCTGGGCTGACGGACATCTATCTGGACGACGCTCTGTCAGAAAGCGTGTCGATCACTGCATTGGGTGAATGGATCGATGAACCCGACACAATGGCCAACCGGTCACGCCGATTAGTTCGCGGAATTGGGTATGGAATTATCGCAAGGCGTATGGCCCGACTAGCGCTTGAAGCCGATGCTCCCTTTCGTGGCGCCCGCTTTAGCAGCACATCTGTTTTTGAAGATGCCCGTTCAACGTCGATCACCGTTTCCAGCGAAGACGGCAAGTGGCGCGAAGGTGTGTTGGCGGCGGTGCGCGAAGTGAACCAAGCCCTCACCTATGGCTTCACTCAGGCCGAATTGGACGAACAGATCGCCAATGTTCGCACGTCGCTAGAAAACGGCGTCGCCGGGGCCGAAACCCGCGCCAACAGCAGCTATATTGGCGGCGCTCTCGGCTTGGTGGCGAACGATTCTGTACCAACCACGCCTGAATTCCGGTTAGAACTGTTTACCACGTTGCTGCCTGACATCACGCCCGATGCGGTTCACGCAGCCGTGCTTGAAGATGCATTGCCCATCACAAACCCAATGATCCGATTTCAGGGACGCACGGCACCTGAAGGCGGAGAGGATGCATTGCGCGCCGCATTTGCAGAAGGAATGGCGCTCCCCATCGCCGCGCCGCAAGACACCGGCGCAGCAGAGTTTGCCTACACTGACTTTGGGCCTCCCGGCGAAGTCGTTTCTGACACGCGAGAAGACAGGCTCGGTTTTCGTTACATCACCTTTGCCAATGGTGTTCGGCTAACACTGAAACAAACCGACATTCGCGAAGACCGCGTTAGTTTTCGCATGTCAGTCGACGGCGGTTCACTGCTGAACACGCGCGAAGACCCTTTGCGAACCTATCTGATCGGCTCGATCCCTTCCGGCGGCCTCGGACTGCACAGCGCGGATGAATTGCGCACCGTCTTGGCCGGGCGCAGCGTCGGATTGCGGCTTTCCAACGCTAGCGATGCATTCAGTTTTGCCGGAGGTACAACCCGGCGTGATTTGGAATTGCAGATGCAAGTGCTGGCAGCTGGCCTGACCGATCCCGGTTATCGCCGTGAGGGCATCGAACGGTTCCGACAGGGGATCGACAACTTCTTTGAAACTCTGCGATCAACTCCGGGTCGGAGTTACTCCACTCAGGCAGGTGCAATACTATCAGGGGGCGACCCGCGCTTTACGCTTCAATCGCGTGAAGAGTTTCTCTCATTGGATTTTGAGCAGTTGCAAGCCGCTGTTGGCGACCGGTTTGATCGCGGCGCAATTGAGCTAGCCTTAGTCGGCGACTTTGATGAAGACGCAGCGATCGCTGCTGTCGCCCAGTCCTTGGGCGCGTTGCCGGTGCGCGAGGCCGAGTTCTTGCCGCGCACGGAAGCCCGCGAGCGTCAGTTCACGGCCGAACGCAGCGATCATACACTTTATCATGAAGGCGAAGCGGATCAGGCTCTGGTACGAATCGTTTGGCCCACCACCGATGACCGCGATCTTGGCAAAGCCATGCGGATTTCGCTGCTTGCCCGAGTGTTTCAGATTGAGCTGACCGAACGGCTGCGAGAGGAACTGGGTCAGGCCTATTCACCCCGCGCCTCCAGCTCAATGAGCCGAACCTATCCCGGTTATGGCACTTTGACTGTCTCCGCTTCCGTCGATGTGGCCGAAGTGGATGCTACCCGCGCTGCAATTGCCGCTTTGGTCGAAGAAATTCGCCTAGAACCCATTGATCCAGATGTGATCGACCGTGCCCGTGCACCTCTGCTTGAGGCGTATGACAACGCGCTCAAATCCCTTGGTGGCTGGATGTCACTTGCCGATCGCGCGCAAAGCGAAGGCAACCGGTTGGAACGATGGTTCCTTGGCCCTGCTCTGCTCCGTGAAATCACTGCGGAAGATATTCAAGCCGAAGCACAACTCTATCTTGGCGCCAGTGATGCTGTGAAATTTGTCGTTTTGCCGCAGGAGACAAGCGATCCAGAGGAAGAAACGGAAACCGAGCCAACAACCTGATCAATCGCTAGTTTCGTTAGATCAAATTGCGTCATTTGCATGTTTTGTGAAAAGCAGCCGTTGAATACGCACCCTGCGCCAATTGCGCGCAGTCCGCCATTCGCTATAGGCAATCTCAGAACGCCAGAATCAAGCCACAGGACCTGCCCCATGAAAGTTCGCATTCTCGTCCGCCTCAAACCCGGCGTACTCGATCCTCAAGGGCGCGCGGTGCACCATTCTTTGGACAGCCTTGGCTTTGATGGGGTCGACGATGTGCGCATTGGCCGCATGATCGAAATGGACGTGGCCGATGGGACCAGCGACGAAGCGCTCAACCAAATGTGCGAAAAACTGCTCGCCAACATGGTGATCGAAGATTTCGCGATTGAGAAGTTGAGCAACCAAGCGGAGCACGCTTGATGGCATTTCGCGCCGCTGTCATCACCTTTCCCGGTTCCAATTGCGACCGCGATATGGCGGTCGCTCTGGAGGCTGTTTCCGGCAAAAGCGCCTTGCGCGCGTGGCATGGCGATGCTGATTTACCGGACAATCTAGATTTTATCGCGCTGCCCGGCGGCTTTTCCTACGGCGATTATCTGCGTTCTGGCGCGATGGCCGCAAAAAGCCCGATCCTACGCGCCGTCGTGGCGGCGGCTGAACGCGGCGTCCCAGTTTTGGGTGTCTGCAACGGGTTTCAAGTGCTCACTGAAAGCGGTTTGCTGCCCGGTGCGTTGATGCGCAACGCGGGGCAGACCTTTGTTTGCCGCACGGTCGATTTGGCCGCCGTGAACTCGCAGTCGCTGTTCACATCTGGGTTTGAACCGGGTGAACATCTGCGCGTGCCCGTGGCCCATCATGATGGCAATTACTTCGCCGACGAAGCGACCCTCGACGCCCTTGAAGGGGACGGCCGGATTGCCTTCCGCTATGTCGACAATCCCAATGGATCGCAGCGCGATATTGCCGGTGTTTTGAGCGAGAATGGCCGCGTATTGGGCATGATGCCCCATCCTGAACGTGCGATTGAGCCTGCCGCTCACGCCTCGCTGGGCGGCAGCGACGGTCGGCGTCTGTTTGAGAACGTAATCGCGGGTCTGGTCGCGGCCTAAAATGGGGCCAAACGCTCAGTTCTAGGCGCTCTTGCGCATCGCCCTTCTCTCTTTTGAAAACAGGCGCAGCGCTTCTTGGTTGGACATAGGCCGGCCAAAATAGAAGCCTTGGATCTTGTCACAACCAAGGTTGCGGATCAGCTCAGCTTCGTCGGCATTCTCCACCCCTTCGGCGGTGGTTGTCATGTTCATGCTTTTGGCCATAGCCACCACTGCATTCACAATCGCCAGACTTTCATTGCTTCCCTGCCCTGCCCCTTGGACAAAACTGCGATCCACTTTGATCGTTGAGAAACGCAATTTGCGCAAATAACCGAGCGAGGAATAGCCGGTGCCGAAATCGTCCAACGCGATGGAGCAGCCCAGAGCCATCGCCTGCTCCAATGCATTGCGGGCAATGCTGGCATCGCGCAGGAAGATGCTCTCAGTCACCTCGATCTCAAGCCGTTCAGGGCGAAGCCCGCTGGAGGCGAGAGCGTCCACGACATCCTGATGGAAGTCAGGTTCCAGCAATTGTTCTGGCGAGACGTTGACGTTCACTTTAACATGATCAGGCCAATTTCGCGCCTCAAGGCACGCCTGCCGCAGAACCCATTTGCCAATCGGTACGATCAGGCGGGTGTCTTCTGCAACGGGAATGAACTTGCCTGGGCTGACAAAGCCGTGATCAGCACTGTTCCAGCGCACCAAGGCTTCAAAACTGACGATCTCTTCGCTGCGCGCATCAACGACCGGCTGATAATGGAGTATGAATTCATCACGACCCAAGGCTTTGCGCAAAGACGCTTCGAGCTGACGGCGTTCTTCCGCTGAAGCATGCAGCACAGGTTCGAACCGGCAATGTTCGCCGCCGCCCACATCCTTTGATCGGTAAAGCGCAAGGTCGGCATTCCGCATCAATTCTTCAACGCTTCTGCCGTCGCGCGGCCCAATCGCAGAACCAATGCTGGCTCCGACATAAAGCGTTTGGTTGTCGATAACATAGGGTTCTGACAGCGTTTGAATGACTCTTGCGGCCAAGGTGTGCATCACACTCAGGTTGCTCGCGTCCCGAATGACGATCGCGAATTCATCGCCGCCTAAGCGCCCGACCATGGCGTTGTCATCCATCAGCGACTCCAGCCGCGCCGCCACCTGCGCCAGCATCTTATCACCCGTCATATGGCCAAGCGAATCGTTCACGGCCTTAAACCGATCCAGATCCACCATCAGCAAGGCGCAGCGCGTGCGCCAGTGCTTAGAATATTCCAACGCTTCGCCCAGCGCCTCTGTCAACATCAACCTGTTGGGCAGCGAAGTGAGGGTGTCGTACCGCGCAAGATAGGCAATCTTCTCGCTGGATGCCCGCTGTTCGGTCACATCGGAGCCAACCCCGCGAAAGCCGACGAATTTACCGCGTTCATCGCGAATGGGCGTGCCAGACAGTTCCCACCAACGCTCCACACCTTGGATCGAAACCTGCACAATAAGGTTTGAGAAATTCTCACGATTGCGCAGCCGTTCCGCTAGGTCATGTAGGCTTGCCGGGAAATTGCCGCTTTGCCAATGCGAACCGGCAATAAGCTCAAGCAAAGGCTGCCCTTCGACTTCCTTTTCAGTTGCGTTGAGAGCAAAAGCAAAACGCGGACTGACGGAACGAAGGCGCCGCTGCGGGTCAATTTCCCAAAGCCAGTCAGCTTCGTTCTCTTCAAATTCGCGCAGCAATAGCGAGACAACTTCTTCTTTTTCGGCGATGCCATCTTCGGCAATACGCGCCACAAGATATGTCCGCGCAACCTGCACAGTGCCCAGCGCAGTGGCCACCATGAACAGCACAACCGCTGCAACGACAAACCACTGCTCTGTCATTGCAGCCGATGCAATTCCGGCCGCTCCAAGGATCGCAGTGAAGATCAGAATACTGATCGGGGATGTGGTGTAAAAATAGACCGATGCCGCCACCAAGAGCAGCATCACAATAATCAAAGCGACCGATTCGCTGCCCGTGCCCAATGGGGCGAACAGAAAAAGCGGCGCCGACCATAATATTCCAGAGAATATTGACGTGCCAGCGTGCTGAAAAAATTCACTGCTCGACAATTGCCGTTGATCGGAATTGGCCAATCGCCGATCCGCCTGCGCACCGCGAACATGCACAAACGCGAGCGCCACCATCCATCCGCCAACCCAAATGGGACCAGCTGATGGAAGATACATCTGCGCTACAAACAGGCTCAAGAGAGCGTGAACATATGCTCTTTGGAAGGTGAGCTTTCCAAGGGCTGCATATTGCAATCCGCGCAAACGCGCCCAGTCAAAGTCGCCCTTATCCGATAGGCCAAGAACAGCCATCAGGGGCAGAGCCTCCTCGAAAGGCTGTTCAGAGTCGGATTTCGGGTTGTTCACCCCGTGGCGTTTAACGATGAAAGGTTAAGGGGGGAGTAAAATGTTGGAGGCCTTTTTGAGGCCACATAGTTAACATATTCCGCCCTCGACAAATCGGGGTCGCGGAGTGGAAGAATTAACGAAAAATGCTCACTCCACCGTGACCGATTTTGCCAGATTACGCGGTTGATCCACGTCAGTCCCCTTAACCACAGCGACATGATAAGCCAAAAGCTGCACAGGAATTGCATAAACGAGCGGCGCAATAAGTGGATGAACAACCGGCATTTCGATCGTCGCAAGACAGCCCTCGCCGGCTTCCTCGACCCCTTTCGCATCCGAAATCAGCACCACTTTTCCGCCGCGAGCACGAACCTCTTCCATGTTGGAAACAGTCTTTTCAAACAGCGGCCCTGATGGCGCAATCACCACCACGGGCACTTCGTCATCGATCAATGCGATCGGGCCGTGCTTCATTTCTCCGCTGGCGTAACCTTCGGCGTGTATGTAACTGATTTCTTTAAGTTTCAACGCACCTTCGAGCGCCAATGGATAGTCCTGTCCCCGGCCCAAATAGAGCACATCGCGAGCCGGGGCGATAAGGGGCGCGATGGCGGCAATGTCATCGTCATGGGCGAGCGCGGCGTTGAGCGCGCCGGGAGCCTCAAGCAAATGGCCCACCACGTCTTTCTCCTGCTCTCGGCTCAGTTTGCCTTTTACCACCGCCATGTTTGCGGCCAACGCCGCCAGCACGGCCAATTGGCAGGTGAACGCCTTGGTCGAAGCAACGCCGATTTCAGGGCCAGCATGCGTGGGCAAAAGCAAGTCTGCCTCGCGCGCCATGGAGCTCGTTGGAACATTGACGACGACGCCGATGGTTTGCCCTTCCGCCTTGCAATGGCGCAGCGCGGCTAGGGTATCTGCGGTCTCTCCGCTTTGCGAGATAAACAGCGCCAGGCCGCCCTCTTCGAGTACGGGTTCGCGATATCGAAATTCCGATGCGACATCGATATCAACCGGCACGCGGGCGAATTGTTCAAACCAATATTTGGCCACGAGACCGGCGTAAAAAGACGTCCCGCAGGCCACAATTGTCAGACGTTTCACGCCAGACAAATCAAAATCAAATTGCGGTAGGGCCACGGAATTGTCTTCGCGCCGCAGATAGGATGAAAGTGTCTGCGCAACCACAGTTGGCTGCTCAAAAATCTCTTTCTGCATAAAGTGGCGATAATTGCCCTTTTCCACGGCAGCCGCCGACGCACCCGATGCCTGAACAGGCCGGATCGTTTCGCGCCCTTCAGAATCGAAAATCTGGGCCCGGTTCTGGCGCACTATCGCCCAGTCACCTTCTTCCAAATAGGTGATCCGCTGTGTGAGCGGGGCCAGCGCCAAAGCGTCAGAGCCCAGAAACATCTCAGGATTGTCGGGATCGGTTCCATGGCCAATGACCAACGGCGACCCAAGCCGCGCGCCGATAAGCAAATCGGGATGCTGGCGGAATGTGATGGCAAGCGCAAAGGCACCGCGCAAACGCGGCAAGACGGTGCGCACAGCACTTTCCGGAGAAGCGCCATTTTCGATCTCACGCGAGATGAGATGCGCGACCACTTCGCTGTCGGTTTCACTTTCGAATGTGCGGCCATCTACGGCCAGCTCGGCGCGCAATTCCTTGAAATTTTCGATGATACCATTGTGCACAATCGCGACTTCGCCGGTCGCGTGCGGATGCGCGTTGGCCGATGTGGGCGCTCCATGCGTAGCCCAGCGAGTGTGGGCGATCCCAATCGTGCCCGGCGCAGGTTCATTGCTTAGCACCCCGACAAGGTTCATCAGCTTGCCTTCGGCCCGGCGGCGCACCAATTTGCCATCATGCAAAGTGCAGACACCAGCGCTGTCATAGCCGCGATATTCCATCCGGCGCAGGCCATCGACCAAACGGTCCGCCACCGCTTCCGAACTCACGATCCCGATAATGCCGCACATAGACTTTGATATTCCCTGTTTTGGAGAGCGCGCCTGCGCACCCTAAATCCCGCTTAGTGTAGGCCCGTTAACCCTCATAAAGTTGAATATTGCTTGAAGAAAGGCGCGCCTGCGCAGTTTATTTGTATTTCTATGTCCGTATTGGCGGTGTTTGCGGGCTGGAAATCGATATGGGCTTTAACCCATCACGCCAAAGGTAAAGCCCCGCCGCGATAATCAGCCCCGCACCCAAAAGGGTCAGCAGATCGGGCACATCCCCGAAAAACAACCAGCCCAGCGCCACCGCAACCACCATTTGCACATAGATTGCCGGTGCCACCTGCGCCGCGCCTGCCCGGCTTGTGCCGATATAGGCAAGCCAATGGGCGGTGCTGGCGGTGAGCGCGACAAAGGCGCAGCGCGCGGCCACATCCCAGCTTGGCCAGCCGAAATCGAGCGCCGGTTCGCCTGACAGTTTTGCGCCGAGCGACACTGCGATCAGGATCGGAACCGCGAATCCAGCAACAAAAACCTGCATCGACAGCGCGCTTCCCTGACCCGCGCTGGCCCGGTTGGACACCATCAACAATGCGAACAACACCGCCGACACCAACGGCAACAGCGCACCCCAACCCAACAATGCCAAATTGGGGCGAAGAATGATGACCACGCCAATCAGAGCAACAACGGAGATCGCGTAAACTTTGGGCTTTACCGTTTCACCCAGCAGCAGACCGGCAAACAATTGGGTCAGGATCGGCGATAGAAAGGCAATCGCCATAGCCTCAGCCAAGGGCATGATGTAAATCGCCGAAAAGAAACACACTGATGCCAGCGCAAGGCATGTCGCCCGCGCCAATTGCAGCGGCAAGCTTTGCGGAACGAACGCTTTTGGCCCTTCGCTGCGCCACAACAGCGCCGATAAAACCAGCGCGCCAATAGAGAACCGCAATGCCGCAACCGCATAGGGGGGCCAGGCATCGGCCATGCTTTTCACCACAGCGTCGCCGCAGGAAAGCAATGCAAAGCCGGTCGCCGCATAGGCTAATCCGCTGCGCTCTGTTGGCGTCATGTCAGCGGCCCTGCCCCAAGTATTCTCTTACCAATTCCCATGACTCGCACTGCGCCAGAGCCATGCAAAACGCAACCCGGCGCGGCCCCAACGAGACGGCGGCAGGTGGGTCTATGGCTTGCGTTTGAGCAGGACCCTGTTGGAGAATTTTCAGACTAAGATTGGCGGCTGCGAATAGGAGCGACGAGGACAGGGGAGCGGTTTGCGCTTTGCAGAGCGGGTGCCCGCAAATGCTGCTTAAGAGTGCTCCGTGCTGCTTGGGCGATCAATTCTGCGTCTTGGCAATATGACGCATCATAAGAGCGCATGACATCGCGCCATCCCGGCGCATGATAAAACCCTTTCAGTCGCTCGTAGAGATCGTCTGTCCACCAAGGCATATTGTAGACCAGTCTGCTTGCAACAAAACCATTGGAATCAAACAGGATCCCATCAAGGCTTGATAGGTAAGAGACAGGTCGCCCTGCGCTCAAGACGTTCAATGCAACGCCGCTATTCCCGCAGATCACTAGGTCACACGCCGCAATCTCATCTTCCAAGGGATTGCCGATGGTCAATTCGATATTTGAATCGCTGATATCCAGTCCTGAGAAATCAGTGCTGAGCAGCTGCACAGGGTGCTGGCGGATCAAAATTCGGCAATCGGGAAGGTCCACTCGGATGGTCGCGATCAAGCTTTGAAGGACGTCGACTTTCGTACCGGATGTCAGGAAAATGCCGACCGTCTGGACAGCGTCCCTCCATTTCATCTCGCGCGCGGTGCCTGGTTCGCCAATATAGGCAACTTCGGCGGTGCAACTGCTGCGGCGCTCATAGGTCCTGCGGGTTTCTTCTCCGTAGAACAGGGCGCAATCGGCGAAGACTGGGGGCACGACAGGGCCGTTGGCCGGCACAGGGGCGTGGTTGGAATAGACGACGCGCCGATCAAAATGATGCGCCGCAGCAGCCATCCCGACCGCTTCTGGACTGTAATTGCTGGCCACTATAGCTGCGCGCAGGTCCGGGCGTTCGCCGAACATCTGCGCAAAACGCATGTAATAGGCGAGCGTGCTGGCGATGCGGGCAGACGGCATAAAGCTGTGCTTGCGAACAAGAATGCGCAGGAATGACCAAATGCGCGCCGCCGCACCCACCATCCGAAAAGCTGCTCTGATTTGCTCGACCGCAAACATGTGCTTGCGCGTGATCGACAGCTGCATAAGCGGCACATCAGGAATAAGCGCAGCAATCCGCGCAACCGTTTTGTGTTCATTGTCAAAATTGACGATTGATACGGCCACGGCGCGCTCACTCTTAAACGGCCCAAGCGAAACCACGCATTTCACCATATAAATGAACAGAATGAGAGGTTGAAAGAACCGAGTCCCGGACTTTGTATAAAGCGCATCCACCATCCGATAGATCGCATTCTTGTTCTTGATTTCCTCAAACACCGCAGCACGCCCGGCGGATGTTTCCATCTCGCGAACGATGCCCAAAGCCGTGGCCAGATCATAACGATTTTTCTTCGGATCGCTGTGCGTTTCCGGGACCGTGACGAATGGTGCCTCGGCAAAAACATCGCGCATTTGTTCAGCTTTAAGAGCCACGCTGACCTACCTCAATATCATCAATTAATCTTTGCCTGACGGGTATGGCCGATCAGGATTAATCAAATGTATCGCAGGCAATCGTTAACAATTTAGGTTTACAGAATCTCAACCACTGGCTCCGTCGAGTGCTACAGAGATAAATGGACATACCCGTCAGATGATACGCAAAGCATTCTCACTCAACGCTAAGAAATTCCTAGCGCTGCAATCCTTGTTTTATGCTTTCGCCAACAGCATTGAAGCGCTTGTCCCGCTCTTGCTGGCTCCTATCCTCACGCGCATGCTCGATCCCACAGGGTACGGCATTTGGGTTCTGTTCGTCACATACGCGACCTTTATGCGGCCGGTTGTCGGGCTAACGACCCAAGACGCGATCAGGATGCGGTTTCTGGATCTCGATCAAAAACAGCTGGACCAGTTCACGCACACGGCATTGTTCGTAATGGTGACGCTTGCTGTGTTCGTATCCTTGGTGACGTTCGTTTTCGGCGAAGTTTTGGCCAACGCGACGAAGTTTCCTGAGGCTTGGCTGCTCAGTATTGTTATCGCGGCTTTGCTCTATGAAGTGTTTTATATGGTCCTTGCGCTTCAGCAGTTCCACAATCGCCGCAAAGAATTCTTGATCACGCAAGTGATCCAGGCACTGCTCAGCATGGCCTTCATCGTCGCCTTCCTCAGCTCGGGTTGGGACTGGCGCGGAGTGGTTCTAGGGCGGATGCTGGGAATGGCGTTTGCTGCTCTTTATTCGCTGCGCTCCTTGGGCTTCACCTTGCCCAGATTGTTTAAAATCCCAAAACGCTCGTTCTATCGAAACATCGCCTCGTTCGGGGTTTTGTACTGGCCCGCCGGTGCAGTGGTTATGGTCGTCGGCACCACAGACAAAGTCGTCGCGGCGCACTTCTTGGGCGTTGAAGCAAGCGCGATGTACGGCGTTGCCGCATTGTTTGCTTCGGCATTCTGGATGGTCAACTATAGCTTCGTAATGGCTTGGACACCGTGGTTGTTCCGCAAGCTGAAGGCAGCAGAAACGGACGGGTTGCAAGAGGTCGTCTCGGTCTCACTGCTCTATCTCGTTTTGGCCTGTGTGGCCGCAGCGGCGTTCTACTTTTTTGCCCTGCTGTTTGCGCCGATCCTATTGGGTGAAGCGTTCCACACTGCCATCCCATTGCTTAAATACATCATGCTTGCGATCGTTTTGCAGGGCTTCTTCATGCACAATATGAAATTTCTTCATTTCGACAAGCGGATTGAGATGATGTCAGCATTCAGCGCGATGACCATCGCTGTAAATATCGCGCTTAGCATTCTCTGGGCCCAAACCATGGGAATTCGGGGCATTATGCTCGCGACCACGGTATCTTTCGGAACGGCGTTTATTATAAGCGGTGCGTTTGTGATAGCGCGCTATATGAACTTGCGAAAAGGAGCAAAATCGCTTGCTGAACAATAAGAATATTCTGGTGACCGGTGGAACCGGTTCGTTCGGTCGGGCCTTTGTGCGCACTGTTCTGGAAAAGTACCCGGACGTTGGTCGTCTCGTCATCTATTCGCGTGACGAATTGAAGCAATTCGAGATGGCCCAAGAATTCTCAACTGAAGAATATCCGCAGTTGCGCTACTTCATTGGCGACATCCGCGATCAGGATCGGTTGCGCCGCGCGTTCGAAGGCATCGATATTGTCGTTCACGCAGCGGCACTGAAACAAGTTCCAGCAGCCGAATACAATCCGTTCGAATGTATCAAAACGAATGTCCTCGGCGCGCAAAACGTCGTCGAAGCGTGTTTGGACACAAACGTGTCAAACGTGGTTGCGCTCTCCACTGACAAAGCGGCCGCCCCTATCAATCTGTATGGCGCAACAAAACTTTGTTCGGACAAGATTTTTACCGCAGCCAACAACATTCGCGGCGCGCGAGACCTTCGCCTTTCTGTTGTTCGATATGGCAATGTGATCGGCAGCCGTGGATCGGTGATTCCATTCTTTATGGACCAGCGTAAAAACGGCGTAATCCCGATAACTGACCCGGCCATGACGCGGTTCAATATTTCGCTTGAAGAAGGCGTTCAAATGGTGCTTTGGGCATTAGAAAAGGCGCATGGCGGCGAAATTTTCGTGCCCAAGATCGCGAGTTATCGGATCGGCGATGTGGCCGAAGCGGTTGCGCCAGAATGCGAACAGAAAATTGTCGGAATTCGTCCCGGCGAGAAAATTCATGAAGAAATGATCACCTCAAGCGACAGCCTGAACACGATCGATATGGGCCGCTATTATGCGATCCTGCCAAGCACAGCCAATGTTCTATCCGATGAGTATTTGGAAAAACGCGGCGCCAAGAGGGTCGAACCGGGCTTCTGCTATGATAGCGGAGCCAACGACGATTTTCTGTCGGTCGATGATCTGCGTGCACTGATACGAAAGCACGTCGATCCGACGCATACAGTGTAATGGCAAGCTTCATACCCTACGGACGCCAGTCGGTAACAGAGGATGACATTAACGCTGTTGTTGAGGTTCTCAAATCCGATTTCTTGACGCAGGGGCCGGTTGTCCCCGCCTTTGAACAAGCGGTCGCGCAGAGAAGCGCCGCAAGGCACGCGGTGGCGGCAAACAGCGCCACCGGCGCGCTCCATATTGCATGCATGGCTTTGGGTGTGGGGCCAGGCGACAGGGTCTGGACCAGCCCTCTTACATTCGTCGCGAGCTCAAATGCCGCGCTCTATTGCGCGGCCAGTGTCGACTTCGTTGATGTCGATGCGAAAACCTACAACATGTGCCCCCTTCGGCTTGCCGAAAAGCTCGATCAAGCCGCACTCGATAATACGCTGCCCAAGGTCATCATACCGGTGCATTTGACCGGGCAATCGTGCGACATGGCCGCAATACATGCTGCTGCTGACAAGCATGGTGTGCGGATCATCGAGGACGCGTCACACGCGATTGGCGGTTCGTACGGCTCTGAACCCGTTGGCAATTGCAAATACAGCGACATCGCCGTCTTCAGCTTCCATCCAGTCAAGATTGTGACGACGGGCGAAGGCGGAATGGCGTTGACCAACGAGCCCGATCTCGCCGAACGGATGCGGCTAGACCGCAGTCACGGCATTACACGCGATCCGGCCGTGCTTGAGCAGCCCGAGGAGGGCGCTTGGTATTACGAGCAGCAACGGCTCGGCTTCAATTATCGAATGGCCGATATCAATGCGGCGTTGGGATTGAGCCAGTTGGACCGCTTGACCGATTTCATCAAACGCCGCGTTGAAATTGCCGCAGCGTATGATGCAGCTTTTACCAATATGCCGGTTACGACCCCGTGGCAGCACCCTGAAGCAGCCTCTTCTTGGCACCTCTATGTCATTCAGGTCGATCCCAATAAGCATCGCGCGGTTTTTGAACATTTGCGCGCCGCTGAGATCGGAGTGAACTTGCACTACATGCCGGTCTATCTTCAGCCATATTACCGCAAAATGGGTTTTCGGCCCGGACTGTGCCCCAATGCCGAAGCGTATTATTCGAGGGCCATTAGCTTGCCCATGTTCCCGAATTTAACTCAGGAACAGCAACAGGTCGTCATTGGCGAGGTCGCTAAGGCCATCGCGCAATGAATATCGCCATCATCCCAGCGCGCGGCGGCAGCAAACGCATTCCGCGAAAAAACATACGCAAATTCTATGACCAGCCGATGATCTCTTGGCCGATTGCGGCGGCTCAGGCGTCGGGATTGTTCGACCACATTATCGTCTCAACCGATGATGACGAAATTGCTGCAATCGCGCGTGAAGCGGGGGCTGAAACGCCCTTCATGCGGCCCGCCGAACTGGCTGATGACCATAGCGGCACGACTGATGTTATTGTGCATGCATTGTCCTGGGCCATTGATGCCGGAATGCACGTCGACGCCGCCTGCTGCATCTATGCCACTGCGGCGTTTATTGAACCTGACGATCTGATCGCTGGCCGAAATCTGCTTTCCACACGATGTGATTTCGCATTTCCTGCTGTTCGATATGCCCACCCCCCTCAACGTGGTTTCATCGACAGCGGCAAGGGTAGCCCGCAATTCACTCAGCCAGAGCATCGCAGCACACGAACCCAAGACCTGCCTCCGGTGTTTCACGATTCTGGCCAGTTTTATTGGGGAATGCGCGATGCATGGCTTGAACGGCGCCCCTTCTTTTCTGACCGAACGCGCTTTTTGGAACTGCCAGAATGGCGCGCGGTCGACATCGACCGACCAGAGGACTGGGAGAGGGCCGAGCATCTATTTTCTGCGACGCGGGAGAATGCCGAGTGAGAGCGGTGTTCCGCTGCGACGCGACGGTTTCGATTGGCTTTGGCCATCTAAGCCGCTGTATTGCGCTCGCCGAAGCGTTGCGATTGTCGGGCGTAAGAAGCACCTTCGCGGGCCTGTATGACACCGCTGCAAAAGAGCAAATTGTGGCCGCCGACTTTGACGTAGTCGACTGTGCAAAGCCGGTGAACACCGAAGCGGCAGAACGTGAATTGGCCGGCATCGAAGCCAGTTTTGTCGTGATTGACAGCTACCGCATTGATGAAATCTATCTGTCCGGCCTCAAATCGATGGGTTTGGCGGTCGTGGTAATAGACGATTTCTGCAAATTGGCTGACTATCCGTGCGACGTGGTTCTGAATTTCACTTGGGAGGCCCCGGAACTGGGTTATCCTCAAGGGCCCAGTTTCATCTTGGGCCACAAAAATTTGCTGGCGAGACGCAAATTGGTCGAGCGCCGCCAGAAAAGTAATGAACGGGACAGAGATGGCAAAGTCCGCAATCTACTGGTTGCGATTGGCGGCTCTGACCCAAAGGGCCTGACGCTCCGGATTGTGCGTTTGCTGAACAGGCATGACCTCGACTTATGCGTTCATGCGATCACGAACGAGAATCCGGAATTGGAATCTGAACTGAAGCGGTTCGGGGCGGGAAGCTGCATCGTGCTGAGACAGCCGGACCTATCCCAACAGCTGGTCTGGGCAGATGCTGCGATAACCGGCGGCGGTCTGATCAAGTATGAAAGCGCCTTTATGGGAGTGCCGGCCGCCGCGATTGCACAGAATGAAGGACAAGACGGCGAGACGAAAGTGTTCTCCCGTGCGGGGCTTGTTTTTGATCTGGGCCTCGCCGATAGCGTCACCGATGACGAATTGGCAGAAGCGTTGCACACATTTTGTTCTGACGCCGATCTGCGCGCCAACATGACCAAGCAAATGCACGGGAGCTTTCCCGCTGACCCTTCCGCAAACGCTGCAACTTCAATTCTGGAGGCCCTGAGGCGCTAGATGAACACCTTTAAGAACGATATCGACGCTCTCGCAAAACACTATAGCGAACTCGTTAAGCAGCACGGGGATGCAGCCGAAAGCGCGCAGTATGCTGATCGCGCAACACAAGAGCGCCGCATGGAGATCCTCTGCGAGATCGGTGTCCAGAAAGACAGCAAAGTGCTCGATTTTGGCTGCGGTACGGGACAAATGCTAAGCCTGCTTCAACGCACGATCGGATTCGAAGGCGAATATGTCGGCTATGACATCTCGCCCGAAGCCATTGAATTTGCCAACAAAGCCCATCCCGAAGGACGATTTGAGGTTCGCGACATCCTTAGCGACCCTCCTGAAGAACAGTTTGACTTCGTGCTTGTCAGCGGGGTGTTCAACAATGCGATGAGCGACAATCGCGGCTTCTTCGAAGCAACTTCGCAGCGCCTGATGGAGCATGCGAAGGTCGGCTATGCGTTCAACATGCTGAGCCGCTTCGTCGATTATTTCGATGAGGGATTGTATTACGAAGACCCGCTGAGCGCTTTTGCGTTTTGTAAGGAAAATCTGTCTCCGCTTGTGTCCCTACGCCACGACTATGCGGTGCGGCCCGGTTCGATCCCGTTCGAGTTCACCATCTATGTACGCAAGTCAGACATTGAGCCCCGCGCATTGAAGGGCTGAGACCGCTCGCGAAAGGCAAATCGTAGTTAACGAATTGTTTAAGCCATCCGCTTAGCGGACTAGGTATGCGTTACGAAATTTCTAATTGCTGCACCGTCTGCCCGATACGATTTGGGCCAACCGATTTGACGCCCTCATGAGGCGTATTCGGATTGTCGGAGGGGGACTTACGGGTATCCTCGCAGCACTCCAGGCCTATCGTCTGGGTGCCCGCGACATTGAGCTTTACGAACGGTTGGACTGCCTTGGCGGCGTTGCCTTACCTCAGGTCTGTGACGGACGCGAAATGCGCGAAGGCTGCGTCTACTTCGGGCCAAAGGGCGATGCCTTGCGATCCCTTCTCGAAGAGCACGGGGCAGTGTTCGAGGATTTCGACAACCGCTTTGGTTCGGTCAGCCCAGGCAAAGATGGTCTCGTCTACAGCCAAGATTTTGGCGGCCCCGCATTGGATGCAACAGGCGCGCAATTGAGCACGCTCGACAATGAAAACCTGCTCGGCCGGATTGATTGTTATGAAGACGCGCTGACGGGGCCTCTCGCCCGGTATGTCCGTTGGCATGTCGGATGCGCACCGGCGCAATTGCACGCCAGCGCTGCAATTCCACTCGCGATCAACCGCGTGTTCCCAACCGGCATTTCTATAGACACAATCACCCAAGCCAAACAGTCCGATGCTTTGGCAGACGAGTTGTTCGGTATTCCTCGTGCGATGTGGGGCTATGCCAGCAATGTTCAGGCCAGCTTGCCAGTGGACGGTTTTACAGGCTTGTTCCGTCAATGCCGCAGGGCTCTCAATGACATCGGCGTGCGTGTTTATGACCGCAAGCTTGCCACGCCGCGCGCTATGTTAGGCGAAGACAAAGCCGAAGACATCGTAATCTGGGCGGCAAGCCCGATGCCTTTGTTCAAAGCCGTCGGCGTCGAAACGCCAAAGGCACCTGCCCGAAAATTCGTCACCCACACTTTCGAAATTGACTGGACTGGGCCGGTTCCATTCTACGTTCAAAACTTCACCGCACGCGGCAGCTGCTTTCGGACCTACATTTACGAAAGCAATGGCAGCACGCTGCTTACAGCTGAATGTGTCGCCGAAACCGATGACGCAGCCTTGATCAAAGAAATCGGCCATATGGTAGAAGGTTTTGAAGGCGAGTTAGCGGTCGGCAAAAAGCTCTTTAAGACAGCAAAGCCTCGCTGGCTGTATCATTCGGTTGATACAATTGATAAGCTTGGTCAGTTGCGCAAGGCATTGGCGGCAGCGCGCGGCGACCGCTTTATTCCCGGTGCGTGGGAAGCATATTCCAAGGGCGAAAAATTCGCGGAAGTTGAAGCTAATTTGCAAAGAACCCTTAACGTTCAAATGCTGGCGCAAGCGTCATGATCGCAGCGATAATGCAACCCACCTATCTGCCGTGGATCGGTTATTTCGACCTAATCGACCGCTGCGACCATTTCGTCTTCCTTGACGATGCGCAGGTTCTCAAACGCAGCTGGGGGGTGCGCAACCGCGTGCTTGGCCAGAATGGCGAAACCTTCCTCACCGTCCCTTTGACAGGTCACAGCCAAAGCGCGGATTGCACCTTCATCAACACTGCGATCGATGCCAATCCCAAATGGCGCAAGACGCACCTTTCAACGATCCAGCATGCCTATTCAAAAGCACCTCATTTTGCAGAAGTGTTCGAAAGCCTTGAGGATTTGATGGCTGCGGGTCACGAGACCATTGGTGCCCTCAACAAACACTTTATCAAGGCAACCGCTGAGCGCATGGGGATCACCACCCCCTTCACAGAATCGTCCCAGCTTTCAGATGTAAACGGCGCCAAGGATGAATGGCTGTTGTCGATCTGTCGAGCAATCGATGCGGCCACATACCTCTCTGCTCCGGGCAGCGCCGCCTACATCGAGCACAATCAAGAAGCGGGCGCTTTCGCAGGATCAGGCGTGGAACTGCGCTATCAGCACTTCGTACATCCTGATTACCCACAACCCGGTGATGCGTTCGTGGGCTTTATGAGCGTTGTCGATCTGCTGATGAATTGTGGATACGGTTCAGCGCTTGAAATTATTCGATCGGGCCGCCGCCCGATGCTAACCAGCGCTGCACTTAAGGAAGTGACATGACCGATACACCAGAAATCAATATCGCTGGTCGGCAGATCGGCTCAGGCCATGAACCTTATGTCATTTGCGAACTGTCCGGAAACCACAACGGCAGCCTAGAGCGCGCGATCACCTTGCTAGAAGCGGCTGCAGCGACCGGCGCAGATGCGATCAAAATTCAAAGCTATACCGCCGATACGATCACCATCGATCATGACGGGCCCAATTTCACTGTCGAAGGGGGTCTGTGGGATGGGCGGACGCTTTACGACCTTTACGGCGAAGCCCAGACCCCGTTCGAGTGGCACGCGCCCTTATTCCGCCGAGCCAGCGAGCTCGGCGTCACTCTTTTTTCCTCGCCGTTTGACGAAACTGCGGTCGACCTTCTCGAAGAGCTCGGCACGCCGGCCTATAAGATTGCTTCGTTCGAAGCGGTCGATCTCCCACTGGTTGCTTATTGCGCATCAAAGGGAAAGCCGATGATTATTTCGACCGGCATGGCCAATCTCGATGAGATTGGTGAGGTGGTTGAAACAGCGCGCAGCAATGGCTGCAATCAACTGGTTCTGCTTCATTGCGTCAGCTCTTATCCAGCACCAGACGAACAATCGAATATCCGCACGGTCCCTGATCTTGCTGACCGTTTTGGGGTTGTGTCCGGTTTGTCGGATCACACCCCGGGTTCCGCCGTCGCCGTATCTTCGATCGCTCTTGGAGGTTGCGTGGTTGAAAAACACTTCACATTGCGCCGCGCCGATGGCGGGCCAGATTCTGCGTTCAGCCTTGAGCCTGAGGAATTTTCTGGTTTGGTGGCAGACTGCAAACGCGCTTGGCGATCACTCGGAAAGGCGACCTATGATTTGCAAGGCAGCGAAAGCGCCTCGGTCCAATTCCGCCGTTCACTCTACGTCGTACGCGATGTCGCCGCTGGTGATATTCTGACGCCGGAAAACATCCGCTCAATCCGTCCCGGACAGGGCCTTGCTCCAAAACACAAACCTGACGTCCTGGGCAAAATCGCTACGCGTGACCTTAAGCGCGGAGAGCCGCTCGATTGGACTGCAATCGGCTGAGCAAAACCGCGTTATTCGCTGCGGGCGTAGACGGTAAAGTCGAGCCACTCGCCTTCATGGCTGAACACCGGTTCGAAACCGTCCAAGATTGCGCCAAATCGCTCATCCTCTGCGAAAACCTGCGTCCATTTCACATCGATAAACTGCAAAGGCCAGTTCGTACTTTCATCGAGGATGAGATATTCCGGCGGCCTATCTTCCCATAGGCGCAGCATCTCATCATGGAGCATTTGCATTCCGGGATCATCCAGTGTCACTGGCGGAGCAACGACCCCTTCGTTTTCAGGCCGGTCGAGCGGTTTAAGCTCGGTGGCGACATAGGAATTGTTCATGCTCGCATTCCAACGCACGGCATGCTGGGATGCAAGGTACTGATTGAAAGGCGACGGATGCATCGTCAGAACCCCAACGCGCTTCCCATCAATCAAGATTTCTGACTGCTCCATCGCGCCGTCCAGCTCTGCAACAGTAACCTGATAGATCCGTGAATTGATGAATTCGCCAAGGATCGGCCGAGCGATGATTATGGAAAGCCCCACCAACCACAAAAGCTTCGTTTCCCGGTGGATCATCCAGAGCCAAGCAAGGTAAGCCACAGTGATCGGGAACAGATGGTGGCTGTACCAGCGAGATTGGATCCACGCTGCCGCAATGGCTGCTACAACGAGGGCCAGGCCGATCGCAGTCACTCTGACTGGTAACTTATAGACGAAGTGCAGAACCACGAAAAATGCAGCGAGAGCGGCATGGAGAGCCGCCTGCTCAAGGTTCGTTTTGGTGTTTGTAAGGTTTGCATCAATGGCGCTGACCACGGCGCCGATCACTTCGCGCTGGGCGGGATCAAGACCCAGCCAAACCAACAGGTAAAGCGCGACGATTGCGCCAGCAATTAGGTTTTCAATCCTAAACAGCGACAATGGCTTGCGCCGGACCGCAGCATCGACAAGTTCGACGATTAGGACAACCAGGCTGTAAAGATATTTCAGCAGCAGAGTAGCGCCCAGCCAAAGGCCAATGACAATGCGAAGCTTCAACCCAATCTTTGTATTCTCCGGGTCCGAAAAGCGCAGCACCAGATAAGGCCAAAGACCAAGGACAACCATGTGTTCGCGCAGGCCAAACACGTTCTTGTAGAGCACCGGTAGGATAACAAGCACCGCCACAGATCCAATAAGAAAGAGCGGCGAAGCCCCCACTGTCACTCGGCGAATATGATAAGCGAGCCCGGTCGAGAATAGGAGCGCAGCGCCCGTCATCGCAATGACAGTCAGGTCGAGCCGCAACCCTGTCAGATCACTCAACCAAGCGGCAAGCGTAAACCAAATTTGTTCCGCTGGAGGAAAATAGAGGCTGTATTGTGCAAAGCTATCGCCAAGAGTTAGGGCAAGCCGGCCCGACAGAGCAGCACCGGCCAAATCTGTGTGCACGGAGTATGTTGTGCTGTAGAAAACCAGTAGGCTTAAAAGCAACGCCAGAGCAAACACTGCGAAAGCAGCGATATTCGTCGTCTGGCCTCGGCCGTCCAAATTTTTCAGGTCCTTGCTGAGAGACATAGCCAACGACTTCCTAGAAGATTTTTTCTCGCTTCAGCCGGGGCCTGCGAACCTTTGACCAAGGCGGATGCCATGTTTCTTGGTTTTCTGATAGTGACCAACGAATGCAAAGACGCGAAACATGCTGAAACTGTATTATTCAACCGGATCACAGCGCGTTTCGAGTTTAGCCTTAATCGGGTTTCTCTAACTCGTGTCACAGTCTGTGTGCAACCAGTTTTGACCGCTTCGATCAAAGCCGAAAGCACTTGGAAACCAAATGCACCTGATGAATGATTGCAGTCCTTTGAGTTGGGCGGTTTCGGTACCCAGACTCAACAAAGCGGCCAGTCCGTTCCGCAATTTGATCCGCGTCAGCTCGCCTCGCTGCATGTCTCCGCAGCGAGCCAACAAACGGCTGCGCCTCTCCATCAACTTCCTAATTAGATTTATGATTCGCAAATTTTGACCAATGCGCCCGTAAAGTCACCAAGAAAGTCAGATTATCAGATTGATAACACGTCATTATTTGAGGGAGAGTGAACCCTCTGTCAAAAATTGAGAAGTGCCCGTTCCTTGGGAAAAAATTAAGGTTTCCCATTTATTCACCATTCTTCGAGAGACGCCGTTCGTGATAACTTGCGACAGGGCAGATGGAACACGTTTAAGCCTTGGGGGCTGATTAATGAGTGCATTCGGCAAAAAGGGTGGCGCAGGCGGCATGAGGCCTGGCGCGAAACCGGCCTTTGGCGTCGCACGACCTATGAAGGGCGGAGCGGCGAAATCCGAAGAGGAAGCTGAAGGCGGTGAACAATTCCCGCCTCTCCCCGGCGAAGCAGACGCAAAAGAGGCGCCTGCTCCGAAGGCCAAAGCCAAGCCATCCGGTAACGCGACGGCCAATGCAATGGACCGCCTACAAGAACGGATGAACGCGACCAACGCCGCCGAAGCAGAAGCCGGCGGGTTCGAGGCCTCAGTTCACAAAATCAAAGAGCAGGTGCTCCCGCGCCTGCTCGAACGGGTTGATCCCGAAGCGGCAGCGACGCTTTCGAAAGAAGAGCTGTCGGAAGAATTTCGCCCAATCATCATGGAAGTGCTGGCCGAACTAAAGGTTACACTGAACCGCCGCGAACAATTCGCGCTTGAAAAGGTTCTGATTGACGAATTGCTGGGCTTTGGCCCGCTCGAAGAATTGCTTAATGATCCCGATATTTCGGACATCATGGTCAACGGCCCTGACCAAACCTACATCGAGAAAAAGGGTAAGTTGGTCATCGCACCGATCCGGTTCCGCGATGAACAGCACCTCTTCCAGATCGCACAGCGTATCGTGAACCAGGTTGGCCGCCGCGTCGACCAAACAACCCCGCTGGCCGATGCTCGCTTGAAAGACGGCTCTCGTGTGAACGTCATCGTTCCGCCGCTGTCACTGCGCGGCACCGCGATTTCAATTCGTAAATTCTCCGAGAAACCGATCACCTTGGACATGCTCAAAGAGTTCGGCTCGATGAGTGAGAAAATGTGCACCGCGCTGAAAATCGCAGGCGCGTGCCGGATGAACATCGTTATTTCTGGCGGTACGGGTTCTGGTAAAACGACCATGCTCAACGCCCTGTCGAAAATGATCGACCCGGGTGAGCGCGTTTTGACGATTGAGGATGCCGCGGAACTTCGCTTGCAACAGCCGCACTGGCTGCCGCTCGAAACCCGTCCGCCTAACCTTGAAGGGCAAGGCGCGATTACGATTGGCGACCTTGTTAAAAACGCCCTGCGGATGCGTCCTGACCGGATTATCCTTGGTGAGATTCGCGGCGCGGAATGTTTCGACCTTCTCGCTGCGATGAACACCGGTCACGATGGTTCGATGTGTACGCTTCACGCCAACAGCCCGCGCGAATGCCTGGGCCGGATGGAAAACATGATCCTGATGGGCGACATCAAGATCCCGAAACAAGCGATTTCAACACAGATCGCGGAATCGGTCGACATCATCGTTCAGGTGAAGCGTTTGCGCGACGGTTCACGCCGCACAACCGACATCACCGAAGTGATCGGGATGGAAGGCGACGTGATCGTCACCCAAAACCTGTTCAAGTTCGAATATCTGGATGAAAGCGAAGACGGCAAGATTTTGGGCGAATTCCGCCCATCTGGCCTGCGTCCGTATACTCTTGAAAAAGCTCGTCAATATGGGTTTGATCAAGCGTATTTGGAAGCGTGCCTCTAAGCGATTTTGGGTAGTCTTTTGATCGTGAGGGTGATGGCAATTGCCGCGCCCAAAGCGATGAACGCCATCAATATCCAATAGAACCGATCATCGGGCCGTGTTCCAGTCAACGGGCCGCCAAAACGCGCGTTCGAAGACAATTCATGCGCCCGAACTTCACCGGTCGCGAGCCACATTTTGATAGCCTCGATGTTTTGCGCAGTGCCTTCAAACCTCAACAGACCACCACAGGTGGTTTCCATTGCATGGTACCTCTTACCTGATGGTGCTGTCTCATCGTTAAGTGCAAGAATCGCGAAAATCTCCACGCCCATTGGTGGCCGGGCATCTTCAGGCGGTATTTTTGGATCCTGCCACGTAATCTCCACCTCATCGGACAAGTCCGCCTTTAATGTCTCGATGACATCAAAGGTCATAACTGCGTCCGGGTAAAGAGAGTTGGAGCCGTCACCAAAAACCAACCTGTAATCGGTCATTTCCCCAAGGAATACCGCGTCGGCCTCCAGCAATTTGGGGTATTCGGTATCGTGGTCAGGCCAGCATTGATACATGCTCGCCGATGCAGAGACCGGCGAAAGAAACAAGATGGCCGCGACTAAGACGTGTTTCAGCATGGCGGCGAAGCTATCGTCACAGATTCCCCAGCACAACCGGCAGGCTCGTCGCCAGCAAACCGCCGCCAATGATCGCGGCGGCGATGAACAGGTTGGTCCACGGCACCCATCCCACATTTTCCAATGCGTCGAGCGATCGGCGCGCATTGCGTAATCGTTCCATCACCAGGCAAACTCCAGCAAATATCCAGCTTAACACGCCGGACAATGCGAGCATTTGCGCATCGCTGGCAAATTCTAAGGTCGTTATCCATTCCATACCGATCAACCATGTAATGGGCCGGGGCGCTTGCGCAAACCCGCGCGTGCCGTAAAGCAGCGCGCATGGATGGCTCTGTCGCTCGCCCCCGCCCCATGCTTGCCATTGGATTGCGGCTCATCACTGCGTTGGTCTTTGCCACGATGGGAATGCTGGTAAAGCTAGCGGGCGAACGCGGCGTCCATCTGGTAGAGATGATTTTCTGGCGTCAAATCATAACATTAGCGTTGATAACGGGCGGTCTTGCGCTGTTTGGACGGTTGGCGGTTATCCGGACCAAGCGGATCAAAAGCCACGCCGGACGCGCGATCATGGGCGGCGTAGGGATGTTCTTTGTCTACGGCGCCGTGTTGCTTCTGCCGCTCGCGGAAGCGACGACGCTTTCCTACACAGCACCATTTTTCGCTGTGGTGATTGCCGTTACGATGTTTGGCGAAAAAGTCGGCTTCTATCGATCTGCCGCCGTACTGGTCGGGTTTTGCGGTGTCTTGGTTATTATGCAGCCAGGCATCGGCGGCGGTGACACAGACGTCACAGTTGCCGGTGTGGCCGTTGCGTTAATCGCAGCAGCCATGGTCGCAATGCTCAGCTTTCAAGTGCAAGATCTCAACAAAACTGAGACTCCGTGGAGCATCATCTTTTGGTTCACAGCGCTGTCTAGCCCATTCCTGCTCATCGCCTTTCCGTTCTTTTCCTCATCGCATGATGCGGAGACATGGCTGATCGCTATCGCCGTGGCGCTGACGGGAGCGACCGCACAGGTGCTTTTAACGTGGTCTCTCCGGTTTGGGTCGGCCGCTGTCGTTCTCCTGATCGATTACACCGCGCTTTTGTGGGCGACCGTGTATGGATATACCATATTCGACCGCGCGCCGTCGACGACGTTGTGGCTGGGCGCACCATTGATCGTAGGCGCGGGGCTCTTGATCGCATGGCGAGAGCGCAAACTGGCCCTTGCGCAGAAAAAGGCGGAGACAGTATCTGTGTAATTGCGCAAAGGAGCCACCATGATCCGCAAGACCCTTATCACCGCCGCGCTGGCCGCGCTGACTTTGACAAGCACAGCCTGCAACACCGTTCAAGGCCTTGGCCAAGATATTGAATCGGTAGGCCGCGCTGGCGAAGACGCGATTGATTAGGTGAGCCTATAAACCAGCATCAAATTGTTGGCGGGCATTGCGCGCCGCGCACTGCGGGTGAAACCATTGGCCTGCGCGAGCGTATCCAATTCGGTTGCATGGCGAATGCCCCACGCCGGATTGCGTGCACGCAGCCCTTCGTCAAAAGCCACGTTGGAGGAGGCAGGCTCTACGCCCTGCTCAAAAAATGGGCCGTACAAAATCAGCGGCAAACCCTTGCCGCTCAAAATATCAGCAGCCCCTTTAAACAACCCTTCGCTTGCAGCCCAATCGCTGATGTGGACCATATTGATGCACACAATTGCATCGGCAGCAGATACGTTCCAGCCAGCGGGTGCACTCGCATCAAGGATAATGGGCGACAGTAGATTGGACCCGGCATAATCCGCCCCATGCGCCTTGATGGACGCTATCGCATCGGCTGCAGGGTCGCTGGGTTGCCATTCAATCGCGGCAAAACGACCAGCGAAGAACACCGCGTGTTCGCCCGACCCGCTCGCCACTTCCAGCACAAATCCGCTTTCGGGTAGCTCATCAGCCAAAGCCTCAGCAATCGCATCGCGATTGCGCAGGGTAGCAGGGGCGTGCCTTTTCATGGTCAGGAAACTTGCCTCTCCTGCCCTTCCCAATAGGGTTCGCGCAATTGCCGGCGCAGGATTTTGCCAGAGGCGTTGCGCGGCAATTCAGGGATTATATCCACCGTCTTTGGTGCCTTAAAAGCGGCGACGCGTTCGCGGGTGTAGGCGATCACATCATTGGTATCGAGATCATGGCCGGGTTTGCACACGACACAGGCCTTCACTTCCTCGCCCCATTTCTCGCTGGGAATGCCAATGACGGCAACTTCGGCGATGGCCGGGTGACCGTACATCGCGCTTTCCACCTCTGCCGGGTAGACGTTCTCTCCGCCGGAAATGATCATGTCTTTGATGCGGTCTTGAATATAGACATATCCATCCGCATCCATGATCGCGGCATCGCCTGTATGGACCCAACCTTCGGCATCGATTGTGCTGGCGGTGGCTTCGGGCAAATTCCAATATCCGGCAGTATTCGAAGGCGACTTAATGCAGACCTCACCAATCTCACCAAGGGGCAATTCAGTGTTGTCAGGGCCGCGGATTTCGATGGCGGCACCCGGTATCGCTTTGCCGGCAGACCGCATTCTTTGATTGCCTTCGATCGAGTGATCTTCCGGGCCAAGCGCGGTCACGGTGCCGGTGGTCTCTGTCATTCCATACAGCTGGACAAAGCCCGCGTTGGGCATGGTCTTCACCGCTTCCTTTAACAGCTCAAGCGGCATCGGCGCAGCGCCGTACATCAGGAACTTCAGCTTGCTAAAATCGGTCTCTGCAGCCTTTGGATGCTGCACCACCATTTGCAGCGCGGCCGGGACGATGAACAAATGCGTTGCGCCCGCTTCAATCGCGGACAAGACGCCGTCGGGCGTAAATTCGGCGTCAATTCTGCACCGCACACCATTGGCGATGGAATTGTTGATCAGACCGGTTCCGCCAATATGCGCGCATGGCATTGCAAACAGGACGCAATCGTCCGGCTCATATTGGTTCCAGTCGACGCCCGCCAGATTGCCCAGAATCCGCAGCTCAAACAGGTTGGCATTGGAAAGCTGCACGCCTTTTGGATTGCCGGTCGTGCCAGAGGTGTAGAGTTGCAGAACAGGATCGTCCTGGTGGGCCGGTTCGTAAAGCGCCGGGTCCAGCCCGCTCGCCTTTGCCATTGCCGCTTCAGCATCGAAAACTTCGGGTTTATGCGGCAATTGCGCCGCCACGGAATGCGCCGTTTCGGCGAAACCTTCGCCAGCGAACACCAATTTCGCGCCGGTATCGCCCAAGATATAGGCGACCTCAGGAGGGGCCAATCGCCATCCGATTGGCACCATCACTGCGCCCATTCTAGCCGCAGCGATGTAGAGCAAGCAGTGGCGATCTGAATTCTTGCCAAACCATGCGATGCGGTCACCCTTTGCGACCCCATGAGAATTGAACAGGGCGATCAAACGCCGGGTCAAAACATCCACTTCGGCAAAGGAGATGGTGCGGCCCGCATGCTCTAACGCGACCCTATCTGGGCGATTGGCCACCCAGTGGTTCATGATTTCATCGAAAGTCGTAAGCGAATGTGTGTCTTCAGCCATGTGCCCGATGTCTCCCATTATCTTTGGCTGAGAGATAAGCAGGTTGAGAGCGCGAGGTCCATCGCTTTACGCAGCCGCCATAGCCCCGCCTATTTGGGGCCTATTGAAACCGGCCCTGACGCCGCGCAGCGGGTTCGCGCAGCAACAGCCAGATGCCCAGCCCCAAAGGACCGAACATCAAAGTGAGGAACAAGATCGGCACCTGAATGAAACGGGATACCCCTTTTGAATCCGCATCGCGCGCGATCCAGAGCCCGGCAAATAGATCAAAGGCAAGATAATGCGTCCATCCGATCACAACGCCGCCATCGCTGGCAAATATCGCACGCACCCCTTCGATCGTGGTGAAATCTAGGCCGCCATCGCCCGGACCCGACGGGATCATCCCGCTCATCACGCCGATCATGCTGACCGAATAGACGAGACACAGCAATCCCACCCCAAGGAACAAAACCGCCGACAGCAAAGCAGGCCAGCGCGGCAAAAATGCCAAGGCAACCCAAGCGATCATTGCCAGCCCATTCACTGCGGTAAAGACAAGTGCCCAATCCATCGCCAAATGCTCCGTTCGGCGCGGGTAGACTTTGCAGGCGACTACTACCGCCGCTTAACCCGCTGCTTTTGCCCGCCACTCTCGCGCGGCGCGCTTCATCGCTTCGTTATCATGGGTAAAGCGCCCTGCTGCCTTGCGCAATGAAAGACCCAATATGGCCTCCGCCACCAGATCGGAATCAACCGATCGGAACATGGCCCATTTTTCTGGGATGAGAGGATCGATAAGTGGGCTAACCACTTGAGCCACTGCCTCTAAGGGGCGCAGATCGCCCTGCCGGCCGCCTTTCAACAGGCCCGGCTGCAAAATGTCGAGCCGCTTGAAACCAACGTTGGAAACGGCCCGTTCAATCTCGCCTTTTACGCGCATATACAGGCTTTTGGCGTGCGGATCGGCGCCTGCCGCGGTCACCATCACCATATTGGCAATGCCCGATTCCTTCGCCGCCTGTGCTGTGGAGAGCACCAGATCGTAATCGACGCTGCGAAACGCCGCTTCATCTCGACCCGCTTTTTTCCAAGTGGTGCCCAACGCACAGATTAAGGTTTGAGGCTTCACCGCTTCTAAGACCTCACCCCATTTATCGGGATCGGCCACAAACATTTCGACCCGAGCGCCTTTGGGTAAGTCAACTTCGCGCCGGGCGATCCCAACAATGCGCGCGTCGTCACCGGCGCTGGAAATTTCGATTAGACGCCGTCCGATTAAACCAGTCGCGCCGACCAGCCCCAAGCGCACGGGGACCTTTTCAGTGTGCATATCAGACATTGGTCAATCCCTCAGGTCGTTCGCCATAAATGGCCTCGCACGATTGGATTGCGAAGCGGTCGCTCATCCCTGCAATAAAATCGGCGATCATCCGGCTGCGTTCGGGCTCTGTTTCTGGCAGGCGATCGTTCCACGCGGCGGGCATCAATTTTTCATCTTGCGAATAGCCGGCAAACAAACGCGCGATCACATCACGCGCGCGCTGCGCCGCGGCGACCTGTTCAGGGTGGTAATAGAGTTTGTCATACATAAAGGATTTGAGCACGCGTTCATGGTCGCGCATCGCCGGGGAAAAGCCCGCCAATTGCCGTCCCGCACCGCGGATTTCAGCGACCGATTGAAACCCTTTGGCCTGTTCGCGTGAATGATCCAGAACATCGTTGACCATCAATCCAATCTGGTCCCGGATCAATTCGCGCAATTGGCGGTCACGCGGGGCATGGGGATAGCGTTTTTCCACCGCGCGCCATTGATCGGCAAGGAAATCCAGCTCCAGCAGATCATCAAGATCCAGAAATCCGGCGCGCAATCCGTCGTCGATATCGTGATTGTCATAGGCGATATCGTCCGACACCGCGGCAATCTGAGCCTCCAAAGAAGGCCACGTGCCAAGGTCCAACGGAAAGTCATCGTCCAATTGCGCCAAAGCCCAATTGGGCGCGCTGACAGGCCCATTGTGTTTGGCCAACCCTTCGAGCAAATCCCATGTGAGGTTTAGCCCATCATGTTCGGGATAGGGACTTTCTAGCCGCATGACCGTGCGCAGCGCCTGAGCGTTGTGATCAAAACCGCCGTGACGCGCCATCGCATCGGATAGGGCCGCTTCCCCCGCATGGCCAAACGGTGGATGACCCAGATCATGCGCAAGGCACAGGGCCTCAGTCAAATCCTCATCCAGCGCCATGCTGCGCGCCAAAACCCGGCCAATCTGCGCCACTTCGATCGAATGGGTCAGACGGGTGCGATAATGGTCGCCATCCGGCGCGATAAAAACCTGCGTTTTGGATTTAAGGCGGCGAAAGCTCATCGAATGAATGATGCGGTCACGGTCACGCTGAAAATCGGTGCGGGGGCCGCGATTACCGCTGGACCCGGCGTCGCCGCTTAACGCCTCGTTTGAGAGCGCAGGCGCGCGCGTCGTGGCGAATTCGCGCCCGCCATGGGCATCGGGGTCGGCGGCATAGGGTGCGCGGTTCATCACAGATGTCGCTTAAGTCAGCACGGCGGACTGCTCAACGGGAACAGAACAGCAACCAAGGCGGAATGCGGTGGACAGCCCCGAAAGAGGCATAGACCAACGGCATATTTGCAGGAGAACGCCCCAAAAAAGGGGACCGCTTACCGGGTGCAATGGGGGGGTGGTAAGCGGCCCCAAGAGCTTTACGCTCTTGGGTCTACGGTGCGACCCGAAGACCCGGAACTTGCCCGTTATTGTTCGATGACAAATTCCATTCGGCACTTAGGCTCATCGCATATCAGAAACACCTTTACCGGTAGGTAAAATCGGCAGGGCGTTCTTGGTGAGCGACCAACCGTTTTCTAATCCGCAATTTCCTGTTCCAAAATCCAATCTGCGGCCGCGTCACAGTGAATTCGGGTTGAATCGAACACCGGCAAGACATTCGCATCCACATCAACGATTAAGTCCAGCTCGGTGCAGGCGAGCACGATGGAGTCGGCGCCTTCTTGCGCCTTGTTTGTGATGATCGTCTTCATGGTGCGTTCGGCATCACGGGTGAATTTACCCACCATCAATTCGTCGTAAATGATCCGGTCCAGCGTTTCGACATTGACCATGTTGGGCGGCAAAAGATCGATCCCATGAGCGACCAATCTTTTGCGGTAAAAGCTTTCCGTCATGACATTGCGCGTGCCGATAAGGGCGGCTTTCTTTCGGCCGGCTTTTTTGAGAGCTTTCCCAACATATTCAGCGATATGCAAAATCGGAACATCAACCGAGCTGGCGACATCTTCATACAATTTGTGCATCGAATTGGCGTTGATGATCAATGCCTCAGCGCCCGCACCCTGCAGCCGTTTTGCGCTTTCGGAAAGGATGCCGCTGGCGCGTTTCCAGTCCTTGTCGTCGGCAAGCGCGTAAAGCTGACAAAAATCGAGACTTTCGATCAGCAGTGGCGCACTGGCCATGGGGGCTGCGCGGCGTTGAACGATCCGGTTGATCCGATCGTAATATATGCCGGTAGAGACCCAGCTCATCCCGCCAATCATGCCCAATTTTCGCAAAATTTTTCCTCGAATCCATCCGGGCTTAAAGTAGCCACGGCTCATGTGTAGCGAGGAAGCGTTGCCTGCGTCCATAGGGCTCAGATTTAAACGGAATATGAGGTGTTTAGACGGTAAACACAGGCTTAAGGCATCATTCTTGCTCTAACGATGTTAGCCATTTCCGGACATCTGCGATGGTCGCATCGGGCGCTTCTTCTTGAGGAAGGTGGCCGATACCGGGATAGATAACCAAGTCGCTATTGGTCAAAGTTTGATCCAGCCAGCGCGCGGCGGAAACGGGGATCAACCGGTCCTCTTCTCCCCAAAGGATCAAGGTCGGCATTGTGAGCGCGGCAATTTCCGCCTCGGTCATGGCTTCATAATCCGCGCCAAACCGCGCCATAGTTGCCGCGCGGTTGCCGGGATAGCGCAGCATCTCCCAATATCGGTCGATCATTTCGTCGGTCACAATGCTCTTGACCGAAACCGATTGCTTAAGGCTCTGCGCGATCAAGGCCCGCGGCGTGATCTGTTCTGCGATCAGGTTCACGCCAGGCATTCGCGCGATGGTAAAGCCGATATTGCCGCTGGCTTTCTCTTCGTCTTCATCACGTGGCTGCATCGGACCGCCGCTGCCATCGACAAGGATCATGCCAGCAACACGCTCAGGATAAGCGACCGCGAAGGCGAGCGTGTGTTTGCCGCCCATTGAATTGCCGCCGATGATAAAGCGATCAAGGCCCAGCGCATCGGCGACTTCGCGAATGTCATCGGCATAATTTTGGCGGCTGTAATCCTGTGCCGGATCGGGTCCGGTCAGGCCGTGCCCGACCTGATCAAAGCGGATAACGCGGTGCGTTTCGGACAAAGCCTCCACCCATGGCTGCCATGTCGATAGGTCTGCGTTGGAACCGTGGAGCAAGAGGATAGCAGGCACTTCGCTGTCGGCATTGCGGGGTCCTTCATCGCGCAAATGCACGGTTACACCGCCGCCAATCTCAACAAATTGCGACGGGGCCCCTGCATATTTGGCACGCATTTCCGCCGGGTCTGTATCCGGCGTGCGAAAGATGAAAAACGCGATGACAAGCACCGCGAGAAGGGTGCCTCCAATTCGAAGGAGCCACTTCATCACTGTTCCATCTCCGCAATCCAGTCTCGCATCACCGCAACAGCGGCGTGATCAATGGTAGACCGGCCCAATTCGGGCATGGCCACGCCCGGTTCGGCCGAATTCATTCGGTGCACCAAAATTGATGCGTCGGGATTGCCTGGCTCGATAGAAACCAAGAGCCCCCCTGCCCCGCGCCCAGCGGCAACTGGCGGTTTACGCACGCCGACGGCAAAGGCATCATCCTGTTCCCATCGCAAATCGAGGCCGGAGTTCGACGCCCCGCCGCCCGGTTGGTGGCAATGGGCGCAATTCACCTCGAGATAGGCGCGGGCGCGGGCCTCTTTGCCGGCGCTTGTGTCCGTCCAAACGGGAAGCGAATCTGCCCCTTCGGGCACGGCGTCCAAGATGCTAGAATCGCGCATGGAGCCAAGCCAGTTGGCCGAAAGGTTGCGCGCCTTGGGACCAATCGGAACCACCTCTCCATCGACCGAATGGCACGTTTTGCATTGGTTCTTATTGGGAATGCGGTAGCTTATTTCCTCGCCTGAGGCCGTGGTGATGGGCACCCGCCCGCCTGCGAGCGCCAACCGGGCCTCGGTCTGCTCTTCATTCCATTTGTAAGGAAGCGCGAGCCAACCGTCCGCACGGTGCAGCAGAACGCGGGTTTCAATAAAACGCTGGTCCTCTCCTTCGCCAAAAGCAAAGGTTTTGATAATCGCGCTTCCCACCGGGAATTGCAGCAGCCCATCGCCGCTTGCCTCAACCTTTTGGCCAGAGGGCACGTAGATATACCGAAGCTTTGCGGCCCCATCTGAAAACAGCGGGGTGTTCAGTTCATACCCAGTGACATAGGCCGAAGGTTCGCGCGCGCCGCGATCATTAAAAAAACCGTATTCGGCAAGTGTCCGGGGAAAGCCTTCGCCTTGCACGATATCGTCCCTAACGACTGAGCTTGGGACGCTGGTGGCCTGAGCCACCACGGAAGCAGCTAGAACCGCCAATGCAGTAACAAGGAAACCAATCCCCCGCATCAGATGCGCCCTTCCAATTCTGCTGGAGCTCCAATGCCGTCGCGGTTAAATTCGGCCTCTGGTTCAGGCACGGTAAGCGGCGATGGCGATGCACCGTCCAGCCCTACGCCCGCTTCGGTCAGGTTTAATGACCATCCCTGTGTCCCTGCCACGGCGGTCATGCTTCCCAGCCCATCCCACATGACAGGAGGCAGCGCGCCGCCAAACGCGGCGAGCAGCATGTCTGCGCCCTCCAGTTGAGGATCATCGCCGCCGACACCGTAATTGTTCGTCCCAACGATCACTTCGCGCGGCAATGGGTTGTAGCGTTCATCATCGGTTTGCTGGGTGTAGGCAATCACCATGATCGGCGCGGTTGGGTTGTGCTGAAGGATGTTGTCTTCAATCAAGACATTGTCATTGGCCATGACCATAATGCCGGTGCCGCGCCGCACGCCCGCGACGATGTTACCGGGAGGGGCAAAGTTAGGCGTGTCGTTGGCAACCACCAGATTGTTCGCCACAATCACATTGCCGCCGCCCATCACAGGCAGTCCCGGCAGATCAAAAATCAAAATGCCGCCGGTGTTGCGGGTGGCGATGTTGTGTTCGACCAGAGCGTTGCGGCTGTTCTCAATCTCGATCCCGGCGACATTTGCCTCCGCGATGGAATTGCGCACGGTGATCAGGTTAGATTGCCCCACATAAATGCCTGCATCAGACGCGCCGGTCACTTTCGCGCCGTCGATCAACACGCCCGTGCTTTCGACCGGATAGATGCCATAGGCACCGTTCCCGGCATCGGGGCCGTTGGTCCAAGTCACCCGGACGCGGTAGTATACGATGTTATCCGCGCCCTTGGATTTGATCCCGTCGCCTTGCGGGTTTTCCAAAGCAAAATCGCGCAAGGTTACGTTGTCGGAGGTGACCAGCAGCCCTTCGCCCGATCCCGCTTGCGTGGTAAAATCCAGAACCGTTCCGTCCATGCCCGCGCCGCGCACAGTGACCCCATCGACATCAAGGCTAAGCCCGTCGGTCAGCACATAGCGCCCAGCCTCCAGCACGATTTCATCGCCCGGTTCGGCAAGGATCAGTGCTTCTTGCAAACGTTCCTGCGCGCCCTCACCCGGCGTGATGGTGTGGGTTTCCGCCCAAACAGGGGCGGCGCTGGCAAGCAGCAATGCGGCAGCGGTCAAGCTAACCTTTGGCAATCTGATCATGGAACTCTCCCTCTCCGATGCTCTGTGTGCCGCATCAAAGGGGAGGATGGCAAGCGGATTGCTCGCCGGGCCTAACCGCCGAAGAGATCGAGGCCCATCTGAATGCCGCAGCCGCTGCCGGCGCGCACCAATTGCTTGACCGCTTCGTTGTCCTCGACCCGGTTCAGTCGGTCCATTGCATCACCCATCGATTGCGGCAGACGCGCCTCGCCCTCTTGCGGGGCAAGCCGTTCGAGTTTCAGCAATTGGTTGATGCTGAGGCGATCGACCAGCCGTTCTGACATGCAATCCGCCATCGGATCAGGCACGCCGTTGGCGATCAAGGCTTGCTCAACGCGGGCCTGTGTCACCTGTTCGACCACGCCATCATCGCGCAGCAGAAACCACGCGCCAATGCCAATGCCAAAGACGACCAATAGGATGATGAGAAACCGCATGGCTCTTACCGATCAATCCAGCGCTTTGACGATGCCTTCGACCATTTTCTTGGCGTCTGACAACAACATCACGGTTTGGTTCATATAGAACACATCGTTGTCGACACCGGCATAGCCGACCCCGCCCATTGATCGTTTGATGAAGAACACCTGCTTTGCCTTGTCCACGTCAAAAACGGGCATCCCGTAAATGGGCGATGATTTGTCGGTCTTTGCCGCCGGGTTCACCACATCGTTCGCGCCGATGATAAACGCCACATCGGCGGTCGCGAATTCGGAGTTGATGTCTTCAAGCTCGAACACTTCATCATAGGGCACGTTCGCTTCGGCGAGCAGCACGTTCATGTGGCCCGGCATACGACCAGCCACAGGGTGGATGGCGTATTTGACCTCCACGCCTTTCTCTTTCAGCGTGTCGGCCATTTCGCGCAGCACATGCTGAGCCTGAGCCACAGCCATACCGTAACCCGGGATGATGATGACCTTCTCGGCCTGCTCCAACATATAGGCCGCATCGTCCGCGCTGCCTTGCTTATACGGACGCTGTTCGCGCGGTTCGCCGCTTCCACCGCCGCTGTCTTCTGCGCCAAAGCCGCCCGCGATCACGCTGATGAAGCTGCGGTTCATGGCCTTGCACATGATGTAAGACAGAATCGCGCCCGATGAACCGACCAGAGCGCCGGTGATGATCATCGCGCTGTTACCCAGCGTGAAGCCCATCGCTGCGGCTGCCCAACCGGAATAGGAGTTCAACATCGACACAACCACCGGCATATCCGCGCCGCCGATTGGGATGATGAGGAGGAAGCCGATGATAAAGGCGAGCACAGTCACCCAAATGATCAACTGCCCTTCACCCGCGCCCGCGGCATTCGACAATGCATAGGCCACAATCAATGCGATGATTGCAGAAAGGGTGCCCAGATTGATGATGTGACGTCCGGGCAGCATGATCGGCGAACCGCTCATCCGGCCGGACAATTTCAAGAAAGCGATGATCGAACCGGAGAAGGTGATCGCACCGATGGCGATACCCAGACCAAGTTCAATCCGGCTGACGACAAGGATTTGTCCTGCAGCATCGGTGATCCCGAAACTGGCCGGGTCAAGCCACGCCGCAAGGCCCACCACAACGGCGGCCAAGCCGACAAGGCTGTGAAAACCTGCAACCAATTCGGGCATCGCGGTCATTGCAATCTTGCGCGCCACCGTGACGCCGATGATCCCGCCTAGGAAGATTGCGATGCCGATCTCTGCGATATTGGCGATTTTGTGAGTGATTAGGGTCGTCGCAATAGCGATGACCATACCAATCACACCGTTGCGATTGCCCGCGCGCGACGTCGCAGGCGACGAAAGCCCGCGCAATGCGAGGATAAAGAACACGCCTGAAACGAGATAGGCGAGCATCGCCCACGCTGAGGTGCCAGAAACGCCGTCTGCGGCTGCTGCTAAAATGGAGAAGGTCATCTCTTACTTCTCCTTTTTCTTATACATGGCGAGCATCCGCTCCGTCACGGCGAACCCTCCGAAGATGTTCACACTGGCGAGCACCACACCGAACAGGCCGAGATATTTGGCAACCGGGCTGCTTGCATCCGCCGCCGCGATCAGTGCGCCGACGATAATCACAGACGAGATCGCATTGGTTACCGCCATCAAAGGCGTGTGCAAGGCGGGGGTCACCGACCAGACCACATAATAGCCGACGAAACACGCCAGCACGAAGATTGATAGAATGCTGATAAAGTCCATTATTGTCCGCCTTCATTGTCGGAGCGTTGGATAGAGATGCTCTCTAGCGTGTCGAGCAATGCCATTGATTTGACGATCGCTCGTTCGATGTTCGCTTCTGCGTCAGACAGATCCGGTGCGATGCATTGGCGAACCGGTTCGTGTCGCGAACGATCAGCGCGGGCGATTGCAATATCGATTTCGTGGACTGTGCCCGATACGGCATCCCCAATTTCGTCAAATCGTTCTTTCACGGGATCAAATTTTGCGAGCAACGCAGCTTTTCTGGATAGAGGGCAAGATGGTTCGAGAATCGTCAGAATCTGGTGAACACCAAATCGAAATTCTGCCCCTGCTGCTACGTCCTCCACGCCATAACTTCCTTCGATGGCATCAGCCGTGCTCTGATCGTTTTGCACACATGCAGCGACGAGCAATGCCATCAATGATAAGGCTATGGCCCTCACCCTTTCAGCCTCTCATTCACAATCGCACCGTCTTTCGTCAGGCGGATCGCATCGCCGATTTCTTCGTCGAGAACGGGTGCACCCGCTTCTGCGTCCCAAAATGCGGAGAGGAAATTGAAGTGGTTGCGCGCAAACAGAGCCGATGCGTCGGCGGGCAAATGTGCGGGCGTGTTGGAGAAACCGATGATGTTCACGCCGTGCTTCACGACGGTTTCATCGGGCTTTGATCCTTCGACATTGCCGCCTTGCGCGACCGCGAGATCAAAGATCACGCTCCCCGGTTTCATCGACGCGATTTGTTCGTCGGAGATCAGGACCGGAGCAGCGCGTCCAGGGATCAAGGCGGTGGTGATCACAATGTCTTGTTTGGCGATGTGTTCGCTGACGAGCTTTGCCTGAGCCGCCTTGTACTCATCGCTCATTTCGGTCGCGTAACCGCCAGAGCCTTCACCCTCGATACCGGCGACATCTTCAACGAAGATTGCTTTCGCGCCGAGGCTTTCGATTTGCTCTTTCGTCGCGGATCGCACGTCTGTGGCCGAAACTTGCGCACCCAAACGGCGTGCTGTTGCAATCGCTTGGAGGCCTGCAACGCCGACGCCCATAACAAACGCCTTGGCCGCGTTCACAGTGCCAGCCGCCGTCATCATCATTGGAAAGGCGCGGCCGTATGCGTCCGCAGCGGCCAAAACCGCTTTGTAACCGGCAAGATTCGATTGGCTGGAGAGGACATCCATGCTTTGCGCGCGGGTGATGCGCGGCATGAATTCCATCGAGAGCGCTTCGAAACCGCCCTTGGCATAGGCTGCGACCAAATCTGCATTTTGAAACGGATCAAACAAAGCCGCGACAATTGCGCCTTTCTTTGCTCCCTTAAGATGCTTTGTATCAGGCGCTTGGATACCGAGCACAATGTCGGCATCTTTCATAATTGCAGCCAATTTGCCTGTCGTCGCGCCAATATCGGCGTAGGCAGCGTCGGAAATCGCCGCATGCTCACCAGCGCCGCTTTCCACAGCGACCTCGTTGCCAAGAGCAATGAATTTCTTCGCCGTTTCCGGCGTGGCCGCGACCCGGGTTTCCCCAGCTGCGCGCTCTTTCAATACAGCGATTTTCACAGAAATGGTCTGCCCTTATTCGGCGATAAGCAAGATAACGATGAAGGTGAGCGCGCAGATAAGCGGCACGGTCCATTTTAGCGTGCCCATGAAGCTATCATAGGTCGAACGCGCTTTATCCATGTCATGCACTGTCATGATATATTTCCCCTCGAATTGGATGTAACGACGCAGCGTTAGAAATACAGCTGCAAAAATCGTTAGGGCTGTCGATTCACTCCCCCGTATCGAAGCCATCGCCCTATCTCAAGCCACCTTTGTATCAATGCCTGTCGCCAACGGCGCAAAGCGGCGCGATCGGAACCGTTTCGATACAGCCCCCTAATCTCTTTCAACACGCTTAACACCGTCTTTACCCGGCTTCTCTATGCACATGGCCACGTATCTCCCTGGGATGGTTTCAGGGGGTTTTGGAGAAATCATGGCTGGATCTATGGCAGACTTGGAAACACGCCCTGATGCAACGGACCAAGTGCGCGAAGAATCGCGCATTGTGATGTTGATCGATGATGAACCGGCGCAAAGCCGCCTCATCTCTGCGATTGCCGCCCGCGAAGGGTGGCGCACAGTCGTGGCCAGCGATGCCGAAACAGCGATTGCAATGCTGGGCACACGCGAAGGCATGCAATTGTCCGCAATTCTGCTCGATCAATGGGTTCCCGGTGATGATGCGTGTTCGCTCATTGCAGAGCTGAAAGAACGCCGCCCTGCTCTCCCCATCCTGATGCTAACAACCAGCGCCTCCCCGCTGCTCGCCGTCGAAGCGATGCGCGCAGGGGCCAGCGACTATCTGGTAAAGCCTGTTTCACCCGATCGTTTGATGGAGGCGCTGCGCAGCGTCACAACACGCGAAACCCCGCGTGATGAACTTGCGCCGCTGACAGAGAAAATGTCGGCCAGCCTCGATTTCGAAGCCATGATTGGCACCGCACCAACATTCCGCACCGCGCTGGCTCAAGCGGCCAAAGCGGCGCGTGGCCACAACCATGCCCTGATCGAAGGCGAAAGCGGCACGGGCAAGGAAATGTTGATGTTGGCCATGCACGCCGCATCACCGCGTTCCAAAGATTCTCTGCGCATCATCAATGTTGCCAGCGTTGCCCCGAATTCGATTGAATCGGTTCTTTTCGGGCATGAACCCAACGCCTTTCCCGGCGCCTTTGATCGCCAGATCGGCGCGCTGCAACATTGCGATGGCGGCACGCTTATCCTCGATGAAGTCGACCGGCTGAACACCGCCGTGCAACGCCGACTGCTAGAGGCGCTGGAGACAGGGATTATCCGCCCGGTAGGCGCAGCGCACGGCTTCCGCGTCGATATTCGGCTGCTTTCGGCCAGCAACACCAATTTGGCCCAATTGGCGAAAGGCGGGCTGTTCGATGCCGCTTTGGCCGATCGTTTGGGCGGAACCCGGATCACTTTGCCTCCCTTGCGCGAACGGACCGGCGATATTCCGGCCCTCGCACGGCATTTTCTGGGCCGGATCGGGGAGCAACCCGGCCTGACCCATCTGACTGTTTCAGAAACCGCGCTCGCATTGCTGGGCGCGTATGATTGGCCGGGCAATGTGCGCCAATTGCAATCGGTTCTGTTCCGCAGCGCGGTCTATTGCGAAGGCGATATGCTCACTGCGGACAGCTTTCCCCAATTGTCCGAATTGTTGGGCGAAATGGACACCAGCGGCGGGCCAACCTCGCATGACGGTGTCGGCATTATGCTTTACACAGAAGACGGCAATCTGCGTCCGCTCGAAGACATTGAGGCCGATGTTATTCGCCTTGCCATCGGGCATTATCGCGGCCGGATGACAGAGGTTGCGCGGCGTCTCGGCATTGGCCGTTCGACTTTGTACCGCAAGCTTTCCGATCTCGGGATCGATAACGCGGCTTGATCGCCGGTTGGCTTGCGACTAGCGCGCAGGCCATGAGCATTATCAAAGATTTCGCGGACCGCACCGCTCTCGTAACGGGCGCAGCTTCGGGTATCGGAGCCGCCTGTGCAAAGGCCCTTTGCGCGCGCGGAGCAACCAAACTGTTCCTGATCGACGTTGATGAAGCGGGTCTGGCTGGATTGGATCTCGATTGCGAAGTCGTAACGATCACAGGCAGCGTCGCTGATGAGGCTTTGTGGGACAGTTTAGAGCCTCATCTAACAGGCCTCAACCACGCCATTATCAACGCGGGCATTGGATCAGGCGGAGCGATTGCGGACCTCACTTTGTCCGAATGGCGGCGGATCATGGACGTCAATCTTGATGGAGCCTTCCTGACCCTGCGCGCCGCCATGCGAGCAATCAAGGCGACGGGCGGCGGTAGCGCAGTTATCACCGCATCCTCCACAGGCGTAAAGCCTGTGCCAGGCGTTGGCCCCTATGGCGTTTCAAAAGCAGCCGTTGCCCACATGGCCCGCATCGCTGCAATGGAGGGGGCTAAAGACAACATCCGCGTCAACGCGATTGCGCCAGGCGGGGTCGACACCGCCCTTTGGGAAAGCGGGGAAGACTTTCGCCGAGCAGTCGAACGTTTTGGCCGCGACGCCACGATCGAAAGAATGGCAAAATCAACGCCGTCTGGACGGTTCGCAACCTCCGAAGAGATTGCAGATCAGATGCTCTTTATGCTGTCCGATGCTGGGTCGAACATCACAGGCCATGTGCTGGTCTCTGACGGCGGCTTTACCCTCTAAAGCCGCCGCACGAGAACCATTTACGTCACCACTGAACGGTGCGCGTAACCCGCTCTTCGCCTTCGCTGCCGCGCATCGACATGGTAAAGCTGCGCGATGCCCAATCAATGTCGACTAGGCCAAAGTTCTCTTCTGAGATGAAGTCGGTCACCCGTTTATCATCCGGCTCGCGCGCGGTGTTTTGCTCGGTTGAGGCAAAGGAGTAGTTGAGCGAGGAACTGGTCAGTTCCCACATTTGCTCACCACCGCCTGCTTGCGGAGTGTCGGTGTAGATACCGCCCGCATGGCGATCGCCCGATAGCATCACCATCCCGCTTTCCTCACGCCCGGCCAGCATTGCATACAGCTTAGCGCGTTCCAGAGGCAGGCTTTCCCATGCTTCGTAATTGTGAGCATCGGTCAGCACTTGGATGGAGGATACGATGATGCGCAGATCGGCCGGTTTGGCCAGCTCTTGCTCCAACCATTCCCACTGCGCATCGCCAAGGATCGTCTTGGTCGCATCGTCGCTGGGTACATAGGGCCCAAGCGGCGGGCGCTGCGGTGAGTAGGGGATGGAGTCAAAGTCAGACCGGAAATAGCGCGTGTCGAGCATGACAATCTGCGTGCGCTGGCCATCTGCGCCAAACATGCGGCTTTCATAGATGCCGGGGCGCGAGCGGACTTCGTCGGTGCTGTTCCAGAATGTCTCAAATATCGTCTCTGACCAACTGCGAAAGGCGAAGTTCGCACCGCCATCGTTGAAGCCGAAATCGTGATCATCCCACGTCACCATCATCGGAATGTTCGCACGAAACTCCACCAACTCAGGGGTTTCTGCCTGCTTTTGATAGGCCGCGCGCAAGGTGCTCAAACCCGCATCACCCTTCCAAAACTGATCCCCGTAATTGTTGTCCCCGATGAACAGGAACATCTGCGGGTTCTGCGCCGCGATTTGCGCCCACATATGCTGAGAGCGCGATTGGTGATTGCAGCTGCCAAAGGCGATCCGCGTCAGTGTCGTGTCCCCCGGCAGTGACGGGTTCGCTCCCGCAACCGGCAATTCAACGCTTTGCTCAAGCTGAGCGTAGAACGGCGCGAGCAGCTCATCCGCGGTCAGCGATACCTCCGCCGGGGCGTCAGTCGCGGCATGCTCTGCATGGCCATCAGCCAGCAGCGGCGCAGCGGTAAGGCCAGCGGTTGCGGCGGCAATTGCGAGGAGTGAGATAGGACGCATTGGGTGTCTCCTGATGATCTGTTCGCGCTGTCATGAACGGCGCGTGTGACTCTATGATGGCTGTCTTAAACGCGCAGCCGCTATTCCGGCAATTGGCTGAAGTCAGTGAGCGCCGCATCGCGCAAGCCCCGCCACACATTGCGCGCCTGCACCGTCTCGGCCACGTCATGGGCGCGGATCAGGTGAACCCCCGCCTCCATCCCGCGCACGGCCAGCGCGATGGAACCGCCCAGCCGTTTGTGCGCAGGCTCCTCATTCGACAACGCACCAATCATCCGTTTGCGGCTAACGCCCAGCAGCAGCGGCGACCCCAGCGCATGGAACAGCGGCAAGGCGTTGATCAGAGCAAGGTTGTCTGCCAGCGACTTGCCAAAGCCGATACCGGGGTCGAGCATGATGCGTTCCTCCGCAATCCCGCCCGCAATGGCGCGTTCTCGCTGAGCCTTGAGCATGTCGAACACATCGGTGACGACATTGGTGTAGCCCGCGCCCTCATGCAGATCATCGCCCGTTCCAGGAGCATGCATCAGCACAACCGGACACCCCGCATTCGCGGTCAGCTCCATCATGCGCGGGTCATAGCGCAGCGCGGAGACATCGTTCGCCATATGCGCGCCGTTTGCGATCGCAGCCTCAAGCACTCCGGCGCGGCGCGTGTCCACGCTGATCGCGGCGCCCATGCTGGCGCAGTGTTCCACCGCTGGGATGACGCGCTCAATCTCATCGCCTTCCCACGTTGCGGCCGCACCGGGACGTGTGCTTTCCCCACCAATGTCGATGATCGCCGCGCCCGCCTCCATCATGGCGGCGGCGTGAGCGCGGGCGACGTCGGGCTTGTCCATGAACTCGCCGCCATCGCTAAAGCTGTCGGGCGTCACGTTGAGCACGCCCATCACTTGCGGCTGATCCAGCCGGATCGTGCGCTCACCCAGTTGCAGCGGCGCGTGCACCAGTTGCAGGTTCGCCCATTGCCGCTCAGCCTCCGATGCCAAGGCGGCGCCAAAGCGCCCCTCTGGTTCGCTCAGCGCCTCTGCCACTTCGCCAAGGCCGAACACCCGGCGATGCGCGACTTTGCCACCCTCGCGCACCAACAGGGCAAAGCGGCTGGCATAGACCATGCTGCCAGCCAAGCGGATCGCGCCGGGACCATCACCGGTCGATTCCGATTGCGGACCAGAGGACAGGCCGATGGGTTGGACATAGACAGAAGCGGTCATCGCGCGGCTCCAAAGCCAATGCGTTGGTGAGGCACGTTCGGAGACATGGACCGCATGTTACACGGTCCAAGGGCCAAACTTTCTGGCTGTTTTCTGCGGGTTTGAGTCATCGCGCAAAGTTCTAGCGTCACGATGCGGTGTAGGACAGTGCGGCGGCGAAAAATGTTCACAAGGATAGGTGTGAAAGACCCTATCTCACAACATTGCTTTAACTCGCTCGATAATCTGTGCCTTGTGCTTGTAGATGTCGGTTACGTCTACAATTTGTTGGCGCGTCTCTTCTTTCTCGTGGTCGAATGTTCCAACATATCGAACCGAGTCGGAATTGAACCACAATCGCACGATGGGCTTACGATTGTTGTCATCGAGCAAAATAGCGCAATATGACTTGGAGTCTCGGATATGAACCCGTGAAGGCTCGACAACTTCAGACACGATTGCTCGCACAATTTGGAAACCTTCGATCTCATCAGCGGTCGTTTCGTATTCGCTCGCGCTAACAGGCTCCGCATCAGTACCTTCGTCAATTGCCGAAGTAAGACGATCATTCAATCGTTCGCGGATAATTGCATTAAACGCGTTAGGAATATGGCGTTTAATGGCAGCTTTGATCCCCGCAGACTGTCGCCCTTCTATGGCTTGCGAGCCAACCAGACGCACCAATTCGTCTGACGGCTCGACCATTTCCTTCTGCAGGACCTTCGTGACAGCCATCTCCATTTGGAGGCTCGCCGCCGTCTCAACTATTGAGGCTACATCGAAACCAGAGCGTTGGAATTTTGCAATATTGCGGAAATCTGACTTTTTCAGTTTTGACAAGTCAAACTCATAAAAAGGTTTATCATCCATCTTATTAGTGGAGTTTAGGTCAGAATAGAATTTGTAGACTGCACCGTTTGTCAGAATAGCAAACTTAGAATCTGTGACGCTAAAATATCGATATAATTGAGAGGCGTGCTTTAGCGTTAGGTCTTGATTGATAGGTTTGCACTCGATCAGCATACTGACCTTACCATCAATGCAGATTGCAAAATCTACCTTCTCACCTTTTTTCATTGGGGTGTCAGCAGTGTACTCGGGTATTACCTCAGCGGGGTTACCCACATCATACCCGATGGCCTGTAAGAAAGGGACAACCAAAGCAAGTTTCGCGGCCTCCTCAGTTGCCAAAACTTCGCGATGCTTGTTTGCCTTATCCATCAAGGCCTCAAGTTTAGATTCAAGTTCCACAAAATTCCCCTATGATTATTCTAATCACTATCCTTGCGATAGAATTGCAAAAGACAAGAGAATTTTTTTAAGCCGGTTTAAAAATGGAATCAGTCTGAAAGAGAGCATCGCCTAAGAAATTACTCTCCCAAAAAAGGGCCGCGCATAACAACGCGGCCCTTTCTTTGTCGGCTTAAGCTGGGCGTTTACCCGCCAAACTTCACCCGCACCCCGGCTGTGACGAGCGATTGTGCGCTTTCCACATCCAGCGTCGCAGGCAGCACTGTCAGCGGGATCTCCGCGTCTTCGGTCGTGTCGCGGTAGGTGTATTGGCCGAAAAGCTCGACGGTTTCGGTCACTTCGAAACTGGCGCCCGCCATCAATTGATAGGCGATGCCGCTGTCGCTTTCATCGGCGACCGCCACGCCGGATGGGGCGTATTCAACATCGGTCCATTGATAACCCAACCCTGCGCCAACATAGGGTTTGAACCCGCTGCCGGTTTGCAGGTCATAAAACACGTTGCCGAACAGGCCGAAATGGGTGACGTCGCCCGTGCCATCGGCCAAAACATCGCCAACAGTCGGGTTCGCCGCATCCGCCGCGCCGCGGGTTAGAACGGCGCTGTCCGCGCCATCCAGCACCGCACCGCCAACCGTCAGATTGCTGTGCGCATCCACGCCGTATTCGTTGTAGGTGCCCTCCAGCTCAACGCGGAACCCGTTTTCGAACGCGTATCCCACTTGTCCGCCCAAAGCGAAGCCGTTGTCGAATTCGGTATCGAGCGCGATTTCGGACCCGGTTGGGATTGATCCAAAGTCCGGCGTGGCGGGCACTTCGGCGGTTGTTTCGCCCGTGCTGGTGCTGTCTTCGGGCAGCACGATGCCGCCGCTGACGCCAACATAGGGACCATCGGCCATTGCGACCGATGGGAAAGCGGTAAGCGCGGCCATGGCGCCAAAGCTTGTAAAAATATGACGGGGTTTCATCATGTGTTCCTCGTATTGGTTATGCCCCCAATGCGCGCCGAACACGCAGGGCTGTGCGAGGATGCACATGAACGTAAGCTGCTGATAACATACAGGTTGGCAGCGGGTGTCGCCGGGCCGTGCTGCCCCGTCGATAACCTGTCAAACCTGTGCGTTAAATGCGGTGATCAGTCTTCGTTGGCGAGCCGGTACGTCGCGCGTGCGGCATCAATAACCATCACATCTCCGCCGTCTTCATAGTGCCAGAATGTCCACCCGTTGCACGATGGCGCGCCTTGCAGGTCTTTGCCCAGCCCGTGGATTGAGCCCACTTGGCCATCGCAATCAAGCGAGCCATCGGCGCGCACTGTGGCGATCCAGCGGCGTTTTTTGTCGAACACTTTGCTGCCAACCGGGATGAGGCCGGTTTCGACCACCGCGCCAAAGGCAACGCGGGGTTCGGATTTTTTGGACTGCATTGTGGTCAATGCGCTTTCGTCCAGCTCCAGCTCTCTTTCGATCCGCTTCATCGCGACGCTGCGGTAAAATTCCTCGCGCTCGCAACCGATCCATTCGCGGCCCAAGCGTTTTGCAACCGCGCCGGTCGTGCCTGTGCCAAAGAACGGGTCGAGCACAACGTCGCCCTTTTCTGTGGTGGCGAGCAGGACGCGGTAAAGCAAAGCTTCGGGTTTTTGGGTCGGATGGGCCTTCTTGCCGTCTTCTTTCAGCCGTTCGCCGCCCGAACAAATCGGCAAGACCCAATCAGAGCGCATTTGCAATTCGTCATTGAGCGTCTTCATCGCGCGATAATTGAACTGGTATTTGGCCTTTTCGCCCATACTGGCCCAGATCATCGTTTCATGCGCATTGGTGAACCGGGTGCCTTTGAAATTGGGCATCGGGTTGGTTTTGCGCCACACGACGTCGTTCAGAATCCAAAAGCCAATATCTTGCAGGATCGCGCCAACGCGGAAGATGTTGTGATAGCTGCCGATGACCCAAAGGGCACCATCGGGTTTGAGCACACGGCGCGCCTCGATCAACCATGCGCGGGTAAAATCGTCATAGGCTTTAAAGCTGTCAAATTGGTCCCAGTGATCGGTGACCGCATCGACTTCGCTGCCATCGGGACGGTTCAGATCACCGCCCAATTGCAAGTTGTAAGGAGGGTCCGCGAACACGCAGTCGATGGAATTGTCGGGCAGCGAGCGCATCGCTTCGATGCAGTCGCCGGACAGGATTTGGCCGGTAGGAAGCAGCGCGCGGACGTCCTCTTCGCGCGCCTTGATTGCTGCTTTTTTGAGCAGCTTCGTTGTTTCCATCACACCCATAATTCTTACCCAAACCGTATTGAAATCCAAAGTTATCCACAGGGCATGAGTCCTCGCGGACCCCGCGTCAAGCACGCAGATTCTGGGTTAGTATGGTTAACGAATGGTAAGCAGCGGTGCCGGGAGTGAGAACAAAAAGTGACCGGCACAAGATGTAGAGTCCAAGAGAATCCGGCGGACTCCAGATGGGGTGGTGTTGCGCGGAGGACTCAGGCGAACACCAACACCACATTGGCAGCAAAGCCCGCGACCAGGAGCGCGCCCAAAACGCGGCCAATGCTCTTTGCGAACCACATCAAGGCGAGCAATCCAGCCGCGCTGGCCGTGAGCAGAGCCATCTGAAGCCCGCCCAATTCCGCTGGCAAAGCGAACGGCGCGATCGTCATAGTCGTCCCGCCGATCAGTAGGATGTTGTAAATGTTCGATCCCACCACATTGCCCAGCGCCAAGCCCGATTTGCCCCGCAAAGCCGCTGCGATGGAGGCCGCGAGTTCGGGCAAGGATGTCCCCACCGCCACAACCGTCAGGCCAATCACCGTCTCAGGCACTTCGAAAATGGTCGCCAAAGTGATCGCGCCTGTCACCAAAGCATCGCCGCCCGCGACCAAAATGCCCAGACCAACAACGAACAAGGCGCCCGCGATCCAGCCGTTCGACGGCGCGTCATCCATGTCGTCTTCATCCGCCGACGCGCCCGGATTGCGGTACCGCCAAACGATATAGGCAAGGATACCTGCGAGCAGCGCTGCGCCAATCCAGATCGACCCAATTTGCGCCAGCACAAGGCCCCAAAGCAGCAAAGTCGCAGCCAAAGCCACCACCGCATCGCGCCGCCCACTGCCGCTCAAAACAATCGGCGCAACCAAGGCCGAAACGCCCAAAATCAGCAATGTGTTGGCCAAGTTCGACCCGACAATATTGCCCCATGCAATCTGAGGGGATCCGGCGAGGCTGGCCTGAACGCTTGCCACCATTTCGGGCATGCTGGTGGCAAAACCGACGATCACAAGGCCGGTGAACAGCGTTGAGACGCCCAATTTTTGGGCAATGCCAACCGCGCCGCGCACCAACAGTTCACCGCCAATGGCAAGGCCGATAAGCCCGCCTAAACTCAACAGAATCGCTTCAATCATGCACGGCCTCTACGCCACCGGGCGGAGGCTGGGAAGCGGCGAAACACGTCATAAAAGGCTGGCTTGCGCAACGGGGGCAAAACTTTGCCGGTGCAGCGGCGTGGGGCCATGAATGCGTAGGGCCTCCATGTGTTCTTTTGTGCCGTAACCCTTGTTGCGTTCCCACCCGTAATGCGGATGGGCGGCGGCGGCGGCGATCATCATCCGGTCGCGCCATTCCTTTGCCACGATAGAGGCCGCGCTGATCGCAGGTTCGATCCCGTCACCGCCCACAATCGCCCGCGCTGGCCATGCCCATTCTTCGCAGCGACGCTCTGGCGTTTGATTGCCGTCGATCAAAACCATGCCGACGTCATTCGGCAATTGCGCGGCCAAATCGCGCACACAGCGCGTCATGGCGAGCATGGTGGCCTGAAAGATATTCACCCGGTCGATCTCTTCCGGCTCCACCACGGCCACGGCCCAAAGGCAGCTTGCACGTATCTGTTCGTCGAGAACACCGCGCCTCTTGGCCGAAAGTTTCTTGGAATCGTTCAATCCAGACGGTACCTCTGCCCCCAACACAACCGCGCCGGCCACGACCGGTCCCGCCAAAGGTCCGCGACCCGCTTCATCGACACCAATGATGACGTTTTGGGCACCGAACTGAAAATCAGGAGTTACCTGAGACATGCACACTCTTTCTAAAACACCGGCCAAGAACCGGATCGCCCTTGCTACGGCACTGTCCCTCCCCGCTCTCGCGCTCGCAAGCTGCGCCAATGCAGAAACGGGGGATACCACTTCGGCATCGGCTGGGGAGCCTGAGCTGACGATCACCGAAATGGGCGAATTTGACCGGCCTTGGGCGATTGAGTTCATTCCCGGAACGGACACTTTGGCGATCACCGAAAAGGCGGGCACGCTGAAATTGATGAAGACAAGCACCGGTGAGACGCTAACCGTTTCCGGCGTTCCCGATGTCGCATATGGCGGCCAAGGCGGATTTGGCGATGTCGCCTTTCTGCCATCCGAAGCAGAGCGCGAAGACGGCCGCACGATCTATCTCAGCTGGGCCGAAATGGGCGAAAGCAGCACGCGCGGCGCGGTTGTGGGCCGCGGCACATTGGTCTGCAACGAAGAGGCCGATGCCTGCGCGATCAACGATCTGAATATCATCTGGCGTCAGGCACCCAAAGTTTCTGGGCGCGGTCATTATTCCCACCGGATAAGCTTCTCGCCAGACGAGCAATACATGTTCATCGCCAGCGGCGACCGGCAGAAACAAACGCCCGCGCAGGACCTGACCAACACGCTGGGCACCATCGTCCGGCTCAACCTTGATGGGACGGTCGCGGACGGCAATCCCTTTGCAGACCGCGACGGCGTGACCCCGCAAATCTGGTCCTATGGTCACCGCAATATTTTGGGTATGGATTGGGATGCCGAAGGGCGGCTTTGGGATGTCGAACACGGCCCCGCTGGCGGCGATGAGCTGAATTTGGTCACGCGCGAGGCCAATTATGGCTGGCCCACACGCTCTTACGGTGAAAATTACAACGGCGACCCGATCCCCGATCACAGTGATGATGATGGCTTTACTAAGCCAGCAATCACCTGGACCCCCGTCATCGCGCCGGGCGACATGATCTTCTACATCGGCGATATGTTCGCCGATTGGCAGGGTGATGCAATGATTGCAGGCCTTTCCAGCCAGGCGCTGATCCGCGTCGAAATCGACGGCGACACCGCTACAGAGGCGGCGCGCTATGGTTTTGACAACCGGCTTCGGTCGATTGAGCAAGGCCCCGATGGCGCGATCTGGGTCGCCGAAGACGGTGAAGGTGGGCGAATTTTGAAGATCACACCGTAATGATCAACCGGTAAAGAGGATATTGTTTGCGCGGGCTCCAAAACCCACTAACCGCCCCTGCTTATGACTTCTGATACCGACACAGCAACGATCATCCCGCTTTCTGCGGTTGAACCCGAAATGGTTGAGGCATTGCTCGATCGCGCGTTCGGGCCCGGTCGCCATGCGCGCACCGCCTATCGGATGCGGATGGGTATGGAATGGCTCGATGCGCTCAGCTTTGCTGTGCTCGATGCCGACGAAATGCTGGTCGGGACTATCCAATGCTATCCGATTGCGCTGACCGACCGTGAAGGGCGTCCGGTGCCTTTGGTGATGGTTGGTCCCGTGGCGGTAGTGCCCGAACGTCAGAACGAAGGGTTTGGCCAAGGTTTGATGATGGCGATGATCGATGCAGAGGCGCGGCTCGCCCGTGATGGATCGCCTGCTTTTGCACAGGTCCTGATTGGAGACGCTGATTATTACGGACGCTGGGGCTTTACCGCAGCGGCGACCGGCGGATGGCATTGCCCCGGACCGTTTGAGCCCGAACGCCTGCTGGCACGCGGTGCGGCTCTCTCAGCGATGCCAGCCGAAGGTATGCTGGGGCCTTGGGGCATAGAGTAAAGCCGTTTGTTTTGCGCAGCGCATCCGCGCCGCGATTTGATCGCTCACACGTCCTTGGGACGCGTCGCTACGGGCGCCCCGTCAGACTTGCGAACCCTGACGGGTTCGGACGTTACAAATTGGGACTTCCGACTTTCTTCTTTTCCGAAACAATCGCATATGGCATCGCGTATCTCACGCATGCCATACGAACCTCCACCCTATCTCGCTGAACTCACCCTTGCCCAAATTGCGGAGCAAGTGGCGCAGCGCAAATTGCCTCCGGTCGAAGGGTGGGCGCCAACCCAGATCGGCGAAAGCCATATGCGCATCGCCGCAGACGGCAGCTGGTATCACGAAGGCGGCCTGATCCGCCGCCCGGCCATGGTGCGGGCATTTTCCGGTCTGCTCACCCGCGATGAAGCGGGACAGCATTGGCTGGTTACGCCGTTTGAGAAACTCTCCATCGAAGTGGACGATGCCGCCTTTATCGCCGTCGATTGCGTTCATAAGGAAGGCGAGATTGCGTTTCGTCTGAACACCGATGAACTGGTTGTGGCTGGCCCGGACAACGCCCTGCGCGTGGCAGGCGATCCAGATACGCCTGCGATCTATCTGCATGTTCGCGGCAGCTGTGAGGCCCGGCTCAACCGTTCGACCTATGCGCAATTGGTGGAATTGGCGCTGGAGATGAGCGGCGATGATTTGGACAGCGGATTGATCGTTACCAGCCAAGGCGCGATCTTCTCGCTTTCGTCCTGACCCGCGCATGAGCCACCTGTTCGACCATCTCAGCGCCCTATTTGAAGAGGGCCATTCGCGCGAAGTCACCGGCCTGTTGACCGATGCCGATCTTGAGGACGGGAGCCGGCAAACGCCCGCTGCTGTTTTAATCGCTGTCACCGATCAGGCAGAACCGACCGTAATCCTGACCCAGCGTCCGCGCGGAATGCGCGATCATCCGGGGCAAGTCGCCTTTCCCGGCGGCAAATTGGACGCGGGCGAAGATGCGATCACCGCTGCTCTGCGCGAGGCGGAGGAGGAACTGGCCCTGCCCCGCGAAGCCGTGCGCGTCATTGGAACCAGCGACCTTTTTTCCACCGGGACAGGGTTTGATGTGACTCCGGTTTTGGCTGTGGTGCCGCCCGATTTGGATTTGACGCCGAACCCGCAAGAAGTGGAGGCTTGGTTTGATCCGCCGCTCAGTCTGCTGCTCGATCCCGCAAATTGGGAGACGCATGAGGCGGTTTGGAATGGACGCACGCGGCAATATTTCGCCATGCATTACGAAGGGTTTCGGATATGGGGCGTGACCGCCGCGATCATTGCAAACCTCGCCCGGCGCATTCCGCATGGTCGGCTAAAAACCCAAATCCGCGCAAGCTAGGCTTGTGAAAGGTGCGCTTTTTTGGTTAGCGCAGGCCCCGTGACCCATTCGCTGCACTCTCTTGCCGACGCTGACTGGCCCCGCCGCGATGGGCTGCGCGCGCTCACGGCCGCTTTGGGTGCGGAAAATATCCGCTGGGTTGGCGGCGCGGTGCGCGACACTTTGATCGGTGTGCCGGTGCATGATGTGGATTGTGCGACGCTCCACACACCAGACACCGTCATCGACCTTTGCAAACGGGCCGGCATTCGCACAGTGCCCACCGGAATTGACCACGGCACCGTCACCGCCGTGCTGAAAGATGGCCCGGTCGAAGTGACCACGTTGCGCCGCGATGTTGCCACCGATGGCCGCCGCGCAACCATTGCCTTTGCTGACCGGTGGGAAGACGACGCGGCCCGCCGCGACTTCACCATCAACGCGCTGTATGCTCACCCCGAAACTCTTGAAATTTCGGACTATTTCGGCGGGCTTGATGATCTTGCGGTCCGCCGGCTGCGTTTCATCGGAAACGCGCGCGAACGCATTGCAGAGGACCATCTGCGCATCCTGCGGTATTACCGTTTTCAGGCGCGCTTCGGCACAGATTTGGACGCCGAAGCCGAAGCGGCCTGCTCTGATCTATCGGGCACGCTCAAAGGGTTGAGCCGAGAGCGGGTCGCCAGCGAGCTTATCGGATTGCTCTCGCTGCCCGCCCCCCATTCCACCATCGCCCGCATGCGCGATCAGGGTGTGTTGGGCGTAATTCTGCCCGAAAGCGGGCCCGCGCATATTGAGGCACTGGCCGCGCTGATAGAGCAAGAGGCCGCGCAAGGGTTCAGCCCGGATCCGCTGCGCCGTCTCGCTGCGATGCTGCCGCCCTCCCCTGATGTTAGCGAAGCGGTGGCGGTGCGCCTGCGCCTTTCTCGCAATCAGCGGGCGCGCCTTATCTCTGCCGCCGAAAGGTTGAGCGAGGATGCAAAAGACACGCACGCGCTGGCATACCGGATCGGGACCGAGTTTGCGTCCGATCGTTTGCTGCTTCTGGGCGAAGATGCCCGCGCCATCGCCGCGTGGGAGCGCCCGCAATTCCCCCTAAAAGGCGGGCAACTTGTTGAATGGTTTGGTGTTTCCGGATCCAAAGTAAGTCAAATCATGCGTTTTTTAGAGTCGCGCTGGATCCAATCAGATTTCTCTGAGAGATTTGAAGAATGGGAATTTGTTTACGGCCTCCTTGCGTTGTCAGGAAAGCTCACAGAATCGGAAATTGAACATGCTAAGAATTGGCGAAAGCAAAGCTAGTCCATCCGACGATTAATACCACTTCTACCCAAACCGATTGTTCTTGGGAAAGCCCTGGGGCGGCATGCGTCCGGCCGCTCCGCGCGCGACCTTCCATTGCCAGATGTCGCTTTCGGTGCGGGTTCGGTCGCCCGCTCCGCCCATCGTCCAGCTTAGCCCCTCGGCCAGCACGAATGTGGTCGCATCGGACAATCCGCCATCGCGGTATCTCTGCAGCATTACGCCCTGACCGCGCGCCATGATCGGCATTTCTTCTAGGTTGAAGACGATCAGCTTGCGATTATCGCCCACCGCCGCGATGTGATCGTGGCCTTCGGGAACTTCGCGGATCACCTGCAACGCCGCCGTGCCTTTTAGATTCACGACCTGCTTGCCCTTTTTGGTTTCCGCCAGCAGCTCTTTCGTCTCTGCGATAAAGCCTTTGCCGATGCTGGACGCGAGCAGCAGACGCCCGCCCTCTTTGTGCACCAGCATTTTGGCAATGGAAGCCTCACTTTCGAGGTCGATCATCGTCCGCACCGGCTCACCAAATCCGCGCGCGCCCGGCAATTTATCGCACCCCAGCGTGAAAAACCGCCCGTCTGATCCCGCAATCAGCAGCTTATCCGTGGTTTGCGCGTGCAGGATAAAGGCAAGCGCGTCGCCTTCTTTGTATTTGAATTCCTGCGCCAGATCGACGTGGCCTTTGGCGGCGCGGATCCAGCCCTTTTGGCTGAGGATTACGGTGATCGGTTCTTTTTCGATCATCGCATCCATCGAAAATTCAACGGCAGGCGCGGCCTCTTCGATCCGGGTGCGGCGCGCGCCAAGCTTGGTGTCTTCGGCGTAATCCTTGCGCAGGGTGCGCAGGTCTTTCTTCAACCGGGTCCGCTGGCGCGCCGGGCTGTCGAGCAGTTTTTGCAGGTCGTCCTGTTCGGCCAGCAAATCGTCTTTCTCTCCGCGAAGCTGCATCTCCTCCAGCTTGCGCAAAGACCGCAGCCGCATGTTCAGGATCGCTTCGGTCTGACGGTCGGTGAGTTTGAATTCCGCCATCATCACCGATTTGGGATCATCTTCGTAACGGATGATTTCGATCACCCGGTCGAGATTGAGGAAGGCGATAATATAGCCTTCGACCAGTTCAAGCCGCCGGGCGATCTGATCCAGCCGGTGCTGAGTGCGGCGCTGCAAGATTTCAATTTGCGCGCGCGTCCAGTTCTCAAGCAGCTCTTTCAGGCCCATGACCATTGGCGTGCGGGTGGCGTCGAGCACGTTCATGTTCAGGCCAAACCGCGTTTCCATTTCGGTCAGCTTGAAAATGCTCTCTTTAAGCAATTCCGGGTCCACATTGCGGCTGCGCGGGACCAACACGATGCGGATGCTCTCATCGCTTTCGTCCCGCACATCCTCAAGGATCGGCAGCTTTTTATCGGCAATCGCCTGAGCGATCTGTTCGATCAATTTGCCCTTTTGCACCTGATACGGGATTTCGGCGATGACCAATTGCCACTGGCCGCCGCCCAAACGCTCAATCCCGGCGGCGACATCTTCGGCTTTGTCCGCTTCGGGCGCATGAAACACACCGCGCAAACGGAAAGAGCCGCGCCCCGTCCGATAGGCCTGCGATATCGCCTCAGCGCTGTCGATCACTTGGCCGCCGGTGGCGAAATCGGGGCCCTTCATCAACTCCATCAAACGTTCGTGTTCGACGCTTGGGTTGTCGATCAATTCCAGCGTCGCATCGATCACTTCGGCGACATTGTGCGACGGAATATTGGTCGCCATGCCCACCGCAATCCCGCTTGCCCCATTGGCCAGCAGGTTGGGGAACAGGCCGGGCATTAACTCCGGCTCTTCTTCCTCGCCATTATAGGTCGGGATGAAATCAACCGTGCCCGCGTCCAGCCCTTCCATCAGCTGCATCGCGGTTTTGGTCAGGCGCGCTTCGGTATAACGATACGCCGCCGCGTTATCGCCATCGATATTGCCAAAGTTCCCCTGCCCTTCGACCAAAGGATAACGCAGCGAGAAATCCTGAGCCAAGCGGACCATCGCATCATAAGCGGCGGTGTCGCCATGCGGGTGATATTTACCGATCACCTCACCCACGACGCGGGCGGATTTCTTAAATGTGTTGGACGGGTCCAGCTTTAATTGGCGCATGGTCCAAAGCAGGCGGCGATGGACCGGTTTTAGGCCATCACGCAAATCAGGCAGAGACCGCGCGGTGATCGTCGACAGCGCATAGACAAGATAGCGTTCAGACAAAGCGGCATCGAACGGCGCATCAACGATGGCGTCGAATTCATTAGAATCATCAGGTGTGATCGGATCGGACATGGGCCGGGCTTAGCAAGGGCTGAGCGGCGCTGGGAGAGGCGTTTCCACAGGTATGGTGACAAGCGATGAATTGGGGCGTTCTGAGGGCGCAAACCCCGTCAATTGATCGAACTGAACGGCGGCAAAGTGCGCCGCCAAACCGCCCCAAAACGCGTGTGACTTGAATTGTGGCCAGAATGTGGCACAAAGATGGCGGGAATAAGGCGAATCCCTAAACCCCGCCTTATTCCGCCCCGAAAGTCAGGAGAGTATTGATGAAACATCGCATGATTTTGAGCGCCGCCATTTTGGGTTCCGCCACAATTGCCCTTGCTGCGTGCAGCGAAGCCGGTGACCCCAGCGCAGAATACGCCGAGGCCAGTTACGATGCAGACGCATCCCTTAGCGTAAGCAGCGATGCTATGGCCGAAGCAGGCGGCGCGGATGGGTCAGCCGTCCCGGAACTGGCCGATATTGCCATTTCGATGCCGCAGCTTGCTTACACCTATGATTACAGGTGGCGCATGGCCGCAGAGGAAATCGGCTCCCTCCAACGCCGCCACGCGTCCTTGTGCGAACAGCAAGGGGCCAGCGCGTGTCAAATCTTGGGCATGACCAAAACCGGCGAAGAGGCCGACAACGTCCAAGGCGTGCTGGAAATGGCCATCGCCAGCCGCCAGGCGCGCGCCTTTGGCGCTTTGCTCGAAGATGAAGCCGAAAGTTCTGGTGCGGAGCAAATCTCAGCCGAGATCGCTTCTGAGGAATTGTCCAAACGCATGGTCGACACCGAAGCGCGTCTGCGCGCACGCACCCAATTGCGCGACCGATTGATGGATGTACTCACCACGCGCAACGGCACGGTGGAGGAATTGGTCGAGGCCGAACGCAGCGTCGCGCGGGTCAACGAAGAGATCGATCAAGCCCGCAGCTGGCTAAATGAAATGCAGGGCCGCGTTGCCTACAGCCGTGTGACCGTCCGATATGAAACCGGCATGCCCATCACCAATGACTTTATGACACCGGTCCAAGGGGCTCTCGGATCGTTGGGATCGATCTTTGGCTATGTCATTGCATTGCTCATTCTGGTTGGCTCGGCGCTTTTGCCAATTGGCCTCGCCATTTGGGCGGTCCGCATAGCGCGCCGGCGTTTAATCCCCGCCGAAACGGCCGCCGATTAAGTTCCCAGCGGAACCTGCAACGATTAGGGGTCGCCGCGTTCCGACCGGAGCGCGGCGACATCCTCACGCAGCCCTTTGAGCTGCTTGATGATCATCTCACGTTCGCTATGCGCATCATCCTCTGTTGCCTCAGCCATCGCATTGACGATCACACCGATAAACAGGTTGAGCACGATAAAGCTGGTCAGCAGGATGAAGGGGACAAAGAACGCCCACGCATAGGGAAACTCTTCCATCACCGGACGCACAATCCCCATGGACCAGCTTTCGAGCGTCATGATCTGGAACAGCGAATAGAGCGACGCGCCAAGGTTGCCGAACCATTCTGGGAACGCTTCACCAAACAGCTTCGTCGCCATCACCGCGCTGATGTAAAACAGCAGCAGCAGCATCACGATCACGGTGCCGATGCTGGGAATGGCGCTGAACAGGCCGACGATCACCTTGCGCATGCTGGGCACGACCGAAATCAGCCTCAGCGCGCGCAGGATACGCAGCGCCCGCAGGACAGAGAATTGCGCGCCCGCCGGGACCAAGGCCACGCTGACAATCGCAAGGTCAAAGATATTCCAACCGCTTTTGAAAAAGGCGAAGCGGTAGGCGAAGAGTTTGATCGCGAGTTCAATGACAAAAATCGACAGCGCAATCGTATCGAGCCATGTGATCACCGGGCCAATAGCCGCCATCGCACCGGGGGACGTTTCCACCCCCAGCCCGATCGCATTGATTACAATCACAGTAATAATGAACCGTTCGAACCCGCTAGATTCGACAAGCGCTTTCGCGCGGTTTTGCAAGGTCATATTGGTCTTTTTCCGCCTGTTACATCCGTCTCGCATCGCTGCTTTGTGCAGGGATGCTGACGGTTAATCCATCCAGCTCATCCGTTAGATCGATCTGACACGACAGGCGGCTGGTCCGCCGGGCATCAGCGGCGAAATCGAGCATATCTTCTTCTTCCTCGCTCGCTTCGGTCAGCCGGTCGAACCATTCCGCCGCAACGATCACATGGCACGTGGAGCAGGCCATTTGCCCCTCGCAGGTACCCTCAAGCGGCAGGCCCGCCGCCTGTCCCGCGCGCAGCAAATTGTCGCCCGGTTCCGCCGGTGCGGTTACGGGATTGCCGCGTTGGTCAATGAAAGTAACAGTCAGCCCCACTGATCTTGCTCCTTAGCGGCGGTTTTGATGATCGCCGATGCCTGTTCGATGTCGTCCATGGACGTATACCGTCCCCAGCCCAGCCGAATAGAGGATTTTGCTTGTGCATCGGAAAGGCCGATGGCTTTCAGCACGTGGCTGGGTCTGCCCGATCCGCTGCCGCATGCGCTGCCGGCAGAAAACATGATTGTGCGGCAGTCGGACATAAGGCGCGCAACGTCGAGGCCGTCTTTGCGAATGTTGAGATTGCCGTGCCAGCGCGCATCGGCGCTGCCGTTTAATTCCCAGCCTTCGAACAAGGTGCGCATCCGGGCCCACAATTGCTGCGCGTGGTGGGCATCCTCATCCATGCGTTCAGACGCCAATTGCGCCGCCGCACCAAATCCCGCGATCAAAGCGGGCGACAAGGTGCCAGACCGCAATCCCGCCTCTTGCCCACCGCCGGTTTGTTGCTGTTTCAGGTCCACACCATCGCGCACCCACAGGGCCCCGATACCCTTGGGCCCGTGGAATTTGTGCGCGCTAACGGCGATCAGGTCCGCCTGAGCCACAGGCACTTTGCCATAGGCCTGCACCGCATCGACCAGAAACAGCGCGCCGGATTGCCGGGCGCGGGCATGCCAATCGGCGCTGGGTTGAACCACGCCAATTTCATTGTTGACCTGCATAACCGCGATCATGCGGGTGTCTTTGGGTAGGTCTTGCGCGGGGTCACAAATGCCGTCCGCACCCACATTCAAAACGTGATGATCACCGGCATCGCGGGCCGTATCGCCCACCGCCGAATGCTCGAGCGCACAAAATGCCACCGCACCTTCGCCAGAGCTGCCGCGGATTGCCAGATTGAGCGCTTCGGTCGCGCCTCCGGTGAAGATCACTTGACCGCCCGGTGGAAACAGAGCCCCCACCCGTTCGCGCGCCAGTTCAATGGCGGCCGCCGCCTGACGCCCGAATTTGTGCGGGCTGTGCGGATTTCCAAAACCGGTCCCGTCCGGTCCATCCATCTGGCGCAGCATCGCTTCGCGCGCCTCGGGTGCAAGCGGCGTGGTCGCCTGATAATCGAGGTAGATCATACTAGCGACCTCCAAGCCTCGGCGAATTGCTCCAATTCTTGCGCCGTAGTCGACCAGCCGGTGCTGACGCGGATCGTGCGCGCGGCAACATCGTCGGATACGCCGAATGCGTCGAGCACGCGGCTCTTCTTGAGCGTGCCAGAGGAACACGCGCTGCCAGCCGAAACGGCGAAACCCATTGCGTCGAGCCGGATCAAAAGCGCCTGCGCGGATAGAGTGGGGTGCGTCAGGGCAAATATGTAATCAACCTGTTCGCCCATGGTGAGCGCGTAACCTGCAACCTGCTGCGCAAACTCGGCGCGCTGCTCTGCCGTTGTGTGCCATTCGCCCGCATCCAAAGCCGCCGCCATGCCCATCGCGCCAGGCAGGTTCTCTGTACCCTGCCGATAACCGCGTTCATGCCCGCCGATTGGGTCGAGCAAGTTGAAATCGCGCACCAGCAATGCGCCAACACCGATGGGCCCGCCAAATTTGTGCGCCGACACCACCAACATATCCGCTTTGGGCAGCGGCAATTTGCCAGCGCTTTGCGAACAGTCCGATAGGATCACCGCGCCCGTTGCCTCCACCGTTTGCGCCATCTGCGCGAGCGGGTTGATAACACCGGTTTCGGAATTGACGTGCTGAATGGCCAGAACGGTCCGATCATCCAAAACCGCGTCGTCTGAAAAACTCTCAGCATCCGGGGCCGCGCGAAACACCGCGTCGTGCTCCACCGCGCTGACGATGCGGCGATCCACTTTCGCCTGACGCATTGCAATCGCCAGCGCCTCGCTTGCGCCGCTGGTGAAGATCACCTCGCCGTCCCAGCCGAGCGCCCGTTTAATCCGGTCGCGCGCATCTTCAAGCGCTTGCTTGGCCTTGCGCCCTTCGGCGTGCGGGCTGGAGGGGTTTGCCCATAGCGCAAAGCCCTCTTCCATGGCTGCTCGCGCTTCCGGACGCAGCGGCGAAGTCGCTGCATGATCGAGGTAAATCCGTCCCACATTGGACATGGTTTGGGGCCTATCCGACAAAAAATTGCGTAAATTGCATGGATACCTATATAGAGCGCGCTCTCTCAGGTGCCAGCAGGCATCTCGACAACCCAATTTTCGCAAGGTTTACCCGATGCCATCAGTCATCTTCCCCGGTCCAGAAGGCCGCCTCGAAGGTCGTTTCTCCCCTCCCCCGCGCCCGCGCGCGCCGGTTGCGATGATCTTGCATCCGCATCCAGAGGGCGGCGGCACAATGAATGATCGCATCGTTCAACGGATGTATAAAACCTTTGCAGATCGCGGTTTTGCGGTTTTGCGGTTCAACTTTCGCGGCGTCGGACGCAGCCAAGGCAGCTTTGACAGCGGCATTGGCGAATTGTCGGATGCGGCCAGCGCGCTCGATTGGGTGCAATCCATCCACCCAGAGGCGCAAACGACATGGGTTGCAGGCTATTCCTTTGGCGCGCTGATCGGCATGCAATTGTTGATGCGCCGGCCTGAAGTGCGCGGCTTTATCTCCATCGCGCCGCCCGCCAACATGTATGATTTCAGCTTCCTCGCGCCTTGCCCGGCAAGCGGTATCTTTGTCCAAGGCGCGGCGGACACCGTGGTTCAGCCAAGCGCGGTGCAAAAGCTGGTCGACAAATTGCGCACGCAAAAACACATCACGATCCATCACGACGAAATCCCCCGCGCCAACCACTTCTTCGAAAACGAAACCGAAGAAATGATGGCCTCGGTCGACAATTACCTCGATTTCCGCCTGTCGCCGGATTGTCCGATCAAGTGATCCTTTGGATCACGTGATCTGAGTTTCTAGTGTTGCGCACCCCCATCCGGGGGCGCGTCCTCGGCGCTGTTCGCTGCACTTCGTTTCGCGGCGTCTGCGGGCGGGCCGTCGCCCGCTGTGACGCCCGCGGCGTCATGCTGACGCGAGCCCAGCGGAACCACCCTCACCAAGATTGAACGCCAGCTGGCGGAGCACGGTCCGCACGGCGGACCGCAAGAACGACCGCCCGCCCGCAACGCCGAAAGGCGCGAGGAAATCGCAGGCCCGAACGGGCTGCGCAAAAACAAAACCCAACAATATTTCAGAAATTTCAATCGGTTGCACAACGATACGGGTCCCAAAGCGCAACTCGATAGTTCTTGCCTATCAAAAGTGATGTTGTAACATTGCCACACATCATCGGTGAGAGGAGATGTAACTATGAGCTATGTCAACACAGCCAATCGGCCCAACCCTGCTGCCATATTTGGCGCGTTGGGTGTGCCGGGCGCCTTTGGACTTGTCCTTGTCCTGGGCCTGACAATCACAGTTGTCGTGCCCGAAAGCGTTCCCAACCCCAAAGCGATCGATATCACAGAGATCGAAGTCGACCCCATTATCGAACCCATCGTGGAACCTGACGTTGACCGAACCAACCCAGAGATCACGCCGCAAGCGCAGGAGCTTCCTCCGTTAACGAACCCGATCACGGAATTCGACTTTGACAGATCCGCGACGCAGACCGTCAATAAACTGCCCGATTTGATCGATACAACTGTCATTGGCACGGAGCCGGTCGATTTTGGCGGACCAACCATCGTGGCCCCCAATCTGGCGCAAGACGCATTGCCGCGCGGCAATGCTGGCAATTGGATCACAGATGCCGATTACCGTTCCAGCTGGATCAATCGCGGATATTCGGGCGTCGCCAGCTTTTCGCTTTCGATCAACGAACGCGGCCGGGTCAGCGATTGTTCGATCATCCGTTCGACCGGCCATGATGCCTTGGATCAGGCAACCTGCCGCCTGCTGGAACGTCGGGCCCGGTTCAACCCAGCCAAAGACAGCAATGGCAACGCGGTTGCCGGCACGTTCGACAGCTCAGTCAACTGGCGCATTCCCGAATAATTACATCAAATCCATAAGGCGTCCCGTGAATTCAGACGCCGACCCCGGCGGCCGGAGCGTTAGCGCGCTTCGGCCGCTTCGGCTTTTTCGGCCTGTTCAATCGGCGATGTCCCATTCGCCGTCGGAACGGTCCAGATCAAGACATTGCCCAGCGCGATAACAGCCAGCAGCACCATCAACAAAGGTTGTTTCGCTTCGCCTGTTCGCCGCCACAAAAAGAACGCGCCGGCCACCAGCAAAATTGCCGCCAGCACCACGATCGAAAGCACAAGATCCATCATCTTTTGATCCAAACCCATCTTGTCAAAACCTGTATCATGGCACTGGAACATTCCCGCGCATGCGTCTAGGCTTCAGAGCACACGACACAGACGGTCCACGGGAGAATATCATGGGAATTTTTAGCTCAATCTCGAACGCAATTTTTGGTTCGGACGAAGAGGAAACGGCGGCGCCAGAAGCAGCCGCACCAGCAGCAGCGCCTCAGCGTGCAGCCATCAGCGGCGTTGATGTGGAACAGCGCATCGGCAGCATTCCGGGCTCTGATAAACTCAACTGGAAGACGTCGATCGTTGACCTGATGAAGCTCGTCCAAATCGACCCAAGCTACGCCAACCGCAAGGAATTGGCGCAAGAGCTGGGCAACACCGATTATTCGGGCACAGCCGAAGACAACATCGCGCTGCATAAAGCCGTGATGAACAAAATCGCAGCTGCGGGCGGCATCGTTCCCGCCGATCTGAAGGACTGATTGACACCTCTCTCTCGCGGGTTAACACCTGCAAGTATGAGAGAGACAATCACCCGCATCGCATCAAAGAACTTCACGCGCCGTCAGGCCCTATCCGGGCTTGGCGGCGCTTCTGCTTTTGCGCTGCTGCCCGGATGTATAAACACCCGCGGCGCAGACGGTATGCCGGGGCAGCCCGGCGCATCAGCAGCCCCAATGATGGGGGCCGATGCCAAACTGGATGACATCGCCTATCGGATGCTTGCGCATGAACCGGGCCGCGCGACCGGCCTTGGGGTGGACACCAGCACCTATGCCGATTGGCGCGGCACGTTTGGGACCCCCGGCGAAGGCGGACGCGAGGCCTATCGCGCAACGCTCACCGAATTGCGTGATGAGGCTCGCGATTTTCCCAAAGAGGGGCTTACCGCCGACCAGCTGACCGGATTTGAAGTGGTCGAAAGCGCCTACACCAAAGCACTCGAAGGAATGGCGCTGCCTTACGGCGATGTCGCCGTGGGCAGTTGGCGCAACGCCCCCTATCTCGTGATCCAAAATGTCGGCGGCTATATCGACTTCCCACGCTTTTTCGGCGCGACCCAGCCGCTGCGCGACGCGCAAGATGTTGAATATTACCTTGGCCGTTTGAACGAAGTGAGCGCGGTCTTGGACGGCGAAACCGATCGGATTGCCGAAGCGCGCGGCATGGGCGTTGTTCCGCCTGACTTCCTACTCGATAAAACCATCGCCCAGATGCAGGCGAATATCCTCGATGCGACCAACAATGGCGGGGCCTATGTCGCGCCGCTTTTGACCGCCGAGCTTGACCCAGCCGTGACCGCTTCGCGTCAGGCGCTGGGCCTTGTGAACACGCGCGTGCTGCCAGCGTTGCAACGCCAGCTGGACGAACTCAAAACTCAGCGCGGCCTCGCCAAATCAGACGCCGGCATTTGGGCTCAGCCAGAGGGCGAGGCCTGGTATTCATGGTCCACCAGCGCATCGACCACAACATCGCTCAGCCCTGATGAAATCCACGAACAGGGCCTCGATGAATTGGCCACTTTGCATGGCAGGATGGACCCAATTTTGCGGGACATCGGCTACACACAGGGCACCGTCGGAGAACGGATGCAGGCGCTGGGCAACGACCCGCGCTACAAATTTGCCCCCGGCGATCCGGGGCGTGAGGAAATATTTGCCTTCATCGATGAACGGATCGATTGGATCAAAGCACAAATGCCGCGCGCGTTTAACCAATTGGTCAATCCAAACATGGAAGTCCGCCGCATCCCCGTCAATGAAGAAGCGGGCGCACCGGGGGCATATGGCGGCGCGGGCAGCAAGGATGGCAGCATTCCGGGCCGGTTCTGGATCAATCTGCGCGACACCGATTTGCACCGCAAATATGACCTGCCTGATCTCACCTTCCACGAAAGCATTCCGGGCCATGTGTGGGAGGGGGAATATTCCAACCGCTTGCCATTGATCCGGTCGATCCTCGCATTCGGCGCATTCAGCGAAGGTTGGGCGCTTTACGGCGAACAGCTTGCCGATGAACTGGGTGCCTATGATGACTTTACCGTTGGACGGCTCGGCTATCTGCAAAGCCTCGCGTTTCGCGCGTGCCGTTTGGTGGTGGACACTGGTCTGCATTCCAAACGCTGGACACGCGCGCAGGCCAACGCTTTCTTCGTCGAACGCAACGGCTCCAAACCGCAAGAGGTCGCCGGCGAAGTGGACCGCTATTGCAGCTGGCCGGGACAGGCGTGTTCGTACAAAATCGGCCATTCCGAAATCGTGCGCCAGCGCGCGCGGGCGCAGGCCGAAATGGGCGACGCCTACGATTTCAAAGCGTTCAACACCGCGGTAATCCTTGGCGGCAACGCGCCGCTGGACGTGGTTGGAAAGACCGTGAGCCGCTACATCGCGGGGGCATAGGCCAGGCCCCATCTACGGATGACGAATTGATACCCGTCTAGCGCGCCCTATCTAGGGCTCTGACCCTTTTTAGGAGACGCTGCGTGGAACAAATCGGTCCAGACCTCGAAACGATGAAGCGTGTTCCGCTGGCGGACGATCACGTCAAAGCAATCGCAGAAATTGGCGTGGAGCGCGTTTATAAAGCGGGATCCATTGTCGCTGAAATCGGCGATATTATGGATACGTTTGTCTATGTGATCTCTGGCGAACTGGAGGTCGCAAACCCGTATAACGGCGAACGCATGCTGGAATCCGGCCTTGGCCCGACGCAGTTTTTGGGAGAGATTGGCTTTCTCAACCGCGCCACCAATTACCTCAAAATCCGCGCTGCGGTGGACACCAAAGTGATCGAGGCCCCGCGCGAAGGGGTGCTCGATTTGATGAACCGCATTCCAGAGCTGAGCGATCATATCATCACCGTCTTTGCCGCGCGGCGCAGCAAGCAGTTTGAGCTAAGTAATGGATCGGTGAAGATCATCGGGGCAGACCGCGATCCTCAGGTTCAAGCCGTGGAGCGGTTTTTGTCGCGCAACCGCATTCCGTTTCAAAGCTACGACTTGGATGGCGCAGACGCCGAAACGACTCAAATGTGCGACATGACCGGGCACGAACCCTGCGTGATTGTCGGCACCGACACCAAAATTGAGGACCCCACCCCGCGCAAGGTCGCCCGGTATCTCAATCTCGATCTCGATATTTGTTCGCGCCGCGATTTCGATCTGCTCATCGTAGGCGGCGGCCCTGCGGGCGTTGCCGCAGCCGTCTATGCCGGAAGCGAAGGTCTGGATGCCATCGTTATTGAGGACATGGCAATCGGCGGACAGGCGGGCACATCCAGCCGGATCGAGAATTACATGGGATTTCCCACCGGGATCAGCGGCACGGACCTGACCTATCGCGGCCAGATACAGGCGCTTAAGTTTGGCACGCGTTTTGTCATGCCGCGCCGGGTCAAGCGGCTCATCCGCCGTGATGATGGCTCCTATTGCGCCGTCTTGGACGATGGCGATGAAATTTGCGCAAAGGCCGTTTTGGTCAGCACCGGCGTGCAATATCGCCGCCTGCCGCTGGAAAATCTGCGCGAGCTGGAAGGTGCCGGCATCTTCTACTCCGCCACGGAAATGGAGGCGCGCTTTTGCGCCAAGACCGAAGTCGTCGTGATTGGTGGCGGCAATTCGGCGGGGCAAGCCGCGATGTATCTGTCTCGCTCTGCCGCGCATGTCCATGTGGTGGTGCGTTCGGGCAGTTTGGCCTCTTCGATGTCGAGCTATTTGTCGCAAAGGCTGGAGGCCGATCCGCGCATCACCATTCACTACAACACCAGCGTGACGCAGCTGCACGGCGAGGACTGGCTCAGCGGCGTCACGTTCAACACGCCGGATGGTGAAACTCATGTGGATACGCGCGCGCTCTTCATCATGATCGGCGCGGCCCCCAACACCGATTGGTTGTCGGGATTGGTCGATGTGGATGACAAAGGCTTTGTCCTAACCGGAGCCAGCGTTGGGCGCGAAACCCCGTTTGAAACCGGCACTGACGGTATCTTTGCAGTCGGCGATGTTCGCTCTGGATCGGTAAAGCGTGTGGCAAGCGCCGTGGGCGAAGGATCGGTCGTGGTCAGCCGCATTTGGACCTATTTGGATGAGCTAACCGCCGTCTAAAATCAGCAACGTATTGATTTCTTAGGCTAGCCAAGCTTTCAAAAATTTGCATATTTGCTCCGCAACCTTGCAGTCGCAGGCAGGGTTAAGGGGGTAGACGTGAATTTCATCAGGAATCTGGCATCGGTCGTGCTTGTCTTTTGCATGGTCAGCATAGCCGCTCCGCTTCAGGCCGCGTGGTACGAAGCTTCATCGGATCATTTCGTGATCTACGCCGATGACAGCGAACGGGATATCAAACGATACGCCGAAAATCTTGAACGGTATCACAGCGCAATGGAGCTTGTGACGGGACGCCAGATCGCAAAGCCCAGCCCGTCTAACCGGGTGGTGATTTTTGTTGTTGGGTCGGGCCGCGAAATCAGGCGTCTATCAGGCAGCAGAAACCGCAATATTGCCGGATTCTATGTTCCCCGCGCCGGTGCCAGCCGGGCATTCGTCCAAGATATTCGAAACAGGAACGGCTATCCCGATTTTTCTACCATCATCCTGCTGCACGAATATGCGCACCATTTCCTGATCTCCAGCCAACGCTTTGCGATGCCGCGCTGGATCAGCGAGGGTGCCGCTGAATTCTTTTCTGCGGCCGGATTCAACAGCGATGGAACCGTCCTTATTGGTCGTCCTGCAGTCCACCGCGGGGCGGAATTGGCCTTTGCCGAAGACGTCTCTGTCGAAGAATTGCTGGACTACGACCTATACCTTGAGAACAGAAGCAAGCGCAGCGATGCCTATTATGGTCGCAGCTGGCTTCTCTATCACTACCTAACATTCGAGCCTGAGCGCAGCGGCCAGCTCAACCGCTATTTGCAAGAAGTTGTCGCAGGCACGTCCTCTATCGAAGCGGGTCGGCGCGTCTTTGGCGATCTGGATACGCTCGAAAGAGAATTGAAGGCCTATCAACGTTCGCGCAGGATGTTGACGTTCAGCCTGCGCCCAGACCAATTGGAATCGAGCGAAGTCACCCTGCGCCGCCTGCCCGAAGGCGAAGCAGAGATGATGGGGGTCCGCATCCGATCCCAACGTGGCGTCAATGCAGAACAGGCGGCGGAATTGGTGATTGAAGCGCGCGAAATTGCCGCCGAATTCCCGAACGATCCCGGCGTTCTAACCGCCTTGGCGGAAACCGAATATGACGCAGGCAATGATGACGCCGCAATCGCCGCCGCTGACGCAGCCATTGCGATCGATCCAAGCCGCGCCAACGCCTATGTTCAAAAAGGATATGCGCTTTTTCGAAAGGCGAGAGATTCTGCGGTTCCCGATCAAGCATACGAAGAAGCGATGGCCCCGTTCTCTCAGCTCAATGCCCGCGAAAACGACCACCCGCTTCCGCTGATCTACTATTACCGCAGCTTCGCACAACGCGGCCTGGAGCCACCAGAAAATGCCAAAGCGGCTCTGGAACGAGCAGCCGAATTGGCACCGTTTGATCAGCAATTGTGGCTAAACGCTGCAACGATGCAGGCGCGCGAAGGTAAGATCGCGATTGCTCAGCAAAGCTTAAGACCGCTGGCGGCAGATCCGCACGGCGGTAGGAGCAGTGTGCTTGCTCAACGGCTGATCGATATTTTAGAAAATGCGCCAGAAGGGGAGCCGTTTTACCCCAATGCCTTGGCGCTGGACACGGTCCCGACGGTCGACATTGATGAGGATGAAGGGGACAGCGAGGACTAGGTTCGTATCCTAAGTCTCCGCCGCCCCATATTCGCTTAACGCGACATCATTCCGCCGACGATGGAGCCGAGGATGCCGCCCAATGGGCTGCCTCCGCCCTGCACCGCGCCGCCGGTTGCTTCTTTGGCCATATAGCCAGCAACCGCCATGGCGAGGATTGGGAGCATTTTCTTCAGCATCCCCTCGTCCAAGCCGGTCAAGGATGCGACTTCGCCAGCGACCGAACGGCTAACGTCTTTGCTGCCAAAGATATTGCCGAGGATGTCATTGCCCGGTGCGGTTGGGGTGGGCGAAGTGCCCAGCACCGCATCCAGCAAACCGCCGCCAAGGCCGCCTGCCAATGCACCGCCCAAACCGCCGCCAGACGATCCGCCGCCGCCCAAAATGGCGCCAGCCAGACTGCCCAAACCGCCCATAGGATCAGGAGTGCTTGTCCCGCCGGTTGCGCTGCGGCCCATGCCGGCGACAATTGCAGGAAGCAATGCGCCCGCCGCCGTCTTCGCCGTGTTCTCATCCACGCCCAATTCGCGCGCCATCGAAGTGATGGCCCCGGATTGCTGAAGCATTGCGGCTAGGCTCATGATGGTATCCCTCTCAAATTGTCACGGTTTGGCGCAGTTGGCTGCGTTTTACTTCTTGCCAAACAGTCCAGAAGCCATTCCGGCGATGTCATTCAGCGGATTGCCGTCGCCGTCGCGGTCCAGCATGCTCATGACGCCTGCAAGTTTGGAATCGCCCCGCAAACCTTCGGCGATACCGCCCAATGCGCCTTCGCCGCCAAGCTGCTCCATAATTCCGCTGAGCGCGCTTGTATCAAGCCCGGTTTTTTCGGCAGCAAGCTCAACCGTATCGCCTTCTTCTGCGTGCGACGTGCCCAGTGCGGCAACCGCTTTTTCAGCCATAGCCGGGTCAATGCCCACTTTTTCCGCCAAGGCGGCAACCGTGTCAGGAGAACCGGAAACTTGCTGCATGATGCTGTCAAGAATGCTCATAATGTCAGATCCTTTTTTGAGTGTATCGTATTGTCTGGAACTGCCGGTTTAGACCGCGATGGGCGCCGCTTTGCGAACGCCTTCGTCAACATGGGCCTCAAACTCAGCGAAATTGTCGATGAACAGCTTTACCAGCTTAGCCGCGGTTGCGTCGTAATCTGTTGTATCCGACCATGTGCTGCGCGGATCAAGAATGGTCTGATCGATCCCTGCCTGCGCCAACACGGGCACATGGACGGGCACGGCAAAGCCGAAGTTCGCGTCTTCGCGGAATTCCACTCCGTCCAAATCGCCGTCGAGCGCCGCGTTAAGCAGCGCGCGGGTTGCCTTGATCGGCATCCGGTTGCCGGTGCCGTATTTGCCGCCGGTCCAACCGGTGTTGAGCAACCAGCATTGGACTTCGCCTTTGGCGATGCGTTCTTTCAAAAGATTGCCGTAAACGCTGGGGTGGCGCGGCATGAACGGCGCACCAAAACAGGTTGAAAAGGTTGCCTCGGGTTCGGTCACGCCGATTTCCGTGCCGGCAACCTTGGCGGTGTAGCCCGACAGGAAGTGATACATCGCCTGTTCCGGGGTCAGCTTTGCAATCGGAGGCAGCACACCAAATGCATCCGCCGTCAACATGACGACATTCGATGGCACAGGGCCCAGATTGTCTTTGCTAGTGTTGGGGATGAAGTCGATCGGATACGCGCCGCGGGTGTTTTCGGCGAGCGAATTGTCGTCGAAATCAAGTTCCCGCGTCTGAGGGTCCATCACAACATTTTCGAGCACCGTGCCGAACCGGCGGGTGGTGGCGTAAATCTCTGGCTCGGCCTCTTCCGACAGGCGGATCATCTTGGCGTAACAGCCGCCTTCGAAGTTGAAGACCGCCGTATCTGACCAGCCGTGCTCATCATCGCCGATCAACGTGCGCGACGCATCGGCAGAAAGCGTCGTCTTGCCCGTGCCTGACAGGCCAAAGAACACCGCAGTTTTGCCATCCGCGCTGATGTTGGAAGAGCAATGCATCGGCATCACACCCTTTGTAGGCAGCAGATAGTTGAGAATGCCAAAGACACTCTTCTTCATCTCACCGGCGTACTTGGTCCCGCCGATCAGGATCAATTTCTCGGTCAAATTGACCGCAATCACCGTTTCCGAATTGGTGCCGTGGCGCGCCGGATCGGCTTTAAAACTGGGCAGATCGATGATCGTGTATTCGGGCGTGATATCGGCCAGCTCTTCCGCCGTCGGACGGACCAGCAAGGTGCGGATAAACAGATTGTGCCACGCCAATTCGTTGATGACCCGCACATTGACGCGGTGCTCAGGCTGTGACCCGCCGAACAGGTCCGCAACATAGAGCGTTTCTTTGCTCGCGACCGCGGCCATGAAATCTTCTTTGAGAGCGGCAAAATGCTCTGGCGTCATGGATGCGTTGACCTTGCCCCACCAGACCGTGTCTTCGGTCGTCGCATCGCGCACGATGAACTTGTCTTTCGCGCTGCGCCCGGTTTTGGCACCGGTTTGCACCACCAAAGCGCCATGCTTCGACAACGCGCCTTCCTTGGCTGAAATGGTGGCTTCGACCAGCGCAGATGTGCCGAGATTGGAATGAATGTCGGCTTGGGTGTGTATACCTTGTGCAGCAAGCGATTGAGCGAGGGGGATCAACGTAGCTTCTCCTGAAACGAGTAAAAATCAAAATTCGTTTGGAGTGGGCACATATGCGTCGCCACGCGCGCCGGTCCGCAACATTGCGAGTAAGCAAGCGATTCGAAAACAGGCACGGGTTCCCAATCCGGCCAAGGCCATAGATGGGCGATCAACCCAGAGTCAAACCGCCCATTTTGCGCTGCATTGCACAATTTCTCGCAGGGAATTGTAGCGGTTCTTTACAGTCTATTCTGCGCATTGAAACGCACATTGAAACGCCGACTGCAATCGCATCAGATGGTTGATTGTTTCATAGGCGCGATATCGCTACTCTTGGCGTTCACACGGCAAGAACACAAAGGTCGAACATGGAAACCGAGATCGGCGATATCTCAACAGACCCATCATCCAGCACGTCATCGGGCAAGGGCGAAACGGGCAACCAAGAACGCGAGGCGATTGAAATCGCCTTGGTCGACGATGATCGCAATATCCTCACCACGGTTTCTATCGCGCTTCAGGCCGAAGGTTTTGTAACTCGGCTGTATTCAGACGGAGAGACCGCGCTGAAGGCCCTTGTCGACAATCCGCCCGATTTGGCCGTGTTCGACATCAAAATGCCAAAGATGGACGGGTTGGAACTGCTTCGCAGGGTCCGCGCGCAGGGGCCCTTGCCGGTCATATTCTTGACCAGCAAAGATGACGAAGCTGACGAAGAGGCGGGATTGGAATTGGGCGCGGATGATTACATCGCCAAACCTTTTAGCCTGCGGCTGCTCGTTGCGCGCATCCGCGCCATTCTGCGGCGTGCAGAACCGGATCGCGCGATCGGCAATGAAACCAGCGCCCCGGAACCTGTGCATCCCAAAATTGATCGCGGACGGCTCTATATGGATCCTGCGCGCCACCATGTGACATGGAACGACCTGCCCGTCAGCCTGACCGTGACTGAATTTCTGATTTTGGAGGCTTTGGCCGCGCGGCCGGGGGTCATCAAAAGCCGCAACCAATTGATGGATGCTGCCTATCCTGATGACATCTTCGTCGATGATCGCACCGTGGACAGCCATATCAAACGCATGCGCCGCAAATTCCGCGTCGTGGATGACACGTTTGACGCCATCGATACGCTTTATGGTGCGGGCTACAGCTTCAACGATGGCTGAACCACAGACCGGCCCGATCACAGAAGAAAAGCCCGGCTTTATCGGCCGCTTTTCGCTCACAGCGAGCATTCTGGTGGTCAATATTCTGCCGCTGGCGTTGCTGTCTGGCGGCCTGTTTTATCTCGATACATACCGCACCCAATTGATCGACGAACGCTTCAAACTTGCCCGGATCGAGGCCCAGATCACGGCGGAAGCTTTGGCTGGCGCATCGAAAGAACGGCAAGAGGCGCTGCTTGTCCAGATCGGCCTTGAACAAGGCATGCGGATGCGAATGTTCGACGCAGAAGGCTTACTGTGGGCAGACAGTTTTGCGCTGGCTGAGCCCGCGTTTGAATTTGAAGACATCAGTGATGATGAATGGGATCAGCAATTGGCCCGGTGGCTCGATGACGCGATCAGCGCCATCGTCAGAGCCCAAGCGGTGCCCAATTATGTGGAGCCTGAGGCGCAGACCGCCGATGCGTTTCCCGAATTGGTGGACGCGCGGGAACAAGGGCTTAGCCAAGTGCGCCTGTACCATTGGCGCGATGGCAGCCCCGTCATCACTGCCGCTGCGCCAGTCGGCCTGAACGGAGCAACGTTGCTGACCGTGCGCAATGCGGTGGACATCACCGAAAGCGTGCGGACGGCGCGGACAGCCTTGATCGTGGCCGTGTTGGCGGTTCTGTTCGCCTCTGCGCTCCTCTCGCTCTATCTGGCGCGAACAATTGTCAGCCCCCTGCAATTGCTCGCCAGCGCTGCACAGAAAGTGCGGCAGGGCCGCGAACGCGATGTCGAAGTGCCGCGCCTGCCGGAACGCAATGATGAAATCGGTCAGCTTGCCCGGTCTGTTTCCGATATGACATCCGCGCTGCGCCAACGGATCGACGCGGTTGATAGCTTTGCCGCGGACGTGGCGCATGAAATCAAAAACCCGCTCGCATCTCTGCGCAGCGCGGTGGAATCTTTGCCCAAAGTGAAAGACGCCGATCTGCGCCGTGAATTGGAGCAAATCGCCACCCATGACGTGCGCCGGATCGATAGGCTGGTCAGCGAAATTTCCGACGCAAGCCGGATCGATTCAGAAATGTCGCGCGCCACGTTGGAGCGGATTGACCTTTCCGATCTGGTTCGCGCGATTATTGGCAACCGAACGAACCGCACCATCAGCCGGGATCAACGTCACAACCAACGCATAGAGCTGGACACGCGCGGGTTTTCCGCGATGGTTTTGGGTGTTGGCGCGCGGTTGGAACGGGTGGTGGAAAATCTGCTCGACAACGCGGCATCCTTTTCTCCGCCCCAGGCCACGATCGAAGTGATGATCGACAATGATGGCGAATGCGTGACCTTAACTGTGTGCGATTTCGGCCCCGGCATCCCCGAAGATTCGCGTGAGAAAGTGTTCACCCGGTTCCATTCTATCCGCCCCGACGCAGAGGATTTTGGCAACCATTCCGGACTTGGCCTCGCCATCGCCCGTACCATTGCAGAGGCGCATGACGGCACGCTTATCGCGAAAGAGCGCCCCGATGGCGCAATGGGCGCGTGTTTGCAGCTGCAATTGCCTGCGGACGTGTAAGCCATGCCGGACACGCAGCCAATCATGAGAGCAGCCAGCGTGGTCGCAATCGAAGGGCGCGCGCTTGCCATCGAAGGGCCAGTGGGAAGCGGAAAGTCGGCGCTTGCGCTGGCTTTGATCGATCGCGGCGCGCAGTTGATTGGGGATGACGCGGTAACGCTGCACCGGCAAGGCGATCACATCATCGCCAGTTCCCCGCCCAATATTGCCGGATTGATCGAAATTCACGGTGTGGGCCTTGTTACGATACCGCTGGGACAACCGTCGCCACTGGCGCTTATTTTGACATTGAGCGGACCGCAGGAGCCAAAGACACAGGTGGAGCGCCTGCCAGAGACAGTGCCAAGCTGCGACATTCTGGGCCTGAACGTGCCATGCCTACCCTTCGCCCCCGGTTCAATCGCCCCCGCACCCCGCGCAGAATGGGCGCTGCGCCAACACGGCCTTTCATAGCCGCCATCAACGCTGCACCGGCGCCTGTGCAAAATTCCCACTTCCCTTAAGGCAGCCTAACCGGCAACAAGCAGACACCATGCAGGACACCTCCCCCCCAGATCATCGCCAGCGGCTGTTGCTGGTCACCGGATTATCGGGTGCAGGCAAATCAACCGCGCTCGATGTGCTGGAGGATTTGGGCTGGGAGACGATCGACAATTTTCCCGTGCGCTTGCTCGACCGGTTGGTGGGCGACCCCAATGATGCCAGCGCCAATGCGGCCGGCACCCAGCGCGCGCCCATGGCGATTGGGTTCGATTCGCGCACACGCGGCCTTGTTCCCAGTGAGATGATCGCGCTGGTCAAATCGCTGGCCGGTCGTGACGATATTGCGCTGACCTTTATGTTCATCGATTGCGCAGGAGGCGAGTTGGAGCGCCGTTACAACGAGACCCGCCGCCGCCACCCGATGGCGCAGGGGCGCACCGTTCAGGACGGCATCACCGCAGAGCGTGAATTGCTCGAACCACTGCGCCGTTGGGCCGAAATTGTGATCGACACATCGGCCATGGCGACCAATGATTTGCAAGCCCACATCCGCGAGCTGTTTGACGATGCGAAACACGCGCAAATGACGCTGACTGTTTCGAGCTTTGGATTTGCCAGAGGCATGCCGCCGCTTGCCGATTTGGTGTTCGATATGCGGTTTCTGGACAATCCCCATTGGGTGCCCGAATTGCGCGATCTAACTGGCAAAGATGCGCCTGTTGGGCAGCATATCGAGCGTGACCCCGCCTTTCACACCGCTTTTGACCAAATCAAACAGCTGCTGCTGACCTTGCTGCCGCGGTATGATGCGCAGGGCAAATCCTATGTCCATATTGCCTTTGGTTGTACCGGGGGGAGACACCGTTCGGTCTTCAGCGCAGAACGCATGGCGGGAGACTTGCGCGATGCAGGATTTTCGCCCACTGTCCGCCACCGCAATCTGGCCTCTCGTGCTGCAGATGAAATCGAAGGCAAACGGCGTTAAAGCCAGGTGAAGTCATATGGTGGTATCAATGTTTCTGACGCGTCTCAGTGGGGCAACACAAGTGTGCAGAACAATAACGGGCCGTAAGGCGCTAACAGATTGAATTCACAGATGATCGGTTTGATCCTAGTAACCCATGGCCGCCTTGCGGACCAATTCCTCGAAGCGATGGAACACGTTGTCGGCAGCCAGACGGGCATCGTCACGGTCTGCATCGGGCCCAATGACGATATGGAACAACGCCGCGCAGAAATCGCCGACGCGATTCAAACCGTCGATGCTGGCGCGGGGGTGATTATCCTCACCGATCTGTTTGGCGGCACCCCGTCCAATCTGGCGATCTCTCTGCTTGAGGCGGGCCGGATTGAAGTGATCGCGGGGATCAATTTGCCCATGCTCATCCGTCTTGCCGGCGCGCGCAAATGCATGGATGTGGTCGAAGCCGTGGCGGCCGCGCAAACCGCAGGACGCAATTATATCACCGTCGCGAGCGAGTTTTTGGGCAAAGACACGTCACCGCGCGCCGCGAGCGCAGGCAAATAGGCGCCGCAATGAGTGAAGTTCGCCAGACAGTCACAATCGTCAACCAACGCGGCCTGCACGCAAGGGCCAGCGCCAAATTTGTCGGCGCAGTCGCGGAACTGCCCGAGGACGCGACTGTCCGCGTGGCAAAGGGCGGCAATGAAGCGGGTGGCGGATCAATCCTGGGCCTTATGATGCTGGGCGCGGCAAAGGGCGACAGTGTGGAATTGATCGTGGGCGGCACCGATCAAGACACCGTCTTGGCAGAATTGGTCGCTCTGGTCGAAGACGGCTTTGGCGAAGAATAACCGGCACGCTGTGCTGACCAAGGCATGACATGACTCGCAAACATATCAGTGGGTTTTCCAACCCGACGGTCAAATATTTGCGGTCTTTGCGCGATAAGAAACACCGCAGACGCACCGGGCAATTTTTGGTCGAAGGGCTAAGACTGCTCGAAGACGCACGGGTAAACGGGCGCCTGCCGCGTGAGCTGGTTATGGCGGAGAACCGCGACCCGCACGAATTGGTGGACCGTTTGGAAGCCGAAGTCGAAGCGGCGGGCGGCGAAGTGCTCACTACAACGCCTGACATCTTGTCCAAGATCACCGGCAAATCCAACGCGCAAAGCGTGGTCGGCCTGTTCGATGAATGGGACACCGGCCTGTCTCACATTGACCGAGACGCCGCGCCGATCTGGCTTGTCGCACAGGAGCTGCGCGATCCGGGTAATCTGGGCACGATGCTGCGCACATGCGATGCGGTGGGGGCAGGCGGCCTGATCTTAATCGACGATTGCGCCGATCCATTTAGCGCCGAGGCGGTCCGCGCCAGCATGGGCGCGGTCTTCACTCAAAATGTGGCGCGCGCACGCTGGGATGAATTCATCCCGTGGCTTCGCGAAGGCGCGGGTCAGTTGGTGGCGGCATCCCTGCGCGACGCCGTGCCATACCGCGACGCCGCGTATCAGGGGCCCTGTTTCATTCTGGTCGGCAATGAATCACAGGGCCTGCCAGAGGCCTATGAGGCCGAATGCGACCTGCGCGTCACCATGCCCATGAGAGGGCGGGCGGATTCATTGAACGCTGCCGTGGCGGGCGCGGTGTTGGCGTATGAAGTGCTCGCGGGGTTGGAAGGTTAACTTACTCCGCTGCGTCTTTGCGGCTTTCAATGGCCGGAGTGTCGTCTTCGACTTCCGCAGCATCGGCGGCGTTGTACCGCGGGGAGCTTTCTACCAGCGGCACATCCTCAATTTCGCGTTTACCGATTTCGATGCCCTTCTCCGCCAGCCGTTTGCCCGAAGACAGAACGTTGCGTTCAAAACTGCCGACGAATTTGTTGTAATTGCCGACCGCAGTTTCGAGGCCCCCGCCCACCCGTTTCAGATGCTGGGCAGCGGTTGAGAGCCGGTCATACAATTCCGCGCCCATGCGGCCAATTTCCTGCGCCTCTTTCGCAAGCCCATCCTGACGCCAAACTTGCGCCACCGTGCGGGCGATGGCGACAAGGTTGGTGGGCGTCGCCAACAGCACGCGGCGTTCAAAGGCGAAATCCCACAAGGTCGGATCGGCGTCCAATGCGGCGGTCACGAAATGCTCGCCGGGAATGAACATGATGACGTAATCGGGCGCTTCTTCAAACTGACTTTGATACGATTTCGCACCAAGGGTTTGGACGTGGTTCCGCATCGATTTGGCGTGCGCGTCCAAATGCAGTTTGCGCGTGTCATCGTCATCCGCTTCAAAGGCGGCTTGGTATGCGTTGAGTGAAACTTTGGAATCGATCACCAGCTTCTTTTGACCCGGCACATTGATGATCGCATCCGGGCGCAAACGCCCTTCTTCGGTCTCAACTGAATGCTCCATCATAAAGTCGGTGTGCTGCGCCAACCCGCATTGTTCGAGCAGGTTTTGCAACGCCCGCTCACCCCAGCGGCCGCGCGCTTTAGGCGCGTTGGTAAGCGAATTGCCGAGCCGCTGCGCCTCACGCCGGACCTCTTCTTGCCCTTCGCGCATGGATTGGATCAGGCCATTCAATTGTCCGAACGCATCGACCCGCTGTTTCTCCAGCGTCTCAACCTGCTTTTCGTATTTTTCCAGACGGTCGCCAACCGGAGCCAGCAAGGTCTTAATCTTGGCCTCGCCGGTTTCTTCCGATTGCTTAAACCGGGCCTCTGCGCGTTTCAAAAACTCTTCCTGATTGCGCTGAAGCACCTTGGCACCGGTGTTTTCAAATTCGGTCAGCAGTTTTTCGCGCGATTCTTCGAGCAGGCGTTTTTGCTCCGCGAACCCAGCGCGCTCTGCCTGAAACTGCGCGTTTTGGGCGCGCGCCTTGTCGAGCTCCCCCGCCAAACCATTCGCCCGCGCCGCGCGCTCTGACATCGTCGCCAATTCGGTGACGGCGCTGCGAAACTTGCCGTCCAGCTCCTTCGCCTCTGCATCACGCTCAGCAAACCGCTCCCGCAATTCCGCGACGGGGCGCGAGGCAAAGAACCACGCAGCAACGCCGCCCAATACGAGGCCGAGAACCAAAACGATGATCAGAAGAATCGGAATTTCCATGTCGCCTTATAGCACGGAACAAAATAAGAACTCAAACTCTACGAATGATATCCCCAGCCAAACGCTTGGCCGTATCACCATGATAAAATCGGCGCGAAGGGCCGCAAGGCCGACCGGCAGCCCGCAGGTTCCGCGTAGCGAAGCGGAGGGGACAGCGCCGAGGACGAACGCGCGGTTGCGCGTTCGAAAAGAAGACTACGCCGCCTGACGGATCTTCTTCAGTTTTTTCAGCGCCATTTTGCGTTTCAGGTTCGACAGGTGGTCGATAAATAGGATACCTTCGAGATGGTCCATCTCGTGCTGGAGACAGGTCGCCATCATCCCTTCGAGCGCTTCTTCGTGGTGGTTGCCGTCCAAATCCTGATATTTCACCGTGCAGGTCGCGGGGCGATCCACGTCGGCGTAGATTTCGGGAACGGACAGGCACCCTTCGTTGAGGGTCGAAAACTCTTCCGCAGGATCGAGGATCACGGGGTTCACAAAAACCCGCGGGTCGTTTTTGACCGGTTGCCGGGTAACCGGTTCGCAGCATCCCGTATCGCATTCATCAACGATGGGCTCGGCGTTCATGTCAGGCTCTTGCAAATCAATCACCAGCAGCCGTTTTGGCACGCCAACCTGGATCGCGGCCAAACCAATGCCGGGCGCGTCATACATCGTCTCCAGCATGTCATCGGCGAGTGTGCGCAGATCGTCGTTAAACTCATTGGGTTCAACGTTCGTAGACACGGTCTTGAGCCGCGGGTCCGGCACTTCCAGGATTTCTCGTATAGCCATGAGGGGTAAGTATGAGACTATTACGGATGTTTCAAGCAGTGGTCGCGTTGACGATTGCTGTTTCGGTAAGCGCCAATCCGAGCACCGAACCGCAGGAAGAAAGCGGCCCTGCAGGAAAAGCCTATATTCTGTCTGAAATCTCGCCAAGTGACGCGGAGGCCTACACCGCATACCTCCAACAAGTCTTACCAATACTCAGCAGATTTGGTGGGCGGGTGGTGATCACCCCCTTTCAACCAAAGCAAGTTATCGAAGGCCGCTCATTGGAAGGCAGGATAGCGGTGATTGAATTCCCATCCGCCGAAGCGCGTGATGCGTTTTGGGCTTCGGATGAATACGCCGCTGTGAAGCATTTGCGGTTGGAAAATGCGACCTCTCGAATCATTCACATCGATCCTTGAGTGTCGGGTTGGGTGACCTACTCCACCGGGCGGCGCGCTCTTAGCGCCTGTGCCAACGTTCCTTCGTCGAGGTAGTCCAATTCGCCGCCTACCGGCAGGCCATGGGCCAGCTGTGTGATGCGCACCTTATGCTCCTCCAGCCGTTCGGCCAGATAGTGCGCGGTCGTTTGCCCTTCCAGTGTGGCGTTCATGGCAAGCACAACCTCGTCCACCGCCGTTTCCCCATCCTTTGCCGCCACACGTTCCATGAGGGATGCAATGTTGAGGTCTTCAGGTCCAATTCCGTCGAGCGCGGACAGCTTTCCGCCGAGCACATGATAGCGCCCACGAAACAGCCGCGCCCGGTCAAGCGCCCAGACATCGGCCACATCCTCCACCACACACAGCGCGCGCAGATCGCGGCGCGGATCGGCGCAAATCGCACAAGGATCGGCGGTGTCGACGTTGCCGCACGTGGTGCATTCCACCAACGTTTCCGAAACAGCGTCGAGAGCTTCCAAGAGCGCTGGAAGCGCCTGTTCCCGGTTCTTCACCAGCCACAAAACCGCGCGCCGCGCCGAACGCGGGCCCAGCCCCGGCAACCGGGCCAATGCGCCTGAAAGCGCTTCGATCTCTTGCGATGCCATGGGGGGAGAGATAGGGGCTGGCGCGACGAACACAAAGCCAAGGCGGTGAAGTTATGCGCATCACATTTATGGGAACGCCCGATTTTGCGGTGCCAGCCTTGGTCGCTCTGCACGAAGCGGGGCATGAAATTGCCTGTGTCTATTCGCAGCCGCCCAGCCGTTCGGGCCGGGGTAAAAAGCTGCGCCCCTCCCCCATTCATGCCAAGGCTGAGGAATTGTGCATCACGGTGCGCACGCCGAAATCTCTGCGGGGCGAAGAAGCTCAGGCAGAATTTGCTGCATTGGACGCCGATATTGCGGTGGTTGCGGCCTATGGTCTGATTTTGCCACAAGCGGTGCTGGATGCCCCGGCGCATGGATGTCTTAACATTCACGCATCAATCTTACCCCGGTGGCGCGGTGCTGCGCCGATCCATCGCGCGGTGATGGCAGGCGATGACGAAACAGGCATGACTATCATGCAGATGGAGGCGGGTCTGGACACCGGCCCCATGTTGAACATTGTTCGCACCCCCGTTGGGTGCAAGACAACCGGCGATTTGACCAAAGAATTGGCGCAATTGGGTGCCGACGCAATGGTGAAGGTCTTGTCCAACCTCCCCGCCTTTTCACCCGAAATTCAGGATGATAGCGCCGCGATCTACGCACCCAAAATCGACAAGGCCGAAGCGCGGATTGATTGGAGCGAAAGCGCGGATGCGATTGAGGCAAAAGTGCGCGGGCTCGCCCCCTTCCCCGGCGCATGGTTTGAGATTGAGGGCGCAAATGGGTCAGAGCGGGTTAAGCTGCTCCTAGCCGAAGAGATTGATGGGACCGGAGCTTCGGGCGAAGTCTTGGATGACGAGTTCGCTGTAGCCTGCGGGACGGGCGCGATCCGCCCATTGCGTTTGCAACGCGCGGGCAAGCCAGCGATGGACCGCGCTGATTTTCTGCGCGGCAATCCGGTTGCCCGGTCGGCGATTCTCAGATGACCCGTTTTGCATTGACCATGGAATTTGACGGCACCCCGTTTCAGGGATTGCAGCGGCAAAAACACGGCCCCACCGTGCAGCAAAGCGTTGAAGAGGCAATCGCGCGCGTCTGCCAAGAAGAGGCAGTGCTGCACAGCGCAGGCCGCACCGACAGCGGCGTCCATGCGCTCGCGATGCGCAGCCATGTCGACATCGAAAAGGACATTTCTCCCTTTCGTTTGATGGGCGCGATCAACGCCAATCTGCGCCCTGATCCGATTGCAATCACTGCCTGCGAAATTGTGCCCGATGATTGGCACGCGCGCTTTTCCTGCATCGGCCGCAGCTATGTTTACCGCATCGTCAATCGCCGCGCGCCTGTAACTTTGGCGCGGGATCGGGTTTGGCAGGTTGGTCACGATCTGAACGTGGATGCAATGCACCGGGCGGCGCAGGCGTTGGTTGGACGGCACGATTTCACCACGTTTCGGTCCGCCCATTGCCAGGCCGACGATCCGGTAAAAACCCTCGACCGGCTCGATGTGGTGCGCGCGCAAACCGAATTTGGCGACGAAGTGCATATCCACGCCGCCGCGCGCAGTTTTTTGCATCATCAGGTGCGCAGCATGGTCGGCTGCTTAAAACTCGTCGGCGCCGGCACGTGGAACGAAACCCGACTTGCCGAAGCGCTTGAGGCGAAAGACCGTTGCAAATTGGGACTTAATGCCCCACCTCAAGGCTTGTATTTTGTCGAAGCTATCTACCCATAATAATTGAGAGGAATTTCCATGACCACAACAGGCAAGCAGCTTTTCACAACGCTTTCCGCAGACGGCAAATTGACGCTGGAGGTGAGCGAAGAGACATTCCCAGCGCCCACTGGCAACCAAGTTCTGGTCAAAATGGAAGCCGCGCCGATCAATCCATCTGATCTCGCTATCCTCGCCAGCGCAGCCGATTTTGAAACGGCCGAATATTCGAACGGAAAAGTCGTGGCAAACATGCCAGAGCCGTTTCTGACCGGTCAAAAGAACCGCCATGGTCAACGTTTGCCAGCAGGCAACGAAGGCGCTGGCGAAGTCGTTGCGACCGGCGACAGCGACATGGCCAAAGCATTGATGGGTAAGCGGGTCGCCTGTGTTCCCGGCAATGCGTTCAGCCAATACGCCATCGCTGATGCGATGATGTGCCTGCCGCTTGGCGATCATTCGTCAGAAGTTGGTGCGTCCAGCTTTGTAAACCCAATGACCGCATTGGGCTTTGTCGAAACGGCAAAGATGGAAGGGCACAGCGCCATCATCCACCTCGCCGCCGCGTCCAACCTTGGCCAAATGCTCAACAAGATTTGCCTCGAAGACGGCATGAAGCTGGTCAACATCGTGCGCCGTCAGGAACACGTCGACCTACTTAAAGGCCTAGGCGCGACGCATGTCGTGAACTCATCAGACGATGATTACATGGCCCAATTGCGCGCCGCGATTAAGGACACTGGCGCATTCCTAGGATTCGATCCGATTGGCGGAGGCCAGAACACCGACGGCGTCCTAAAAGCCATGGAGCAAGTGGCTGCATCGCAAATGGACGAATATTCGCGCTACGGTTCGAACCAAGACAAGAAGATGTATCAATATGGACGTTTGGACCTCCAAAACCCAACGATCCTGACGCCGTCTTACGGTCTGCAATGGACCGTCTCAGGTTGGCTGCTCACACCGTTCCTGGCCAAAGCTGGCATGGAAACTGTCATCAAAATGCGCACCCGCGTTCAACAGAACCTGACCACGACGTTTGCCTCCAGCTACAAAGCCAAGGTCAATCTTGAAGAAATGCTGACCAAGGAAGCGATCAGCGATTATCGCCAAATGAAAACTGGCGAGAAATATCTGGTAACGCCTTGGGCTTGATGTAAGAAAATGGCCCTCGCCTCCTGACCTAGGATGGACGGCGGGGGCCAATTTTACTTGGGGGCATTTATGGAACTGACTTTGTCGCTGGTTTTGTTTGGGTTTGTCGCCGGTTTAATCAACATCTGGATATTTCAGTGGATCATCGATTGGCTGTTCATCAGCCGCATGATGGATGATCCCGTCAACGGCAAAATCCTTGCGACAATCCTGGCTTATACATTTGGCAGCTTCGTCTACCTATTTGGCTCAAATCTGTGGCTTGGCTTTTTCTTCTATCTGCCGGGGGCGTTCCTGATCGGCTGGTTAGAAATTCGCAAAGGCTACAAGATGCGCGCGGCCGCTTTGGAAGCTGATGAAAGCACTGTGTTTGAGTGACCGAGCGCCAATTCGGCTCGCCTAAGCTTACGGTTGATCGAACGCTTTTTGAATACTCGCGGCGTCGGCAATTCCAGACGCAATCAGAACCATCAGCAGCACTCGCGATTTCTGCGGGTTAAGCGCTCGGGCCGCGATAAAGCCGTTCGGGTCATCCTCTGGCTCTCGATCTACCAGCCCTTCGTCAACGCGGCTGGCGCGGACGACGATCAAGCCGTTCTTGCGATGCTCAATCAAACGCTCCCGAACGGCGTTCGGCATATTGCCCTCGCCAACACCGGCAACCACAATGCCGCTTGGGTTTGCCGGCAATATTCGGTCCACCAATTCGGCTGTCATGCCCGCCCCTATGTAAAGGATTGGCACTTCGGGCATCGCAGTGGGATAGGCGTACCGCGCGTCCTCCCCTTCCCGCCACGGATTGCCGAACCATTCGAGCGCGGCTGGCGTGACCAAACCAATGCTGCCCCGCGGAAAACCACGAAAGGCGTCATCTGTGCCGCGAGTGCGGACCTTGCGGGCATCCCGAGCGGCCAGCACCCGGTCTCCCATCACGAGCAACACTCCGCGCCCACTGGCACCCGGATCGCTCGCCACCCGCACCGCATTGACGAAATTGCGCATTCCATCGCTGCCGACGGCATCCGCCGGCCGCATCGCGCCGACGATCACAATCGGCTTTCGCGCTGGCAATGTCAGGTCGAGCAGAAAGGCGGTTTCCTCTGCCGTATCGGTGCCGTGGGTGATGACGATGCCATCAACCGCGTCATCCGTCATCGCTTCCAGAATCGCGCCGTGCAGCGCCGTCCAAACCGCTGGACCTATGTCTTCCGAGCCTATGTTGGCGATTTGTGTGCCCAGCATCTGAGCAGGAAGGCCGAATTCAGCCACTCGGCCAAGCCAATCATCAATTCCGATTTGGCCGGGCAAGTATTCGTGCCGAGTCGCAGATCCGGCCATTCCGACGATGGTCCCGCCTGTGGCGAGGACCCGAATTGTGGGCTGCTTGGTGTTTTTTTCCGACATAATTCGCGATTTGGAGCGAAAGTTTGAAGACAGCAATTGATTTTGCACCTTTTGCCGCTAGATAGCCTTCACCGCAGCGAGCAATTTGATGTTCCCTGCGGCCGGCGTGGGGCGATTAGCTCAGTTGGTAGAGCATCTCGTTTACACCGAGAGGGTCGGCAGTTCGAGCCTGTCATCGCCCACCACGTTTTTCGAATCATCAAACAGATCGATCGCACTTGGCGAGCGGCCCTAGATCCGCCATCAGGTTCGCCATGGATCGGCTCTCAATTGCAATCGCAGGCTGCGGCCCCGCGGGACTTGCCGCCGCGCTTTTGCTTGATGAGCAAGGCCATGATGTTGTCATTTACGATCAGTTTGATGAACCCGGACCGGTCGGTTCGGGATTGATGATCCAGCCCAGCGGCCTTGCCGTGCTGGACCAGTTGGGCTTGGCCAGCGAAACATTGGCGCGCGGTGCGCGGATTGATGCGCTGCTGGGCATTGAAGAGCACGGTAGGGTCGTTCTTGATGCGCCTTACTCCAAACTAGGCGTCAAAGAAGCGTTCGGGATCGGTATTCACAGGGCGAGCCTGTTTGGCATTTTGCACGACGCCGCAAAGGCACGCGGCTTCGCAATAGAAACCGGGCACGCGGTGGCTGGCAGCACGGCGGACAGCGCAGGCCGCCGCCTCACTTTTGCATCACGCCCCAGATCGCCGGTTTTCGATTTGGTGGTTGATGCGAGCGGATGGCAAACCTTGTTCGATCCCGACCCTAAAGGCGTTTTGGAGTTTGGTGCACTGTGGGCCAGTTTACCCGCCCAACCCGGCGATCCGTTTCATGGCAATTTGCTGGAACAGCGATACAGGCGCGCATCGCAAATGGTCGGCGTGCTTCCAATTGGCAGGCGCAAAGGTGCCAAAACACCCGAAGTCGCCTTCTTTTGGTCCTTGGCGCGGGACGCTTATGCCAATTGGCTCGATACGCCGCTGGATGAGTGGAAAGCAGAGGTCGCAGCCCTATGGCCCGATGCGCGGGTGCTGCTTGACCGGATCGAGCGCCGCGAACAACTGACCTTCGCCCGCTACGCGCACCGCACACTCAAACACCCTGTCGCCGATCGGATGATTGCCATTGGCGATGCGTGGCATTCTGCCAGTCCGCAATTGGGCCAAGGTGCCAATATGGCGCTGCTCGACGCTTGGTCGCTGGCCCGCGGCCTTGGCGAAGGGCGCAGTTTGGATGAGAAACTGCGCCTCGCGGTGAGCTGGCGGCGCGATCACGTTTGGCTGTATCAATGGGTCACCAAACTGTTCACGCCGCTCTATCAATCGAACACAGCTTGGCATCCGGCTCTGCGTGATTGGATGCTCGCGCCGCTTTCACAAATTTGGCCGACATCCAAAATTCAGGCGCAATTGATGAGCGGATTGTTCGGATTTCCGCTCCCCTCGCTCGGTCTGAAAATCCCTGATTACGAGGCGCTATCCGCCTCTGACAGTGCCGCACGCACCCGCGCGATTGCCTCTTCACTGTCCCATTCATAGGCGCCTGCGACGCGAAAAATCTCGCGGCCATCGGCATCAAACAGGATCGTCATCGGCAACAATCCCCCTTCGGTGAAATTGGCAGACAAGTCAGCCCGCGGGTCCAGCCATTGTTCCAAATGGGCAAAATCTCGCCGGGCAAAGAACGGCCCGACCACTTCTGCCCCGCGCATATCTTGGCTGATCGTAATCACGCGCATTTCGCCTTCGAATTCGCCGGCCAACGTGTCCAGCATCGGCATTTCCACCACGCATGGCACGCACCACGTCGCCCATAGGTTAAGCAGAACAGGCTGATCCAGCGCGGCCAGATCAAGGCTGTTGCCATCTGGATCTTCGAATGTTTGCAGCGGCATCTGGGTCCCGGCAAAGGCACGAACCACCTGTCCCGGCAATTGCGGCGGAGGAGGCGGCGGAGACGCGCTTTGCGTATCGGTAGCAGCGGTTTCTTGCGCCGCGTCCCCTGCCCCACTATCGCATGCGGAAAGAGCGCCAATACAAACACAAGCCGCAAGGCCAATGGAACTTATCGAACGCATCATGACGGACTCCAGCACAGGAACAGACGCAGCATCCTCCAACAGCATGTGGGGTGGCCGCTTCGCCGAAGGGCCTAGCGCGATCATGCGCGAAATCAATGCCTCGATCCCATTTGATAAGATTTTGTGGCGCGAAGATATCCGCGCATCCAAAGCCCATGTCGCCATGCTGGGCGCGCAGGGGATTGTCTCCGCCGATGATGCGGCAACCATCACAGCCGGGCTTGACCAGATCGCCGCCGAATATGAACGGGACGGGGTTCCAGAGGACTGGGACCTTGAAGACATCCACATGACGGTCGAGGCGCGTCTGACGGAGATTATCGGCGCTGTTGCTGGACGCCTTCACACCGCGCGCAGCCGCAACGATCAGGTCGCGACCGATTTCCGCCTTTGGGTGCGCACCGCAAACGCGCGGGCGATTGCCGGATTGGCGGCGTTGCGCGGCGCTTTGGTAGAGCGCGCGGGCGAACATGCCGAAACGATCATGCCCGGCTTTACCCATTTGCAAACCGCACAGCCTGTTACCTTGGGCCACCACCTGATGGCCTATTACGAGATGCTGGGCCGCGATGCCGCACGGTTCGAAGCGGCACAAACACGCCTCGATCAATGCCCGCTCGGTTCGGCGGCGCTCGCAGGGACTGGCTTTTCGATAGACCGCACTGCAACGGCGGCTGCGCTCGATTTTGCCGAACCAACCCGCAATTCGCTCGACGCGGTGTCGGACAGGGATTTTGCGCTCGATTACCTCATGGCCGCGAGCCAATGTTCCATCCACCTCTCGCGGCTTGCAGAGGAATTGATCCTTTGGGCGAGCCAACCTTTCGGCTTTGCCTCACTGCCCGATAGCCTTTCGACCGGCTCTTCGATCATGCCGCAAAAACGCAATCCCGATGCCGCCGAATTGGTGCGCGGTCATTCGGGGCGGATTATCGGCGCGTGCACGTCGCTTATGATCACGATGAAAGGCCTACCGCTCGCCTATTCGAAAGACATGCAGGACGACAAACCGCCCGTGTTCGAAGCGGCCGGACTGTTCGACCTATCCATCGCGGCAATGGTCGGCATGATCGCGCAAACGACATTCAAAGCTGATCGTATGCGCGCCGCTGCTCAGGCCGGGCACGCAACCGCAACCGACCTAGCAGATTGGCTGGTGCGCGAAGCAGACATTCCGTTCCGCGAGGCCCATCACATTACCGGCGAAGCGGTCAAATTGGCCGACACAAAACAATGCTCGCTTGAAGAATTGGCTCTGGCTGATTTGCAAGCCATCGATGCACGGATTGATGACCGCGTTTTCCGCGCGCTGTCGATTGAGGCATCGGTCGCCTCGCGCGCATCCTATGGCGGGACCGCGCCGGATCAGGTAAAGCAACGCGTGGCAGAGGCGCGTGACGCCTTGGCAAATGCGGCTGGAACGGAGCAGTGATGCGCAATCTTGTGATAGTATTGGCCGCACTGGCGGTGTCAGCATGCGGGGCCCGCACGGGGCTGGAACCGCTGGAAGGGACCAGTCTGCCGCAACCAACCCACGGCGAATTGGAAAGCTCCAGCGCCGAACAATTGCTGGAACTTGAAACACTGGCCGCGCCGGAACGCAGCGTGGAATTGCGCCGCCGTTCCGAAGAACGCGAAGACGACCCTTTCGACTTGCCGCCCGAATAAGCACTTTGAACAACCCTCACCAAAAGACCGATCCCGATGGACCATTTTGAAATCCGCAATGGCGTCATGCACGCCGAAGACGTTCCTCTGCCGCAAATCGCGCAGGAAGTGGGCACGCCTGTCTATGTCTATTCACGCGCAACCTTGGAACGGCACGCAAAGGTGTTTCGCGACGCTTTGGATGCCGTGCCGGAAAAGCTGATCGCATTCGCTGTGAAATCCAATCCGAATTTGGCCGTACTCAAAGTCTTGCAGCAGCAAGGCTACGGCGCGGATGTGGTGTCCGTTGGCGAAATGCGGCGCGCCTTGGCAGCGGGCATTGCGCCTGAAAAAATTGTGTTTTCCGGTGTCGGCAAAACCGCTGCCGAAATGGAAGCCGCGTTGAATGCCGGGATTGGCCAATTCAACATCGAAAGCGAAGAGGAAGGCCTAGAGCTTGCCGAAATCGCCAGCGCGATGGGCCGCACCGCTCAATGCGCGCTGCGCATCAATCCCGATGTCGATGCGGGCACCCATGACAAAATCTCAACCGGCAAAGCCGACAACAAATTTGGCGTGCCGATTGATCAGGCGGGTCAGATTTTTGGCAAATTGGCCGGACAGCCAGGCGTAAATCTGCGCGGTGTTGCGGTGCATATTGGCAGCCAGTTGGGCGATCTTGCGCCGCTTGAACGGGCGTTTGAAAAGCTGGGTTCGCTGGTCACTGCATTGCGCGGGGCCGGGCACACAATCAGCCATGTCGATCTGGGGGGCGGTCTTGGCGTACCCTATCGCAAAGACGATGTGATGCCGCCGCCTTCTGACTATGGCGCGATGGTCGCGCGAGTGACTAAGGATTGGGGGGTCGCGCTGATTTTCGAACCGGGCCGCGTGATTGCCGGGAACGCAGGCGTTTTGTTGACACGCGTTGTGCGGGTTAAACGCGGGATCAACGATCCTTTCGTGATCGTCGACGCTGCCATGAATGACCTCGCGCGCCCTGCCCTGTACGGCGCATATCATGATTTTGCCGCTGTGGAGCCTACCGGCGAATCCATGACTTCCAACATCGTCGGACCGATTTGCGAGACCGGCGATACGTTTGCGATGGGCCGCGATTGCGACAAGTTGGTGACCGGCGATCTTGCGGTGTTCCGCACTGCCGGCGCCTATGGCGCAACTATGGCTTCGTCATACAATTCGCGCGGCTTTGTGGCCGAGGTTTTGGTTGACGGTGATAAATTCGCGGTCGTCGCGGACCGGATCGATGCGGGCGAAATCATGGATGCAGAACGCGTCCCAGAATGGCTGTTGTAAAGCGATGCTGCGTGGGGTGATACGCCTATGAGTGAGCTGCAAAGCCTCCCGTTGTTTCACCGGATAGAGGGGCAAAGCGTCTTGGTTTTGGGCGATGGCGATGCTGCGGAGCCCAAGCGCCGTCTGGTAGAGCGGGCGGGCGGCCTTGTGGTCGATGACCAAGCGCGGGCGATTGATGAAGGCGTGCGCATTGCATTCGTTGCGTTCGACGATGCTAAGGCCTGCGAGGTCGCGGCCATCAATCTGCGCTGCGCCGGAATGATCGTGAACGTCGTTGATCGCCCTGATCTGTGCGATTTTACGACCCCGAGCATTTTGGATCGCAACCCCGTTTTGATCGCGGTTGGCACAGGCGGCGCTTCAGCGGGTCTGGCAAAACACATCAGGTTGCGATTGGAGCGGATTTTGCCGCAGTCGCTTGGGTCGCTGGCAAAGGCGCTGTTTGCAGCACGGCCGGCTTTGCGCGAACACTACCCTGATGGCGCGGATCGGCGGCGCGCATTGGATGATGCACTGCGCGAAGGCGGCGCTCTGGATGCCTTAGATGCCGCCTCGCATGAAAGGGTGGCCGATTGGCTCTCCATGGCGGAGCCTCTGCGCGGCGCTCAGACCGTTTCATTCAGACTCAGCAGCGCCGACCCCGAAGATTTAACAGTGAAACAGGCGCGGATGTTGGGAGAGGCCGACGTCGTTTGCGCCAGAGGCAATGTGCCCAGCACGATCCTGTCGCGGGCCCGGGCTGATGCTCAACGCATCCATTGCGACCTTGCATCCTGCGCGGGGCAATCATCGGCTGATCATACGCCTCAGTGCCACAACGCCGCCCAATCAGGCTCTCTCACCGTTATCCTTCACTGGCAGACATAGCCGGCGCGCTCACGCAGCGCGCGCCATAGGTGCCTCCACCTCACAGAAATACCGCGCCATTGCTTCGGCAGATTGATCGCTCAGCCCGATAAAGGCGCGCCTGCGGTCAGCGGCATCGGCCACACGCTCAAACACGCCGCTGTCGACCAATTGTTTGATCCAGCGAAGAGCCGTCGTCGCGGGCACTGCCGCCGCAATGCACAGCGACGTCACCGACACGCGGCTGTGTTCCGCATGCGCCGCCGTCAGGTCCAGCAGCATGTCCCACGCTGGATCGGCAAACATCTCTGCATCGAAGAATTTTGCGCGCGCCTGCCGCCCGGCGATCACCTGACGAACATGGCGCGGATCGGGCAGCGGTGGCCGTGCAGAATTGAATCGTGCCGCATCTGACTCGCCTGCGTTGGGCGAGAGAATCGCGGGATCAACCGCGCCTTTGCCCGCGTTTGAACCAGCGTGAGCGCGCAGCGTAGCCTGCATCGCCTCATTGCCTGTGGACTGGCCAGAAAGCCCTTCCAATTTTTGCGCAATGGCTTCGACTTGGCGCGAAAGATGCAGCAGGTTGAGCCTGTCATCCTCTGTCATTTCGCGCACGCGGGAATTGGAAAGACCGGCCATCACCCGGCCCACCGCAAGCATCCGGTCTGCTCTGCTGGGATTGACCAGAATTTGCGGATCTGACTGGTCCAGCGCGGCAAACACTTCATCCAAGGCATCAATCGATGTTGTGACAATCAATTGCGCACCCAGATGCACCGCCCGCATATCAAGCCGGGTCAGAGCTGCCAAAATCGCGGCATCCACAAGCGGGCAATCAACCATCACCACATCGCCCAGCGCCGTAACCGGCCCTTCGATCAGGTTTGCAACAGCGCCGCCATCGATGGTGCGAAATCCGGCGCCCGTTAGGTCTTGCCCAATTTCGGCGCGCAGTGAGGGGCGATCAGCAAAAATGGCGACCCGTGAGGCCAAAGCAGGATCATGGATGAACCCGCCCTCTTCATCATTTTCATCGGCATCATATGCAAAATCGGCGGTTTGGTATTCAAGCTGCGTCATCGAATCACCCCTTTTGAAAGTAGAACGAGAGTAGAACAAAACGTGGTCAAGTCAAGATTTCTACGTAATATGACGCTTTTCCACCGCTGGAATTGAACTTTTCATGGGCTTGGCGCGACTACTTAAGGGATGACAAAACAGCGCCGCCTTTCTGACCCTAAACATGCCGGGGACTTGTTCGACGAACTGCTCGTCGTGATGGTACAACGCGGCGATAGGCGGGCTTTGGATCGGTTGTATCACCGCTGGAGCCCACGACTGTTGCGCGCGGCGCGGCGGTATTGCGGTGATGACGATGCCGCGCTCGATTTGGCCCAAGAATGCTGGATTGGTATTTGGAAGGGCATTCAGAAAGGGGGCGGCACCTTGCGCGACCCATCGCGTTTCCGCAGCTACGCCTTTGGTGTTCTGCATCGGCGCGGGGCCGATCATTTGCGCAAGATCATCCGCCAAAGAAGCGCCGCAAAGGAACAATCCGAGCCTGCGCCCAACTACGCACCGGCACAATCCGAAAGCGCAGCCATTGCGCAGGCCTTTGCCGCGCTGCCGCAGGATCAACGTCTGGCGGCGCACTTACACTTTATCGAAGGGCTAACCCTTCGCGAGATTGCGGCGGTTCAATCCATTCCCGAAGGCACCGCAAAAAGCCGCCTTTTCCATGCTCGCCGCGCCTTGAAAGCGGCACTGACGGACAATCCCAAAGGAGACATTTGATGACCAACACCGATGACACAATCACAGAGGCTCTCAACGCCGATGATCGCGCATTTCTCGACACCTTGGAAGAGGATCGAGGCCTGTTCCGCCAGTTGGGTGACAGTTGGCAGGGACCATTGGGCGGATGGGCAAAGCTGGTCTTTGCCTTCGCCGTGGTCTTGGGCGGTCTGTTGCTCTTCACAATCTGGCAGGTGGCGCATACGAGCGATCCGATCGAACACACGCTCTGGGCGATTGCCGCATTGGCCGTTTTGATCGTTCAGGGTTTTATCAAAGAATGGATGTTTGCGCGGATGAACATGCTCACCATCTTGCGAGAGGTGAAGCGTCTGCAGGTGCAGGTCGCGATTTTGGCTGAAAAGGACAGCTAAGCGGAGCAGCCTTAAGGCCGGATTTCAATTGGCGTGCCGTCGGGCACAATCTGCCACAGCTCTTCGATCTCAGCATTGGTGAGCGCAACGCACCCATCGGTCCAATCGCCCCGCATCCGGCCGGGGCGACCGGTGGGTTGGCCATGGATAAAGATGTCGCCCCCCGGTGATCGCCCATATTGCTGGGCAAAGGCGCGATCTTGCCGGTTGGGATAGGAGATGCGCAGCGACAGATGAAAGGAACTGCGCGGATTGCGGGTGTCGATCGTATAGAGGCCCTCAGGCGTCCGTTCATCCCCCTGAAACCTCTTGTGCCCCGCCGGCGCATCGCCAAATTGCAGTCGGCGATAGGCGCGAATGGGGCGGCCATTTTGATAGGCGATCAACAGACGTTCCGATTTGTCGATGACCAAATAGTCAGCAATCAGCGGTTGCCCCATCATATCGCGCGGAATGGCCCGCGCCGCATACCGACCCTGAACGGTGGGCGGCAAAGATGTGGGATAGGACCCGATCGCAACGCGGCCGCTTGATGGAGCAGCCGAAGGCCCGGCGCAGGATGCCAGTATCAACGCAACAATCAGGGCCGCTATCGCTCTCATAACACAGAGGCTTTTACTCTGCTGCGGGCTAGCTCGCAATTGGGCCTGTTACCCCATGTCCCAGGTAAGGACTGATTTAGTCCTCAAACGGATCCCGCATTAGAATCGTATCATCGCGTTCAGGACTGGTGGAGACCAGCGAGACGGGGCATTCGATCAGTTCCTGAATGCGCTGGATATATTTGATCGCATTGGCCGGCAAATCGGCATAGCTGCGCGCGCCTGCGGTGCTTTCGCTCCAGCCTTCCATCTCTTCATAGATGGGTTCGACAGCGGCTTGATCGGCAGAATGGCTGGGCAAATAGTCAATGACATTGCCGTTGAGACGGTAGCCGGTGCAAATCTTGACCGTCTCAAACCCGTCGAGCACGTCAATTTTCGTCAGCGCGATCCCGGTGACGCCGGAAACGGAGCATGTCTGGCGCACGATCACTGCATCGAACCAACCCACGCGGCGTTTGCGTCCGGTCACAACGCCAAACTCGTGGCCTTTCTCACCCAATGTCTGCCCGATTTCATCGTCAAGCTCTGTGGGGAACGGGCCGCTGCCGACGCGGGTGGTGTAGGCCTTTACGATGCCCAAGACGAAGCCGGTGGCGTTGGGGCCAAGGCCAGAGCCGGAAGAGGCCGTGCCGCTCACCACATTCGAACTGGTGACGAAGGGGTATGTGCCGTGATCAACATCAAGCAAAACGCCCTGTGCGCCTTCGAACAGGATCTTCGCGCCCGCTTTGCGGATCTTCTTCAACCGCTTCCAAACGGGTTGAGCAAAGCGCAGCACAAACGGTGCAATCTCGCGCAATTCTGCAAGCAACGCCTCACGGTCAACGGGCGGCTGATCGAAGCCAGCACGCAAGGCATCGTGATGCGCGCAGAGGCGGTCCAATTGCGGCTCCAACGCATCAAGATGCGCAAGGTCGCAAACCCGGATCGCGCGGCGGCCAACCTTGTCCTCATACGCCGGGCCAATCCCGCGCCCGGTCGTGCCAATCTTGCCCTTACCCGCCGCCGTTTCGCGCAGGCCATCAAGGTCGCGGTGGAGCGGCAGGATCAGCGGGCAGTTATCGGCAACTGCAAGGTTATCGTCATTGATCGCGACACCTTGCGCTTCGAGCTTTGCAACCTCATCGCGCAGAGCCCACGGGTCCAGAACTACGCCGTTGCCAATCACGCTCATCGTGCCTGACACGATGCCCGATGGCAGCAGCGACAGTTTGTAGACATTGCCATCGATCACCAGCGTGTGGCCCGCATTGTGCCCGCCCTGGAACCTCACAACGACATCGGCGCGGCTGGCTAGCCAATCGACGATTTTGCCTTTGCCTTCATCGCCCCACTGGGCGCCGACTACTGTGACGTTGGCCATGCTTTAGGTTCCATTCGAATTGGACGGATGAACTGCTCAAACGGCGCGGGCCTAGGGCCTTGCGAAGCGGAGGGCAAGCGCCTCTCTGATTGGACCGTGCAAAGCCCCTCTTTGGAAAAACGAAAATTTCCCCAGATGACTGATATTAAAGCCGAATTCGTAAAATTGGCCGCACAATGTGTCAGTTTTCGTTTTTCGCATTTTCCGCGCGCACCGCCGCCCTGCCGATAGAGCATTGGGAATCGGCAAATGGGGCATGGACTGGACACAGCCCATACCTGCCCCAAACGAACAGAAGTAGGAAAGCGGCTTTAGCCCGCGATAGCCGCCACAGAGCCGATTTTCGTTCTAACGAAAAGCAACACCGGTGACTTCACACACGTTGATTCGATCGTGCACAATCTCACGCCCTGTTTCGGTGATCGCTTTGAAATCAAACAGGCACGCAAAGGACGCATCACCGGCATAGACATTCCATTGCTGACCCGATGCCAAAACGGAGGTGTCGCCCAATTTGTCATCGCCCCAGTCCAAAGTGGCCGAGTTTGACCAATAGATGAAATTGAGCGCTTCGCCGGTGCGGTTCAAAATGGCGATGTTGCGATTGTTGCCATCGGTGCTGATTGTATCATCGGGCACGTCGACATTGAACGATGTAACGTAGGAATCGTCGGACGCGGACCCTGCGGCGGCTGTGGCAGCGGCTGCAGCTGCAGCTGTGGCCGAGTTTGCATCGTCACTGTATTCCACAGTGAAGATATTGAAGACATCGCCGAGATTTTCGACCTCCATAGTGAAGGTTTCGCATTCGCTGCCGCTTGGCGAAAGCGTCGCGAAGGTGACGTCGGTCAAATCATAATCGGAATGGGCCAGATCCCCGTTGCTCGACCGGATAAGGAAATCCAGATCAGTGTCTCCGTCCCCTTCGACGGTCACAAAGGTGTCTTCGCAAATTGGCAGGTTCAACGTGATGGTTGCATTGGCGGGCGCACGGTATTGACCGGCCCCGCTTTGCGATGCGACCACATCCGTTCCTGAACCGCGACCGGAGCCCGGCGCAGTCGCAACCGACGGGGGAATTACGAGTGCGGGTGTATCGGACCCTCCGCCAGCCGGTTCGCTGGTTTCAGGGATATCGGGCGGCGTATCGAACGTAACCGTCAGAACATTAAAGATTTCGCCCAGGTTGCTGACCGCCATTTGGAAATCAGCGCATCCCTCACCCGGATCGATTTCAAATTCGGTTTGATCGGTGAGATCGAAATCAGAGTGCACCTGACTGCCAGCACCATCGGTGATGGTGAAATCGAGATCGGTATCCCCATCGCCGCGCGCATAAACGGTGGTCACAGTGCACGCTCTGAGCACAACCTTATTCGATCCATTTGCGGCAACGCGGTACTCGCCCGGACCCGATGCCCCGCCCAAATCATCTTCTCCCGTCAACGCGACGGAAAAGACGTTGTAGACATCGCCCAGATTGCTGACTTCCATCGCGAAAGTTTCGCATTCTTCAAGCGAAGGAGCGAGCGTCGTAATCGTAACATCCGACAGGTCAAAATCGGAATGGACGGTCGAACCCGTGCTGTCTGTGATGGTGAAATCCAGATCCGTGTCGCCATCGCCGCGCACTTCCAATCGGTTCACCCCGCAAACGGGCAAATTGACGATAAGCGCCGAATTGGCGTCCGCGCGATATTCTCCGGCTCCTTCGGTTTCAGCGACCGTCGCAGCGCCGGAAATTCCGCTGGCCAAACTGGTACTGGGCGCGGTTCCGGCAAAGGGCGCTTCATCCGCGCCTTCGGGTGCGACAACAACCATCACCGCATTGTAAACTTCACCCAGATTGCTGACATCCATTTCAAATGTTTCGCAATCGGACAGCAAACCGGCTAAGGTCGCCGAGGTTTCATCGGTGGTGTCGTCATTTTCATGAACCACCGCCCCATCGGAATTGCGGACGATAAAATCGAGATCGGTGTCGCCATCACCGCGCGCCTGTAATTGTGCAGAAGTGCCGCAGGCCTTGAAATCAATGGTCTGGGTTTGGTTGCCCTGAATGATGTATTTTTCGACCCGAGTGGAGCTTTCCGTGATCGGTTCTAAGACGACCTGAAACGTGTTCGCCTCTTCACCCAAATTGGTGACGCCCAAATTGAACGTGCCGCAGCCGCGCCCGTTTTTGTCGACAACGATGCTAAAATAATCATCGACGCCTTGATCGGAATGGACCTGCATCCCTGACGGATCTGCCACGGTGAAATCGAGATCGGTTCCGGCATCCCCCTGCACCGCAAGCTGTGTTTCGGAAGAGCAAATTTCGAGATTGATCTGGAGCGAGGCGTTTGCGCCGATCGAATATTCATCAACGCTGGCTCGCGCTTCGATTGGCATGGCGGCAAAAATTCCTCCGCAGCACAGCCCGACGCTAGCCAAAAGTGATGATCGTGTCCGGTTCATAAGCGCCCCCAATAAGTGATCAAAATCAGATCGATGGTCAGGCTATAGGCTTTCTATAGTGAATAACAGCTTGATCGTTAAATTAACGCCAGACGGTCGGAAAAAGCTTAACCGCCGCCGCCCGCACCCTTCGCTGGATGCGATGTTTTACGGCATTTAGAGCGGTTTAACGTCGCCTGCATTCATGATGTGGGTGCATCCCATTGCGCGTGCCATCGCGTGCGGGTCTTCATCATCGGAAAGCTGCGCGATGACCCGGTGCCCCTGAGCCCGCGCGACCTTCGCGGCTTCTGGATCATGGCCCAGCGACAGGTAAATGCTCCAGCGCGGCAGTTGGTGAATGTGCGACACTTCGGCAACCCGGTCGATATAGAGCGTGAAACCCGTTGCAGCCTCATCGCTGCCGTCGATCCGGTATGTGCCCCCGCGACCGGCCGCTCCGCGCAGGCCTTCGGCGTAGATCGTAAAGCCAAACCAGCTTTGATATTCGAACCCGTAACGTTCGGTCGGGTCGAGCGTGATCCGCGCCGCGTCGCCGACGCTTGCCGCGATCGCTTCCAATCCATCAAGCCGGGTCGCCAAAGCGCCGCCTGCGTCCAATTCGCGCAGCTTCACAAGAGCCTTTGAAAACGGCCCAGTGGCGTAAAGCAGCGGGAGATAGGCTTCGCCGCCAACCGCTTTCAATCCGCCAGCGTCTTTGGTGTCGAGCTCTTTGCGGATCGCTTCGACCGTGTCTGTGTCCACGGACGTGTCTTCAGCGGTCAAAGTGTCGAGCAAATCGGGTAAAGTGAAATCAACCGAAATGCCTGTCAGGCCCGCAGCCTTCAACGCGTTGATCGCCAGTGTGACAATCTCGCTCGCCGCGGCAACCGTGTCCGCGCCAATCAATTCCCCGCCCAATTGCAGACGCTCACGCGCCGGATCGAGCTGACTGGCTTTGATCAGGGCAGTGTCCCCGCAATAGGCCAGGCGCAAGGGCCTCAGCGCGTCCTTCATACTGGTCGCCGCGATCCGCCCAATTTGCGGTGTGATGTCCGAACGCAGCGCGAGTGTGCGCAGGCTGATCGGGTCAACAAAGCGGAACATTTTGCGCGTGCTGACACCGCCGCCTGCAGGCGTCATCCGGCTTTCCAGCGATTGTTCAAATTCCAGCACCGGCGGACGCACCCGGTCATACCCATGCCCGTCCAGCACATCGAGGCAGGCGCGCATCGTGTTGGTGATGCGCGCAGCAGAAGCGGGAAGGCGGTCTTCGAGACCTTCGGGCAAGAGATCGGAGGGTTTTGTCATGACAGGTGCGCGCTAGAAGAGAAAATCACTGACGACAACCTCGCCGGCGGGCTGGCGCCAAACGGTTTGCTAGCAAACCGCAAGGGTGACCACCCGCCGGCCGGTCAGGCCGCCCCTTCGCAGGCATCGGCGAAGCCGATCAACCGCGTGAGATTAAAACGAAAGCGCTTTGACCATTTTAACGCCCTCGACCTTCTCCGCCTCAGCCACCAGATCGGCGGTTGGCGCATCGTCGAGCGAAAGCAGCAGCACCGCTTCCCCGCCCGCATCACGGCGGCCAAGGTTGAACGTGCCGATGTTGATGCCGTGATTGCCTAGCAGCGTGCCGATGCGGCCAATAAAGCCCGGCTTATCATCGTTGACGACATAGAGCATGTGGCCGTCCAAATCGGCTTCGATGCCGATGCCGAAGATTTCGACTAGGCGCGGCGCTTCTTTGCCGAACAATGTGCCCGCAACCGAACGTGTGCCCTGGTCCGTTTCAACCGACACACGGATCAACGTGTTGTAAGCGCCGTCGCGGGTCTGGCGGATTTCGCTGACCTCTAGGCCGCGCTCTTTCGCCAAATACGGCGCGTTGACCATGTTCACCGTGTCTGAATAGCGGCGCATAAAGCCAGCCAAAACAGCGCCCGTGATCGGCTTACCGTTCAATTCCGATGCAGCGCCTTCGCGTTCGATGCTGATCTTAGTGAGGTTACCATGCGCAAGCTGGCCCACAAGCGAACCCAGCTTTTCAGCCAGCGCCATATACGGCTTGAGCTTCGGCGCTTCTTCAGCGGAAAGCGATGGCATGTTGAGCGCGTTGGTGACGCCGCCATTGACGAGGTAATCCGCCATTTGCTCGGCCACTTGCAAAGCGACATTCACCTGAGCCTCTGTGGTCGATGCGCCCAAATGCGGTGTGCAGATAAAGTTCGGCGCGCCGAACAGAGCGTTATCCTTGGCCGGTTCCTGAGCGAACACGTCCAAAGCCGCGCCTGCAACCTGACCGCTTTCCAGGCAGTCTTTCAAGGCCGCCTCATCAATCAACCCGCCTCGCGCGCAGTTCACGATGCGAATGCCGGGTTTGGCATTTTCCAGCCGTTCGCGGCTCAAAATGTTGCGCGTTTCATCGGTCAGCGGGGTGTGCAGCGACACAAAGTCAGCGCGGCTAAGCAGCGTATCGAGATCGACCTTTTCAACGCCCATTTCAACGGCGCGGTCTTCGGTTAGGAAAGGATCATAGGCGATCACTTTCATCTTGAGCCCTTGCGCACGGCTGGCGAAGATCGAACCAATGTTGCCTGCACCGATCAGACCCACGGTCTTGCCGGTCACTTCGACGCCCATGAAGTCTTTCTTGGGCCATTCGCCGGCTTGTGTGCGGGCGTTCGCCGCTGGGATCATCCGGGCCACCGCCATCGTCATCGCAATCGCGTGTTCCGCGGTGGTGATCGAATTGCCGAACGGCGTGTTCATCACCACAACGCCCTTGCCCGAAGCGTAAGGGATATCGACGTTATCGACGCCGATCCCCGCGCGGCCAATCACTTTCAGATTGGTCGCCGCATCAAGGATCGCCGGCGTAACCGTGGTCGAGCTGCGGATCGCCAGCCCGTGATATTCGCCAATGCGCGCGGTCAATTCTTCGGCATTCTCGCCGGTGATCACATCAACATCGCATCCGCGCTCTTCAAAAATGCGCGCCGCGTTGGGGTCCATCTTGTCAGAGATGAGAACTTTAGGTTTCGTCATAGGAAATTCCTTACATGTCAGCCGGACGCGAAGACGCGGCGCAGGCTGCTAAATTTGGGGAGGAAAGCGGCGGCCTGACCTCTCAGGCCGCCGACTTTAAATCAGCCGTTCTTGACGGTTTCGTAGGCCCACTCAATCCAAGGCAAGAGGCGTTTGATGTCCTCCTGCTCCAGAGTGCCGCCGCACCAGATGCGCAGCGAAGGCGGGGCGTCGCGGTATCCGTTGAAGTCATAACCGACATCGCGCTCTTCGAGCATTTTGACGATTTTCTTCGGCACAGCGGCTTGGTCGTCAGCGGAAAGGCCTTCATACCATGCGCCTTGGAACATCATGCACACGCCGGTGTTGGTTTGCTGCGCCGGGTCTGACGCCATATTTCGCAGCCACGGGGTTGCTTCGATCCAATCTTTGACGATTTTCGAATTCGCATCGGCCCGGTCAAACATCGCCTGACGCCCGCCAAGGGACTTTGCCCACTCAAGCGCCGCGATGTAATCTTCCGTGGCAAGCAGCGAAGGCGTGTTGATTGTCGCGCCTTCGAAAATGCCTTTGTTGATTTTGTCGCCCTTCTTAATGCGGAAGAGCTTTGGCAGCGGCCATTCGGGATCGTAGCTTTCAATCCGCGCAACCGCTTTGGGTGACAGGATCAGCATGCCGTGTTGCGCCTCTGAGCCCATCACTTTTTGCCAGCTGAACGTCGTCGCGTCGAGCTTTGCCCAGTCCATCTCCATCGCGAAAATGGCGCTGGTCGCATCGTTGATCGTGATCCCTTCGCGGTCCGGGGCGAGCCAATCGGTGTTGGGGATCTTTGCACCCGATGTCGTGCCGTTCCATGTGAACACCACGTCATTATCTTGCGGGATCGAGGCCAGATCAGGGATTTCGCCGTAATCGGCAGAAAGCGTTGTGAGATGAGGCAGCTTCAACTGCTTCACCGCATCTTGAATCCACACATTGCCAAAGCTTTCCCACGCTGCGACCGTTGCCGGGCGCGCGGGATCAAGCATGGTCCACATTGCCGCTTCGAGAGCGCCGGTGTCCGATGCAGGCATGATGCCAACCAGATAATCGTCAGGAACACCCAGCAGTTCGCGGGTCAGATCAATCGCATATTTCAACCGGCCTTTGGCCAGCGCAGAACGGTGCGAACGCCCAAGCGATTCGGTTTGTAATTTGTCGAGGGACCATCCGGGGAACTTTACAGTGGGGCCGGATGAAAATTGCGGACGCGCAGGTTTGAGCGCCGGTACAGGTAGTTCAGTCATGTATTCTCTCCTTACAGAGAGCTCGCGCGGCGTTGGGACCGCGTGGCCCGGGAGCGTCTCTAGTCCCGGCACCTGACAAGTCAATGAACAGACTCGAATTCTTATCCCTCGATATCAATCCACCACTCGCATTCTCGGGCGCGGTCGCTTAAAAGCGCAGGCAATGGAAACATCCGATCTTCGCATCGCCCTGTTTAGCGGCAATTATAATTACACCCGAGATGGGGCGAATCAGGCGCTGAACCGTCTGGTTGGCTCGCTCTTGGGCAAAGGCGCGACTGTGCGCGTCTATTCGCCCACCACGGACGAGCCCGATTTCCCGCCAACTGGCGATCTGGTTGGCGTGCCCAATGTGCGCATGCCGGTAAAGGGGCGCGGCGAATACCGTATGCCCACCCATCTCGGCGCAAGAGTTCGGCGCGATCTGGAAAAATTCAAACCCAACATCGTCCATTTGTCGTCACCTGATCCATCAGGTCATGCCGCTCTCAAATGGGCGCAAGAACATGACATCCCGGTCCTGTCGTCGGTTCACACCCGGTTTGAAACCTATCCGCGCTATTACAAGCTGGCCTTCTTAGAGCCGTTGGTCGTGCGCATATTGCGGCGGTTTTATAACCGCTGCGACGCATTGGTTGCGCCGTCGCAAAGCATGATCGACGAATTGCTGGCGATGGATATGCATGACGACATCGGTCTGTGGACACGCGGTGTTGATCGCACGGTGTTCTCCAGCGAGCGCCGCGACATGGAATGGCGCCGCTCATTGGGTTTGGCCGATGATGATGTTGCAATCGTGTTTTTGGGCCGATTGGTGATGGAAAAGGGCCTCGATGTCTTTGCCGAAACCATCGTCCAATTGCGCAAGCGTCAGGTGCCACACAAGGTATTGGTCATTGGTGACGGCCCGGCGCGCGGCTGGTTCGAAGACGCCTTGCCCGGCGGGATATTCGCAGGGTTTAAAACCGGCGCTGATCTGGGTCAGGCGCTGGCCAGCGGCGATGTGTTCTTCAACCCATCGGTTACCGAAACATTCGGCAATGTGACGCTTGAGGCCATGGCCTGCGGATTGCCTGTTGTCGCAGCCGGAGCGACCGGCGCGTCCAGCCTGGTCAACGATGGAGTGACCGGACGGCTGATCCCTTTGACGGGTAAAGGTGCCAATGCGGCCCCAGATAGCACCGGCCTAGCCGAAGCAATCGCACCCTATTGCACCGACCCCGCATTACGCATGTCGCATGGCCGCGCGGGCGAAGTACGCAGCCTTGAATACAGCTGGGAAGCGATCAACCAAGTCGTGGCAGATATTTACGTCCGGCTAATCCAAGATCGCCGCGCTTTGCAGGAAAAAGAAGCCCTCGCAGGCTAGATCAGGTTAGGACACCCGCTCTTTTCATCCGGCTGGCGTAAAAGAACAGCGCAAACGTGATCAACCAAATTGCCACTGCAAACAGGTCCTGTCCCATTGTCTGCATGCTTTCAGGCAGAGTGCCCGCCATACGTTGATAATAGGTCGTGCCAAGCAGACCGATTATCGAAATGCCAAACAACCAAACAGACCATTTGGACCGCAGCAAAAGTGCCGCCGAACCAAAGAAGCATCCCCACACGCCGAGCGCCCATGTCGCCACAGCCCATGCCGGGAAGCCATAGAAATAATCGAGTTCGGCAGGGCCAAAACCCATACCATCTAGCTTGCCCAGCTCGGTCATAGTGTAGCTGTATACACCGCCAAAGTTCCAGAGCAGACTCACAACGCCAACCACCCAAAGGTGCCAAGGCGTCTTTGTTTCACCCAAAATTGTGCTCATTTTCCCGTCCCCAGTCCGGCGCGACCCGCTGTGAATAATGGGAACGTGTCAGATCATGCCGCCGGGAGCAAGTGGGAGGCAAAAAGCGGGCGAGCCGTGTGACAAGACCCGCCCTATTTGGAGCGCATTCAGATACGCTCAATCCGCTTGGCAACTTCGTCGATAATATCGACAATCTCGTTCATCACATCCTTGTCGAGTTTGCCGCTGCGCGCCCGGTTTTTGAGCACATTGGCGAGATTGCCCATCGCCCGAAACAGATCAGGGGATTTCACCTTCTCGGCCCGCTCGCCGTGCTTGCCCAGCCGCGCCATCAGCGCCTCGACCTCGTCCTTGCGCTCGCCGAGTTCCGCGGTTCCGTCTTTGGTCGCTTTGAATGGCTTCTTGGCATCTTTGGATGCAGCCTCTGCGATTTTGCCTTCATCCGCCAGCAATTGCAGCGTTGGGTAAACCGCGCCCGGGCTTGGCGCATAATCGCCGCCGGTCATCTCTTCGATGGCTTTTATCAATTCATAGCCGTGCCGCTCTTCCTCAGCGATCAGAGCGAGCAGCGCGAGCCGCAATTCGCCTGCGCCAAACATCCGGCCGCGGCGCTTTCGTCCGCCGGGGCCGCCATGGCCGCCGCCGCGCGGGCCGCCATCGCCATCCCAATTGTCCCAATCGGCATTCCAATTGCCCGACGCCGCCATCATGGCGATCATTGGACCCATTTTGTCCCAGCCTCCTCGCCGGGAAAACTTGCGATGCTTGTGTCCGTACATTTTTTGCCAACTCATGGCGTTTCTCCTGTGATCGTTGTTGCTTCGATAATTCCGTTAAAGATATTCTTATCGTATCTTTGATAGGTCTAAGATATATCTTTAAATCTAATCCACAAGAGGCGAATGGTAATTTTGGATGAGCGGGCTATCTCCATCGACCAATGGCAGACCTATTTGGAGATGATGCCCCTTCGGCAAAGGCGGGAACGGCAGGTGGATCAGGCGCGGACAGCGACTGGGCGCCGCTCGCCGACCAATTGCGCCCCCGCGATTTGAGCGAAGTGATCGGGCAAGAACACCTGACCGGCCCCGCCGGAGCAATTGGCCGCATGGTCGCCGCGGGCAAGCTTGCCAGCATGATCCTGTGGGGGCCGCCCGGCACCGGTAAGACCAGCATTGCGCGGCTGCTCGCGGCGAGCGTGGGCATGCGCGTTGTTTCGATAAGCGCGGTTTTCTCCGGCGTCGCTGACCTCAAAAAAGCCTTTGCCGAAGCCGACAAAATGGCGGGCGCAGGCCAAAAGACGCTTCTGTTTGTAGACGAGATTCACCGTTTTAACCGCGCGCAGCAAGACGGGTTTCTGCCATTCGTCGAACGCGGAACGGTGACGTTGGTGGGCGCGACAACCGAAAACCCCAGCTTTGCTCTCAACGCCGCTTTGTTGAGCCGCGCGCAGGTTCTGATCCTTGAACGGCTCAGCCATGAGGCGTTGGAGGCGCTGCTGACCCGCGCCGAAACGCTCGAAGGGCCCCTGCCCCTTACCACAGACGCCCGCGCCGCCTTAATCGCGAGCGCGGATGGTGATGGCCGATTCCTGCTGGGTCAGGCCGAAACGCTGTACAATGCGAAACTGCCGCAGCCGCTTGATCCGGCGGCCTTGGGTGCATTCCTGCAGCGGCGCGTTGCGGTCTATGACAAGGATCGCGACGGCCATTACAATTTGATCAGCGCACTGCACAAAAGCCTGCGCGGGTCCGACCCTCAGGCCGCGTTGTATTACATGGCGCGGATGCTGACCGCAGGCGAAGAACCGCTGTATGTCTTGCGCCGCCTTGTGCGTTTTGCATCCGAGGACATCGGGCTGGCCGATCCGCAGGCGTTGACGCAATGTTTGGCGGCAAAGGACGCCTATGAATTTTTGGGCAGTCCCGAAGGGGAGTTGGCGATCGTTCAGGCATGCCTGTATCTTGCGACCGCGCCCAAATCTAACGCTGCCTATGCCGCGCAAAAGGCGTCATTTAGGGCCGCGCGCGAAACCGGCAGCCTGATGCCGCCCGCCAATATCCTCAACGCGCCCACCAAACTGATGAAAGACATCGGTTACGGCGAAGGCTACGCCTATGATCACAATTCCGAAGAAGGGTTTTCCGGCGACAATTACTGGCCCGATGGGATGGAGCCGATGACATTCTATGAGCCGGTCGAGCGCGGATTTGAACGCAAGGTGCGCGAACGGATCGCCTATTGGGACAAACTGCGGGAAGCGAAATCCTGATGCGCGCATTCGATCACTTCCTCGCGATTGATTGGTCCGGTGCCAAGGGTGAACGCCACAGAGGCATTGCGCTGTCGATTGCAGAGGCCGACGGCGGCCCGCCTGTCCTCGTCAAAGCGCCAAGCGGAGGATGGTCGCGAAACGAAGTGATGGGCCTGTTGCGCGACGATCTGCCTGCGAACACTTTGGTCGGCGTAGATCTCGGCATTTCTCTGCCCTTCAACGATGCGGGCGCGTTCTTCCCCGGCTGGGATGCAAGCCCAACCCATGCGAAGAAATTGTGGGCGATGATCGACGAAATCTGCGCCGATGATGAGCATTTGGGCGCGCACAGTTTCGTAACGCACCCAGAGGCATCGCGCTATTTCAGGCACGGCAAAGACAAGGAGGGGGAGCAATTCCTCCTCCCCGGTGCGATCACGAAAGAGGGCCGCTTTCGCGAGGCGGAAACCGCTCAGCGCCGCCAGAAATGCAGGCCTGTGAGCAATTTCAACCTCGTCGGCGCGGCGCAAGTGGGCAAAAGCTCGCTAACCGGAATGCGCATGCTGCACCAATTGCGCGGACATTTGCCCGTGTGGCCGATGGACCCAGTGCCCGATCGGCGCACGGTTCAGGGCGGATCGATGCTGGTTGAGATTTACACCGGGCTCGCGTCGAAAGAGGCCGCAGCGTTGAGCGGATCGCGCACCAAATTGCTGACATATGCGGATTTGAACGTGGCGCTTGAGGCCTTGGAAAGCCCGCCCGTGCGCGAATATGGCGAGATTGACGACCATTCCTCCGACGCGCTGTTAACAGCGGCATGGATGCGCAAGGCATCGGGGGAAGAGAAACGCTGGAACCCGCGCTTTTTAACGGCGGAAATCGCTTGGACAGAAGGGTGGACGTTCGGGGCGCTTTAGTCTGCGCACGCCATCCGGCGCGCGATGTCCTCGCTCATTCAGCTTAAAGGCCGCATCTCTACTGGCGGGCCGTAGCCCTTGCGGCTGCTTCGCTGCCGGTCATAGTCTCATGCAGCTGCGCTGGTGGTTCTTACAATCAATAGAGATTCGAAGGGCCGGGGCGCTCTTTCTTATAGCCCGTGCTGCGCAACTCCTCGAGCATCGCCTCTCGGCGACGGTCCGCTTGAGTCTCTATCCGCCGGGCAGCTTCGACGGGGCCTTGTTCCCTTGGCCCAGAAACCATGCTGATCGTTTCCATGTTCTTTTCGCGGATCAATCCGGGGATCAAAGCCAAATCGAGCAACAACCAAGGCAGCAAAACCAGCCAGCCGATAACGGATATGGCCAAGACCAATTGCATGACCCCGGCCTTCGTGCTGCCCGCATAAAACCGGTGAACGCCAAAGCCGCCTAGAAAAAGCCAAAGGAGATAGGCCACACCAACCGATTTTCGATTGGCCTCAATCACCATTTGTTTATGCAGATCGCTGTTCATCACCACCCTTTGCGCTATGCGGCAAAGATGTATCTTAGCGTATAGCGATTTCAAGCCCTAATGCCGCATTCGCAGGCGCCTGATCGACAAAATGCAAAACTCAATCGTTAAAGTGATGAAAATGCAGCTCAGATGATTTGCGGTCTGGACAAGCAGGGTGCTTTGCGGCTAGCGGGCATTTCGCTTGCGATAGCGCAGGCAAAAATGGGCCGGCTTAGCTCAGTTGGTAGAGCAGTTGATTTGTAATCATCAGGCCGCGCGTTCGAATCGTGCAGCCGGCACCATTTATCGAGGACTCTGAAACATCCGGGGGATGTTTCAGGCCCGATAAATCCCAAGCGCAAGCGCCGGGACCATCTCAATCCTAAAATGAGTTTTTGCGTCCAGCACGCCGTGCAGCGCACATATCCTCGTTCTTTGGCGCCCTTGCGGACCGCGGCGGGTCCGTTTTGTCTCACTTGAGCATAGTCATCCGAAGCGCTAGAACGGTTGCAAAATACAACTGTTCTGGAGAGAGCCATGCTTAACACCCCGCTCAAACTGCCCTGCGGCGCCACCCTGCCCAATCGCATTGCAAAGGCGGCGATGACCGAAGGGCTTGCCACACCCGATGGCCGGCCCACGCCTGAGCTGGAGCGATTGTATGGCATCTGGTCCGATGGCGGATCGGGCATGCTGCTGACGGGCAATGTGATCGTCGACAAAGATCATCTGGAGCGCCCCGGCAATGTCATTATCGATCGCGAGCCTGACGCCGATATGGCCGCCCGGCTGAAAAGCTGGGCCAAGGCTGGGACGCGCGGCGGCAATCACCTTTGGGCTCAGATCAGCCATGGAGGGCGCCAGACCCAAAAACTGGTGAATGCCGCGCCAAAGTCATCCTCTGACGTGACGCTTGCCCTGCCCGGCGGCCAATTCGCCAAGCCTTCGCCCCTTTCCACTGATGAGATCGCGGTTCTTGTGCGGCGATGGGCGATTGCTGCAAAGGCCTTGCAGGATGCTGGCTTTACCGGGGTTCAGGTGCACGGCGCGCATGGTTACCTCATCTCGCAATTCCTATCGCCGCGCGTGAACCTGCGCACCGATGAATATGGCGGATCACTTGAAAACCGAGCGCGTTTCCTGCGCGAGATCGTCACCGCAACCCGCGCCGCCGTTGGCCCCGCATTCCCGATCTCGGTCAAACTCAACAGCGCGGATTTCCAAAAGGGCGGCTTCGATTTCGAAGACAGCCTGAAAGTGGTCAAATGGCTGGAAGAACACGGCGTCGATTTGATCGAAATTTCTGGCGGTACCTATGAACAACCCAAATTGATGGGCGTCGAGGGGATGGAAGCCGAAGAGGTGCAGAACGTCGCCCCCTCCACCGCCGCGCGCGAGGCCTATTTCGTCGATTTCGCCCAAGCGATGCAAGCGCATGTGAACGTGCCGCTGATGGTCACGGGCGGATTTCGCAGCCGAGTAGCCATGGAGCAGGCACTCGATTCCGGAGCCGCCGACGTGATCGGATTGGGCCGTCCGATGTGCCTGATTACCGATGCGCCGCGGCAATTGATCGGCGGGCGCGAAAGCCTGCCCCGGTACGAGGATACTCTCGACGTGATCCCCGGCTGGCTCAGCTTTCTAAAGCGGTTTCAAACGATCAAAGCGATCAACGGCTTTGCTGGGATTTACTGGTTCTACGAACAGCTTTGGTTGCTCGGTCATCAGGGGGGCACCGACGAAAAGGTCGCGGCGTTCACCGCGTTCCGTATGGTCGATGCGCGCACCAAGGATATTCAGAAACAGCGCGAGTAATTACGCGGCCTCAGGCGCATCGTCTTTCCCAAACGCCAATTCCACGTGCTGATCATACACCAACGCATTAATGATCAGCGACACCGCAACAGACACAATTAGCGTCACTGCCATCCCGTGGATGTAATGCGCGGGCTGCAACCACATGCTCCAAGCGGCATAGAACGCAACGCCTGAGACAACGCCAACCATCGACGCCGCCGCCTTCACATTGCGAAACGCCAGCCCGACGATAAACGCCGACAGGATCGGCATGGAAAGCAATCCGTAAAGCTGCTGAACCGTGTTGATCAGGCTTTCCTGACTGGCGAAAAACGGCACCAGCGCCAGTGCGAGCACGCTCATCACAACCGACACAATCGCGCCCAACCGCCCCACGCTCTTTGTTTTGCCAACATAGGCCTCGTGCATGTCGCAAACATACAGTGCCGCAGATGCGTTAAGGATGGAGTTGAACGTCGTCAGCACCGCCGCGAACAAAGCGGCTGCAAATGCGCCCGAAAGCCACAAAGGCAGCACTTCGGCGACAATTTTGCCATAGGCTCCGTCTTGCGGGACGTCGCCGAACAATTTGTAGGATACGATCCCCGGCACCACCACGATCAGCGGAACGATCAGCAACCGGATACCCGCCGCCGCCATGACGCCTTTTTGCGCCTCTCTGACAGTGGGGGAGGCCATCGCGCGCTGTGTGATCGTCTGATTGGTGGACCAATAGAATGTCTGGATAAAGATCATCCCCGTCAGCAGCGTGTGCCAGGGTATGTCGGAATCGTTGTCGCCCACCAAAGTCAGCCGCTCAGCGGGAATGCCGCTGAGGTCAAAGTCGATGGCTCGCAAAGAAAGGAACACCACCACCAAGGCGAGGCTTAGGATGAGAACGCCGGAATAGGTGTCCGACACCGCCACCGCCCGCAGACCGCCGAAAATCGCATAAGCCGCGCCGATCACGGCAAGGATGACGGAGAGCAGCAGCAGGTTCTGTAGCCCTTCATCCATGCCCAACATCGACAGGAAAAATTTCGATCCGCCGTAAAGGATCGCGGGCAGGAAAATGAACAGGTTGCCCGCCAAAAACAGCAGGCTGATCAGCGCGCGAATGTGTTTGTCGCCGTATTTCTTTTGCAGCAGTTCGGTCGTCGTGGTGCAGTTGTTTTTGTAATAAACCGGAAGGAAAACAAAGGCCAAGATGAACAGGCCGACCACGGCGGCAAATTCCCACCACGCGACCAGCAGCATCTGATTGCCGTTCATGCTGACCAGTTGATCGGTCGACAGATTGGTTAGCGTGATCGAGCCTGCGACAAAGTACCAAGCGAGCCCGCCATTCGCGAGGAAGTAGTCTTTCTCATCCCCGCCTCCGCTGCCCCGCGCGATGCCTTTACCCCGGCAATGCATATAGGTGGCAAAGGCGATTGCGGCGGTGATGGCCAGAAAGACCGCGACCTGAGTGATATCCATTCTCTTCCCTTACAGTTTCCGCATCTCCGGCGGATTGGGATTGCCCTATCGCAAATGGTGACGCATGGCGATGGGTGATGACGCAGCAGACGGACGATATCTCCCGCCATATTGCCATTCGGGCGGGCGGAACATTGCTGGCTCTGGACGCGGGTTCAGGGCGGCGGGCTCAGATAGTATACGCGGGCCCTGATCTGCCCGGCGTGACGGCGGCCGAGTTGGCAATGCTGTCCACGCGCCAACATGCACCGGGCGGCCCGGCTGCGCCGCTGGATGGGTCTTTGCTGCATGAAATTGGGACCGGTATTTCCGGACCATCTGGCCTGATTGGGCAGCGTTCGGGCCGGGATTGGGCGACAGATCTGCGCGTGACAACAGTCGAAACGCCGGCAGAAGGTATGGTGGTGATCCACTGTGCCGACACCAATGTGGGCATAGAGGCGCAGCACAATTTCACTATCGATCCCGCGACAGGGTTGTTGTCTGCAAGCACCACCATCAAGAACACGCGTGAAGAAGCATATTGCCTCGATTGGTGCGCGGCGCTGTGCCTGCCGTTCGATGCCCGGCTCGGCCGCTTTTTAAGCTTCACGGGCCGCTGGGCTGGCGAGTTTCACATCGAAGAAGTGCCTGCATTTCAGGGTAGCATTCTGCGCGAGAACAAGGCAGGGCGCACCAGCCACGATGCGTTTCCCGGCGGCGTTCTTGCCGCTGCTGATACGACCGAAAACGCTGGCCTTGCGACCGCATTCCACCTCGCTTGGAGCGGCAATCACCGCCTTCGCATCGACCGTCACAGCGACGGGCGCGGCTTTGTTCAAATGGGCGAGTTGTTCTTCCCCGGAGAGATCGCGCTGGGCGCTGGCGAAACCTATCGCACCCCCGATCTGCTGGTCGCATTCTCGCACAATGGCCTAAACGGCGCGTCGCAGGCTTTTCACGATCACCTTTGCGCGCAGGTCTCGGATACTCGCACCGCATCAAAGCCCCGCCCGGTGCATTACAACACGTGGGAGGCGGTCTATTTCCTCCATCACGAAGACACTCTAATTGAACTTGCCGAAGCCGCTGCATCAGTCGGCGCAGAGCGTTTCGTCCTCGACGATGGCTGGTTTGGCGGCAGACGCCATGACGCCGCGGGCCTTGGCGATTGGTGGGTGTCCGGCGACATCTATCCCAATGGGCTGCATCCGATCGTAAACCGGGTCAAAGAGCTGGGCATGGAGTTCGGCCTGTGGTTTGAGCCTGAAATGGTCAATCCCGACAGCGACCTTTACCGCGCGCATCCCGATTGGGTGCTTGGCGTGGAAGGTGTCGAGACAATCCCATCACGCGGGCAATTGACGCTGGATCTGACCAGGCCCGAAGTGATCGATTATCTGTACGAAAAGATGGACGGTTTGATCACCGAATACGGCATCGACTACATCAAATGGGATATGAACCGCGACGCGCATCACCCCGCCAGCGGAGGCTCCCATAGCGGGCGGGCCGTGATCCACCATCAAACACGCGCGGTCTATGCATTGCTACAACGGTTGCGCGATGCGCATCCAAAACTGGAGATTGAGAGCTGTTCATCGGGCGGAGCGCGCGCCGATTTTGGCATCTTGCGCTATACGGACCGCATCTGGACATCGGATAACAACGACGCCCGCGCACGCCATGCGATTATGATCGGTGCATCGCATTTCTTCCCGCTGCGCTTGCTTGGCAATCATGTCGGGCCAAAGACATGCCATATCACCGGGCGCACATTCTCTATGGCATTTCGCGTGGCATCGGCGGTGTTCGGACACATGGGGATGGAGCTTGATTTAAGGCGGGAGAATGCCGCTGATCTGGCCGTGCTGAAAGCCGGAATTGCGCTCCACAAAACACACCGCGAACTGATCCATCATGGCCGGTTTTTGCGATTGGATACCGCGCCAGAAACCAATCTGATTGGCTGTGTTTCGCGGGACCAGCGTGAGGCGCTGTTCTCCTATGCCAAGTTGGCAGAAGACGTGGCCGCCCATCCCCGCCGCATCAATTTTGAAGGGCTTGATCCGGCGATGGATTACCGCGTGCGGATGGTCTGGCCTCCGCACAACCCTTCGGTCAGCGCGCCGTCGATTGTCGATGCCGCTGATTTGATGGGCGAAGGCGCGGTGTTCTGCGGCGCGGCGTTGATGGGCTATGGCATCCAACCGCCGCTGATGTTCCCGGACACATGCGTGTTCTATCACATCGAACAAACGGGATAGGCTTTTGGACAGCGTCATTTCTCTCGCCCGCCCCATTGGCGGCTTTCCAGTTCACCGCCGTGATTTTCGGAAAGCCGATGGACGAATGCTGCGGCTGTATGGACGGCAGGCGAATGAACTGGCGCCTATGCCGCAAACCGCCGATGATCTCTCGCAAGGGGGCGAGCTGCGCCATCACCCGCTGCGGGATGAGTGGAATGTCTATGCCGCGCACCGGCAAAACCGCACGTTTAAACCGTCGGCTGCGGATGATCCGCTTGCCCCGACTGTGACCGGAGGGCCGGAGACAGAGATCCCGTTTGCCGATTTTGAATTGGCCATTTTTGAGAACAAATTCGCCGCCTTTCACCCATCGGCACAGGCTGCGGAGCAGCTGCCGGGCATCGGTACAGAGCCTGCGCGCGGGGCGTGCGATGTGGTGGTCTATGATCCGGCAGGGTCGGGCAATCTCTACTCCATCGGCGCGGACCGGCGTCAAGTCCTGATCGCGGCGTTGATTGATCGGTACGAGGCTTTGTTCGCGGCCGGGTGCCAATATGTCCTGCCGTTTGAAAATCGCGGCGATGAAGTGGGCGTTACTCTGCATCATCCGCACGGCCAGATTTACGGGTTTGAGCGGGTGCCCTTGATTCAGCAGCGCGCCGCAGATGCCTTTGCCGAGGGCTATGATCTGGCGCGCGAAATCACCGCAGCCATGCCCGATTATGGACTGACAGAGGCTGGCGGGGTCGCCGCCTTTGTCCCGCGATTTGCGCGGTTCCCCTATGAAGTGTGGGTCGCCCCGCGCGAGCGCCGTTCGGGGCCATGGGATTGCACCAATGAGGAATTGGAAGGGCTCGCCGAAATGCTTGGCGAGGTAACGCGGCGCTACGACGCGCTGTTTCAGCAGCCTGCCGCGACGATGATGGCGTTCCACGCCGCCCCGAATGCAGGCTTAGATGGATACCACTTTACCGTCCAATTCTACCCGCTGTTGCGCGCGCCGGGCCGGGTCAAATACCTCGCATCGGTGGAACAGCACACCGGCGTGTTCACCGTCGATGTCATGCCCGAAACGGCTGTAAAGGCGCTGCGCGATGTCGGATGAAACATTCAGCGCCGCTGCACCGGGCCGCGTCAATTTGATCGGCGAACATATTGATTACAATGGCGGAATGGTCCTCCCCGCCGCGCTTTCCATTGGGTTGCAGATTGATCTAACACCGCGCGCCGACCGCGTGGTTACGGTTTCGGCAAATGACTATGACGAGATCGCGTCGCGCACATTGGATGAGACAGCATCGGGTCATTGGTCCGATCCAGCGCTCGGAGCGGTTCAGCGTGCCCATGCGCTCGGGTTGATCTCAGGCGGCGCGGATATCGCGGTGCGGTCCACGATTCCGCAAGGATCCGGCCTTTCATCCTCTGCCGCGTTGATCGTGGCCATTTTGAAAGCGGCGCGCAGCGCGAAGGGTGCGGATATTTCCGACACACACATCGCGGTTGAGGCGCGCGCGGTTGAAAACGAATTTATGGGCGTGCCGTGCGGGATCATGGATCAGATGGCGGTATCACTGGCGACGCCGGGCACAGCCATGGCGCTCAACACCAAAACGCTGACCCACAGCATCGTCGATCTTCCCAAAGACCATGCAATTGTAGTCATTCATTCGGGCCTGACGCGCAAATTGACCGATGGGCGTTACGGCGCGCTTAAGGGGGAATGCGACACGGCGAAGGCGTATTTTGGCACCGATGATCTGTGCGCGCTGGATCCAGCCGATATTGCGGCCTCCGATCTGGATCAGCCTTATCGCAAACGCGCGCTGCATTGCGCCACCGAACACCCGCGGGTTCTGGACGCGATAGACGCGCTCAAATCCGGCGATATTGCGGCGCTGGGCGCGGCGATGAACGCCAGCCATGCCTCCATGCGCGACGATTTTGAAATGTCTCTGCCCGCGATTGACGCTTTGGTGGCCGATGCCGTCACGTTGGGCGCAGATGGTGCACGCTTAACTGGCGGCGGGTTTGGCGGCTGCATTGTGGCTGTTGTCGCCAAGGACCAGCAGCACGCATGGCTGGATGCGCTGCTCAACCGTCATCCCAAAGCACGGTTCATAGGCGCCGTTTAAGCGCTTTACCCAAAGCAAAAGGGGACCAGCCATTGGAATGGCCGGTCCCCTTTCGCATTCGGGATTGACCGCAGCTTAGAAGGCGAAGCGCGCGGTGACGCGGCCCGAATGGGCGTCATAGCCTTCGGCAAAGTCACCGAGGTAGCCGACTTCGATGGCAAAGTTTTCTGACACATCGACGCTGGCACCTGCGCCCAGCTCAAAACGGTTTTGCTCCCGCTCTGGCGAAACCACCGTAAAGGCACCCAGTTCGGCCGATGTGAGGTTAAAGGTCCGCGCGTCATCGCTTAGATCGTGGACCACGGTCCCCTGGACAAAGCCGCTGAAGCGCGGTGACAGTTCACCCGAAAGCGCAACACCGCCGCGCAATTCAGTGAAGTTCACATCATCGCGCGCCACGCCCAAACCATAGCCGCCCGCTTCAACCGCGTCGTCAAAGCCAAGCGATGCACCGTTGATGCCCAACGATGGGGTCAGCGCAAATTGCTCATTCGGCAAAAGGTCAAATCCAACGACCGCGCTGTATGCGAAGCCATCGAAATCATAGGACGAGTTGATCGGGCCCAGCACGCCGCTGCGCGCATCGTCGATTTCACCTGTCAGATAGGCGATCTCACCGTTGATAAAGCCGCGCTCAGCAAAATTGGCCGCGCCATAGACGCCCAGCTTGATGCTTTCAGCATCGGTTTGGCCGCTGACAACGGCTCCGTTCAAATTGTCGTTCTCAATTTCGGCATAGCTGGCAAGCAGACCGATCCGGCCATAATCCCCGACCATGAAATCACCGCCGACGGTGAATATCGTTTGGTCGCTGTCATAACCGCCCGCTGTTTGTGACAGAGCATCTTGCTCCGCTCCGCGCAGAACAAATTGGCCCCAAATGCCCGAGCCATCGCCAGTCAGATGGCGGTTCAAGGCGTCGCTTGCCGCATTCGACGTTTCAAAAATCTCGCGCGCTGCACCATTGTTCAGCGCAGGCAGAGCATCGACAGCCAAGGCCTCAAACGCATCGGTATCGGGCAAGTCATTGATAAGGTCGAAATTCGCCTGGCTCAACGTGCCTGCGTTCAACGCAGACGTTACCGCCGCGCCAAATGTCACAAGGTTGTTGTCGTCCGAAGTGACCAATTGATTGACCGCGATCACCTGAACCGAAAGCGAGCCCACGACAGGGACATAATCGACCAACAAATCGTCATCGATAATGTTGATCGTGGCGCCGTTGTCGATGAAGCCTGTGCCGTCTTGCAAGACCAGAACGGTTTGGCCAACCAATGCGACATCCAACGGTGTTTCAATTGTGATCGTGCCGGTGTCCTCCAGCGTGATCGATCCCGTTGTCGTCAGCGTATCAACGCCCAAGCCAAGGACCACATTGCCATCAATGGTCACGTCCCCTTCAAGCGTGCGGTCGCCCGACACGCGCAGGTCGCTTTGAGTGCCCAATGTGGTCGTTTCAAATCCCACCAGATTATCGGCATCCAACGTTCCGCCCAAAATGGCAGTGTCAATGCCCGCGCCGCCATCGACAGTGCCCGCAATAGAAGACGCCGTCCAAGCGAGGATGAACGTGTCATCGCCCCCTTCGAGATTGACGTTGCCTGTTACCGCGCCGCCCGCTTCTTGTGTGAAGGAGCCGTTGCCATCACCCAACAGAACAGCATCGCCTGAAAGGCCAGCGATGGAGCCGCTGTTCAGCACCGACAGCACGCCAGTTCCGGGGCTGGAGATACCGGCGAGGTCGCCGCTGATCGTGCCGCCTGCTGCGTTGGTGATCGTGCCATTGTCAAACACAACGCCCGATCCGCCAGCCGTGCTTTCAACCAAGCCGCTGTTGGTCAGGTCAATTGAATCCGCAGAAGTAGAGCTTTCGATAGCGTTTGCATTCGCGCTGGTGATTGAACCCGCGTTGGTGATCACCGCCAAGTCGCCCGCAGCAATCGCGGGGCCATCTTGCGATGTGATCGCACCGCCAGCAGCGTTGTCGAGCACCAATCCATTTCCAGCGGCCACACCGACGAAGAATGAAGAGATTGTGCCGGAGTTGCTGACGTTCAAACCGTCGCCTGCTGCAACCGCGATAAAGGCATCGACTGTGGTGGAGATTGTGCCAGTGTTCACCAAGGAAACGCCGTTGATGCCATCGGCATTCACCGCGGTACCAAATCCTCCGGTGCTGCTGATCGTCCCGTCATTGGTGAGCGATGAGCCATCAGCGCCGAAGCGAACGGCATCATCGCCGCCCGATGTAAGCGTTCCCGTATTCGTAACGTCGGCGATCCCGCCAACATCAAGCCCGCGTGCCAATGCGGCGTCGATAGAACCCGAATTGGTTACAGTCGCATCGCCCGTGATCGTCACAGCCTGCGCGCCATCGCCCAAAGTTGTGATCGAGCCGTCGTTGCTGACCGTGGCCGCGCCCAGAACCACGATCCCGCCGGCGTTGTCGCCCTCGGTTGAAACCATGCTGTTCGCGGTCAGTGTTACGGTTGAAAGGTCGCCTGCAAGGATCGCAATCGCATCGTCGCCAGTGGTGGCAATCACGCCGTCATTGTCGACCGTGCTGTTGTCACCAACGATAACCGCGCCCAGATTGTCGCCCGCCGCCGATACTGATCCAGTGTTGGTGAAACTGCTGTTGTCGAGCATCGACACGCCGATTGCGAAATCGCCTGTTGTTGTGATGGAACCTGTGTTGGTGACGGTGCCGCCATCGAGCACATCAATGCCGATACCTGCCTCGCCAGAGGTTTGGATTGTCCCGTCATTTTGGATGACCGCATCGTCTTCCAACGCAATGCCAAAGCCGCCATCGCCGGTTGTGGTGATGGTGCCAGCGGCAAAATTGTTGATGGTGATTGTGTCGCCCCGGCCAAACACCGCGATCGAATTGTCGCCATCGGTTTGGATCAGGCCATTGTTGTTCACAACGCTGCCTGCGCGCACTTCGACTGCGTCGGATGCGTTGTCGCCCGTGGTTATGATCGAACCGTTGTTGGTAAGGGTGGTGTTGAGCAGCGCACGAATGCCATTGGCGTCTTCGCCGGCAGTTTGGATCGTGCCGTCATTGACGATGGTCGAACCGTTCAGGATCGATACGCCGCGCGCTTCATCGCCGGTGGTCGAAATGAAGCCCGTTGCCGAGTTTGTGAAGGTCGCACCATCCCGCATGCCAACACCAACTGAGCTAAGGCCGCTGGTGACGATGTTGCCAGTGTTGGTGACAGTGCCATCATCTTGAGTGTCGATGCCGACGGCAAAATCGCCAAAGGTTTGGATCAGACCGTCATTGAACACTTGACCATCATTCAAAACTGCAACGCCGAAACTGCCGTCGCCGCTTGTGACGATAGAACCGGTCACCGCGTTCTCTACAAAAATGCCGTCCCCTGCGCCAAACACGCCGAAGGATTCCGCCCCTTCGGTTTGGACAAGGCCTGCGTTGATAAACTCGCCGTTGGCGGAGACCGACACGGCGTCAGAGAAATCGTCACCCGTGGTGTAAATTGTGCCGCTGTTGATCAGCAAAGCGCCTTCGCCAATTTCTGCGGCTACGGCGAAATTCCCGTCAGTTTGGATAAAGCCGTTGTTCGTCACAAATGAGTTCGCACCCACCGCAAGACCACCTTCGAAATCATTGGCGGTCTGGATTGATCCATCAACGGTCCCGGCTGTGGTCCCGGTGATCACAACCGATCCCTGAACGACAGAACCGCTTTGAATGTCGAGGCCCAAGGGCGCATCGGAGAAATCGAAGAAGCCATCCGCGTCGGTGCCCGGCGCGCAGGTCACAACGCCGCCTACAATCGCGCACTCTTCCGCATTGGCCGGTGCGGCAGGAGCCGTTGGGGTTGGCGCCGCCATCAAAGGTGCTGGCGCCGATTGCGCCAGTGCCGGAGCGGTCAAGCCGAGCGAAAGGCCAGCGGTCAAAGCAATCGCCGAAGCGCTGCCGATGGCGCGGATTTTGATTGAGGAAGAAATGGTCATGTTAGGGGCCTCATGCGCAAATATGTTTGCAGATCGGGGTGATCTGAATTCGTGTTGAGACGCACCAACCCGCACGATGCCTTAAGAATGCGCGCGAGACAGTGCGACCCGTCTGATGCAGGGGCGTATTCATAGAATATTACTGATAAATGAAGGTTCTTTCACCCGTGAACAGGGCGAATTAACCAAGCATTTTGGCGAGAAATTAGGGCTGTTTTCAAGCGCGTCTGACGGTTAAGAAAACCGTGCCAAATTCAGCCCCGGCCCCGGTAAGGGGCGACCCCTTGATCGGGCAGCCACAGGTCTGTTGGCGGTGCGCCGGTCTGCCAAAAAACATCAATGGGAATGCCTCCGCGCGGATACCAATATCCGCCAATCCTTAACCATTGAGGCTTCATTTCTTGGGCCAAACGTTGCCCAATTCCCACAGTTACGTCCTCATGAAAGCCGTTGTGATTGCGGAAACTGCCTAGGAACAGCTTAAGGCTTTTTGATTCGACGATTGCGTCGCCCGGCGCGTAATCAATCACGAGATGGGCAAAATCAGGCTGGTTGGTGACCGGGCATAAAGACGTGAATTCGGGCGCGGCAAAACGCACCAGATACAGCGATCCGGGCCGCGGGTTCGGCACATAATCCAGCGCCGCGTCTTCGGGTGAAGCGGGCAGAGGCGTGTCTTTGCCCAAATATGCAGGTGTGGTTTCCATGCCGCGCTGTTGCCGCGAAAGATGGCCGGTTGCAAGCGAGGAACTGGACGCGGACGTTTTGCGACCTATGTCTTAGGTCCCCGACGCCGCGATGTGTGTTCCCCCAAATGCGCATCACATCGGCCTGACATAAACCTAGAATGTTTCGACAAGCTATTCGCATGATGCGCGCGCCGACCACCCCGCCCCGTTTCCCCGCCAGCCGTTTGCGCATGGCCGGTATGGCTGTGTTTTCCGGCGCTTTGGTTCTGGCGGCTGCTGGCAGTCTGTCCGCACAAAATTCGCCGGGCGGATTTTCTCTGCCTGACCCGACGGCAACGCCCACGCCCGTGCCGCAAGGCCCCGCCGATGAACGCGCCGGAGTGCCCATTGGCCCGCGCGTTATCCCGGAAAGCCGCCCCACCGCTTCGCAGACACAGGCGCCTGCCGCGTCGCCCACGCCAACGCCCACCCCAGCTGCGACACGCGCCACGGAACCGGCCACCACACCGGCTTCAGATGGCGCGCCAGCGGCAAGGACGGCTCCGTCTTCATCGGGCACGACATCTTCGGCATCGCCCGCACCTTCCTCCGGGACAACCACGCAGCGCCCTTCAACCGCGGCTCAAAGCGGCAGCGCGCTCGGCAATACGCCGCGCCAGCCGGTTTCGCCCAGCGGCGGCGTGTCGGGGCCCGGTTTTGACACCCCCATTGGGATTGACCCGGACGCCGCGCCGATTGGGCCGAATGATTGGTATGATGTCCGGCCCGATGGCGAAACGGGCGCATCGGGTGAGGGATCTGGCGATAGCTCTGCGCAAACTCGCGGCCCGTCCCGCACACCCAGCGAAATGGCCGCAACCGGCGCGGGTTTGATCCGCGAACGGGTCTTTATCGGCCTTTCCGTGATGCTGGTTCTTGCGGCGGCTTTGGGCTTTTTGTTTTGGCGGCGACGCAGGCAAGAGGCGATGGCTGCAGAGGATGTGGGCACGTCGCTGGCTTTTGGCGTGCACCGGGCCATCGCGGAATCGGAATCCGCCGACGAAGGTGCCGGCGACGCGTCTGTCGTAGACACGGCTCCGCAGCCCTCACCTCCAATGCCGAAGCCCGAGCCCGAGCCGCAAAGCGAGCAAGTGCAAGCTGCGCCTAAAACACCGGCGCAGCCACAATTTGCCGCGCAAACGCCGCCTATTGCTCCGGCACCAGAGCCAAAACTTGCCCCCCAGCCAGAGCCTGAGACCATTCTGGCATCCGCCGCTCCTGCCGCTGTGATGGACCCGGCCAAGATGGATCTGCGATTGGAAGTTGTGGGCGGCACGCGCAGTGTGATGATGTTCTCGCTCGATTTCCGGATTGAGATCGCAAACCGCAGCGACAAGGCCGTGCGCGATGTGAATGCTTTGGGTGCGCTTGCCTGCGCCCAAAACAAGGCGATCAACGCCGCCCCGTTGTTAAACGGCTCTCAGATTTCTTCGATCGGTCGGATCGGACCACACAAAAGCCACCGGATCAGCGGCCAATTGCAATTGCCGCTCAACCAAGTGATGGCGATTCAGCAGGGTTCAAAACCGCTCTTTATCCCGCTGCTGCATATCGGTTTGACCAGCGGCGACGCTTCCTTGAATCGCAGCTATGTGATCGGCACACCCAGCGCGGCCAGCGCGAGCCGGGTTCACCCCCTACCTCTGGATGGCCCGCCGGGAGGATTGCCAAGCCTGCGCGCGCAATTGATCAAGCAGCCTGCTGTCGCTTAACCACGCTTGGCTAGTGCAGCGCGGCGCGCTACCGCTTTCTCCAAGGTTTCGAAGGGCCCAAGTGTTTAAGGGAGAGCGAGTGATGGACACCCACGCTTCAGACAGTTTGGTTTCGACCGACTGGCTCGATCAGAATTTGGCATCGCCAGGTCTGGTGATCCTCGATGCATCGCGCCACTTGCCAGCCGCCGGACGGGATCCCGCCGCCGAATTTCGCGATGCCCATATTCGCGGCGCACGCTTTCTTGATCTGGCCAGCCTAACCGATCCGGCCTCCGATGTCCCCGCAGCCCTGCCCAACGCTGCCCAATTGGCACAGCGTATGGCGCAATTGGGTGTGAAGGCCGATGACCGCATTGTCCTTTATGATGACAGCGCGGTTAAGACGTCGGCGCGCGCATGGTTCGCCTTTCGGGCGCATGGGATCAGCAAAGTCTCAATCCTTGATGGCGGGTTTTCGGCATGGCGCAGCGAAGGGCGCGCATTGGAGGGCGGCACGCCGCTTTTTGAGGCCAGCTCGCCAGCACCTCTACCGTCTGCCAGCCGCATCGCCAGCAAGGTCGATATGCTAATCAATCTACAAGACGGCACGCATCAAGTGATCGATGCCCGCGGCGCCGATCGCGTATTCGGCAGCGGTATCGATCCCGTCCATGGCGGCCAAAACGGCCGGATCCCCGGGGCGCTTAATCTGCACTTTGGCCAGGTGTTTTCCAGCGACGGCCGTTTCAAATCGCCCGAAGAATTGCGCGCAGCGTTTGAACAAGCCGGGCTCAACCATCAGGCCCCCGTCATCTCCACATGCGGCAGCGGCGTGACCGCCAGTGTCCTGCTGTTTGCGCTGCATTTGTGCGGCAATGATGATGCTATGCTGTATGACGGCAGCTGGCAGGAATGGGAGGCCGATCCCTCCACGCCCAAACAACAAGGTCCAGCATGAGCGACACGAACAGCGATAAACCCGGCACCCGGATCACCCACGCTGGCCGCCGCGCGGAATGGACCGGGCCGGTTGTCAATCCGCCCGTCTGGCGCGCCTCCACCCATCTTTACGTCACCGAAGCCCATCGCAAATCCGCGCTTGCCTCCAATGAGGATGGCGATTTCTTTTACGGGCGGCGCGGTGCACCCACCCAATGGGCCTTGGCAGAGGCGCTGACCGAAATTGAGCCCGGCGCGCATGGCACGGTCCTCTATCCCAGCGGCGTGGCCGCGATTGCGGGATGCTTTCTGACGGTCCTGAAACCGGGCGATCACCTGTTGATGAGCGACAATTCCTATGACCCATCGCGCGCGATGGCGACCGGGCTGCTCAAACGGATGGGCATATCGCACAGTTTCTTTGACCCGCTCGATCTGGCGGCTTTTGAAAGGTTGGTGGGCGAGCATTCACCGCGCGCCGTGTGGTTTGAAAGCCCCGGCAGCCTCACGATGGAAGTGTGCGACATCCCCGCCCTCACCGCAATTTCGCGTGAAGCCGGCGCGATCAGCTTGCTCGACAACACATGGGCCAGCGGGCTCGGGTTTGCCGGGCTTGAGCACGGTTGTGACATCGTAATGCAGAGCCTGTCCAAACATGTCGGCGGCCATTCAGACCTGATGATGGGATCGGCCAGCGCGGGTGAGCGGTGGTATAAGGCTCTGCGCCGCACGTCTCAGCAATTGGGGCAAGTTGTCTCCCCCGACGATGCAGCCTTGGCAGCGCGCGGCCTGCGCACGATGGCGGTGCGCCTCAAACACTCTACTGAAACCGCGGTCGCGATTGCCGGATGGCTTAACGATCAGCCGCAAATCGAACGGGTTATGTGCCCGATGTTGCCCGGCGACGCGGGTTATCAGCTTTGGAACCGCGATTTCACCGGCGGGTGCGGCTTGTTCAGCTTCGTTTTGAGCAGCTCAGATCAAGACGCTGCGGCCAGAGTGGTCGACGCCTTGCGCTTGTTCGGTATCGGTTACAGCTGGGGCGGGTTTGAAAGCCTTGCCTTGCCGATATTCCCGCATGAATACCGCGCCGTTATGGACGCGCCCACCATACCAGACGCCGGCCCGAAGGGTGGTCAACGCGCCGCCATCCGACTATCCATTGGGCTTGAAGACGCAGACGACCTGATCGCGGACCTCGCGCAGGCTTTATCAACATTGGATATGTGATGACCGCGACGTTACCCGCCGACGCAAATGAAACTACCGATCCTATTGCCGAGGAAGGCGGTGCGCAGAATGGCGGCGGCGAAGGTGACGCAAGCGCCGCTGAGTCAGAGGCACCAGAGGCTCTCCCTCCCGAAGAAGAACCTGCCGAAGAGGAAGCTGTAGAAGCGATCGAGGCTTCGGGCGAATTCGTTGATGGTGTGACTGCGCAAAACGAAACCGTTGGTGCCTTCTTTGAAACGCTTCAGAATGCCGCGGTTGAAATTGGTCACTTTCGTATCTCCGTGCTCGATGTGCTGCTTGTTATCGGCGTCATCCTGCTCGTCATCACCGCCGCATGGATGGTCACCCGGCTCAGCCGCAACGTTATCAAACGCATCACAAAGTTTGACAGCAGCCAAAAACTGCTCGCCGAAAAACTCAGCACAATAGCAATCTGGGCGCTCGCCTTTCTGATCGGGATCGACATGCTGGGCATCGATCTCACCGCCTTTGCGATTTTTGGCGGTGCGTTTGGTTTGGCGATTGGTTTCGGTCTGCAAAAGACCTTTGGTAACCTCATCTCTGGCATACTGTTGTTGCTGGATAAATCGATCAAACCCGGCGACGTAATCTCGGTAACAGATCAGGCTGGGAATGAGGCTGTCGGCCAAATTCGCAAGATCGGCATCCGCGCGATTTCCGTGATCACCCGCGACCAAACAGAGCACCTGATCCCCAACGAAAACCTCATGATCAATCAGGTGGTGAACTGGTCCTACAGCTCGCGCGAAGTGCGTGTCCGTGCGCCTGTTGGTGTATCATATGACAGCGATTTGGATCTGGTGACGGAGCTGCTTTACAAGGCGGTCGATGACACAGAGCGGGTTTTGAAACACCCCAAGCCGCGGGTTAACCTGATGGGTTTTGGGGACAATTCTGTCGATTTTGAATTGCGCTTTTGGATTCAAGACCCGGAACAAGGCCTCGCGAATATCCGCTCCAACGTTTATATGCGAGTGTGGCAGCTGTTTAAGCAAAACGATGTCGAAATCCCCTTCCCACAGCGCGATCTGCATTTGCGATCATCCAAGCAGCTCGATCAGATTGTGGAAATGATGGCAGCGGGCAAATTGGACGCAGGCTGAGGCATTCTCACTGGTTGCGCAGAACAGGTTACGCGCAGCCGCAATAGCTTTCCTTAATCCATCCCAACCCATTCTCGCTGGTATGCGGCGGCATACCGCGCCATCTCGCCCTGTATGAAAACAGGCACAATCTTTCTTGTCGGTGCAGGCCCCGGCGATCCTGACTTGCTCACGCTGCGCGCTGCGCGCCTGATAGAGCGGGCCAGCGTGGTCGTCCATGACGGTCTGGTCAGCGACGAAATCCTTGGCATGGCGCGCTCTGATGCCCGGTTGATCAGCGTGGCAAAACGGCGCGCGCGGCACACCTTGCCGCAGGAAGAGATCAATTTGCTGTTGGTGCGCGAAGCCTTGGCGGGACATGATGTTGTTCGGTTGAAGGGCGGCGATCCGCTCATTTTTGGGCGCGGCGGCGAAGAGGCGGAATTGGCACGCGAACACGGCGTGCCGGTTGAAATCGTTCCCGGCGTCTCAGCCGCAAACGGCGCAGCAGCAGCGGCACAAATTCCCCTGACTCACCGCGATGCCGCCAGCATTGTAAGCTTTGTCGCAGGCCAATGCAAAGGCCTCTCCGATCAGGACTGGTCGGGATTGGCTGGAAAGGGTCGCACGCTGGTTATCTACATGGGCGTCAAAACCGCACCTCAGATCGCGGAGAAGCTGATGGAGGATGGCCTGACACCCGACATGCCACTGGCCGTGATCGAAAACGCGGCGCGTCCAGAAATGCGGGTCGTGCGCGGGTTGCTCGCCGGATTGCCGCAACTGGTGGAACGCGAAGCGATCAAGAGCCCTGCCCTGATCGTGATCGGCGAGGTCACCGCGCGAGACAGCGAAACACTCACCCAAACCGTGCTGGAGGCGGCGCAATGAAAGTCCTGACAGGCAATGATCTAAAGACAGGCGACGTCATCTGGTGGACCGGCTCTGGCTGGTCGCGCCGGGTTGATGATGCCGCCGATGCGGGGGACCGCGCTGACGAAATCCTCGCCACCGAAGAGGCCGCCCGCAGGGTCAATGTGCCCTATGTGATTGAGGCAAGCCGCGAAGAAGACGGCAGCGTCCGCCCTGCCCATATCAAAGACCGCGTGCGCGCGCTCGGCCCAACTGTTCGGCCGGACCTCACGCTGAAACCCCAAGATCCCGAAGCCATTGACTGGGTAATCTGACATGTACAAATACGATTCATATGACCAACAAATGGTCGATGCCCGCGTTGAGGAATTCCGCGATCAGGCACGCCGCCGGCTCGAAGGGAAACTGACCGAAGATCAGTTCAAACCGCTGCGCCTGATGAACGGGCTTTATCTGCAATTGCACGCCTATATGCTGCGGGTCGCCATTCCTTATGGGACGCTGAATTCCGCGCAAATGACAGCTCTGGGCGATATCGCGGACAAGTATGACCGCGGCTATGGCCACTTCACCACGCGCCAAAACTTGCAATACAATTGGATCAAGCTGGAGGATGCCGCCGACATTTTGGCCGACCTAGCCAAGGTTGAAATGCACGCGATCCAGACCAGCGGGAACTGCATCCGCAACATTTCGTCTGACCATTTTGCTGGCGCCGCGCATGACGAATTGGTTGATCCTCGCCCCTACGCAGAATTGCTGCGCCAATGGTCGAGCTTCCACCCAGAATTCACCTATCTGCCGCGCAAGTTCAAAATCGCTGTCATTGCGGCGGAGAAGGACCGCGCGGCGATGCGGCTGCACGATATTGGCATTCAAATCGTTGAAAAAGACGGTAAGATCGGCGCGGCGTTCTATGTTGGCGGCGGCATGGGCCGCACACCGATGATTGCGCCAATGATCCGCGACTTTGTGCCGCTGGATCAGCTGATCACCTATGCCGAGGCATGCCTGCGCGTTTACAACCGCTATGGCCGGCGCGACAACAAGTATAAGGCGCGCATCAAAATCCTCGTCCATGAATTGGGCAAGGATGAATACACCCGGCAGGTCGAGGAAGAATACGCTCATATGCAGCAGCAAGGGGTTGAACCGCCGCGTGAAGAGTTGGAGCGGATCAAACCCTTCTTTGCCGATCCTGCATTTGAAGTTGGCGCGAAAAGCGTTGACCGTTCCGATCCCGATTTCGCCCTTTGGGTCGATCGCAACACCCACCGGCACAAGCATGACAGCTATGTCAGCGCGGTCATCTCCCTGAAACCGGTTGGCGGCATTCCGGGCGATGCGACGGGTGAGCAAATCCGGATAATGGCGCGCCTGGCCCAGCAATACAGCTTTGACGAATTGCGCATCATGCACACGCAAAATGTGGTTCTGCCGCATGTGAAGATCGAAGACCTCCATGCGCTTTGGACCGCGCTTGACGCTGCGGACCTTGGCGCGCCGAATATGGATTCAATCGAAGACATGATCGCATGCCCCGGCCTTGATTACTGTGCCCTGGCCAACGCCCGTTCGATCCCGCTGGCTCAGCGGATTTCGGAGAAGTTTGACGCGTCAGGCAAGACTGAGAAACTGGGCGAATTGAAGCTTAAAATTTCGGGCTGTATCAACGCCTGCGGCCACCACCATGCGGGCCATATCGGCATCCTTGGTGTCGACCGCAAAGGGGTTGAAAATTACCAGCTTTCCCTCGGCGGAAGCGAGGCAGAAGACACCAGTCTCGCCAAGATCACCGGTCCCGGATTTACCGAGGACGGCGTGATCGAAGCGGTTGAGAAAGTGACCGATGTCTATCTCGATGTCCGCGAGGATGGGGAGCGTTTCCTCGACACGTATCGGCGCATCGGAATGGCCCCGTTTAAGGAGGCGCTTTATGACTGATTTGGGCACCTCCCCTGACGAAGTGCAGTTTCGTTTCCGCGATGATGAACCGGCCGATCACGGCACTGTCACAGCTGATGCATGCTGCGATCAAACCAACGCCACCGCCGTTCGGATTGAACCGGGCGATGATGCGCGCACGCTTTTGCCTTTCCTCGACCGGCTGGCTCTAATCGAAGTCAACTTTCCAAGCTTTGGCGATGGGCGCGGCTATTCCTCCGCACGCATTTTGCGCGAAGCCGGATACACCGGCGAACTGCGCGCGGTTGGCGATCTGGGCATCGATCAATTGAGCCACATGCGCCGCTGCGGCTTTGATGCCTTTGCGCCCGACAAACCCCTTGATGCAGAAGACGCCGAACGCGCCTTTTCGACTTGGGACAATGTCTACCAGCGGACCACTGATGGTCGCCGCACCATTCCGGAGTTGCGCCATGAATGAAGCCCGTCAAATTGACCGCATCGAGGCGGCTCCGCGCTTTACTGAACACGACGCCGTGCGCCTCAACCGCATGTTCCGCGGCGCATCAACAACAGAGATGCTCGAAGGCGTTCTCCAAGGCAATCTGGCGGGCGACATCGCCATCGTCTCCAGCTTTGGTGCAGAAAGCGCCGTGTTGCTGCACCTGATTGCGGCGGTCGACAAAACCGTGCCGGTCCTGTTCCTCGACACCGGCAAACATTTTGCTGAAACTCTACAATATCGTGACGATTTGATCGCGCGGTTGGGCTTTACTGATGTGCGGATCCTGACGCCTGAGCAGGCTGACCTATTCAAGAAGGATGAAACGGGCCTGCGATGGTCTTACGATCCCGATGGTTGCTGCGAAATCCGCAAGGTTAAACCCTTGGCTAAGGCGCTAGAAACAATTGACGCCAGCTTTACCGGCCGCAAAGCGTTCCAATCATCAACCCGCGCCAATTTGCCCCGGTTCGAAGTGGACACATCGGACGCGCAAGGGCGTTTGAAGATCAACCCGCTGATCGATTGGAGCGCGGCAGACATCGCGGCATATTTCGAAGAGCATGACCTTCCCCGTCACCCGCTGGTGGCCAAAGGTTTTCCGTCGATTGGATGCGAACCGTGCACCCACAAGGTCGCGCCGGGCGAAGATCCCCGGTCGGGCCGCTGGAAAGGCTGGGACAAAACCGAATGCGGCATCCACAAGCCGGGCGAAGAACCATTCCTTTAAGGGGTGACCTGGTTCTCTAAGCGTTCGATTGTCGCCGTCTCATCGGTTTGAGAATTGGTGGAAACCCATGTGCCGTCATCGCTGATCTCTTCGAGATAGCAAATTTCCTCGGCGCCATCAGAATTGGCAAGAAAGCACAGTTCCGATTGAGATTTCTGCGTCCATTTGCCCTCTTCAATCGTGCTGCCTGCTTCGTCGGCAAAAACATAAGTGCCATCCTCAAGAAGCTCTTCGATCAGCACGACGCCGTTTTGGTCAACCGCGCGGTATGATCCGACAGACGGCGAACCATCAGCAGCGACAGCCTCTAAAGCTGTGGTTTCTGAAGCGACAGTTTCAGAAGAGGCATCCGGTTCGGTCGCATTCCCGCATGCAGCAAGGCTGATTACGGCGGCAGCAAGCAGAGCGGTCTTCATCATGATTTTTCCTAATAAAGCGATGCCGAGCAAATTCGATATTCGGCCAAGTTTAGACAGCAATGGCGGAGTTAAAGCCAGCCCTCTTGGTCATACCACTGCGCAGTTGCCTTAAGCCCCTCATCGCCGCCAATTTGCGGCTGCCAAACATCCGTTGGCACCGCGCGGTCAAAGCGGGCAACCCAGTTGGGGTGGAGCATGTAGCCGACCCGATCTGCTGTCAGCTTTGCCTTATCCCCTCGCAGCAATTTATCGACTTTGGCCGCCAGTTTCAGCACATCTTTAGGCAGGTTCACCGCCAAGACAGAACGCCTACCTACCGCGCGGCCAATCGCCTTGCCCAATTCCTTGTGCGAATACCCGCCGACCCGTCCATCATCGGGTTCATAGATCGATTTGAGCGCCGATTTCCCCGCAAGCGCAACCAGCAGCCGGGCCAGATCATAGACGTGAATGATCGACGTCGCGCCTTTGGGCGGCAGAGGGACGAGCCCGAACTGGGCAGAGCGAAACAATTCAAACATATCATCGTCACGCGGGCCATAGACGGCAGGCGGGCGGACAATTGTCCAATCGAGGCGGCTGTCCTGCACCAAGGCCTCCGCACGCGCCTTTGACGCGCCATAGGCCGACAATTTCGGCTCCCGCGCAGACAGCGAAGAGACGAACACGAAACGCTTGACCTTCTCCGCTTTGGCTGCGGCGATCACGCCGGCAGTGCCCGTGACATTGGCAGTTTCAAATTCGGCAGTATCGGGCGTGTTGGTAAGGCCCGCGATGTGGATCACCGCATCGCTTCCCTTAATCAGTGACGCCAAGGCGGCATCATCGGACAATGTCCCTTGGACCCATTCGACGTGCTGACAGGCCGCTTGCTGTTTGCGGGTGAGAGCGCTGCAATCATGCCCCTGCGCGGCCGCACAATCGAGCACCGCGCTGCCCACAAAGCCTGTGCCGCCTGTGATCGCCAACTGCATGACTTACCCCCGAACCATATGGTCACGGTGGACAACAGCGGCGCGCGGAGCATAGCCCAGCCGCGCTTCTTGTTCGGCCTGTTTTAAGCCCGCAATCGCACGGCATTCCTCGGCGCTGTATTCGACCAGCCCTTGCCCCAATCGTTCGCCCTTGGGCCCGTGCAGACTGACCAAGGCCCCGCGTGCAAATTCGCCCTCCACTTCGGTCAGGCCTGCCGCAAGCAAGCTTGCCCCATCGCTCAAAGCATCGACACAGCCAGCGTCCACGCTCAGAACCCCTTCGGGCGCGAGCCTTCCGCCCAGCCATGCCTTGCGTGCGTTATCGCTGCGCACTGGCACAAACACGGTGCCGCAATTGTCGGCTACGGCCTTTGTAATTGGGCGATCGTGGGTGCCGTTGATAATCGCGAGTGTGATACCCGCCCGCTCAGCAATGCGCGCCGCCTGAAGCTTGGCCAGCATGCCGCCCGAACCCATGCCGGAAGATGACCCCTCACCCGCCATCGCAATGACTTCAGGGGTCACGCCTTCCACCCGGTCAATCAATGTCGCATCGGGCGATGCCGGGTCCCGGTCAAACAGACCATCAACGTCCGACAACAGCATCACCGCATCCGCATTCGCCGCCTGCGCAACGCGCGCGGCCAGTCGGTCATTGTCGCCAAAGCGGATTTCTTCGGTGGCGACGCTGTCGTTCTCATTCACCACCGGAACCACACCCGTCTCGAGCAAACGTTCCAGCGTGGCGGCGGCGTTGAGGTAACGTTTGCGCTCTTCCAAATCGTCCAGCGTCACCAGCATTTGAGCGGAGATAAGGTCGTGCTGTGCCAAGGCTGTGCCCCACAATTGCGCCAAAGACACCTGCCCCACAGAGGCCGCCGCTTGAGCATCGGCAAGGCTGACGCGCCCGCCGCGCGGCAAACCAAGCCGTGCCGCACCCAGCGCAATCGCACCAGAGGACACCACGATCACCTCTGTCCCGTTGGCGCGCAGACCAGCGATCTCGTCCGCTAGAGAATGGAGCCGCGTAAGGGCAGGCTCTCCATCTTCGACAAGCAGAGCGCTGCCGATTTTGATGACCAGCCGCGATGCCGTAACCATTGCTGCGAGAGTGTCGTAAGCCATCGCGTCAAATAGGGGACCAGTTGTTGCCGTCCTCGTCTTCTTCTTCGACTTCGCCGGCGTTGGTTTCTGTTGCAGTGCGATCGGGCAGATAGCCTAGAACAGCGTCCATCAAGGCCTCAATCCCAGCGCCGCTGGCCCCGGATACGTTAAAGACTTTGTCCGCGCCCGCCGCGATCAATTCATCGGCAAAGGCTTTGCTCAGCTCATCATCGGCCAAATCAACTTTGTTCAGCGCAACCAATTGCGGTTTGTCTTCGAGCCCAGCTCCGTAAGCGAGCAGCTCTTCTTGAACGACGCGCATGGCCTCGACCGGGTCATCACCGGCGATATCGATCAGATGGATCAGCACCCGGCAGCGTTCAATGTGGCCAAGGAAGCGGTCACCGATCCCAGCGCCATCGGCGGCGCCTTCGATAAGGCCGGGAATATCGGCAAGCACGAATTCGCGCGCTTTGTGCCGCACCACGCCCAGTTTCGGCACCAGCGTTGTGAAGGCGTAATCGCCGACTTTCGCCTGGGCGTTAGAAACAGCGTTGATAAAGGTCGATTTGCCTGCATTGGGCAGGCCAACTAGGCCCACATCCGCAAGCAATTTCAGCCTTAGCCAGACCCACAATTCTTCGCCCATTTCGCCGGGTTGATGTTGGCGCGGGGCACGATTGGTAGAACTTTTGTAAGAGGCGTTGCCGCGTCCGCCGATCCCGCCGCGAAGAAAGACGATCTCTTGTCCCACTTCGGTAAAATCAGCGAGGACCTCCTCTTTGTCCTCAGAAAGGACCTGCGTTCCCACTGGCACTTGGATCACAAGATCGGGAGCACCGGCACCTGTTTTATCCTTGCCCTGTCCGTGGCTGCCGCGTTTCGCCTTGAAATGTTGAGAATAGCGGAAATCGATCAGCGTGTTGAGCCCGGCCACAGCCACAAGGATAACATCGCCGCCCTTGCCGCCATTGCCGCCGTCGGGACCGCCATATTCGATATACTTCTCACGCCGAAAGCCGACCGCTCCGGGTCCGCCTTGGCCTGATTTAAGATAGATTTTTGCCTGATCGAGGAAATGCATGGGCTTCCCCTATGCATTTCCTCGGCAGATTGCGAGTGTTTAGAGCGATCCGTTAAAAACGCGCTTCGATTCCGGCGATGATGGATTGGCCGGGAGAGACGAAGCTGAAGACCTGCTCATACTGCGTATCAAGCAGATTTTCCGCCCGTGCGAACAATCCCACACCATCGGTCAGCCGAACCCGCGCGTTGAGATTGACGAGGGTGTAGTCATCCAAAATCTCGCGAACTGGGACAAAACTGGGATCAGTAAAGGCCAGATCAGGCGTTTCGCCGTTGTAGCGCACCACCAATGTGATCCCGCCTGCATCGTCCGGCGCGTTCCATGACAGAGCCGCAGAGGCGATTTCATCCGGGCGACGTACTTCTTCCACGCCGTCTTCTTCTGCATCAAGATAGCTGTAGGCGCCGTTGAACGAAACGCCTGAGCCGAGATCCGCCGAGATTGCGACTTCGATGCCTTGCTGTGTGCTCACCGTATCGCGGTTGGCCGGGGTCGCGATAAAGCTGGGCGCGGGGAATGTGGTGAAGATTTCATCCTCAAGTTCGCTGTCAAAATAGGTCAGCGAAAGGCGAACCGCCCCGTCTGCGAAATCCTGATCCACGCCGACTTCCCAGCTTTTCGACTTTTCTGGGGTCAGGTCTTCATTGCCGATGAAAGTGCCATCGACAAATCCAAACAGCTCGAAAAAGCCGGGGTTTTTGATGCCCGATCCGGCGCTGGCGCGCAGGCGGGTTGTGTCGGTCACTGCGTAACCCGCGCCAACACGGAATGTGGTCGCATCGGCAAACCGATCGTTGATGTCATGCCGGATCGCGGCGGAGAAATCGAAGCGGCTACCGGCATAGCGATATTCGCCGACCAATCCGGTGTTTTCAATCTGACGTCGCCCGTTGAAGGCAAAGCCGCCCGGTGTGGTGTTGCGAAACCGCTCTTGCTCCCAATCGGCGGCGAAAGTCACCGAATGACCGCTGCCTCCGAAATCATAGGCCGTGACATAGGACGCTTTCAGCCGGTCACCTTCGCTGGAGTTGCTTGGGCCAAACGGTCCAACGGTTTCGCGGTTGATATCGGCGATTTGCGCCGAAAGATCATGCGTCCAGCTGCCATCCAATGTCTCCAGCCGCGCGCCGACTAGGCCGTAGATCGCCTCATTTTCGAACGCAGTGTCGGGGCTGTCGATGATCAGGCCGAATGTGGGATTTGCAGAGTTGAAGTCCGAACTGTTAAATTCGCCCTCTGTACGGATGAAACGGCCCGCCGCGCGCAAAGAGAAACCTTCGGTGAGGTGCGCGGATACTTTGCCGGAAACGGTGTAGCTGTCCCGGCCAATATCGCGCACGCCATCGCGTGCATTGGGCTCACCATCGGTGCTGACAACAGTGGCAGATAGCGACGCGCTGAGCGTCTCGCTGGAGTAGCCATAGCGCGCAGCGCCGTTGACGGTGCCTAGAGTTCCGCCTTCGATGCGCGCTCCAAAGCCATCGAAATCACCGCCGCGATAGGCAACAACGCCGCCAATTGCGTCAGAGCCGTAAAGCGCAGATTGCGGGCCGCGCAGCACTTCCACGCTGCTGCCAATCTCTGCCTGCAAAGTGCCAATGTCGAATTCACCGCCAAATGGGTCGGATACCTCGATACCGTCGACCAAAACCAGCACATGGTTCGCTTCGGAACCGCGCAGGCGGATTTGGGTCTGACCGGCCACGCTGCTGACAGCGACGCCGGGGACATCGCGCAGCACATCGGCAATGTCGCGGACTTGGCGCCCTTCGATCTGTCTGGTGGTGATAATGGTCGCGGACCCGGTAAATGAGTCCAACAGGACACCCTCAGACCGGTCGGCGCTGACCAAAATCGCGTTTGGCCCTGGTCGTCCGATCGTTGTGATAGCGGAAGTGCCGTCTTCGACAATTTCACTTTCGTCTTCTGCGTCCTGCGCCCAAACAGGCGCACCCACGCAAAGAGAGACGCCCACGGCAAAGCGGGCCGTACTGGCCAAAAATCTATTGGTATTCATGCTCGAAAATCCCTTTCGAAAACGCAACAACACAGGCCGCAAGGGGAATGCCCCAACGGCCATCTAAGTCGTCGCTCGAAACGAAATTCTTTCGCGCCGGATCAATCCCTGAACCAAGCCACAAGCGACACGCTTCGGTCGGTCTCCTGGCTCACGGGTCGACGCTGCTGCCTCACCTTCCCAAGCTTACGCTCAGTGGCGGCATGCGCAGATGGCATGCACGAGGCAGAAACTCACCGCTTACAGTTGCAGGGACAGCCGCGGAATTGCTCATATGAGCGCACCGCATTCCCGTTACCGAAGTGTGCGGCAAGCGTTAGGCGTTTGGCGCTTCGCGTTCAAGAGGGCTCATCCTCTCAAAAAGGCTGCGATAGACGCGGGTTTGATAAAGCAATTTGCGCAAAAGTTATTGCGGCGATGCTGTCTGATCTTCGCTGTTTTCGCTGGAGATCGGTTCAACCACCGGTTGAGAAATAAAGTTCTCCTGCACCGGCACAACGGGCACGTTGGCCCCCGTCATTGGGTCCGCGACAAACCCCGCAGGAGCGGTTGGCGCGGCCAAGGTCGATTCTGGCGCGCTGGTGACTGTGGGCACAGGAACGCCATTGGCGCGCGCCGCTTGCACTGCGACCCATCCCGGCTGTGAGGGGCCATACTCCTCACCATACCGCGCATCCCATTCGGCAGAGGCCTGCTGATATTGCTCATATTCGTCAAAGAACGTCTCAAACGGCTCTTCGATCAGCGAGAAATTGTCCCTTGCAAAGGCGATCGGATCATACGGCCCGGCGGCATTTGCACGGTTCGAAATATCAAGCGCGGCGCGGCAGAAACCGGAACGCGCCGGCGGCAAGGCAAAGAAATTGTAGACCGAGGTCATTTGGGTTTCGCGCGCAAATATACCTGCGCGGCGGCTGCCTGCCTCTTCGCGGTATTCACGATCAATGCGATCATTCACTTGGCCAAGCGCGCCAGCATGGTCGCTAATATAGGCGCTGTAGGCACCCAAGATTGGTTCATATTGTGCGGTCACGCAATTCAGCGCTGCGACATTCCAAGCCGAACGGAAGTGCCACACCTTTTCATCGTCTGAGAGGCCGCGATTGACCGTCTGACGTTTGCCGAAAAGGTTCTTACCCGGGATCGACATCACATAAGATGCGCCGCCTGGGGGAAGCGGGCGCGTAGGAATGCTTTCCACAACCGGCGGTGGAGATGGAGGTGGTGGCGGAGGAGGAGCGGCCGCAGGAGTCATGCAGGCGCTCAAAACGCTGAGCGATGCCGCAACGGCAATGACTTTGATCGGCGCGTTCATAGCGCTCTTGCCGCCGCTTCGCGCCGCGATGGCCTTGTCCAAGCCTGCTTTAGCCGTGCTCATATCCCAATCGCCTCTCATCAAAACCCCAAGTCGGGGAAACGCCCCCGCTCCCCGTATCGCGCATTACCGCGTCAGTGATCACTGCCACTGCGAAGCTTGCTCAGCCATGAAGCGTTAGGCGCTGTTAGCCACAAAGCAAATGCCCGGGGCCTTACCTAAGGCCCCGGGCATTTATGTTTCAACAGTTTGGTCAGGCCTGTCCCCCAACCGAACGTTTTAATCGTTGGCTTATTCGCGGCTGCCCAAGAATTGCAGCAGGAACATAAACATGTTCACGAAGTCGAGGTAAAGATTGACCGCCCCCATAATCACAGCCTTGCCCATGAATTCCGTTCCTTGGACATACTGATACTGTTTCTTCAGCATCTGCGTGTCGTAAGCGGTGAGGCCGGCGAAGATCAGCACGCCAAGGCCGCTGATCACGAATGCCATGGTCTCAGAACCCATGAAGATGTTGATGATGCTGGCAATGATGATGCCAATCACGCCCATGATCAGAAAGCTGCCCCAACCCGAAATGTCTTTCTTGGTCGTGTAGCCCCACAGCGATAGGCCGGTGAAGGCGCCCGCTGTTGCAAAGAATGTCACGGCGATGGATTCGCCGGTGTAGACGAGGAAGATCGTCGACATCGAAATACCCATGACCACCGCAAATGCCCAAAACACCGCCTGAAGCGTGCCTTGGCTCATTTTATGAAGGCCAAAGCTCATCGCGAGGATGAAGCCAAGCGGCGCAAGCTTAACAGCCCAAAACAGCAGACCGCCATTGATAGCAAGCCAAGCCGCTGGCGATTCCATACCGCCCCATGAAAACAGAACAGCGACGATACCGGTAAGCAGCACGCCCGACGCCATGTAATTGTAGATAGAGAGCATGTACGAACGCAGGCCCTCATCATAGGAAACGCGCCCTTCGACGTCGCCGCCCGCGCGCGGAACCGAGCCAAAGCCCTGACCACCACGATGCGTGTCTTTCCAATCAGCCATTTCTATCCCTTATCTTCGCAAAATGGGCACGACTATACGCGCCGCCTCCATGCCAATATCGGTGTTTTGCTCCTTGATTTCAAGCGAAACCGACCGTTTTTCGTCGAAAATTGTTCACATTTCATCGGGTTATAATTAACAAATGCTTCAATTGCCGCCCGATGATAGCACTGCACCGCGATCCCGCGTCTCTTTCAACGTGCGCGTCAGCAACTCAACTAGGGCATGGTCCGCGTCCAGAACATTCAAACCCTCACGCGTCATGCCGCCGGGGCTCGCCACACGATTGGCCAATTCGCCGGGCGACACATCCGCCTGAACCGCCAAAGAAGCCGCCCCATCCACCATTGCGATGGCAAGGCTACTCGATTGCTGCGGTGTAAGGCCAAGGCTGGCTCCCGCCTGCGCCAAGGCATCGATAAATCGGTAAACAAAGCCCGGCCCTGATCCAGCCAGCGCCGTAGCAAGATCAAATTGCGCCTCATCCTCCAGCCAAACTGCATTGCCGAGCTGGTCGTAATCCGCCGTAGCTCTATCCCGTTGCCCCTCAGTCAAACCCGCGCCCAAAAGGATGATCGGCGATTTGTTGATGGCGCAGGCAAGGTTCGGCATCACCCGCAAATGCGCCGAGGCACCCGGATAAGCGTCCTGCAATTGCGCCACTGTCTTACCCGCAAGCAGCGAATGCACAGGAACGCCAGCGGCCAGATTTTGGAAATCGGCCGCAGTTTCACCCAATTGGTGCGGTTTAAAACCCAGCATGATCGCCGCATGCGCACCGGCTGCTTCTGCTTCGCCGACATCGCGGTGTTGGATGACACCTTCAGGAACCCGTTTTGGCGATCGATTGAGGACTGCGAAGCCCTCTGGATCAGCCCCCGCTTTAAGCCACCCGGTCAGCATGGCGCCGGACATATTCCCATATCCGATGATGAGCAGCCTATTGTTGTGGGTCATGTGCAAACCGCCTTTCACCGCGCTTAGTGCTTACGCTTCCCCTGCCGCGTCAACCATCGCCGCATCCAAAGCCTCATGCGGAGACTTATCTCCCCAAAGGACAAATTGGAATGCAGGATAGAACCGGTCGCATTCATCAATCGCGCATTCGACCAGCGATTGCGCCTGTTGGATCGACAGCATCCCGTCATCACCCAACAGCACCCCGTGGCGATACAGCAAAACGTCGCCGTTCGACCAAATATCGAAATGGCCCAGCCACATCTGTTCATTGATCAGACTGAGCAATTCATACGCACGCTGGCGTTTCTCATCCGTCACGCGAATGTCGGGCAAGCACAGGAATTGCAGCACATTGTCGGTGCTGCGCCAGATGGCGCGCAATTGATATTTGGCCCAGCTGCCCTGAACCTCGCCTACCATTTCATCATCGGCGACAACCTCGCATTCCCATCCGCGTGCCTCAAACAAGGCTGCGAGCATTTCGACGGGCGCTGCATCGTCGTTGGCGCTGTATTCGGGTTCGCGCGGGGTCATGTGAGGGCTCTCTTAAGGGGGGTGATCATTGGCATCAATGCAACGAATGCCCGCATCCTATGCCCATTGGCAATGCGCGTAGGCAGAGCCGCTGGGGAGAACCCAATTCGCCTGTTCAAACCTTGTGCAAAGAAAGCCGGGGATGGCGCAAACTTTTACCTAAGGCGCTGAATTTCCGCACCTTCTGGGCTGGTGTAGGAGAATGTCTCCAACCCTTCGCTCGCCAAGGCGTTGACCAGATCGCGCGCATCGCTGCGGTTGTTGATCGGCCCGGCAAGCAATCGGTTCGCTTGTCCCCATGGCGCGACATGGGGCTCAAAATCGCTGAGCAATTCGGGCGCTCGGCGAACAAATCGGCGCCAATCAAACTTCAACGCGTTCACATCGCGCCCCGTTGCCAATTGGACCCAGATCCGGCGCGGATGCTCCGGTTCGGCGAGCTCTGGATCAGGTTGCGGCGCGGCTTCGCGGGGAATTTCGATGGCAGTTAGATCAACGGCCTGGCCATTCGTCCCGGCAACAGGCAAGTCAGAATCATCCAATCCAGCGCCAAGATCCGCAAACGCATCGGCAACGCTCGCGGCCCGTGGCGGGGGCGAAGTGACCGGCTGAGGTCTTGTGGGCGTTGTGGATACCGGAACTGTTTGCACAGTCGCAATGTCAGGCAGAGCGGCTGACGGCAGCCCTGCGGCCGCGGCGGTCACCGTTCCCTCGCCCGTCTCTTCGCGCGCCCCTTCGCGCGGACGTGTCAATTCGAAGCCCGGGTTAGGCGAAGCTTGTGCAGTTACGTCCGGCCCGCCAGCATTTGGAACAGTTGCCTGAGTGGAAGGTTGCACCACTTCTTGAGAGACACTTGCGATCTGACCGCCTGCGCTCGGCGAATCCGCCGCAGGGACACCGAGGGGCCGGCCGGTCGGCTCCAACAACGCGCCCGCAGCGCCTTCGCGAGCAAAGCGAGCAATGCGCGGATCTTCGCGGCCAATGTCCGCAGCGCGGGGAAATATTCCAAGGTTCGCCGCAGCTGCCTGCTGCGCCGGGGTAAGACGCGGCATATAGGCGAGATAGGGATTGATCCGAGTGGCCAAATCGCGCGGCATCGCCTCATCCACGATTGCTTCGGCGCGGTCCTGTTGCCCCATGATTGCAAGCCCGAATGCGCGCGCGCGCAGGGCCGCAACATCACGCCCTGCAATCAGCGGTGCAAGCGTCGATTGAAAACCGCCTTCATTGCCGGAAATGGCATAGCTGAGTGATAAGCGGCGGCGCGTCTCATCATCTTGCGGGTTGAGCTCAATTGCGCGGGCATAGGCCGATTGCGCCGACGTTTGATCACCAACCAGATCAAAGGCAAGCGCCTGATCGCTCAACACATCACGCGCAGGAACGCCGCCTGCTCTGGCCGCGTTCAACAGCGGGATCGCATCCACCGGGCGGCCCGATTTGAGATAGACCCGCGCCAAACCCAGTTTCACCCGTGGGTCTTGCGGTTCAATGTCGGCTGCGCGCCCATAAAAGCCCAGCGCAGCGTCATGATCATTCACGGCAAGCGAGGCATCGCCCGCTTCCAACAGCGCGCTGACCGAACGCGGACGCCGCGCCAATTCCATAAGCGCCCTGTTCAACCGTTGAACTTCGGGTGAAGGCAGCGGCTGGACCACAGCGCGCGCGGTGGAATCCTGCGCTGAGGCGATGTTGGGTGCGGCCAAGGGCGCTCCAACAATCAGAGCAAGCAAAGCGGCCGAGCGGGGGAGGTTTTCAATCAGTTTCACGCGCAGATTCGCTAAGGTATATTGGCTTGCGCGCTAGGCCGTGTTGGCCGAACGCGGGGCGAACTGGGTGCAAAATTGGATAGAACGCGCCTTACTGGTTGTTTTGACGACCAAGGAAGCGCGGAATGCTGAGAGCGGGCGCGTCGCCATCTTCATCATCGTCGTCGTCATCCGATCCCGAAGACCGCGAAAGGTTAGCCATGCGTTCAAACAAAGTGCTGCCGCCGGGTGCGCCGCCGCCGCCAGAACCACCGCCAGCCGAGCCGGAGCTTTCGCCTGCATCACCGTCACCGGCATCATCAGCACCGGATCCCAGAATGCCTCTGCGACGTCCGCCGCCCAGCCGAGCCTCTACAGGCTTGTCCTCTTCGGCAAGCCGATCGGCGTCCGCCAAAAGGTCATCTTGATCGGTTCCGCCGGTTTCCGCTTCTGCGGCCTCTTCATATTCGGAATACTCATCACCAAGGTCGAGCGCTTCTTCGCCGTCCGAACCTTCGGGTTCATCAGTTGCAGGGCCTTGATCATCGGAGTGCGGACCGAAATCGTCGTCGTCATCGGCTCCCCGAAGGCCAGCAAGCGGATCGACAATGCCGTCCACATCATCGCCTTCGTCGCCCATTTCATCACCGGCCTGCATGCCAGTCAGGTCAAACGGCTCGTTTTCGCCGCTGGCTTCTTCCGATTCTTCGACTTCTTCATCAGCCGAAATCGCTTCGCTAACGGGGTCGGGGATTACTGGCGCACTGGGCGCAGTCAATTCGATGACCGGCTCTGCCTCTGGTTCCGGATCAACGGGTGCCTTAAACTCGCTGCCCTCTGCCGCCTCGCCAGCGCTGTCGCTGGCAAGGTCAAGCACGGGCCGTTTTGGCGCGCGTGAGCTCGACAAGGATGAAGGGGTCGACCGTGCAGTTTCGCCGCCGGTCGGTGGTTCAATCCCGGTTGCAACGACTGAAACGCGGATCTTCCCAGAAAGATCTGGGTTAAATGCGCTGCCCCAAATGATATTTGCGTCTTCATCAACAAGGTCGCGAATGTGGTTTGCCGCCTCATCCACTTCCATCAGCTTCATATCTTCGCCGCCGATGATCGAGATGATAACGCCTTTGGCGCCCTGCATTGAAACACCGTCAAGCAGCGGATTGGCAATCGCTTGTTCCGCAGCATCCAAGGCGCGGTTCTGGCCTTCGCCTTCGCCGGTGCCCATCATCGCTTTGCCCATTTCACTCATGACAGAGCGAACATCGGCGAAATCGAGATTGATAAGACCCGGCATCACCATCAGATCGGTGATCGAACGGACGCCTTGCTGCAGCACTTCGTCGGCCAGCTCGAACGCTTCTTTAAAGGTCGTCTCGGGCTTTGCGACTAGAAACAGGTTTTGGTTGGGGATCACGATCAACGTGTCGACGTGATCCTGCAATTCCGCGATGCCGGCCTCTGCGGCGCGCATCCGGCGCGTCCCTTCGAACAGGAACGGTTTGGTGACAACACCAACGGTCAAAACACCTTTGCGGCGGGCCGCCTCTGCGATGACAGGGGCTGCGCCGGTTCCGGTGCCTCCGCCCATGCCGGCCGCAATAAAGACCATGTTGACGCCTTCGAGCGCCTCTTCGATGTCGCTAACGGTCTCTTCAGCCGCCGCTTTGCCCACTTCAGGCCGAGCGCCCGCGCCAAGGCCGCCGGTGATGTCCGGACCGAGTTGAATGCGCGTTTCGGCGGAACTGGTGCTGAGCGCCTGCGCGTCAGTGTTCGCTACAATGAATTCGACGCCTTCGATTTCCGACGCGATCATGTTGCCGATTGCGTTACCGCCTGCACCGCCAATTCCGATGACAGTGATTTTGGGGCGCAGATCGTCAGTGGTCGCCGGTCCGATATTGATGCTCATCGCTTAAATCCTCCAGACGCAAATTTCAGGCAACAAACCCAAATTTTTGCGCGGCTTTCGTACGTTTTACTGTCTGTGGCACATTCAGGATACGCCTGTTATACCGCGCAAATCCTTATCCACAGGCACCTATTAACCCTCATACACCATGTTTGGCATTCAGAGAATCCCCTGAAGCCGAGCAGGTGACGGCATTTCACCGCCAAAAATGCACGGTTCAAAAATACTCACGAACCGCTCTCAACCATCGCCCAATCGCAAAGGTTGAACCCAGCGATCCGCCAAAATCCTTGTGACTGGTGTAGCGCGATCCGATTGACCGAATGTCCACCGGGTCTTCTGCAGCGTAGAGGCAAAGCCCTGCGAGCCCGGCGAAACCCGGATTGGCATGCGCTTCGGGAAGACCTTTTAGAGTGGGAGCGCGCCCAATGCGCACCGGCATCGCCAGCGCGCTTTGCGTGAATTCGGCAAGCCCGGCAAGTTCGGCACCGCCACCGGTTAAGACGACTTGTCCTGCGCTGGTTCCAGAAAAACCCATGCCTTTAAGGCATCGTCCAATTTCGCCAGTCAACTGCGCCTGAGCCTGCGTAATGACAGAGATCAGTTCTGCACGGGCAATGCGGTTTTTGTCGTCGGCGCCGCGTGCTTGGGGGCCACTCGCCTCAGCGGCGCTATCATTGGGGCCGTAAACTGGGATCATTTCGCGGTGATCACTGGGTGAAGCGATGGCGGAACCCGAAACGCATTTCAGTCGCTCGGCCTGAAACCGGCGGATACCAAAGGCGCTGGCCACGGCATCTGTAATATCGCCCGATCCCATTTGGATCGCGCGCAGCCCCAGCAACATGCCGCCTGCAAAGACCGACACATTGGTCACATCGCTGCCGATTTCGACCAGCGCGACGCCCAATTCGCGTTCTTCCGGAGACAGACAGGCATAGCCCGATGCCAGAGGGGCCGCGACAACAGCTTCGACTTCTAGATGAGCGTTTTGCACCGCTTCCATCAAATTGCGCACCGGCGCGCCATCGGCGAGCATTACGTGCACATCGACGCCCAAACGCTCTGCATGCAGCCCGCGCGGATTGGCCACGCCGTGCGCGCCGTCTAATGTGTAATGCGCAGGCTGAGCATGGAGCACCGTGCGGCCATCAGGTTCGATCATGTCGCGCGCTTCGATCAGGAGGTGTTCAATGTCCTCCTCTTCGATGCGCCGTCCGCCGATCTCAATCTCAACCTTGGACACACGGCTTTTTAGACCAGCACCCGCACAGGCGATCCAAACGCTTTGCACGCTGGTGCCGGCGTTCTTTTCTGCGCGCTCCACCGCGTCGCGAATGGCGTAGGTCGCGGCCTTCATGTCAGTGACATAGCCGCGCTTAATCCCTTGGCTGGCGCGGTGCCCCGATCCCAGCACCATCAGATCGCCGGTTTCGGTTTCTCCCATTATCATCGCGGAAATGCGAAAGGAGCCCACATTCACCGCGCCAAAAATCTTGGCTAGGCGCGCCTTGGGTGCGGCTTGTTTAGAGGCAGTCTTTGCGGTGGCCATATTGTTTCCTGCCTACGATCCTGAGCCAAGTTCAACTGCGTCTGCGCGGCCGGGCACGCGCATATAGATCCGCGGAGGTGAACGCATGTCAAACGTCGCAACCTGACCGCCAAGCAATCGGTTTTGACCATCCATCCGCGCAAATTTTACCAAAGCGCTGGCCGAGGCATCTGCCCCTTCTGGCAAAGCGAGAACCTGACCGCTTTTAAACGACAGATTCCAACGGCGATTGCCGACCCATTCTGCCGCATCCACCTGCGGGGACAATGCGGGTGCGGCGGCGAGCAATCGTTCGAGCGGGGCAACCTGTTTCGCAGCGCCCGGCCCTGAAATTCGCAGCATTTCGGCCGCCGATTCCTGGCTAACCGGTTCAAGCTCAACGCCCGACGCATCAATCAGCATCAGAGTGTCTGGTTTCTGCAAAACGGCATGCGGGCTGCGTTCCACAATATCAATCGCGAGCGTCGACGGAAGTTGGACAGAAACACGCGCGTCTTGCACCCATGGCAGTTCGAGCAATTCAGCGCGCAGCGCCTCAATTTCGACTTGCGGCATCGGGCGATCTTTTTGAGCCAATGCGCGGGCATAGACCTGTTGTTCATCCATGCGGTCCGTCCCTGTGACGCGGACATGTTTCACCTCAAATCCGGCATCAGACGCCATCACAGCAACCTGCGCGCGCGCCATGGCTGGCACACCGGCGAGATTAGCAATCACAAAGGCCAATCCGACTGCGCCGCCAATGATCAACGTCAGCCAGATCGTACTCCATTGTTCCTCGGTAAAGGGAAATAGGCCCATCAACCGGTCAAGAATGCTGGTGGTCTTGGCCTTGGCCCGGCGCGCGCCAGCGGCGCGGCTTTGTGATTTGGCCGCGCGGCGAACGCCTTTTCCGCCGCTCCGCTTAATCTGTGCCATCCGCGCCTCCTGAAATTTTGTGCACCCTGATCGCTTCCATCACGATCAATTCGACCAATTCAGCATATCCTATATCGGCGTGGCGTGCCTGTTCCGGCACCAGGCTAAGCGGCGTCATTCCGGGCTGGGTGTTGGTTTCTAGGACAAACAATCCCTCTTCGCCCAGCTCATCATCCCAGCGGTAATCGGTCCTGCTGGTGCCATGACAGCCAAGCACTTCATGCGCCTTGATCGCGTATTCCTCACACAAAGCCGCGATTTCAGGCGGGATTTGCGCTGGGCAAACATGCTGCGTGCGACCTTCGGTGTATTTGTGTTCGTAATCGTAGAAACCGGTTTCGATGATCAATTCTGTCACGCCAAGCGCGCGCGGCCCGCTGGCGCTGTCGATCACCGCCGTGGTCAGTTCACGCCCTTTGATAAAGGGTTCGGCCAGCAGCTCATCAAATTCTTGCCAAGGGCCAGCCGCTTCGCGCGCGATCGGATTGCCAACATTGCTGTCTTCGGTGACGATCGCGACGCCGACTGACGACCCTTCGTTGACCGGCTTCAAGACATAGGGCCGCGGAAGGGGATCACGGGTGTGGAGTTCGTCCACTGTTACAATCCGTCCGCCCGGCATCGGAACGCCATGCGGGACAAGCGCCTGCTTGGTCAGTTGTTTATCAATCGCGATGACCGACGTCGCGAGGCCAGAATGGGTGTAAGGAATACCCATCAGATCGAGCATACCCTGCACGCTGCCATCTTCGCCCGGCACACCGTGCAAGGCATTGAACACCACATCGGGTTTTAACTCGGCAAGGCGCAGCGCCACATCGCGGCCCATATCAATCTGGGTGACGCGGTGCCCGTTCATTTCCAGCGCATCGGCAACACCGGCGCCCGACATAAGGGATACCTCACGCTCATTCGCCCAGCCGCCCATTAGGACAGCGATATGGAGAGGCGGTTTGTGGCTGTTGGCCTCGTTCATGGCCGCCCCACCCGCTTGATTTCCCATTCTAGCTGAATGCCTGAATTGGCGTAGACCTTCTCGCGCACCATCTCGCCCAATTCCTCGATCTCTGTCGCGGTGGCGGTGCCGGTGTTGATCAGGAAATTGCAGTGTTTCTCGCTCACCTGCGCGCCGCCATTCATCAGCCCGCGGCATCCCGCATCGTCGATCAATTTCCAACTGCTGTGACCGGGAGGGTTCTTGAACGTGGACCCGCCCGTCATGCTGCCGATGGGCTGCGCGCCTTTGCGTTGATCCGAGATGCGCGTCATTTCCGCTTTGATTGTATCGGGGTCGCCGGGAAAACCTTGGAACCGCACGGCCACCACAATCGCGCCATCTGGTAATGCGGAATGGCGATAGGAATATTGCAAATCCGCGTTGGTCAGCGTGACAAATTGTCCATCCGGCAAAATGACATCGCAATCGACCAAGACATCGCAAGTCTCCCGGCCATAGCAACCGCCGTTCATACGGGTAACGCCGCCAACCGAACCGGGAATGCCGGTAAGGAAGGCCAGCCCATCAATCCCGGCTTTGGCAGCGCGGCGCGCGACCATATTGGCGGGTGCTGCCGATCCGGCACTAAGAGTGGTTTCGCCAGTCACTTCGACCTGCGCGAATTCTTTACCCAATTTCACAACGATACCCGGTACGCCGCCATCGCGGATGATCATGTTCGATCCGACGCCCAGCGCCATGACTGGCTGTCCGCCATCCAAATGATCGCAAAAGGTTTTGAGGTCTTCCAAATCGGCAGGTTCAAACAGCCAATCGGCGTTACCGCCCGCTTTAAACCATACATGTTTGGCCAAGGACGCGTTTTGCGTCAGCCGGCCGCGAATATTCTGAATCGGCACAGGCGCGCTTGCGTCGCCTTCGACAGCGCAGGTCGGCGCCATGCCATCATCGCGGTCATTCCAATCGTCGGGTTGCATCATTGTCGTCATGCCTCCCGCTTTGATTCAATCGCGCCCGCAAGCATAGCGGCCCACTTGGTGATATCCCCCGCTCCGAGGCATACGATGATATCACCGGGTGCAATTTCTGCCGCCAGCGTGCTGGCAAGGTCGCTTTGGCTGGCGATTGTTCGCGCGCTGCGATGTCCGCGAGATTTCAGCCCGGCGACCAAACTGTCTGCATTGACCCCGTCGATGGGGTCTTCGCCCGCTTCGTAAACCGGGGTGATAAACACCATATCGGCATCGTTAAAGCAGGATTGGAAATCATCCATCAGATCGTTGAGACGGCTGTAACGGTGCGGCTGAGCGACGGCGATCACGCGCCCTTCGGGAACAGCTTCGCGGGCGGCGCCCAAAACGGCACGAATTTCCACCGGGTGATGAGCGTAATCGTCGATCACACTGACCGATCCGCCATCGAGCGCGACCGATCCAGCCTTGGTAAAGCGGCGGCGAACACCGCTGAAACTGCCGAAGCCTTCGCGAATAACGCTGTCTTCGCATCCCATCTCAATCGCAACCGCAATCGCGGCCAGAGCGTTTTGGACATTGTGGCGGCCCGGCATGGGCAGATGGACGCCTTCTATCCGGCGGTCTTCTTCGCCGCGTTGGCGCACGATCACATCAAATGTGTTGCCGCCTTCGTTCGGGCGGATGTTCACGCCGCAAATGTCGGCCTGAAGCGAAAACCCATAGGTCACAACCTTGCGGTCGCGCACATCGCCGATCACCGCCTGAACTTCGGGATGATCCACACACAGGATTGCCGCACCGTAGAATGGAACGTTGTGAATGAACTCCACAAAGGCGCGCTTTACCCCGTCAAAATCGCCGTAGTGATCAAGGTGTTCGGGATCGATATTGGTGACAACCGCAATTGTCCCATCCAGCCGCAAGAAACTGCCGTCGCTTTCATCGGCTTCGACCACCATCCAATCGCTGTCTCCCAGACGCGCGTTGGAACCGTATTGTTCGATGATGCCGCCATTGATGACAGTGGGATCGACATCCCCCTTATCAAGCAGGCTTGCGATCATACTCGTCGTGGTGGTCTTGCCGTGTGTGCCCGCCACCGCGACGGTGGATTTAAGCCGCATCAATTCAGCCAGCATTTCCGCGCGGCGAACCACCGGAATGCGTTCCTCCAAAGCGGCTGCGACTTCGGGATTGGTGCGGCGGACGGCGGTTGAAGTGACGACAACCGCCACCCCTTCGACGTTTTCTTTCGCATGGCCAATGTGCACCGCGATGCCGCGCGCGCGCAGGCGCTCAACGCTCGGTCCATCGGAAAGGTCGCTGCCTTGAACCGAATAGCCGATATTGTGCATCACCTCAGCAATGCCGGACATGCCGATCCCGCCAATACCGACGAAATGGATCGTGCCAATATCTGTGCCAACACCCTTCATTGAGCGCTATCCTCGCCCAAATCGCGGGTCGCGGCCTGTGGTTTGGTCGCGGTCGCCGCTTTCTTTGCCGCGCCCTCGCCCACACGGATCACATCCATCAAATCGATGCCGCCCATACTTTCCATCAAATCGGCCAGATCTTTTGCCGCTTTGGGCCGCCCGCAATTCCACGCACCATGCGCGGCGTTGGCCATGCTGGATGGGTTTTGGGCCATCGCCTGAATTTGCTTAGCCAATTCCTTGGGCGTGAAATTGTCCTGACGGATCATGCGCGCGCCGCCCGCTTTCACCACTTCGCGTGTATTCACGGCCTGATGATCGTCCGTTGCAATCGGCAAAGGCACAAGGATCGCCGGGCGGCCCACTGCGGTCAGCTCCGCAATCGTGGATGCCCCGGCGCGTCCGATAAACAGATGCGTATCAGCAAGCCGTTCGTGCATATCCTCAAAATAGGTGCCCAATTCTGCCGGTATGTCGTGATTGGCGTATCTCTCGCGCACGGCATCGACATCTTCGGATCGGCATTGCTGCGTCACCTGAAGCCTTTGGCATAAAGCCGGCGGCAACATCGCCAAACCATCGGGCACGACCTGCGAAAGGACGCTCGCCCCTTGAGAACCGCCTGTGATCAGAACTCTCAGCAACCCTTCATCGGTTAGCGGCGGGAAATCCTCATCGCGCAATGCCAGCACGTCTTCGCGCACCGGATTGCCGACCAAATGGGTCTTTTCGGTGTGTTTGGGCTTTAGCCGGGCCACATCAGGATAGGATGTTGCAATGGCTTCCACCCGGCTGGCCAGCAGACGGTTCACCCGGCCAAGCACCGCGTTTTGTTCATGCACCGCGCTGGGGATACCGGCAGAGGTGGATGCGAGCAAAGCGGGAAAAGCGGGATAGCCGCCAAAGCCAATCACCGCCGAAGGTTCAAAGCTTTCAAACAGGCGCAGCGCCATATTGCGCCCTTCGATCACGGCCCGCACGCCGCCGAACCAATGCAGCGGATTTTTGCCAAATCGGCCCGCGGGCAGCACATGCGCTGTCAAAAAATCAGGCTTGCCCGGGATATTCGCCCCGCGCTCATCCGTGATCAATGCGATGTGATGGCCGCGCGCATGCAATTCCTCAGCCAAGGCAAAGGCCGGGATAAGATGCCCTCCGGTTCCCCCTGCGGCTAGGACGAAATGACGGCTGGCGCCGGTTGGCACATGCTGTGTCGTTTCGCTGTTCATGGGCGCTCCTCATTCTTTTGGCGCTCAAATAGGTTCTTCAGGCCCGGCGTCTCCCGCTCCAAGAACGGATTGCGCCGGGTTATGGCGAGCAATAGCCCGATGGTAAAACACACCGCAATTGTCGATGACCCGCCATAGCTGACGAGTGGCAAAGTCATCCCCTTGGATGGGAACAATTGCAGGTTTACCAGCATATTGATGAACGCTTGCCCACCGATTTGCGTGGCGAGACCCGCCCCTGCGAGCAAAGCAAACAGATTTTCTTCATCCACCAATCGCACCAATGCACGCACGACGATCGCGACAAACAGGATCAGGAACAATCCGCAAGTCAGCAAACCAAATTCCTCGCCAATGACAGAAAAGATGTAATCGGTGTGCGCCTCTGGCAGGTTCATCTTGCGCGTGCCCAGCCACAATCCGCTGCCCGTCCATCCTCCATTGAGGAGCGTCCGCTGCGCCAGATCAACCTGGTCAAAGGCGGTGCCGCCGCCAAAGAAACTGTCAATCCGATACCGGGCGTTGTCATAAAGAAAATAGGCCGCCGTAATCGAAGCAAGCCCGCCCAAGATTAACGCCGCGACCCTTTGGATCGAAACACCCGACAGCAAGACGAGCACAAACCACACCCCGCCAAACAGGATCGTCGCGCCAAGGTTGGGCTGCAACATGAGCAGCGCCCCCACAAGCGCCATAGTGAGCGTCGCATAGCCAAGCACCGGAAGCTCTGGATCGCGCAGTCGCCATGACAGCATCCACGCCAATAGGATCGCAAAACCGGGTTTCAAAAATTCACTCGGCTGCAGCGACATGCCCAGATCAAGCCAGCGCCGCGCACCGTTCTTTTCAACCCCGATAAGCGGCACCAAAAACAGCAGGAACAGCATCGCCACCGCCATCAATATCCCGATACGCCTAGCATTGTCGCGGCTGGCAAAAGACACGGCCAGCATCACGCCAACACCCAATATCTGAAAGACGATATGCCGTTCAAAGAACACAAATTCGCCGACTTTATATTGGTTGCCTGCCGCCGGAGACGCAGCCGCGACGGCGACCGTGCCCAACATCATCAAAAGCAGGACAAGAGCCAGCAACCATTTGTCAATTTCGCGCCACCAAATGCGCACGTTTTCGGCCCATCCGCGCCGTGTGGGCACTGGGGCGTGGAATTTCGCATCCCCGAGCACAGATCCGTGGTTGGAGCCGCGCACGCCGGACGATGTAGAATAGGCCCCGCTCATCGTGTTTCATTTCCCAAAGAACCGGCAGGGGAGCAATCAACGCTGCATTCAGCGATCACACCCACCATCTGGCGAAAGTGATCGCCGCGTTTTTCATAGTCTCTGAATTGGTCAAAGCTGGCGCACGCAGGTGAAAACAGCACAACGTCGCCAGGCCTTGACGCTTCACGAGCGCGGCGCACGGCCTCTCCAACCAGCTCGCACCGTTCGGTGACAGGGATGCGCCCTTCGAGCAATTCGGCAAAGCGCGGTCCGGCCTCTCCTACCGTGTAAGCGGCGGCGATGTGATTGAGCCAATCGGCACATTCGCCCAAACCATCCTCTTTCGCCAAACCGCCCACAATCCAATGGACACGCCGGCGTCCATCCTGCGGCGGGAATGCGGCCAATGCTGGCGCGGTGGAGGCGGTGTTTGTGGCCTTGCTGTCATTGACGAACAAGACGCCGTCTTCTTCGCACAATCGCTCCATCCGGTGCGGCAAATTGTTGAACCGGGGCAGAGCATGCTGCCACTGCGCAGGCTTTACGCCCAGCTCTTCGGCGATCGCCACGGCAACGGCGACATTCTGGAGGTTGTGCGGCCCTTGCAGCCCGGGCCATTGGCTTTGCATTGGTGCATAGGCACCCAAATCGGCGCCTACAGCACAGCCATCATCACGCAGCGCAGATGCCGCGGTGTGGATCGCCCCGCACGGTTCATCCAAGGTCCCAAATATCGCAAAGCCGCTGTTCGATTGCATCGAAAACAGCCGCGCTTTTGATGCGGTGTAGGCGCCGAACCCGTCATAGCGATCGAGATGGTCCGGCGTGATGTTGGTAAGCGCCGCCGCTTCGCAGGCCAGCCCAAAGGTAAGATCAATCTGGTAACTCGACAATTCGAGGACATAAACGCCTTCGCCTTGTTCATTCGGCTCAAGCGGGGTTTGCGCCATGATCGGTTCACCTATGTTCCCGCCCAGCAAGGCGGGCAAGCCTGCGCAGCGCAGGATATGATGGATCAAGGCGACCGTAGTGGATTTGCCATTGGTCCCGGTTACGCCGACGACCTTGTGCGGGGGTAAATGCCGCCGGGCCAGCGCAAACAGTTCAATATCGCCGATCACTGGAACGCCAAATTGCGCAGCGTGGGCCGCGATCGGATGGGTGTTCAATGGCACACCGGGAGACACGATCAGCCCGTCAAACCCTGTCAGGTCCAATTCCAACGGGTCTGCAATTGTGCAACGCCCAGCAAACACCGCGCGCGGCTCTGGCTGCCGGTCCCAGACCGTGACATCCGCACCGCTCGCCAGCAAAGCCTCTGCAGCCGCCGCGCCGGAACGCGCGAGCCCGAGGATCGCGTAGCGTTTGTCGGCAAAGGCGGCAGAGGTGATCACGGCTATCCGGCTACCTCAATTTCAACGTGGCAAGCCCCACCAGAGCAAGAATAATAGCGATAATCCAAAACCGGATCACGACCTTACTTTCGCTCCAACCGAGCTGTTCGAAATGGTGATGGATAGGCGCCATGCGGAACACCCGTTTGCCCGTGCGCTTAAACCAGAAAACCTGAATGATGACGCTGGCGGTTTCCGCAACGAACAGTCCGCCAACAATCAGCAACACAACCTCATGATGCGCGGCAACGGCAATCGCGCCCAAAGCGCCGCCCAGTGCAAGCGACCCAGTGTCACCCATAAACACAGCCGCAGGCGGCGCGTTGAACCACAAAAACGCCAGCCCTCCGCCCATTATAGCCGCGCAGAATATCGCCAATTCACCAGCGCCCGGCACATGCGGGATACCCAAATATTCGCTGAAGTCAGCGCGGCCGACCAGATAGGCAATGATTGCAAAGGTGCCCGATGCGATGATCACCGGCATGATTGCCAATCCATCCAACCCATCGGTGAGGTTCACTGCATTGCCAAAGCCGACGATAAACACCGCCGCAAAGACATAGTAGAACGGGCCCAAAGGGATGCTGACATCGGAGAAGAAGGGGATGTAGAGGTTCGTGTTGATCTGGCTGACAATCAAATAGCTGGCGATCCCGGCCACGATGAACTCAGCGAGCAGCCGCACTTTGGCAGAGACGCCCGCGTGGCTGTTTTTGGTCACTTTGTCGTAGTCATCGAGGAAACCGATAAGCCCAAATCCAATGGTCACCGCCAGACACGCCCAGACAAGCGGGCTGCGCAGATCCATCCACAGCAGCAGCGACAGCGACAAGGATACCAAGATCATCAATCCGCCCATTGTCGGCGTGCCAACTTTGGCCTGATGGCTTTGCGGGCCGTCTTTGCGGATCGGCTGCCCTTTGCCTTGGCGCACACGCAGCATATTGATGAATTTGGGGCCAATAATCAGGCCGAACGCCAGCGCCGTCATCAACGTCGCGCCAAAACGGAACGTCTGGTAACGGACCAGATTCAGCAGGCCTTCAAAACCAAGCCATTCGGCGATCAAATAGAGCATTCAGATCCCTTGTGCGCTGCTCATGGTTGAGCCTGCGTAAAATGTGAAACCAGACTGCCCAAACCAACCGAGTTGGAGCCCTTTACAAGCACCGCATCGCCGTTTGTGAGACCGAATTGATCGAGTGCCTCAATGGCTTGAACAGGCCCTTCGCAATGCGCGAAGCTTGGGGTAAAGCCAAGCGAGGCGCTGGCCCTTCTCCCCAGCTCTACAGCCAGATCCCGCATCTCATCGCCAACCAGGATCGCATGGTCGATTTGCGCCTCTGCCAAAGGCTCTGCAAGTTGGGCGTGAAAGCGCGGGGCAAAGTCGCCCAATTCCTTCATACTGCCCAACACCGCGACCCTGCGATGGGCCGGGGTTTGGCCCAATGCGCGCAAGGTTGCGCGCATCGAAGCGGGGTTTGCATTGTAGCTTTCATCGACAAGCAAGGCCTTGCCGCCAATCGCGGTGATATCAAACCGCGCGCCGCGTCCTTTTAACCCGCCCATTTCAGCAAGAGCCAACCCGGCGCTGGCCAAATCGCCGCCCGCTGCACGAACCGCCGCCATGACGGCCAGCGAGTTGGAAATCCAATGATCACCCGGTTCAGCAACGGAATAACACACGCGCTGCGTACCCAGATCGGCTGTGACCAGCGATCCGCCATGCGCCTGAGGGATTGCGTCGAGCAACCGCACATCAGCATCGGCGCTGCGGCCGAAGGTAACCACTTTCACGCCCAGTTTGCGGGCGTGGGCCACCATCCGTTCGGTGTATTCACTATCGGCAGGAATGATCGCGGTGCCGCCTTTTTCAAGGCCGGTGAATATCTGAGCCTTTTCGTCAGCAATCGCCTCCATGCTGCCCAAGTTTTCAATGTGAGCAGGAGCAATCGTCGTGATAAGCGCAATGTGCGGGCGGACATGGTCCGCCAGCGGGGCAATTTCACCGGAGTGGTTCATGCCCATTTCAAAGACGCCAAAATCGGCGCGGGCCGGCATCCGGGCCAAGCTTAGCGGCACACCGACGTGGTTGTTGTAACTGCGCACGGATCGATGGGCCGCGCCGCGGCTTGCGCGGTTGAGGCTGGCGAAGATCGCTTCTTTCACACCGGTTTTGCCAACCGAACCTGTCACCGCAATGCGGACCGCGCCGCTGCGGTCGCGCGCAGCATGGGCCAGCGCGTGCAGCGCGGCGTTGGTGTCTTTGACCAAGACATGCGGGTAATCGACCGGACGATCTGTGATCGCGGCAATGGCCCCTTTGGTAAAGGCAGCGGCGATAAATTTATGACCATCCATCGCCTCGCCTTTAAGCGCGACAAACACGTCGCCGGGGCGCACATCGCGGCTGTCCATTTCAACACCGGATGCTTGGAAAGAGTGGCTCGCGCGTCCGCCGGTTGCGGCCTCAATGCTGGCAGCATCCCACAAGGAAAGCGGCAGAGCATCGCGCGGATCAAGCGGCCAGCGGCGCAAAAGGGCGTGTGCTTGGCTCATTTTGAAACCCCAATCGCAGCGCATTCGCGTGCCACCTGCACATCGTCGAACGGCAAAATTCGCATATCGTCTCCAGAACCGATGATCTGTCCTTGCTCATGCCCTTTTCCGGCGATGAGGATGATGTCGTTTGGACCCGCTAGGGAGATAGACCGGGCAATGGCTTCGCGCCGGTCGGCAATGTCGAAGCCTTCTAGCATCTTCGCCCCGGCATCGATCTTACCCAGACCATGCGTAATGGCCTCGCGGATGTCTTGCGGGTTTTCGCCGCGCGGGTTGTCGTCAGTCACAATCACACTTTCCGCGCCATAGGCGGCGACTGTGCCCATCGGTCCGCGTTTGCCGGTGTCGCGATCTCCGCCTGCGCCGAACACCGCAATCAACTTGCCGCCTTTTGCAGTGTCGACATGGGGTCGCAGCGCGGCAATGGCGGCCTCCAATGCATCGGGCGTGTGGGCATAATCGACATAGACTGGCGCACCCGCAGCCGTGATGACCGCGCGCTCCAAACGTCCCCGAACAGGCTGCAAACGGGATATTGCATCAAAAACCTGATGGGCATCTGCACCCGTCGCCAAAGCAAAAGCGGCAGAAACCAGCGCATTGGCCGCCTGATAGGCACCGATCAGCGGCAATTTGACGCTGCGTTCCTGTCCATCAAATGCAAGGGTCAATATCTGGCCAAGCTGAGTCGCTTCGCGAGAGACGAGACGCAGAATGGCATGCGCAGCCTCTGCATCTTGATCCTGCGAAGGCGACCCAACAATCCACACACGCAGATCGCGATCCTGCGCATGCTTAAGGGCGCGGCGGGTCCACTCGCAATTGACCCCGCCGTCCCAAATTATGGCCACGCCGCCGGGTTCGACCACTTCATCGAACAGGCGCATTTTGGCCGCGAAATATTCATCCATGCTGGCATGGTAATCGAGGTGATCTCGGCTGAAATTGGTGAAGGCCCCTGCAGAAACGCGAAGCCCTTCGTTGCGAAATTGCGAAAGGCCGTGGCTTGATGCTTCATAGGCGACATGGGTCACGCCTTCGCGCGCCAAACCGCTCATATTGCCTAGGAACGTGACGATGTCTGGCGTGGTCAGACCGGTTGAGACACTCTCATCCGGTGTTGTCACACCCAATGTGCCGATGCTGGCCGCGCGTTCGCCGCACATGCGCCAGATTTGGCGGGTCATTTCTGCGCAGGATGTCTTGCCGTTGGTGCCGGTGACCGCGACGATATTGGCCGGGGTGGGTGTAAAGAACCCCGCGGCCAATTGCGCAAACGTTCGGCGCGGCTCATCGCTGGCGATATGGATCGCGCCTTGGACCTTGGCTTCGGGTGAAGCGACGATTGCGGCCGCGCCCGCTTCGACGGCGGCTGGGATGAAGTCTTCTGCGTTGAACCGCGCGCCCTTAAACGCGCCAAAGACAGTGCCCGGCGCAATCTTGCGGTGATCGATCGCAAATCCCGTTACGCTCACTTCACCGGCGCTATCTGCGCCCAATCCGGCGCGCTGCATTAGGCTGGCCAGTTTCACCGCCGCCCCTCAATCAAATACCGCAGATCAGAAATGTCCACGTCGCGATTGGCATCGGGCAAAACGCCCAACATCGGGCCAATCCGGGGCACAAGTTCATTCACAATTGGCGCAGCGGTGTAAGCGGCGGTGCGTTGCCCCCGGCTGGCAAGGGTGCCGCGGGGTTCATCGAGCACGGTGACCACAACATAGCGCGGGCGATCCATCGGGAATGCCGCCGCAAATGAAGAAATCAGCGCGGTTTCGCGGTAACCGCCGCCCGACGCTTTTTCCGCTGAACCGGTCTTACCGCCGATCCGATACCCCGGCGCGTTGGCGCTGCGCCCGGTGCCATACATCGAAATCATCCGCAGCAATTGGCGCATCCGCGATGACGTGGATGCCTTAAACACGCGCCGACCGCGCGGGGCAGCGCCCGGCTCCACCCGCCGCAGGGTTGCAGGACGCCAAATCCCGCCGTTCACCATCGCGGCGTATCCGCTGGCCAAGTGCAGCGGCGTAACCGCGATACCGTGACCATAGCTAACCGTCATATTGGTCAGCCGCGACCACGTGCCATTGGGGCGTTCTTCGGGCCATTGCGGTGTGCCGCGCGCCTGCAGATCAATCTCTGGCGGCACTTTCATGCCAAGGTCGAGCATCACTTGGCGCAAACGCGCTTCGCCCAATTCATCGGCGATCCGCATCGTGACGGTGTTGGAGGAATACGCCAGCGCCTGCGGCACAGTCAAAGTGTTGCCCTTGGGCTTTAGATCGCGAAAGGTTTGGCCTGACATTTCGACCGGGCTTGCATCCCACTGGAACGCCATATCGCGCACCACGCCCGCATCGATAGCCGCCGCAATTGTCAGCGGTTTGAACGTGGAGCCCAATTCATACGTGCCGTTGGTCACGCGGTTGTAGATGTTGGGCGAATGCTGAACATTGGAAAGGTTTGGATCAAACGATGGCAGGGATGCCATGGCCATCACTTCGCCCGTGTCGACATCAAGCACGATGCCCGCCGCGCCTTTTGCATCGGTGGCCAGCATGCCCTTGTTCAATTCATCTTCAAGCGCGCCCTGAACCCGCAGATCAATCGACAACGCCACCGGTTCACCGCGCAAATCCGGGTTGGACAATTGCGGGTTGAGGACCTTTTCCATGCCCAAACGGCCAACCAATTCGCCGCCGTCATCTTCCATGACATAACCAAGCACGTGGGAACCCAAGGACCCTTGGGGATAGTGGCGATCATATTCTCGCGGAATTTCCAAGGCGACTTCGCCCAGCTCAAACACCCGATTGGCATCTTCGGGCAGAACCCGGCGCAGAATATAGCCACCCCGATCGGATGAAAGAACGCGCACGGTGCGCTCCAAATCGAGATCGGGAAAGATCGTTTGCAGGCGCGCGGCCACTTGCTCAGGCTGCGCCACCAAGGGTGCGCCATCATCATCCATCGCCCGCGGGTTGAACCACAAAGCGTAGGCCGGGAATGTCCGCGCGAGAGGGGTTCCATTGCGATCGGTGATTTCGCCGCGCGGGGGCAACAAAGCTTCGGCAAGGCTCGTCTGACTGGGTGCACCGCCGACAAAACCAAGATAGCCAATCCGCATCAAAGCAGCCAGCGCGACGCAGGCAAATACGCCAACAATGACCAGCAGCCGCAACCGTGCCGTGACCAGCAAGCTGTAGCGCATATGCACAAATTTGACCCGGCCAGCAGGAATGGCGGGTTGTGCGTCGCGTTGATTGGCGGGGTTGTTGGCAGGGTTGTTGGTGGGGTCTTCAAACAGAGGCAGCGCCCCTTCGGCCCCAAACGATCCGGCCCCAGAATTTAGGGCGAAAGCGTTCATTCGCCGCCTCTGCTCAATGTATCAGGTCCGCCCGCCATGCTGGCCTCAGCCGGTAACATTGCTGCATCGGCCGATGTTTGCGCATTGGCGGCACGGATGGGGGAGGCTTCGATCAAAAACTCACCAAAAGCCTCTGTAAAGACCGCGCCAGCATCCTCAGCCGCATTGACAGATGCGAGTGTGATCGGCGCGCCTGTCAGCGGGGAAACCATGTCGCGCGGCTGTGCGTCGGGGCCATCCAGATCGGCACGCGCCACGCGGATTGGTGCAGGCGCCTCTGGACCCACCGGCAGGCCAAGGCTGGCGAGCTGGCGATCATTGTCGAGATATTGGTCGGCCCGCGGCGCCTGATAGCCAAGCTCAACCGCGTTCCATTCGGCCAATTGGCGCTGACTGGCACGGGTCTGAAATTCGGTTTCAAGAAGCAGCGTCTCACGCTCCAACTGAATGATCTTGCGTTCGGCCAGCAACACTTCGCTCTTCACCGCGTGCACATTAAAGCTGAGCACGGCGAACAAAGCGACGCAGGTCGCCAGCACTGCAACCCAGCCGATTTGGCGAATACGAGAACCATTGACGATCATGTGTTTGCCCTTTCAATTGCTGGTGCCGAAGTGCGGATTGCGTGGCGGAGAATGGAGGAACGGCTGCGGGGATTGGCGTCGATTTCGGCTTCACTGGGCCGGATTGCCTTGGACAATTTGGTGAAAGTCGGCGGGGGTCCGGGGATCTCGCCGGGCAAATGCCGCGAAACCGACCGCCCTGCACCAGAGGCTTCGCGCAGGTACCGTTTGACGATGCGGTCTTCGAGGCTGTGAAAACTCACCACAGCCAAAATGCCGCCTTCGCGCAGCAGAGCCTCTGCCGCGTTAAGCCCAGCGCGCAATTCGCCCAATTCATCGTTCACATGGATGCGAACCGCCTGAAAACTGCGTGTTGCGGGGTCCTTCTTATCGTGAGGCTTGTATCCCAATGCCCGGCGGACAACGCGCGCCAGATCGCCGGTCGTCTCCAATGGCCGCGCCGCAACAATCGCGCGGGCCACGCGGCGGGATTGGCGCTCTTCGCCATAGTGATACAGCACGTCGGCAATGGCCGCTTCGTCGGCGGAATTGAGGAAATCTGCTGCACTTTCGCCCGATTGGCTCATCCGCATGTCGAGCGGGCCGTCGCTGGAAAAGGCAAAGCCGCGCTCACCCTGATCAAGCTGCATCGAAGACACGCCAATATCCATCACGACCGCATCGACTTGGCTCACCCCGATGCGCGCCATTTCTGCCCGCATTTCAGAGAAACGCTCCGCATGGAGTGACAGACGCCCGTCAAATTCTGCGACCATGCCCGCACCATCGCAGATCGCATTGGGATCGCGGTCAAATCCGTAAAGGCGTGCACCCGATGACAGCAGCGCGCGCGAATAGCCGCCCGCACCAAAGGTCGCATCGATAATCGACATATCGGGATTTGGCTGGATCGCGCCAACAACTTCGTTGAGCAAAACCGGAATATGAGGCGCGTTTGCGGCGATAGGGATCATTTCTTTGCCCCTTTCGCTTTGGCTTTGGCTTTGGCGTCAGCCTCTGCGACGAGCCGCTTACATGTCGCCTGCGCGCCTTTCCAAGACGCATCCATCCGCACCAATTCAACGGGGTTCCAAACAAAGAAGAACTCGCCTGCACCCTGAAAATACAGCCCGTCTTCGACCTTACCGAGCTCTTTCAAATGGTCAGGCATCACGAAACGGCCACTGTCGTCGTAAGGCACTTGCTCAAACTGAAACAGCTGACCAGCGCGCACGTCGCGATCGAAATCATTCAGCTTAAGGCGGATCGCGCGCTCTTCTTCGCGGTCGAGCTGCTCGTGCAGCCGATCAATCCGCGAAAGGCCGAATCCGACCAAACAATCAAACCGCTCATGCGCGAGCAGGCAAAGCGTTTTGGAACCGCCCGACGCCTCCTTCACGGCCTTGCGAAAGGCAGGAGGCAGGACAAAGCGACCCTTATCGCCAATCGGCGAATAGGCCTGTCCATTGTATGCTCCTGGCGTAGACACGCGGCTTCCTCATCCCCTTTTTAGCCGACATTTCAGACGGCTATCCTGAACTGCTCAAACTTGCCCCAACCCAATATTCACCCCCCGCAGGCCACAACTTCTGTGGCACCGAACCCGCGCGAACGAGAACAGCACGCCAACCAAACGGCATGACGCGGGGCAAACAGACATGTTTGATGGAATCCGGTAATATCCGGGAAGCAGGCGGGTGACTAGGGTTTTTCTAGGAAAATCACGGGATTAAACGGTAAACAATTGATTTACTGTAATTTATGCAGTGGAAAAATTGTGTATCATGACATTCTCAAACCCGAATTTCCCGTAATATCCCGCGGTATTGTGCTGTAAACGGGACAAATTCCCGCTCAATCCCCATGCGAGTCCCGATCAGCGACACCGCCTTGCAAGCTTTCCCGCAATTTTCCCGATTGGCCGCGATGAAGTGTCGCTAGCGATCAAACGCAAAGGTCAGCAGCGCCTGAATCGCGGCGCCGTCGGGCCCGGCCAATTGCTGATCCTCAAACACCGCAGCATCCGCGATCAAAGTGACGCTGCCCTTGCCGATTTCGCACTTTTGCACGGGATGGGGCGCGTTCTGGACGCATCTTCCACCGGTCACTGTCACTATGCCCGATAGCAGCGTTGGAATGTGCGCATCGCCAATCGACGTCTGCACCGGCTCAAAATCCTGCGCATCATCAAAGGTAACTTCCATTCCCCACCGCGCGGCGACAGGCGGGATCAAAGCGACGACGCTGGGCCGTCTGGGATCACCCAATGGCAGATCATATTCACCTGTCAGAATGGGGTCGAGCGCCAGGAGCAAATGCCCCCCTGCTCGCACCCAATCATCAAGAACAACATTATCAGCAGGCGACAATCCGCGCGGCTGAATGATCGCAAGAAAATCGAGATCTTCAAGCGGGTTGGCTGCAGGGATCGCCGAACCGAACCCTTCAACCGGGGTAAGGTTATCGAGCGGCACGACCGTGTTGCAACGGGACAGCACAGCGGCCTGCCACGGCGGCCGCGCGCGCCCTGAGGCAAAGTCGGACAGATCCGCGCCAAGGGCAAAATTAAGCGGGAGGCTGGTCATGAGCCCCATCGCAGGCCCATCGGCAGAAGTGCTAGCCCCGCCAGCATCGCCGCCTGAGGCCAATTGGCCTGTCACACAGGCAGGCTCCTCCGCATTGCCTGGGTGCTCCGCATTGGCTGGCTCTACGCTGGGATCAGCTCCGCAACCGTTCAGCGCGATCTGAGCGACCGTCAACGCACAAAGGGCGCTATTCCTGCAGCGTATCATCGCCAACGGGCTCAGAATCTTCCACCGGCAAATCCGACACTTCACCGGGAACCTCGCTCGGCGTGGGGCTTGGCTCAGGGGGCAAATCGGGCACAATCCCGGCGTCCACCAGAGGATCACGTTGCGGCGCGGCCTCGGTCGGTTCGGTGGTGGGCGCGGCATCGGGCACAGAACCCTCTTCTGTCAGATCGGCCTGATTGCCCAGCGCACTGGCCAATCCGATCAGCAGCACCATCGAACCGATACCGAACAATCCAACTTGCAATCGTTGCGCGGCCTCGGACCGGGTTCCGCCAAGAGGCGCGCCTTCGATAGGAGCCTCGCCCTCTGCGGTGTCCTGCTGTGCCGCCTGCTGTGCAGATTTCGCTTCGGAAACGCGCCGTGTGAATTTTCCGCCTGTCATGGCAAACAGGTTTAACGGCGCGATCGCGGCCTGTCGACAAATTGCGGCGACCAATCCCGCCGATTAATTGCTGTTAGGACCATCCAGCCAATCGAACACCGGCAGCCCTTTGGCCGCCAGCCATTCGGCATTGTACAAGGTTGAGAGATAACGAAATCCTGTGTCGCACAGGATCGTGGCGATCTGCGGATTGTCTACACCTTCGGCAACCAATTGCTTGCCCAGCGCAATTGCTCCGGCCACATTGATACCGCTCGATAGACCAAGGCACAGCCCCTCTTCGCGCAACATTTTTTCCACCCAGACCATGCCTTCTTCATCGGAGATGCGGAATTGGGTGTCGATCGGCGCGCCTTCTAAGTTGGCGGTGATCCGCCCTTGCCCGATCCCTTCGGCTACGGATGATCCTTCGCCTTTAAGCTCGCCATTGGCGTAGTAATTGTAGAGCGCCGCACCATGCGGATCGGTTAGCGCAATGCGGATATCGGGGTTCTTTTCTTTAAGCCCCATGCCCACGCCCGCGATCGTGCCGCCCGTGCCCGCCGCACAGGTAAAACCGTCAATCTTGCCGCCGGTCTGCTCCCACAGCTCCAACGCGGTTGTTTCAATATGCGCGCGGCGATTGGCGGTGTTGTCAAACTGCCCGGCCCAGACCGCACCGTCTGTCTCTTCGGCCATACGGCGAGAGACATGCTGGAAATGGCACGGATCGGCGTATTTAGTTGGCGGAACCAATTCCAGCCGTGCGCCCAACGCACGCAATGTGTCCATTTTCTCTTTGGATTGGTTGTCGGGCATGACGATAATCGTCTTATAGCCCAAGGCATTGGCGACCAATGCAATGCCAATGCCGGTGTTGCCCGCGGTCCCTTCGATAACGGTTCCGCCGGGCTTTAGCTCACCGCGTTCTTCCGCGTCGCGGATCATATACAGCGCCGCGCGGTCTTTCACGCTGGAACCGGGATTGGCAAATTCGCACTTACCCCAAATGTCGCAGCCCGCCGCAGCGCTGGCGCCAGCGAGCCGGACAAGAGGGGTGCTTCCGATCAGGGCGAGCGTGTCGCCGATGGGTTGAGTGATATTCATAGAATGCGAAATAGGGCTTCCCCCCAAATCTCGCAAACAACTTTAATCTTCAGGCGCAATAGTCACTTTGAGACCGTCCAATTCCGCTGTGAACGGAATCTGGCAGGACAAGCGCGACCCTTCTTTACGGTGATCGGAAGATTCCAGCAGATCGTCTTCGTCTTCACTCATCTCTGGCAAGGCGACCGAAGTTTCGTCGATGACAATGTGACATGTGGCACACGAACAGCACCCACCGCACAGCGCCAACAGCTCATCAAAGCCGTTGTCGCGAACGGCTTCCATGACGGTCAGACCATCTTCAACATCAATCTCGCTTGTTTCGCCTTCACGATTGGTAACGACCAGCTTTGGCATGAAATTGTCCTCTTCAAAGTGATTGAGCGCAAGGTGGGGCGCTTGGATAAAATCGCAAGCGCGCTAGGACGTTCCGACACACTTAGCAAGTTAAGGAAAATAGCAGTGGGCCTGACCGCCGATATCATTCGCCGCGAAATGGATGCGCTTGCCGCAAAGGATGCCCGTGTCGGAGAGGAGCTGGCGCGCATCGGCTATCCTGAACCGCGTTTGCGCGACAGGGGCTACAAAACCTTGCTGCGCACAATTGTGGGGCAGCAGGTATCGGTCGCGGCGGCGGCGTCCATGTGGAACAAATTGATCGCCGAAGTGGGCGAAGACTTCACCCCCCAGTGCATTTTGCAGCGCGATTTTGACACGCTGCGCGCCTGCGGTCTGTCGCGCCAAAAACAGGGCTATGCGCGGTCTTTGTGCGAACTGGTGGACGCAGGCGAGCTCAATTTTGAAGCTTTGCCGTCCGGTGACGAAGACGCAATCGAAGAGCTAACCCGGATCAAAGGGATCGGTCGCTGGTCAGCCGAAATATACCTTTTGTTCGCAGAGGGCCGCACCGACATTTGGCCCGCAGGGGACTTGGCGGTGCAAGAGGGTGTCAAACGGCTGCTAAAAATAGACGAGCGCCCGAAAGAGAAAGAATGCCGCGAGCTTGGCGAACGCTGGTCACCGCACCGGGGCGCGATGGCCATCTTTACGTGGCATTTCTATGCGAACCCGGCGTTGTAGGGGGGGGGTGTCTGATTATGGGGGTGGGAAGCGGCCTTTTGTATCCGCAAGTCAGCTCAAACGTGAGGAAAGAAGATGAAAGCCCCTCGTCCACGATAAACTCTTAGAAAACGAAGCAGAGTAATCTGCTTCATGTTGGTTTGGACAATGATGCGCTCTAGCGTGAATGTTTCAAGAAGCGCCCCCGTCTTCTCTGCGATCAACTCAGACAGATATAGGTTATATTTCGATCTCGCGATTTCGGAATTTCTCGCAAAGACAGGCATTGCATGCACTGCTCCAGCTGGATCGTGCCAGCCAATGGGACGAAGATCGAGTTCAGTTTCAATGTAGTAGAACAGCATTCGGCATCTCTAGCTTTGCCGATCTACGTCCGCAAATGGGCCGTTAGCGGACATCCCCACACCCACAAAATTTGCATTCCGGCCAGCGCTTCCTAGCTGTCACCCTGACTCAAGGGAGATATCATGACCGCCGCCACGCCAGCAATCGACCAGACCACTCTTATTCCGCGCGATCACTTGTTCGGAAACCCCACCCGTTCGCAGGGACGGATCAGCCCGGATGGCGCGTGGCTTAGCTGGTTGGCACCGGAAAACGGCGTGATGAATGTCTGGATTGCCCCTCGTGCGAACCCGGATGACGTGCGGTTGATGACACGTTCTGCCGACCGCCCGATCCCGCAATATATGTGGTCACCAGATTCGGCGAGCCTGCTGTATATTCAAGACAAAGCGGGCGATGAAAACTTCCTGCTGTACCAGATCGATTTGAAAAGCGGAGACGAGGCCACCCTCACCCCGTTTGAAAACACCCGCGTTGATGTTGTTGGCGCCTCGGACACGATCAAAGACGCGATCCTTGTCGGCCTGAACAACCGCGATCCGCAATATCACGATGTGCACCGGCTCAATCTGACCACCGGTGAACTCGAATTGGTGTTTGAGAACACGAAGTTTGCCGGGTTTCTGGCGGACGACACGCTGACTTTGCGCATGGCGATGAAGCAGAACGGTGATGGCGGGATGGATTACTACCAGATCACTGACAATGCCGCAGAAGCCGACCCGTTTGAAAGCACCGCCATGGAGGATTCCATGACAACCTCTCCGGCGGGCTACACAACAGATGGCTCGGTCCTCTATTGGCTCGACAGCAGAGGCCGCGACACCGCCGCGCTTTATGCGCAGGATACGGCGAGCGGTGAAAAAACCCTGATCGCGGAAGATGACAAAGCCGATATCGGCGGCACATTGCGCGATCAACAGACAGGCGAAGTGCTGGCCTATTCCGCGACCTATCTCAAAACCCACTGGCATGCATTGGATACTGGGATAAAGGCGTCGTTTGATTGGATCGCATCCCAATTGGAAGGCGAAACGGGCGTGATGTCACGCACAGAAGATGACCGCATCTGGATCGTCTGGAACGATCCGGTTGGCGCGCCAATTTCAACCTATATCTACGACCGCGATGCCGCGACCTTGACGCCGTTTTACACGACCCGGCCAGAGCTTGCAGACGCGCCGCTTCAAATCATGCACCCGGTCGAAATCACCGCGCGTGACGGCTTGACCCTGCCGTCTTACCTGACCTTGCCCCCCGCAAGTGATCCCGATGGTACCGGCCGCCCAGCCGCGCCGGTGCCGATGGTCTTGCACGTCCATGGCGGCCCATGGGCGCGCGACAATTATGGGTTCAGCTCAACCCATCAAATGCTCGCCAACCGCGGGTTTGCCGTGCTTTCGGTGAATTTCCGGGGTTCGACCGGCTTCGGAAAGAATTTTATCAATGCAGGCAACAAACAATGGGGCCTCGCGATGCATGATGATCTGATCGACGCGGTCCAATGGGCCATCGATGAAGGCATTGCGATTGCAGACGCCGTGGCCATCATGGGCGGTTCTTATGGCGGCTATGCGACGCTGGCAGGGCTGGCCTTTACGCCAGAGACCTTTGCCTGCGGGGTTGATATTGTTGGGCCATCCAACCTTGAAACTTTGCTGGGCACGATACCGCCTTATTGGGCGCCGATGGTCAAAATCTTCCACGAACGTATGGGCGATCCCAGCACAGAGGAAGGGCTGGCCATGCTCAAAGCCGCCAGCCCGCTTAACAAAGCGGATCAAATCACCAAGCCGCTTTTGATTGCGCAGGGCGCCAATGATCCGCGCGTGAAACAGGATGAAAGCGATCAGATCGTTGCCGCGATGAAGACGGCCAACATCCCGGTCACCTATGTCCTTTACCCCGATGAAGGGCACGGTTTTGCCAAGCCCGACAATTCAATATCGTTCTTTGCGATTGCGGAAAATTTCCTCGCTCAAACCTTGAGCGATAAAGGCAATGTTCGCGCAGAACCGTTGGGCGACGTGCTTGTTCCCTCCAGCGCGCAATTGGTCGAAGGTGCCGAACATGTGCAGGGATTAACCGGCTGACGCCGCCGCCCCAGAACCGGCTCCGTCTGCCAGCTAATGACAAAGCCTGTGTGACGTCCTAAACCAGTTGCAAATAGAAATTGGAAGAGGAACTTCATGGCTCACGAATCAAGCGCGCAGCGACGCAGTATTTTCATCACTGGCGGCGCATCCGGCATTGGCCGCGCGGTGGCGCAATATTTCGGTGAGCGCGATTGGTTTGTGTGCATTTCCGACGTGAACACCGACGGAATGCAAGACACTCTCGGCTTGGTTCCGGGCGGGTTCAAATATTCGCATACCCTTGATGTGCGCGACCGTGCGGCATGGGATGTAGCGTTGGAATCGGCTGCGGTCGCCGCAGGGGGCCGGATCGATGTGATGGTCAACAACGCCGGTATCGGCACCGGCGGGCCCTTGGCGGATCTGGAAGTTGAAGAGATTGATCGCTGTCTCGACATCAATTTGCGCGGGGTGCTCTACGGCGCGCAGGCGGCCTATCCTTATCTGCAAAAAACCGCTCCAAATTCCGCATTGGTCAACATCGCCAGCGCGGCCGGCATCAACGGCGGATCGGGCATGAGCGTTTACAGCGCGACCAAATTTGGTGTGCGCGGCATCGCCGAAAGCTTGGACGCTGAATGGGCGCCAGAGGGTATCAAAGTCTCCTCCATTTGCCCCAGCTTTATCGAAACGCCCCTGCTCAACGGCACCGGGCATCGCAAATCCAACGAGGCCGTGCGCGACCGGGTGGTCGCAGCAGGATTGGAAATCACCCCGGTTGAAGAAGTCGCCGAAACCGTCTGGAATGCGGTTCACGGCGACGGACTGCATCATCTGGTGGGAAAAACCGCAAAAAGCCTCAACTTTGCCAAACGCTGGATGCCGGGGCGCGTGCGCAAACAACAGCGCGCCGCATCGGGTCTTTTGGGCAAATCATAACATTTCGGGAGATCGCACCATGACCTCAGGGGAAACACGCCGTTCAATTTTCATCACTGGCGGCGCATCGGGCATCGGCCGGGCCGTCGCAATCTTCTTTGCCGAACGCGGTTGGTTCGTCGGGATCGCCGATATTGACGCGGCCGGAATGCAAGAAACCCTTGCTCTGGCGAAAGACGGCTGCGCCTCCACCCACACTCTGGATGTGCGCGACCGCAAACAATGGGATGGCGCGCTCGCAGACTTTGCCAAAGCCGCTGGCGGGCGCATCGATGCCGTGTTCAACAACGCCGGAATTGGTGAAGGCGGCGCGTTAGCGGATCAGGATGAAGACGAGATCACGCGAATGCTCGACATCAATATGAAGGGTGTGATCTGGGGTGCGCAAGCCTCCCACCCCTACCTCAAACAAACCGCGCCAGGATCGGTCCTACTCAACACCGCCAGCCTTGCCGGGATCATCGGATCGCCGGGTCTTGCCGCCTATTGCGCGACCAAATGGGCCGTACGCGGATTGACCGAAAGCCTTGATGCAGAATGGGCCGAAGACGGCATCACCGTTGCGTCACTTTGCCCCGGTTTCATCGACACGGCGATCATCGGCAAGGTAAACGAAGACTCCAACAAAACCGCCAAGGAAACCCTGATCGAACAGGGCGTCGAGGTGAACACTGTCGACATCGTGCCAGAGGTCGTGTGGCGTGCCGTTCACGGCGAAGAATTGCACTACACGGTCGGCAAAATGGCCAAGAGGCTGCGGTTTATGCAGCGGTGGCTGCCCGGAATGGTGCGCAAAGAAATGCGCAAGACCGGGATTGGTGTGGAGATTTAGAGCTCTCTAAGTCAGGCCTAAATCAACGCATCAATTGCGCGCGCCATCTTCGCATCGCGCAGTGACAAGCCGCCGCTTACCCCGGCATCATGCGTGTTCAACGTGATCTCCACTTTGGCGTAAACATTGAACCATTCAGGGTGATGGTCGTGGCTGTCCGCGATTAAGGCCACTCGGCTCATAAAGCCCCATGCTTCGGAGAAATCGCCGAACTGGAAAGTGCGCGCGATCGCTTTGCCTTCGCGGGTCAGCTCCCATTCGGGATGATCGGCCAAAAGCCGGGCACGATCTGCATCATCAAGTTCGGGTACTGTGGTCATCAAGGTGGCCTTTCGCAAATGCGGGTGTTGTGAGCGGGGATGCTTTTGCCTAACGCGTGAGCTCATGCAAGGTTCTGCTTCTCTTGAAATTGCCCCGGCCTTAACCGCGCAAGGGATCGCTTGCCGGCGCGGCGACCGATTGTTGTTCCGCGGGCTTAGCTTTGCGCTGCAGAGCGGGGAGGCGCTGCATCTGACCGGGGCGAACGGCACTGGCAAGACAACTTTGATCCGCGCTCTGGCCGGATTGACCACGCCGTTTGCAGGCGACGTCACTCAGGCGGGCCCGCTGGGGCTGCTGGATGAACGCCCTGCCCTCGATCCCGAATTGCCCTTGGGCAGGGCACTGGCCTTTTGGCAACGCATCGACGGGTGCGCCGATCCATCGGGCGCGTTTTCTGTGTTGGGGTTGGAGCAATTGCTCGAAGTGCCAGTGCGGTATTTGTCGACCGGACAGCGAAAGCGCGCTGGTCTTGCGGCCCTTATCGGGCGCGGTGTCCCGATCTGGCTGCTCGACGAGCCGCTGTCGGGACTGGATGTGGCCGCGATCGAGCAAGTCACAGTCCTCATTCAAACCCATATTGATGAGGGCGGCATCGCCCTGATCGCTTCGCATCAGACGCTGGCGATAAAGGGGCTGCGCAGTCTTGAACTCGCCGATTACGCCGCGCCGATCGCGGATTTCGAGAGCGAGGCATGATCACCGCCCTGCTCCGCCGCGATTTGGCCAAATTCTTCCCCTTTGCGGGCGGCGGCGCGGCATTGCCGACCGTTTTCTTTGTCGCGGTCGCGATGCTGTATCCCTTTGCGGTTGGCCCTGATGCAGCGCTTTTGGGCCGCACGGGCGGCGGCGTGGTGTGGATCGCGGCGCTGCTGGCGGCGATCTTGCCGCTAGAAAAACTCGTTGCAGAAGACATTGAGCTGGGCACGTTCGATCAATTGCGCCTGCGCGGGGTCGCAGAGGAAGCTATGATGGCGGTGCGCCTGCTCGCCCATTGGCTCAGTTTTGGCCCGCCGTTGGTGTTGGCCGCATTTCCAGCCGCTGCGCTGCTCAACCTTGATGGGCCAAGCCTGCACTTGCTGCTGATCGGATTGCTGGTCGGCACACCGGGGCTGGCGGCCATCGGCTTGATGATCGCGGCGCTGACGTCCAGCTTGCGCGCAGGCGCGGCTTTGTCGGGCCTGCTGTTGGTTCCGCTCGCGCTGCCGATCTTGATCTTTGGCGCAGGCGCCTTGGCACGGCAGGATGCGGCGAGCCTTGGCTTTGTTGCCGCGATCAGCTTGCTGTTGGTGGCGATTGCGCCGTTTGCGGCGGGAGCAGCTATTCGGGCAGCACGAGAAGTCTAAACAGCGTGCGCTTTTGGCGTTTGCCCCATGCCCATCGGAACAGGAGCTGGTGCGCGTGCTTGCGGCTCTTCAACAATCTGATCTTCGGTCAACACATAGGTCAAAAGCGCCGCCTCGCGCTTTGCAACGACGAATGAGTAGCACAGGCCCGCAACGAGCAGCACACCCGCGCCATCGCCGAAATATGGGAGATCCAAATAGGTCGCGACAATGATCAATCCGATCACCGCAAACAGGATACCAATGGTGACCCTCGACATAGGGCGTGTTCCTTAATGCTACTGAGTTCCGAGTTAGGAAATTGGTAGCATCAGCAAGTGTCAGCTTGGTTTGCTTGATCGGTTAATTTGCGGTTTCGAAACCCCCAAAACGCCGATCAATAAGGCGGTTTGTCCCTGCCCGTCGGGCTCTTGGTGAAAATCTCCACGCCGTCTTCGGTGATGGCAAGCGAGTGTTCAAACTGCGCCGACAGTGATTTGTCGCGGGTGACAGCGGTCCAGCCATCGCCCAGCACCTTCGCCCAAGGCTTACCCAAATTGATCATCGGCTCAATCGTGAAGAACATGCCGGGTTTTAGCTCAGGGCCAGTGCCCGCCTTGCTGGCATGAACCACTTCGGGAGCATCGTGGAACAAACGGCCCAGACCATGCCCGCAAAATTCGCGCACCACGCCGTAACGGAACTGCTTTGCATGCGCCTCAATCGCGGCGCCAATATCGCCCAGCCGTGCGCCCGGACGCGCTGCGGCAATGCCCAACATCAGACATTCATAGGTCACATCGACCAGACGCTTTGCCTTGATCGAGGGTTCGCCTGCAAAAAACATACGCGATGTATCGCCGTGCCAACCGTTGAGCAGCGAGGTGACATCCACGTTCAGAATATCGCCGTCTTTCAAAACCTTTGGACCCGGTATGCCGTGGCAAATCACATGGTTGATCGAAATACAGCTGGAATGCGCATAGCCGCGATACCCCATCGTCGCCGGAACCGCGCCCGCATCGAGCATCATATTCCGCACCGCATCATCAATGCTGGCGGTGGTCACGCCCGGCTGAACCAGATCCGCAACTTCATCCAGAATCGTCGCAGACAAACGCCCAGCGGCGCGCATCCCTTCGAAACCCTCTGGGCCATGGAGCTTAATCGTGCCGTCACGATAGACGGTCTTATCGCCTTCAACGAGTTGGTATTCTGTCATACGGGCCGATATAGCGAAACTGTTCTCTCATTGCGAGAGGGGGTTTTCCGCAATTGATGGGTGACATGTTCGCGCCCTCGATTATGAAAACCCGCATGACCAATTTCAAAGACCTGATCCAGCCTGACCGGGGCCAAGCCGCCACCGCTATTCATCTCACCACAAAATCCGCGTTTGATGATTTTGCCAAAACGCTTTCCGCCGGGCAACGCGCCGCATTGGCCGCGCAGAAATTTAAAGGCGCACCGGGCAGTGTCGGGATCGTCCCTGATGGGGACGCCGTATTCGCCGTGGGCGGGGTTTCCGATCCGGACAACCTTTCGACCTATTCTCTTGCCGCGTTGTCCAGCCGCTTACCTGAAGGCACCTATCGATTGGTGGACAAACAGCCCGGTGTGGCGGTGTTTGGCTGGGTGACAGCGCACTACAAATTCACCCGCTATAAGGATGATGAGAATGGCAGCGGTCCGCGCGTGCTCTTGTCGGAGCAAGTGGGCCGTATGCCCGCACTTGTCGCAGAGGCGGAAGCAGAGATGTTGGTCCGCGATCTGGTCAACACACCTGCGGAGGACATGGGGCCAGCAGCTCTCGAAGCGGAGTTTGAGAAACTGGCCAAAGCGCACGGCGCGAAACTTTCGGTGACCAAGGGTGATGCATTGGAGCAAGGATATCCGATGGTGCACGCCGTTGGCCGCGCTGCCGCTCGCCATCACGCGCCCCGCATTCTGCACCTTGAATGGAGCGCCAAAGACGCCACAAAGGAAGCGCCCACGCTCGCGATTGTGGGTAAAGGTGTGTGCTTCGATTCAGGCGGTCTGGATATCAAACCAGCCGCTGGCATGCGGTTGATGAAAAAAGACATGGGCGGCGCGGCGCATGCGATTGCCCTTGCGGGATTAATCATGGAAGCGGAATTGAACGTCCGCCTCCACGTTCTCGTCCCAGCAGTGGAAAATGCGATTGCAGGATCGGCATTCCGTCCCGGTGATGTGCTGAACAGCCGCAAAGGATTGTCGGTCGAAATCCACAACACCGATGCCGAAGGACGCCTGATCCTAGGTGATGCCTTGACCCGCGCGAGCGAGGAAGAGCCTGACCTCATCATTGATTTTGCCACGCTAACCGGTGCCGCGCGAATTGCGCTTGGCCCTGATTACGCCGCTATGATGGCGCGGCGCGATGAAACGGCGCAGGCCCTGATCGACGCAGGCAAGGCCAATGATGATGAACCGTGGCGGCTGCCCCTGCCAGAGGCGTATCGCGAATACCTCAAATCCGACATCGCCGATATCGTGAACGCGCAAAGCAACCCCTATGCTGGGGCAAGTGTCGCCGGGCTGTTCCTCGACAAATTTGTCGGCGACGGCATCGATTGGGTGCACTTCGATACTTTCGCATGGCGCCCCTATCCAAAACCCGGCCGATCCAAGGGTGGAGCCGCTTACGGATTGCGCGCGGCGTTCCACATGATCAAGGCGCGGTATTCGGCGTAACTTGCCGATTTTGGCATCTACGTCTAAGCGCGTTTCCAAGACGCCCAAGGGTAATGGGCTGGAGACGATTAAACGTATGAGCGGGCCGCAAGACGACACGGCTAAATACGATGTGCCAGGCGGCGTGCTGGGTCTGAAAGGTCCGGTCTCCAAACCTGCGCCCGGAACAGTGCCTCTGCGCGGGGATTTGGCCCACATTGCATTGGCCGGGGTTCACCTCGCCGCGCATTATGTCATCCCTTATGGTCGAACGATTGGCGACGGTGGGGCCGATGTTATGGAAAATACGCGCGATGACAGCCCCATTCTCCACCATTTCGAAGCAGGCACTCAAATCGAAGTGCTTGACGCTGCCGGAGATTGGGTTTGGGGATGCCTCGGACCAGATGGTCCCAGCGGTTATATCAAGGCCAGTTGCCTGGCCGTTTAAAGCGGATAAAACGTCGGCATGACCACCCGTGTATTCATTGATGGAGCCGCCGGAACGACCGGTCTCGAAATTCGCGACCGTTTATCAGGTCGGCCTGAATTTAAATTGCTCGTACTGGACGATGCGCAGCGGAAGGATGTGGCCGCGCGCAAGGAAGCTTTGCAGACTGCGGATGTCGCGATCCTATGCCTGCCCGATGCAGCGGCTGTCGAAGCGGTGAAACTCGCCGAAGGTTCAGACACGCGGATCATCGATGCATCTTCTGCCCACCGCGTTGCGGATGGCTGGACATACGGTTTTCCTGAGTTGGTGGGACATAGCGAGGTGGCGAACGCGCAGTTCGTATCCAATCCTGGTTGCTATCCAACCGGCTTTCTTGCGCTGGTTGCACCTCTTGTTCGCGCAGGGCTGTTGCCCGCCGATTGGCCTTACACAATTAACGCGGTTAGCGGGTATTCGGGCGGTGGCAACGCGATGGTGGAGCGTTATCAATCAGAGACGGACATCGCATTCCGATCCTACGGGCTCACCTTAGAGCACAAACACCTTCCTGAAATGCAACGCCACGCCGGGCTCGATCACGGGGTGATATTCGCCCCAGCCGTTGTGCCCGCGTATCGCGGAATGTTGGTCGAAGTTCCCCTGCATTTGGGAGCGATGACGCCCGCCCCGAAAGCCGGCGCACTCAGAGCCCAATTGAGCGAGCATTATTCCGAATCGCTGATCGTATCTGTTTGCGACAACACCGACCAAGGCGAGCTGTTGTTGCGTGATGGCGCTGATGGCCATGACGGGATGGAATTGTTTGTGTTTGGCGACGAGGGCGGTTCGCATGCCCGTCTCATTGCGCGGCTTGATAACCTTGGCAAAGGCGCATCAGGCGCAGCGATCCAAAATCTCAACATCATGTGCGGCCTGCCCGAGACGACAGGCTTGCGTCTGTAACGCTTTGGTCACCGCTAGCACTTCGTTCTCTTTTTGATTGGTATCTGTCATGGATAAAAAAGACCCTCAAATCTTGAACCCGGTTATCGCCAATAACGAGGAAGGGAAGAACTTTACCCTCGCATTCGCAACATTTGTAATCAAGTGGAACCATTTAGAAGGAGTGGCGCGGGATATTATGCAGGAACTCATCGGTGCCGGTTATGGGTCTTTGATTGCCGTCCACCACATGGGAAATGCCTCACTCACTGACGCGATCAGGGTGAGCAGCTCAAGTTCACCGGCTATGTCAGAGCACTTGGTTCACTTCTGCAAGGGCATGGATGTGCTCAGGGCATATCGAAATTATTATGTGCACGGCCTTATCGGAGTTGGAATGAACGACGATCATGGCGCAGTAGGCCTAGTATTGATGCTGCAAGTCAAAGGGAGGGTTAAATTAACGGAAAAAGCCTTGCAGCTTGATGACCTCATGGGGTCGATCAATGACGCAAGCTCATACATCTCATACGGCAAATCTATTGTGAGCCTACTTGGCTCTTCTATTGGCTTAGATAGCCTAACTGACAAATCCTCATCGCTCAAAAAACCTCTTCAGCCACAAACGCTAGAGAAGCGCACTCGTATTGAGCCAGCAGCTCTACCCCCGCCTCAATCATCTCAGGCGTGACTTCAACTTCAATTTTCTCATCCATCATAACTACGTAAAAATTTAAGCACTTGTGAAACTTGACGGAGTCGCTGCTGCGTCAAGCATGCCATTGCCTAAATTTTAGGCATCAATCGCTGCCCCTTTGGGCACGGTTGCGACTCGCTGCGGAATGTTGCTAACCGATTAAGCATAGGCATTCTTCCTTGCGCCCCTGCACGGATCGCGTAGCGAAGTGTGACATTCCTTGGCACGATTCTTGATAGAATAATGCTGAACTCCAACCCTCTGATGGGAAGAGATATACGTGAAGAAGATCGAAGCGATCATCAAACCCTTCAAGCTCGACGAAGTGAAGGAAGCGCTGCATGAAATCGGTGTGTCGGGAATCACCGTGACCGAGGCGCGCGGCTTTGGCCGGCAAAAGGGCCACACCGAGCTGTATCGGGGGGCAGAATATGTCGTCGATTTTCTGCCAAAAGTGAAACTCGAAGTGATTGTTTCTGACGATCAGGCTGACCGCGTGGTCGAAGCGGTCGCTGGAGCGGCACAAACAGGGCGCATCGGCGACGGTAAGATCTTCGTTTACCCAGTTGAAACGGCTCTGCGCATTCGCACAGGCGAAACCAATGATGACGCGATCTAACACGCAGCTCACCAAACATATCTGTCGGCGAAAACGCCGGTAATCATTCAAATACCGATCTCGAACACAAAGGCTGGAGAATACAACATGGCTACCACCAAGGACGTCCTCAAACAGATCAAGGACGAAGAAATCGAATGGGTCGATCTGCGTTTCACGGACCCCAAGGGCAAGTGGCAGCACCTGACCATGGCCGCCAGCGTCATGGACGAAGATGCTCTTGAAGATGGCCTAATGTTTGACGGCTCTTCCATCGAAGGTTGGAAGGCGATCAACGAATCCGACATGATCCTGAAGCCAGACATGTCGTCTGTCTATGTCGATCCATTCAGCGCGACGCCGATGATCTCAATCTTCTGCGACATTGTTGAGCCTTCGGATGGCCAACTTTACGCACGCGACCCACGCTCAACCGCGAAACGCGCCGAAGCGTATCTGAAGTCCACCGGCATCGGTGACACGATCTATGTCGGTCCAGAGCCTGAGTTCTTCATGTTCGACGATGTCCGTTTCGAAGACGGCTATGCAGGCAGCGGCTTTGCCATCGACGATATCGAATTGCCTACCAACACCGGCAAAGAATACGAAATGGGCAACATGGGCCACCGCCCGCGCGCAAAGGGCGGCTATTTCCCTGTTGCTCCAGTCGACAGCGCCATGGATATCCGCGCCGAAATGGTTTCGACCATGATGGAAATGGGCCTCAACATGGACAAGCACCACCACGAAGTGGCGGCCGCTCAACATGAGCTTGGCATAACCTATTCTTCGCTCACCACCGCTGCTGACCAAGTTCAGGTTTACAAATATGTCGTGCAACAAGTCGCGCACGCTTACGGCAAAACCGCGACCTTTATGCCGAAACCGATCAAAGAAGATAACGGCAGCGGCATGCACAGCCATATGTCGATCTGGAAAGATGGCAAACCGACTTTCGCTGGCAATGAATATGCTGGCCTGTCGGAAAACTGCCTTTACTACATCGGCGGCGTGATCAAGCATGCGAAGGCCGTCAACGCTTTCACCAACGCAACCACCAACAGCTACAAGCGTCTGGTTCCCGGCTTTGAAGCGCCCGTTCTGCTCGCCTATTCGGCGCGCAACCGGTCGGCATCGTGCCGCATTCCATACGGCGCTGGTGAAAAAGCGAAGCGCGTTGAATTCCGCTTCCCTGATGCGATCGCCAACCCATACCTCGCCTTCTCGGCTCTGTTGATGGCGGGCCTTGATGGGATCGAAAACAAGATCCACCCAGGCGAAGCGATGGACAAGAACCTCTACGATCTGCCGCCAGCTGAGCTTGCTGATGTGCCGACAGTTTGCGGTTCACTTCGCGAAGCTCTCGAAGCGCTCGAAGCCGATCACGAATTCCTGCTTAAAGGTGACGTGTTCTCGCTCGATCAAATCGAAGCATACATGGAACTTAAGTGGGAAGAGGTTCTGCGCCTCGAAACCACACCGTCACCGGTTGAGTTCGATATGTATTACAGCGCGTAAGACACTGCCTCGGACTAACAAAAAGGGCCGCTCGGGAAACCGGGCGGCCTCTTTTGTTTTTGGCGGTGTTGCGCCGGCTCTATGAAACGGAGGCTAGCTTGCCGCTATGAGGATCTCCGTCCGCTTGCGAAGTTTCGAGGAGGTCCACGAATTCGCCCGATGGCATCGGTTTTCCAAACAAATAGCCTTGCACAGAGCTGGCCCCTGCCCGTTTGGCCATAAGTAAGCCGATCTCATCCTCAACACCTTCAAGCACGCAGTGCACGCCCAAAACACGCGCCATCCCCACGAGCGAAGAAAGAACCTTCTCTGTCATCGGATCGGTGGGGTTATCTAGAAATGACTTATCAACCTTCAGTTTGCTGATCGGAAGAGTCCGCAGGTAATTGAAGTTTGAATACCCTGTCCCAAAATCATCAAGGGCAATTGAAAAACCTATGTTCGATAGCCGCTGCAGATTTCTGGTCGCCTTTTCTAGGTCGATCATCATCGCGCTTTCCGTAACTTCAAATTCAATGATGGACGGGTCCAATCCGCGCGACCTGACATGCTCTATGATCTGATCAATTGTCGGATCAGAGATGATGTCAAAGCTCGACAAGTTAATAGAAATTGGGATCTGTTTTTGCCACGAAGCAAGTTCATCCAGCGTCTTCTTGACCACAATCAACGTAATTCCCGTGATCAGACCGCTGTCTTCTGCAATGGATATAAACCGTTGAGGACTGATTTTGCCGATGGTGGGATTGCTCCACCGGGCCAGCACTTCGGCCCTGACAATCCTGTTCACACCCAACTCAAATTGCGGCTGAAAAACCACGCTGATTTCCTGCTCCAGATCCGCTTTTCGCAGGGCATCCTCGATCTCGAACCGCGCGCCCGCCTCCTTGGCGTGGTTATCATCGAAAAGGACAAATCGGTTTTTGCCCAAACGTTTTGCCACCATCAACGCGTAATCGGCATTGCTGATTTGCGTGCGGTTGCTTTGCGCTGAGTCCAACATTGTGCAGCCAATCGAACAGGAAATCGCAATATGCCGGCCATCAATAACATAGGGCTTTGAGATCGAATCCAGCAGCACTTGACTCCGCTTCTCAACATGCTCGATGCTCTCATTACTCAGGAAAATGATATTGAATTCATCACCGCCCATTCGGCTAATGTGCGTGGTTTCCTCCGCAAATGCGCGCAGCCGATTTGCGACTTCTTTCAGCAAAAGGTCGCCCGTAATATGGCCATGAATATCGTTGACCCCCTTGAACCCATCAAGGTCAACAAGAGCGAGCCAGGCTTTCATGTCAGCCTCACCCGCCTCTTCGCTTCGCCGAACATGCTGCTTGGCCGCGGCCAATTCTGAGAAAAACGCGCGCCGGTTGGGCAGCGCAGTCAGGCTGTCGGAGATCGATTTCTGATGCAGTTTTTCGCTGACCTCGCGGGCTTTCTTTAGCTCATCGTCGGTTTGAATTTTGGCATCTGCAATTTTGGTCACAGCCTTGCGCAGGAAAAATGCAATTGCGAGTGAAGCCAGAGCAGCGCCAAAGGTAAGATAAGCGTAGGCGGAAAAAGTGTCCTCCTGCAGCTTTGGCATAAACCCTGCGAGCGCGATGCCCGCCAAAGCAATCGAGAATGCGGACTGACGAAAGCTAACGCTCGCCAGAGCAAACAGCATGGCCATGATGATAAAATAGGTGAGCTTTTCCGGCAGAAAGGTCATGTGGAGCGCAATGACAACATTCGCGACCACCAACGCGTTCATTAATGTGAGCAGCAATTCAACTTGATGCGGTGGGCATGGCTTTCGCGTGAAGACATTGCCCCATATCCCAGTTGCGGCCGCGGCTACCGTCGCAATGACAAGGGCCGTGCCGCCACTTTGCCATATATACAGGGCATTGAATGGTAGCATGACGACATAATAAAGCGCAAAAACAGTGAAGTAGCCGCGCAAGACCGGGCGGTATATGTCCCGCACGGCAGCGTCGCTCCTTCCCTGTATTCGATCTTTATGGTTTTGCATTGCGCCCTCTTACCGTTCGTCAAACCGGCTAGGGCCGCCGAGTTAATATCGTGTAAGTTCAAACACAAAGTTTTTGGGCAACAGATGTTAAGCGTCATGAAATCATCATGCCAACAATTGCCCATGATGCCTTTGCCAGCTGTTTACATTTTCCTACTCGTAAAAATTATGCCTAATCATTCGGCCTCCTCCTTTGTCACTCAACTTTGAGGCCAACCCTATGACGCACCCTTCTCCCACTCCGAAAAATTCGCCCCCCTTCAACCGCAAGCCAATCTTTGACGCTGTTCGGCGTTTGCTGGGCCGTGGGTTTAGACAATCCGAAGTCGACGCGCTGGACGATGCTTTGGATGCCCATGCAGAAACCGGCCTTGAAACGCGCGCCGATGGACCGGGCGTCTTTTCCGATCTGGACCGTGTAACATCCGGTCCAAGTGTCCCCTATATACGGCGGAGCGAAAGCAAACAGTCCGACACTGCACGGCGCATCGGAGCGGCTGGCACAGACCTCATCAAACGCTTCGAAGGCTGTGCACGGCTGCGGCGCGATGGCCTGATCGAAGCCTATCCCGACCCGGGCACAGGCGGCCATCCTTGGACCATCGGTTGGGGCGCGACGGGCGCAGACGACCAGACCACAGTCGAACTGGGTCGGCGCATTGGCCCCGGAACCGTTTGGACTCAGGCGCAATGCGATGCGCGCCTTGCCAGCGACCTCAAACGCTATGCCCGCGACGTGGCCCGCGCGGTTGGCGAAACCCCCACCACGCAAGCACAGTTCGATGCCATGGTCAGCTTTCACTACAACACGGGCGCCATTGCACGCGCGACTTTGACAAAGCGCCATAACGCCGGCGATCACACTGCGGCGGCGGCGGAGTTTGCGCGTTGGAACAAGGCCGGTGGCCGCGTTTTGAAAGGGCTGGTGCGCCGCCGCGCCGAAGAGGCAAAGCTGTATGTCAGCTAGTAATCGCGGCTGACCTCAGCCAGCACGCTGTCGCGCCCCACAGTTGTGATGCTGCCCAATAAGGAAAGCCAGCTGGTGATGCGATATTCGACCTGCGTGGCGCTGTAGCCCTGACCATCGGTGATCAATTCGACATAGGCGCGGCGGCCCAAGTTCTTGCCCAATGCGACCCCAGTGCCCCGGCCCAAGGCGGGATCCGCGCTGACGATCCGAAGTTGATCTAGCCCGATTGAACGGCGCAATTGACCAATCGGATCAAGCCCGCCGTTGCCCCCCTGCAAGGCAGCCAATGCCGCGCCCAACTGAACCGCGTCGGTTGCCGATAGAGAGGTGACCGATCCGCCAAACAGCAAGCGGGAAAGGATCTCCTCCTCTGGCAAAGCAGGGGTGGAGGAGAAGTCGATCTGAGGCGTTTGAGCGTTGCCTGAAATGGCAATGCTCACGTCTGTATCATTGGCGCTGGCTTCAGCGGTTATGTCGAGGCGCGGGTCGATGGCGCGGGCCGCGTCAAAATCGATCCGCCCCTCGGTCAGCTCGAAACGGGTGCCGGCAAAGGTGTAATCGCCGCGGACCAAGCGGGCTTCACCGCCGATACGCGGATCATCCACAGTGCCGCGCAAAGCAATGTCTGCGCCCCACTCACTGTCGAGGCCCAGACCGTCGACAGCTATCCGGTTGCGTGCACGGGCATCGACTAGATACCGCCAAGCGCCGGTTGCGCTGCTGGTGCGCGCGGCCCGCTGATCAGGATTGTTGATCTCCCGGGTGGCAATGATTGGCAGGCGCAAGTCCTCGGCGGCTACGCCCAGCTGCCAACTGGCCCGGTCAACGTCCACTCGGCCCGCAATGGCCCCGCCTACGCCATCGGAAACAATGCGCAGTGGCCCGGTGATTGTGGCGTCCAACCCATTGGCGTTGAGCAAGCGCGCTTTGTCCACCGCCGCACGAATATCGATCCGCGGGCCTCGGCTCCCGGACATGGAGGCAAGGTCTACAAATCCGCTGCCAGTGACAGTGCCGCCGCCATCGGTTGTCCCGGCAAAGCGCGTGAGTTCAAGCCGCGATCCGGCAAAGCGCCCGCGGGCGGTCACATTGTCGATATCGGTGCCTGAAATCGCGCTCTGCAGACGCAAATCGTCGCTCGCCAAACTGCCGGTTATCTGAGGATCAGCGAGCGTGCCGGTCGCTCGCGCAGAGACGTCTAACGGACCGGTGAGGTCAAACGTCTCAATCGAGGCAAGCCGCCACAGGGATTGCGCCGGGCCGTTGTAGCCAAGCTGCGCGTTAAGCCGCCCGCGCATCAAACGCGCGGTCAACTCTCCGGCTGCGGGCAATGCGGAAACGCGGCCGTTGATCCGCCCCAACTGGTTATCCCCCTCGCGAAGCCGGGCCCCAAACGCCAGCTCCCGCGCGCTCAAATTGGCGACAGAAAAGACATCGACTGGCCGCGAAGACAGGACCAGGCCGGACCGGGTGAACCCTTCGATCTGCACCCGCGCATCGCCTGTGGGTGCAGCCAAGCCGCTTTGGTCCCAATTTATCACGCCAGACACACGCCCGCCCAGCCCAAGTTCCGCGCCTGCAAGGTCGGCAAGCCGTAGGGGCATCCGCGCTAAGCGTGCCTGAAGGGTGGTTCGGCCCCCGCCCGCTTGCCCCTCAAGGATGGTGAAGCCGCGCGCAAAGCCAATTTGCGTGGGAGCCAAGCGGTATCCCCCTTCGGGAAGCGCTGTCAGCACCGCCCGGCGCGGCATTGTGATGGCTTGCCCGCCATATTCCCCTTCTGCGATCAGGGCGATCCGTTCCGGGGTAAACTGTCCGTCCATCTTTAGCGCGAACCGATCAGCACGGCGCCCGGCGATGGAGGCCTGAACCTCGCCCCGTCCATTCATGATCTGCGCCTGCAATGCAAAATTGGCGAGCGAGAGGGCGCCATACTCAAACCCGCGCCCTTCAATATCGCCTTCGATCCGGCTGTTGTCGGCGTAAAAGCTGCCCGCTGCAGCGATATCTGCGAATTGAAGAGAGATCGGCGTGTCCCCGCCGAACCGTGCCTGACGCGCTGTCAGATTCAGGTCGAAACCTTGTGATCCGGCAGCGCCCGGTTCCAATTCGACCACGCCGTTCAGCCCGCCGCCGCTTAGCGTCAAACTGCCCGCGATGCCGGCGTCGACAAACACCAGCGCGCCGCTCACGTTGGTTCTGTAAACGCGCAGCGCATCAATATCGATCCGGGTCGGAGCATCAGCTGGCAGCGCCAATCCCAATTCCCCTTCGAATGGGCCAAGCAGCGATCCACCTGCCACGTCCAATCCAAAGCCCCGATCATCAGGCGCGATCGCCACACGCACGTCCGATAGACCCGCCGCCGGAAACGGGCTGGCAAAGACCAATGTCGCGCTCGGCCCATCATCGGCGATTTCCGCGTCGAGAGTGAAATCGCCATAGTCAGTGTGGCGACCGGTGCCCGTGATGCTCGCTGCCCCGGCAACAATGCGACTGTCGACCTGAGCGGTTAGACGATCGCTTTCAAGGGACACATTGCGCAGCACAATCGGCTCTGCGCCGCCCATCGAAACCCCGCCAGTAAAGCGGACCTGTTGCCCCGCGATATTGGCGATGCTGGCGTTACTCACGGCGTTTAGGACACCGGCGCTGTCGGCGCTAAGGCTCCACGGTGCAGCCGATCCGAATGTGAGCAGAATTTTGGAATTGGCGTTGATCTGCCCAACATTTGCAACCGCAAAGTTGCGCGCGTCAACTGGTCCAGCCAGTGTGTACACACCGCCAGCAACATCCCCGCGCAAAGTCAGTTGAGCCTCTAAGCCGGGGAAGGCAATTCGCGTGTTGTCCGCCTCCAACCGTGAACCATTGAAGACCAACGCGCCGGTCAAAGTGCCGCCGATCAATCGCGGGTCGAGCATTTCGATCCCAGTTTCAACCCGCGCCGCATTGATGTTTAGCGGGATGCGCAGAGCCTCTCCATCAAAGGTGGCAACACCGCTTTGATCCAGCCGCTGTGCCGTCACCGCGCCGCCGACGCCTAGCACCTCGACATCCAATTCATGCTCAATTGTCAGATCGCGGAATGGCCCATCAAGCGTTGCCAGCAAACGCGCGCCATTAAGCTGAATATTATCGCCCAAAAGGTCTGGATCGCGCAAACGCCCGCGCACCTCAAAATCATCAAACTGGTTTCCAGCCAGGTCAACCGCGCCGTTCCCTCTAAGGTCCAGCGCGTCTGATATCGCAGTAATGTCGCCTGAAAAAACGCTCTGAACCAAGGTGCCCGACGCGGCCAGAGACACTGCGCCGCCCATTGCCCGGCCTGCGATTGTGCGGTTCGATTGCCCCGGCACCATCTGCCCCAACACGCCATAAACGCCCGCATCATTGGTCAACTGGAATGCCGCCACCCTCTCAGCCAGTGGCTCTTCGCCTTGCCGTGTGACGACAGCATTGCCCAGCCAACGGCTCCACGTCCCCTCGCCCGCAATCTTGGCCCGGTACGCGGCATCCAATTCCGCCATGACCGCAATCGGTCCATCAGCAGCGGCGTTGTAATCCAGCGATAAGTCAAACACATCGCCATCAGGCTCCGCATCGAGCAACAGGGCAATCCGGTCTTCGGGTCCAAATGCACCCTGCGCATCGATCAGGGCCCGCCCCGCACGAATATCAACTTTTGCCTGTAAGTCGGCGCGCTGCTCCCCTTCCCCCGCCAAACCCGCTGCCAAAGTGAGATTTTCAACCTCAAACCGGTCAATTCGAATGTCGAAATCGGGCAACAACGGCGCATCGGGATCGCCGGGCAACAATTCGGGCAGGCGCTGCAATTTACCGCGCCGCGCGCTCAATTCCCGAATATCAATTCCGCTCCACAGCCAGGAAAGCGGCCGCCAATTGAGCGTGACTTCGGGAATTGTCAGAAAGGCGCCCTTGGGGTCTTTGACGATCACATCATGCAAGATCGCGTCGCCATAAATGTCCCCCTCGATCCGGCCCACTTCAAAACTCAGGCCTGATGCTGGGGACATTTGGGCGATCTGATCGGTGACAAAGCGTTTGCCGATGGGCGAGCTGAGGAAGGCAGCGACCAGCGCAATTGGGGCCAAGATCAGCGCAAGGGCCCAACCGATCCTCTTGGCCCAAACGCGGGTTTTGGGCCGGGCCTGTGTGCCGCCCGCTTCTTCGACAATTGCGTTTGGTGTCGCCGCGTCCCGCTCCATTATCAGAACGCCTGACCTAATGAGACATAGACAACCACAGGTGCGTCAAATTCGGTCGGGTTGAGCGGCACGCCAACATCAACACGGATCGGGCCAAAGCTGGTTTTGTAGCGGACCCCCACGCCGGCCCCGAATTGGATTTGGCTGAAATCCGGGGTTGATCCAGTCGCAACCGATCCCGCATCGACAAACGGCACCACTTCCACTGCCCCGTCAAGCAACCCGGTTTCCACCCGCGCCTCCAGCGCGAATTCCACCAGCGATCCGCCGCCAGTGGGTTCATCAAATTCATTGCGCGGCCCAATACCCTGAAAACCATAGCCACGCACGGACCCGCCGCCGCCTGCATAAAGCCGCCGTGACGGGGCAATATCTGCGGCATCAGCGCCCTGAATCGTTGCCGCGCGCACCCGGCCAGCAATCACCGCTGGGCCGACATCATGATACATGCTCGCGTCGGCTTGGGCGCGCAGATAAAAGCTCTCTGCCCCCAAAGATCGCGACAGCTCTGGGGCCAGAAATCCGGTCAGGCGATAGCCGTTGGTCGGATCGAGCAAATCATCGCTGGTGTCGACGGTGGCGCTGCCAAACAGGCCGCCAATCAGATAGGTCTGCCGAGGGCGCTGCACCCCGTTGGTCACGCGGTTGCGTTCATCGGTGTAGAGCAATTCTGCACCCACCTGCCAGCTTAATGGCTTTTGGAACAGCAAGTTGGAAATCCGTTCAAAGGAGCCGCGCAAAGCCACCGTGCGCGCATCCACCGCTTCCGTCTCGATATCGCTGACATAGGTATCAACGGTCAAAACCTGATCGCGGGCGCGGAAATTGTTGCGCCGATAGGTGACACTGGCGAGCTGTTCGCGGGTGCCAATGATCCCGCGCAGCCGCAATGCCCCTTCCGGTGGGAAGAGATTACGATGCTCCCACCCGGCTTCAACCTTAAGGCCGTCTTCTGTGCCATAACCAATGGCGCCTGATATCGTGCGCAGCGGCGCGCGCTCCATTTCAACATCGAGCGCAACCTCACCCGGCTGGCCATCTGCTGACGGCGACGTTTCGCGCGGCGTGATCACCACCTGCGAAACCAAGCCTGTGACCAGAATCGCCCGGCGCAAGTCGGCCTGCATGCTTGTTTGATACGTGTCGCCCAAATCAAATCGGGCAATGCGCGCCAGATGGCGGCTGGATAGAAATTCAGGATCGCTGCTCACCACCTCGCCAAAGGTGAATTTGCCATTGGGACGAACCGGCACATTGAGATCGCCCTCTTCGCGGGCATGATCGATCAGCAATGCCGGTTCGCCAATATCGGCAAAAGGATACCCGCTTTCACCCAGCGCCAATCGCAATTGCGCATCCTGAGACACGATCGTGTCGGCATAAAGAGGATCGCCTGCGCGAATGCCAAACACATCGCGCAATGCGCGGCCATCCTCATCCAGCAATTGATCCAATGTGCCCAAATTGACGGCACCAAATCGATATTGTGCACCCGGAAGGATATCAAAGCGGACTTTGGGATCGATATCGGCGCCGCGTTCTGATGCGCCCTCCTGATCCTCTACACCGCGCCTACCGCCCGACAATTGGCGCACGACATCGCCCGCATAATAGCCATAGGTGCGCAGCATTTGGAGCAGTAGATCTTCATCCGAACGCGCGCGGGCCGCCAATTGCGGAACAGTGGCCTCATCAGAATCCAAAGCCTCAATCGAAGAAAGCGCCCGGAACCGCGATACGAATTCGGCTTCTTCAGGAAAGCGTCCGGCCTCTGCGGGAAAAGCAAGGATCAGCGTATCGCTCACCGCAAATTCGGCCAGCTCTGCGATTTCAATAAGGCCAGGATTTTGAATGTCCGCAAAGGACGGCAGGTCGGTGCCCGGGGAAAGCGGCTCTGGCGCGGCAATCGCAAATCCATCAAGCGCGGTATCTGTATCAAAGCCAGCAGACGGCGGGGATGTCGGCTCCATTTCAGCCAGAGCCTCGCCAAGGTCTTGCAGTGGCGGCACGATTTCACCTGACCCGGCCACATCGGCGGCATCGTCCCCCGCATCAGCCCCGGCACCCTGCGCGGCCCAATTCTCTGGATCGGTCACCGCGTCTTGCGGGATCAAGTCATCAAGTGTGGGGAGCGGCGACACCGGCGCAGCTGGGTCTGAACTGGGCTCTGTATCAATCGGAGTGCCAGGCGGGATGTCAGGCGGGATTTGAGGATTCTGCCCGGCTTGTGGCTCGGCGGCGGCTTCGCTCTCAACAGCGGGCGCGGGCTCTTGAGCGGCGACCAAAGCACTGCACGAAGTCAGCCCGGCCGCAACGGCCAGATTGAGCTTTAAAAAACGCAAAGGAAAACTCAGCTCGCAGGGAATTTAACGGGTTGTCCGTCTTTACCCCGTCCAGCGCCAATTGTGCCAGCAGTTTTGTCGCGCGGTGCTGTGGCTGCGGCGATCAGTTTGCTTTGCTCATCATCGTCCATCCGCTGCCACCCTTCGCGGGTGAGGCGTTCTAAGGGACGATAGCGAACTTTATATTGCATGCGCGGGCTGCCATCGACCCAATAGCCCAGATAGACATAGGGCAACCCCGCCTCTGTAGCGCGCTGGATATGGTCGAGGATGATGTAATTGCCGAGCCCAACACGGTCTGTATGATCAGGGTCATAGAATGAATAAATCATCGAGAGGCCATCGCCTTGGCGATCCGTCAGACAGGCGCCAACAAGTCGCCCGGGCTCTCCATCTTCGGTCGGTTCGCGATATTCGACCAGAGACGTGGTGACCGGGGTGTGTTCGACCATGTCGGCATAGTCCATCTCATCCATCGTCGACATGCCGCCATCGGGATGGCGCACGCTGAGATATTTGGTGAGCAATTCAAACTGTTCGTCGGTTGCCCATGGACGGCATTCCGTCGTGATCAAATCACGATTGCGCTTCAATTCGCGTTTCTGCGTGTTCGATGGTTTGAACTCGCTGGCCACAACCCGAACCGAAACGCACGCTTGGCAATCCAAGCAGCTGGGGCGGTATGCAACCGTTTGACTGCGGCGAAAACCAATCCGGCCAAGCGCTTCGTTCAATTGATCCGCATGATCGCCTTTCAACTCTGTGAAGACCTTCCGCTCGCTGCGCCCAGGCAGATACGGGCACGGCGCAGGGCTCGTCACAAAGAAGCGGGGAAAGCGGATCGGTGCCGTCACGGCTTTGTCTTTATCCTATCGGGGTCCGCCCCGGCCAAGCAAAACGAGCGGTCGGGGAATCGGCGGTGCGTCTGTTAAGACATTGTTATGCCCATTCGGCCCCTGCGGTAAAAGACCCTTAACCACAAAACAGGGTGAATAATGGGTTACTTTGCACAAAATCTGCCAATGACCTGATCCGGATTGGAGCAATGGTTTGCGATTGCCCATCATCCCGTCGCGAAGTGGGACAGGCTTTCGCGCCCGCGTAAAGCGAGCATGTTCGGAACCAAATTTTTAGGCGAATCGCTCGGCTAATTCAGCTCGACGACTTGGACCGCATATTTCGCATCGCGCAGCGCTGTTACCAACCGTTCGACTTGCTCTGCATCGCGGGCTTCGCATTCGATATCGGTGATCAGGCCCTTCGCAGGCAGAGTTGTGAAAATCCGTTGATGATAAATCTCGATGATGTTCACATTGTGCGCATCGAACAACCGCATCACTTTAAACAAAGCGCCGGGCCGATCCTGCAAGGTGACACGCAGCCGTGCAAGGCGCCCCTGCCGCGCAAGATCACGCAGCAGAACATTGGCCAGCAATCGTGTGTCGATATTGCCCCCGCACAGGACAAGCCCGATCGACTTGCCCTTAAAGCGTTCTGGATTGTCCAAAACCGCCGCGAGACCAGCCGCCCCGGCCCCTTCGACCACGGTCTTTTCAATCTGAAGCAGCAGCGCCACGGCCTTTTCCAACACAGGCTCTCCGACGAGCAGGATATCATCGACCCGTTCGGCGATCACTTTGCTGGTGAATTCGCCCGGTTTTTTGACGGCGATCCCTTCGGCCAGCGTGTCACCGCCGCAATCGTGCTGCTCGCCTTTGATCTTGGCAAACATGCTGGGGAACAGGCCAGCCTGAACGCCAATCACTTCGGTTGCAGGATTCAACGCTCGCGCGACAGTCGCCATGCCAGAGATCAATCCGCCGCCGCCAATCGGCGTTACGATGCAGTCAAAATCAGACTTCTCCGCAAACATTTCCAGCGCGACAGTCCCCTGACCAGCCGCGATTTTCGGATCATCAAACGGGTGCACAAAGGTCAGACCGCGCTCAATTTCCAGTTCGCGCGCATGGGCGTGCGCTTCGTCAAAGGTTTCCCCTTCGAGCACAACATTTCCGCCGACACTTTCGGTTTGCATCACCTTCACAGTCGGCGTTGTCTTGGGCATCACGATGGTGACCGGCACGCCTAACCTTGTGCCGTGATAGGAAAGCCCTTGGCTGTGATTGCCAGCCGATGCCGCGATAACACCGCGCGTTCTTTGCTCTTCAGTCAGCTGCAAAAGCGCGTTGAGCGCGCCGCGTTCTTTATAAGCAGCAGTGAACTGCAAGTTTTCAAACTTTAGCCAAATATCCGCGCCCGTAATCTCGGACAAAGTAATCGAATGCATCAGCGGCGTCTTGACCACCGCGCCTTCAATCCGCGCAGCGGCAGTGCGCACATCATCGATGGTCAGATCAGCCGGTGTTGAGGCGGCTGGATTGCTGTTTGCTGAGGCGTTCATAATGTTCGCGCGTCTAGTCATTCAAAGCCGTAAGGGCAATTCAGAAGATTTGGCAATCGGGGCATTACCCATTAGGCGATGGGGCCATGAACGACACAAAGACAATCGCCTTTATCGGCCTAGGCGTGATGGGCGGGCCGATGACTGGCCATCTTGCCCGCGCCGGACATCGGATTACGGCGTTTAACAGGTCTGCACAGCGGGCTGAATATTGGGGTGATTTTTGGTCCAAAGACGGTTTGGACATTGCCTTTGCTCCCACACCGAAACAGGCCGCGGCAGACGCGGATATCGTGATGATCTGCGTCGGTAATGACGAGGATTTGGCGAGTGTCACCACAGGCGACAATGGCGTTCTGGCGTCCATGCGCGGCGGCGCGTTGCTGATCGATCACACCACCACCTCTGCGGATATGGCGCGCGCTTTGGGTGCACATTGCGCCGAGCATGATGTGGCTTTTGTAGATGCCCCCGTCAGTGGCGGGCAAGCGGGCGCAGAGAATGGGCAGCTTGCGATTATGTGCGGCGGTGATGATGCCGCGATGGCCCGGGCTGAGCCTGTTATGCAGGCCTATGCCAAATCCATCGTCCATGTCGGCCCGACGGGTGCTGGACAGACCGCAAAAATGGCCAACCAAATGTGCATCGCTGGGGTTCTGGGCGGGCTTTCCGAAGCCATTCGTCTGGCCCAAGGCGCCGGGCTGGATCTGGAGAAGACATACGAAGCCATCTCAGGCGGCGCGGCGCAAAGTTGGCAGATGGACAATCGCTGGGCCACGATGACGTCGGACACGTTCGATTTCGGTTTCGCGATTGATTGGATGCGCAAAGATTTGGGCTATGCGCTGGATGAAGCGAAACGGCTGGGCCTGTCCTCCCCCATCACCGCAATGGTCGATCAATTCTATGCCGATGTTCAGGCCCAAGGCGGCAGCCGTCTGGATACCAGCGCTTTGATCACCCGCTTGCCCAAATCGACCTCTTCACAATGAGAATTCCTATGATCCGCACCCTCCTCGCTGCCGGCGCTGCCTTGATCGCCAGCCCCGCTTTCGCCGATACGCTTGTCTACAATGTCGATGGCGTCACGATTGACGAAGACGGTGATGTAAAACGCTTTACCGCGCTGGTTTTCGACGAAGAAGGCCGGATCACGCACACATTGGAGCGCGGGGAAGAGCGGCCCGAAGACATCGAGTTTGCCCTTGATGGCGAAGGGCAAGTGATGCTGCCCGGGATGATCGACGCGCATGTCCATGTCATGGATATCGGCTTTGCGGCGCTGACGCTCGATTTGTCCGACACCAACAGCCTCGAAGAGGCGCTTTCAAAGATCGCCACTTTTGCGCAGGAAAATCCGGGCCGCCCGTGGATTTTGGGACGCGGCTGGAATCAAGAGAAATGGGGCCTTGGGCGTTTTCCAACCGCAGCCGAGCTGGACGCGGTGGTCTCTGACCGTCCCGTGTGGCTCGAACGAGCAGACAATCACGCCAATTGGGCCAACAGTCTGGCCATGGAAAAGGCCAATGTGACGGCCGCCACGCAAGACCCCGAAGGCGGGCGGGTCATCCGCGATGCGGCTGGCAATCCGACCGGGATTTTCATCGACAACGCCATTTCACTTGTCGGGCAAAGCGTTCCCGCTCCCCGCCCCAAGGACCGCGATTCCGCCTTTGCCATGGCGCAGCAACGCTTGCTCGAAAACGGTATCACTGCGGTCGCAGACATGGGGACGCCCGTGGTCGATTGGCAAACGTTCCGCCGCGCCGCTGACTTGGACCAATTGCGCATCCGCATCATGGCCTATGCGGACAGTCCAGAAGCGATGCAATTAATCGGAGGGCCCGGCCCCACGCCTTGGCTTTATGAGGACCGGCTTAGGCTAAACGGGATCAAGCTTTATCTGGATGGAGCCTTGGGATCGCGCGGTGCCACGTTGAAAGAGCCCTATGAGGATGAGCCCGGCACGAGCGGCCTTGCTCTCACCACGCCGGCACAATTGCGCAACCGGATGAGCCGCGCGGCGATGGATAATTTTCAAACCGCTGTTCACGCCATTGGCGACGCGGCGAATGCTGACCTGCTCAACGCCATCGCTGAATTGTCTGAAAGCTATACGGGTGACCGGCGTTGGCGCATCGAGCATGCGCAAATTGTGGATGTCGCCGATCTCCCCCGGTTTGGCGAAAACGGCGTGATCGCTTCCATGCAACCGCTGCACCAAACGTCCGACCGGACCATGGCAGAGGCGAGATTGGGAGAAGACCGTCTGGGCGGTGCCTATGCATGGCGCAGCATTTTGGAAATCGGCGGCCGACTCGCCTTTGGCTCCGACGCACCCGTTGAACCGGCTGATGCCTTTGCCGGTATGGCTGTTGCGATCAGCCGCACCGATGCCGATGGGCAACCCTTTGGCGGATGGCGCGCGCAAGAAGCGGTGAACCGCGAACAGGCGCTCGCTGCCTACACTTCGGACGCTGCCTTCGCAGGATTTGCCGACGGGCGGTTCGGACGGCTCATCCCCGGAGAACGGGCGGATTTCCTGTTTGTGGACCGCGATCCCATGCTGGCTTCCCCGCGCGACATTCGCGCAACCGAAGTGCGCGAAGTGTGGGTTGGCGGCGTGCGGGTCTTCGCAAAATAGAGCCGCGAAAGCGCTGATTATCGCCCGATGAAATCGTTAACGCCGCTTTCTTGCCACCTACGCAGTGTTGCGTAGGTGGTTGATTTACTGTGTGATTTTCATATTTTGGTCACGGATAAAAACCAATGAGCCGTCTGGGGCGCAATGGGAACGGCATTCTTGCCTGCACCAAAGCTCCTTGGTTTGCCGGTTTCCATGGACGCTGTTCCGATTGTCGCCGTGAACGCTCAGAGTGCGTTTTCTTTGACGGTCTTTCAGCAAATATCTGTGGGCCGGTGCCGGGCGTAAGGCTCTAAAAATTGAACTGTTCTGATGACACCTCCAGGCGCAGTTTCGAAGAGGATTTGAGGTTGTCAAACACACTCTGCTCGCAATTTTTTGCGCGAGTTTAATCGCAGAAACTCACTAGGAGATGATTTGATGAAGATCCGTAACATCGCTCTGGCAACTGCAGCACTGTCGCTCGCAGCATCGCCAGCCATTGCAGAGGCCGCGTTTGAGCGTTCTGTTGCCCCGATTGAGGGTGAGAGCAATATTGGTGGTGGTTCCACACTTCTTGTTGCTCTGCTGGCCGCTGCGGCTGTTGTCGGCGGCATTATTGTGGTCGCTGATGACGACGAATCCGTCAGCCCTTAAAACCGGCTACCGCAACAAATACAAAGAAAGAGGCCCCGTAACTGGGGCCTCTTTTTTGTCCGTTGGTATGTTTTTGTCTGTTCGCGGGGCGACCGCCGCCGTGTGCCGCGTGATGCCCTAACCTGCTATTCGGCGGATTGGTTGCCGCTTTCTTCAGACTCTGCGCCAGTTTCGATCGCCGCGCCAGCATCAGCCTCGGCTTCAGCGCTGCCCTCAGCGGCCTCAGCAGATCGTTTCATCGTCCGCTCCTGCAATCGCATCAACAGCAAAGACCCTTCGAACAGCAGCAAAAGCGGCACAGCCAAAATCACTTGGCTGCCCGGATCCGGCGGCGTGACAATCGCCCCCAAAGCGACAATCCCAACAATCACATACCGCCGTGCACCCGCCAATTGCGCGCGGGTGACAATGCCCGCGCGATGCAAGAGCATCAGCAGAACGGGCAACAGAAAGGTGAGCCCGAATGCCAGAATGAACTGCATGACAAGGCCAAGATACTCGCCGGCAGCAGGCAAAGCCTGAACTTCCAATCCGCCAGCTTCCCCGCCAAAGCCAAGGAACCAACGGAACGCGGTCGGCATCACAATGTAATAGGCGAGCGAAGCACCGCCGATGAACAACACCGGAGTGGCCAAAAGGAACGGCAAGAAAGCCTTCTTTTCATTGGCGTAAAGCCCCGGTGCCACAAACGCCCACAGCTGGTTCGCGATGATCGGAAAGCTGACCATAAACCCGCCAAACAAAGCCACTTTCAATTCGACAAAGAATATTTCAGGCAGCTTTGTAAATATGAGCTGCCCTTCTCCATCAGGAAAGGCATCTTTGAGGGGTTGAACCAGAAAGCCCAAAATCGGATCGGCGAAATAAAGGCAGACGCCAAAACCGATCATCAAGGCTATAACAGAGCGCACCAATCGGGCGCGCAATTCGATCAAATGATCGAGCAAGGGCGCGCGCGTTTCATCAATCTCATTGATCTCAAATGCCATCGCCGCCGCCTATTCGCTCGGCTTAGATGCAGGTGTTGGTGATGGCGCAGGCGCAGGTTTGGGCAGAGGCGCTGCCTCATTGACCACATCATTCACCGATTTGGGCGCGGGCACCGCTTTCTGCTGGGCTGACGCTTGCTCCGATTTGGGAGGCGGGCCCGTCATAACTGGCTCTCCAGCATCGGCCTCGCTCGAATCCGCGGAACGCTTCATGATTTCCTCATTCTGCGCTTTCCACTTGGCCTCCATATCTTCCAGCTCGGCCTCTCGCACCATCGCATCAACGCCGGTGCGGAAATGGTTCGAAACCTTGCGGACCTTGCCGATCCATCGGCCCGCCGTTCGCATGGCAAGCGGCATGTCCTTTGGACCAATCACAAGGACCGCGACAATAACTATCACGAGCAATTCAAGGGCGCCGATATCAAACATTGTTTGGTCTTGGATCTGCCTTTGGTCGGGCCTCAACCCGATTTTGAAATGTGAACCACGCCAATGGCCGTGCGCGCCGACTTAGCCCGGCGTGTCGCTCGTTTCGCTGGTTTTGGTTTCGCTGGTCGCGGTGTCTTTGGCTGGCGATTCAATCTGGGCCTTGGCAGCGGGCTCTGCGCCCTCTTCCTCTTTCATGCCCTTTTTGAAGCTGGAGATTCCCTTGCCGAAATCACCCATCATCTCTGCAATGCGGCCGCGGCCGAACAAGACCAAAATCACCAAAGCGATAATCAAAAGCTGCGGCCAACCAATGCCCATGCGAATTCTCTCTTATTTGCCCATAATGGGTGTTTCTGACGGCAATATAGGGACGAAAGGCTTCCGATGCCAGCGTCACCTTGTCGCAACCAGTGTCAGGGCAGCGCCTTAACCGTCAATCCCTTGCGATGTTGCGTTTATGGCGCCTTCGTCCGCTTGCTCTTCGGAGGGCGCATCGCTGTGTGCATCTGCGCCCAATTGATCGCCGTCTTGATCGCCGTCTGGCGCATCTGGGCCTTCCTCTGCCTCCGCGCTGGAATCCGCCGCTTCTTCGTCCTGCGCGGTTCCCATGGCCTCTTCAAATGCGTCATCGACAGGGTCCAACAGGCCTGATGCGCGCAATTCATCCATTCCCGGCAAATCGCGGCGAGAGGTAAGGCCGAAATGATCGAGGAACTCAGGCGTCGTGGCGTAAATCACCGGACGCCCGGGCACTTCGCGGCGGCCCGCAAGCTTAATCCAACCCGCTTCCATAAGAGCATCCAACGTCCCCGCACTGGTTTGCACACCGCGGATCGATTCAATTTCCGCCCGGCTGACCGGCTCATGATAGGCGATTATGGCGAGCACCTCGGTGGCAGCGCGGCTTAGGCGCCGGACCTGCTCCTTCTCTCGGCGGAGCAAATGCGCAAGGTCTGGGGCAGTTTCGAAATGCCAGCGTTTGCCCCGCTCCACCAAATGCACGCCCCGCGATTGGTAATGCTCGCTCAACGCCTTCAACCGGTCGCGCACTTGCTGTTTCTCAAGGCCGCCCAAATGGTCAGCAAGAGCATCAACGCTCAGCGGTTCTTCGGCGGCGAACAAGGTTGCTTCCAGCGCGCGCTCTATGGCGTCCGGAGAAGCCTCTGGTGGCTCTGCGGAGTCGGAGTGAGGGTCTTCGCTCATGCAGAGGCCCCTTCTTTCAAGCGGCGAATGCGCAGCGGTTCAAACGCCCCTTCCTGCGCGATTTCCGCCCGCCCCAATCGCGCCAATTCCAAGGCGGCAACAAAGCTGGAGGCAAGCGCAGATTTCCGCAGCTCTGGTTGAGCGTGGCGGGGAAGAAAATCGCGAATTTCCATCCATTCCAATGTTACGCCCAACATCGCTGAAACCCGGTCAAGCGCGCTATCCAGCGTCATCACCGGCCTATCAGAGACGTGATAAATCCGCGGCGCGGTGCGCGCTTTAACCTGACCATAGGCCTGAATCAGAGAAAACGCGTCGCTCTTCCAAAGGGTCTTTCGATCGGTGCGCAAACCCTCTGGCGTTCCGCGCAAGAAGATGTCGCGACCAATCCGATCCCGCGCCATCAATCGCGCAGCCGCCTCGCGCATCGCGCCCAGCCGCTGCAATCGCAATTGCAAACGCAGCGCCAATTCTTCAGGGCTTGGATCTTCCTGTTCATCCTTTGGCAAAAGCAGCGCAGATTTCAGATAAGCGAGCCACGCCGCCATCACCAAGTAATCAGCCGCCAGTTCAAGCCGCAGATCCTGCGCACGTTCAATATAATCGAGGTATTGGTCCACCAAAGCGAGGATGGAAATTGCCCGCAAATCAACCTTTTGCCGGCGCGATAGGTCGAGCAAGAGATCAAGCGGACCTTCCCACCCGTCAAGCTCCAGATAGAGCGCATCATCGCCCGATTTTGCCCCTTGGCGAGGCACATCATCGGGCGGCCAATTGTCCGGCAGCAAGGCGCCGGGCTCATCTTTACCCATTGCCCCGCCGGTGAGCATAAAACCGTCTTGGGAAGCGCCAGTCATGCCGAAACCACCTCCCCGCTCAGAGCCAGCAATGCGTCGCGTTTGGCGAGCAATTCGGCTTGCTCAGCGGGTATGGAATCTGCGACCCTCGTCCCCTCCAACGCGCGGTCAAGGCGCGCCGTGGTGACATCCGTCATGGCCGGCAACGCCTCACAAATGCCCTGCATATGGTCTGGCTTGGCCCAGCAATTGAGCACAATATCGCAGCCCGCAGCATGGGCGCGAGCAGAGCGTTCTGGGATTGAACCCTCGAGCGCTTCCATATCGATATCGTCAGTCAGCAGCAGACCATCAAAACCGATTTCGCCGCGAATGATGTCGCGGATAATGGTTTCGGACAACGTCGCCGGATTGTCCGCATCCCACACTGGGAATTTGAGGTGACCGGTCATCCCGATCAAAGCCGATTTCAGCGCCCGAAACGGTGCAATATCGTGCTCCAATTCTGCTGCGCTTGCATGCACGGTTGGCATTTCCTTGTGGGTGTCCACCATGCTGCGCCCATGTCCCGGCATATGCTTCACACAGCCGGTAACGCCGCCTGCCGCCAGTCCGTCGAGGATTGCCCGGCCAATGGCGGCGACTTGAATAGGGTCAGCGCCCAAGGACCTGTCGCCGATTACATCGTGTGCACCTGCCTGCCGCACGTCGAGAGGCGGGTGATAATCGACCGTGACACCCATGGCCGACAGTTCCAAAGCCATCGCTTTGGCGCTGACCCTTGCGGCCTCAATCGCGCTAGCAGGGGCGACATCATAGAGACGGTCAAACGCTTCCCCAGCGGGATAGGCGGACCAATGCGGCGGGCGCAGGCGCGCGACCCGGCCACCTTCCTGATCGATTGAGATTAGCAAGCGATCACGCCCATGCAGACTGCGCAAATCATCTGTTAGCGCGCGCAATTGTTCAGGACTGTCGCAATTGCGGCCAAACAGGATGTAGCCCGCCGGATCAGCCTCGCGGAAGAACGCGCGTTCATCGGCCGTCAGTTCAGGGCCGGAACATCCGAAAATTGCCGGAATCATGAGCGAATCCTCGCAGTGCGCGAGCGTTCAGGCAAGCGCGCTAACCATCCACGCCGGACTTTTCAGTGGGAAATAGAGCAAATCAACGCGAATTCGGAAGAATCGGTGCAAAATTTGCCACCGAAAGCGACGAAACCTCGCAAGGCGCGCGCCGCTTTCGGCTTCAATCCTTACGGCTTAACCTGGCAATCCAGACCATCAGCCTTCAACGCCGCGCACAGGCGATCTGCCGCAGCGCGGTCGTTTGCAACAGCTTGCAGGCGGTAAACCGTGCCAATGTCGACAGTGCCCTGCTCAATTCTGTACCGCGCCCCGGACAAAGCATCTGTGCGGCGGCTCAGATCGTTCCAACCCTGCTCAGCGCGAGCGCGCGATGTGTAGGCGGCCAATTGGACGCCAACGCCGCTTGTGCTTGTGGTAGCAGATGATCCGCCTGTGGTTGCTGCGCCGCCCGAAGCGGTCGCCGTGCCGCCCGCGCCGTCAGATGCGCCGGCACCATTGCCATCTGTGTTGAGGACGCCTTCGCGTGTGCCGCCTTCGCCCACAACAGGCGCGACATTGCCGGTGCCATCAAATTCCTTGCCGCCCGGATCGTCCGGACGAACTTTGGTTGGCCCCTCGGGCGCTTCGATCATGCTGCCATCGGCGACCTGTTCCGCGCCGCTGGGCCGGTTGGTGAAGTGCCAAATGGCGCCAATAATCGCGAACAAGAGAAGGGCCAGAATAAGGAACAGGCCGATCAGGCGAACCGTATCGATGCCGCCCGAATCCTCGTCTTCCTCATCCGCTTCCAGCCAAGGCAGGCTATCATCTTCGGATAAGTCCAATTCGCCTTCGCCGGTTTCAACGTCCGTATCGCCGGTTTCGACTTCTTCGTATTCGGCTTCAATAATCACCGATCCGTATCCTCTTACATTCGATCCACGGCCTCAACGCCCAATACGCGAAGCCCATTGCGAAGAACTTGCCCGATTGCGGCGGCTAGGAAAAGCCGAGATGAGGACAAACCCTTATCCTGTTTCAGGATGAACCGCTTTTCTGTGTCAGTGTTACCAAGGCTGTAGAAGGAATTGAGGTCGGTTGCGAGGTCATAGAGATAAAACGCAATCCGATGCGGCTCTCGCGCTTTGGCCGCTGCTTCCACTTCGCGCGGGAATTGCGCGGCACGCCGAATCAAGGCGATTTCCTCATCGCCCAGCTGAGCGATTCCATCCGCCGAAGGTGAAACGCCTTCGTCTTCTGCTGCCTTGCGAATGGTCGATTGAATCCGCGCATGGGCGTATTGAACGTACCAGACGGGGTTGTCTTTTGACGCTTCGACCACCTTGGCAAAGTCAAATTCCATCTGAGCTTCGGGTTTGCGGGTTAGCATGGTGAAACGCACCACGTCTTTGCCCACTTCATCAACCATATCGGCAATGGTGATGAAATTGCCCGAACGCTTGGACATTTTCACCGGCTCACCGCCGCGCATCAATTGCACCATTTGAACCAGCTTAACGTCAAATGGGGTGGCTTTGCCCTTCCCTTCTGACAAGGCCGCCACGGCCGCTTTGATCCGTTTCACGGTGCCTGCGTGATCCGCGCCCCAAATATCAATCAGCTCGTCAGCTTTTTCAGCCTTTTGCATGTGATAGGCCAGATCAGCGCCAAAATAGGTCCACGCGCCGTTGGATTTCTTAATCGGGCGGTCCTGATCATCGCCAAATTTGGTGGAACGGAACAGCGGCAATTCAACCGGCTCCCAATCTTCTGGCGGAGCTTTGCCCTTGGGCGCTTCAAGAACGCCGTCATAAACAAAGTCATGTTCGCGCAGCCACGCCTCTGCCGCATCAGGTTTTTTGGCCTCATGCAAGGCGGCTTCTGATGAGAATACATCGTGATGGATGCCAAGCATGGCGAGATCGGATTTGATCAGCTCCATCATCCGCGCAACTGCTTCGCTGCGAAACACCGGCAGCCATTCTTCTTCAGCGGCAGTCTTGAACCTATCGCCAAGCTGATTGGCCAAGGCTTCGCCGACTGGCACCAGATAATCACCGGGATACAGGCCTTCGGGAATGGCACCGATATCGTCGCCCAAGGCTTCGCGATACCGCAAATGCGCCGACCGAGCGAGCACATCGACCTGACCGCCTGCATCGTTGATGTAATATTCGCGGGTAACGTCATGCCCGGCAAATTCAAGCAAGCTCGAAAGCGCATCGCCAACAACCGCACCGCGGCAATGGCCCATATGCATCGGTCCGGTCGGATTGGCAGAAACATATTCGACATTGACCGACGTCCCAGCGCCGATTGTCGACCGTCCGTAATCTTCACTCAGCGCAGCAATGGCCTGCAATTCATCCAGCCATGCCGCCGGATCGAGCCGGAGGTTGATAAATCCCGGCCCGGCAATCTCGGCGCTCAAAATTCCAGCCTCAGCCTCAAGTTTTGCCGCGATCTGCTCTGCAAGGGCGCGCGGATTGGTCTTCGCCGGCTTTGCCAGCACCATTGCCGCGTTGGTCGCCAAATCGCCATGGGAGGGATCGCGCGGCGGCTCCAGCGTCACATTTTTGAATGAGGCGTCGGCAGGCAAGACCCCGTCGCTTACCAAGGCGGTCAGGACGGTGTCGATCGTGCCCGAAAAGGCAGCGTACAAAGTTTTCATATCGGTCATCTCAAGGGCGCAACTAGCGCAATACAAGCAAGGGACAAAGGTCGAATTGGAACGGCAATCAGCGCAGGCCGCCACAAACGCGGGTGCGAATGGCCAAAAGCGCTGTTTGAAAGCAAATGAGCTGCATTAAAGAGCCAGATGCCGATGCGGGGAAAATGCGCCCGCAGGCAGGCTTAGCGGGTGGCGTTATACGCCAATTGCTCTTCGGTCAGTTGAAAACCAACCAGCATTTCAAACCGGGTGCGCGCAATCGCGGCGCGCACTTCGGGATTGGCCAGCGGGTCAAGCGCCGCCTCTGGATCGCCGGCCCGTCGTCGTCGGGTGATCCGTTCACGAATATCTTCGGGCAAAGACGCTGCCGCGCGGTCAACGAATGAACCGGCCTTGGCGCTTGCTTGGGCGCGTTCTTGTCCGTCGGCAAAGGTCAATGTGACCTCTCCCACACGTTTGGTCACCACGGCGCTGCCGCCTTGCAGCACTGTGACAAAATAGGGCAGCGTTACGGTGCGTGCACCGCGCACATCGGTGCGCCGGGCAAGCACGTTAAATGTCGCCTCGGAATAGACCTTGTCAGTTGTGTCATCGCAGGTCGAACGCAGATTGGTCATGGATGCAGAGACATCAAGATTGGCCGCAGCCCGGTTGCCCTCAGCGCGGAATGTCGTCACGTCGCCGGTGTAGTTGGGGATACCAACCGCCGGGCATGATGTCAGAACAGACGTAACGCCGACGCCCTGATCAACGACCAGCTCACCCTCTTGCGCACAGGCGCCAAGAGCAGCGATCATTGCAATCAAAGGTAAAGCACTTGCGCGAAACGTCATGGGAGAGACACCCTTAAAAATATTGTCCAATTTGGCGACCATTTTCGCCAGACACGAACCCGCCCTAGCGAGACGAGGAGCAAAGCGCTAGAGGGAGAGATATGAACGCACCCTTTCAAGATTCCGTCTCTACATCTGTCACCGCAAGCGAACCGCTCAACTTGCTGATCGCTGCGCCGCGTGGTTTCTGCGCCGGGGTCGACCGGGCGATTGAGATTGTTGAGAAATCGCTCGAGCGTTATGGCGCTCCCGTCTATGTTCGTCACGAAATCGTCCACAACAAATATGTTGTCGAAGGGCTGAAGGCAAAGGGCGCGATTTTCGTCAAGGAATTGGACGAAGTGCCCGGCGATGCGCCGGTTGTGTTCAGCGCGCATGGCGTTCCCAAAGCGGTTCCGGCAGAGGCCGAACGGCGCAATATGATTTATCTAGATGCCACCTGCCCGTTGGTTTCGAAAGTTCACCGGCAAGCCGAGCGGCAGCTGGAAAAAGGGCGGCACATTATCTTTATTGGCCATGAAGGCCATCCAGAAGTGATCGGCACCATGGGTCAGGTCGAGCCGGGTGAAATGACACTGGTCGAAACCATCGATGATGTCGGCAAACTCCCCTTCGACACGCAAGAGCCACTGGCCTATCTCACGCAGACCACCTTGTCGGTCGATGATACACGCGAAGTGATCCAGGCGCTTGAAAAGCGCTATCCCAATATTCGCGGGCCCAAGGCAGAGGATATTTGTTACGCCACGTCCAACCGCCAAGCGGCGGTAAAGGAGCTCGCGCGCGATTGCGATCTGGTGCTGGTCGTTGGAGCGCCCAACAGCTCCAATTCGCTGCGCCTTGTCGAAGTCGCCGAACGGTTGGGCACGCCGGGCAAACTGATCCAACGGGCTGAAGAGATTGATCCGACATGGCTCGACGGAGTGCGGACTGTCGGTCTGACCGCGGGCGCGTCTGCACCGGAAATTCTGGTCCGCGAAGTGGTTGATGCGCTGGCCAAACTGCGCCCAATCCGCGAAGAGACAATCACTGCGGCGGAAGAGAAAATGGTCTTCAAATTGCCGCGTCAGTTGACCGAATAATCCGGACTGGGCGCGCGCAATGGCTGTGTACACGCATTTGGGTGCAGAGGAGCTGGCACAGCTTATCCGGCACTATGACATCGGAGAATTGGTTTCGGCCAAGGGGATTGCTGAAGGCGTTTCCAATTCCAACTGGCTGATCGACACGTCCGGCTCAGACGGAAGCGGCGCGCGCTATATCCTGACCATGTATGAGCGCCGCATTGAGCTGAGCGATCTGCCCTATTTTTTGGGGCTGCTCGACCACCTATCGGCAAAGGGATGCCCGGTTCCGCGCACCATCCATGACCGCAGCGGCGCGGCGTTCCGGATGCTGGACGGCAAAGCGATCGCCTTGATCGAATTCCTCCCCGGTGTTTCGCCCAACACGCCATCACCGGAACAGGCCTTTGCCGTGGGGCAGACATTGGCGCGCCTTCATCATGCAAGCGCCGATTACCCATTGAGCCGCGCCAACACGATGGGGTTTGCAGACAATTTGGCCGTGCTCGAGCAATGCGGTGCAGCGCGCCTCGCATCAATCAACCCAGCCCTGCCTGCCATTATAGAGCCCGCGCGCGCCGCAGCCGCGCTCGACCTAACCGATTTACCGGCCACACAAATCCATGCCGATATGTTTCCGGACAATGTCCTAATGCTGGGCGACGAGGTAACGGGGCTCATCGATTTCTACTTTGCCTGCACCGGACCAATGGCGCTGGATTTGGCCGTGACGCATGCAGCATGGGGCTTTGACGCCGTGAGCGGAGCCTACGATCCCGATTGCGGCGGCGCGATATTGCGCGGGTACACAAGCGTTAGACCGCTAAGCGAAGCGGAACGCGCTCTGCTGCCCGACATAGCCAAGGGCGCAGCCTTGCGATTCGTGGCAAGCCGCGCCGAGGACTGGCTCGACACGCCAGATGACGCTCTTGTTATACGCAAGGACCCAATGCAATTCGTCTCAAGGTGGCACTTTTACGACGAACATGGCGCTGACATCTTTGCCTGAAGCAGCAAATTCGGCATGGGGGCGGTATGAAGAGAGTTGAAATATTCACCGATGGCGCCTGCAAAGGCAATCCCGGCCCCGGCGGCTGGGGCGTGTTGCTGCGCATGGGCGGCCACGAAAAAGAGCTGTGCGGCGCAGAAGCCGATACCACCAACAATCGGATGGAAATGACCGCAGCGATAGAAGGCCTGTCCGCCTTGATCGAACCGTGCGCGGTCGATCTGTATTCCGATAGCAAATATGTTTTGGACGGAATGACCAAATGGGTCGAAGGCTGGAAACGCCGCGGCTGGGTCAATGCCAGCAAGAAACCGGTGCGCAATTCCGATCTGTGGCATAAATTGATCGACGTGGCTGAACGGCACGACGTGTCGTGGCATTGGGTGAAAGGGCATTCTGGCCATCCAGAAAACGACCGCGTCGACAAACTGGCCAGCGACGAGGCCGAACGGATCGCAGCCGAAGCTTAAAACCAAAACGGGCGCGCCACTTTCGTGACACGCCCGTTTAACTTTAGCGAAGGCGCAGTTTTAGCTGTTGTCTTCGGTTGGCGCGCTAGGGCCGTTTTTCTGGATCGAAGCAATAGCGTTCTTAGCGCTGTCTTTGCTCGAATAGCCTTGAGTCGAAAACATAATTTCGGAATTGTAGCTGAAGCGTGCACGAAACTCGCCTGCTTTATCCTTATAAATTTCAAACTTATGAGCCATGATCGCTCTCCTTATCGCCATGTTGAACTTGGAAGTGTATCTTACAGATGAAGCTGGGGATGGCTACCCTGCTGCGCGCGCTTTTGAGGCAGAAAATCGGGCCGGGGCGTAATTTGATGTATCAATAGTGCGGGTCAGCGCGTCGGGGCTTTGCTCCAACAAGACCTGCGCACCCAACCGGGCAGCAGCCGGAGCCGTCTGAATGCCAAACCCACCCTGCCCCGCAAACCAATCAAAACCCGCCACATCGGGATCGGGGCCATAAATGGGGAGGCGGTCGGGAGCGAAGCTTCTCAGCCCAGCCCAGCGCCGTTCCACTGCGAGGATGCGCCAATCGGTGACAGCCTCAAACCGGTCGATGGCCAGCGCTACATCGATTTCTTCGGGCGCGGCATCACACGGGCTGGATGGGGTTTCGTCATGCGGGCTAAGCCAAAGTCGCCCATTGTCGGATTTGAAGTAAAACCCGCCAGAGATATCCAGCACCAAAGGCATGTCATCAGGAACGACCGGATCGACCCGCAATTGCACGACCGTGCGGCGCTTTGGCTCAATGCCCAGAGGTTGAGCCCCTGCGCGCTGCGCGATAACATCAGCCCAAGCGCCCGCTGCGTTGACGACCCGAGCGGCGCGGTAGGTGCCTGCGCTTTGAGTGGTGATGCGCCAGCAGCCTCGTTCCCAATCAACCGCTCCGACCATCGCGCGGCACATGAGTTTGACGCCGCCATCTTTAAGCGCCTTGAGATAATGTTGGTGCAACCCGGCGACATCGATGTCGGCGCAGGCAGGCTCCCAGATGGCGTCATTCCATTCTGGGCGGATATTGGGAACTTTCGCACTCAATCTATCGCGGTCCAGCCGTTCAATCGTCACACCGGTCCCAGAGAATTGTTCGACGAAGCCGTCCATAGAGGGCCGGTCTTCGCCGCGACCGATATAAAGCGCCCCTCGCTTTCGAAGAAATCCGTTATCGCGCAGGTAGTTTCCCGAAGCCAACGTTAAGGGAACCACGCCAGGCCCTCCATAACACTCTTCCCAAAACGCGGCCGAACGCCCGGTCGCGTGATACCCCGGCATATCCTCCGCCTCTAACACCAGCACGTTTGCAAAAGGTGCCAGTTCAGCAGCGAGGCTGGCCCCAGCCATCCCCGCACCGACAATCGCAAAATCGTAGATCGTCTCGGCCATTGTTATGCCGGGACCGCCTTTGGCGCAGCTGTTTCGAGAAATGCCGCAATCTCGCGCATCATCTGTCCGCGCACCGCGTCCACCTCGCGCAGGATTTCGTGATGCGCTTCGTCACCAAAGGCGAGCAGCTGCCCATGCGGCAAACGCTGCGCTGCTTTCACATTTGCATCATGGCTGACCAATTTGTCGGACGATGTCGACACGATCAGGACAGGGACCTTCACCGCCTCCATCGCGCCTGCCTCCTCCAGCCTGCTCCAAGAGGCGTAGGCCCTCTCAACCCAGCGCCAGCTGGCGGGGCCCATCACCAATTCTGGCCGGGCATCACGCCACCACAATTCATCATCATATCGATCTTTGTCATGGGTCAACAGATCCGCGCGATCTGCGGGCAATTCTCCCGGTTTCTCGCTCCATTTCCAAGCTTGCCGGGTGGGATCACCCACCACATTCATGAATTTCGCCACCCCGTGCAGAAACGGCAGCGGGAGCGGGGGACCGCTCATACCCAGCATCGGCGCGCTTAAGAACACGGCATCCGGGGACAGTCTTTGATCAACCAATGCGCGCATAATCAAATGCCCGCCCATCGAATGTCCGGCCAGAATGTGCGGACCCGGCACTTCGGCCACCCATTGCTGCCAGATATGCGCCAGATCATCGACCCACGTGGTGAAATCATCGATATGGCCGGTGAACGCATCTTTACCTAGCCGCCCCGACCCGGCCTGCCCGCGCCAATCCGACGCGGTAACGCGCCATCCTGCGCGGTGCCATTCTTCCAGACTTTCGAGATATTTCTCATAGGTGTCACCGCGCCCCGGCATGAACAGGATCGATCCGCGTGGGCTACCAACACTGCCTTCCTCTGCTGCGCCGGGCCAATCGATCCGACGCACAACATGGCCATCGGCGGCGTTCCAGCTGCTTTCCACCGCGTGGAGAGGGATCGCGCGGCGATCGATTGCTGTTGCATTGCTCAAAGGTGGTTCCTCGATATTGCTAACGGCCATCCTAACCAGATGCCCCTGATCTTGGTTACTATTTAGTAAGCACTCACCTGTAGCACCGCCATCAACGAAGAAAACGCGAAGGCAATTCCCTTCGATTTACTTTTTGACGGGGGCCACATGTTGATGACTTTTATTCACTACGGACTGCTGGTTGCCTTGGCAATTGCGCTGATCGTTGCCGCTGTGACTGATCTTCAGCGCCGCCAAATCGACAATTGGTTGAATATCGGAATCGCGCTTGGAGCGCCGGTGTTCTGGTGGGCCAGCGGCCTATCCTTATGGCCAGATGTGGCAATGCAGTTTGGCATCGCCGTCTTAGCCTTCGGATTTTTCGCAGGATTGTTTGCCTTGCGCCTTATGGGCGGCGGGGACGTAAAATTACTTACAGCCTTGGCCCTTTGGATTGAACCCAATGCATTCTTGCAGTTGCTGTTGATTATGGCGCTGGCAGGAGGGGCATTGACCATCGTGATGGGCGCTTATCACTTCCTGCAGCAGCAAAAAGAACGCCTCGCGATCCCTTATGGTGTCGCGATCGCATTTGGCGCGCTGTGGGTGCTTTTTCCAAAATTAATTGCGGTACCGACCTTTGCTTAGGGTCCGCCGTGAACCCGATCTTAACCAATTCGGACTTAACGACTGTAAGCATACCCGCCCGAAAATTCTTGGGGCCGACATTAGGGGGCTAATTAGCCATGGATAGGAAGAAACTGGTTCTGTTGCTTGGTGCACTGGTTGTTGCAATCGGTAGCGCGTTCCTTGCGCGGAGCATGTTCGCAGGTGATGGTGCGCCATCAGCAGAGGCCGCCGTGCCAGAACAACAAGGTCCAAAAGTGTTGGTCGCTAACCGCGCCCTTCCCGTTGGCACCATCATCACAGCAGATGCGATGGGTTACCAAGAATGGCCCGAAGAGCTTGTTCAAGACGCCTACTTTATTGAAGGCGAATCTGACATGAGCGGTTTGCTCGGTACTGTTGTTCGTTTCCCGGTCACCGCTGGTGAGCCCGTTACTCAAGGTTCTTTGGTGAGCCCTGGTGATCGCGGTTTCCTCGCTGCGGCGCTTGGCCCTGGCATGCGCGCTGTAACAGTGCCCGTGTCAGCCAAAACCGGTGTTGCTGGCTTTGTCTTCCCGGGTGACCGCGTCGACATGGTTCTTACGCAAACAGTTGAAGGCGAAGGCCGCCCCTTGAAGGCTGCTGAAACGGTTTTGCGCAATCTGCGCGTTCTGGCCACCGACCAAACCACCGAACAAGTGTCCGATGAAGAGGGCAAGACTGTTGTCCGCGCATTCCGAACCGTCACTCTCGAAGTGACACCGGAAATCGCCGAAAAGGTCGCTGTTGCCCAGACTATTGGTCAGCTAACTTTGGTGCTGCGTTCTATCGCCGATAACCAAGCCGAATTGGAACGCGCTATTGCCGCTGGCGATGTGCAAATTCCCGAGAACGCTTCGGCTGAGGAAGAAGAACGCATCCTGCGCACGGCCATGGGTCAACCAGTGGATAGCGGTTCGACATTCTCAACCGGCGGCGATGTTTCACGCTTCCAACGCCGCAATGTTCCGGCTCAAGATGACGGCAACCGCCGCGCCGCACCTGCAACGGCTCCTGCACTGGGCGTTCCTGCCCAAGTTAACGGCGCCCCTGTCAGGACCGGTCCAACGGTCCGCGTGACTCGCGGTAAAGCCACCACTGAAGTGCCAGTTGGCGGTTCGGTAAGCACGGCAACCGCTCGCGGTGCCGGCCAAGTGAGCCAGACCACACCTGCTGCTGGCCTGACGGTTCGCTGAGGAAAATGATCATGCCAACTGCACAAAACAGACCAAAGCTTGCGGCCATTCTTGCCCGGAAGCCATCAGGAAAACCCACGGGGGGGCCCAACATGACAGCCCAGTTTAAAATGAAATCATTTGCAAAAGCATTGCTTGCCGGCGTCGTAGCGTTGCCCATGGTGGCCACGCCGACAGGCAGCGCAACCGCTCAGCAAGTCGTCAGCCCAAGCCAAGAGATCGTTTTGTCGATTGGCCGCGGCGAGCTGGTAACCATTCCAGGATCGATGACAGATGTGTTTGTTGCCAACGAAAACGTTGCCGACGTTCAGATCAAGTCTCAGCGTCAGCTTTACGTATTTGGTAAAGCCGGCGGCGAAACCACGATCTATGCCAGCAACGCTCGCGGTGACGTGATCTTCTCAGCCAACATCCGCGTTGGCTCGAACATCGGCAGCATTGATCAGATGATGGCGCTCGCCATGCCGGACGCTCAAGTTAATGTGGCGACCATGGGAACCAACACTGTGTTGCTTACCGGCACGGTCGGCGCTCCAGAAGACGCAGCCGAGGCAGAGCGCCTTGTGCAAGCCTTCCTTGGTGAAGAAGCCAACGTGATCAGCCGTCTTCGCACTGCGACCCCATTGCAGGTTAATCTGCAGGTCAAATTTGCAGAAGTAAGCCGCAGCTTGGTTCGCACCATCAGCGGCAACCTACAAACCGCAGATGGCACCGACGGCTTCCGCTTCGGCGCCGGCACAGGCCGCTCAATCGGCGGTGAAGAGTTCAACTTTGGCGGGCCACTGGGTGTCGGCAACGGCGCTGCGCAGACGTCTTTCACGTTCCCTGATGGAACGTCGATTGTTGGCCCTTCGGTCGACTCGCTAGACGGCAACTCAATCGCTGGTCTAGGCCGCCTGTTCGGCTTGAACATGCTGGGCGCGCTTGACCTTTCCGAACAACTCGGTCTGGTTACGACCCTTTCACAGCCTAACCTGACCGCGCTTTCGGGCGAAACGGCCACGTTCCTTGCTGGCGGTGAATTCCCAATCCCAATTTCTCAAGGACTGGGCAACGTCGCCATCGAATACCGCGATTTTGGTGTTAGCCTAGCCTACACGCCAACGGTTCTTGCCAATGGCCGTATCTCATTGCGAGTTCGCCCAGAGGTTTCGGAATTGTCGAGCCAAGGCGCTGTTACGCTGAACGGCTTTCAGGTGCCTGCTCTGACAATCCGCCGGACTGAAACGACCGTTGAGCTTGGCTCAGGCCAAAGTTTCATGATCGCTGGCCTGATGTCTAACAATGCACAGAATTCGCTCGATAAGGCTCCAGGCCTTGGCGACGTGCCAATCTTGGGCAACCTCTTCCGCAGCCGGGATTTCCGCCGCGGTGAGACGGAACTGGTAATCATCGTGACGCCGTATTTGGTTGAGCCCGTGAATGCGAGCGACATCAAGCTGCCAACCGATGGCTATCGCGCTGCCAACGAATTTGAACAGCTGATTACATATCAGGATAACGCTGGGGTGAGCGGCGAAGCCCGCCCTGGGCCGACCGCTGCCGGAGACGAGGCGCCAAGCCCCGACATCAGCAATGCCGATCCATCAGCCATCGTGCCGAACGCCCCGCGTCAGCCACAACGTGCCGACGACACCCGCAACCGCAACCGGGACCGTCAGGCAGACGCTGTCGCCCCCGGTTTCAGCCTCTAATTTTTAGCGAAAGGTTCGGATCATGAACATTGCACGCAAAAGCAAATTGATGGGCGCAGTTGCCCTCTCGCTCGGCCTCTCAGTCGCAGGCTGTGCCGGTATGCCAACCAACACGTCACTCTACAGCACGAAACAACCTGTGGTAGAGCGGACGAACTTCACGATGGATGTCGACACCAACCGGTCTGGGCTTTCAATCTCTGAACAACAGCGTTTGAACGGCTGGTTTGAGACTATGGAACTCCAATATGGGGACCGGATCTCTATCGAAGATCCAGCAAACAACCCCGCGGTTGCCGGTGCGGTCAACGACCTTGCTGCTCGCTACGGCCTTATCGTTAGCGATGTCGCCCCGACCACGGTTGGCCAATTGGCGCCAGGTTCGGCGCGGGTTGTCATCACCCGATCGACCGCCTCGGTGCCGGGTTGCCCAGATTGGTCAGCACAGGCTGACTCCAATTACCTAAACGCAACCAGCCCCGGATATGGCTGCGCCGTCAACAGCAATTTGGCTGCGATGGTCGCCAATCCCGAAGACCTTCTCGAAGGGCAAAAAGGGAACGGCGAAACCACCGTTTCTACGGGCACACGGGCTATCCAAACATATCGTGAAACCGCGCCATCGGGCGCCGGTGGTCTTCAAGACGCAAATGCCGGAGGGAACTGATCCATGAATGCTCCTTGGAAATCGGGTCTACCCGGCAATCGCGACGCTTTTGCAGCGTATATTTGCGACGACGCTGCGCTCGACGTGCTGCGCCCTATCGTTATCGAAATGGGATGGCAGCCTGAAAAGTGCAACAAAGGCGGTCTGCGCAACGCAGTCCAGTCACTGTCCGTAAGCGCCAGCCCAGCTATCCTGCTGGTTGACCTTTCGGAAAGCGGCGATCCTCTGAACGACATCAACGCTTTGGCAGAAGTGTGTGAGCCCGGAACGGTTGTTATTGCAATCGGCCAGGTCAACGATGTGCGCCTCTATCGCGATTTGCTCGCCAGCGGCATCCACGACTATCTGCTTAAACCGCTCAACGCACAGGCTGTGCACGATGCGCTGAACGGTGCGCTTGCCGTTTTCACTTCGCCGAAAGCTGGCGATGGTGAAGCGGTCAAACGCCACATTTCAACCGCAGTTGTCGGCACACGCGGCGGCGTAGGCGCCTCCACATTGGCAACGTCCCTGTCGTGGCTGTTTAGTGAACACCATCAGGTGCCAACCGCTTTGCTCGACCTTGATGTGCATTTCGGAACGGGCGCACTTGCGCTTGATCTGGAACCGGGTCGCGGTCTGACGGATGCGATCGACAACCCCAGCCGGATTGACGGCCTGTTCATCGAACGCGCGATGATCCGTGCCAATGACAATCTGTCGATCCTGTCTGCCGAAGCTCCGATCAGCCAGCCGCTTATGACCGATGGATCGGCTTTCGTTCAGCTTGAGGAAGAATTCCGCCAAGCGTTCGAAATGACTGTGATCGATCTGCCGCGCAACATGCTGATCAACTTCCCGCATTTGCTGGCTGATGTGAACCTTGTGCTTTTGACATGCGAACTGACGCTGGCTTCTGCCCGCGACACGATCCGCATCCTGTCATGGCTCAAAACCAACGCGGCGCATGCCCATCCAATGATCGTTGCCAACAAAGTCCAACCGGGCGTGGCAGAGATCAGCAAGGCCGATTTTGAAGCTTCCATCGAACGCAAAGTCGACTTTGCGATCCCGTATGACATCAAAGCCGCATCGAACGCCGCCAAACTTGGCCAAGTGTTCATCGAGGCGAACAAGTCATCGAAGGCAACCGCCGGGATCAAGCAAATCGCCGAGCGCGTGATGGGCGCCAGCGAGGAAGATCTCGCGGCGATCAGCGAAGAGAAGAAATCACTGCTTGGTGGGTTCGATTTGAAGGGCCTTTTGGCCAAGAAAAAGAGCCCCGAAGCAGAGCCCGCTGAATAAGCAGGCGTAATCGAAGCCGCCGCCAGCATGATCTTTGCATCAGGCAGGCGGCGGCAGCGACTGCGCCGATTGAAATTTATTGGACAGGTCATGGGCGAATGCGCCGATGCCTGGGCCAGGTGATCAAACCGCCGCGCCTTATGGGCCCGGCATAGGAACAGGCAAGACGAGGCCGACATGGATTTTTACGATACCCTGCTTATCACGGTGGTGATCTTTTCCGTGCTCGTTGCCGGCTATTTGCTGGTGGCTGGTTCTGGATCAGGCAAAGCCCAAAAGCGGCGCCTTGAATCGCTGCGCTATCGCCATTCCGAAAGCACCGACGCCAAGGTTGAATCGCAATTCAAGAAAGCGATCGCCGCGCGCAAACCCAAATCACACCGGGTGGCCGGATCAGGCTCGCGGCTTGAGGCGTTAGAAGTGCGATTGGACCGAACCGGCAAAGGCTGGCCTGTATCGAAATATATCTATGCTTCGCTTGGTATCACCATCGCCGTTGCTGTGCTGGTATTCTTGCAAAGCGGCGCTCCGCTGCTGGCACTTGGCGTGGGCGCGGTCATTGGCCTTGGCCTGCCGCATTTGGTGGTCGGGTTTTTGATCAACAAACGGACGAACAATTTCAACTCCAAGTTCCCAGATGCGATTGAGCTTTTGGTGCGCGGCCTGCGCTCAGGTCTTCCGGTTACCGAGACGCTCGGCGTTGTTTCCCAAGAGGTTGATGGGCCCGTAGGCATTGAGTTTAAAGGCATCACAGAACGCATCAGAATCGGTAAGACAATGGAAGATTCGCTTCAGGAAACAGCCGACCGGCTGGGTATCCCTGAATTCAATTTCTTCTGCATCACCCTGGCTATTCAACGCGAAACCGGTGGTAACCTTGCAGAGACTTTATCGAATCTTGCCGACGTTTTGCGCAAACGCTCTCAGATGAAGCTGAAGATCAAAGCGATGAGCTCTGAATCGAAAGCGTCTGCCTACATCGTTGGCTCGCTCCCTTTCATCGTCTTTGGCCTGATCTATTGGATCAACCCAGAATATCTGGGCGGCTTCTTCTACGAAGATCGCTTGATCGTCGCTGGCCTTGGTGGGCTGTGCTGGATGAGCATTGGCGTCTTCATCATGGCCAAAATGGTCAGCTTCGAAATCTGATCCGGGGAAAGATAAGACTATGAACCAGACACCCGGACCCTCGCTCCTCGGCTTTGATGTCGTCCTTGTTGGGACGATCCTCGCAGGGCTTGCTGCATTCGCGATTATCATGGCGATCTATGCCGCAATCACGATCAAAGACCCGATGGCAAAGCGTGTTAAATCGCTGAATGATCGCCGTGACGAGCTGAAAGCCGGCATCGTTACGGGCGGAACAAAGAAACGCGCCAGCCTGGTGCGCAAGTCCGATACGACCGATAAGGTCAAGGACAGCTTGGGCAAATTGAACGTACTTGAGCAAAGCCAAGTCGCGGCTGTTCAGCAAAAACTTGCCCATGCGGGTTATCGCAACAAAGAATTGGCAGTCATCGTTATCGGCCTGCGCGCAATCATGCCGATTGTTCTTGGCCTGATTGGTGTGCTGGTGATCTATTTCATCGACTATTTCCCGGACTGGGGACCGATGAAACGTCTTGGCGCAATGACTGTTCTGCTGTTTGCAGGCTATAAAGGCCCCGAAATTTTCCTTTCTAACAAGGCCTCGAAACGCACGCTTGAGATTCAAAAGGGTCTGCCAGATGCGCTCGACTTGCTCGTGATCTGCGCCGAAGCCGGTCTGACGGTCGATGCCGCCTTTAACCGTGTGGCCAAGGAATTGGGCCGCGCCTATCCGGAACTGGGCGACGAATTTGCCCTTACCGCGATTGAGATGTCCTTCCTTGCGGAACGCAAAGTGGCATTCGACAATTTTGCCTACCGCGTGAATTTGGAGGCGGTGAAAGGCGTTGTGACCACCATGGTTCAGACCGAGAAATACGGCACCCCGCTGGCTTCGGCCTTGCGTGTTTTGTCGGCGGAATTCCGCAACGAACGCATGATGCGCGCCGAAGAGAAAGCCGCGCGTCTGCCTGCGATCATGACCATTCCGCTGATCCTGTTCATCCTACCGGTTCTGTTCATCGTGATCCTTGGCCCAGCGGCCTGCTCGATCTCCGATGCTCTTATCGATCCGGTTGAATAGCGCGATCCGCTTCAACCCAAACAATCAAAGGGCCAGTCTACCACAGAGTAGATTGGCCCTTTGGCTATGCGCATTGATGGCGTATTTATCCGGCGGCACTTGCGATAGAGGCCGCGCGCAACCGCATCCGCTCCAACATTGATCGCAGCATCGCTTCTTCCTGCGCGTCAAAGCCTTCGAACAATTCACGTTCAGTCGCTTTGGCCAGCGGCATGACTTCGCGGTGGATCGCTTCGCCTTCACCTGTCAGCCTGAGCAAATGCGACCGCCCATCCTTTTCGTTTTGGACCCGTTGGATCAGACCGCGCTCCTCCAACACTTTGCACGCCCGGTTGACCGCGACCTTGTCCATCAAAGTCACTTCGGTCAGATCGCGCTGCGTCAGCCGGCCCGCCTCTGCATCGCCCAAAACCGCCATCACCCGCCACTCCATGATTTTTAGGCCAAAGCGCGTGCGATACCTTTCAGCAATCAGCCCGCTGACCGCGTTTGACGCGATCGACAATTGATACGGCAGAAAACCGCTTAATTGATATTCGCTTTTCGGCGCATCTTGATCGGAGCGATCGGTCATAGTCTCTCTCATTCAAAGGGGCGTTCTGGCCACCATGGATAGAAACCTGGCATATCTTCACTGACTTTACCCGGATAGACCGGATTACGCTTTTCCAGGAAGCTGGCGATCCCTTCCTTTGCATCTTTACCGCGCGACAGGCGGTAAATGGCCCGGCTGTCAATCTTGTGCGCTTCCATCGGGTGGTCGGTGTTCATCAAACGCCACATCATCGCACGCGTCATCGCGACCGATACGGCCGAAGTGTTGTCCGCAATTTCGCGCGCTAGCCCTTGCGCAGCGTGCATCAGATCCTCGGGTGCATGGATAGAACGCACCAACCCGCCTGCCTTCGCTTCCTCAGCGTCAAAGACCCGGCCCGAATAGCACCATTCGAGAGCCTGCGAGATGCCCACGATCCGCGGCAGGAACCAGCTCGACGCCGCTTCTGGCACGATACCGCGCCGGGCAAAGACGAAACCATAACGCGCATGGCTAGCGGCAAGGCGCATATCCATCGCAAGCTGCATCGTAGAGCCGACCCCTACCGCAACACCGTTGCACGCGCTGATCAGCGGTTTCGTGCTTTCAAACAGGCGCAGCGTCAGCCGCCCGCCGCCATCGCGCACACGCTCGTCAGACAGGCTTTCCACTTCGGCTCCATCGGAGAAGATCTGCCCGCCGCTTTCTGGCGTCAGATCCGCTCCGGCACAAAACGCCCGTTCGCCCGCTCCCGTAAAGATCACCGCGCGAACCGCGTCATCGGCATCGATATCGTCCATCGCCGCCATGATCTCTTCGCCCATCGTGCGGGTGTAGGCGTTCATTTTCTCTGGGCGGTTCAGCGTGATCGTGGCGATACCATCGGTCTTGTCGACGAGTATCTGGGTGTAGTCAGTCATGGGCTTCTCTCTCCGATTTCGTCTGGCGGCGCGGCCCGTGTGGACCGCATAAGTGGGGTCTTTCGAAATTCCTCATAGGCCGCGCAATCCGGAAAAAATGCAGCTTTTCCAAGGGCTTGTATTGAGCGCGCGGCAGATTTCATTTGTTTATGTGTCAGTTTCCATTTCCGCCTGCAGAATTGACAAAATGTGCCATCATTGACCACCATAAATTGGATAGTCCAAGTTAGGGCGAGTAGGAAAGCTGTCAGAGTTCCGTCAGGAATAAGCTGTAAGCGAGCGAATAGAACCCGCGTATTTGCGCGCCGGTGGCGAGCTCACCATTGGCAAACGCAATCACGCCGCGATCGCGCACAGGATCATACTGCATAATCGTCCAAATGCCGGGATCGGCGCCGTTGTGCCCAATCAATGGGCGCGACTGAAGGGCCGAAGGAGCAAGCGAAGTGCCCCAAAAGAAACCGGTGGCAACCTCGTCTTCTGAACGATCTTCCACGCCCGACATGTCCAATCCAGCAAGCGCCATTTGCACCGCAGACCGGGGAATGATTTGCTCCCCATCAATCATACCGTTGTTTGAATATGCGATCATGTACCGCGCCAAATCATGTGCCGAAGATCGAAGGCCGCCATCGGGCCATGTCGCCAGCGCATAGACAGGATAAGGCGTGAACTCGCCATCGACCAATTCGTAAAGCGTCGCGGTGCGTTCCGGGTCTGCTCTTGGCAAAAACCACGTGGTTGAGCTCATGCCCAAAGGACCAAAGATTTCAGCCTGAGTGAAATCCTCAAATTTGACCGACAATTTGTCTTCCAACGCCTGCGCTGCCAATCCCGACGCGATGTTTGAATATGCATTGCTGCGTCCGGGATAGTGATCGGAAAAATTGTCAGCCGCGCTGTACAATTCACCATCTGCGGTCAGATAAGATTGCAAGTATGCAGACAGATTTAGCGGATGCACAGCTTCCCCAAACGCATAGGCTTTTTCATAAGACGGGTCATGATCCACAATTCCGGATGTGTGCGTCGCCAAATGCAGGAACGACACATTCTCGCCGCCATCTCGCGGGTCATCAATGGAAAAGCTCAAATAATTTGCGATGGGCTCTTCCGGATCAAAACGTCCATCGTTGGTCGCAATCGCCGCAGCCGAGCCGATGAAGGTTTTGCTGATTGAACCAAGCGGAAAAACCGTATCGGGTGTTGCGGGCACCGCTGCTTCCAGATCGGCATAGCCGTATCCTTGAGCGAAGATGATTTTTCCGTCCTCGATCACAGCAAAGACGAATCCCGGCGCGACCTTTTCTTCAAGTGCCGTCTGCACCCGCTCCTCAAATGAATTCAGAGACAGAGTGACAGTCAACGCAATCGGGTTGCTAGCCGCTTCATTCGGCGGGGCCGGCTGCGCGGCACTTTGATAGGGGGCAACAGCGCCAATCGCGCCGAGAAAACCGAAAACCGTCGCTTTGATCAAACACGATAGCCGTCTGACAGTCACCCACTCATCCTTTGTTACACCAATCCGAACCCGACGATGCATCATCGGGTCCAAAAAACCAATTGTATCGGCGGTATTTTCTGCAATCTGCAAACTGGACTGGGATGGACACCTTTGGGCACCAGGTCTTGCACAGTGCAGCTGCAATCGTGACCGAGATGTCAGGCAATATGTCTCACGCGGCCGCCCACTCCCCGGCAAGCCATTGCCCCAAACCGGCAATAATACGCAGCCTTCACTGCGCCCCCGATAGATTGCCGCCTTTACCACCGCGGGCAAGACGGCTTGGCACGGGGGTTGCTGTGATGCGGGGGCACGCATCCCCTCTCTTGCACACGCAAAGGCCCCGCCCCCATGCGCATCCTGTTCTATCTGCCGGTCGTCACCCCGTGGTGGTTCGCCAATATTGTCTCCGGCGTGATCACCACCCTCGCCCGTGATCATGAGGTTCACGTCATGGTCCCGCCGCTGTGGCGCGGAACCGGGATCAGCAAGGCCGAGGCACCCCATATTGAGGCGCTGCCGCATGTGCACTGGCATCTTTTAGACGGTCCGGACCATCCGCAATTGCGCGTTGATGCCAGCGCGCAGGATGATCTGATTGAATTTGTGGGGGCCATTGCCCCTGACCTCACCCTATGCCGCAGCGCCGATACGAAGACTCCGTCGCGGTTTCCCGGCGCGGTGCGATATATGATGGAAGGGGGCGCCCCGCCCTTTGACTTGGGCAATGAATGGCTCGTTCTCAAAAATGATCTGTTCGATCACGGCTTCATCCCGGAAATTGGCCCTGATGTGGCGCGCGCTTTGGACGGGATAGGGAGGGAATTGTGGGACGACATGACGGCCCGGATCACCCTGCCCACGCGCGCAGAATTCCGGGCGCAGGCGCGGATAGACGACGGACAGCGCATCATCGGCCTGCCGCTGGAATATGAGCATCCCGAAAACTTCTTTGGCCAACACCACGCCTTTGGCAGCAACGCAGATATGGTCCGCGCAGTGGCGGCGCAATTGGGGGATGAAACGGCTTTGCTGGTCACTCACCACCCTCTGACAGAGCGGCATGGCGATGTGGGGCAAGTCAACGCAGCGATTATGCAGCATGGGGGGCGGGTCAAGCTGCTGCCCCGAACAGAGGCGCATGGAATTGCGGCGAGCGATACGACGCAGGCGATGGCCCTGCATTGTGATGGCATGGTGGTTGGCAATTCGAAAAGCTGGTCGATCTGCGCCGCCTTTGCCACGCCGATGGTGCGGCTATCCGCGGGTCAAAGCGCGCCCACCGCACCGTGGATCAACGCCTACGATCGTGTCAGCGATATGATCCATGATCTGGATTTGGGCACAGCCAAAGCGGCCGATCAGGCATCGGCGCGGCGATGGTTCGCCTATCACATACTCAACGCTGCGTTCGATCCCATCGCGCCCACTGTGCGCGCCGAGGACATAATCGCCCGCGTCAATGAACCCGTGGATCCGGCGCGCTGGGACGACGCTCTGGCGCGGTATCACGCGCTCAATCCGCCCGCCCAACTGATCAAGGAGGCTTCCTATGCCTAATTCTATTCTCGATGATTTGGCGATTGTGGTGCCCGCGCGGCGCGGCAGTTCGCGCATTTCGGAAAAGTGCCTGCTGCCCTTTGGCGATCAACCCACGCTGATCCATTGGAAGCTGTCGCAATTGGTCAAAGTGATCGATCCGGCGCGGATTTATGTCTCCAGCGAGGATGATGAATTTCTGGCCATTGCGGAGAGTTTCGGCGCTTCGCAGCACCGGCGCGCACGCCGAATTTCGGTCGGGCATGAGGCACCGTTTCGCGATGTCATCACAGGGATCGTCCGCGAGATTGAGCATGAACACATCGCCTGGGCCACAGTGGTTTGCCCGCTGATGACCCCGCGCGAATACGCCGCCGCATTCGCCGCTTACAACGACCAAGTGATCGGGGGCTGCAGGGACTCTTTGCTGGGCGTGAACCGAGTGCAGGATTATTATTGGTCGGCCAGCGGCGCGCTGAATTACAGCGCGACCCGCAACCACACCGTGTCGCAGGATTTGCCCGAATGGTTCAAGGTTACCAACAGCCTCTATATGGCCCCGCGCACAGAGATTTTGCGGTGGGAATATTTCTTGGGAGATAACCCCGCACTGTTCGATCTGTCGCGGTTGGCCGGGGTCGATATCGACTATATCGAAGACTACCGCATCGCCCGCGCTCTGTACGCGGTGTATGAGGAAGACGGTCTGGGCGAATTGGGGGACCGGTTGGAAACAGCCGCATAATTCCCGCACACCGCCGCCCCTATTTGATCAATCAGTGTCGCTTATCGCGCGCAGGGGCCAATCTTCCACTTCACAACATTAAGTGGGAATGGAATTGATGGGTATTCTGGATAGCTTTCGGCTCGATGGCGAAGTTGCTGTCGTTACAGGGGCGGGCAAAGGCATTGGCCGGGCCATAGCAATCGGCTTGGCACAAGCGGGAGCGGACGTTGCCATCGCCTCGCGCACGCAATCTGACCTTGATGCAGTTGCCGAAGAAATTCGCGCATTGGGTCGTCGCGCTTTGCCTTTGGCGACGGATGCGACCGATATGAACGCCTTGGAACAGCTGGCCCAGCGCACCGTTGCAGAACTGGGCAAGCTGACGATCTGGGTCAACAACGCTGGCGGAATTCCCGATGGCACCCCGCGGTATCTGACGCGGACGTCTGAGGAGAATTTTGACGCTCAGATCGACCTCAATCTTAAGGCCGTGTGGATGGGCGCAACTGTGGCGGCCAAGGTGATGAATGAGGGCGGCGGTTCCATCGTCAACATCTCGTCACGCTCTGCCTTTGGCCCGCAGGTCAAGAACGGCCCCTATGGCGCGGCCAAAGCGGCGGTGAACAGCCTGACGACGACAATGGCATGGGAAGTCGCCCCCAATGTGCGCGTCAATGCCGTCGCCCCCGGCCCAGTTCCAACCGAAAACTTCGATGATTGTATGGGCACCGACACCGATGAAAAGCGCGAACAATTGCTGAAACATATCGGGATACCCATGCAGCGTTATGGCAAGCCAGAAGATATCGCCGCCGCGGTTGTCTATATGGCGTCGCCTGCGGCAAGCTGGGTGACGGGGCAATGCCTGTATGTGACCGGCGGACGGTAAAGCCCCGCCATGTGCGACATCCAACAAAAAGGGCCGCCTGCACGTTCGCGCAGGCGGCCCTTTTATTTTGTATGAATGGCTTAACGCGGTGCCATCCGGATCGCACCATCAAGACGCACGTCTTCGCCGTTGAAGTACCCGGTTTCGATCATTGTCATCGCCAGTTTCGCGTATTCTTCAGGCAAGCCCAAACGCTTAGGGAAAGGCACAGAAGCGGCCAGCGCCTCTTTCACCTGAGGAGGAGCAGCATTCATCAGAGGGGTTTCAAAGATACCTGGCAAAATGGTGTTCACCCGGATGCCTTCGCGCATCAGATCGCGAGCGATTGGCAAGGTCATGCCAACAACGCCGCCCTTGGACGCAGAATAGGCCGCTTGGCCCATTTGGCCGTCTTCGGCAGCAACCGATGCGGTGTTGACCATCGCGCCGCGCGCGCCGTCTTCACCAATCGGATCAAGGGTCATCATGCCGGCCGCCGATTTGGCGATGCAGCGGAATGTGCCGATCAGGTTGACCTGAATGACGAAATCAAATGCGCTAATCGGGAAATGCTTGATCTCACCTGACGCTTTGTCGCGGCTCGCGGTTTTGATCGCGTTGCCGATACCCGCGCAGTTCACAAGGATGCGCTCTTGGCCGTGCGCTTCGCGTGCCTTGGCAAAACCGGCGTCCACGTCTTCATCGCTGGTCACGTTGACCTTGCAGAAGATGCCGCCGATCTCAGCGGCCATCGCTTCGCCTTTTTCTTCGTTCATGTCGAAGATCGCGACTTTCGCGCCCTTCGCAGCCAATGCGCGCGCCGTCGCCGCGCCAAGACCCGAAGCCCCGCCGGTGACGACGGCGGGTGTGTTTGCAGATACTTCCATTGTGATTCCTCTCTAAGGGGTGATAATTCTAAGCCCTAAACGCGTTCAACGATGGTGACATTGGCAACGCCGCCGCCTTCGCACATCGTTTGAAGCCCGTATTTCTTGTCCTGCCGGTGCAATGCATGCACCAGCGTTGCCATCAATTTTGTGCCTGATGCACCCAGCGGGTGACCCAATGCAATCGCGCCGCCATGAATGTTGAGTTTCTTGGGGTCGGCACCGGTGTGCTTTAGCCAGGCCATAGGCACAGGGGCGAATGCCTCATTGACTTCATACAGGTCAATGTCGTCAATTTTCAGTCCCGCGCGCTCCAACGCTTTATCCGTCGCGAACAGCGGCTCTTCGAGCATGATAACCGGATCACCGGCGGTCACGGTCAAATTGTGAATGCGCGCCATCGGGGTGAGATTGTGGCGTTTCAGCGCCTCCTCCGAAACCACCAAAACCGCGCTGGAACCGTCGCAAATCTGGCTGGCGGATGCCGCAGTAACCCTGCCATCTGGGGCGAGCAATTTGACGCCCGCGATGCCTTCCAATGTCGCATCAAAACGGATGCCTTCATCCACTGTATGCATTTCAGTGCCTTCGGGCGTTTCAATTTCAATCGGCACGATTTCATTGGCAAATGCGCCCGCCTCTGTTGCGGCAATCGCGCGCTGGTGGCTTTCAAACGCAAATGCATCGAGCTGTTCTTTTGAAAAGCCATGTTTGGTGGCAATCATTTCAGCGCCCATAAACTGGCTGAATTGCACGCCGGGGTATTTGTCCTTCACCCCGTCAGACATGTAATTGCCTAGGCCCTCTTTCATGTGCAGCGTCATGTTGCTGCCCATGGGAACGCGGGTCATGCTTTCCACGCCGCTGGCGATAACCGCGTCCTGCGTGCCGCTCATCACGGCCTGCGCGGCGAATTGGATCGCCTGTTGCGAGCTGCCGCATTGCCGATCAATCGACACCGCTGGCGTGCTTTCGGGAAGCTTGGACGCGAGAACACCCATCCGGCCCACTTGACCGGCCTGTTCGCCCGCTTGGCTGACGCAGCCGGTGATCACATCATCAATGGCATGCGGATCGATACCGCTGCGATCAACAATCGCATCGAGCGATTTGGCGAGCAAGTCCACGGGGTGCACCCCGGCAAGACGGCCACCACGGCGACCACCAGCGGTCCGTACGGCGTCGACGATATAAGCTGTCGGCATGATGATGAATCCTCTTTAGACACGTTTTGATTTGAGACGGGATTATGTGACCGGCGGTCGCAAATCAACTGGCCAATTAGTAGGTTTGTTGGTTACGGAGTGCTGGTGATGAAGAAACTGTTTGAACTGAGCCCGAACTTGGATCGTAAAACGCTGGCTGAGCGGTTTGCGAAAACCAGCCGAGTGCAAGTGCGCGACGTCCTGACCGAAGACACAGCCCGCGAAGTTTTGGCGGTGCTGGCGAAGGGAACGCCGTGGGGCATGGCGACGGGAGCGGGCGATGAAAACCGTCAGAGTTTTCGTGCGGAAGACATGCGCACGCCCGAGGGACAGCAAACGATCAACGCCGCCGCGATGGGCGCGCAGGAAAATTCGGCGCGGGGCGAATATGGATTTCGCTTTGCCCATTATCCGATCCTGACTGCGGTGCAGGAAGAATGGGAAATCGAAAGCCCGCATGAAATCCTGCTCGAACATCTCAACGCGCCTGAATTTATGGACCTCGCCCGCGATATCACCGGCATCGATGCGCTGGTAAAGGCCGACGGGCAGGCAACCTTGTTTGCCCCCAACCACTATCTTGGCCAGCATATCGACAGCCATGTCGGCGAAGGTTGGGAAGTCGCCTATGTGCTCAATTTCGCGCCGCCAAATTGGTGCCCGGATTGGGGCGGCTATTTGCTGTTCCTCGATGATGAAGGCGACGTGGTCGAAGGGTTTCGGCCCCGCTTTAACGCGCTGAACCTGTTCAAGGTCCCGCAATCGCACATGGTCAGCTATGTCCCGCCCTTTGCGCCGATGGGCCGAATGGCGGTGACGGGGTGGCTCCGCTCTCAGTGACACAGGGCCCGGCTCAGCTTTCTGCGCCAGAGGCCTTGGGGCGCATTCGCATGGCGGTGCAGTCCGGCGATCTTGCTGGTGCGAGGCGTATCGCAGAGGATGCGCGCCGTGATCATCCCAGTGATGCCGCCCTTGCCGACGCGGCCGGGGATCTGGCGCTGAAATCGGGCGATGCGGGCGCGGCTGCGACGCATTTTGCGGCCGCCTGTTCGCTTGCTCCCGGCGTTCTCGATTACGTGTTGAACCACGCTATTGCCCTGCAACGGTTGGCGCGGCATCGCGATGTCGTGGCGCTTTTGGCTCAGCACGAAAAAGCAGGGCGCAGCGTTGCGCGATACGGCAGCGTGCGCGCCCTATCGCACCGGTCGCTGGGTGAACCCGCCGAAGCGGCGCATTGGTATGACGCGGTCTTAGCGCGGGAGCCGCGCCACCCGCGCGCTTTGCATGGCCGCGCGCGGGTCGCGATTGAGCGCGGGGAAAGTGACGCGGTGGCCCGTTTTGATGCCGCGATCGCCGTGACGCAGGGGGACGCCGATCTTTGGCTGGGTAAAGCGCAGGCGTTGGAAGTGGCTGGCGACATCGATGGCGCGCGCGCCATAGCCGAGCAATTGTGCGCGCAGGCCCCCGGTTTCATCGCCGCACTCTCGTTTTTATCGGGTATGCGGCTGGCGGCAGGAGAAACCGATTTCGCCGCGCCCTTTCGCGAAGCCTCTGCAAAGGCACCGCAAGACCGCAATATCGCCTCCGCCCATGCAGAAGCTTTGTCTGGGCTCGATCACGCGAGCGAGGCCGCAAGCATCGCCGCAGCGGCGCGTACGCGCTTTCCCAATGAAGCGCATTTCGCTCTGTTAGAGGCGGTCCATGCCGGCTCCGCAGGGGATCTGGAGCGGGCAGAGGCTGTTTTTGCCAGCTTGTCGCCATCCACTCCGGGACTTGCCGTTCACGAAGCCCGCCACCGCATCCGAACAGGCGAATATGATCGCGCGAATGCGCTGCTGACGGAAGCGATTGCCAGTGAACCGTGGGATATCACGGCTTGGTCTTTGCGCGGGATCGTTTGGCGGGTGCTGGGAGATGCGGAATCGCTCGAACGCGCTGCATGGCTGCATGAACAATCCGGCCTGATCCAAATGCGGCCCCTATCCGGGCGCGACGGATTGATTGACGATGCCATTGCTGAATTGCGCGCGCTCCACGCCGGATCGGCCATGCCCTTGGGACAATCGCTGCGCGGCGGCACCCAAACGCGGGGCATTCTGTTTCACCGCACCGAACCGTTGCTCGCCGAATTGCACGAAGCCATCCGAGTCACTTTGGAAGAATACCGTGCAGATTTGCCGCCGTCCGATCCATCGCACCCGCTTTTGCGCCTGCGCGATGCGCCATGGCGGCTTGCAGGATCATGGTCGGTGCGACTAACCGGCGGCGGAGACCACCACACCGCCCATATCCACCCGCAAGGCGTGCTTTCATCGGCGTTGTATTTGGTCGTGCCCGACGAAGCATCAGGCCCCAACCGGCAGGGATGGTTGGAAGTGGGCCGCCCGAAATCCGATCTCGGCTTGGGCTTAGAGCCGGTTAAATCGATCGAGCCAAAGCCAGGCCATCTGGCGCTGTTCCCCAGCACCGCCTATCATGGCACCACACCTTTCGCATCGGCAGAACGGATGACCGTTGCCTTCGATGTGGTAACTTAAGGAACGCAGCGACTTTTATGGCGACGACACAATCACAAGAAGCGTGGAGCGATTTTTGGGCGCTCAATTCGGGCGGCGCTGGCAATGGCGCTGCGGGAGGCCGTGTCGGCGATAGCAATGGCGGCGGCTGCCTGCCGCAGCGTTGGGCCGCGATCGAAAATGCGCAGCAAGCGGCGTGGTTTGAATTTTGCCAAGACCTGCCCGAAGGCGCTGCGCTGCTGGACCTTGCCACGGGCGATGGCCGGGTCTTGCGCTGGATGTTGTCCAAACGCTCAGACCTGAAACTGCTGGGGATCGATCTTGCCCCCAAGCTGCCGATGCCGCCCATGGGCACGGAAACACGCGGTGGGATTGCGATGGAAAGCCTGCCCTTTGACGATGATCGTTTCGGTGCGGTGACCAGCCAGTTCGGTTTCGAATATGGCGACACCAAACGCGTTGCTGACGAAATCGCCCGCGTTCTCTCTCCGGGAGGGAAAGTGGGCCTAATGGTTCACCGCGGCGACGGGCCGATCCTTGAACACAACCTGCGACGGCGCGGCGAGTTGCTTTGGGCGCTTAAGGAGAAAGGCGCCGCACGCAAAGTGAAAACGGCGCTCAAAAATGGTCCTGCAGGCATTGACCTCGCGGCAAATTTGGCCGGAAAAATTGCCAGCCAAGGCGCTGCGAAATTCGGCGAGACGTCTCCGGCGTGGGAGATACCCGAAGCGATCCGGCGATCATGTTTGATGGGCCGGCAGGCGGGCGTGGGTTCAATCATTGAAACCATCGGCATTATCGAAGGGCACGCCAAGAATGAGCTGGGCCGGATACAGTCGCTCGCAGGGGCGTGTAAGACCGCCGATGCACGAGACAAAGTGACGCGGGCATTCGCCGCGCACGGGTTGGAATTGCAAGGCACTCAAGCGATCTGCGAGCCTAGCGGCCGCGAATTGGCTGACTTTATCACCTTCGGCTGAGCGGGATGCTCGCGCGATCAGAAACGCAATTTATGGCGTTTCAAGCGAACACAAAAAAGGGGCGTCAGACACTTGGTCTGACGCCCCTTTTTGTTGTTCCCAGCCCCGATCGAAACCGAGGCTGGGAGACAAGTCCGAGTTAGAAGCGGAACTGTGCCGAGACGAAGAAGTCACGGCCCAGCACGTCATATGTGCTCGGGTATGTGTTCGACTGCTCAGCGTTGTTGAAGTCGCCGAGAAGCAGTGAGTTGGTGTTGTTAATAACCTGACCGCTGGCATCGAACTCAGGAGTCGATGGCAGGGTGTTGAACAGGTTATTGATACCAGCTGTCACTGTGAAGTTCTCAGTCGCATCAACAGACATTGTCAGATCGATCAGGTCGTAGGCGCTGATGCGTTCTACGATGTAGTCAACGCCTGGATCATCATCTTCAACGCCAGACAGGTGACGCCAGCGTGTGGTGACCGTAACCGGACCATCGATGTAGCTGAAGCGCGACGTCCATTTGAACGAAGGCGTCGGCTCACCACAAGTCAGGCCGAATTCGCCAGCGCAGGTGTCAACGTTGGTTGGATCATTTTGATCCGGCGCAACATCAGACGACTCAGTCCAAGTGCCCAAGAATTGGACATCAAAGCGCGAGTCACCGTCACCGACCAACGAGAATGGCAGATCCGTCGAGTAGTTGACCTGAAGGTCGATACCCGAAACGCTGAGTTCAGCGATGTTCGCACCACCAAGTACAGGTGGATTGTCACGGCCAAACGCACCTTGTGAGTCACGTGTGCCAACAAAGTTGAGGCAACGTGGGTCAGAAAGATCTTGTACCTGATTGTAGCAGATATCCAGAGCTTGCTGAAGGCTGATCGTTTGGATCGCATCGTCGACAGTGATGTCGAAGTAGTCAGCTGTGATCGTCAGACCAGGCAGGAACGACGGCTGAAGCACGACACCAAAGGTCAAGCTGTCCGAAGTTTCTTCCTGAAGGTTCGGGTTACCGCCGAACAATGCAGCGATCTGGCCGTCTGGCTGAAGAACAGCGTTGTTGCCGATGTTCGCAGCAGGAACGCCGTTTGCCTGACACAGAGCCAGAAGCGCGCCTGTTGGGATTGGGCCACCGCCTGCACCGTCACCAGCACATGGATCGTTCGCGCCTGGGAAGCCGATGGCTGTACCCTGGAACAACTCACCCACGTTTGGCGCACGAACCGCACGCTGATACTGACCACGAAGGGTCACATCAGGGATCGGCGTGAACTGAACGCCACCGGCGTAAGTCCAAACACCACCAACAGTTGCAAGCGAGTAGTCGGAGTAACGAGCAGCGCCGTTAACTTCGACACGCATGCCGCTTTCGGTTTCGTAAGGGATGTTCACCTCAGCGAAGAGTTCATCAACGCTGTAGCCGCCTTCTGTAGGCTGACCGGCGTTAAAGCCAGCAACGTCGCCCGAAGCCAAGAACTCATCAGGGATGAACCGCGAGCTAACCGCACGATGCTCTGCACCGAACGCGAAGCCTACTGGCTCAGCCGCACCCAGAGCGAAATCACCGAATGTACCCGAGAGTACAGCCGAAACGACTTCGAGGGTCGAGATGTCGCCGTTTTGCGCTTGAATGCGGAACACATCCACATCGTCATCCGACAGTTGGTTCAGACCGAAGATGTTGATTTGATCATCGCCGGTGCCGTTAACAGCAGCCGTGAAGCGCGAAACCGAAGCGTTACCTTCTTGGATGTTCGAGTTACGTGTCCGTGAGAACAGGTAGTACGCATCGTAATTGAGGTACTCGTTGATCTCACCGCGCGCACCAGCAACAATGCGGAATGCATTGCGTTCATCCAAGTTCCGGCGACCGCCAGCTTCTTGGAGACGACGACGGATTTGAACGTCGACAAGGCCGTCATTCAAAGAGTCGCCTGTTTCTGATGCGTCAAGCTGACGGAACTGAGCTTCGGTAGCGGCATCGATGAAGCCGTTGGCAACCAACGAATCGATATCGAGGAATGTGTTTACGAGGATTGGCGTAGGAGCCAACTCAGCGTCAACGCGGTTGTTGACGTATGTCAGTTCACCGTAAACTTCGAGAGCGCTCGAAACTTCGTAGCTGGCGATACCGCCTAGCAGATACCGCTCTTGTGGCAGCTGAAGGTAGTTGACCGGCGCATAGTTGTAGAGATCGCCTGGTGTTTCGTAAGCACGCAGCGAACCAGGCGAACCAAAGATCGCCAAATTGTTGTTTGCTTCAAAAGCCGTGCCAGTTACGTCGCCATCACCTTGGTATGTGAGACGCGTTTCAGGAGGAAGCGATGAACCGAGCTGTTGAAGTGGGTTACCACCAAGAGCGAAGTTCGAAAACGTACGGTCGCCTTGGAAGATTTCTTCGCGATTGAAGTACTCACCAAAGACTGTGACGTTACCGCGGCCGTCAGCGAAATCGGAACCGATTGCACCGTGGATCTGATAACGCGAGCCGTCGCCTTCTTCAGTGATCGAATATTGACCACCAACTTCGACGCCTTCAACTTCCTTAAGACGGAAGTTAACAACACCAGCAAGAGCGTCCGAACCGTAAACGGCCGAAGCACCACCGGTCACAACATCAACCGATTCCAGCAGGAAGTTCGGGATAGTGTTCAAATCGGTGACTTGGTTGGTATCAAAGAACATCCAGCGGCGGCCGTTGACCAACAGCATCGTGCGGGTCGAACCAAGACCACGAAGGTTCAGCGATGCTGTACCGTTACCTGGGTTGTTCGAAAAAGAGGTCGTGCCCGGCACAACCTGCGGCAGGGTGTTGATCACGTTTTCAACGTTGACCGTTCCGGAAAGTTGGAATTCTTCTGCTTCGACGACAGCGACAGGAGCAGCTGTTTCGACGTTGCGACGTTGAATACGCGAACCGGTAACAACAATGCGGTTGTCTTCGGATGCGCCTTCGCCGGTTTCGGCATCTTGAGCCATCGCTGGCGTGGCAACCATGGCACCAGCCATGATTGTACCTGCCAGGAGCGAGCCCTTGCTAAAGCGGTTCATTTTAGTCCCCTTGGATATGCGCGCCAAAATGGAGCACAATTCAAAACGTACGGGCATTTACCCGTATGTGGCGGACTTATGACATGACAAACACGCTCCGCAATCGCACTTGTATCGGAATTGTTAGGTTGAGTGTGACCTGTGGCATTCACGCTACAGTTGTTTGCGAGCTAGGATTCGTCCAAACCGAGGCGCGCGAAACGGCGTTAGGATGAGCCATGCGTTGTTGTAATAATCGTACGCTACACCCATAATAAGTTGCGAGAATTGCGGGCACTATGCCTCACGAAAGATACGGAGAGCTTCGATGACAAATTCCACCTCGGGACACGAAAATAGAGCGCAAAAGGGTTTGTCGTTGCGAATTGGCCGATGCTCCGTTGCAACCGCATTCGCAGCGGGAGCGTTTGCCGTAACGGCGCTGCCCGCACAGGCTCAAGACGCAGAGGATGGCGACTATTTGGAGGGGTTAAAGGCGTGCCAGGTGGTGGCCGATGACACAGAGCGGCTGGCCTGTTTTGATGCCGCTGTCGGCAGTATTGTCACCGCCAGCGACGAAGGCGAAGTTCAAGTCGTCGACCGCGAGGATGTGAGACAAACCCGCCGCAGCCTTTTTGGCTTTAATCTGCCCGATCTCGGCATTTTCGGGTCAGAGGAAGACGAGGGAGAAGAAGAACTCTTCACCACCACCATCGTCAGCGCGCGCTATCTATCGTCTCGCAAGGCCCGCTTCACCACAGCCGAAGGTGCGGTGTGGGAGATGAAGAACATTCCGCGTCGCCTTCGGCGGATCCAGGAAGGTGACAGCGTTGAATTTAAACCAGCTGCACTCGGCTACTTTTTCATCCGGATTAACGGGCAAATGGGCGTTAAAGGTCGCCGCGTTGAATGATGCATTTGTAGACCACTCAGTAAGCGGCTTGGACATGGCCGCACTTTAGGCATTGAAACAAGACACAAAAAAGGGCCCGGCCAAATGGCCGGGCCCTTTTTTTTGCTGCTCGGGACGTTCACTGAACGCCCCGAGCCGGCAGATTTTCTTATAGGCCGCCTGGCCCGCAATCGTTCGCAAGATAATCCAGCATCTTCGTATAAAGCTGCTGCTGATGGCCATACATGAGCGTCGTGCCAAAGTGGTCGGCATCCTCAAGCGTGATAAACTCACCGCTATTGCCGGCTTCTTCAAATGCCTTCTTGTAGTCAGTGAAGTGGTAATACAGCACCCGACGATCGACGTTACCATGGACCATCAGAAGTGGGATATTCACCTTGTCCACTTCTTCAATTGGGTTGATCCCAATCGTGCCCCGGCGCTCTGCCCAATCGATGGTTGCCTTAGCAGCGCTGCTGCCAGCACGACCAGCACCCTGGCGGAACGTCTTAGCCGGATCAGCCACCGCGGCGACCGCGATAGCACATTGATAGAGTTGCTCTTCACGGCTCAACGACACGAGAGCTGCATAGCCACCATAGGACCAGCCAAAGAAAGCTACGCGTTCTGGATCAACGAGCCCTTGTTCAATGAGGTATTTGACACCGTCATCCTTGTCGTCCTGCATCGCTAGACCGTGTTCGCCGTAACCTGCATCAAAGTGCCTTTGGCCCCAGCCTGTCGAGATACGGTTTTGCGGATACAGCACCATATATCCCGCTGCCGCGAGCATTTGGCTCATTTCTGAGTAGCCCTGAACAGCGTTCACGTGTGGGCCGCCATTGTGCTGCACCACGAGCGGGAATGGACCTTCGCCTTCTGGCATGGTGACATAACCAGGGATAATCAGACCATCACGCGCTTCGTACCGAATGTATTCAACGTCAGCGAGCGCTTCTTGATTAAGCAGCGGATTGCGGCTGCCCAACTTTGCCAGCTGACCATCTTTTACGAGCCAGAACGAACCTGGATCGTGCGGGCCGCGATTGCTGACGACCATTGTCCGCCCGTCATACGATCGGCTCGAAATGTTGATCTGATGCGCATAAGGAATTTGTGCTTCAAGAGCTTCGTAAAGCGCTTTTTCTTCCTCATCGAACCAGTGACGCTCATACTTTGCGCCGGGATATTCTGCGTAAGCGAGTTTCTCGTTACCTGGGATGGAGTGAGTACCGATCCGCAGAACATCTGAGTCAGGCGAAGCAAACAATTCGCGACCATATTCGCCGGTCTCGAAGTTGAACTCCCACAGCGATGCCTTGTCGGCACCGTTGCGTGCTTCGATTATGTAAGCAATATTCGGGTTCTCATGGTGAAATCCGCGAAGTCCCTGAAAACCGGCAAGAAAACGGTAGAGGTTTTCATGATCATCAGCATCATACACTTCGCCAAACTGAGTCCACGACCCGTCGCCTGGCTTACGGTAATAAGTCTTAACCGTATTGTCCGAATCCTGGCCTTCGGCGTAACGCGGATTGCCTTGGCTATCGAACTGGATGTTGGCGTATTTACTCGTGCCTCGCAGCACTAGGCTTCTTGCACCTGTGCGCAGGTTGAATTTGTAGTACGAGCGAGGACGGAACGCTTGAAAAGGATCAACCCCAAGCTCGCCATTGGCATCAGGCGCTGCGACGAGCACAGAGTTTTCTTCATTTGGAAGCAAGTTCGTAATTACGAAATTACCGTCGGATTGGCTGAATTTGTTTCTTTCCAGATTGTAATAATAGTTCGCGTAATTGCGCGTGTCATCTTCTTGACGGCGAACAGTGCTGCGCACTTGTTCCCAAGCGCGACCAAAAACAACGTTGTTGCTGGCCCATTGAGCGCTGATAAGCTCCATCCGGTCGCCAGCCAATGTGCGATACGGCGTCGACAGATCTGACGTTTTGTAGATCTGGAGCAGATAATCGCCTTCGCGGCTTGGGTTGATGTGCACCAAAAGATGCTCGCCATCGGGAGAAACTTGCACGGCGTTCACAACATCGCGCAGCGCCCACACATCAATCGGAACCGACGATGTTGCTTGGGTTTCGGAGGGAGCAACGACACTTAGGCCGAGCGCCGAGACGCCCAGCATTGCTGCCATCAAAGGCTTTTTCAAAACATTCATGGTCAAACTCTTTTCAGTCTTGTTTCCAGTGTACCCCACGGCCTCGCGTCACCTCCACTCGGCGAAACCGCACTGCGGGTAGTTAAACAAAAAAGCGGCCCCTCGGCAAGTCCCGAGAGGCCGCTCTTTTTAGCTCAATACAGCCATTGCTACACCTTAGAAGGCGTACCGAAGCTGAACGAAGAACTCACGTCCGTCGAAATCGTACGGGTTGCCGATTGGCGTGTTCGAAATGCCCAAGACTTCCGCTGTATCGATCAGCGGTGGAGCCGTGTCGAAGATGTTGGTGACACCCGCAATCACGCGGAAATCGCCATTGTCCCAACGGATCGATGCGGTGTGCTCGAAATACTCTTCGAGGAAACCTACGTTCCGACAATACACACCGTCGCCAGCAACAACGCCATCCACTACCCCGTTTGCATCGCGTGAACCGCCACCAAGGCAGGTGTCGGCAAAGAAGCCTGTGAATTCACCGTCTGGACCGTACCCAAACGCATCGGAGAGAGGATCTTCACCCGCTGGATCTTGATCCATCGAACCGGTGTAGAACGTCTGCCAAGTGAACAGAAAGTCTTTCCAGTCAACCCGCAACGTCGCACGGCCAGTCCAGCTTGGGAATCTTGGCTCACCAGCGAAGTCTGATTGCGAAATGTTGCCATCATCATCGATGAACAAAGTGGAACGTTCGATCAAGTGGTTGGCACGGAACTCTACCGAAACGTCAAAGACTTCGTCACCGATGGTGATGTCTTTGCCGAAGGTTGCGTTAAGGTCCAGACCACGAACCGATTCTTGGTCAAAGTTGATGAAGCCTGAGTTGATTTGGCTGACCAAGAACCGGTCGGCCGCCTGACCGCTTACTTCAATACGATCACAGAATGGGCTGCGAATTCCATCTGTACGACCGAAACAATCACTGATGATGAACTGCGTGTTGGGCTCAACAATCGAATCCTTCAACTTGATGTCGTAGTAATTGAAGTTGAACGAGAAATCGAAGCCACTTGCGAAGCTCTCGTCGAATGCGAAGCCGGTTGTGATCGAACGCGATGTTTCAGGGTCGATATCGAGACTACCACCAGTGAAGATTTGCGCACTGGTAAGTTGGATCGTGTTCACGCCCGCTGCATCGATTCCAACGGATGTTGGATCGCGACCTTCACGTAGGCAATTTGCGAGAACCGCAGGGTCACGGTCATCACGGTCAGCCTGATAGCCACCAGCGGTCGAGTCGAACGCATCAGCGGGAACGGCACATGGATCGAACACATTGCTAAAGCCCGACTGATCACGCAGGAAGTTTTCCCGCAGGTTCGGCGCACGGAACGAAGTACCGTAGCTGAATTTGAACAGCAAAGGAGTAACCGGACGCCAGCCGCCTTGCAGCGAGAAGGTACCATTGGTTCCGTAGAACTCTTCGTCAGTGATACGGCCAGATGCACGGAACGTGAGCTCCTCAACAAGCGTCTCGCCAGCGATCAATGGAACGTCGATCTCACCGTATGCTTCACGGATCCACTTGGAACCTTGCGCACCGCCATCGGCGAAGAAGCCCCAGAACAAACCGTTGTTTGCGGTGATATCAGGCTGTGAGTTGATCGAATCTTCGCGCCATTCAGCACCAAGCACAACGCCAACTGGACCAGCAGGCAGATCGATCAAGTCGCCCGTGACAAACGCACTGAGAATGGCTTGTTCGTACACAGTGTCGAACGAACGCGTGCCGAACAGATAGTCACGCTCTGCTTGTGTATCGAAATCACCAATAACTGTGTTGAACAGACCAGGTGTGAACAGGTTCACTGGAACACAGCCGGCAGTCAGGTCAGCAAGATAGGCCGGGTCAATCGCCGCGCCGCTTGGCAGAGTGGACGAAAGGCTGGCAACATCACAAGCACCGCCTGCGAGCAGTGGCGAGGTAGGCTGACTGTTGTAATCGTCAGGGATACCGTCGCCATTGTTGTCGATTACGCCGTCACCGTCGAAATCGCCGAATGGGTCGATGCCGAGCGACAGAGCAAGCCGATCTTCACGGATACCAAGGCGAACCGAAGAGCTGTCTGAGCGCGAATACACACCAGCAACTTCAAACGACCAACTGGAGCCGATGAATGGAAGATCACCGCGAACACCCAGAACGCCGCGATACTGCTCTAGAGTGACGTCGGTGTTGTTCCGATCACCCTGAACCGATGCAATAGTGCGAGCCGCAACCGAACCGATGCTTCCCAGTGCAAATTGGCCGCCTGCGAACGTGTCGAGACCGTTGAACACGTCATCCTGCAAACGGCAATCGATGCCATCTGGATTGGTGTCGATGTTACAAGGGTTAAATTCGTTCGATGCAGGTGCCCATGGGAAGAACTGCGGCGTACCATTGTTTGGCGTCGCAGATTCGAACCGGCTGTACTGCGCTTCGAAGAATGGCGTGATGTTGGCATCACCCGGGAACGTGTACTCACCGTAAGCAAAGACGTTGTAAGTCTCTTGCTTAGGAGTGAATGTAATGTCTTGCTCAACAGCGTTGGTGTTCAGAAGAGCAAAATCGACGTCACGAACGCCGTCACCATCAAGGTCAACTGGGTTACCGAATGCGTTGGTCGATTCGGAGAAGCCAGGAATACCGGTGTTGCCAGTGACAGGGTCACCGTTGATGTTGATTACGCCGTAATCCACGGGATCGATGTAGATGAAGCCAACACGGGTAGCGTCTGGCTGAATCCGGCCAACGAGACCTTGAATTTTACAAGGTTGCTCAGAAAGCGAGATCGTGCCGCCGCTGTCCTGAAGAACCTGAGCGTTGGTGGCAACATCTGTGGTCAGGAAGTTGCCGTTTTGGTCAACTTCGTAGTGAGTATTACAACCCGACAGGAAGTCGCGGTCGCTGATAAGCACTTCGTCAACACGGCGATATTCAGCACCGATGCCGAAAACGGCGCGGTCAGTGTTGAAGCCCCATGCGGCGCTGACTGTGAAGTCATGGCCAGCACCAGCTTGGTTGATGTCACCGTTGGCTTGCAGCTCAAGACCGTCAAAGTCTTTACGAAGAACGGCGTTGACAACACCGGCAACAGCGTCTGAACCGTAAACCGAAGATGCGCCGTCAAGCAGCAGGTCGAAGCGATCGACGAGCGAAGCCGGGATCAAGTTGATCGATGGGCTCGATGGCGCACCCTCAACACCCAAAGGTGCGAGACGGCGACCGTTGACGAGAACCAATGTACGACTTGCGTCGAGACCACGAAGGTTGATCGTTTGCGAACCAGGGCCGTTGTCGAGAACGAAGCCCTGGAAGGTCGCATCAATCTGCGTACCGGAAGCAGCTTCCGACCGCTGAAGAATTTGCGCGGGGTCAAAAGCACCGATGGCCTGTTGGTTTTCCGTGCTGATCACCTGAAGAGGTGAAATCGAGCTGTAGGTGTCACGCACAATCCGCGAACCGGTAACGGTGATACCGCCCTGCCCTTGAGTTGGCTGACCAGAAGCGTCGGTTGTTACATCAACCTGCTCTTCTTCCTCTTCTTGACCCTCTTCCGCGGCGTCTTGTGCGCTAACGGGGCCAGCCATCACGAATGCGATGGCGGATGCTGAGAAGGCAAGTGCCTTCATCGAATTGCTATGAAACTTCTTCATGATCACTCCAGTTGCGACAACCGAAGCCTTGGCCCTAAACCAGCTTATCCCCCTACACACAAATTACCCGTTTGTGCTTGGGAAAACCCCTTAGTGGCGAGAAACCAAAACCCCTGTGGTGCCGGTTGTGTGCAATAGGGAGGGGATTATGTAAATGAGACGTTCATGTAACAAACACTTTTCGCGGCGGTGTTGCGGGAATCCCACAGGGCACTCTTCGCACTTGCAACAAGAACGTCCCACCGCTTTTCAAAAAGAACAAATTTACCCGGCAGACGCGCAATAAACTGCCGCGCTTGTCAAATCGCTCTTTTCCAGCTTCGATTGTTGCGCGCAGGCTTTTGACGCTTTCAAGCCCATAAGCGCCTGAAAGACTCGCAGTTCGTCCCAAAACGGCCGCCGCGCAAAAGGGTCAGGCGACGCTGATCTGCAACTCGCCTTCGCCTTCCTCAACTTTAACCGTGGCACCGTCAGTGACCGTGCCTTCGATCAACATTTCAGCCAATGGATCCTGCAAGTATCGTTGCACCGCGCGTTTCAATGGCCGCGCGCCATAAACCGGATCGTATCCAACCCGCCCAAGCCAACGCAGCGCGGCTTCGGTCAGGTCAAGTGTAATCTTGCGATCGTCCAGCAATTTTTGAACGCGCTTCACCTGAATGCCCACAATCGGGGCCATGTGCTCCATCGCAAGGCGGTGGAACAGGATGATTTCATCCAGACGGTTCAGGAACTCTGGGCGGAAATGTCCGCGCACCACATCCATCACCTTGTCTTCAACCTCGGCGACCTTTTGATCATCACCCAGATTGGCCAGATGCTGACTGCCAAGGTTCGAAGTCAGAATGATCAGCGTGTTCGAAAAATCAACCTTGCGCCCCTGCCCATCAGTCAAATGCCCATCGTCGAGCACTTGGAGCAACACGTTGAAGACATCGGTGTGCGCTTTTTCGACCTCGTCGAACAAGACCACCTGATAGGGGCGGCGGCGCACGGCTTCGGTCAGCACCCCGCCTTCGTCATATCCAACATAGCCCGGAGGCGCACCGATCAGCCGCGCGACCGAGTGCTTCTCCATAAATTCGGACATATCAATCCGCACGAGCGCCTGATCATCATCGAACAGAAACTCAGCCAAAGCTTTGGTCAATTCGGTCTTGCCGACGCCGGTTGGGCCGAGGAACAGGAATGAGCCGAGCGGACGGTTCGGGTCTTGCAAGCCGGCACGCGCGCGGCGGACGGCTTTGGACACGGCTTCGATGGCGGGAACTTGGCCGATCACACGTTTGCCAAGGATCGCCTCCATTTCCATGAGCTTCTCGCGCTCACCCGCCATCATCTTGTCGATGGGAATGCCGGTCCAGCGGGAAACAACGCTGGCGATGTCCTCTTCGGTCACTTCCTCGCGCAGCAAGGCGTTCTCTGTGAGGCCTTCAGCCGCCGCAAGGCGCTTTTCAAGGTCAGGAATGGTGCCGTAGGAAAGCTCACCCGCCTTAGCGAGATCGCCTTCGCGCTGGGCCTGTTCAAGTTCGAGCCGCGCGTGGTCCAGCTCTTCTTTGATTTTTCCTTCTGCTTCGATCTTGTCGCGCTCGTTCTGCCAGCGCGTTGTCAGCTCGGACGATTCCTGCTCGAGCTCAGCGAGCTCTTTGCGCAGGTTTTCCAGCCGGTCGCGCGATGCCGCGTCGTCTTCTTTGGCGAGCGCGCTCTCTTCAATTTTCAGCTGGATAATGCGGCGGTCAAGCGCCTCGATCTCTTCCGGTTTGGATTCCACTTCCATACGGATGCGCGAAGCGGCCTCGTCCATAAGGTCGATGGCTTTATCGGGCAGGAAACGGTTTTGGATGTAGCGATCCGACAGCTTGGCCGCGGCCACAATCGAACTGTCGGTAATGCGCACGCCGTGGTGCAGCTCATACTTGTCCTTGATCCCGCGCAGGATGCTGATCGTGTCCTCAACGCTGGGTTCATCAATATAGACCATCTGGAACCGGCGTTGGAGGGCCGGGTCTTTCTCGACATATTTTTGATATTCATCGAGCGTGGTCGCCCCGATGCAATGCAGCTCGCCGCGCGACAGGGCCGGTTTGAGCAGGTTGGAGGCGTCCATGCTGCCTTCGCTCGCGCCCGCACCGATCAACGTGTGCATTTCATCAATGAACAGGATGATCTGACCATCGGCGTTCTTCACTTCATCGAGCACACTTTTCAGCCGCTCTTCAAATTCGCCGCGATATTTCGCACCCGCGATCAATGCGCCCATGTCGAGGCTCATCAATGTGCGCCCCTTCAAACTGTCGGGCACATCACCATTGGCAATACGCAGCGCGAGCCCTTCGGCAATGGCGGTTTTACCCGTGCCGGGCTCCCCGATCAAAGCGGGATTGTTTTTGGTGCGCCGGGCTAGGATTTGAACGGTGCGGCGGATTTCTTCGTCGCGGCCGATCACCGGGTCCAATTTCCCGTCGCGCGCCGCCTGCGTCAGATCGCGGGCGAATTTCTCCATTGCATCGTAGTTCGCCTCGGCATTGGCGCTGTCGGCCTTTTTGCCCCCGCGCAGATCTTCGATGGCGGTGTTGAGCGCTTGCGGGGTGATATTCGCCGCTTTCATCGCATCACCGGCTTTGCCCGTCGCCAAAGCCAGCGCGGTGAGCAACCGCTCCACCGTGACATAGCTGTCTCCGGCTTTGTCCGCGAGCTGTTCGGCGCTGTCCAAAACGCGCACCGCATCGTTATCAAGGCCCGGCGTTTGCTGCGCGCCGCCGCCGGTCACCGCGGGAATTTTGGCAAGGCCAGCGTCCACCGCGCTCACTGCAAGAGCCGCCTCGCCGCCGGCGCGTTGGATCAAGCCAGCCGCCATGCCCTCTTCATCTTCGAGCAGCGCCTTGAGCAGATGCAGCGGCGTGATACGTTGATGGTTGATACGGATCGCGACCGTTTGGGCGCTTTGCAGAAAGCCTTTGGCGCGGTCTGTAAACTTATCGAGATTCATCTCAGGTCCCTTGGTCAGAGAATATCTAGGTGTGTTACTTAAGTAGGTGGGTCAAAGCATCATGCTTTTCAAGGTCTGCTTGACGTCCCTGCCCAGCCCAGCGATTGATAGAGCAACAGGGGTTGGAGAGAGCCGCAGATGAAAATCGTAAAAGGTGCCGCAATTGCAATTGCGGCTTTGTTGATTGCCGGGTCTATCGGCCTCGCCACTTGGGAGCCGTTTTTCGCCCGCACCAGCGAAGCGCCTGAGTATCGCGAATATTCCGCAGAGATCGTGCGCGATGAATTCGGCGTGCCGATGATTTACGGCGATACCGATGCGGATGTCGCCTATGGCGTGGCGATTGCCCATGCCCAAGATGATTTCTTCACCCTGCAAGACGTCGCCGCCATGTCCAAAGGACGCTACGCCGCGATTGCGGGCCAAGATGGCGCAACCTTCGATTATGTCTACCACCTGCTGGATGCGCGCGGCACGGCAGAACGCAAATTCAAGACGCTGCCTGACGATACGCGCGCTTTGTTCGAAGCCTATGCCGCTGGCCTCAACCAATACGCCGCAAACAATCCCGATGAAGTGAAGCTGGCCAAACTGTTCCCGGTGAACGGCGAAGACATCGCCGCCGGATTCGTCCTACGCCAACCGTTCTTTTATGGGTTGGGCAATGTGATTGGCCCCTTGGTTGAAGGCGAAGAATTGCGCCGCGAATTTGGCGAAGACATTCCCGGTTTTCCGCGTGACGGCGACGCGCCGGATGGCTCTGCGCCCGATGATGAAGCCTCTGCCGATGGACAGGCGCATCGCGGTGGACTCGTGCTGCCATGGGGCGAAGAGGCCGATCATCTTGGATCGAACGCATGGGCCGTCACGCCGCAGCGTTCTGGCGGGCCGACCACGCTGATATCCAACGCGCACCAACCGCTGCGCGGCGGTGTGGCGTGGTATGAATTGGGCGTGCAAAGCGGCGAAGGCTGGCACTTTACCGGCGCAAACTTCCCCGGATCGCCTTTCCCGTTTTTGGGTCACAACGAAAACCTTGGTTGGACCAACACGGTCAACCGGCCCGATATGACCGATGTCTACCAGCTCGAAATGAGCGAAGACGGTACTCAGTATGAACTGGACGGCGAATGGCTGGATCTCGGCGTCAAAGACGTCACGCTTCCGGTGAAATTCGGCCCGCTAACGCTGCCGATCAGCCGCACCATTTATCGCAGCGTTCATGGCCCCGTGATCAAGAACGATAATGGCTATTTCGCGATCCGGTTCGGCGGCATGGATACGGTCGATCAATTGGACGCCTATTACCGTTTGAACAAAGCGACAAATTTGGAGGAATGGCAGACGCAGGTGGCGCGCATGGCCATCCCCAGCACCAATTTCATCTACGCCGACCGCGAAGGCAACATTGCCTATGTCTACAACGCCGCAATCCCTGACCGTCCGGAACTGGACGAAGTGCAGGCCAATTGGCGCGGCATTCTGCCCGGCAATCGCAGCGATTTAATCTGGGAGGGACCGGTGAATTACGCCGAGATCCCGAAACTGATCAATCCCGCCACAGGCTGGCTTTATAACGCCAACAACGAACCCTTCACCGCGGCCGGGGAAGGCAGCGATCTGGACCCGGCGGACTTCTCCCCTGTTCTGGGTATTGAGCGCAAGCAAACCAACCGTTCACGCCGCGCCTTTATGCTCTTGTCAGAGGCGGGACAGCTCGATCGCGCGGCGCTGGAGACGATCAAATATGACACCGCCTATGTGCGTGAAGGCTATGTCGATGATTTGTTCGATGCGCTCGAGGTGATGGATGCGGCCGCGTGGCCCGATCCGCAAATCATCGAAGCGCGCGATTTGCTGCTGACGTGGGACTTTACCGCCGACAACGTGGGCGCTGCTGACAGCCTCGCCTTGTTGATGATCCGCGATTACATGTCGGCGGAATACAACAATGGCGAAGCGCCCGATGTGAAAGAGCATCTGCAAAAGGCGGTCGACCATCTCAACGAACATTTCGGCCAAATTGACCCTCCAATGTCCGACCTTCTGCGCCTGCGTCAGGGCGATGTGGATCTGCCGCTGGATGGCGGATCGGATACTTTGCGCGCTTCGACCACTTGGGTGGTGGACGATGATGGCCGGTTGAGCCTCGTGCACGGCGACAGTTTCATCCAATGGACGGAATGGCCCACTGATGGAGGGCGGGTGACGTCACGGTCAATCCAGCCCTTTGGCGCGGCGACCACGCGCCCGGGCAGCCCGCACTACACCGATCAGATGCAAATCTATGTCGATCACGGGCTGAAACCGGTGCGGTTTTGGGAAGAGGATGTGCGCGCAGCCGCGACCAGCACGCAGGTTTTCACCAACGCACGATAGGCGGAACCAGCCGACCAGCTGCTGCGCTTAATCGATGAAGTGCTCTGCACACGCTTGATCGTTCAGCTTTGAGCGCGCAAGAATGTGTTAGAGGACGATACTTTACTTTCGGGGAGCTTTTCATGAAACTACGTTTTGCCACCGCTAGCCTGGCTGCGATCGCCGTTGCCATCGCCGTGCCGGCCACGCCTGCCCTTGCCGATGCCCATATGGAAGCATCAGAAACCGCCGATGCGACCGATCTTCAAGAGCTCGTCGCGCAGGTTCAAATCCCTTATGAGGAATTCGAACTCGAAAACGGTCTGACCGTGATCGTCCACACCGACCGCAAAGCGCCCATCGTGGGCGTCGCTGTTTGGTACAATGTCGGTTCGAAAGACGAGCCTGTCGGCCAAACCGGCTTTGCGCACTTGTTTGAGCACCTGATGTTCAACGGGTCGGAAAACGCCCCGGCAGACTATTTCCAATACCTTCAGGAAATGGGCGCGACCGATTACAACGGCACGACCAATTTCGACCGCACGAACTATTTCCAAACCGTGCCGCGCCCCGCGTTGGAACGCGCGCTTTGGCTTGAAAGCGACCGGATGGGATATCTGCTCGGCGCGGTGACTCAGGAAAAGCTCGATAACCAGCGCGGCGTTGTGCAGAATGAGAAACGGCAGGGCGATAACCAGCCCGGCGGCCTCGTCTTTTACGAAATCCTCGAAACCCTGTTCCCAGATGGCCACCCGTATCAACATTCCGTGATCGGCTCGATGGCTGACCTTGATGCGGCGTCGATGGACACCGTACAAAACTGGTTCCGCGACCGCTACGGCCCCAACAACGCAACCTTGGTTTTGGCGGGTGACATCTCCGCCGAAGAAGCCCGCCCGATGGTTGAGCAGTATTTTGGCCCGATCGCGCGCGGCCCGGTGAACACACAAGCCGCCGCAGAGGTGCCCACTTTGGCTGAGCCTGTGCGCACCGTGATGCGCGACCAAGTCGCCGCGACCTCAGTAGACCTGTTCTGGCCTGTCCCCGGCATCACCAGCGAAGAACTGACCGCGCTGACCGTTGGCGCGGATGTGCTGGGCGGTTTGCTGTCCAGCCGCCTTGATCAAATCCTTGTTCGCGAAGAGCAGCTGGCTGTGAGCGTATCGGCCGGTAACTTTGATTTCCAACGCGTGGGCATTGTAAACGTCAGCGCCACTTTGCGCGACGGGGTGGAATTGGAAACGCTCGAAACGCGCCTGAATGAAATCATCGCGGAATATGTTGCAGAGGGCCCCTCTGCTGACGAAGTGCGCCGTTCGGCCACCAGCGATCTGGCCGGGACCATTCGCGGGCTTGAACAGGTCGGCGGGTTTGGCGGCAAAGCTGTTGCGCTTGCGCGCGGTGAAGTGCTCGCCGGGGATCCCGGTTTTGCGGTGAATCAGCTCGAAGTGCTCGCATCAATCACACCTGAAACCGTGACGGAGGCGATGCAGCGCTGGATGACGCGTCCTGCCTTTACGCTGATCATGGAACCGGGTGAGCGCGAAGAAACCTACGAAGAAGCGGCCAGCGTTGCGGGCGATGACGCCGAGGAGGCATCAGAAGAAGCCGCACCGGAAGAAATCACCGTCTCAGTTGTGCGCCCTGCCCCGGCCATCGATTCCGTGGCGCAGCTCGACTTCCCTGAATTTCAGCGGACCACGCTCGCCAACGGAATGCAGCTGACTTACGCGATGCGCGATGCGGTCCCTGCGACATATGTGACCATGTCGTTTGATGCCGGAACCGCCGCCGATCCGGTGGATATGCGCGGCCTCGAAAGCCTGACCTTGGGCCTGTATGACGAAGGCACCGCCAATATGAGCAGCCAGCAAATCGCCGAAGCGCGTGAGCGGCTGGGCGTCAGCATCAATGTGGGCGGCGGCGATGATCGCTCGTCCTTCACCCTGTCGGCGTTGTCTGCCAACCTTGCCCCGTCACTGGACCTGTATCGGCAGATTATCCGCGAGCCCGCGTTTAATCAGGCCGATCTGGAGCGTGTGCAGGCACAGACCGTCACCGGCATCCGCCAACAAATGCGATCCCCACAAGGCATCGCGCGCCGGACAATTGGAACCGAACTGTTTGGAACAATGGCGCCTTATGGCGGGGCCACCACAATCGAAAGCGTCAGCGCCATCACGCGCGACGATCTGATTGCGTTCAAGGACACATGGATCCGTCCAGACAACGGCCAAGTCTTCGTGATCTCCAGCCTGCCGATGGAAACGATCGTGGCTCAGCTCAACGCCGCATTTGGCGATTGGGAAGCTGCCGATACGCCTAAGGGTGAAAAGGACTTCTCCTCGCTGGCAACCGAAACCACCGACGGCAACCGGATCGTTTTGATCAACCGTCCAAACTCACCGCAAAGCTTCATTTTGGGGGCGCAAGTGACGCCGCTCGATGCGAGCGACCCGGCCTATGTCGATTTCACCAATGCGAACAATTCGCTGGGCGGGAACTTCCTTGCGCGGCTCAATATGAACCTGCGCGAGACAAAGGGCTGGTCCTACGGCGTTCGCGGCGGGACACAGGCGCGGGAGAATTCCGTGGTCTATGCAATATCTGGCGGCGTCCAAGCAGACCGGACTGGCGATTCAGTCGCAGAAATGATCCGTGAGACCTCAGAATTCCTGACCGAGAACGGCGTCACCGAAGAGGAGTTGGCGCGCAATGTCGCCAGCGAAATTGGCGAATTGCCGGGCCGGTTTGAAACCTCTGGCAGCGTGCTTGGCGCAATGCAGGCGATTTCGCTCTATGATCGTCCCGATGATTATTACGAAAGTCTGGTGGGCCGCTACAGCGCGCAAACCGAAGACAGTTTGGACGCCGCAGCCCGCGCCGCTCTCGATGTTGAAGACTTCGTGTGGGTCATTGTTGGCGACGCAGAAGTGGTCGCACCGCAATTGGAGCAGCTGGGCCTGCCGGTTGAAGTGCGCGAGATCGAAGCCGCTGAATAAGCGCTGACGCTACGGCTTGCTTTAAAAGGGGCGGCACCCACGCAATTGCGCGGGTTCCGCCCCTTTTTGTATCTGCCCAATAGAGCTTGAACGCCTACGTTTGACGTGCAAGAACCCTGCGCAAGTCTTGGCCCGAACAGGCGAAGGCGCAAAGAATTACAAGACAATCACAGGAGACCTAAGATGTCAGTAGCAGGAACATACAACACCACCGTCAAAAGCCCGATGGGCGATCAAGCCGGCACATTCACCGTCACCGACAACGGCGACGGCTCTTTCGCTGGTAAGCTTGAAGGCGGCATGGGTTCGATGGACACCGAAGAAGGTAAAGTCGACGGCAACACGCTCACATGGAAAATGAACATGACCGTTCCAATGCCAATGACGCTCGATTGCGAAGCGACCATTGACGGTGACACCCTGACCGGCACTGTGAACGCTGGCGCTTTCGGCGCGATGCCACTTTCTGGCACACGCGCTTAAGCGTCCCGTTAGACAAACAAAAGCCCGCCGAAAGCATGACGCTTTCGGCGGGCTTTTTGTTGTCCAGCTTGGGACGAACTTAGCTCATGAATTGGGCCTTGTGCCCGTCTACATCGCCTGCCGCGAGGAGCTTTGCCTGATCAACCCAGCGATCACGATCAATCCTGCCCTTAATCTTAAGATATTGATCGACCTCCGCGACATCGGCCGCGCTCCATTGGGAGATTTGGTCGAACCGCATAACGCCAAGCGAATGGCAAAGGTCATTTAGCTTTGGACCGATGCCTTTAATCTTCGTGAGATCATCGGGTTCGCCCACCGCTTGCGCGATTTTGGGTCCGTCCAAAATTTCACCGGCCGCATCCTTGGCGCTTGACGCCGCAGCCGCGGCACCTGCTCCAGCGGCGGCAACACCCGCTGCAACTGTGCCAGCGGCTCCCTTCGCAGCATCCGCTGCTCCAGATGCGACATCACCCGCCGCGTCAACCGCGCCAGAGGCTGCGTCGCCGGCCGCATCAACAGCGCCTTTGGCCACATCGCTAGCCTTGCCCGCAGTGTCAGCCACCATCGCACCCAGCCTGCCCCATATCCACCACGCGGTGGCTAAACCGATCAACAAAGCGATGATAAAACGAACCGGATTATCCATTACGATCTGAAACATGTATTTTCCCCTCGCCTGATCAATTTCGCGCCCAAATGAGCCAACCGATCCCGAGGCCAATCAGGAACATGATGATAATCGCAATCCAGCTTTCAAGAAGTAGTGGCATTGTTACTCTCCCTCTTGAGCGGCTGCGCCCGCAGAGCCGCCAGCATCAAGCGTAAATTCAATCCGGCGATTGGCTGCATTGCTGCCATCCCCACCGGCCAAAGGTTGGCTTGAACCATAACCGGTTGCGGTGATGCGCGATGCCGCGACCCCGCGTTCAGTTAGGGCGGCGGCCACGGAATCGGCGCGGGCCTGACTGATTTGTTGGTTCACCGCATCGGTACCGGTGGCATCGGTGTGTCCGCCCACCGCAATGCTCATGCCCGTGCACGGCCCCAAACGCTCGCTAAGCCCGTCAATGATGGTCAGCGAGGACGGCGCCAGATAGGCGCTGCCGGTCCTAAAGGTGATCGATTTGCCTTCCATGAAGCCATCAATATCGCCCTGACAATCGGCAACCAGTTCTTCGCTGGCGCCTGTGGTTGCATCGGCGGCACTTGCACCATCTGCCGATGCGCCATCACCCGAAGCAAGCTCCGCAGAATAGACTTCTGCATCCGCAACCATATCATCGGCCCAGCGGATTGACCCGACTGTGCTGTTCGCGCGCAAATATTCTTCGATCCGTGCGCGTTCCGCCGGATCAGTCACCCCATCCAGCACCGCAACCCGCGCCAACGGATCGCGCTGCATTGTGAGCGAAGCGCCATCGGCGCCCGACGCGGCCAGCGCGGCCTGCATATCTGCCTCAATGGTGTCGATATAGTCTGCGCCGTCCATCGCATGCGTTCCCCACGCAAGCAGCGATGCAACACCGGCGCCAAGCAAACCCTTGGTCAAACCTTGCATATCTAGTCCCTTCCCTTTCGGTAAGAATTGCAGCCACGGGGCATTATGTAAAGTCACAAGATGTAAGCTGGTCCCGAGGAGGGGCCAAACGGCCGCCTAGCGATCGGCCATCAGCTCAAATTTCATCAGCAGCGTCCATTGCCCGACTGAGAACATAACGCATTCGGCGGGCTTTCTTGTGTCCAATCCAGCATGCAGTTTCGGTCAATTGTATGCAGGCAAAAGGCCTTTAGGTGAACGCAGGACCCGAAAGGTCAAAGGGACTCATCGGGTTCTGCATCAACATCAGAAGGAGGTAGAGTCAACGCTTGCCCAGGCTCCCAATCATCCGGGATCATCATGTTGACCAGTCTGCCGAACCGGTTTGGGAAGTACGCAGCATCCTGATATTCTACCGAAGTTAGTTCAAAATTCGATAAAGCGCTTGGCACGGTATCGTCTGAACTTGGGGGCGTCAGACGCATGGTATCTGCGACCATATTCTGTTCGGCAAGGTCATCAGCGCTGTCAAAAGCAGCAAGCTCAGGCCAATAGGAAAGTCCATTTTCTGTCGCGACGTAATAGATGCCCATGTTGATCACCTGCCCGGCGCTGACCTCAAACCATTTCGTGCCCCAGCAAAAACAGGTATTGGGTGTTCCTCCTAGCACATAATTCCCCGTTGAAACTGCTACGAGATAGTGCCTGTAATTCTCATCCTCGAAAAAGAAGTCTTTGCGCGGAATATAAAAGCTGCGGGTCTGCGAGCGGCGCAGCCGGCGCGGCGATTCCCCTTCGCCCAAAAACTCATTGGCATCGGGGTCCCAAGCGGCGATCTGAACCGCTGGCCAAAGAGGTTTATCCAGCGGGATGCGCTCTTTCGTCCGGCTGGACCTCACGTTTCCAATTAAAACTCCGAGGCCAATATCGACATCCATGCCCCAGCGATGGTCGGAGTGTTTTGCCAAACGAAACCACAACAACGCCCGGCCATCCTCAACCTCAGTTGGAATTTCATCATCTTCGTATGCCTTGGCCCGCGATTGTGCCTCGACACTTTCAATTGGCAGAACAGCCGCGCCCAAACCTAAGCACGCCAAGACCGCAACGAGCAGATTGTTCCGTGCCATCATGGAACCAGCCTCCGTTCATCCGTAATTGCCAAAGCGGCACGAGCAGCAACTCGCGATTGCGCCTCGTCCCAGCCGCCATCCCATAACTCTTCCAGTGCCTCTTCCTCTATGGCGTAGCGGGCATACCCTTTCATCGACATGCATTTGCGCATCACAGCGCGAAACATCCTACGCCGTTGGTTGCCGCGCTCAAGCCCGCCGAGGAAGCCAGTTACTCCGGCGGAGATCGGGTTTGGCGTGTAGACGCTGCTATTCCTGGGCGGATTGACCAGGCCTGCATATTCACCGCAAAAACCATAATCTGCGACAAATTGGCTCTCTTCCACGCCATCGCGCTGAAAAAAGAAGAATTTGTGATCGTTCTTTTCGCCCGGCGCTATCGGCGGCAAGTCAGGAGACTGTTCCACTGGTGCAGCAGCACTCTCAATCTGCGCGTCAGCCGCCGGTTCAGCCTCACTCGATAGAGCTGGTTCCGCCTCGAGGGGAGCTGCAACGTCAGGCGCTTCTTGCTGAGGGGCCTGATTTTGCGCTTGCAAACCCGCAGCGGAAAAACCAGTTGCCCCGGCTGATATCGCCGCAAACGCTATAAAGTGTAGTGCCATCCCCCGGCCTAAGTACCTTTTCAAATACACGCCCCGCCCTTCAAGTAAATGTCTGATCAAAAGTTATTATACTGATCAACAACAAAGCTCAAACGTGGCCGTTTTTGCTGCGCATTTGTAGGCGGCTTGCCGACTGCATCTATGGCCGAGCCGAACGCGCCACGACCTCAAATTTCATCAGCAACGTCCGCTGTCCGCCAGAGAGATTGTCGTCGCTTACGATGTAAACAAACGCCCGCTCCCCTTCTTCGCGCACAGCCAGCCCTTCGAAATTATCGACCGATAGCGGAGGCCGCAGGACCATCGCTTCGGTCGGCTGCTGCCCTGGCGCTTTGATATGGATCATGGCCGCGTTGCCATCTGTCGGGGAATAGCTGCGCCAAAGCACAAAGAGCGTTCCATCAGCGCTCATATCCGCGTCGGTGGGCAACGCGCCGGTGCCTCCAGTTGCCGAGGTGGCACCAATGGGAAAGGTTTCGGCAAGCTGTTCCGCAGTCAGACTAAAGCAGGTGCCGACCGCTTGATCATCGACCTGCTCAGCGCATCCAATCACTCCATCTTGCGAACTCGCCAACGCCTCAAGACCGCTGTTTTCGCCAAGCGGGCCAAGCAATTCCTCTGGATCAATTCCGGTCAACTCTGGCCGCCCGTCGAGATCAGGATAACGCCACACGCGGTGATCACGCTCAAACCCTATGAGCCAGCCGCCGTCCACACTGCGCGTCAGACTCTCACTGTCACCTTGCTCTTTACCGGTTAGAATTTCGCCGTTCAGGCCGAGCAAGTCACCCACTTCGATGGCAGAGATACCGGTGAGCCGATCGCCCTGTTCCGCCGGAGTGATCCAGACCCAGCGCGCATCATCGGTGATTGCCAGCAAACGCCCGCTATCCGCATCCCAGCGCAGGCCCGACAGCCCGCCGATGTTCTGGCCCATCCGCGGGATGTCCAATCCGCCGTGATATTTTAGAGCTCCGACCCGGTCCAGCGCCGGATCCTCGTCAGACAGTGGAACCTGCAACAGCTCTGTCCCATCGCGCGCAAAGGGATCGTGCAAATAGACATAACCGCCAACCAGCAGCGCCGCGATCAGCAGCGGCCCCCACAGTGCGACCCGCTTAAGCAATTCTAGCCCAGCTTATCTTTGAGCAGTTGGTTGACCACACCGGGGTTTGCTTTGCCCTGCATCGCCTTCATGGTTTGCCCGACAAAGAAGCCAAACAGCTTGTCCTTGCCGCCCTTATATTGCTCAACCTTATCGCCGTTGTTCGCGAGGATTTCGTCAATTGCGGCTTCGATCGCGCCGGTGTCGCTGACCTGTTTCAGGCCTTCCGTGTCGGCAATCTCGCCCGGCTCGCGCCCTGTGCGCAGGACCAGTTCAAAGATTTCCTTGGCCTGTTTGCCGCTGATCTCGCCTTTGTCTTGCATCGCAAGGATTGCCGCTTGGCGTTCGCTTGTGGCGCGGGATGGATCGGCTTCATCGGCAAAGTTCTCTTTGGCCGATTTGATAACGCCGGGTGCGACCGACAGAGCCCAGTTCGCCACCTGCGTCGCGACCTCAGTCTCTGGCTTGCCCATCGCGCTCGCCGTAACGCCCAGCAACCTTTCAAACCGTCCAAATGTCTCGACCTCTGCGGTCAATTCGCGCGCGTTGTAAGCTGTCAGGCCAAGCTCGTCGGTGTACCGCACCCGCTTTGCATCGGGCAGTTCGGGCAGGCTGGCGCGGCATTCGGCAAGGAAATCATCCTCCAGAACAAGCGGCAGCAAATCGGGGTCGGGGAAGTAGCGGTAATCATGCGCGTCTTCTTTCGACCGCATCGTCCGCGTGGCGCCGGTGGCGACATCGAACAGGCGCGTTTCTTGGTCCACGCTGCCGCCGCTTTCGATCAGATCAACCTGACGCGCGGCTTCATATTCGATCACTTGCATCACGAACCGAACCGAGTTCACGTTCTTCGTTTCCGTGCGCGTGCCCAGCTCATCGCCGACCTTGCGAACCGAAACATTGACGTCGGCCCGCATGGAGCCTTCTTCCATATTGCCATCACAGCTGCCGACATAGCGCAGGATGCTGCGCAATTTGCGGACATAGGCACCGGCCTCAGCAGGGGAGCCCATTTCCGGGTTGCTGACGATTTCCATTAAAGCCACGCCGCTGCGGTTAAGGTCGACATAGGACATGGTTGGATGCTGATCATGCATCAATTTGCCCGCGTCTTGCTCAACGTGAATGCGCTCAATCCCGATCATCTTGTCTTCGGGAATCCCGGTTTTCTCATCGGCTTCGATCAGCAAAGAGCCTTCGCCCACCAGCGGGTGGTAAAGCTGGCTGATCTGATAACCCTGCGGCAGATCGGCATAGAAGTAGTTTTTGCGGTCAAACCGGCTCCACGCGTTGATCTGCGCTTCGATTGCCATGCCGGTGCGCACGGCCTGACGGATGCATTCGCGGTTGGGCACAGGCAGCATGCCCGGCATCGCGGCATCGACAAGAGAGACTTGGCTGTTGGGCTGCGCACCAAACGTGGTCGAAGCGCCCGAAAAGAGCTTTGAATTCGTGGTGATCTGCGCGTGCACCTCAAGGCCGATTACGACCTCCCACTCGCCTGTCTGTCCCTGAATACGGTAATCACTCATCGTCTTTAGTCCCAATGGAATTGGTGGTTTGGTTTGTGCCGATCCGCTGTGCCGGTTTGGCTGGGCCGGTGTGTTTTGGCGTGTGCTTTTGTGCGTGTTCTTGCGTGCTGTCCCGCGCAGAGCCGGATTTGTCCGTGATCACTTTGCCGTCTTGATCAAAGCGCGCCTCGCCGTGTTCGATCGTTTGCGAGAGATACATAACAACCCCTCCAATAATCACAAAGCAGACAAGAAAGATGGTGGCGGCAATCATGCGGCTTGCCCTGATGTCTGATCAGACTTGGCAAGCCAACGCCGGGTGATCGTCTGCCCCGGTTTTTCAACCAGGTGGTACGATACAAATGACACAAGAACGAGCAGCGCCAGCATCGCAATCGTCAAAATATCGCTGACCAATGGGGTCGCGACCAGACTGGTCACGCCGTCATTGTTCACACTAACATCGACCAGTCCGGTGATTTGCAAGACTTCTGCAAATCGGCCGTGCAAGAAATTGTGAACCATATAGATCGAATAGCTGAGCAGGCCGAGCACCTGAAACGCCTTCATGCTGAGCAGCCGGCTGACGACGCCGCGTTGGCTCGCAAGCACAAACACCATCGCGGAAAACACAAATGGTGCGGCGAATGTGAGCGCGTCCTCTGCAAATGAGACGTACAAGATCGTGCCAAGAAGCAACGCCACTTCCCATGCAGATCCGCCGATCCCGCCAAACCGGCGGAATGCATGATAGGTCAGCACGCCCATCGCAAAACCAAAGACGCAGCGCAGAAAGCCGCCTTGGAATGTTATGTGAAGATCGTCAGACGTCATGACCGCAAAACCAAGGCCCAAAAGCGCCAGCGCACCCGTCAGAACCAGCATCGCGCGGCCGCGAACCAAAAAGACGAAGGCGAACAGGAAATACGTCCACATTTCCGCAGCGATGCTCCACGCAGGGGTGTTCCAGCCGGGGCCGCCGGGAATGCCAAAGCTTTGGATCAGGAACAGGTTTTGAACCAAGGACCACAGATCGCGAGAGCCAGAAAACGGTTCCCGCGAAACATATTGCGCAATCGTGTCCCCGCCAAAGACAAGCAGCATTTCAAGCGCCACAAACCCCAGCAGCACGGCAATATGCAGCGGGTAAATTCGGCCCATCCGCAGCGCCATGAAACGCCCGACCGACACCGTCTTTTCCCGCAGCCTTTCGCCATAGGAATGGGCGATCACAAAACCGCTTAGGACGAAGAAATAGTCAACAAACAGCCAGCCATTTCGAACCACCATCAGGTTGGAGATATAGCCGCTTGATTTGAAGTGATAGAGCACCACGATCACTGCGCAGATACCCCGCAGCGCATCGAGCACATCGAACCGCATTTTCGCTTCGGATGATGGCACCGCCGTCATACGTTGTGTTCACCCGGCTTCAGCACCTTTCCGGTGCGGCTGTTAAAGCGCGCCTCTGCGATGTTGAATTTCTTTTCGAGATTTTGGCCAAGGTGACCAAGCGCCGCAACGGCGACAAAAACCCCCAGTCCGATCAGCATGGAGCCAAAGCCGCGTTCCCATGGGCGAAATTTGATCGCCATGCCGATCATAAAGATCGTCCAGCCGAGGTAGAACCAACGCAGCCTCGTCATGTGATCAAACATCCGATGCCTCGAGAAGCCCCGCCTCAACCGCTTTCAATTCGGCGCGCACGACATTGTCGAATTTCTTCGTGCCGGTGACGGTGATTTCTTCGAGGAACAGCACGCTCAACGTGCGGTATTCGGGGTAGTTCGCCAACTCACGCACGGTGGCTGCAAACAGCGGTCCATTGCGTACAGTGCGCGTCTTTGGATCCATTTGCATGTGGAGCGATTTGAGCAATTCTGCATAGGCAAAATACCGCTTGTTCGGCTCTTCGGCCTCAGGACGGCGGCTGCGCCGGACAAAGCTTATCGCGACCAGCCATGCCGGCGCGACAAAACCCAGTGCCACGGTTGCAAGAATGCCCCATTCAAACGGTGTCACCACCATTTCTCCGGTTTAACAGTAAATCCAGCACGCTCTTGAATGGCCAGACCCGCGTCGAGCACCGATTGTTCGTCAAACGCCTTGCCCACCAATTGCAGACCCAGCGGCAGACCGTCTGGGTTGATGCCAGCCGGCACGCTCATCGCGGGCAGCCCGGCAAGGCTGGCTGGCACGGCGAACACATCGTTCAAATACATCGTCAACGGATCATCGTTGAGACTGCCAAGGGCGAAGGATGCTGTCGGCGTTGTTGGCGCGAGGATCAGATCGCAATCCGCCCATGCGTTTTCAAAGTCGCGCGAAACCAATGCGCGGACCTTTTGCGCCTGATTGTAATAGGCATCGTAAAAACCGGCCGACAGCACATAGGTGCCGATAAGAATGCGGCGCTTTACCTCATCGCCAAATCCGGCGGCGCGGGTTTCGGCGTACATATCTTGCAGGCCCGCCCCATCGGGAAGATCGCGCAAACCATACCGCACACCGTCGTAGCGGGCGAGGTTGGAGGACGCCTCGGCAGGGGCGATAATGTAATAGGCGGGCAGAGCGTATTTGGTGTGCGGCAGCGAGATATCGACGATCTCAGCGCCAGCATCCCTCAGCCATTCTTTGCCCTGCTCCCACGATGCCATGATCGCATCATCGGTGCCGTCCATGCGATATTCGCGCGGAATACCGACCTTTTTGCCTTTCAGGTCGCTCGACAAGGCCGCCTCCCAATTGGGAACGTCCATTTTCAGGCTGGTCGCATCTTTCGCATCAAACCCGGCCATCGCGCCCAGCATGATTGCGCAATCTTCGACAGAGCGCGCCATTGGGCCGGCCTGATCCAGCGAAGACGCAAACGCCACCACGCCCCAGCGCGAACAGCGGCCATAGGTTGGCTTAATCCCGCAAATGCCGGTGAAGGCGGCGGGCTGGCGGATCGACCCGCCAGTGTCTGTGCCGGTTGCAGCGGGCGCGATCCGTGCGGCCACCGCGGATGAGGACCCACCCGAAGAACCGCCGGGCGACATCGCGGCGTTGGTGCCCTCCTTACGCCAAGGTGAGGCAACATTGCCGAAATGGCTGGTTTCGTTGGAAGAGCCCATCGCAAACTGATCAAGGTTCAGCTTGCCCAGCATCCCTGCGCCCGCGTTCCACAAATTCTGCGAAACTGTGCTTTCATATTCGGGGATGAACCCCTCGAGGATGTGGCTGGCTGCGGTGGTTTGCACGCCCTTTGTGGCGAACAAATCCTTCATGCCAATCGGCACACCGGCCATCGCGCCCAGATCTTTGCCATCGGCGCGCGCTTTATCGGCGGCATCGGCCGCCGCCAGCGCATGGTCAGGCGTCGTCACGATAAAGGCGTTCAATTCCGCCGCCGACGCAACGGCTGCGTTGAAGCTTTCGGCGACTTCGCGCGCGGTAAAATCGCCGCCAGCAACGCCGTCACGGATGGCCTTCACGCCAAGAGAGGTAAAATCGGTCATATCATTCAATCACTTTTGGCACGCCGAAAAAGCCGTGCTCAGCCGCCGGAGCGTTGGCGAGCACGTCATCGCGCTTTCCGCCGCCAGTTTTGGGGTCAGCATCCACCACGTCATCGCGCAGGCGCAATGTGTTGGGGATCACCGCGGACATCGGCTCAACACCGGTCACGTCCACTTCGCCCAATTGCTCGACCCAATCGAGGATATTGTTGAGCTCTGGCACAAGTGCCTCAAGCTGCTCATCGCCCATTTTGATGCGCGCCAATGACGCGATCTTGGCGACGGTTTGTTTATCTACAGACATGAGTGGCGCTTAGCGCTCCCAAGGGGGCGCTTCAAGCGAGAGTTTCACTCATGCTGCGCTTATTTAAATGCGCCGCTGGCAGGCTCTCCGTCTATATACAATTGCTGCCCCTCAAATGGTCGCAATTCCACCTTTGAATTTTCATCGAAGCCTATGACACCGTAGGGAGATTGCCTGCCCAAGAGGCCATGACGAATGATCGCCTCCTCAACCTCTTTTTTCCTCTGGTCATAAACGAAGAACTTCGCGTCGGTGTTCTTAGCTAGCAGCACCAGAAGTGGATTTCCTGCAAGTTCGCCCAACTCAACGACCCGGCAACTCTCGCGGCAACGATAGGGCTCGTTTTGGAGGAACGTCCTTACGGCCAGACGCACTTCTTCGCTTTCGACTTCGATCGGAGCTTTATTGATCGCGAGAGCTTGAGGCCCATTAAGACGGCGATAATCATATCGGTCATCGGCATTCTGAGCCGCAAGGGTGAGCTCAACAATCTTGGCATCATCGCTCTTGGCGAGGCGCTCCAACGCTTCACGCCCCGCATCACCAAAGTCCCACCTTAATGCGGCATAATCGAATTCTTCCACACTCACCGCGCCCGATTGAAGCCGCGCCAGCTGATTGGAAGCAGAGATCGAGCCGAAATTGAGGATCGGCATCGCCAATAGAAGCGCAATCACCGCCGTCACCACCGCCAAATGCAGGTTTGATTGGCGCAGGAACCCACGCCAGCCTTCTTTGCGGCCACGAATGGCGGAGACAAAATAGGCAACCCCAAACGCCACCGCCAAAGCAATGGCAACAAGCGCCCACAGCCGTTCCGGGCTGAGCCCGTGCTGCGCGATGCGTGCGCCCATGGAAACCGCTGCCATCAAAGATAAAGGCAAGATACCAAGCGCCAGCACAAAGCCCGCAAAGCGCAAGACACGCGAGTTGCTGGCGTCGGCGTCATCGTCGCGCACCACCGCATTGGCCAGCACAAAACACCCGACCGCTATGGCAAGAAGCAGCGGCGTTGCGCTCCTTGTCGCCTCCCACAGAACATCGATCCCAGAGACAATGACCGCGAGCAAAAACAGCGACAATGCAATCGCCAACGGCACTGCAAGGATGGAAAGCACCAGCAAGACCACATTCTGCAATGTGCCGATGATCTTGAGCTGATTGCGAAGAACACCCAAAGCTGCGCCAAATGCGGCGCCGGAGAACACAAAAGCAAACCAATCTTCGCGCGCCAATTCTTTCAACAAGTCGATTTGAATAGCGGAGAAAAGCTCTGCCAAAACCATGACCAAAGCCCATGAGAGCCCAACAAAGGCAAGCGCCCCTGCCCCTGTGATGGCATCGGTCCAGACGTGGAAGTGAGCGAGCTTATAGCTCGTTCTCCAACGCAATTGATGAAAGCCTGCTTGAAACAATGGCAAAGATAAGGTGATCGCCAACACGCCAGCGGCGACCCAAAACCCCTCATCGGCATAGTGGTCCCCGGCAGACGTCGCTCGCCATGCGATACCCGCCATGACGAGTGCAACAACGCCTGAAAAAATAAGGGAGGGCTGCCAGTTTTCACGGCTTAGGGTGAAGCTTGCGGCGAGCGGGCCAAACACAAAGGCGGCGACAAGCGCTGCACCTATGGGATCTTCGCCGCCCGCATCGGTGATCAGATGCACGACAAGCCCGGCAAGGCCCAAGGTCCCCGCAAGAACCCAAGGCCGCTCACGCCATTCCGACGTCGCTATCTCTTCATGCGTTACGCTTTGATTATCAGCCATTTGCCCCCTCCTTGGCCCATTAGACAAGGCTCACCCGAGGGGATGTCTAGCTCAGTTGAACCACCGATGAAAGCGCAAGCGGGCTTACTGCCCCGGAGGAGGGCCTGATGGAGGGCCTGATGGAGGACCTGCTGGCGCGCCTTCAGGACCGCCCGGCGCTCCCAACCCTTGGCTGGCCGCCATAGCGCGCTGAAGGATTTCAAGGTTTTGGTCGAACACTTCGCGGCTCATGAAATCCATCACTTCGATTTCGAAAATCAAATCGGCGTTAGGCGGAATGGGCGCGCCTTGCGGCGGCTCTGCGCCGTAAGCCAGCTCGGATGGGATATAGAGTTCGTATTTCCCGCCCTTCTGCATCTGCTGAAGCCCCTGATAGAACCCTTCAATCGTGGCGTCTTTTTCAACTGGGAACGGGCTGCCTTCGGGGAAGACACCGGGGATCGGCAAGGGAATGTCCTGCGATTCGTCGAACACTTCGCCGTTTGACGCCAGCATGCCTTTGTATTTCACAAAGACCATATCGCCCTCTTGCGGGTTCGCCCCTTCGCCAGCGACGATTGTATCGACGCTCAATCCCTTGGGCATGGCCGCCCAAGCGAGCGAACCGCCCAGAAAAATTGCGAGTAACACGCCCAGCCACAGCTTGGTCAGCGAGCCTTTGGCAATCGGTTGAATCGGAACGCGAGTGACTTCGGTCATAGAGTTCTTCTTTTCAAATTGGCGCCCGGTGAGCCTTTGAACGGCACAGTCATGCAAAAATCTCTTTCCCGCATGACAAAAGGGCGCGGAAACAGTCCGCGCCCTGATGGCTTATCCAGTGGTGTGTTTCAAGCGCTTCTGCACCTTCTTAGCCGGGCAAAGCGATTAAAACCTACACATCAGCTTATTTAATGCCGTCGCGCTCCATGCGCTTACGCTCAAGCTTGCGAGCGCGGCGAACCGCAGCTGCCTTTTCACGGGCGCGCTTTTCGCTTGGCTTTTCGTAGTGACGACGCAATTTCATTTCGCGATAAACGCCTTCACGCTGCAGCTTTTTCTTAAGCGCGCGCAGGGCCTGATCGACATTGTTATCGCGAACCATGATTTGCATAAACGACTACTACCTTACTGTTTAACAGCGCATCGGACCGCCGAATGAAACCACCCGAAAAAGAATCGGAGCGAATCGCGGTAAATGCGCGTAAAATTGACGCTGGAACGGACGCGTTTCGATGCCTTTTCAGGTCAAAACACGTTCAATCTGAGCGGCACATAGCGCCGCATCGGCGAAATGGCAAGATATCAACGCCCCAATTTGGCGCCCTTATCGCTTAGATTGCGCAGTTCGCCCTGCACGCGGCGCTATGCAGGAGCGATCCGCGTGGCTAAGAGCACGGCCAATGTCGAGCGCCATTCTCTCTCCTGTCTATGCATCCTTGTGTGTCGCCCTTGGCGGTGCAGTGGGCGCGGTTGCGCGGTTTCAACTGGGCCGGCTGATCACCCAAATGCTGGGCACGGCCAGTGGATTTCCGTGGGCGACCCTGCTGATCAATGTTGGCGGCAGTCTTGCGATGGGTGTTCTGCTGGGCTGGCTAGCGCGCGGATCACAATCGGTCCAAATGGGCGAAATGCTGCGATTGCTGGTCGGTGTCGGCTTGCTCGGCGGCTTCACCACATTCAGCGCTTTCAGCGCCGAATTGGTCACATTGGTCCAACGCGGCCATATTCTTCTTTCCTTTGCCTATGGCTCGATATCGTTGGTCGCGGGCATGGCCGCGTTCCTTATCGGCCTGGCCATGATACAAAGCGCACAATGAACGATCAGGCTCCCCCCTCTTCCGCTGCCAAAGAAGTGCGTCAATTCACCGTCACTGACGATGATGATGGCGTCCGTCTGGACCGCTGGTTCAAACGCAACCTGCCGCAAATCGGTTTTGCGACCATTTCGCGCTGGGCCCGGACCGGTCAAATCCGCGTCGATGGCAAACGCGCCAAACCAGAAGATCGCATCGCAGCGGGTCAGGTCCTGCGCGTGCCGCCCGGCGGTGACGCAAAACATAAAGCGCCCAAGCCAAAGCGCCCGTTGAACGCCGAAGACATTGCCGAAGCGCGCGCGATGGTGATCCGCGAAACGCCCAGCGCCATTGTCCTCAACAAACCGCCGGGCCTTGCGACCCAAGGCGGCAGCAAGACCACCAAACACGTCGATGGGTTGCTGGATGCCTTCGTGGAAGACGACGACACGCCCCGCCCTCGCCTGGTCCACAGGCTCGACAAAGACACATCCGGCGTCCTGCTTATCGCGCGCAGCCCCGGCAGCGCCGCAAGCTTTTCCCGCCGCTTTGCCGGGCGCAGCGCGCGCAAAGTCTATTGGGCACTCGTCGTTGGTGTGCCGCAAGTGCGCGAAGGCACAATCGACGCTCCTCTCGCCAAGCAACCGGGCACCGGCGGCGAGAAAATGCACGTCGATGAAGAAGAAGGCGCAATGGCCAAAACCCGGTACCGCGTGATCGAACGCGCCGGAATGAAGGCCGCATGGGTTGAGCTGGAGCCGCTAACCGGGCGGACACACCAATTGCGCGTGCATTTGGCTGCGATTGGCCATCCGATCGTGGGTGACGGCAAATATGGCGGGCAAGACGCGTTTTTAACCGGCAGCATCAGCCGCAAAATGCATCTGCACGCGCGCCGGCTCATCATCGCAACGCCCGAAGGCAAAGGCACCGGAGGGAAACTTGACGTAACCGCCGATCTGCCCCCGCATTTTGCCGCGAGCATGCAGGCGCTTGGCTTTGAAGAAGGCCAAAGCGACGCATCCCCTGTGCGCGAGGAAACACCCGAACGCACCCCTGCGGAAAAGAAGCAAGCGGCGCGCCGCCATGCCAAGCAATTTCGCAAAGACCGCCGGGGCGAACGGCGCGGCCGAACAACTTCGATGGGCACGGCAAACAAGATTGCAAAGGCCAAGAAGAAGGCGAAAGGCAAGCCCGGGCAAAAACCAAAGGGCCGCCGATAATGCATCCCAACCCCGCTTTTAGAAGCGAGGACCACGACCGGTTCGAAGCGATGATCAGCGCAATCGGTTTCGGCATGGTGTTCCTGACCACGCCAGACGGCCCGCGCGTCGCGCATGTTCCGCTTCTTTCTTATGGCGGCGGCGATATCCGGTTTCATTTGGCGCGGACCAACGCGATGACACCGCATCTGGCAGGCGCGAGGGCTCTCATCACAATCAACGGCCCCGATGGATATGTCTCCCCGCGCTGGTACGACAACCGCGACACAGTGCCGACCTGGGATTATGCCGCTCTGGAAATGGAAGGGGCGGTACGCTCGCTTGATGACGCGGAGTTGGAAACACTGCTCCACGATGTGATCGAAACATTCGAAGGGCGGCTTGAAGGCGATGCTTGGCTGGCCAGTGAATCGAGTGAGCGCGTGTGGTCTGGATTGTTCCGCGGGATCGCGGGGTTTTCAATCACGGTCGACAAATGGCGCCCGACGTTCAAACTGTCCCAGCACAAGAATGCCGAAGAACGCGCCCGCATCGCTGATGGTGTCGAGCAGGCGGGCAATGCAGAATTGGCAAAATGGATGCGCGGAGAGGGCACATGACGAAGCTTGCTGTGTTTGATTGCGATGGCACCTTGGTCGATGGCCAAGCCGATATATGCGATACGATGGAGCAGGCCTTCACTCGTGCCAAGATCACCCCGCCCAGCCGCCACGATGTCAGGCGGATTGTTGGACTAAGCCTGCCTGTCGCAATCCGGCAATTGTCGCCCGATCTCGATTCTGAGCAGGTCAGCAATGTGGTTGAATTTTATAAGAGCAGCTACTTTGCCCGGCGTCAGGAAGGGTTGCTGCACGAACCGCTCTATGATGGCATCGCCGATCTGCTGCGCCGGTTGCATGATGCCGGATGGAGCCTCGCGGTGGCCACAGGCAAATCGGATCGCGGGCTAAACTCTGTGCTGGCCGCGCATGGTTTGACCGATCTGTTTGTCTCGCTGCAAACCGCCGATCGCCACCCGTCAAAACCGCATCCAGCCATGTTGGAAGCCGCCTTGTTCGAAGCCGGAGCCCTGCCCGCAGACGCGGTGATGATTGGCGACACCAGTTTTGATATGCAAATGGCGCGCGCGGCGAATGTGCGCGGCGTTGGCGTCGATTGGGGGTATCACGAAACGGAAGAATTGATCGCCACTGGCGCGGATGCGGTGGCCTGCCATCCGGCGGATCTGGGCGATATTTTGATGGCTAACAGCTGATAGGCGGCACCGAATGAACACCTACACCGATGAAGATCGCGACCGCGCGCAGCGGCAGTTCTTGATGCTAAACCTGCTGCGCATTGCCGCGCTTGGATTTCTGCTGACAGGCATTGCCATCACGCAAGCGGCGATCAACGCGCCCTATTGGGCCGGCATCATCATGGTGGTGATCGGTTTGGGCGGGTTCTTTTTTGGCCCGCCTCTGCTTGCGCGCCGGTTCAAGGCAGGCCTTGAAGACGCCTCCAACCGGCCCGATCGGACGGAGAATCCTTAAGCCATGAAACGGTTTTATGATGACGTCAGCATCCGCGAGGTTTCCGCGAGCGGCGGCAAGGCGGACACCCAAGCGAGCGGCTGGCAAGTCACGCTCGATGGACGCGGGCTGAAAACTGTAAAGGGCACCGCGCAGATCGTGCCCAGCGAACCCTTGGCCAACGCATTGGCGCAGGAATGGGCTGATCAAGGCGAGGATCTTGACCCTGCCACCTTCCCGATGCGCGATATGGCCGACTATGCGATTGATGTCGTCGCCCCTGATATGGCGGCGGTGGCCGACAAAGTAGTCGCCTATGGAGACACCGACACGCTGCTTTACCGCGCTGACCCAGATGAGCCGCTCTATGCCCGGCAAATGGAGGTGTGGGAGCCGATCGTCTGCGATTTTGAACAGCGCGAAGGGATCGAATTGGTGCGGGTCAGCGGGATCATCCACCGCCCGCAAAACGAAGCAGCCTTGGCCAAATTGCGCCTGCGGCTTGGCCAGCAAAACCCCTTTGCCTTGGCCGGTGTTGAATTGATGACCAGCCTCGCTGCATCGCTGGTGGTGGGCTTGACCGCCAGCGAAACTGAGCAGGAAGCGGACGCCATTGCTTTGTGGCGCGCGGTTTGCCTCGAAGGAGAATGGCAGGCCGACTTATGGGGCCGCGATGCCGAAGAAGAAGAGCGCCGCGCCAAACGCCAGGCCGATTTTCTCAAAGCAAGAGAAGCAACGCGCTTGGCGATCAATCCTCGTTGAGCACCCAATCGGCAACTTCGCTGGCCACGGTGTTGGCCGCGCGGTTTATCGCTGGGCCAACAAATTCCGCTTCGGGTAAAATTCCCTCTTCGCGCGCTTCGAACCGGCGGGAAATCACTGCGCCCGCTTCATCGGTGCGGATCGCATCAAAACGCACCACCACCGAACTCGACTGCGCATCATAGGTCATGTCCATCAAGGTGCCGCGGACAAATTGGCTCGCCAGAGTTGGCGTATCATCATTGTCTAGGACCAGAGCGCCGCCTTTCACCCGCAAAGTTTCGCCCAGCAATCGGCGGAACAGGCGGGCGGGTTTTTCAATCCAGACCGCGTCTTGCAAATAGGCGATTTCTGTTTCCGACACAGTCACCGGAACACGCAGCACATCCAGCTTTGCCGGGGTTTCCGGGGTCAAAACCGCAATTGCGCCGGCCGATCCCTCTGTGCCTGTAACCGCGCCCGAACCCGCAGGCGCGCTGGCCGTGGAGGACAATGTCAGCAGGCTTTCCGGCGGTTCGACCGCGCCCAGACTGATGCATCCCGACATGGCGAGACCAAGAGCCACAGCGATGGACATGCGCAAGGGTTTGATAAAGTTCATTTGTCGCGTCCTTTTCACGGCTCATAATCCGGCAGCGTTTGGCCGCCGATCAGCGAACCGGCGCCCTGATTTTCGAGCCGCTCTGTTATCGCGCGCAGCGACCGGCTGGTGGTGCGCAAATCCTGCAAAGTCGCCTCTGCAGCCGGCAGAGTGGATTCGCGCAATTGACGCGCCGCTGGACGGGTGTCTTCTAGCGTGGCCGCCAAAGACGCCGCCGCTTGGTTTGCGGATGCCAATGTGCCCCGCAATTCTTCTGCGAGCAGCGGCCCTTCTTCGTTGAGCAATTTGTCGGTGGTGGCGGTGGCTTGCTCAAACGCGTTGAGCGCCTCGCCTGCCTCACGCAAAGCCACTTCCAGCTCAGCGAAGGTTCCCTCCAAACGCGGCGCGGCCTGCGCCAATTCGCGCGTCAAATTGTTGGAGTTTTCCAAAATCCCCGACAATTGCTGTTGGTTTTCTGGGCCCAGCAAGATGTTGAGATTTTCGGTCAATGTCGCCAGCCGCTCCAGCAGCAAGGGCGCGTTGTTGAGCAACGCATTGATGCCGCCATCTTTGGGAGGAATAACCGGGCGTTCTTCGGGGCAGGCGGTCGTTTCGCAGGTGATCGCTGGCGCTCCGCCGCGCGCGCCGTCGAGCAAGATTGTTGAAACGCCGGTGAAACTTGATTGGATCGTCGCGGTGGTGCCAACCAAGATCGGCACGTCATCCTTTACGCGGATGCGAACGCGCACAAATTCGGGGTTTTCATCAGACAATGCAATGTCGATCACCTGACCAACGGGCACCCCGGCATAGGCAACCTGACTGCCGTTTGCGAGACCAGAGACAGACTGTCCGTAGAAGATATCATATTCGTTGACCGCGCCCTGACCCAGCCGCGCGATCCAAACAATAGATGCCGCCATGGCCGCCAGCAAAAGCAGCGTGACCGCGCCGACCCAAAGATGATTGGCTCTTGTTTCCATTGCTCGCCTCTATGAACGCCTTGCGCTGCGCATGTCTATGATTGTGTGCATCATTGGGGGTTACTTTGCCTCGCCGCGTTTGTGCGCGGACAAAGCGCCGCGGCCGCGAGGGCCGTTGAAATATTCTTCGATCCACGGGTGCCCGATTTCCATCAGTTCGGGGATCGTGCCCACCGCAATAACGCGTTTATCCGCCAGCACAGCGACCCGGTCACAAATCTCATACAACGTGTCGAGATCGTGTGTGATGAGGAACACCGTTAGGCCCAGCGTCTCTTTCAATTCGCGGGTTTGCCGGTCAAATTTGGCCGCACCAATCGGATCAAGTCCGGCGGTTGGCTCATCCAAAAACAGCAATTCTGGATCAAGCGCGAGCGCGCGGGCCAAGCCTGCGCGTTTCTTCATTCCGCCTGACAGTTCCGACGGATATTTTGCAATCGCCTCCTCAGGAAGGCCCGACAGCAGCACTTTATAGCGGGCAATCTCGCGCCGCAATTCATCGCCGATCTCGGGGAAAAACTGCCTAAGCGGCACTTCGACATTTTCGCCGACGGTCAGAGTCGAGAACAAGGCCCCTCCTTGGAACAGCACGCCCCACCGGCACCGCACGCCGATATCCTGATCGGGGTCCACTTCCGTGATGGTTTGACCCAGCACATCGATCCGCCCAGCGTCGGGATATTGCAGGCCAATAATGCTGCGCATCAAGACCGATTTGCCCGTGCCCGATCCGCCGACAACCCCGATAATCTCACCGCGATTGACCGTCAGGTTGAGCCCGTCATGCACGGTGAAATCGCCAAAGGAGTTAACCAGCCCTTCAATCACGATGGGCGGTTCGTCGGCAAAACGCTTTGTCTCGTTCATCGCCTTACCCCCAGCCGATTTCGCTGAAGAACACCGCGAAGAACGCGTCGAGCACGATCACCGCAAAAATCGCTGAGACAACCGCCATCGTGGTGCGTTTGCCAACCTCTTCGGAGTTCCCCTGAACCTGCATGCCGTGATAGCACCCCGCCAAAGCCACAATCAGGCCAAACACCGGCGCTTTTACAAGGCCAACCCAAACATCGTGCAGCGGCACCACTTCCTGAATGCGCTCAAGGAAGGTGAAAAACGGAATGCCCAGCGCAAACTGCCCAACCACCGCGCCGCCGATGATGCCCACCACCGAAGCGTAAAAACCCAGCAGCACCATCATAAAGGTGCAGGCCAAAATGCGCGGGATCACCAATTTTTCAATCGGGGAAATGCCAATCGTGCGCATGGCGTCCACCTCTTCGGTGAGTTTCATGGTGCCAATTTGCGCAGCAAAGGCGCTGCCTGATCGGCCCGCGACCATGATCGCGGTCATAAGCACGCCCAATTCGCGCAGGGTGATCCGGCCAACAAGGTTCACCGTCAGCGTCTCAGCGCCAAATTGCGACAATTGCACCGCGCCTTGTTGAGCAATCACAATCCCGATCAGAAAACTCATCAGGCCGATAATCGGCAAGGCGGCAACCCCAACCAATTCCATCTGCCGCACAAGAGCGCGCATGGGAAAGCGTGATGGGTGCCGGATCAAACTGCCAAAGCCGATCAGAATGTGACCAAAAAATCCGACAACGCCAAAAACACCCGACTTCGCGGCGAAAACCTGTTCCCCGACACCAGCTGGCACCCGTTTCCACGCCGGAACGCGCGGCGGGGCCGTTTCAGCAGGGCCGCTGGTCCCGTCCACCGCATCGAGCAATCGTTGCGCCTGGCTGTTCGCCCCGGTGACCGCGGCGTCATGCTGCGCGGCCAAGCGGCACGTCACCCACGCGCCGACGGTGTCGATGTCCTCGACCCTAGACAAATCAATCAGAGCAATGGAATGCGGCAAATCGCGCAATTGCTTGTCCAATTCGCCGATGGTCGACACCAGCAAGGATCCTGACAGGACCAGCTTGCCGTCTGGCGTGTCATCATCAAACGTGAATTGAGCGGCCCCATCCATAGCCCAAAGGATATGTCCGCAAATGGCGATCACCACAAGTCATGCGTGTCAGTTGTTGCACGGCAGCGTATCGCTTGGCATGGGGATGCCGATCTCTTTTTCTTGAGTGCCAGCGGGCACCAGTGAGCCAAAACACAATGACCGATACCCAGCTTCCCACCACATTTACGCCCGGCGATATTGAAACCCGGTGGTATTCCCATTGGGAGGAGACCGGCGGTTTCCGCCCTGATCGCCCCGATGCGGAAGCCTACACGATCGTGAATCCTCCGCCCAACGTCACGGGCAGCCTGCATATCGGCCACGCGCTCGACAACACATTGCAGGATATTGTCATCCGCTATGAACGCCTGCGCGGCAAAGACGCATTGTGGGTGGTCGGCACCGATCACGCCGGGATCGCAACCCAAATGGTGGTCGAACGCCAAATGGAGGAACGTCAGGACAAACGCACCAATTACAGCCGCGAAGAATTCGTCGCGAAAGTGTGGGAGTGGAAACACGAAAGCGGCGGGACAATCACCAACCAGCTGCGCCGGCTTGGTTGTTCGATGGATTGGTCGCGCGAACAATTCACAATGGACCCGCATTTTGACAAAGCGGTGCTGAAAACCTTTGTCGATCTTTACAATGACGGCCTGATCTACCGCGACAAGCGGTTGGTGAACTGGGATCCAAAGCTCAAAACCGCGATCAGCGACCTTGAAGTTGAAACACAGGATTTGCAGGGCAGTTTCTGGCACTTCAAATACCCGCTCGAAGACGGCGTGACGCTGAGCGATGGCCGCGATTACATCGAAGTTGCGACCACACGCCCGGAAACCATGCTCGCCGATATGGCGGTCGCGGTGCACCCAAATGATGAACGGTATGCCAGCGTTGTTGGCAAACATGTTGTCTTGCCGATCACAGGCCGCCGCATTCCGATTGTCGCGGATGAACACGCCGATCCTGAACTGGGCAGCGGCGCGGTGAAGATCACGCCGGGGCATGACTTCAACGATTTCGAGGTCGGCAAGCGCGCCGGAATCGCCGCGGGCGATATGCTCAACATGCTCGATGGCAATGCCGATGTCTGCCAGACGGCGGATGGATTGGTGCCCGACGAATTTATCGGCCTGCACCGTTTCAAACGCGACGGCAAAGACGGCGCGCGTGAAGCGGTGGTTGCCCGGCTAAAAGCGGACGGGTTCCTGATCCCGCACATCGCCAAAACCAAAAAGGGCGAAGAGGTCGAACACGACGCTGAACCGCGCAAAATCGCGACACCATTCGGTGATCGCGGCGGCGTGGTGATCGAACCGTGGCTGACCGACCAATGGTATGTTGATGCGGAAACGCTGGCGGCGAAACCCATCAAAGACGTGCGCGATGGCACGATCGAGATTGTGCCCAAGAGCTGGGAAAAAACCTTCTTCAACTGGATGGAGAACATTCAGCCATGGTGCGTGTCGCGCCAATTGTGGTGGGGCCACCAAATTCCGGCTTGGTTCGACGATGAAGGCAATGTCTTTGTCGCCGCCAATGAAGCAGAAGCGCAGGCCCAAGCAGGCGCCGGTGTTGCGCTTAAGCGCGATAACGACGTCCTCGACACATGGTTCTCTTCCGCGCTGTGGCCTTTCGCGACGCTTGGTTGGCCCGAAGAAGGCCAGCCACTGCTCGACAAACACTTCCCCAACAACCTGCTCATCAGCGGGTTCGACATCCTGTTTTTCTGGGATGCGCGGATGATGATGATGGGTCAGTACAACATGGGGCAGGCCCCTTGGCCCAAACTGTATTTGCATGGGTTGGTTCGCGCAGCCGACGGCGCAAAGATGTCCAAATCCAAAGGCAATGTCGTCGATCCGCTTGGCCTGATTGACCAATATGGCGCGGATGCGCTGCGGTTCTTTATGGCCGCGATGGAAAGCCAAGGCCGCGACATCAAAATGGATGAAAAGCGGGTCGAGGGATACCGCAACTTTGCCACCAAGCTGTGGAATGCAACGCGGTTTTGCCAGTCCAATGGCATTGGCGCGTCTGGCACATTGAAGGCCCCGCCTGCGCGCCTCGCCGCCAACCAATGGATCATCGGCGAAGTGCAAACGGTCTGCGAAGAGATCGAACAGGCGATGACCGATCTGCGTTTCGACGCTGCGTCCAACGCGATCTATCAATTCACTTGGAGCAAGTTTTGCGATTGGTATCTTGAGCTGATCAAGCCGGTCTTTAATTCAGAGGCCGACAATCCAGCCGCCGTTGAAACCCGCGCGGTTGCCGGGTGGGCGCTCGATCAGATCTTTGTCATGCTACACCCCTTCATGCCCTTCATCACCGAAGAGCTGTGGCATGCACAGGCCACTTACCGTGGGGGTGAAAGGGCGTATGACATTATCACGGCCAGCTGGCCCAATCCGCGCGCGGAAGTTTCCAAAGAGGCCACCGATGCCATCGACTGGGTGATCGAACTCACCAGCAATGTTCGCAGCGCCAAGAATGAGCTGGGCATTGCGCCGGGTGCGAAATTGGCGGCGTTCTTGCCGGATGCCTCGGCCCTTGCGACCAGCACGATTGACCGGTCATCCGCCGCGATTGAACGGCTTGCCCGGCTGACCCCAGTGACGATTGGCGAAGCGCCGAGTGGCCCCGCCATGCAGGTCACGGCGGGCGGCGATGTGTTCATCATCCCGCTCGAAGGGATCATCGACATCGCTGAGGAAAAGGCGCGGCTGGAAAAGGCTTTGGCCGTATCGCAGAAAGAGGCAAAATCGCTCGAAGGGCGGCTGTCCAACGCGAATTTCGTCGAACGCGCCAAACCCGAAGCGGTGGAGAAGGCAAAGGCCGATTTTGCGCATCACTCAGAAGAAGCGGCGAGGCTCGAAGGGGCGCTGGCCCGGTTGGGCTAGTTTCCTACTGGCGCCCGGTGTGCGATTAAGACGCTATGAGCATTGCGGCGCCCCTATTTTGTGCTTTGATTCGGCAGCTTTCCGGCGCGTGGGCGGCCCGCAGGGTTTTTGCCTCTGGACCGTGTAACATGCGGTCCATGTCTCTGCTAAGTGATTGCAAACAGGTGGTTTCACGAATCGAGCGCGTATGGCCGATCTAGTCCTCGCAACCGACGATAACGGCGGACCAGAGATCTTCGCATCCCTTCAAGGCGAAGGGCCAAGCGCAGGGATGCCGGTCGCCTTCATCCGCCTGTCGCGCTGCAACCTTGCCTGCACATGGTGCGACACACCCTATACATGGCATTTCGATGGGGATGAACGCGATCACCGTGATGGCGTCACCTATGATCGCAAAGCCAATCAAGTCACGCTTTCGGTCCAAGACGCCGCCGCGCGGATCGCGGCGCTGGGGCAAAACAGGTTGGTCATCACCGGCGGTGAACCGCTGCTGCAGGCCGGCGCTCTGGCTGAAATGCTGGAGCATCTGCCTGACATCAGCGTTGAGATCGAAACCAACGGCACAGTGAAAGTGCCCGCCCGGCTCGACATTCGAACCGATCAATTCAACATCAGTCCAAAGCTGTCTCATTCAGGGAATGCAGCCGAGATTGCCTTGGTTCCTGAGCGACTCGATGGCTTCGCCGCTGACCCGCGCGCCTTCTTCAAATTCGTCATTGCCGATTCGTCAGACGTGGATGAGGTGATTGCTCTTAGGGATAAATATCGCTTTGCCGCAGGGCATGTGTTCCTGATGGCCGAAGGCACGGACAGTAAGCCACTGCGAAATAAGCAAAAATGGCTGAGCGAATTGTGCGTTGAGCATGGTTTCAGAATGTCAGACCGGCTGCATATTCACCTTTACGGGGACACCCGCGCGACCTAATATTCACGCAGGGGCAAGGTTCATGGATATTTTCATCAGTTACTCCCGGGCAGACCGGGAACGTGTCGATCACATCGCGAAAGCGCTTCAAGCCGAGGGGTATGAGGTGTGGTGGGACCGTGACATTCGCGCGGGCGAAGAATTTGACCATGTCATTGATAAAGCGATCAAGAATTCGAGCGCAATTGTCGTCGTCTGGTCCGATCAATCGATCAACAGCCGCTGGGTCAAGGAAGAGGCCGAAGACGGCGTAGAGGCTGACACTTTGGTCCCCGTAACCATCGATCCGGTCGTCATTCCGCGCGGGTTTCGGCGCATTCAGGCGGCCGAATTGCAAGATGGCGGCAATGATCCCACGACAAGCGTGAACTGGCCCGAATTCTTGGATTCGGTTCGCAAAATCGCCGGAGCGGGTGCCGGAATACCATCAAGCGGAACGCCGAAGTCCCCAGAAGAATTGCTGAACGACATCACCTCTAAAGCCGCCACTGCATCGTCTGGTTCCGGCACAGCGGCAAGTTCAGCCACTCCGGCATGGAAACGATATTGGCCCATAGCGGCCAGCCTTGTCGGAGTTGTTTTGGCCGGATTCTTTGCGCTCCAAATGTTTGGCGGACGCAGCGTCCCTCCCCCGCCCGAAGACATGACGCCGGTGGTGCTCGGCATCTATCCCAATGAGAGTTTCGGGATTGATCAGGCCGATGGATTGCGCGCCGCCTTTGCCGACACACCATCGGTAATCATCCGCGACCTGGCCGCTTCGCTCGACGAAATGAAAGGCCGCAATGCGCCGCAACTGATCGACGGGCTGAGAGCCAATTTGGCTGAGCGCAATGTGATCGCCATTGTTGGCCCATCGATCACTGAATTTACACCCGAAGTGCTCAGTGTGGTCGAGGAAAGCGGTCGGCGTCCCGCGATTGTCCTCACAACGGCATCGTCGCGTGCAAACATTGGCTGGGATGAAAGCGAGTTGCCAATTTTCCGCGTGGGGTCCGGAATGGATGAGCGAGCGGAGCAATTCTCACGCCTCGCCCAAAACACCGTGGCAAGCGGGGTTGAACTGATTTTGCTTTACGAGTCTGTGCCCAATTCGAACGATCTGACCTACGGACAATTGTTCTTTCAACGCATAACTGAACGTCTGCCGCAATGGCAGGAATGGTCCGACCAAAATCGCGTGCGCTCCATGTCTTACACCCGCGGCGAGATTATGGACAAAGTCTCTTTGCCCCGCGTTCGTCCGATTTTCGACCAACGCAAAATGATCATCGTAGTCGGGCTGTCGAGCGATTACCGCGAGCTGGTCGAAAACCTTTATGGCGCGGACCAGGAACCGCGTGCGGCTTTGCTGGGCGGATGGAATTCGAGCAAAGCGGTCCAACAAATCAGCGCCGAAATGGACATCCAACACACCCGGTTGTTCGATATGACCGACGTCTTCCGCAGCCCCGCCGACACGCGCGGCCTGCCGGATTCGGTGCGGTTCCAAGAGACCTTTGGCACGCTGACCCCCGCCCTTCGTCAGGAAGCGGTAGCATACGATTCCGGTCTTGTTATCAAACAGGCCGTTGGCCAAATGGAAGGCGAGATCACCGCCGAAAAACTGGTCGAAATCTTGCGCGGACAACGTTTCAACGGGATCACCGGAGAAATCGCCTTTGACGAGGACGGAGCGTCTTGGGGCCAAAACACAGGGCAAGCGGGCGGGATGCGGCCGCTGTACAACCTGCGCTACAACCCATCGGCGACCAACTGGAATGAAATTGAGAACTTTGACGCTTTATTGGGCACCGTGGTTGCCAGCAATTAACGTGATACCGGAGCCTGCAGCAGAGCAAATGGCTGCGTTTTCGCAAGTGCCATAATTGAAGTCTGAAGCGCCAATATGAGCTATTCACAACAGAAACACGCTAGCGGCATGATTGAGGTGGTCCAGAGGAATTCTTCATCCCGAGGGCGGCGCTGGAAAATGAGATTTTTGCCGACCTCGAGGCGTATCCGGGCAACGATATCTTGCTTGAAAAGTTGGAAACCAATTTCCCGCGCGCCTTTGATGATTTCAAAGAAACGCTGGGCCGCGCGGCGCGCTCTGACGGGCCGGAAGACCGCGTCTTGGTTGCTGGGAATCGCTGGATCGCCGAATTTTTTGCCAGCCGCGATCGGGATTTTGCCGGCGCGCCAATCACAAATCTAGATGCCGTGATCAATTTGGAGCAAGGTTTTCTCGAAGCTTTGCGTGACCACGACGAATATGCCTGCGCTGCCTATGCAAAGGGGGAGCCTCAGGACGAACCGCTTCGATGTTGCTGGCTGAGAAATCGTTGCAGCGCGAATTTCAGCTATCCTTGCTGGCCGCAGCGATCAGCAATTGCGATTTGCCCTGTCACTCACCGAGTACGAGGCGCTCACCGCTACGCTGCGCCAAAACGGCCTGAACGACGAACAGATCGACGTCGTCTACGGCGCTGCAGAACCCGGTTCAATTGGAGCACCGCTCGCATGCGAGATGGCCTTGGAATTGGTCAAAGCCATTCGCGCGCAACCAGAAGAACCGCGCGCTTCGTTGATCGCGGCCTACACCAGCGGGGCGGAGTAAGCCCTTCGCTTACCCTTGTGAACGCCACCGCAGCACGACGCGCTCAACCAATTCCTCTTCGCCGCCGCCGCTGTTCCACAGCTCTGCAAAGCTTGGATCTTCGGATGCTGGGCGTTTGTGTTCTTCGAGATTGTCAAAATTGACGCGGATCGGAATTGCGACACCCTCGCCGCAAATGATCACTTCCCGGTTGCGCAAAGCTGGAATGGAATCGAGGAAACCGCGCGCGCCTTCGGGCATCGCGGCCTTCACGAACGCCTGATCTCGGTCGTTGTTCAAACGCATGGAAAGGATCGTGCCGCATTGCGACAGAACCCCTTCGGCAAGGTCAGATGGTCGCTGTGTAATAAGGCCCAGCGAGATACCGTATTTCCGGCCCTCTTTCGCAATCCGGCTTAGGATTTTGGCGACCGATGAACCATCGGAGTTCTTCTCATTGGGCACATAGCGGTGCGCCTCTTCGCAAACGAGCAAGATCGGGCGCGTTTGTTCATCGCGTCCCCAAATCGCAAAGTCGAACACGAGACGCGACAAAACGGCGACCACAGTCGAGGTGATATCTGACGGAACACCGGAAACGTCGATGATCGAAATTGGCTTTCCTTCACCCGGCATGCGGAACACTTTGGAAATGAAGTTGGTCATTGTATCGCCAACCAACATCCCAGAGAACATAAATTGGTACCGCGGATCGTTCTTGATCTCGTCCAGCTTACCCTTGATCCGCATGTAAGGCGCAGAAGAGGTCGCTTTATCGAGCTTGCCCATCTCGTCCTGAATCTTGGTCGAAAGATCAGAGAGCAAATAGGGGATCGGCGAATCCACCGTGATCTTGCCCATCGTTTCCGCCAATCGGTTTTTCGACCGCGCATGCAACAGACATTTGGCCAAAATATCCATATCGACCTGACGTTCATTGCCATCACTGGTAAGCAGCACCTCGCAGTGCTCCTCAAAATTCATCAACCAATAGGGCATTTGCAAATTGCCAACGTCAAGGATTTGTCCTGTTTGGCGGAATGCGGCGGAATATTCGCCGTGCGGGTCAATCATCACGATATGACCCTCGGGCGCAGCCTCGCAAATACGGTGCAGGATCAAAGCGGCGCTGGTCGATTTACCGGTACCGGTCGATCCCAGCAGCGCAAAGTGCTTACCCAGCATCGCATCGATATACAGCCCAGCGCGGATATCCTTGGTCGGGAACACGGTGCCAATTGTGATGTTGGCGCGGCCATCGCTGGCGTAAATTTGTTCAAGGTCCTTGGTGGTCGCTGGATAGATCAGCGCACCGGGAACGGGATAGCGGGTCACGCCGCGCTTGAACCCATGGATCCGACCAGTCAGTTTTTCCTCAGCCCCTTCGCCAAGGAAATCGATATGCGCGATGATCCCGCTTTCATTGCGGCGATCCTTGCGCTGATCGCGAACATTGGCGAGCAACCACGAATTGCCGACACGGATCTTAATTTGGCTTCCGACCTGCCCCGCCAGAGCGATAGAACGGTCTTCGTCCTCCATGCATTCATTGAGGCGTTGCAGATCGAGCGCGATCTGCGATCCAGCACCCGAAATTTCTAAAACGATGCCAATAGGTTGTGTGGCATTCTCATTCGCAGGAGTCGCTGCATCAGCGTCTGTGCCCGCGCTTTGCTGCGAGGAAGCGAAATTGTGATTGCCCATATCGGTCATGCGATGTTCCTTACCCTGTGATCTAATCGGATCACTTAGCACAAACACTTGCACGGACAGGGTTAAGATCGGGTCAAGATCGCGCGAACAGCCTGCCGGTGAGCCAGCCCATTCCAACCGAAAGTATGATCGCGCCCAAACCATAGAACAGCGACCACCGCTGGCTCGCGTAAACTACGGTGCCCTCTAGGCCGACTTTAACCACTTCGATATCGGCGGTGGCACTGGCCAAGACCCGGCCATCGGCAATTGCAAAGGTTTCTGCCGTGTATTGCCCCGTTGTTACATTTGACGGCAGCTCGATACGCGCTTGATACAGAACGCCTTCGCTGATCCGAACGCCTTCGGGCACTTCTTTGTAAAGCCCCATCCGCCGGCGCGTATCGACTAAGCCGTTGGCAAATCGGGCCTGCTCTTCGGGTTCGATCTGGCCAGTCGGGCTCAACTGAATAAACTGAGTGCCCAGCTCATAGATCGCCGCAGTGCGCGGATCGACAATCTCTTCGACCGGACGAGAAGCAGAGACCGAAAAGAACGACGGCGCGGATTGGAAATCGCTGGACCCGGCGTTCATCCAAACGCCCACAATCCGCTCTTTCTCGCGCAGGCGGATTCGTTCAGCGGGCCCCTTAACCACCACAACAATATCATATTCAGTCCCGCTGGACGCACCTGCCGGATCAATCACCGCGCCATACAAAAGCAGACTTGCCCCAGTAAAACCTTGGCGCACCTCAATCCGGGATTGGCTGACTTCTGGAACAAGAATGGGTTCCCTTTGCCCCATCAAAAACGGCGCGGACACCATCAATGCCAAAGCAGCAAGGAACCGGGATGAGCCCGCACGCATCACAGCGGGCTGACCGTGTAAATCTCATCGGGCTGGACCCCCAAACCATACAGCATGCGCAGCGCAACCAAGATAACAATCCCAGCAAGCACCAATCGCAGCACTTCGGGACGAGCCTTCATCGCAATCTGCGTTCCGAATTGTGCGCCCAGCACCGAACCCAGCAGCAGCAGACCCGCCAGCACGATATCGACCGCTTTGGTCGTGAGAGCATGGGTCATGGTCGTCACCATGGTCACGAACAGAATCTGGAAAAGCGACGTGCCGACCACGACATTGCCGCTCATCCCAAGGATATACAGCATCGCCGGTACAAGAATGAAGCCGCCGCCTACCCCCATGAGCATCGTCAAAATGCCAACCAAAACGCCCAGGATCAGAGGCGCGATCGGTGAGATATATAGCCCAGACCGGTAAAACCGCACTCGGTACGGCAGTCCAGCGACCAAAGGATGATGGCGGCGTTTGCGCGGACTTGCATCGCCGGTTTTGAGGCCGGGCCTTAAGGCATCGAGAGCCTCACGCATCATAAGTGCACCAATCGTGCCGAGCAAAACAACGTAAAGGAAGCTGATCACGACATCGATTTGCCCCCATGATTGGAGCAATCGGAACAACAGCGCGCCTATCAACGCGCCGACCACGCCTCCGCCAACCATCACCATGCCCATGCGGTAATCGACGCCGTTGCGCTGGCTATGGGCGAAGACCCCGGATACGCTGGCACCGGTCACCTGCGTCGCGGCCGAAGCCGCCGCAACCGTGGGAGGAATGCCGTAAAATATCAAAAGCGGCGTCGTCAAAAACCCGCCGCCGACCCCAAACAGGCCCGACAAAATACCGGTTAGGCCGCCCAAAAGCACAATGAACAGGCCGTTCACCGATAGATTCGCAATGGGCAGATAGACGTCCATAAAAGAGGGACTACCGCAGCGATGCAAAAGTGGGAAGTGAAGGTATGCCTCCAATCCCTCATTGTTTCTCGCTAAGCAAAATTTTTTGCGGCAATCGCGCCTAAATCCGGCCCAGAACCAGCCTAGAAACGGCCTAGAAACGGGTAGAAAGCGTGGCAGCAATGCCTGAGTTCGGCTCAGCATCGCCGGCGACTCTTTCGCGCCAATCAACCGAGAGCCTTGCAGGCACACGGCCAATAGTCAGATCTACCCGCGCGCTGGGCCCGACATCAAGGCGGCTAGCGTCTCTTTGTGCGCCGCCCCAGGCACTCCCCCCAATGCTAAAACGAACGGATTGATCACCGGGGCGATCAACACTGGCAATCTCGCGCGAGATGAATGCCTGTCCATCCACAAAGGGAGTGTCTGCGCTGCCTCCGACATAACCCGCGCCGCCATAGGCCTCAGCGCGAATATCGAAAGGCAGGTTCACAATGGGCAATTCCGTCACAGCATAGGCCGCAGGGCGCGTTTCTGTTCCAAACCGATTGTCCGATACCCGCAGTTCGGCAACAAGCCGCACAGGAATCGCCTCCACCACGCGGGCTGACACGCCAGCGGCAATTTCATTTTCGCCATCTGGGACAAAGGCGCGATAGGCCCGAACAAAGGCGCGCGGGTCACGGCCCGAGCCTGGATCGATGCGATATTGCAGGTTGGCCCCGGCTTGGCTGGCCCCATAGACCGGCACCCGCCCTTGCGAAATCGCGGTGGATCCAGACCCTTGACGATAAAACGCGAAAGCATCGAGCGACCAGCGATCCAGATTGCGCAGCGGCAAGAAACGCGCCGGACCTGCCGGACTGACTTCGGTCACCGTCGCACTGCCCGAAAGGCCGCGGGCCGGCTCGCGTGAAACAGCATCCGCAGACGCAACTTCATCGCTCCAATCCACTCGAAACGCGGCGGCCATTAAGAAACTGTGCCCCGCTGCAATGATCGGTTCAGTGGTACCGGTTTCACCTTGCTGCGACCGGCCCCACGATTCAGAAGCCTGCACCATGCCTTGCATACCTGAAACGGTCCAAAGTTGAACGGTATCGGCTTGAGTGTGCGTGGCCACGCTAAAGGGCTTTGACGGATCCAAGAATTGAGCCAGCTCGGCCTCAGCGTGTCCGTCCACTGGCGGAACAAGATCGCCGCCATGCGCAGGCGGATCCTCGGCCAAAAACATCTCTGCAGATGGTAAAGCAACAGCGGCAAAGGGGCTTTCCCAAAGCGCGGCACGTCCCGCAACCCAAATGCCAAGTACCATGCCCAGCATGATAAGCGGGCCGCCCCGCCTGCGCCCTATCACTGTCGTTGTCATGCGCGTACGGGACCAGTCTGCGCTCTGTGGGAATTGCGCGGCGCAAATGGATCCTTTGGAGTCAGGTTCGAAGGATGCTCCAAATGCTGTGTCTTATCCCATTTGATCGTTTCGCCAAGCAATGTTCGCGCATAGGCGACCATCGCCCGCCATCCCGCCATGATCGAAATCACATTGGTCACGGGAATGCGCAAAACCGCAAACACCCCTTCAACCCATCCGTAATTTCGCGCGGTAAAGGCAAAACGCCACACAACCCGCCAAGCGAAAAAGCCAAGGTTGGCGAACAACAGGCCGATCAGAAACGGGCTGAGCGGTGTTGGTTCAACCCAACCAGCGGACGCAGCCCCCCAAAGGACCGTCGTCAGGATCAGCAATGTATATCCCAGCAGCAGAACCAACGCGGTAAAAGGCCCGCGCCGGTCGCGCGCTCGCATCCAGCTTTCAATAAGTCCGCCAGACCAACCGGTCCGATCCCATCCTTGCAGCGAGATGCCATGAACCCAGCGGGTTTTCTGGCGCACGATTTGATCGAGCCGGGAGGGGAAGTAAGCGCGGGTCGCGATCAGCAGATCATCATCGCCGCGCGCCCTCACAAATTCACAGCGCCCCCCGTTTTCGAATATCGAAAGGCCCAACTCGTAATCTTCTGTCAGCGACTCTCTTTCAAATGGAGAATTGTCAGCACGCTTTGTGCACAATTGATCAAGAGCCTTGCGCGAAACCGCACAGCCAACGCCGGCCGCCGGCAAAGCCGCACCGACCGCGCTGCGCACAACCATGCCTTTGCCATGCGCCTCGGCGAATTCTTCGCAATAATGGGCGCTCAACCAATCGCGACCGCATTGCGGCAAAGGCTCCACCGGCAGCTGCGCAAAATCGGCGCCTTTCGCAATGGCCCAATCCAGCAGACCCAATCCACCCGGGTCAACCATGTCCTCTGCATCGTGAAACACAACCGATGCGAAACGGTGGCCGCTGCGCGCCTCGTCGGCGCATAGCGCATCATACAAACGGTTGAGACAGTCAGCCTTCGTACTCGGCCCATGGCGATCGTGGATGACCAACCGCAACCGCGCATCGCCGCGCGCACCGCGCATGGCTGCTTCCATGGTCGCAGGATCATTGCGGTAAATGCCAATATACAGCCGCAGATCAGCCTGCGGCCAAGACTGAAGCATATGTTCAATCGTGGCTCCGATGACCTGGTCTTCCTGCCAAGCAGGGACAAAGATCGCCGTATTTGCATGCAAATCGCGCTGTTGCAGCTTTCGACGTTCTACAAATGGAGTGCTGATCCGGCCCGTGAAGCGTTGCCACAGCCAGAGCAGATCCACCGCCGCATCATCCAGCGCGCCGATTAGGAAGAAAACGCCCGCGAACAACAGCAATTCATGCTGAAAAACCGCCAGCCATTGCCACAGGTTCCATTCAAGGCTCAGACCAGACGAAAGCCCAATCCAAGAACCAGCAAAAGAGCTTACGACAGACTCTAGAACAGACAAAGCGACCCCACTCCCTGTTAACAATTCAGCCTAACGCCCCCTGATTAACCTTGCAACCATCATGACTTTTCTGAAAAGGGCACCAATATGTCTGACCAGCACAAATCATCCGCCCCTTCTGGCCCTGCTCCATTGCGCCGTCTCTTCGCGCCGGTGCGCGCCTTGTTCGTCAGCGACGCGTCCGCAGGTATCCTGCTGATCCTCGTTGCCGCGGCCGCTATGCTGGCTGCAAACTCGCCATTTGCGGGTGAATATCGGGAACTTTTCTATGGCAAATTGCCATGGACGCCGATCCCCAAACTGTATGATCTGCATCTTTGGATCAACGATGGGCTCATGGCGGTGTTCTTCTTTGTCGTGGGCCTGGAGGTAAAGCGGGAGCTTATCTCGGGCTCGCTCGCAGACCCGGCAGCCCGGCGATTGCCTATGCTTGCTGCTCTGGCAGGCATGGCTGCTCCGGCCTTGGTGTATATGGCGGTGTCGGGCGGCGGCGCATACACAAGCGGCTGGGCGATTCCGGCGGCAACCGATATCGCCTTTGCGATGGGTGTGCTTGGCCTGCTGGGGAACCGGGTGCCGGCATCCTTGCGGCTGTTCCTTCTGACCGTAGCGATTGTCGACGATATCGGCGCGGTTATGGTCATCGCGGTGTTTTATACGCCGACAATCAAGATGATCTGGCTGGTCGCCGCGATTGTAGTCTTTGGCCTGATGATCGGATTAAACCGCATGAAGGTCAGCGTGTTTTGGCCGTATATCCTAATGGCGGCAGTGCTTTGGTATTGTGTGCTCAACACCGGTGTGCACGCGACCATCGCCGGGGTGTTGGCCGCATTGACCATTCCATTGCATCGGCGCGACGGCAATTCCATGCTGGAAAAACTGGAACATGGCCTTGCCCCATGGAGCGCTTATTTGGTCGTGCCCGTGTTTGGATTTGCCAATGCTGGCGTATCCTTTGCCGGTATGGGACCAGAAGCCTTGCTTGACCCACTGCCGATCGCAATCGCCGCTGGTCTGGTTATTGGTAAGCAGGTCGGCATATTCTCGACAGTGTTCATCGCGGACAAGACCGGCTTTGCGCCGCGTCCAGAAAACGCCAATTGGCCCGAAATTTGGGGCATCTCGATCCTTTGCGGGATCGGTTTCACCATGAGCCTGTTTATCGGCGGCCTCGCCTTCCCCAATCAACCGTTGTTCATTGAGGAAGCGAAGATCGGCATTCTTACCGGCTCTGCGATTTCAGCAATTCTCGGCTTTATCGTTCTGCGCCTAACCACGACGCATCCCGATGCCGATTGCGATGATCAGGGGACTGCACCCAGCGCGAGCTGAAAGCGGATATCAAGGGCCGGGGTCTGGCACGAATGCGGGTCAGACCTCCGGCTTTCGCTTACCAGCTTCCGGTGTTTTCCATGCTGGCCCATGGCTCTTGCGGGTCCAATGTGCCTTCCTGAAGCAGTTCTATTGAGATTCCATCGGGTGATTTCACGAAAGCCATATGCCCATCGCGCGGCGGACGGTGGATGATGTGCCCAGCATCCGCGATGCGCTGGCACGTCTCGTAAATGTTCTTCACACGGTAGGCGAGGTGACCAAAATTGCGCCCGCCATCGTAGGTTTCGGGCGCGCTGCCATCTTCGGGCGGCCAATTGTAAGTGAGCTCAACCTCGGCCACGCCCTCTTCACCCGGTGCAGCCAGAAAGATCAGCGTGAAGCGCCCTGCCTCTATGTCAAAGCGGCGCACCTCCTCCAATCCGATCAGCTTGAAGAAATCGACCGTCGCAACTGGATCTGTGATTCGGATCATAGAGTGAAGGAATTGTGTCATGTGAGGCTCCCTGCTTTGCATCCGCAGCTAGTCGGTCAAGCATATCAGGGCAAGCTTGATACAGGCGCGGTCGCCCGAAGGTTCAGCGGAAAATTGGAACCTTCAACCGATCTAGCACGCCTCCAAAAAGGAAAAGGCGCGGAACCATAATCTGGTTCCGCGCCCCGTTCCTCCTGCTTATATCGCAGGTTTTTGCTATCAACGAGAAGCTTAGAAGCTCGCGCTGATCGTCGCGACGACCGCGTCGTCGACAAAGTCATAAGAACCCGGTGCAATGTCGCCTTCGGCGCCGACGTAGGCGATGTTGGCTGAGAAGTTACCGCCAAGGGCAACGTCTGCACTGATCGACCAATCGAACGCTTTGCTGTCGTTGGTGAAGGTCAGGAAACCATCAGTGTAACCAACATGGCCATTGAGCGTCAGCGGTGTGCCGCTGATCCCGATGCCAAGGTCGGTGTAGATATAGAGGTTATCCGTGCTGCCGAGCGAATCCTGATCTGGTGCGTAAGCAACGCCAGTGGTCGCCGATACAGGACCGAGCGAGAAGCCAAGCGAACCGTAGAATTCGTAATAGTCGAAATCACCGGCCACGGCATCAGGGTAAGTGTAAGCGATAACGCCAACATCAGCCGAGATTGCATCGCTTAGATCACCGCTCCAACCTGCATAGAGGTCAAGCTCAGTCGAGCCGTAGCCGACTGTGTCTTCGTCTAGGCTGGATGCCCAAGTACCAGCGTAGAAACCGGACGAGTGGCTGAGGTCAAAACCGCCCTGAATGGCAATTTCACCGCCGGACAAATCAACACCGCGGAAACGGTACTCGCTGGTAAGAGCGACATTGGCGGAGAACGAAAATCCAGTTTCACCGCCAATTGAGCTGGTCTGGTCAACTTCGACCGTCTCAGCAGCACGCGCTGTGCTGGTTGAGAGAACCACTTTTGTTGGGTCAGCGGGAGTGATGTCTAGCGCAGCAGACGCCGCGACCAGTTCTGCGCTGATCTCTTCATCAGCAACAGGAGCCTCGCTAATTTCGGAGGCGAATGCGGGCGCTGCAGAAATAAGCATGCCAGCGGAGAGGGTTGCGGCCGAAAGACCGCGGATGGACGTGAGCATTACAACTTCCTTATTTAATGTTGTTGCTTCGTCCCACCTGCACAATCGGAGGCTGCGTATTTTTATGAGCAATCTCATCCGAATGTGAAACAATCTTGCACTCAAATGCTGCATGGCACAAGACAAATTGCGCCCTTAACCACAGGCAGTGTGACATTCGCACATTAAGTGTTGAAAATTTGCATCACTTCAAAGGCTCAATCAGTCCTCGACCTGCCGCACGCTCAGTTGCCGTTCAGCGAGGAAGCGATTAAAGCCGCGTCAAATTCACAACCTAGAATGCTTTCCCCCTCCTCTCGCGTTTAATGTCACCGCTCTACCAGCTGCTGCGATTGCTATTGCAAATTGGACATTGGCGCACATCACCGGCAATTAAAGACACCCTATGTTTAACGCCCTTCGCAATCTGTTTCGCCCTCGCCCCCGCGCGCCGCTTCCTGCGGTTCCCGCAGGCTCGCGTTATTTTGTGATTGGCGACATTCATGGCCGGATGGATCTGTATGCCGCAATGATCGACGCGATTGAGGCGGACGACGCAGCGCGGCCAGAGGCCGACAGCCATGTCATATTGCTGGGCGATCTGGTTGATCGAGGCCCCGACAGTGCCGGCGTTATTTCGCGCACACGAAGCTGGCAAAATGAGCGGTCAGTGCGCGTGCTTGCAGGCAATCACGAAGAAATGTTCCTCAACTCCTTTAAGAAGCCTGAGGTGCTGCGCCATTTTCTAAAACATGGCGGGCGCGAGACAGTGTTGTCCTATGGATTGTCTCGCAAACAATTCAACGCAATGAATTTGGACGAATTGTTTGCGCTTATGCCGCAGCTTATCCCGCAAGCGGACATTGATTACATGCGCGATTTCGAAGAGATGATCGTCGCCGGCGACTACCTCTTTGTGCATGCAGGCATTGATCCAGCCGTGCCGCTCGATCAACAAAAACGGGCCGACATGCTTTGGATCCGCGACCGGTTTTTGGATCATGAAGGAGCGTTGGAAAAGGTCGTCGTCCATGGCCATACGATCTTTGACAAGGTCATGGATTGCGGCAACCGGATCGGGATTGATACTGGCGCTTTTCGTTCAGGTGTGCTTACGGCCCTCGTGCTCGAAGACGACCAACGACGGATCCTTCAGGCCAGCCAAACCGATGGCGGCCCGATAGAGGTCTTTCAGGGCGAACGGGCGTAATGGCATTTGCAAGAAAGCCGCGCAGGCGCGCTTCTTTACCATATTTTTGCGCTAAATCCTTATGCGCGCATTTGATCAAGAATTAGGGGCAGTAACGCCATGAAAATTGCAATGGTGGGTTCAGGCTATGTTGGCCTGGTATCGGGCGCATGTTTCGCCGATTTTGGCCATGACGTCGTTTGCATCGATAAGGATCAAGGCAAGATCGACCGGCTACACGATGGCGTAATGCCAATTTATGAGCCCGGGCTCGATGCTTTGGTGGAAAGCAATGTGAAGGCAGGCCGCCTGTCTTTCACCACATCGCTCGCCGAAGGGATAAAAGACGCCGCTGCCATCTTCATCGCGGTCGGCACACCCAGCCGCCGGGGCGATGGCCACGCTGACCTGTCGTTTGTGTATGCCGTGGCCAAGGAGGTTGGCGAAAGCTTGGCCAATCCCGCTGTTGTCGTGACCAAATCAACCGTGCCCGTTGGGACCGGTGATGAGGTGGAGCGCATTCTTGCGGACAGCGGCACAGCACATCAGTTCTCCGTCGTTTCCAATCCCGAATTTCTGCGCGAAGGCGCCGCGATTGGCGATTTCAAACGCCCAGACCGGATTGTGATCGGGGCAGAGGATGATTTTGGCCGCGATATTATGCGCGAAGTCTATCGTCCGTTGTTCCTCAACGAATCGCCGATTCTCTTCACTGAGCGCCGCACCAGCGAGCTTATCAAATACGCCGCCAACGCATTCCTCGCGACCAAGATCACTTTCATCAACGAAATGGCCGATCTGTGCGAAAAGGTTGGCGCGAATGTGCAAGACGTCAGCCGCGGCATCGGAATGGACAACCGCATCGGTTCCAAATTCCTGCACGCCGGTCCCGGCTATGGCGGATCCTGCTTCCCCAAAGACACACTCGCTTTGCTCAAGACGGCGGAGGACTATGACAGCCCCACGCGCATCGTCGAAGCGGTCGTCAAAACCAATGAGAGCCGCAAGCGCGCCATGGGCCGCAAAGTGCTCGACGCATTGGGCGGCGCAGAGGGCGCGCGCGGCAAGAAAGCCGCCTTGTTGGGTCTGACGTTTAAGCCAAACACAGACGACATGCGCGATTCCCCTGCGATTGCCGTCGCACAGACGCTGACCGATGCCGGCGTGATTGTGTCGGCGTTTGATCCAGAAGGGATGGAGATTGCAAAACCGCTCATGCCCGATGTGAACATGTGCGGTGATCCCTATGCCGCGCTCGATGGCGCCGATGTCATCGCGATTGTGACCGAATGGGACGTGTTCCGCGCGCTCGACCTGAACCGGGTCAAGGATTTGGTGTCCGCGCCGGTCATGGTTGACCTGCGCAATATCTACAATCCAGACGACATGCGCGCCGCGGGATTCGCCTATACAAGCATTGGGCGCGCGTAATCTCAGAGTTCTGAGCCTTAACCTTAGGTACAATTCGAAAATTAAGATCAGCACTTGGCGACATTTTCGCCAAGTGTTGCTTTTCATTGTGCATAATCGCGATGAAATTGCCCACAAAACCCCGACAAAATTGAAAAAAATTTGGATGGGGTCTTGGGTTTCGCCCCCAGTCTATAGTAGCCTTCGCCCCGGGTAGGGTTAATCAAAGCATGGGGGCTTTTATGACAAAACGTAATTTTCTTTCCGGAGTCGGTGTTGTGGCGCTTTCTGGAGCGCTGGCCGCGTCACCGGCCTATGCGTCCGAAAGCGAAAGTGTAGGCGTCTTTGATGACGTCAGCTTGGACGCGCTTGATAGCGGATCAGATGAAACCACAGCGAGCGGTGTAAAAGACCCGCTGCTTTCAGACTTCGACCTGAACACTGAGCGCGCACCATTTGACCGTGACGTATCGGACCCGCGCACTGCGCCAAAAGCGCCTGTGGACGCTCCATTGGAGTCATTTAGCGGTCTTCAAGATTTCACAGCTACGGTCAGCCTCGCGGTGCCACGTATAGAAGCCGGACCTGTCGGTCCTGATCCGCGTCTGCTTGTTACGGATGAAGTCGGTGTGGATTTCGGCGATCCGGACAACCTTGTGCCTTCAGCGGTCCAAATCTTTATTCAAAGAAACTCTGATGGCGCCGTGTTCTTCAATTGCAGCGGCTCAGTCATCAACCCGCGCACGATCTTAACCGCCGCTCACTGTGTGAATGGCAGCAGCGGTGGGATCGCTACAACGTCTTCGGAAACCTATGGTCTTCCTGGCACCGGTGCTGACTCCACGCTTCTGATTGCAACCGGTCAAAGCAGCGCTGATCGCCTGTTCACATATATCGGAACCGGAGCTGGCTACGATGAAGGCGGTCTTGCATCGTCAACCGACGTCATCATTCACCCGACAGGCAATCCAGACAACGTAGGCCTAGGCTTTCCTTGGGCTGATGTCGCCCTGATCGCGGTCGATTCGCCGATCACCGATGTTCCTGCCTTGTCGATCCTGTTGTCGCCCTTGTCCGAAGTGACGCACGTTCTTCAAGTCGGTTACGGCACCAACGGAACGGGCCTGACGGGCGGCACCAACGCGGGCAGTCGTTTCCTACGCCGCGTGGGTGAGAATATGCTCGGCATGCTGGGCAGCACCGGTGATTTCATCGACGGCGTGTTCACTGATCTCGCGCCTGCAAGCCAAACGATAGGCTTTGAATCGCAGCCGTATTACTGGACCGATTTTGACAATCCAGATCGCACGCCCGAAGAAGAAGCTGGCTGCGTCTACCCAGGCGGTACCATTTCTTGTGACTCTCTTGAAGCTGTTCTTGCGATCGACTTCTTCGATGGCGATGCGCTGCCCGGTGAAGCAGGAACGGGACCTGGCGACTCCGGCTCGCCTTTGATTGCAGACCAGATTCACGACACTCAGGTGGCTATCGGCGTCTTGTCAGGCGGTTTTGACTTCTTCAATCTGGGCGGCACTTACAGCGATGTCAGCTTCTACAACCCGCTGTTCCCGTTCTTTGAGTTCATCACAGAGAACACTTCCTACAAATACGTTTCCGCAGTGCGCGGTGATGGCAATTGGTCCGATCCAACCCATTGGACACAAGACCTTGATCCCGGATTCTTGGTTGATGATGGCTCTGGCAATTTAGTCAACGGCATTCCGCTCGGAAATGAGCCTGGCATCTTCGATGACAGCGCTCGCTTTGGCAGCATTCTGGGCACCGACATTGCCGGGGGCAACACCACCATAACAACGGGCTTTGAAGGCATCGACACCACCGTGCCAGAAAGCTCAGTCCTGCTTGGCCCAGGTTCAACCGGTTTTGTACCGAACAACACAGACGGCATCGTAGGCACTGCGTTTGAAAATCCGGCGCAATATTTTGAAGTTCACCTTAACCGCCGCGGCACAACCACGGTCGATTTGGATGTCGAAATTGATCGGTTGGTAATCGACCATCGCCGTGCTGGATTGGTCGTGGGCGAGGGTTGGGAATTCACAAGTCTCACCGGCGTTGAGCAATTCAATGGCTTTACCGAAGTCAACGGTACGCTGAACACCAGCATTTACACGCTGGCTGCTGGTGAATTGAACGGCGACGGAGGCACTATCGCTGTCGACGCCCTGTTCAATGTTGAAGGCTTGCTCAGCGCGGGCGGAGCCGATGCGTTCGGCTCTCTCACGATCGATGGTGATTATGTTCAAACAAGCGGCGGCGCATTGTGGGCCGATTTCTCTGTTGGTCGGCGCGGCGATGTGTCTGCCGACAGCTATGACATCACCGGTGCCGCGATCCTCGATGGCGAATTGGTTCTTTCCAGCCAGGATCGCCGTGTCCGCTTTGGTTCGGAGTTCACGCTCCTGACCGCTGGCTCAATCGATGGTGACTTTGCAGAGGTGACCTTCGTCAGTAGCTCGGCGCTGCTAACAGCAGAACATCGGATTGAGGACAATTCCATCATCGTGGAAATCACAGCGCGCAGCATTCGTGATCTGGTGGGGGCCACCAGCACGCTTCGATCGCTCGGAACAGCGCTTGATACATTGCGGGCACGCGACAGTTTCGTGGGCATGTTCGATGTGCTGGACAGCGCAACCTTCGACACGCTGGGATCAACCCTGTCCTCGCTCGCTCCGATGAGCGCGTTCAACCAAACCTTCACCGCAAACGCATTCTCACAGCGTTTCACCGGTCAAATCGCACAGCGCACTCTCGCGCTGCGCGGCGGATCGCGCGCGGCGGGTGGTTTCTCGGCAGCAGGCAATGCAAGCTTTGCGCTTGCTGGCACGACGCCGGGCGAAACGGGCAAGCTGGGCATCTTTGGCAGCGCATCGGGCGTCTACCTCAATGGTGGTCAGCATTCGGGCGTCCTCGGCAACGGGGCGGTCGGATTCGGCACCTATGGAACAAATGGCGCGGTAACGAACAGCGTGGTCGGGGCGAACGCTTTCGAACAGCTTTCTCTTACTCAAGCCGGTGAAATGACCATTGGTGCCGATCTGCAAGTCGCAGATGGCTTCAGCTTTGGTGTTGCGGTGTCCAACATTCGCAACAGCCAGCAATCGTCCAGCGCTTTGCAAGCCCAAGAGGACAGGAGCCAATCGGTTGCGATTTATGCTTCTTGGACGAATGGCGGGCTGTTCGCTGATGGTTATGCCGGCACTTCGAACCAAGAGTTCGGCGTAGATCGTGCGAGCCAAGGTGAATTCGTCAATGCCTACACCAATGCAATCGGCCAAGCCGAGGGTGAGCAAACCTTCGGCGGAATGCGGCTCGGCTATGCCTTTGATCTGGCACACGGGGTCGAAGTTGGCCCAGTGGCAAGCTTGGATTATGTGCGCAACTCACTTCGCGGATATGACGAAGTGGGCGCCGGCACCTTTGGTTTGTCGGTCGCGGATCGCAGCTTCACCTCTATGGGGGCGAAGATGGGCGCGATGGCATCCTTTGACATTGCGGCAAGCGAAACCAGCTCAATCCGGGCCTTTGGTTCGGTCGCCTATGCGCGTGAATTGGCCGACACGTCCGATGTTGTGACAGCGCACTTCTTTGGCGCGGCGGACACACCGTTCACCATCGCCAATGCGCTCGACCCACAATGGGTTTCGGTCAATGCTGGGGCAGAGATGAACGTGGGTGCAAACCTCAGCGCTTCACTCTCTGTCACATCGGATATGGGCCGCGGCCCTCTATCCAACGATCAAGGGCGCGTATCGCTCAGCTGGCGTTTCTAACGCCTAAGGCGCACAGCGCCGGATGATGAAATGCCGGGCCTTGCACATCGCAAGGTCCGGCATTTTCGTTACCAAGCATCTCCACTCGAAAGAAGCGGACGCGAAACAGGATTAGCGACCAGCCCAAATCTCGGCTGCAATATCCCCGCTTGAGGCTAAATAGCCTGATTAAACGCCGATCCAATGTCGCCTGTTAGCTGAGTTAAAGAGGCCGCTCACCACCGCGAGCGCCACCAATATTCCGGCAAAGAAACAGGCGTATGCGATGCTGCTCGCCTCTTGTCCGCCGCGAAAATAGATCGCAAGCAAGGCCCAGCAGAACACCAAGCCGTACCAAGGGTTTCCGCGCGAACGCACCACGGCCAATGCCGCGATCACGCCGCCAACGCCAATCATAATGGCCGCAGCCATCGGGTAAGCGAAACCGCCACCAATGCCGTAATAGGCAAGCGTGGCGGAAATGTTCACGATGCTCGCCGCGGTTAGCCACGCGGCCAGCGCGCTGAGCGCAAGGGCGGCGAACCAGCGTTCACCCGCTGACAGCGCGGCCTGCGCTGCCAAGGTGCGCAAGCAAACGAGTAAGCCGCCCAGCGAAACGAGGATGATAATTGCCGAGACTGCCGTGAGATTGGCGAATTGCGTGTAGGTCGCCCAAACGCCCTGCGCCGCCAAAGCAATCGCCGCGGGCCATGCGATCCGATCAAGCAAGGCGTTGTCACGCTGCTTTGGCAAAGCCTGCCAGATCGCGAAAATTGCTGACCCCAGAAACAGCGGTCCCCAAATCGCAAACGCCCAGCCCGATGGCGTGATCAGCGTCCGAATACTATCTGAACGATCGCCAATGGGTTCGCCAAAACCGAACTGGGGCAAGAAGGTCGCGCCAATCTGAATGAAGACAGCGATGAGGACGGCGGCGCGTTGAGCCGTGCTGCGCGAATGGGAGATGGAATTGATCATGTCACCCCAACGGGCGCGCGGGGCGCAAGTTCCAAACCGCCGCGAACCAGCGGCATCACGTTGTAAATTGCTTGCGGCGCAAAAATATCAGGGGGCGTCATAAGCCGGGTTCTGTCTCCGCACGCGGTATCCCAAAGGACCGGCCGCGCGGCGGCAACCATTCATCTAGGCCATCCATTGCTGAACGGCTCAAGCAGCCAACCCGGATCCCTCGGAGCGAACCACTCCTGCCTTTGCCCTCTCGAAAGAAGGTGCAGGCGCGAGACCCCTATTTGGCCTTGCTCCGGGTGGGGTTTACCATGCGAGCGATGTTACCACCGCCCCGGTGCGCTTTTACCGCACCCTTTCACCCTTACCTGTGGCTCCGGCTGTAAACAGCGAAGCCCATCGGCGGTTTGCTCTCTGTGGCACTGTCCCTAAACGCGCGCCCAAAAGCACACGCTCGGCGGGCGTTACCCGCCACCCTTGTTTCGTGGAGCCCGGACTTTCCTCGTTCCCCTAAATAGGTTCACGCGGCTGCCTCAGCCCCCTGATAAGGATGGTCCATAGAGTAAGGGCCGACTTTAGCAAAGCCGGCCCTTACATCGTCAAATTCTATTGTCTTTGCGACGCCGTTATTCGGCCTCGTCAGAGGACAACAGGAATTTCCAGATCAATGCCCCGATGGCAGCCCCGATCAATGGTGCAACCCAGAACAGCCAAAGCTGAGGCACTGCGGCTGTGTCAGCGTAAAACGCCACACTGGTCGAACGCGCAGGATTGACCGAGGTGTTGGTCACAGGGATCGAGATAAGGTGGATCAACGTCAGCGCCAGACCGATCGCGATTGGTGCAAAGCCAGCCGGAGCTTTGGACGATGTCGCGCCTAGGATCACGATCAGGAACCCTGCGGTGAGCACAATTTCGATCACCAGCGCCGCTGTCATCGAAAATCCACCCGGAGACAGTTCGCCGTAGCCGTTGGAGGCAAAACCGCCCGCTTGGAAATCCGCCACGCCGCTTGCAACCACGAACAGAACGCCCGCAGCAACAAATGATCCGAGCACTTGAGCCACCCAATAGGGCAACAGATCGCCCCAATTGAACCGCTTACCAATCGCAAGGCCCAGCGATACAGCCGGGTTGAAGTGACCGCCAGAAATGCCGCCGACCGCATAGGCCATCGTCAAAACGGTAAGGCCGAAGGCGAGCGAAACGCCCACGAAGCCAATCCCCAATTCCGGAAATGCAGCGGCCAAAACGGCTGAGCCGCAACCTCCAAACACCAACCAGAACGTGCCGATAAATTCGGCAGCCAGTTTCTTCATCATAGAATGGTCCCTCCCTTAATGACTCTTCTTGAACACGGATTGAGCATATTTTTGCCCTTCGCGCTGCAACGAGTTGTAAACTGAGCACCTGCGAACTCAAGCCTACACCTGTCTTTAACGTGCAGCCCCTCGGTCACGTTCAAGCAGCAAATGCCATAGGATCGCGCCCAATTGCGCGTCGGGCTTGCCTTCGATCTTGCCAGGGCGCCAGCGGCGCTCAAACGCTTCAATCGCTTTGCGACCTTCGGTAATGTCATAGCCATACCGTTCCAAAGCGAGGATAAATGCGCCTTCGTTGTGGAACGGATCGACCTGTTCGAGCTTTTGCGGACGCGCGAGGCACAATCCATATTGCGCCAGCCGGTCCCATGGAAACAACTCGCCCGGATCGACTTTGCGCATCGGAGCGACGTCGGAATGGCCGACAACATTGGCGCGCGGAATATCATATTGCTTCACTATTCGGGCGATGAGCGGGACGAGCGCCTCGAACTGCGCATCGGTGAATTCGCGGTATCCGCCCGCGTGACCGGGATGGTCAAGTTCAATGCCGATACTGGCGGAATTCACATCCTTGTTGCCCCGCCAATAGGATGCGCCTGCGTGCCAAGCGCGCTTTGCCTCAGACACTAGCTGAGTGACCACGCCTTGTTCGCTGATCAGATAATGCGCCGACACACCGGCATCCGCGTCGGTGAGCCGCTCCAAAGCCGTCTCAACTGGTTGCATTTCCGTGTAGTGCACCACCAACATTGTAATCGGCAGCTTTCGATCATTGAAATTGGGCGATGGGACAACGGCGTGGACCAGTTCGCTGGTCTCCATATCGCGCCATTCCTGCATATCGCCCGGTTCCAAGTTCACCCGATCATACCCTCGGGCTCTGGCAAGACCGCGCCCAAGACCAACGCACCGTCGGAAATTTGATATTGCAACCCGCCACCCATTTCTTCGGCCAGCAATGCGATCATATGCGCCGCGGCCGTCCGGCTGGAAACCGCATCCGCATCTGCATCGCCCTGCAACATCTTGCCAATAGTTTCGTCAAAGGCGATCCGGTCACCCGTCGCCCGCGCGACAATTTCAACATTGCCGTCGCGCCGCTCTGCTCCGATATCGAGTGAGCCTCCGCGAACCAAAGCGTCGAGCGCAATTTGCGAAAGGTTCAGCAAGATTTTGACCGCCGGTTTTGGCAGACTGCTTTCAGCAATAGCCCAGTTTAACTCAACGCGCTTTGCATCGCTGGCGAGCGCAGCGATCACCTCTTGCGCCTCTTTAACCGGGACCGCTTCTCCAAATCCACCCGCTGCACCAAAGGCGAGCCTGAAGAATTTGAGTTTGTCTGTGCTGATCTTGGCACTCTGTTCGAGCAATTCGATACAGCGCGCGCGCATCTCAGCATCTTGCTCATCCGCGAGCAATTCGAGGCCATTCGAAAGCGCCCCCACAGGAGAGAGCATGTCATGGCAAAGCCGGGAACACATCAGGGCGGCGAGTTCTGTTTGTGAAGTCATAACCGGCGTTCTAGCTTTCGATTGAGGTGATGAAAAGCTCCGCAAAAGCCCCGTCCCCTGCGGCGCAAGGCGCGCGGTAGAAACGCAGCCCCTTTTTGCCAGCATTGGGCCCCTGAACCGTGCCATAAATCGCCCAGATTGAGCCATCTGCGGCGGCCATAGCAATGTCAGTGGCGGAAGGCTGTGCGGGGCCAGCCGGGTGCGAATGGAAATAGCCCACAACCTGCGGCCCGCCCAGCCTGGCCGCGCGGTGCGCGGAGATTAGAGCCGCTGGATCAATCTCAAAATGGGTCTGCGGCGATGCATGAACATTGTCTGCTTCGACAAAGGAGCGTATCCGATCCCCTTCTCCCAGCAATATTCCGCAAGCCTCATTTGGCAATGCAGCCCGCGCCGCCGTTTCCATTTGCCGCAGCGCCAGTCTTGTCACATGAATATCCATCGCGCATGGCCTTTACCCATGTCTGACGCGGAAATCATCACTGGGTCTATTATCGGATCAAACACCGGACCGGTGCGGCTTGATAAGGCGCTGGCCGAGGCAACCGATCTGTCGCGCGCCAGAGTGCAAGCGTTGATCTCAGACGGGCGTGTCGAGGTTGACAATGCACCCGCCACGTCACCCTCTGCCAAAGTAAAAGCGGGCAGCGTGTTTCGCATCACCGTGCCGCCGGCGATCGAAGCAGAAGCGAAACCGCAGAATATCCCGCTCACCATTGCGTATGAAGACGCGCATTTGGTCGTGGTCGATAAACCCGCAGGGATGGTGGTCCACCCGGCAGCGGGCAACCCTGACGGCACACTGGTGAATGCGCTGCTGCACCACTGCGGCGGATCGCTTTCCGGAATAGGCGGAGTTGCACGGCCCGGTATTGTTCACCGGATCGACAAAGACACATCCGGCCTATTGGTGGTGGCAAAATCTGATGCCGCTCATGAAGGGTTGGCCGCGCAATTCGCCGGTCATTCGGTTCATAGGCGCTATCTCGCCGTGTGCGCGGGCTATCCCAACCCAGCGGCGGGCACGATTGATGAACGATTGGGCCGCAGCGACACCAACCGCAAGAAAATCGCTGTGCTGGAAAAGAATTCCTCACGCGGGAAACATGCGATCACCCATTATAAGGCTCTTCAGCGGATGGAATCGAGCGCGCTGATCGAATGCCGACTCGAAACCGGACGCACCCATCAGGTGCGCGTTCACTGCGCGTCCATCGGCCATCCGCTATTAGGAGATCAACTCTACGGCAAAGCTCCCAAGGTATTGAAAAATCTGCTGTCTGAGCTGAAATTCGCCCGGCAGGCGTTGCACGCAGCAGAATTGGGTTTCCTACACCCGATTCTTGGTCAAAACCTAAGGTTTGACGCGGATTTACCCGACGACATGCGGGAACTAATCGACGAACTGGAGCGTTTTAATCGATGAAGGGTACAACATATTGCGTGAAACTCTCGTAATATAGGTAACCGTACCGTATATGTGACCATGTGGCCCGAAAGACTGGATGCCCATTAGGGGTCCGGCATCAGAGGTCGACACTAGAAAGGTTGAAAGACGTGAGCAAAGCAAAGTCCACCGTCCCGGCGCTAAGCGGAGAGCAAAGCCTCAATCGCTATCTGTCGGAAATCAAAAAATACCCTGTGCTGACCGCCGAGCAGGAATATATGCTCGCCGTGGCATATGCTGAACACGAAGATCCGCAGGCTGCATCGCAGCTTGTGTCGAGCCACCTGCGTCTCGTTGCGAAAATCGCGATGGGTTACCGCGGCTATGGTCTTCCCGTGTCCGACCTCATTTCAGAGGGCAATGTCGGCCTGATGCAGGGCGTCAAAAAATTTGAGCCCGATCGCGGCTTCCGCCTCGCGACTTACGCGATGTGGTGGATCAAAGCATCGATCCAGGAATACATCCTGCGTTCGTGGAGCCTTGTTAAAATGGGCACCACCGCCGCTCAGAAAAAGCTGTTCTTCAACCTTCGCCGGATGAAGAAGCAACTTGAGGCGTACGAGGATTCTGATCTTCACCCCGAAGACGTGACCAAGATTGCAACCGATCTGGGCGTGCCGGAGCAAGAAGTCGTCAATATGAACCGCCGAATGATGATGGGCGGCGATGGCTCGCTCAACACACCGATGCGCGGCGGCGAAGAAGGTGCCGGGGAATGGCAGGATTGGCTAACCGATGATCGTCCTTTGCAGGATGAAACGGTTGCCGACGCCGAAGAAGCCGAAGTGCGCCACGGCATGCTGGTAGAGGCAATGGATTCTCTCAATGAGCGTGAGCAGCACATCCTCACCGAACGCCGTCTGACGGAAAAGCCGCAAACACTCGAAGAACTGTCGCAGGTTTACGACGTGTCACGCGAGCGCATTCGTCAGATCGAAGTGCGCGCCTTTGAAAAGCTGCAAAAAGCGATGCAGCGGATCGCTGGCGAAAAGCTGCTGCCGGGAATGGCGTAAGCCCTATCCAGGCAATCGGCGGACCAATTCGTCGAACACCGAAACATCAAAGCGCCGGGGGTTATCCTCCGGCGCTTTTGTTTTGACCTCAGCAAGAAGAGCATCCGTCTCTGGAAAGCCCCACCGAACTCGCCCCGGCAAGAGGTCAGACATTGCAGAGAACCAGTCGATCAGATGCGGCTGCAGCGCGAGATGCTGCTCAAAATTGCCGCGCCTGCGTGTCGTGTCGCCTTCTTTTTGAGCGCGAGCGATTTCTGGGACGATTTGCTTGATCAAATACAGATCGGCAAAGCCAAGGCGGCGCTCTACAATCGCATTCCGCACAAATGGCACCGCGGTTTCAAACTTGTCCGGCCAGTGAAACCCGGCCCGCTCCATGCACCACGAATAATGCACCTTCATTGGGTCAGTGTCGCAAATGGCAAAACCGTGTTTCGCTTCAATTTCCTGTGCGAGCCCGAACCGAAAAGCGTTGTGGTCTGACCAAAATCGCGCGTGATCCTCTAGCGGGTCGTCCGCATCAGGCCGCGCTCCCGTTGCCTCAATCTCAGGCAACCAAAGCTCGTCGCCAAATTGGCGCGCAAAGGTGGTCTTGCCTGCTGCGCTGATGCCTTCCACGACAATGATCATGATACGATCCGCTCACCGCCGCAACCGGCAATAATCCCCTTCAAGCGCGGTGCTCAGCACCCCGCGATACTCTTCGATACGCGCATCACCATCCCGCACCAATCCGAACACCGGCTCATCAATCTGCCCCATTGGCACCAACGCCACCGGGCAGGACACCGGCACCAATTGCGACCCCTGACCCACTTGCAGCGTGGACAGCAGGCCGAACATCCGCCGCTCCCGCGTGGCGCGGCCCAGCATGATCATCCGGTATTGGCCTGCCTCGCTCGTCATCAGATAAGTGTGGCCGGACAGGTGCGGCATGGAGACAAAGCCCGCTTGCTCAAAGTTCGCGTCAACTCGGTCGCTTTCGGAGAAGACGAGATGGCCTTTTGCTCCGCTCCAACGGATCTCCGTGCGATAAGCATAGACCGCGTTTTCTTCGCCAAAGCTGGCCCGCAGAGTAAGGTATTCCCCTTCGATCCATTCGACCGCTTGCCGCACGTAAGAGCCCATCTCGGGCGGCGCGAGCGCAGGGCTTGCCACCTCGGCCTCGATCTCGGTTCGCAAGGACGCGCCCAGTGCCTCCTCCAGCCTGACGATCGTCGAAAGCGTAAATGGCCGCCGCCCTGACAAAGCCTTTTCCAATGTAGAAATGCTGACCCGTGCCGTCTCTGCCAGACCCGCGCGCGACAGCCGCCGCCGCGCAATTTCTTCCTTTAGGCGATACGCCACTTGCGCGTTGTCAAAGTCACTCATGAAACTCGCATACCCCATCGTTCATCCCCTGTCTTGTGACGATCCGGACAAAACCGCACACATCCGCACATTTCCTCAAATCGTCACCGATCTGTCCGCTTGAATGGCGGAAATCGGCCTTTATTGGCCGTAGCGCGCCGTCACTCACTGCCGATAAGGGGATAGAAGTAGACGATGAATGGAGGCTTACATGCGACGAATTGCAGGATTTCCCGACCGAGACGGACTCGCCGTTATGCTTATTTTGGGGGTCGTCGCGCTGTTCGCAGTGGCCATTTCAACCATGTCCGCGCGGGCAACGGCGAACCCGATGGCTCGCGGTCCAGCGCCTGGGTCGCCCGATGCCCCTTTGGCTCCATCCTACGCTTCAGCGCAAACCGAGGGCGGATTGATGCTGCGCGCTTCCGAAGGGGAAGTCGCCGCCAATATTCCGGCGGTTCGTCTGGGCACGGACATCGTCGCCGATGTTTCCGGCCAGACCGCACGCGTCACTGTCACACAAGCGTTCCGCAACACATCGGATCAATGGATGGAGGCAACATACCTTTACCCCCTGCCTGACAACGGTGCGGTCGACACGCTCAAAATGGTCGTTGGCAGCCGCATCTTTGAGGGCGTAATTAAGCCAAAAGAGATCGCGCAAGAGATGTATGAAGAAGCCAAGGAGAACGGCCAGAAGGCCGCCTTGGTGCAGCAACATCGCCCCAATATGTTCCGCAACTCCATCGCCAATGTCGGTCCCGGTGAAACGGTGCTGGTGCAAATCGAGTTTCAGGCTCCCATCACTCAGGTGGCAGGCGATTATTCGCTGCGGATGCCACTTGTCGTTGGCCCGCGCTATATTGCGGGCGGGGCGAACACTGGATCACTGTTAAATGCAGCCGTTCTGGCCGGAGCGAGCGACCTGACCGCTCCCACGGCGGACCCTGATATGGTGGCGCGTGCTGGCGGCGGGCTGAACCCGGTTTCGATCACAGTCAATCTTGACCCCGGCTTTACCGCAGAGGCGATTTCCAGTCCCTATCACGCGGTCAATGTGGACGGCAGCGGGGCAACCCGTACGATCACTCTTGCTGATGGAGCCGTGCCTGCAAACCGCGATTTTGAACTGCGCTGGAGCGCAGCTGGTGACGCGCCGTCGCTTGGCCTGTTTCGGCAAAGCCATTCGGAACTGGATTATGTTATGGCAACTATCACCCCGCCATCAGTTCAGCGAGTTGGCGAGGCACCCTCGCGCGAAATGGTGTTCGTCATCGACAATTCCGGTTCCATGGCGGGCGAAAGCATGCCCGCGGCCCGGCGCAGCTTGCTCTATGCGCTGGAAACTCTGCGCCCGCAGGATCGGTTCAACATCATCCGGTTCGACGACACGATGACCGAACTGTTTGCCTCCTCTGTTGCGGCGAGCGATCGCAACATCGCACGAGCCAAGACGTTCACCCACGGGCTTGAAGCAGAAGGTGGGACCGAAATGCTACCCGCATTGGCGGCGGCTTTGGAAGACAATCACAGCCGATCAGGTGACCCGTTGCGCCAGATCATCTTTCTCACCGACGGTTCGCTTTCGAATGAGGCGGCAATGATGGAAGAAATCAGCCAAAACCGCGGCCGCAGCCGGGTGTTTATGGTCGGCATTGGCTCTGCGCCCAACACGTTCCTGATGCGGCGCATGGCAGAGGCAGGACGCGGGACCTTCACCCATATCGGCATGGGCGAGGAATCAGAGGCGCAGATGCAGCGTTTGCTAAACCGACTTGCGCAGCCTGTCGCGACGAACCTGACGGCGAGCGTTGAAGGCGGCAACATCGACTTTACCCCGCGCGATCTGCCCGATCTGTATGCCGGTGAACCGCTCGTCCTGCTTGGCCGGACCCGTCATTTGCAGGGCACTTTGACGGTTAGCGGCATGATCGACGGCGAACGTTGGAGCCGCAATGTGGAGCTCGGCGATGCCGCGCAAAGCGATGTCGTTGCAAAACTTTGGGCGAACCGCCGCATTGCCGAAGTGGAGGCAGAACGGTGGTCGGGCCAGATGTCTCATGATCTGGCGGACACAGCGATTGAGGAATTGGGAATGGATTTTCACCTCGTCACCAGCCGGACCAACCTGATCGCGGTGGATGACACGCCCAGCCGTCCTGATGGCGCGATGCTTACCCGTGAAGAGCTGCCCCTGCTGCTGCCTGCGGGTTGGGATTTTGATCACCTGTTCGGCGCGCATTCTGCGCAAGGTTCGCGTGATCTTCCCTTGGAAAGCGAAAAACAGCGCCAGCGGCTCGAACTGCCCAACACATCGACTGGGTACATGCTGACCCTGATGTTCGGCCTCCTACTCCTCCTGTTGGGAATGGCCGGACTGGGACGAGAGCGGCTTTCAGCGCGGATACGCTCGTTGCTTAGCCCGGGCCTCCCTCTGCGGGCACCCGCGTGATGGAAGCCGCTCTTGCACTGCCACGTGAGCAGTCTGCCCCAAAAGGGCGCGCCACAAAGAAAGGAGCATTCTGGCGCGCCCTGCCCCGGCTGGTGTTTCTCACCGCGGTCCTTTGCGGCGGGGTTTTGGTCACAAAGGCGCTCTATATCCCGGTCAAAGCGGAGGTTGCGCAGGTGCTGCTTGCCCGCGCGTTTGACCAAAGCCTTGCAGGCGGTGCCCCGGTAAAGCCGTGGAGCTGGGCCGACACCGCCCCCCTCGCCCGCATCAGCGCGCCGAGATTGGGTCAAAGCGAGATCGTCCTATCGGGCGGATCGGGTGAGGCAATGGCGTTCGGCCCGACGGCTTTGGTTGACGACCAAGCGAGCGGCATTACCGTGCTGGCCGCGCACCGCGACACGCATTTTGAATTCGTCCAAGACCTGCTGATTGGGGACGATATTTGGATGGAGAGGATTGACGGCAGCACCGCGAATTATCGGACCGCGCGGGTGGATATTGTGCGCTGGGATGAATTTGCGCACCCCTCCTACGCCTCTGATACCGGCAGCGAAGGGCTCATCGCTCTGACGACATGCTATCCGTTTGACACGCATGAACCCGGCCCGCTGCGTTATGTAGTTTGGGCGGAATTGGTGGCGGAGTAATTGGCCGATTGCAGATGGCCTGCGCTGCGACTATTTCGACCGTATGGCCATCCGCCCTGCCCGTTTCATCGCCCGCGTCCTTGCCCAAGCGATCCTTTGGTTTGTTGGCCTTAGCCTGCTGTTGGTGATCGCGTTCAAGTGGATCCCAGTGCCTATCACCGCAACCATGGTGATGGACGAAAACAGCATCACCAAAGATTGGGAAAGCCTCGACAACATCGATCCCAATCTGGTTGCGGCGGTGATCGCGGCGGAGGATTCAAAGTTCTGCGACCACTGGGGTTTTGACACCGAAGCGATAGAGCGCGCCGCGCGCGAGAACGCCAAAGGCGGGCGCATTCGCGGCGGTTCCACTATCAGCCAGCAAACCGCCAAGAACGTCTTCCTGTGGCAAGGCGGCGGTTATTTCCGCAAAGGAATGGAGGCGTGGTTCACGTTCTGGATCGAGGCCGTATGGGGCAAGGAACGGATCATAGAGGTCTATCTCAACGTCGCGGAAACCGGGATTGGCACATACGGCGCAGAGGCCGGAGCGCAGCGGTACTTTGATCATTCCGCCGCGCGCTTATCCCCTGATGAGGCAAGCCGAATGGCTGCCGCCCTGCCCCTTCCTAAGGAGCGCGCTGTGGTCAGTCCCACCGGCTGGCTGGCGCGGCATGGCAACACTATTGAACGCCGGATTTCCATTGTGAAGCGTGACGGGTTGGATTCCTGCGTCTACGATTAGCGATGATGGGGCATTCACACGCACATTCGCACGAGCACGGACATCACCACGGGCACGGGCATCACCATGTCCCGGCTGATTTCGGGCGCGCCTTTGCGATTGGGATTGCGCTGAATGCTGGCTTTGTCATTGTCGAGGCGACCTTTGGTTTCCTTTACGGGTCGATGGCTTTGGTCGCCGACGCCGGTCACAACCTTTCCGACGTATTAGCTTTGATCCTCGCATGGGGTGCCAGCGTCGCGGTCAAACGGGCGCCGTCTGATCGGTTCACGTATGGATACAAAAGCTCAACGATCCTCGCCGCGCTTGCCAATGCATTGCTGTTGGCGGTGGCGATTGGGGCCATCTTGTTTGAAACGGCGCATCAATTGTTCCAGCCCAGCGAACCGCAAGGCATGGTGATTGCGGTTGTTGCCAGCATTGGCATCGCCGTGAACACCGTGACCGCTTGGCTGTTTATGCGAGGGCAAGAAGACCTCAACATCCGCGGTGCCTATCTTCATATGGCCGCTGATGCGCTTGTTTCCGCTGGGGTGGTAATCGCAGGCTTAGCGATTGTTTTCACCGGGTTTTGGTGGATAGATCCGCTGGTCAGCTTTGCAATTGTTGCAATTGTCGCTTGGGCCACGTGGGGCTTGGCCAAGGCCAGCTTGCACATGGGCTTGCTTGCAGTCCCTGCAAGTATTGACGTCAGCGAAGTGCGGGCGCATTTGACAGATCAAGAAGGGGTGGACGCCGTGCACGATCTGCATATTTGGCCAATGTCGACGACAGAGACTGCGCTTACGGCGCATCTGGTCGTGCCTCGTGCGCCAGAAAGCGCGGCTGCTTCGGACAGCTTCCTGCGCGATATCGCCGATAGCTTGGATAAGCGGTTTGGCATTTGCCACGCGACGATTCAGATTGAACGCGAAAATACCGACTGCAGGACAGAATGCTGATGGCTGATGCATCCACAGATGCCGCGACAATCGCACGCGAAAAACTGCGAACGGCCATGGTCCGTCTGGCCGACGGTGACAGTGCGGCCTTAGAGGAAATATACGCGGCAACCCGCGTGAAACTGTTTGGCATATGCTTCCGTATCTTGGGGGATAGAAAGGAAGCTGAGGACGCTTTGCAAGACGTCTATGTCAATCTTTGGCAACGTGCCGACCGTTACGACCCGGCGCGGGCGAGCCCTATTTCGTGGCTGGCCACTTTTGCGCGCAACCGTGCCGTGGACCGGTTGAGAACGGGCAAAGTGCGCGGCGGTGCGGTGCCGGTTGAAGAGGCGAATCCGCTTCCCGATCAAGCGCCTTTGGCTGACATGCTGTTGGTTGACGCCGAACAGTCTGCCCAGATCCACACCTGCCTAACCGGGCTGGACGAAAAAACGCAAAACCACATCAAGAGCGCCTTCTTCGATGGCTACACCTACGCCGAATTGGCTGAACAAGCCGATGTTCCTTTGGGCACGATGAAGAGCTGGATTCGGCGCGGCCTGCAAAAACTGCGGGCCTGCCTCGAAGCGAGTGAGGTCCGGTCGTGAGCCAGGATCCCACCAACAGCCCGCAGGATGACGGCGCGAATATCAACCGCGACGATCCCATGATCGCAGCGGAATATTCGCTCGGCCTGCTCGAAGGCGAAGAACTGATGGCCGCGCGCGGCAAGCTTGCGACCGATCCTGATTTTGCATGGCGCAAAGAATGGTGGGACGATTGGTTCGTTCCGCTGACTGATGAAGTTGCCGGCATGGAGCCGAGCCGCGAAGTTTGGACGCGCATCGCAGCGCAGGTAAACGGCGATGCTGCTTCGGGCGGCGCCGACGTCATTGACCTGCAATCGCGTCTGAAACGCTGGCAATGGACCGCTGCGATCACATCGGCTGCGGCGGCGCTTTTGCTGGCAGTGCTGGTGATTTCGCCGGGAGAAGTTTCGCCAGTTCCAACAGATCCCGATGGCCCCGTTCTTGCCGCTGCCGATCCTTTGGTTGCGCAGGTACCCATTGGCGACACCGGTCTGCGCCTCGACGTGACATACATGCCCGACAGCGAACAAATGCTGATCGGAGCGATCGGCCTGACGGCTGATGGGGTGCACGATCACGAATTGTGGTTGGTGCCTGCCGATGGCAGCGCGCTGCAATCCTTGGGCGTTGTGACACCGGGCGAAGTGATCGCCACTGAGCTGTCCGAAGACATCACCGGCAATATGGGTGACGGCGTCACGCTTGTCCTCACACGCGAGCCGATTGGCGGAAAGCCGGACGGCGAAGACGCAGGACCTGTGGTCGCTGAAGGTGCGTTCTCGCAGGTCTGATCAGACCCCAGACTACCTTCCGTTGCAATACGGTATAATATTGCAAAATATCGTTTTTCTGCAATTTTTGAAAAAATCGACGCACCAATGCATCCGCTTTAAGACGCAAAGCGTAGCTTCTGCGCAAGATCGGGAGGGCTTGCCTAACTTAGGAGATCCCAATGCCTACCCCTATCAAGACCGTTAAGAGCACACTTCTGGCCGCCATTGCAGCCACCGCTGGCCTCGCCGCGGTTGCCACCACACCGGCAGCCGCACACCACCACGGAACCACTGCACAGCAAGCCCCAAACATCGTTCAAACCGCACAAAGCACTGGCGTTCACGAAACATTGGTTGCCGCTGTGGTCGCCGCTGATCTGGCCGACACTCTGTCGAACCCGGGCCCATTCACTGTTTTCGCCCCGACCGACACGGCGTTTGCAAAACTGCCTGATGGAACTGTCGCAACATTGCTGCGCCCGGAGAACAAAGGGCAGCTTACCAATGTGCTGGTCTATCATGCCGTATCGGGTTCGGTGACGGCGGCTGATCTGGTCGGCTTAATCAAACGTCACGGTGGTGAAGCCACAATAGAAACACTCGCAGGCGTCGATCTGACCGCACGCCTTTCAGGCGATACGATTGTGATCACCGACGCCGCCGGACGCGCCACTGCCGTGACGACAGCCGACGTCAGCACATCAAACGGAATTATTCATGTCACCGATGGCGTCTTTTTGCCGAGCTGATCCGTAGCTCTGTTTAGATAGCGCGGCCTCGTCCATTCCCCTCCCAGGTTAGGGGTCATGCTACTTACCGACCCCGTCCGGCGCTCCTCCAAGCACCGGGCGGGGTTTTTGTCTATCGCGGAAAAACAGTCTCTATTGGTTGCCCTGTTTTAATGACAACAATTTTAGCGTTTTCCGCCTTCGGATTGCACTCAACAAAGTGCTCCAAGATTTTTCGGAGAATGCGCCGCTCATCCGGCCTTGGAAGAAGCTTATAAAGCTCTTTGCCCGGATCAGTTAGTAACATTATCGAAATTTGAAGGCGATCCGGACCGTCCGGAATCTTTATGAACGCACCCAACTCATTGGATGGAAATAGGTAAACATCCCCTATTTGCTTCGGTGTCACTCGTCTGCTTGCGCTCGGTGCATCCTGCGAGATGCCCCAATCGCAAAGAGCCTTCGCTTTCATGAACTTGGGGCCTTCGTTCCATTCCTTTCCGATTGTAACAATTGCGTCGCCAGAGACTACTTGGTCTGCAAATTCCTCAAAGACACTCGCAATTTCTGGACTCAATTCAGAAACCAATCGCAGAGTTCTATAGGAGAATGTTCCTGGTTCTCGGAACTCTCCCGCAAGTATACGGGCCCAGACTGACTGCATTTGCTCGTCGGACACGTCCTCAGCAAAGCCGGTGAACTTGCGGCGCCAATCGTCGGATATCTCTTCATCCGGTGGCGTTTCGTCAGCAGTAACATCATCTCCAACCTGCGAACCCGCAAGTCTAAGTATCTCGTTAAGATTTTCCTGACGATCTATTTGATCGTCAAACGACCGTGAAAACGCTAATGCAGCTAGCTCAGGGTTTGCCCGGACTTTTTCTGAAAGCACTTCAGCACCTGCAGCGGCTATGGCGTCGTTGAGTATCGCCCTGCCGCGTGCGGCATCAGCCTCCTCGGTGAACTGTTTAGCAAGTTCAGGAACTACCCTTCGACCAGCAAAGCGAGTTAAAGTCTTGAATAACTTGTCACGCCAAGGGTCTGGAAGCATCCCGACTCCGAGTTCTATTCCAGCAGGCAAAAATTTCTGTTCTTGATTATCATTCATTGTGTCTAGCGAAGAGACAGAGCAATAAGTTTAAGCCGCCTCTTCTTTCGCCTCGCCGCCGTGGACTTGGATCGGGTCTTTCTTGCCCGCTACCACGTCTTCATCGATCACAATTTCAGTCACGCCGTCCATATCGGGAAGGTCGAACATCGTATCGAGCAAGATCGCTTCAACAATCGAGCGAAGGCCGCGCGCACCGGTTTTGCGCAAAATCGCTTTTTCCGCGATCTCCTTCAGCGCTTCTTCGGTGAAGGTCAGCTCAACATCTTCAAGCTCAAACAGCTTGGCATATTGTTTTGCCAGAGCATTTTTCGGCTCTCTCAAGATTGTCACCAGCGCATCGACATCAAGGTCATGCAGGGTCGCGATCACTGGTAGACGTCCGACGAATTCAGGGATCAGGCCAAATTTCAGCAGATCTTCTGGCTCGCTTTGTTCAAGCAGCTCGCCCACATTGCGCTTGTCCGGGTCGGCAACATGCGCGCCGAAACCGATGGAGCGTTTTTGCAGACGGTCGGCGATGATCTTGTCGAGGCCCGCAAACGCGCCGCCACAGATAAACAGGATGTTCGTCGTATCCACTTGCAGAAATTCCTGCTGAGGATGTTTACGCCCGCCTTGGGGAGGCACAGACGCCGTCGTGCCTTCCATCAACTTCAGCAATGCCTGTTGCACGCCCTCACCCGACACGTCGCGTGTGATAGAGGGGTTTTCGGCCTTGCGAGTGATCTTATCGATCTCATCGATATAAACGATGCCATGCTGCGCTTTCTCGACGTTATAGTCGGAGGATTGCAGCAGTTTCAGGATGATGTTTTCGACATCTTCACCAACGTAACCGGCTTCGGTCAGAGTCGTCGCATCGGCCATCGTGAACGGCACATCGAATGTGCGCGCCAGTGTCTGCGCCAGCAAAGTCTTACCCGTACCGGTCGGACCAACCAGAAGGATGTTGGATTTCGCCAGTTCGACTTCACCCGATTTACCCGAGTGTTTCAGGCGCTTGTAATGGTTGTGGACCGCGACCGACAGGTTCCGCTTCGCGGAATTCTGGCCGATCACATAATCATTGAGCGTTGCAAAAATCTCTGACGGAGTGGGGACTTCGCCCTCTTTCTTGCCAGCGATGCCTGCTTTGGTCTCTTCGCGGATGATGTCATTGCACAATTCCACGCATTCATCGCAGATGAAGACCGTAGGGCCCGCAATCAGTTTGCGCACTTCGTGCTGAGACTTGCCGCAGAAGCTGCAGTATAGGGTGCTTTTGCTGTCAGTTCCGCTCAATTTGGTCATTCCTATTGTCCTCAAATCCGCCAGACGCATACGAAGATGGGCGTCTGGGGATTCGGCAAGTGTATCTTCGCTGCCAGATGAATCAACATATGGCTGCGCAATTTGGGTCCAGTTAAGTGCTTTTCATGCACCACATAGGCGCATGACACTGAACGATTGGTAACTTCGTCCCGCGATGAACCGGTTAGTCACCGGAAGTGAAACGAATTTGAGTCATTTAGCCGGGAATTTATTCCGGAGCGCCGCCCGAACCCTTGTCATCGTCCGATTCTTCGACTTCGGGGCGGGTTTCAAACACTTTGTCGACCAGGCCAAATTCCTTCGCCTCGTCTGCTTCAAGGAACGTATCGCGATCCATCGCGTCTTCGATCACTTTCAGCGTCTTGCCGGTGTATTTCACATACAGGTCATTCATGCGCGATTTAATCCGCAGAATTTCGCGCGCCTGAATTTCAATGTCCGACGCCATGCCGCGTGCGCCGCCGGATGGCTGGTGGATCATGATCCGCGAATTCGGCAAAGCAACCCGCATGCCCGGCTCACCCGCCGCAAGCAGGAAGCTGCCCATAGAGGCTGCCTGGCCCATGCACACGGTGGAAACGCGTGGTTTGATGTATTGCATCGTGTCGTGGATCGCCATGCCAGCAGTCACAACGCCGCCGGGCGAATTGATGTACATCGAAATTGGCTTGGAAGGATTTTCGCTTTCAAGGAACAAGAGCTGAGCCGTGATAAGCGACGCCATGCCGTCTTCGACCTGACCCGTCACAAAAACAATCCGTTCGCGCAGCAGCCGAGAGAAGATATCAAAGCTGCGTTCGCCGCGGCTGGTTTGTTCAACCACCATCGGCACCAATGCACCGGTCAATGGGTCGGTCGTAAATTGACCCTGCGTACCGTGAGTTTCGCCATCGTTGCCAAACAGATTGATCATGAAAACAGTCCTTTTAATTCCGAATGAGACATGTCGGACGCGCCCGCCACAGTTTCAAGGGGCCGATGCTACACCTTTGGGGAAAGCTTGGCAGGGCCAGTAGGTTTTGTCAGATTTTTTCCAGTCAAATTGGCTGGTTTGGCAAAAAAGGCACCGATTAGGCCCGGCTGAGAACGAAGTTGATCAACATCCGTTTTGCCATTGAATAGCAAACGAATGATCGCAACGCGGCGCACGATCCTTTCGTGGATGACGATAACGGTCACCGCCGATGTGACGGTCAACACGGCGAACTCGATCCCGATCGGCCAATCCACTCCGGTCAACAACCGCCCAAAGATATAGATGAAGCAGTGGTGGAACAGGTACATCGAAAGCGCGCAATCGGCGAGCCAAGTGGTGCGCGGTCCGCCTTCGTTGAAGAAGCGATGGAAGAACTGCAGGATGAACAAGACCAGCGTCCAAATCGCAAGTTGATTGAGAAACAGCATTGCAATGCTTACGAAAAAGGACTGCTCAGGATTGGCGTAGGGTTGAAAATAGAGAGCTGCCGCCGCTGCGAAAGGCATCCACCAACGCCATTGAACCAGCGCCGCCAAGAGGCGCGGAGACAGGGCCGCCATTACGCCAATAACAAAGAACGGAAATTCGCCCGTCAATTTGTACCAACTTTGAAAGCCCGGCGCGATCAAGTCGTAGGAACCCGGCAGAAGGCTAGCCGAAGCGTAATTCGCGGTGTTTGCTGCCGCGAGCAGGATCAGACCAAAGGCAAATGGCAAAGTGCCCGCGATCAATGCACCGAACCTATTACATAGGGAGACCGCCAGGTGCCGAATCTTTGCGTTCTTAGGAATCGCGCTTTGCACGGCGACGGCCAATACAAACATCGGGATCAAGCTAACCAAAAACCAAAGATGCAGTTGCCAGGTGCCGCCGATCCAGATTTCGAAAAAATCAGGTGAGCCGATCCATTGGGCTGCGCCGCCCTGCCCCCCAGCATCGACCCAGCGCAAATAATGTTCGATCATATTGAACGACAAAGCGACCCCTATCAGGGGCACTGCCGTGCGCAAAAAACGGTTCCAAAGAAAATCGCCTGCACTGCGCCGGGAAAGCAGCAACACCGCAAAAAACCCACCGACAAAGAAGAACGTCGGCGTGATGAACAGGTGAAAGCCGAAGATCAGCCAATCAAAGAATTCGGCCCTGTCTGTGTTCCCCGTGATCCACGGCCGAGCAGGTGCATAGACCGTGCCCGCATGAAGTGCGACCGACAGAAACATCAGCACCGAACGCGCACCATCGATGTCATGATAGTGTTTGCGCGCAGGCGGGGCGGCAGTCTGGGTCGTCATCGAGGTTGATGCTCCGAGGGGATTACAGGACCATCTGTCGGGGAAAGCCACGCGAAAACAACACGCGACATGAGCCCGTCCAGATATGAAACGCGATAGTGGCAAAGCGTTACCAGCGCCTTTATCTTGCCCAACTTGGCAGTAAGGATCGTCGAATTTCGGCACCGCTCGCGATCTCCATTTGGTGAGCGCCTCTTGCACAAAGAGTGAAACATGGCGCAGTGTCACCTCCATGGAAAAACATTCACTGATCGCGCCGATCTTTGCCGCCGCCTGTCTCACCACCACCGCATTGGCCACGGGCCTCACGCCGGTGTTTGCACAGGCGCAAGACGGCGCGCCCACTGAAAGCGTATCCAGCCCCGACATGTATGCGTCCTTTGGGGAAACCATGGCCGTCACCGAATATATCCTGCGCATTCAGGCGCTCGACGACAATGGCCCCATGATCAATGCCGTGATCGACTACAATGTCCAAGCGCCAGTGGAGGCTCGCCGCCTTGCTTCGACCGGTATATTGCGCGGGCGCAGCATTCTGGTGAAGGACAACATAGAGACGAGCGAATTTCCAACGACCGCTGGCAGCCTTGCCTTGGCGAACAACACGACCGGGCGTGATGCTCCGTTGATCGCGAATATTCGCGAGGCTGGCGGCGTCATTCTGGGCAAGACCAACCTGTCTGAATGGGCCAACATTCGCAGCAATGACAGCACGAGCGGGTGGAGCGCCATCGAAGGGTTAACCCGCAACCCTCATGCCATTGATCGCAACACTTGCGGTTCTTCTTCTGGCAGCGGCGCAGCGATTGCGGCCGGCTTTGCATGGGGGGCGATCGGAACAGAAACAAACGGATCGATCACCTGCCCTGCCTCCCTTAACGGCGTGGTCGGGTTCAAACCCAGTGTAGGCTTGGTCAGCCGCACGCATGTCGTGCCGATTTCCTCCACCCAAGACACCGCCGGTCCCATGACCAAGAATGTCTATGACGCTGCGCTTTTGCTGTCGGCCATGGCAGGTGAGGACAGCGCCGACAGCGCAACAATCGGTGTATCCCGCGTCTCCGATTACACGGTTGGTCTGCAGAGCTATTCATTGGAAGGCGTGCGGATCGGGGTCATGCGCGAACAGGTCGGCAGCAATGATGCGGTTGAGGCTGTTTTCAATACGGCTCTGGCGGATATGGAGCGCGCCGGCGCGGTTCTGGTCGACATCAGCTTTGAACCCAATGAGCAGATGTACGGCGACAGCTTTACCGTCCTCCTGTTCGAATTGCGCGAAGAGATGGGCAAATACCTTACATCGATTCCTGAATTTGAAGACGGCAACACGCCGCGCAGCTTAGCCGATATCATTGCCTTCAACGAATCCAACGCTGCGACCGAAATGCGTTGGTTTGATCAAGGGATTTTTCAGGTCGCCGAAAACACCACTGACCGCGAAGCCTATGAGGTCGCTCGCGAAAACGCGGTGCGGATCGCTGGCGAGGAAACGCTGGACGTGCTGCTGTCGGACAACAACGTGCAATTCCTCGTCGCGCCAACACGCGGCCCGGCTTGGATGAGCGACCTCGTGCTCGGCGATCACTTTAACGGATCAATTGGGTTTGGGTCGCCTGCGGCCATCGCGGGTTATCCGCATCTGACTGTTCCAATGGGCTCCGCCGAACGGTTGCCAGTGGGTATCAGTTTCTTCGGTGCGAAGTGGGATGATCACGAAGTGCTAAAAGTCGGCGCTGCATATGAAAGGGCCCGGACAGCTGAACTGCCCGAGCCCTCATTTCGTCGGTGGAGACCGGCCCGATAAAGCCAACCTCCAAATCACTTAAAGCGAATTAGTCTGCTTTTTTGGCGGCAGGCTTCTTTGCAGGAGCCTTCTTAACCGCTGGCTTTTTGGCCGGAGCTTTCTTCGCCGCAGCGGGCTTGGCTGCTGCCTTAGCCGCTGGCTTCTTAGCCGGAGCTTTTTTGGCCGGAGCCTTTTTAGCAGGCGCTTTCTTAGCGGGAGGCTTCGCGTCAGCGTCCGCTTTCTTCGCCGGTGCCTTCTTGGCCGCTGGCTTTTTCGCGGGGGCTTTCTTAGCTGCCGCTTTCTTCTTCGGCGCCGCTTTGACCTTTTCGGCTTCCGCTTCTTCGTCCGCTTCAATCGCTGCTTGCAGTTCCTCGACTGTCACTTCGCGCTCTGTGACGTCAGCCTTGTCGAACAGGAAGTCGACAACCTTATCTTCGTAAAGCGGTGCGCGCAGTTGAGCCGCAGCCATCGGGTCTTGCTGAATATACTGCATGAACCGTTCGCGATCTTCTTCGCGATATTGCTGCGACGCCTGCTGGACCAGCATCGACATCTCTTGCTGGGTCACTTCAACTTTGTTCGCTTGGCCAATTTCCGACAGCAGGAGGCCCAAGCGCACACGGCGTTCGGCAATGCCGCGGTAATCGTCTTTTTCGTCTTCGATCTGCTTCAGAGCCGCTTCGGGCTCTTCTTCCTTCGCCGCTTCTTGTTGAAGCTGAGCCCAGATCTGTTCGAATTCTGCATCGACCATGGTCGCAGGCACATCGAAATCATGGCCAGCGGCCAATTGATCGAGAAGCGAGCGCTTCATTTGCGTGCGCGTGAGACCAGCGGTTTGCTGCTCCAACTGACCCGACATGATCTCGCGCAGCTTTTCGATGCTATCGAGGCCGAGGTTTTTCGCAAATTCATCGTCAATCTTGGTGTCGGTTTCGACCTTCACCGCTTTCACGGTCACGTCGAACGTCGCTTCTTTACCAGCGAGGTGCTCTGCCTGGTAATCTGCCGGGAAGGTCACATTGATGGTTTTCTCATCACCGGTCTTCGCGCCGACAAGCTGCTCTTCAAAGCCAGGGATGAAAGTGCCCGAACCGATAACCAACGCTGCGTCTTCGGCTGCGCCGCCTTCAAACGGCTCACCGTCAAGCTTGCCCAAGAAGTCGATGATCAGCTGGTTTCCGTCTGCCGCTTTTTTGGTCTTGGCTGCGTCTTTGTAGCTCTTGTTCTGACCAGCAATGCCTTCGATTGCTTCGTCGATCTGTGCATCGCTGACCGGTACGATCAGCTTTTCAAGCTTAAGATCGTCGGTGCTAGGCGCTTCGATGACCGGGAGCACTTCAAGCTCAACCGTCACTTCGGCGTCTTTACCTTCTTCATATTCTTCGTTCAGCGAAATCGCTGGCTGCATCGCGGGACGCAGATCCTCATCCTTCAACAACGAATCAACCGATTCGCGAATCGTGTCGTTCAATGTTTGCGCGTGCAATTGTTCGCCGTGCATCTTCTTGACGAGATTCGCTGGGACTTTGCCCGCGCGGAATCCCGGCATCTGCACTTGCGGTGCGACCTTTTTGATCTCTGCGTCGACTTTAGCGGCAATTTCGCCAGCCGTGATGGTGATCGAATAGGCGCGTTTGAGGCCTTCGTTGGTGGTCTGCTTGGTTTGCATAGGAGTTACACTAAAGCCTTCTTGAGCAAGGTATCACATAGTCCGGATTCTTCACCGCCGCCGGGGCGAATTGGTGCGGGCGAAGGGACTCGAACCCCCACATCTTACGATACTGGTACCTAAAACCAGCGCGTCTACCAATTCCGCCACGCCCGCAGCCCCGAACGAAGCCGCGCGGGAGAGCCGAAAAGCCCAACCCGCGCGTATAACGTGGCAGGCCTGTATCGCCGCTTGCGCGAAAGGGCAAGTGGAACGCGCTTGTTTCGCGTGCATCACACGATTAAAGGGCCCGTTATGAGCGAAGAAACAAAAACCGACACCCCGCCCGATCACCTCTCGGTCAATCCGCGCAGCCCGCATTTCGATGGGGAAACACTGCAACGCGGTATTGGCATCCGGTTTAAGGACCGTGTGCGCACCGATATTGAGGAATATTCGATTTCCGAAGGTTGGGTCCGCGTCCAAGCAGGCAAAACCTTCGACCGCAAGGGACAGCCGCTGACGATCAAGCTTACCGGGCCCGTAGAGGCTTGGTTCGAAGATCTCGGCGACAATCCCCCGGTGGCCAAAAAGGACTAAAGGGTCGCTCTGCTTGCCTTACCGGCTCGCAGGGGCCACTTCAGGTGCAAGCTATGAAACCTCAGGTCATTATTATCGGTCGCCCCAATGTGGGCAAATCCACCCTCTTTAACCGGTTGGTGGGCAAGAAGCTCGCGCTGGTCGATGATCAGCCGGGCGTGACGCGTGACCGGCGAATGGGCGATGCGGAGATTGCTGGCCTGCAATTCACTGTCGTCGACACTGCCGGTTGGGAAGATGAAAACGAACTCACGCTTCCCGGCCGGATGCGCAAACAAACCGAGGCCAGCCTAGAAGGCGCAGATGCCGCGATGTTCGTGGTGGACGCTCGCGCTGGTTTGACCCCTCTGGACACTGAAATCGCGCGCTACCTTCGCGAACACAACGTCCCCATCGTTTTGGTCGCGAACAAAGCAGAGGGTTCATCTGGCGAAGCCGGCGTGTTCGAAGCCTATTCCTTAGGTTTTGGTGAACCTGTTGCGATTTCCGCCGAACATGGCGAGGGGATTGCCGACTTGTTCCAAGGGCTATGGCCGGTGATCGGCGAGAAAGCCGACGCCGCCGAAGAGGCCACCACGCTTGCCGATAGCGAAGAGGATCTGGACGAAGACAAGCCGCTGGGCCCGCTAAAGCTGGCCATTGTCGGCCGCCCCAATGCTGGGAAATCGACTCTTATCAATCGATTGCTGGGCGAAGATCGCCTGCTGACTGGGCCAGAAGCGGGAATCACCCGCGATTCGATTGCGATTGATTGGATCTGGCACGATCCGAAGGCTGCACCCGATGAAGAGAGCAATGTCAATTCGCAGCGTAAAATCCGTCTGATCGACACCGCTGGCATGCGCAAGAAGCGCAATGTAACCGAAAAACTGGAAAAACTGTCGGTCGCCGACGCACGCCGCGCAGTGGATTTTGCCGAAGTCGTGATCCTTTTGCTCGATGCGACGCAAGGACTGGAACACCAAGACCTTAAGATCGCTGCTCACGCGCTCGAGGAAGGCCGTGCGCTGATGGTTGCTATCAACAAGTGGGATATCGCCGGCGGCGTAGGCGGCGAAACACCCAGCGGCCTATTCAATGGGATCAAGGCAGCCCTTCACGATGGCCTCGCGCAGGTCCGCGGCGTGCCATTGTTCGCGGTCTCTGCAAAGACGGGCAAAGGGCTCGATACAATGCTTAGCGCCGCGTTTGAATTGCGCCAAAGCTGGTCGAAACGTGTGCCCACAGCGGCGCTTAACCGGTGGTTTGATGACGCGCTCGACGCTAATCCTCCACCAGCGCCCGGTGGTCGCCGGATCAAGCTGCGGTATATCACTCAGGTTGGCACGCGGCCCCCGCGTTTTGTTGTGTTTGGGACACGGCTGGATGATCTTCCCAAAAGTTATGAGCGGTACTTGGTGAACGGCATTCGGGCCAAGCTTGGTTTTGACGCGGTCCCGGTAAGGGTGACCCTAAAATCGCCTAAGAACCCCTACAACGCCAACAAAGGTGGAGGGGGCAATTATTCGAGCGGGACGAGCAAGACATGATCCTTGATCTGCTCAACGCTGGAATAGCAGCCGACATTCTAGAACGCACTGCATCAACCCCGCGAGTTCAGCAGGCGGTGGAGCTTAGCCTTGCGCCCGCATTCCTGTTGGTCGCAATTGGCAGCATTATGAACGTCATGATGGCCCGGCTTATATGGCTGGCAGGGCGGATCGAGCGCTTGGCCGAACCGATTGAGGGGGCCTGCTCTGTGTCCCATGCCGCAGAGCTCGCGTGGCTGCGCACCCGGCGGCGCTTTGCTAGGATCGCCATCAAGTTTTCAACGGCTGCGGCAGTGGTCATTAGCGTCGAGATAGCAGTGCTTTTCTTGTCCGCCTATATTGAGGCGCGCATCGGCACAGTGGTCGCGGTTCTTTGGGTGGCGACGATCGCCTTGCTTATCACCGGGCTTGGCTATTTCTTGCGCGAAACTTTGCTCGCCGCCGACGGGCCAAAAGGCGACCGTTAATTGGCAAAACAAAAGGGCGGAGCATCACTGCCCCGCCCCGATTGTTTGATTGGTGATAAAACTTAAGCGTATTATTCCGCCACCGATTTGCTTTGCAGTTGCACGTAGTTTTCCAGACCCATCCGCTCGATCATGTCGAATTGCGTTTCCAGGAAGTCGACATGCTCTTCTTCGTTGGTGAGGATGCCGTTGAACAGATCGCGGCTCACATAGTCCCGCACGCTTTCACAATATTCCACCGCATCACGCAGCAATGGAATGGCGTCTTCTTCAAGCGCCATGTCCGCCTTTAGAATTTCGAGGACGGTTTCGCCCACGCGCAGATTGTGGATCGCCTGAAAATTGGGGAGGCCGTTGAGGAACAGCACACGCTCCGCCAGCTTATCGGCATGTTCCATCTCTTCGATGGATTCTTTGCGCTCATAATCGGCAAGTTTGGTCACACCCCAATCGTCCAGCACGCGGTAGTGCAGCCAATATTGGTTGATGGCGGTCAGCTCATTCGTAAGAGCCTTGTTCAGAAATTCGATGACTTTTGGATCGCCCTTCATGGCGGTGGTCCCCTAAGAATGGTTGGCGGTGCAAGAGTTATTCCCGCACTGTTGTGGAACCATAAATAGCGTCCCAACTACCCAACTTACAAGGGGGTAGGATAAATTTTTCTTTTAAAATCAGAGCCTTGCGAACCATTCGCAGTTGCGAAGGTTGCGCTTATACTGCGACTTTTTCGCAAGAGAGTGCGGCAGAACACTGCGCGCGCTCTGAACTGATAATTTGTCCAGCTTTCACAAGGCATTGCCGGCAATTCGGTTTTTTGCCGAGGCTTGCGTAAACCGATTCCGCGTCGCCAGCCGACTTTACCGCGGCAGAGCGCAGGTCGGTTTCGCGAATTGCATTGCAAATGCATGTGTACATGGGGCGGTAATCACTCCTGCGAATCGTTTGCATTCCCGTTTTATGCGAATTAATCGCAATAGCAAGCTCAAACTGTGCAGGTTTCCCGCTGTTTTTCATTGCTCAGAGCCCAAGCCTGCCTAAAATGGCGACCAATTTGGCGCAGCGACCCCGCGCTCTGACCCAATAAAGAGGCTGCTCCCAGCATGATGACCCGCTCCCACTTGGCAAAACTGGCTTTGGCAATTTCGGCTTTTGCGTTGGTGCCTGCCTGTTCTTTGTCCCCCGAACAAAAAGCCGCTGCGATTGAGGAAGGTATTCTCGGAACGCCCGGAGCGGAAGATCTTTGGGCCACGATCAAGGAAGAATATCCCGATGATTTTGCCGAACTTGTCGGACGCGCGCAGCAATTGGACCTTTCAGCGAGCAATTATGAGGAAATGAGCAAGCAGGTCGGCGCAGTTTGGTCGCAAGAATTCTTTGCCAAAATTGGCGTCGATTCGGTGAAAGCTCCGGCAGAGCAATTGATCGCATGGAGTGCGGCAGAGAGCGATCTCTACCAAACGCTGCAGCGCAGCTCAGTCGATCAATGCGGCGCGATGACAATGGGTGAGTGGGTCACGATCGATGATGGCAACGTGCGCGCGACGGCGGCGATTGCACGCCGCAATGAGGCATTGGTGCGCGCATCGGCCGCTGGCCGCGACAATCCTCAAACCTATGATGCGCCCAATGAGACGGATTTTAGCCTATTAGGCGATTCTATCGCTGCAACCGGCATCGCGCCGGAACTGCAGGCGGCATTGGGTTCAGACGCCGAGATGGCTGCCTTGACGCCAGAAGAGCAATGCGAAGTCGGCGTGGCAGTCTACACCGCTCTATCCGCCTTGCCCGACGACGACGAACCCAAGATGGCCGCCTATATGCTGTCGCCCGGATAGGGTTTCGGCACAGGCTACCGCTTTAGCGGGAACATCTGACGATACGTTAGGCACCGCCAAATCCATTCCAGCGGGCCATAACGGAAATGGTCCAGCCATGGTTTCGACCACACCAGCATCAAAACGCATGTGAGCGCAGTGACACCATAGAGCTGCGGCCGGTTAAGTTCGCCAAACAGCCCCAAAGCCCAGCCATGAAAGACAAACATCATCACAATTGATGTGCCAAGGTAATTGGTGAAGGCCGCCCGGCCCGCTGCGCGCACTCGTTCTGCAAACCAACCAGTCCAAGACGGTGAATACGTCACCAACAAAGCCGCGATGCCCAACACCATCACAAGGCGCGGCAACGGCGACCACCCGACAAAACCGGCAAGCGTGCTGTAATAAGAGAAGCCCTCTGCGCGAACAAAGAGCGCGATGAGAAGATGCGCCAAGGCGCCCCCAACCAGCCCGATCCAGCCCCATCTCTTAAGCACCGCACGTTCAATTCCGCCGCTGAAGAAACCCGTTCGGTACAATGCAATACCAATCAGCATGAGCGGAAACGTTTCGAGCGCGAAAAAGAAGACATTGGAAATCGGTTCCCACCACTGCTCCGTCACCCGGTGTTCCACGAGGCCCGCGTAGTCGCCTGAGACGATAAGGCCCGATGGGATCGCGCTCGCGGCCAGCGCTTCCGCTTTCCCTTGCGCCAAACTCTCGCTCATCTCAGCCAACGCTCCGCCTTCTTCGCCAAGCGCCGTGTCCGCCGCGAGATAGAGCGGTGTCATCATCAAAGCATAGAGCAGCGCCCCTGAGATATAGACAGTTATACCGACCGCCATTTGTGTCTTTGCGGTCCAACGCAGGCAAGGCACCACCACAAATCCAACGACCGCGTAGTAGAACAGGATATCGCCGGGCCAGATCAGATGGAAATGCACCACCCCAAACAGCATCAGGATGAACAAACGCCACATTTGCCGCCAGCGTGTCCCGCCGCGTGCCCATGTCCGCTCCATAAACAAATAGACCCCTGCGCCGAACAACAGAGTGAACAGCCCACGCATCTTGCCATCAATCATCACGAATTGCGTGATCCATTGCCAGCCACCCGGATCGCCAGCATCGACCATAAAGGCAGTGGGGTACATGTAGGCATCGAACGGCTGGCCAAAGGCAACGATGTTCGCCGCCAAAATGCCCATAACCGCGATACCGCGGATGAAATCCAGACTGCTGATGCGGTCGCTGCCGCTAACAGGTGCGGCTTCCGGTGTGTCACCGGTTACGCCGAATTCCTCCGGCGTATCGCCAGCAATAGATTCGTTCATGTCTGATCCCCTGATCCCTAAGCCGCTATGGTAGCAGCCAACCTAACAAGGGGAAGAGCCTTTGTTATGAGGGGCCAATTGGTCCCTACGAAAGGGGTATAAGGGGTATGGCCGCCGGCTTAATTGCCCGCGACCATGCAGGCCTGCCCTTGACGCTTGAGCGTATCACAAGCGCGCTGTGCGTCGGCGCGGCTGTTAAAACCGACTGCTTGCAAGCGAGTCACATTGCCGCTGGGCACAAGAGCCCGGCGCGCGCCGGACAAAGCTGGGTTCGATGAAAGCTGTGACCACAGGCGTTCTGCATTGCCGACAACACCAAACGCACCCAGTTGAACCCGCCAATTGCCATTCATCCGCTGCGTTGCAGGTGATTGCGCAACTGGCGTTGGAGCCGAGCGCACGGATTGAACGGGCGAGGAACGGACCATCGAAGGGCGCACGGGCACAGGCTGCGTGATCGCGGCTGTTCGGGTTGGAGCCGGTCCAGCAGGCTGCGAGATCGGGGCTTGCTGTGCGCCGAGGTCAATCGCAGCCAATTCTGCGGCGCGGCGCTGTGCGGCTTGTTCTTCCAATTGACGGGCGACCGACTGCGCTTGCTGCCGCTGAGTCAATGGTACGTAATTGTCCATTTGCGACAGCGCAGTTCCCGCTTGAGGCAATCCGGCGCTGTTCGCCAACGTCATTAAAGCGTAGGCCCGCACCCAGTCCTTCTGCGCATAATCAGCATTAAAATGGGCCAGGCCCAAGACATATTGCGCGCGCGGATCGCCCCGTTCGGCAGCGGACTGGATTAGCGGCATAGCGCTGGTTTGTTCGCCCTGTTGGAACAGCAGCAAGCCATAATTATCGGCTGCCTTCACATGGCCTTTGCTCGCAGCCTCAGCATACAATTCACGGGCCCGCGTGATGTCGGCTTCAACCCCGCGGCCAAGGCGATACGCCTGCGCAAGATTAAACAGAGCATCAGCATCGCCATTTTGCGCTGGCCCCTGCCATTCACTGACAGCCGCCGAATAATCGCCTGCGCTCCACGCATCGACGCCGGTCTTTACATCCGCCGCCGCTGGGCTTGCCAACACACAAAGCGCGGCGAGACCAGTTGAGAGGCGAAGGATAAGCGATGATTTTGTTGCGACGTATGCCATGCGAGGTGCACTCCTGAAGTCGGTAACTCTTGCCGGGCATCATAGTGAAAGAATGGTTAGCATTTCGTTTCCGCCATTCCGGACTTACCCTCAGCATTGCTGCGTGGCTTCTTATACATGTGCGGGAATCGAACACGAGATCGCTGGCCGCGATCCAACCTGGTCGGTCCATCCGTTTGTATCCATTCGTTTACATCCATTCGTTTACAAAGGCCGTGAGCCTATTTGGGGTGCGCCCGTAGGCGATGCCTTCGCTCGGCCAACATTGGTCAGACCAAACTCCAATCGATTGATTGCCTTGTTAACCTAAAATTAGGGGTAGTCTGCGATCCCCTGTCTCATCCAGTCGCAATTGGGCGGCACAACAGGTCTATTATTCAGGGGGACCGAGCATTGCGTGTACTCGCTTTGGCATCGCAGAAAGGCGGATCGGGGAAAACGACCCTATCCGGACATCTGGCCGTTCAGGCTCAGCGCGCAGGCGCTGGTCCGGTCGTTCTCATCGATATCGATCCACAAGGATCACTCGCCGATTGGTGGAATGAACGCGAAGCGGAATATCCCGCCTTTGCGCAAACCACCGTCGCACGGCTGGCCAATGACCTTGCTGTCTTGCGCCAACAAGGTTTCAAACTTGCTGTTATCGACACACCGCCCGCCATTACAATGGCGATCCAATCGGTGATCGGTGTCGCAGAATTGATCGTCGTTCCAACCCGCCCGAGCCCGCATGATCTGCGCGCAGTCGGTGCCACAGTTGATCTGTGTGAGCGCGCTGGCAAGCCATTGGTGTTTGTCGTCAATGCGGCCACGCCGAAAGCGAAAATTACCTCCGAGGCCGCCGTTGCCCTGTCACAGCATGGCACCGTTGCCCCGATTACTTTGCATCACCGCACAGACTTTGCGGCATCGATGATCGATGGCCGCACCGTTATGGAAGTGGACCCAGAGGGTCGCTCTGCTGCGGAAATGACAGCCCTTTGGAAATACATTTCCGATCGTCTGGAAAAGAACTTCCGCCGCACAGTTTTTGCCGCACCTGGCACCGGACCTGCGCATGCACAATCCAACGGGGTTAATCGCCCTGGCGGCGGCTTTGGCCGCCGGGTTGCACAGTAAGGGATCCGAGCTATGTCCGAAGCCAGCTTTGCCTCGCTAGGACCGACTTTGCTCGCCCGAAAGGGCGGCGCGAAGCCAGCAATGCGTCCCCAACTTGCACCATTGCCAGAAATGGCTGGTGCTGCTGCGGATGAACAGCTCGAAGATTTGGGCTGGAACGACATGGGCGCCGAGGACGAGGTCCTTGAAGATGCGGCCAAAACTGCCACTGTAAAAGATGCCTCCGAAGGCGGGCAAGTCGTTTCGATCACGCAATCGAACAAACGCGTTGCGGCCAATGACACGCCGGACATCGATCCTGAAACGGCTCTGATCCAGACAAAGCCTGCTTCTGTGAAGAAGAAGGCGACCACCAAAAAAGCTACAAAGCCAAAAGAAAAGTCAGCCGCTGCAGCGAAACCGAGCAAGATCGCTCGCCGCGCTGCTTTCACTTTGCGGCTCGACGCTGATCGTCACCTGAAACTGCGCCTTGCCGCCACAATGCAAGGCATCAGCGCGCAAGCTCTGGTGACTCAAGCGATTGATGCGACTTTCGCCGAAATCGAAGATCTCGATCTGCTCGTCAATCGCATGAAACGCACCTGAAAACCGAATTCAATCTCAAACCAAGACACACTTTTTCATGGTTAATTTAGAGGAAACGCACATGGCCCGCCGCATTCAAAGCCTTTCCGGCAACCGCACCAGTGGTCCGAACATGGCCCTGCTTATCGGCACCGCCCTAGCCAGCATGGCTTTGGCCGGTTGCACCAGCTCGGCACCAGCCGGAGAAGTGTCTTTTGCCAAAGCTCAGACCGCTCTTGAAGACGGCAAGACTGATCGCGCTATCGCGCATGCGGAGGCCGCCGTTCTGGCAGAGCCGCGCAATTCTGGATATCGCGCCATGCTTGGAGCTGCTTATTTGGAATCCGGCCGGTTCGCATCTGCCTCCACCGCATTTGGTGAAGCGATTGAACTGGGCGACAACGACCCACGCACCGCGTTGAGCTATGCGCTGACCAAAGTTGCCATGGGCGACAACGCATCGGCTTTGACGATGCTTTCCGATTTCGAAGCCGCCATTCCAGCTGCCGATCTTGGCCTGGCCTTGGCTCTGGCCGGACAACCTGAGCGCGGGGTTCACCATCTGGTGAACACCATCCGCAACGGCAACAACAGCGCCAAAGCGCGTCAGAACCTTGCCTATGCCTATGCATTGGCTGGCAACTGGCCCGGTGCGCGCGTCATGGCGGCCGAAGATGTTCCTGCGGATCAATTGGACAGCCGTTTGGCCGGTTGGGCCGAAACAGCCCGTCCCGAAGATTATCAGATCCGCGTCGCAGGCCTGTTGGGTGTGAACCCAGCCAACGATGAAGGCCAGCCGCAATATCTCGCGCTTGCCAATTTCCCAAGCCAGCCAGTTATGGTGGCTGAAGCGCAGGAAATGGCCGACGCACCCGAATTCGCCGCTGTTGAACCTCGCACAAGCGAAACCATGGCGTTTGGCATTGATACAGCCGCGCCAAGCACGCCTGCAGCCGCTCCAGTGCGCGTAGCTGCTGCGCCTGCGGTAGCTGCTGCGCCGGCGCCGAGCTCCACTGCCAGCCCTGCACCTGTCGCTGTCTCCATGCCTGCCATGGCCGCTGCACCAGCCCGTGTTGGACCGCGCTTTGTTTCAAATACAGTTGTGCAACAAGTGCCAGAGCGCACTGAGCGCACAGCCCGCCGCGCCCCAACGCGCGTCGCGACACCAGCCCCGCAGCGCCGCATGTCGGTCGCATCGGGATCAGCAGCCACGCATCTGGTCCAGTTGGGCAGCTTTAGCACCCGCGCCGTTGCCGAAAGCAAATGGCGTGAAATGAAGAGCCGCTGGCCTCAGCTTTCCAATCACGACGTTGTGATCACCGAAGCGCAAGTGAATGGCCGCACCTTCTTCCGTGTTGCCGCCGCCGGTTTTGGTCAGCGTTCGGCCCGCAATTTGTGCAATTCTGTAAAACGTTCAGGCGGCGGTTGCTTTGCCTATGCCGCATCCAGCCCGCCAGCCGGTGCGGTTGATCGCGGTGTCCGCATCGCTGCTCGCACACGCTAAAGCGGCGAACACAATTCCCCTCTTGATCGCACTTGCGGTCTAAGAGTTCAGCGAAACTGCTCCCGATGGCGAAAGCTGTCGGGAGCTTTTTCGTTATTGAGCTTTAGATTTTGTGCGCATGCTTGACGCGATGGAAGCTCGCGGGGGTCAAATATACGCCTAGAGCGGCCTAGAGTGTCCTAGAGCTCAATCGGAACGCCGCCCTTGATAAGTGCCTTGACCCGTCCTTGCGTTCCCTGCCCGTCAAAGGGGGTGTTGTCTCCGGTCGCGGTCATCTTGCGGCGGTCGATCATCCACGGCGCGTCTGGGTCAACGATGGCGACGTCGCCCTCCATACCCGGTGCGATCACCCCCGCTTTAACCCCCAACAGAGCGGCAGGCTTTGCCGCCAGCATTGTAAAGGCTGCGGCCATGTCGATCACTTCTTCGCGGACCAACGCGAGCACCATGGCGAGCAGTGTCTGCGCGCCCGCCATGCCCGGCTCTGCATCGGCAAAGGGCAGTCGCTTGTCCTCTGCCCCCAGCGGATCATGACCGCTGCAGATCACATCGACCACACCGTCTGCGATGGCGGCCCGAGCAGCCTGCCGATCGGCTTCGCTGCGCAAGGGCGGAGAAAGACGCGTGAAAGTGCGGAAATCGGCGCTGGCCAGATCGGACAGCATGAAGTGTGCCGGTGTGATGCCGCATGTTACCGGCACACCGCGCGCTTTGGCAGCCCGGACGAGGTCAAAGCCTGCGGCCGTGGTAACTTGACGGAAATGAACCCGCGCGCCGCTCATCTCAGCCAAAGCGATGTCGCGGGCCAAAGCCAATGCTTCGGCCTCGGCGGGCGCGCTTGGCAGGCCCAGTCGAGTGGCAATCTCGCCTGCGGTGGCGGCCGCGCCTGCGGTAAGAGCGCCATCCTCTGCATGGGCCACCACGGTAAGATCCAGCATCGCGGCATATTGGCATAGACGCAGCATCACGCCGCTATCTGCAATCCAGCCGCGACCCGTGGAAACGCCCCGCGCACCGGCATCGCGCATCAATGCGATTTCTGCCAGTTCAGAGCCTTCAAGACCGCGCGTTGCAGCCGCGAGTGGATGAACCCAAAGATCCGGTTTGCCACTTTTCGCGACATAAGCAACGCGGCTGGGATAATCGAGAGGAGGCGATTGGTCGGGCATCAACGCCGCGCGGGTAATCCCGCCGAAATGAAACGCGCTCTTGTCGATTGCAAAGACGCCTAAATCGACGATCCCCGGTGCGATCAGCTTACCGCGCGCATCCAAAATTGTATCGCCGTCTTGCGCATGGACATCGCCGCCGGCCGCTTCGATCAATCCATCGACCAATCGCACCGCGCCAGAGACCAAGCCATCTGGAGTGACCACATTCCCATTGGTTATGATGAGGGGAGCGATCTGTTTCATGACCAGCCCTCGACCTTGCGCGCCGACCGGGTCAGCACATCGAGGCACGCCATGCGGATCGCCACGCCCATCTCCACTTGCTGGGTGATGATTGACCGATCGATCATATCCGCCACGTCGCTGTCAATCTCAACCCCGCGGTTCATCGGGCCAGGATGCATGACCAATGCGCCCGGAGCCGCGCAGTCTAGCCGCGTCTGTGTTAGCCCGTAGAGGTGATGGTATTCGCGCGCAGACGGGATGAATTGCCCTGCCATACGTTCTTGCTGGAGGCGCAGCATCATCACCACATCCGCGCTATCAAGCGCGGCGTCAAAATCATGGAAAGGCTCCGCGCCCATCGCCTCAACCCCTGCTGGCATCAAAGCTGGCGGCGAGCACAGGCGAACGGTCGCACCCAATGCCTGCAAACACAGAATGTTGGACCGGGCGACCCGGCTGTGAAGAATATCACCGCAAATCGTGATGGTGCGACCGGTAAAATCCTCTGCAACCTCGCCCCGCTGGGCAAAGGCGTGGCGCAAAGCCAGCGCATCGAGCAAGCCCTGTGTCGGATGCTCATGGCTGCCGTCACCAGCGTTGAGAACAGGGCAATCGACCTTGTCCGCGATCAGTTGGGTCGCGCCGCTGGAAGAATGCCGGATCACGATTGCATCGGCCCGCATCGCGTTCAGCGTGATCGCGGTGTCGATCAGCGTTTCGCCTTTCTTCACGCTAGATTGCGCGGCGTGCATATTGACCACATCCGCGCCGAGACGTTTCCCAGCGATCTCAAACGATAACAGCGTGCGGGTTGAGTTTTCAAAGAAGGCGTTGATGATCGTCAGCCCGCCAAGCAACCCTGCATGTTTGTCGCTTTGCCGGTTGAGATCGACCCATTGCTCAGCCTGATCGAGCAGGTAGAGAATTTCGTGTCGTTCAAGCTGGCCGATGCCGGTCAGATCGCGATGCGGAAAGGCGAGCCGTCCGGCGGGGAAGCGTCCGCTCTTGGCGCCCTGCATATTGGGCGCCTGCGGATCAGAAGAAGTCGTTGTGTCCATCAAAACCAAGCCCCTAGTCGAGGTGAGAGCAACCCTCAACCCTTTGGGGGCAAGCCAATCGCGCGGTCTTGCCCCATGGAAGTTTGAAATGCCTATAGCTATATATCACCCAGGAGCCGGGGCAGCCCGTCCAAAACTACACCAAAACGCACGCTATTACTCACAAGGACACAGTTACGCATGAGCTTCATCGGCAAAGCATGGAAAGTGATCGTTGGGATCAAAGACGGCTTGGTCCTGATCTTTATGCTGCTGTTCTTTATGGCTCTGTTCAGCATTCTTTCTGCGTCCCCCAACCCCGGTCAGGTCCGGGACGGTGCGCTCTATATTGATCTGTCAGGTTTCGTCGTTGAGGAACGTTCTGAGGTCGATCCGCTGTCCACTTTGTTAAGCGGCCAAGCACCGCCCATTGAACATCAGGCCCGTGACCTTGTTCGCGCTCTGGATGCGGCCGCTGGTGATGACCGCATCAAAGCGGTGGTGATCGACATGAGCGCCTTTGTCGGCGGCGGTCAGGTGCACCTGCAAGCCATTGGCGAAGCGATGGACCGCGTGCGCCAAACCGAAAAACCGATCCTGACCTATGCGGTGGGTTACGGCGATGACCACATGCATTTGGCCGCCCATGCCAGCGAAGTGTGGGTCGATCCGCTAGGCGGCGCGTTGATTGCCGGGCCAGGCGGCAGCAACCTTTATTACGCAGAATTGCTAGACCGGTTGAACATCAACACCCGCGTTTACCGCGTCGGTGAATTCAAATCTGCGGTTGAACCATACCTACTCAACGGGCCCTCTGACGCCGCAAGGGAAAATCTTGCGGGCCTTTACGGTGCGCTTTGGGAAGAGTGGAAAGCCAATGTGAGCAAGGCCCGGCCAGAGTTGGAATTGGACCGCGTGACAAGCGATCCGGTCGCTTGGGTGCAGGCATCCTCAGGTGATCTGGCAAAAGCTGCGCTGGAAGCGGGTTTGGTCGATCAATTGGGTGACCGAGTGGAATTTGGAAACCGTGTCGCTGAAATCGCGGGCGAAAATGCATGGGATAAGACGCCCGGCTCATACGCAGCCAGCGATCTTCAGCCGTTCCTTGCCGATGTCGGCCCGGGAACCGGCAGCTCCAGCAACACGATCGCGGTTGTCACAGTCGCGGGCATCATCGTGGATGGTGATGCCGGGCCGGGCAGCGCCGGAGGCACACGGATCGCAGACTTGCTTGACGGAGCGCTGGATTCTGACGGGCTAAAGGGGCTGGTTGTAAGAGTTGATTCTCCGGGAGGATCGGTGCTTGCTTCGGAAGAAATTCGCCGCGCAATCGAACGTTACCGCGCCAAGGATATCCCTGTCGCTATTTCATTCGCCAATCTCGCCGCCAGCGGCGGGTATTGGGTTGCCACCGCAGGCGACCGGATTTTTGCACAACCCGAAACCATTACAGGGTCGATCGGCGTGTTCGCCGTTCTCCCGACTTTTGAGGGTGCCGCCGCCGATATCGGTGTTTCCGCAGACGGCTATCGCACAACGCCCCTTTCGGGCCAGCCTGACCTAATCGCCGGGCTTAGCCCAGAGGTTGACGCTATCCTTCAAGCCGGCGTCAACGACACCTATTCCGACTTCCTCACCCGCGTTGCACAAGCGCGCGGGATGAGCGTCGAAGCCGTTGATCAAATCGCGCAAGGGCGCGTGTGGGATGGCGGAACCGCGCACCAAAACCGTCTTGTCGATCAATTCGGCGGGCTCGAAGAAGCGCTCAACTGGGTAGCCGGTGAAGCCGAATTGGAGAGCGATGATTGGAGCGCACGGTTCTTGGGTTCAGCGCCCGCGAACTACGATTCTATCATCCGCCAATTGATGACAAGCGCGGTGGCCCCGATGATAGAAGCCGCCCCAAGGCAGCGCGGCGGCGACCTTTTCGCCATGGCCGCGCGCAACCGCAGCGTTCTCATGGGACAGCTAACACGCGACGCTCAGCGGTTGGCCGGGTCAGAAGGGATACAGGCCTACTGCCTAGAATGCCCAGCACAGCCGCGCCCGATCACAGCCCATGACAAGCAAGGTTTGATGGACCTGGTTGGAGCATGGCTCTCACGCTAAATACCTCGCGTCCATAGGCCTTGCATTCGCATGGGCAGAGCAGTAGACGCCCGCCCCTGTCGAAGGCGCAGCGAATAGCTACGCCCCCAGACGGGCGCGTAGCTCAGTGGTAGAGCACACCCTTCACACGGGTGGGGTCGCAAGTTCAATCCTTGCCGCGCCCACCATAATTTCGAGCAGTCAGAGCCACGACGGTTCCTTCATAAGTGGAGACAGTGTTTGGCAGTCGAAACCGGTGCAACAATCACGCAAATGCGAGGTTGCAGCCATCCCAATCGCTGCGTGCCAACCTAACCGAAATTTTCGGGCTGAATGCCATCCAGCCAAATCGCATCCAGTTGAACCGACGGCATCACAAACAATGAGCCGGCACCTTGGCCGGATTGATGTGCAATCGAATATTCAACGAACTCTGGCTGATCTGCAGCCCCATCATTAATCAACAAAGCAGCCCAAACAGCAGCATCGTCGCTGTTATCTCCTGCCGAACTATCATCCAGAACTGCATCCAAGAACGCGTCCAATTGGCTTTGGATTGGGGAATCAGCGTCATCGCTGGATTGTGACGAGCCGCCTGTCTCGAGCGTGAGGTTTGCAAAGCTTGACGAGCCTCCATTTCGTGCATCGTCATCATTTAGGAACACGATCCGATCAAACGTCCCGGTGAAAAACTCACCTATCGGAATTTCATAGCTCTGAAATTCCCCATCACCTGCATATTGGCCCGCAAAGTCTTGTCGGCCGTAACGCTGAAGGCCGTCCAATTGAAAACTCTGGGTTGCCGCCGGGTTTTCATCATTGACGAACATGATGCCTTGAATTTCGGCCACGCCATAAGAAGCAAAATCGAACCGCAAAACGGTGTCGGCGGTGATTTCAATGTCGGCCAAGGCTTGGCGCCACGCATTGCCAGATAGGACAACACTCGCGCCATCGCCGGATACGTCGGAATGGCCAAAATCATAGGCGCCTTCCAAAAACGCGCCGACATCTGTTGCAAACCCGTTGATCAACAACGCCTCATCATCCTCGGGCACAGTCGATACGTCCGTTTCAAGCGTCAGGTTCGCAAAGCTTGACGAGCCTCCATTTCGTGCATCGTCATCATTTAGGAACACGATCCGATCAAACGTCCCGGTGAAAAACTCACCTATCGGAATTTCATAGCTCTGAAATTCCCCGTCACCAGCATATTGGCCCGCAAAGTCCTGTCGGCCGTAACGCTGAAGGCCATCCAATTGAAAACTCTGAGTCGCGGCAGGGTTTTCATCATTAACGAACATGATGCCCTGAATTTCGGCCACTCCATAAGAGGCAAAATCGAACCGCAAAACGGTGTCGGCGGTGATTTCAATGTCGGCCAAGGCTTGCCGCCACGCATTGCCAGACAGGACAACACTCGCGCCATCGCCGGACACGTCGGAATGGCCAAAATCATAGGCGCCTTCCAAAAACGCGCCGACATCCGTAGCAAACCCGTTGATCAACAACGCCTCATCTCCGCCGCTGAAAGCAGGGATTTGAATCGCTTGGATCGGCGCATATTCGGATATGGCATTGTCATCCAGCGCGCGCCCAGACGTGGGTGTCGGCGCGAGGGTTTCAGAGGCATCTCTTAAGGTGGTACCGCCAAAATCCACCCCGCGATTTGCGCTGACAGAGGGATCGACCAAATTCTCACCGGTCCGGCCAAGAAACAATCGGTATTCCTCGTCCAGCGGCTGATCAAACACCAATCGGACCTGATTGGGGCCCACGATCTCACTTTCAACAATGTTTGGCGTGTCCGATCCCGGTGTGCCGTTGGCGGCATAAAGGCCAAAGCCAAAATGCTCCGGCGCAGTAAAACCTGCCTCAGCGCGGTAGATTGACGGGTCGTCAACCAAATACGTCTCTACTCCAGAGAACGTCACGATTACCTCAGTCGCAGACTCAAATTCGACCGCATCCATCAAAATCGGCTGATTTTCATTGCCGGACAAGGCATCATAGATCCGCGCACCAAGCAGGCGACCGATGCGGTAATATCCCTCGCTTGTCAGATGGGTGTAGTCCGTACCAATGAGCGAGGGTTCAAACGCCTGAAATGCATATTCAACCGCGCCGAGATGGGTGTCATCACGATCATTGATGACATCCAGCGTCTGGATGGGTGTTTCACGCACGCCAGAGCCGCGAAATTGCGAAATGGATGCAACCAGTTGGGCCGATGGTGAGACGATTTCATGGATCGTTTCGGTGATCTTATCGAGCAGCAAATTGAGGTGATACTGGTAATCAAATTCCAGCGCGCGGGAGAGGTCCTTGTCTGATTGACCGTGGATCCAGTTCATCACCACCGAAGGATCAATCGTCAAACCTTGCTCTAAGGCGTGCTCAACAACCAGACGCAGCTGGCTTTCCAAATTGTCGTAATACACCGCCCCGCCATCGGTATCTTTGGTGTGCACGGCGGCGCCACCATCGTTGATGTAGTGCGATAACGTCCCGTCATCATTCTCAATTGCGAAATGATGCCCATCTTCCACCTCCAGCAGCCCGGCCTCGACTGAACCGAAGATATCTGAGCTGCTCGTCATGAGTTCGAGGATGGAGCGTCCCCCGTGCCCGGCGTGAAAATGGACCAGCGTTGGCGCCTCCAGCCCATCCGCTTCAAAAGCATCGTGAATTTGGTTGAGCATCGCGGAGGCAGGGGACTCGCGATCTCCCTCGATCAGGTCGACAAAACCGACAAAGGCATCTTCATCCACCGCATCCCCGCGAAAGCCACGCGCCGTTGTCTGAGGATTGCCAAAGTCGAGGCCAAGAACGGCACCCGGATGCTCCGCTTCGACAGATAGTCTCTCGAAAGAAAAAGTTGTCCCAATTGATAGAGATTGACCAAAAGAAAAGGTAATGAGAAGGTTGCTGCTCATGAAGAATACTTAGCCTCACCATGAATTGAATCATCATTCGCGCAATGCAAATAGATTGGTAAGACAGCATACTTCTAACTATTGATCGAAAATTCACCTAACGGTTGACTGAGGGAAAATATCATAAGGGCCGATACTGAGTCATTCCACGCAGTCCCGTCTTTTTGATTTCAAGACACTCAGACACCTGTCGATTTTCGATTTTTCTATATGCAAGGGATAGGCTGCGCGTTTCTGAGCAAGTGCGCATCAGCGCGCCCGCTCCACCCATCAAGGGGTTGGGGCATCGTTATCCGGCAGACGTGCAATTCAATCGGCTTGGCCCAACTGAGTAGGGCCGCGATGAAGCTATTCCTCAGCCCACGGGCAAGAGGTTGAGCCTGTTATCGCTGCTGCGCGATGGAGACCGCTTCGCTGGCGAGCCGAGTGATCGCGGCGTAATCACCGGCTTCAACGGCGGCCTTTGGAGTCAACCAGCTGCCACCGCAGGCAATCACGCTGGGTAAAGCAAGAAATTCAGAAAGGTTGCCCGCCGAAACGCCGCCGGTCGGCATAAAGCGCATTTCGCTGAAGACCGCGCTGAACGCCTTGAGCATGGGCACACCGCCAGCAAGGCTTGCCGGAAAGAACTTCACCGCACGCAGACCCAAGGCATAGGCGCGCTGGACTTCGCCGGCGGTCATGGTGCCGGGGAAGAACGGAATCCCTTCATCGAGGCAGTACAGGGCAATGTCATCGACAAGGCCGGGCGAGACAATGAACTGTGCCCCGCTGGCAACAACAGATTTCGCCTGATCCAGCGTGAGCACGGTGCCCGCTCCCACGATCAGGTCTTCGGTTTCGGCCAGAATGGCTTCCATGCCTTTTTGCGCATCAGATGACCGCAAGACGACCTCAATCACGCTCAGCCCGCCAGCGGCGAGCGCCCGCGCCGTTTCAATCGCGCGTGCGGCGTCATTCTCACCGATCAGTGGGACAACAGGGGCAGCGGCCAATCGCGCTGCCAATTGAGCTTCAATCGGGCCGAGAGTTTGCGAATTCATGGGAAGACTGTGCCTTGTGCCAAGCCCAATTGGGCGGTCCAACGACACCATAGAGAGACGGCGCGTTTATGGAAATCGTCTTTCGCGCACGAGAGCAATCAAAAAGACTTGCTGACCCGGACATTGACCCGCGGCGTTTCATCTTCGGTTTCATAGCGCGGGCCGGTCAAAGGCACAGCGACCTCCAAATCCAGGTCGATTGTGCTGGTCACGTCAGCGCGCAAACCGCCGCCGCTGGATGCAAGCGAACCGCCGCCAAACCCGTCCTCAAGGTTGGTTACGACCCCACCATCGGCGAAAGCGTAAAGCTGCAACCTTTGGAGCGGGCCAAGCCCGCGCGGCATGGTGTAGCGCAATTCGCCTACCCCCATCACTCCCTGATCTCCGACCCGCGTGCTAAAATCATAGCCGCGCACATAGAAATTGCCGCCCAGACCGATGCTTTCACCGATTAAGAGTGGTGCGCTCGAGAACTGGCCATTCGCGTTCAAAGCGATGCTGAAATTCCCGCCCAAGGAGCGATCATAGCCAAGCCACCAGTCGAGCGCGGTGAAATCAGGCTGCGCATCGAGGCGCGATGCGAGCAAATCGCCGTTTTGCGTTGCGCCCAGAATATTGAGACCCTGCGTAACCGTCACTTTTGACCGGATGCGCCCGCCCAACCCCTGGAAGAACGCATAGGCGCCCAGCCGGGCCATTGCGATACGATCATGCCGTGCCAACGCGCCCAGCCGATCCTGACGCAAATCCTCAACCTCAAAACTGCCTTCGAGCCACAATCCACGCGCGCGAGACCGAAGCAGCGGATGACGCACCCGCACTCCGCCGCGCCAGGATTCTCCAGCGATGTTCAGCCCTTCAAGATATGCTCCAGGCTCAGACTTGGAATACGAGCCCGAGGCTGACAATTGCGTGCCGCTGTCATTGACAACAATGGAATAGCTGCTGCGGAAAAATACCTGCTCGCTCAGTTCAAATGGAGTGACCGACATACTCAAATCAACGCCATCGCGGTCGGACAAAAGCCCGTTGGCATCGACCGAAATGCGCGCCCGCACAGGACCAACCGGCGAAGTGCTGTCGTTTGAGAGAGAGGCGCGCGCGAACCAGTCTTGACGGTACGCCTCGACGATCAAAACACCGCGATCGCCGTCGCGTTCGAAACGGGTGTCGCGAATGTAGACACCTGGCACATCATCAGCGAGCAAAACATGCCGTTCCAACGCTTTGATTGAAACGGGCCGTCCATTGCGAAGCGGGGCCAGCATCTGCGCAATCGCGGGATCGGTGGAGCCTTCCACCCGGATTTCATCAATAACGCCTTCGTCGATTTGAATCCGCAAAACCCCGCCAACAAGCGCCTGTGCCGGCAACCGGGCGTTAGCGAACAAATAACCCTGCTCACGGGCAAAATTGGCAAAGCGGCTGGTCAATTCCCCCAGCGTATTCGGTGATAAAGAGCGGCCCGCATATTCCTCGACAAGATCGGCAAAATCGGCGCGATCCATCTCAATAAGCCCATCAACAACGATAGCGCTCACAAGAAGCGATTCATCGCCGCGCGGCGTCGCAGGCACTTCCAAAACGGGTTGAAATTCAATCCGCTGCACACGTTCGGGGGTGTCAAGAATCTCGGCTCGATCTTCCTCTTGCGCAGGCGCAGAAACGTCCAACGCGTCTTGCGCACTGACCCCACTGCTGGCGCAAATGGCAGCAAAATAGAGCGGGGCCTTAAAGCGGAAATGCACAGCTTGATCCTTTGAACATGCCGGTTCCTATGGCCTCCGAAAGTTAACCAAGAGTCAAGTTAACGAGCGCTTCACCTTCTTTGAGAACCTCTTCTGCAAACCTCAGAAACTAAGGGACGCTCACGGAGAAATATTGATGCGCCTCTTGCTTACCCTTCTTGCCCCACTCTTTGTCTTGCTGCTGGGAAACACTGCCCACGCACAAGAAGGTCCATGGCGGATCAGTGAGGCCAATGGATCGGTCGTCATCCTAAGCGATGGTGAGCGCAAGGCCGCGCGCGCTGGGACCGTTTTGGCCAGCGGAGAATCCGTGCAAACCGGCGAGCGGTCAACCGCAGTCATTGTGCGCGGGCGCGAATTTGTAACCGTTCGGCAAAACTCTCGCATTCAAATACCCGCAGCGCGGCGCGAACGCTCGTTAATCCAAGTTATTCAAGATTATGGCAGCGCGCTGTTCAACATTGGCCGTCAGCCTGATCCGCATTTTGGTGTAGAAACCCCATACCTTGCCGCTGTGGTAAAAGGCACGACCTTTTCGATCACGGTTTCCGACGAAGGTGCCGTGTTGCAAGTGACCGAGGGCGCTGTTGAAGCGGCCACTTTGGATGGCGGCGCGCGCGAGTTGATTGAGCCGGGCGACGTGGCGATGATCGCCGCGAGTGATGCGCTGCGGATGGTGGTTGAAGGCGACACGCGCCGGGTGATCGATTCCCCGGCCCGCCCTGCCGCTGCTCCGGCGGCTGCGACAACACCAGCCGCACCGACCCCAACCTCGGCCACAACTACGGAAACACCGGCGCCTGCCGTCCCCGCGGTAGCGCCAGTCAGCGCGGTGCAGGCAACGCCATCAGCGAACGTCGTGGCGCTCACATCAAGTTCGGCTTTGACCAACACACAGGTTGCATCAACGCCTGCAGTGCAACGCATTTCGGCCACCATTGTCAGCGAGCCGGGGGACCTCGGAAATCTGTCGAGCGGGTTTGTTAGCGGCTCCAACGAAATCGGTGCCTCTGCTATTGTAGCCGATACCGCAGCGCGGGATTCTCGGGTTCAAGCAGCGGTTGCTGCAGCCGTAACCACCAGCCTTTCCTCGGGCACAAATACCGCTGCCACTGGCGCAAATTCTGGCACCGGCTCTGGGGCGGTTTCAGGCGCAGTTCCAACCGTGAATCCCAACGCCGGCTCTGGCGGCCTTGGAGGGCTGGTCTCTGGAGGCGGCACAGCGGGGTCTGACTTTGGAACCGGCACCGGAACCGCGAGTGGCAGCGGCGATCAGGGCGATACTGGCGGTGCATCCGGTGCGCCTGTTCCGGGTAGCGGCATCGATGCTGGTCTTGTTGGGCCCAATGGCGGCACCGGCAACGGCGGCGCCAGCACAATTGATGTCGATATCGGCGGGGTGATTGGCGTTGATGGCGGAGCCGATAGCGGCGGCGTGATTGGTAGCGGCGGCGACCCTGCTGATACAGGCGGCGACGACGATGGCGACGGCAACAACGGCAACGGCAACTCCGACGGCAACGACCCAAGCAACCCCGGAAACGGTAACCGCAATGGAAACGGCAATGGAAACGGCAACGGCAACTCCGGCGGCGACGACGATGGCGATGGCAACAACGGCAATGGCAACTCCGACGGCGACGATCCAAGCAATCCCGGTAACGGAAACGGAAACTCCGGAGACGACGACGATGGCGACGGAAACAACGGCAACGGCAACTCCGACGGCGACGATCCAAGCAATCCCGGTAACGGAAACGGAAACTCCGGTGACGACGACGATGGCGACGGAAACAACGGCAACGGCAACTCCGACGGCGACGATCCAAGCAATCCCGGTAACGGAAACGGAAACTCCGGTGACGACGACGATGGCGACGGCAACAATGGCAACGGCAATTCCGACGGCAACGATCCAAGCAACCCCGGAAATGGCAACGGGAATGGCAACGGGAACGGCAACGGCAACGGCAACAATGCAAGTGGCGGCGACGCTGCGCCAATTTCAGATGGCAACAGCGGCAGCCGCTTTAGTCTGATCCAAGGTATTATCGCCGCCCTGATCGACCGCTTGGTCAACAGCGATTTTGGCGTTGATGATGACGAGATGGATCGCAGTGGTAGCAGCGACGAAAGCGACGATGAAGACGACGACGATGATCGTGATGACAATCGCTCCAATGGCGGCGTGAAATTCGCAAGCTTCGATCCAGACATTTCTGGCAATGGCGGCGGATATGTTGGCGGTATCAACAACGATGTGGGCACCGTGCAAGACAGCGGCGCAGCCGGTATCGTCGATCGGTTTGAAGACACCCGCTATCGGGAAGACCGGATCAGAGGCGAAGACCGCATCAGGGATGAACTGCCTTAATCGGCAGCATGCATGTTCAAGAAACTACCATCCATTCTCTTTCGAGGGACAGTGGCGCGAATATGCATTGCCTGCGTTCTGGCGCTTTCCATTGCGTTTGCCGCTGGCACTGGGGCTTTTCAACCGGTTGAAAACAGCCTGCGAGTGGCAGGGTTTGAGTTTTCCAAAAAGCCAGCAAGCGGCCAAATTCACGTCGTTGAAATGGACGCCGCCAGTTTGGAAGCGATCCAGCAATGGCCTTGGTCGCGCACTCACTATGCCGCAGTGGTGGCGCAGCTTGATGCCGCAGGCGTCCGTTCAATCGGCTTCGACGTTGATTTTTCCAGCGCCTCCAATGCCGCAGCGGATAAGGAACTTGCCGAGGCCTTATCCCAGGCCAACGCGCCAATAGTACTCCCAACTTTCGCACAATCAGAGAGTTTTCGCAGCGAACGCATGTTGGACGTGCTTCCCATCGCGCCTCTGCGTGAGCATACCCAGATGGGTTCCGTTTCAATAGTTCCCGATCCCGATGGGTTCGTCCGCCGGATGCCGCTGGGTACCATTACAAGCGGCACACCGCGACCATCGCTTTCCGCATATTTCGCAGGGAAAGCTGGGATTGTAGGAGAGAGTTTTCCGATCGATTTCGCCATTGATGCAGGCAGCGTCCCTCGCCACAGCTTCATCGATATCGAACGCGGCGATTTCAATCCGGCGCAATTCCGCGGAAAGGACGTCTTGATCGGCGCAACCGCGGTTGAAATGGGGGACCGTTACGCTGTCCCGCGTTACGGCGTGATACCGGGAGTGATCGTTCAGGCGCTGGCAACGGAAACCTTGATTGCCGGACAACCGGTTTATGGTTCGTGGGAACTGCCGCTTCTGCTCGCTGCGCTCTTCGCAGCCGTCATCTTCGGTTCGCCAACATATCTAAACAGCGTTCTGCGCATGGCCGGTTTTGCCGTCACTATGGTGGCGCTGTCCCATTACAGTTACACCGCGTTCCATACATGGTTCGACATTGTTCCGGCGCTCACTCTCATAATCACCTCTGCCATCATGCGGAACGTTTTGCTGGGCAGACGACAATATTTAAAGAGCCAGAGACGAGATCGTGAGACTGGCCTGCCCAACGCTATCGCTTTGCGCGCGCACATTGATAGAGCCCATCCCGAATATGTTGTGGCAGCGATGCTTGATGAGTTTGACACTCTCAAGGCGGTGCTCAGCGCCGAAGATTTGCCGGTCTTGTTGCGCCGATTGACGGATCGCTTGAAGCTTGCAGCGGACAAGCAATTGGTGTGCCGTACAGATGATCGTATGCTCGCATGGAGCACCCCGTCGCAATTGTTCGAAGTTGAGGAGCAGCTGGCGAGCTTGCGCGCTCTTATGCTCAGCCCGATCGAAATTGGCGGTCGGCGCTTTGATGTCCCGCTGACATTTGGTGTGGCCGATGCGCGGCATGATCGCGCCATCGCCAACGCCGCCCATGCGGCCAACGCGGCGCACCGCGCAGGGGACAAATGGCAGTTGCACGAGGCGGATCGCAGCCAGCATCTTGAACAGCAGGTTTCGTTGATGGGCGAGTTGGATGAAAGCCTGCGCGATGGGCACGTCAAAGTGTATTATCAGCCGAAACTGGACCTAAAATCGGGCCAGATTACCAAGACAGAGGCGCTGGTGCGCTGGGATCACCCGCAAAAAGGGATGCTCCCACCTGACAGTTTTATCCCGCTTGCCGAAGAGAGTGGGCGGATCGAAGATTTGACGATCTTTGTCCTCCAGCAGGCGATTGCAGACATGGAAATTTGGGCGACCAAAGGCATGTCCATCGGCACCGCGGTCAATGTTTCGGCGCGCTTGCTAACGTCGCGATCCTTTGTTGACCGCGCATTGGCTCTGATTGATGCGATGAAAGTGCCGGTGGAGCAATTGTTATTCGAAGTCACTGAATCGGCCGAGTTGGCGGATTGGGACGCCTCTATCGAAACGCTGCAAAAATTGCGCGCGCGCGGCATTGCAATTTCCATGGACGATTACGGCACAGGCCAATCCACACTCAGCTATCTCAAAGCGCTGCCTTTGTCCGAATTAAAGATTGACCGCAGTTTTGTGCAGCATGCCCATATCGACCGCGGCGACGCAATGCTGGTTCGCTCCACGGTGCAATTGGCGCACGAATTGGGCCTGAAAGTGGTGGCAGAAGGGGTCGAGGATGCGGAATGCCTCGCTTTCCTAAAAACGATCGATTGCGACTATGCACAGGGTTACTTTGTGGCCAGGCCGATGGTCGCAAATGAATTGGTCGCAATGGTCACTGATCCTGCGCGGATCGCCGCGTAACGTCCTTGAGGCTCTTGCTAGGCCATGGTGTGGCTATCGAAGCGAACCGCCGATGCAAAAGATAACCTCTAAACCTGTCCCCACATTCGCAGCAGGTTGGCTATTGTCTTGTCCAAGGTGAGCAGCTCCGCCGCATCGCTGGAAAGCTTTGACCGCAAAGTGGCGCGCAGATTTTCAAGGTCGAACAGCATCTCTCGCTGGAATGGATCGCGAATTTGGCTTTCAATCCAGCCGACGCAAACTATCCGCGCACCGCTAGTCACCGGACGCACCTCATGGATACTGGTTGAAGGGTAGAGGACCAGTTCACCCGCGCCGCCTTTGATGGACTGTGTCATCCCCGCATTATGGACGACCAATTCACCGCCTTCATATTGATCGGGCGGCGTCAGAAACAATGTGAAGGAGATATCGCTGCGCATCCGCGCGTCTCCTGACCCCATCACGGCGTTGTCGACATGCGCGCCGTAGTGCCCGCCGGGCCCGGTTTTTGCGATCATTAACGCTGAAATCCTACGCGGCCTCGCGGCTGCTTTCACGACAGGGTTTTCGGAGATTATGGGCGCAAGTGCATCACGCATCGCTTTACCCGCAGAGTCGGTCATCGCCGCCTGCTCATTCCGCTTTACCTCGCGCGCGCTGGCGCCAGCAGTCACCCGCCCATCCTGCCACGTCAGCGCAGAAAGGCCGCTTTGCAGGGATGCGAGCGTTTTCTCGTCCTGAATGGCTGCAATATTCAAAATCATGTCGCGCCTCTGATCATTATTGGCATAGTCCCCAGACGCAGTTAAAGATTGCGCGCAAACACTATCTGCGGAGCGAACGAAATGAAAGTGGAGTTGAAGACATGGGCAGGCTTGGGCCTCGCAACGGCGCTTGCTGGAGCGGGACTGGCTGGATGCTCAGGTGAGGCAGGCGAAGCCGGCGAGAACGGTGAGGCCGCGCAAACCGCGAGCGCTGGAGAGATGGGCGAAGGCGGTGAAGCAGGCGAGTCTGGTGAGGGCGGCGAAAGCGGCGAAGCCGGCGCGCTTTCGGTTGAACAGCGCCTTGTATTTATGGCGGGCCATGTCGAAGCCGGTCTTGCCCTGTACCGCGCCGGTGAAAGCGAAATGGCCGCGCCACATTTGATGCACCCCGTGTCGGAAACTCACGCTGGCGAGCGCGCCGGACTTGACGCGCTGGGTTTTGATCCCGCTCCGTTTGAGAGCGTTTCAGCAGCGTTAGAAGCCGGACAAGGCGCCCGCGAAATCGAACCGCAATTGGCAGCAGCCGAAGCAAACCTTGCCGCGATGCGAGCAGCGGCGGATGCCGACGGGGTTACGCAAATTCGGTTCCTGATGGACACCGCGGTCGCGGAATACACGGTCGCCATCACCGAAGGCGCGGTCACCGACCCAGCCGAATATCAGGATGCATGGGGCTTTGTTAAAGTCGCGCGTGACATTGCCGAAACGCTCGACGCGCCAAAGGCCGATGCCATTCGCGAAACCTTGGATGAAATGCTCGCTTTGTGGCCTAACGATGCACCGATCGCGCCCGATGCGCCTGCGGAACCGGGACAGATTTCTGCGCTCGCTTCCCGCGTGATGCTGGACCTGCCATAAATGCGCACAGCACAGGCGTGAATTGGGCGCATTTCCCCGCGCAAGCAACGCCAATCGCGGGCCGCGAACGCGCTGCCGTATCGATCCACTCTTTCAATCAATTGGCGAAGGGGGCATAGGCCGCAGCCATGCATGATATCCGGCTAATCAGAGACGACCCCGATGGGTTTGATAAAGGTCTGGCGCGGCGTGGGCTTGGCCCTGTTGCGCAAGACATTCTCGCTCTTGATACAGAGCGACGCGCGCTAACGACACAGGTGCAAGAGGCACAAAGCCGCCGCAACGAAGCATCCAAAGCCATCGGCAAAGCGATGGGCCAAGGCGACAAGGATACAGCCGAGGCGTTGAAGGCAGAGGTTGCTGAACTGAAGCAGTCTATGCCTCAAATGGAGGAGCAAGACCGCGCGCTCGCCAAGAAATTAGAAGATGCGTTGGCGGTGATCCCCAACCTGCCCGCCGATGATGTGCCGCAGGGCGCGGACGAAGACGACAATGTCGAAGTTGCGCTTTGGGGGGATAAGCCGAGCTTTGACTTCGACCCGAAAGAACACGCCGACCTCGGTCCGGCATTGGGCATGGATTTTGAGACCGGCACGAAACTGTCGGGCGCGCGCTTCACCTTCCTGCGCGGCGATATGGCGCGGCTGCACCGGGCGCTTGGCCAATGGATGCTCGACCAGCAGACCCGCGAAAACGGCTACACCGAATGCGCCCCGCCCGTGCTGGTCCGCGATGAGGCCATGTATGGGACGGACAAGCTGCCTAAGTTTGCAGAGGATAGTTTTCAGACATCGGTCGGCTTCGACCAGCCAAACTTCGACACATGGCGTGGAGGTCAGTTAGTCAATTCGGTGTTCTCTGATCACTCGACGCTTTCAGAAGCGATAAGGCAATCCAAAGACGATGGAAAAGCTGTAACCAAGTATTGGAACGGTGCCGTCAAAAGACTGTTCGAGCAGTTGGGCTTAGAAGAAATGGTAGGAAGCTTTTCGGATGAGCCGCTTTTCTTGGAGCATGACCCTCAGCGGCGGCGCTGGCTCATCCCTACCGCCGAAGTCTCGCTCACTGCATCCGTCATGGGCGACATCTTGCCTGACACAAAACTGCCCATGCGCATGACTGCGCTTACCCAGTGTTTCCGCTCCGAAGCAGGCTCCGCAGGCAAGGACACACGCGGGTTTATCCGTCAGCACCAGTTTGAAAAATGCGAGTTGGTCAGCGTCACCCGCCCCGAAGATTCCGAAGTCGAGCACGAGCGCATGACCGCCGCTGCCGAAGGCATTTTGCAAGCGCTCGGCCTTGCCTATCGCAAGGTGCTGCTGTGCACGGGCGATATGGGTTTTGGCGCGCGCAAGACCTATGACCTCGAAGTCTGGTTGCCCGGACAAGGCGCCTATCGTGAGATCAGCTCGTGCTCCAACACCGGCGATTTCCAAGCCCGCCGGATGAAAACCCGCTTCAAACGCGAAGGCGAGAAGAAGACCGAATTCGTGCACACGCTCAACGGCTCTGGCCTTGCGGTGGGCCGCACACTGGTGGCGGTGATTGAAAACTACCAGCAGGCCGATGGCTCCGTTGTCGTGCCAGACGTCCTTGGCCCCTATATGGGCGGCGTGACCAAGCTGGAGCCGGCCGCTTAATGCGCATTCTCATCACCAATGACGACGGCATTCACGCGCCGGGCCTGACCGTGCTCGAAGAGATTGCGCGCGAATTTTCCGACGACATTTGGGTGTGCGCCCCATCGGAAGAACAATCGGGCGCGGGTCATTCTTTGACGCTAAATCGCCCCGTGCGTCTTCAACAATTTGGTGAGCGGCGATTTGCAGTCACCGGCACCCCGACCGACAGCGTGATGATGTCCTTGCGCGAAGTGCTAGACACCCCGCCCGACCTCATCCTTTCCGGCGTTAACCGCGGGGCCAATCTGGGCGATGACATCACCTATTCGGGCACCGTTTCCGCCGCCATCGAAGGGGCCTTGGCTGGTATCCGTTCGATCGCCTTCAGCCAGGTTTACAGCCGTGAAACCGCAGGAACGGACGCCGAATTCGCGGCCGCCCGCGCTTGGGGGGCAAAGGTGATAAAGCCCTTGATCGATGTGCCGTTTTCGCCGCGCACTTTGGTCAATGTCAACTTCCCTCCGCTTGCCGCCGACGCCGTCAAAGGCATTCGCATCGTTCGTCAGGGCTTCCATGACTATGCCCGAGGCTCCATCGTCGAAGGCAAAGACCCGCGCGGCCAACGCTATTTCTGGTTCGGCCTGCACCCGATTGAGCACACACTCGACCACGGCACCGATTTGGAAGCCATTGACGATGGCTACATTGCGGTCACACCGTTGCAGCTCGACCTTACCCATTATGCCAGCATCGATACGTTGGCCCAGCGGTTTGTGGATGCGGAGTAAGCGATAGAAATGGCAAAACGCGAAACCGATCAAATATACAAAACCAAGACGGGTAAGACGACCGCTGCGCGCAAATTTAAGCCGCTGCGCCGTGCGGTAAGACTGCCGGTTTGGGGCGACCTTTCTATCCGTTTGGGCGCCGCGCTTTTCCTGATTTCGATCGTGGTCCTGATCCACTGGTTCGACCGCGATGGACTGGTCGACAATGTCGATGGCGAGGTCAGCTTCCTCGACATCGTCTATTTTACCATGATCTCTATCACCACGACCGGATTTGGCGACATCGCCCCGGTTTCCGACAAGGCGCGGTTGGTCGAAGCCGTGATCGTCACGCCGATCCGGTTTGCGGTATTTTTCATATTCGTAGGCACGGCCTATAATTTCATCATCAAACGCAGCTGGGAGAAGTGGCGTATGGCTCGTATTCAAGACAAGCTTTCGGGTCACGTCGTCGTGCTCGGCTATGGCATTTCGGGATCACAGAGTGTCGAGGAACTGATTGAGCGCGGCACTGATGCCAGCCAGATCGTGGTGGTCGACCCAAGCGAAGAGCGGCTTGCCTCAGCTGAGAAACTGGGCGTCAATGTATTGTGCGCCGACGCGACCCGTGATGAGACATTGAAGGCCGTTCGCATTCAAGAGGCGCAAACCGTGCTCGTTTCGGCCGGGCGCGATGACACATCGATCCTGATTGTGCTGACAGTCCGGCACCTCGCGCCCAAGGTTCCGATCAGCGTGGTCGTTCGCGCGGATGACAACGAATTGCTCGCCCGCCAAGCAGGCGCCAACAATGTCATCAATCCTGTGCGCTTTACCGGTCTGCTTCTCGCAGGCAGCGCAAAGGGTGCGCATATTGCCGATTATTTGGCAGATCTCGCCTCTGTCACTGGCCGGGTTCAGTTGGTTGAACGGGTTGTGAAAGAGGAAGAATGCGGATCATCCATCTCTGACCTAACCAGCGGCGGCCGCGGCCTGCGCATTTACCGCAATGGCCGTGCCATCGGATATTGGGAAGAGGAGTGCAACAATCTCCAGCCCGGCGATGTGATCGTCGAGATTGTCCCAACAGAGAACGGCACAACCGGCGGCGATGGGCACTGATTGAGCCTTAGCGCCCATCATCCGCCAATTCGATTCGCTTAGACGGCTAGGGCAAATATGCGTGCACCAAGCCCATGGCGATATAGAACAACAGCCAATAGCCCGCGTCGATGAAGAACAGCGCCTTGCTCTTTTGGCTGAACAAGTAATTGGTGCCGATCGCTGGCACGATAAAGCCCAGCGCCACTCCGAACGAAGTCATGACCTTGGCGAACACAGAAAGCTCTGCGCCATAGCCGGCAAAACTTTGAAACGTGTGCGCCAATGTCCAGCTCGCCAGCAGTGAGAATGCAAAAGCGCCGCCATAGATCAGGCCCATATTGCCTTCCTTGATCTGTTCTTCGCTAAGGCCGACGGCACCCATCCATTTCTTGCCCATCACTGGACCATACCAGATGCCGCCAACCACAAATCCAGCGGCAGCCGCCAGAACCACGCCTATCCAATTCACGTCAAACAAGTTCATCGATCCCTCCCATTTTCACAACGAACGTCTGCTCCTTCTAGCGTAATTCGCCATAGAGGTGTAGAGCGCCGCCCAATCATGAACACCACAACAACTCTCCCAGATGCAAAACGCGTCGGCATGGTATCGCTCGGTTGCCCAAAGGCGCTGGTTGATTCCGAACGCATTCTCACCCGCTTGCGCGCAGATGGATACGCCATGTCGCCCGACTATGCGGGCGCGGATGTGGTGCTGGTCAACACCTGCGGCTTCCTCGACAGCGCCAAGGAAGAGAGCCTCGCCGCGATCGGAGAAGCGATCAGCGAGAACGGCCGCGTCATCGTGACCGGTTGCATGGGCGAAGAGGCTGACGCAATCCGCGCCGCCCATCCCCAAGTGCTCGCCGTGACCGGCGCGCATCAGTATGAGCAGGTGGTGGACGCCGTCCACGAACACGCGCCGCCATCGCAAGGTCCGTTCGTCGACCTGATCCCGCAGCCCGATATCAAGCTGACCCCGCGCCACTACAGCTATCTCAAGATCTCCGAAGGCTGTAATCACTCCTGCTCCTTCTGCATCATCCCTGATCTGCGCGGCAAGCTGGCCAGCCGCCGCATCGACGCCGTGCTGCGCGAGGCGGAGAAGCTGGTCGCTGCGGGCACCAAAGAGCTGCTCGTGATCAGCCAGGACACATCGGCTTACGGCGTCGACACCAAACACGAAGAGCGCGATTGGAAGGGCAATCCCGTCCGCGCTCACATGACCGATATGGCACGCGAGCTGGGCGGTTTGCGCACATCGGACGGCGCAGCACCTTGGGTGCGTCTGCACTATGTCTATCCCTACCCCCACGTCGATAAGGTCATCCCGTTGATGGCCGAGGGGCTGCTGACGCCGTATCTCGACATTCCGTTTCAACACGCCGCACCGTCCGTGCTCAAACGCATGCGCCGCCCAGCGAACGAGGCGAAGGTGCTGGAGCGGCTGGAGAACTGGCGCGACATCTGTCCAGACATTGCCATCCGATCCAGCTTCGTCGTTGGCTTTCCGGGCGAGACTGAGGATGACTTCCAATACCTCATCGACTGGCTCGAAGAAGCGCAACTCGACCGGGTTGGCGCGTTCCGGTTTGAGCCTGTCGAAGGGGCTAAGGCCAATGACCTGCCCGATCCCGTTCCCGAAGCCATCAAGGAAGAGCGTTACGCCCGCCTGATGGAAGTCACCGAACGCATCTCCGCTGCCAAGCTGACCGCCAAGGTTGGCCGCACCTTCCCCGTCATCATCGACGATGTGGGCGAAGCGGATGAAGACGGCGACATCGGCGCGACGGGCCGCAGCCAGGCCGACGCGCCTGAGATCGACGGAGCCGTCTATCTGCGCAATGTGCCCGCCACCCTTGCCGCAGGTGACATCGTCAATGCCGAGATCGAAGACGCCGACGCCCACGACCTGTTTGGCTTGATTACAAGCGCTTAACCGAGACATGGACCGCATGTTACACGGTCCAGAGGCAAAAGTTTCACGCTCCGCGCGGATGGCCATTGACCGGGACGACCGTTCGCGTTTCGGGCGGTGGGTGATGGCATCGCGCGCATGCATTTGCTCTGCCTAGCGAGCGCGCGCCAAGTAGGAAAATCGCTCGCGCCCGCGCATCAAAATGCGTCTGCCCACCCCAAGAAACGCCCACCCTAGGAACACCCGCCCTAAGAAACACCAACCCTAAGAAACACTGCCATCCGTCCCCATATTGACGCCAACGAACAGAGAGAAACTCAGCCCCAATGAGCATTTTAATCGCCTCGCGCTTTGGCTTCACGCTTGAGGAGCCTTCAACCGCGCTGCTTCAGTTTGAGGCGGCGGCTCTGCCGGGCCAGACCATTATCCATTCGGCCTGCTCTATCGCCGCTGCTGACGGATTGTGGCGTGTGCCCGCCCATGATGCGATTGGCGAACGGGTTTGGCTGCATGGATCGGGGCGTTTCGAGGTTCAGTATGAGGCTGAGGTGACGACCGATCGCGCGCTGCCCGCGCTGGATACGCTGGCGGCCATGCCGCTGCATCTGTTGCCGGGCGAAGCGATCCAATATTTGCTCGACTCGCGGTATTGCCGCGCGGATGATTTTCAAAGCCTCGCCGCGTCTGAATTTGCCGGGACCGAAGGCGGCGCGCGGATCGCGGCCATTGCCGAATGGATCGCCGAAAACTTCAGCTATGTCCCCGGTGCGTCCGATTCAAACACCAGCGCAACCGACAGCTTTATCAAACGCGAAGGCGTGTGCCGCGATTACGCCCATGTGCTTGTCACGCTCGCGCGCGCATCCTCCATCCCAGCGCGGTACATCGCTTGTTATGCCCGCGGCGTATCCCCGCAGGATTTCCACGCGGTCGCGCAGGTCTATCTCGCAGATCCGTCGGGGGCGGGCGGCGCATGGCAATTGGTTGATCCGACCGGAATGGCCGATCTGACCAACGCGGCCATAATCGGCGCAGGGCGCGATGCGGCGGATGTGTCCTTCCTCACCAGCTTTGGCCCCATGCGATTTGAACACTCCCGCGTTGAGGTTGCGCTCAACACATAAAGTCAATCTATTCGCACTTGCAGCAATTGTCTGATTGCAGCCTTCCGATCATATCGCTACCCCTTGTCGTAACGTCACGAAAACTCTACTCGTGCCCATTGTTAACGCTAACAATTGCGCGGATGGCCGCCATTGCGAGGACCCAGATGACTGACTTTGCTGCAGATCGCTTGCTGCTGTTTGGCGCCACAGGCGATTTGGCGCGGCGCAAATTGCTGCCCAGCCTGTGCGCATTATGCGCGGATGGCCTTTTGCCTGAAAACCTTGCCATTATCGGCACCGCGCGCAGCGAAATCGATGATGCCGGTTTTCGCGAGATGGCCCGCGCCGCGTTGGAAGAATTCTTGCCAGCTCAGCGGCGCGGCGGAATGGCGACATTCCTCAACCGGCTCAGCTATCAACAGCTCGACGCCAGCACGATCGACGGTTTCAGCGCGCTGGCTGAAAAGGTCAGGCAAGTGGGCGGCCCCGACGATCAAAATGGCGGCCTCGCCATCTTCCTTTCGACCGCGCCCAGCCTGTTTGGCCCCACGATTGCGGGCCTTGAACACGCCGGGCTGACCGGCGAACGGGTGCGCATGTGTTTGGAAAAACCGCTCGGCACTGATCTGGAGACTTCTGCCGAAATCAATGATGCGGTGGCCGCCGCCTTTAGCGAAGACCGAATTTTCCGCATCGATCACTACCTTGGCAAAGAGACGGTGCAAAACCTGCTCGCCTTGCGCTTTGCCAATATTCTGTTCGAACCGATCTGGAATTCCAACGTTATCGACCATGTTCAGATCACGGTCGCTGAAACCGTCGGTCTTGAAGGGCGCGTGACGTTTTATGACGATGCGGGCGCGCTGCGCGATATGGTGCAAAACCATATGCTGCAATTGCTGGCGCTGGTGGCGATGGAGCCGCCGACCAGTTTCGATGCGACCGCGGTGCGCGATGAAAAGGTGAAAGTGCTGCGCGCGCTGCGCCCTGCCCTCGCCACTGAAACCGTCACCGGCCAATACCGCGCGGGCGCGGTCGATGGTCAAGCGGTGCCGGGCTATGATGAGGAACTGGGCAAAGCCTCGACCACGGAAACCTTCACCGCGATCAAAGCGCATGTCGACAATTGGCGTTGGAAGGGTGTTCCATTTTACCTGCGCACGGGCAAACGCCTGCCGGAACGGGTCACAGAGATTTTGGTGCAATTTCGCGCTGTGCCGCATTCGATTTTCGCAGGGGCCGGTGGTGGTCCGGGCACAGGACTTCAACCCAACAGCCTGCTCATTGGCATTCAACCGGATGAGGACATCACGTTGTCGCTGATGGCGAAAGTCCCCGGTTTGGACGAGGACGGCGTGCGCCTGCGCGAAGTGCCATTGCAGATCAAAATGCCCGATGCCTTTGTCGGTCAACATCGCCGCATCGCATACGAACGCCTGCTGCTCGACCTGATCAAAGGGGACCAGACATTGTTCGTGCGCCGGGATGAGGTTGAGGCGCAGTGGGAATGGGTCGACGCCATCCGCGCCGAGTGGGAGGCCAACGGGGTGACACCCAAGACGTATGCTTCGGGCAATTGGGGGCCCAGCGCCGCCATCGCCCTAACCGAACGTGATGGGGTAAGCTGGCATGAGTAAACTGCACGATGTGATCCACCGCGTGACTCAGCGCGTGATCGACAATTCCCGCGCTGGCCGCTCCGCCTATCTGGAATTGATGCAGCGCGAGGCCGATCGCCGCCCTGAACACAAAGATGTGGCGTGCTCCAACCTCGCCCATGCCTTTGCCGGCGCGCTGGAGGATCAGAGCGCGATGAAGGCCGGACGCGGGCCGAACATTGGGATTGTCAGCGCTTACAATGATATGCTGTCGGCGCACCAACCCTATGGCCGCTATCCCGACCGGATGAAGATTTTCGCCCGCGAGGTTGGAGCAACGGCTCAGGTCGCAGGCGGCACCCCCGCCATGTGCGACGGCGTGACACAGGGCGAGGATGGGATGGAATTGTCCCTGTTCAGCCGCGATAACATCGCCATGGCGACCACTATCGCGCTGTCACATCAAATGTATGATGGCGTCGCGGCGCTGGGTATTTGCGACAAGATCGTGCCGGGCCTGATCATCGGGGCGCTGCGATTTGGCCATTTGCCAGCCGTCTTTGTCCCGTCTGGCCCCATGCCCAGCGGCATTTCCAACAAGCAGAAACAGGAAACCCGCCAGAAATACGCGACCGGCGAAGTGGGGCGGGATACGCTGCTTGAAAGCGAGCTGGGATCGTATCATTCGCCCGGCACCTGCACGTTCTTTGGCACCGCCAATTCCAATCAGATGATGATGGAGATGATGGGCCTGCATGTGCCCGGATCGGCGTTCATCCAGCCGGGCACAAAACTGCGTCAGGCGCTCGACCGGGCGGCGGTTCACCGGCTGGCAGAGCTTGCCGGGACGACAACCCGCACGCTGGCGCAAGTGGTGGACGAAAAGGCGATTATCAATGCGGTGATCGGCTTGCTCGCAACCGGCGGATCCACCAACCACGCGATCCACATTCCGGCGATGGCGCGCGCGGCGGGCATTCGCATTGATTGGAGCGACATGGCCGAGCTCTCCAGCGTCGTGCCGCTCCTCGCCCGCGTCTATCCAAACGGCGCAGGCGATGTGAACCAATTCCACCACGCGGGCGGCATGGCCTATGTTATCGGCGAATTGCTGGGTGCAGGCCTTGCGCATGGTGATATTCTCACCGTTTGGGATGGCGGTATGGACGCCTACACCGCTGAACCTGTGTGGACGGATGAAACGCTGCAATGGAGCCCGGTTGAAGCCAGCCGTGATGACACGATGCTGCGCCCAGCGGCCGCCCCGTTCCAAGACGACGGCGGCATGAAGCTGCTCACCGGCAATCTGGGCCGCGCGTGCTTCAAATCATCGGCGGTGGCAAAGGATCGCTGGACCATAGAGGCACCGTGCCGCGTGTTTGAAACGCAGGCCGCCGTGACTGACGCTTTTAAAGCGGGTGAGCTCGACTGCGATGTTGTGGTCGTGGTCCGGTTCCAAGGACCGCGCGCCAACGGGATGCCGGAATTGCATGCTCTCACCCCCTCGCTTGCCGTGTTGCAAGACCGCGGGCACAAAGTCGCGCTTGTCACAGACGGGCGTATGTCCGGGGCCAGCGGCAAAGTCCCTGCGGCCATCCATATTACACCCGAAGCCAAAGGCGGCGGGGCGCTCGCCTTGCTTAAAGACGGCGATGTTGTGCGGGTGTGCGCAGAGACCGGAGCGCTCTCCACAGACGCCGACCTTTCGGCCCGCACCCCTGCCCCAGAACCAGCGATAGAGCACGGCGTGGGACGCGAATTGTTCCGCATGTTCCAGACCCAAGCCGATGGTGCAGAGCAAGGCGCATCGGCCATGCTTGCCAGCGCGGGGCTGTAAAAGGGTGGCGGATCAAGACATTGTCACGGTCGATATTGGCGGCACGCATGCCCGCTTTGCCATTGCATCGTTGAATACCAATGGCGCCATCACCTTAAGTGAGCCCGTCACGCTCCACACCGATGCCTACGCCAGTTTTCAAACCGCGTGGGAGGAATTTCGTGCGCGCATGGGCGGCGCTTTGCCAGATCGCGTGGCCATGGCGGTCGCGGGACGGATCAACCCGGACATTATCCGCTTTACCAACAACCCTTGGATCATCCGCCCCCCTCTCATCGAAGAAAAGCTGGGCTGTTCCAAGCATTTGATCGTCAATGATTTCGAAGCGGTCGCCCATGCCGCCGCGCGCGCGCCAAATGCGCAATTCCTCCGCCTTGCCGGTCCCGACACAGATCTGCCCGAAACCGGAACCATCAGCGTGCTGGGCCCCGGAACCGGCCTTGGCGTGGCCTATTTCTGGCGCGATGGAACCGGGCGCTACCGCGTCCAAGCAACAGAAGGCGGCCACGGCGATTTCGCCCCGCTCGACGCGATCGAAGACGCCATCCTTGCCCGGCTGCGCAAACGGTTGACCCGAGTGTCCAACGAGCGCGTCGTTTCTGGCCCGGCCATTGTCGACATCTATCAAACGCTCGCCGCTCTCGAAAACCGCGCCGTCCACGAAATAGACGATGTGGCCGTGTGGACCGCGGGCATGTCTGGCGAAGACAGCCTCGCCTCAGCGGCGGTTGATCGATTTTGTCTCGCACTGGGTTCGGTTGCGGGCGATATCGCATTGACGCAGGGAGCGGATGGGGTAGTGATCGCCGGCGGATTGGGATACCGAATCCGCGACACATTGCTATCATCAGGCTTTGCCGAAAGGTTTACAGCCAAAGGGCGGTTCTCTTCCCTCATGGGAACCCTCCCCGTAAAACTCATAACGCATCCCCAACCCGGCCTGTTCGGTGCGGCGGCAGCGTTTAGCCAGACGTATTTTGAGGACCAACGACCATGACGCTCCCCCTAAATTCAGTAGCCGATCTGGGTGAGCGGCTGAAAGAATTGCACGCCCGCACGCGTGAGACCCCGCTGTTCAATCCGGTGTTTCAATTGGGGCTGGACCTGTCGCGCAACGTCGAAGGCGGCAGCATGGATCTCGACGCGCTTGAGCGGTTGGTTGAAGAACTGGAATGCAGCAGCCTTAAATCGCGCGCAAACCGGTTGGAGCGATTGATCGCGCCGATTGGCCAGCGCGCCAATCAAACCGATCTTCAATCGGTGCTTTTGCGGGACAAAGCCTTCGCAGATTTTCAAACCCGCTGGGAAACACCGCGCCTGCACGCCGTTTTCACCGCACACCCGACCTTTTTGCTAACCCCGGCCCAAACCAAAGCGGTCGCGGAGAAAGCCAGCCATGGCACCGCCATTTCTCGCGAAAGCTGCGCTTTGGGAGGCGAACGTCCCGCCGTTACGCTGCAATATGAACACAGCCAAGCCATGGCCGCGATTGCCGATGCGCAAGATGCACGGTCGCAAATTGTGCAAGAGGCGTTGAACCACGCCGCTGCGCAATGGCCCGATCAATGGCACGACGTCACGCCAATGCCGTTCCGTTTCGCGACCTGGGTCGGGTATGACATGGACGGGCGCACCGATATCAAATGGTACACATCGATCCTGTTCCGACTTCAGGAAAAGGCGATGCGGCTGACGCGGTATATCTCTGCATTGGAAGCGATTGATCCGGCGCATGGCATATTGCCGACCTTGCGTGCAGCGGGCGAACACACCGACCAATGCGTGGCCGCCTTTGCCGAAGATCTGACCGATCCGGCTGATCTATCGCGTGCCGCCAATCAATTGACCGCCGACAGCGCAGCCAAACTCACCAGCCTGACCGATATTATCGACGGGTTGGAAACCGACGCCCGCGACGCCGATGATCAATCGCGCGCCGTCGCGCTCAAAACTTTGGCCGCGACCATGCGCGCCGATGGATTGGGCATGGCCCACATCCATTTCCGGGTGAACGCCAAACAATTGCACAACGCGATCCGCGTGCATCTGCATGAAACGCCTGAGCTTGATCTCGCCAGCAAAGGCGCGATGGGGACATTGCGCAAAATGCTCGCAGAGATCAGCCCCAAACGCACCAATTTCGCCAGCCTCGCGATTGAAAGCTCCACCGCGACCCGGCAATTCCTCGCGATGGCGCAGATCCTTGGCCATATTGATGCCGACACGCCAATCCGCATGTTGATTGCCGAATGCGAACAGCCCTCCACCGTGCTGGCCGCGCTCTATTTCTCCAAATTGTTCGGCATTGAAAACCGCGTCGATGTGTCGCCTTTGTTTGAAACGGAAAGCGCGCTGGAACATGGCGGGCGTTTCCTAGAGGCGCTGTGCAAAGAGGAACAATATCAGTCCTATGCCCGGCTGCGCGGACGGGTCTGCATCCAAACCGGGTTTTCCGATGCCGGCCGGTTTGTTGGGCAAATCCCGGCCAGCCTCGCGATTGAACGGCTGCAAGGGCGCATGGCGCAGGCAATGGCCCGCAATGGCCTGTCCGATGTCAGCGCGCTGATCTTTAACACCCACGGCGAAAGCATGGGCCGGGGCGCGCATCCATCTGGCTTTGCAGACCGCCTAACGTGGCCGATGAGCCCATGGGCGCGCAGTCAATTTGCCGCATCAAATATTGAGTTGGAGCCCGAGGTCAGCTTCCAAGGCGGCGATGGCTATATGGTGTTCCGCGGCCCTGACCTGGCCCGCGCGACTTTGACCCGAATCATCGTGCAAAGCCCGGATACAGAAGCCGAAAACACCGATCCGCTGTACACCCGAACGGATGTCAGCCTCGATTTTTATCGTGCGATCCGCGCCCATCAACGCGCCCATTTGCGCAGCGCGACCTATTCACGCGCGGTGACGGCGTTTGGCCTTGGCCTGCTCAATTCCACCGGCAGCCGCGTTTCGCGCCGCCAATCTGATCTTTCAGCGGATAGGGATATGAATTTGCGCCAGATCCGCGCGATCCCGCACAATTCGATCCTTCAACAGCTTGGCTATCCGATCAATGTCATCGCCGGCATCGGCAGCGCGGCCGATGGCAATTACGAAGAAGTCGCCGCCCTCCTCACGGAAAGCGAGCGCGGGCAACAATTGCTGCGACTGGCGCGGACATCCAATGCACTCGCCAGTGTAAAGACAGTCGCCGCGCATGGCGAATTGTTCAATTCTGCCTATTGGGCCACGCGCCCCTATCGCGGGACAGAACCGCATTTGTCCGCCGCCTGCGAAGTGCTGGCGGAATATCTGACCAAGGATGATCGCAGCGGCGTGTTCCGCCGATTGGCATCGCGGCTGCGCGTGGATGCGCTCAAATTCCACCGCCTGCTGGATCATCTCCCACCAGAAGAACCCGATCCGACAACGCAGGATACCCGCCGTATGATCGGCGCGGCGCAAGCGCTTCGGCTTGCCTTGATGCAGCACATATTCCTTAGAGCCGTGTCTGTCCCGGTCTTCAGCCGCGCAAACGATATCAGCCGTGAAGATGTGCTCGAAATGGTGTTCAGCCTGCGGATTGACGATGCGCTGGCGCAAATGCGCCGTGCCTTCCCAACGCATTTCCCCTCTACGGCGGATTTTGCGATGGACGCTCCAGCGGATTATCCCGACGCCTCTGTCGAAGGCTACGCGCAGATCACCCGCGATTATATCGACCCGATTGAACGGGCGTATAATCTGATGCTGCGTTTGTCTGTCGCAATCGCCAACCAATTTGGGGCGCATGGATAAAGGCTGCGTTGGCTAACGGTCTCGGCCGCGCTTCACACATTTTTACATCTTAACCTTTGGCGCTCCCCCGTCCCCCGGAGGGACGCCAGCGTGTTTGCGCGCGTTAGTCACTGGCAGTTCAGCCGCAAAAGCGGCATAATGCACGCATCGACACACAACGACTCTGCCGCCGCATTGGCGCAGATTTTTAGGTTTAGGATTTTCGCATCATGGCTTTTACCACTTTCAAACTGGCTGCATTCGCCGGGATTGTCGCGCTTTCGGGCGGGGCCACATTGGTGGCGGCACAGACTTATGCCGATGACGCCGGGAACGCCGCAGTAGAAGTTGCGGCCGATGCCGAAGACGCCATTCGCGCGATCGACCCGACAACGGGCGGTGCCTCTTTGGTTGTCGATCCAAGCCTGCCTCAACCGTATGATGTGCCCGCGACCGACGTCGAAGACCTGCCTGAACTGCCGCCTGCACCGATCACCGCAAGCGCGCTCCCAGTGGCTCCGGCGATCGCAGCGCCAGCAGCAGCGCCCAGCGTGGACATCGCGCCGCGCGGCCCCGCCGCTCGGATGATTTCAAACCCGCTGGTTCAGGCAACACCTGAGCCTGCTCCTGCACCGGCTGCACGCGTCGCGGTTAGCGACGAACCTTTCGTGGTCAAAAGCATCCTGCCGATTGAAGGCACCATCCGTTACGGCGAATGGTATTGGGACGAATCTCGCGCGCCTGCGACGGGTGAACTGGTTATGACAGTCGATCTCGACGCGCGCGTTATCAGCGTGTTCCGTGATGGCCATGAAATCGGCACCGCGGTTGCTCTGCTGGGCACAACATCGCACCCGACCCCGCTCGGCACATTCCCGATCCTGACCAAGGAACGCGACAATGTTTCTGAGAAATACAACAACGCACCGATGCCATGGACGTTGCGTTTGACTTGGGATGGCATCGCCATTCACGGTTCACCGGTTCAAAACGGCTATGCCTCGCATGGTTGCATCGGTGTTCCCGATCCCTTCGCCGAAAAATTGTTCGCAATTGCCAAGCGCGGCGACCGGGTTGTGATTACACGCGGTCAAATGATCGGCATCGGCGACAAAATCATGTCCTAATGCGAATGACGTGGCGGTTCAGGGCTGAACCGCCACACGCGCATTTCCACACCGATTTTCGCCACTTTTTCGGCGCTTGGCACCGCCAGAACCCCGCCCAACGATGCGTTTTCACCGCGCCATAGACGGTCCGCAGCACGCCCGGCTTCGCTGCGGGTGACGCGCCCGCCCAATTCCGCAACGATCCGCTGCACCGTTTCGATCTGAATGACGCGCGGGACATTGGCGCAATAGCGATAGGCCGGTTGAACCGGCGCATCGGGATCGCGCACCACCATCTCTGCCCAATCATTGTCGGCATACCATTCGAGCGCGCGCCACCCTTCGGCCAAATGCGCTGCGCTGGCCGCCAAAGCCTCTGCATCCAACCAGTCGTGCTGCGCCAAATGCGCCCGCACGCGCACCCGGTCAAAGGCTGGATTGGCGTTTGAAGGATCGCTGACCGGATTAAGCCCGGCCTGTTCGACCAGAGCCATCAAAGCATCCTTGCGCGCCCATAGGAGCGGCCTGATCAGGGGAATGCGTCCGCCCGGCAAAGACGTGCTTGCGCGCACTCCCGACAGTCCCGCCAGCCCACTGCCCCGCGCCAGCCGCATCAGCAATGTCTCCGCCTGATCATCGGCATGGTGCGCGGTGGCCGCCGCGCCAATCCCGTTCTCATCCGCCCATTCCGCAATCGCGGCATAACGGGCATCGCGGGCCTTTGCCTGAACATTGCCAGCGCCAACTCTGACCTCGCGCGCAGCAAAGGGCACGTCCAATGCGCCGCAAATTTCTTTCACTAAGGCAACTTCACTGGCCGCCTCTTCGCGCAACCCGTGATTGATGCTGATAACGGCGATGTCGCCGGGCATCACCGCCCGCGCGAGCAACAGCAAAGCGAGGCTATCCGGGCCTCCGGAAACGGCAAGGCCAAGCGGGCCACCGCGGTCCTCAGCCGGCCACAGATCATCCAATGCGCCGCGAAAACGCGCGATCAAATCGGGGTTGAGGCCCCGCAGTCTATCCATGTCAATCGGCGTATCAATGATCGCCCCCTGGGCTCAATAAGCTCGGGTCACTCGCATGTGACGTTGCGCAGATTGCTCGCATATTGATCCGCCAACCGTCCCGATGCGACAGCCGGATAGGTCTCACCAAATTCAGCCAGCGCGATGCAGGCCCGGCGCGTATCGCCCATTGCAATCATGGATTCGGCTAAGAAAAGCAGGCTGTCAGGCGCCCGCCGCGCGGTGCGATCGGCCTGATAATTGCGCAGGAACCACCGCGCCGCCTCTTCGGGCATACCATCATCAAGGAACGCCCGGCCCAGCAAATTGCGGCCATAGGTCAGGCGGAAATGATCGGGATAGCCTTCGACATAAGAGGCAAGCTGCTGGCGGGCCTCTGGGAAGAATCCAGCGTTCCACAGGCGGAAGCCATAGGAATATTCATCATCACCAGCGTCCTCTGTCTGAGGTTTGGTGATCTCTTGCACGGCAGCGATCCGTTCAGCCGAAGGGCCAGTGGCCGTTCCTGCATCAGCTTGCGGAGCCAAAGCGGCCGAGACCGATTCATCTGAAGGGCGCGGCTGCGGACCAACAGTAGAGGCCGTTGCCGCAATACCCGCTCCTGTGCCAGACGCTGTGCCCGTTTCCAAAGCGGTGACCCGCGTGTCCAGACCGCTAACCGCATTGGCGTTTTCTTCGGTCAGTGCGGTGAGCCGCTGCAATTGCAATTCCAACGCATCGAGCCGCGCCAGAATATCTGTCACCGCAGTGGTGGATGGCACGCTGGCATTGGCGCCAGTGGTGCCCGCCGCCGCGCTGCGCCCGCCATCGGCGGAAATTTGCGGTTCAAAAAATCGTCCGTCCCCGCCCGGAAAAACGGTGCGCTGCAGCGCCCGAATTTCTGCTTCTGCGCGGCGCAAACGCGCCTCTGTATCGTCCTGCGCGGCGGCGGGAATGGGCGTCGTCACCGCAACAGCGGCGCAAACAAGCGCGCCAAGGGCCGGGACAATGGAGGAGCGCAGCTTTAAAATCGGGGTCGAAGTGGAGATCATGGCGGGTCGGGCTCCTAAACTTGAGTTATTTGGCGCAGATACGCATCGAATTTTGAACGCGAACGTAAACCTGCGCGCATGAACACATGTGGAATCTGTGCCGAAGGCCCAGCGTCAAGTCGACCCCCGCAATGTGACTTATCAAGGGAATGCGCCCAACTGGGCGTCAATCACGGGCGTGCGCGGGGTAAAATGCCCCAATCTTGCCGTCGACGACCTAGCGGTCGCCACTGACGCGCAGTCATTAAAGCCGGCCGATGGGCCTAATTGTTCGCGGTTTGCGGCTCTGATGGAACGACCGCAGCGATTTCCGCGCGCGCCAACAGAGCATCAGCCGACACAGGTGTGTCGCCCAAAGTGATCGGCTCATCCGCCAATTTGGGCACGGATTGGCCGCCGATTGTGATCGAAAAGGCATCTGGACGCCCGGTGTTGATGCGCGGTTCGCTCGCGGTGGCGGGCAGTTCATATTGCTCCCCGCTTTCCATAGTGTCTTCGAACAGCCGGTCCCCGCCGTCTTCGTAAAAGCGGACCCAAACACCATCTTCTAAAGCGGTGAAGACAACTTGCCCTTCGGGTGCTGCGGCGGCTTGCGTGGCGGATTCGCCTTCTGCTGCGCTGCCTGATGCATCCGCCACCGCGCCTTCGGCTGCTGTCTCATCGCTGTCTGCGATCAGAGATCCCGGTCCGGTGCCTGCTCCGAAATAGGTGCTGGCAAAGGCGATTACGCCCACCGCAAGGGCAAAGGCCGCAAATCCGCCAAACCATGCAAGACCGCGCGAAGGCAGTTTTGCCGGATCGCCCGGTTCCATGCCGCCCGCCATCGCAGAATGCCGATTGTGGCCTTCGGCCAATTCTTCGCGCACGGCCTGAGTGATTTCTTCTGCGTTAAGCTCAACAGACCGGGCATAGGTCCGCGCGAACCCAATTGCATAGGTGCGCGACGGCAAAGCGTCGAAATCGCCATTTTCAATCGAGGTTAGATGACGAACTGGGATGCGCGTTTCCGCCGCAATGTGCGACAATTCCAGCCGCTTGGCTTCGCGCGCTGCGCGCAGACGTTCGCCTGCGCTGGCCGTTTCCACGGCCTCAACAGCGGCATCGCTCAGCTCTTCGGTGGTGCTGTCCTGTTCGCTTGTCATGACCCTATCCACTTTATCGTGGTTTTTTGAAATTGGTTGTAAACCCGTTGAAGCTGCCAGACTTACCAGCTGTCAAGGATTCACTGCGTAAATTCCCGTATAGTCGGGCAAAACGAGTGTTTGCGGGGCCAATCAGAGCCTTAATCGGCCTTTCGACCCGTAACAGCCATCAATCTATCTCAATATCGCGTTCGCCCGCCCATGCGGATAATTCCTCGCGCAGGTCCGTTTCCGGGTCTGACAACCAGCATTCCATCGCTTCGCTGATCTCATTCAGATCGACCTTGCGGACCAATTCTTTGATCGGGCCGACCGCCGCCGGCGTGATCGACAAACGCCGATATCCAATGCCCATCAGTGCCAAGGCTTCTAGCGGTCGTCCGCCCATTTCGCCGCACACGCCGATCTCGACATTGCTGCCCACATTCGATCGGATCACTCGGCGCAAAAAGCGCATGATCGGCAGGCTGAGCCAATCATACCGTTCCGCCAAAGCCGGGTTGCCGCGATCAGCAGCAAACAGGAATTGCGTCAGATCGTTGGTCCCGATCGAGAGGAACGACAATTTGGGCAGCAACAGATCGAGCACTTCAGCCAAAGCGGGCACTTCGAGCATGGCGCCGTAACGGACATGTTCGGGCACACGCTTCTTCTTGGAGCGCAGGAACGCCAGTTGATCCTCAAACACGTCCTTGGCCGCGTCAAATTCCCACGGTTCGGACACCATCGGGAACATCACATAAAGCGATCGGCCCGCTGCTGCTTCGAGCAAGGCGCGCGCCTGCGCCTTCATCAACCCTTCGCGGTGGAGGGCCAGCCGCAAAGCGCGCCAGCCCATCGCGGGGTTTTCATCCGCCGCAGCAATATCAGAGGTCAAATAGGGCACCGCCTTATCGCCGCCAATGTCGACGGTGCGAAAGATCACAGGCTTATCGCCAGCAGCGTCGAGGACATCGCGGTAAAGCCGCAATTGCCGCTCACGCTGAGGCAAGGTCGCGGATACGAGGAATTGGAATTCGGTCCGAAACAGCCCCACCCCGTCTGCGCCAGTGAGAGCAAGCGAGCTGATATCATCGCGCAAACCCGCGTTGATCATCACCTGAATGCGGGTGCCGCAGCGGGTATAGGGTTCAACATCGCGCAATTGCGCATAGGCGGCCTGTTTCTCGCGTGATTTGGCAAATCGGTGCGCAAAGACATCGGAAACCTGCGATTGCGGGCGCACCGTCGCGCTGGCCGCGGTTGCATCCAGCAAGATCTCATCGCCATCGCGGATGATCCCGCGAAGGCTCTTTGCCCGTCCCAACACCGGCACACCCATAGCCCGCGCCACAATCACAACATGCGCGGTGAGCGAGCCTTCTTCAAGAATCACGCCCTTCAATCGCCGCTTGTCATATTCGAGCAATTCAGCCGGGCCCAAATTGCGCGCGATTAGGATCGTGTCCTTGCGCAACCCTTGTTGAGCGGCGGTGCCGATTTGCCCGGCGACAATGCGCAGCAACCGGTTCGCCAGATCCTCTAGATCGTGCATCCGGTCCGCCAAAAGCGGGTCATCAATTTCGCGCATCCGCATCCGCGTGTGCTGCTGAACGCGTTCAATCGCCGCCTCAGCTGTCAGGCCGGAATCAATCGATTCATTGATGCGGCGCGACCAGCCTTCGTCATAGGCGAACATTTTATAGGTCTCGAGCACCTCCTCGTGCTCTCCGCCAACGCCGAATTCCGCCTGCCCGGCCAATGTGTCAATCTGTTCGCGCATCTTATCAAAGGCACGGTAGACCCGTTCGCGTTCGGCTTCGATATCGTCGGCCATCACCTGAGTGATTTGCACGCGCGGCTGGTGATAGGCGGCAACCCCGGCGCCCAGCCCCTTCACCAAAGTCAGACCAGAAATGGTTTGCTGGCCCGATTGCGTTGGCGATAGGCCCATGGCCTCTTCTTCATCAACCAATTCAGCGTTGGTGATCAGCTCAGACAGAACCATCGCAGTAGTCTGCAGCGCTTCGATTTCGATTTCTTCATAACGCCGCGGATCGAGGTGCTGCACACACAAGACCCCAACGGCGCGTTCACGGTAGACGATCGGCACGCCGGCAAAGGAATGGAATTTTTCCTCACCTGTTTCCGGGCGGTATTGAAAATCGGGATGCGCTTTTGCTTCGGCGAGGTTCAGCGTTTCGACATTGTCGGCGATCACGCCGGTCAAACCTTCGCCAATGGCCATGCGCGTGACGTGCACCGCGCTTTGGTTCAGGCCGCGCGTCGCGAACAGCTCCAACATCCCTTCCCGCAGGAGATAGATTGAACACACTTCGGAGGTCAGACACTCGCCGATAATCTCGACAACTTGGTCAAGTTTGCCCTGCGCGTGCATGCGCGATGCCATCACCTCGTGCAGGCGAGTGAGAATCTGGCGGGCAGAATTGGAAGCAGCGGCGGTCATGATTGGTTCTGGGTTAGGGGCCAGAGCGTCAATCTGCAATGGGTGAGCATCCTGATACGCCGCTGCGTTCCGATAATAGGGCCAATAAGCTGGCCGAAAAATCGGCCGGTAGCGCGGCCCGGAAGAGGACCGTCAATTGGTTCGGTTGAACGCGCCGCTAACAGCGCGCGATCTCTTCTTTCAATCGCAATTTCTGTTTCTTGATCGATTGAACCATCGAGGCATCAGGAACGGGGCGGGCTTGTTCGTCGCGAAGCTGCGCTTCGAGCCCTGCATGTTTCGATTGGAGAGCGTTCATGTGTGATGATGAAGCTGCGGACGATGCCATATGCGTGTCTCCTATGTATGCGGGAGCCCCACCCGATGTGTGGGACCGGCCCCTGGGGAGCGACTCGGCACGAAGCGGCCGGGCCGCAGATCATGAATTGATCACAAACACGCTAGCTTGCAAAGGGCTGATGAAAGGTGAATCGACACCTCAGCGCGTTTTTGCGACGAAATGCTCCCGCGATCCTTAGGTTAAGCGCACGCGCTGCGAAGACGCCCCGGCCATCGACCCCGGCACCGTACTTAAGCATCACCCCCAATAGGCCGCGCCGGTTTCTCACCCGAAACTGCGTAAAATGGCGTAGCGGCGCACGAAAAAATGCCGCATATCCGCGATCAACACCGCAACCCAATCAGATGAGTCGTACAGCAATGAATGAGCAAGAGCTGAAACAACGCTTGGAATTGCTCCGTTCGGAACACCGCGATTTGGATGCCGCGGTGGCGGCGCTTGTCTTGGCCGGATCATCTGACCAATTGCAGATTGCGCGACTAAAGAAACGGAAATTGCGGCTAAAAGATCAGATTTCGAATATCGAAGACACATTACTTCCCGATATTATTGCTTAATTCCGCATTTTTTGCGCGATATTGATACGGTATTCGCCAGAACGTTCTGTATTGCCGCACCTCATCCTTCAGTATTTCTCGCCAGTTTGGTCTGGTTAATGCAACGCGGATAATGTTCCGATACGGGACGACAGGAAATCCCAACAGGATAGTAACCATAGAGCGCTGGTCACGCGGGTTGAGGACGCATACCTCCCATCATCTATGTCACGCACAACCAACCTGTCCCGCCCCATCATTGAGGCCTTGTATAGCGAAGCGCTGGTCCTCGCTGATGATGTGCGCGCTGTGTTTGCGTTGGGCGTGAGAGAACCGCAGATCGGCGAAGATGCGACCGTGCGATTGGCGTTGTCGACCGAGGGTTTAAAAACGACCACACGGATGATGCATGTGCTGGCATGGCTGCTCAACCAAAGGGCGTTTTTCTCCGGCGATTTGAGCGAAGCTCAAGTCCGCCGCAACGGCACTTTGCCCGCTGACCGGGATAGCGACCCAACGGCGCTGGCCGCGTTGGAGCCAGAAACCTGCGATTTGATTGCGGAAACAGAGCGCCTGCACCAACGCATCGCGCGATTGGATGAGGCATGGCGCAGCGGGTTTGAAATGGCATCGCCGGCCCGCGCGATCCATTCCCGTTTGGAACGCCGCCTTTCTGACCTGCGCTAACTAAACGGCGTTCAACGCTTTGCGCCAACGGGTCAGTCGCTCCTCGCGCACTGCATTCTCCATATTCGGCGTGAAACGTTTGGTCTTTCCGCGCATCGCCTCCGCCGCGCTTTCCAGATCAGGATAGACCCCCGCCCCAGCCGCAGCCAACATTGCCGCGCCCAGCGCGGTCGTTTCGACGAAATCGGGCCGCTCAACCGGCACGCCCAGCATGTCGGCCAAATCCTGCGCCATCCAATTGTTGGCGGCCATCCCGCCATCGACCCGAAGTGTTTCCCACGCGGTGCCATCTGCGGCAAAGGCGCACGCCAGATCATGCGTTTGATGCGCCATCGCCTCCAACGCGGCGCGGGCAATCTCTGCCTTTCCGCTGGCAAAGCTAAGCCCTGTGATCACGCCGCGCGCATCAGCGTTCCAATGCGGCGCGCCCAGTCCCGAAAGCGCAGGCACAATCGTCACCCCGCCGCTGGTTTCAATTGATCGGGCCAGTGCCTCGGTCTCGCTTGCCTCTTGCAGAATTCCCAAGGAATCGCGCAGCCATTGCACAAGGCTGCCCGCGACAAACACAGACCCTTCGATCGCATAGGTCCGCTTGCCCGCGATCTGCATCAGGACGGTGCCCAGCAGGCGGTTGGTGGACTGCGGGATCGTCTCGCCTTGATTGGTGAGGACGAACGCCCCGGTGCCATAAGTCGCCTTGGTTTGCCCCGGCGACAGGCAAGCTTGTCCGATGGTGGCCGCCTGCTGATCCCCGACCAGCCCCGTAATCGGGATTTCCCGGCCAAACAGCGCCGCATCGGTTTGCGCCAAGCTGCCTGACATGTCCGTTACAGCGGGCAGCGCCGAATGCGGCACCCCGATCAAATCGCACAGGCCCGCGTCAAAGCCTTCTCCTGCCAACTCCATCAACAGCGTGCGGCTGGCGTTGCTGGCGTCGGTGATATGCGCGCCGCCGCCGGTGAGCTTAAACACAAGCCAGCTTTCCACCGTTCCAAACGCGAGCCTCCCCGCATCCGCCGCCGCGCGCACGTCGGGCACATTGTCGAGCATCCAGCGCATTTTGGTGCCGGAGAAATAGGGGTCCAGCAACAGGCCGGTGCGGCGCTGAACCTCCGCCTCATGCCCGGCATCGCGCAAGTCTGCGCAAAACGGTTCGGTCCGGCGGTCCTGCCACACGATTGCTCGGGTCAGCGGCTCGCCTGTGCTTGTGTCCCACGCCACCACGGTTTCGCGCTGGTTGGTGATGCCAATCCCGGCAATCATCGCCGCGCCGCCCGCCTTTGGGATCACAGCGTTCGCGCATTTCAGCGTCTTGTCCCAAATCTCAGCCGCGTCGTGTTCGACCCAACCGGACCTTGGGTAATGCTGCGTCAATTCCTCCTGCGCGCTGGCGACCAGCACGCCGTCACTTGCAAACAGCATCGCGCGGGTGGAGGTGGTCCCTTCATCAAGGACAAGGATGTAATCGGACATTTACGGGCTCTCCGGTTCATAGGGCGTGATAATCGGTCGCACAGCGACCGCAAGGGCGAATGCCCGCCCGCAGCGACGCGACCTTCAGGTCGCATGAGCGAGGAAATCGCACCCCGGACGGGGTGCGAAAAACAAAAGAGTCCACTTCTGCCACCCAATTCCCCATATGCAAGCCCATGGCAGGCATTCCCCCAAAGCCGTGGCCCACCGGGCTGGCGGATGAAGTCGAACCCTTGGTGCTGCGCGTTCTGGCGCCCAACGCATCGCCTTACACCTACACCGGCACGCAGACCTATGTGGTCGGGCCGCAGGATGGGCCCGATTGCGCGGTGATTGATCCGGGGCCCAATGATCCGGTGCATATCGAAGCGATCATCGCCGCAATCGGTTCGCGCACAGTAACCGCGATTATGTGCACCCACACCCACCGCGACCATTCACCCGCCGCCGCGCCTTTAACCGCGCAAACAGGCGCACCCATCGTGGGCTGCGCGCCGCTGGTTCTGAAAGTCGATGGCCCGCGCTCGGATGAGGCGTTTGACACCACCTATGAACCCGACCGCGTGATGGAAGACGGCGAACAAATGCGCGGCACCGGGTGGACGTTAACGGCGGTCGCAACGCCGGGGCACACGTCGAACCATTTGTGCTTTGCGCTTGAGGAAAGCGGCGCGCTGTTCACCGGCGATCACGTCATGGGATGGTCCACCAGCGTGGTGATTCCGCCCGACGGCGATATGGGCGATTACATGGCAAGCCTGGAGAAATTGCAGGCCCGCGAGGACACAGTTTACCACTCCGCACACGGAGCCGCGATCACCAAACCGCGCCAATTGGTGCGCGGCATGATCGGCCACCGCCGCCAACGCGAGAACCAGATCGTGCGGCTAATGACCGAACGCGCACGGACGGCGGGCGAGTTCATTCCCGAGATGTACAAGGGACTGGATGAGCGTTTGATTGGGGCCGCCGAGATGAGCGTGACGGCGCATTTGATCGATCTGGAAAGACGCGGGTTGGCGGTGATGGATGGGCCCGAAGGCGGGGAAATCTGGCGCGTGATCTAAGCTGCCAGCGTTAGTCTTTCTCAGACGGCTGAAATTGGGGTGGGAAGCGGACACTAGTCGATTGAGAGCGGTCGGAAGTTCCCGCTGTCTAGCCTCTTCCAAAAATCAATCACTTCCGACCACCATTTTTTGGACTCTGGGCCGAGCCAAGGAACAAACTGCGATGGATGCGAAGTATTGTAGCGGTGGGTCGCGGTCAGGTCTTCAAGCAGCCCTACGACTGCCGCTTCGCTTACATAGTGTTCGCCGTGAACAACCCAATCCTCGACCACTTCGAATATCACTGGAAACTGTTTGGTTTCACCGCTCTCCAACATCTCAATCAGGTGGTTCGCTAGCTCGCTCAACAACAGGTAATGCGGAAGAGTTCCATCACCACCGTTTTCCAATAGGATTGGATCATCTTTCCAATCCTATTTGAAGCGTAGCCATGCAGCCTCAAAGGTCGGGCACGCGGCTACCATCCTATCGAAAAACTCGTCTTTTGTAATTGTGTGAGGATGGTTCATGCCGCACATATCCGCAGAATTGCGAAATTAATCAATGTCCGCAAATGGGTCGTTGGCGGACCGTCCGGCCTGGAGGTGCTAAGGTCGCGAAGCTGCTTAGCGGCTTACGGCCCAGGATTGAACATAGGCAAAATTGATTCATCTCGTTTAGCAACAATAGCGATCAATCAGTCACATCAGATCCAGGCAAAAATCTCTGCAGGCAGCCATTACTCACATGACTGATCTGTCCATTGCCCTGCGCGTGATCCGCGCGCGCACATGAGTTGATGCCAATGGTCGGTGATCTGCCAAGCCCCGCTAGCCTCATCCAGCTTTGCAGCGGCAAAGATGCGTTTGCCGGAAACGCTGTCATCCAAATAACCGTGCTCTTCAATCTGGATCGCCATAAACGGCGGGCCATACCGGCCCAGCATCCGATTGCGCTGCCAGCGCGCAGGTGAAATTCTAACCTCTACGCTAGGGCTGCCTTCCATGCTCTCTGGATACCCACTTTGCAACGCGGCGGCGAGTTCAGCCAGAGTACCGTATCTGTTTCCTAAGACAACGCTGTGAGAGTTGTCCTCGTTTATGGAAATCCATTCGTCAAACTGGTGCGGCGCGTAAACCACAAGCGGAGCGCTTTGCCCCAATCGAACCTGCGAGCGTGCAGCGAAACACTCCCTTACTTCGCTGGCTCCGGATAGAGTGTTGCTTGCATCGAGCACGCCGCGATATGCTCCATTGATCACAACAGAGTAACGCCGTGGTCCGGCGGCCTCAGCCTCCTGCTCGATGACCCGAGATCCCATGCAATCGGCGGTGCCGATACGAGGAACGTCTCGCGTGGGCCGGAAAGCGCCGTCAATTGAGATGAGCGCGCGCTCGGCGTCGACCTCGATGTTGAAATCCTCGAGGTAACTGCGTCCTGACCCGATGCATCCGCTGCCGATCTCAGCCTTCACCACAGTCGCACCAGCAGGCAGCTCGAGGCAGATTTGCCCCAGCCTTGCGTGGGCTGGTGTCGATAGAGCTGCACCAACCAGCGTGATCGCAGCTATCAGTTTGCGCGTGCGGCGTGTCATTGAAAGTCCTCCTTGGTTCATGGCCTTTGCTATCTGGCATCGTCCTAGGGGCGCGTTCCGTGCACGGCGATGGGGTTAGTCCCCCAAGCTGCTTGCTACCGGCTGAACGCAATATCCTCTCAGTTGGGGGATCGCCCCCATTCGTCTCTGACACGATCCAGGCCACAACATCTTCACATTCGAAAGAACCGGATGAGGAGACAATCGATGACTTGCATCACTGCCCGGGCATTCAGCTTAGCATCAGCCGCGGCGCTTGCCCTTGGGAGCTTCACTGCCCCCGCACCTGCCTCAGCACAAATGCGCGCATTGCTGCCGACGATTGATGAGGTCGAAGCTCTGGGACCGACTTCGATCGACGGCGTTTGGGAAATCCGAGAGATCGGCGAGCGTATTGTGATCCTCGAAGGCCATGCCTTCGCCGAGGATGGCTGGGTTCACATGCTGCTGTTCGAAATCGAGCCGGAGCAGGTTGTCATCACCAATATCGAAGAGCTGCCCAGCGGCGACTTCATCGCGCAAGACCTGCCGCTGATGGCCAATGTCACTTTTGAGTGGGTAGATAACGAGACTTTGCGCGGGACCACTGACGGTCTGATCCCGGTCACTTATCACCTCGATTTTATCTCATCTGATGCGTTTGGCTCCGACGAGTTCACTAGCCCGCCATCGAGCGATGATGATGTCCAGCGCCCCTGGTGATCGTCCCTCAATTCAAACAAATTTTGTGAAGGAGAAATCCATGTTCAAGACGATTGTGAAGGCGAGCGCGATTGTGGGCCTCGCCCTCGGCGCCTCATTTGTTAGCCCAGTCGAACGCGCCGAAGCATCAGGCTTCGCTCGCGATTGCGGCGGGCTCAATGAGAAGACCTGTATCACTCTCAATCGCAACAATCGCTGCGATGCGGGGCTGGTTGAGCAAAGCCAACGCGGGCGCAATATCTGCGTCCGCCCAGGTGAAGGTACGCAGCGCGGCGAGAATTGCGGGGGTGAGGGGCAAAACACCTGCATCAATCTCAACCCCAACCGCCGCTGTAATGCCGGCCTTGTCGAACAACGTCAGAGCGGTCGCAACATCTGCGTCAAGCCTGAGGATCAGACCGAACGCCGCGACAATTGCGGCGGGGAAGGCGAGAGAACCTGCATCAACTTGACCCAAAGTCGTCGCTGCGATCCGGGGCTCGTCGAACAACCTCAGCGCGGCCGTAACATCTGCGTGAAGCCTGAGGATCGCACCACAGGCCGCGAGAATTGCGGCGGCGAAGGCCAGAACACCTGCATCAGCTTGAACCGCGCGCGGCGGTGTGATGCCGGTTTGGTCGAGCAGAGCCAGAGTGGTCGCAATGTCTGTGTAGTTCCCGGCGAGGGTGCTTCGCGCGGTGATGATTGCGGCGGGGAAGATGAAAAGACCTGCGTCCACATCAATCCCAACCGTCGCTGCGAAGCCGGTCTGGTCGAACAGAGGCAGTCGGGCCGTAACATCTGTGTCCAGCGGACCTCGGAAGGCGATCTCACTGGTGGCTGCGGTGGCCTCAATCAAAACACCTGCATCAGCCCGAACCCTGCGCGGTGGTGCGATGTCGGTTTTACTGTGCTGCGTCAGGCCGGCCGCAACACCTGCATTCCCGAAGAGGATCGGCGTCCCGGCTCGCTTAAATGCGGTGGCTTCGAACAGGATCGCTGCCAGAGCATCAACCCGGCTCAATGGTGCAATGATGGCTTCGAAAACAAGGTCGTCTTCGGTCGTCCCGACATCTGCATGCCCAAAATCAGCAACGCTGATCGGCTTGATGCAACGCGGGACCTCCTGGACCAGATCGGCGATGATAACCCGCTTCTGGCACTCACCGAATGCCTCAACGGTCCGGGCAAAATTGGCCGCCTGCAAACAACGATCAACAACCGTGTTTCCACCGATCTGTGGGCTCTGCTGATCGAATGCGGTGCTGATCTGGATACGTTTCAGGCTCTGGGAACACACCCCGCGTTCAATGGCGGCGCTGAAGGCGGTGAGGATCGCATCTTCAACACGATCACCATCACTGTCGGCGTCAACGGAGCGACTGCTGTCGCGGGTGCTGTGGGTGTCGGCGTTGCGATCGAACTTCGCGAAGATCCCAATGCACGCTGGTTTTTAACCGGTGGGCTGGGCTTTGGCCCCAAAGCGGAGGTTACAGGTGACGTCACTGTTGGTCTGTCGCATTCACATATCCCCACCGGTTTCTTCGGATTGGATGGCGGGATCTCAGCAGTGGTCTCAGGTCATGTCAAAGTCGGCGTTTCAGGCGGCTTGGACTGGGCCGGCGACTCTCTCATTCCGAACGGTGTGAGCTTTGGCGCTGGTGGTGGCCTGGGAGGAGGTGGCGCAGTCTATGCGAACGGCGCAGTCTTCCCCTTTCCAGACTTCTAGCTTGCCGAAAGAACATCACGGTCGGTGCCAGTCGCGCCGACCGTGATTTCATTCTCCACTCTTCTTTTGGCTAAGCGAAACTATGGAAAGTCCTCTTCAATCAGCTCGCGTTGGGATCGATCAGTCCCTCACGCAGCGCAAATGCGATCAGCTCGGCGGCGTTGTGAGAGCCAGTTTTACCCATCACATTGGTGCGATGCCGGTCGACTGTCTTGATACTAATGCCCAGCGCTTCGCCGATTTCGCGATTGGTCCGACCTGTGACGACCTGGCTCAGCACTTGCCGCTCTCTGTCGGTCAGAGGTTCAAGGTCACCTGCTTCCTCCAGCATAGCGACAAATCGGCTGCAAACGATACGGCCACCCTCAAGGATGCGCGGCAACGCCCGGATGACTTCGCCCATATCGTCGGATTTGCAGAAGACACCGTCCGCCCCGATTTCAACCAGCTCCGCGATCTTGCCGCGCGCTTCTATCCCAGTAAAGACCACGACGCGGGTTTCAGGCGACCAACGCCGCGCCTCCAGCAACACTTCGGTTCCGCCTGCATGCGGCATTGTGACATCGAGAATGAGGAGTTCGGGGCGATGCTTGCGCACGGCCACAATCGCTTCGATCCCGTTTTCGGCGGTGGCGACAATTTCGATCTTTTGCCCACCAAGGGCGTCCTCATTGCGCAGGGCCGCGCTCAGCGCATCGCGGATGATCGCATGATCGTCAGCAATGACAGCGGTGCACACCGCTCCGAACGCTCCTGTTTGTCTCAAAGATATGCTCCCCGCCCTCTTCGACATTTGAGCCTCACACACTATACGATCGGTCAGAGGAGGGAAGAGCGATTTGACTAGGCTTTACAAAGCGCTCGCGGCCATCGTGTCGGTATGGCTTGCTGTTCTGGCGATGCCTGCTTTTGCGGGCGAGGATCCGCCAGTGCAGGTCGAACCTGGGCGCAGCCACGAGATGATCGAGGGCTCTGCGCGCTATCTCTTGACTGATCCGGGGGTCGAGATCGGCTTTGAAGAGGCCATGCGCCGCTTCAATGCAGGCGAGTTCCAAGCTGAACTGGCGGCGAGAGATACCAGCGAACTTCACGATTGGCGGGTCTGGATCGCGCTGCCGTTTGAAAGCACAGCTCCGGCAGATGCAGAACCAATGCGCAAGGTGATCGGCATAGGCGGCATCTTTGTGCGGTTGCCTCGGGTCCACCTCTCTTGCGACACAGAGCCCGCGAGTGAAATTCTCGCGGAGCAAACGCGCGAGGGCGGTCCGCTAAGCGCGCGGTACTTTACCTATATCCGTTCACAGAGCTTTGAGATTGATCCGGGACAAAACTGTCTTGCGTTGATCAATATGGCGAGTTCGGACCGTCCCAATATCGGGATCTTTCGCGAAGGAGAATTGGGCACTCGGCAAGTGGTTGCCGTCCTGCTGAAAGGCGGTGTCACATCCACGCTGCTGATTATCGGCCTGCTCATTTCGGTGGTCTCATTCCTCACCTCGCGGCCATTGGGTGTGTTGATCGGGATGACCTATTCGCTCTGGATGCTTCAAAGCGAAGCATCGGTGTTCATCACCAGATTTGGCGGAGACCCGCTGGCTGCACGGGAAACGTGGGAGAACGTCACATTGCTGGCGATATTCGCGATGCTGCTAGTCTTCTTGTCCGGTTTCAAAGAGCTCTTGCGGCTCAAGAACTGGCTTCTGCGCACCGTTATCGCGGGCCTGTTGTTGCTCCCGCTGGTCTATTTGGCGCGCAATTCCAATTCAACGCCTGACTTTATCTGGGCGCTTCATCTGGGCCTGTTCCTCTTCGCACTAACCGTCACCGTGCGATTCCCGACCGCCTGGCCTTTGCGATTTGTCGCAGGGGCGGTCCTCTTTGTGAGCGCGATCGCTGCAGTCTTGATTGAGCCAACCAATCTGGGCCGAGAGATGACTGACCTCACGATCGAGTGGTTCCGTGACGCCATCCGCTTGCTAGCGGGAATTGGGATGCTGGCCTTGCTTGTGGTCGATGCGTACCTAACCCGGCGGGAACGTGCTCGCATGGTGGCTGAACGGATCCAGGCGCTTGAGGCGCAGGCTCACACCGATAGGCGTTTGCTGGAGACTGAACGCGAATACACCCGCGCCCGTGAGGCCGCTTCGCGCACCAAGGCGCAGTTGGCAGCCGCGAGCCACGACATCCGCCAGCCCATTGTGGGGCTGCGCGCCGCGCTGAGGAGCGAAGCCGAACGGCTTTCCCCCGCATTGCAAGAGCGCCTTGGTCAAGCAATCGACTATCTCGAAGACCTCACCCGTGAATACTCCAACCGCGAGGACGATGATCTCTCCGCGCCAGAAGAATCTGAGCAGGACGTCTATCCAATTGAGCTCGTGACGAGCGCGGTTGCAAACATGTTTGATGGGGAAGCCCGCGAAACCGGGATTGAGCTCAATGTCAGCCCGGCGGCGGGCGCAACACGCATCCCCGCCTTGGTCTTGATCCGCGCGCTGAGCAATCTGGTCGCAAATGCCCTGCGCCACGCGAAGGCCTCAAGGATTGATGTCAGCGCCAATACCGCAGAGGGTCAATGCCGGATCCAAGTGATCGATGACGGCTTTGGAATGAGTGAGGCGGAACTGAAGAGCGCGCAACAGCCCCGCCAAAAGTCTGATGGGTCGGAAGGCGATGGCTTAGGTCTGGCAATTGTCCATTCTTTGGCCTTTCAACACGGCTTCGATTTCGCCATCACTTCAAAGATTAGCGAAGGGACGCAAGCGACCATCGCCTTCGATCTTGAGCAGGAGTGAGCAATCCTCACCCAATCTATTTGACGGACGGCCAGCTTTCGCCGCTAAATCTGAAAGCGCGAGCTTTTCCCCGCAGATTTGTCCGTTGGACCGAGTGCCGATAACAAGCATTCAAGTCACTATAACCGGAATCTCTGCAATCGGCCCAGGTCAGGCCGACGGTGGATGTCTTCGTTTGGGGGTGGGAAGCGGACGGTTCCTAAGCCTGAATTAGGCTTGGAAGCGTGCGGGGATTTCTGGATCGCTTGTGTCGAGCAGCGGGATACTGCCTTCCTCTAATCCGTCATAAGCGGCCGCCCACTGGGCGACCCACTTTGGATCGCTGACTTTCGAAGGGTGATAGTCGGGTAAAAGCGAGCGTAACATGGCTGGCGATGTGCGCAGGAAAAACCGTGCGACCATCGCATAGAGGCGCAAGCGGCTGGGAATGCTGCTCCATTTCCCATCGCGCTTCAACATGCGTTTGTATGCTTTGCGGCTACTCCATGCGACATGGCCCGTCCCGCAAAGCAGTCCCCAAGCCTTGCCGCGCCAATCACCATACAAATGCATATAGAGATCGTATGCGACATTCTTATGCTCCGTCTCCTCGACCATATGCCACAGCGCCAGTGAGGCAACCGATGGATCGGCGTCAGCAAACAATGTGCTGCGATGCCCAACAAGCCATTCGGTGATGCCCATAGTCATCGTTTCAAAACCAGCAGAATAGGCGAGCCGCCATTTCAGATTGCGCTTTTGAAATCCGCGATAGTCCGCCTCCATCTCAGTCTCCACCTCGGCAAGATCGGGATAGGACTGTTTGAGAATTTCATTGTAGCGGCGGTGGTTTTTGTAGTGCACGCCCTCTTGCCCGATGAAGGCACGCACATCGGCTTTAAGTGCTGGGTCTTTGACTTGCTTCAACGCCTCAGTCACAGTTTTGATCAGGAACGGTTCGAGATAGGGCATGGTCAGCGAAGCACCATTGAGCATATGGCTCCATTCGCGGCGATCAGGGTGCCAGACAGGATCGATATTTTCGTCAAAGGAGAAGGGGATTTGGCGCACCAGTATGGCTGAAGTGGTCATGCTGCGTTCCCTGGTGTTTTGCTGCCGATTGGAACAACATTCGTCAGTTTAGAGATCGCCTGCGGTGAAAGGCGTTCGAGCGCGATTGTGCACCAATCCTCCCATTCGCGCTCCCATCGCATCCCCACTTCTAGCGCCAGCTGATGACCAAGGTCTGCCAATGTGCCGCCATTCTCAAGCGCTTGATGCTTGGCTGCATATTGCGAATGCCGATCACGATGGCTTTCGAGGCGCAAGGTCAGGTTGGCCCGCAAACCCTCAATATCGATATTCTCAATCCCGTAGAGTTGGACCAGAAAGTCATCCTTGATTTCCATCGGTTCGGTTGGCTCACGCGACCATTTAAGCAGTGCTTGTCGTCCATTTTCCGTGATTGTGAAAACGATCCGATTGGGCTTGCCCGATTGCTCGATCTCTTCGGAAACTGCCAAGCCACTGTCACGCAATTTGCCTAGCTCGCGGTAAACTTGGGAGTGACGCGCATGCCAGAAAAAACCAACGCTTTGGTCAAAGTGTTTGGCAACATCATAACCAGATTTGGGGCCTTCGCTGAGCGCTACCAGAATGGCGAACTTGATGGACACGAGAACACTCCATATTGCAATTGTGGAATATATATGACACAAGTGGAGTATTAGTCAAGCTGGAGAGGGAATGCCATGGAAGCTGCAAAGGAAACAGACGCACTGCAGAGACTGCTGATTGGGCACGGGGCGCTTTTGCTTTTTGTGGGCGGTATTCTGGGTTTTGGCTTTCTGTTCTTTCTGATCGGAAAGATCGCGCTTTGGCCCATTCCTTGGGAGCTAGAATACCAGCTTCCTGGTACATATGATGCTTGGCGCATGGCCCACATGGAAGGGATTACGAACGGCCTTTTCTTGTGGCTGGCGGCTGCGCTTCTTCCTGTGTTTCCATTTTCGCCCAAAGGGAGAAAGCGCATCGCATGGGGCGTTATCGCGATTGGTTGGTCAATCGTAATCGCATCTGCGTTCGACCCGTTCTTTCCTGAAAGCCGCGGTTTGGAAATGGGCGGTTCGGCGACCAACATCGCCGCGTTTCTATTGTTCTACATCGGAGTGCCCGGCGTCATGATCCTAACCGCGATCATCGCATGGCGATGTTTTAAGCCGAAGGAAAAATAGGCCTAAGATGCCGATGTCCTCAACTGGGTCGAAAGCGGACCTAGTCAAACTCGCCCTTCGCAAACGCCTCTGCCAGCGCGAATTTTTGAATTTTGCCTGACCCGGTCAGCGGGAATTCCGTCAGCCACACCCAATGCGCAGGGGTTTTTTGCGGTGACAGTCGCTCGCGGATAAAGGCTTTCAACGCATCGTCATCCGGACGCTCTGCGCCTTCCGCCATCCGCATAAAACACGCGACAATCTCGCCCCATTTTTCATCCGGCACACCGGCGCAGGCGACCTCGGCGATGGCGGGATGTTCTAGCAAGGCGGCTTCGATTTCAGCCGGGAACAGGTTTTCGCCGCCGCGGATGATCATCTCTTTCACCCGGCCCGTGATCCGCACATATCCGCGCGAACACATCGTGCCCAAATCGCCCGTGTGGAGCCAACCGTCTTTGTCGATCGTCTCAGCGGTTGCCGCCGGATTATCGTTGTAGCCGACCATCATGTTGAACCCGCGCATACAAATCTCGCCCTGTTCATCCACCGCGCACACGCTGGCATCCGCAGGAGAGAGGATCGCGACTTCCATATGCGAACAGGGTTGTCCGATCGTTTCAGTCAAATCGGTGCCTGTATCGGTGGGCCATGCGGCGGTGATCGCAGGTGACGTTTCTGTCTGACCATAAACAATCAGGATCGGCACGCCGAAAACCTCCTGCGCGGCGCGGTTCAATTCCGGTTGTACCATCGCGCCGCCGCTGATCACTTGCTGCACCGCAGAAACGTCGGTCGCGGTCGCTTTGGCCGCTTCGATAACGGCAAAGATCATGGTGGAAACGCCGCCCAGCACCTCCGGCTGCTCGCGCTCAATTGCTTTGGCAACGGCCACGGGATCAAACACAGATACCAGCAGCAATGTCGCTCCATGCGTCAGCACGCCCAGCACGCAAACGGCGCTGCCCGCTGTGTGGAACAGGGGGAATGGGCACATCACCGTCTTGCCCGGCCCCAAATCCCACCGCGCAAACACATCATAATTGCTTTGCACCAGACCGTGTTGATGCAGCAGAACCCCTTTGGGAAATCCCGTGGTGCCCGATGTGTATTGGATCATGCAAACATCGTGCGGTTTCGTGGCGCGCAATTCTACATCACCCAAGCCTGAAAACAGCTCGGCGTGATCCTCGATATCGATGATAAAGTCTGATGCTGCGGTACCGACAGCGGCCTCATCCACCACTGGGCGCAGCGCGTTGCCGCGCACATTGGGCTGGTAATAGACTGCGCCAGCGCCCGATTGTTCCAGCACATATCGCACTTCGCGCACGGTGAAGGAGGGATTGACCGTAACCAGCACCAATCCTGCCATCGCCGCGCCCAATTGAACCATCACCCATTCGGGGCAATTGCCGCCCATGATCGCAATTCGCGTGCCTGCCTGATGCCGGGCGGCAAGCGCGCGTCCGCACCGCTCTGCATCGCGGAGAAGCTCTGTGAAGGTCCACTCACGCCCAACCGTTCCATCGGCCAGCAATTCTCGCAGCGCCTTTGCATCCCCCCGCTCCGCCGCCTGTTCACGCAGCACCTGTTCGATGGTGCGCTCCCGATATTCGGTGTCCGCCTGTGCCGGACAATAGGCCTGCGTCAGATTGAGTGTGTACATGCGTCATTCTCCCCGCAAAGACGCTAGCACAAAAGCCGCGTAAATCTCTCGCAAATCGGCGCATTAATCCCTACATCTGGCGAAAGATTGTTATTGAGGATCACACGATGAGCATCGAAACCAAAATTCCTAGCGGCGATGATCTGCATGCTGAGATTGATCGTTTGCGCAAAGAGCGCAACGCCGTGATCCTGGCGCATTATTATCAAACGCCCGATATTCAGGATATTGCCGATTTCGTCGGAGACAGCCTCGAACTGTCGCGCAAAGCCGCTGAAACCGATGCCGATGTGATCCTGTTTTGCGGCGTGAAATTCATGGCCGACACGGCGAAGATCCTGTCGCCAGAAAAGACAGTGATCCTGCCTGATATGGACGCCGGGTGCTCACTCGAAGACAGCTGCCCGCCGGAGAAATTTAAAGCGTTCCGTGAGGCGCATCCCGATCACATCGCGCTGACCTACATCAATTGCTCGACCGAGGTGAAGGCGCTGTCCGACATCATCGTGACGTCATCCAGCGCGGAGACGATCCTTGAGCAAATCCCGGCGGATCAAAAGATCATCTTTGGCCCTGACCGCCACCTTGGCGGATGGCTGAGCCGCAAGTTTGATCGCGAAATGCTGCTGTGGCCGGGCGTTTGCATCGTGCACGAAGCGTTCAGCGAAACCGAGCTGCTGAAATTGAAGGAAAAGCACCCCGACGCGCCAATTGCTGCGCACCCGGAATGTCCTCCAACGATCATCGACCACGCCGACTATGTTGGCTCCACCAGCGGCATTTTGAAATTTGCGCAAGGCTTCGAAGGCGACACTCTGATCGTCGCGACCGAACCGCACATCATGCACCAAATGGAAAAGGCGCTGCCCGAAAAAACCTTCATCGGCGCACCGGGCGCGGACGGAAATTGTTCGTGCAACATCTGCCCCTACATGGCGCTCAACACGATGGAGAAAATGTACACCGCCCTGCGCGATCTGGAACCTAAGATTGAGATCGAAGAAGGCATGCGATTGAAGGCGAAAGAAAGCCTCGACCGGATGCTGGGCATGGCCAGCGGAACTGTGGGTCTGGGCGATTTGAGCAAGGTGCCGTTCAGTGCGGACTAGCTAACGATCGCCCATTATGGCGGGGTTGATAAAGATTTCGGGGTGGTTCTTCGCGATTGCGTTGTGCGCAGTGTTCTTTCTATGCGTTGGGTCAGCGATCCATGTACGAAGCGCCGTAGCTGGCGGAGCGTTGGATACCGAATATGGTCCATGCCGGATGGTGAAGGATTATCGGAGCAATCCCTACGTCAAGAATCATATAGATAACGCGATGTGGCGCTCAATCACTGGCTTGCCAACCGATGGAGAGTCTGGTCGCGCTTGGCGGCTCAGAAGCATGTACACCTATCTTGGCATGAGGCTGGCCTATACAGACGAGGAACGGCGGGAATTGATCTTGCCAAAGCTCGAAGTGCTTCCGATTTGCGAGCGTGTTCTTTCAAACTCCTAAACCTCGGCTTTAGCGCGGGACGCAGGCTTTGGTTGAACTCCGCGCGCCACCACCAGCGCACTCCCAAGCAGCACCATTCCGCCGATATCCAGCGGCGTCAGAACCTCGCCAAACACGCTCCACCCAATCACCGCCGCAATCGCGGGCTGAGTCAGCAGCGCGAGGCCAATAATCAGCGGGGGGAAATGGCCAAGGGAGTAGACCAGCAGGCCCTGCCCGATAAGCTGGCTTGTCACGAACAACACCACAATTGGCGTCCAGTCGGTGGGCCAGATTGGCTCTCCCAGAAACACCGCCAGCGCCAGCAAGGCTGGACATGCAAAGACGCTCACCCACACCAGCAGGCTCCACGCCCCAAACCGCGACCTTTCCCCCTGCAGGGTCAGCAAATAGACCGCGTAGAGCAGGCCGGCAACAATGCAGAATAGGTCACCTGCGAAAGTCTCGGTCGAAATTTCAAGGCTGCGGCCCAGCAATATGCCCGCCCCCGAAAGCGCAAACACAATCGCCACCCATTCCAGCCCGCGCGGCAATATGCGCGCGATGATAAAGCCCCAGAACAACAGGATGATTGACCCGGCGTTGCCAAACAGGGTCGCATTGCCCAGCCGCGTCATGCCGATCCCAATGTGCCAGCTGGCAAGATCGCCCGCAAAAGCAAGCGCGCCAATCGCGACCAAAGTCAATGTCCGCTTGGGCATCCCCGTCAGCCGTTGCCCCGCCACTCTTGCGAAAACCACCAGAAACGGCAGCGCCAAAAACAACCGCCAAAACGCCGCGCTCACCGGCCCAGTATCAGTCAACCGGACCAGCCAAGGCCCCAATGCCAGGGCGAAATTCCCACCCAGCAAAGCCAGCGCCAAAACAAAGGCATAGCGCCGCCCAAGTATTGCTTTTGATGACCCCTCAAATTCCATACTTGCGCCCTAGCCCCTTCGCCTCCAAGTGAATAGCCAATTGAAACTGAAAAGAGGATTTCCGCCCATGCATGACGTTCTGTTCCAACCGCTGAAAATGGGTGCCCTAGAGGCGAAGAACCGGATCTTCATGGCACCGCTCACCCGTGGGCGCGCCGCCGATCCGATGTTCACGCCTAACGAATTGATGGGCACCTATTACGAACAACGCGCGGGCGCGGGCATGATCTTAACCGAAGCCACCGGGATCAGCGTAGAAGGGCTCGGTTGGCCATCGGCTCCGGGTATTTGGAGCGACGAACAGACCGAAGCGTGGAAGCCGATTGTCAAACGCGTCCACGATGCAGGCGGCCTGATCGTGATGCAGCTGTGGCATATGGGCCGGATTGTGCACCCCTATTTCCTAGGCGGCGAAGCGCCAGTTTCAGCCAGTGCCACCAAGGCCCCCGGCGAAGCGCACACGCCCGAAGGGAAGAGCGAATATGCGACCGCGCGCGAAATGACGCTGGAGGATATTGAACGGACAATCGGCGATTACCGCCGGGCCGCAGAAAACGCCAAGAAAGCCGGGTTTGACGGTGTCCAATTGCACGGCGCAAACGGATATTTGATCGACCAATTCCTGCGCGACAATTCTAACCTGCGCACCGATGATTATGGCGGATCACCGGAGAACCGTACCCGTTTCATGCGCGAAGTTTTGGAAGCGATCATTGATGTGTGGGGCGCGGACCGGGTTGGTATTCGGCTATCTCCCAACGGCGATTCCCAAGGGGCCGATGACAGCGATCCTGCGGCGATCTTCGGCGCGGCGTCGCAGGTGTGCCAGGACCTAGGCCTCGCCTTTGTCGAACTGCGCCAGCCGGGGCCAGACGGGACATTTGGCCGAACCGATGTGCCCCAGCAAGACGCAGTGATCCGTGCCAATTACAAAGGCCCATTGATCCTAAATTCCGATTACAGCGCGGCGCAAGCCGATGGCGATGTGTCCAGCGGGCGGTGCGAAGCGGTCAGTTTTGGACGCCCGTATATCTCCAACCCCGATCTGGAAAAACGGATCGCGGCAGGGGCAGAATTCAACCCCAACAAGGACGTGCCGAAAAGCTGGTACTTCCCCATCCCGCAAGGGTATGTCGACTATCCCACGCTTGAAGAAGAGCAGGCCTCTGCGGCCTGACGCGTGACCTATTGCGGAGCTGCCGGTGGTTCCGGCGGCTCCGGTTGAGGCGGCGCCTCGGCGCTCTCACCCAAAGCATCTGGGCTTTCGGTGGTGGTTTGGATGGTTGTCTCTACGACCGTTCGCCCGCCATCGCTGCTGGTTTCTTGAGTGACAGTGGTGGTGCGTTCCGCAGGCGGCGAGGTGGATGTTAATTCCTCTAAGGGGATCATCTCATCGCTGATCGTTCCGCCCAGCACATTGCCGCTTGCGGTGCCATCGCTCTGACTGGCCGCAGCCTCCTCTGGCTCTGCTTCGTCTTCGCATGCGGAAAGCAGCAGCAAGGGCAGCACCAAGAGTGAACCCAATTTCTTCGTCATGTTTTACAAGCCTTTTGCCGCGCCGCCTCTAACGCGCTCAGAAACCCTTCTGCGCGCGCGATCAGCGCCTCATCCCATTCATCATTGCTGACATTCTTGCCCAGTTTCGCAAGGCTGGTGACCCCAAATTCATCGATCCCGCAAGGGATTATCCCGCTAAAATGCGACAGGTCCGGGTCAAGATTGACCGAAAATCCATGCATTGTGACCCAACGGCGCACGCGCACGCCGATGGCACCAACCTTTGCCTCTCGCCCGTCTGTGTCGCGGGTCCAAATGCCAACGCGCCCTTCGGCTCGCCATGCTTCGACGCCAAAATCCGATAGCGTGTCGATCACCCACCCTTCTATTGAATGGACAAAGCAGCGCACATCCTTGCCGCGTTTGCCCAGATCCAACATGAGATAGCCGACCCGCTGGCCCGGCCCGTGATAGGTGTAGCGCCCCCCGCGTCCGGCAACGATCACGTCAAATTGCGGATTGATCAATTCGGCTTCGTCCGCGCTTGTCCCGGCGGTGTAGACAGGCGGATGGTCAAGCAGCCACGCCAATTCCGATGCCTCGCCAGCGGCAACCGCCGCGTTGCGCGCTTCCATCTCGCCAAGTGCCTGTTCATAGGGAACTAAGGCGGTCTCCCGCCGCCATTCGAGGCTGTCGGCCCCGGTCAAAGGGGGCAATTGTGGAGCTGTGCTTGCCATACTGCTTGGGTGGGGGCATTGACCGCCTAGATCAAGGGTGAATTGTCACCCCGCCCCCGCGCCGCCGCTTTCTAACACGCAAGAGAGCGACGATGACATTAGGCTCGCCGGGCGAAACCGCACTAACAGGGGAAATGCGTTGAAACTGGATATGGGCAAAGCGTGGAATGACGCCGCCGCGCTCTTGCAGGCTAACTTTGGTCTGATCGCAACGATATTGGGGCTGTATTATTTTCTGCCGTCGTTTGCGATTGCCTTGCTGTTTCCTGAAATCGCCAACCCTGCACCGCCCGAAATTCCGCCGGGAACCGATCCAGAGGTCGCTTTGGCTGCCATATCGGCGTTTATTGAAGAGCAATATGCGCAAAGCTGGCCGTTCCTGTTGGCGATCACATTGGCGCAGTATATCGGCACCGTGTCTGTTTTGGCGCTCTTTCCCAACCAAGGCAGCGCAACCGTTGGCGACGCGATGAAGTCTGGTTTTGTTGGCACGCCCTCCTACCTTGCGACACAATTGATCTTTGTGATCGCCGCCAGCTTGGCCGTGGGTTTGATCGGCGGCCTGATGCTCGCATTGTCGCCCTTTGCCGGGATTCCTGTGATTGTTTTGATGATGGTCGGTGTCGCCTATGTGGCGGTCAAATTGACATTGGTGCCGGCAGTCATTGCGATGGAGGGGGAATTGAACCCCATCAAAGCCATGAAGCGTTCATGGGCGCTGACCAAAGGCAATTCGGTTCTCATCTTCTTCTTCTTGCTGGTCCTGTTCATCGTCATGGGATTGATCGCATTGGTGGCAACGATGCTGGTCACGGTGGTATTTGCAGCGATCGGGGGCACGGTTGCGCAAATCGGAACCGGCTTCGTCGAAAGCCTGATTAACGCTGTCACTGGCGGGGTGTTCTTGATCGTTCTTGCCTCAATCTATCGCCAATTGGCATCGCCGGGCGGTTCGGGCGAACTTGATGTGTTTGATTGACGCCAAGCCTGATGGCCAATGATCCCCCCTCTGTAATGCAGGCCAGCGCGTCTGAACCGCCTGCGTCCAGCCCGATATCGAGCGGCCGGATGGCGCTGCTCTTTATCGTGATGCTGGTCACGGCCGCGGGCAACACGGCGATGCAGTCGGTGATGCCATCGATCGGCACCGCGCTTAAAGTCGATGATGTCTGGATCAGTCTTGCTTACAGCTGGTCGGCGTTGTTGTGGGTTGTTTGCGCACCGATTTGGGCGCGGCGATCGGATCGGCGCGGGCGCAAGGCGATGATGGCGCTGGGCCTCATTGGTTTTATCACCTCCATGGCCCTGTGCGGGGCGGTGCTTTGGGCAGGGCTTTCAGGCTGGCTTACCGCGTTCTGGGCTCTGATCGCCTTTGCCGCTGCGCGCGGCCTGTATGGCGGTTTTGGCAGCGCTGCCCCGCCGGCGGTGCAGGCCTATGTCGCATCGCGCACACCGCGTGCGGAGCGCACCAACGCCCTTTCTTTGATCGCATCCAGTTTTGGCCTTGGCACCGTGATCGGCCCCGCGCTTGCCCCGCTTATGGTTTTGCCGTTCATGGGGCTGGGTCTGACCGGGCCGTTTATCTGTTTCGCTGTGATTGGGCTGGCCGCGCTGGTGCTGCTGCGTTGGCGGCTGCCCAATGACGAACCGCAATTTGCCGCACGCGGACGCACAGCGGCCTATTCCAGCGGGCCGGGCGCTCCAACTTTGCAGGAACACGGTGAAGCGGACGACGATGATGAGAACGGGGCCAAAGATGCATTGGACGACGCAGAGCCCGCGCGTCTCAAATGGTTTGAACCGCGCCTGCGGCCGTGGGTAATCGCGGGATTGGTTGGCGGGCACGCACAGGCGATGGTGCTTGGTATCTCTGGCTTTTTGGTGCTCGACCGATTGGGTCTAAGGGACAATCCGGCCGAAGGCGCCGGGCCCGTCGGACTGGTCTTGATGGCCGGGGCCATTGCGACCCTGCTGGCGCAATGGGGTCTGATCCCGCGTTTCAATCTGGGCCCGCGCGCCGCGACCTTATCCGGAATTCTGGTGGCCGCCGCTGGGACAGCCATGCTTGGCGCGGCGGGCAATTTGCACACAATCGCGCTGGGATATGCCATCGCGTCGCTTGGGTTTGGACTGTTTCGTCCGGGCACGACCGCGGGCACTTCGTTGGCTGTTACCCGCGCCGAGCAAGGGCAAGCGTCAGGCGTTGTGGCAAGCGTGGCCGGGGCGAGCTTTATCTATGCACCGGCGCTGGGCGTGTGGCTCTATAATCTGAGCGACTGGCTGGGTTTTGGACTGATCATCGCGCTGTGTCTCGCTGTGTTCGCGCTGGGTTGGCGCGGATTGGCCAGCGACACTGTCCTCACAGGTGAACGCGAAACCGCCGACTAATCCTCGGCCGGTTTGCTCGCTTCAAAGAAGCTCTAAAACGGCGTCTTGAGGACGGCAAATCGCGACGCCTTTTTCCGTTTCAACCAAAGGCCGGTTGATCAAAATCGGGTCCGCAACCATCGCGGCGATAACCGTGGGTCCATCGGCATCGGGCAACCCGCGTTCTTCCGCATTGGTGCCGCGCAGACGCAGCCCCTCAGCGGGCGTGATCCCGGCGTCTTTGTAAAGCTGTTCCAGCTTTTCGGCGCTGGGCGGGTTTTTGAGATATTCCACCACTGTCAGTTCGACCCCGCCATGCTCTTCAAGGATCGCCTTCACTTTGCGCGATGTGCCGCATTTGGGGTTGTGCCAGAGTGTCGCTTTCATGCCGGTGTGCTCCTTACGGTTTCAGCGCTGTTAGGGCACAGGTCGCTACTGCAAAAGCGGCAAAATGGCCACACCCGAGGCAGCGATTTGAGTCAATTTCCAATCTTGCGAATTATTATCAAAAGAGTCCTTGCACTTGCGAGTAGGTTGCAATAGCGACTTTTCCACCGACGAAAGGGACTCAATGACTCGCACACTGACATACTCCGCGCTCCTCCTCTCCAGCGCGGCTATCGCGGCTCCAGCTTTGGCTGAAAGCGCGCCTGCTCAAAATGAAACATCCGGCAGTATTTTAGCGCCCACCGGCCCCGATATGGAAACGCAAGGCGACGATATCCTTGTCACCGGCGACATTTTGCAATCCAGCGCAGTCAATTCGGTCAAAACCCCGACACCGATTATCGACATCCCACAAAGCCTTACGATCACAACCGATGAGGAAATTCTGGAACGCGGCATCACCAGCCTCGGCCAAATCGTCGACTACACGCCCGGCGTGAACACCTCGCAGGGTGAAGGGCACCGCGACGCCATCGTGTTTCGCGGCGTGCGATCCACTGCCGACTTCTTCATCGATGGTGTGCGCGATGACGTGCAATATTACCGCGGTCTCTACAATTTGGAGCAAGTTGAAATCCTGCGCGGCCCGAACGCGCTGCTGTTTGGACGCGGCGGCACCGGCGGCGTCTTGAACCGCGTCACCAAGAAAGGCGAACTGGGTGAGACATTCGGCGGCGGCCAGATTGCAATCGACACATTCGGCGAGTTTAGCATCCAAGGCGACTTCAACCTTTCATCCAGCGAGAACGCGGCATTCCGCCTCAATGCTTCGTATGAGAGCCTGAACAACCACCGCGATTTCTATGATGGTGAGCGCATCGGTTTTAACTCAACCGCGCGTCTAGCGCTGGGCGAAGATACGATCCTCGACCTGTCTTACGAATACGCCAACCACGACCGCTTCATTGATCGCGGTATTGCAACCGGCGACGACGGCCGCCCGGTCGAAGCGCTCCAAGACGTCGTGTTTGGCGACCCGGAAAACAACTTCCTCGATCTCGAAGCACATTTGCTGCGCGCCAACCTCCAGCACAATTTCTCTGAGAATTTCAAAGGCGTCTTCACCGCGTTTTACGGCGATTACAACAAAGTCTATTCGAACTTCTTCGCCACCGCCTATGACCCAGCAACCAACATTGTTGAGATTGATGGCTACGTCGATACGACAGAGCGTCAGAACCTGATCCTAACCGCCAATTTCATCAATGAATTTGAAACCGGCAGCATTGATCACACCATCCTGTTTGGCGGCGAATTTATCAGCACCTCGTCCGATCAGGACCGGTTCAATTCCTTCTTTGACACCTCCGCCGATGACCGCGAGACATTTTTGGCGACGCGTCCATTGGCGCTTTCCGGCAACGTCGGCGTCAATGCGGCGGGCCTTGTTACCACCAATGCCTTCAACGATCTGAACGACTTCACACAGGTCGAAGTGGACGTTTTCTCACTCTACATTCAAGACGAAATCGAACTCACCGATTGGCTCAATGTGGTGATCGGCGGACGCTTTGACAGCTTCGATATCGAAGTGCTCAACGTGCCAGCAGCTGAACTGCGCACCCGCAAGGACGAAGAATTTTCCCCGCGCGGCGGCATTATTATAAAGCCGCAAGACAACATCTCGATCTACGCCAGCTATTCAGAGAGCTTTTTGCCGCGTTCGGGTGAGCAATTCGCCAATATCAACGGCGATAACGATGCGCTTGCCCCCAACACATTCACCAACCTCGAAGCGGGCGTCAAATGGGATTTCACCACCGGGCTTAGCCTGACTGCGGCGATCTTCGACATCGAACAAAGCTCCCCTCAGGTCGACGACAATGACCCATCCGCATTCGTGGTGGTCGATTCCAACATTCAAGGCGTCGAGCTTCAGGTTCAAGGGCTGGTGATGCCGGGTTGGTCGGTGTCGGCTGGCTACAGTTTCCTTGATGGCGAACAGGTCGATCAGGGCGGTCCAACCGGCCTGCGTCCGCGCGAATTGCCGGAAAACATGTTCTCAATCTGGAACCAAGTCGAGGTCACCGACCGTTTCGGCATCGGGCTGGGCCTGACGCATCAGGATGAAAGCTTCATCGACAACGGCAACAACGCAGTGTTGCCCGCTTACACGCGGATCGACGCGTCGGCGTATTATGATCTGTCGGACAATTTCCGAGTACAGGTGAATGTCGAAAACCTCACCGACACGCTGTATTTCCCCAACAGCCATTCAACCCATCAGGCATCTGTTGGCGCGCCGCTCAACGCGCGGTTTGCGATCACCGGCCGGTTCTAAAGCGGGATCAATCCTCGGACGCCTCTGCGGCGTCCGGGGCCACCCGCAAGGCAGGCACATTTTGCGCGGCGTCTACGGCTTCAATTCCAGGCGCCGGGGCCGCGCTGATGCTTTCACGCCTCTGAATCACGCGCCCAGCCCGCTGAACCGCGCGGACCAGCCGCGGATAGACACCGCAGCGGCACAAGTTGGAAATTGCCTCTTCGATTTCCTCTTGGCTCGGCGCGGAATTGCGCTGCAACAAGGCCGCGCCTGCGATGACAATGCCCGGCGTGCAATATCCGCATTGGATCGCCTGTTCAGCCACCATCGCTTGCTGCATCGGATGCGAACGATCGCGCGATAGCCCTTCGATCGTCGTGATCAGCCGCCCCTCAGCCTCTGCCAAAGTGATCCTGCAGGATCGCAGCGCGGTGCCATCGACCAACACCATGCACGCGCCCACACAATCGCCCCCGCCGCAGCTTTTCGTGCCGGTCAGGTTCGCTGCCTCACGCAATGCATAAAGGAGCGGCATTTCAGGATCGAGGTCAAATTCGACCGGGCGATCATTGATGGTCATGCGCGGCATGGACGCGGCTCTATCCGTTTGGTTTCGGTGTGATTATCGACGCCAGCTGTCGTCGACTTTGTCGACCCGGCGTTTCCAAGCTTCGAAATCGAACACGCCTGCTCCGCCCTGCGATTGCATGACGTGAAGATCGCGTTGGTGCACATCGACAACCTCTTGCGGGACAATGTTGGCTTCGCCTTGTGACAAGGTCGCGACCTGAATTTCGCAAGCGCGTTGCAGCGCCCACATCTTCACAAACATCCCTTGGATGCCTTTGTCCATCACGACCGGGCCGTGATTGCGCAGCATCAAAATTGTGTGATTGCCAAGGTTCTGAACCAGACGTTCACCTTCTTCGGCGCGCACCGTGACGCCTTCAAAATCGTGATAGCCGATTTGGTCTTGGAAATTGCAGGCGTAAAAATTGGTTGGGACCAATCCGTCCTTGTGGCTGCAAACGGCCATCGTCGCGGTTGTATGCACATGGCAGATCGCATCGGCGCGGCTGCCCAAATGTTTGTGGAAATAGGCGTGCTGGGTGAAGCCCGCTTTGTTCACCATGTAAGGTGATCCGCCGACATTGTTGCCTTCGACATCAATCTTCACCAGATTGGATGCGGTCACTTCATCATAGAGCAGCCCAAATGGGTTGATGAGGAACGTGTCCTCTTCTCCAGGCACCTTAAGCGAAATGTGGTTGTAGATCGATTCCGACCAGCCGAGATGGTCAAAAATACGGTAGCATGCAGCAAGATCGAGGCGCGCTTGCCATTCTTCTTTGCTGACTTGCCCTTCAAGGCTGTCGTTAGGCTTTAGCTGCGTTGCCATGGAATGATCCCTTCGCTCAAACAAATTCCAATGTCCTATCGCATGCGATGCACCGGCTGCACAAGTATTTCGCGATTGCTGGTATCATTTGCCACCCATCACCCGCACGGCTAGGCGCAGGATTGCATGAGCGACATCGACATCAGCGCGGCCCAGCCCTCTAAGCAGCAGCCGAGCAATGCCAAGCTGGTCACAGGCAGCATCACAGGCCATTTGATCGGGCAGACCTTGCCCGCGATTGTCGGCGTTGCCGCGATCATGTCGATTGGGCTGGTTGATGCCTATTTCATCGGTCAATTGGGCAGCGAAGCGCTGGCCGCGATTGCGTTTATTTTTCCCATCACCGTGGCGCTTTCATCTTTGGGTGTGGGCGTGATGGTGGGCATCAATTCCGTGATCGCGCGCGCCCTTGGCGAAGGGGACGATGCACGCGCGGCAAAACGGGCCAATTTTGGGATCGTGTTTGCCGTTGGTGCAGGCATGGTGATTGGGCTGGCTCTGTATGCGTTGCAGGCGCCGCTGTTTGCTTTGATGAATGCGCCGGATCATCTCTTGCCGCTGATCCAAGAGTATATGCAGCCCTTCGCTTTGGGCTTTCCGCTCATTCTGGCGATAATGGGCTTTAACGGGGTTCTGCGCGGGCAAGGCGAAGCGCGCAAGACCAGCATCGTATCGATCTCCTATGCATTGGCCAATTGGGTGCTGGATCCGCTGCTGATCACAGGGGCATTTGGGTTCGAAGGCTTTGGCATGGCAGGCGCGGCCTATGCGACCATTGCCGGATGGCTGATCGGGGTCTGCGTGGCCGGGGTGTTGATGCGTTCCGCGGCCATCCCGCTAGACCTCAGCTTGCTGCGCAACACCAGTTTGGTGGATCCGGCGGTTTCGATCATCCGGGTCGCTGGGCCAGCCGCCTTTTCCAATTCGATCAACCCCATTGGCCTGTCGATCCTGACCGCATTGATCGCCCTTGAAGGGGAAGCGGCGGTGGCGGGGTTTGGCGCCGCTGGCCGTTTACAGAGCTTTGCGACGGTGCCGTTGCTCGCACTATCAGGATCAATCGGAGCGATTGTGGGCCAGAATTGGGGCGCGCGGGAATATGGCCGCTCCCGTCAGGCGGCGCTTTATGCATTCGGGTTTTGCATCCTGTGGGGATTGGGCATCGCCGCCGCGATGGTCGCGGGCGGGGAATTCCTTGCCTATCTGTTCACCGAAGACGCCGACGTCGTCGATGAATTTGCGCTTTATCTAAAAATTGCGGCGTGGGGATACGCTGGCTTTGGCTTGCTGATTGTCGCCAACGGTATCTTAAACGCGGTCGACAAGGCGTCCTTTGCTCTTGCCCAATCCGCGATCCGTGTGTTCCTCGTGATGCTGCCGGTGGCGTGGGTTTTGCTCGCTGCATGGGGGAGCGAGGCAATCTACACCGCAGAGCTCGCGGCCAATCTGTTTGGCGGCGTTACCGGGGTTCTTTTGATCTATTGGGTTCTGGTTCGGCGCGCGCCCGATCAAACACGCTGAACGCGGCGCTAGGTTTTCGTTAACCATCCCGCTTCATAAGCCCTGAACACGTTCTAAAGGGGCAAATGCGTCATGGATGATCTGCTGACGGATTTCATTGCTGAAACTCGGGAGATGCTCGAAGCCAGCGAAGGCGAGATCATCGCGTGGGAATCCGATCCATCGGACCGCGCCCGGCTCGATACAATTTTCCGGTTTGTGCATACGGTAAAGGGCAATTGCGGCTTTTTTGACTTTCCGCGCCTTGCCGGGCTCAGCCATGCGGCCGAAGATGCGCTTGCCGATTGCCGGTCGGGCCGCAGAGAAGCCGACAGCGCGCTTGTTACCGCGGTTCTGGCGATTATCGACCGGATCGCACAGATGGTCGATGCGATCGAAGCGGACGAAGACTTTGCACAAGACGGCGATGATGCCCTGATCGCGGCGTTGGAGCCGGGGGCAGAGGAACTCAGCACCGGCGATGCCCCGATTGTATCGGACGAAAGCCAATCCCAAGAAACACCGGCGGCCCATCCGGCGGCCCATCCTCCGGCCAGTGCACTGCTTGACGGCAGTGACGAGGCCAAGCGCCCCGACAACACCCCTGCCCCGCAGCGATCCATCCGATTGCCAGTTGACCTGCTAGACCGGGTGATGAGCGGCGTTTCCGATATGGTTTTGGCGCGCAATGATCTGGCGCACCGCCTGCGTCAGGCGGGCACTCAGCCAACCATTGATGGACCGTTTGAACGTCTAACGACGATCCTTGCCGATGTGCGCGATGCGATCACGCGGATGCGGATGCAGCGGATCGAAACCCTTTTCAGCGCCCTGCCCCGGCTCGTGCGCGACCTTTCTGCCGATTTGGGCAAACAGGTCATGGTCGACCTCGAAGGCGGCGATGTTGAGCTCGATCGGGAGATGATTGAAACGATCCGCGATCCAATCACACATCTGATCCGAAACGCCATCGATCACGGGATGGAAACCCCATCCAATAGGCTTGCCATGGGCAAGCGTGAGATCGGCATAATGGCGATTTCCGCGCGCCAATCCGGCAACACCATTTCGATCGTGGTCAGCGATGATGGCGCGGGGATAGAGCCCGGCCGCATCCTCGATAAAGCGATTGCGATGGGTCTAGTTCAAGAAACCCAGCGCAGCCAATTGAGCCGCGAAGACATCCTCCAACTGATCTTTGAGCCCGGATTTTCCACCGCCGACGAAGTCAGCAGTGTTTCGGGCCGGGGCGTTGGCCTTGATGTCGTGCGGCAAAATCTGGAGCGCGTCGGGGGCAGCATCAAAGTCACCAGCACCCAAGACGTGGGCACAATGTTCACGCTTCAGGTGCCGCTCACACTCAGCATCATCGCTGGCCTCACCGTAGAAGCGGGCGAACAGCGTTTCGCGATCCCGCAAAGCTATGTTGAGGAAATAATCCACGCCTCTTCCAAAGCGCTCGATTTCGCGCAGATGGGAGAGACCGCATTGGTCACATTCCGCGGCAACCGGGTGCCGTGCCTCATGCTCACCGACGTGCTCGATCTAGAGCAAGGTGATCTGGTTCAGGGGCAGCACACAATGGTGATGCTGCGCTTGGCGAGCGGCGATCTGTTCGCTCTCGCCGTGGACCGGATCCATTCGCACGGGGATGTCGTGGTCAAACCGCTTGCACCTGCTGTGATGAAAAGCGGGTTTTACGCCGGATCGACATTGCTCGACGATGGTCAGCCCATCCTGCTGCTCGATATGACCAACATCGCGGCGGAATATGGCCTCGTCTCTGATGCCCGCAGCCGCACGCTCCAGTCCCTCGAAGAGACCCAAGACGAAGCAGAGCAAGACACCTGCCGCGCGATGGTCTTTACCGATTTCAATGGCCGGCGGCGCGCCGTTCGTTTGGAATTGGTCAAGCGCATAGAAACCGCGCCACGCTCTGTCATCGACCTGTCTGCATCCACGCCGCGTGCGGTGATTGACGGCCTCATCCTGCCGCTGATCGGTTTGCCAGATGGTCCGGTCCCATCTGAAAAAGTGCGCTTGTTAAGGCTCAACGATGGTTCGAGTGAATTGCTCTATGCCGTGCGTGACGTTGACGATGCGACGGAGCTGGACACAGCCCTTAAACCGGTGGCCGACGATCCTCTTATCGAAGGGGTCACCTTGCTGAATGGCCAAACCATTGATGTGATGAACGGTTATGAATTGTTCGCGCGATTTGGCGAAACGCCCGAGGCCGCTGAAAAACCGGTTTGCCGTTTGCCCGATACCGAATGGGCGCGCACGATCCTGAGCCCCTTGGTCAAATCGGCGGGTTACACTGTTGCGAACAGCGCCGACAAAACCGAAGACGTCGCAATATGGTTCGACGACGAATATGAAGCCGCTGTCGCTATGGACGTCGCCTTTGACAAACCCGTTATCCGGCTGCGCGATTTGCCCGACGCCTCTGACAGTGCCGAAACGATCTATCGCTATGACGGCGAAGGGTTGGTGAACGCCCTGCGCCAAGTACGCTCTGCGGGAGGGAGAGGATCATGAACGACCTGCTGGTAATGGCTCAAATTGCGGGCCGGCGATGCGCCCTGCCCGCGCATGATGTCAGCTCAGTCATCGAAGTCGGCGCAGTAACGCCCGTGCCGCGCGCGCCCGATTTTATCGCTGGAATCACCGCCATGCGCAGTCAGGCTCTTACCGTTATCGATTGCCGGTGTGCGTTGGGCTTTGATCCAGACAATTGGCCGCGCGATCACAGAGCGATCGTGGTTAAGGTTGAAAATTACTCCTACGCACTGCGCGTCGACACAATCGAAGATATCACCACGTCTGCGGGCGAAGCATCGCAAGTGCCCGGAGGGTTTGGCCGCGAATGGAGCCGCGCATCAACAGGCATGGTCGAAACGAAAGACGGTCCAGCCCTGCTGCTTGATCTGCCGCAATTGATCTCAGGTCCAGAAGCCCTCGCAGGGGCCGCTTAATCCTATGCTTACCTTCTGCCCTTAACTGTGGCCCCACCTGATCAAAAAGGTCGCCCCATCGGCGGGGCAGATCGAAGGATTCACCATGAAGACATGCCTTATCGTTGATGATTCCAGAGTGATCCGTAAAGTTTCGCGGCATATCCTCGAAACGCTGGGTTTCACCGTGGACGAAGCCGAAAACGGCCAAGAAGGCCTTGACGCATGCTTGAACGAAATGCCGGATTTGGTCCTGCTTGATTGGAACATGCCAGTCATGACCGGGATAGAATTTATCACCCAACTGCGCCAGCGGCCCGGCGGCGACAAACCCAAAGTTGTGTTCTGCACGACAGAGAATGACGTCGCCCACATCCGAGAAGCCATCAGCGCGGGCGCAGACGAATATGTGATGAAGCCGTTCGACCATGAAACGCTTCAGATCAAACTGCAGTTGGTTGGTTTCGCGTGAACGCACCGTCGTCTTCACCATCCCGCGTGTTGCGCAGGCCGCAATCCTCTGAGGATGCGCCGCAGGACCGCGCGCAGGTTCGGCCCGCGGAAACAGTGCGCCCGGCGGATGCGATCCGCGTCATGCTGATCGACGATTCCCTCACCGTGCGCACGGTGTTCAAACGCATGGTCGAAAGCGATCCAGCAATGGTTGTGGCTGAGACCGCAAGCAGCGCCGAACGCGGCATTGCGCAATTGCAGTCTGCCGATATCGATGTGATACTGCTGGATCTGGAAATGCCTGGCATGGGCGGGCTCGAAGCTTTGCCGATGATCTTGAAAGTCGCGCCCACCGCCCAGGTGATGGTCGTCTCTTCGCTCACCGAAGACGGCGCGGAAGCCACGGTTCAGGCGTTGTCTACGGGCGCAGCGGACACGATGCAGAAACCGCGCCCCGGCGGCTTTAACGAAGAATATCGCAGCCTGTTGCTGACCAAGATCCGCGCCTTAGGTTCAGCCAATGGCGACGGAAATGGCAACGGTAAAGATGGTGCCAAGGATGAAGCTGAGGCTGGCCTATCCCAAGCAAAAGCGCAGCGCGCGCAAAGCCTGACCGAACGTCAGCGCCGCCGCACAAAACGCCCCGAAGTGCTCGCCATTGGCGCGTCGACCGGCGGGATCCATGCGCTCAACGTGATGCTGCGAGCCCTGACACCGGAATTTGACCTTCCGATCCTGATCACGCAGCATTTGCCCAGCTCCTTTATCCCGGTGTTTGCGCGCCAGATCGAAGTTGCCAGCGGGCGGCCCACCCATATTGCCGAAGACGGAACCGAAATCCGCAAAGGCGAAATCGCGATTGCAACCGGCCATGGTCATATGGTTGCGCGCCGCATTGGTGATCGTTTGATTACCCGGATCAAACCAGAAGCGGTTCCCAATGGCTGCATGCCATCGGTTGATCCCATGCTCACCAGCCTTTCGGAAATTTGCGAAGGCCGCGTTTTGGCCGTTATTTTGTCAGGCATGGGCCGAGACGGGTTGGAAGGCGCCGATCTTCTTAGCGCGGCAGGCGGCACTATCTGGGCGCAGGATGCCGAAACCAGCGCGGTTTGGGGCATGCCGGGGGCGGTTGCGAAAGCCGGCCTCACAAGCCTTGTCGCCCCTCCCGAAGAGCTTGGTCAGGCCGTGATGGAACAGTTCGGCGCGGGCGCTGTCGCGGCAACGCCTGCGTCTGACTAACACTATGGAAGCCAGCCTAGCATCTTATCAAATCATCGCGGACTTGCTGGCCGAGCGCACGGGTCAGCACCTGACCGAAAGCCGTCGATGGCGCGTTCCAACTGCCCTTGCCGGGGTCTTTCGAAACCATAACATCAACAATGTCGATCAATTGGTGTGCCTGTTGGATGAACCGCGCCGCAGATCAGTCGACCACGACCTCGCCTCAGAAGTGGTCGAGGCGCTGCTCAACAACGAAACCTATTTCTTTCGCGATAAACCAACATTTGACCAAATCCCCGACGCAATTCTGCCTGAAATCGCAAGCCGCCGGAGCCACACAAAGCGCCTCTCAATCTGGTGCGCGGGATGTTCAACTGGGCAAGAAGTTCACTCGCTTGCGATGCTGTTCGAAGACCAAAAAGATATCTGGCGGGGATGGAAGATCGATATTCTGGGCACGGATGTGTCCCACAATGTAATCCGCACGGCGCGCACTGGCTTATACAGCCAGTTTGAAGTGCAACGCGGGTTGGGCGTGGCGCAAATGTTGCGGCATTTTGATGAGACACCCGATGGATGGCAAATCCGCGACCACGTTCGCTCCATAACGCGCTTTCAGCAGCATAATGTCTTGAGCGAACCGCCGTCCCGGCACCGTTTCGACCTTATCTTGTGCCGCAATGTTCTGCTTTATTTTGAGCGCGATACACGCGAAATTGCCTTCCGCCACCTCGCCAAAGCCGTTGCCAGTGACGGTTTCTTGATGCTGGGCGCGGGGGAAACTGTTGTTGGGCAAACGCGGGCATTCAAACCCGCCACCCAACGGGCCAGTCTTTACGAATTGCAAGATTGCGAGAGCCAAAACCCTGTCGCTCTTCATGGCTGACTCAAAGAGGTTGGATCCAACAACCTCAAAGCTGCGCCCAGCAAAACTTAACGCAAAACGCCCGTTTGTTAACGCGGGTATACGGCGCACTGCCTAAGAATTTTACCCTAAATTAGCCATTGGTATTTAGACAATTGGGCAACGCAACCGTGCCGTCAGGCGCGAGCAAGAGGATAGCTGGTGCCCGAACCGAAAAAACCTATACGCTTAACCCCGATCGGGCTCGTAATGGTTCCTCTGGTTACGATCTCCTTCGTCTTTGCGCTCATCGCGATGGTCGTCATCGCCAGCGACACCCTCGCCTTTGCCTCTGCCGAAGCATTATTGATCGCAGGCGCCGTCGTTTACGCTGCCACGATTTTTTTGTTGAGTCGGACGGGTATCGCCAATGTGCGAGAGCTGGAAACGCTGGGCAGCACGGATACATTGAGCCAGCTGCCCAATCGCCGCGCATTGCACACCGATATCAAACGGTATTCAAGCGGCGATGAAGAAGTGGCGATCGCTTTGATCGACCTCGATAGCTTCAAACAGGTCAACGATCACTATGGCCATTCGCTTGGCGATGAATTGATCCAAGAATGCGCCCGCCTTCTTAAGGACACTTGCGGCGATGAGGCCAATTGCTACCGATTGGGCGGCGATGAATTTGCCGCCGTTATGCATGGCCGGGTGGCCGGCACCATCCTTGAAGGGATGTGCCGTGCATTGTTGGAAAAACTGCATCGGCCTATCACTGTCGGCGGTCGCGAAATCACGGTTGGTGCAAGCATTGGCTTGGCCCGCAGCACAGCGGACATGCGCCTGCCTTCGTCTGAATTGCTGCGCCGGTCTGATGTGGCAATGTATATGTCAAAGCGCGGCGGGAAAATGCGCTGCACATGGTTCAATGAAACCTTTGATCAACGGCGTGAGGCCGTTCGTGAAATGGAAGACGACCTGCGCAGGGGCCTGGTGCAAAACGAATTTGCCTTGGCTTATCAACCCTTGGTCGATGCCGAACAGGGCAAGATTGTCGCGGTTGAGGCGCTGCTGCGTTGGAACCGTCAGGACAAACGTCAAATCGGCCCCAATGTCTTTATTCCAGTCGCTGAGGATTCCGGCGTCATCAATCCGATCGGCCTTTGGGTGCTGCGTGAGGCGCTCAAAAACGCCTTGCGCTGGGACAACATCACGCTGTCGGTCAACATTTCCGCAGCTCAACTGCGCAATCCGGAATTCCCAATCAAACTTGGCGAAATTTTGGAAGAAACGGGCTTTCCCGCGCATCTGCTCGAATTGGAAGTGACAGAGACCTGCCTTGTTCTGGACCCGGTCGTCGCGGAACGCAGTCTGGATGTAATCCGCAAGTTTGGCGTGCGCATTTCGCTGGATGACTTTGGCACCGGCTATGCCTCTATCGGGTTCTTGCGCCAATTCCGGTTTGAAAAACTTAAATTGGATCGCAGCTTAGTTGTGCAAGCCGGCGAAGATGACGGCAGCCGCGCCATGATGCTGTCCAGCATCGCCGTGGCGCGCGCCTTGAATATGGACGTCACGGCCGAGGGGGTTGAGACAACCGAACAAGCCGACATGGTCCGCCTTGCCGGGTGCGATCAAATTCAAGGGTGGCTCTATTATAAAGCCATGCCTGCAGACGAAGTGGACGCATTGATCACATCGCAAAAAGCGGCTGATCATATCACTTTGAGCGCAAATGGGGGCGGGTCTGAAACATCCGCAGCAACAGGAACGGGTGGGTAATCGATCATGAGTGCTTTGCAAGAAATTGGATTGGATCTTAAGGCACAAGAGGCTGCTGAAAAGGCCGCCGAAGCGCCTGTGAGAAGCGCAGGAAAATCGCTGGAAGACGGCATTTTTGGCCAGTTCGCAGCCCTTTCAATCGGCCGCAAAATCACTTGGTTCTTCGGCATCAATCTCACCGTTGCCCTGCTTGCAGGATTGGTTTTGATTGGGGTCTTCGTCCAGGTCAACTCGCGCACGGATGCAATCAGCGCAGTCCATGATCAGGCGATCGCTTCTGAACAAATCGTTGTCGAAATGGCCGAAGCTCAACGCCATGCTGAAGTGTTCATTCTTACCAGCGATCAAGAGCGTGCCCGCAACGCCCTTTTAAACATTTCTGCGGCTGATGCGAAGCTTAGCGTCCTTAGCGAAATTGCCCCAGCATCGAGCGCCGAAACCGCGTCTATGGTGGCCGCTGTGAAGACGCCGCTGAACGAAATGCGCACCCAAATCGAAGCGGCCCTTTTGGTGGACGATGCGTCCAGCTCTGCGCAGGATGCGATCCTGTCCAATGCCAGTTCAGCAATCGAAACCGCGCGCCAGATGACCGTTTCCGTGGAAGAAGGCGCCCATGAATTGTCAGAAAGCGGCGCGGAATTAGCTTCGAATCTGTTGGTGCTGTGGATCGCTCTGGCTGCTCTTTTGAGCGTGCTCACCATCATTGCTCAACGCTATTTTGATCGCAATGTTGGCCAATCTCTGCGCGAGATGGTGGATCAAATGACCGGACTCGCGAAGGGGCAAAAAACTTTGCAGATTTCCGGCAAAGATCGCGCCGATGAGATCGGCGATATGGCCCGCGCTTTGAGTATTTTCGTGCGCGGGGGACAAAGGCTTGAGCGGTTAAGCCAAGAGCGCGCACAGAGCGCCCGCGATGAATTGGAAGAAAAAGCGCGCGTTCAGGCAAAAGAAGAAACCGCGCGAAAAGAACGCGAAGAAACGCTGCTTGGTATTGCCGATCAGTTTGAACGCACTGTGGGCGACGTGGTGAACGGCGTCGCGTCGGCGTCGAGCCAATTGCAGTCCACTTCAACCATGATGGCAGCCACCGCCGAACAATCGAGCAACCGCACCTCTGACGTCGCCGTGTCTATGGAAGAAGCCAACACAGGCGCAACAGCCGCCGCCGCAGCAAGCGATGAATTCGCCATGTCGATTGGTGAAATCAGCCGCCAAGCCGCCTCCTCGGCTCAACTGGCCCGTCAGGCGACCAATTCCGCAAATGAGGCGGATTCAACCATCGCGGAATTGTCGGAATCGGCCCAGCAAGTCGGTCAAATCGTGGAATTGATTCAAACCATTGCTCAGCGCACCAATCTGCTCGCCCTAAACGCATCGATCGAAGCGGCGCGCGGCGGTGAGGCAGGACGCGGGTTTGCCGTTGTGGCCAGCGAAGTCAAAGAGCTGGCCATGCAAACCAGCCGCGCAACCGAACAAATCGCAGAGCAAATCCGCTCCATGCAGGACACAACCGGAGCCAGCGTTAAGGCGCTCAAATCAATCTCAAGCGAGGTCCAACAATTGGAAACCACTGCCATCTCGATCGCGAGCGCGGTGGACCAACAATCGGTGGCCGGTCAAGATTTGGCCCATTCCATCGATCTTGCCGCACGCGGTACGGAAAAGGTCGCCGGTCACATCAAGGAAGTGCACGAATTGTCTGTCTCCACAGGATCAGCCGCCAGCCAAGTGCTTTCAAGTTCGACTGCGCTGGAACAACAGGCCGCGACACTGCGAACTCAGGTCGATCAATTCCTCTCCAAAGTCCGCGAAAGCTGATCGGATTACGCCCTACCCCTTAGCGTTTTGACGGGGGTTCGAAGGCCGGCCTTGTAAAGGGCTTTCGTTCACCAAGGAGCATGTCTTGCCGCGTCTAAAGCGCGCGGCATTGGTGCGAATTTCCGCGCGGTGGATGGCTCTGGGGTGCTCTTTCATGAATATGATGATGCAAATGGAGGCGGACGACACCCGCACCGATCCATTTGCCCCACGCGAACCCAATGCGCGCCATATTCTGGAGCAAGAGGCGCGCAAAGACGCGCTGGCCCCATCGGATGTCTCAGAACCGAACGCTGCCCTGTCTCCCGCGAGCACCCGGACTTTTCTGGAAAAAATACCGTGGTTCCACAATCTGGGACTGCGGGGCAAAGTGCACAGCATCTTTGGCGTGTTCTTCGGCATTGTTTTTGCGATGATGTTGATTTTGGGACTTGGACTGAGCGAATTGTGGCTGCGCTACTCGGCATCGGCGCATGCCAATGATGCGCTGGTCGAAGCGGTGGAACTGCGCAGCGTTGCGGGGGACCTGCGCTACAATTCGGCCCGGTATTTCTTTGCAGAAGAAGACATGATCCTAGAGCGCCAACGGCGCAAATTTGATGAAGCAGACAAACGCGTCACCGCGATTGAAGAAGTGGCCGCGACATCGCTGCCTTCCGTCGTCCCACAACTGATGAAAATGCGCACCGACTTTGGCGCTTACAGCGGCACGTTCAACGCTTTGGTGAATGCGCGCGCCCAAGACAAAGAATCAGAAAGAGCCGCGATTTTGGGGCAGCGCCTGATCGCCAACGGCGAAACTTTGGCCAAGGATACGCGCGAAATGGCCGACAGTCTGTCTGGCCACCGCGCAGCCAATCAAAAGGCTGGGCTGACCTATTTTACCTATTTGATCTTGGTCATCATCGCGCTGTCGACCGTCGCCTCAGTCATCCTTGGCATCGGATTGCGGTATCTGTCTGTGGATGTGTCGCAAAAAATATCGGAGATTTCAGGCGGGATGGCCCGGCTTGCGCGCGGCGACCGTGATTTTAAGATCATTGGGCATGACCGCAAGGATGAAATCGGCGAAATGCTGCGTGCGCTTTCCATGTTTAAACGCGCCAACGCACAGCTCGAATTGTGGGCGCGTGAACGCACCGAGCAGGCCGAAGATTCCATGCGATTGCAGCACGAACGTGACGTGGAACGACAAGAGGCAGAGGCGCGCAAATCCGCCTTGCTGCATGAGGTCGCGCTCCAATTTGAACGGACAGTCGGCGAAGTGGTCGAAAGCGTCGCCGCTGCATCACGTGAGCTTGGCACCACGGCATCGACAATGGCCGCAACTGCGGATGAGGCAAGCGAGCGAACGTCGGATTTGTCGCAACATATGGAAGACGCCAACCTTGGCGCGACAACCGCTGCCGCTGCCAGTGATGAATTTGCCCTTTCCATCGAAGAGGTCAGCCAACAAGCGGGCTCTTCCAGTGCTTTGGCACGGCTCGCCCATGATGCGACCGAAGAAGCCGATACGACGATTTCAGCTCTGTCCATTTCGGCCGAACAGGTCGGTCAGATCGTCGAGCTGATCCAAACCATCGCCCAGCGCACCAATCTGCTGGCGCTCAACGCATCAATCGAGGCGGCGCGCGGCGGCGAAGCTGGACGCGGCTTTGCCGTAGTGGCCAGTGAGGTGAAGGAATTGGCAATGCAGACCAGTCGGGCAACCGAGGAGGTGGCAAACCAAATTTGTTCGATGCAGGATAAGACAGGTGCTTGCGTGACCGCACTTCGCGCAATTGCGAAACAGGTCAAAGATCTAGACCACACCACAATGGCCATCGCCAGCGCCGTCAATCAACAATCCAGCGCTGGACAAGAATTGGCCGAAAATATTGATTTGGCCGCGCGCGGAACCGCAAAGGCCGCAGGCCAAGTCACAACCGTGCGGGAATTGTCGCGATCCACGGGCATGGCCGCAAATCGAGTGTTGAGCAGCGCCAACGACCTGCAAAGCCAAGCCACCACGCTAAGCGTGCAGGTAAAGACCTTCCTCAACCGAGTGAGAGAGGCCTGAATGCACGGCCCAAAGCGGGCTTCGCGGAAAAACTCGATCCCGGCAGGTTCATTGCTGTCAGGTCAAATTCCACCCTTAATCGCAAAGCCATTGAGACCGAGTTCACCCGATGCGACTGAAAGGTAACGTTGATCAGGCAGCTTCCCTTTGGTTAGGCTGGTGCCAAGGTGCTCCCACATCAAATAGGCGCTCTCAAACAGCCTGGATTTGCTGCGGCTCATCCACTGGCGATAGCGACCATCAGCGGCGCTGCGCATTGCCTTGTCAGAGGCAGTCGAACGCAAGCTGTCCAGCAGTTCGAGGCCCATCATATGGCCCGCTGTGAAATTGGGCGCTCCGATTGCCATTGATCGTTCAAGCAGCTCAAAAATTCGGGCTTCGATTTGAATGGTGTCGCCCTCCCCGCGAGCCGCCTCAGCCCAAGCGGCCGAAATCGGCGCATCGGCTATATGCGGTGCCCAATCGGCGAGGTTGTGGAACCATTGCAGCCGATTTCCGACATTCCCGGTTCGGGCCAAAATCAACGCCGCGACGGTTGCTGCCCACAGGTCGCGGCGCTTCTTGCCCAAGATGAGGATAGCGTCATCAATCCCGCCCCCGTTGCTTGAAAGCGTTGCCAAGGCATCTTCGCGGCCCATCCGCTCCAACGCCACAACAAGAGCTTCGATCGCCGGGTCCTTCGCATCAAGCCCGATCCAAAAATCCACCGAATCCTTACCCATTCGGGGATGCAAGAAGATCGAAACCCCTTCGCGATAGAGCGGGACAGGAACCCGGATCGTCTGCAGCCCTTCCACGCTGCAACTGATCCTAACTCGGCTCTTGCGGCCTTCGGGCCTGTCATCCTTGATATCGATTTGAAGTATGCCCGTATCGGGGTCGGCATGGGTGCCGATCGTCAAATCATCGGGTTCGAGCCACCCGCCTCGCTTGCCAAGCTGCCCATCTTCAGAAAGCCCAATGTCGAATTTGCGGCAATCCGTTGATGGCTCGCTTTCGGCTTGCGCGGGCGTAGCCGCCTCCAAACTTTGAACTGGGATCTCTACAAAATGATCAAACCCTTCATCAGTTGCGGCGTCGTTACCGATAAACCCAAAGCCGCGAACAGCGTCAGAATCGAAAGACACCTTCCCGCCTGAACGCTTGCGACGTCTCTTTGCTGAGGGGCTCTCCATTTCCGATTTAGAAGCGAACGTTGAAAACCTCTCAATTTTAGACGGCTGCTGCCGCCCCCAACGCTTTATCGAGGAGCCAGAGGTGCGTTTCCGATCTCCGCCACCGCGCAACGTTTCGCCCGGCATTCCCAGCTGTATCGATTGCGTGTTGCCGGCCGTGATCGTGAAGTTGGTTTCGCCCAATTTCTTTTGACCCACATCGAGAACCGAAGCCGCATAGCGTCCTTTCGGAAGCTGCAATCGCTGGCTTGTCGATCCGCCCGCAAGGACAAATTCCGCCACATTGATGCCGTTCCCATCCTGAAGAGCGACCTTAAACACGCCTTCACCCGGGGAAACCAGTTGGACCCCTTGCAGTGCATCTTTGTCCCATCTCTTACTCTTCATCGCCGTACACCTCATGGATGTGTGCAGGGGGATCGATCTGCATTTCATTCTGAATCTGCAGCCCATCGACCTGCATCTCAAGCGTCATGTGCCGATGCGTAATCGGCGCCTCAAAGGCCCAGGTGTCCCCCTCTTCAGCAGGGTCTCGCTCGGTGAACACAACGTCATCCTTTAAGACGCGAAGCGGCAAAGCGCCGCGCAATCCTCCAATGCCAGACCGTGTAACACGCACGGGGACTTTCGGTTCAAGCACTCTGCACAATGTGTACCTTGCTTGAAAGCTGTCTTGGCCAAAAGCGGTGGTCGATTGTTTCCGATTGTAATGCGCTTTGGCGATTTCAGACACGCCTTCAACAACCTTTTTGCCGACCGTGAAATACTCCCCATTTTTGAACTCCACACAGGAGTTCGCGAATCCGTATAGCAAGGCTTCTGTGAAATAAGCCGTTCCGCCGCCGGGCGGCGCAAAGGTCTTTTGACCATAGCCAACGCCAAGGGCCACCGGTTTTGGTAAACCGCGTTCATTAAATTGACCCAGCTCTCTGGTGGTGGCGCGGATCGGCTGGATACCTTTTTCGCCTTCAAGCTGATCAACAATGCCGCGAACCACCTCCTGGCACGCATCCAAAAAGAACCACGAACCAGCTGGCTCTTTTTTGGGCGGAATCCAGTCCGCCATTGTTGCAACATTCAACAGCTGTTTCCATGGCGCATTATTGTTGCTTTTGGCGTCCTCCAACACCATCAAACCGGTGCGGTCACGGTCTGTCACCCCGTGCGAACATCCATAGAAAAACAATTGATCCCCGCGGCCACTATCGCAGCGATCTGCCCATTTATGGACAACATTCTCAACCGTCGCACCAAGCGCGGGCTCAACGCCCGTATCACCATCCGGCCGTTGGTCATGGGGGTCCAACCGCGGGAACGTGTCTTGGCCTTGCTCCTTATCAGGATCCGAAAGCATCAGTTCGATTGAGCCGATCGGGGTCGTCAAAAGTGTCGCTGGGTCGAGCAAGAATTCGGCAATCTTTACAGCGCTATCTGCGCAGGCTTTTCGGTCCGCATTCGCTCCAAGATGCGGAAACCTGCCGCAGCCGATGATCAGCGCGTGAAGCTGAGGCTCACCATCGGGTAGGTCAGTGTTCTGGTATATCAGTGTCACGAAACAATGCCCAAATGCCCCAGCCGTTTGTTGAGCCGTCTCTGGAACACAGGCGATGTGAAATACGCGGTGTGTGCATTGATAATATTGGCATTTGTGTTGCATTCAAACTGGATAACGTCCTCGAAAATTCCGCTTGCGCCAAAGCTCAGAACGTCCATTTCATTATAAACATGCCACCAATATTCGCACATCGCAGGCTTGCTTGCATGTTTGTCTCCAAACAGCTTTAATTCCTCAAACAGCCCCACCTGCGTGCCGACAGTCATAAAGAGGTCGGCACCAAAGGGCGCATCCAATTCTTGCTCAACAGCCTCTATCACCTCGGGCGATTTCAACATGTCATACAGGATGTTCGCGCCCATCGAATGGCCCAAGAGGATGAGCGGGCTACCGTCGGCTTTCGCAGCCTTCGCGGCCTTAATTATCGCATCCAGAACCACTTTTTGAATTTTGAACCTGGGGCTTTCGGGGTTCGATTCGTTGTTCAGATAGATGAATGCGTCACCCAGAAAGACCGCCAGTTTGGGCGTCAGATTGCGCGCAGCGTTGGCCACAGCGCCGCCCGCAACATCAGCGGCGCGGTCAGTGAGCCACCAGCCAGCCTTGGCCAAAGCCCCTCTAATGCTGAGCGACACTTGCTCCTGCCCCCGGGCATAATTCGCTTCTTGATCCAGCCTCAACAGGAACTGCTCATCGTTGGTCAAAGCATGGTCGCTGAGCCAAGCGGGCACAGATACCCGGCTGCCTCCGGATTGCTCCATCTCTTCTGCAAGATTGCTTTCGAGTGACAAAAGATAATCGGCGAGTTCGATCGCCAGTTCAGGATCGTAGATTTCTGAATTCGGTTCGTTCAGCACCACGGTTAGCGAATTCACCGTCGCCGAAAAATCGTCGCGCGCGCACGCAAGCAGCTTGCTCCCACTCAGCGATTGCTCATCAATATCGGCAACCGCGTCTCCGAATAGGCCGCCTCCGCCCAGATCGCCCAGCGCCTGATCTCCTCCAAGGTCCAACGATTGGTAGGTGGTCGGCGCTCCGAATTCCCCCCAATAGGGATTGTAGAAAGTGACGTCAGTGCCTCTAAATGCGATATCGCGAAATGCAGCATCACGGCGCTGTTCACCCTCCTCATAGGAATCGTCTTGCGGATTTTTGCGGACGTTTACGCCATGCACGAACACCAGATGCGCCAAATTTCTAACTCCCCCAAGCCAACCACTGCAAAGTAATCTTGAACGACTTTTAAGCGCAACAGTTTTGTTGAACGATATTTCGCTCAAAAAAGCGTCCAGCCCGCTCAAATCAAAAATTAGTGCATCGGCAGATCAAGTTTTAAATCAATTTCTCTCAGAAAATTTCTTTCTGAAAACATCGATCGATTTGGTGGTGAACGGCGGCAACTAGGAACCGCATTCTAAACATACCGAACAAAAGTTGGACAAGTCGGGTGCCTTATGAGATTTTTGTGACGCAATAGTGATTCTCTTGTGGGGGCAAGTGTATGTTTGGATCAGGAATCCTGGAAATGGGGATTGGTCTCATTTTCCTATTCGCATTGTTCAGCCTGTTGGTTTCCGCGCTGCAGGAAATACTCGAAGGTTTGTTGCAAAGGCGCACAATCAATCTGCACGAAGGGATTGATAGGCTGGTTAAACAGCTCAATCAGTCAGATGGCGCAAACAAATTGAGCGCCGAGACGCTCTACAACAGTAAACTTATCGCCCCTCTCTTTGCAGGCGATTACCAATCGGAAAAAGGGAGCAAGCGAAACCTGCCTGCCTACATCGCTCCCGAAGTGTTTGCCAAAGCTGCCGCGGAGTTGATGCCAGATGCAATGAAATCGTCCGGCGAACTGATCAGCGCAACAGAAAAAGAAATCGAAGCACTCTATGTCGCGATGACCGATCGGCTGTCGGCTGTCTATCGGCGCAACACCCAGCGCGCCCTTTTTTGTTTAGGCTTAGCCGCAGCAGTGTTCATCAATTTCGATACGATCCGCGTCGCAGAAAGCCTTTATGAAAACCCAGGCCTGCGCGCCGTTGTTGTTGCCGATGCCGAAGCCGCCGCCAACGATGCAGAAAGTTATTTCGCTGCGGTCGGCTGCGAAGACGCTGATGATGCCGAGAGCAGGCAGCAATGCACGCGCGACCGGCTCGGCGGGTATGGCCTTCCGCTAGGCTGGGACAACTCACCGCTTACTTCCGACACGGAAGACGTATCAGCCGTCGCCATAGGCAGCGCGATCCTTGGCTGGCTGCTCAGCGCGCTGGCGATTTGCCTCGGCGCATCATTCTGGTTCGACTTGTTGAACAAGGTGATCAATTTCCGATCCACACTTAGGCCCAAACCATCAGGCCAATAGCCAAATGCGCCCCATCATGACGCCCGAATTTCCATCATAAGAACCAACCTAAAAGGCCCCAAAAATGAGCGATATCCAAGGCATTTTGTCCAAAGCCGGAAAACTAATCGACCTGCCAGAGGCGACCAATGTCCTCAACAAAATCGCCGAATTGCGCACACATTGGGAGGTTTTCTCTGGCCTTCTTACGGATTTGGGAAAGCCGATGACGCTCGATCAATGGGTCGAAACTGTCATCACTGGAATTGAATCCGATGATGTCACAAAAATCTTTACCGATGCTGGCCTTGCCGACTCGCATACCGCGCTCAAGTCTTGGCTCGACAAGGTTGATGATGACACTCGGGACACGATCATCACTTTGCTCAAACCACTGAATGGTGATTTTGGCGTGGGCGGGGATAGCATCGATTTCCCGCTTTTCTCGATAAACGAATCCCTGCCGAGCGGCGCTGATGCGCCGTGGTCGCTTTCGCTGGGTGCGAAGGCGGGTTTGGAGCTGGAGGCGCTGGCGGACTGGCCCTATCCCAGCGACAATGTTGAAGAGGACTTGCTGGCCTTGCGGCTCTCACTCTCCGCTGATGCAGAGGCAAAGGCAAAGCTGCCGGTTCAATTCGGGAGCGTATCGGCAGAGGGCTCGGTTAAGAAGGAGTTTGGCCTCGCCTACTATCATCAGCCCAAAGACCTCACTGCGCCATTCGCTCTTGCGGCGGCAAAATCGCTCAAAGAAACGATCAATCCGTTCTCCTTTGACTCCGTCTGGAGACGGCTAAACTCTCCAGAGAGCGGCGCGTTTGGATTGACCTTGGACTACAAAGGCAACGTTCAATTGAGTGTCGGCCTTTCCATCGCAACCATGTTCGAAAATTCCATGGTCGACATTGCGCCGAGTGTAAAACTGGCAGCAAGCGTTAAGCGCCCGGTGGAAGCATCTTTGTCCTTGCGCCGGGGCAATCCGGTCGGCCTTGGCCATTCGGTCATCATGACGATGACGCGCAAGAAATCATTTGAGCGACGGTTCTCCGCCAGCGCAGGATTGGTCGTGGATGTCAGCAAGTCCGCAGACGTGTTGCATGGCGTGTTAAAAGAGCGGCTGGATAAATGGGAAAAGGGTTTTGAGGAAATCAAACCTTTCCTATCGCCGGGCACCTATGTGCGCACTCAACTCTCCGCTGAATTGGGCGAACAAATTGCAGCATTGATCAAAGCCCCAGACCTTGCGGCGGCTCTGAAGAGCGATGCGAGCCTTGTGTTGGGATTGGACAGCAAAGATCAATCGGCCTTGACCGAATGGCTTGAAAAGCTGGTCACCGACAAGATCGATACATTTGGCGGCGATTATCTTTCGCAAAAAGAAGAGGCGATCAAACAGGTCGCCAATCAGGTGCTCGCAGAATTACCGTTGATCAATTTGCTGGGCGGACAAGCGCAAGAGAAGGTCAACACAGCCATCGCCTCGCTGTTCAACAAAATCCTGCCAAAGCTGCGCGGGAAGATCACATCGCTTTTCAACAGCGTTAGCGAAGAAGCGAACAAACAAATTGATTTGGGCAAAGAGCTCAAGCGGATCGGCAGCAAGACCGACAAAAAGATCCAAGAAATTGACGATCTCACCAAGGGTGTGAGTGAAGTTATTGAGACCCATTTTGAGCGCTTCCGCTCGCTCCTCGAATTGCTCGAAGATAAAGCGAAAACGACGCTCACGGCCGAAATTGATATCGAGGATGTCCTGGAGAACGGAGTCAATTTCGAATTTTCTGGTGAGTTTGTTGCGCCCACCGTGGAAGCGGGAGAAATCTATGCCTCGCTGATCGCGGGCGGATATCAAGCGGTCGAAGCGCAAGTGCACGATGGGGTGCGCACTCCGGGTTTTGTGCTGGATATCGAAAAGACAAAGATCGGCCGCTTCACTCGCCGAGAACGCAATTGGGGCTTTAAAGTCAGTCTGTTCGGCATGACCTTGGGCGGACGCGAAAAATTGCGAGCCAAGGTTGAAACTGTGGCAGCGGCGGATGGGAAACTGTCGGTCGATGCAACCGGCCTTGCACAGCGAACGCTGTCCAAGAAAAAGGACACCCGCAAATTCGACTTCCTCAGCGATGTCTCTCTCATGCACACAAAGGCGGCGGCTGGTGCCAGCGCGCAGAGGCTGTTTGAAGAGACCTTGACCTTCAATATGGTCTACAACGAACACCGCATGGATCGAGACGAGGTTGCGGCGTTTTTATCCGACTTGGCTGAATCCCCCTTTATCCCCTCAAGCCTGCCGGCAACCCCGGGGTTCATCTCGAAACAGGCCATCCCTCTGGCCCTTGACCGGGTTGATAAGTGGATTGCCAATCCGGGTGGAAATGCCAGGCTTTCTGGACAGCTGGAATTGCGCTTGATCTTCAACTCCGCCGCTGTCGCAAAACAGCTCGATGCGCAACAGCACAGCGATATCGACCTGTTTGATATGATGATGCGCCAGTTCGCCCGTAATGGTGCCTATGATCAAGACGACTGGGATGAATTCTTGAAATTCCTAAAGCGCGACGTGAGTTCCGAAACACTTGCCAAACTTTCTGGGCCGGAAGAAACGCGGGATTACAAAGCCTTGTTCGGTCACAAGATTAAGAAGTGGCATGGCCTCCCTAAGCCGGGGCCGCGGAGGCAAAATAGGCCGACACTGAAGGCATTCAAACATGATCGTGTCCGCTGGCTGTTCATTCGCGCGCAAGCCTTTCCCGACTTCGTGAACGCCGCGCGGATGGTCTATCATAGCCCGATAGGGGACAATGGCGAGTTTGATCGCCGAGCGCTGCGCCGCCATGTTGCCGCTAAAGATGCAGCGATCATGACGATCGTGTCGCTGGGCGCGGGGGAAGCTGACGAGGCTTCTGAGTTTGGCGAAATCTTCAAGTTTAAAGACGGCATAACCGGGCGCACGATGTCGTTCCTGCAAATGCTCAATCACATATTCTCTGCCAGCGAGCCCAAATTGGTCGCGGTGATCAAGTCGACAAGCGGTGAGAAAGTGATCGATCAATTCGTGGTGGCGTAAATCCGCAACCGCAATCTCTCTCGGAGCGCTGAAACGGCCTTGCGGTTCTGTGCGCGCCGAATACCACAAAACTGGAGGCAGACATGGCGATTTGGGAAAACCTGATCAAAGAATACAGGAAGACAAAGAAGGTCTCAGACAGCCTTAAAATTACGACATTGGCGCAATGCATCGTAGCATCTGATCGGGGCGTTAGTGACCTTGCATCGCAGCATTTCAACTTCGCCTCGCTCAAATTTCGCGAGCGTATGGATGGCGTTGCAAAGCCAGTCGACCATACCGACGCCGACGGTCTCTTAGACACCTATTGCAAGTTCAAGTCTGCCGCGGACTTCATCGAAGGATATTGGACCTTCATTGACCAAGGCCCCTATGCCGGATGGAAAGACCACAAGGCAGACGGCGCTGCATATTTGCGCCATATCACGGCCAGAGGGTATTCCGAAGATCCTGACTACGTATTCGAAGTGATCTCTGCCTTCTCTGAAGCGCGCGATGCGCTCTTTGGAACAGCCGTGAAGGAAGAGGGATTGGGCAACGCCGCTGCGCGTCGCAAAGTTGCGGTGATCGTCGGCCACAATGCAAAGAAGATGGGCGCCTCTGCCCCATTCCCTCTCGCAACGTCGGAATTTCCTTACAATCAGAAAATCGCAGCAATTATGAAGCAATTTGCGGGAGAATATGAAATCGAAGTGAAAGTGTTCGAACGCATTTATGTCGGTAGCCACAAGAAAGAAATCGACAGAGCATACGCCAAGGTTGGCGAATGGGATCCAGAATGCGCAATGGAACTGCATTTCAATGATTTTGAGAGCTCGGCTGCTCATGGGACCGAAGTCCTGTACCGATCGGATATGAAATCTGTCCGTGTTTTTGCCCAGAAAGTTCAAGACGAGCTTTTGAGCACACTGGGATTTAGAGACCGAAAGGTAAAACCCACCAAGAAAAACGCCAATGGTGGTCGTTCCCTGCATGCTTTGAACAATGTACCAACCGTGTTGGTTGAACCGTTCTTTGGCAGCAATAAGAAAGAAAACGCCAAGATGGCGGCCGAAGGTGAGGAAGTGTTAGCGCGCGCTTATCTGCGCGGAATCAGAGATTTCCTTGGCTGACTTTCGATGGAGAACTCCTTGGAGAACTCCTTCAACGCCAAACGCAAAAAGGCCCCGCTGATACCAGCGGGGCCTTTTTGTTGAATGGTTTCAATGCTTCGGTGGTTGCGGGAGTTGGATTTGAACCAACGACCTTCAGGTTATGAGCCTGACGAGCTACCGGACTGCTCCATCCCGCGCTACCGATGCTGACGCCTTAAGCCCCGCAAAACGTGCGGATTTTAAAGACGCCAAAAGGGCTGCCCGTGAAGGTCAGCCCTTTGACTAGTGAATGGGTTTTATTCCCGCGCTATCGCTGGCTTCAATGCCTGGCGGCGACCTACTCTTCCATGCCTTAAGACATAGTACCATCGGCGCTATCTGGTTTCACGGCCGAGTTCGAGATGGGATCGGGTGGGTCACAGACGCTATGACCACCAAGCAATGGGGCCAGCGAAAGTTTGGGTTAAATCGATGTCACACAGACCAATCGAGTCCGTGCGAAGTGTTACTTGGGCGTATCTGGCTGGAAAATCCTTCCACCAAAGACAGCAAAGCTGTCGTTGACAGTGCAGACTCTCAAGCATGATCAGAACTATTAGGACTGGTTAGCTACACGCATTACTGCGCTTCCACACCCAGCCTATCAACGTCGTGGTCTACGACGGTTCGAAGATACCTAATCTCAAGGGAGGCTTCCCGCTTAGATGCTTTCAGCGGTTATCCCGTCCATACATAGCTACCCAGCGGCACGCCTGGCGGCATGACTGGTACACCAGAGGTATGTTCACCCCGGTCCTCTCGTACTAGGGGCAACTCCTTTCAAGTATCGACGCCCACGGCAGATAGGGACCAAACTGTCTCGCGACGTTCTGAACCCAGCTCACGTACCACTTTAATTGGCGAACAGCCAAACCCTTGGGACCTGCTCCAGCCCCAGGATGTGATGAGCCGACATCGAGGTGCCAAACGATTCCGTCGATATGAGCTCTTGGGAATCATCAGCCTGTTATCCCCGGCGTACCTTTTATCCGTTGAGCGATGGCCCTTCCACGAGGGACCACCGGATCACTATGACCGACTTTCGTCTCTGCTCGACCTGTCGGTCTCGCAGTCAGGCAGGCTTATGCCATTGCACTCTCGCAGCCGGTTTCCAACCGGCCTGAGCCTACCATCGCGCGCCTCCGTTACTCTTTAGGAGGCGACCGCCCCAGTCAAACTACCCACCACAGAGGGTCCCACTACCGGATAACGGTAGTTGGTTAGATATCAGAAAACAGCGGGGTGGTATTTCACCTATGGCTCCACTCGGACTGGCGTCCAAGTTTCAAAGCCTCCCACCTATGCTACACAGCTCTTTCCTAATACCACTCTGAAGTTGCAGTAAAGGTGCACGGGGTCTTTCCGTCTAACCGCGGGTACTCCGCATCTTCACGGAGAATTCAATTTCGCTGAGCATATCCTGGAGACAGTGGGGAAGTCGTTACGCCATTCGTGCAGGTCGGAACTTACCCGACAAGGAATTTCGCTACCTTAGGACCGTTATAGTTACGGCCGCCGTTTACTTGGGCTTCAATTCGGAGCTTGCACTCCTCCTCTTAACCTTCAAGCACCGGGCAGGCGTCAGACCCTATACGTCGTCTTGAAGCCGACTTAGCAGAGTCCTGTGTTTTTGATAAACAGTCGCTACCCCCTGGCCTGTGCCCCCTCCACACTGGTTGCCCAGTGAGAGGGCCTCCTTCTTCCGAAGGTACGGAGGCAATTTGCCGAGTTCCTTCAGGATACTTCTCTCAAGCGCCTTGGTATACTCTACCTGACCACCTGTGTCGGTTTCGGGTACGGTTTATACGGAGAGGCTATTTCCTGGAACAGCTTGGCTGCATGACCAATCCAATAAGGCCACACAACTTCCACCATCCGTCACACATCTCCAAGCCCACGAATATTAACGTGGTTCCCATCGACTACCCCCTTCGGGCTCGTCTTAGGGGCCGGCTTACCCTGCTCTGATTAGCATTGAACAGGAACCCTTGGTCTTTCGGCGAGAGGGCATCTAACCCTCTTTATCGCTACTCATGTCAGCATTCGCACTTCCGATATGTCCACCATCGGTTACCCTTTGGCTTCAACCACTTACGGAACGCTCCGCTACCGCTCATAGTAAACTATGAACCCTAAGCTTCGGTGCATTACTTTAGCCCCGTTACATCTTCGCCGCAGGAACCCTTATTTAGACCAGTGAGCTGTTACGCTTTCTTTAAAGGATGGCTGCTTCTAAGCCAACCTCCTGGTTGTTTTGGGATTCCCACATGCTTTCCCACTTAGTAATGACTTGGGGACCTTAGCTGTAGGTTAGGGCTGTTTCCCTTTTGACGACGGACCTTAGCACCCGCCGTCTGTCTGCCAGACAAGACTCGATGGTATTCGGAGTTTGGTTAGGTTTGGTACCGCTCGCGCAGCCCTAGCCCATCCAGTGCTCTACCCCCATCGGCATACATCTGACGCTCTACCTAAATAGATTTCGCGGAGAACCAGCTATTTCCCGGCTTGATTGGCCTTTCACCCCTAAACACAACTCATCCGATAATTTTTCAACATTAAACGGTTCGGTCCTCCAGTGCATGTTACTGCACCTTCAACCTGGTCATGCCTAGATCGCCGGGGTTCGGGTCTAATCCAACATACTCATTCGCCCTATTCAGACTCGCTTTCGCTTCGCCTACACCTAGCGGCTTAAGCTCGCATGCTAGATTAAGTCACTGACCCATTATGCAAGAGGTACGCTGTCACCCCCCAAAGGGGCTCCAACTGCTTGTAAGCATTCGGTTTCAGGTACTGTTTCACTCCCCTAATCGGGGTGCTTTTCACCTTTCCCTCACGGTACTTGTTCGCTATCGGTCATGTACGAGTATTTAGGCTTGGAGGGTGGTCCCCCCATGTTCAGACAGAATTTCACGTGTTCCGCCCTACTCAAGTCCTTTTCAATCATTTTTGCATACGGGACTATCACCCACTACGGTCTCACTTTCCAGAGAGTTCTGCTAATTTATGAAAAGGCACTGGCCTGATCCGCGTTCGCTCGCCACTACTAACGGAATCTCGGTTGATGTCTTTTCCTCCAGGTACTGAGATGTTTCAGTTCCCCGGGTTTGCTTCACCAAAGCTATATATTCACTAAGGTGATACCTTTTCCACCTCGCTCCGTTTACCTCGAAAGGTAAACAGAAAGAAATGGTGAAGGTGGGTTTCCCCATTCGGAAATCGCCGGATCAAAGATTGCTCACATCTCCCCGACGCTTATCGCAGCGTGCCACGTCCTTCTTCGCCTGTACATGCCAAGGCATCCACCAAATGCTCTTACCTCACGCTTGAGAATCTACACCATCAACGACAGCCTTGCATAAGGACTGCGCGTCTTAACGATGATATAGAAGAATTATCTCAGCCAGATAATCAATTTTGATTGATATTGTGATGGTATGCGCCGCTTCGGGAACTCAAACCCTAAGGTCTGATCCTTTACGACGATACCGCCACGGCATCGATTTAAAAACCCATTCACAATGTCAAATGTTCAGCGCCAAAGCGCCTACTTGCTCGAAAGCAAGATCTCTTTCTTTTCATCTATCAGATTAAAATGCCTGGTGGAGCCTATCGGGATCGAACCGATGACCCCCTGCTTGCAAAGCAGGTGCTCTCCCAGCTGAGCTAAGGCCCCTAGTAGTTAGGCATCACCTAAAATAGGTGGTGGGCCTGAGAAGATTTGAACTTCTGACCTCACCCTTATCAGGGGTGCGCTCTAACCAACTGAGCTACAGGCCCACATCTACCAATTCCGACCGCCCCTAATGAAAGAGGCTGCCGCAACGGGCGTGAGCCGGCTCAGGCAAACAACGAAACACACGGCTTTGCAGCCAGCGTGACGCTGTATCTGATTGATGAAAGGACATGAGGACGACGGCAATGTTCTTTGGAAGCCATGAAGCACTTCCGATGACTAGCATCGGCGCTTTCATGAATATCCTTAGAAAGGAGGTGATCCAGCCGCAGGTTCCCCTACGGCTACCTTGTTACGACTTCACCCCAGTCGCTGATCCCACCGTGGCTAGCTGCCTCCTGTAAACAGGTTAGCGCACTATCTTCGGGTGAAACCAACTCCCATGGTGTGACGGGCGGTGTGTACAAGGCCTGGGAACGTATTCACCGCGGCATGCTGATCCGCGATTACTAGCGATTCCGCCTTCATGCTCTCGAGTTGCAGAGAACAATCCGAACTGAGATATCTTTTGGAGATTAGCTAACCCTCGCGGGATCGCTGCTCACTGTAGATACCATTGTAGCACGTGTGTAGCCCAGCCTGTAAGGGCCATGAGGACTTGACGTCATCCCCACCTTCCTCCGGCTTATCACCGGCAGTTTCCTTAAAGTGCCCAACTAAATGATGGCAACTAAGGATGAGGGTTGCGCTCGTTGCGGGACTTAACCCAACATCTCACGACACGAGCTGACGACAGCCATGCAGCACCTGTCACTAGGTCCCCGAAGGGAAGAGATCTGTCTCCAGAAATCGTCCTAGGATGTCAAAGGCTGGTAAGGTTCTGCGCGTTGCTTCGAATTAAACCACATGCTCCACCGCTTGTGCAGGCCCCCGTCAATTCCTTTGAGTTTTAATCTTGCGACCGTACTCCCCAGGCGGATAACTTAATGCGTTAGCTGCGCCACTCAAGCTCTATGAGCCCGAACAGCTAGTTATCATCGTTTACGGCGTGGACTACCAGGGTATCTAATCCTGTTTGCTCCCCACGCTTTCGAACCTCAGCGTCAATATCTGTCCAGTCAGTCGCCTTCGCCACTGGTGTTCTTCCGAATATCTACGAATTTCACCTCTACACTCGGAATTCCACTAACCTCTCCAGAATTCTAGCTACCTAGTTTCAAGGGCAGTTCCGGGGTTGAGCCCCGGGATTTCACCCCTGACTTGGATAGCCGCCTACGTTCTCTTTACGCCCAGTAATTCCGAACAACGCTAGCTCCCTCCGTATTACCGCGGCTGCTGGCACGGAGTTAGCCGGAGCTTATTCTCTAGGTACTGTCATTATCATCCCTAGTAAAAGAGCTTTACAACCCTAAGGCCTTCATCACTCACGCGGCATTGCTGGATCAGGCTTTCGCCCATTGTCCAATATTCCCCACTGCTGCCTCCCGTAGGAGTCTGGGCCGTGTCTCAGTCCCAGTGTGGCTGATCATCCTCTCAGACCAGCTATAGATCGTCGACTTGGTAGGCCGTTACCCCACCAACTATCTAATCTAACGCGGGCCCATCTAAAGGCGATAAATCTTTGGTCCGAAGACATTATCCGGTATTAGCTCAAATTTCTCTGAGTTATTCCGAACCTAAAGGCAGGTTCCCACGCGTTACGCACCCGTGCGCCACTCACCCCGAAGGGTTCGTTCGACTTGCATGTGTTAGGCATGCCGCCAGCGTTCGTTCTGAGCCAGGATCAAACTCTCAAGTTTGTGAAACTAACCTATCAAGCACAGGGTAAACCCTGCCATCTTAACAAACCAGAATATCAAGGAGCCGATACCTGCACTGTCAAACGTAATGGATACGAATGAACATGTATCATCACATACCACCTGTGGAGGCGATAAGGATGTGGCATCGGCTTGAATTTAACCGGTATCTGGAGCCTTAATATCCCCAGACCGGACGCCGTCGCCCACATGTCCCTTCATCAAAAACTAACAATGTCAAAGAGCACACCAGACACAAATGGCGGACAGCAATGGTTTCCCCGATTTACACCGGGGGACCGGCTATCCGTTTATGTTGGCGACCAATCGTTGCGAAGGCGGTAGAAGCCGTCTGCGCCGCGTCGGTGGAGCTCATCTAGGCGGGGTCTGAGATTCGGTCAACGCCTTTTTGCAATATTATTTCAAAAAAGAGCATTTTTCCCAGAATTCCGCGGGTTTGAGACCCGTCGTTCCCTATCGAAATGGGCTTTGCAGGTCGATATTCAAGGGATCGTTAACGATCAAAGCCCCTGAACCGGCTCGGTTCGCTTCGGAATCGAGCCTGAAATTGGGCCATTTGTTCACTTTTGGCCGCTATCGGCTCTTTCATGGACGCCAAGGCCCCTCTTTCCGAATCAGAATCGGCATCGTCCGCCCATAATGGGGTTGGTGATGCACATGATGATTCGTCTTTTGCCACGCGCGTGCGCTCGGCCGTTGCTTGGCGTTGGGGCGCGCAGGTTGCGGCGCAGATCATCACATGGACATCGACGTTCCTAGTGGTGCGCCTGCTTGATCCCACAGACTATGGCTTATTTGCGATGAGCCAAGTGGTCGTCACCGCCCTCGCCTTTCTCAATGGACAAAGCTTTGCCACCTCTATTGTGCAAACGGCGCATTTGGATGATCGGCGCGTCGGGCAGGTGTTTGGGATGCTGCTGCTGGCCAATTTTACACTGGCCACAATTCAGTTTGCCGTCGCCCCTGCGGCAGCTGCCTATTTCGAAGAGCCCATCGTGGCCGATATGCTGCGGGTTCAGGCGGCGATCTTTCTGACCATACCCTTTATTGCATTGCCATCCGAATGGCTGGCGCGCGGACTGGAGTTCCGCAAACAAGGCCAGGTCAATATGATCAGCGCGCTCGTAGGGGCGATGATCGCTCTGGTTCTAGCGTGGCTGGGATGGGGTGTTTGGGCGCTTATATATTCAGGCCTGTCGATTTTTGTGACCCGCGCCATTGGCCTAATGATTGCTGCACGTCTTTGGATAAAGCCGATCTTCAACCCAGCAGGAGCGTGGGACCTGCTTACCTATGGCGGCACACTCACCCTGTGCCAGCTCTTTTGGATCATTCAGAGCCAGAGTGATGTGGTGATCGCAGGCCGTTTGCTGGAGACCTATGATCTGGGCCTCTATTCTCAGGCCCTGTTCCTTGCTCTGATTGTAACGGGCCGTTTCATCCCGCCAATCAATGAGGTTGCGCTGGCAGCCTATTCAGAATTGCACCGCGCGAACAAGCCGCTTGGCCCTTACTTCCTTAAGACCGCGCGGTTGGTGATGATGGTGAGCGCGCCTGCCTATATTGGTCTTTCGCTCACCAGCGATTCGGCAATCCTCGTCTTGATGGGGGAGAAATGGACAGGGCTGATTCCGATATTATCGGGGCTGGCGATTGTGATGCCAGCCTTTGCTCTGCAACTGATCTGTGCACCGGTCACCAATGCGATGGGGCGAACGCGGGTCTATCTGTTCACGTCCATTTGCGGCGCGGTGATATTCCCATGCGTGTTCCTTTGGAGCATTGGCGGCGGCCCCATCGGATTGGTTCATGCATGGTGGGTTGCCGCGCCGATGCTGTGCGCGATCACACTGACAGCCACCTTGCCCCGGATCGGCGTGACGCCGATGGCATTGATAGGTGCCCTCACACCCATTGCATTGTCCTGCGCCTTTATGACGGTCGCGGTGATCATGGCGCAGCGGCTTATTCCGATCGAGAGCCCGTTGTTGGCGCTGGCAACCTATGCCGTCATAGGAGCAGGAATTTATGGCGCGACATTTTGGTTCGGTTACCACTCGATCGTGCGTGAGACATGGGCGCTGTTGCGCAACAAAGACACAGTGCACCTGCCCGCCTAACTCTTGCGCGGGCTTTCCATAATTTGGGGGCGCACCATTTCTCTGTTATCTTGCCGATCAGACGCAGACCCCCGATCTGCGCGTATGGGATTGGACCACACGATGACATATCTATGGACGCTGCCCGCGATCACCGCGAGCCTGATTGGATCAAGCGCAGCGACAATCGCCGTTGAACCGCCCGCTATCCCGCCATCCCCGGCCCAGGAAGCGATCACCGAAGCAATCGCGCCCAGCCTGACCGATCCATCGACTGAAATCCTCGATCTGGATGATGATCGCTACAACCGCTTCACGGTGCCGGTTATGGTCGAAGGGTCCGGCCCATACGACTTTATGATCGACACCGGCAGCCAAGCAACCGCTGTAACGCACCAAATCAATGAGGGGCTTCAGCTTACCCCCTTTGGCACCGCGACATTGGTCGGCATGGCCAGCCGCCGCCCGGTCAATGTGGTCGAGGTCGATTCAATGACGTTCGGCACGCACACCGTGCGCGACCTGCTTTCCCCCGTATTGGACCGGCAACATGTCGGAGCCGATGGCATTTTGGGGTTGGACAGCCTGCAAGATTTCCGCGTCCTGATCGATTTCCGCGAAGACACCATTGCCCTGCAAGAGGTCTCTGAAGTGCGCAATTATCGCAAGGGCTTTGAAATCGTCGTCCGCGCGCGCCAGGAACTTGGCCAATTGCTGATCACAGACGCCTTAGTCGAAGGCGTTCGTGCGACAGTCATTATAGACACCGGCGCGCAAGGAAGCCTGGGCAACCTCGCGTTGCAAAACCGACTCCGCACACAGCGCGCGCAGCAGGTCACCACAACCGACGTCAACGGCGTCGAGATGACGGGCGATTTGTCTTATGTCCGTTCGCTCACCATCGAAGGGCTGCAATTGACCAATGTCCCGTTGGCGTTTGCCGATGCGCCCGCATTCGAAGCGCTCGGCCTGCAGGATAAGCCGGTTTTGGCGATTGGCATGCAGCATTTGCGTATGTTTGACCGTGTCGCGATTGATTTTTCGCGCCAACGCATCCTGTTTGATGTGCCTCGCGATGTGGCGCGCGCGATGCGTCGCAACCGGATCCGCGGATTTCAAGCGCCCGTTAATTGAGCGCATAAAGACAAGACCTCACCTTGCCCTTGTGGTGAGGGAGGCCCACATGGGCGAGCGTAATGCCGCCCGATACCGCCTCTTCTGATCGTCCAACCAACCCCGATGGGGAAGGCTGGAAGACGCTGCGGCGGTTCCTGCCGTATTTGTGGCCGGCCAATAACCCAGATTTGCGGGTGCGCATTATCATCGCGATGACGCTGGTCCTGTGCGCAAAGGGCGTCACGCTGGCGTTACCTTTTGCGTATAAAGGGGCGGTCAACGCGATGGAGGGAACGGGCGCCGCGGCAGAGATTGCCGCCGGCGCTCAGGTCGCGATGGCTTTGGTCGCAGCCTATGTCTTGGGCCGCTTCACCTCTCTTATGTTCGACAATTTGCGCAATGTTGCCTTTGAACGGGTCGGCCAAATGGCGACGCTGTCTTTGGCGCAGGACGTGTTTCACCGGCTTCACCGCCTGTCCCTGCGTTTTCACCTTAACCGCCGCACGGGCGAGGTGACCAAAATCATCGAACGCGGAACCAAGAGCATCGATTCCATGCTCTATTTCTTGTTGTTCAACATTGCCCCCACAGCGATTGAGCTGATTGCAGTGGGCGTGATTTTCTATCTCAATTTCGGGTGGGAATTGGTCGCGGCGACCGCCCTGACCGTTGTCGCCTATATATCAGTGACCCGCTGGATCACCGAATGGCGCACAAAGCTGCGCCGGGAAATGAACGATCTTGACGGGCAGGCCTTGCACCGGGCGGTGGATTCGCTGCTAAATTTTGAAACGGTCAAATATTTCGGAGCGGAAAACCGCGAGGAAGAACGCTACGCAGGCGCTGCCCGCGCCTATGCTCAGGCGGCGGTAAAGTCGGAAAATTCGCTGGCGCTGCTCAATGTGGTCCAGTCAGGGATCACCAATTCGCTGATGGCGGGCGCGATGGCCTATTCTGTCTGGGGCTGGAGCAAGGGCCAGCTGACCGTTGGCGATCTCGTTTTCGTGAACACCTATCTGATGCAGCTGTTCCGCCCGCTTGATCTGCTCGGCTGGGTCTACAGAACCATCCGTCAAGGGCTGGTCGACATGGCGCAGATGTTCCGATTGATGGACACCGCTGTGGAAGTGGAGGATGTGCCCGGCGCCCTTCCCCTTGTCGTCAGCGAACCATCATTGGCCTTTGAAAATGTGACGTTCGGGTATGAGGATGAACGCACCATCTTGAAGGGATTGAGTTTTGAAGTGCCTGCGGGATCGACGCTGGCCATTGTTGGCCCATCGGGCGCTGGCAAAAGCACAATTGGACGATTGCTGTTTCGTTTTTACGATCCGCAATCGGGCCGCATTCTGATCGACGGGCAAGACATCGCGCAAACGCAGCAAGAAACTGTGCGCGCCGCCATCGGCATCGTTCCACAAGACAGTGTTCTGTTCAACGACACGCTCGCCTACAACATCGCATATGGAGCCGAAGGGGCCGATCAAGAAACCGTCGAGCAGGCTGCCCGCGACGCATCTTTGATGCCGCTCATGAAAGGCTTACCAGACGGGTTTGAAACGACCGTCGGCGAACGCGGATTGAAATTGTCAGGCGGGGAGAAACAGCGGGTCGCCATTGCGCGCACGCTTGTTAAAAACCCGCCGATCCTTTTGCTGGATGAAGCGACCAGCGCGCTCGACACCCGCACAGAACAGGAAATTCTGGGCACGCTGCGGCGGCTTGCACAGGGCCGCACGACCATTGCGATTGCTCACCGGCTTTCAACGATCGCCGATGCCGACCGGATCATCGTTTTGGACGGCGGGGAACTCGCCGAAAGCGGCACCCATGCCAGCCTGCTGGCGGCACGCGGTCTTTACGCCGAAATGTGGGCGCAGCAGGCAAATGAAGGAACGCAAGAGGCCGCGGAATAGATCGCGCCGCCACCGGCGCTGGCTTCTTGCACTCCTACTCCCCGTTTACTCTTCTGAGGCGTCCACCGCTTCATCAGCGCGGCGCAATGTCGCTGAGGCTAAGTCCAGCTCTTCTGCGGGGATGATTTCGATGTTGTCACGCACTGCAGATAGATCCTCCAGAAATTGTGAGGCATCGCCGACAATCACAATCGTGGCCGCATCCGGGTCCACATATTGCCGTGCCGCCGCGCTCGCCGCATCGGCATCGACCGCGCTCAGCCGCTCGGCAAAGCGCGCCGCTTCGTCAGCCGAAAGGCCCTGCTGCAACAAGGTCGCGACGATCCGGTTGAAACCGCCGCTGGTTTCCAACGCGCGGGCATGCGCTCCGCTGAGATAAAGCCGCCGGCGCTGCAGCAGATCCTCGGTCAATTCTTCCGATCCCAGCCGCTCAAATTCAGCCAGGAATATCTGCGTCACTTCATCCGCTGTGTCATTCTTTGTCTGCGCGCTGGCGGTGAGGATTGAATCGTCCCGCCGATCGGCAAAGCCCGAATAGGCACCATAGGACAGCGAGCGTTTGGTGCGAATCTCTTCGAAAAGCCGCCCGCTTGACCCGCCCCCGAGCACGCTGTTGGCGAGTTCGAGCGGGAAGAAGTCGGCGCTGGTCCGCGATGGAGCGCGAACGGCGGCAATCACTGCGGCCTGCCCTGCATCGGGCATATCCACCACAATGGTTCGCACAGGCTGGACCGCGCCTGCGGCCTCTTCCGGCAGCGGGCCGGGTAACATCGGCGTGCTCCAATCGCCGAACATTGCCTGAGCTGTGGCGATTGCCTGTTCGGGTGCAATTCCGCCGCTGATGACAATTTTCATCCGATCAGGGTGAAAATATCGCTGCCGGTGCAGCAGCAAATCATCGCGTGTAATCGCGGCTAGGCTTTCATCGGTGCCGTTTGGCTGACTGCCATAGGGAGCATCGCCATACATCGCGACACGCGCAATATAGCGCGACAGACCGCCCGGTTCCTGCATCTGCACGCGCAGACCATCCAGCGCCCGCGCCTGCTCCAAGGCGAACTCTTCATCGGGATAGATGGCGCCCTTGATAATGCTGGCGGCCAATTCGCCCGCTTGATCAAGGTTGGCGACCGGAGCGGTCAGATTGAAACTGGTCCCGTCGCTGCCCGCGCCGCCGCCAAAGCTTGCACCAAGGCTTTCAAAGCGCGCCGCAATCGCGCTGGCATCCATCCCGTTGATGCCCTTGTCGGCAAGGCCCGCTGCCATTTGGGCGATCCCGGCAAGCTCGCGCGGGTCCGTCTTGCTGCCGCCCGGCATCAACATGGAAATGGTGGCAATCGGCACGTCACCCGTTTGCACCGCTACCACTTCGATACCATTGGTCAGCACCGCCTCGACAATCTGTGGCGAAGCGACCTCTGGGCTGTCGCCGGGACCGGGAGGCGCCATCCGCTCGCTCTCAGGACGGACCTCGCGAATTTCGCCAACCGCTGGGGGCAAAGTGCGGTATTCGGGCATCGGCACCGGATTGGCGTAGGTTGCGGGATCATCCTCACCCGACGTGTAAGTGATCGTAATGCGCTTTTGCGGATCGAGGTAGAATGCGGCGACGCGCATCACATCTTCTGCCGTGACATCGCCAATCGCGGCCAGCCGCATATCGGCGGCATCGGGATTGCCAGTGGAGACCAGCGCTTCACCCAATTCAAACGCCCGGCCCCGCGCGGTTTCGCGGCGGCGTAGGGTGCTGGCGACGATCTCATTCTTGGCCTCGGCCAATTCAGCAGGCGTCACAAGCTCGGTCCGAATGCGTTCGACCTCTGCTTCCAAGGTAGCGCCCGCCGTTGCCATTTGTTCGGGGCCCCGCACAATCGCATAGAGTTGAATGGCGCCCGCTTCGCGGAACATCGAAGCGCCCGAGGCGACTTGGACAGCCTGTCCGCTGCGCACCAGCGCGTTGTTCAGACGGCTGTTGTCCCCGCGATCAAGGATCGAATCGAGCACTTCCAAAGCGGCCGCATCGGGATGCATTGCGGGCACGCCTTTCCAGACCCCGCCAACCACTGGCAAAGGCACATTGGGCGCGGTGGCGTTGACAATGCGCGGGCCGGTGATCTCTGGCTCGCGCGTTTCGATGGTCAGATCGACCGGGTTTGCGCGCGCCGGAATATCGGCGAAATATTGATCGACCAGAGCGCGCAAATTGCCAATTTCAAAATTGCCCGCCACGATCAGGGTCGCGGTATCCGGCCCGTAATAGGCTTCATAGAATGCCCGCGCATCGTCGAGCGTCGCGCTGTCGAGATCTTCGATGGAGCCAATACCCGGGCGCCGATGCGGCATCACATCATAGGCATTTTCGGGCAGGACAAACCGCTGCAACCGTCCATAGGGAGGCGCGAGCACACGCTGGCGAAGCTCTTCCTTCACCACGTCGCGTTCTGTTTCGAACACTTCATCATCGACGACGACATTCGCCATGCGTTCGCGGTGAGTCCACAGCATCGTTTCAAGATAGGCTGCGGGCACTTGTTCAAAATAATTGGTGCGGTCGATCCAATTGGAGGCGTTGCGTGTGCCGCCAATATCCGCGGTGAGCCCATAGATCATATTGTAGGGCATGTTCTCGGTCTTGCGGCTGAGAATATGTTCAAACAGATGCGCAAAACCGCTGCGCCCTTCAGGGTCCAGCTTTGACCCAATTTCATACCACAAAGATGTGGTGACCGTGCTGGTCGTGTCGTCGGGAATGGCGATGACGCGCAGGCCATTTTCTAACCGCCACATCGTGTATTCAATTTTGGGGACAGTCAGGGCCGGCGCATCAGAGGCCGCTTCGGCCCCTTGCGATCCATCAGTGTGAGCCTCTGCCCATGCGGGCGCAGCCATGGTGAGGCCGGTCGAGGCAGCGCTGGCGAGCAGGAAAGTTCGGATCATGTGAAGGGCCCCGTAGTCGAATGATAAGGGGCACAGTTAGAGCGCGGGGCCGCTCTCGTTTCAACCATCAATCCACCGCCCACGCGGCGAAAGCGCAAGAATTATCGACGCGCGTCGAGGCTGAGCCGCTCAAGCAAGGCCAAAGCCTCTTCGCGTCTGTCCCATTGCACAAACAAATGATCATGATGCAGGCCCGCGATCACGTTGCAGGCGATCCCCGACGACGCGAGGGCGCCTGCGACGGCTGCGGTCAATCCGACCCCCTCCAGATCCGAATGCACTTGCAATGTCAGCTTGGCGAATTGGGGTGTTCCGTCGGCGGCGGCTGGCGCAGGCAGAATGCAGCTCACCCCTTCTTCTTCGCGGATGATGGCAAAGGCGGTTTCGGGAACAAAGCGCGTGTCGGACACCGGCTGGAACGCCCAAATCCGTTCCGACAGAACCGGGTTCATACCCGCCAACATAGCCTTAAGATCGCGAACCGTGCCCGGTTTCATGCCGTGCGCCTTCCTTTAAAGGATGTATTTGGACAAATCGGTGTCGCCCGCCAATTCGCCCAACCGGTCCTGAACATAGGCGGCATCGATTGTGATCGTTTCGCCGCCATGTTCTTCCGCTTCGAAACTAATTTGCTCAAGCAGCTTTTCCATCACCGTCTGAAGCCGCCTTGCGCCGATGTTCTCAACGCCTTCATTCACCCTCGCAGCGATGCTGGCAACTTCGGTGATGGCGTCGTCTGTGATGTCGAGTGTAACATCCTCCGTTTCCAGCAAAGCGCGATATTGCTCCACCAGATTGGCCCGTGTTTCGGACAGGATACGGACGAAATCTTCTTGAGTGAGCGCGCGCAATTCGACCCGGATCGGCAAACGGCCCTGCAATTCGGGCAGCATGTCGGATGGTTTCGCAACATGAAACGCGCCGCTTGCGATAAACAGGACGTGATCGGTTTTCATCGGGCCATATTTGGTCGAAACCGTGGTCCCTTCGATCAATGGCAAAAGATCACGCTGGACGCCCTCACGGCTGACGCTGCCGCCGCGCACATCGGAAACGGCGATCTTGTCGATCTCATCAAGGAACACGATCCCATTGGTTTCGGCGTTTGAAAGAGCGACGCGTGCGACATCCTCATCGTCAAGGCGCTTGTCGGCTTCTTCATCGACCAGCTTGTCCCACGCCTCCGGCACGCGCAATTTGCGCTTCTTAGATTTGGCTTTGCCGAATGCCTTGCCCATCATATCGGACAGGTCGATCATCTGCATGTTGCCGCCCATATTGCCCATGTCGAAACCGGGGGTTTGGGCGTCCGCAACTTCGATTTCGACTTCCACTTCGTTCATCGCGTTTTGGACGATGCGCTCGCGGAAACTGGCGCGGGTGGCTTCTGATGCGCCGTCCCCGCACAGCGCGTTGAGCAAACGGTCCATCGCCGCCTCTGATGCGGCCTCGCGCACGGCTTCGCGGCGGCGCTCTTTTTCCAGCCGGATGGCCTCTTCGACCAGATCGCGGGCAATCTGTTCAACATCGCGCCCGACATAGCCGACCTCGGTGAACTTGGTTGCTTCGATCTTCACAAATGGCGCTTCGGCCAGTTTTGCCAGACGGCGGCTGATTTCGGTTTTACCGCAACCGGTCGGGCCGATCATCAGAATGTTCTTTGGCGTCACTTCATCGCGCAAATCCGCCGCAAGCCGCTGTCTGCGCCACCGGTTGCGCAATGCGACGGCCACCGCGCGCTTGGCGTCTTTCTGACCGATAATGTGATCATCCAAAGCGGCGACGATCTGTTTCGGCGTAAGCGCCTCAAGATTGGGAGTATCTGTCATAATTGCTTTCAAGAGTTTCAGACCGTTTCGACGGTAAGATTGCCATTGGTAAAGACGCAGATGTCGGCAGCAACGGCCATCGCCTTGCGCGCAATTTGCTCCGCGTCGTCTTCGTAATCGGACAGGGCCCGCGCCGCTGCGAGCGCGTAATTTCCGCCTGAACCAATCGCAGCAATGCCGCCTTCGGGTTCGAGCACATCGCCGTTTCCGGTCAAGACCAGCAAGCATTCGTCGTCTGCGACGATCATCAAAGCTTCGAGGTTACGCAAATATTTGTCGGTCCGCCAATCTTTGGCGAGTTCCACCGAAGCGCGCAGCAATTGCCCCGAATATTGCTCCAGCTTGCGTTCCAGCCGTTCAAACAATGTGAAAGCATCGGCGGTCGCTCCGGCAAAGCCCGCGACGACTTTGCCGCCTTCGCCGATCCGGCGAACTTTGCGCGCGTTGGGCTTCATCACGGTGTTGCCCATCGACACCTGGCCATCGCCAGCGATGACGGTTTGGGTTCCGCGTTTTACGCCAATGATGGTGGTGCCATGCCACTGGACCAGGCCGTGGCTCGAATGGTGATCGGAATGCGAGTGTGTCATGTCCGCCGATATGGGCGCTGTGACGATGGGATCAAGTTTCCCAGCACGAGAACCTGCCCAAGCGCTTTAGCGATCTTGCCGCACAATTGATGCGATTACGGGCCTGTGGGTCCGCCAGCGCCTACCTGCCCGATGTTGCCGAACAAATCTTCGAGGAAGGTGCGTTCCCTGCCCAAAGTGGGCGTCATATCGCCATCAGGTTGGAGATAGACCACTTCGTCAATACCGCTGCGATCGACAGCAATGACATTGCCACTGGCATCAAAGCGCACTGCCAAAACAGAGTGAGCATCGATCCGTGGCCGCACGAAAGGCTTACGCCCCGTCGTGCTGGAAATATAATACCATGTTTGGTTGCCATATTGGCTGGCAAACGTTGGGCGGCCCAGCGTCCCTTCGACCGAACGGATGTTGTCGATCCCCGGTTGAACCGAACGGGTCAGCACCTGATCATTGATAAATCCGCGCGATTCGCGGATTGAGGAACACGCACCCAGCGCAAATACAGCGCATCCAAGCAGCGCCGCTTTTGCGTAACTGCTGCGAAGCAAGCCGCCATTTCCCGAATTCAAACCCATTTTGCCGACCAATTCCCGTTACACCAAATCTCTTGCCGCGCGCATTGTGCAGCTCTAACGAAACCGCCTTACGGCGTGTCGCAGGGCCTTGCAACGCCGCTGCTTGCGCCAATATGCATGTTCATGCGCAAAGCGGTATGGTGGCACCTGCGATTAAGCCGGTGAATTGTGGATGAATACGGCGCGCTCGCCATTGATAGATCACTACGAAAGATCACCATGTCGTTTTTCTCTCGCCTTTTGGGCACCGCCCCTGACCCGCGCGATGCGGTGCGCCCGCTGTGGCACCGGGTGGTGGAATTGGCGCGCGAACCGTCATTTTATGCAGATTGCAACGTCGCAGACAGTGTCGGCGGACGGTTTGACCTGATCACGGCGGTGCTGTGCACGGTGATGGTCCGCGTCGAAGCCAGCGAAATGCGCGCGCAAAGCGCCCTGCTCGCAGAATTGTTTGTCGAAGATATGGACGGTCAACTGCGCGAATTTGGCGTCAATGATGTCGTCGTGGGCAAACGCATGGGCAAATTGATGAGCGTGCTCGGCGGCCGTCTTGGTGCCTATCGCAGCGCCTTGGTTGGCCAAGACCGGGAAAAACTGATCGCTGCGGTGTCGCGCAATGTCACCTTTAGCGAGGGGTCCGACGAAGCCGCAGCATCTCAAAAGGTCGCAGATAAGCTGCTCAGCCTATCAAGCAGGCTCGCTGAATTTGACGACGAACAGGTATTGAAAGCGAGCGATATATGGTGAGCGAGCCTGAATTGTCGCGCCGGATCAAGGTCAAAGGCCTTCCCGGAGAAAACGTCATCATCGAAGCGGACGCAGGTGAGCGCGCTGCCCTGGCCGCGCGGTTTGCCTTGCCCAGCGTGGACAGCCTGCGGGCTGAGGTTGCGTTGGAGCAACGCGGATCTGCCATCCGCGCAAAAGGCACCATGCGCGCAGCCATCCAACAAACCTGCGCGATTTCGGGCGAGGATTTTCCGGTCACGATCAAAGAGGCGCTCGACCTGCGCTTTGTCGAAGAAGGCGCGGTGAACCCGTCACACTCCGACGATGGCGAGATAGAGATCGAATTGGACGCGGAAGACTGCGACGATATCGATTATCGCGGAGACGCCTTTGATTTGGGCGAAGCGATTGCGCAAACACTGGGCTTAGCGATTGATCCCTTCGCCGAGGGGCCAGAGGCCGACGCCGCGCGTAAGAAAGCGGGCATCGTCGGTGAAGGCGAACAAGATGGTCCCTTGGCTGAAATGCTCAAAGGGCTGACCAAAGGTTAGTCCGCACAAACCTTATGGTTTTGACCGCAATCCCCACAAGGCCGCCAACGCAAGGCTCGCCGGGGCAAGTTGCGCATACAGTGTCGTGAGCGAAACTGTGTACGCGCCATAAATGCCTGCAATGGCAATGAAGATCAAAAAGCAGGTGGCAACATTCCTTTGCCAACGGACATCCTTGATAAAGAACGACCAGATCAACCCTGCTGCCAAGAAGCCGTTGTAGAGCCCCTGATTGGCGGCCATTGCGCCGCCGTGCTCAAACAAAACCGCCGGAAGATTGGGAAAGACCCGCGGGCCCGCGCTCGACCACGCGGTCATTTCAAACCACGCGATATAGGCATGGATAATCGCGTTCAACGCGACAAGAATGCGAGCGATAAGGTGCATTGTTGGCCTCCTTTGCGGCAGACCACATGATGGTCCGCTCCTTAGACTGTGACCATAGATTGGTTTTGGCCTTACCCCGTTCTCACGAACATTTGCCGCATATGTCAATGCAGCGCCGTGCAAACGCATGCGCAAAACAAGCAAAACAAAAGGGCCCCGCAATTTTCGCTGCGAGGCCCTTTTTGAATTCTATCGGTATCGTTTGCGATCAAAACGGGATGTCATCATCCAAATCATCATGACCGCCGCCAAAGCCGCCGCCTGATCCGCCGCCGTTACCGCCGCCCGAGCTTCCACCGCCTTGATTCCAGCTGCCGCCACCTTGGCCGCCGCCTTGATTGCCGCCGCCGCCATAGCCGCCACCACCACCGCCGCCGCCTTCACCGCGGCCATCGAGCATCGTCAGAGTGCCGCCGAGACCTTGGATTACCACTTCGGTGCTGTAACGGTCATTGCCGCTTTGATCCTGCCATTTGCGCGTTTGCAGCTTGCCTTCGACAAAGACCTTGCTGCCTTTTTTCAAGAACCGTTCGACCACGCCAACCAGCCCTTCGGAGAAAATCGCAACGGTGTGCCATTCGGTTTTCTCGCGGCGTTCGCCGGTGCTCTTATCTTTCCAATTCTCGCTCGTCGCGATGCGCAAATTGGCGACGCGTCCACCGTTTTGAAAAGACCGGATTTCAGGGTCCGCCCCAAGATTGCCGATCAACATGACCTTATTAAGCGAGCCCGCCATGAACCATTCCTTCTCATCAATACACCGGCGCACCCGTGTGCGCGCGAATCTGTTGATGCAGGTGATAGGACAGGCGCGCAGGAGAGGCGAGACAGCCTCTTGCTTAATCCACCCTTGAATCCGGAGTGTTTACCGCGAGGGGTAGCGCAGCCGCCCCAAAAACCGCGTCAGGCTGGGCAGTTCACGCTCACCATTGGTTAGCTGATGTTTGAATTTTTCAAACTTCATCACCCCATCAATGCGCCGGCCAAGGAATTCATGGCTCTTGGCCTTCCCTTCGCTGTCGTCATTGACGAAAAACGCGAGCGTCGCGGAGTAAATGCCCGCCAAAATCGCGCGTTTTGTGTAGTGGTTGTAATCGGTCGCGGTGTCCCCGGCGAGCCGCCACATGATGTCCGCTGAACGCCAACCAAGTTGGAGCGACCGCGCGGCGTTTTGCGGCATCGCCATGATTGCCATGGCGCGGCGCACCGCTTCCTCAATATGCTCCACCGCGTCCAGCCGGAACGCGACCAGCACGCGGATACGTTCGCGAATTTTTAGCTCGGCCAAGCGGTCGGCAGGCCATTCGGCCTCCATCGCCATATCCACCGATGTCACCCACGCCTCAATCATATCCATCGCGCGGCTTGAACCGAAACCGCCATCGGGAAAGGCCAGCTTTGCGATGTCGACATCCGCGCCGGCCATTTCCGCAGCGGCGATCAAAGCCGTTTCGTTCCAGCCATCGAAAATGGCAGAGGCAGCGATATCCGGGGCGAGCGCAATGCGCAGCTCATCCAGCGTCATATCAGCGAAATCGGGTGAAGTTTCAGTCACGTTAGAATGAAGGTCCATATTGCCGCTGGGTTCCTGAGCCTTCGCGCGCTGCGTCGGCTGCTTCGAATTCGCGCACCATCAATGTGTTGCCGCTCATCAATTGCATGTAATCGCGCGCAGATCGTCCCGAATTGTCGTTGCGATCGGGATCGGCCCCTTCGCTCAACAATTTGCGGATCAGGGGAACATTGCGTTGATGCACCGCCGAAATCAGCGGGGTTTCCCCTTGATCATCCGCGACATTGACCAACGCGCCTTTCTTCAAAAGCTCCTCAACCCCTTCAAGGAAGCCCATCCGGGTCGCCAATTGCAGCGGAGTGATGCCTTCGTTGTTGCGGATGTTGGGATTGGCCCCGCGTTGCAGCAGAAACCGCACCCACAACGCATCGCGGCGCAGGGTCACGACATGCAGACCGGTGTCGCCGGTGGTGATATCCCGCGTGTTGACGACCTGTGTGCCGGGCACATTCAACATTTCGGTCGCAACGTCGCCGTCACGTTCTTTGACCGCTTCGAGGAATTCGTACCCTTCGGAATAAAGCTGGGCCGCAGCGGGAGAAATCGCAGCGACTGCAAACAATGAAGCAAGAACCGCACTGGTAACGCCCAATTTTGACCCTAATTTGCGCATCATACTAAACGCCACGCTTTGAACCTTTCGCATTTCCTGCCACATATCTTGGAAGCCCCCATAAGATAGGGTTCCCTTTGCAAGGACGCAATTAGCAGACCATGAACATCCGCGCCATGACCCAATCAGCCTCAGCCATTCAGCGCCTCAAATTGGCGTCTTTTGCCGCTCTTTTTGCTTTATCCGGGTTCGGATTGTCCGGATGCGGTTCGGTGGAAGCAGGGGCAACGTCCGATCCGGGCGAGCCGCCGCTTGCCGGGGCAACCATCGGCGGCGAGTTTGAATTGTCGAACAGCGCGGGCGAAACTGTGCGTTGGGCCGATTTCAACGGGCAATATCGGATCGTCTATTTCGGCTTTGCCTATTGCCCCGATATTTGCCCCACCGATATGCAGCGCATGGCGCAGGGGTTGAATATTTTTGCAGAGGCTGAACCGGAATTGGCCGCGCAAATCCAACCGATCTTCATCACAGTCGATCCAGAACGCGACACCGGCTATGTGCTGGCCGAGTTTACCAGCGCCTTTTCCGACCGGATCATTGGCCTGCGCGGGACAGCGGAGCAAACCGAAGCAGCCGCTCAAACGTTCAAAGTGTTCTATTCCCGCGGCGAAGACACGCCGGGCGGCGGATATCTGATGAACCATTCCAACATCGTCTATCTGTTCGGCCCTCAGGGCGAACCGATTGCGACCCTGCCCACCGATGAAGGCGCTGATGCGGTTGCGGCTGAAATTGCAAAATGGGTGAATTAAGGGAGCAATTTTGGGAGCTGCCGCTCGACCAGCTGACCCGCGCTGAGTGGGAGGGGCTGTGCGATGGGTGCGGCCGCTGTTGTCTGCATAAGATTGAGGATGCCGATACCGGCGCCATCGCCGACACCAATGTTGCGTGCAAATTGCTCGATTGCAGCACCGCGCAATGCTCCGACTATCGCAATCGCAAAGCCTTCGTGCCCGATTGCCTGCGCCTTACCTTTGCGATTGTCGAAGATGTCCCATGGCTGCCCACAACCTGCGCCTATCGCCTCAGAGCCGAAGGCCGCCCGCTGCCCAATTGGCATTATTTGATCAGCGGCGATCGTGATGCCGTCAAACGCGCCGGCGTATCAGTCGCAGGCCGAGTGGTGAGCGAGGTGGATGCGGGGCCGCCTGAACATCACATTATCGAATGGGGATCGCCCAATGTAACGGCGAATGCGCCCATCGGTTTCGCTGTGGATGAGGAGGGCGGCGAGTGATCGACTGGCTCAAACGGTCCGCCTTTGATCGCGGCAGCGACCCGCATATTGATCTTAACGATACACCGGTGCCCATTGTGCTGCGCCGGCATGCCACGGCAAGGCGGATGACCCTACGCCTTGCTCCTGACGGGAGCGAGGTTCGCATCACCCTGCCGCAATGGGCGCGCAGCGATGAGGCGATTGCCTTTGCCCATGCTCGCCATGAATGGCTGATCGCGCAGCACGCCAAAGTGCCGCAGCGTCAAGATTTGGGTCCGGGAAGCGAATTTCCGTATCGCGGGCAGGCCGTTCGTGTGGAATGGGATGAGCGCGCCCCGCGCCGCCCCGCACTGTCCGGCAACATTGTGCGATTGGGCGGACCGATTGCGGGGCTAGAATCCCGCCTGAAAAAATGGCTGGAGCGGGAAGCGCTGACCCTGTTTGAGCGCGATATGGCCGATTACACCGCCAATGCCGCTTTGCCGCCGGTCCCGGTGGCATTGTCTAGGGCGCAGAAACGCTGGGGCTCGTGTTCAGAAAAAAGCCGCATCCGGCTCAATTGGCGGTTGATTCAGGCGCCCGATTTTGTCCGCCGATCTGTCGTCGCGCATGAAGTGGCTCATTTGGTCCATTTCGATCACAGTCCCGCCTTTTATGCGCTGCTCGGCAATATTTACGAAGACGATCTGGCCAATGCAGACCAATGGTTAAAGCAGCAAGGGCGCACTCTCTACGCCGCCTTTGGTTGAATGCCCCCGGTCGAAGCCCCCCGGCCTGCACCAAACACGTAGGCATTCGTTAACCCTATTCGATTAATTTGCGGTCATGTTTCGAGCGATCCATCTTGCTCTGATGGCGTTTGCCCTCACCATTCCTGCCTTAACCGGCATGGGAGCGGAGCTGCGTGCGCAAGGCAATTGCCCCAATTGCGACCTGCCCCCTGGATGCCGCGGCAATGGCAATCAAAACGGCAATGGGAACGGCAACAGCAACCGCAATTGCCAGCGTCTAGAAATCACCATTGAAAGCGATATCGACTTTGGCCGGGTTGTGCTGCTCGGCGATGGCGAGGCGCGGATTGTTCTCGATCTCGACAGCGGACAGAAATTCCTCATCGGCGATGTCGATGACTTGGGCGGCATGCCGATCACTGGTCGTGCGATGATCACCGGCGCACCGTTTGAACAGATCGTAGTCGATCTGCCGAACGAGGTTGCTATGCGCGATCCCACCGGCGGCAACGCCCGCATCCGCGACTTTGTGAGCGATCTTGAAGGGTTTCCGACGCTCGATTCCAACGGTCAGCTGGAATTTCGCTTCTCAGGCACTTTGGTAATCGAAGCAGAAACCCATGCCAGCGGAAACCTGCGCGGACGCATCCCGATCAGCGTCGAATATCCGTAAACGCCCTGCGCCCAATCGCCGCGTCTGGGGCCGTTCGCAATGGCCTGCTGTTCCCGCTGCCAATTCAGCAACACAGAAGATTGGCCATAGTTCAGAACGCTGCGAACAAACCTTTCTCTAGCGCAGAGGCGAGGCACGGCTTATATCCTGTTTCATGCTTGAGAATTCGCGCTTCAATCCTGCACCGGGAATTGTCGACTTTTGGAATGAATTCCGAAAGCCAAACCCATACCGCGTGCCGATGCTTCTCGCGTCGGCGGCGCCGTTTGCGCTGATTTTTTACGCGCTGGGTTCGGAAACGTTTTACACCGATCCCGAACGCCCCACGGTCACCTATATCACCACTTTCAGTCCCGATCGCACAGACGAAGAAATCATCGCCTCCAATATCGAAAACCAAGAATTGCAAGATCTGCGTGAGCAGCGTCTGGCAGAAATCGCTGAGCGCAAGCGTGAGCTTTATAAGGCCTTGGGTGCGGCTGCTGGTATGGATGTGGAAGAGATTGAACGACGCGCCGATGAAGAGCGCGCCGCCGAAGAAGCGGCACAAGAGGCGCGGCGCAATGAGATGTTCGGTCGCGATGGAAACGGCGTAGGAAACGCTGATGACAGCGATGATCAAGTGGTCGGCGCTGACACCACGCCCAGCGAAAGTCCCACACCATAAATTCGCAATCACCCGGTGATGCCGATTGGATGGCAGCGGCCGTGCGGCTTTCCGCCCGTGCGCGCCCGCTTTCCCATCCCAATCCCGGCGTCGCCGCCATTCTGGTGAAAGACGGACGCGTTGTTGCACGCGGTTGGACCCAAAAGGGCGGCCGGCCGCACGCCGAAGCCGCTGCGCTGGACGGGATCCCCGCGAGCGTGGCCGAGGACGCAGTGCTTTACGTCACCCTGGAACCCTGCGCCCACCAATCCGACCGCGGCCCGGCCTGCACCGACCTTGTGATTGCAGCCCGGCCCGCGCGCGTCGTGATTGGCCAGATTGATCCAGACCCGCGCACAGCGGGGAAAGGGTCGGCTCGCATTGCCAAAGCGGGAATTGCGGTCACCGTCATGGACGATACGGCCGCGCGCGAAAGCCTTTGCGGATATTTCGCCCGCGCAGAGACTGGCCGTCCCCATGTCACGCTGAAACTGGCGGTCAGTTTGGACGGCTGCATCGCCTTGGCCGATGGCTCCAGCCAATGGATAACCGGCGAAACGGCACGCGCCCATGTGCACGCCATGCGCGCGCACCATGATGCGATTTGTGTTGGCGGCGTGACTTGGCGCAGCGACAAGCCCCGCCTTGACGTGCGACTTCCCGGATTGGAGCAACGCAGCCCAAACAGGGTGCTGCTGTCTCGCGGAGTGCCGCCCGATGGTGTGCGCGTCATCAACCGCCCAGAACAGATCGCCGACCTCGATGACACGCTAAACCTGTATGTCGAAGGCGGCGCGGGCGCAGCGGCGAGCTTTTTGGCCGCCGATCTGGTCGATCAAATCCACCTGTACCGCGCCCCGATCATCATCGGTGACGGTCGACGCAGCCTTGGCGATATCGGCCTTACCGATTTGTCGTCGGCGCATGGCCGGTGGAAACCAACAGAGCACCGCCAGCTTGGCAGCGATGAATTCACCGCCTATCTGCGCTGCAGAGTTTAGGCCCAAAAAGAGTAACCCCTCCCCATGTTTACCGGCATCGTCACCGCCATCGGCACCATCACCCAATGCGAACAGCGCGGCGATTTGCGCTTGCGCATCGCAGCACCACTGGACGCGGCGCGGATTGATATTGGCGCTTCAATCGCCTGTTCGGGCGTTTGCCTTACCGTGGTTGCAAAGGGCACGGATGGGGATCAGGCGTGGTTTGATGTTGATGTCTCTGCAGAATCAGTAAGCCGCACTCGCCCCGACATGTGGGCAGAGGGTGAGCGGCTGAATATTGAACCGTCTTTGCGCATGGGCGATGAACTGGGCGGGCACATTGTGACCGGCCATGTCGATGCAATTGGCGATGTTGTGCTTTCCGAAAAGAGCGGCGACAGCTGGAAAGTTGCCATTCGCGCACGGGCCGAAATGGCGCCCTTTATCGCGGAGAAAGGGTCGATCACAGTCGATGGAGTGTCGCTAACCGTGAATGATGTTTGCGACCGGCCCGATGGGTCGTGCGATTTCGCGCTCAACATCATTCCGCACACTGGCGAAGTCACCACGCTGGGCCGGCTTGCCGAAGGCGCCAAAGTCAATTTGGAGATTGATGTGCTGGCGCGGTATTTGAAACGGATGCAAAGCTTGGCGGCTTCGGGTTAGTCACTCGCGGGGTTTTTGATCATCGGCGCGGCGCGCGGTTTCCCGGCGATCCTGACCGGACCGCCGATCCCCCTTGCGGCGGTCGGGGCCATCAAAGGGGAGCTGTGCCTTGCGTCTGTCACCGCGTCTGCGACCGTTTCCAGGGTCAACACCGTCTGAGTTCTCGTCTTTCATATTGCACCTAATTGTTGGCGGGTGGAAAATGAACTGTGAAGCAGTCCTATTCAACAGATTGTAGATGCAAATGTAAACATCCTTTTGTTTTTCCGCTGCTTACACGAAAAAGGGCGGACCAATCGGCCCGCCCTTTGTAACGCTTTAGAAGAGCCGACCTTACAGGCCGTCGACGCTCTTGCTGACCAGCACATTCACCGCAACGCGGCGATTTTGCGACTTGCCATATTCGGTGGTGTTGTCCGCCGCTGGATCGGCCTCTGCCATGCCGGTTGGGGTCAGCATCCGGTATGGTGCCCATCCGCATTGCTGTTGCAGATAATTGACCACGCTCGCCGCGCGCGCTTCGCTCAAACGTTGGTTCACTTCCTGACTGCCGGTGGAATCGGTGTAACCCACCACAAGCAAGAGCGCGTTGTCGGTCGATTCCGCCTGCGCAGCGGCGCCGCACAATTGGTTGCGTGCGCTAGGCGTCAGGTTTGAACGGCCGGTGTCGAAATAGACGTTGGTCGTGCCTTTGATGTTGTATTGATCGATCGCACCAAAGCGGCCGCGCAGGGCCTCTGTTGCCTGAGCGTTTTCATCAATCGCCATCTCGTTTTCGGCAAACCGCTGCGATGTGCCGCTGCGGATCATGGTCGCTGTTTCCAGATTCTCATCGGAAAAACGCACCCGGCTGGCCACTAGGCCGCCATCCCATTGGCGTGTGCGGACCTGAACGGGCAGACCATTCAAAAGCGCATCTGCGCCCAATGTATCCCGGCCAAGACCAAGGAAGCCGCCGCGTGCGCGAATGCTGGTTTCATCGGTGATCGTGACGATGGTGTTCGCGCCATCAGCGGTGGTCACCTGAACCCGGTTACCGCTGCGCGCAGAGATAAATCCTTCAAGCTCCGGCCCTTCGGCAAGCCCTTCGAGAGCGGGCGGTGTCGGGGCGTAGACCGTTGTGAGAACCTCACCCTCGGACGGAACCGGGACGGGTTGCGCCATGACACCGGCTGCCGGCACGGTCAGCATTGCGGCACAGATCAGTGCTGTGCCTGCGGCTGTTTTTGTTGTGCTGGTTGTAAAGTTCATAGTGGTACTCCTTTGGCTATTATGCGCCGTATCTGCCAATCAACACAGCCATTACCCTGGCTGCTCCCTCCATCAGATTTGCTAATACAGCGTTTATAACCCCCTTTGAAACTGGGTTTACCGCAAGTTAGAGCGGAAGACATTCGAGATGATGGCCCAATCCTTGCGCGCAAATGAACAATCAAGAGGGCAGATCGCATTGTGCGGTTAGCAAGAGCGGAGGATGCGGTGAATTGAGGCAAATGTGGCAAAGGCGGGTATGAAAGCAGACACGAAAAAGGCACGCGAAGCATACCTTCGCGCGCCCAATTCAGTGATCAGAAAGCCTGATTTATGGGTTTTGGCTGACCGTTGCGATGTTGCCTGTGCCCATTTGGTTGACGGATGAAACGTCCATCATGCCGCCTTGGGTAACGGTTGCCGTGTTGGTCAGACCGTCTTGCGTGATGAAGCTTTCGTTGAACGTCCCGCCCTGTGTGAGGGTGGCCGCGTTGCTGGTTCCAGACTGTGTCAGTTCCGAAATACCATCATCGCCGTTTTGGTTGATGTCGCCATTGTTGCTCACTCCACCGACATTCTGAGTAACCGTGGATGTGTTTCTGTTACCAATCTGGTCGATGAAGGCCATGTCACCGGTTCCAGATTGGATCACATCTGATTGGTTGTCATCACCGATCTGAACCGTGGCTACATCCAGGGTTTGTCCATTATCAAAGCCGTTTTGCAAGACGGTCGAGCGGTTGCTCACACCGTTCTGCGTAATGTTGATCGCGCCTTCTTCGTTTGGCCCATTAACGACGCTGGACGATTGGACAATCTCGGCAAGGTTGGACGTGCCCGTCTGATCCAGGTTCGAACTTGTGCGGAACCCTGTTTGCAAAACGGTCGCCGTGTTGGTCGTGCCATTTTGGGTAAAGATACCAAAGTTAGAAAAGCCCGTTTGATCAATATCGATGGTGTTGCCGGTCCCGTCTTGAGTAACGACCGCTCCTGGAATGGTTAGGACTCCTTGGATAATCGTCCCTCTGCCACTGCTGAAGCCCGGCGCAGTGATGTCGCCCGATTGGAAAATATCGGACACGTTGTCCGCACCGCTTTGCGTAACCTGCGCACCTGCAGGAAGAGCGAAGGTAGCGCGCGGGGAAGTCGTGACAATGGTTGATGATTGATTCACGCCTGATTGGGATACAAACGCGACGCCCATTCCGCCCGTCTGCGTTACAATCGACGTACTGTCATCGCTGTTTTGATCAACATCGATAAACCCATCGGTGCCGCTCTGCACCGCGACCGAGACATTGTTATCGCCGTCTTGGAGAATATCAGCAGCGTTATCAGCGTTCGATTGCGTGATCGCAGATGAGTTGCCTGCACCGCCCGATACCAGAGTGGCATTGCCGTTCGTGCCGTTCTGCACAATCGTCGAACCGTTATCATCGCCAACCTGTGTTGAGGTGGCAGTGTTGTCGCTACCGTTTTGAGAGACGGTGCTGGTGTTCGTCACCAGATTGCCGTTCAGATCGAAACCGGTTTGAACGACGGTGGCGACGTTCAAAGTGCCCCCTTGGTTGACCGTGGACTGGCTGAATTCGCCATCCTGCAAAACATCAGCCGTGACATCCACACCGGTCTGAGTTGCAAACGACGTGTTGCCATCGCCGCTTTGCAGGACGTCAGCAAAGTTCTGGTTAGAGAATTGCACCACTTCTGAGGTGTTGTCGTTGCCCGATTGGGTAACGGTTGCATCGCCAATGCCCGTGCCGGTTCCGGCCACGTCCAGCTGGTTGACGATCGAGCTGTTGCCATCGCCGGTTTGCAAAATGATGGCATCTTGCTCCGCGCCAGACTGAATGGCGTTTGAGAAGTTGTCTTCACCCGTTTGGTCAAGATCCACTTCGCCATCATTGCCGCTTTGCGTGATGAAGGAAGTGTTTTCCACCCCGCTTTGGTTCACATCGGCAAAGTTGCTGTCGTTGCTTTGCGTGACTTCGCTGCGGCCGTTCAGGCCAGCTTGAAGGACAACCGCCTGTTGATCGGTGCCGGTTTGCGCGACGATGGATGTGTCTTCGTCGCCCTGCTGGGTGACCGTCACATCGCTGAGGCTATCGGCCTGTGTCACGGTCGATGAGTTTGCATCGCCGTCTTGTGAGACGGTTGCGGTCACATCTGTGCCCGACTGGGTGATGCCTGAAGAGTTACCAACGCCGCCGGTGATCAGCGAGGCTGTGCTAAGCGAGCCGCTTTGCGCAACAAAAGAGCTGTTGTTGTCGCCCACTTGTTCAACATCAGCGGTGTTTTGATCGCCCGATTGCAGAACCGTGCTGCTGTTCGCTGCAAGGCTGCCATCAAGGTCGAACCCGGTTTGGGTGACTGTGGCGGTATTCCCTGAGCCCTCTTGCAAGACGGTGGAGCTGTCGAACTCGCCCAATTGCGTGGTTGTCGAGACACCATCTTCGCCCGGCTGATTGACGCTTGCAAAACTGTCAAAGCCGCTTTGCGTGATCGTTGCCGTGTTGTTCTGGTTCGAAGTGCTGGCGGTACCATCACCCTGATCTTCGATGCGCGCTTCGTTGCGGTCGCCCGATTGAATGACGGTTGCGGTGTTCAGCTCGCTCGATTGGCGGATGAAGTTGATGTTGTCGTCGCCCGACTGGTTCACATCGACGATGTTGTCATTGTCGAGAACGCTGCCGCCGTCGATGCCCTGTTGAACGTCAGAGCTGTTGCCGTCGCCGCTTTGCGTGATGGTCGCGGTTTGATCGTCGGACACATCGCCTTGGAGCAAAGTCGAGGTGTTGAAGTCGCCGGTCTGTGTAATCGTCGCAAGACCATCAGAGGCGCGCTGCGTTACGGTTGAGACGTTGTCATCGCCCGACTGGACCAGCACCGTATCGTTGTCGATGCGGGCTTCCTGAGTGATGCTGCTGGTGTTGCGATCACCGGTTTGGTCTGAATCAATCGTGCCGTCTTCGTCGGCCTGAATGATGTTCGAGATGTTGTCATCACCATCCTGGAAGACATCAGCAAAGTTGTCGGTGTCAGACTGATTGATGGTCGAGGAGTTGCCCACGCCGCCTTGGGTCAAAAGCGCTTCCATCGCCACACCGTCTTGCACGGCGGAGGAGACGTTATCATCGCCCACTTGCGTGATTTGCGCATCCTGCGTGTCGCCTGCCTGAGTGACAGTGCTGGAGTTGGTCGAACCATCGACCACGCCAACGTCAAAACCTTCTTGGAGGATGGTTACGTTGCTGTTGTCAGCGCTTTGATCAACAGTTGAATCGTTTCCGCCATCAGGGCCGCCCTGCGTAACCGAAACGCCGCTGCCTGAACCCGTCTGCGAAACCGTGCTTTGGTTCTGCGCAAAGGCCGTGGCGCTAACGCTCAAGGCCAAGACAGACGCACTTGCTAAGACGATTCGTTTCATAATTTTCCCCAACTCAATCAATAAAAGGCGCGTAAACGCCTCAAAAAAACAGAATTTTGCACCCCCGATTCTGGAAATCCGGAATCGGCCAACTTTCGTTGTATCGACGTGTAAAGCGTTAGCCGGGTTAGACAATAGGACGTTACCGACATTTGAAGGCTTTAAGCCATAAAATATGGATGGTTGGATTGCGCCCCAAAGCACCGTATCGTTTATGCGGCATCTTGCGGTGTTAGCTAACGAATGCGTCTCGCTTTCGCTTTTCCAAGTGTTTCTTCCCTTTCCTACAACAGGGATGCTGTGCCTAGGTATGGGGTATGCCGCGCCAGCCCTCTCACAATCGCCCTCGCCGCTCACGCCCGCCGCATTTCACTCCGGTTCAATTGCGCGCGCGCTGCGACGGGTGGACGCCGGATGTGCAATGCGCCTTTCTGGCGGCGCTGTATCTGACGGGATCGGTTTCAGCCGCAGCGCATAGGGTCGGGCGCAGCCGCGCCACAGCCTATGCCTTGCGTAAGCGGCCGGGCGCAGAGAGTTTTGCCGCCGCATGGGATCATGTCCTTGCCGGCCCCGCAGAGCCCGGCTGCCCGCCGCAGCGCCGCCGCAAAGTAGCCGATTGGCGGAAACTGACACTTAAGGACGTAATCTGGCGTCACAGGATCGGGTTGTGGCGGCCCATCATCTATCGCGGGAAAATGCGCGGGATAGCGCGAAAACCTGACAATTCCGCGCTTTTGCGGATAATTTCGCGGCTGGATGGCAAGGTCGAACGCAGCCGCGAGGGCGCGCCATGACGGTGCCAGCGTTTATTTCAAAAGACCCCGTTTACGCGGTCCACACAGGTCAGAGCAGCCGCTCAGCCCGTGACGTCAGCGACCGCCTCGATGAACTTGTCGATGTTGTCCATCGTCAGGCCCGCGACGTTGATCCGGCCAGAGCCCGCCATGTAGATGCCGTGCTCTTCGCGCAGGCGCACAACCTGCTCTTTGGACACCGGCAACATAGAGAACAGTCCATTCTGCGAAGCCAAAGGGGTCATGTCGACGCCGCCCGCCATCCCGGCCTCACCCAACCGGGCGCGAACCTGACGCATGCGGGTGCGCATCTGGTCCAGTTCATCCAGCCACATGGCGGTCAGGTCGCTGTCGCGCAGGATCAGGCGAATCGCCGCTGCGCCGTGGTCAGGTGGCATGGACCAGCTGGCCCGCGCCAATGCGTTGGCGTTCGAAAACGCCTTGTCCAGCGTGTCGACTTCGCCCGCGCCAGTCATTATGTAGAACGCACCGACACGGTCGCGGTACATGCCGAAGTTCTTGTCGCACGAATAGGCAATGAAGGCCTCAGGCACTTTGGCCAGCAAGCTGCGGTATCCAGCGGCATCCTCTTCAAGACCCGCTCCGAGCCCCTGATACGCGGTGTCGATGATCGGGAACACGCCCGTTTCCGCAACCGCATCACCAATCGCAGCCCAATCCTCCAGCGAGTAATCGATGCCCGTTGGGTTGTGGCAGCAGCCATGCAGCAAAACGCCCTCATTCGGTCCCGCGCCTCGGATCGCGGCGAGCACCGCGTCAATATTGGCGGTGCCATCAGGGTTCGAGTGATCGAACGGAGCCCATTCAAGACCCGTGTCGCCCAAGATCTGGGCATGGTTGGGCCAGCTGGGCGTGCCCATGTGGAGCCGGGTCATCCCAGCTTTCCGAGCCAGTGCAACCGCAAGCCGCACCGCGCCCGTGCCGCCCGGTGTCTGCATCCCAGCGATGCGCCCGCCCATCGTGGCGTCGCTGCCGAAAATGTATGGCATCAACGCATTGACAAAGCCCATGTCGCCTTCTGGTCCAAGGTAGCTCTTGCTGTCTTGCGTATCCACCAGCCGCTGTTCCGCAGCCTTGATCGCGCCAAAGACGGGCGTGTCGCCCTGCCCCGTGCGATAGACACCAACGCCAAGGTCAACCTTGTCGGTGCGTTCGTCGGCGGCGTGAAGCTTGATCAGCGCGAGCAGCGCATCGGGCGATTGGGGTTCGAGTCGGTTAAGCATGCCCCACCCTCTGCCGTGACAAAGCGCGCGCCGCAACCGCCTTTTGACAAGCGACCTAAAACTCGGTGTTCCTCGCCACGCTTAAGCCCGGTCAAGGAACAGATATGCGCAACCTCAGAAGGGCAACCAGCGGTGCTTCTTCGAGAATCTCATATAGCCAGCGTTCACGCCCAGCCGCAGCCCGGCACCGACCCGGATCGGGATCAGCACAACGTCGCCGCGGCGCATGTAACTGGCGTGCAAACCGCCCACGAAATAGGCCTGCCCCTCGCCCGCGGGATAGCGGCGAAAGATGTCTTCGCTGTCGTAAAGGTTGTAGACCAAGACAAAGGTGTTGCCCGCGTTCGCGCCCGCATCAATGCCAAGCGATGGGCCGGTCCAATAGACCTTGCGCTCGCCTTCGATCTTGTGATGCAGCGTGCCAGAACCATAGCGCGCGCCAAAGATGAAGGCGCCGCCCGCTTCGCGGCCAATGATATAGCCATTGGGCTCACCCTGATCGCGCAGCAAATCCTCGATCAAACCAGCAAGGCCCTGTGCGCCCTTGCCAAACACCCCTTCGGCGGCTCCGATCAAGTCGTCTTGGCCGTAAGTGCCAGGGTCAACCTCAGCAACCTGCTCACCAGGCACTGGGTCAGACCATTCAGGCACCGCCTCCCCACTTTGGGCTGTCGGATCGGCATATTGTGAGAATTCATCGGCAAACCCCGGCTGTCCGGTATCTGGGCTGGGTGTCTCAGGGAGAGCAGGCAAATCGGTCGCCGGGCCGGGCAGACCGTTCGCGGTGCGCAATGCGGGATCAACCAAATCGGCGTCAATCGCGCCGCCAGCTTGCTGCTCCGCTGCCGATTGCGCCGTATCTTGTGCTGTATCAGTTGCGGTTTGGAAGGCATCGTCGGGGTCAAAACTGCCGACGTCCTGAGCGCTTGCCGGTGCGACAACGAGCATCGCAGCGGCCAGCATGGCTGCTCCATTGCGCGACCATTGTGCAATCCGGCTTGTCACAGAATTCCCGATGCCAGTCGGCTCGGCATCATTCTGAGGTCTGGTCTTGCGCATTATATACACCTTTCGCATCCACGTATCACACGACTTAGCCGCACCCCTGCGACCGGTATCAGAGTCCCTCACGCCCGCATCGACAATCGCCGCGCGGCGAAGCGAATCGAAAACGCGATAAGGCGTTGTATTGAAGGCGTCCGCCTTAAGCTGGGCTGGATAGACCGATATCAAAGGGCAATGCGGCAGCATGAAGCGGACCGACAAAAGGGCGCGCGCAAGAGGGTGGCAGCAAGAAACTGATGCAAAGCGACAATTGCGCGCCATTCCCCCCTTGCCGGTGTAGCCAAGCCCGACTATAGCGCCCGCCTCGCAGCCAATTAGTGCAAGCGCATGCGGAGACGTGGGTGAGTGGCTGAAACCAGTTCCCTGCTAAGGAACCATACCTATAACGGGTATCGAGGGTTCGAATCCCTCCGTCTCCGCCATTTCATACTTTCCCAGGCCCAGCCCCTCCAAAGTGAGTTGTTAGACTAAGTGTACCTTTTGCGGATTAAGGTAGCTAGGATAGGGCAGTTTGATGCCCAGACGCCGCAAACCGCCCAGCCCTTTCAAACGCTTCAACTCATCACCTGAGATTATCCGTTTGGTTGTGATGATGTATGTGCGTTTTCCACTTTCACTACGGAACGTAGAGGACCTGCTGGCCGAGCGCGGGATCGACATTTGCCACGAGACGGTGCGCCATTGGTGGAACCGGTTCGGCCCGCTGTTGGCAGCTGATGTACGACGTCAGCGGGTCAACAGGATGCGTGGTTTCCGGCAATGGAAGTGGCATCTCGATGAGGTGTTCGTAAAAATCAATGGTGAGACACACTACCTTCGGCGAGCGGTGGGCCATGAAGGCGAGATCCTAGAAAGCTACGTCACCAAGACCCACGATAAGAAGGCGGCCCTGCGCTTCATGAAGAAGGCCCTGAAACGGCACGGTCCGGTAGAGAAAATCGTGACCGACGGGCTCAAATCATACCCTGCTGCCATGCGCGATCTTGGGAATGTCGAACGCCAAGAAATGGGGCGTTGGAAGAACAATCACGTAGAAAATAGCCACCTACCTTTCCGACGGCGAGAGCGCGCAATGCTCAGATTTCGACAGATGAAGTCGCTACAAAAGTTCGCTTCCGTCCACGCCAACGTTCACAATCACTTTAACTCCCAGCGCCATCTTATCGATAGACAGACTTACAAGACCGCCCGCTCAGCCGCTCTGACTGAGTGGCAAAACCTTATGGCCTGAACTCAGAATGGATGAGGGATAGCTGCGCTGGTCGGAGACGGGTTGCGATTAGACTGACGGCACCCGCTCTGAAGGCAACAACGGCCCGATCAAAACCCATTCTTCATCCGTCAGATCACCGCGTCCCATAAATGCCATCGCAAAAGGCGGCTTTGAATCAGTGAATGACCGCTTTGGGAATCCCCATCGAACTTTTGTCAACAGGACCTAGGTGCGTAGGCCCCATTTTTTGCTTGACCGCTATAAAAATCATGCTACCTACCTATCGATCGATAGACCACACAACTAGAAGATACGCCATGCACTTAAATGCTAACTTTTCAGAAGCCGTCGTGATCGACACGGCTCAACTCCCTTGGGAAGACTCCCCTATGGCGGGCGTACAGCGCCGTAAGCTTGACCGCATTGGTGATGAGATTGCCCGAGCAACATCGCTGGTGAAATACGCCCCGCAATCTTATTTTAGCCCTCATACACATGGCGGCGGAGAAGAGATCTTTGTCTTAGAGGGAGTGTTTTCTGACGAACATGGCGATTATCCTGCGGGCACATATATCCGCAACCCAATTGGAACGACGCATAAGCCCCATAGCGAAGATGGTTGCGTGATATTCGTAAAGCTCCATCAGTTTGATAAAAACGATACTGAGCAATTTACGCTTGATACACAAAAAGCCGAATTCTTGCCGGGGAGCGCTCCAGGCCTGACTGTTCTACCGCTGCATAATTTTGGAGGCGAGTCCTGTGCGCTTGTACGATGGGACAAAGGCACGAAATTTAGTCCACACACACATTTTGGCGGCGAGGAAATACTTGTCCTGGATGGCACATTATCTGATGAAAATGGAGACTACCCAAAGGGCACATGGCTGCGAAGCCCCCACATGTCTGTGCACAATCCATTCTCTAAAGACGGATGTCTCATTTACGTCAAGACGGGCCATATGCCTACGGAATAACCTGTTAACCCCACTATCAACAACTCCCTGAAAGGACATATTATGATTGGATATACTACTATTGGTGTCAAAGACATCGAAGCCGCTAAGAAGTTCTACACAAAGCTATTTGACGCTGAAGTTCTCGTCGATGTTGGTCGCCTTGCGATGATCGGCAAAGATATTGGCGAACCGAAAATCGCTGTATGTGAACCATTTGACGGCAATGCCCCAAGCGTTGGTAATGGTTCTATGGTCGCTTTCCCAGGCGGATCACGTGAAGGAGCTGACGCTCTTTATAAGAAAGCTATTTCTCTCGGCGCTACATGCGACGGCGAACCTGGCCCGCGTATCGAAGATGTATTTTACGGCGCCTATGTCAGAGATGCTGACGGCAACAAGCTTTGCTTCTTTGACTTTAGCTGAAGCATAAATTTGGAACGCAGGCCCATGAGGCCTGCGTTCCACCACTCTTCTTTCACAGAGGTCAAAACCACATGCACTTAGAATCCCCCAAACCCAATATGCAAGTCTCTGGTGATGTCACGGCTGAACTTAATTATATCAAACCAGACACATCAATCACGCCCGAAGTCATTTATTCTGGAGGCGACGCCCCACAAAGCTACAATGAGGCTTATGCCTTTATGAAAGCCCCTATCTTTGACGGCCGTGAAAATAGCGAAAGCTTCCAGATACATAAACAAGGGTTTCAACTCGTTAATTCGCCAACAAAGGCTAGTGGGTTTGACAATCAGAAAACTGTTGAAGGCGCTTATTACGATGAAGTGAAAGCTATTGTAAGCGAGGCAACGGGAGCAAAAGACGTCTTTGTTTTTGATCATATTCTCAGGCTTGGCGATAAAAATAGCCGCCGCAAACCTGCCCACCATGTCCATAATGATTATTCAGAACGTACTGCGCGTATCCGCGCCGAAGAACGTATAGGCACTGAGCGTTTCGCAGACTTAAAAGATCGCCGCATGATTCAGATAAACGTCTGGCGGCCTTTGGTTGACCATGTGCAGCGCTCTCCGCTAGCATTTTGTGATGCAACGACAATTGAACCTACGGATTTAATCCCAACCAATATCCGTTTTCCCGATACAGGCCATATAGGCGAAATTTACGCATTGCGTAAAAACCCAAGTCAGCGCTGGTCTTATTTTTCGGAAATGACCAAGGATGAAGTCGTTCTCATTAAAGGTTATGACAGCCTGACCGAAAGCGTTGCAAGGTTCACGCCGCACACTGCGTTTGAATATCCGGATCAAGACCCCAGTATACCGGCTCGCAAAAGTATAGAAACAAGAACATTTGCCTTTTACTAAAGGTTAGCTTTGCACGACACCGTAAACTATGGGGTCTATCCCTTTCGCATAGGTATTGATTGACTTGCCGCAGTACTGTCAGACTAACTGTACCTGTTGCGGATTGAGGTGGTTGGGATGGGGCGCTGGGATGCCCAGACCCAAGAAATCAGCCAGTCCGTTTCGGTATTTCAACTCATCACCTGAGATCATCCGTCTGGTTGTGGTGATATACGTCCGCTTTCCTCTATCATTGTGAAACGTCGAGGATCTGCTGGCTGAGCGAGGGATCGACATATGCCACGAGACGGTGAGGCACTGGTGGAACAGGTTCGGCCCATTGTTTGCAGCCAATGTCCAGCGCCAGCGAGTAAGCCGGATGCGGGGCTTCCGTCCATGCCAACGTCCACAATCACTTCAATTCTCAACGTCACCTAGTCGAGAGAGAAACTCACAAGATCTCCCGCTCAGCTGCAATGGTTGAGTGGCAAAACCTCATGGCCTGAAGAACAGTGGGGAAGGAGAGGGCATTGCCAATCGGAGACAAGTTGCGATTAGACTGGCAGCACCGCCACCTTTTGCACTAGCGTGGACTTCTACGGTCAAAGCTGGACAGCAATCCTTTTTAGATATTTGCAAACATCAAGCGCCGGTTCCGCGACCGTCTCTGCCGGTACGTTCGCATCCGTGGCTGAGATTATGCTGGGTTTTATGACTTGAGGGCGTGGGACGAGCCCTAGAAACCGGAGTTGCCGTTTCCGAACATTTGCGGAATGTGCAAGGCTGGCTGTGGGTCGGTATCTGCAAAGCCGCTTTCAGGGCGACCAGGTTGGCACACAGTCGCTGCAGGGGGAGAAATGAAGGCAGGGAGAGCCCCTCGTCTCCGGCAAACAGGTTACCAGCTTCCAGTGAAACCACCAGCTGATCGAGGAAATCGAACTCTATCGATTTTGTGCGTCCGCCGATCTCGAATGGTTGGTTGCCATATCGGATCTGTGCTGCCTGTTCATTGGCCTCGTGAGCGCGAAACAATCCCGCTGCGTCGCTGAGGCACTCAAAGCTTTGCCTATCAGGATGATAGCAGGACCTTTACCTAATGCAGCGCGCGCTGCGATCGGCAGCAGGTCAAGCCGCGTGCTGAAACTGCGTTCATTTGGCAGGCTGACATTTTCAACCAAGACAACAGGTGTTTCGCGGGCCAATCCGGCCACCATCAGCCCGCGCGAAATGTGCGGAGCAGCGCCTTTGCCCATATAAACCGCAATGGTCGCCTGCGGATCAGCCAAAGCCTCCCACTCAATATCCGGTACCGCCCCATTGCGTGTATGCGCGGTGACAAAGGTCAATCGCCGCGCGAGCCCGCGCGTTGTGAGAGACGCACCAATGCTCGCAGCAGCCGCGCTTGCCGTGGTGATCCCGGCGCAAATCTGGATCTCTATGCCTGCTTTGCTGCAGGCCTCAATTTCTTCATTCGCGCGTCCAAAGATCGACGGATCACCGCCTTTCAGACGCACCACGCGCTTTCCGGCGAGCGCGGCGTGGACCATAAGGTCGCAAATCATTGGTTGAGGCACCGAATGCCGCCCGGCGCGCTTGCCGACTGACTGTCTTTCAGTGTCTACCGGGATGAGGTCGAGGATCGCCGCGCTGACGAGAGCGTCATAAAAGACTACATCCGCGCTGCGGAGCAATCGTTCTGCTTTGCGAGTAAGCAATTCGGGATCACCCGGCCCGGCGCCAACCAGCCAAACACTTCCAGATGGAAAATCACTCATTCGGCGGCCTCCTTGATAGACGCTTGCATTTGTTCAAGCATGCGAGCGATTTCGGGGCGGCAACTGCCGCAGTTTGTGCCTGCGCGGGTGCACTGACCGATTGCCGCGACGCTGCTGGCGCCTTGAACAGCCGCAGTCTCGATTTCCAATTCGCTGACATCGTGACACACGCAAATGCGAGCGCCGCGATCAATTTGCTGGCCGCGCGGACGCGCCGCAAGCAGCTCGATTGGATCGCCTACCGATTGCCCAATCTGGGCCGCCACCCAATCGCGTTTGGGCAATTGCCCGGTCTTTGTGACAAACATCGCAGCGATCAGCGAACCGTTTTCAGCATAGACGGCCTTTCTGTGCATTCCCGCCGTCGCATAGCTGACTTCGCTGTTAATCCCATCGGGCAGCATTTCGGTTGGGTCGCATGCCGAAAAACCGGCAATTTCATAAAGCCAGCCGCCTTCGATCTTGGCGAGCGTCCAATAGTCGGCTTTGGTCATAGTGAGCGTGTCGCAAGACACCAAAAAGCCGCGCCATTCGGGCCGAAGTGGCTCAATCGAAGCAGGCTCATCCTTGAACGCGGGTTGGCCTGAGATGGGATCGGTCTGCGCGCTCGCCAATCGCCCTGTGCGCCCCGCACCGGAGGTGATGTCGGTCCAATGGATCGGAATGAACAGAGCGCCGGCTTGCATCCCGTCGGCAATTGTCGCGCGAAAAATACTGCTGCCTTGCGCGGTCGCAACCCGGCAGAGATCGTCCTCTCCTATGCCCAACTGAGCTGCGTCTTTAGGGTTCAATTCTACCAAAGGTTCGCGCCGATGGCTGGCAAGTTTTGCGCTGAGGCCAGTTCGGGTCATTGTATGCCATTGATCTCGATAGCGGCCCGTGTTCAATCGGAACGGCAAGTTTGAAGGGCAAGCCAGCCTTTGCGGCGAGGAAACGGCTACCAAACGCGGCTTTCCATTCGATGTGGGCGCGCCATCGCGAAGCGGATAGGTGCCGCCCCAGCGGAACGGCTCCATTTGATCATACGCCGCGTCCGAACAATCCGCCCAAGCTGTCATATCCAACTTGCGCCCAAAGTTGAGCGCGAGCTGCGTCATCGAGGAATATTCGCGAAAGACCGAGGCGTTCGTGGGGAAATCAAATGCCGCGCCATGGCCCATCGCAGACGCGACGTCGCACATGATTTGCCAATCAGCGCGCGCATTGCCCGGCGGCGCGAAAAGGGCGCGTTGGCGGCTCACCATTCTTTCTGAATTTGTGACCGTCCCATCTTTTTCACCCCAAGCGAGCGCGGGCAGCAAAATGTGCGCGAAGCGCCCCGTGTCCGTGTCAGCCATCACGTCCGAAACAACGACAGTGGGACATTGGGAAAGCGCCTCGCGCACGCGGCCCGCATTGGGCAGCGAGACCGCAGGGTTTGTCGCCATCACCCATAGGAATTTTACATCGCCAGCATGGATCGCTTCAAAAAGATCAATCGCTTTGAGGCCGGGACTGGAACACAAGTTTCCAGTCTTCCAGAAATCAGCGACAGCGGCGCGTTCCCCATCGCCAAAGCCAAGGTGACAAGCGAGCATATTGGCAAGACCACCAACCTCGCGTCCGCCCATCGCGTTGGGTTGTCCCGTTATCGAAAACGGACCTGCGCCAGTGCGATTGATTTGGCCTGTCGCGAGGTGAAGGTTGATGATCGCATTGCCTTTATCCGTGCCGGACCGCGATTGGTTTGCCCCTTGGCTAAAGAGGGTGATCAAACGTTCAGAAGATCGCACAAGGTGCAGCAATTTGGAAAAGAGCGGCGGGTCAATTCCGTGCGCATTTGAACGGGCATTCCAAAAACCGTCTGGCACATCGCAACGCGCGGCAACGTGTTCGCGGTCTAGATCACCTGAGGAATCAAGCTCTGCAAGAAGCGCGTCGAACAATGCGACATCGCCATCAGGTTCAATCGGAATGTGAAGATCAGCGCGTTCAGCCGTCTCTGTCCGGCGGGGATCGATGACCACCAGCTTGGCGCCATTGGCTTCGCGGGCGCGTTCTATCCGTTGCCAGATCACTGGGTGGCACCACGCGGTGTTTGATCCCACAAGTAAAATTACATCGGCATGATCGAGGTCATCGTAAGTGCATGGGACGATGTCTTCGCCAAAGGCACGGTTATGCGCCGCAACCGCGCTGGCCATGCACAACCGCGAATTGGTGTCGATATTCCCGCTGCCGATGAAGCCTTTCATCAGCTTGTTGGCGACGTAATAATCCTCTGTCAGCAATTGCCCAGAGACATAAAAGGCGACACTGTTTGGGCCGTGCTCATCAATACACTGCTGCATACGGGACGCGACTTCGGCGGTCGCTTTGTCCCAATTTGCACGCTTGCCCTCAACCATTGGATGCAGCAGGCGCCCCTCAAGCCCAACGGTTTCCCCCAAATGGGTGCCTTTGGAGCATAGTGACCCAGAATTGGCTGGGTGCGATTGATCCCCGCTGATCGTGACCGAACGCTCACCTATTACATCGGCGCGAATTCCGCATCCAACGCCGCAATAGGCACAGGTGGTTTTGATCGATCCCATTGGTCAGTTCACACGCGCTCACGCGTAGTGATCGCCGCCCGGTCAAGCCAGATTTGCTCGCTCTCCACTTTGAGCGGGATAGTGGGCGTGCAGCCTTCATCATCACCCAGCGCTTCGCCTGAATTTAGGGATATCTTCCAATTGTGGAGCGGGCACGAAACGCTATCGCCATGAACGATGCCTTGCGACAGCGGCCCGCCTTTATGCGGGCACCTGTTTACAAGCGCATAGAAATCGCCGCCTATCGTGTGGAACACAGCGATTTCCTCAGCCCCATCCACTGACACAGTGCCAGCCATTCCAGCTTCAATCGCGGTGGAAGGGCAAACAGAGACCCAATCTGGCGAGCTCATTCGGCTGGCTCCACTTCTTTGATAGCGCCGTCAGCAGGTGGCCCCGCAGCTATGCTGCCAACATGGGAATGGAGATCACGGCGCTCCCCTGCGGCGCGTTTGGCCCATGGGTCGTCCTGGCTGAATTGCTGCGAATAGCGGAACCGCTCCGCGAGCTTTGGAACTGTTTCTGGGTCACCCAAGAGCTGGGATTTGACCCATTCCAAACCCTTGCGCTCCACCCACGGCGCGGTGCGCTCAAGATACCAAGCGTCTTCGCGGTAAAGCTGAACAAATGCGGCGCTCATCTCCAGCGCTTCTTCTTCGGTTTCAACGCGGGTTAGCAAATCTGTGACCCGAACAGTGATCCCGCCATTGCCCCCGATGTGCAATTCATACCCTGAATCGACGCAGATGACGCCAAAGTCCTTGATCGTCGCTTCGGCACAATTGCGCGGACAGCCGGATACAGCCATCTTAAATTTGTGCGGCATCCAACTGCCCCAGCTCATCTGTTCAAGCTTGACCCCAAGGCCAGTGGAATCTTGAGTCCCAAACCGGCACCATTCAGACCCTACGCACGTTTTGACCGTCCGCAGTGCCTTGCCGTATGCGTGGCCCGAAACCATCCCAGCTGCGTTGAGATCTGCCCACACGGCCGGCAAATCTTCCTTCTTGATCCCGAATATATCGAGCCGCTGCCCGCCGGTAACTTTGACCATGCGCGCTTCGTATTTTTCGACAACATCGGCAATGGCGCGCAGTTCTCGAGGATTGGTGATGCCGCCCCACATGCGCGGCACAACCGAATAGGTGCCGTCCTTTTGAATGTTGGCGTGGAGCCTTTCATTCACAAAGCGGCTTTTCTGATCGTCAACATATTCGCCCGGCAATGCGCACAGGAGGTAATAATTGAGGGCGGGCCGGCAAGAGGAGCAGCCATCGGGAGTTGACCAATGCAACTCCTGCATGACTTCGGGTATCGTTTTCATACCCTTTTCAACGATCAAGCGGCGAACATCATCATGGCCAAAGCTGGTGCATTTGCACATCGTCTTTGCGCCCAGTTCAACATCATCGCCCAGCGTTAAAGCGAGAAGGTTCTCAACCAAATCGGTGCATGAGCCGCAGCTCGCCGATGCTTTGCATTGCGAACGCACCGCATCCAAACTGTGCGCTCCTGCGTTGATGCAGCCTACAACCTTACCTTTGGAAACGCCGTTGCAACCACAAATCTCTGCTTCGTCAGAGAGGGCCGCAACGGCTGATTTAGGGTCCGCGAGCGCACCCCCAGACGCGAAGGCCTGACCAAATATCAGTGCCTCCCTTATATCGGAGATATCATCCTCATTGCGTAAGAGATCGAAATACCAATTGCCGTCCTGCGTATCGCCGTAAAGGACAGTGCCAACGACCTTGTCACCCTTAACCACGACGCGTTTGTAGATGCCGCGGGCGGCATCCCGCATCACGATATCTTCGCAATCCTCGCCACCCGAAAAGTCGCCCGCAGAAAACAGATCAACACCCGACACTTTCAGTTTGGTGGACGTGACCGACCCTTCATAGCCTTTGGGTTGTTCGGTAAGCCCGGCAGCGAGCGAGCGGCACATATCCCAAAGCGGCGCGACCAATCCGTAACACGCCCCGCGATGCTGAACGCATTCGCCCACAGCCAGAACATTGGGATCGGACGTCACCATATGGTCATCGACAACAATGCCGCGCTCAACTTTCAGATCAGATGCCTTTGCAAGCGTGCCATTGGGGCGAATGCCGACAGCCATAACCACCAGATCAGCATCGATGACATTGCCGTCTTTCAGTTTAACCCCGGCCACCCGGCCATCCTTCTCGATGATCTCGCCGGTATCAGCGCCGGTCATGATCGTCATGCCGCGCCCTTCCAACTCGCTCTTGAGGAGGAACCCCGCCGCTTCATCAAGCTGCCGCTCCATCAAGGTGGGCATCAAGTGCAGCACGGTCACTTCCATCCCGCGCAAGGCCAGGCCGTGCGCGGCTTCAAGCCCCAGCAACCCGCCGCCGATCACAACCGCTTTCTGGGTTGTCTCTGCCGCTTTCAGCATCGTTTCAACATCGTCGAAATCACGGAATGTGACCACGCCGGGCAAGTCTTTACCCGGCACTGGGATTACAAACGGGTCAGATCCGGTCGCGATGAGCAGCTTATCATAGCTTTCAATCACGCCCCCGCGTGAGACGACCTGCTGTGCTTTGCGATCGATATGCACAACAGGATCGCCAGAGATCAATTTGATTGCATTGGCAGAATACCAATCTTCAGAATTGATCACGATCTCGTCGAAAGTCTTCTCCCCTGCTAGAACAGGAGAGAGCATGATGCGGTTATAATTGACCCGCGGTTCGGCGCCAAAGATCGTTACGGCGTAACGGTCGGGTTGAAGCGCAAGGATTTCCTCCACCGCACGACAACCCGCCATTCCATTGCCGATCACGACAAGCCGTTCTCGGCCTCCCAACTTTGCGCCGCTTTTAAAGCCTGTTTGCGCGTTCACGATTACCCTCTCTGTTTATCAAATATATGCGTAATGCGATGACTAGAAACTAATCCCGGCCTGCAACGTGAAGCGTTCGGTATCGACGGCAAAACCGTCTGCCTGGTAGTTGGCATATTTGGCGAGGATCGCGACGGGACCGACTTTAAAGCCCAGCACACCGTCAATTTCGGTGCCGTAATCCACGCCGCCAAAGTCGCTGTCGAATTCGTGATACGTGACAGACGCGTTGAAGGTTGTGAGGCCGGGGATAGTGAATTTCTTCCCAAGCCGAACATTGGTATCCCTAAGGCCACTGGCTGGAGTCGCCAGGAAGAGGTCGGCAAAACCATTGAATTTGTGCGCGGTCGCAAACGGGGTCTGAAACGCAGCAACGCCGCCGTCGCTGCCTAGCTCCTCATATTGCAAGCGCAATGTGAATCCGGAAATCTGGGCGCTTGCTTCGCCGACCAAATATTCAGCATCGTAAGAAGTCGGATTTTGGCCAGCATCGGACTGCGTCGCAAAACCGGCCCTGAGGCTGATTTTAAGCGGGCCAGCCGGAATTGTGCCCGCTGCTTCCCCGCCAAATGTCTGGCTAGAGAAGGCAAGCCGCGTGTCATAATCCACGGTGTAAGAATAGGCGGTGAGCTTCACCGCACTGAGGTCGACCTTGCCATTCAAGAACACAAAGTCGCCATCGAACGAACGATTTGGACTTTCACTGCCGAAGATCGTGCGCTGCGAAATCGCATACGTTGCATCAAGGGAAACCGGCCCAAAACTCGCTTGCCCGCGGATTGCATCCAATGTCTGTTCATTCTGCCGCCAACCAACATTGCCAACAAAGCGGGCGTCATCCAAGATGACCCGCTGACGCCCTGCTGTCACGCCGAACCCTTCGCCCTTATAGGCAATCTGTAATCGATTGAGATCGAAACTGTCAGGGTCCGCGATGACAGGAAATGGTTCGATTCCATTGCTGGCAATCGTATCGTTGTAATCGTCGGCGAGCGCGGCTGTCCCTTCGGCCTCCGCCAGAATAGAGAAACCGCCCGTTGCAATCTGAACGCCCGCGCGGGCTCGGACCGTTACGGAGCTTGCGTTGTCGGGAAAGGTTGGCTGGTCGGCCGTTTCGATGCGGAAACGCACATCCAGGATCGGATCAAGAGTAACCCCCTCGCCAATCTCAACAGGATCGCCAGCATTAGCGAATGCAGGCGTTGCAAATGCAGCAGAAGCAAGCAGAACAGAGGTACCAAGTGAATAACGCATAAAACCTTCCTTTTGTGACCCGGTTTTGGCCGAGCTGAGAGAGTAGATTGGAAGGCGAGCGCCGTTGCCCGCATCAAGCGACACCAAAGAATAGCGCCGCAATTCAAAGTTGCGGGAGTGGATGACCCAGCGCCGTTGCCAGGTCTTCCCGCGAAGTAGTGGTCAGGCCGCTTTAGCGTTCGGGCCGTGATCATATTCAGCGAGGAAATGAAGCACTTCCTGCCGGTATTGGTAGAATTTGGGGTGTTCGAGCAGTGCTTTGCGATCACGCGGTCTCGGCAAATCTATCTTCAACACTTTGCCAATGGTTGCGCGCGGGCCGTTGGTCATCATGACCACCCTGTCCGCGAGCAAAATCGCTTCGTCCACATCATGCGTGACCATGATGGCTGTCACTTTAGTCCGGTTCCATGTTTCGACCAGAACGTCTTGCAAATCCCAACGTGTCAGACTGTCCAGCATCCCAAATGGTTCATCGAGCAGCAGCAGCCGCGGGCTGAGGGCAAAGGCGCGGGCAATGCCCACACGTTGGCGCATCCCGTTGGACATTTCCGCCGCCAGCTTGTCTTTCGCGTCGATAAGACCGACCCGCTCGAGATAATAATCGACGATCGCTGCACGCTCGGATTTGGAAGCGTGAGCATACACCCTCTCAACACCCAGTGCGACATTCTCACGCGCGGTCAGCCATGGCATCAAACTGGGGGCCTGAAACACCACTGCCTTATCTGGTCCGGCTGCGCTAATTTCACGATTGTCGAGAACTATCCCTCCACCGGATATCTCATTCAAGCCCGCCGCCATGGTCAACACAGTGGATTTTCCGCAACCCGAATGACCAATGAGCGAGATGAACTCCCCCTTGTCCATCAACAAGTTGAAATCTTCCACGACCTTCAACGGTCCCTTTGGCGTTGGATAAACTTTGTCGAGCTTAAAGAATTCGAGAAAGCGTTTTTCAACTGGTGAATGCGCTGCATCGAGGTAAGCCTGCGGCGGCGCATTGGCTTCGTCTGGAGCCAGGTCCAGCGGGATAATATCGGGCAAAGCGATATCAGTTTCGCCCACGGTCCCGCTTTCGGCGTTGAGCGATCCCAGATAGCTGACGATCTCTTTTCGCAGCAGCTGATAATTTGCATCGTCATTAACAGCTTCGCGGTCGCGCGGGCGGGTCACATTTACGTCGACGATCTTTCCGATTTTGGCAGACGGTGCCGGAGTCATGACAGCAATCCGATCAGCCAACAGCAAGGCTTCGTCCACATCATTGGTGACGAGCACGATCGTGCGCCTTTCCTCCTTGCGAATACGCTCAATTTCATCCTGAAGCTTGGCGCGAGTGAGTGCATCAAGCGCCGACAGCGGCTCATCAAGAAGCAGGATTTCAGGTTCCATCGCAAGCGCGCGGGCCACCGCAACACGTTGTCGCATTCCACCTGAAAGCTGAGCTGGTTTTCGGTCCATCGCATGGTCGAGCCCGACCAGCGCGACCTTTTGCTGAATCAATTCGGCACGCTCTGCTTTGCTGCGATCCTTGTGAACAGCATCCACCGCCAAGGCGACATTCTGTTCGACGCTGAGCCAAGGGAAGAGTGAGTAGGATTGGAACACAAGGCCGCGTTCACGGTCAGGCCCGTCAATCACTTTGCCGCGCAGAGAGATTTCGCCGCTATCGGGTTCCACCAAACCGGCAATCGAATTGATCAAGGTTGTCTTTCCGGCGCCCGAAAAACCCAAGATCGCGACGAATTCCCCTTCTTCCACGACGAGATCAATCCCGCCCAGAACATGCGTCACTTCGCCGGCCTTGGCGGTGTAGTCCTTGCGGACATTTTTCAGGGAAAGAAATGGAGTGTCCGTCATGCCCGCCCCCTTAGACCGTGCGGTTCTTAGAAACGAGCGATTGCAGGGCCATCATTATCCGATCGAGCATAAAGCCGATCAGACCGATGACGATCACCGCAAACATGATGCGTGCGAGGCTTTGAGAGCTTCCGTTCTGAAATTCGTCCCAAACGAATTTGCCAAGTCCTGGGTTCTGCGCGAGCATTTCTGCCGCGATAAGAACCATCCAACCCACGCCCAGCGAAAGCCGCATGCCTGTGAAGATGTATGGGAGCGAGGCAGGCAAAACGAGTTTGGTAAGTTTATCAAACCACCCCAAACGCAGCACCTTGCCAACATTGAGCAGGTCTTTGTCGATCGAGCTCGTGCCAATCGCTGTGTTTATCAAGGTCGGCCAAAGCGAGCACAGCATCACCACCAGCGCGGAAATCACAAATGCTTTCGGTAGCAGCGGATCAGAGCTGGTGATCATGGCAGAGATCACCATGGTCACGATCGGTAGCCAAGCGAGCGGGCTCACCGGCTTCATAATCTGGACCAAAGGATTGATCGCCGAGTTAAACCGGGTCGAAAGCCCCGCGAACAATCCGATGGGCACAGCGAATATCGTGGCCAATAGGAAACCAAGAGCCACCGTTTGAAGCGAAGTGAAAATTTGATCGAGGAATGTCGGCGGCCCGGCATAGTCGAAATTGCGGACCCCTGCCTGGTTGCCCGCCGCAATCGCGGCAGCATTATTCGCATCCTGCTGCTCATAGAAGGCATTCTCTGCATCCATTGCCGCAGAATATTCGGAATAAAGGGCCGCTCCCGCCTCTACAACCTCTGCCGGTCCGGGTAGCGAGCCAAGCGAAGTGTCAACCTGAGGCGCGAGCACCGCCCAAAGAGCCAAAAAGCCAACTATCCCAACAAACGGCCACAGCAACGCCTCCCCGACGGCCTTCATCCGAATGTGAAGCGCGCTGGGACCATCGGCAGACGGCCGTTCCCCTTCCCCCACAACCTGAGTTTTGGGAGCGGCCATGTCCGAAGTTGTGGCGGCTGCTTCGGCGCCAGTATCCGGTTCCTTTGCTGCATCAGAAGGTTCGACAAATGCGGTTGCCATTGGAGGCTCCTATGGGGGATTATTTGGAGTTCGTTTCGATTGGTGGGATTAGTTGTCCGAGACGCCCGAAGCGGTCACGCTTTGGCCCTGTTTAAGGCCAATCGGGAACTCACCAAGATAGGCGTTAGGCTTTGATCCATCATAGGTGATACCGTCGATAAAACCCGTTTGCGGACCGCGGAAGCCGTCGGTTTCCGGCACGCTTTCAGCCGGGATCACCCCTTCTTCGACCAGTCCGTTCGCAGCCGCGAGATAAAGGTCGGGCCGATAGACAGCCTTAGCCGTGTCGAAATACCATTGGTCAGTCTGATCATCGGCAATCTGGCCCCAACGACGCATCTGAGTGAGATACCAGATCGCATCCGAATAATAGGGGTATCCAGCATACTTATCGAAGAAGATGTTGAAACCTTCTGCCTCTCGAGTGTCGCCCGGCTCAAAGGTAAACACACCGGTCATCGAGGCGGCGATCACCTCAGCGTCTGCCCCGACATAATTGGGCCGCGACAGGATTTCGACAGCCTCCTGACGGTTCGCACCACCATCTTCATCCAGCCATTGCTGCGCTCGGATGATCGCCCGGAGCATCGCTGCTGTTGTAGCGGGATATTGCTCGGCAAAATCTTCGCGCAGGCCAAAGACTTTCTCCGGGTTGTCGTTCCAGATTTGGTCGTCGGTGATCACTGGAACGCCAATGCCCTTGAACACGGCCGCTTGGTTCCATGGCTCACCTACGCAATACCCTTCGATTGTGCCCGCTTCCAGCGTCGCTGGCATTTGCGGAGGAGGCGTCACAGACAATTTGACATCGGCGCTGATCACACCCTGCACATCTCCGTCAGAATAATAACCCGGGTTAAGTCCCCCTGCTGCCAACCAATAGCGCAATTCGTAATTGTGGGTGCTGACCGGAAAAACCATGCCCATGTTAAAGGGCTTACCCTGCGCCTCAAATTCTTCGACGACAGGCTGCAAGTATTCAGCAGAAATAGGGTGCTGTGGTCGGCCGTCAGCCATTTTTGGCAGCTCAGGTTCGATCATTTCCCAAACCCGGTTGGACAGGGTGATGGCGTTGCCGTTGAGATCGAGGCTCAGCGGCGCAATAAGATCAGCCTTCGTGCCATAACCGATGGTCGCTGCAATTGGCTGTCCGGCCAGCATATGCGCGCCATCGAGCTGACCGCCAATGACACCGTCGAGCAGCACCTTCCAGTTGGCTTGCGGCTCGAGCGTTACGTTGAGACCTTCTTCAGCGAAGAAGCCTTTCTCCTTCGCGATGGCGAGCGGAGCCATGTCCGTGAGTTTGATAAAACCGAGCGTCAGATTGGGTTTTTCGACGGCACCTTCGATGGTTGCGGCGGTGACCGTTTCGCCCGAGCCCCCGGGCGATTCACTGCATCCCACCAACGCCGCGCTTGCGAGCATTGCCGCCATAACGCCGCGCCGATCGAATGAAATGCTGCGAAAAATTACCATCTTGCCAGTCCTTCCGTTTGATGAACGCAAAAAACCGCCACGAAGCACCCCAAGCGGGGCGCAATCGGGCGGCTTCGTTGCCACACAAATTTGCTAAAATGATTGAGGCCTTGATGCTTTCCATCATTGGAGAGCGACCATGCGTAATTTTTTAACTAGCCGATTCGCTGGCAGAGCGCAATCGCATTTTGCACTGCACCATTAATTTTGCGCTGCAATGTAATCAGCCAAGCGGTCTGGATCAAACGGCACTCGATCAAAAAATGTGTTGTTTTCCATAGTGATAGAACCGCGCTGCGCCGATGCTGCCAAAGGTGTGGAAACACTCCCCTCCACCTTTGAACTCGCGCTAGGCAGCTGATCATCCATGCCCAACAAGGCGCTGCGATAGACATCTGGGCGGAACACCCGCGCCGCTGCCTCTGCCTGCCCTGCATCAAAGCCAAGCCCATCCCAACGGACCAATTGGCTGTAGAGCCATTCGGCTTGGCTGACCCATGGGAAGTTTGCAATCTCACGGTGTTGGAACATGAAATCAGGATATTCATGCGGTTCATCGCCGCGGCGCAAGACCAATCGATCTGAAATCGCGCGTCGCACAAGCTCAACCGGTGCATCACAATACTCCGGACGCGACAAGATCTTAGCGTTGGAATCCCACTGATCAGGATCAACGAAATGCGTGCCCGCTTTGCGCATTGCCCGGATCAACGCTTCAATCGCCGCTCGATTGGGCTCAAGCCGATCTTCACGAAGCGCGAGAACTTTTTCGACACCCCTGCGCCAAATTTGCGCCGTGGCCAGCACAATCTGTCCTGCGCCTTGATCCACTGCAATGCTGTTCCATGGTTCTCCGACGCAAAATCCATCAATCTCGCCAGCCGCTATCGCATCGGCGCTGAAAGGGGGCGGGACGGTGACGATGTCGATGTCCTCATCGGGCTGTATACCGCAAGCGGCAAGCCAATAGCGCAGCATGTAATTGTGGCTAGAATAGCGGTGAACCACACCAAATCTCAGCTTGCGATTTTGCGCGCGAGCATCGGCAGCAGCAGCCCGCAGCCTGTCGCCAAGCTGGGTCGGGTCACCCAAGGCCCCATCGGCGCCGATCGTTTGTGCAAGTGTGTTTGAGATCGTGACGGCATTGCCATTCAGCCCAAGCACAAAGGGGGCAACCAACTTTTGCGCAGGACGCCCGCGCCCCAAGGTCGTCGCAATCGCAAGCGGTGCCAGCATATGCGCCGCATCGGTGTGCCCATAAAGCAAGCGATCAAGCACGGTGGCCCATGTCACGTCTCTTACAAATGTGAGGTCCAGCCCTTCCTCTTCTGCAAAGCCATGTTCATGCGCAAGGATGGGAAGACATGCATCGATCAGTGGGAGGAAACCTAGTTTAAGCTTCATAGTCATGCCCCATCCCCCATCATTTCATGCGCGGTCACAATTGCCTCAGCAATATCGACGATCCGCCGGTTCGAAGACATCGCCTTTTCTCTGAGTTCGCCATAGGCGACCGGTTCAGTCACGTTCTTTTTGGCCATCAGCAGACGTTTTGCACGATCGACCGTTTCACGTTCCGCCAGCTTGTCCTTGGCCTTTGCCAGCTCTGCCTCAAGCCTCGCATAGGCTTGAAAACGCCTCATAGTCATCTTGAGCAAAGGTTCGATGCGTCTGACGGAGAGGCCATCCACCACATAGGTAGAAACCCCGGCGTCGATGGAAGCTGCGATTGAATCGTCATCGCTTTCATCGACAAACATTGCGATGGGTCGGTCGAGCACGCGGCTGACCGCGAAATATTCCTCTAGAACGTCCCTGGATGGATTGCCCAGGTCCATAAAGACTATGTCTGGCTCAATCTCAGCGATTTTCACCAAAAGCCCATCGCGCGATGTGATAGTGAAAATTTCACATTCATCCAGCGTAGCGAGACCCTCCTCAATGATCGAGGCACGCGGCGCGCTTTCATCGATTATGGCAATTCGCATGCCCATCTTATTGCAACGCAACATTCGCATTGTGCAAGCGCAAAATAAAATCTTTGAGGTCCCGCCTAAAAGCTTCCGTCGAGCAATGGAAAAATTTCTCTTCTTGCCGAGGTGCAGACAGAGCAAATGCACCGACCGGCGTTGCGCGTGTGATCAAGCGGCGATGAGCTGTAAACCGAGTGCCAAGCCAGCAAGCCCGTTTCGTCGTTTCAATTCGTCACCAATAATAATCCGCCTCGATGTCATGAGGTACGTCCGGTTTCGGCTGAGCTTGAAGAATGTTGAGGATCTGTGTTGCGAGGGCGAGATCGATATTTGAGATAAGACCGTCCGCTAATGGCCGAATGGGTTTGGTCCGATCTTCGCGGCTAACATTCGAAGACAGCTTGTCTCAAGAATGATTGGTTTCCACTATTGACGCTGGCACCTCGATGAAATGTTCATCAGGCGTTAGAACATCAAAGAGGTAGTTGATCATTCTGCCGCGGCGCGCTGCAGCTCCATCTTCGGAGGATGGGCATCAGACTGCGGTTCTTCAAGACGCTGAGTCTCAGCGTTTTCCACCCGATCCCGGCCTCTAGCTTTCGCTCTGTACAGCGCTTCATCGGCCCGTGAGAACAGATGCTCATAGGTCTCACCTTCGCGTGCTGTGGCCACGCCAAAGCTCGATGTGAGGCGGATGTCATCGTTGAGGCCAGCATGTTCCAGACGCGCAAAAGCCTGCCGAATCCGTTCGGCTAATCGCTCTGCTGGGTCATTTTCGCAATTGTAGACCGCGATGCAGAATTCTTCCCCGCCAATTCGCCCTGCCACGTCGCAGCCGCGAACCATCTTTCCAATCAATTCGCCAAAGCCTGCAAGCGCTTGGTCGCCAGCTTGATGTCCCCAGATGTCGTTCACTTGTTTAAAGTGATCGATATCGGCCACGACCAAACTTAGCGGGCGCCCTTCGGTCTGAGCGCGGGGCAGAAGGTTGCGCATGGATTGTTCAAAGGAGCCACGGTTGTGCAAGCCGGTAAGAGCATCGCGTTCACTGCTTTCACGCAAGGCGGTTGTCCATTCCGCGATTGTCGCACCGATGAGCACCATCGCCGTGGTCACCCCTTTAACCCCAAGGCCAAGGCCGATCATCGAATAGTAAATCGAGTCTCGATATACCTCGGAAGGAATCGATTGCTCAAACAACAAGGTCAAATTCGGACGTACGAAGAAATCAATGGCCTGGTATGCGATCAACGCGATAATCGCCAAATCGACGACAGTGCGTCGCGGCGCCGTAAGCAGCGTTGTCAGGCCCATCGCGAACATAACCCCGTACCCGGTGTTGACGATAATCAACCGGCTGCCGACATCGTTGGAAAAGATAATCGCCACCGCAAGCACCAAAGCGGTGATCAGGTAAACGGCCAAAAAACTCGTCAGATGAATGCGCTGTCCGGCGCGTTCACACACAGCAGCCACCAAAATGATCGATGCCGCCGCATAGAACACTTGGGTTGCATGGAAGGTGTAGAACGCATTCGTTGGCAGGAAATGCGTAATCAGAAATCCGATTGCAGATAGGATATAGGCAAAGGCAAAGCCGAGCACGTGACGCTTTAAGCGCCCCACTCGCCAAAGAACCATGAAGGTCGCTGCAAAGAACAGCGACATCAATGGCGTTACCAATCCAAGAATCTGCGTTTGCATGTACCCTGCGTGCTCCTGTCCGAGCGGGTTAGGATCATAAGGTTAAGATGGCCTTTAGGAAACGCACTTGGTCAACGCAAATTCGGGCGCTGGAGAGACTAACCAATCGAGCAAACCCGCCTTACTCCAGCATCAATCCATGCACCAAACCCTCGCAGTCAGGCCCAAGCATGATTGAATCATTGAAAGGCAGCGTGAAGCTGGCTTGATCGAAAAACCGCCTCTGTGCTTTTTGCAACGCGGTGTGAACTCGTAATGCAAAGCAATTGTGCCGCAAGTTTTCTGCAATCACTCCGAATTGATTGCCTTCAACCAATTCCAATGCATACGACATATAAGTAAAGACGCCTACCATCATAGATAAAGAAGTTGCTGAAAGTCGCGATTTTTTATCACTAACGCGCCATTAACCACTTTCCCCTACTTGTTGCGCCGAGCGCGAGGCCTGCTGCCGAAGCGCATCCAGGGGGCATCACAATGGATTTATCGGGTCGCCTACCAACTGAGGTGGGAACGCAAAACGCACAAGCAAATGAATGGATCGGCGGCTTTGTCGCCAACGGTTTTGAGCCGGTGGCTCAGGCTTTTGAGGCATCGATCCTATCGGGTGCGGCGCTGGGTGCTGCGTGCACCATCTTATATCGCGGCGAAACGTTGGTGGATCTGCATGGCGGTTGGAAAGATCGTTCGCACACGGCGCAATGGGACGGCGGCGATATCGCGCTGGTCTATTCACTGACCAAAGGCCTAACCGGAATGGCCGCTGCTGTGGCCGTTTCGCGCGGGCTCTTTGATTATGAAGATCTGGTTGCAGACATCTGGCCTGAATTTGCTCTTCACGGCAAAGAGAAAGTGACCGTGGGAGAGGCCCTGTCCGAACAGGCAGGCCTTGCCGCGATCGACTTTAAACTCAGCCTTGAAAACATCGGTGACGAAGCGGCAATTTGCGCTGCCATCGCCGGCCAAAAACCCAATTGGGCACCGGGCGACCATTCTGGGAACCACGCCTACACTTTGGGATGGATTGCCAGCGAATTGATCCACCGCCGCGACCCCAAAGGCCGCCGCCTGCCCCAATTCTTTGCAGAAGAAATCGCCGGCCCATTGGGCGCAGACGTCTTTGTCGGCTTACCCAAAGACTTTGATCGCGCTCGCATCGCTCGGATCGACGGGTTCGGCATGCAGGACCTTTTCATTCATCACACAACCATGCCTTGGCCGCTCACGTTTGAGATGTGCTTGCCGGGTTCGCTCGCGTTTCGCACGTTGAACAACCCTTTGGTCCTCGAAGGGCCCGGCGCGCTAGATTGCGAGGATTTCTGGCCCGTGGGCCAAGGCGCGGCGGGCGGAATGGCGTCAGCGCGCGGTTTGGCCGCTCTCTATTACGCCTTTGCCGAGGGCGGCGAAAAATTGGGCGTTAAGCCTGAGGTTATGGAAGCCTTGATCAAGGGGCATTCCTACCCGCGAAAGGGTTTGAAAGACCAGATCCTGACCGCCGACATGTACTATTCCTATGGTTTCGAAAAGCCGTTCGACCAATGGGAATATGCCCGCACCCGCAGCGCCTTTGGCAGCTTTGCCGTGGGCGGATCGCTCGCCTTTTGCGACCCCGAAGATGGCCTCGCTTACGCTTGGATCACCAACAAGCTTGGCACGGGAAAATGGGACGACCCACGCGAAAAAGCCGTCCGAGATACCTTTTACACCTGTCTGGAGAACCGCTCATGAGCATTCGCCACATTGTGCTTTCCGATTGCCACCTTGGCGCGCACGACAGCCTGCTTACCCATGTGCATGGCAACGGCGTGATCGCCGATGGCCCTTCCGAAGTGTTGATGGCATTTGCCAATGGCCTTCGCGAAACGCTGGGTGATCAACCAAAACCGCAACTGGTTCTACTGGGGGATGCGCTCGATCTGGGTCTGTCTCCTTTCGGAGACGTTTCAAAGAGCTTCCTTCAGCTGCTCGATGCGTTTTTTCCGGCGGGCGGCCCCGATCTTTTTGATCGCGAAATCATCTATGTCGCTGGCAACCACGACCACCATCTGTGGCGCATCGCACAAGATAATGCGTTTCTGACAGCGCTTGAAGGTGGGCAAATTCCTACTGATTTGGAATCGGTGACGCCCATCTTTGGCGCACCTTCCCATCGCTGCCGCCTTATGGAATCGCTGTTCATCCAGCGGCCCCATTTGCACAATGCGACGGTGAAAATTGCCTATCCGAACTGGGGTCTATCAGACAGCAACACGGGGCGTGCGGTCGTTATGCATCACGGTCATTACCTTGATGGGATGTACCGCGCGCTTTCAAACATTCGGGCGTTTCTTGGGGATGGCGATGCCCTTCCCGGCACCATGCACCAATTGGAGCAGGAAAATGGTCCATGGATCGATTTCCTATGGTCTGATCTGGGCAGCGCAGGTGAAGTCGGCAGTGATGTTGGCTCGCTCTATGAAGTTATGCTGAGCGCCGGTGCCAGCCATGATTTTGCTGAAAGCATTTCGCGGCGGATCACAGGCGGATTGCACGCCAATCTTGGTCTTAATCCGAAAATGCCACTTAAATACGGGGTTTCGCTCGACAATCTGATCCGTGCAGGGATCGATATGACCGCAGGCCGCGCCGCAGAACGACAACGCGACGGTTACGGCCACGTCCTGGGTGAGACAGAAATCGAAGATCTGGGCTGGTTCATCGGCACACCGTTGGCGCGCGAAATGCGGCAGGAATTGTCCGATTTTCCGCGCGAATTGTCCTTTATCTTTGGGCACACTCACAAGCCATTTCAGGATGAGCTTCTTGTTAAAGGTTTCGACGTCCCTGTCGGTATTTTCAACACTGGCGGCTGGGTTCTGGATGAACCGACCCTAATGCCGGTTCAGGGCTGCGCAGCCATGCTCGTATCCGATGATCTGGAGGTCGCTTCGCTGCGGCTGTTCAACGATCCAACCGATGGCGTCATGGCGCCTGTGCGTGTCGAAGGCAGCGGCCGACTAAGCCGCCTTGTCGACGAAACCGGCGAAGCGGTTGAACGCGCGTCGAGCCACTGGGCGGAATTTTCACGCATCGTCCACACTCGGATCGTGGCGGAGGCCGACAAACGCGTCGGAGAACTGCTCGAACGTTCCAACACCGAACTGCGGGAGGCAGCGGAATGACTCAACAAAAACCATTTGCGCAAAAGCGTATCGCCCGCGGCCTAGACACTGCGAAATCCCATTACACCGTCCTCGTGATCGGTTCAGGTTATGGCGCGGGCGTTGCCGCTTCGCGTTTGGCGCGTGCAGGACAGGACGTGTGTATTCTGGAGCGCGGCAAGGAAATGTTGCCCGGCGAATATCCCAACAAGCTTGCCGATGCGCAGGACGCCATGCAGTTCAACGTAAAAGGCGGGCGGATTGGATCGCCTGATGCCATGTTCGAAGTGCATGTGAATGACGATCAATATGCGCTGGTAGGATGCGGCCTCGGCGGCACGTCGTTGATCAATGCCAATGTCGCGCTTGAGCTGGATAAACGCCTGTTCAACCATGAACATTGGCCCGCCGCATTCCGCGATGATCCCGGTGCGATAGATCCGTATTATGAACGCGCGCGGCAGATGCTTTCTCCCAATGTCTATCCCGATACACACCCCAAACTGGGCAAGCTCGAAGCGCTTGAGCATTCAGCCAAGAGCATGGACAAGCAGTTCTATAAAACCCCGATCAACGTCACTTTTGAAGACAAAACCAACAAATTCGGCGTGCCCCAGCCAGCCTGTACCAATTGCGGCGACTGTGTCTCCGGCTGCAATGTCGGCGCAAAAAACACGACGTTGATGAATTATCTGCCCGATGCGGCCAATCATGGCGCAGAGATATTCACGCAGGCCAAGGTTCTGTGGGTTGAGAGAGATGGCGATGTCTGGCGTGTGCATGTTAAGCACAACAGCGCCGATGCAGACAGCGCGCCTGTTAGCATCACAGCAGACCATGTTGTTCTGGGGGCAGGCACAATCGGATCAACCGAAATTCTGCTGCGATCGCGCGAAAAAGGCCTTTCCCTTTCAGACCACTTGGGCACTCGTTTTTCTGGCAATGGCGACGCGCTAGGCTTTGCCTATGACAGCTATTTTAAGTCGAAAAAGGATGGCGACACCATCACCGCTGACCCGATCTACGCGATGGGGATTGGCACGTCAGATGTGTCTCAGGAAGCCTATCCCGGCCCCTGCATCACCGGCGTAATTGATATGCGGGACGATGAAGATCCTGCCAAAGGCTTGGTCATCGAGGACGGCGTTGCGCCTGGCATCCTAGCAGGTGGTTTGGGTCCGGCATTCTTCTTTGGCGAAGCAATCGCGGACGGGTTCACCCGTTTCGGCTTCGATCAGGTCAAACCACGTTTGCTTGATGCCAAGGCAATGGGCGAAGCGGTGCAAACCGATCCGGGCAGCATCTCTGAATGGGCGTATAAAGGCCCCATGTCCCGCACTTTGAGCTATCTTGTGATGAGCGTGGACGAAACAGCCGGCAGCCTTGCGCTGGAAGAAGATCGGATCTCGATCCAATGGCCCAATGCAGGCGAGCAACGAACCTTCCGCCGCGATGACGACAAAATGCGTGAAGCGGCCGAGGCGATTGAAGCGCAATATTTCTCCGACCCACTATGGTCAAAACCAATGGGGCAAAAGCTGATCACGGTTCATCCAATCGGTGGATGCGGAATGGGCGATGATGCGTCTTTGGGTGTGGTCGACGATACATGCCGGGTCTATTCCGGCACCAGCGGCACCGATGTTCACCCGGGTCTTTACGTTTGTGACGGTGCAGCGATCCCAGGTGCAGTGGGCGTAAACCCACTTCTGACAATCTCAGCCGTGGCCGAACGTGCGGTAGAAAAGCTGGCTCAGCGCCAAGGTTGGACCATCGATTACTCACTGGGTGAGGAAACTGCCCTGCCTGAAGAGACACCTCAGGAAAGCGAAGATGCCGATGAAACGCAGGTGGTGCCGCATAGCGACAGCCTGAAGCTGTCCGTTGCAAAATGGGTGGGAGGCCATGCGATTGGCCCCGTCGCCGAAGCGATCACCGCCGCAGCCAAGCATTTCGAAAACGGCGCCATCGAAGACGGCAAAGCCGCAATCCGCAAGCTGGTGAAAGAGCACCCTGAAGCAATGAGCCCGGGGCTCGCTTTCACAGAGACAATGGCGGGTCATGTCAGCGCGACCGGTTGTCACCATCGCCCCTGCGGCCATGTCGAGCGTATTCGCGATGACTACGTCAATGGCGCGGCATGGGGGCAGGCGGAAAACGCAGAATGCAGTTTCCGTCTGACGGTGACGACCGACAACCTTCACCGGATGATCGAAGAGCCTGAACACCGTTCGGCCATCACAGGCGAAGTGTTGTTAACGGCGATATCGGCCGATCCGCTGCCGGTGCGCGAAGGCACATTCCGCCTTCTGGTTGCCAATCCAGATAAGGCGGAGAGCTGGAAAATGCTCTATGACATGGTCTTGGAAGGGCCCAGCGGTCCGATCCATTTCCACGGTTTCAAAACTTTGGAGCAACGCGGCAAATCCGACCCTTGGACCGATCTCACAACACTGTTTGTGACACTGCGTCATGGTGAAAATGCGGATGGCGATCTGATTGGGCGCGGCGTGCTCAAGCTCGGCATTGATGAATTCATGCGGCAGCTCACCACGATCACTGTGCATGATTCAGACACGCTGGTTGGCCATGTCATCAACCTGATCCCGCGTGCTCGCAAGGCAATCGAAACCTATTTTGTGGCCAAATACGCGGGCTTCTTCGCGATGACAGTGTTCCGCGCCTATGGCGGAATGCTGGCAACATTGAACGATTTTGCCAGCAAAGATGCAGCCTTGTTGACGCCGCGCGCGATGCAACTTCCACCGCAGGAACGCTATATCGTACCGACCGGCGATGGGGTGAATATCGGCCTTACGCGGTATCGCGGCGGCGGCCGTGGTCCGTTGGTCCTTGCCCCCGGCTTTTCAGTGCGCGCATCAAGCTTTGCGACACCGACCGTGGATGAAAATCTCACCGAAAGTCTGGTTGCGCAAGGGTATGACGTCTGGCTGTTCGATTACCGCGCCAGCGCGGATTCGGGGAATGATACAGAGCATCCTCCCGAATTTTCTATCGATGATATCGCCCGCCATGATTGGCCTGCAGCGATTGCAAAGATACGCAGCGTAACCGGGGCAAGCAGCGTTCAGGCCATCGCCCACTGCGTTGGCTCGATGAGCTTGCTCATGGGCATCGGCGCGGGCTGGGTAACGGATGTCCGATCCCTGATCAGTTCGCAGCTTACTCTGCACCCAGTGACTGATTGGCTCAATTACATGAAGGCCGACCTCGGTCTGGCGGGAATGCTCGGTCAGATCTCACTGCTGGACGGACATTTCGATTTCGAAAGCAAGGGCACTGAAGCCGACTACGAAATTGACGCGATCGCTTATCAAGTGCCGGTACCCGATGGTCAGGCTTGCAAAAACCCCACTTGCCGCCGCGTGTTCAGCGTGTTTGGCCCAAGTTGGGACCACCGCCAGCTTGGTCATGACACGCATTTGGCATTGGGCAGCATGTTCAGCCGCGTCTCGCTCTCACCGTTCAAGCAATTGGGAGAGATCATGCACAAAGGTCTCGCCGTCGATGCGGATGGGAAAACCGTCTATACCGATGAAGACGCTGCGCGCAGGCTCGCCTTGCCTATCAGTTTCCTGTCGGGCGCCACCAACCAAATCTTCTTCCCTGAAAGTGGGCAGCGCACGCGCGTTTGGTTGTCTGAGCACAATGGGGAATCCTTGTATAATCAACGGATCGTTCCCGATTACGGTCATATGGACTTGTTCATAGGCCGAAATGCGCACCGCGATGTGACGCCGTTGATCTTGCAGGAATTGGACCGGCTCGATCAGCTGTCTGAGGGCGGAGCCAACCGAGCAATCGCCTGACCTTGCCAAAACTTGGGGCCGTTTGATCGGCCCCTCTTGATCATAACCATTTGGGCCGCCCCTCATTCGAAGGGCGGCCCAATTTATCTGAAAATTCTGCTTTCCCATCAAAAAGACAGGTGGCCGCTTTTGCGCTTTTGCGGCTAGACCAGCGCTTCGCAGCCGACTGCAATGTTGCACGTTGCTGAATCTGAAAAAGCGAGTTTTTGCAAGCATGCCCCAATTGAGCGACGTCTCACCGGAAGTGGCCGACCTGTCCACGCGCATCGAACAATTTGTGCGCGAGACCGTCGCGCCATTTGAGCATGATCGGCGCTGCACCAGCCACGGTCCCTCCGACGAATTGGCGACAGAATTGCGCGAATTGGCAAGAGAGCGCGGGCTCCTTACGCCGCATATCCGTGAAGATGGATCGCATTACAGCCATCTCGAAACCGTATTGCTCCTACGCAAGAGCGGACTGTCGCCGCTCGGCCCGATTGCGTGCCACGTTATGGCCCCTGATGAAGGCAATATGTATCTGCTGGGCAAAGTCGGCAGCCCCGATATCAAAGAGCGGTTTCTGGCCCCCTTGGTTGCAGGAAATGGCAGGTCCGCATTCTTTATGACCGAACCCGCCGAAGATGGCGGCGCAGGCTCTGACCCATCATTGATGCAAACAACATGTAAGCGCGAAGGGAACCATTGGGTGATCAACGGGCGCAAGGCGTTTATTACCGGGGCCGAAGGAGCGCAGGTTGGCATCATCATGGCCAAATCGACCGACGCTGATAGCGAAGGCGGCGCGTGCCTGTTCCTCGTCGATCTGCCCGATCCCGCTGTTGTGACTGAACGGGTGCTCGAGACCATCGACAGCTCCATGCCTGGTGGCCACGCCGTGATCGCGATTGATAATCTGCGAGTGCCGGCTGATCAGATGCTGGGCGATGCAGGCGAAGGGTTCAAATACGCCCAAATCCGGCTCGCCCCCGCTCGGCTAACGCATTGCATGCGGTGGCTTGGCCTTGCGGACCGGGCTCAAGAAATTGCGGTAGATTATGCCTGCAAACGCATGGCCTTTGGCAAGGCCTTGATCGATCACGAAGGGGTTGGGTTTATGCTCGCCCAGAACACAATCGACCTGAAAGCATGCGGTTTGATGATCGATTGGTGTGCAGCCGTGCTCGACACCGGAGAGCTGGGCACCGCAGAAAGCTCAATGGCGAAGACCTTCGTTTCCGAGACACTGTTTCAAGTGGCCGATCGCTGCGTGCAAACGATGGGCGGGACCGGGGTTACCGGCGACACAATTGTCGAACAGCTGTTTCGCGAAATCAGAGCATTTCGCATCTATGATGGTCCGACAGAGGTCCACAAATGGAGCTTGGCCAAGAAATTGAAACGCGATTGGCGGGCAGCGCAAAGCGAGGTGTGATTTCCCGCAGCCGCAATATGGGCCGATCCGAAACACCCTTTTAAGGCGCTGCCTCCCAACCATTGTGCAGATCGATTGACCGCAGAGGCGGCGCGGTTCAAACCGTAACGATCAGTTTCACAGGAAGTGTCATGTTCAGACCATTTTTGACCGCAACCCTTGCGGCAAGCGTAACCATCCTTCCCATCGCCAGCCCGGCGCCGGTTGGCGCCCAAACGGCAGAGCCAGAAACGGCCCAAGCGGGGGCCAGCGCGGCGCAAGGATCAAAACGAACGGGCCCCAATCGGCTGTTCTCGGGCGAGGATCTGTTCGACCTTGCCGTGGCTTCTGATCCGCAAATCAGCCCCAATGGCGGCCAAATCGCCTATGTCCGGCGGCAAAATGACATCATGGCTGATCGCGCGCTTTCATCAATCTGGATGATCGACACATCCAGCGGAGAGCAAACCCCCTTTGCCGGGCGAAACGGCGGCGCCTTTGCGCCGCGTTGGTCACCCGATGGATCACGCATTGCCTATGTCTCGGTCGAAAGCGGCAGCCCGCAATTGTGGGTGAAATGGGTGGACAGTGGTGAGGCAGTGCGACTGACTGGAATGCCCAACAGCCCATCGAGCATCGCATGGTCCCCCGATGGCCGATCACTGGCATACACCATGCTGGTCAATGACGCGCCGCCGTCGCTTGGCTCTGCTCCGGCGAACCGGCCCGAAGGCGCACAATGGGCCGATGCCTTGGACGTGACCAATCTGGTCAATTTCAGAGCCGATGGCGCGGGCGAATTGTCGCCGGGGTTTAGCAAGCTCTTTACAATATCCGCCACCGGCGGGGCCCCGCGTCAAATGACATTCGGACCCAACCATGATGGCGGGCCATTGAGCTGGTCAGCGGATGGGGCAACGATCATCTTTACCGCAAATCGCAACGCCAATTGGCAAACCGACCCTGTCGAAGCGGATGTCTGGGCGCTGGATGTGGCAACATTGGAAGTGGCGCAATTGACGGACCGCGATGGACCGGATGCGGGCGCTTTGCTTTCACCCGACGGCCGCCTCATCGCCTATGTCGGGTTCGACGACATCGGCCGCGCTTACGAAAACACCCAACTGTATATTATGGACGCAGATGGCGGAAACTCCCGGCTTGTAAGTGGGGATTGGGATTACAGCGTCGATGCAATGGCTTGGGACGCGGATTCGCGCGGTGTCTATGTCCAATATGATGATCGCGGCGAAACCAATGTTGCTCGGTTCGCGCTTAATGGACAGGTGCGCACGGTGGTCAGCGGCCTTGGCGGCGGCGGATTTGACCGGCCCTATACGGCCGGTTCTTTCTCGGTTGCCGATAATGACGCTATCGCCTTTACCGGAGGCACAGCGACTGGGCCCGCAGATGTGAGCATAGCAAGGGGCTCAGACGTTCGGGCACTTACTGACCTCAATCCCGGCCTTCGTTTGACCAAGACGCTGGGCGAGGTGCGCGAAATCAATGTGGCCTCAACCTTCGACGGGCAAAATGTGCAAGGCTGGCTCACCCTGCCGCCAAATTATGTCGAAGGGACACAGGTTCCGTTGATCCTTGAAATTCACGGCGGGCCTTTTGCTGCCTATGGCCCGCATTTCTCGACCGATAATCAACTCTATGCCGCCGCTGGCTATGCGGTTCTTTCCGCCAACCCGCGCGGCTCGACCAGCTATGGAGAGGCATTCGCGCAGGAGATCGACAAAGATTATCCCGGCAACGATTATCACGATTTGATGAGCATTGTAGACCGCGCCATAGATTTGGGCATCGCCGATCCAGACCGGCTGTTTGTGACAGGCGGATCGGGCGGAGGCGTGCTGACCTCTTGGATCGTGGGCAAAACCAACCGTTTCCGCGCTGCAGCCACGCAAAAACCCGTGATCAATTGGACGACGCAGGCGCTAACCGCGGATGGTACGGGCTATTTCGGTCAATATTGGCTGGGCGCACGTCCTTGGGAAAATCCTGAGACCTTTTGGGCCCATTCTCCGCTGTCTTTGATCGGAGATGTAGAAACGCCAACTCTGGTTGTGGTTGGCGCGCAGGATTACCGCACCCCAGTCAGCGAAGCGGTGCAATATTACTCCGCGCTGCAATTGGCCGGTGTCCCGACCACATTGATCCGCGTGCCAGGGGCAAGCCACGGCGGGTTCGCCGCGCGCCCATCGCAAAGCGCCGCGAAAGCCTCCGCAATTCTAGCATGGTTTGATCGATACGCCGAAGGGTGGGAGCGCGAACCGAGCGATCAGGGTCAGGCTGAAACGGCGGACGAATGACCCGACTGGTCCTGTTCAACAAACCATTCGGTGTCCTTTCGCAATTCACCGACAAAGGCAGCCCGACGCAGCGCCAAACTCTGTCTGATTTTATCGACGCCCCCGGCGTTTATCCTGCGGGACGGCTAGATCGGGACAGCGAAGGGCTGATGATCCTGTGCGATGATGGCCGCCTGCAAGCTCGAATTTCCGATCCGAAATACAAACTGCCCAAAACCTATTTGGCGCAGGTAGAGGGTGACGCGGATGAAGCGGCCCTTAGAGCGTTGAGCGCTGGTGTTAAGCTTAAGGACGGCATGACCCGGCCCGCTCTGGCGGAGCGGATTGACGATCCGGATCTATGGCCCCGTGATCCTCCGATCCGGATGCGCAAGACAGTTCCAGATTGCTGGATCAAATTGACCATTCGCGAAGGCAAAAACCGTCAAGTGCGCCGAATGACAGCAGCGGTTGGATTGCCGACGTTGCGGTTGATCCGGTGGTCGATCGGAGATTGGAAGGTGGAGGGGTTGATGCCCGGCGAGCACCGCGATGGGCCTGTCTCTTAGCCGAACCTGTCTCTTAGGCGAAGGCGCCGTGCGGGCCGATCCCTATTGCACCCTGATTCTGCAGCCTTTCAATCAAGGCGCAAAGCTCTGGCGCCGCGGCTTCGCTGCCTTCCAATGTCATTTTCTCGTTTGCGCACAGGGATTTTGCGAAGGTGATGGCTGCGGCGGGACACACAATGCTCTGCCCATCCACCGCCAGTATAACCGCCCCGCCCTCTTTCATGACATATGCAAAGCGGCTGGCGGGGTTGCGGATCAAATCGCATCCAGACAGCAGAAATTGCGCAATCGCGTCCAAGTCCATCGGTTCGTCTGGTTGCCAATCGACATGCGCTTGTTTTGGCTCAGTCGCATATTCGGCAAACCACCGCGCGAATGCGGCTTTGTCATTCAACGCTTCGGACATCATCGCATGCAAACAATCCAAAGCGGCAGGCGCGATCTCACCCGTGTTTGATTGGCGTTGTAAATCGGGATCAGCATAGCGATCACTTTCGCGTGCACTATCCGCGATATTTGCGGCGAACCCTTCTATCAACTCACCGCGTGATGGAGCGCGAAACCCAACCGAATAGGTCATGCAATCATCGCTTTGCGCGGTGCCATTATGCGCCAATCCCGGGGGCACATAAAGGATATCTCCGGGTTCGAGCACCCATTCCTTACTCACATTAAATTCGGCCAGAAGCTTCAATCCGTCATGCGGGAGCAACGCCGTCTGATCATCGCACCATTGGCCCACCTCCCAGCGCCGCGTGCCCAACCCTTGAACCAGAAACACGTCATAGTGATCGAAATGTGCCCCCACGCCGCCGCCCCGCGTGGCATAGCTGACCATCACATCATCCACTCGCCAATTGGGAATGAAGCGAAACGGAGCGAGCACATCCGCCACAGCGGGAACGTGATGGTCCGCAGCCTGCACCAACAACGTCCACGGATCGCTGCCGAGTGTTTCAAAGCGATCTGGATCAAGCGGCCCGTGCTCCAGCGTGTATCCGTCGTCTGCGCCGATAATCAGGCGCGATTCCACATGCTGCTCCAGCGAAAGGCCCGCCAACTCTTCGGGTTCCAACGGATTGCTCCATTGCGCCCAAGGATTGCGGATCAAAAGCGGCTTTTTCTGCCAGTAGTCGCGTAGAAACCCATCGGCATCGAAATCGGCAAGGCGTGTTTCGGACATTGTCATTGTTGCCCGGCTGCTGCCATCAAATCCATGAAATTGCGCGCGGCCTCGCGATCAACTTCATCCTCAAACGCTATGTCCAAATCCGGGGCGGCATCCAACATGTGCAGCAAGCTCCACAAGGCGAAACGTTTGTTGCGATCCTTTTCAAGGCCGAGGTCGACCTGCATCCGGTCGGTCGCCGCTGGAATCGCGTCGACCTTTACCTCAGCCAGGTCAGAGGTACCAAAATAGCGCAGCAGCAAATTGTCCATATCCATGGCCGGGCGGTAGCCGTTCAGGCGCGGCAAGAAAAGGCGATTGCGTCATCTTCACTGGACCGCGCGCTCAGTCTTGCTAGGGGCGCGCTTATGCTGACGATCAACTCCCTTACCGTGCGCCTTGGCGGGCAGCCTATCCTTGAGCAGGCGAGCGCCGCCATCCCGCAAGGCGCCCGCGTCGGCCTGATCGGCCGCAATGGAGCCGGTAAATCGACTTTGATGAAAACCTTGATCGGCGAAATTGAACCCGATGAGGGCGAAATCACAAAGCCGTCTCGCGTGCGGATTGGCTATATTGCGCAGGATGCGCCCAGCGGCTCAATCACACCGACGGGCGCGGTGCTCGCAGCGGATACCGAACGCGCGCGCCTGCTCGAAGAGGCTGAGACTTGCACCGATCCTGACAGGCTTGGCGAAGTGCACGAAAGGCTTTTGGCGATCGATGCCTACAGCGCGCCATCGCGGGCAGCGCGGATTTTGACCGGCCTTGGCTTTGATGAAACCATGCAGGAACAGCCATTGGACAGTTTTTCTGGTGGCTGGAAAATGCGGGTCGCCTTGGGCGCACTGCTGTTTTCTGCCCCAGACATTCTGCTGCTGGATGAGCCATCAAACCACTTGGATCTTGAGGCAACTTTGTGGTTGGAAAATTTCCTCAAAAGCTACCCTGCCACTCTGTTGGTGATCAGCCACGAGCGTGACCTGTTGAACAAGGTGGTGGACCATATCCTCCATCTGCAAGGCGGGCGCCTGACCCTTTATCCGGGCGGCTATGACAGCTTTGAAAAACAGCGCGCCGAACGCGCGGCTCAGCTTGCATCTGCCAAAGCGTCGCAGGATGCCCAGCGGGCACGATTGCAGGATTATGTTGCCCGCAACAGCGCGCGGGCATCGACCGCGAAACAGGCGCAATCCCGCGCCAAAATGCTCGCCCGGATGCAGCCGATTGCTGCGCTGATGGAGGACCCATCGCTCAGTTTTGAATTCCCCAGTCCGACCGAGCTGAAGCCTCCCATGATAAAGATGGATATGGCGGCGGTTGGCTATACCGAAGACAATCCGGTTCTGCGCCGGGTCAGCTTGCGAATTGATCCCGATGATCGGATCGCGCTGCTGGGCCGCAACGGCAATGGCAAGACGACTTTGGCGCGATTGCTGGCGGCGCAGCTGCCGCTGATGGAAGGGGAAGTGAGCGCGCCGGGCAAAATGACCGTGGGCTATTTCACGCAATATCAGGTTGAAGAATTGGCCGGTGATGCAACCCCGGTGGAGCATATGACGCGCGCCATGGAAGGGCATTCCCCCGGCGCGGTGCGCGCGCAATTGGGCCGGTTTGGATTCTCAGGAAACCGCGCCACCACCAATGTTGGTAAGCTTTCGGGCGGGGAACGGGCTCGGCTCGCGCTGGCCTTAATCACCCGCGATGCACCGCATTTGCTGATCTTGGATGAACCGACCAACCACCTTGACGTCGATGCGCGCGAAGCTCTGGTGCAGGCGCTCAATGACTATTCCGGCGCCGTCATATTGATCAGCCACGACCGGCATATGGTGGAATTGGCTGCGGACCGATTGGTGCTGGTCGATGATGGTACGGCCAAGGAATATGCTGGCAGTATGGACGATTACATCGACTTTGTGTTGGGTGTGAATCAACCCAAAAAGGATCGCCCCGCCAAACCATCAAATGCCAAAAAAGGTCAATCGGCCAAGGACCGCGCGAAGGCGAAGTTCATTCAATCTGAAATTCGCCGGATCGATAAAATCTTGGCCAAACTGCAATCGAAATGCAGCGATATTGACCGCGCCATGTTTGAGCCTGCCGCGACCGGGGCAGGTTTTGCTGATAAAAGCATGAGCGAATTGCTCTCCGAACGCGCGGTTTTGTCGGACAAGATTGAGGAAGCCGAAGCCCAATGGCTTAAACTGAGCGAAGACCTAGAGGCGTTGAACGCGGCCTAAACGATCCATAGATCACCGCACGCGAGACGGAGCCACCACAACCGCATTGGCGATCAGCAGGTCGAGCCCATCGAGGTACGCACGGGTTGTTGGATCATGCGCGAATGCAATCGTCAGACCTCGCCCGGTCGGCTGGGCCATCAAGTAAGGCTTGAACGCCATTTGACGGCGGTTTTCTTCCCAAACATAGCCGCTGGCGATCAAATTGTCGGAGCTTTCAAAATAAAGCACATTCGATCCGGTTGAGCGGTCAAGCGGGGTGAATATTTGTGACCCTGCAGCGAGAACAACTGCCCCTCCATCGTATCCGGCTGATAGAAAGTGTTCGCGATCTGCAATCGTGTTTAGCAAGGCACCGGGAAGCGTATCCGGCAAGGCGCCTTGATCGGCGATGGCATCGCGATATTCGGATTCGCTCGCGAATTCTTGCGCCTCAGTCAAAGGACCTTCCGCTTCTTCGCCACTGGATGGCTGGCGACCCAAAGCTGCCTCACGCCTCACCGCCAACAACGGATCATCACCGCTGGCAAAGCTTGTCATACTGCTGCCAATGGTCACCAAGACGCCGCCGCGTTCGACAAAAGCACGCAGGGTTGCCAGGCCGCTCTCGCCCAAAACGCCGCTTGGCGATCCATCCGGCACAATCACAACATCATAATCAGCCAGATCGGCCCGGCCAAAACGGTTTGTCCTGATCGGAACCACCGGCAATCCCAATCGCCGCTCCAAGACATAGCGCATCGCGCCTGCAGAAAGCTGCGAAATGCCTTCATCCCAAGCCATGGCGACTTTGGGCATTGTCAGCCGCACAAACGCTTCACTGCCGAGGTTTGGACCGTCTTCGACCCAGCTGGAATCGAATGCGACCGTTTCAGCGCCAATTTCCTGCGCCAAGGCCGAAAGCCGTGCCATCGCCTCTGGCGTGTTGGAACGGGTTGGAAAAATCACGGTGCCGCGCGGATATGTGCGGCCGCCCTTGGTGAAGGCCTCATCGGTGGTGCGAGCCTCGATCCCTTCGCGCAACGCCATCGTGACAAGCCGCGCTTGGCCGCCATCAGACCACGGAACCGCTATCGCGAAGTCACCTGATCCCAGCGCAACTGGCGCGATCGGCAAGATGGAAGCGATCGTCGGCGCGGAAGGAACACTGCCGCAAAGGTCAACATCCACACCGGACATGAGACCGACCGACCATGCGGTGACATCATACAGTTCATGCGGCAAATCGTCCGAACGGCGGCGCTCTTGCTCGCGTACGAAATCAGCGGGAAGCTCGGTATCGCGATCTAGCAGGCTGCGCACCAATCGCGCGGCTGGCTGCGCCTGCGGAATGGCAAGAAACCCGCTGGGATAGGACCGACCGCAAACATTGGCAGGGCCTTCGCGGCGGCGCACTTCAATCCCTTGCGCGGCCAGACGCCGCCCTAAACTTTCAGCATTCCAGCGGCGGCTGGCGAGGTCGATGATGTAGGCCCCGTTGCCTGCTGCACCATTGGCGTTGGCAGAGCGGTAATTGGCGTAATCTGATAGAAAACGATCTGCATTTTGAGCCACTGCTTCGGCGGTGGAAAAGCTGGCGATGAAATGGTTGCGCACACCGTCTGCGTAAGTCAGCTGCGTCCCATCGCGTCGATCAAACACCAATCCACGCGCTGATCCTTGTTCATAGGTGCTGCCAATCGCGCCCTGATGGGTGTTCCAAGTGTCGCCGTAACCGGGATAAAACAGGTCATAGACCTCGCGGGTGAAGTAAGGTTCCCCCATTTGGTCAAAATAGGCGGCGTTGTTGCGACCTATGATTTCATAGGCGCGTTGCTGTGCAGCGGTGATGTTGGGGTTGATCGGTTGGGCGGCGGGGGAGAAAAAGTAGGTCTCATCTCCGCCCATTTCATGGATGTCGACCACCACAACTGGGTTCCATTGGCGAATGGCTGCGACTTTCCCGCGCGTTTCGGGCTGGCTTAAAGTGAACCAATCACGGTTCAAATCGAACATATAATGGTTCACCCGGCCGCTCGGCCAGGTCTCATCATGTTCGGCTGCCTGCCGGTCGCCCGCCGGATCAATGCCCACCGCACCCCGGAAATGGTTCACAAACCGGGCGCGGCCATCGGGATTCTGCATCGGGTCAAGCACCACGATGCTTTCGCTAAGCATTTGTTCCACCCGCGCATCGCCGCGCGCCGCGATCAGGTGATACGCCATCATCAAGGCAGCGTCGGTGGAAGCGATTTCGTTGCCATGCACACCATAGGCGAGCCACGTAACGGGCAGAGCACTGCCATTGCTCGGATTGCCCGCAGCAATCGCGGCAAGGTCTGCCTGAATTGCGTCTATCCGCGCCATATTTTCTGGCGAAGTCAGGATCAGATAGTGGAGCGGACGCCCCTCCCAACTGGTTGCGTATTGGACCATCTTGATCCGGTCTGGTGCCGCCTCGACCAAGGCGCGCGCATAAAGGTTTGCTTCGTCGGGCGACGTAATCCGGTCTCCGGGCGCGTGCCCGACCGTTTCAGTCAAAGTTGGGATTGCAGGGTCAAAGTCAGCTGCAAGAAACGACTGCGCGTTAGCGGGGGCGATGACCACAGAAAGTGCAGCGCAGATTGCTGTCACTGTGCATGTGAAACGAGATACGATTCCAAGCTTCATTCAAAAATTCCCGATTGTCGCAGAAGCGAGGTCTGGTCCGATTGTTCGGGCAATCCTCATAGATGGTCAAGCAGGATCACGCATTGCAGCCAAGCGGCGGCCGATGTCTGACCACCGACCAGCGGACTTTCAATGCGTGGGAAACATCAATTTCCCCGCCACATGCGTAACAAAATTATCACGCCACCTCTCACATCTATTGTATTCATGGCGAGGTCGCTTGACACATGCATCAAGTCAATGAAATTTGCTGCGTCGCACCATGCATGGAATCAGAATTCTACAAGACCAATTAGCCAATAAAGGGAACGCCATGAAACCTCTCAAAATCTCCGGTCAAGCCCTCCTTCTTGCCGCTGTCAGCTCCGTGCCGTTTGCCGCTCATGCGCAAACCGCCCCCGATGCAGAAGCGGTCGAGCAGGAAGAGGAAAATCGCATCGTCGTAACGGGCTCTCGCATTGCACGTGATCCGAACATCGGCTCACCCGCGCCGATCCTGTCGCTCGATGCAGAAGCATTAACACAGGCCGGTACGTCCGACGTTGTTGATGTGCTGCGCGACATTCCCGCTCTTTCAACGTCCACCACTTCTGAGGGTTCGATTGACGGCATCTTCTCTGAATCGGTTGGCCAATCAATTTTGAACTTGCGGGGACTTGGCGCGAACAGAACGCTGGTTCTGGTCAATGGCCGCCGCCATGTCTCTGGTGTTGCGGGCGAGCAAGCGGTGGATATCAATTCGATCCCGACTGCTTTGATCGAACGCGTCGAAACACTGACCGGCGGCGCATCGTCGCTATACGGTGCGGACGCTGTAACCGGCGTTGTCAACTTTGTGCTCAAGGATGATTTCGAAGGCATTCAAGGCAACGTTCAATCGGGCATTTCTTCGCAAGGCGACAGCTTCCGTATCAACGCTGACCTTACTTGGGGCATTAACTTCGCAGATGGCCGGGGTAACTTCGTCATTTCGGGTGAATATGCGCGCGGTGATGAGCTTCAATTTGGCGATCGTGCATTCTCGCGCGGCAACGGCCTTTTCGATGATCAGGCAAACCCTGCGCTGCGCCTGCAAACCGGTGAACTCAACGCGACGGACACACCAAACTTTATCGCCAACGGCGCGGTCTTAGGCGGATTGATCCCACTCGACACAACCGGCTTTACACCAACCGCTGCAGAGCAAGCTCTTATCAACCGCTCGACCAATGCGCCGCGGCGTTTGATCGCTGGTGACCCGCGCTTCTCTCTTTCCTCGCCAGGCGGCATCATCGCTCCCGGTGATATCGGTCTAAGCGATGGTCCTGACATCAACGGCAACGGCACGCCCGATTGCCTCGAATCCGCAGTTGGCTTCAACAGCACCTTCAATGCTGGCGCGTTTGGCCTTGCTGGTGGTTGTGCTGTGATCAACGACGATGGCACGCTCAGCGTCTACCAAGATGGCCAGATCACTGGCCTGTTCAACCAATTCGGCGGCGATGGTATTGCCAACAACTTCGACGTGAACTCGTTGATCCCAGAAACAGAGCGTTGGTCTGTAAATGCCAATCTGACCTATGAACTGTCAGATTCTGCGACCGTGTTCTTCGAAGGTAAGTATGTGTCGAACTCTGCCGAATTCCAGGCACAGCCAAACACATTCTATGACCTTCTTACAATTCGTGCTGACAACCCGTTCATCTCCGCAGAGCAGGCTGAATTTGTAGCACCATTGTTCTTTGGCAACGGAACTGACGAAGGTTTCTACATCACGCGTGACCCGACGGATCTTGGTCCTAACCGCAACCGCAATGAATTTGAGACCTATCGTTTTGTCGGCGGCATTCGCGGCGACACATCCGATCACTTCTCATACGAAGTTTCAGCCAATTACGGACGGTTCAGTCAGGACACATACGATGCCAACCGCGTCATTACCGACAGGTTCTTTGCCGCGATTGATGTGACTACGGACGCCAATGGTACCCCAATCTGTCGTTCGGATATTGACCCAACCGCTCCGGCAACAACGCCTTTTGGCATCCCAGCCGGCGATCCAGGCTTCTTCACCTTCAATCCGGGTGATGGATCTTGCGCCCCTGCCAACATCCTTGGCGGTGCGGGCGCGATCAGCCAGGAGGCTATCGACTTCATCACCACAACGGTCGTGAACAAATTCCAGCTTGAGCAGCTGGTGTTCAGCGCGGCGTTCACCGGTGATACCGGCGCGTTCTTGGAACTGCCAGGCGGCGCGATCGGATTCGCATTTGGTGCAGAATACCGCGAGGAACGTTCGGAATCGATCTTCGATCCGCTGGTTCGGGGTGTTGTTCCAGTAACAACGCCTGACGCAACCGGGGGCTCTTTTGTCGGTGATGCAACTGGCGGTGTCCAAAACTCGTTGGTGTTTGACCCGGCTTCGACAATCAACAATGCTGGCGGCACGTTTAGCGTTTACGATCTCTTCGCAGAGGTCCGTTTGCCGCTGCTTTCTGGCGTTGCTTTTGCTGAAACGCTTGAGTTGAGCGGCGCTGCCCGTTTGTCGAGCTATTCCACTGTTGGCGACACCTTCACTTGGAACGTCAGCGGCCTGTGGGCGCCTACTGAAGACATCCTGTTCCGCGGGACATATTCAGAGGCCGTTCGCGCACCGAACATCAATGAGCTCTTCAACCCAGCTCAGGGTGCGTTCTTCCGCCCGGTTGATCCATGCGATGCCGGTAACTTGGTTACAGCAGCTGATCCTGCTTTGCGTGAGGCAAACTGCACCGCATTCTTCAATGATATTGGGTTCGACCCGACCTTTGGCGGCGGCGCTTATGCTTATGTCGATCCACTGACAGCGCGTTTCTCCGGTTCGATCAGCGGCAACCCTGATCTGGAAGAAGAAAGTGCAACAACGTGGACCGTTGGTGCCCAAATCACACCGCGCTTCGTGCCCGGTTTGGTTCTCAGCGTCGATTACTACAACATCGAAATCGTGGACGCGATCAACCCGGTTAGCGCACAGGACATCGTCGACAATTGCGTGGACAGCGCCAGCATCAACAACGGTTTCTGTGACCTGTTTGATCGCAGCGGGGCAACTGGTGGTTTCACCTTCTTGCGCCAAAGCTCTTTGAACTTTGCCCGTCAGGAAACGGCCGGTGTAGAAGCCGCTCTGCAATACCAATTTGGTTTCGGTGATTTGGACTTCACCTTTAACGCAAGCGGCACATGGGTTGATAAGCTCAACAATTTCTTCGATCCGAGCGACCCAACATTGGTTGACCCTGAATTGGGCGAACTTCAGCGTCCAGAATGGGCCGGCAACGCATCGCTGACAGCAGAATACAAAGCGTTCAGCCTAACGTGGGGCACCACATATCTCGACAGCCAGGGGCTTCGCTCCGTTGAGATTGAAACAGTCGGCAACACAGGTTCTGACACCTTCACAACCGAAAATGGCCTCACGAACGAAGTGTTCATCCACAACATCTCGTTCAGTGTCGAAGCGACAGAGAATGTCGACATCTATGGCGGTGTGAACAACGTCTTTGGCCGCGATCCTTTCGTGACAGAGCAAGCCTTCCCGGTAAGCCCGGTTGGCACCTTGTTCTTCCTCGGCGCGACGCTGACGATGTAAGGATGGCCTAAAGCCACATGCAAAAAGGGGCGCGAAGGATTGACCTTCGCGCCCCTTCTTTGTGATCGAACGGATGTGTCCGTCAGCTCTTGCCGTGCTCTTCGCGGGCAATTTCATGCAACCAATCGGCATGGCGAGGCGCGGTCTTGGTCTCGCTCCATTCGTCAAGCATCAAAGGCGCAACACGCTTTAACTCGGCATATTGTTCATCCGTGCCAATATCGGCGGCCAATTCGACACGGTGCCCATTGGGATCAAAGAAATAGATCGATTTGAAAATGCCGTGATGGGTCGGGCCGAGCACATCAATGCCCTGCGCCTCAATATGCTCTTTTGCAGCCAGCAACGCATTTTCATCAGCAGCGCGAAATGCGAGATGCTGCACCCATGCTGGGGTGTTTTCATCACGCCCCATCTCAGGCTGATTGGGCAGCTCAAAAAACGCGAGGATATTGCCGTTCCCTGCGTCTAGGAAGACATGCATGTAAGGATCGTACTCACCGGTCGAGGGAACATGATCCTCCGCAAAGGCAGTGGTGTAATCCATGCCAAGGACGCGTCCGTACCATTCGACCGTTTCCTTGGCATCCTTGCAGCGATAGGCGGCGTGGTGCACCCCGCCCAATTTTACCGGATGTCCGTTCATTCGGCCGGTTCCTTTGCCGATGTGTCAAGCACCCCGCGCGCGACCTGATCACGCTCAATGCTCTCAAACAAAGCTTTGAAATTGCCTTCGCCAAAGCCGTCGTCACCTTTGCGCTGAATGAATTCAAAGAAAACTGGGCCGACTTGCGCCTCAGCAAAGATTTGCAGCAACAGGCGCGGCTCTCCGCCCTCGGTTGTGCCATCCAGCAGAATTCCGCGCATTTTCAGCTCTTCTGCATTCTCACCGTGACCCGGCAAACGTTCTTCCAACATTTGATAGTAGGTTTCCGGCGGCGCAGTCATGAAGGGTACGCCAAAGGTCTTGAGCCGATCCCAGCATGCCACAAGGTCATCACAGATAAGGGCGATATGCTGAATCCCCTCACCGTTGAATTCGCGCAGAAATTCTTCAATCTGTCCCTTGCCGCCTTCGCCTTCTTCATTGAGCGGGATGCGAATTTTGCCATCCGGCGCGGTTAGGGCTTTCGACGTGAGACCGGTGTATTCACCCTTAATGTCAAAAAAGCGGATTTCGCGGAAGTTGAAAAGGCTTTCGTAATAATCCGCCCAATATTTCATCCGGCCGGTGTAAACATTGTGAGTCAGGTGATCGATCGTGTGAAAACCCGCACCCTCTGGGTATGGATCAACGCCCGGCAAATATTCGAAATCAATGTCATAGATCGTGAGGCTCTTGTCCTCTGACCCAGCATAACGATCCACCAGATAGAGGATGGCGCCGCCAATCCCGCGGATCGCAGGAATGCGCAATTCCATCGGGCCGGGTTCATTCGCCACCGGCTCCGCTCCCTGATCTATCAAGTGATCATAGGCCGCCTTCGCATCGCGAACACGAAAGGCCATGCCGCAGGCCGACGGCCCGTGTTCGCGGGCAAAATACCAAGCTGCGCTGCGCGGTTCGTAATTGGCGATAAGATTGATGCCGCCTTGGCGCCATAGGAACACTTCTTTGCCACGGTGTTTAGCCACTTGGGTAAAGCCCATCGCTTCGAACACAGGTTCCAGAACGCCTTTTTGTGGCGCGCAAAATTCGACAAATTCGAATCCATCAAGGCCAGCCGGATTTTCAAACAAGTCACCGGAATGCAGAGGCGTATGCGAGGTCATGACAAAGCGCTTTCGACTGTTTCAATATAGTTACGTATGAAACTAAATACCCTTTTGCTGGCGAATTGTCAAAGGGAAGGCATCGCAGCGCTGGGATTGCCCCTTCGCTTTCGGGGCCTCCCGTCAGGCCGTGATGCGCTCAGCCCTCAAGAGCATGCTTGCGAAGAGATCAGGCGACCCGTCCAATATTGCGCCCGCTATCGCCGCGCGAAACGGTCAATTTTGCGCCAAAGGGTTGCCCGCCTTCAAACGTCTCGCGGGTGGCCGCATCGGACAGATCGGCATTGCCAACAACCCGTTCTCCGGCCGCGTTGCGTCCAATGAACACAGCATCGCTCCCTTTCTTGCTATGGTTGATTGTGTAGCTTTCAACCACCGCGCTATCGAAGGGAGCCTCGCTGCCACGCACGGCATCTTTTGCCATGGGCAATTCTTTTACACGATCCGCGCCCGACCAATCGGCAGGTTCCGCCGAATAAACACCGGTGGCATATTTGCTCATCCAGCCGCCATTCGCGCCCACCAAAGCAAAACTGCCGCGTGATACGCGCACCCGTTCCACCGCTTCGCAAATGGCGTGTGCGGAATAATTATTGCCGGCCCCGCCAAAGAACGGGAGACCGCCTGTCAGCGTTAGCCCGCGCGGATCATCATGTGACAGCCCGAAATGGTCACATTGGTTGAAGACCGGAATTGCGAAACAGGAATAGAAATCGAGAAAGGCCATATCAGCCATGCCCTTACCGGCTATGTCCAATGCGCTTTCAACAGAGGCAATAGAGGCTGGGTTGGCCGCCAAGTCAGGACGTTCTGAAAGCTTCAATTCTGTCGCCGTTGTAACAGCATGAATGTGGACCCACCTGTCCTCAGGAATACCAAGTTCGCGCGCCTTACCAGCGCTGGCGATAATGATTGCGGCCGCTTGGTTCACTTGATCCCGCGCCACCGTCATGCGCGCGTAAGGCTCTGCCACGATCCGGTTGCGATCCGTGATCGTTGCAAGTTCCTGTGCGCTTCGCTGTTTTGGTGCAGCAGAGTGCGGGTTCGCGGCCGCCACCTTGGTAAAGGGAGCAAACAAAGCGCCAATATCGGCGCGATACTCTTCCAGGCTTTTGCCAGATTTTGCTCGCCGACCATTTTCCGCAATCGCATAAAGCGGAATGGCCCCGCTCGCTCCGTGTGCAAACAAAGCAGGCTCTAACATCCCATCCAAACCGAAGCCGCGATCTTCGAACTCGCCGCCCACCTCTTCGGACCAGTCAGGTTTTTCGCCTTTGGCCGATAAGGCAAGCACGGTCGAAATGGCCTCTGATCCGACAATGGCGGCGCATTCGCTGCGCCCGGCAGCGATATCGGAGGCAAATTCGCCCACCAGCTTTTGGTTATATTGCCCGCCAGTCGTGGACAGAATACCGCGAGCTGGATCGGCCCCAACCCGCTTGGCGAAACTGCGCGGGATATTGTCGGATCCGCCAAAAGGTGGAGCACGATCTGGCCGAGACATTTCGAAGGCCCGGATGGCAGCAAGCGTATCGATAGCGCCCGCAACCGATCCATCTGCCCCGCAATTGTCGATGGCCGCCGACAAGGCACGTCCGCCAAGGTCCATGTAGGAAAGAGCTTCATAAGCAGGTTCACCAACCCGTTCAGAATATTGCCCAACCCCAATGATGACGGGCGTGTTGTCAGCGATCATCAAGTCAGTCCTTAATCAACGAAACCATCAACGCGCTCGACAATAATGGCCGGGGCCATACCGCCCGCTGCGCACATCGTCACAAGACCAGTTTTCAGGTCACGGCGTTCCAATTCGTCAATGATTGTCCCGATCAGGATCGAACCCGTGGCGCCAATGGGATGCCCCAAAGCAATTGAGCCGCCGTTTACATTGACGTTGTCCCAATCGAGATCGAGATCGCGCACAAATTTTGCGGCGACCACTGCGAACGCTTCATTGATCTCAAACAGGTCAATGTCTTCAATGCTCATGCCAGCCTTAGCGAGGACCTTCTTCGCGGCAGGAACTGGGGCGTTCAGCATCAGGGTTGGATCATCGCCCATATTCGCGGTGGCAACGATGCGCGCGCGCGGTCTTAGCCCGTGTTTTTCAGCATAATCCTTGCTGCACACCAAAACAGCCGCCGCTCCATCAACCACGCCTGAACTGTTGCCGGCATGGTGGAAGTTTTGAATGTCCACATCAGGATACTTCTGATTGATCAAACCGCGGAACGTTGTGCCATTCTTATCGAGGGGCACATCGGCGATTTTGGTGAAGGCTGGTTCCAACTTAGCAAGCCCTTCGCGGGTGGTCTCAGGCCGCGGATACTCGTCCTTTTCAAGGAGGACTGTGCCGTCATCCAAGGCAACCGGCACAACCGATTTGTCGAAACGTCCGTCGGCCATTGCTTCGGCTGCGCGTTGCTGAGAGCGGAAGCCGACCTCGTCCAATTCTTCGCGCGTGAACCCTTCGATCGTGGCGATTGCGTCACCGCAGATGCCCTGATGCGATTGCGGGTGAACTTTCTGGAGGCGGTCATTGTAGCTGCCCATCATTGGCGGTTTTAGGCCGGCCTGCATTTTTTCCTTCGCCATCGCTCCGGTCAGGCTCATCATTTCGGTGCCGCCAGCCACGATGCAATCTTCCATGCCGCTCATCACTTGCGCCGCAGCCAAGTTCACGCTGGTGATACCGCCGCCACAGAACCGGTCGAGTGTCGTGCCGCTTGAAGTGATATCATAGCCCGCATCCAGCGCCGCCATCCGGCCCAAGTCGCCGGCCTGCATGCCATCTTGCGTGGATACCGACCAGATCACGTCATCAACTGTGCTGGTGTCTAGAGAATTGCGAGTGGCAATCGCTTTCATCACGGTCGCGGCGAGATGCTGCGGATGTTGTTCGGCCAAAGCGCCCTTGCCCTGTTTACCGATGCCGCGCGGGGTGCGCACTGCGTCAATGATATAAGCTTCGCCCATGATATCCTCTTTCTCGTTCTATCGAATGTCTATCGAAATTGCGGTTGACGCGTTGGTAAACCGCCTGCACCACTCACACAACAGATGAGTTTCTAATCAAAATGCTAATAGCAACACGGAGAGAGCACAGTGAGTGAAGAAGTCCTGACCCACGTCAAAGACGGTGTCTTAATCGTCACCATCAACCGTCCAGAAGCTAAGAACGCCATGACCAAGGCGGCGTCAGAAGCGATTGCAGCTGCCATGGATCGGCTTGATGCCGAAGACGATTTGCGGGTTGGCATTCTAACCGGTGCCGGAGGAACATTCTGTTCAGGCATGGATTTGAAAGGCTTTTTGCGCGGTGAGAGCCCAAGTGTTCCAGGTCGCGGCTTTGGCGGCGTGGTTCAAGCGCCACCTGCCAAACCTTTGATCGCCGCGGTCGAAGGGTACGCCTTGGCCGGCGGTCTCGAATTGATGATTGCTTGCGATTTGGTCGTCGCAAATTCTGCCGCGAAATTCGGCATCCCTGAAGCCAAACGCGGTCTCGTCGCTGCGGCCGGCGGGGTAATGATGCTTCCTGATCAAATTCCAGAGCGGATCGCAATGGAACTCGCCCTGACCGGTGATTTCATCGACGCTGGACGAGCCTATGAATTGGGTCTCATCAACACGGTGACCGATGGATCCGCTTTGGAAGGCGCTATGGCGCTGGCCGCGAAGATTGCGGCCAACGGCCCGCTCGCGGTTCGTGTTTCCAAGCAAGTGATGAAAGAATCGAGGGCCTGGGCGATAGGAGATCGCTACGCCAATCAAGGCAAGCTGATCGCACCAGTTTTCGTATCCGAAGACGCGCGCGAAGGCGCTGCGGCCTTCGCTGAGAAACGTGCGCCCAATTGGAAGGGCAAGTAGAATTGGGACAAATGTCCGCCTCTCTTCAGGCAGGCATTTCGTAGCTTTGGGACTAATTGAGAGGAAATCACCATGCCCGTCATCGACGTGCCACAGCCTGCATTTATGGAAGACGAAGAAATTTCGATCTTCGCGGATGCGGTCGGGAAGTTTTACCAACAACATGCGCCTGAAAAACGCGTCGAGAGCTGGCGTGAGAACGGTCAGGTCGAACGCGAATTTTGGAACGAAGCAGGGGCAGCCGGGATCCTCGGCGTCTCTGTGCCAGAAGAATATGGCGGCCATGGCGGCGATTTTCGCCACGATATGGTCGTGCTGGACCAACAATCTAAGCACGAAGTCGATGGTTTTGCAGCCAGCCTGCACAACACGATCATTCTGCCCTATTTGGTCCGACACGGAACCGAAGAGCAAAAGAAGAAGTACCTGCCAAAGCTCGTCTCGGGGGAATTGGTCAGCGCGATTGCGATGACCGAGCCGGGCGTTGGCTCCGACCTTCAATCAATCACAACAACCGCGTTGAAGGATGGAAACGGCTATCGCTTAAACGGGTCCAAGACCTATATTTCGAATGGCCAAACCGCTGACTTTATCGTGGTGGTCGCAAAGACCGACCCGAATGAGCGTGCAAAAGGCATTTCCCTGATGCTCCTCGAAACAGAGGGCGCAGAAGGGTTCGAACGCGGGCGCAAGCTGGATAAGATTGGCATGGACGCCGCCGATACATCGGAATTGTTCTTTGATGATGTGTTCGTCCCCGGTGACAACGTCTTGGGCGGCGTCGAAGGGAAAGGGTTCTATCAATTGATGGGCGAACTTCCTCAAGAACGTCTGGTCATCGCCATGGGTGCTGCGACCAGCATTGAAAAAGCGCTCGAGACGACGGTTGCGTATGTGAAGGATCGTAAGGCTTTTGGCCAAACGATCTGGGACTTCCAGAACACGCAATTCGTTCTTGCCGATTTGAAAGCAAAGGGAACCGCTGGCCGTATTTTCGTCAACGACTGCATCGCCAAATTGCTCAAAGGTGAGCTTGATGTGGGCACCGCGTCGATGGCGAAATATTGGCTGACCGAGCTTCAAGGCGAAGTCGTCGACAAATGCCTCCAGCTGCACGGCGGCGCGGGCTACATCAACGACTACCCAATCGCCAAATTGTACCGCGATAGCCGCATCACGCGGATTTTCGGCGGGTCAAACGAAGTCATGAAGATGCTAATCGCGCGCGGCATGTAAGCCGCGGGCCTCAGCACTTTCGAGCAGGCAAATAAAAAGGGCGGCCCGGGTTTTCCCGAGCCGCCCTTTCTTTGTCCCCTCCCAGAGACTGTTGTTCGTTTAGAACTGCGTCCGGAGCGTTACGCCGTAAGTCGCTGGTTCTTGAATAAAGGCCGAACGCGACGTTCCGCGAAGAACCGTGTTGAACGTAACACCGCGGGTCACGACGTCGGTGATGTTGTTGCCCCAAAGTTCAAGGGTCCAAGTCTCATCAATCGAGCCGATACCTGCGCGCAGGTTTACCTTCGTGTTGCCATCTTGAACATCGAACGGAACCGGATTGGTCGTCCCCAGGAACAATGCCTGTGTTGATGTCCGACGATCGCTTTCCATACGCGCTTGTCCGGAAAGGAAGCCGCGCAGGCTGTTGCCGATATCACGGTCATAATTGAAGCCCATAATGGCGACAACTTTCGGAGCATTGGTCAACGAATTGCCGCACAGCGTCGTGACGTTCAGCGATGTCTGACCGCCATCACAATTGCCCGGGTAACGGGCGTCTGTGTATGTGATGGCCGCGTTGACCGTCAGATTGTCGTCAGGACGGATCACTGTTTCAAGTTCGAAACCGGTTGATTTCGCGCTTGCCACATTGAACGTCGTGAACTGTGCGCCGGTGAATTCGAGCACTTGGAAGTCGCTGAATTCTTCGTGGAACACTGCGAGGTTCGCTGTGACCGCACGGTCAAAGAACTGGGCCTTAACACCGAATTCGTAGGCATCGACCTCTTCCGACAAGAAGGTCGGATCCGCGCCGCCAGTGTTCGCAGTGATATCGAGGTTGATACCACCTGCTTTATAGCCGTGCGTGAAGCTGACATAGGCCGTGACCGGAGCTTGGAACTCATAGCTCAACTTACCAGTGTAGATCAGCTCATTGTCGCTGAATGGTACGTCGAACTCACGCGGAAGTGGGAAGAACTCGCCATCCGCGCCGTTTGCAGGAGCAACAAACGCGAAGCAACTCAACGCCAAAGTGCCACCAACCAAAGCCGCAGGAACAGCGCCCGCACCAACGGCGGCAAACGCACCGTCACAAGCAGGGTTGTTGCTGGCGAGCTGGTTAAAGCCACCGTTCTTGCTCTCATCCGAATAACGCAGACCGATTGTTGCGGTCAGGCCATCGGTGATCTCAAGCGAGTTGTGCGTAAAGATCGAGAAACTCTCCGCGCTTTGGAAATACTGGTTGGTTGCCGTCGTCAAAGACGGGCTAGAACCAGTCAACAGAGCCAAAGGAGCAGGACCAACCGCGCCTCCGAAAATCCCGCCGACGAGCAGATCGTAATCCGCACCAAGCGCGAAATCGATTTCCGCATTGATCGTTTCATCTGAATAGAAACCACCAACAAGCCAGTTCAAAGCTCCGCCAAGAGCCTCACCTTGCAAGCGCGCCTCAGCGGTGAAAGTTTCGATGTTTGTATCAAGCCGGTCAACATCAAATACATCCAGGCCGGAGAAGTCAGAATCGTAATTTTCGCTTGCCGAGAAATCGCGATACGAACCAATCAGAACGAGATCGACTGCATCCCCAATTGGAATGTCGAACTGAGCGGTGACGCCGTATTGTTCAACACTGGCCAATGGAACTCGACTTGCTGTTGCAATCCGGTTGTCCAAGACATCTTGCGCGGCCGATTGATCAAACGCGGTTGTCGCAACCGTTGGCGCAGCCATGCCAGCGCGCGAAGGGCCGCCAAGAGCTGTAATCGTGCCTTCAAGCGTAGAATCCGCCAAAAGCTCGACCGCTGCACAGCATTGGTTCTCGCTTTCAGAATAATCGAAGATCAGGCGAGCGGTCGCGCCGCCTTCGCTCTCATATCCGAGCTGACCGCGAACAAGGAATTGGTCAATCGTTCCCGACTGGCCGATTTCCGCTCCGTTTGCGTCAACAATGTCCACGATCCCATCGCGTTGGCGATACGCACCGGTCAGACGAACAGCGAGCGTGTCTTCGATAAGCGGTGCGTTAATGGCCCCTTGGACATTAATCAGATCAAAGTTGCCATAGGTTGCGTTGGCGAATCCGCCGAAGGATGTCACATCGGGTTTGTTGGTCGTGATGTTCAAAGCGCCAGCCGATGTGTTGCGACCGAACAGAGTGCCTTGTGGTCCGCGAAGAACCTCAACCCGTTCAATGTCGACAAACTCAGAAAGGGCAACGCCCGGACGAGATTGATAGGCGCCGTCAACGAAGATGCCGACCGCGCTTTCAAAGCCGATATTGTTCGATGTCGTACCCACGCCGCGAATACGCAAAACAACCGAGCCTGACGCGATCTGAGCGTTCGAGGTTGAGAAGCTTGGCGAGACTTGGGTGATGTTTTGAACGTTGACGACGCCCTGCTTGTCCAATTGCTCTTGTCCAACGGCGGTCACAGCGATTGGAACATCTTGGATGTCTTGAGCACGGCGGGTCGCCGTAACAATGATGACGCCATCATCTTCATCTGGTGCAGCCAGTGTTTCGTTCGATTGAGCGAATGCCGGTGCCGTAAATGAACTGCAGGCCATGAGACCGGCAGCGTAAGCTGCAAACTTGCGTGTCATATATTGTCCTCTCCACAGGGCGCCTGAATTTTTATCCAGTGCTCTTTCCCAAGCGGTAAGACTATCAGCGCATTTCCCCATGCCAAGAGTCGCGAGAGGGTTGTTAGAGAGTAGTAGCAAAAATGCAACATTCCGCGCTGCAGCGCAGCATAGGTGCGAATTTAAAACTTATTAGCTAATTATGTTGCAAACTCTGCACGTCACACTTTTCGCAGATGACGTTTCGCCCAGACCTAAATGCCGATCCGCAGCCCTAACCAAACAGTGCGAGGGCGCCCAAGATCAATGGCTCCGCTGGAGTTTCGCGTGACAATCTCTTCGTCAAAAACGTTCTCTGCTCTGGCGATGATCGAGAACCGTCCCGCCAAAGGCGCCTTAGCGAATAGATCAATCGTCGTTGCGGGAGCCAGTCGGTCAGTCTCCTGATCGTCTTCAAATTGCGCACCGACATGCCGCAACGTCCCAGCAAACCGCCATCCATCAGCTGGCTGCCAAGACATCGTTGCCGAACCAGCAATTCTTGGAGTTTGCGGCGGACGAATTCCATTTAGAGCAAGAGAAGCGCCCTCTCCTGCGATGACAGCATCGGTGTATGCGAGTGATGCGTCAAAACTGAATTGCCCCGCCCGCACTGCCAGTGCTGCCTCGATCCCTTGCGCATCTATCGCCGGAAGGTTCTGACGTTGCCGCAAGTTCGGTTCTATCGTCACATTCGCAATCGCATTCTTAACCTCATTGTCGAACGCGGTAAGCGACAAGACAACTTCGTTCACCGGCTGCCAATTAATCCCGATCTCGAGCCCTTGAAGCCGCTCATTCTCAAGCGCAGCATTCGCTTCAGTAACGACAGGAAACACAACAAACGGTCGATAGAGTTCGTTCAATGTTGGCAACCGCGTTCCAGTATAGGCGGCGGCCCTTATATCCAGACGGCGTGTCGCATAATACGACGCGCCAGCCCGCCAACTGAGCGCCCAGTCCGACCGATTAGAGGCCACCGCTTCACTGACTAAGACGGCGTTTGCGTCAACAGCCCGAAAGAACCCGTCTTGGATGCGCGTATAATCCGCGCGCAAACCGCCTGTCACAACGATGGGGCCGATGCTCCAATCGTCTTCGACGAACAGGCCCAGATTGCTGTTGGTTCCACCGGCACGCCGGCGTTCACGCAATGCGCCCGTGAATGCGCTGTAGGCTTCTTCTTGCAACTCACCGTCCGAACGCCGGTAATCCGCGCCGATGCGAACATCATGCCCTTCTGCAATAGGCGGTCGAACTTCAATCTTTCCGCCCAACCCCGTCGAAGGCGTGTTGCGTTGATCAAGAACGCGAACAAAGCGGGTGGAGCTGATAACGACATTTGAGAAATTTCGCGCTTGAACATAGGCGAGCGCATCAAATTCCCACTCTCCTCGGCCAACGATCCGCACGCTGGCGTCTTGCCCTTCGCTGCTGGAATCCGCGCCGTCAAATCGCAGCGTGCGCCGATCATCAAAGATGCTTACCCGCGTTTGTAACTCCACGTCCTCAGACAAAGGTGCGACGCCGCGCAGGCCAATTTGCCAACTGTCAAACGCTGCTCGGGCGGTCGCTGGCACTCGCTGTCCATCAGGCGTGGTGAAAAATCCCTGGCCCCTATCCCATCGCCCACTAAGGACGGCAAATCCGCTGCCCAAGTTCTGAGCGATCGCAGCGCTTGCTTCTGTTTCGGCGCGGTCATTTATGAGGAAGCTAGCCGCGACAGGTCCGAGCGTGTCGGGGCCCGCGCTTTCCAGTTCAATTGTTCCAGCCAGGGCCCCCGCCCCAAACGGCCCCGATCCGCCGCCTCTGGTGATGCGAACACTGCTTAGCGTTTCTGGGGCGATCGATGACAATGGGATGTAGCCGAAGAACGGGTCGCTGATTGGCACGCCATCCAGCAGCACCAACGCCCTGCTGGTCGCATTCCCGCCAAGAGCCCTTAACGTGACGCCTTGAGCGCTGGGGTTTGAGGACCGACTGTCTGATCGGCGGAATTGTTGAAATCCGGCGACATTCGACAAAACGTCATCGATCCGGCCCGATCCGCTGGAAACGATCTCTTCACGCTCCAATGTCACCGTCGAATAGACGATATTGGAAAGCGCCGGTTCGAGACCCTGCCCGGTTACAACAATCTCGGGTTCGGTCGTGTCCTCGCGCTCCTCATCCTGCGCGGCCAGAGGCGAGCCGGCGATCAAAGCAAATAGGGAGACGGATAGGGTAAATATGTTTTTCATCGCGAAGGCACTTAGCGGGTCCGCGATCACAAGTCAGTTTCATTTTGCTATCAAGACTCGCTTTTCCAGCGGCTGTGTGTTTACATCACTGTCAACAAGAGAAGAGAGAGACCGATGCCTGTCACACCAGACAACTCACGCGCGCCCGATTTCGATGTTCTGATAGTTGGGGCGGGCATTTCCGGTATCGGCATGGCCGCGCATATGCGGATGAAGGCACCCGGCCATTCTTTCGCTATTGTTGAACGCCGCGAGAACCTTGGTGGGACATGGGATTTGTTCCGATACCCTGGCATCCGATCAGACAGCGACATGCACACGCTCGGCTTTGATTTTGAACCGTGGCGGCACGAAAAAAGCATCGCCGATGCTCCTTCTATCCTCGATTATCTCAATCGCATTGTCGATGAACGCGGCATCCGTGAGAAAATTCGCTTTGGCCAAAAAGTGGTTTCTGCCGACTTTCGCGAAAACGAAGCGCGTTGGCATGTTGAGTTGGAACAGGCCGACGGATCACGCTCGCATGCAACCGCGAACTTCCTTTATCTCGGATCAGGCTATTACGACTATGATGAGCCCTATGATCCGGGCTTCCAATTGGGTTCGTTTGAAGGGCAGGTCTTGCATCCGCAATTCTGGCCAGAAGACCTGAATTATTCAGGCAAGAAAATCGTGGTGATTGGATCTGGTGCAACGGCGGTGACAATTGTCCCATCGATGAGCGACAAGGCTAAACACGTGACCATGCTTCAGCGAACGCCGACGTGGATGGCCATGCGCCCAGCCAAAGACGCGATCGCAAACGCGATCCGCAAGGTTCTTCCTGAAGAATGGGCCTATAAAATCACCCGTTTCAAGAACATCCGAATGCAGGATTTCACCTTCAAAATCGCGCGCAATAAGCCGGAGAAGGTCAAGAAGGCTCTGCACAAAGCCATCGAAAAATCGCTTGGTCCAGACTTCGATAAAACAGCTTTCACTCCTCCTTATAACCCATGGGATCAGCGCCTTTGCCTTGTACCGGATGGCGACATGTTCGAAGCGATGAAGGCTGGAAAGGCCGATATCGTAACGGGACAGATCGAGGCGTTTGAAGCAAATGGCATTCGTTTGAAATCGGGCGAATTGCTCGAGGCAGATATCATTGTCACGGCAACGGGTCTTAAGATGGCGGTCGCGGGCAAAATTGATGTCAAGGTGAATGGCGAAAGCGTCGATTTTGCACAGCGGTTTTATTACAAAGGCTGCATGTTCTCAAACCTGCCCAATCTTGCAGTTGTGTTTGGGTATCTCAACGCAAGCTGGACTTTGCGCGCAGACATCAATTCTGACTACATCTGCCGCGTGCTTAACGAGATGCGCGACCGGAATATCGACACCGTCAATCCAGAGCTGTCTCCGGAAGCCGAAGCGGCCTTGGAAGAGGATGACATTTACGATTTCTCGAGCGGCTATATTCAGCGCTCCAAGCATCTTCAGCCCAAGAATGGCCTTCACTATCCATGGCGTCTGAACCAAGAATATGTGGTCGATCGCAAGCAGATGGCGAAAGACCCGATTGACGATGGACGTCTGATATTCTCCCGTTCTGGGGCAAATTCTCAATCACCAGAAGAACAGCTGGAAGCGGCCGAATGATAAGCCCCGTTTGATGTGCGTTTTTTTGCATCGCTGAACACGCTGGAGTTTGTTGGCTGGCTCGATTAGATCAGCAAATATGAATTCACCCGCGAAAATCTGGACAGCCGGCCTCATCATCATTGGCGATGAAATCCTTTCTGGTCGCACCCATGACAAGAACATTTCTCAGATAGCCAGTTGGCTTCAGGTGCAGGGCATCCGACTTTCCGAAGTGCGCGTGGTGCCCGATGTCGAAGAACGCATAGTCGAGGCAGTCAACGCTTTGCGCGCGGCCAACGATTATCTCTTCACCACCGGCGGCATTGGGCCGACCCATGACGACATCACGGTCGATGCCGTTGCAAAGGCATTGGGTGTTCCAGTGGTTGTTAACGAGGAAGCGCGCGCCTTGCTGGAGCGGTATTACGCCGACAAAGGCGGCCTTAATGAAGGCCGTTTGCGCATGGCCCGGGTGCCCGAAGGGGCCGACCTCATCCCCAATCGAAGGTCCGGCGCACCGGGCATTCGAAGAGGCAATGTCATATTGATGGCCGGCGTTCCGCATATCACAGGCGGGATGCTCGACGCGCTTACCGGGGAATTGGAAGGCGGGGCCCCGCTCTTGTCTGAGACAATCGGTTGCTGGGTCGCAGAAAGCGAAGTCGCAGGTATGCTGCGCGAGGTCGAAGAGGCGCACGAGAATTGCCAGATCGGCTCTTATCCATTCTTTCGCGATGGCAAAGCCGGTGCAAATTTCGTCATCCGTTCAACAGACCCTGCGGACATTGCGAGTTGCGCCGATAGTCTAACCGATGGGCTGGCCACCAATGGGTATGATTTCACCCCGGGCGGCATTTGATGAACGCCGGTTTTTCAACCTAACGGGCGGCGCCGGTCATTTTTGCTCGCTGAGCGGCGCTATGCTGCAATGTTTCACAAACAAGTGGGGACCGGAAGCGTGTGCTTCCGGCCCCCACTTGTTTTTATCCGACAGTTGAAAGCGACACGCTTTCCATTCGGCGGAAACGCTTACGCGCCTTCGATGTCTGCCGTATCAATTTTCAGACCGGGGCCCATGGTCGAAGTCACCGAGATCTTCTTCACGTATTTGCCCTTGGCGCCTGATGGCTTCGCTTTCACGATAGCGTTTGTGATCGCCTCGAAATTGGCTTTCAGGTCCGCATCCGAGAACGACAATTTGCCGATGCCGGAGTGAATGATGCCCATTTTCTCGACACGGAATTCAACCTGGCCGCCTTTGGCGTCCTTAACGGCTTGCTCCACGTTCGGTGTAACCGTGCCCAGCTTTGGGTTTGGCATCAGGCCTTTGGGGCCAAGCACCTTACCCAAACGTCCAACAACACCCATCATATCAGGCGTTGCAATCACGCGGTCATAGTCGAGATCGCCATTCTGCATCTCTTCCATCAGGTCCTCTGCGCCAACTTTATCAGCACCGGCAGCGGTCGCCTTGTCGGCATTGTCGCCGCGTGCGAACACAGCAACCTTAACGGCTTTACCTGTTCCCGAAGGAAGCGAGACCATGCCGCGGACCATTTGGTCAGCGTGACGTGGATCAACACCCAGATTCATGGCGATTTCAACGGTCTCGTCGAACTTTACCTTGTGCGCGCGCAATGTGGTGATGGCGTCATCAATCGAGTAGAATTTTTCAGAATCCAGCTCAGCGGCGGCCTTTTGCTTTTTTGTCATCTTCGCCATGATTTCAGCCCTTCACTTCGAGACCCATCGAACGCACGGAGCCTTCGATGATCTTCATTGCCTGATCGATATCGTTCGCGTTGAGGTCCTTCATTTTGGCCTCTGCGATTTCCTTCACCTGTGCCTGAGTCACGGAACCCGCAACCGACTTGCCCGGCTCGCTTGAACCCGACTTCAACTTAGCGGCCTTTTTGATCAAAAAGCTCGCTGGAGGAGTCTTGGTGGTGAAAGTGAACGAACGGTCGGCGTAAACCGTGATCGTCGTTGGGATGGGGGCGTTCTTTTCAAGGTCCTGCGTCGCGGCGTTAAAAGCCTTACAGAATTCCATGATGTTCACACCGCGTTGGCCCAGTGCAGGGCCGATAGGCGGTGATGGGTTTGCAGTGCCTGCGGGCACTTGCAGCTTAATATAGCCTTCGATTTTCTTGGCCACGATGGGCCTCCTTTCGCACTGTTGCCGCCCGTCGTTTGACTGGCGGCTCATGTTAAGCGGTCCAACGCCCTTGAATTGCCAAGAGCTCCCGCACGGATTCGCGCCCTTTCGAGCGAGAGCGCGCGGAATAGCGATTTCGTCGGGAATGGCAAGATAAGAGTGCGATTGCCTGCTTTGCCTCTGCCATACCGCGATGGCTTGGCCCAATGCCGTCCTTTCCTTAATCACTATGGGTGGCTAGGCACGGTGTAAGACTCAACGAGCAAAGGGCCCATCATGATCCACGTCGCAGTTCGCGTGCGAGAGCTGGTTTCCAGTAACATCGACGCGATAGTGACCAAAGCGGCTGACCCGGCCAAGGCGCTGGGTCTGCTGCGCGCCGAGGTGGAAGAGACGTTGATCACCTTGACGAGCGAACTGTCCATGACCCGGCGACAGCATGCACGCACGGTCAGTCACGCTGAAAAAATCGCCGCAGAGGCTGAGGCATGGTCAGCCAAAGCGCAGGTTGCGGTTGACCATGGGCGTGAAGATCTGGCCCGGGCCGCCTTACAGGCCCGCCAAAAGGGGCTCGAAAACGCTGCAGCGGTTAAAGATGAAGCCGCGCGATTGGGCAAGCAAGTGGCAGAATTGGAAGGAGCCATTGGTGAGCTTGAAGTGAAACGCGCCGAAGTTCTGGCTCAGATTGCTCGCCCCCGGCCCGCTGAAAACCCCAGCGCAAAGCACAGAGCGGACAGCAAGTCTGATCGGCATATGGAGCGGATCGATGAATTGGAACGGCGGTTGGCATTTCAATCTGATCGATCCGCCAATTCCGGTGGCTCAGAAATTGAGACAGTATCGAACGAAAGCCTGATCGACGCGGAGCTGGAGGCGATGAAAGCGGCCCGGAAAAGCCGCGACAGCTGAGCTTGTCCAATCAAGGCAATTAGCGTGGGGCGATACGCCGACAACTTGACACAGCAAGTGTGTTACCTTAGCAATACACTAATCAACTCACTGGGGGACGGAACTATGCCAACAGCAGATCAATGGTTTGGCTATGCAGGGCAGGCAGCGATGCTGGGCTGGTTAATCCTGATATTCCTGCCGCGCAGATGGGCGCTCGTTACCGCAATCCCGCGTTTTGTTATCCCGCTTGGCCTATCCCTCCTTTATGCCGGTCTTGCGATGAGCTATTTCTTTACCGTCGAAGGCGGCGGCTATGGATCATTGGACGAAGTCGCTGCGCTGCTGGGCACTAGAGAAATGTTGCTCGCTGGCTGGGTGCACTATCTGGCATTTGACCTGTTCATCGGCGGCTGGATTGCGGTCGAGGCCGACAAAGTTGGGATCAACCGGATCATTCAAGCTCCGCTGCTGATCGCAACGTTCATGTTCGGCCCCGTTGGCCTCGCGACTTTCCTGGTGATGCGCACGGGCTATTTGCGCAAGAGCGAAAGCGAACAACCATCGAATTCAATGCCCGAAGGAACACCAGCATGAGCACTGCCACCGCCTCAAGTGGTTCGCGCTATCTAGCGCTCGCACCGATGCTGGAAAGCGACCATGTAACACGGCTCAATTTGACATTGGCGATCTTCATGTTCGCGAGCTTCATTGTGTTTGTCCCGGCCTGGCTCTTAGACAACCGCATGCTCGACAGCGCCGCAGTTTGGACAAAACCTCAGAAATTCAACATTTCGCTCGGCCTGCATTTTCTCACTTTGGCCTTCCTGTTGCAATTGGTGCCACGCGCGGTGCGAGCAGGACCAATCCTGCTGGTTTTTTCATATCTCGCAGCAGGCGGATTGGTGTTCGAATATATCTGGGTTACCCTTCAAGCGGCCCAAGCAGAACGATCGCATTTCAATTTCGAAAGCGATTTTGAAGCGTTGATGTACGCGCTAATGGGGCTTGGCGCATTCTTCTTGATGACCATCGCAATGGCGCTGGCGGTTCAGATTTGGCGAAAGGGCGACCGGACGCGCAAGGGGCTTTGGCTCGGCGCGATCATCGGTTTGACTGCGGCGTTCTTCACCACACTCTATTTCGGCTTCACCATGTCGAACAGCGGCAGATATGTCGGAGCCCCACTTGAAGGAGGCGGCGCAACAGTGCCATTTTTTGGCTGGTCACGCGAATATGGCGACCTGCGACCGGCCCATTTCGTAAGCCTGCACATGATGCAGACTGTGCCGTTCGCAGGTTGGCTAGCAGACCGGCAAGGATGGAATGCGGTCGCGGTTGTGTGTGGCGTGACAGTGATCCAATTTGCCTTGGCAATAGCGCTGTTCATTCAAGCTCAGGCCGGGCAACCTTTCTGGCCAGCTTAATCTGCAAATGGTCAAGCACCGACGCGTGATCCAAGAATTTACAAGATCAACGCTTCACAGCCAGCGCTCTACAGACCTCAATACTCGATACATCGTTTATAATCATAGACTTGCGTGTTGCTGGTTCCAATACTGGTTTTGCGATGTGGTTACGCCAAATTTACGATGATCTGCTTATTGAGCCCTTCAACTCAGAAGGACTTTCGAAAAGCAATGCCGGCAACCACGTGTTCTGACAGATTCGCGTCTACTCATCATGGCTTCACTGGCGCTTTCCGCTTTGCGCTGGCTTTGTGTGCGCTTGCTCTTGTATTCCTGATCACCGATCCGCTTTACGCGGAGACACCGGGCAAAGACGGCGACGTCACAATTTCTGGCACCCAGGTGGTCAATGAGTACGCCTCTGTGTCAGGCAGTGCTTCCGCGGGGTCCCTCCAGATCACCGTCAGCGCCCTTGCGGCCAACCTACCTTCGCTTGAGGCAGGCGATCTCATCCTAATTTACCAAGCGCAAGGCGCGACGATCTCTGGTGCGAACAACGCATCCTATGGTTCGATCACCAATTTGGGTTCAGCTGGCCGTTATGAATTTCACACCGTCAAGTCGATCAACGGCAACGCAATCACATTGCACGATTTCGGCGGCAGCTGCACCGGACTGGAATTCAGCTATTCGGCCACTGGCAAAGCGCAAGTCATCCGAGTTCCGCAATATCGCAATCTGAATGTGGGTGCCGGGTCACAAATCACTGGGGCTGCTTGGAATGGCTCTACGGGTGGCGTTGTTGCGATGACGGTTTCGCAAACTCTCACTCTTTCGGGCTCCATCGATGTCTCCGGCCAAGGATTTCGCGGAGGCAACACTGACAATCTCACGCAGCCCACAGGCACCAGCTATTTCGGTTATCGCAGCACCTCTGCCAATGATGGCGCTGAAAAAGGGGAAGGCATCGCAGGATACCGCACAGAATTGCCCGGTGGGCGATTTTACGGGCGCGGAGCTCCGGCCAATGGCGGTGGCGGCGGCAACGCCCACAATGCGGGCGGCGGAGGTGGTTCCAATGGAGACAACGGCAATGGATGGGCCGGGCAAGGTGTGCCAGACAATTCCAACGCCAGCTGGGCGCAAGCCTGGAACTTGGACCCAACACTCAACGCAAGCACCAATCAATCTGGCGGCGGTCGTGGGGGCTACACATACGCCCGCGGTGGCAACGCACTGACGACAGCACCGGGCGATGCAGCCTGGCGCTTCGATTTCCGGAGAGAATTGGGAGGCCTTGGCGGACGGCCGATGGCTTATGACCCAAGCGGTCGCCTTTATTTCGGCGGCGGTGGCGGCGCGGGCGATGGCAACAACAACGCCGCTGGCGCAGGGGGAGATGGCGGAGGCCTGGTCTTTGTTTCCGCAGGTCTGATCGCTGGCGGAGGCACCATTCGCGCCGACGGCGACGACGGTGAAAACACCTCGCCAAGCCACAATGATGCACCTGGTGGCGGTGGCGGCGGAGGCACCATCGTCCTACAGTCAGGAGGAGCAATTGGCGCATCGACTTTGGCCGATGGCGGTGACGGCGGAAACCAACTGATCACCAATGATGAGAATGAGGGCCCAGGAGGCGGCGGCGGTGGCGGCGTCATCGCAACCACGGGCGGCGTAAGTGTTGCGTTCGCTAGAGGTGGTGCGAATGGGACGACCACATCGAATTCGCTTACGGAATTTATTCCAAATGGTGCAACACAAGGTGCAACTGGGCAACCGACTGCCAGTGCGCCGAGCCTTACCAACACACCATTTTGCCGCGCGCCCGATGCTCCGCCAATTGTGTCAAAGATCAGCGAGCCAACCGAAAGCACAGGGATCAACCGGCTTCGGGTTCCTCTTTCGGATCAAACTTACACAATCGGTTTCAGCAATCCAGGAGCGGCAATTATTGCGGATTCGATCATCATAACGGACAGCTTGCCCGCAAACCTTGAGCTTTGGACCGGGAATTTCGACGGATCGACAACCTCTCCTGTCGCCTTTGCTGACGGGGCCGGCGCGGCGGCCACCGGCCTTGTCTGCTGCACAGTCGGCCAAATCACCTATTCCGAAGATGAGACTGGAGCCGATTTTGGCTATTCACCCAACGGCGCATACGATCCAGCCGTGCGGAGAATTCGCATCACGCCGACTGGCGGAGTAGCCGAGGGGTATGATGACACGCGCAGTTTCGAAGTCTTTCTAAGAGCCCGAATTAGGTAGCGCTTCGACCTCCATCGTCGGCCACCAATTCATGGCGCGGGATTTTCATCCCCTTGGTCCGGCTGGTTAGGTGAAATTGGCGGCACAGGCCGCATCGATACGCGCGCAGCGTAAAGGGTGCGGCTTTGGCCACTCGCTCTGCATCTTCGAGCGTAACGAAACGCTTTTTCTTTGAACAAATGCCGGGGCGGGTTTTCATATCCGCGCCCCGCGCATTGCAATTTATTTGACCAGTTCGACCTGTTCGAAGTCAAGCTCAACCGGGGTTGCCCGGCCAAAGATCGATACGCTGACTTTGACTTTCGCTTTGTCGAAATCAAGCTCTTCCACCACGCCGTTAAAGCTGGCGAAGGGACCGTCGAGAACTTTGACGGAATCGCCAATCTCGTATTCGACAGTGACCTGTTGCTTGGGTGCGGATTTCGCTTCTTCGACACCGCCAAAGTAACGCGCAGCCTCTTTTTCGCTGATCGCTTGCGGCTTGTTGTTGTTGCCGAGGAAGCCAGTCACTTTCGGCGTGTTTTTGACGAGGTGATAAATGTCATCATTCATCCGCAGTTTCGCCAGAACATAGCCCGGCATAAACTTGCGCTCGACTTGAACCTTTTTCCCGCGCTTCACCTCAGTGATCGTTTCGGTTGGGACTTCGATTTCCTCAACACCCTCGGTCAGGCCAAGCCGTTCCGCTTCAGCGATAATCGCCTCTTTCACTTTGTTTTCAAAGCCAGAGTAAGCGTGAATGATGTACCAGCGAGACATGATAAGTCCTTAGCAAATTGGGGATCGTGAACTGAAATTTATGCGGCCAATCGGCCACTCAAAATCTTACGCAAGCGTCAGCAAATAGTTGACGACAAAGTTGAATAGGCTGTCGATGCCAAAAAAGAACAGCGACAAAATCACCATGAAGATAAACACAAAAATCGCGGTGCGAATGGTCTCTTCACGGGTTGGCCATACGACCTTGCGTGTTTCCGTGCGAACTTGGTTCACAAATTCGGGAATGGATGTCTTGCGCTTTTTGTCGTCAGCTTTTGAATTGGGGGCCATTGGAGCCTCTCGCCTTCGCGTAATGAATGTTTGATCCGTCTTTCAGGTAGGGTTCGTCGCCGTCCGGGACAAGGTCACGGAGGGGCTTTTGATTCTTACCGATGTCAGGAACGAGTTCGCTATTATGGCGAGCGAAGCCGTAAAGCAAGAGGAAGAGTGGCTTCGGGGCTAGTCAATTCCTTCTCGCCTCTATAGCGTGCCTGTCTTAATTCGAGGCCAGAGCAGCCTTGGAAAAAAGCTATTCGGGGAAAATCGCGCAATGTCAGCAAACGTAGAGCAGTCAAAGTCGCTGCTGGATCACATCGTCAACGTCTCAGACTTTATCTGGGGCGGCGAATGGAACGGCGAGCCTGTTTCATGGCTCAGCATTGGCGAGGTCGCCGTGCCGCCAATGGTTGTCATCCTTTTGGGCGTCGGCCTTTATATCATGGTGGGCCTGCGGTTTTACCCAATTGTGAAATTCGGTTCCGCAGTGAAAGGCCTGTTCTCAAGCCGTAAGGGCAAAGGTGGAGGGGAAATCTCGCCCTTTGCCGCGCTTTCGACGGCGTTGTCGGGCCAAGTGGGCACGGGTAACCTTGCTGGTGTGGCATTTGCCATTGCGTGGGGCGGACCGGGGGCGGTTTTCTGGATGTGGGTAACCGCTCTGATCGGCATGGCTCTCGCCTTTGCCGAAGGATCTCTTGCGATACGGTATCGTGAGAAGACATCCGATGGTGCGTATCGCGGCGGGCCGATGACTTACATTATGATGGGGCTTGGTCCGAAATACACATGGCTCGCTGTCATATTCTGTCTCGGGACTCTGTTCTCTGCTTTGGTCACCGGCAATTCAATTCAAGCCAACGAAGTGGCCACCGGTCTAAACGAACTTTTCGGAATTGAGCGTTGGATCGGCGGGTTGATCGTGGCTTTGGCCGTGTTCGTTGTGATTATTGGCGGGATCAAGTCTATCGGCAGAGTTGCTGAAAGCGTCGTCCCGTTCATGGCGGCGGCCTATATTGTCCTCGCCATTATCGCTCTCGCTCTCAATGCGAGCGACCTGCCAGAAACATTTGGTTTGATCTTTAGCGGAGCGTTCAACAACCAAGCGGCAGAAGGCGGCTTTGTCGGCGCACTGATCATCATCGCGATCCGTGCAGGTGTTGCCCGCGGCCTGTTCTCAAACGAGGCGGGGCAAGGTTCAACTCCAATCGCTCACGCGGTCGCACAAACGGATGATCCTGAACAGCAGGGCCGGATGGCAATGCTCGGCACGTTCATCGATACGATCGTGATCTGCACCATGACAGCATTGGTGATTTTGACCGTTCAAGGCGACTTCACGGGGGCCGGTCAATCCGTATCCCATGTATGGCAGTCGGATCTGAGCACAGTGGAAACCGCTGGTGTTGCAACGACCATCGCGGCCTATGCTGCGGCGTTCCCAACATTGATAGCGGGTGTGCCACTGGGGACGTTGGTCGTCAGCGTTGCTTTGATCTTGTTCGTGTTCACCACGCTTTTGACGTGGAGCTATTATGGTGAGCGTGCGATTACATTCCTTTATGATCGCATTCCGGGATCGACCCGCGGCGGTGAGAAAGTCCTGCACATCATCTGGCGCGTAATCTGGTGCGTTGCGATCTTTGTCGGCGCGACTCAGCCATCGCAACTGGTTTGGCGGTTGGGCGACATTTCCAATGCGGCGATGACCTTGCCTAACCTCTTGGCGCTCCTGCTGTTGTCTGGGGTGGTGTTCAAGCTCGCCCGTGGTGAGAAAGATGCTGGCCCAACGCACACAGCCGACACGCCAGAAGAACCAGAAGAGTACTAACCCGGGACAGAAGCGGCTTCGTGCCCTGTTCGAAATGAAAAAGGCCCGGTCAATCGATCGGGCCTTTTTCTATGCGCGCAATGAGCAGACCGCGAAAATGCGGCGCACGGCATTCGAAATTTTGGGAAAGTGGCAGGGGCACAGAGACTCGAACTCTGGACCTTCGGTTTTGGAGACCGACGCTCTACCAGCTGAGCTACGCCCCTACACAGGCTGCGCGCTCTATCGAAGCTTTTCGCGATAGGCAACCGGTCATTCGCGTCTTTGCGCCCAGTTTGCCTCACCTCTGGTCGCTTCCTTACTAGCGCCGCCGCGTCGTGATGGTACAGCATGCGCCATCATGCATTCGCCCCTGCGCGCCCTCATCCCGGTTGAAACCTTGCTGCTTGCCTATCGCAGCGGCATTTTCCCTATGGCCGACACGCGCGATGATCTGGAAGTGTTTTGGGTTGAGCCGCGTGATCGGGCGATCATTCCGCTCGATGGCCTTTATGTGTCAAAATCCTTGCGCAAAGTGCTGCGCGCTGATCGCTACCGCGTGACGTTTAACCATGCATTTGAAGACGTCATTCGCGCTTGTGCAGCGCCCCGCCCCGATCATCCTGAAACTTGGATCAGCGAACGGATCGTTGCCAGCTATCTTGCGCTCCATCATGCTGGCCACGCCCATTCGGTGGAATGCTGGACAGAAACAGACGGTCATGAACAACTGGTAGGCGGACTGTATGGAGTCGCGTTTGATCGGGTTTTTTGCGGAGAAAGCATGTTCAGCCGCGCCGACAACGCCAGCAAAGTGGCGCTGTGCTGGCTCGTGGCTGTGCTTCGCCAATCGGGTGTCCGATTGCTCGATTGCCAATTCATGACCGATCACCTCGCCTCAATGGGGGCAACAGAGATGCCGCAACAAGACTATCTGAATTTGGTCGAAGCAGCGCGCGGCGTGCCCGAATTGACTATGGAGGATGCTCTGGAGGCGATTGTCTCAACAGGTGCAGGCAATCCGCATTCGATTCCGTCGCTTCATTCGTCGCCGGGGAAACTCATCGTACAATCTTTGACCCAGACGTCATAGACCGGGTGTTCGACGACATTCAGGCTGGGGTTTTCCTTGAACAGCCACCCTGAAAATACGCGGGCGTGTTCGTCTTGTCCGCGTTCCAACACATCGACTTGGACAAATGCGCCTGTTTCCTGTGGGAATTCATAGGGCGCGGTGCGTTCACACGCCTGCAACCGCACAATAACCTGACCCTGTTCAATCACTTCGCCGGGGCGCAGCTCAAAATCCTGGCTGACATTGTTGCGTTTGTTCAGCAGACCGATAGTCGCAACACGCTCTGCCATCGGGGTTGAATCGCCCACCTCGACGGGGGAGAGTTCGGGTTCTTCTTCTGTGCCTTCAGCCGATGCGTCAGCCGCTGCAGCATCGGTGCCTGTGTCTGTCTGCGCGTCGGTTTCAGAGGTGCTCTCGCTGCACCCGGCAATCAGCGACGCGGCTGTTGCGATGACAATGGCTGGATAGATACGCATCACGGACAATAGCCTGAGCCTTTAGGCTCAACCTTTCGCGCTCGCTTCGGGGTTCCAAGCTTCGTAATCGCCATCCGCTGCGGCGCGCTTTCCGCCGCGTTCCAACGCGCCTTGTGGCCGGTAGGCATCAGCCGTGCCGGTTGCGTTGGGCGTGTATTCCACCTCCCACACCTTGGCCGGTGGCAGAAAACTCTCTGGAACATCATCAAAGGAACCGTGCAGCCAACCGTGCCATTCGCTCGGCACCCGGCTGGAATCGTTCACACCGTCATAAATGACCCAGCGGCGCTCATTCTGAGTGTAAGAACCGATTGATGGGCCCTTATGCTTAGACGCGGCCCGAAAATACTTGTTGCCCTGTGCGTCGGTGCCGACATGTTCGCCGCCAACGCGCTTAGACCACCAATGCGTGCCAATGGTCGCGCCATCCCACCAAGTGAAGATTTTACCCAAAATGCTCATGATCTGATTCCCATGGGCCAAGCCGTTAGACGAATTGGCAAAGCGCGCCAATATGCAAGATCACCCAAAGTTCACTCGGGTAAGACAAATTCCACAAGATCGCCCGCCGCAATCCCCAATTCCTCGGACAGACCGCCGCGAATTTCAAACACTGCGAGCGCCGGGCCCTGTGACGCCACGCTGTCGGTCGAATAAGGCACCCCAGTTTCGATATTGGATATCCGGCTGTCCGGTCCGACAAAGATGATATCGAGCGGCAGCGGCGTGTTCTTCATCCAAAAACTGCGCGCTTGGGGAGTGTAGGAAGGGAACAGCATCCCTTCATCATCACCCATTTCGGTGCGAAACATCATCCCGCGCGCCTGCGCTTCGTTCGTATCGGCCAACTCTGTGACGAATGAATGTTGCTGCGATCCACTGACAATGGTCACATCGATAACGGTCAGACCGGAATCGGGATCAACGGCTGGAGTTTGTGATGCCCCTGCCTCCGCCGCCGGAGCAGGGGGGGCATCTTGCGCCGCGCCAACGGGCGAACATGCCGCCAAAGAAAGGGCTGCCACAATTGCGCTAATTCTTACCATGGTCCGGTCTCTCCTTGGCCATTTGCGTCTTCGGCTTCTTCCGCTTCGGCCAACCATTCATCTGTTTCGCCGATTGAGGATGCATCCAAGATGAATCGCACGTGGTCATACAGGTGCCCTGCGCGCAGCATTGCGGCAACCTGTTTCTCGCGCAATTTCCTCCGTTCTAACGGATCGCCATTCTCATCTTCCGCGACGTCTTCAAAGGATTCGGGCCGTCCAAAGGGGCCAAACCTGCGTTTCTTTGCCAGCAGGATTGCTGCCCGGCGGCTTTCTGCCTCCGCTGGCGCGTTGCTTTCGCGAATGCCTTCTCCGACACCGGCTGCCCACAATGTCTGCTCCACACGCCGGGCACCATACCCGCGACCCGTCAAATCGCGTGATTTTGAACGCGCATAGGCATCATCATTCACATACCCCAATTCAATCATCTGCGTGACCAGGCCTGCCACATCCAATTCGAGCAAGCGGCCATCATCGTCTTCTGCGACGCCTCTTTCGCGAATTTTGCGAGCGAGATACCCTTCAAGCTTCGCCCCCGTCGTCGCAAAGCGCGCGGCATAAGACAGCCCCAGATCGCGCAGCATAACCGGGTCCAGCGGCCGCGACTTTTTCGGTTCGCGTCTGCCGCGCTTTCTCTTCACGCGCGATTCATCACCGCTCGCAGAAGGATCGTCCCCTTCTCCCATTCCGCTACCGGGTGATGACGTTTTGCTCATTCGTGAAACCATATTGCCTTATTCGTGCCACAGTCCTTATCAAATGGGAAAATAACAAAAGTCTGTTGGCGTTCTGCGCCTAGGACTGTGGGGACATGATAGAGCGCGCAGCCGCGCGCCGCAAATGACGGGTATCGCTAGTAAAATGACCGACGCCGCCTTGACGCCGACGCCGAATGATTGCGAACTTCCGCGGATCCGCGCGCAATTTGAAACCTTCAATGATGCGATTGATTACGCCGCTCGCAGCAAAAAAGGCATGAATTTTCACGATATGCGGGGACAACTCGAAAGAGTGTATCCCTATTCCGAAATGCGCGATGATGCGATCGAGATGGCTTATCGCCTGATCGAAGCAGGCATCAAACCCAAAGATCGGGTCGCTTTGATCGCCGAAACAGGGCCGGACTTTACCTCTTTATTTTGCGCCTGTGTTTATGCCGGCGCATGGCCCGTGCCGCTGCCACTGCCAACAACCTTTGGCGGCAAGGACAGTTATATCGATCAACTCGCAGTCCAATTGCAAAGTTCGGACCCTACGGTCCTAATCTATCCGCGAGAGATCGAGCAAATGGCTGGGGCTGCCGCTGCGAAACAGGGATGCGCTGGGATCAGTTGGCAGGATTTTGCCAAAGAACCCGCGCCAAAGGTCGATCTGCCCAAAGCGTCACCCGATGATATTTGTTACCTGCAATATTCTTCTGGTTCGACACGCTTTCCAACAGGTGTGGCGGTTACGCATGAGGCGCTACTTCACAATTTGTATGGCCATGCTGTGTCGATGGAGCTGGGCGAGAATGATCGCTGTGTCAGTTGGCTGCCGCTTTATCACGATATGGGGCTGGTTGGCTGCTTCCTGTCGCTGGTTGCCAATCAATTCTCGGTCGATTTCCTAAAGCCGGATGCATTTGCAAGGCGCCCGCTTGCTTGGCTCGACATGATCAGCCGCAATCCCGGTAACACATGCTCTTATTCGCCCACGTTTGGTTATGATATTTGCGCGCGCCGCATCTCCAGCCAGACCAATGTCGCTGAACGGTTTGACCTTTCGCGCTGGCGGATCGCAGGCAATGGAGCGGATATGATCCGCCCCGATGTGATGCAAAATTTCGTCAATGCCTTCAGCGAGGCCGGCTTTAAAGCATCAGCCTTCACGCCATCCTATGGATTGGCCGAAGCGGTTTTGGCGGTCACTGTGATGCCGCCGGGTGAAGGGATTCGTGTCGAATTGGTCGAAGAAGAGCGCCTGTCGGGTACGCCGCGCGATATCACCCGCCCAGCCCGATACCGCGCGATCGTAAATTGCGGCAAGCCGCTGCCCGATATGCAAGTCTTTATCTCCGGCGAAGACGGCGAAGAACGCGGTGATCATCAAATCGGCAAGGTTTGGTGCCGCGGGCCAAGTGTCATGCATTCCTATTTCCGTGACCCTGACGCGACAGAGGATTGTCTGGTCGATGGCTGGTTGGACACGGGCGATATGGGATACATGGCAGATGGCTATCTGTTCATCGTCGGCCGTGCCAAAGACATGATTATTATCAACGGCAAGAACCACTGGCCGCAAGATATTGAGTGGGCTGTGGAGCAGCTTCCTGGGTTCAACCACGGCGACATCGCTGCCTTTGCTGTAGAAACAGAGGGCGGTGAGGAAGCTCCTGCCGTGCTGGTTCACTGCCGCGTTGCTGACCCCGTCGAACGCGTGAAACTGCGCGAGCAGATCGCGGATAAAGTGCGCTCTGTCACCGGCATGAGCTGCGTCATCGAACTGGTTCCGCCCCGCACCCTGCCGCGCACAAGTTCAGGCAAATTGAGCCGGGCCAAAGCCAAAAAACTGTATCTCTCGGGCGAGATTGTGCCACTCGATTTGGCTGCATAGGCGATTGATCTAGTCGGCTAAGCGCCACATTCCGGCGCGCAATTGGTAGACATTGGGTGAAACACACCGCGGCGCGCTATCGCAGTCGCCGCGAACAGCTTCTTTGAACCCGTCAAGAAGGCTAGGTTCAATGATGCCAAGAACCGCAAATTGATCAGAAATCGCTGAAACAACCATGTTCGGTCCCAGTTGCTCTGCCATTTTCTGCCAGTTTTCCAGATCATAAAGCACCGAGGCGACGTATTCTTCTCCTTCGAAGAAAACCATGCCTTCTGTGAGGTCACTCGCTTCATCAATCGGAACATTGGGTATGGCTGAACGCGTTTGCTGCCACGCGGTATCCCATGCCTGTTCCAAAGACAGCCCCATCTCTTCGACATCTTGCAGAGGAGCGATCGTAATTGCAGAGGTGCTATCAAGAGCCAAAATCGCGAACAAATCATCGCCTATCTGTTGATAGGCTGGCATCTCACCTTCAGGCCACGCTTCGAGTACGTAAGACCAGTAATCCGCATCGCGGACTATAATGCGCAAATTCTCCGGCCCATATTCTGGCGCGTCCTGAGCCAAGACTGTTAGCAGGCCTTCGATCTCTGTTTGGCATTGCTCTTTTGTGGCGGAAAGGCAGAAATTGTAGATACGATGCAAATTGATCGACGCGTCATCCCATTCGGGGTGGCCCGAAAGGTTCAATTGCAATGGTTCATCTGCATCGGGCGCGATTGTCACATCGGGTAGGACGCGCGCGACTTGTGGAACCACGCTTTCGGCAAATTCGCGTTCGGCAGATCGGTCCTGCGCCATTGCTGGTGCTGCCAGAAGAGCGATTGCCGCTATCGCGTAACGAACTGCATTTACAATCATCGATACCGCCTTGCCTGTATGGACGTTAGCGCCCGCCCCATTCGGCGCGCAGTGGGCCCGTGCTCTCTAGCACGGTGACGCTGACACCGCGCCGCGCCAGAATCTCGGCTGCTTGTGTGGTTTCTTGTGCATTTCCGAGCAGAACAATCGGCAGATCCACTCTTTCAGAGGCCCATTCAACAACACTGAGAGCCTGCGCACCAGAAGGCGTCGGCCCATCATCGCCAAAGGCAATTTCTTGCGGCAGCACGCCAATGGGCGGCAGCAATTCTATGCTCCAATCGGGTTCAGTCGCCGCGATACGCATCTCCAGCGCGCGATATGCGGCCAGAGTCGCTCCATCCAGCCGTTCGGCCCGGACTGTCGCCCGCCTTCGGGTACGGTCGACTGTCACGTCTTCCTCGGAAACGCCGGCCACCAACGCGAGCCGGGTGGCCAACGCATTGGCACGCTCAAGCGCGACTTCCTCTTCGCTTGCTCGCGCTGCTGACAATTGCGCTTGCTCTGCGGCGCTGGCAGCAGTGCCGACCTGCAATTGGGTCAGGTTCAATTCAACCGGTTGGCCCAATCGCGTGGCCAATGCGCGTTCGATCTCTGCCTCCGCATCCACCCGCGGTGAAGGTGTGTAAATTGATGCCGACACGGAAATCGGATTGGAGCGAAAATCGACATCCATTCGCGAAATTTCTGAGCCCACGACGAATGGCTCTTCAATCTCGCCGCGGATCACCCGCTGGGAATTTGTCTGGAAGGCAATCTGCTGAAGCGAAAAAGCGAGCGGCAGGGCCAGCGCAATAAACACCGCGAAAACGGCCAAATTCTGAAACACCGATTGGCGCGAACTTAGGGTGGTCTTGAAACCATACAGCCGCGCCATCGCCCATGCGGTTAGCGCAATCGTGATAAGGTTGGTCACATACAGCAGCAACGCGCCCGAAAAGACGGTCCAATTCCACGTCGCAAGGCCAAAACCAACGGTTGCGAGCGGCGGCATCAATGCCGTCGCGATCGCCACGCCGACGATCGTGCCTTCGCGCCCGCGGATCATGGCATAGGCACCTGCCAACGCCGAAAACAGCGCCACAAACAGATCGAACAGGTTAGGCTGCGTCCGCGAAGCGATCTCTGGCGTGATGGTTTGAATCGGCGACAGATACACCAGCCCGGCAGTCAGGGCGATCGCGATCAATGTGCCCCATGCCAAACTTCGCGCAGATTGTTTGAGCCATTGGTAATCACCTATCGCCAAAGCAAACCCCAGTCCCATAATCGGATCCATCAATGGCGACAAAAGCATCGCGCCGATCACCACAGCTGGGGATGACAAAAGCAGACCAAGCACCGCGATCCCGGCGCTCATCGCAGTCATGAACAGATACCGTTCGGACATCGCACATTCCGCGCGCCGCTTCTCAATCACGCGCGCCTGATCAACGGTGCCCACAACATCCTCACGCCACCATCGGCGCAGACTGAAAAGCACGCGCGAAACCGACATGCCTTCACCAATGGCCGCGGATGTCGCTTTAGGAGGAAGCGGGGTGTAGCCCGAACTCGAGGGCGCTTGCGGCGGTTTTGTCTCGTTATCCAAGTGTTCTTAGCCCCTGATTTATTACGCCTCTTTACGGGCATTTCACCGCAAGTGAAAGCCGATTGGATCGGAGCATTGGATCAAGCATGGATTGCAGCCCACAAACAGGCTAGCCTCGTAAACCTTGAAAGACGTGTTTTAGATCACTAATACAGTTATCAAAGAAGCCGCCGGCCCGACATTCCCTAACCCGGCGGATCAGGGAGCAAATACGCCGCATGAGCACCGATACGACACCGACCACCAAAACTGCCACCAAAACCGTTACGGATTTTGAGCTTACCCCTCCTGATCCAGTGCCTGTGGTTACCGCAGAAAAGGCCGCCGGTCTGGTGCCAGTGGCCGATGAACAGCGAAGCAAGCTGGACACGAAAGTGGACGCCTTTGTTGCTGACCTCGTTTCGGTCGATGCCAATTCGCCGGCCTTTGGCGAAAAAGTCGATCAAATCACCCGCATGGGTCAGGAACAGATCCGCGCAGCTGCCGCGCATTCGAACCGTTTCCTTGACCGCCCGGTGCGCGCCATGGACGCTGACAGCAACGTCGGCAGCAACCTTGCTGAACTGCGCCGAACTGTCGAAGATCTGGATCCCGGCCGTAAAAACAAACTGCTGACCCCGCGCAAATTGTTCGGCATCATCCCGTTCGGCAGCAAGCTTAAGAATTATTTTGACAGCTACACCTCTGCGCAGGGCCATATTCAGGCGATCCTTGAGCGTCTGGAGGGGGGCAAGAAAGAGCTGCACCTCGATAACGCCGCGATCGACACCGAACGCCAGAAATTGTGGGAAGCAATGGGCGAGCTGGAGCAAATGATCCATATCGCCAAGACATTGGACGCCCGCTTAGAGGCCAAAGCGCTTGAACTGGATTCGAGCGATCCGGAGAAAGCAAAGGCGCTTCGCGAAAGCGCTCTGTTCTATGTCCGCCAGCGCACACAAGATTTGCTCACGCAGATGGCTGTCAGTGTGCAAGGCTATCTCGCGCTTGATCTGGTCAAGAAGAACAACGTTGAGCTGGTCAAAGGCGTGGACCGGGCCAGCACCACTACCGTTGGTGCCTTGCGCACTGCGGTGACGGTTGCTCAGGCGATGACCAATCAAAAGCTGGTCTTGCAACAGATCACGTCGCTCAACCAAACGACGACCGACATCATCGATTCGACCAGCACTTTGCTGCGCGAACAAACCGCGCAAATTCATGAGCAGGCTGCGTCTTCGACCATCCCGCTGGAAACGCTGCAACGCGCGTTCCAGAACATTTACGACACAATGGACGAAGTGGACGATTTCAAGGTTCGCGCGCTCGATTCCATGAAGCAAACCGTGAATGTGCTGACGGACGAGGTCGAGAAATCGAAGGGCTATATCGCCCGCGCCGAAGGGCAGGCTCAGGCGCAACAAAAGGTTGCGTCGGAGCCATCGCTGCTGGGTTTGGATAGCTAAACCCGATGACAGACAGCACACAGCAATCGGATCAGATACTGGGCGCAGCGAGACAATCGCTTGTGACCCAGCAAGAAGGCGGCACGCACCGTCCGGGCGATAGCATTGGCAAAGGCTCGGCCGCGGCCAAACGCAAGAATTGGATGAACCGCGCGAAATATTTTGCAGGCGCGGTTTTGACCATTCTGGTGACCGCATCTCTGGCCGGTGTTGTGCTGAATGGTATCGGCTTTACCGGCGTCATGATGGTCGCGCTTGCCGTAATGGCGGCAGCGTTTGTGTTTTCCAACTATCCCAAGGTCAAAACGCCCAAGCGCGCCGACCTGAAGCAAGGCAATCCGCAACAGATGGTTGCTCGGACAGAATTGTGGTTGGAAGCTCAGCGCCCTGCACTGCCTCCTGCTGCTGCCAAGATTGTCGATCAATTGGGCGTGCAGCTTGATGCGCTCGGCCTGCAATTGGAAACAATCGACCCAGAGCATCCTGCGATGAATGAGGTTCGCGAACTTGTCGGCGAATATATCCCTGAAACGATCGAAAATTATCGCAAGATCCCTGAACATTTGCGCAAAGAGGATCACGCGGGCGGCACCGCTGATGATCGCTTGACCACCAGTCTTTCAAAGCTTTCCAGTGAAGTGGAGCGGGTGACGCGGCGTCTCGCCGAAGGGGCGCTGGACGATTTGGCCGTGAAATCCCGCTATCTCGATTACCGCTATGGCGGTGATGATTTGATTGCCGGTTTGACCGACAATTCTCAAGGATCTGGCGTTCCGCTGCCCGATCTTTCGGCCAAGCTCGAAGCGTCTAAGCAACCGCGCTGAATATGAGGGTTTCTCTTCCCCACAATCTTGGCTCTGAGGAAGTGCGCCGCCGGATGCACACGCACGCACATGAGATCGCCGACTACTTTCCAGCTGGCATGGCAGAGGTGGAAACGAACTGGCCTCATGAAGACCGGATGGACCTGTTTATCACCGCCGCCGGACAGAAGATTGAGGGCGGCATTGATATCAGCGAAGATACGGTCGTGATCGAAATGGACTTACCCGCGATGCTTGGATTTCTGCGCGGCACGCTGGAACATTCTGTTCGCAAACATGGCGGCAAACTGCTCGAAAAAGACTGAATTTTCAGTCCTGCAAATGCCAAGCTGAGGTAGTGGGCGACGTGTTTTAATGCAGGCCCAACTCAACTGGTAGGTATCAACTGGCCCGCGTCAGCAGTGTCACTCCGGCTCCGCTAAAATCCAGCGCTGCGGCACTATCAGCGTAAAGGCATCCGCCCGCCGCAGCCTTGGTGGCCCCATCATGCGCTGCGCGAACCACACCCTCCAATGGCAATGCCAGCAATGGGCCATCATACAATCCGGTCATCGCTGCATCAGGCGCCCCTTCAATCCGATCCAATCGGATATGCGCGCCTGAAATCAACGCTTCGCCGCGTTCCGCCACGGATCCTTTATGCTTAGGATTGTAAGGTCCAGCATCGGCAACGGCCAACGCGCGGTCCAAATGCAATTCGCGCGGGCGGCCATAATCATAAAGCCGGAACGTCGTATCGCTGTTCTGCTGCACCTCAACCAAGGATAGGCCGGGCCCGATCGCGTGAACCGTGCCTGCGGGGAGGAAATAGACATCGCCGGGCCGCGGATCATGCCACGCCAGCAAGTTTTCTATTGAGCCATCGCGCGCCGCCGCTTCGATCGTCGCGGAGTTCACTTCCTCGTTGAATCCAATCGCCAATTTCGCACCGGGTTCAGCGGCGAGCACAAGCCAACACTCCTCCTTGCCATCTTCACCTTCAATGGCGCTGGCATTCGAAGGGTGCACTTGGACAGAGAGCTTTTCGCTCGTGAAGAGATATTTGACGAGCAATTGCGGCAATTCGGGAGGGGGCTCAAACCAAATTTCGCCAATTCGCGCGCCTCGCTCGGCGATAAAGGGTGAAGGCAGCGAGGTTCGCCCCCAGACCTTCTCAACCATACGAGTTTCAATTTGACGAACGGCAGGCCTCACTGATCTGTCGCTCCTGGAAGTTTGCCGACCAATTGCGCGCCATCACGCGTTGTGACCAGCACCTCTCCATCCGATACGATGATGCAGATGTCCTGAACGCCGACAGCCGAAATACGCGGCCCATCCGTGGAAGCGAAAACATTGCCGCAGTCGACAAAATCGGCTGTTCCGCGGCGGACATTGCCATCGCCATCCACCCGGTCTCCTTCGGCTTGCAGAGCATCCTGCAGAGCAGCCCAATTGCCAATATCTGACCACCCCATATCGGCGGGAACCATCGCAGCCCGACTGGTATTCTCCATCACCGCGTAATCGATGGAGTCGCCTTCAATCTGCGAGAAAACCTGCGCATCTGGGTGAAATTGTGAAGCGTCTTCACGGCCTTGCTTAACCGATTGCAGCACGGCCTCTGCCATCGCAGGACGGTGGGCGGCCAATTCGTCCAGCAATTGGCCTGCCCGAAACGCAAAGATGCCGCCGTTCCAACTGTATTCGCCGCTTTCCAAATAGGCCTCGGCACGCGCACGGTCAGGCTTCTCGACAAATTGAGCTATTGCATAACCGCCCTCTATCGCTTCGCCGCGGCGCAAGTATCCATAGCCGGTTTCTGGACGATCCGGCGTGATCCCAAAGGAGACGAGATAGTCTTGCGCGGCCAAATTTGCCGCCGCTGCCGCGGCTTTGCGAAAAGCGGGCTCATCGGCGATATGATGATCGCTGGGGCAGACCAACATGATGTCATCGGGATCTAGACAGGCCGCCGCCAGCGCGATGGCTGGGGCGGTGTTCTTTGCCGATGGTTCTACAATAAAGCGGTGGGAGCAATCACCCATTTGGCGTTCGATTGAGGCCGAATGCTGTGCTCCGGCGACGATGATGGGATCTGCAAATCGCGCGGCATCTCCGTGGTCCGCGACCCGCCCAACAGCTTGCTCAAACAAAGTCGCATCGCCAATCAGGGGCAGAAATGGCTTGGGCAAAGCCTTTCGGCTTGCTGGCCACAACCGTGTGCCGCTGCCGCCGCAAAGAATGACGGGATGGATGAAACGCTCTTTAACCATGACGCCACACTATCATTGCGCTGGTTTAAAGCGAGTGAACGCCGTCCTATAAACTGCACGTCGAGCCGCAGCCCCGCAGAAACGGCCGACTATCGCTGGCGAAAATCGACGCGGTAGCCATATCGCGCCTCCACTGGTTCACCCGCCCGATTCAGCGCCGGGTTAAACCGGATCTTGTCGGTCACAAGCCCGCAAACAAGCGCCGTAGTCGCCGCATCAGCGGTGCTGCGGGTGACGCTGCAATCGCGCGCGCGGCCATCGCGGGTCACTGTGAAGAAGACGGTGACAGAAGTGCCAAATCGCGCCTCGCGTCCCCCTTCTGGAATGGGAAAATCACGTCGCGGATCGAGTGTGCCCGATGCGACAGACGGACGGACAGCAGCGCCATTGCCTTGCCCGCCGCCTTGATTGCCGCTGCCCGTGCCAGCGCCCTCGCCTTCGGCACCTGTCCCATCGCCAGCCTCACGCGCGCCGGATCGCGGCGCCGTGCCAGTGGAAGATGCCAGAGGGCGAGGCTCTGGATTGCTCTCAATAGGCGATGAAGGGGCCGTGACGGGCTGCGGCACGGCATCCTCGCCCGGTTCTCCCGCTGCGCCCTCATCGGGCTCTGGCGGCGTTTCTGGCTCAGGCTCAGTTTCTTCAGACGCTGTGATCACAACCGTAAAGGCATCGACCACCTCCCGTTCGACCGAGGCGGTGAATTGCGGAGCCAAAAGCCGGGATAGGCCATAAAGCGCAAAAACGTGAAAAATGGCGATCGCCGCGATGAGCGACCAGCGCAGGCCTTTCGGTTTTCCCTGATAGCGGCTTTGGGTCTTGATCATCTATCCTGTGCCACGGTGCAATTGTAGATTTCCGGTCAGCAAAGGTTTGGCCGGATCATCCGATTGAAGCTGGCAGGACCTATACCAGCTATTGAGACAAATGCGATGGAGCCGGTGATCGAAAACGCGACGATACGTCCCGAATCCTTGGATGGCCCCTCCTCGCACCCCAGGAGACGCCGCGATGATTTGGTTCAATCGCCAGGGCCGGCAACAGGCTGGTTGCTGCCTAGATTCTTGCGCAGCAAAGATTGGCGCGGCGCATTCGGCAACGCCATTGCCACCGGACCGCTTGATCGGCGCAGTGCGCTGTTCGCGATTCTTGGGTCATTGGCCTTCTTAGCGATTGGCAGTTTTTGCCTAACCTTGTCGCGCCACGATGCCGCCTTCGCGAGCGTTTGGCTGCCCAATGGCATTGCGGTTGCCATCTTATTGCTCGCCCGACTGCGCAATGAACTGCCCTTACTTGCTGGGGTATTCATCGCGGGTTTGGCGGCACACAGTCTCGCCGGCACTTCGGGTTCCGCGACAATCTGGTTCGCCGCAGCGAATTTGGCCGAAATTGTCATCGCCACCTGGTTGATCAGACGGGTCTGCAAAGGGCCTCTCGACATCACCGATCTCGCGCAGATGGGCCGATTCCTGCTTTATGCAGGGCTGGTCGGACCGATCGTATCAACAGTTATTTCAACCTTCGCCGTGGGTGCGGACCCCCGAGTGTTATTTGCAAGCGCGTCTTCGTGGTTCTTGGCCAACAGCATGGGATTGATCCTGACTATCCCTGCTGTGACTTTGATCGCCGATGCGGTGCGCGACCGAATGGTTTTGACCCGGGCAGAGCTTGCCGAAAGATCATTGATAATGCTCGGCGGATTGCTGACCGTCTATATTGTCTTCACGCGAGACGCATATCCGCTGCTTTTCCTGATCCCGCCGATCACATTGCTGATGGCATTCCGCCTTGGTGGGCTCGGCACGGCCCTTTATGTTCCGGGTGTCGCAATAATGGCGATCTGGATGACCTATGCTGGCTATGGACCGATTGTCCAAAACACCACCTCTGACATCAGCAAGATGTATTTGATTCAGGCGTTTGTCTCCGCCAATTTTCTAACCGGCCTGCCCATCGCGGCAATTTTGGCGGGGCGCGCACGCATGACGGAGCAATTGATCGAAGGCCGCGCTGAGCTGGAATTGCTGGCTGAGAATGTCACTGACGCGGTGCTTAGCATCGATCCTCAAGGCCGGTGCACCTATGCCTCTCAATCTGTGCGAGCGGTGCTTGGCCGTGAGCCCGAAGATTTTGTCGGCCATCTCATCACAGAACGCGGGCACGATGAGGCTGCGGATAGTATTGCCGCCGTTCTGGAACGCCTGCTTAGTGGTGAACGCGACAAAGAACGCATGACCTATCGCAGGCTGCTGGATGCAGACGATGGCACCCCCGTCTTTATCGAGGCCGATTGCGCGGTCGCCATATCCCCCGAAACTGGTAAACGCGGCGGCGTCATCGTTTCGGCGCGCGACGTAACCGAAAGAGTGGAACTGGAGTTGCTGCTCACCCGATCGCGCACGCACGCCGAACACGCCGCCCGAGCAAAATCCGAATTTCTCGCCAATATGAGCCATGAAATTCGCACCCCAATGAACGGCGTTCTCGGCTTTGCAGAATTGATGTTGCAGAGCGAGCTCAGCGAAGAACATCGCCGCCATACAGAAATGATCGTGCAATCTGGTCGATCTATGATGCTGTTGCTGAATGATATCCTCGATCTGTCAAAGATAGAGGCCGGCCAAATCGCGATCGATACCGCGCCGCTGGATCTCTATGCAATGGTCGCCGATTGCGCAGTTTTGCATCGGCCCGTTGCAGAGAAAAAGGGGCTAGACCTTGTCTTCAACGGGCCTTGTACAGGGACAGAAGGGTGCACAACGGGATGCGATCAATGCGACGGGACCGCCCCGCCCCCTTGGATTGAAACCGATGCGCTTCGGCTGCGTCAAATCATCCTCAACTTGATCGCAAACGCCGTAAAATTCACCGAAAAGGGCAAGGTCGAAATTTCTTGCGAGGTGAGAGATGGCGAGTTCACTATCGAGGTTCGTGACACAGGCATTGGGATCAGCCCATCGCGTATCAAGACGATATTTGCCCCGTTCACGCAGGGTGAAAGCGACACCGCTCGGCGTTTTGGCGGAACCGGCCTTGGCTTGACCATCAGCCGCCAACTCGCAGAACTGCTCGGCGGCGCAATTGAGGTGGAAAGCCAGCCGAGCGTTGGATCGACATTTCGTCTGACTTTGCCAGCCATTGTTGCTCAACCGGAATTCACACCCCCACGCGAAACTGAGATCATAAAGCCTGCCGATCTGCCCCAGTCGGCGCGAATCCTGCTGGTCGAAGACCACGACGTGAACCGCATGTTGGGCATGGAGATGCTGGAACGGTGCGGTCAAAAGGTTGCCATTGCGCAAGACGGCAATGAAGCGATCGCTATGATCATCGACGGCGTCATGCGCGACAAACCCTTCGACCTTGTCTTTATGGATATTCAGATGCCTGGCTGCGATGGCTATGCCGCAACACGCGCGGTCCGTGCGGACGGGATTGGCCCCGATCTCATGCCCATCATCGCGCTCACCGCGAATGCCTTTCCAGAGGATATCGCCGAAGCGCGCGCCGCCGGAATGCAGGCGCATCTGGCCAAACCATTGGTCTTCGCTGACCTTGCTCGGGCCCTGCAACGTTGGCTCCCGACCCGGATAGTCGATGCCGATGAAGGCGAAGCACGCCCTTTCGCCGGCGCCGAGGAATTGGATGTTGCGCAAAGGACGCATCGCGACATTCCAAGTGCGCGCCGCAAGAAACGTGAGGAGGACACAAGCCAAACCACAACTTTGGTGGAGAGAGAAATCGCATCCACCTCTATCTCAGGCCTCAATGCGCCGCCGCAGACCCTTTCGCCATCGCTGGTCGCGCGATGGAACCGCAGACGCTGTGAGGCGATTGAGGCGGTTCGCAGCGCCTTGGAAAACGGGCTCTTATCTGGAACCAGCTACTCCCCCGATTCAATCGACGGTTTGGCTCGCCTGGTGCACAAACTTGCGGGAACGGCTGCGATTTTTGGCGAACCCGAGTTGGGCGATCAGGCCGCTGCGTTTGAAAGGGCGCTGCGGCAGGAATTGCCGGGCGAAGTGCGCGAAGCGCTTGCCTTTGAATTGCTTACAGTTGCCGATGACCCCGCCGACACACTGGCAAGTTTGGCGAAATAGAGCGCGCCGCCGCTCGGCAAAACCTTACCCAAACGCAAACGGCGGGACCCAAAGGCCCCGCCGCGTGTGTTTTTCAAGTCAGTAGCGACGAATTAGAATTCGTAGCGTGCACCGATTTGGATGCGCCATGCCGAAGCATTGATCGCGATGTCGTTGTCGTCATCTGGGTTGAAGCCTGAGATGATGTAGCGACCTTCATCGTCCACACCGCCATCTGCAACGTCAACGAGGCCAGCAAAACCGCCGGTTGAACGCAGAACGTTCCAGCTGCTGTCGAGCAGGTTCAGGAAGTTCGAGAAGTCAGCGAACACTTCGATCCGATCTTCGGTGATGCCGGTGAGGCTACCGATGAATGGAATTTCCTGGCTGATGCGCAGGTCCATATCGAAATGCCAATCGTTGCGGCATGTGTTCCGCTTGATCGATTGGCCACCTTCGTAGGAACAGCCCGACGCCGCGACATAGTCGATGACGCTTTGAACAGCTGCAGCATCGGAAAGCGGCGACACGTTTGCATCGGTCACGCTCGAAGGAACGTAAAGCAATGCGTTGTCGCTGCCCGAAGCGCTGTCGTTGAAGACGCCGCCGCCATCAAATGTCAGGCTGTATGGACGACCTTCACGAGCACGGAAGAAGATACCGAGGCCAGTGTCGTAGCCGTCGATGAATTCTTCTTGGAAGAACAGCGAAGCCGTGAAGTTGTGACGGGTCTCAGTTGTTGCCGTCGACACTGCTGGATCCTGACGATCGAACGCGGCGGTCACGTCAAACGACGAAGTCGCTGTCGATGAGCCGTTGTTACGAGCGTTGTTTGAATCCGTGAACGCATAGCCGAAGTTCAAACGCGTGCTGCCGCCCGAAGTGAACACACCGCCGTCGAAGTTCTTGGCGAGGATGATCGAGAAGCTGTGCGAATCTGAGCTGCGACCGTTGGTCAGCTGGATGTTGTCGTCGCGGCTAGTGCCGAAACAGTCCGCCGTAACGTTGGAGTAGGTCAGGCCTGTTCCGCCATTGCCGTCCAAAGTCGCGTTACAACCTGCCTGCGTTGAATCAATCGCCCGATAGATTGGACGACCGTCAACTGTGAAGCCATTGATTCCAAGATCAGGGTTCACCGCCTGCGACAGATCAACAAAGTTAATCGTGTCGTTGAAACGGGTGTAGATGTAATCGAGGTTCAAACGCCAGTTGCTGAAGAACCCTGTTTCTGTCCCGAAGTCGGTTGAGAAGCCAAGGTTTGCACGGACGGCAGTTGGCACGTCGAGATCAGGGTTGGTCGACTGAATGTCAGCGCCGCCCTGTTCTGCAACAGCGACACCTGCATCAACAGCACACTGCGGGAAGCCTGTGAAGGTTCCGTTGGGTGTGACATCAATTTGGCCGGTGGCCGCATCGGTGGTCAGACCATCTGGGCATGGCGCGTCAAAAGTGTCGCCATTCGCGCTGGAGAAGCCGTTGTTTGAGAACGCGTTGGAGAAGTAGACAATCGGGTCACCGCCCGAGAAGATGCCCACGCCACCAGTGACACGGCTGTTTGAGAAGAAGCCGTCATTGTCGAGTTCATACGTGGCAGAGAAACGCGGCAAGATAACCGTGTCGATCCGAGCGAATGAGTTGGCGTTGCTGAAACCATAACGGTCAGTGAACTGCGGGTTAAACCGCGGCGCATCACCATCATAGAGCTGGACGCGAACACCGGCATTGATCGAGAGTTGATCCGTTGCCTGCCATTCGTCTTGTGCATAGACCGAATAGATCTGACGGCTGAAACGAGCCGCTGCGTTGTTGATATCGCCACCTGCAGCAGCAGCGATTGTCGCACCGCCATTGTCGCCGCCAACCAGATCATCGGCATCTGCAAAGACTGACGAGAAGGAGCCCGGTGCAACCAGACCGTTCTCAAAGTCATCAAGGTTCTGGAAGAAGATCGTGCCGGTCGCGTTAATCGCGAACAGGTTGAACACTTCAAGATCGTTGATCTCAGCGCCGAATTTCAGGAAGTGATCATTGCCAGCGTCAACATTGATCTGGAAACGTGCCTGATCGATCTTCGTGTCGAGCTGGTTAGCCGAACGGAAGATACCAGGGCCCGTTGCTAGACGGCCATTTTCAGTCGTGCCGCTGCCATCTGGTGTGACACCAACGCTAAGGCGCGGTGTTGGGTTGTCAGATTGCGCTTCGCCAAAACCCAGTGGGCCTTGAACGTCGCCCACTTCGGCGCGGCTGACACGCAGCTCTGTCGAAATGGTGTCGCTCCAGTTGGAGTAGAGGCGCACCGAGTAGTAGTCCGAAATCGTACCTTCGTCTTCGAAGGAGTTCAGACCGCCAAGCTCTTGACCACCGAAATCAGGTTCGACGTTGGTCTCTTCAAGGCGTTGGTAGGTTGCCTCAAGGCGGTGATCATCGTTGATGATCGCATCAAGCCGACCAAAGTAACGCACAGCGCTTTCAGCGAGCTGAGTTGGGTACTCACCAATGTCTTGGCCGTATACGTCACGAGCGATTTGCGCGAAACGATCAAACTGAGCTTGGCTAACAAAGTCGGCTTCGTTGGTGAAACCAGAACCAGCTGGACCAAAGTTGTTGCCGTCGCCCAGATCGGTTTCTTCGTAACCGACCGAGAAGAACAAACGATCCGGGATGATTGGACCATCAAGAGTTACGCCCCAGCGCTTCTCACGACCAGCATTGAGGTCAAGGCCATCAATGTTGTCTGCGAATAGGCCTTCGTCGAAGTATGTGATGAAAGCAGAACCGCCGAAGCGATTGCCGCCAGCCTTAGTCACAACGTTGACGAGACAGCCAGTGAACTCGGAATATTCAACGTCAAACGGCGCGAACTCGACCGATACTTGATCAACCACATCGAAAGGAAGCGGCAGCGAGTTACGAGCGGCAAATGGTGTGCCGTTCAGGCCGAAGACGTCAGCTTGAACAATACCGTCAACGGTGAATGTGTTCGAACGGTCATTGCCGCCAAGGCAAGAGATGCGATCTACGTCGTTGTTTGATTCAAGGCTGACACGCGGGTCGACGCGGATGATGTCGCGCACATCACGCGTGATCGAAGGGAGGTTTTCAAGTGTCTCTGTGCCGAATGCAGTGCCCGGACCGACCGCCACCTGCGTTACGCTGGCGCGTGCGCCGGTAACGACGATTGTGTTGCCAACCGAACCAGCTGCTGCTGGCGTCAGAGCGAAGGTGAAACCGGTGTTGCCAGAAATGCTGGTGAAGACTTCTTCAACCGTTTGGCCTTCGAAACCGTCTGCTTCCACGGTAACGGTGTATGGACCGCCCGGCTGAAGCGATTGGACGCGGAAATTACCATCCGAGCTGGCGGTGGTGGTGCGCGATTGGCCCGTACGTTCGTCAGTGATGGTTGCCATTGCGCCGGCAAGTGGATTGCCGTCGGCGTCGGTAACCTGACCTTCGATGCCCGATGTAATCTGCTGCGCGGCAGCAGGTGTTGCGATAGTAGCAGCGGCAGACAAGCTGACCACGCTGGCTGCCAAGAGATACTTAAGTTTCATGAGAGGATGCCCCTAATCACGGTTGCGGTGTTGCGATGCGCGCCGCCCTATGTGCGCTGCGCTGCAGCAAAGAGACGGTTTTGTGACACTTTTGTGAAACGAAATGCCGATTGGACTGCCCGAGAAACTGTCCACAGGCAGAATTGACTGAGAATCCGCAGAAAACCGCCACCCAATTGACCGGTGTTGCACGGCTGCAACGAAGGCGGGTTTTTTGGTCAAAGTTCGCCAAGCAGCGATAAAGTGATTGGTGGCGCAGGCAGAGCGAAAATCCGACCGAATCAAACAATGGCCAAGGTGCCCAGCCTCGCCCGAGTCGCAGCTGCTTGCCCCCACCTCAGCGGCGCAGTCACTTGCGGCTAAGCGAGGTTGATTTCGCGCAGTCGCTGCATCAGAAAATCGTGCGAACTGATGGCTTCCGGGACATTGGTGTCACCCGGCTCGACACAGCTTTCCAGCGGATCAATCACATAGTCCGGGCGGAAATGCAGAAAGAACGGCATGGAATAGCGCGATCGGAGAGCGCCTGCCCCGCGAGGATTGACAACGCGATGCGTGGTGGAGCGCAATGTTCCGTTGGTGAGGCGTTCCAACATATCGCCTACATTGATCACCAAAGCGCCAACAGGCACTTCAACCGCGTGCCATTCCCCGGCCTTGGTCAAAAGCTCCAGTCCTGCCTCTTCCGCACCGAGCAAGAGCGTGATCGTGTTGATGTCACCATGCGCGGCCGCGCGGATTGCTCCTTCTGGGGCCTCTGGGCCCAAAGGCGGGTAATGCAGCAAGCGCATCACGGAATTGCCGTCGGTCACTGTCGGCGTGAAAAATGCCTGGTCCAGCCCAAGATGCAGCGCAATCGCCTCCAGCACGCGAACCCCTGCCGCATCAAAGGCGGAATAAAGCTCGCTAAAGGTGGGCTTGAACGTCTCTATTTCGCCCGGCCAAACATTGGGCGCCATAAATTCTGCCAAGTCGTGACCCGGCGGCAATTCCCGCCCGACATGCCAAAATTCTTTAAGGTCGAAGATCTCGGCGTCCTTAGCCTTCTCCGTGCCAAACGCGGTGTAGCCACGAGCGCCGCCACCGCCTTCGATCTTGTACCCGCGCTTTACGCTGTCTGGCAAAGCGAAGAATTCTTTTGAAGCCGCCTCAGCCCGGTCGATCAAGTCCTGCGCAATCCCATGATCGCGGACCACGGCAAAGCCGTATTCGGCAAAGCTGCGACCCAGCTCATCGGCGATTTCTTCGAGCGGCTGTGCCAGCGAAACGGAAGCAATTTTCACATCAGTCATAGCGCGCGCTTATACTCTGCCCAGCAGGCCCATCACAACGGTAAAAAGATGCTGGCCAAAGCAGCGCTCATCAAATTGGCCAAACTGCCCGCAGCCAGCGCCTTAAGCCCCAAGCGTGCGATTACGGGGCGTTGGTTTGGCGCGAGCCCGCCGGTGACTGCCATCTGGATAGCAATGGAAGAGAAATTGGCAAACCCGCAAAGCGCAAAGGTCACAATTGCCCGGCTGCGTTCAGTCAGTTCGCCTGACGTCATTGCGCCCAATTCGATAAAGGCGACAAATTCATTGAGCACAATCTTGGTGCCGAACAAACCCCCAGCGATCTGGGCCTGCTCCCAATCCGAAATCCCAATCAAAAACATGACCGGGGCGAACAGATAGCCGAGCAATTGCTGAAAGCTCACTGAGCTAAGCCAGGCAGCGGCTTCTGCCCCAAATGGCATTCCTACCGCCGCGGCTGCGGATACCATCCCCGAACCCAATCCCGCCAGCAACCCATTAGCCAGCGCAACCAGTGCCACAAACACCATCACCATCGCGCCAACGGCCACAGCTAGCTTAACGCCTGTTTGCGTGCCTTGCGCCGCGGCTTCGATCACATTGGCGGGGCGTTGGCCTTCTTCAAAAGTTTCGGCCATTTCGACCTCTTCGGCCTTGCCGCCTTCAACCAATGAGCCCGGGCCAACGGCGCTAATGCGCGATTGCGGCAATTCTACATCGGGGCCTTCGACGCCAGCAGTCTCTGCCCCATCCGGCATAATGATCTTTGCCATCAAAATGCCGCCGGGTGCCGACATGAATGCGGCCGCCAACAAAAATGGCACCGCCTCTGAACCAATGAAGCTGGCATAAGCGGCCAAGATCGTTCCCGCGACGCCCGCCATGCCGACCGTCATCAGGGTGAACAATTGCGCTGGACGAAGGGCCGCCAAATAGGGCCGCACAACCAGCGGGCTTTCAGATTGGCCTACGAAGATATTGGCCGCGCTGCCCAAAGCCTCGACTTTGCTGATCCCAGTGATCCATCCAATCGCTCCGCCGACCCATCGCACCAGCCGTTGCATAATGCCAAGGTGATAGAGAATAGAGACAATCGCGGCGAAAAACACGATCACAGGCAAAGCCCCGATCACAAACGCGCTGGCGAATGGGTTGCTTTCCATCGGGCCGAACACCGCCGTGATACCAACCTTGGAAAAATCGAGCAGCGCAATCACGCCGTCTGAGAAAAAGCCGATCATCCGAACGCCAAAATCGGTCCGCAAAACAAGCAGCGCCATGAACGCCTGCAAACCAAAGGCCGCGCCAACGACGCGCAGATTGATGTGCGATTTGCCCGAAGACAAGAGAAACGCGATACCCAAAATGGCAACGATTCCGACGAGGCTGTATAGAATTGAGGTGATAATCTCGCTCACCGACTGGCGGTGCCCCTGATTGTTTGTGTTCTGAAATGATCCCGTATGCGCCCCAATCACTCAGTGACGCTGGACATGGCGTCGCATTTTGCGACCCTCAACGCAACATGGAATGCCAGACCGGCAAAAAAGGGCGCGCACCAGTGAGCGGGGACAGCGCGGGCCGGGCCGCTTTTCTTTCCATCTCACCTCGCTTAGACGTTGAGCGATGAGCGAAACTAAAAACACGCAAGAAGCGATCGGCCCCATGGCAGAACGGGCAATGGCTGCACCGATGGGCCTTTTTGTCTATATCATCCTTTATGGCGGGATGACGGTTTTGGCCGGTGTGGTGGCCTTTAAACAGGTGCAATTGTGGCCGAGCGATCTTGCTGTTGAGGCCGGTATATTTCCATTTCTCTTGCTCGTCGTAATCACCAGCACCATCGCTCAACTGTATGGTCAGAAATTGGCCAATCGATTGATCTGGATTGGCTTTCTGCCGCTCGCTCTTTCGGCGGCGCTCATCTATCTTGTTCTTTCTCTGCCTGCATCCTCCGAGATGCTCCAATTTCGCGCCGAAGACTTGGCCGCGTTTGAGCGGGTTTTGGGCCAAACCCCGCGTATCCTGATGGCCGGTCCAGCTGCTTATATTACGTCGCTGTTGCTCAATGTATGGATTTTCTCCCGCCTGCGCGGCGAAGGAGAAGCAACGACGATCGGCTTAATGATTCGCGGCGCGATCGCCTCCGCCCTTAGCCAAGCGCTCGATTCCATCATTTTCGTGACCTTGGCGTTTTATGGTGAGTTTGACATCACCAACCTGCTTATCGGGCAAGTCTTGGCCAAAGTGACCTTGAGCATCATCTTGGTCCCGTTCCTGATCACGTTCGGGGTGAAAGCCGCAAAGTGGTTGGACGCCCGTGAGCAAGCCGCTCCCGCTGAATAACGGTTACCCACACAACACTGCGGCTGGGCGGTTTTTCCCTAGTTAACTCTGCAGAAAATGGGCCGTCCTTCTTTCCAAGAGGAGGACATATGTCACATTTCGATTTTGTCGTATTGGGATCTGGCCCAGCGGGCCGCCGCGCCGCAATTCAGGCCGCCAAACTGGGTAAATCGGTGCTTGTCGTCGATGATCGCAGCAAGGTGGGCGGCGTATCAGTGCACACTGGCACAATACCTTCAAAGACATTGCGTGAAACCGCCCTCAATCTTTCGGGTTGGCGAGAACGCGCGTTCTACGGTCAGGGCTACCGATCCAAGGCTGTGATTGAATCGGCTGATCTTGAACAGCGCATAGCCAAGACCTTCGACTATGAAGTCTCTGTCCTTGAGCATCAATTTGCTAGAAATGGCGTGCAGACCGTCAATGGCCGCGGCCATTTTGCCAGCCCAAACCAAATCGCGGTTGTGCGCGAAGTGGGCGATTCCAGAGTGGAGGAGATGGTCGAGGCAGACAAAGTGCTGATCTCTGTTGGCACGAAACCGTTCCGCCCCGATCACATCCCGTTCAATCAAACCAATGTCCTCGACAGCGACAGCTTCATCCTACAGCCGCGCATGCCGCGCAGCCTAACTGTGGTGGGCGCCGGTGTGATCGGCCTTGAATATGCGACGATTTTCAGCGCGCTGGACATTCCTGTCACCTTGATCGAACCGCGCGAAAGGCTGCTGGAATTTATGGACAGCGAGATTGTCGATCATCTCGTTCATTCGATGCGCGAACGCGGGATCACTCTACGACTGGGTTGCTCCCTTTCGCATGTCCATTTTAGCGAGGCGGGATCACCGATCTGTCAGTTGAAAGATGGCCGTTTGATCGGTTCGGAGATGGTCCTTTTCGCCGCCGGACGTGTGGGCGCGACCTCAGGCCTTAACCTTGCAGCGTGCGGGGTTGAGGCGGACGAAAGAGGGCGCTTGAAAGTGGACCGCAAAACCTTTCAAACCGCCAATCCAAACGTCTATGCGGCGGGCGATGTGATCGGTTTTCCCAGCCTCGCCTCAACATCCATGGAGCAAGGGCGCGCGGTAGCCTGCCATGCCTTTGGCAATCCGATAGAGGCCGATGATCAAAAGCCGCCATACGGCGTTTATGCCGTGCCTGAATTGTCCAGCGTCGGCATGACAGAGGACGATGCGCGCGCCGCAGGCATTTCCTACGAATGCGGTATCGCCCGCTTTCGAGAGACATCCCGCGGGCACATCATGGGGCTAGAATCGGGTATTCTCAAATTGATCTGCAACCGGGATACGCGCCAGTTGATCGGCGTTCATGTCATCGGAGAGGGCGCGAGCGAGCTGGTCCACATTGGTCAGGCAGTCCTGAACTTGGGCGGCACGATCGACTTCTTCGTTGAGAACAGCTTTAACTATCCCACTTTGGCCGAAGGGTACAAAGTGGCCGCTCTCGATCTATGGAACCGCCTTCAGGTGCACCCAGCGGAGATCAGCCATGAAGCGGCAACAGATCGCGACAACCAACCGTCCAAGATGGCCGCCGCCTAGAAAGAAGGACGCTGAAGCCGTGACCCAATCCAGGAGCATGGCTCATTACTCTCCCAAGGTCTTAAGATGCTGCGCAAGAATTCCTCTTGCGATCACGCGCAAAGCCAGTGCCTCTTCGGCCCCTTCAAATATCGAAAGAACGCGCGCATCGACAAACAGCCGCGAGACAACGCATTCCTCTGCATACCCCATACCGCCATGGATCTGCAGCGCTTCGCGCGTGACGATCTCTGCAGAGCGGCAGGCAAACAGTTTCGCCAAGCTCGCTTCCATTTGTCCGCCGCCTTCGTCCATTTGCTTCGCAACGGAATAGGCGAGCACTCGGCTTGCCATGAAGCGGGCTGTTATGCTTGCAATCTTGCATTGGATAAGCTGGTGCTGGCTCAATGGCTTGCCAAATATTGCGCGGTCATTGGTATAACAGATGGCCGCAGCAATCGCAGCCAGCATCACCCCGCTGGCGCGGGCGGCGGTTTGAATGCGGCCGCCGGTCATCCCGTTCATTGTAAAATAGAATCCGCGACCCAGGCCCGCCTCGCCGCCCAAGACATGGCTGTCGGGCACAAAGAAGTCTTCGTAGGACATATCGAAACTGTGCATGCCGCGATACCCGATGGTCGGTATCGCCTTGCCGATCATGCGCCCCCCACCATCCTGCACATAGTCGATTGCGTGCCCATCAACGCGCGGTTTTTCGACCAGTAGGATCGAAAGCCCTTTGAACCCGGGCTCATTGCCGGTTCGTGTAACCACCATCAGCACGTCGGCTTTGCCTGCAAATGTGCACCAGGTCTTTGCTCCGTTGAGCAGCCAACCTCCGTCGACCTTTGTGCCTTTCAGATTGAGGCTGGCGGCGTCTGATCCAAAATCTGGTTCGGTGATGGAAATCGCGACGAGCTTTTCCCCCGAAGCAATTTTCGGAAGCCACTCGCGCTTTTGTTCTTCGGTTCCGCCCGCAAGGATCGCCCGCGACAGAATCTCAGGGCGAGTGATCAGGCTCCCGCCAGCCCCCAGTGAAGCCTCTGACAAGGCTTCGGTGACGGCGATCATCGTCTGCGTGTTCTCGCCTTCGTTGGGTGCCGTGCCACCAAACTTTTCCGGAATAGAGAGGCCAAACACGCCAAGCTCGCGCATTTGGTCCAGCAATTCATCCGGGATCGTCAGGTCTTCCCGGTGGATTTGTTCGGCAAGCGGCTCCACACATTCCTTGGCAAACCGGCCAAACATTTCACGCGCAAGATCGACATCTTCGTTGGTCGTAATCGCCTTAAAGGCGTCGCCGCCTTCGCATATCATCGCACCCGCTTTGGCCAGGACCTGCGGGCTAACTCCGCCTGCAAGATCAGCCAGAATTGGATCGGCCAACATGCCAGCAACATCGCCGCCGCATCCCAATCCCGATGCAATCGCGCGCAAACGGCGCATGGTCTCAGGCACAGTCTCACCGGCGCACACTTGTGCCATCAAGGGGCCAAATTTTGAGCTCTCATCAGCCTGTTCAACCAATTGACGCAATGAGCGCAGTTCAGCCGCAGCAAAGGCGAATTCATAACAAAGAAGCTGGTGCTCGCTCAGCAGTGCTTCATCGAGCTTTCCGTCTTTGGAGCAGGCCAGCGCCAACCTTTCGCGGAGTAGGCAGTAAACGCTGTCCAATAGCGCAATCGCCTGTAGAGAATCGTCGATGGTGGTCTCTTCGTTCATAGGGATTTTCCAAACAGGAATTGCCAATGATGTCTTTCATCACCGCATTGGCGCCGCTGTAAATGCGCTGAATTGCCAGCGCCGATCAAAATCAAGTCATACGAAATTTATGCGGACGTCCATAGTCGCAGATGTCAAGGAAGCGTGCCCTCTGGTAGTGTCTCAGTTTGAATCTTTCTTTCCCCGCTTTTTGTAAGGACCGCGTTTAGCGGGCGGCGGGGCCATTTCGTCAATCTTAGCAATCACGTTGTCGAGTGACCAGAGTGTGTCGGTAATTCCAGCGGCCATCGCAGGGCTGGTCTTGAGTGACTTGTGAATGCGGCAAAAATTGTAATGCACGAAATACAGTGCCAGCGCGTGAACGTGATTGTCGATCTTTTTGCTAAAACCGTTTGTCAGGCGAGTGAAGCGGCGCATGGACATACGCATTGTGAGGTTCTGACGTTCAACGTGACTAGTCGAAACGTAGTCAATGTCAGGATTGCCTTCAACGCGGCGCTTTTGCGCTCCGATGCAATCAGCAGGGCTGTAGCGGCGCTGTGGGCCTTCCGGTGCTGCACCGTAAATCTTGACTAGCTGCGCGTAGTCCACGTTACCGCCAAAGGCACCCTCAACGGCCTCTAGATAGGCACGATGGCCATCTGTGGTAAGTTGAACGCGGTTTGAGAGGCGGGTGCGAAGATCGTCCATGAACTCCATCGCGTATTCGCCATCACGGCCACCAACCAAAAACGACACGATTAGTTTGCTGTCGCTATCCAATGCAGTCCACGTCCACACGTCACCAGCGCCCTTTGGGGCGTCTTTGGCAGTCGCTACATTCTTCGCCTTGGCATAGCAGAACGACCATATTTCATCGCATTGGATGCGACTAGCCCGAACACCTTGGACTTGCTCATTATGGATTGCGATACAAGCTTGTCCCGCCTCAACTAGAAGCTTGGAAACGGTGTTGATCGAGACGTCTGCAATGCGGCTGATAGACCGCATTGATGAGCCTTCAACTAGCATGTTGAGAATGAGGCGACGTTTTTCGATGGGTAGCTTGTTCATACCCATTTCATACTGAACTTATCGCCTGCCTGCAAGCATTATCGGTCCATCAAACTCTTAAAGAGAATAAAGCACGTCTCCAAATCTATATCGTTCGCGTTGCGTTGTAGGTAAGCGCAAATGTGCTGGAGATAATCGAAGCTATATGAATTATTCTGCGCTTCGTAGGCATCGCAGCATTGGAATGCGAACATAAAGGCGAGCATTTGATTATGAAACTGTCCAAAGAAATCTGCAAAATCCCTGCCTGATTCAACATCGTTGTAGTGCAGGTCAAGGGGTCCGCCACCCGCTTCAACTTCTTGCCAGGTGTCCCCAAAATTCACTTCTGCCACACCTTTGTGGAGAGCTATTAGAAGCGCTCCTGCTCGCTTGAAGTGATCTGGCATTTTACTGTCAACGTAAAGAACGAGATCTTGAACCGCAGCTACATACTTTCTGTGAGCCTGCTTCAGTTTTTCATCATCAACTACGATTTTACACTCGAAGATTTCCGCCATTTCAGCAGGCACTGTTTCAAAATACGGCTTAACGTGCGCACAAAACGCCGCTTCTTCTTCGAGTTCTTTGAAAAATTGCTGCAATTGTCGCCCCTTGAACATGAAAAAGGCCCCCCGCAACGCGAGGGGCCTGAGCCTGTTAGCAGATTTAATTACTTTTTGAAGCGCTGGCGCAGCATTTCAAACCCGGAAAATGCGTCAGAAAATTCTTTCTTCTGATCACCTAGTCCGTTGTTTGGATACATGCACACGGCCTGACGGCCGCGTGCGCCGGTCTCATTTTTTGCCGTTTGCATATCGCTTTCCTTTTCTTTCTCTTGCCATCTTTCTCTTGCAGCGAAACTGGCGATCTCGCTGCGCTTTGAAGGAGAGAGCATTGCCGCTCTTGCCCTTCCACCGGCCGAGCCTTGCGGCTCGCGCGATGTATCTTTAATCTCACCCGTAGCGATCCGTGCTACCAAATTGGCAGCGCCGATCACATCGGCCGGTCGCTTTTGTCCGTTTGGACCTTTGGGCATTTTACTCCTCAGTGAAGCGGACTACTCCGCCTCTCTTAAAACTTCGTGTCTGAATGGGGGTTGACCGAACGTAACTTCTGTGAACCACAGCCATCGCTAACAGCTAGTTATATTGTCTCTGCACACAAACTTACCGCCCTGCAAGCGTTCTTGTTTGCGCCGGAAATGACTTCCGAAGCAATCGGACCTTGCCTTGCGGCTAACTTTAGCCTAAGCGCGTGAATGCGCGCTTAGGCTAAATGTAGGTCTTCCGTGGTAGACATTCAATAGATACAATTATTGTGGGTATTTCCATATCCGTTTTTATGTCCGGTTTTCAGGACAAAAGCACACACACTTTCCACGTCGAAGTTTGATATTTAGTCAACCGATTCGGAATACAGATTCGTTCGTGAGTAGGAAAACTGATAAGTAAGCGCGTTTAATCCCCAAACAAGTTTCCACAACATCAACCTGGTTAGATTTCAAACTGAGACACTACCTGCCCTCTCGGTCCATGCCCGCAAATGGGCCGATTGCGAACCATCCAATTCCAGCGGATGAAAGTACAGTTCAAGACCGAAGGAAACCACCATCAATTGGGATTTCAAGGCCTGTCACATAAGAGGCCCTGGGACTTGCAAGGAAGGCAGCAACCGCTCCGAACTCGCGCGGTTCGCCAATGCGTCCAACTGGAATGTTCTCAATTGCTTTGGAGACGATGACTTCTCTATCAACTCCCGCTTGATCTGCAATGTTCTGGTGAAGCGCGCGCAGCCTGTCCGTATCGACCTGTCCGGGCATCAACAGATTGACCGTGACCCCATCCATTGCGACCTCCTTGGCGAGAGTTTTCATCCACCCATGAACCGCGGCCCGTATGGTGTTGGACAGAGCCAGACCTGGGATCGGCTCGCGCACTCCAGATGAGGTGACGGTAAGGATACGTCCGAAGCCTGCTGCCCGCATGTCTGGTAAGACAAGCCGAGTAAGTTCGGTAATAGCCAGTAGCATCGGTTGAGCCGCTTCGAGCATTTGTGATGCATCCGTATCATGCGCCGTGGACGGGACTGGGCCGCCCGAATTGTTGACCAGGATGTCCACTCCGCCAAGCTCGCTACGAGCATGAGCGGCGATTTTCTTGGCCGCATCTGGCTCGGCAAGGTCCACTGCAAGCATGGGCCAATCCAAGCCCTCGCCAGGACTGCGTGAAACGCCGAGCACCCGCGCCCCTTCGTCAGCAAGCTCCTTAGCAATCGCGGCCCCAAGTCCGCGGCTTGCACCCAAAACGACCGCGCGTTTGTCCTTCAGTTCGAGATCCAAAAATTCTCTCCTTTTCGTGCGACACATTCGTCGCCGCGAAAATAATGCTTAGCACACACTCCCCGCGTCATCCGCTAGCTTAAAAGCGGGTCCTGTTCTAATCATCCTCACCCAGACGGACCTTAACTGGACCGTCTGCGGAATGGCGGCCTTTGAACTGAATGCCTGCGAACGGACCCGCAAGATTGCTAGCAGACGCTCCCATTTAACAGCGCATCTTCCGCTATGGTCGGCACAAGCAACCCGATCTACTTACGGCAACCAACTTGGCGCGTTGGTGATCAGGAAGTCTCGCAAGCTGCCGAGTTTTGGATTGCTGCGCAGCGCCTCAGCATGGCGCTCTGGAACCTGCGCGCATCCGATCCGGCCAGAGGCAGCGGCAATTTGCGCATCGCGGTCGCTGTTGCCACTGAACTCTCCGGCAAAGTGGTTGCATATGATTAGATCATTGATCAACTCGGCTGTGCGCCGGTCGATCTCGGCCAATCCGCGCTCTGACAGGGCATGGGGCCCAACGGAGAAAAATGCCAAAGGGGTCAGCTCGCGGCGTATCCAATCTTCCATAGTAACGCCGCTAATGCTTGCAGCTCCGGCTCGGATACTGACTGTGAGTCTGCGTTCACCATCGAAGAACCAATACTCCGCCTCTCTTCCTTCCTCGCGCTGGTAACCGCCTGAAAATGACACCACCTCGCCCGAATTCAGGGCGAATCGGGCTTTGAGTTGGTCATCTTTCAAACTGACTTGCACGATCCCGTCAGGCGTCAATGCGGTGTAGAGGTCATGCTCCATTTCCAAGCAATCGGTGCGCTCCCTATGGAGGGTGAGACCGCTGAATAGGGCCGCAGCATTCGTATCACCGGGATCAGCGGTGCCTTGGGCCGAAAAGTGAAGCGCGCCGATCTCGTACCCGCTTTGCGGATCTGCCAGAGTATAGCGGCGCTGACCCGCGCCAGCATCAACCGGGCCCACCGTCACAGTTTGCACGCTGCGACCAGAGTCACTGATCTGCACCAACTGCGCTCTGCGGCCATCGGACAAGGGGGCTAGCACAAAGGCGGCCGAGCCATCTTTGGCGAAACAGATGTTCTCCGCGCGGCGATTGATTGCATAGTAAGGAGCGCCCTCTGGCTGAAGCGGGGCTAGATAATGGTATGCACCGTTTCGCGCGCCTTGGGTCAATATTGCACTGCCAAAGGGCCCGAGCCGCTCGCACCGTGTCCGTTCCACTTTTTCTGACAGGAATGATGCAGAGGCTTCGAAGAACACGTCGCGTCCATCAAGATGAAGCGATGCGATATCGCTGGCATATCGCATACCGCTGCCCGATTGGGTTCGGGGCAGCAACTGGCGCGCGATGCCTGTTGGGGAGCGCCCGTCTGGAAAGCTGACCGCAACTGCTCCCAAACCGTCAATCATTATCGAGCGGGTGTCTATTTCCATCCCATTGGCGCAAACATAGGCTGCATCATCGAAGATTGGTCCTTCGAATGCGGGGTCTTGAGCCAGAACCGGCTTTGGGATCAGCGTCGCAAGTGCGAACAACGCAAGCGATTTGGTGCGAAGTAGAGTCATAATTTTCTTCCTGAAACGTGCGAGAGCGGCTCAATGACTGTGTCTCAACCCCGGCTTCGGCCGAAGCCTCCGATTAGGGCCGCGACGGTCCGCATGGGAATGATGATGAAGGGTTCTGCTGGTCGCCCTGTTATGAGACGAAGCCTCTGCGCCGATCTCAATCAGATCACAGCGCTGAACGCAGGCGATTGCGGGCTTCGTTCACAAAATCGCCAGTGTAACGACCTGTTGCCGGTATCGTGCAGTGATTGCGGCGCGCAACGGGAGCCATAGCGCGGCAGGCGCGCAGCAATTCGCCGACGCTGGTCATCATTTCGGAGCGCTTGCGCTGAATTTGGTCTTCCGACCGGCGCAGCTCTGCGTTCAATCGATCATAGTCTTCGTTGAGTGTGCCGAGATCGCGATCAAATCCGACCTGCCAATTGTCCAATTCGCGCTGCCATCCATTGCAGTTGGTGGCCCACCGACCATTGGTGCAGTGCTGGTTAAAATTGTCGATCGTGGTGTTGGCCCAACGCTCTGATTGCTGCAATTCGCTGCGGCGCTGGTCCAGTTGCCGCCCTTGACGGTCCAGTTGATTTTCGCGCTCCAATAAGCGGTCTAGATCATTGAGCGCCCAGCCAATCTGTTCACGCGCGGTGGCGGCATCTGAAGCCTGCGCATGGGCGAATTGTGGGAGCGAAACTGATGCCGCCAGCGCGATCATTGTGACCTTTGCGCCTGCTTTCAGGAAGAGTTTGTTCATAGCGATTTCCTTTCAATCCTTTGGCCACCTTGTTGATGGCGATGGAGATTGAGTAGGCGGAGGTTAAACCGCTCGCATGGGGGGATACCCCCAATCGGTTTGGTCTGCTCAAACCATGTCTTCTGAATGAATGGGGGGAACGCCCCATGCCCAATCAATGCGCGTGCGCCAAAGCCTGCGGGATGTCATGTGATGAAACGAGAAGAACCGAGTGATGCTCCCGCGCGCACCTATTCGGCAAGGCCAGTCGCTCTATTCTTGGAGCAGGTGGTCAAGCATGCCAGCTTTGAAAGCCGCCGTTAGCAGGGCTGCGACCGACGTTACATTGAACTTTTCAAACAACGCACCGCGGTGTTTCTCAACCGTCTTGGGACTGATGAAGAGCTGTTCGCCAATCTGTTTGGTGGTGAGGCCGCTGGCAATATGGGCCAGAACCTCGCGTTCACGGTCCGTAAGGTCGGGGCCGCTTGAACCTTCCGCCAAGCGTTCTGTGATCGCCTCCATGACATACCGTCCACCTGACAGAATTAACGCGATGCCGCGGGTCAGTTCTGCTTGCGAACAATCTTTCAAGAACAAGCCGTCCACGCCCGCAGCGATCCAATCGGCCAGCATTGCGGTTGCGGTGAAACCGGTGAAAACGGCAACTTTGCTATCAGGCGACCAGCGGCGCACATCGGCAAAGACCTGCGACCCATTGGCAAGCGGCATGCCGACATCAAGGATCAAAAGGTCAGGCCGATGTTTGCGGCAAAGAGCGATCGCCTCCAACCCATCACCGGCCTCCGCCACAACTTCGACCGCGCCCAAGTTTTCAACCAACTCGCGCATTGCTTGCCTAACTATGGCATGGTCATCTGCAATGACGACGGTTTTGTTCATCCAGCCTGTTTCCCAGCGCGCTTGCCAGCCCCCTGTGCCAGGCGGGCGAAGCTCGCAAGCGCCATTTACGCCTCCGCTTCGCCTAGTCTGGGCCGCGCTTTTATGTGCCCTAATCATTGGCGCTTGGCCAGCGCAGGCGCAATCAAGCGGTCCCATCGATCTAGCGCAGCGCATCGAAGTGCCGAGTGTGCAAGCAAATGCAAACTACATCTACCCAGATGAAGACGGCGAAGACGCGACCGATGCTACCGGGATTACGTCCAATCTGGATTTGGACGTTGCAATGGCGCGCGCCGCTTCAAATCGCGGGTTTTCGCTTGATCAAGTGCTTCAAGATCTCGCCCCAAATGACCAAAAATATGTCGATGGCACCTACTTACTTGGCCCATTCTGGGCGCAGGTTCGGTTGGTCAATACTAGCGACGATGATGCGCAATGGCGGATTGATGCGCGCAATGCCTACGGACCACCGGTCCGGGCATATGCTGTTTCTGGGGACGATCCACCCGTTCTGATCCTCGACAATCGCTGGGTTGAAAACAGCATCGTACAGCGCATCCCTTACGAACGGCTTGTCGCATCGCGGATTGTTACCATCCCTGCTGAAAGCACAGTCGATGTATGGATTGACGCGAAATACGGCTTCTCGCTCGACACGACATTTCGGCTGGTGCGCGAGGATCGTTTCGTCGCCGACCGCCAAAGCGATGCGGCGCTCAGCGCATTGATGTTGGGCGCGCGGATGGCATTGTTACTGGGCCTGATTGCCTTTGCCATGATCTTATCCGATCGCGCTGCGCTTTATTATGCTGGCTTCCACGCTGGACTGTTGCTCACCACCCTGTCCAACGCTGGGTTTGACAGCTTCTATGGCGGATTAAGCGAGATAGCGGGTGGCATAGCCTTTCGCGGCGTCTGGGGAATTACGCTCGTCTTCTATGCGCTCACGATCAGCTCGTTTCTCAATGCGCGCGAAACCCATCCTCGCTACAATCGCATTCTCGCCGTTTCGACGATCCTCGGCCTTGTTGCCATTCCAATCCTGTCTCTGTTTGACATCAACCTTACATGGCAAGCCACGCGGCCATTGGTGCAAGGCGCGATAATGCTGCAATTTGCGATTGTCGCAGCCTACGGGATCGTATGGGGTGTGCGCCAGAAACTACCCGGTTCGGGCTGGTTCTTGTTCGCTTCTTCGATGCTATTGGCAATGGCGATTTTGCAGACATTGGCTGCCTTTGATCTTGCGCGAATTGGCGAATGGAAGGTCGATCATGGCTTCAATTTCGTCTTCACGCTCGATGGCGTTCTGTTCGCAATTGCGCTGGTGATCCGAGCCATCGGCTTGCGCCAACAGCGCGACTTTGCCGAAAGCACAAGCGACACACTGCGCGGGCAGCTCGCTGATGCAGAGCGCGATTACGGTCAAGCGGTCGAACTGGCCGAACAAAGACGCCGCGATCTGGCCTCGACTAGCCACGATTTGCGGCAGCCTTTGCTCTCTTTGCAGCTGGCGCTGGCCAAGATGGAAGGCGGTGAGAACGCCGCGCAAGGCGTTTCATATATCGAGCAAGTTCTGGAACGAAATCTCAAGAATACTCGTCCAGCCGGCGCATCTAGGCATGATGTAGTCGAGAGAAAATCGGGAAAAATTGCGGAATTTGCGCTCGAAAGAGCGCTCAGCAATGTCGTTTTGATGTTTGGAGAGGAGGCTGCAGCCAAGGGCATCCGGCTGCATTGTGCGTTCACATCAGCAAGAGTGACGGCCGATCCCGCCATCTTGATGCGCATCCTTTCCAACTTCGTGGCCAACGCGATCAACCATTCAGGCGGCGACCGTATCCTTGTCGGAGTGAAGCAGCGCAGCAAGGGTGTGGTGGTTCAAGTGCTCGACAACGGCCGAGGCCTGCACGGGCAATCCGAAGCGGAACTTTTTGCTGCGTACCGTCACGGTCAAGCATCTGCGGGAGAAGGCTTGGGATTGAACGTGGTGCGCGAGTTGGCTCAGGGTGAAGGCTGGGCAGTGCGCGCCAGCAGCTTGCCCCGAGGTGGAGCTGTTTTTACGCTGGAAATGATGGCGTAGAATATTCTGGCAGGGCCTAGTTCACCATTGTTCCATTGCGATTTACGACGAGTTTTGGGCCGATTGCGGACAGGCAGCTCCAATATTGGAGAAACCGAAACGCCGTCAGTCAGCTAACCAACCAAGGCCTGGCATCTATTCCCAACGTATTGGGATGCAGCATTTTCTCCATACGTTGGCGATATTCGCAGGGAATTGGAATTCTACGCTCTTCTGTAGGGCCTCCAATCTACGGAGCAGAACGACGGCAGAACACAATGCCAGAAGTCGAAATGCCAACCGGCCTCGATGAGGGCCGGACGTGCGACGTTTGCCCAAACGGTCGTCAAAGAGCTCCTCCATCGGCGGAATGTAGTGGCTCAAATAATAGGCATCCATGACGAAGGTCGCACCTTCGTTCATCAGCGCAACCAGTTGCGTTGAACCATAGACCGCCTCGTTTCAGCGCCAATGCAACCTGCTCCGCAAAATCGGCTCTGTCTTGTTCCGACTTGACGTTGTGAAGAACTTCTCTTTCGTGGACCGCATCAAACTCTTCTGCGAACGGATGTCGGCTGAAATCTAGGCTCTCGCGAAACAGGTGGCCGGATTGAACGCTTGCATTCTTGGCAAGCTCAATGGCTTCAGCATCTGTAACAATTGCTCTGACATCGAAACCACCTGCTACCAAAATGCGCGCCTCCAATCCCGTACTTCAACCCACTTCGAGAATTCTCGCTCCACCGGGCAAGTGCTCAGGAAAATCGCGTGCCGCTCCTCCTCAATCAGCCGCACCAGTTTAGCCAGCGTTTCGGTTGGCGTCTTCATTTCGATCTCTGTGATCAAAGTGCATTCTTCGTGCCTTTCGAGTGTCTTATGGCAGAAATTAACCTTCTAGGCCCTGCACGAACCCGAAATGCATCAATGCAACAACCGCAACATGGCTGATCCAGATTCGAAGGCCGGTTTTGCGTCCAGCCGCTGCAAGTTTCTAATCGTGTTCACTGCAACAAAATCTGGCTCCAATAAGACTGATGCCACTAAAATCACATATGCTGGGACTGGGCTGTGCCGGGCGGACGTATTCGCGCTCTTGGAAATGGTCTTGAGTCCAGGAAGGTCAGACCAAGCTTGGGGGCCATGCCTCGTCACCAAACTCGGCGAGGAGCCGTAGATATTCGGCATCGCGCACAATCAGCGAGCGGCCTTTGCGCGCGACGATTTCTTGATCTTCCCATTCGGATAGCAAGCGGCTGACATTCTCGCGTGCGAGCCCCGCAAACGCGCCCAAATCGCTTTGGCTGGGACTATGGAGGAGCGCGCCATCGTCTCGGCTTTGGTCGATTAATCGCACCAAAGCGCGCGCCAATCGGGGTCCCATTGAGAAGGTGCGATCGCTTTCAATAACTAGGTTCAGCTGCCGAATGCGTTGTGCCAATTCGCGCATCACGCCAACCGCCGAAGCAAGATTGGTCGAAACGGTTTCGAGAAATGCCTGCGCGGGAATGATGTAGACGATCGATGAGGCAGAGGCGGCGACTGTCGCCGTCCGGGGGCCGCTATCGAGCAATGCAATCTCGCCCACCAATTCGCCCGGCGAGCAATAGCTGAGTATGATTTCTCTGCCGCCTGCGCTTACGAAACTCACCTTGAGCCCGCCCGACACCAAATACACGGCGAAATCTCCTTCTTCATCGCCTTGGTTGATGACAGGTTCGCCGGCTTTCAGCTCTCGGCGCTTAGACTTGCGCAAGAGGTCATCCAATTGTTCCCGGCTGAGCGCCTTAAGCAGACCGCCAGGCGTGAGCTGGACCTGCGCATTATCCAACTTATCCATCCACTCTCTCCTTCAGTTCCCGCGCGAGGATGTGCGGCGCCAATGATACGATTCCAGCCGAGCACACTCACTGCTGAGAACATAAGTGACGCAATATTCAAAAAACGTGATGACCAACACATTTAACGACAGCCGCAGGGCTTAGAGCAGCCCCAAGTTAACAGTTTACCGAGGCGACCCGAGCGGAGGTTTTCCCTTCGCCAACTTGGCCCACACCTTAATCTAGGTGTGGGCCCTTTTTCGCCAAGATTGGAGATCGATGTTGGCAATGCGCAAACCAACCCCCTTTGCCTATCGGCAGCGATCGATCGCACGCAGTGAAGTTCAGAAAGGGAAATTACAAAATGATATCTTCAAATAAGCCGAGCAAAACGCTGAGTCTCTTGAGCGCGGCGCCATTGGCGCTAATTCTGCCAGGGTGCGGCGATGCAGGTGGCATGATGGAAGCCGCTATGGGGGGTGGCACGATGAATATCTCAGAGGGTCCGGACATCTGCTTCAAGACCGCTTTTGAGAAAATCGGCTCAGATGCCAAGATCTTCGATGCAACGGCGATGTTCAGCCCCGGAGAAGCGATCGATGCATCCGCAATAGGCGAAGCAGGCAGCGTCGTGACGTGTCAGGTGTCCTATCAAAACCCAGACGACCCGCGCAAGTTGCTAGCCATCCAATATGCAGGTGCCGGAGCCGGAGTGTGGCAGGAGGAGATACCCACTGAGCTTGAGGTGGATGGCGCAGCTGAAGACTTCGCGCTGGAAGATGTCCTCATCGCGCAGAACGATATCGACGCGGCAGCTGCGGTCGCTCAACTGGATAATGCTGTCGCTGCGCTGGATGGGAAACTGTCGGGCCATGCCGTGACCATGGTCCGCGTGCAGCGCAGTCGGTCAAACGGTGAGCCTTCCATCTTTGTTCAAATGCAAGGTCGCTTAGCGTCAAACGATATTCAACAAGATGGCTATATCGAAACTTCAATTGATGGAGTTGAGATATATCTCAACCAGCTTACCGACTGAACTAAGAATGGTGAGAGCGCGCATCTCGCGCTCTCACCCATATCGCAGATAGCCGTGCAATGTCGGGTCAAGATCAGGAGCAATGCCGGCTACGAGCAGTACCATCATGGCTTGGCAAATCGCTCGATTACCTATCGGATTGATGGTATGCGACCTGTCTGTTGCGACATGCCTCGCTGCACAGACAACTGACCGGACCATGGCCGCTTAGGAATCTGCGATTGAGAGCTTCTATGACGCAATGCACGGCTAGCCGAGCGTCGACGATATTACCGATGCATCACGCTGCCTAGAACGGCGGGCGCCGCATACCGATATGCTCAATGAAGTCACTTTTCCATCAATTCCGACGTTGGCATTTGCGCAGCCGGTACGATGGCCCGCCGGCATCTGTCCAGTTGAATTCTTTGGCATAGGACATTGGGGCAATGACGCTTACCACAGTACTTACTCTGAAGCAGAGCGCAACTTCGCTCATGCTTTTTTGGGCGAAAGATCGGCGGCGCTAAGCTATTCTAAGAGACTTGGGAAAACCTACCGATCCGCTTCGCCGATCGGCGTGGAGCGCTCGGATTCTCCAACACCCGAAATCAAAGAATTAGGTCAGGAAATCGACCGCGGAGAACTTCGCTCATTTGAGGCGCGAATTGGTAGGCCAGTGCGTCTCCGTTCGCCCTTCGTCAGAATTCCATCCGTGCAAAGGCCCGGAATTACGGGCACAATTTCAGACGCCTCGGTAGAGACGACAGAAACCGGTGTTCGATAAGAATGAGTGGTGAGTCCTGCTGGGTTCGAACCAGCGACCTACTGATTAAAAGTCAGTTGCTCTACCGACTGAGCTAAGGACCCCCACGGGGAGCGCGGTGCATTGGGTGCGGCGCGCTTCGGAGCGCTCACCTAGGCAGGGTGCGCCGCCGGGTCAAGACGCTCAATGCATTGATGTGAAATTGGTTGCGAACCGGCGGACGTATCGCCCGCATTAGTCGGCGTGAATAATCGCCCAATGCTCCAGAATTTCACGGTTGGTTGGGGACGCATCGCGCGCCTTGTCTGAAAGGGCCCTTGCCTCGGCAACAGCGCCGCCTTTCTCCCACAATGCCCACGCCAAAGTGTCCATAATCTCTGGGCTTGTGGGCGCTGCGGCAAAGGCTCGGCGGGCAAGCGCAACGGCCGCGTCATGCTGAGCAAGCTTCGTCTTCACAGCGGCGGCATTGTTCAGCAATGCGGGATCGTTTTTGCCCGCCCCATCGATCAATGGCGCATAGATTCGGTCTGCTTCGACCCAATCACCGGCGCGAATCGCAGCGCCGGCATCAAGCATTTGTTTTGCGATGGATGGGGCGTTGTCGCGCCGCTGTATCAAAGCGCGGATCTGCGCCGAATCGCCTTTGCCGGTCTCTTGCGACAGCCTCAACGCCAGCAACAGCCCTGCGCCGTCCATTTGCGGGTGATCGATCACCGGCTCAATCGCGGCCCAGCCATTTTCAAAGTCGCCCTGCTGTGCCAGCGAATTGGCCAGCACCTGCCGCGCCAACGGGTCACCGCCGGTGTCTTCTACATAATCGCTAAGCGCCATGGCTGCCATAGCGTGTTGGTCGCGCGCGGCATCAATGAAGCCGCGCAGTCGGGCAAATTCAGGTTCGCTGGAAAAGGCCGGCGGCGCTTGTTCGATCAGCTCAAAGGCGCGCGAGATTTCTCCGACATCATAGGCCATTTGCGCTGCAAACAGCAGGCCGATGGGATGCGGTTGACCCGCTTCATTGGCTTTGTTGATCCAATTGCCAGCCTCCTGCGCGTCGCCACGATCGCGCGCAATAGCGGCCATAGCCAGCATTGCGGTTTGATGATTAGGACGCACGGTTAGGACATTTTGGAAATGCTCCTGCGCCATCACAGCATCGCGCATGCCAAGCCGCAATTGCCCGGCAAACAAATGCGCCTGCGGAACCGCGGGGCGCACGTCCAAGGCGGGCTGCAGCCGAGCAAAAGTTGCCTCTGCCTTACCCTGTGCCCACAGACGTTCAGCATCAATCGTCACCAACCGTGGATCGTCGGGAAATGCCGCCAACCCACGGTCAAGCAGGTCAAACCCTTCCTCTGTTTCTCCGCGCGCAAACTTCAACCCAATAGACGCGACATAGGCCATCGCATTGTCCATCAAGAGGCTGGCCACAGTGTCGCCAGCGGCTTCGAGGAAGTTGCCCATGATCTGCGCTTCGGCCAGTTTGGCACGGGCGAGAGAATAGCCCGGCGCGCTTTCCGGCACGCGTTCAAATTCAGCGATGGCGCGGTCGGAATTCCCCAATGCCATGGCTATATCGCCCGCCATCATGCGGATGTCAGGGTTGCTGGGGTCGGCCTCTATCGCCTGCCCGATCAAATCGAGCGCGGTGCGCGGCTCGCTGTTGGCAAGGGCTTCTTGCGCGGCGGCATAGGGATCGCTTGGCCCGCTGTCGCACCCCGCCAGCCCTCCTGCCAGCACAGGGGAGATTACAAGCGCCAAAACAGCGCGCGATTGCCAAAAGGATCGTTGAGTGGTCATGGGGCTTCTTTAGCCGGAGATACTTAACGGCTCGTTTTCTCCCGCCAAAGCGTCGGAGAATTTTACATCGGCGCCCATCCCCCAAAAGCCGTTAACCACTGAAACCCGCAGAAACTCTGCGCTTCGCGCAAAGTGGCACGCCGTTTGCTTTAGTAAGTTTACTAAATTTCCAAGCAATCGAGGGCGCTCCGATCCGGTTCGTCCATTCGAAAACACTCTCGGGGGTAAGTTAATGCGTAAATTCACAAAACAGGCTGCAATCGCACTCGCAGCAACCAGCATGGTAGCCGCTGCTCCAGCATCGGCTGCGATTTTCGAATATGATATGTCGAACGGCGACGTTCTGACCATCGATACGGACACACAGACCGGAACATGGGTCGGCGATGATATCGACGTATCGTTCGAGAGCGCAGATTTCGCCACATTCGAAGGCGGCACCAATCCAAGCTTTATGTTCACGTTGAGCGACATGACCGGCACCCGCACAATTAACGGCACCGACTACACGCCAACCCGTGAAAACGGCACGCGTTTTCACCCATGGATGATGAAGACCACCAATGATGGCCGAATCAACCTGTGGTCATGGTGGGGCGATCCCGTGGTTGCTGGTGACTATGTTCGCGGCATTGATGATTTCCGCGTTGTGGACGTTCCAGCTCCTGGCATGCTCGGCCTGTTCGGTCTGGCGCTTGTGGCTCTCGGCCTTGGCCGTCGCCGCCGGAAAGCTGCCGCGGCTTAAGTCTCAGAACTGGTCCTCTGGTACTTTGTAAAGCGCCCTGCCGGGAAACCGGCGGGGCGTTTTCGCGTCTGAAGGATCCTTTATGTCGAACGCGCCGCCAGATGCCGAACGGTGAGGCCCGTCACGGGGTCACGCCAATCGGGAGCAATTTCCAAAGCGGGTTTGAGCACAAAATCGCGCCCCCGAAATTCGCGGTGGGGGATGGTGAGCGTCCGCGAAGTATACGTGCCCGCGCTCCACAGGATAATATCCAAATCCAGCACCCGGTCGCCCCATCGCCGCGCAGTGCGGCGGCCAAATTCGCGCTCCAACCGCTTCAATCCAGCAAGCAATGCGGGCGGATCATATTCGCTTTCAAGAACACAGGCAGCATTGGCAAAGCTGCGCTGTGCCGGGCCCATCGGATCAGACGTGACGATGGGCGAACGCGCCGAAACCGTGCCCAAAGCCGCGCATTCCTCCATCGCCGCCGCAAGCACTGAGCGCGGGCTGCCATACAAATGGTGCGGCCGGTTCGAACCGAGCGCGATGAGATAGTTGCTGCTCATAACTCGGGGGTGTTTAGACGTCCTCAGCGTCATACGTCTTCGGAGATGCGGCCATACAGCTGCGGACGGCGGTCGCGGAAGAATCCCATGCCTGCACGGTGGGTCGCAGCCTGCGCCAAATCCAGCGTGGCGATCAAAATGCCTTCGCCGTTCGCATCGAAAGCTTCGATCAAATCGCCCCATTCGTCGGCGATAAAGGAATGGCCGTAAAAGCTCTGATCCCCTTCCACCCCGATCCGGTTCGCGGCCATGACCGGCATACAGTTTGACACCGCATGGCCGATCATCGCGCGCCGCCACATCCGGCTGGTGTCGAGGTCGGCGTCATAGGGTTCTGATCCGATTGCGGTCGGGTACAGCAGCATTTCAGCCCCGCGCAGCGCCATGACCCGCGCGCATTCGGGATACCATTGGTCCCAGCAAATGCCGACGCCAATGCGAACTTTGGTTCCGCTGTCGCTTTCAACGTTCCAAACTTTGAACCCGTCATTGCCGGGGCGGAAATAGAACTTTTCTTCATAGCCCGGACCATCGGGAATGTGGCTTTTCCGGTAAGTGCCCATAATCGCGCCATCCGGACCAATCATGGCGAGCGTGTTGTAATAGTGGTGCCCGTCGCGTTCGAAAAAGCTGGTCGGGATCGTGATTTTGAGCCGCTGCGCCAGCGCCTGCATCGCGATCACGCTGGGATGCTGCGCGGTGGGGCGGGCGAGCGCGAACAGCGCCTCATCCTCCACGCGGCAGAAATAGGGGCCGGAAAACAATTCCGGCGGTAGGATCAATTTCGCCCCGCGCGCCGCTGCCTCTTCGACCAAAGCCGAAACGGCGGCAATATTATCCGCCTCGTCCGATTGGCCAAGCGCGAGTTGGAGGACGGCGACAGTGATTTTTGTCATGCGCCGCCCCCTATACTTCAGTCTGCTTTGCGGAAAAGCAGTGTCATGCGGTCGCTTTCGCCGATGGCGAGATATTCGCTGCGACGCGCATCATCTTCGCCGGTCGCCAAGACTGGCGGCAAAGTCCAAACGCCGCGTTCCCAATTGGCAGGATCGGCAGGGTTCGCGTTGATTTCGCTTTCTGCGGCGAGTTCAAAGCCGTTGGCTTCAAAGATCGCAACCACATCCGCTTTGCGCATATAGCCACGCTGGCGTGCGCCGTAATCGTCATAGCTTGCGCCTTCGGGGGCGCGGTGCTGAACCACACCAACCATGCCATCATCTTTCAGCATCATCCGCGCTGCGCCCAGCACTTCATCGGCGTTGTTGCCAATGTTAAGGCCGTGCATCGAGCGGAAGATGAGCACGCGGTCCACGGTTCCGGCTGCGCCTTCTGGCATTTCGTCGGTTTCAAACGCCATCACGCTGTCCGCTTCGACGCCCATTGCTTCGGCAAGGCCTGACGTGAAACGCTCAGTCCAGCCCTTCGAGCGCGCCTCCTGAGCACGGTTGCGATATGTGCGCGCGTCGCTGTCTGCGTTAAACGCGACATATTGGCCAGCAGGCATTAGATACGGGGCAAGAACGCGCGTGTACCAGCCGCCACCGGGGCCGTATTCGGCGACCGTCATCGTTGGCTCAACACCAAAGAAATCGAGCGTTTCAGCGGGCCGGCGGTATTGATCGCGCGCGCGGTCACCATCGCGGCGTTCATGCGCCAACACGTCTTCAAGCGCAGGGGCGGCGGTTTCGGCGTGACCATCCGCAGCAGCGGGAGCGGCCATGGCGAACATTGCGGTCCCGGCGGCCAGTGCGGCGATCGGGGCGAGAAGGGTAGCTTTCATGGGATCGGACCTCTCTTAATAAACAGATGAACAGCGTCCTGACGCAGTGGCGGCAGATTGACAAGATGCGATGCCACTGGGCCCACGCCCTCTGGCAATCTTTGACGGCCTCCCTATGTCATTCATCGAATAAGGAGAATTTTCCGATGCAACAGACGATTATCGCAGGTGGATGCTTTTGGTGCACAGAGGCGGTGTTCCGCGATGTCATCGGCGTAAGCGAAGTGGAAAGCGGGTATATTGGCGGCACAAACGCCAATCCAACCTACAAAGAAGTGTGCACCGGGCGGACCGGGCATGCAGAGGGTATCCGGGTGACATTCGATCCCGCTGTCATCAGCCTAGGCGACATTTACGACGTGTTCCTTGGCACACATGATCCAACCCAGTTGAACCGCCAAGGCGGCGATGTCGGCACCCAATATCGCAGCGCAATCTTCCCGCTTTCCGCGCAGCAAGGCGCAGAGGCGAAAGCAGCGATTGACCGTTGGAATACAGACAATGGCAAAACGGCAGTGACCACAGTCGAAGGGCTGGAAGGCGATGAGCAAACCGCACCTTGGTATCCAGCAGAGGGCTATCATCAGGAATATTGGGACGGCGAAGGCCAACGAAACCCATACTGCCTCGCCGTGATCCCACCCAAGATCATGAAGCTGCGCAAGAGCTTTCAAAAATATGTGAAGAGCTAGGTCCCGAGCAATAGGAGTGCGACATGGCTCGGCAATTTGCGCGGTCCTACACCAGCGGTCACGTCATCAATCCTGACGGATCGGTGGATTTCCAATGCTCTCGCGACACTGCTGAGTGGCCTTGGCTTACCCTCGGCCCGCGCCATCCCATCGTTATTCAGGCGCAGAATTTCTGGACCAGCGTGGGCGCGATTATGGCGCTGGGCGGGATGGAAGAGGGGCAATGGTCGGCGCTGACCTGGACCGATTGGCAATGCGGCGACCGCAATGCTGATACCGCCGCGCGCGGTGTTTATTCGCGGGAGAAATCGGGCGAGACCGAAAGCTACTTGGTCAAATTGTTCGACGCGTCCGACCGGGAAATCGCCGCAATGCGCGGCCGCGGCGTCATCTTCCGCAACCGTAATTTTGAAGAATGGCGCGGAAAAGCGAAGAAGAAAGCGCAAGCGACAGACCAAAAATCTGAAATAGGCGCTTTCGCATTCGCGCCGCCAGACGCCATCGGAATTGGGCCAAGCGAGCATTCACTGGTGGCGCCCCTATCAGCCGATAGTCCGGGCACCATTGCTGCTTTGGTTGGCCGGGAGAACGGATTGCCCCCTGCCAACCCAATGCTTGGCGGATCGGGGGACCATGTGAACTCGGTGCATATGATCGAGGTGGCGCGGCAAGCGCTCTGCCTTGTTCAAGGCAATCCCAGCATTGAGGTCATCGGCGGCGAATTGGAGCTCAATCGCTATGTCGAACTCGGCACGCCATTTGAGCTAACTTACGACCAGCCATCACCCCAAACCGCACAATTTACATTGGAGCAGCTGGGACGGGCTTGCGCGGCGATCACGCTGAATTGGAGTTAGACCCCACGGTTTAGAGCTTCACCCACCGCGCCATAAAGAACCCATCCAAGCCGCCTTCATCCGCCAGCATGCCGGGATGCGTGCGCAGCCAGCCTTCTTTGGTGGGCTGCAGTCCGGCGGGTAGTTCATCGGCGGTGATCGGCGCCCGTTTGAGATCAAAGGTCTCCTCTGCCCAAGCCGCTTGAGCCTCGCCTTCTTCTGTTTCCAGCGAGCATACGGCGTAAAGCAGCGTGCCGCCTTTGGGCAGCCATTCCACCGCTTGGTAGATCAGCGATTGCTGCAATTCGGTTGTCTCACCAATCTGGCGCGGGCCGACCCGGTGCAGAACATCGGGGTGCCGCCGCGCCGTGCCGGTGGCGGTGCATGGCGCATCGAGCAGGATCGCGTCGAATGGCGCATCAGGCGTGTATGTGAGCGCGTTGGCTTTCACAATCTCAGCCTCCAGCCCGGTCCGCCCAATGTTTTCGCGCAGCATCTCCAGCCGCTTCTCACTGATGTCGAGCGCGGTGACACGCCAGCCCGCCGCTGCCAGAGCCAGCGTCTTACCGCCGGGCGCCGCACACAGATCCAGCGCGCGCTTGCCCGAACCTTCGCCCAGCAAAGCAGGCGCAATCTGTGCGGCCAAATCCTGCACCCACCACGCGCCTTCATCAAAGCCGGGCATTTGTTCAATCGGCGTCCCGCGCGGCAGGCGGACATGACCGGGTGCAAGGCTGACCCCGCCCATCGACAGCGCCCGTTCCCCCGCTTCGCTGCGGTCTTTCATGGCAAGATCGACCTCTGGTGGATGGATCAGGCCGGGCGCGATCATGTCGGCGCGCTCTTCCCAGCGGGCAAGCACACGGTCGGGCAATGTCGGCACATCAGGCAACGACACTTCGCGTTTCATCACCGCGGAAAACACACCGTGCGCAAGTTTGCGCGGACCGCCCGCGAGCAATCCCAGCCCCGTCGCCACCACAGCATGGCCCGGCGTTTCCAACCGAAGCGCCTGTGCAAGCATCAACCGCAGCACGCTGCGTGCCTTTGCATCATCGGGCAGGTTTTTCTTTGTCGCGCTGTCGATCAATGCATCCAGATCGGTCAGCCAGCGCAGCGTTTCACCCACAATCGCGCGGGCCAGAGCTCGGTCAGCGGGAGCGTTCACGCCTGAAAGCGCGGATTTTTCAGCCTGATCCAGCGTCTCACCCCGCCGCATCACCGCATCAAGCATTCGCAGCGCAGCGCGCCGCGCAGGAAGTCCGGCAATCTTGGGTCCGGAATTTTTAGAATTTGTCTGAGTCATTGCGCGCGGCCTTAACGCCGCTTGAAACCAAGCGCCAGCACGCGCATTGAATGAAGGCTATGACCAAAGAAAAATCAGAAACCGCCAAAGCTTTCACCAAGCCGGCCCATTGGAGCAATGATCCCGTGCCCAAGCCCAAGGCGGTCGACCCCATGAAGGACGAACCGCGCGAGCTTTCCCCCACACGCTATGGCGATTGGGAACAGAATGGAATTGCGCGGGATTTTTAGAGCGGTTTGAACGCGACCTTCAGCCCATCTTTCGGTTGAGGGATAGGCCAAGCCTGCCAGTCGGGTGCGTAACCCTCGCCCGCTTCGATGCGGTAGCGTTGCAGCAATTGAGCGACCAGCACCTTCACCTGCATATAGGCAAAGTGCAACCCCAGACACATATGCGCGCCCCCGCCAAACGGAACCCATGCGTATTTGTGCCGCGCCTTCACCTTATCCGGAGTGAAACGCATCGGATCAAAGGTCATGGGATTGTCCCAATATTCCTCTGAATGGTGGGTCCAATAAATGTTGATCCCAACCATTTGCCCGGCCGGAATTTTGTATCCGCCATACTCAAAATCTTTAAGCGCCCTGCGCGGCATTGAAGGGACCGGCGGGATCATCCGCAGCGCCTCTTTGAACGCCATTTCGGTGAGCTCAAGCTTGCCCATATCGTCATAATCAAGCGGACGGGCTTCGCCTTTGCCATCCGGTCCGCCAGTGACCGCCATCACTTCTTCGCGCAGTTTTTCCTGCCATTCGGGATTGGTGGCGAGTTGATAGATCAGCGCGGTGGCAGAGGATGTAATCGTGTCATGAGCTGCCATCATCAGGAAACTCATGTGGTCGACCACTTCATCCACCGGCAGCATTTCGCCGTCTTCGCGCGTAGCGGTGGCGAATTGGCTGAACATATCCTGCCCGCCGCCTTGCACCCGGCGGCGCTGCGTTTCCTTGGTCAAATAATCAACCATATAGGCGCGGCCATCGACGCCGCGCTTCATCTTTGTAAAGGGCAGCGGCGTGCGGATTGGCGCGACCGATGCCTGAACCATATCGACAAAGGCGGTGTTGATCCGGTCCGCCTCTGGCCCCCACGGGATGCCGAGGAAGCTGTCGGCAGCAAGATCCAGCGTCAGCTCTTTGATCGCAGGATAGAACTTCATCGGCCCTTCCCATTTGGCCACTTCGCGCGCGATGCCGGAATTGAGCGAGCCAGAATAATGCCGCATCGGTCCGGGCTTAAACGCGATGGAAAGCGCCCGCCGATCTATCCGGTGGTGATCAAAATCAATCAGCATCAAACCGCGCGGAAACAATTGATCCAGAACCGGGCCCCAACCTTGCTCGCTGGAGAAAATCTTATCCTTGTTGAACAAGACCAGCTCATTCGCGTCCGCCCCGATCAAAGCGACATTCCAGCCGCCAAATGCAAAGGTCTTGTAGACCTTGCCATATTTATCGATTCGTTCTTGAGTGAAGGTGTGCGGGTCGGCCAGCTGAGTGAAGGTGTTGCCGACGATCGGCCATCCCGCATCGCCGGGAATATGCGCAATATCCGCCTCGGTCGGAACGCCTTCGCTCCAATGGTCGAATTGCGGCGCGCCCGCGTCAATTGCGTCGGCGGATTTTGGATCAGCAAGGGTGGCCATATTCGGCATGCTCCGAAGGATGTGCATTCAGTGAAATTGCGTATGCTTGATGCAACTTACCACACTGTAAATACGCCGCCAAGCAAACGAGAATAGGACCGATACGCCCACTTTGTCGCAGGTTTAGATCCAGCCGGACAATTCGCGGCGAATGATCCCATCAATCATGGTGACACCTGCGGATGACACGTTGAGGCAATCGAGCACCGCGTATTCCTCACCGCCCGCTTCCAAGAATTGATCCCGCCCTTCGAGTGCCAATTCTTCCAATGTTTCGACACAATCGGCGGCAAAACCGGGGGCCGCCACGACCAAGCGCTTGGTCCCTTTTTCGCCCTCAGCCATCAATGTATCGTCGGTCGCCGGTTCCAACCATTGGGCCGGGCCAAAGCGGGATTGGAACGTCGTTTCAAACCGCACTCCGTCAAATTCAGGCCGCCCGACAAGGCGCTCTTTCACAAGCCGCGCGCTTTTGTGGCAATGGCAGTGATAGGGATCGCCTTTCTCATGCGTCCTTTGCGGCATGCCGTGAAAGCTGAGCAGCATCGTCTCAGGCCGGAACGACAATGCACCCACTTGGCGGGTAAGGTCATCGGCCAGCGCATCGAGATACAGCGCGTCGTCATGATAAGGCGGCAGGAAACGCAGCGCCGGTTGCCACCGCAACCCCGCCATCACGCGGGCCACTTCGTCAAACACGGTCGCCGTCGTGGCCGCGCAATATTGCGGATAGAGCGGCGCGATCAGAATGCGGTCGCACCCTTGTGCCATCATTTCGGTCATGCGCTGTTCAATTGAAGGAGAGCCGTATCGCATCGCGTAATCGACCATGATGGACGTGCCGCCTTCAGTGCCGCCTTCTGCGCCGATTGCCGCATCAACGGCTTCCGCTATTGAAGCCGTAATATCGGCCAGCGGCGATCCGCGTTTCGTCCAAATTTTTGTGTAAGCGACCGAGCTTTTCTTCGGGCGCGTGTTCAGGATGATCCCGCGCAAAATCGGCTGCCACGCAATCGGCGGAATTTCGATCACGCGGCGATCGGATAGGAACTGTTTGAGATACCGCTTTACCGACGCCGGGTCGGGCCCGTCGGGCGTGCCCAAATTGACGAGCAGAACGCCAATCGCCCCGCTGGTTACGGGAGGATGTGCATCGGGAAGCCGCTGTTTTTGCCAAGTCATATGTGCGGGAACGCTCTTTGTTCTGTTTGGTGCCCATAAACGGTGCGACCGCGCAAACGGAGGCGGCCTGATAATGCGCGCTAGATCCCGCCCGAAAGTAGAGGCAGCCGCCGCAACCGCAACCCTGTTGCCGAAAACAAGGCGTTTGCAATCGCCGGGGGCGCAACCGCCGTGCCCAATTCGCCCGGATCAACCGGGGCGGCTTCGCTGGCAATAAAGTCGACATCAATCTCTGGGCAATCGGCCAAGGCCGGCAAACCCAGATCGGCATAGTCGAACGTGGTCGGCAATCCGCCGCGCATTCGCAGAGCATTGCCCAAAGCAATCCCCAGCCCAAACAACAGGCCGCCCTCAATCTGTTGCCGAGCGATGTCGAGATTGATGATCCGTCCGATGTCTACAGCGGCAGAAAGGCGGGTGACGCGCACGCCGCCTTCGCCTTGCCGCGCTGTGGCCACGCACGCGATCCGGCCGCCCGTTTCCGCATCACCTATGCGGTGGCAGGCGATCCCCTGACCGCTTTGATCAACGCCGCCATTCCACTGCGCCATAGACGCCGCGCGCTGCAAACACGCCGCCAGACGAATATCACTGCCCAGCATCGACATGCGAAACGACAGCGGCTCGCGCGCGGCATTGGCGGCGACTTCATCGATGAAGCTTTCTATCGCAAAGGCCGCCGGCACATGCGAATTGCCTCGGACCCGGCCTGCGGGCTGCCCGGTCTCAACCGGAATATGACGGACGGTGACGCTAGGCAGCTCATAGGCAGGAATCGTTCCTTCGAGCGCCATTGGATCGGCCTGTCCGGAGGTTTCCCGGATGGCCGCCCATGATGTGAGATTGCCAAACAGACGCTTACCAAATTCGCGCGCGCTGGGCGGGGTTGCAACCCGCAATTTGAGCGCGTCGATTGCGCCCGATCCGCCGCCCGCCAATTGGGCGCCCAACAGCATGAAATAGGGTGCACGCGGGCGCGAACGGATCAATTCCTCGCGCCGTTTCCATGTCAGCTGAACCGGTTTGCGAAGGCTTTTGGCGATATGCGCAATTTCGATGGCGTGATCATGCTCCAACCGGGCGTCAAAACTGCCGCCTGCTGGCATGGGATACAGCGCCACATCCTCAACCTGCAGACCAACCGCCTTGGCCGCCGCTTTGCGGGTTTGTTCGGGGGCCTGTGTGGCGATCCACAATTCCAAACGGTCGCCCGAATAATGGGCCGCCGCATTGGCTGTTTCCAGCGGAGCGGCATGGGCCGGTTCGACCTCGTATCGCCGGGCCAGATCGACGCGGGTCATGCCCTCTTCGCCAAACCCGGTTTCCGCAACTTTGAAGCTGTCACCTGCGGTCAGCAGCGTATCGAGCCGCGCATCCATATCGTCGCTGTTAACCGGATATGTCGTGGTGAACTGCGGGTCCATCGCGTCCAGCGCGCGCTCCGCGCTCCACCATGTCGTCGCCGCCACAGCGAGCCAGCGTTTGGTCTTCACCGCCCCAACAATCCCGGAAATGGAGGAAGCCGCGTCCTGATTGAACCCGGTCAGCTCGCTCCCATCGGCAGGCCCGTGGCGAATGGCGGCGAACACCATACCGGGCAAACGGACATCAGCAGCAAAGGAGAAACTGCCATCGACTTTGGAAGGCAGATCAATGCGCGGATAATCGGGCATCGGAGCAGGCTCGTCTGTGCCAAAGCCCGGTTGAGCCGCAGCAGACACTGGCGCGCTGGGAGCCTCCGGTTTAATCGGCGGGGGATTGGGCGCGGATTGCCCTGCCGCGCCAGAGGCTAATTCACCAAAGGTCGCGCTTTGATCGCCAAACCGAACAAAGCCGCCCGATACTTCGCATTCCTCCCATGTTGTGCCCCACCGCTCTGCCGCTTCCATCGCCAACATCGCGCGCGCGGCGGCGGCGGCTTCGCGGCAAGGCGCTTCATAAGCGGCGACCGAGGTGCCATCGGCGGTTGCGGTAAAACGATCTGTGCGGGCGAAACTGCGCGCCTGCATTTCGTCAAATGTTTGCGATAGGCCAGCGCCAAACGGTTCCCACAAAGGCGCCCATTTCTGCGCCAACTCGGTGTTGGGATAGGCCGCCGCTATCGGCGCGGGCTCCACCGCCACTTGCCGCCAATCTGCGCCCAGTTCCTGAGCCACAATTTGCGGCAAAAGGGTGGTGATCCCTTGGCCCATTTCCAATTGCGGGACAGCCACAGTGACCACACCATCTTCGGCAATCTTGATCCACGCATCAAAGGCGTATTCGCCGCGCGCCGGGTCCAGCGGATTGGGGTAATTGCGCGGCAAAAACCACCAGGCGACAAGCAACCCGCCGCCCAAAGCCGCTCCGGTTACCAATCCCCGGCGTGTGACTTCCATCTGTTATGCCGCTTTCATCTTTTAGGCCGGATCCGCCTTAAACAGACCCGGTTTTCATCCAATTGTCGAGCCGTTTGGCTATCGCCAGAAACGGTTCTGCGCCCTTACCATCGCCCATCGCCGGAGGCTCCCCCGCATCTCCACTTTTCCGGGTTTCCATGGTTAGAGGCACTCTTCCAAGGAACGGAATTTCCAGCGCCTTGGAAAATTTCTCCACGCCGCCTGACCCAAACGGATCGCTGACTTCGCCGCAATGGGGGCAGGCATAACCGGCCATGTTCTCCACAAGTCCGATGATCGGCACATCGCCATCTTCGAACAATTGGCCCGCCCGCGCAGCGTCCATCAACGCCAAATCCTGCGGCGTTGAAACCAGCACAGCGCCATCGGGTTTGCTGTCTGCCATCATCGACAATTGCACATCGCCTGTGCCCGGCGGCAAATCAATCAGCAGCAATTCGGTATCATCCCACACCGCATCAACCAGCTGGCCCAGCGCTTTGCCCGCCATCGGCCCGCGCCACGCCAGCGCCTTTCCGGGCGCGACAACATTGCCCATGGAGAGCATTTTCACTCCATGCGGGCTGTCAATCGGGACCAGTTTGTCGCCTTCGCTCATAGGCTTTTTGTTTTCCACCGCGAGCAAGCGCGGCTGTGACGGGCCATAAATATCCCCGTCGATCACACCAACTTTACGTCCCATTTTCGCCAAAGCGACTGCAAGATTGGTGGTCAGCGTTGATTTGCCCACTCCGCCTTTGCCCGAACCCACTGCAATTATCATCCGGCGGCGGCGATCCGCGATCAAAGCGACGCGAACTTCATCCACATCGGACATGCCCGCCAAAGACCCTTCGATCAGCTTTTCCAGCTCCTCTCGCGCCTTTGCGCCAAGGTCGCCTGCCTCTGCGACAACCACCACGCGCCGATCCACAACCCGGGCCGACCGGATGCGACCAGCAATCTCAATCGGTAAAGCAGCGCGGATCAACGCGTCATCTTTGGCCGCGTCGCGCGGCGGATTTTGAGGGGGATTCGCAGGCATTTTACCGCCAGAATTGTCATTGTTGCTCATAACAACACGCCTCTAACACCAATTTCACGACGAAGGCCCCTGTTTTTCCTCAAACTGCGTTCCTATAAGAGATGCATGCAAATGTTTGATGGCTTCAAAAAGAATCTCGTACTGGCCATGGCTGGTAAGAAAAACCCATGGGGCAAACCCACCGGCGGAGGCGGCGAAAGCGGCGGCTCTGGTGACGGCTCCGATGGAGGGTCAGATGGCAGCGGAGGCTCATCAGGCAATGATGATGGCCCGCGCAATCCTTGGCTGCCCGGTGGTGGCGATGGAAAGCGCCGGTCCGCCAATATTGAAGATATCTTCAAGAACAGAGGCCCCGAAGGACCGCGCCGCGCTGGCGGAGGCGGCGGAGGCGGTTTCCAATTGCCCGAACTTCCCGGCGGACGCAGCTGGGCTCCGGTTCTTATTCTCGGCGGTATCTTTCTTTGGTGGCTCGCAACCGGCGTGCACTTTATCCAACCGGGTGAACAGGCTGTGGTCAAAACACTCGGCAGTTACCACCGCATCCTGACACCGGGCACTGAATTCACCGCGCCTTACCCGATCGAATCGGTCGATGTCGAAGACGTCGAAGGTATCCGCGAAGTTCGCATTCCCGATGGGGGCGAAGAAAAACTTATTCTGACCGGCGACCAAAATCTGGTCGATCTCAGCTATGTCGTTCGCTGGCGCATCAATGATTTGAAAGATTTCAAGTTTGAATTGGCCGAACCTATCGCAACCGTCGGCGAAGTGGCCGAGGCCGCAATGCGCGCATCGGTTGCGGAAAAGACCTTGAATGCAACCTTCACCGGTCAAGGCCGCAACGATATTCAACAGGCCGTGCGCGAACGGATGCAGGACACTCTCGACACTTACCGCGCCGGTATTCAGGTCGTTGGTGTTGAAATCGCTAAAGCTGACCCTCCCGCCGCAGTGGTGGAGGCATTCCGCGATGTTTCGGTGGCTGAACAAAACGCCGACCGTGCTCGCAACCAAGCAGAAGGGTACGCGCAGCAGACGATTGCTCAAGCAGAAGGCGGCGCCGAAGCCTTCGATAAAGTTTACCAGCAATATCGTCTTGCCCCTGGTGTGACCCGCCAGCGGCTTTATTATGAAACCATGGAACGGGTTTTGGCGAACACCGACAAGACCATTGTCGAAGCGGACGGTGTGACGCCGTATTTGCCGCTGCCTGAAATTCGCCGCCGTGCAACCGCACCAACACCCCAGATCACGGTGGATGCGCCGTCATCCTCGACACAGGGGGGAGGCCAGTAATGGAACATCTCTGGAATAATTACCGTCTGCCCATCATCGTTTTGGGCGTCGCGCTGATTGGCTTTTTCATGAGCGCCTATGTGGTCAACGAAGAAGAGCAAGTCGTGGTTATCCGCACGGGTGAACCGGTTCGCTTCGTCAACAGACCGGGCAGCGACTATCCTGCGGGCCTCTATTTCCGCATCCCGTTGATTGAAACCATTCAACGCATCGACAAACGTGTGCTTGATCTGGAAATGACGCAGGAAGAAGTGCTTTCCAACGATCAGCAACGTTTGCTGGTGGATGCCTATGCGCGTTTTCGCATCGTGCAGCCTCAACGTATGATCGAACGCGCGCGCACCGCAGAGGGTGTTCGCGTCGCATTGGAACCGATCTTGAACTCCGCATTGCGTCAGGAACTGGGCCGCAGAACGTTCGCCAATATGCTCACCGCAGAGCGCGGAACGGCTTTGGCCAATGTCCGCACCAACCTCGACCGTGAAGCGCGGCAATACGGGGCTGAGGTGATCGATGTTCAGATCAAACGCACCGATTTGCCGTCGGGCGCTCCGCTCCAATCGGCATTCCAGCGGATGGAATCGGATCGTCAGCGTGAAGCTTTGACCATTCGTGCCGCCGGCGCGCGTGATGCACGGGTGATTCGCGCCGAGGCCGACGGTGAAGCAGCCCGGATTTATGCGGAAAGTTTTGGCCAAGACCCCGGCTTTTACGATTTCTACCGCGCAATGCAGAGTTATGACGAAACCTTCCGCGCCGCCCGCCAAGGCGAAGCAGCGCGCGGGGAAAGCTCGATCATTCTGTCGCAGGACAACGAATTTCTGCGCCAATTCCGCGGGGGACGTTAAGCGTCGCGAGTATATTTAGCAGCCGTTCGAGGCGTAACCTTTCACGTGGTACGCACCGAATGGTTGTTGCAGCTTGGCGCACACGGCAATCGGATGAACCGTCTATCTGGCTCTACCGATTACAAGTGTGTTCAATCAGCGTTCAGTGCGTCTAAGCGCATGGTGGGGACGTAACTGGAACACAAAACGGCGCGTTTATCTTTGCGCCCATGATGAAAAGGAATGAGAGGACGTGAGCAACGTGCGGTATGTTTATGGACTGACGAGCGCGCTTTTGGTGGGAGGCGCAGCGGTATCGCTGATGACCGGCTATCCAGCAGGCGCGCAGGTTGCCCAGAATGCTGATTCGGTCATGGACCGGGTCGTTCCTTTCGAAGGCGCTCCGGCAAGCTTTGCCGATCTGACTGAGCAATTGCAGCCCGCAGTGGTGAATATTGCAACGCGCCAGTCGGTCCAAGTGAATCGGAATCCCTTTGCGGGCACGCCTTTCGCTGAATTGTTCAATCGGCGCGGGGGTGGCAGCAATCAGCCGCAAACGCGCGAGGCGCAATCGCTGGGCTCAGGCTTTATCATCAGCGCCGATGGCTTTGTCGTCACCAACAATCACGTGGTGTCGCCCGACAACCGGGCCACGCTCGAAGAGATCACCGTCACGATGCCGGATGGCACCGAATATGAAGCGGAATTGGTGGGCGCGGATGCGGCCTCTGATCTGGCGGTTCTCAAAATCAAATCCGACACCAGCTTTCCCTTCGTCAATTTCGGCGATTCCGCACAAACGCGTGTGGGTGAATGGGTGGTCGCGATCGGCAATCCGTTCGGTCTTGGCGGGACGGTAACGTCGGGCATCGTGTCCGCCGTGTATCGCAACACCGGCCAGGGCGGCCCGTATGATCGCTTCATCCAAACCGATGCCAGCATCAACCGCGGCAATTCGGGCGGCCCCTTGTTCGACATGCGCGGCAATGTGATCGGCATTAACAACGCGATCTTCTCCCCATCAGGCGGCAGCGTGGGTATTGGCTTTGCCATCCCCGCAGAAATCGCTGCTCCGATTGTGGCGCAGCTGCGCGAAGGCCGCGAAATTGAGCGCGGCTTCTTGGGTGTTTCGCTTGAACCGATGAACGATGACCTCGCTGATTCACTCGGCCTGCCGCGCAATCGCGGTGAGATGGTTCAAGAAGTTCAAGATGACAGCGCGGCACGGGCTGCTGGCCTTCGCGCGGGCGATATTGTCGTCAACATCAACGGCCAAGACGTGACATCCGAACAAACGGTATCGTTCCTTGTTGCCAACATCGCGCCGGGTGAGAGCATTTCAATCGAAGCCATCCGTGATGGCCGCAGCATCGCTATGACCGCAACCCTTGGCAAACGCCCAAGCGAAGCGGAGTTGGCGCAGCAGCAGCAGACCTTTGACCCCGATTCCGAAGAGCCAATGGCACCTGAAGAATCGGATGAAATGATTGCCGAGAAACTTGGCCTGCAAGTGCTCGAAATGACCCCGCAAATCGCGCGCAGCCTTGGTGTTGATGCCGACACAGCTGCATTGGTCATTGGCGCGGTTGATCCCAATTCGGACGCGGGCCGTAAGGGCCTGCGCCGGGGTGATATCATCCTGTCTGCCAATTATCAGGTGGTGAGCACTATCGAAGGGCTGCGCGAACAAATTGGCGCTGCCGAAGCCGGTGATCGCGATGCCGTGTTGCTGCGCATTCAGCGCCGCGGCGCGCCGCCTCGCTTCGTGCCTGTCCGTCTGCGCTAAAGCAGAAAGTCTGGCCGCCGCGCAAACGGGACGGGCCAAGATCCCAAACAGATAAAACCCCGGTTAGCCATCGCTAACCGGGGTTTTGTTTTGGCCGTCAATTGGCCTGATTGTTGGGCTCTGGATCGCGCGGCGGCGCTATCGAAGGCGGCGGCGGCGAATTCGGCTCTGGATCAGGCGGACCGGGCGAAGGCGGCAGGTTCTGCCCCGTTGCCTCATCCAAGAAATCGCGGCTCGCTGCTGGTGGCGGATCAAGGTTGGGCACGGGCACCAGCCCTCCTTCTCCCTCAACCCCGAACGCTCCGTCAAAGCTGTCATCGCGGCGGCTCGGTTCGATCATATTGCCTTGTTCATCGATGAAGTAATATTCGTCAGGATCGCCAAACATCGCTTCTTCGTCGGGCTCCAACCGCCAATCGGGCAGGTTCAGCTCGGTGTTAAACTCCTCCACCGCGCGGTCTTTCACCGCATAGCGCATAAAGGCCGCAAAGGCCTGAGCCGGGGCGCGGCCGCCTTGCAGTCCGGGCACCGCCTTTGCATCATCGCGGCCCATCCAAACGCCTGTCGTTATCCCGCTGGAGAAACCCACGAACCAGCCGTCTTTGTTGGAACTGGTTGTGCCGGTCTTGCCCGCAACAGGCCGCCCGATTTGGGCTGCGCGGCCTGTTCCGGTTTGCACGGCAGCCTGCAACAGATCGGTGATCCCGGCGGCAACATAGTCTGGCACCAACTGCGTCTCGCGCGCTTTTTCATGCTCGTAGATTGTCTCTCCGTCAGAGGTCGTGACCTTTAGGATGCCATATGGCTCCACCGCCATGCCGCCTGCTGATATTGCGGCAAACGCGCGGGTCATTTCGAGCAAGCGAACTTCGCTTGACCCCAGAACCATTGATGGGAAAGTGGAAATCGGGCTGCTGACGCCAAAGCGCCGCGCCATGCTGGCCACCGTGCCAAAGCCGACCTCATTACCCAACTGCGCCGCGACCGTGTTGATCGAATAGGCGAAGGAGGTGCGCAAGCTGGTGTCGCCCACATTGCGGCCATTGGAATTGCGCGGGCTCCACCCATCAATTGTCACAGGCACGTCTTTGACTTTATCATCGGGGGTGTATCCGGCCTCCAACGCGGCGAGATACACGAACAATTTCCACGATGATCCCGGCTGTCGCATTGCATTGGTCGCGCGGTTGAAATTGGTCTCAACATAGTCAGTCCCGCCGACCAGTGCGAGGATCGCCCCGTCCCGGTCTAGGCTGACCAATGCGCCCTGCGTCTCACCCGGCGTGTTTGCATCAATCGACGCGGTGGCCGCGCGCTGCATGCCCACGTCCAGCGTGGTCCAAACCTCTAACGGCGCGTTGGTTTCGGGCAAAAGGATGTCCAGTTGAGGCAAAGCCCAATCGGTGAAATAGCGCACGGAATTCTGTCCTGATTGCTGTTTCAATTCGACGGTGTCGACATCAACCGATGCCTGCGCCTGACTGATGTATCCCTGTTCGCGCATCAAACGCAACACCACTTGAGCGCGGTCAACGGCGGCTTGAACATCGGCGGTGGGGGAATAGCGGCTCGGCGCTTTCACAAGGCCGGCGATGATCGAGGCTTCGGCAACGCTCAATTCGCGTCCCGGATGGCTGAAGAATTTGCGGCTCGCGCTGTCCACGCCGTATGCGCCGCCGCCAAAATAGACCTTGTTCAAATACAGTTCGAGCAATTGCTCTTTGGAAAAACGCCATTCCAGCGCCATCGCCAGCACCGCCTCGCGCGCTTTGCGATCGACCGTGCGGTTGGAGGAAAGGAACAGGTTGCGCGCAAGCTGCTGTGAAATGGTCGATGTCCCGCCGACGCGCGCGCGTGATCCGGTGATCCCTTCAACAATCGCACCGCCTGTGCGCCAGAAATCGATCCCGAAATGCGAATGGAACCGGCGATCCTCAACCGCGATCATCGCGTTGCGCATATTCTCAGGGATCTCATCATGATCCAGCCATTCGCCAAAGCTGGGCCCGATCTCGACAATCTCACTGCCATCGCGGGCGCGCACTAGGATAGTCTGACCCGTCTGATTGGCTTTCAATTCTTGAAAACTGGGAATTTCGCGGGCCGCAAATCCGACCGCAAAGGCAAGAAACACCACACCCAGCACCGCGGCCAGGCTGCCCCAAAGGGTCAACCGCTTGGTCCATTTCCATAAGAACGATGGCTGGCTTGGTCCGCTGTTTTTGGATTCCGCACCTTTGCGCGACAATCTTTGTTTGCCGCCAGCGCTGGCCGATGCTTTGCCCTTACCCGCACGTTCAGCTGCAGCCCGGCGAGAGCCGCGTTTGCCCTTATTCGAAAGGCTGTCACCCCGCTTAGACATTACAATTCATAGCCTGTTTTGCATGGCATGCATCGGCGCACACATGTTCGACACTATCTATGTGTAAAGCACTTGTAACCGGGCGTGAACAATCCCCCTGCGCATGATCCCCGATCATTTGCGTTGGCAAGCCAGCGTGATGGTCCGGTCGCGCGATTATTCGGCGTCAAAATCCAACGCGGCCGAATTGATGCAATAGCGCATGCCGCCTTCTTCGGGCGGGCCGTCGGGAAAGACATGGCCCAGATGGCCGCCGCATGATGCACACAGCACCTCTGTGCGAACCATGCCAAAGGAGACATCCCGGCGCTCCTCAACCGTTTCATCCTGCGCAGGGCGCGTGAATGCAGGCCAGCCGCAGCCGCTGTTGTATTTTGAATCGCTGGCGAAAAGGACGGTGCCGCAGCCGGCGCAGACATATTCGCCTTCGTCATAGTGCTTGTCATATTGGCCGGTGAACGCCCGCTCCGTTCCTGCCTCACGCAGCACATGGTATTGCTCTGGCGACAATTTGGCGCGCCATTCGGCGTCTGATTTGGATTTTGGATCGTTGCTGTCGGTCATAGATCGCCTCTTTGGTTGCCTCCCATATCGGCCTTGCACGCGGGCTTCTCAAGTGGCGTTTTGGGGCGCAATTTTCCTACACGGCGCGCGCCCGGTATTGCGGGTCTTTGGTCATAGGATTGGCCGAACATCTCGCAGGGACAGAGCAATTTTGCGGAAACTGACACTTCAACAGGCCCAATGTGGTGATTTGTCCAAATATAACGGGCGCTTGCGGAGATATTCAACTTTTCCAAAGCGCGCACTTGCGTGTAACACCGCGCAACAGACCATCGCCCAAAACCCGCAGGCCTTACCCGTCGACGAGCGCGTAGTGATCAGGCGGTTTGATCACATCCATACGCTCCGACAAGAGCGGGCGGAAGCTCGGGCGGCTCTTGAACACGGCGTACCAGCCGCGCGTTTGCTCATGCCCATCCCAATCGATCCCGCCAAGGTAGTCAGCGACGCTGATCTGCGCTGCAGCGGCAAGATCGGCCATGCTCATCGTCGATCCGGCCAGCCACGGGCGGTTGTCGATCAGCCAATCCATGTAATCCAGATGCCCGTGCGCCATCCGCATCGCTTCACGCAAAGCGCGGCTGTCAGGCGGCTGGCGCATGACGATCCGCTTCTTCATCCGCTCCATCAGCAGCGGCGCGGTGACGTCATTGTAGAAGTTCTCATCAAACAAAGCGGTCAATCGGCGGATCTCTGCACGGTTGGTCGCCGTGCCGTTGATCATCGGGGCGCGGTCGACGGTCTCTTCGAGATACTCACCAATGGCGCGGCTATCGGCCAGAGTGATCCCCTTACCCTCGTTCACCAAAACCGGTGTTCGGCCCGCCGCGTTAAGATTGAGAAAGTGGTCAGACGCAGCCCAAGGATCCTCACGTACCAGATCATAGGCGACGTTCTTCTCACCCATAAGCAGGCGGATCTTGCGCGAAAACGGGCACAAGGGGAATTGGTAAAGCTGCCACATTATGCTGTCACCCATGCCCGAAAAAGCAGGCCGATGCCACCGGGTTTAAAGCCCAGAGGATCGCTTCATCAACAGGCACGCCGGCATCATGGCCTGAACCTGACCGCCGTCATCCACTTGCTCCAATTCGCGCGCTTCGCGCATGATCAGCGATTGGACCTCGACACGGGTCATCGCCCGGTCTTCCATCAACGGAACCAAGGAGCGAACGAAGAACTCTCTGCCCCCTTCGGCGGTCATATCGGGATAGGCCTCACCCCTGCTGTCATCTTGGTTTTGCCACCGGCTCACCACTGCAAAGGCAAGACCGCAGCGAATGCTGGCCGATTGCTCGATCGGCATTTGATCGATGGACGTGACCTTCGGCAAAGGCTCAGAAGCAGCATCAGCGGCGGAGCCAGCGTCTGGCGCAGATTGCAACAGCAGCGGGGCGGCAAGGGTGGTGAGAAGATACATGGACATGCCGCGCTGTGCTCTGCTGTGGATGAATGGACCGTGACGCGAAAACAAACAGGTTGTCGTTCGCCCGGCCCGTCCCTAACTCGAACAGTGAAGTTCAACGAGAGGAAATGCGCAAATGCTCAACCATGTAATGATCGGTTCCAACGATATCGAACGGTCCAAAGCGTTCTACACCGCCGTGCTCGGCGTGTTGGGGGCAAGCGAGCCCTTCGTGAATGTGAACGACACCGGCCACACTCGCCTGTTCTACAACCACGATGGCAGCACGTTCTCTATCAGCGAGCCGATCAACGGCGAATCCGCGAACACAGCCAATGGCTTCACAATCGGTTTCAAATGCGATTCGCTCGAGCAAGTGACAAAGCTGCACGATGTTGCCGTCGCCAATGGCGGAACCAGCGTCGAGGACCCTCCTGGACCGCGCAGCGGATCGATGGGCACGATGAACCTGTGCTATTTCCTCGATCCCGATGGCCACAAAATGTGCGGCATCCATATGGCTGGCTGACGACAGCATCCGCTTCGGTGCATGCCGACGCGGCCGCGGCCTTACCGGCTCAGTTCAAACACAGCGAATTCGGCGCGCCAATTTGCACCCACCGGGGAAATGGCGCGCTCATCGGCAAAGAACCAAGAGCGCTCTATCTGGGCGTTCTTGGCCTTTGCCAGATCACGAAAATCGTCAACCGTGACGTGGTGGATGTTGTCAGTTTCATACCAGCTGACAGGCAATGCTCGCGTGACGGGCATTTTTCCGCCAAACATCAAAGCACCGCGGGTGCGCCAATGGGCAAAGTTTGGAAAAGATACGAAAGCGCGCCTGCCAACCCGAAGCAATTCATCCAACATCAAATCAGGCCGGGTGGCTGTTTGCAACGTCTGGCTGAGTATCGCGTAGTCAAACGCCTTGTCTGGATAATTCGAAAGATCGGTGTTGGCATCGCCTTGCACCACTGAAAGGCCTCGCCCGACGCAGCGCCCTACAAGCGCCGCGTTCAATTCAAGCCCACGCGCATCGCAGCCCTTTTCCGCTTCGAGCACGCCCATCAAATCGCCGTCACCGCAGCCAATGTCGAGCACTCGGCTGCCGCGATCGACATGCGCGGCAATCGCTGCAAGGTCCGGACGCAAATCAGAATAAGTCGCGGCGTTCATTCAACAAATCCTCGCACGACCCGGTCAAGCTCATCATGCTCCAACAGGAAACTGTCATGGCCGTTGGGCGCGCTCAATTCCACAAAGCTGACCTTGGCCCCGGCGGCGTTCAGCGCGTGCACAATATGGCGGCTTTCTGCGGTGGGATAGAGCCAGTCTGTGTCAAAACTGACCAAGCAGAACCGCGCCGTCGCCCCCGCAAAGGCATCGGCCAATTTGCCGCCGTGCTCCTCTGCCAAGTCGAAATAATCCATCGCGCGGGTTATGTAGAGATAGGAATTGGCATCAAACCTCTGCGTGAAGCCGCTCCCCTGATAGCGCAGGTAACTCTCCACCTGAAAATCCGCGTCGAAACCAAAGCTCTTGGCCCCTTCGCTGCCATCCGGCCGGTCCTGCAATCTGCGCCCAAATTTCGCGGTTAGACCTTCCTCGGAAAGATAGGTGATGTGCGCCGCCATCCGCGCAACGGCCAAGCCATTATCGGGGGAAGAACCGGTCGCATAATAATCGCCATCTGCCCATGCGGGATCGGCCATAATCGCCTGCCGCCCAACCTCATGAAAGGCGATGTTTTGCGCTGAATGGCGCGCGGTCGACGCAATCACCAAGACCCGCGCAGCGCGCTCTGGCCAGTTGGCGGCAAGACTCAACGCCTGCATTCCGCCCATCGACCCGCCGACAACGCTGTGCAATTGCGCAATTCCCAGCCCATCAAGCAAAGCCACCAACCCGCGCACCATATCGCGCACGGTGATGACCGGAAAACCCATCGCATAGGGTGCAGCGTCCGGCGCCGATTTCGGATCTGGGCTGGCTGGACCGCTTGATCCCATGCAGCTGCCAATAACATTGGCGCAGATGACATAGAAGCGATCGGTATCAATCGGCTTTCCGGGGCCGACCATACGCTCCCACCAGCCCGGCTTGCCGGTGATAGGGTGCTCGCTCGCCACATATTGATCCCCGGTCAGCGCATGACAGATTAGGATCGCGTTGGACTTATCCGCCGCCAATTGCCCGTAGGTTTGATAAGCGATTTGAGCATTATCAAGCGCCCGCCCGCTGTCCAAAGGCAAGGGCTGCGGCAATTTGTAAGTCGAAGATTCTTGCGACACGCGAGGCAAACCCAAGGCAATGCCGACGCCAAGACGAGCCTGGCGCGGGCGAAAAACAACATATTTCCTCCCTTAACCGCTGCCCACACGCTTGTCGAAGGGCCGTTTTTCTTTCAAGCGACATTCCATGACACGCGCACCTGCACCAAAGCCCTATATTCTTGGCATCCACGCCTATGTCCCCGGAAAGGCCACCGGAGATGATGGGCGCCGTTTGGTCAAATTGTCAGCCAATGAAAATCCGCTTGGCACCAGCGACCATGCATTGGCCGCGTTGCAGGCCGCGCGCGCCGAAGCCGCGTCCTATCCCGATCCCGATGCACTGGCTCTGCGCGCGGCGTTGGCCCAATTGAACAATCTGAATGCGGACCGGATTGTGTGCGGGACAGGCTCTGATGAATTGCTCAATCTGGCGGCACAGGGATTCGCTGGCTCGGGTGATGAGGTGCTGTTCAGCCGCCACAGTTTTGCCGTGTACGACATCGCCGCCCGGCGATGCGGCGCGGACCCAATCGAGGCCGATGATCGCGATTTCACCGCTGATGTTGATGCGATCTTGGCCGCGGTTACAGATCGCACGCGGGTCGTCTTTCTCGCCAATCCGAACAATCCCACCGGCACTTGGCTGCCCCCGGAGGAGGTAAGGCGGCTCCACGCCGGGCTGCGCAGCGACATCGTCTTTGTGCTGGATGAAGCCTATGCCGAATATTGCGACCCGGCGTTCCAAAGCGTCGGATTTGACTTGGCAGCAGCCCATGACAACGTTCTGGTCACGCGCACCTTTTCAAAAATTTACGGATTGGCCGCAGAGCGTGTGGGGTGGGCCACGGGTGCGCCGGGCCTAATCGATGTGCTCAACCGCATTCGCGGGCCCTTCAATGTGACGGTCAGCGGGCAAAAGGCAGCGATTGCGGCCCTATCCGATCAGGACTTCGTCAAAGCAAGCCGATTGCACAACACGGCAGAACGGGCGCGATTTGTTGAAGCCGTTTCGGCATTGGGCAATCACGGCCTGTCCGCAGTTCCAAGCGAGGCGAATTTTGTCTTGGTGCGATTTGATGGCGATGTCAGTGCAGCGGACGCGCACCGTGCCTTAGGTCAGGCCGGATACGCAGTGCGGCATCTGCCGTTGGGGGCGCTGTCACAATGTTTGCGGATCACCATTGGCACGTCAGACGATATGGCGCGCGTGGTCGCCGCCCTGCGGCAAGTGTGCGGAGAAACGGCATGAGCATTCAAAGTGTCGCGATTATCGGTCTTGGCCTGTTGGGAGGCTCCATCGGGCTGGCAGTGCGCGAACAAACGCCCGAAATAGCCACCAAAGGCTATGACCGGGATCCGGCTGTGCGCGACGCTGCGCGAAAGCGCGGGCTGGCTGGGACGATTTGCGACAATGCAGCCGACGCGGTGCGCGGCGCTGATCTGGTGATCCTGTGCGTGCCGGTTGGCGCGATGGAGCAAGCCGCTCGCGATCTTGCCGAACACATTGGCCCCGATGCGATTGTTTCCGATGTTGGCTCTTCCAAACAAAGCGTCGCAGAGGCGCTCGCCCGCGCTCTGCCCGGCCATACCATCATTCCCGCTCACCCAGTTGCGGGGACAGAACAAAGCGGGCCGGAGGCGGGCTTTGCCTCGCTGTTTACCAATCGCTGGTGCATTTTGACCCCGGCGAAGGATGCCAATGAAGGCGCGGTTCGTTCGCTAAGCGCGTTCTGGACAAAGCTGGGCGCGAATGTCGAATTGATGGACGCGGCGCACCATGACCTTGTGTTGGCCGTGACCAGCCACATCCCGCACCTTATCGCTTTTACGATTGTCGGAACGGCGAGCGATCTGGAGGAAGTGACCCGCAGCGAAGTTATCAAATACTCCGCCGGTGGCTTTCGCGATTTCACCCGGATCGCTGCATCAGACCCCGTGATGTGGCGCGATGTTTTCCTGAACAACAAAGGCGCCGTTTTAGAGATGCTGGGCCGCTTCAGCGAAGACCTCACCGCGTTGCAGCGGGCAATCCGGTCTGGCGATGGTGAGACCTTGCACGAATTGTTTAGCCGCACCCGCGCGATCCGGCGCCAAGTGATCGAACAGGGGCAAGATGATGATCGGCCCGACTTCGGGCGCGAAGATCACGTCTAAACGGACATCATGCCCCAATCGGGACATTGCCCGTGGGAATAGATTCACTGGTGTTGAGCGCGTTGATCGCGCTGTGCACGCGGCGTTCAATCTCCGCACGGGGAAGCCCCGCGGGAATCGTTTCCCCCACGCGGTATGTGATCGTGCCGGGCCGTTTGATTGCGCCGTGATATGTCGGCCCGCTGTTCACAGCGATTGGCACAACCGGCAGACGCAGCAATTTGTAAATCCCGGCAAACCCTGATTGCAGCGGCGGTTCGTCACCATGCTGAACGCGGGTTCCTTCTGGAAAGATCACCAGGGGCCGGCCTTCATTCACCCGATCTCGAGCGGTCGCAATCATTTCCCGCAGCGCCCGCGCGCCTTTGTCGCGAGCCACCGGGATTAGGCCATAAACCCGCGCCGACATGCCCCATCCGGGTATCAGGAAAAGCTCGCGCTTGGCAAAGACCGTGGGAAAACCAAACAGGCGCGGCATGTCGATCGCTTCGAAAAAGCTCTCATGCTTGACCGCGATCAAAACCGGCTCATCCGGTATTTCGCCTTCTTGAATGATCGTGATGCCCAAGACATTTCGAACGCACCACAAATGCCATGCGCCCCATATCGCAACGACCTTCTTCAATTGTTCGCGGCCGAACGGGATAGCCAGCACCGATGCAATCACCAACACCGCGCTAAACCCGTAAAACACCGGGTAGAAAAGAAGGCTGCGTAAGAACGCCAAGCTAACCAAATTCCTCAATAACCAAACACACCGGCGAGCCGACTCGCAAGCAGCTTATGATACTCCAAAAGCAAACCGGGTAGGCTGGGTTCTGAAGGTACGGCGTCCCGCACCACTTTTACGTTGGATGGAAGAGTCCGGTCGAGTTCACCCGCAGCCCGGCGCATATGCCAATCGGTGGTGACCAATCGTAAGGACTGGATTGCGTTCTGTTCCACCCATTGCGCCGTTTCGGTCGCGTTACCGCGCGTATCAACCGCCACAAAGCCAAGCGTGACACAGCAATCCATCCGTGATTGATCGACCTCAAACTCAATCGCAAATTCGACCGGGGTCACTTCGGGATCCACCCCAGTTACAAGCATTTTGGGCGCATATCCCGCATCCAGCACATTGAGCCCCTGAGCAATCCGTCCCGCCCCGCCTGTCGGCACGATCACTGCATCGGTGGCCACATCGCCCGCAGGTTCAGGCAGGGTAACGGTGAACCACAAGAAGCCCAGCGCCCACGCGAGTACCGCCCCTGATACAAGGTAGCGAAGAATGGGTTTGCGGGCGGTTTTGGGCATAGGTTTACAACATCGACCTTAGGGCAAAACGTATTGTTATACGTCCCGTTATGAGCGCCAGCATAACGCCCCCCAATGGTATCGCGCCAATAATAACCCAATCGAGCAGACCAAGGCCGCCTCCACCGATCATGCCGCTATCAAGCGCAGCGAATTGGCGGCCCAACAGCCACACTGCGCAAAGGCCCAGAAGCAAGCCGACAACCGCCCCGAAAGCCGCATCGCGAAGCACAGAGCGTTGGAATATCTTAGTCACCTGCGCATCGGTTCCGCCCAGCAAATGGATGATTTCAACCGTATCGCTGTGGTTAGAAAACGCACTGCGCGCGGCCAACCAAACCGCCGCGGCAGTTGCAAAAGCAACCAGCGCAATCAAGGCGAGCGCCAGATATTGCATCGCGGCCAAGGCTTCATAGACAGGTTTGAGCCAAGACGACTGCGCATCAACCCGCGCCGAGGTGCCAAACCGTTCCAGCGCCCCGTCTAGCGCGCTTTGCAACTGTGCGATTTCGGATGCGGTCGCAGTACGCGTCAATTCGACATCAATCAACGCTGGGATTGGCACGTCCTCGCTGGCTGCGCCGCTGCCCAGCCATGGTTCCAGCAATTGCGTCAATTCTGCCTCGGGAACAACCCGAACCGATGTGACCAGCGGATGATCGCCAAGCGCACGCGCCGCTGCATCTGCCTGCACCGTACGAGATTGCGGATCAGCCTCGATAATTTGTACGGTTACAGCGTCGGACAAATCTGCGCGGGCATTGTCCGCCAGATTGCGCAGCGCCAATCCACCCGCTGCGGCAATTATCACCAAAGCAATAAGGATCGCGATCACCCAAGGGATTGGCCCGCCAAACCGTGTCTGAGGGAGCAGCCGCGCGCTGGTGCTGCCCTTCATTGGCGGGGCACCGGGAGCCTGCTCGTCTGGCAAAGAAGGCTTGGTCATACGCCGCCCTTCTTTGAAATGGGCGCTTTGGCAGAAGCCTTTGCGGCGGATGGTTGAGGTGGATAGCGTAGTGCACCAGTCGGATCGGACAGGCGCCCCTTTTGCAGACGCATTATGAGCGAATCGGGCACTTTTTTAAGCAAGTGCACATCGTGCGTCGCAACAATCACAGTGGTGCCAACCCGGTTGTTGAGAGCTTCAAACAGGCGCAGCAATTTGAGAGCCATGTCCGGGTCCACATTGCCCGTCGGCTCATCCGCGATCAATATTTGAGGCCGCGCAATCACCGCGCGCGCGATCGCCACGCGCTGCTGTTCGCCGCCCGACAAAGTCTCTGGTATCGCCTGCGCGCGGTGCGAAAGGCCAACCCATTCGAGCATGTCAGAAACCGCTTTTAGGACCTTAGCTTCATCCGTGCCCGACAATCTCAGCGGCAGTGCCACATTGTCAAAGGCGGACAAATGCGGGACCAAACGAAAGTTCTGAAAAACCACACCCAGCCGCCTGCGAAAGTCCGGCAGGCGCGTGCGCGGCGATGTGATCATGTCCTTGCCAAACATGCGGATGCTGCCGCGCGAAGGACGCTGAGCCAGATACAGCAGCTTTAGCAGACTGGTCTTTCCCGCACCGCTTGCCCCGGTCAGAAAATAGAAACTGCCCGGGAATAAGGTGAAGCTGAGATCGCTCAAAACCTCAGGATCGGTGCCATACCGCAGGCCCACATTGTCGAATTTCACAATTTCGGTTGGCCGGTCGGTCATCTCAGCGCATTTATCAGCGCCTCCCCGCACAGGGAAGCCCAAGTGAGGCGCAATCGCCAAACATTTACCGGTGAATCGCGAAAATTTGCGCACCAATGTGGAAAAATGGGCTGAAACGGCCCCTCTCATCGCGCATGCCCTTGTGCGTGAAACGCTGCGGCGTATTGCCACAGATGTAATGATAATTTCCTGTCCAGACTGCGGAACGCGCTATGTGGTGCCTGAAACTGCAATTGGCGGAGACGGCCGAACTGTGCGCTGCGCAAAATGCAAGCACAGCTGGTTTCAAGCGCCCGCGCCGCTGGACCTAACGGAGCAAGCCGGGAATGGCACGGCGGCTCAGGAACCAGATAAAGAGCAAGCCGCCCCGCCTGCTCCCAAACCCTCCGCCTCTGAGACAGCGACGACAGACAAGCCTGAGCCTTCTGCCCCAACCGAAGAACCGCCTGAACCCGGTCCATCGATCAGCCATTGGCGCACCGAAGATCACCCTGATAGCCCCAATGTCAGAATCGATGCCGACCCGGTCAATACGGGGATCGCTGCACGCGTATTGAAACAAAGTGTCAGCCAAGACCAAGAGGATACGCCCGCGGCCGATCCTGCCAGTGATGCCTTTGATTCTGATCCACTGGCCAATGCCGGCATCAACGAAGACACAGGCAGTTCCGATTACGATTTTGATGCAGCCTATGACGATCAAGAAAGCTATGAGGACAGCGAAGGGTCGCGGTTCGACTACAGTCCGCCTTTTACACGTCGCCGCAATTCTCTAAAAATGTGGACCATTGCTGCTGGCGTCTTCGCCGTTTTGGCTTCGGGTACAGCGGTTGCCGTCAATTATTACGGCCTGCCAGACTGGTTCCCGGTCAACCGGCCAACCTTTGGCATTGGCGAGGATGATCTGGCGCTTGATTTCCCCAAGAGCCAGCAGCGCAAAGAAGTATTGGAAAGCGGCGAGGAAATCGTCCGCGTGCGCGGCAGCATCAGCAACACCGGTCAGGCGACTGTCGCAGTCCCAAGTTTGCTGATTGTCTTTCGCGATGAGCGAGAGAAAAACGTCTACAGTTGGGTTGTGGTCCCGTCGAAACGCGAGCTCGCCCCGGGAGAAAGCCTGAATGTGACCGAAGCGGTCACCGATATTCCTGCTTCTGCAAAAGCGGTCGATATTGGGTGGTCACCCAACTGATCCGCGCTTTGCAGATCGCGCAATTCAGCTGAATTCGATCCAGATCGTGCCAGCACCATCGCGGCCGCGTTGCGCCTCTGCGCTGCGCGCAGTCACCGAGACTTCTGCAGTTTCCTTGTCAAAAGTGATCCGAGCCGGGCGCAATACTCGTGCGCGGGCGGTTACCGTTTCGGCAACCACCGAGGACGGTGCTGGCGTCGCAACTGAACCGCTTGATGCAGCGGTCGGCGCGGCGGCTTGTGCGATCATAACAAAGGCGGCAGCGAGGCTCATGCACAATGGTTTCCGCCCCGTTTACCAATTTCACAAGCGTTCTGGTAACCCGGTCCCACAGCGGGACAATCGCTGCCGGATTGGTATCTCGCCATGCGTCGCAGCAAACTTGATGGAGACTTAGGTTAAGCTGAGGCATCAAAGCCCTTGCGCGGGGGAAGGCCTGTTGCTAGTGGGCCGCCTCTACCGAGGGGAGCGCATCAGCGCGCCTCGCTTACCGAGTGCGGTCGTGGCGGAACTGGTAGACGCGCAACGTTGAGGTCGTTGTGGCCGAAAGGCCGTGGAAGTTCGAGTCTTCTCGACCGCACCAATTAGTCCTTAAGTTATTGTTTTAGAACGATTTTTTGAAAAGCCTTGAACTCAAACTTTTGGCGCTAATCGGGTGATTTTTCCGAAAAATCATGCCGGGATTTCGCATTTTGTGATTCCATGATTCGGCTTGAGCACAACATGACAATTGTTGGCGTATTCTTGTCATCATTGAGTCTTCTCGAGAGCACCAAACAGTCCTGAGTGGGCATCAAAACATCGCTGGATAACAGGAACTGGCCCGAAAGGGCGCAGTTCTCCGGGTTGTTCGCTGTCGTGAGAAGCCATCTGCAGCCAGAGACGCAGCAGTCGCATCATGATTCTTCGTGATCTTAGCCCGCTAATTCTCACCAGTCTCAGGCACTGACTGCAGTTGGAAACTGGAATCGGTTGCGATGTCCACTTTGCGCCCCAGTGTCGGACATTCGTGCCCAAAATAGATCGCCTGAAAGCCGACTTTCAAATGAACTCAAATTCAATATTCTCGAGCTGTCGGTTGAAGCTGTTTCACCTGCACTAATTCCAATTTGGGAAAGTGGTTCGCGATTGTGATAGCTTCGAAAGTGTATGAAGACTGAAGTAAGCAAACTGAGCCAATCTTCCAAATACCCACGGTCTGCGGAATATATTTCGTGAACTCCTTCTTGTTGTTCTCAAGAGAGAAATTCTGTGCTTTAGTTCTGTCCGCGCTAGAATTAGCATATAGCCGCTGCCTATAATTCGGCACCATGGGGGATGGATGAGTAATCAAAGTGGTTATCTGAAGACGATCTCGCACGCGCCGGACGCAGTCGCAAATGCGATTTTCGTTCATGGGCTAAGCGGTGATGCTTCTGAAACGTGGCAATGCGGCAAGTCGGATGAGCTTTGGCCATCTTGGCTCAACGAGCTATTCCCGCGTCTCGGCGTTTACAGCCTGGGCTACCCCGCCAGCAAGTTTGCAAAGAACGAGCAGGATTTATTCGAGCGGGCCGGAAGCGTTTTGGACTATCTGACGTCGAAAGGCTTTGGAGATCGGCCGCTGATTTTCGTGACGCACAGCCTGGGTGGCCTTCTCACTAAGTCGGTATTGAGAAAGGCACGGGATTCTAGTGATGCCGGGCATAAGGCGATCGCTGATTCCACAAAGCTGGTTATCTTCATCGCTACGCCCCACGAAGGTGCGTCGCTCGCCACTTTGGGCAAAAAGGTACTTCCTCGATTGATCTCAAGCAAGATTGAGCTCCTGGCCAACAGCATGGGCGTGTTGAACGATCTTAAACAAGCATACCGAGACCTTTGTGATGCGAACACTGAGCTCAAAACCGTCACATACTATGAGACCATGCCCGTTTTCGGCCATTTGGTCGTTAGTCGCAGCTCATCAGACCCCGGCGTCGGGAACTGCGTTCCTATCGGAGTGGACAAGGATCATGTCACCATATGCAAGCCGGACGACCGCGACGATCAGGTGTATCTTGGTGTCTCAAGGCACGTCCGACAGGTCGTTGAGCAGGCCGAAGCTAAATTTGCCGCTCAAACCCAATCATTCGAGACACCAGATTTCAGCGTAGCTTCGGAGACTGATCGCAGATCATTGCTCGACAAGATGATCGATGCAAACCGAGAAGACGAATATTCGATTGCGAATGACTACCAAAACCAGTTCGCTCAGAGCTTTTACCGCCAAGGTCTCTCTGGTAGTGCTCGTCGTGACCACGACCTACTGCTCAGCGATGTCGAGCAAAGATTTATCACCAACATCTATCTAAAGCATATCTGCAAAGGGTCTTCAGACGATCAGGCGCAGGCCGCTCTGCAATCTGACGTAATTGACCCGATTTGCGCGAAGTATGCTGAAGACTCTTCGGTGACAGGAATTACGATCCTTCAGGCTTTGTACTTCCTTACCGAGCAGTGCAGAATTCGCTGGGATGCCGAATAATGGCGCATCGTATCTGGTATCCTCAGCTTGACGCCTTCGATTGCATACGCCGGATGGTAACTATTCTTTCGTTCACTGATGACGATGGGCTTTCAATAGAGCGCGCCCAGATGGCAGATTTATTCCTATCAAGTCCGCCATTGCTGCATTCCGTTACAATGCCAATGCAAGTCAGGTCCAACTTCAGAGATCTTGGAATTGCGCGACCCGAGAAGAGCTTCCTCAGTTATCCCGCTGCGCCGCTTCTATTTCACAAGATGGAGCCGGTGCAGCGCCGTGCAATTCGCGCGATGGTTGGCAAGAATTTGATCGATCTTCGTCTTTACGATAAGCGCGCACTAAGCCTTACGGACAATGGCCACAGTCTATTGGACACGCGTCTCAAACATTCGGCTGCTGAAATCAAGCTCGCGCAATTTATTGTCTCTGACATTCTGGCAATCGGCGAAAACAATATCGAAGAGCTCAGGAAGCGCACAGGTCTGCGGAGGTTGGCTGCATGAGCGAGATTGAAAAGGAAAAAGAAGAGATCGCAGCGCGCGTTCCAACACTTCAGCTACGCCGCTTACGCGTGTTGAAATCTGGCCACCCGGTCTACGATCAAGCCTTTCACGAGGGCGTGAACATAATCCGTGGGGACAATGGCTCAGGGAAATCGTCGATTGCAGACTTTGCCTTCTTTGTCCTCGGGGGTGAGTTCGACAACTGGAAGAAAGTCCCCGCACAATGCGATGAGATTCAGGCTGAGATACTGACCAGCCAAGGACGATTGGCGCTCAAGCGCAACACAGATTCCAAGACCGCTCCGATCCGCGTCTTCTTTGGGACACTGAAAGAAGGCGTTGAGGCTGGATCAGACGGCTGGGAACGTTTCCCTGCCCATCGTCAGGGAGACCATGAGAGCTTCTCACAGCTGCTCTTCAGGTCGATGTTGATTCCGGAGGCAAAGAGCGAAGGCGCATCAAACATCACGATGCACCAGATTTTGCGACTCCTATACTCCGATCAACATACACCTCCGGGCAGATTGTTCCGTTTCGAATCCACGTGGGATACGAAGACCTTGCGAAGCGCAGTTGGCGATCTGTTGTGCGGTGTGAATGACTACGAAAGTTACGAAATCAGCCTCGAAATTCGAGAACTGGAGCGGCACTACGACGAGGTGAGCCGGCAGCTTTCGGCACTACTCTCGATCCTTCCATCTGATGAAACTCTGAATAACCCCGCCTCGCTGGAATCCGAGATAGGGGGGCGCGAGGCAGAAAGGGAGGCAGCACTTCAACGGATTTCGCAGGTTGATGATCTGATTGATGGTGATGAAGTCAAAGAGTTTCTCGCGAAAAGCCGAAGCATGCGCGATCGAATTGCGAAGAGCGCAAAGCAGATTGGCGCACATGAGCGGGAAGTTTCACAGTTGGGTTACCAACTGGATGATTTGGAGCAATACCTCGATTTCCTCTCAGAGATGATCGAAAAAGTGGGCTTGGCTGAGTGTTCGCAGCTTGCGATTGGGGATATCGACTTCACGCACTGCCCAGCGTGCCTGAACGACCTAACAACGGCTGCTGATGAACATACTTGCCACGTCTGCAATTCCGAGATTGACCCCGAAGACAAACGCTCGCGTTACAATGCGATCCGGGTCGATTTCGAGATGCAGCAACGTGAGGCACGCCAGCTCAATTCTCAAAAGGAAATGCGGCTTTCTGCGGAGAAAGCCAAACTCAGGAAAGCCCGTTCGGAGCATTCGAGATTGATAGCAGAGTTTGCTGCTGGCTACGACAATGGTTCGTCACCGCGAGAAGCGTTCCTAGCCGAGCAAAACTTGCGCATTGGGCAAATCTCTCGTGAAATCGATTATCTTGAAAAGTCGCTTGTGACCGCATCGCGAGTGAAAGAGCTTTCGGAAGCGAAGGCTGACGCTCAAGCAGAACTCGACAAGTTGAAGTCTCGGCAAGAGGCTCTCCAGCTCAGTGCCGCAAAACGCAGATCAGTTGCGCTGTCACGCGTTTCCCGAATTGCCGCCTCTGTGCTTCGAGCAGACAACATGGATCAGCCGGAATTCATGACTGCTCAAGATGTCCGCGTGAATTTCTCCGACGATGCAATGTCTGTCGACGGAGATCTCAATTTTGCTGAAAGCAGCAACGTGATCTTGAAGAATGCATGTGTTTTGAGCCTTCTACTCGCGGCGGGAGAAGACCAGAAGTTTTTCCATCCTAGGTTTGCCCTTTTCGACAATATTGAGGACAAGGGTATGCAAACGGAGCGCAGCCGTAACTTCCAACGCATCTTGGTCGAGATGGTCACCGAGCTGAGCATTCCATTCCAGGTCATCTACACCACCTCAATGATGAATCCGGACCTCGAACTTGATGATTATGTGATTGGACCGCATTATACGAAAACCAAACGATCACTTGAGGGGCTTGAATAGTTTGTTGCATTTGGGCCCGCGTTCTATGCGTGTTCGACACACTTCGCTTGCAGTATCGGCCCATTCGGATGACGATCGCTAACCGGATTTCCTAAAGGCCATCGCCCCCTGCGCGGGCGAAGCATCCAAACGAATTCATAGGCTTTCGCCTTGGAGCCTCGTTCGGAGCCTCTTTGCCCTTGCTACCCCAATTTTCGCCGTTCTCGGAGCGTCCGCTGTTGACCGCAGGATTCTGAAAAGCTGACGTTCGCTTTTCGGCCCAAAGTGCGTCATATAAAAATCGCGACAGCCAAGGCGCCGAGCGCGATCGCTGCCGATGCAATCGAAATCCAAAATGCTCGGCCAGCTGGAGCTCTCCAGGCCTCTCGACGTCGAAGCTCGGCCTCTGCAATCGCCTGGACATGATATTGCCCACGATCGGCTAGCCTAATCGCTTCGTAAAGCCGATAATCGGATAATCGCCGTGCGCACTCTGGCGTGGGGTTCATGGCAAAGTTGATCATTTCGCTTTCCGAGTCATCCTTGGCCATTCGCGCTACTCCCCTCAATTCCTCACTACTATCAAATATGGCTAGCGAAGAGTCTAGTGACGACTTTCACTGGAGATTGGCCAATAGCTGACAGTCAGCAATCGGCCCAATTTCAGATTTTGCTTGAACAATCGGCAGATCTTGTGACGCTTCGACCTCACTCTTCCGGCTCGTCGGTTTCGAGATCGTTTTCGATGATCGTCGGGTAAGGCTCCGGTGTCACATTAGGACCGGGTGCAGCCGGATCATTGGGGTCGTTTCCGGCCTGCAGCATGACCAGATTGGTGGGCACCGTAATCTCGGTTTCGCTGATCTTCGTTTCAGACAAATCGCGTGGCTCTTCGATCATGTCCATTACCAGCTTGTAAAGCACATGGTCTTCGGAAAGTTCGATCTCTTCCTCGCCATCCCATATACTCCCATCTTCTAGATAATTCAGAACTGCGATTTCATAGCCAATCTGCGCGGGAACTCGGATACGCGCCGCACCGGCCTGCAGGAAGGACTTGTGAAGCGTATCATTCGCTGAGCGACCAAGCAGCTCGACCCAGCGTTCTGGGCCTGACCAAGCATAGTCGTAAAGCTCGTATGTCATGTTCGACCATTCGAGGCAGTCCTCGAAAAAGCGGATGTATTCGCCTTCGACCTGCGCTTCGTCGACGTCGATTTCGTGGGGAATTGCGGGATCTATCGACCCGAACATGTCGAAATACTGATCGGTCATCATAGTGATCGCAGCGCGCTTTAACTCACGTGCTTCTGTCAGTCGGTTGGCAAGCGGACTGTCCTCGAACGAACGGGCCGTCGATTCAGCGAAGTTCAGCTGGTTATCGAATGCTCGCTGCTCGGAAAGATAGGCGGTGTGAAGTTCCTGCCAGATCGCGTTTCGCCAGGCGTCCATTGCTCCGTCCAACACTTCGCAATGGACCGAGATCGACACCGAAGCGCCCTTCGCCACTGAAGCCGACCAACCCAGATCAAGCGAGCCTTCGACCTCATTTTCAAGGGTGATCGTGCCTGAATGCGCGTTCGAGCCATAATTGTTCAGCTTCTTCGTCGTCCCCTCGCAGGCGACACTGACCTTCTCCTTGTTCCAGTAATCATCGGATTCGACGCTGACGGGGAAGGCACATGTCATTTCGATCTCTTTGGCGAAATATCCTGTCGGTATGCTGATCGAGATGGTGCCGTTCGCATAGCTAAACTTCGGTTCGCCCTTGTCGGGGGTTTTGTTTTCGCCAAACTCGTCGTCCTTATACTCGGTCTTGTCGATGCCCTCGGCCACGAACGATGCCGGTACCCGAATTTCCTGCTCGGGCGGTGCCGGGAGGTCACGCACATCGTAGCGATTCATGTAGTCTTGATAGGTGTTCGGCTCGATATCCTCCGGCTTCAACGCATCGCCAGCATCGTTTTCGAACGGCTCGGGCGGCGTTAATGTCACCCCTTCGGGCGGCGCGCTGGCGAGCATTTGGATCAGGTTCGTTGCGGGTTCGGGAACGATGAATTCCAGCATCAGCCGCTTGCCGTAATTGATCGTTTCCAGCTTCGAATAGCGATTGAGATAGCGATAAATGCCGACAATGTGGCCTTGCCCCATCCGGTTGTCGAAGCCGTGACGGTTCCGTTCGATGACCACAGTCTTGCTCGTTGAGCGGCGGCTGGTCTTCACCCGCTTGCTGACCTCGTTAACCGCGCGTTCGATAACTTCCTTGGCGTAGTTGGCCGCACGGCTTTCGCTTTCGGAATTGGTCCAGGTCCCTGATGCGGACGCCTGCCCCGATGCCGAAACCGGGCCGTAAGATGCGCTAAACTGGGTGCCGACCGAAGCGGAAAGCGTCGAAGAGGCAGCTTTCGTCATTGCCTCTTCCAATTCGTACTGGTCAGTGGACTTGAGCTCGTTGACGCTTGTTTCGTTCGTTTCGGTTTCAGAGAAATCTTCGACCTCATCGGTCTGCCTGATCTGGTGCAGACGTGAACGGTGTTCAGACTGCATGACATTTTCCACGTGCGCGATATCAGCGAATTCGTAGCTGAAGAGGATTTCCTGGATTAGGATCAGATCACCAACAGAAACCTTGCGCGGTTTGCCGACATTTTGCGGCACTCCGGGCATTCCGAACGCAGCAACATTTGATTGAGGTTTTAGATGCAGGAAGCTGCCTTGATAGGGTACAAGCATCTCGCGCCGTTTTGTCTTCTCCGCAATCGGGAAATCCACGCGCGTCTTCTTGCGCGAGGTGTTGATTGCGAACTTCTCGCCGGTCTTTCCATCCTCGGCAGAGCGGTCACTCTTGTTGCTCCTGCCAAGCGCATTCACGCTGACCTGCGCGAAAGCGGCATCGCGAAGGTCGCTGCCTTTCACGCCGTTGCTCATCATGCGGATGGCGATTTCGCAGCCGCGGATCGCGTTCTCACCAGCGGTCAAGAGCGCGTTGTCTTGCATATCGAGTAGAATGAGCGAGCCATAGGCCAGCGCCGCTTCTTTTTGTCGTTCCTTCAACAAGCCGCGCGAGAGCGAGTTCTTTTTCATGAATTTCTTGAAGCGGGCTTCGAGGCGCTCTGGATCGGGAGCGACCACTTTTTGGATATTTTCGGCGACCATGCGAAAGGCAGTAAATAGCTCCTTTTGCTTGGCGACCACCTCGACATAGGCGCGGGCATCCAAAACCGCACGATCATGCCCCGCCTCAAAAGACCGTTTGAGGTCTGCCATCGGGACATAGTCAAGGTCGAGGCGAGAGTCCGGAAGCCGTTCAGGCAGTTTGCCTTCCTCCGAAGGTTCCTTCGGTTCTTCCTTCTTGATGCCCGAATTCAGGACATTTCTCATTTGGACGAAACGGAACACTTCCTTCTTCATTCTACCCTCCCTCAATGCTTCACATAAGTTTCGCGCGCGTAGATTTCTGTTCGCTGCAATTGGTCCGCTTCTTCCGGAGTGGGCTGCCAGCGGCCCCAGTCGTGGATTTCCGAGTCAGGGTCTTTCGCCAATCGTTGCAGCTCATCGTCGGTGTGCCGTCTCCAATCCCTGGGTATATCGGGACCGGGAATGTCGTCTTTGAAGAGGTTGCGAGCGCGGATTTCTTGATTGATTGTCCATCGCAATGCCGGATCGAGCGGCGCAGATTTGATCGGCCCCAGATTCTCAGCAAAGAATTCGAGCGTGTCTGTCGACACACCGGACATTTCGCGCATGAAGGTCGTATCGGAAAGTGTAGTTAGGCGTTTGTCGACACCGTGGAACGCGGCGTGGAAGTCTTCCTGCGCATGGATGCGTCTATATTTCGCCGATACATGCACGCCGGATGATTGCCCAAGCCTCGTGTTCAGACCGTTGCGAATCTTTTCGGCTCGGATGAAATTCTCGTCGGTGAGATACTTGTCGAGCCAATCCGGGAACTCGGCGGCGGTAACGCGCCGCTTCGTGATTTCCACGATCGTATTGTCGTCGATCAAGCCACGCATCCCAAGATCATAGCAAACGCGCTGCGGTGCGAGATCGTGACTGAATTCTACAAGCGCTGGGAGGATGTTGGGCTTCGACGTGTTCGGCGAAAGATGCACGCGCCGAAGCTGCAGCTTCAATAAATCGTCGGGCATCTCACCGATGGGATCGAAATGATTGTCGACCTTATACCAGTGCTCTGCCTTAAAAGTGGCCTTGCGGATTTCGGCATCGCTTGAAGTCGCCGACACAGGAAAACTGCTTTTTTGCGCCAGCGTCGAATTGCCCTTGCGCCCTGGGTTTCTCATTCGCTTGAGCTGTTCGAAGTAGAGCGCGTTGCCAGCCATGCGCCACCGCGTCAGCGCGTCGGGATTATAGTCGAGACCCGCCACATCATCGGCATAGTTTGACCCCTTGCTCGCGTCGATTGATGCCGAGCGACGATAGCCGGGCACCTCGAGGCCAAGCACATAGTTGCCGCTCCCTTCACCCCCACGAACCTGCACTTTCCGCCAGACTGGCCAGTTTGTGGGCATCCCCGTCCGGAACTCACCGGCGATATCCAGAGCAACCTCAGTACGAAACTCCCCGGTCTTCATTCCCGGGCGAAAGCCGCGTTCGCGCGCAAGCTGGTTCAGCGATTCTACCGGAAAGCGATCATAGTCGAATTCGAGACCAAGCCCGTTCGGACCGTGCAGTTCGAGCAGTTCGTCAAGTTCGGAGCGCGCGAGTTTGCCGCTACCGATAAGCTCATCAATCCCGCGTGAAGGGCGGAAAAGGTCCATGTACTCGCCTAGCGCAGCCTCGAACGCATCGAGTTGATTCTTGCTGGGATTGGCAGCAAGCTCCGGCGCGTTGAGGAACTCGATCTTCGAGAGCCGCTGGCCAAGGGCATTGTCGAGCAGCTTACGAATAGGATCGTCGTCCGGCATCGATCTCAGCCATTCCTTGCGGCGACGTCCAACCTGCGCCGGATTGAGCTCGCGATCGAGATGGATATCGATGTCAGCTGCATTGCGATAGCGGCGCTCAAGATAAGGATGCTTGAAACCCGCATGCCCGATCAGATCGTCCAACCTCGGGATGGCGGTGACGTGCGATTCAATCGCCTCGTCGGACATTCCCATCAAAATGCTTCGGAGCCGCAAGAGGTCGTTGGCGTCGAGTTCCGTGCCCAAACGCATGCTGGACACCATGCGCGACATTTCGTCGACTTGACTGTATTCTAGGTCGGCCAGTTTCTTGACCAGCATTTCGTAATTCTTGGTGCGCCGCGATCCTTTGAGCAAAGTGGCGATGCTGTCCTTCGCTCCAGCGCTGCCGATTAGCGCAAATATTCCGAGCAAGAGGTAATCGGCACTGCTGGCCTGGGTTCCATCGTCCTTCAGCCCCGTCGTTACCACCGATGCGATGTCGGCGAGATCGAAGGCGTCGCCAACCAGCGGTATAAAGCCCGGCACCACCGTTGTGATAATCTCGGCAATCGGTTCCGGCATGCCATAGTACGACGCGACCAGGACAGTGGACAGCGAAGATCGCTTCGCACCGCGCGGAACGATCTTGTCGCGGATCGCGTAGAGCGGATGCGACGCGTCGTTCACATCGCCGCCCGTCACGACGTTGGACGGCGCGGTCATCTGTCCCGGATCATCGCAGTTGAACGCCTCGACATTCACGAATGGTGCAGAAAGCAACCTGATCTGCTCGTTCTGTTCTGCCTGGTCGAATGCGAAGGCAAATCGCCGCCCCGATTGGACCACGAGGTCACGTAATGTCGACGCTTGTGCCGAAACGACATCGTCGATTAGATAAAGCCAATCATAGAAGCTTTCTTCAAGCACTTTTGTGCCGATCTCACTCCATCGCGCGTAGCTATCTTTCGACATTTGCTTAAAGAATTCGATCCAGCCGGGTGGCTCTACGCCTTCGCGAGCGATCCGCTTATATTCGACACGGACGTTATCGTTGGTCAGGATCCGCAATCGCATAAGCGTTTGTCCCTCGACCCTTTCGATCCCATACCAAAAACGCTGGCGCGGGCTTTTTGGATCGACCGTCACCGCGACCTGAAACCCGAACGCATCGGAACGGCTTCCGGTAAAAATGAAGAAATCGACGCCGTCGAACCGCTCCTGCATTCGGATAAACTGTGCGACATTTCGGAACAGCAGATCCTCCGGCCCGGGATCAAGCAGTACTTCGTGGCCCGTCCTGGTTTCCACCAGCACCCACATCGCATTGCGCATAAAGCTGCCGACTTCGAATGCCTCTCCGGGGTGGGGAACGCGCGCCACATCCTGGGTGCGGACAATGCCGATGTTCGGCGGATATGTCAGATATCCGTTGTCGATCGTCGGCGTGTCTATCCGAACGCCCGGTGCGGCAATGACCCAGATTGATGCGCGTCGCGGATCGACAAACGCACTACTTTCCTTTCGCGCCTGTTCGACTGCTTTGTCGAGCGCGTCGTCGAGCGCCGGATGCGTCACCGAGACCGCGCTGCGAGCGCCTCTTGACCAACTGCTTTGACTGGCAGGCAGTTGGCTTCGGTCGGGTGTAGTATCGGCGATTTCGACGACGGGATATTCGCAATAATCACCCTCCCATACGAGATTGTTGGGGCGGATCGGTCCGAATCCGTTGTGATGTTGCTGGATCGCCTCGCTGTTGACGGTGGCCGACACCACGATGAAGCGGTCGGGATAGTGAGCGATGCGGAAACGAGTCGTTTGCGAAGTCGGGACCGGGTGAAGCCCGTCATGCGAATGAAGCAGCAGCGCGAATAGAAACCACATGCGAAGCTTGATCGCCTCCGATTTGACTAAAGTCAGATACTTTTGCTTGCGACCACGCTACGCTGGCGCGATTATCTCCGCACTCCGACAAGAAGCGTAACAACTATCAGACGAATTCACAACGCCTCTTGCGAGATAGTCGGGGGCTGCGGACCCAACCAAAATTCAAATCGCAATTGCTGCCATGACAATTAGTTGGTTTTACTGGTCGAAGTCGTGCCAGAATTCGTGAACCTGCTGCCGATTGCAGCGGAGGCAGCAAGGCAGTTTGAGGCCGAGGCTTCGCAAGCCCAATAGCCCGTTCAAATGCTTCAACTCCGAACGCCATTTCGTCGATCGTCAAACTTGCAAGTCCTACCGCTCGGTTGCACTAGATGATTGACAATTATTGCTGCCTGACTTGAGTTTGATTTTCCATAGGTCTGCTAGTCGAAGGCACGTTGCGGTTGGGCTGACAGCAGCCGATTGGACCATCAGCAGGAGGGCGGCTTTCCGATACAAACGCGCTCAGAGCGGACGGTCAGCTTCCGGCCCATAAAAGCGCACGCTAGCCAGCGCTGAGATGGTGGGTCTTTGAAGGCCAATCCACCTTATCGCTGAGGGTGGTGCTCGAATATGGCCTTTACTGGCGCGTGGTCTGACACTTCGAACGCATCGTGCCGATCTAGATGATCATTCACGACTTGCATCTCTTTGAATGCCCAGACGCGTTTCTTGGAGTGATCGTAAAATTGCTCAGACACCAGAATGTGATCGAGAGACTCGTGTTTGTTGTCATAGATATGCGTATAATAGACGTCGCGCATACTCTGGTATTCCTGAAGAGCGGCAACGGCGTACAAGCCCACGTCTGCCCTGGCACCACGCCGCGAGACAACGCCCAGGCGGAAACTGGGGTCTTGCGACACGATCGATGCAATCACGCTTAACTGATTGTCGTTGAGATCTCCCATGACAACGACAGGATTGTCATTGCCTTTGGAAGCCTTCGATACAAGTACTCGGAGCGCAGCGGCTTCAGCAGTTCTGCGAATGGCCGAAAGCGCTGAGCCAATTGCGGTTGAATGCGCTTTGACCGTCGGCTTGCGCGACTCTTCTTTGTCCAGTTGGATCGAGAGCTTTGATTTGAAATGCGCATTGAACAGCGTGATCTCTGGCACCTTCTTGGTGCCGTGGACGGGCTGGATCGTTGCTTGCAAGACAGCCCGCGAGAAGTAGTCAATTCCGACAGACATTTTGTAATCAGGGATGTTGTCGTTGCCCGTTGGCTTACGCTTCTTGAGGACCAGTTCCTTGGGAAAGTCTCTGATCCACTTTTTGGAAGTCAGTTTGTGAGGCTTACGAACCGCGAGCGCGCAACCGATCGAATTGCCGAAGTCCTTCATGGCCAGCTCATATTTGTCGGCGAGCCCAGGAGCCTTGAACACTTCTTCCAAAGCTTTAGGCGACCATAATTCTTGAAAGCCAATGATGTCCGCATCAAGCTCGATGAGCGCGAGCGCTGTCCAATCAATCTTACTCTGAGCTTCAGCCGAAGTGTAAGTATTTCCGCGATACATGGGCTTTCCAGCCATTTGCAGATTTTTGACGTTGAAGGTGACAAAGCTCAGTTTTGAACGGGCCATAAGAATCCATCTCCGCTTTTACTTACTTTCATTAGTGAGATACTCTTATAAGTATTTTCCTGACTTCACCAAGGGTTAGACTCTGCAGTTCTTGGAAAATGCAAGCAGCTAGATCTCAGACAGTTCACCTTAGGTGTCGTCGCAAGTCCAGAGCCAGCAGGGGCGTGAAGAAAATCGCATCGGTAGACACTTGCTAGTCGGCCAATTGATAGGCGAGCCTTTTAGGTTCCGTGCCCACAATCAATGTTGCGAAGCAGAAGGATCTGCGACGAATCCTAACTTGGGCTGAAAGTTGGTCGACAGTTTTTGCAATTATGCGAAGCGAAGCAGACATTCCGCTATCGGCCCACTTGCAGACCTAGATGGATCAGACTTGTTCGCGCCAGTTAGTCGGCAGCGAGCCTGATTGAAGGGCCTTTGCAGTCAGCCAGCTTGGCTGCCTCCCCTCTACCGCCTGCTGGATCAATTCAGGTGCGAGGCAAGAGGCCGTCACCAGCCTCGCAAGCCGCGTCCGACATCGCCCTTCTTGCTTAGCCAGCGCATTCATCGACATTTCTGGATTGGCAAACACCAACTCCCGCGCCTCCATCGCTTCCGCAAGCAGCGCAATCAGCTTCATGTCATGCTTCGCAGGCTCTACCTCCTGTTGCTCCGAACTCGGCACAACCAGCTTAAGCTGATGCCCTGACCGAGATCGAATTGCAGGAATGGTCAGCATGAGCATATCGCTGGCTGGAGCTGCGTCCTCAAAACCAAGTGCCCGAGCCAGCCCATCACCGTTGAGCGTTACCTCAACAGCCTCTTCACCCAGTCTGACCCTTGCCACCAGCGTGGCCAACAGCTCAGCCTTCGATGCTGCCGCCCCACTGCGGAGCTGCGCCGAGGTCAAATCAGCCTGCTCTCTCACCCTTAGAACCAGACCGGATTCCGATATGTCGTCACCCAGCAGATCAAGCAGGAACGCATCGTAGCAAACTTTCGCCGCAAGTTGCTCGCACACGATGCTTTCAAGATTGGTCGCGGACACCCTGCAGGCTGACATTCCATCCAGCGCATCTGGGCGCGTAGTATAATATCTGTAACGCTGCGCCTTGCGACTTTTGCCAGAATGACTGGGCGTCATGGGACGCCCGTATTGATCTTCTAAGAGGCCAATGAGTAGGCTGGGTTCGTTGATTGCCTTGCGCCGCGACGATCCAGTTGTGTGCCTTTCTCTTGTCGCCTGCACCTTTTCCCAAAGCTCCTGATCCACGATTGCATCATGCTCGCCGGGGAAGGCTTTGCCCTTATGAACGGTCATGCCGCGATAGATACGGTTCGAGAGCAGATGATAGATGGTGCCGCGCCTATACACGCAGCCGCCCTTATGAGGCCCGCTGGCGCGCTGCTGAACCTTGGTCCGATATCCATCGCGCTTTAGCTCTTCGACGAGCGTTGGAACTGTGCCCAGCGCTACATACCGCTCCATGATGTGACGAACCTGCTCGGCTTCCTTCGGAACCACCACAAGCTTCCGGTCTTTGACCTTATAACCAAGCGGCACCTGACCGCCCATCCAGATGCCCTTGCGTTTGGAGGCGGCGATCTTGTCGCGGATGCGTTCGCCGGTCACCTCGCGTTCGAACTGCGCAAATGACAGCAGCATGTTGAGCGTAAGCCTGCCCATGCTGGTGGTGGTGTTGAACGACTGGGTGATACTCACAAAGCTGGCTTCAGCCTTATCCAGAACTTCCACAATCGTGGAGAAGTCAGCGAGACTGCGTGTCAGCCGGTCGATCTTGTAGAGCAGGATGATATCGATCTTTCCCGCAGCAACATCAGCAAGCAGCCGCTTCATACCGGGCCGCTCCATATTGCCGCCCGAGAACCCGCCATCATCGTAGCGCTCCTCGTTCAATATCCAGCCTTCATGACGCTGGCTTAGCGCATAGGCTGCGCAAGCCTCATATTGCGCATCGAGGCTGTTGAACTCTTGGTCGAGGCCATCTTCGGTGGATTTGCGGGTATAGACCGCGCAGCGCAGGATCTTTTCAGCCATTGGAGGTGAGCCCGAAGAAGCGTGGTCCAGACCAATGGGTCCCGGTTGCCTGCCGGGCAATCTCGCTCAGCGAGTTCCAAGTTCGATCTGCATATCTGAACCCGCCTTCCAGCACCTCGACCACAATGGTCTGACCATTCCACTCTCGGATTAGCCGGGCGCCGGGAGAAAGCTTAGTCTTTGGCTTGAGGTCACCCGAACCGCCTTTCCCTTCCGCTGCCAATCGCATCAGCTCGCGGCGGACCAGCTTTGGCAGCTCGCCGTAGCGGCGTTCTTGCAGCCGGTACGCTATAAGCGACCGCATCAATGCGGGCGGGACATTGGGCAGCTGGCGTTTGTCGATTTGGCTCCAGCGCTCTCGCAACTCAGTGGGTTGCATGTCTTGCAATGCTGCGAGCTCTTGTTCGAGATTGCTCATTCTGCTTCACCGCTGACGATGCTGTAGCGGCTGATCTTGCCGATCTTCTCGCGGGCGATAGCGTGGCCCTTCTTTTTGAGCCCTGAAATCATCGCTCGTGCTGAGTGCGGCTGCCAATTTGTGGCTTTGGCGATCTCGTCGAGGGACGCTCCGCTCTTGCGGCGAAGCATTTTGAGGAGGGTCTCGATTTTTGGATTGGATGCGCGTTTTGGTTTGTCGTTTGACATTGGTCGTCTCCAGTAACGGAGCAGCGATATTGCTGCCCGCACCGAGACGAGCCCCAGATGCTTAACTGAGGCAGCGAGCAGCCGTTAGAATGTCTGTTCGCACCGCAACACATGCTCGAATAAGTAGCGAAGTCCAGTCACGCTATCAGGAGGTCCGCTTTTGGCTTTATTCAAAGCGCTCTCGAATGTCCGAAGTTGAGGGTGAGAGCGGACAGTCCTTCTCGCGGCGTTTCCAATCATACTTATCAGGCAGCAGGCGCGTTAGACCGATATACAAGGCTGTCGATCAGGAGGGCCAAGCGCTTGAAAGTATGCATCCAAGAAGCGCGATAGAAAGATTGCTCTTTGAGGGTGCGCAGGCTCTCTTGACCCAGCGGAGCCCCTAACGACCGACGGTCCTAATTTCTACAAGACTGTAATGAACCAACCTGGCAACCGCATAAATAGCAGGCCGGCAGTACGGTCAAAAACAGGGTGGAGGCATGAAAGTTGCGGTTGCGAAGATGAGAACACTCTCAATTGGCAGCAACTAACAGATGAATGGCCATTGACCAATTGATCCGTTTGCAAGCATTCTCGCAAGTGTTAGATGCACGACTCTAGGTATTTGCTACCTTGCTTATGCCAAATAGAGTGAGAGCGGTCGACTCGTCAGCCCAAAGGGATCATTTATGTTAATTCCTCGTGAATTGTTGACTTTGGTTTACGGCGACGCTGCCAAGCAGAGCATAGCGAAGTTTGCCGAGTTGCGCGATTGGTGTGGTACACTGCCCCCAGAATTCCTCCGTGTGTTTCCCGTTAATGGTGACGGCATACCAAGTGTTTTGCGCGGACTAAATCCGCCGAGCACAGGTTCCACTGAACCACCAAAAAAATTCAAGTATGATCGGAAACAATTTGATCGCTTCAATTTTGAACTGAATTACAAGCGGGCGGTCCGTCTCCTCGAGGAATGCTATGATCTGAAGGACACCTATAAGGAGCTTGACCGCCAGATCATCACAGCAGACTTGGATGCTCAGACGTTAACGATGGGGCTGAGCGTGGGGCGGCTTGAAGACGAAGCCTTAAGCGACTCCTTCGCAACACTGACGAATATCATTGAACCTAGAATAGTCGAAGGTGAAGGTGAATGCTGGCACACAGTTTCAGGTGATGAGGACAGGCAGAATGCCAACAGAAACCGCGCGTTGGAGCTAGCTAAGTACCACCGTAACCTCAAGAAGTCCTCATTGGAGACGGTCCAGTCTTTTCGCGCTACGGCTGGCAATTCATTTCGAACACACGAAAAGCGAATTAGAGTCAAAGCCAAGTATTTTCAGTGCTTGGTGGAATTGCTTTCGTATCTCGAAGCATTAAGACACGGCATGGATGAGCTCTTCGGTGAACAGCCGCATTATGCATTAATCGATCCTGTCGAAGTCGATAGAGTTGTAGGATTTTACGAGCTTAGACCCGGAATCGCCCCTGAGATCGGCGTTTTGGCGGACTTTCTCGCAATCAACTCCTTTGAGCGATTGATAATCGACACGCCTTTTAACTTGGAGAAGGCTGATCAAGTTCGCAGCCACTTCCGCGCGCTCTATCTGGTAGATTTGGCCAGCTCACCATACCCTGATAAGCCACAACTTGAATTCGTGAGTGATGTGACCGCCATGACCAAGGATAGTGAGGCAGCGAGAAAGTTGGTAGCTCAAGCATACGCCCGCAAGGCAAAATATGGCCAACAACTTCGCGCAGATATCGAAATAGAAAACGATGTACGCGTTCTTCTTCTTAAGATCTCAGAAACCTTGCGTCACTTCGATCGTTCGAACGAGGAGTCAATCGCAGTCTTTCCGCTTGGTGATTTGCTAAAGCATACCTTCGGTGAAGCAGAAGCGGGGCAGGCTTGGGAGAAAGCTCTAAACGGAGAAATTATCGAAGTGCGTTTCCCCGAAGATGAGCGCACACTTGGCAACCGAATTCTCGGACTTGGCGGCGAGATCATTATCGCAACAAGCCGTAAATACAAGGCATGGGGCCCGAAGAAAAAAAGAGTAAGACATTACGAGGCAATCCATTTTGGACAAGAAGGCCGAATTGGGCATTTGGACATAGAGCAGGCTGTACAAGAAGAGCTTCCACGCCGAAGCTCTTTTCCAATCAATACCGCTTTCTTGAATAGGCACGCCCTGTCCACACAAGGCAGCAGCCCTAGATTTTTTGGTGAGAACACTTTGAAGAATCTCTCGCTAACCGAAAATTCTTGGAAACTCAGCCTCAAGACTGGGATTAATGCTAAGTATGTCCACAATCTATTGATCTACGTCCACGTACGTTCAGGCTTTGAAAATCATGCATAGGTTCGGTAGTACACCAGTTAAGCAGGGGGCTGCCCAGGGCAATGGTCGCGGTCAGTCCAATGCACTCGACCAAGCAGGTGCTCTATGCACTGAGCGAGTTTCACCAGTCGCTGAGACCAGCCTCAGTCTCCAAGATTCAGACTCCGTAATCGAGCAATTGGGTGGCATGACGATGGAAGCCACTGTAATTGCGCTGGAGACAATTGGATTTCGTCTTGGCCCAAAGGCTGACCTAATGTTTGCCATGGGGCAAGCCGCTTGCCCGCCCAGCACACCCTTTGGGTTAAACCGTGTAGTGCCTCAAGCTGGACGTTTAGCGAGCAACTTAGTCCAAAACGTATACAACATGTGGAGCAATGACTTAGTGACATTCGTCGTTTATGGTTATGCCGCCGCAAACGATCCATCAATACTGTTCAGAGATCCCTCATCCGGGCAATCGCCACTGGGGCTAGGGTCTTCGGAGTTCGCGCTGAGCCTTCCTGGGTCCCCCAAGAAAGGGGATGTAGTCGTCGACGGCATTCAAGAATCAGCATGGCGAAATCCAGACTTGAATATCGAGAGTACCCTACCCCGCTCGGAAGCCCGCGAAACTGTCATGGAGCCGAACAGAAATGATGGCTCCTTTGATACTGAGAGAGCGCAGCGAGATCTTCAAAGCGCGCCGCGGGGAGATTGGAATATGAGCGAGAACACACGAAACACTGCTTAGTATGGTAATGTCAGGCTAACGTGGCATTCGGGCCTTTAGGGCGCTTGCGACGAGCTATAAGCAAAAGGTCGCGAACAAAATTTCCAACCCATCCAAGCGCTTCTATTTCTTAAGATTGCGATGCTGCCAGTTAGCTTGCGGGCCCGACAACTATGTCGATTTGCGGCCACGATTGGGTCGTTTGCGGACAGTCCGTTTCAACATTCTGAATGCCAATACCAGAGATGCCTTTAGCGATTGGATCGCTTCGCGTTCTAATCCAGCCATTCAAAAATTTGTGGAGGGCTGCGAGCTTGCTAATTTTAATCGACGTTGCGACCCATCCATCAATTTAAACCGGCTGCTGGTCTTTAAAATCGAATCCCGTGCTTGAGAACGATCACGCTAAATTCGATAGAACTCGCGTTTACTCCGCACCAGGATCCTCAGTTAGAAAGTCACTAAGCCTTTTTACTTGAGGAGTTTGCGAATTTGGCATTGCCCCGCGCCCCAAACTGATTAAGGTTTGCGGGCAATTAGGGGCAATAATTTGAGCGACGAACTCAGACGAGATACATTGTTTGTCGCACTAACGCGGCCTCAAATGTTTGCAGGTGTCACTTACACCTTCTTCGTCATCAATGGCATTATTGCGGTTGAACTGTTTCTGATTTTCCAAGCTTGGTGGGTTCTAATAGTAGCCGTGGCACTTCACGGGATCGGCATGCTGTTCTGCCTCCACGAACCCCGCTTCTTTGATCTTTGGATTACGCGCGTGCGTAATTGCCCGCGCGTCAAGAATTACTCACTTTGGCAATGCAACTCCTACCGGCCCTAACCCGCGACCCCAAGGTGATCGCCAGAGAGACGCCTGCTGGCGTGCACCTCCCTTACGCCCGCCATATCGACGATGTGACCATCCAGACACGTGATGGACTGCTGATGCAAACCATCCGCGTTGGCGGATTGCTGTTCGAGACCGCAGACAGTGACGAGCTCAACTACCGCTCCGGCCTGCGTGATGCGATGCTGCGAACGCTGGGTAGCTCGCGGTTCGCAGTCTATCATCATGTGATCAGGCGCAAAGCAGATGCCGCACTAGAGCCGGTCACAGCGGACGATTTTTCCGCGCGGCTTGATGAGCAATGGCAGGAAAAGCTCGCTGGCAAGCAGATGTTTGTGAACGAGCTCTTCGTTACGATCATCCGGCGGCCACTTCAGGGCCGGATTGGGATTGTGGACCGGGTCCGCAATTGGTTTGCAAAAGGCGCGAAACGCAACGCTGGATTGATCGCTGCTGAAAAGCATGCGCTTGACCGTGCGCGCGAAGCTCTGGTTGCATCATTGGGCTCTTATGACCCGCGTGTGCTGAGTATATATGACACGCATGATGGTCAGCGCTCTGAGCCTTTGGAGTTTCTATCCTGTCTGTTCAACGCAGACATGCGGCCTGTTTCTTTGCCTCATGGCGACCTAGGCCATTTCATTCCTTCTCGCCGGATTAGTTTTGGTCAGGACGCTATTGAACTTGCACCCACTGGTGATCTGCCGCGCCGGTTCGAGGCGCTCATCTCGATAAAGGATTATCCGGGCGCCACGTTCCCCGGCATGTTTGACGAGCTTTATCGGCTGCCGTTCGAGCTGCATGTCACACAGAGCTTTGCGATGGTTGAGCGCGGCCAAGCGCTTGGCCAAATGAACTTAGCTTTGCGCCGCATGCAATCGGCAGAGGACGAAGCTGTATCGCTGCGCGATGAGCTTTCAGAAGCAAAGGACGAAGTTGCCGCTGGCCGCGCTGGGTTTGGTGAGCATCATACAACAATCGCGGTCCATGCAGAGAGCCTTGAGGCGCTTGAGAACCATGTCGCAGAAGTCACGGCATTACTTGCGGACCTAGGCATCAATGCTGTGCGCGAAGACATCGCACTTGAGCCCACATTCTGGGCCCAGTTCCCGGGCAACTTCCGCTATATCGGCAGGCGCGGTCTGGTTTCGACCACCAACTTTGCTGGTCTTGCCAGTCTGCACAACTTCCCAGTCGGGCGGCCCAAAGGCAACCATTGGGGCGAAGCGGTCACTCTGTTCGAAACAACTGCTGCTGGGCCTTACTTCTTCAACTTCCATCAAGCTGACCTTGGCAACTTCACAGTCATCGGCCCTTCTGGCTCAGGTAAAACGGTTGTCCTGAATTTCCTGCTTGCTCAGGCGCGCCGCTTCAATCCTCGTATCATTTTCTTTGATAAGGATCGCGGAGCAGAACTCTTTATCCGCGCCATCGGCGGCCAGTATGATCGGCTCCGGCCAGGCTCACCGTCTGGCCTGAACCCGCTCCAGCTCGATAACACCCCTACTAACCGGCAGTTCCTGCTCGACTGGTTGAGCTTGCTCGCCGGCGGAGCAAGCAATGCTGAGCTCGATCAGATCCGCGACGCGGTCGACACGAGCTTCCAACAACCGCTGGAGCGCCGCCGTTTGTGCTTTCTGGTTGAGCTTTTTCGCGGGGGAGCTCGCCCCGACGCGGATGACCTTTACTCCCGGCTCCGCCCTTGGTGGGGCGAGGGCGAGCGTGCTTGGCTGTTCGACAACGAGCGTGATTTGACGGACCTTTCTGCTGACACCGTTGGGTTTGATATGACGGCTATCCTTGATGATCCGGCTGTTCGCACTCCAGCTATGTTTTACTTCTTCCAGAGGGTCGAGGAGCGTCTTGATGGGACGCCTGCGATCATTGTCATTGATGAGGGTTGGAAGGCGCTTGATGACGAGGTGTTCGTTCGTCGGATCAAAGACTGGGAGAAGACCATCCGCAAGCGCAACGGCGTTGTCGGTTTCGCGACGCAGAGCGCCCAAGATGCGTTGGAGAGCCAGATCGCCAGCGCAATTATCGAGCAAGCGGCAACGCAGATTTTCATGATCAACCCCAAGGCACGCGCCGAGGACTACATCAATGGATTTGGTCTTAGCCGGCATGAGTTCGATCTGGTGCGCACTTTGCCTGACACCTCGCATTGCTTCTTAATCAAGCATGGGCGCGAAAGTGTGGTGGCGCGGCTCGACCTGTCTGGTGAGAGCGATATTCTCACCATCCTGTCAGGCCGCGAAAGCACTGTGCGGTTGTTCGATGAGCTGGTGAGCAAGACCGGCCCCGATCCCGCCAATTGGCTGCATCGTCTGCTCGAGGAGGCCGCATAGTGGCGTGTCCTTCCATAATCACTGGCGATGAGTTCCTGCTTCGCACCCTATCGCATATCGATTGCCAGGCACAGCTGATCGGTAGCTATGGCTATCAGGCTTTGGGGCAACCGGGATCATCAGCGTCGATCCTGATGACGAGCTTGCTTACTCTATTCATCGCCCTTTTCGGCATTCGGCTCTTATTCGGTCCGGGCCCACAGCCTCGTGATGCCGTGTTTGATGTGATCAAGATCGGGATTGTACTAACCCTTGCCTTCTCCTGGCCTGCCTTTCGAACAGTGGTCTACGACACAACGCTGAAGGGCCCGGCTGAGATAGCAAGCGTTGTTCAAAGCAGCAGCGGCAATGGAACTGCGCAAGGCTTCGCTGACCGATTGCAAAGCGCTGACAATGCGGTTGTCGAGCTTACAGCGATTGGCTCAGGACGGAACGCCGCCGCTCTTATCGAAGGCGAAGGCTCAGGCAGCACCTTCAGGGCAGCTGCGATTGAGGATGACACTGGATATGGCAATGCGCGGATACTCTACCTTGCCTCCACAATCGGCACACTCGGTCTCTTGCGCATAGCAGCAGGCCTGCTTCTCGCACTCGCGCCTGTTGCTGCTGGACTTTATTTCTTCCCGCAATCTCGCGGCATTTTTGGCGGGTGGCTAAAGGGGCTTGTGTTCACTGTTGCAGGCTCGATTGGTGCCACAATCGTTTTGAGCGTGCAGCTGGCAATCATCGAGCCGTGGCTCGCGGATGCCCTTCAGGTCAGGGGCCTTGGATACGCTACACCTGCGGCACCCACAGAGCTGTTTGCGGTTATGCTCGCCTTTGCGATTGTTCAGCTCTTGATGCTCTGGCTGCTGGCAAAGGTTGTGTTCCACCGCGGATGGCTGACCCTGCCGGACTTCCAGCTGCCTCTGCAATCTTGGGCAGACACAAAGCGGCCGCAGTCGCTTTCTGGACCGCAGCCCAATGTACAGATCCTACGGGCCGAAAGCATCAGCAGCTCTGTTGAAAGCACAGTGCGCCGCGAGCGGTTGATCTCCAGTGGGAGTATGACGCGGAGCAATGAAAGCACACGAGAAGGTAGCCGGACGGGTAACGCCAATTACTCCGCTGCGCCCCGTCTTGGAGAGACATATCGCCGTTCAAACCTGCGAACATCGAGGGCCGCGCGGAGGCGTGATCAGACATCATGAGTATGGAACCTGAAATTGATCTGAGCAAATTGCCTGTGGCTGAGAGCTGGGCCACCAGCGTCACAGACGATCTTGAACGTTCAAACCGCCGCGCGTGGATTGTGGCGATTATCGCCGCTGTCGTGGCGCTGTTGGAGGCACTCGCGCTGGTGTTCCTGATCCCGCTCAAGACGGTGGAGCCCTATACCCTGCTGGTTGACCGGCAAACCGGGAATGTTGAGGCGCTTGCACCGCTCGATACGCAGGTAATTGCGCCCGATGCTGCGCTTACGCGTTCCTTCCTTGTTCAGTATGTGATCGCGCGCGAGAGCTTTACCGCGGGCAATGTTCAGTCCGACTACCGCAAAGTCGCTCTTTGGTCGGAAAGACAAGTGGCTGAGCGATATCAGGCACAAATGGATGCAACCAATCCGCGCTCGCCCCTAAGTTACCTGCCGGGCGGCGCAGTTATAGCAACCGAGATTAAGAGCGTGTCAAACCTTGCTGAGGGCCAGGCGATGATCCGGTTTGCGACCACTCAAACCGATCGCGGTGCGCGCCCGCAACCTGCTCAGCACTGGGTCGCAATTGTGAACTATGAGTTCACAGCCGCTGAAATGAGCGAAGCGGACCGCTACATCAATCCGGTCGGGTTTCAGGTGACGAGCTATCGCCGCGACGCTGAGACATTGCCGGAAGAGAATATTGTCAATGGAGTCGAACTGCCTCCGCAGAGCGACGGAGTGACGCAGTGAAACGATCGCTTCTAACCTTTCTTGCGATTGCGGCAGCAACGGCAGCGAATGCGCAAGTTTTCCCGACACCGGGGCGCGATACCCCGCGCATCCAAACCGCTCAATGGGTTGCAGGACAGCCGATTGTTCTCACCGCTCTTCCCTCCACAACGCTTACTGTGATGCTCGAGCCAAGAGAAAACATTCGGCGAGCGACACTGAGCGGGAGCCGTGCATGGGAGGTGGAGGTTTCAGCGGAAACCAACAGTTTTCAAGTCACACCCGAAATTGGGGCAGCTCCTGCAAGCCTGATGGTCGAGACCGACAGCCGAACCTACGAATTCACGCTTGAGACAGGCCAAGGCCTGATGGCTGCCTATCTGGTCCGTCTAGAATCTGAGCCACGCCCACGGGATCAAGATTTGTCAGCGCAAGAAGTGATTGACGATCTGACATGGTCCTATCGTTTGCGCGGCGACCGTGAAGTGCGACCGGCCTCGGTTCGCGATAATGGCGTTAAAACGGTCATTGAATATGCGCCTGGACAGCCTTTACCCGCTGTCTTTGCCATCGGCGCCTCGGGCGATGAAGAGGTTGTGGACGGATATATGCGAGGCGATGCCTATGTCATCGACCGTGTTCATCAAGAATTGGTGTTCCGCATCGACCGCGAGAAAGCGACGGCAAGACGCAATCGCCGCGAGGATGGCGAGCAATGAGCGGAGCGGACACTTCTAACCTGAATGGCTCTGAGGCCACCGATCTGCGTCCAACCGTTGCGCGTAAGTCTCCGAGCAACTGGGGCGTATGGATCTTTACTGCGATCCTGCTCATTGGCGGGGTGATGCTTTACAACGCGCTTAGCGCTGCCGAGGAGACCTCTGGCGCGCCGTCCGTTCTCATCCCAGAAGATGGAGCTGGTCCAGATCAAGCTCGTCGTCTCGCTTCGCCTCCCGACCTTCGCATCCCAGATCGGCTCCTTGCCGCCGCCCCGGCCTCGCGTATCGAACAGCCTCAACCAAATCGTGAAACCTTGCAGCCCCAAACCCTCGTGCGCCCAATCATTCAGCCTATTGTATCACCGCCAATTGCTGCCCCCTTGATTCCAGCACCGATACCGCAGGACGTTCCCAATGAGCCTGCATTTGACCGCCCCGAAGTGGTGTTTGAAGCTTCTGCGCAACCGCGAGCTACCTCGACCGCAAGCCGTGAAGGGTCCGAAGACGAACGTGTGACGGCTAGCCGTTTGCGCAATCCTTCTCGGACCGTACCGCAAGGTACAGTGATCCCCGCTGTCTTGGAGACTGCGCTGGATTCGACTCGTGCAGGAGGGGTTCGGGCGCTTGTTCAGCGGGATGTGTCGAGCTTTGATGGAACCAGAATTCTCATACCGCGAGGCAGCCGTCTGTACGGCGAATATGAATCCAACCTTCAATCAGGGCAGAACAGAGCGCTTGTGCAATGGACCCGACTTATCCGGCCTGACGGTGTCACGATCGCGCTGAATTCTCCCTCGTCTGATCCGCTCGGCAGAGCTGGCATCCGCGGGCGAGTGGATACCAAGTTTCTTCAGCGTTTTGGCGGGGCCATCTTGCAATCCGTTCTGGACATTGGCGTCGGGCTTGCGGTTAACGAAGCAAGCGACGGTGTTATCGTGGCGCTACCCGGCAGCACCCAAAACCTTCAGATCACTGATCCTCAGAGTATTCAGCCAACACTGCGGGTGCGGCATGGAGCGAGCGTTTCTGTTTTCGTTGCACGCGACCTTGATTTTTCGAGTGTTGATCCGTGAGCCCATCTCAATGAGCACTGCTGAGGCCGGATATTACCTCGACAGCTTTCTCGCACCACTTGCGCCGGTGATGGAGCGCATTGATGTTACCGATATATGGATCAACAGGCCCGGCGAGATCTGGATCGAAAGCCTTGGCGGCGGGATTGAGCGGATTGAAGAGCCTAGCCTTGATCCGAAATTGCTTGAACGGCTTGCGAAGCAGATCGCCTCGTATTCATCGCAGGGGATCAGCCGCGCGCAGCCCTTGCTGGCCGCGACCCTGCCGGATGGTTCGCGCGTGCAAATTGCCGCCCCGCCTGCGACGCGCGATGGATACGCCTTTGCGTTCCGCAAGCATGTGTCCGCCGATCTCTCCCTATCAGACTGGGAAGAGGCTGGCGCATTTGATGGTGCGGTTTCGAGCGGAGGCGATCTGGGCTTAGAACGGAGTTTCCGCTCGTTGGTTGGGCGCGAGGCCGCCGAGTCCCTGAAAGAAGCTGTTCGGGAACGAAAGAACATCTTGGTCTCAGGCGGCACATCGACTGGGAAGACCACGTTTCTCAATTCGCTCTTGGCCGAGGTTGCACCCGATGAACGTTTGATCTTAATTGAAGATACAGCGGAGTTGCACCTCAAGCACGATAACGCAGTGGGCCTAATCGCGGCGCGAGGGGAGCTTAGTGAGGCTCAGGTCTCGGCTGAGGACTTGCTCATTGCAGCATTGCGGATGCGACCTGACCGGATTATTCTCGGAGAATTGCGGGGAGTCGAAGCGTTTACATTTCTGCGCGCAGTGAACACAGGGCACCCGGGGTCAATGACAACCATCCATGCCGACACGCCGCATCGGGCGATTGAGCAGCTCTCTTTGCTCGTGTTGCAAGCTGGATCAACACTATCGCGGGACGATGTGCGGCATTATGTGCGTGAGAGTGTGGATGTGTTTGTGCAGCTCGAACGCAATGCTGGTAAACGGCGCGTTTCTCAAGCGCTCGTGGCGGTCTGAAGGGAAATGCCAATAACGACTGAGAATAGCCTTTTTACACCGCGTCATGATGGAGTTCTCGAAAGCTCGAGCAATTGGGTCAGCGCCATGTTGTTTGGTGAAATCGCATTCATCGTTTGCATCATCGCTGTCGCATTGCTTGGCTTTTCGATGATGAACGGGCATTTGCACGTGCAACGAGGTGTCAAAGTTGTGTCGGGGCTCTTTGTCCTTGCTGGTGCCCAAATCATTGCGATCGCTTTGCTTGCCGGTGTGAGTCAATCGGCGCCATTAGTACCAAACGCTATCCATGCCGAACCAAAGACAGAACGTGAGACTTTGACGCCAACAACAGTCGATCCTTTTTCTGGCGCATGAAAAATTGAGGACACAGCAGAGTTGCACCTCAAACACGACAACGCGGTGGGCCTGATTGCTGCGCGCGGGTAGTTGAGCGAGGCGGTCGTGAGCGCAGAGGATCTGCTGATCGCAGCGCTGCGGATGCGGCCGGATCGGATAATCCTTGGCGAGCTTCGCGGGGGCGAGGCGTTCACATTCCTGCGAGCGGTGAACACCGGGCATCCGGGGTCGATGACAACGATCCACGCAGATACGCCGCAGCGGGCGATTGAGCAGCTTGCACTGCTGGTGCTGCAAGCCGGATCACGCCTCTCACGCGATGATGTGCGACATTATGTGCGGGAGAGTGTTGATGTGTTTGTGCAGTTGGGAAGGCAAGGTGGCTACAGAGCCGTCAACCAAATCTCGCTCCAATCAACCATTGAGGGTTCTAGCAGTTAATTTGTCAGAATTACTTGACCCAGATTGGTGAATCACACTCGGTTGCAAGTTCAATCGCGGCTCTTTCGGGTGAAACGTCGCCTCTGTAGACCTCGTCGAATGCGCTCATTGCTTCCTGAATAAAGGCAAGGTCATCGGCGTCTAGCCTTTGCGTTTGGCTGATTGGACTTCGGAGATACCCTGCCTCAGCACTATAACCAATGAGCAGCGAGAACTCGAAAAAAATTTGGCTCCCATCTGGAAATCTCTCTTGATAGTTGACTTCCATGCCCGACTGACCTCGACTGACGGTGATTTCCCGGGAGTAGCTCGAAAAAAATCTTGTGACAGATAAGACTGGGTCGTTAGATTCAGTGGGCAGCTTGAGCTCGGGGCTCATTGGTCCACATTCAGATGGAATAAAAATATGCTGACTGGCACTTGAACCAGTGCAGCCTATCATCGACAGAGCTAAAACAGCCCAAAAGTGCTTTCTCATGCTAACATCCGTTCACATTTCTTTGGCACCAAGAAGTCCTTAACCTTGGATCAGGAATGTTGCCAACCCCAGTTTCGTTCGCAAAATGCGGGCGGTCCTGATTAGTAGTCCAGTCAATTCCCGCAGAAAACCCGAGCGGTCTGGCAAAGTCGGCTATTTCGTCCTGCCCCCCACTCAGCTGTGATGCATTCCAGTCCATTTGGCCGTCTGGAAACATGGCATGTACATCAATTGCTAAACCGAAGTTATGATATGATCGTCCAGGCGGTGCTTTAGTAACCCTGGGGCCGGGTGCCGTCCTACCTTGAGCATATAGGGATTGCTGTTCTTGATATGTGCGATTTGCCTGAACTACTCGCAAAACAATCCCAGTTTCCTTTTCTACGGCGTTGACAAACACCCTAGCCATCAACCGAGTTTCGGGTGTCAGTGTTTGAATTCGTTGCTCTGAAACTCTGTCGGTCAAAGGTTTCATGTAGCTGTGAATTGTCAATAATACTTCGTACGGTGATTGACCTTGTATTTGGGCCTGAAGGAAAGCCATGACATCTGCTTCGCTCAACCCAGTCGGATCCACCGCATTGATCGGATCATTCCCAACATAAGCATACAGATTAAACTGATCCTCATACCCAATCGGATCAGTCTGCATAAACCTGCCGAGCTTGGGCGAGTAGATGCGGGCCTTGTAGTAATACATCTCCAGTTCTGGCAGCCACACCTGCCCAGTGTACTGGAAGCGTCCTTCATTGGTTTGGCCCGGATTGCCGTACTCGTCATAAGTGTTGACGATCCGCCAATTGTTGTCCCGATTGGCGCTGTAAACGATGGACCCGCGCGCGTCGGTGGACAGGAAGTTGGCCCAGAAGGTCGAGAAGTACTGAGAATTGTAAGTAACCAAAGGATCATCGACCCCGGCCGCAGCGCCGTGCACATGCCGCCGCTGGATCGCATTTGACGCATTGTACTCCATGATAAGAGCATCACCGTCATAGACAAACCGTTGTTCAGCGTGGGCAGGATCGGTTGATTGAATCAGGTACAGCCGCCCCATTGGATCATAGTAGAAATTGACGGTCGTGATTTGGCTAGTCGCCTGATCCAGCAAATCAGCCCGAACCATCCGATTTTCGTGATCATATGTGAATGTGTCACTGCCATCCGACGTTAGGTTTCCGTTGTCGTCATAGACAAAGGCATCTGCGCCAACCTGGGTGTATTGATTGAGACCGTTGGTCACATAGTCGCGGTCATACTGCACGCCATTGGCATCGCCGAGAACACCGGCAAGAGCATCCCACGCATAGGTTTCGTTCGACTCTGCCTCGAACAGAATCTGGGACGCGGGATTGCGCCCAAATTCCCAAGTGACATCGTATTGCGGGTCGCCCGTCGCAATCGAGCTCGTATGCAACCGATTTGCAGGGTCGTACGTCCACGACTGATCTGGCGCGCCTTGAAAGCGTGTTGCTGTATCTAGTAACCCGTTGGCATTAAAGCTGAACTCGACCAGCGCATCCCCGTAAAGATCCCGCACAACCGAGTTCCGGTTTAGGCCATCGTATTCATACGTCCATGCACGATTGTCTGGGTAGATAATCGAAGTCCGGTTCCCGTTGAGATCATAGCGCGACTGAACCGAATTGACACCGACTAGAGTGTTTTGTTCGGATCGCAGTGCACCAAAGCCATCATATTCGGTGAGCACCCCTTGCCCAGTCGCAGAACCAAAGCGGGCAGAGGTTTGCAGGCCCCTTAGATCGTAGGTGTAGTAAACTGTTTGCTCATGGACTGCGTCTAGATCCTGCCGGTCTTCGAACTGCTTCTCTATTACGCGATTGAGGAAGTCATAAACGTAGTCAATCTCTGCCTCGTCGCGTTTTCGGAGCGTTATTCGATTGCCGTTGTCATCGTAAGTGTACTGCTCATAGTCAGTCGTGCTGGAGTTTCCCGCAGAGGTGAGTGACGATGCTAGATCGGTATCATCGAATTGATGCGAGCTGTTTACATCGGGAAAATACCAATGCGTTTGACGGTCGAAGTCGTCGTATTCTAGCTTTGCGCGGTTCCCGTTGGCGTCGATTAGGTATTCGATCTGACCATTGTCAGTATAAGTGTAGGTTACTTCTGCGTTCTCAACACTAGTGCCGACAGCGCTCCTAACCTGTTCGACCTGACCTGCGTTGTCATAGAAATTGCGCGTGATGCGATCGGGACCAAAGTCTTCTACATCTTCGCCTTGGGGACCAACACCTCGCGGACCCAAAACACAAGCATCAGTTGGCAACGAGGGCGTGAGATAGACTGCGGGGTTCATCCGTACCGCGGTGCAATCAAGGCGGCCTCGGCTATCGTAGCTGAACTCCGTAAGCGCAACGATATCAAGGTTTCCGTCGTACGCGACCACCTTTAATTTTCTGCGATTGGCGTCGTAAACCGTGTCCACTCTGGTTTGAATGGTAAAGCTTCCACCCCAAGCTGACGGAGCAACACTTTCATCTTGCCATTGAGAAAGAACGCCAGTTTCGACGCGCACAGGGAGATTGCGGTTGTTATACGTCGTGCGGGTAGCAGGTCTTTCAAGCGACCCAGCACCGTCCGGGTCCGGCGCGATTGTTCCAACGACCCGGCCAAGACTATCGTAGCGTGACGAATACGTGTGATCGCCAGAACCAGCCTGACCAAACGCCGACGCGGGTAATAGTGCGGAGAGGCTCAGCACGCACAGGGCGGCAATCGATTTTGCTAACTTCATACTTAGCCTTCTCATGCCGGACAGCTCGAAAGATCAGCCCCAGGAAGGGTTTCTGAGATGCGCTCGCCGAAGTAGTTGTATTCGTAGCAAGTGCGCCGCGTTTCCATCTGACCCTCAGCGTTCTGAGCTCTGACTGTCATCCCTCGAAGCAAAAGGTTGTTCAGGCCGGTGTCTGGGCCGTAATCATATTCGCTTACGACCATGTCAGCTTCTGGCGTATTCGCGTCACAGGTGGCGCTGGAGATGCAAGTGAATGAGCGAATTAGCATCGAAATTGGAGGCCCTGCGGCAACGGGGTTGCCAGCGGAGTCTTTGATGTATGCCGTACGGAACTCATATTCATTTACGACAGTAGGCCTTGCTGCTCCAGGAGTGGATGCAGGTCCGATCTCTTTGGTCAATTGCCCGTAGTCGTTGTACTCCAAGTTTGTAACATTGCCCATAGGATCAGTCATGCTGATTGGACGGTTGCACCAGGCGATGTTCACGTCGGTGCATTCATCTATGTAGGAATATGCCGTGGCAATCGGTGCTGCAGTTGGCGAAAAATCTGTGCTTTTTGGGTATGCCAATGTTCCCTCTACGTTACCCCTCAAATCCTGAGCGCTGACCGTCCAATTTCCTTCTGGAGGGCGCATAGCGACCACTTCGTCGTAGTAGTTGGTCGCGTAGTTTGTCCTCCGACCAAGACCGTCTTCCGTCCAAAGTAAGCGGCGTCTCGCCGCACCTTCGCGAGAATATGGCCGGATGGCCTCTGATTGAGATACTATTTCGCCGTCAATTCGTGCTGTTATCGTTAACTGATAGACTTGACTGCCTTCGCTCGAACCTGGCTCCAGATGATCCTCATCCGGCGGGGCCTCTTCAGTAACGAAATTGAGACCCAAGCCGCCTCCGCCACCTCCAGAGATCAGGCCGCCGCCTGAACAGCGGTTCGTATGAAAGCTACTTAGACTTAGGCTCGCGCCACCAGTCTGCGTATTATCGGCGGTGCCAGAATTACTGAAATTGCCGCAAACTTGACCAACTTCTGCTGCAAGCCCCCCGCCAATATTCACATACGCTGTGCCCCAGCCATAGTCGTCCGAAACTTGATAACTTCCGCCATTATCTGCCGCTGGCAACACAAATTCGACGGCTTTCCCATAGGGATAGACAGGGACAACCTCATAATCGACCGTGACGCCATTGCGCACGATTTGGTTAACTCGGATGTCATCGTGGATGTCGGCATTCTCGATATGGGAGTTGTAAGAGATCGTTATGCTCTCAGCGCTGTCTCCGGGAAATGTAATACCTAGGGGGTAGCGCACTGTTCGTTGCGGGATCGTAGGCAAAGACGAATGTGGGTAACCAGTAGGTGGCCGCCCTTCCATTGCTGTCTTTTGCTCCCACCGAATGAGCGTTACGCCTCCAGCAGCGTCAGTAATTGAGAGCGGAGAAGTAGGAACGCTTGAAACGAATGCATACCGATCCGCTTGAAGCCCAGTGCAGTTAGCGCCAGCATCAGTTGGACAAATGTCAATCGCTCGATTAATGGCGGTCCACTTGTTACCCTGGGAGCCGCCCGCTGTCCGCCTGAGCATATAGCCGAAGTTATTGGTGCGGTGCCCGTCGCCGGAGTATACCTCTTGGCGTCCATCTTTAAAGGTAATCGTGCTATAGCCGTTCTCGACGTAGATCAGTGTGCCATGCTGATCCATGAACTCGTAGCCATTGCCGAGGGGTCGCATACCAATGTTTGGGAGCAAGTAGAGTGAATGGCATACGGTTGAATTACACTCGAAAGTGTGGGAGCCACCATAGTAGTCAATCGTCACATGGTTAAGGTTCGGGTAAATCTCACCTGGAATCTGGGAGAACTCAACGGCGACCGGATTGATTGAAATTGTGGGTTGGCTGAGCTGAGCCACCGACGTTGGCAAACCTTGATAGACATATTGGCGATAAGGCGGTGTTCGGACCCCTGTTACGGTTACACCAAGCCTCGCACCTTCCGGGCCGATGCCAATAATCTCACCTGACGACCAAACAAAACGGCCAGTTTTACGCTCCATTCCAAACGCATCGACCGCCTCCTCATTTACTTCTGTAGGGGCAACCTGCGCAATCGCGGAAGAAAGCGGCAGAAAAGCACCAACTGCGATCGATGCGAGCAGAACACTTTTGGTTTTATGGAGCACTCGGAGAATTCCTGTCGAGCTAGGTGATTAGAGTTGGCGGGCAACTGAAAACGCACTTCCGCCATCAGAAGAAGAACGGCCCCCTAAAGGTCTGGATGATAACCAATTCTTTGGACGCGCACATAAGCATTAGAATGGTAGTAAGTCCGAAACTCAACCGCATGACCAGCACGCGCGGCGTCGAATACGAATGGGACCTCAAACATCTGATAGGTGAAATCGGCGGCCCATTGATTGCGCTCAAAAGTCACAATCTCCAATATTTCACCAGCGGTCGCATCATACACGTCGACCGTGATGATATTGTCGTTTGGCCCGGCAACCGCGTCTATCATGACACGCCACACTGCTACGTTGTTTCCCACCGCAATATCAGTAGCGTATGGGCCATAGGTCATATGATTAGAGGTGAGCGTGACATCAGCCGCCCAACCGCCACCTTCGGCATAACCCACATTATGCGGCAACGAAGTTGCTAGCCAGTTGTTTGGGAAGAGAGTTTGCCGAGTAACGTTTTCACGATTATCCGCGTCGTCATAGTCATAGTCAGTTCGAGCCTCAGCATCGACAGTAGCCACAAGGCGGCCACGAGCATCATATTCATATGTCGTGAGCTGTTGGGCACTGGCGCCTGTAAAAAATGCAAGCGCCGGTAAAACTGCGCATGCACGAACCGCATATAATCGAAGCATCAAACCCCCCTGAATACTTATTCACTAGAACTGACAGACTATTTCAATTCAATCAACAACAAAAATTGGTGGCCCTGCGATTTAGGTGCATCGACTAGTCTTCACGAGCCTCACCCCCGCAAATCTCCTAAGAGAATAGAATTGAGGGAAAATAGCTTACCGATCAAAAGGTACTGTACGTAATTCAATTTCGAGTAGAAATAAACTCCCGAACAGCATCAATTTCCGCCGAAATTCCAAACACTGAAACTGACTATGTTTCGGTACCAAGAACATGAAGCGTAAAGCCCATGACGTCCTCTACATTAGAAGTAAATCTCACTAATCGTGAGGAGAGAGAGAGCAGTTTGGCCTCGCTTTCGCCGAGGTCATGACGGATTGCCGTCAGTGTCTTAGTAGGCGCGCTCAAATTGCGCGAGCGATCTGTAGCCGTACTTATTTAAGGCGAGTTTGAGGGCCTCGCTCGCCACTTGGTAGCTTTTAGATGTGGGTTCGAATTTTGCGATACGCGCCCACATGAGAGCATCTTTCTCGAGCCGCTCGATTTCCCTCTCAAGCTCTACCTCGTTCAATTCGAAGTGCTGAGATGCAGCTTTTACCCAGTCCGGATCAAGCTGCCAACGGAGCGGCAACTGTAGATTGGAGAAATGCACTAGCGCACCCCAAATTTTCGCACTCTTCAATCTTTGAGGCCTTTTCTGAATTCATCTGACGACGGAGAATGTTCTCCGTGAGCGTTCGTGAGATAGATTGACGTGACAGGATAAATGAGTGTTTTGGTCTCAGCACAAGGCAGTTTGGTCACTCGCCAACATATTCCCCGCGCAGCTCCCGATTTTTGCGCAGCTCCACAAGTGCATTTCCTTGGCGTGATGCACCCTCCCGGTATGACCGGTCTTCCAATTTGGCCTTGTGGCGATCAGGCAGAATATCGTTGAGAACATCGAACATACGCTGCTCCCAATGCCATTCTTCAAGGTAGCGCACCTTCATTTTGTCAGTGCGTGATCTGCGATATTTGTCAGCGAAATAGCTCACTTCCTCTTGCGCCTCCGCGCGGCGCGCCAAGGCTTCATCGAAGCGCTGCTTTTGCTCTCTTGTCTTTGGACCTTCGATCCGCACATCGCCGTTATTGGGATTGATGATAATATCATATGGGTGCGGGACCGGATCAGGAACGGGCAGCCCATTCTTTTCGCATCGCTCGATTTCGTTGGTCCACTTCTCTTTGTATTCAACCGCATTGCCCATCAGTTCAAACCGGGCATCGGCATCGCGCTGCTCAAGATTGGTGACGAGTTCAGCCATGGTCTTTTGCGCAAATCGGTTTCCCTTCATTGCCGCAACGCCCATCGCGCGGAACACCGCTTGGATCGCCGGAAGCTCAATTAGCTCACCATCTTCGCGAAGCGTGACCGAGCGATAAGCTTCTTGCCGTAGATATTCTTCGGCAGCGCGCATTCCATGACCGGTGTCGACCTTCGGCTTGTTCTTCGAGCCTTTGCGCCGGCCGTTGGGGTTGCCGGATTGCCCCTTCTTGAACCGGTGTTCGGCAGGCGGCTTTGCGTAGCCAACAGAATAGGGGACGACCTTGCGGTCATCCCCTGCACTGGCATCCTCTTGCTTGCGCCGAGGCCGGTTCATTCTGCGACCTCTAGGTCAAGCCCGAGCCGTTCGTCAGCAACCTCTTCAAAAGGTGCGCCACTGGTATCAAGTCGGGCTTGTTTGCCAGTGTATGACTGCCAGCGCCGAATGATCGTGTCGCAATAGAGCGGGTCGTATTCGATAAGCCGCGCTTTGCGGCCCGTCTTTTGTGCTGCAATCAGCGTGCTGCCCGAGCCGCCAAACCCATCGAGCACTATCTCCCCGCGGCGCGAACAATCACGCAGTGCGTCGGCAATCAACGCAACCGGCTTGACCGTAGGATGCATGGCGAGCTCTTCACTTCGGTCCGCGCTGATTGATGAAATCCCCGCATAGTCCCAAACGTTGGTTCGGTAGCGCCCGGTCTCGCCGAGGCCGAAGCTGTTGGTGTGAGCAGCAGTCCCTTGTTTGAACACGAATACAAGCTCGTGCTTGGAGCGATAGAAGGCGCCCATACCGCCATTGGTCTTGTTCCAGACAACTAGGTTTTTGAGCTCAGTGAAACTAGCTTCGCCCGCTTCAAGCAGTTCGCCCATGTGACGCCAGTCCATGCACACATAGGCGATCGCGCCGTCGCGCATCACCGCGGACATATTGCCCAACGTTGCAGTAAGGAATGACACGAACTGCGCTCGGTTCATCTCGCCGCTCGCGAATGCAAACTCACGGTGCTTGACCGAGCCAAGTCCGCAGACATTGCCATCGATGGCGACATTGTAGGGGGGATCAGTGAATACGATATCGGCCCGTTCGCTTCCCATGAGACGCTTGAGGTCCAAGTCCTTCTGGGTGTCACCGCACAAAAGCCGGTGACTGCCTAGCGTCCAGAGGTCTCCGCGGCGGCTAACCGCGTCATTTGCAACCGGCGGGATTGCGTCATCGGGACCATCGCAGCCCTGCGGATCGGCCTCGCCGGCTTCATCTAAAACAAAGTCGACCTCTGCCAAACTGAACCCGGTAAGATCCGTATCGAACTCAAGATCAACCAGCGCCTGCAGCTCGATCGCAAGCACCTCCTTGTCCCAGCCTGCATTAAGCGCGAGCTTGTTGTCAGCTATGACATACGCTCGGCGTTCAGTTTCAGAGAGATGCGCAAGTGCGAGCGTTGGCACCGCCTTTAGGCCAAGCTGCTTTGCAGCCTCCACCCTGCCGTGGCCGGCTATGATCTCGCCATCGTCGGAAACCAGAACAGGATTGGTAAAGCCAAACCGCTCAATTGAGCACGCAATCTGCGCAATCTGCTTCTTCGAATGGGTGCGCGCATTGCGCCCATAGGGCCGCAAGGAGGTGATCTTCTGTTCGGTGATTTGCTGTGTCCACATGAGCGATATCCTGTTGCTGCCGCGCGAATCGATTTGACCGATGTTGTAATACTGTATTGAACGCTTGCTTTTGTCAACCCTACGCGTATCCTGGCATGCAAGCAGAGTGAACGGAGGGGTTATGTCATTTGCCATCAAGCTGCATGAGCTGCGCATCGCGAACCGCCTCTCGCTTCAGCAGGTTGCCGACAAAATTGGGATATCGAAGGCGCATGTCTGGAACCTAGAAAAAGGACAGGCAGACAATCCTTCGATGGAATTGGTTCTCAAACTTGCCGATTTGTTCCGAGTACGCGTGTCTGACCTTGTCGGAGAGAACCCTGACGCGGCAGGCGAGGATGCCGAGATGGTAGCGATGTTTCGCGATCTCAAACGCCTTGAAGACGACGACCGAGAAACCATCAAGATGATGATGGAGCAGCTGCGGCTGAGACGCGAGCGCGGCTGATGAAGATCACGCGCCTTGATCTGGACGGCATTGGTTCGCCTCGAGGTCTCGCCGAGCGCATTCACGAGATTGAAGAGCTTCCGTTAGCAGTGCCATTGGAAGAATTATGCGCCGCGCTGGACATAGTCTCAATTCGGCGCACCGAAACCGCATCGTTCGAGGCAGCGCTAATCACCGATGCGGTCAAGTCGTCAGGCGATATTTTGCTGAGCATCAACAGCCCGCCGCTTCGTCAGCGTTTTTCGCTCGCACATGAGCTTGGGCATTTCCTAATCGAGGCACATAGGCCGCGCGAAGGCCGGCCGATGGAATGTCAGTCTGGCGACTTTCATATGCTCAATTCTCGCGACAAAGATCGCGGCAGGCGAATTGAAGCAGAAGCGAATTCGTTCGCTGCTCATTTGCTCATGCCTGCAAAACGCATTCGCCAGTTCTTAGGTCAGCATGGAACATCGCTTGAAACGCTTGTATCGATCGCGGCACAATTTGCGGTTAGCAAAGAGGCCATGGCCAGGGCGCTCGTTGAGGCCGCTCACGATCCAGTGGCCGTCATCCTGTCAAAGAATGGCGAAGTGATGCGATTCTATCGCCACGAAGAATTTCCGTTTCTGTCGATTGCAAAAGGCGAAGCGGTGATATTTGAATCGGTGTCAGGAGGTAGTCTTCAGCCAGGAGTGTGTTCGGAAGAAGTAGAAGTTGAGCCAGACACCTGGCTTGCCGAGCGCGAAGCCGAGCATGTTCTTGTATTCACAGAGCAATCCCTCGGGCAAAACGACGGCTATGCAATGACGCTCCTTCAAGCGGAGCTAGACGAGCAATAATAGCGCCGGAATGCGTTCCCTGTTCTGGTTAATTGTCCTCCCTGATAGCCCCAAACTATTCGCTGTTTCTTGCGAAGAATTTCCCTGTTCGGTTTCTAGGGAATTTGATTGGCTAGTCCCCGGAATTCCGGGAGTTTTGGCGATCCAGAGCTGAAGGAAGATGCTCAATTTCTTCCAAATCCCTGCAGATTCCCTGTAAAGCAGGGAAAACAGCTAAGAAACCAGTTCGCTGCGGACTGCGCCGCGCACCAAACAGTCCATATCTCCTATCATACTCCCTCAGGGGAGCGCAGCTGCCGCTAAGGATGCGGCAGCGCCGGGTTGGCTTGCATCTCTGATATTCGAGCGCCTTGCCGCCAATGTTTGGGCAGCCCGATGTCGGCACCTCACTATGCGGCCGCTGCACCTGCGGAGATAAACCGCTTTCGCCCGGGTTTGCCGATATGCTAAATCCCGGGTGCGGATTGAGGGGGTAAGCGCACTTGCCTGTATCCCGCCCAGAGCCAAAGTGAGGACGCAGAATGAAAACCAGAGCCGCTGTCGCCTTTGAAGCGAAGAGACCGTTGGAGATTGTAGAGCTCGATCTCGACGGTCCTCGTCCCGGTGAGGTGTTGGTCGAAATCATGGCGACCGGAATATGCCACACCGACGCCTACACTTTGGATGGATTGGATAGCGAGGGGATATTCCCAAGCGTTCTGGGCCATGAAGGCGCGGGGATTGTGCGCGAAATCGGCGCCGGCGTCACCAGCGTTGCGCCCGATGATCACGTCATCCCACTGTACACGCCCGAATGCCGCCAATGCAAAATGTGCCTATCTGGAAAGACCAATCTTTGCAGCGCGATCCGCACGACTCAAGGGCAAGGGCTGATGCCTGATGGCACGTCACGGATGCACTATAAGGGCGAGGCGATCTATCACTATATGGGGTGTTCGACGTTCTCGAATTTCATCGTCCTACCCGAAATAGCGGTCGCAAAAATTCGCACCGATGCGCCGTTTCAATCCGCTTGCTATGTCGGGTGCGGCGTCACAACCGGGGTTGGCGCGGTCGTCAACACGGCCAAGGTGGAGCCGGGAGATACTGTGGTCGTGTTCGGCCTGGGCGGGATCGGGTTGAACGTCATTCAAGGCGCAAAAATGGCCGGAGCCGACAGAATTGTGGGCGTCGACATCAATCCCTCCAAACGCGATTGGGGTGAAAAATTTGGGATGACCGACTTTGTGAACCCTAAAGAGACCGCTGATGTTGTGGCGCACCTGGTCGAACTGTTGGACGGCGGGGCCGATTACACATTCGATTGCACAGGCAACACTGAGGTGATGCGTCAGGCTCTGGAAGCCTGCCACAAGGGATGGGGCACCTCGATAATCATCGGCGTCGCAGAAGCGGGCAAAGAAATCGCGACACGTCCCTTTCAACTGGTGACCGGGCGCAATTGGCGCGGCACCGCCTTTGGAGGAGCAAAGGGTCGCACTGATGTGCCAAAAATCGTCGATTGGTACATGAACGGCAAAATCGAAATTGATCCGATGATCACGCATGTTCTGAAACTAGAGGAAATCAACCAGGGCTTTGACCTAATGCATTCGGGCGAAAGCATCCGTTCGGTCGTGGTGTTCTGATGGTTGAAGGCGATCCAAACAAAGTCAATTTGGCAGAGAAATTCGCTCGGTTTTCCGATCATTGGGCCCCGCGCCTTGCCGCCCGGTACAACGGAAATGAAATCCGATTGGCCAAAGTCGAAGGTGAATTTCATTGGCACAGTCACACTGAAACTGATGAGCTGTTCGTTGTCATAGAAGGCGAGTTGGAGATGGAATTTCGCACCCACACAGTCGCACTTTCGCAGGGGGAACTGATTGTCGTTCCGCGCGGAACAGAGCACCGCCCTTGCGCCAGACACGGCGAAGTGAAGCTTTTGGTGATGGATGCGGATGGCACGCCCAATACCGGCGATGCTACCACCGCGTTTGAACCGTTGGAGATTTGATCCAATGGCTGACCCGCGATTTCATCCCCCGGCCGGCGGTCTTGTGCCGCATATGGGCATCACATTACTCGGCGAAGGGGAAGGCTGGCTGGAGGCAAAGATGCCAATCCGGCAGCATCATCTCCGCTCAGGCGCTGACGCGTTGCACGCAGCCAGCATGATCGCCTTGGCCGATAGTGTTTGCGGATTTGCGGCCGGGCAAGTCCTTCCCGCAGGGGCGAAAGGCTACACCACGATTGAACTCAAATCGAATTTCATAGGCTCAGCAAGCGAGGGGACCCTGATCGGCCGCTCAGAGGCGGAGCATTTGGGCCGGACAACGCAGGTTTGGACTTCAACTGTTACACATCAGGAAACAGGTCGGAAACTGGCGCTGTTCCGCTGCACGCAGATGATCCTGTACTAAGCCGCGATCACTCGCCCTTTTCGAGCAACCTTCTCACCTGAGCGCGCAATTCTTTAGGGTAATCGCCAGCGATCCGCACAGCATCTTCGTCGCCGTAGAACCGGACAATCGCCGAAGAAGACGCCGAAAAATACTGGATCGCAGACATCAGCAGATAGACCCGCGAGAATTTCTGCGGGAATGAAAGCGTTTCGAGGCCCGGAACTGTTCCGAGCATATCAACGAGCTCATCGAGGAATGTCTTGAGAAACCACTCACTCGGCGGCGCATCGCGGCGTTGATCGTCAAGCAATTCGCGCATCAACACTTTTGTATCGAGTGGGTTATCGCGCGCGGCGAAATATATCCCTTCGACCATACTTTCAAATTGCTGGGCTGGCGGCTGCGCGGGATCGACGCGCGATCGCAATGCGGCAAGCAATCGGACCGAGATTGCCTTTAGCACCGCGCCGTATAGGTCTTCCTTGCGCTTAAAATGATACAGAAGCGCCTGTTTGGTTAAGCCAACTTCGCCCGCAATTTGCGCAATGCTCGCTCCGTAAAAACCTCTATCGGCAAACTGGCTGTGCGCCGCCGCTAGAAGTTTTTCGCGCGTGTCATCATTCGAATTGGTTGATTTTTCCTGCCCCATCACTGCTCAATACTGCAAAATTGTCCGTTGAAAAAGCCAAGCGGCGAAACAGGTTCGCCCAAAACTGTTTGAGCGCCCAATCCCGTTACTTCGCCAAAGATCATAGTGTGATCGCCAACCAGGTAATCGGAATGCCGATCGCATTCAAAGTGTGCCAATGCGCCGGATATGACCGGCAGTCCGCTATCACTTTGGACAAAATCTTCGCGCCGCAACTGCGTATCCCCGCGCGTGGCATAGCGCCGGGCTATATCCGCATGATCGAACGCCAGAATGCTCACGGCAAATCTTGCAGACTGTGCGTAAAGGTCGAATTGGCTCGACGAGTTTTGCAAACTCCAACTCACAAGCATCGGATCAAGTGAAACAGAGACAAAGGAATTGACCGTCATCGCGGCGATCGAATTGGCCTCTCCCTGAACCGATACCACGCAAACACCGGTCGTGAACCGCCCCATCATCTGCCTGAATTCGGCCCGCTTCTCGGCACTAAGGGCAGCTGTGCCGGGTGCCTGTGTGTGCGGAACGTCGCGCAAGATAAACTCCGAGAGGTGGAATGAGCCGGTAGAGAAGAGGAGGGTTTGGGCCCTACCGAATGGAAAATGCCCGTTCGACCACCGGACAGCAATTGTCAATGAAACGCGCTAAAGCGACCATAGTGATCGAATGCAATTGCGCTCCTAAGGTTCAGGGGCTTCTGCATTCTCCCATGATCCGCCCAAAGCCAGATTAAGCGCGACCCATTGCTCAATTCTGGCCCTGCGAATGGCCACCAGATTGCGCTCTGCCGCAAACAAGCGTTGCTGAATATTGAGGACGTCGATCAGATCAACTTCGCCTTCGACATATTGCAATTGCGTTAGGGCATAGGCTGTACCCGATTGCTCTGCTGCATTTTCAAGGATCAACTCTCGCCCAGCAAGCACTTGCACTTGGTCCAAATTGTCTTCCGCATCGCGCAAAGCAGAAAGCGCTGTGCTGACATAGGCCGCAATCGCTGCACGTCTGTTTGCATCGGCCTCTTCCTCCTGAGCCTCGCGCAGACCGCCGTCGAAAATTGGTTGAAGCACATTCCCGGCAATGGACCACAACAGGCTTGGCCCGTTCAAGATATTGAACAGATCGGTCGATGTGCCTCCGCCCGATGCCGTGAGAGTGACGAGCGGCAATCGCGCCGCTTTGGCTTGATCCAAATTGGCAAAGGCGGCCGCCACCCGGCGTTCTGCGGCGACAACATCAGGACGCCGCTCCAACAATTGGGCTGGCAATCCCGCCGGAGGAGCAGGAGGCGTTTCAGGCAGCGTTTTGCGCAATGCAATCCGGTCTTGCGGATATCGGCCCAAGAGCACTTCTAGCGCTCGCCTAGCCATGCGGGACCCCACTTCTGCCTGCGCCAGATTGTCGCGCGCAGACTCCAGATCACCGCCTGCGATTGCGGTATCCTGACGTGAAGCAAAACCTTCGCGATATCGAACCCGCACAATCCGATCGATTTCTGCCAAGGCATCAACCGTCCGCCGGGCAACGCTGACCTGCTCACGGGCTTCGATACTTGCGAAATAGGCAGACGCCACCGCCTGAGCCAAAGCATATTGCGCGAAGCGGAAGTCTGCCTCTGTCGCTTGCGCGCTAGCATAGGCGGCGTTGCGACCTGCGCGTACCCTCCCCCAGAGATCGGCCTCCCACTGCGCCTGGGCTGTAACAGTAAAAACCGGATCTGTGACGGCAAAGGGATCGGGGGAATCGGTTTGATCTATATTGGCGACCCCGCTTACTTGCGGAAACAAGCCCGCGCGCGCTTGGCGCGAAATCGCGCGCGATGCGTCAACGCTGGCTTTGACCGCACGGATATCGGGATTGTTCGCTTGCGCTTCTAAAACAAGTTCATTGAGAAGCGGATCGCCCAAGGCTTCAATCCAGCCCACACGGACATTGCCGGGCAACGCCCCATCGACGGCCCATGTCGCGGGCAATTCAGGAACACTCGAAGCGGCCGCATCGGCGATTTCATCCTCAGTGCTCAAACTGGCGCATCCGGCCAGAGCCAAAGCGCACACCGCCAGAACAGGAAATCTCGAGAAGATCATGCTGCTGCTTCTTTCGCTGTCTCATCAGTCCCGATGCCAAACACCGCGGCGTAAACGACAGGCACCACAACCAATGTCAGCGCCGTCGCAAAGCTCAGACCAAAGACCAAGACAACCGCCATGGATTGGAAAAAGGCGTCAAAGAACAGCGGAATCACTCCTAATACGGTTGTCCCTGACCCCAGCAAAACCGGCCTCACCCGGCTCGCCGCACTGTCGACCAATGCGTCGAACCGCGGTTTGCCTTCATCAATCTCAAGGTCAATCTGGTCCACCAGCACAATCGCATTTTTGATCAACAATCCGGCCAGAGACAAAACCCCAAGGATCGCCATAAATTCAAACGGGACGCCCATCACAATCAGGCCAAAGACCACTCCGAAAAGCGACAAAGGCACTACCGACCAGATCACCAAAGGCTGCTTCAATCCGTTGAACAAAAAGATCACCACCAACACCATTGCGCCAAACCCGAACGGGATCGCACCTGCGAGCTGACTGTTGGCCTCTGCGCTGCTGCCGGATTCGCCATCCCAAGTCAGTGAATAGCCCGGCGGCAATTCGATCGCCTCGATCAAGGGTTCAACGCGCGCTTGGAGTTCCCCAGCAAGCACACCGGGTTCTGGATCGGCCTGCGCCTTTATCGACCAAACGTTGTCGGTCCGCCGCAGCCGACTGTCACGCCAAACAGTCTCAATCCCAGCGGTGACCTGCTCAACCGGTACGGCAGCACCAGTGGGCGAAATGACAAGGATCGATCCCATATTGGCGACGCCTTGGCGTTCATTCTCAGGCGCGCGCGACATGATCGGGATCAGATCATCGTTTTCTCGGTAAACGCCGACTTGCTGACCGGAATAATTTCGAGCGAGAGCCGCACCGACATCGGACCGGCTAACCCTGGCCAGCCGGCCCTTAACCTCGGAATATATCGGTTCAATCGTTGGGACTGGCTGGCGCCAATTGTCCTTAATTGCGATTGCTTCACCATCCGCGTGAAGAATTGTCTGCGCCTGCTGGGCAAGGTCTCTTAAAATCTCAGGATCAGGACCAGAGAACGTCGCTTCGACCTTTGAGCCTCCTCCTGGTCCCAAAACAAAGCGCCAAACCTTGCCCTGAGCCTGCGTGAAGTTGGCGTCGATATGGGCTTGGACTTGAGGGATCAGCGTGTCGAGCCGCCGGTAATCGTCCAGTTTAACCAAGAGCTGACCATAGGCTGGGTTCGAGCTTTCAAATTGATAGGTCAACATATAGCGCAATGTGCCCCGCCCCACGAGCGTGTGGACATGATCCACCCCTTCGAGGGTTGAGATATATTCTTGCAACTCGCGCATATCGGCATCGGTGGCCGCAATATCGGTCCCTTCTGGCATCCAATAATCCACCACCATTTGGGGCGTTGTTGATGCTGGAAAAAAGCCCGGCGTTACCAAGGTAAAGCCCGCAGCAGACGCGGCAAACAGGGCTCCCGCACCGGCAATCGTGACATAGCGGCGCGCGACCAGCCATGCGACTAGGCCCTTGAAAGCCGACATCGCTCGACCCTCGGCCTCGTCCTCAATCGGCGCACCGCCCGCCCCTTCCTCGCAGCTATCCTCAACTGATTTAAACAGGATCGAGCACAAAAAAGGGGTCAGCGTGATGGCGAAAACCCAGCTGTAGAGCAGGGAAATCAGGATCACCCAAAACAAGTCTCCGGTGAATTCAGCCACATCGCCGGGCGCCAATCCAATCGGGGCAAAGGCCAGAATGCCAACGACCGTCCCGCCAAGCAGAGGCCATATCGATCGGCGCACCACATCGCTCGCAATATCGACGATTTTTCGCCCGCGCTGACAGCCGATTAGGATGCCGTCGGTCACAACAATCGCGTTGTCGACCAACATGCCCAATGCGATAATCAACGCGCCCAGCGATATTCGGTGCATCGGAATATCCCCGACATACATCGTGCCCAATGTCGCCGCGATCGTAAGGACCAGACCAATCCCGATCACAAGGCCGGATTTAAAGCCCATAAAGACAAACAATGTGCCGATCACAATCGCCAACGCGATAAGCACATTCACAACAAAATCAGACACCGATTGATCGACGGTTTTGCCTTGATTGTAGAACTCATGAAGGACAATGCCCGCTGGCTTTTGCGCCTCCAATTCGGCCAACCGCCCGGCCATAGCCTGTTCAACCGCGACGACGTTCGATCCCGATACCGCCGCGATCCCCATGATCAACGCGGGCTGTCCATCATAATAGGCAAGGAATTCTGCCGGCTCTCGCAGGCCGCGAGAGACTTGCGCAATATCGCGCAATTGCACCACCCGTCCCTGACCCGATGAAACGAGCAAGTTTGAAATGGATTCTACAGAATCGATGTCGCCGCTGGGCGAAATAACCATTCTTTGGCCGCCGACCTCTACGGTGCCGCCCGCAACCACAGCGTTTTGGGTGGAAAGCTGGTCAAAGATTGCGTTGACTGTCGTGCCCAATGCTGCCGCGTTTTGCCGGGATATTTCGACATAGATCACCTCATCCTGCTCTCCGGCAATGTTGATCTTGCCGACACCAGGAACCGCCAGCAATTCCTGCCGCAAGGCTTTGCCGTAACTGCGCAGTTCAGGCATGGAATATCCATCGCCGGTGATGACGTAATAGATGCCAAAGACATCACCGAATTCGTCAAAGACTTGGCTGGTCCCGGCCCCCGGCGGCAATTCGGCGGCTGCATCGCGCACTTTGTTGCGCAATTTGGTCCAAATGATTTGAAGCTCTTCGCGCGATTGCGAATCTCCGAATTTGATCTCAACAGTTATTTCGGAAAATCCGGACGAGGAAACAGAGCGGATCTCCTTGACCTCCGCCATATCCTGCAAGGCCTCTTCGAGCGGCGCTGACACTTCACGCGCGACTTCTTCGGGGCTTCCGCCGGGATAGGGCGTGAATATCTGCGCCTGACGAATGGTAAATTCGGGATCTTCGAAACGCGGCATATTGCCATAGGCGAACCAGCCGGCAAAAAGTGAAAGCGCGATAACCAACCACATGATCAGGCGGTTGCGGATTGAATAGGCAGCTATGTCCATTGGTCGGGCCAGTTCAATCCTGCCACGATCGCACGCGGTCCCCGGCCTGAAGATAGGCACCGCCCGCCGCGACAATCGTATCACCAATGCTCAACCCATCGAGCACGATGAGCTTTTCACCAACGCCATCGCCAAGTGTCACATCGCGTCGTTCCAGCACCTTGTCGCGCCCGGTCACCACCCAAACATAGCGGCTGTCGCCCTCTGCCATAATTGCGGATAGCGGCACCGCCACGCCCTGAGCGCCATTCTCAGGCTCAATGTCCTCAGTTTCAAAGAAAAGCGTTGCAGTCATACCAGTCAGCACAACAAGATTTGCTGGCGGTTCAAATCCAAAGTGCGCTTCAAACGTTTGGGTAGAGCTGTCCGCTTGACCAACGGATTCGCGGAAACTTGCAGAAAAACGCTGCCCCGGTGCAGCATCCAACTCCACCTCCACATTGAAATAACGAATACTGTTGGAGTTCAAGACAAAGCTGGCGGGGACATTGACGACGGCTTCGACCGCCCGGCTTTGCAAGACCAATACGGGCTGTTGCGGGGCGACGTTTTGAAATTGTTCGACATTGGTTCGGCCGACACCGCCGCTAAAGGGCGCGCGCAGAACTGTGTCAGACAAATTCTTGCGCGCTGTGTCGAGCGAAGCCTGAGCCACTTGCAGTTGCGCTTCGCGATTTTCGACCACGCTGCGAGAGATCGCGTCTTCTTCAATCAGGCGCAGTGCCCGTTCATATTCGCTTTCGGCGTTGGTGTATTGCGCCTCTGCTTGGGCCAAGGCGGCTTGGAAACTGCGGGCATCCAGCCGGGCAATCACATCGCCGCGCTGAAACCGGGCACCATCAACCACATTCCATTCGGTGATTTGTCCGCCCACTTGAAACGCCAGGTCGGTGTTGCGGACGGAGCGAACGACAGCCGGTAAGCTGTTCGACGATTGGTTGGATGCTCGTTCCAAGGTCAGCAGCTTGGCCGGGCGCGCTGGTGCGGGGCCTGCCTCTTGCGGAGTGATATCGCACGCGCCAACAGCAAGAACCACGAGCGAGCCCAAGACCAGCGACAGAATTTTTCGTATCGGAAAAAACACCAAAATTTCCTGATCTTCTTGAATTTCGCCCGTCACTTGGCGGCCGCCCGCGAGATTTCGCCTACACAAACCTAGTTGTTCGCAAATGATTCGGCAAAGCTTGCGCGAATTTTCCATATTCTCGGGCACAGAAGCTGCACTTACACGTTCAAGTCTCAACATATCAGCACAAATCATCAGGTAGCAAAGTTCATGATCAACCGAGTTGGTGCAGCTCTAAGAGACTTCCTCAAGCAGGAAAGCGCAGGCGGGATCGTTTTGATCATTGCGGCCGGATTGGCTTTGATCATCGCCAACACGCCGCTTGCCCCGCTCTATTTCGGCACGTTGGAGACAAAGCTCAACGTCTCTTTCGGCGATTTTTCGATCAATAAAGGCCTGATTTTATGGATCAATGATGGCTTGATGGCGATCTTCTTCTTCCTGATCGGGCTAGAGGTGAAGCGCGAAGTTATCGATGGTCAATTGTCGAGCTGGGATAAGGCATCCCTACCGTTGACAGCGGCAGTTGGCGGCATGGCGATCCCGGCGTTGATCTATGTGAGCTTCAACTACAATTCACCTGAAAGCATTGGTGGATGGGCCATCCCAGCGGCCACCGACATTGCCTTTGCGCTTGGCATATTGTCGCTGCTCGGCCCGCGGGTTCCCGTGGCTATGAAAGCTCTGTTGCTCGCGATTGCAGTGATCGATGATATCGGCGCTATCTTGGTGATTGCCCTGTTCTACACTGGGGAAATCAAGGTCGAAATGCTGATTGGCGCGGGCGTTTCGCTGGCGCTGCTCTTTGCGATTGGCAGGATGCGCATTGCTTCTGCCATTCCCTACGTTTTGTTGACCGTGATCATGTGGGTCTTTGTCTTAAAATCCGGGGTCCATGCCACGCTGGCCGGGGTGACCGCGGCCATGATGGTGCCGATCGTCGCGCGCGATGGTTCACGAATGCTCGAACATATGGAGCATGGTCTGCACAAATGGGTCGCCTTTGTGATCATTCCAGTCTTCGGATTCGCCAATGCAGGGGTGACGTTAATCGGCTTGTCGCCCGCTGATCTTCTGCAACCGCTCCCGCTCGGCATCGCGCTGGGCCTGTTGATTGGCAAACAGGTTGGCATCGTTGGCTTTGCGTGGTTGGCGGTGAAATCAGGGATCGCCAAACTCCCAGAAGGGGTCGGCTGGCGCAAGCTCCATGGCCTCTCTTTGCTCGCCGCGATCGGTTTCACTATGAGCCTGTTCATCGGCAATCTCGCGTTCGAAGATCAAGCGCAAATTGACGCAGTGAAGCTGGGAGTGTTGTCAGGATCGCTTATCGCTGCGCTGACGGGCTACTTCATGCTGAGAGCAACGCTTCCCAGCGAGAATGCGGCCAGCCCCTTGCCTGATGCGTCTGCTACAGACACAGAAGCATCCGACACCGCCTCTGCAAATTAAGGACGCTATCCAATGCCAGCATCGGGCCAGCCGGTTACCCGCACCGTTCGGGTGAATGGAATCAGCCTCACCTATTACGAATGGCGGGCGAAACCGGGCAATCAAGAACCGCCTTTGCTGTTTGCGCATGCGACCGGATTTCATGGCCGCACATTCGATCAGATCGTGAAGCAATTCCCCGATCGCCGCGTCCTCTCGCTGGACCTAAGAGGGCATGGCCGCACACAGGGCGAGCCAATTGATGATTGGCTTATGATATCGAATGACGTGAACGCGTTTCTCGATCAGCTGCGCATTCGCCGAGCGGTTGGCATCGGCCATTCGATGGGCGCGCACACATTGGTGCAATGCGCATCAGAACGACCTGAAGCTTTCAGCCGCCTTGTCCTGTTTGACCCTGTCATCTTGGCGCCAGAGTTTTACAGTGCGGACGCCGCATTGTTCACCTCTGATGCGCCGCATCCCGCCATTCGGCGCAAACGTGATTTTGCCTCTCCCGAAGCGATGATGGAGCGCTTCGCGCCGCGGGATCCCTATTGCCTGTTTGAACCCAGCGTTTTTGAAGATTACTGCCGGTTTGGCCTCACTCAGCAGTCCGATGGCGGATACGTTCTATCCTGCTCACCGGAAATGGAGGCCAGCGTCTATGGCTCCAGTCGCAGCAATGTTGGGATCCACAAAGCGGCAGCGAAGGTGACCGTGCCGACTTTGATCGTGCGGGCAAAGCAAACGGGCCTAACTGATTTCAAAGGTTCGCCGACTTGGCCCAAACTGGCTTCGTTGATGCAAAAAGGTCAGGATCTCTATCGGCCGGATCGCACCCACTTCCACCCATTCGAAGACCCCGCCGATGCCGGGCGCATTATTGCCGAATTCGCGGCAGGCTAGAATAGGGTTCAGTTCGCTTTTGCCGCCGTAAGCACGTCGGCAAAATCATCCCGGATTTGGGTTAACTCGCCAATAGAGGCGCGGCGCATATTGCCCATAATCGCCGCAGCAAGCCCCCCGTAAAACTGTGTCATCGCTGAATACAGTGGGTTTTCAGGCGCAACGCTTCTGGCCAGCCATAGGGCAATCCCATGCGCGCGCGCCAAAGGCTCCCCCGGTATACGATCGGCCTCCCGCTCAAGCATCAACAGCGCTTGGCCAAGCGCAGCGACCGTCTCCTCAAGGCAGATAATTGTCAGATTTTCAGATGACGAAGCCTCTATCCGGGCATCCAAATCGACCCGGCGATAGGCCGCCTCTGCACCTTTGGAAAACATCTGCATTTTAGCTCGATCCGTTCCATGCTTCGATCTGCTGCTGCAGGAAGCTCAAGGTCGATTGCGAGGTGGAGATGCGCGATTCAGCGGCGACCAGATCACGGGTTAGGCGCGACCGCAGGCTTTCTTGTTGATCAGCGATCCGAGTGAGGCGCTCTTCATTGCTCTCCACCAGAGCTTCATATCGCACCATTGACCCACCCAGCGATCCCGGATCGCTCAGCAAGGTATTGTCGCGGGACAAATTGTCCATGGTGGCAAAAACACCAAATACGCCCGTCGTGAACATGGCGGCTGCTCCATCGGGGCTTGCTGCCAAAGTCGCGTTCAGCCGCTCCGTATCAAGCGAGAATGTGCCGTCACGGTTCAGCGAAAGGCCCAAATCGCTCAATGTCGACGGTTCGCCCTCTTCCGCATTGGGCATAACGACTTCACTCGTCAGACGGCCCAAGTCCCGTTTCAATTCGCGAGTGCCCGGATCATTGGCCAAGGTGCCGCCTAGCGCCGCGCCTTCTTCATTTATTGATGCGGCTAAGTCGTTCAACGCCGCAACAAAGTCACTCATGAGGCTGGAGATCGCGGTGTTGTCATTTTCAAAAGCGATCACGGTCGGCGCGCCCACATTGGTGGCGGTGAGATTAAGGATCATTCCTTCGGGCAGATCCGTAACGGTGTTGCTCTCACTGCTCAATTGAACAGTGTCGAGCTCAAACAAAGCATCCTGCGCGCTTTGGCGTAGTTCACCCGCATCCGTCGAAGGCTGCCATGAAAGATAAGACAGATCGCCCGGAATGGCAGAAGGGGTGGCCGCGCTGCTTTCACCTTCGATTGTGAAGCCATTGTTGGCGCCTTGTTCGCCCTTGATGACGAGCTGCGCACCGTTAGTGCCATTGGCGACATAGGCATCAAGCGCGCCGCCGCTGGCCGAATTGATCTTGGCCGCAATGGATTGAAGCGTGTCGCTGTCTGTCACCTCTATTTCGAGCGGCGTTTGATCGGTGTCTTCCGCAAAACTCGCGCCATCCACTTCGCCAAAGCGGATACGCAGGGTGCCTTCTCCGACAGTGTCGCTGCTTGATCCATAATTTTGCGAGACAAGCGTTTGGCTATCGGCCAATTGGCTCACTTCCAACGAATATGTGCCGGTTGGCGTCAAGCCGGGCGTGGTCGAAATGCTCGCCACACCGGGATTGTCAATGTCAGCAGTAGGGGCCAGATCGCCGGTGCGGATGCGATCGCCCAAAGCGCTGGCCAATGTGGTCAGCGAATTGCGCAGCAAGGATGCCGCCGAAATTCGCGCCTCTAGCGCCTCGTTTCGCGCTTCCAAATTTTCCCGTTGAAAGGAGAAGGTCGCGTCCGACAAATCGGTGGCGAGCTGAACAAAGTCCACGCCGCTGCCTGCGCCAAATGCCGATATGATTGATGAGCCGGGATTATCCATGGGTCACAGAACGGCAGATCGCGAAAAGGTTTAAGCGGTCAAATCGGGATTGCCATCGGCATCAAATCGCAGCTCTTCCGGAACGTCAACTTTCGGCAGTTTCGGTGCCTCGCCCCGTTTTAGCGACAACACAAACGCCACCAGAGAAGCTATCGCCATATACAGCTCTTCGCGAACCATTTGATTGGCCTGCGTGGTGAAATAAATCGCACGGGCCAATTGCGGATAATGCAGGACAGGCAGATCCTCTTCGCTCGCCAATTCGCGCATCGCCATCGCCGTTTCCCCTCGCCCTTTGGCAAGGACGATGGGCGCGGGCGCACGATCAGGATCATAAGTCATGGCGACCGCAAAATGCATGGGGTTCACGACCACAAATTGTGCTTCTTTCATCGCCGGCCCCACACCGCCGCGGGCGAGATCGCGCTGACGCTGACGCCGCGCTGATTTCGCTTCGGGCGAACCCTCGGCTTGCTTGTTTTCGTTTTTCATATCCTCATGGCTCATTTTCAGCCGCTTGTTCTGCTGAAAACGTTGCAGCGGATAATCAATGGCAGCGATTATCAGCAGGCCGACGACGAGCAATCCGACCAGATTTGCGGCCCCTTCCAATGCAAAGGTCAATTGGCCCTGCAATGGCCCGCGCCCTAGGCCGAGCAGGCTGGTGAGGTTGTTCGAAATCCAATACCAAGCGATCGACCCCATCAAGGCGAGTTTAAGGATCGATTTGCCCAATTCGATCACACCCTGAATTCCAAAAATCCTCTTTAGACCAGACATGGGATTGATGCGTTTCGCCTTTGGCAGAAGGTTTTGCGGAACGAACCGCCCCTCTCCCAGCAGCAATTGGGAGGTCACCGTGATGGCCATCACAGCCAATCCGATTGTGAATATGGGCGGTAAGAGGGCGCTGGCCGCGTCTGCGAAACGGGTTCCGGGGGTGAAACTGCCCAAGGTCGAAAAATCGAACTGAAAATTCGCCCGTGCGACCCCCTTGAGACCAGAAAACAACCACGGGCCCACCATCGCCAATGTGAATGTGCCGGTTGCCATCGCGGTGGCGGTGGCGACCTCTTTCGACCTTAGAACATCGCCTTCCTTCGCCGCGTCGCTCTTGCGCTTTGGCGTTGGATCAAACCGCTTTTCACCCGAGGATTCCCCGCTCACCCGCCGCCTCCCATCGGTTCGAGCAGCGCGGCGGATTGATCGAGTGTGTTCGACAGCAACAGGATGAATTGTTCCACCACGATCGGCATAACCACGATCAACGCTGCGATGCCCGCCAAGACACCGGCAGGCAGACCCAACGCAAACAGGTTAAGCGCCGGTGCAGAACGCGAAATGGTGCCTGTGACAACCTGAACCATCAGCAAGACCAAGACGACAGGGAAAGCAATGGCCGCCGCGGTGGCAAATCCATATCCAGCAAAGGTCACGATTTCGCGGACGTGAAGATCGCCAACCGCAAATGATCCGGCAGGTAAAATTCGGTAGCTTTCGATCACCAGGCCAAACCACAAAAGATGCCCGCCAATCGCATAGAACAGCAAGGTCATGATCAAACCCAAGAATGTTCCCAGAGCGCCCGACTGAGCCCCGCTGGCGGGGTCAATCGAGGTGGCAATCGCAAGGCCCATTGTGCCTGCGATTTGTTCCGCCGCTATCAAGGGAACCGCAAAAGCGACCTGTAGGACAAAACCCAACGCCGCGCCGATCACCACTTCTTGAAGGACCGCCAGAATAGCCGCGAAACTCATCATATCTGGCAAGGGAGGCAAAGGCACCCAATTGGCCACAAACACCGCAAAGATCAGCGCCAGCAGTGCCCGCAATTGCGGCGGTACCGACATGCCGCCAATCATGGGCGCCGCCAGCAATGCCGCGCCGCAGCGGACCGAGAGGAAGAGGATTTGCCACAATTGCTCCTCCAGCCCGCCAAACCCAAGATCGACGATGTTCATAGATCGCCGATCAGACCGAAATCTGGCCGATTTGCGCAAACACCTCGCGCAGAAAATCACCCAAGAGCGCCATCATCGTCCCGCCCAAAAACACAAACACAAGCGCGGTGACCGCCAGTTTTGGCACAAAGGTGAGGGTTTGCTCGTTCACCGATGTCGCCGCCTGAATGATCCCGACAAGCAAGCCAACTGTCAGTGCAGCGAACAAAACTGGCCCGACGATCAGGGCCGTGACCCACAAGGTTTGATCCGCCAGTGCGAGGAGTTGAGCATCTTGTTCCATGTCCTTCGCCCGACGTTACGCAAAGCTCATGGCGAGACTGCCCATAAGCAGCGCCCAACCATCCACGAGGACGAAAAGAAGCAGTTTGAACGGCAGTGAAATGATCGTCGGAGACAGCATCATCATACCCAGGCTCATCAAAACGCTGGCAACAACAAGGTCGATCACAAGGAACGGCAGGAACAGCATAAAGCCGATCTGAAACGCCGTTTCCAATTCGCTGGTAACAAATGATGGCAACAAGATTGAAAATGGGATCTGGGATGGATCGTCAAATTTGCCGACCCCGGCAATATCGGCAAACATGATGAGGTTCGCCTCGCGCGTCTGCGCCAACATAAAGCCATGGAATGCATCGCCAGCGCTGGCGATTGCAGCGTCAGCGGTAAGAATCCCGGCAGAGTATGGCTCTATCGCGACAGCGTTCACCGCCTCCAATGTGGGGGCCATCACAAACAGCGACAGAAACAGCGACAATCCCACCAAAACCTGTGTCGGCGGCGAACCTTGCAATCCCAACGCTTGGCGCAGGATCGACAGGACGATGAGAATTCGCAGGAAACTGCTCATCATCAAAACGATCGCAGGCAGGATCGAAAGCAGGCTCATCACCAGCAAAAGCTGGATTGAGAAACTCAGCGGGGCATCTTCGCCTGCCCCTTGATCGCCAAGCGCGCGTTCCAGCGCGCCTCCGATGCCTTCGCCCACAGCCGACCCGCCGCTCGCAGCTTGAGGAGCCGCGAGTGCAGGATCAGCGCCCGCAAACATGGTTAATGCAAGCGCGCCAATGACCGCTATGATAAAGGGAACGCGCGCCATTATCCGATGTCTTTATCAGCGCTTTGCGACGGCGCAGGCCCGCGGCTTTCCGCTTCGCAAAGTCGGATCACGCCATTGCGCGAGCAACCCAGCAAGATTTCTCGATCATGGAAACGCACAACCGCCAATTTCAGCCCTGGGGCCAACAGGCTGGTTTCGATGAGTTGAAGCGATTGCCCGCCGCTATGCGCGCCAACAATCCGTGTTTGAAGATAACGCGTCAGCCGCAAGCTGCCCCATATCAGCAGAGCAAGCAGCGGCAACAACAGCGCCAGGCGGAGGAAATATTCTGCCATCATGACGGCGCATCCTCTGGACTGTCTTCGGGCAAAGATGTCGGTGCACCCGAAGGCGAACCAGCATTGGCCGAACCGTCCTCTTCATCGCCCACCAGCGTGACGATCCGCAATGCGAAACGTCCATCTTGCGCGACGACTTCCCCGCGCGCGACGACGCGTCCGTTGGCGGTTACGTCCAACAACTCGTCGGTCAACCGGTTGAGTGAGACCACGCTGCCTTCGCCAAGGCCCAGGACCTCTTTAAGCGGCATATCCGTTCGTCCCAACTCCACAGAGAGACGGACGGTAACGTCACCAAACCGGTGAAGAGCGGGATTAAAGGCGTTCATTGGGTCGCCCCTTCCATCAAAGTTTCACGGATCGGTGCAAACGACGCTGAGCGGTGCAAACCCGGCACCCTTGTGACGCGCATCGCCATCCGGTTTTCAACCGTGCCCAATTTGCCATGAGCAATGGTTTGCTCACCCACGCGCAACGGCAATTCATGTTCGATAGCCAAAGGAATCTCATCCCCCGGCCTTAGGGCTTCGAGCCGGCTAAGTGACATTGCGAATTCCCCCAAGATCGCCTCCAAAGGCAACGGCATTGATGCAAACGCACCGGTGCGACCATCGCTTGGCGATGCAGCAGCTGCTTTCGATGAAGAACCAACATTGGCGCCGGGGAAAAGACCATCGAGTCTATCGCTTGCAATCGCTAGGAGCGCGTTCCACTCGGCGGCTTCTCCCATCAACATAGTGACTGAAAAAAGCGCAACTTGGGCTTCTTCTCCAAATGGCTTTAGCCGGGTCACGCTTTCACTACGAACCAAGACATCGCCGGCCACGCGCTCGGCTGCACCGCCGCTTCTGGCGATGGTTTGAGCCATGAGGGAGGCAACTTTTTCAACCAGCAATGCAGCGGACCGGGGCAATTGCGCGGGCGCGTCTTCGGGCAATTTTCCATCGCCCCCAAAAGAGCAATCCGTCAACGCAAGGGCGGTCGAATAATCGAGTGAAAAAAGCATCGTCTGATCATCTGCACCGCAGCGCAGCAAGCTGTTTGCGGCGACTTGGCCGATTTGTTCGAACACGGCTTTGCCAGTGACCAATTCGGGATCCGCCAAGGTCACTTTAAGCTTGCCGCCGGAAAAAAGCTGACCGAGTTCTTGGGCCATTTCCTGTCCCAGATCCCGGCGCCAGGCCGCAAGGTTTTCCGCCCGCTCCTCTGGTCGAGGACCGCGCCAAGTCAGTTCAGCACAATGTTGCGCCACGGGCCGAGCATCGGCAAAATCAGACGCAAAGGAAGGGGACATATTCATTGGACGAGCAACCCCTTAAAATGCACCGCTTCGATGCCGCCAAACCCCTCGTTCTCTTCAAGCACGGCGTTGATCGCACCGGTTAACCGGTCCGCCAGCGCGTCTTTTCCTTCCACGTCGTAGATGTCGCCTTCAGGTGTGGCGGCAAGCTGAACCAAGATGGCAGAACGGATCGCCAATTCATGGTTTTTCACCCAACCCAGAACGCGGCCATCGCGGCGCGTGGACACGGCCAGATCGACTTGAATAAGGGCAGGAGAATCGGCGAGGTTTGACGTGAATGTATCTTCAAAACTGTAATATGCGGTGCGATACTCGCTGCCTCCGTCGCCATAGACGACTGGCCCGTCATCCTTGCTATCGGATGCAATGGCGTAAGGATCACTGTCGCCTTTGCGCACCAATTCGGGCAGGTCAGGCCCGCTCTCCCCTTGATCACCGATAAAGCCCGCTGCGAATGCGCCATATGCGCCCCCCGCACCAATCGCGAGCAGCAGCACACCGCCAAGCAGCATCTTTACCATGCCCCCTTTGGGCTTGTCAGAGGAGGCTGTTTCTTCAGCCTTTGCCATGCTTGTCAGCTCCTATTCGCAGACTTTCACCCTCAGGCGAAAAGACCGGTGTCCCGCCCATTCGCATCCGTTGGATCTTGCGATCCGATTAGACCTTTGGTGGCGCGTTGTTCTTCGTTGGAACCGCTTTGCTCTCGGTATGGTTGCGACGAGCCTTGTCCTGACCCTGTGGAAGACCCGTAGCGCCCTTCAGAAAAGCCGCCTGAACCAGACGAATTTCCCGTTGCTGCGCCGTTTTGCGCGCCTGATTGATCCGAATTTCGCCCGGAATTGGACTGGGTTGATCCGCTTTCACTTGAACCGCTAACCGCGCGTTCGGCCAAGGCTGCCTGAACGGCGGGGACAAAGCCGGGATCGCGGCTGGCCAAGGTGGCGCGCAAATCCGTGCCTGCGGTCTCGATCCGCATGTTGATCGCGCCAAATTCATGATGGCGCATGGTCAGTTCGGGTCGCGCGGCGCGCCCCGCTTCGCGCAGGTCGGCCATTTGCTCGATTGTCGATGCAACAGTTTGGCCCGGCCGGATATCACTGCGAACATCGGTCATGTTTTGCAGCACGGGTGATGAAGTCGGTGTGGCTGGTGTGCTCGCTACTTGTGGAGCTTGGGAAGACGCAGACTGTGCCGCCGCCGATGGCGATGTTGCCGATGATGTCCCTGCTTGCGGTGGTTGCAGCACATCACTTGCACCGCTTACCGGCCGTGCAGGCCCGCTCTGCTCACGAGTGCCGCGCGCCGCTGGCAAGATGCGAGGCTCGGCAGGCACGCCCAAGGCCTCCGCGGACGGACGCGATTGCGGCTCTGCACCGCGTTTGTCTTTGAACTCTGGCCGGCTGACCAAAACTGCATCCACACCATCGCGAACAATTGCGCCCGGTTTGACCGCGCCCAACATCGCCGCTGACGGCTCAATCTTGAGCGGAAGGGTGCCCTCGGTTGGTTCGGGCTGCACAGCGACAAGCGGAGATGGCGCCCCTTGTGTCGCCGCAATCTGGGCAGCCGGCGATGATGAGGACTGAGTTGGCGCGGGCATCGTCGACGCGCTTGGCGAAGGCTGCTCCGCGCGGGCAGATGGCTTATTGGCCTCAGGTTGCCCCTCGCCCTTTGCCGGGGTTGCTTGCACGTCCAACTCTGAAACAGCTTTGGGCGAGACACGGGAAACCTCTCGGCCTGTGAGGATTTGGGATTTGTCGTGCGGGCTGGTCTCAGCACTGTGCTTGGGCAGATGCGTTGTGTCGCGCTCCACCACAGGATCGCGGGGGTTGGCGATGGACGTGTTGAGCGGTTGGTGAGCGGGCTGGGGAGTTCCGGGCGAACGCTCAAGATCAGCGCTTGCATCGCTGACTTCTGGGAGTGGAGCGCGCCGACTTGCCGGATTGACGTTTGGTTGAACCGCCAATTCAGCCTTTTGATCAGACGCTGCCAAGGGGGCTCTAAAGGTTGTTTCGGCCTGATCCTGCCCAATTGAGGAAAGGCGCGATGAGGTGTGCATTGCCCTCTCACGCGGCAAAAGATTGCCATCGTCAGGCAAGAGATTGCCCACTTGCCGGTCTGTGAATGAGCCGGCGGGTCGAAGCTCAGCGCTAAGCCCGCGGTCCGATCTCGGAAACTCGGCCAAAGTGGTTGGCTCACGATCGCGTTGCTGGCCAAAGCCCTGCATTTGCTGGGTTTGCTCTCGCTGGTTCAGCGGCACTGCCAAAACGGGAATATTGGGCTGCGAGGACTGAAGCAAAGCAGGGAACGGGGATGTTCCGATCAGCTCAGGTGGCGCAATCGCTGATGTCGGAGACGTTGGCGAAATGGTCAATTCAGGCAGAGATGGAATCACGCAGTCGATCCTCGCAATCTAAAGGGTTAGGGGCCGGTCAGTCGTCTCCGGCGGTCTCGGACTTGCTATGCAACTTGCGTGCCATTTGCCCGGTTTGAGCATCTACTCGCGCCGATTTGATGGCTTCTAAGTCGCGCTGCGCCGAATCCAGCTGTTCTCCAAAACGGCTTGCGCGGTTTTCGGCTTTGGCCAATGTCTGAACCTGCCAACGCGCCTGATCGCTTGCATCGTTGAGAGCTTTTCCTGCCTGATCGGCCACCTCTTGAAGCCGCGCCACGAACCCGGCGTTGCTGCGCAAGGCTTGGCCATCTTGGGCTGCAGATCGCTTTGCATATTGCTTGAGGAGATCGCGGCTCCGCTGGGAAAGAGCCGCGCTGCGCGATTCTTCGGCCACCGCATCGGCCAGCGACGCCATCGCCTCTCGCCGCGCTATCTTTGCCAAGGTCAACTGGCGCGATGCAAGTTTCATGCGGCGCTTGGTTCGTTGCTCATTCATGCGGCGGCGCGTCCCCTGTCATAGCGGCCCCTGACATAGCGGCGCAAAGGGCGTTCAATCCCGCCATACTGTCGGGCAAATTCACCGCCTCGCCGCGAATTTGCGTAAGGAAATTGTCGATCAACGCGCCGTGCGCAATCGCCCGGTCAAGCACGGGATCAGAGCCTGCCCGATACGCGCCCATCAACACCAGATCGCGGTTCTCCTCGCGCGCAGAGATCAACGCGCGAACCTCGCGCGCGGCCTGAGCGATGGCGGGATCGACAAGATCATCCATCACCCGGCTCAGAGAGGATGGCACATCAATAGCGGGATAATGTCCGCGCTGCGCCAGGTCGCGCGACAGAACGATATGGCCATCCAAGATCGCCCGCGCTGTATCGACCACCGGATCAGACGTGTCATCGCCGTCAGCCAGAACGGTGTAGAGCCCGGTGATGGCTCCGCCTGACTGCGCAGAATTGCCCGCGCGCTCCACCAATTTGGTGACCGCTGCCAAAGCGGATGGCGGATAGCCGCGCGCCGCTCCGGGCTCTCCCAAAACGAGCGCCAATTCCCGCGCCGCGTGCGCCACGCGGGTTAGGCTGTCGAGGACCAGCATCACCCGCTTTCCCTGACCGCGGAAATGTTCGGCGATGGCTGTCGCATATTGCGCCGCCCTTAACCTAAGGTTCGGCGCGTGATCGGCGGGGACAGCGACAACAACCATCCGGCCGCGCCCTAATCCTGTCATATGCCGTGCGACAAAGTCGGACACTTCCCGCGCGCGTTCCCCAATTAGCGCGACCACAGTGATATCGGCAACGGCATGGCCGGCCACTGTGTCGATCAGCACAGATTTACCAACCCCCGATCCGGCAATCACGCCCATCCTTTGCCCTACTCCCATCGTCGCCAACGCGTTGATCGCGCGCACTCCGCAATCAAAGCTTTCACGCACGGGCGCGCGTTCCAACGCGCCTTCGCGTTTGCCCGACAGCGGGTGTTTTTGCGTCAGATCAAGCGGCGGTCCGCCATCAATCGGATTGCCAAGCCCATCGACTGCGCGTCCCAACAGAGCGTTCCCAACTTTGACTGTGCCTGGGGTGCCAATCGCGCACACTTTGGCGCGAGGCCGCAAAAGTTGTGTATCGCCCAGCAGCATCATCAGCGAATGGCCGCCGCGAAATCCTATCACTTCGGCAAGCGCCTCATCCCCCATTTCATTGTCGATCGCGCCCAGCGACCCCACAGGCAGCGCCAACCCAGCGACTTCGATCAGGCCTCCATCGCATGCAACCACGCGCCCGGTGAGCACCGGTCCGGATGCAACCGGCGCACTGCGGAACCGGGTCAGTTCAATCTGCATTTCTGCAAGCATGGGCCGCCCTAGCCACGAACCGCAGCGGCAATCGCGCGGCGCCATTCGGATGGACCGTCGCTAATCGCGCCATCGGGTCCTTCAAACCGCAATCCGCCGCGCGCAAGAGCATCATCTGGCACCACCCGCCATTGGTCGAGAGTTTCGGGATCCATGAGGTCCAGGTCATCTGGATTAAGATGCAGCGCGCAATCCTGCGCCATAGTGCCAAGCCGCCTAGCAGCCTCTTCGCATCGTTGACGCAATACATCTGAGTCAGGAACATGCTCCGAAAATGCCTTGTCACATAGGGCTATCACCGTTTCTGCCAGATCATTGGCAAAGCAATCCATCGCCGCTTGGTCGAATTCTTGAAAGGTCAGACGAAGCGCCCGTTGACGCGCTTGAGCATTCGATTGCTCACGTTCCAATTCCGCCCGCGCGGCAGCGTGACCCGCGGCCTGCCCGCGCGCAAAGGCATCTTGCAATGGGTCAATCGGTTCATCGCCGTCTGACAGAGACTCCGCACGATCCGGAACTAGCGGTGCCCTTGCCGAAGCACCTCGCATTACTGGCAACCCTTCGATAAAATCGCGCGGCTCCATCAGTGCATCGATCCAGCTGCTGCCGGTCTCGTCATTGGATTGTGATGAGGCCTGCGATAGCGCGATCCAATCAGACGAACTCGCCATCATCGCCTCCCATCACAATCTCGCCTTGTTCGGCCAATGAACGGGCGACATCAACGACCTTGCGTTTCGCAGTATCGACCTCACCGCGCGACAATCTGCCACGCATTTCGATCTCATCGCGAATGCCATCGGCGGCGCGGCTAGACATCGCTTTGAAGAATGGCGTGCGCTCGTCCTCTTTGATCCCTTTGAGGGCGTCGACCAGGGCCTCGCTGTCAACATCGCGCAGCAAACGCTCCATCGCCTGCGGTTCGAGGTCGAACAGCATTTCGAACGTGAAGAGCTCTTCTTCGATTTGCTCTGCCAGAGGCCCGTCGCGCTGAGCAATTTCGGGCAAGACTATCCCGCGCAATTCGCCTGCAGCCAGATTGATCAGGTTCGCCGCTTCACGCGGGCCGCCCAGCGCCAGTGCATTTGCACCGAAGCTCGCGCCTATGCGCTGGGAAAGGAGTTTGTCTATCATATCAATTGCTTGAGTGGAAATCGGCCCGATCCGCGCGACCCGTTCAACAACAATCGATTGGATGTGAGAGGGAAGCTCCGAAAGCACTTCGGCTGCCGGTTCCGGTTCCAGCATAAGCAGCAAGGCTGCGATCACTTGTGGATGTTCGTCCTCAACCAATTGCAGCAAGACCGATGGCGCAAGCCAGCGCGCCATTTCGATGCTTCGCGGACCAGCATCCGGCTCAATCCGTAGCATCATGCTTTCAGCCTTGGTCGGGCCAATAGAGCGTTCAAGCAATTCGCGAACTTGCGCCCCGCGGTCCTGTTTGGCCATGATTTCGCGCGCGCTTTCGCCCACGAAATCCTCAAGCGCCTCGATCATTTCGGCGCGTTCGATCTCACCCAATTGGCACATCGCTGCGCCAATCTGCTCCAATTCATCGGGGCCAAGCCGCGACAAAAGCCTTGCCGCTTCGTCATCTGACAAAAGCATGAGGAAAACCGCCGCCCTGTCGACCCGGTTGAGCAAGTGAGCGGGTGCCTGAGATGCGCCTGCTGTAGCCGATTCATCGGTTTCAATAGTGTCCGAATTGATCATGATGCGCTTGCTCCGGACGGCAGATCATTGGGGTTGTCGAGCATTCTCTGAAGCGCTTCGACCGCCCTGTCCGGCTGTGTGGTCGCAAGTTGCCGTGCCAATTCTACGCGCTGCGGTAAATCAACCACGGGAGCATCTTGCATCAAGGCAACGTTTGATGCGGCGCCCGCACCAATTGCTGCACTTGGTGTTTGCTCGCCCCCTGCCTCTGCGGCGTCTGGGTCACCGTCAGTATCCTCTTTGCCCTTTTCCGCCGGGTCCCGCATCCGCTTGATCATCGGACGAACCGCCAACAACAGCACAAGCAAAACAGCAATCAACGCCGTGACATAGCGCATGACATTGGCGAACCAAGGCGCTTCGTAAAACGCCATTGGTTCCATTTCTGTGCTCTCAAACGCGCTGACCACAACTTCCACATTGTCGCCGCGCGCTTCGTCTGCTCCGACAGCGGCGCTGACCAAAGCTTGCAACTCTTCGGCTGTCATCGGCGCGGCCGCTTCCATCGCAGCATCGCTGACCGCGACAGCGACGGACAGTTTGACCAATCCTCCGGGCCGGGTGTTGGTTACGGCGACCTCGCGGCCCAGCTCATAATTGCGCTGAAATGCGCTTTGACTGTCAGTTGGAATGGTCGCAGCGTCTTGGACGTCCGCCCCGTCTGCCGCCTGAGGATCGGGTGCACCATCGACCAAATTGGCATCGGGCGGAGGTGTGTTGGCCGTGACGCCGGGAATGCCGCCCGGGCCGCTTCCGGCCAGACGCGTGGATGTGCGCTCACTTTCGCTGCGGACCGACCCATCTTGATCATAACTTTCGCGCGCGGAGGTGATTTCGGCCTGATCAAGCTCCACCTGAACTTGGCTAGAGAAATTGCCATCGCCAAGCAGCGGCATCAGCAACGTCGTAACCTGTTCGCGCAGTTTGCCTTCAAATTCGCGTTGAAGGACCAAACCATCCAGAACACCATCCCTTTCAGAAGACAGGAGACTGCCGTTTTGATCGACCACACGAACCGCGTCGGGTGTCATGCCGGGCACCGATCCTGAGACGAGATTTACGATCGCCTCGACCTGACGCTGGCTTAGCGAACGGCCACTTACTAGGCGGACCATGACGCTGGCACCGGGCGGATTGTTTTGCCGCACGAAAACCGACCGCTCGGCAGTGGCCAAGTGGACGCGCACAGACTCGATCCCGTCGATCTCTCTGATGCTCAGCATCAATTCGCGTTCGCGTGCGAGGCGGAGCCGTTCTCCTTCAAGCGTTCGGCTCGACCCCAATGGGATGGCGTCCAACATCTCGCTCGCGCCTTCCGGTGCGGCGATCCCGGCGTCGCTCGCCACCAGCATCCGTGCGCGGTACACGTCACTTTCAGCAACAGTCAGCGCCCCGCTCGATGTGTCGATTGTATAACTGATACCGCCTTGCTCAAGGGTCTCGACCACTTTGGCGCGTTCCCCATCGGTAAGGCTGGAATACAAGATCCGCTGCGGCCCTTGGGCTATTGTCATATAAAGCGCCGCGATAATGGCCAGCACTCCGACGCCAATCAACGCAGGCAAGGCGCGGCGAATGGCCGGCTGTGCGGTGAATTGAGAAAGCTGCGCACGCCAATTTGCGCCGCCAGAGCCGTATGCGCTGGTAAGGTTTGTCTGCCCATTGTTCACAGGCACAGGTGCATTTGTATCAGCCACCTATCAGCTCCCCATCCGCATGATTTCTTGATAGGCAGAGAGCAGTTTGTTGCGGACCTGTAAGGTCGCTTCAAACGCAACGCCCGCTTCTTGCCGGGCGAGCATAACCTTTGCGATATCGGTGACTTCACCGCGCTCATAGGCGGCCTGCATATCGCCCGACCGCTTTTGCACTCCGCTAACCGTTTGGAGCGCGCCTGTAAGCGCATCGGCAAACCCGCCACCCACAACTGGAGATCCGCCATCAGCAGCGGGGTTCCCGGTCGCCGTGCGCACGTCCTGCAGCGCCTGGCTGCGCGACATCACGTCGTTACGCAGAGCCATGATCTGGTGCACAGAGCTCGTGGGGCCAACAGTGCTCATGCCTCACCCCGCGTTGCTGCGATCGGCATGTGACGCTTGGCCGGGATGCTTTGGACAGAATCTGGGGCGGAAGCCGGAACTTTTGGATCAATCAGACCGGTTTCGCGCATCGAAGCCAGTCGATAGCGCAAAGTGCGTTCGGATATGCCCAAACTGCGCGCAGTCTTTGCCCGGTGACCGCCGTTTTGGTTAAGCGCATCAAGGATTGCCCGCGCTTCCGATTGAAATGCAACATCAGCCAAAGAGGCAGCATCACCGCCATCATCCACCGACGGGTTTGGCAATGCAAAGCCGGGCGCCGAATTGCTGGTTGCACCATTCTCAACGCCGCGTGCGGGCTGATCAAAGACGATGTGTTCAGACCCGATATGCGCGTCTTTGCCCGCCAGCAAAATTGCGCGGCGGATGACATTTTCCAACTCCCTTACATTGCCCGGCCACGCGTGCCCCTCAAGCAATGCCAGCGCTTGACCCGAAATCCAGCACGGTGTTCCCGGTTCGCAGGCGTGACGCAGCAACATGCCAAAGGCCAGCGGCGCGATATCGCCGCGACGATTGCGCAACGCCGGGAGTGTCATGGGAAACACATTAAGCCGGTAGAGCAAATCTTCGCGAAAGCGCCCTGCGCCTACTTCGTCTGATAGTGTGCGATTGGTTGCCGCAATGATGCGCACATCGATATTGAGCGGCTTGGTCGCTCCCAATGGCAACACTTCTTTTTCTTGCAGAGTACGCAGCAGTTTGGATTGAAGTGCAAGCGGCAGTTCGCCGATCTCATCGAGCAACAATGTTCCGCCGTCGGCTGCTTTGAACAGACCCTCGCGCGCTTCACCCGCCCCGGTAAAGGCGCCCTTTCGGTGCCCAAACAACAGGCCTTCCAACATAGCCTCTGGCATGGCTGCGCAATTGACAGCGATAAATGGTCCTTTGGCCCGCGCGCTCATGCGGTGAACGAACCGCGCAAAGACCTCTTTGCCCGTGCCTGTCGGTCCTTCGAGCAAGACCGGAATTTCGCTCGCCCCAATCCGCTCTGCCAAAGTGAGCAGCGCAAGGCTTTCATTGTCGCCTGCAATCGGCCAGCCGCCATCGGCGGCGCTGGCGATCAAGGCCGATTGCGCTGGGCCCATCGCGCGCGGCGGATAAGCAAGCGTTATGCGATTGGGGGAAAAGCGAGTGAGCGCCGGACTGTCCGATTGAACAAGATCAATTGCCAGCAAGTCGGCTCTTTGCCCTGCTCGCCGCGTTTCAGCCGGAGGGAACACCCCATGATCGCCAAAGACAATCCGGTCACGTTGCCAACTTTGCGCCAGCAATGGCAATGTCGGGTCGATCAAACCCGCATGGGTTTCATCACCGCTGCACGGCTGGCAAAGCGCGGCATCGCCATCGGCAATGGGTTGCCCCTTTACCGACAGTGCAGCTTGAAATTCTGATTGAAGCGCCCGCATAATCCACCTGTTTTGTTCTGGTGGAAACCTTTTGCCGCCCCGGCGTCCAAAATAGAGGAAATTTAACCACCCGTATGAGCCCTAAGGAATGGCCGCAGTATACGCGGGTGTTGGATCCAAATTCCGCAGGTTAGGGCGTGCCTAGAACAGGGAGCGCGCCCCAAAACACTCCGAAATGAACGGCAAAACCGTGCCAGTCTTGGCGGCATGTTGGGTAAGGTGAGCAAGCTCGAAATTCCGTAAAAGTCTGATATTAAATTGTTTTTTGGAGAATTTCGGGTTTTGCAAGAAAAACCCGCTTAAACATCCGCGCCGATGGTCGCTCTTATGCTCAACAGCTGCGGCTCTCTTCGCTTCTGTTTAGACCACTTGCACTAGACCCCACGGGAGTTTCAACATGTCCGTAATTAACACCAACACCTCTGCGCTCCGCGCTCAGAACGCCAGCATGAAAGCCAATGAAATGCTCGGCAGCGCGATGGAGCGACTCTCCACCGGCAGCCGCATCAACAGCGCGGCAGACGACGCCGCTGGCCTTTCGATCGCCACAGGCTTTACCAGCGACATCCGCGCGTTGAACCAAGGTATCCGCAACGCCAATGACGGTATTGCTCTGGCACAAACCGCTGAAGGCGCGCTGGATGAAGTGTCCAACATGTTGCAACGTGTCCGCGAGCTTGCGGTGCAATCGCAAAACGGCACCTTGGATGACACCGATCGCGGTTTCCTCGACACCGAAGTCACCGAACTCGCTTCGCAGATTGATGACATTCTCACCAACACAGAATTCAACGGCGTTGCTCTGTTCAGCACGACAAGCGGCACCGATGTGACCGTTTCGATCCAAATCGACGCAGGCCGCAGCATCGACATCACCAGCACAGGCATCGATGACACAAACCTTGATGCCGCCGGCCTGGATGTGAGTTCTTCAACCAACGCAGCAACCGCGATCACCAACGTTGATGCAGGCCTTCAAGCGGTGAACACGGCGCGTTCATCGCTGGGTGCCGGCCAAAACCGCTTGGAATCGGCGATCAACAACCTCACGACCACATCGACCAACCTCGCTGATGCGCGGTCACGGATCGAAGACACCGATTATTCGGCAGAAACCACCGCCCTCGCTAAGGCTCAGATCCTTGGTCAGGCATCAACAGCCATGCTCGCTCAGGCTAACCAGTCCCAGCAGAATGTCCTCTCACTGCTGCGGTAAATTTACCAGCGACAAGCTCCCCATAGGGGTAGCAAGGAAAGCCCGGAACCGCGAGGTTCCGGGCTTTTTGCTGCGCCGAGCTAAAGTGAAGGCAGGATTTTATCCCGCTGCGGTGCGATCCTGAAACTCGATCACTTCGAGATAATTTCGCAGCCGGTTTTCCTCCAGCCGCGCGATCAAGGGGTTCGCATGGTAGGGCAATAGAAACTGGGCCAGCGCCTCGGACCAATCCGCCTTGGCATCAAAGACAATTCCAAGCCCAAGAACCGCCGGAATGTGAACATAGTAGAGCGGGCGATCATCCGTATCCGCCTCTCGCAAAAAGTCCTCGATAGCGGTCAGCACCCCATTGCGCGCCCCCCCTTCGTCAAGCGCAACGGCAAAATGGCCCATTCCCCGCAGGCCGCGCCCTTCAACGACACCTTGATGGCCGAGTTTGACGCCATGATCGAAGCTGTGCGGATGACGCCAACCGGCAGGCACGCGGTCGGGTGCGTAGTAAAAATCACGCCGTGCGCAGGGCCAAGACACGTCATGCATAAATGCCAAGAGCGGCCGCCCCGCATTCTTTTGGATCGCGTCTATGACCGACAGTTCATGAAAGACGGTGTAGTAATTGTGATCCCCATCAATGAACCATGCATCAGCGCTGCCCGCAGATTTGAGGCCATCAAGACTGGGTTGCGCAATATGCGTCACACAATTTTCGCCCGCGGCCCAATCGGCGAAACCTTCGGCAGGCTCAGGATCGATGCAGGTCAGCGTGCCGCCTTTGTTGGAAGCGCGTTCGGCCAGCAATTTCGACATGCCTCCAAACTCGCTGCCGATTTCGGATATTTCAGTGGCCCCAGCCTCATCAAGGCAAGGGAGAATGAGGCTGGAAAATTCGGACATGGAATGGATCAGGAGATCGCTCATGTTGCGGCATCCTTCAAAGTGGGGGTCTGCGAAGACGAAGAGGGGGCGGCACCGGCAATCATGCGAGTGCCTTGTTTGGAAGGAGCCTGAGCACGGTTCTCAACCCGTCGGCGCAAAGGACGCAGGACAATTTCGATCATGTGTTGATCATCGCCTTCGCTGGCAGCAGGCGGATTGACCAGCACAAATGCCGCCGGATCGGTGCATTCATAGATCCCCACCGCGCGCTGCTTCATCCCATCAAACTGCGCCAACATATCGGCCGGACGCTCATCGTTGGTGCCGCTGCCTTTTAGGCCGGAAATGGGTGAGGAGGTGATGCTGACCAATTCAAACCAATCAAACACCGACCCAAGCTGAACCGCGACCCCGCGCACGCCCTTTGCCAAGGGTAAGCGTGCCGAGAAATACCCCTCATAGGTCGGCATGGCATCAACGATGGTGTGCGTGCTGTCATTGTCGCCGACATAAAATGCCGGGATCGGGATCGTCTCAGCCGCGCCGTCTTTGTAGGACAGGCCCAGGCTGAACCGGTTTTGCACAAACAGCGACAAACGCATGTTCATATCTTCTTGGGCCAGCTCTGCGGGAAGGAACATGCGCGACGATCCCTTCATGTAAAACAGACCGCGCCGGCGCATGCCTTCGCGTGCGTGGTCTTGATCGAAAAGGTCGACCATCCGTTCGCTGCCCAAATTGACGTCGTGTTCAAAATTTTTCAACACGTTCAATTCATGCGGCATGGGAAGGAACAGAAAGCGCGTTAAGACGCTCGCAGCGGTCTCTCGCCATGCGCGCGACAAGTGCCGCGATCCACGCCGAATGATCGGCGACGCGCTTTGCGCCCTTGCGAACCCCACGACGCCGGCCTGGACACGGTCCCTCACATCGCTTTGCGCGCCTTTGACCGAACGATCCTTGCGGATGGGCTCGCCTGCTTCGGTGAAGTCGACCACAGATCCCAACTCGCAGGTCGCCAATTGCTCGATCACGGCGACATTGCCGCACAGCGCTTCGAGCAATTCGGGGTCAAAGTGGCGATTATCAATCAGCCCCTTTTTATCCAGACCCGTCGCCGCCGTTTCGCGGAGCAGCAGATACCGTCCGGCCACATGCACATCAAACGCTTCGGCTAACATCGCATCGACGCGGTCTTGCGCAGAACCGTTGTAGCCCAGATCAACCAGCATCAGCGTGTCTCCCGGCTTGGGATCGACAGCCGCACGCACATGGTTGATCAATCGCTCCGCACGCGCACGCGACCGGCGGCGGGTCAATTTTTCGCGCTGCCCACGGCGAAACTCATCGCGCAGGCCAAGCGACGCAGCGACTTTGTCATCCTCGCTTTGTGGATCACCGACGAGATGCGCGATCTCATCCTCTTCCATCAACATTTGCCGTGCCAAAGTGACTGGGTTCAACCCAAACTCTAAGGCAAATTGTTTTTGGTAGGCGGCCCGCGTCGTCAGGGATGCGGCGATGGCGGCAAACCGACTGAGCTCAACGCGCGCGGTGTTGTCCGCCGCGCCGGTCTCTTCATGCACGCTGTGCGGCAGATGCCCATCGCGCAGCATAAACAGGTAATGCACTGTGCCGCCGCGCTCTCTTGCCAGCGTATCCGCCTCAACCCGCAACCATTGATCATAGGCGTAAAAGAGCGGGCCCAACACAGAATGGCCAAGCGCGGTTGCAGGATCGCTCATCTGCGACCCATCGCGCGAAATCACCGCGCGGTGGGGCATCAAACCGCGCGCACCATCAGCCGCCTCGCCAATCAACTGTTGGCAGGTCCGTTCAAATCTCAGCTGTTGGCGCGCGCTGTCATCAAATTGCGCCAGGTGCAGCGCCGGGATCCCCAACGCCTGAGCCCCATCATAATCGGCGGTTTCATTGTCTCCGATATGCAAGAGATCGGCTGGCTTGCACTTCATCGCCTTGAGGACTTTTGCCAGCAGCCCCTGCGATTTCGAGAGCCCAAGCTCTGACGATGCAAACACTCGGTCGATCAGGCCAGCGACCTCATCGCCTGCCGCCTGCCGTATCAGGTTCAGCAATTGCCCAGAATCGAGATAGGTGTCCGACACGATGATGATTGTGTGTCCCTGCCGCTTTGCTTCGCGCATCAGATCGACGGTCGGTTCAAAGGCAAAGCAAACGGCCGCCTCTGCGCTCAATTCGGCCTCAATCGCTGCGTTACGCTCTGCATCAGAGGCATTGGGCATCGCTTGCGAATAGATCGCTGGCAGTCCGACTTCATTGCGGCTGCGCAGTGTTGCCTCCGCCTTTCGCGCGCGCGTTTCGGCCACGATCCGCTGGGCCGTGGTAAGGCCAGGCAGGCTGGCGAAAAGATCGCTTGGGCTGTGACAATCGCGCCAAAGCAGCGTGTCAAAACAATCCAGCGAAAGCACCCGCATGGATGACGAGCCATGCTTTAGCGCGGATGGCAATTCATGCGGCAGGATGGTCTTGTTCATCGCTTTGGTCCCCGTTTCAAAGAATAGGGGGCCAGAGCTAAGCTGACATGGTTTACGGGGCCGAAGCGGAGCCCTGCGCGCTTTCACTTAAGGGGGCTTCGCGCGCTTCGCCGGACTCTGCATTTTGCGAGCCGGCATCAGCGACATCCTCTGATTGCGCTTGAACCGTTGGCCTTGGCCTGCGCCTTGGACGTTCGCGTTTTGTCTGTTCGAGCAAAAGCAGGGATATCCGCCGGTTGCGCGGATCAGCGGGATTGTCGGCGATCAGAGGCTCTGTATCGGCGACCCCTTCAATCCGGGCAAACCGATCACCCGAAATGCCGCCCCGGATCAATTGCTGACGCGTCGCCTCTGCACGCCCCGCTGACAGCGACCAATTGTTCGCTGAAATTCCATCGCGCCATGGCAGGGAATCGGTATGCCCGCGCAGGATCAACGGCGTTGGTTGGCTTTCCAGCGTATCCCCGATCACATCCAACAACGCGCGAGCATCCTGCGTCAACACGGTCGTGCCAAGCGCAAACATGGAGAAATCGGCATCATCAACCAGATCGATGCGAATGCCCTCTGGCGCGCGCATCACCCGCACTTGTCTGGCGAGCCGCGACAGGTCTCTGCGGGCGGTGAGCGCCTCGTCGATTTCCTCGCGCAGTTCTTTCATGCGTTCTTCTTGGGATTTACCATCGCCGCCGCCTTCGACCGGACCGCCTTCGGCATCGCGAGGAATGGTGATAGACATGGTGCCGGTTTGACCGGCTGCGTGCGGGTAGTTGTCGACATCGGTCAACGAAGACCCCCCCAACATTCCATCCGAACCGGCGCTTTCTTGGCGCGTTTTGATCAAAGTGGGCGTGAAATAATCGGCGATGCCTTTGCGCTGATTTTCCTCCGTTGCACCAAGCAGCCAGAGCAACAGGAAAAACGCCATCATCGCGGTCACAAAATCAGCATAAGCAACTTTCCAAGCACCACCATGGTGCCCGTCGCCGCCCGCAATCGTGATCTTCTTAACGATGATCGGTGCTGGAATTTCGCCTGTCGCCGCTGATGCTGCGCCCTCAGTCATCTCACCGGCCCCGCATCGTATCAAGCAGGTCGGTCAGTTTCGGACGGTGCGCTGGAGGCAGGCCTGACCGCGCCGCTTCGAGGACCAACGGCTGCGGGTATCCATGCAAGCTGGCAACAATGACTTGCTTAATTGAATGCAGAATTTGCTGATCATGCGTGTTCACTTGCTTCAATCGGCCCGCCATCGGCCCGGCAAACCCATAGGCCAACAGAACGCCCAAAAAGGTACCAACCAAAGCGCCGCCGATCATCTTACCCAGGATGGCAGGTGGTTGATCGATAGCACCCATCGTTTTGATGATGCCCAAAACCGCCGCAACAATACCCAAAGCGGGAAAAGCATCGGCCAACGATTGGATCGCGTGGCTGGGTTCATCCATTTCGTGAATTTGGGTCTTGATCGCGTTGTCGATGACATCTTCGACCGCATGGGTATCGAGCGTGCCCGATGACACCACCAGCAAAGTGAGCGGATCGCAGATCAAATTCACCACCACCTCGTCCGATTGAAGCCGGGGATATTCGCTGAAAATGGCAGAATTTTCAGGCTCCGTCACATGGCTTTCAAGCGCAACGGCGCCGTCAGAACGGAGCACTTTCATCAGCTTGCTGGCCAGAGCTATGGCGTCGATATGGTCTTCGTCGGTGTATTTGGGGCCTTTGAAAACCTTCCCCAAACCGCCACCCAGCAATTTCAGTTCATGCATTGAGTTGCCGATCAAGGTCGCGCCGATCGCCGCGCCGCCGATCATCATCATCTCCAACGGCAAAGCCGATAGGATCGGCCCCATAGCGCCGCCCGCGAGGGTGTAGCCGCCAAAAACCATGACGAGCAAAACAACAATACCGATACCGGCAAACACAGGCTCAATCCTTCCTAGATGCGGGCGTTACAGCGCGTTGAACAGGGTCAACGAACTGACGCGGGTAAAGCTGGCTTGGCTCGCTTCGAGCGCGGTCAGCGTTTGTTGCAAGCGTACAATGATGTCCGCGACATCGGCGTCGCCAATGTCCGAACGCTTCTCTGCCACATCGATGGCTCTGGTCTGTTGATCCTGTTGGATCGATTCCACCCAAGCGAGGCGCGTGCCGATCACGGTCTGGCTGCGATTGGCATTGTCTAGCGCAGTGTCTATCCCTGCCAGCGCATCTTGAGCTGCCACTGCGGGATCCGCCGCTGCTCCGCGCAAAGCGGCCGCCAGCCCGGACAGGATCGCAAAATTGCTGCTGGGTGCGCCGTCCAATTCAAATTCGAACAATTGCTCACCGGTGACGCCGCGCTCCACCTCTGTGCCCGGCGCAACCGGAACGGTGCCGTTTTGGCTGTTGCCGTTGTAAGTCACATCGCCGCTGGCATCGCGCACAAATGCGGGCGATCCCGCTGTGCCAGCAAACAACGGCGCGCCGGTGATGGACAGCGTGTTGGACCGTGCGAACATCTCCTCCGCCATCTGCTCCAGCTCTTCCGCAATCGCTTCGCGCCCGCTTTCGCCAACAGGATCATTCGCCGCGGCAACGGACAATTCGCGCGCGCGCTGTAAAATAGAGACGACGCCTTCGATTTGGTTCGCGGCCTCAGACAAATCCTGCCCCAATCGCGCCGCGTTTTCCGATTCTGTATCGCCCCGGCGCTCCAATCGGGTGAGCGAGCGCAGACGCGACGCGCCAATCGGATCGTCAGAGCCGCGTTGGATCCGCTCACCCGTCGCGATTTGGGTTTGAAATCCCTCAACCGCGCCTCTCAAGGCAGCCATCTGGCCGAGCGATCGTTCAAAGAAGGCACCGGTTGAATTGCTTACAGAACTCATCATTGTGTCTCCCGATATCAACGCAGGCCAAGGATCGTATCGAACAGGTCATTGGCGACCTGAATGATGCGGCTGTTTGCTTCGAACGCTTGTTGTAGGCGGATCAGATTGGCGGCTTCTGTATCCAGATCGACCCCAGTTTCGCTCAGCAATTCCGCTTCCGCGCTGGAATGGATAATCTCCAACCCTTCGCGGGTTGTATCCAGCCCGGCGATGCGGCTGGAGAGCGCCAGCAGTGACCGATCGATTGATGCAATAGGGCCGTCATCTGCGCCAAACGCCGCAATCAAATTGCCCAGATTGGCGGTGTCGCGGCTGCCGGCGGGCGATCCAGCAGACGCAAGCGCCAGCCCATCACCATCATCCAGAGCGAGCGCAATATCGCTCGCACTGCTGCCAGAAAACAGCGGCTGTCCGGTCGTGCCATCAAGCGCCGCACCAGATGCCTGCGCGGCATTAGCCCGGGTGATGGTGGCCGCCGCGGCCGCGTCCAATTCGCTTTGGCGCAAGGCGATATCGCTTAATCCCGCCGCGCGGCCCGACATGGCTCCGGTCAAGGGAGTAAACTGCGTGCCGCCAACATCGAAAGTGGTCGTGCCATCAGACGCGACTGTCGCCGTCACTGTGTTTGCGGTGGTGCCAGAAACCAGTAAGGGCCCCGTTCCAGCCGCGCTGGGGGGCGAAGTCGTCAAGCGCACTTCTGCTGCGCCAAGTTCGTCAAACTCGGCCGTAATTCCAAACTCATCGGCCAATTCGCGCAGCGCCGCATCGCGCGCATCCAGCAGGGACGCGCGTCCGGCGGTCCCTTCGCGCGAATTGACCAGCGCCAAATTGATTTGCGCCAATTCGGAAGCCGTGCCGTTAACGCCTTCGGAGGCGACCGAAATGTCGTCTTCCACTAGGCTGCGCGCATTGCCAAGGGCGGTGCTGGCAAATTGGAACGTGCTGCTCAATTGGCGCGCGGTTTCCAGCGCGCCGGTGCGCAAAGCGGGGTCGGTCGGGTCGCTCTCAAGCAGCGTCAGCGACGCTTCAAAATCAACCAACCCTTCGAATATGCCCGAATTTTCAAGCGCCGTTTCGGCATCCCTCAGGCCCGACAGCTCCGCTTCCGCTCGTGAAAGATCGGATCCGCTGTCGCGTGCTTGCCGCTGGATAAGCTCGCTGTTGATCCGTTGCACATCGCCAATGCGGGTGCCGCTGAACGAAGAGCTGGTTTGAAAATCAATCGTCGCGCTGGCGACAAATTCGCTCTGATTGATCGTGCGCCGGACGTAATCCGGGTTCGACGCATTGGCGATATTCTGCGCGGTTAGCTCAAGACTGGCGCGCGCTGCTGCGGCGCCGCTTCGGCCGATGGAGATGAGACTTGTTGGCATTATTCATCCCTTCTGACATCAACAAATTGAGCAAGTTGTTGCTCGATACTCCGGGCAAACCCGAATGCACCGGATGCAGAGGCGACCTCTGCAAAATGTTCATCGCGCATTTTTTCAAACTGTTTCAGTCCTCCGCCAGTAAGCGGGGCGTCCTCAGAAAAATTGGAAGCACGCGCGCTTTCGAGCATTCGCCGGATCATGATCGCTTCAAAACCCTCTGCCGCCTTGCGCAATTCCTGACGTTCGGCGCTGATTGGAGAGGGGGCCGGCAATGATGAGATCGGGGCTGTCATCACAGCACCACCATCTCAGCTTGCAGCGCGCCTGCCTGTTTGAGGCTTTCGAGGATCACCACCAGATCGGAAGCGCCCACACCCAGCAGGTTGAGAGCATCGACAATCTCGCTGAGATTGGCAGCACCCGGCATTAAGGCGACCCGGTCATCGCGCTGAATCACGCTGATCTCGCTGGCCTCTTCGATGGCGGTTTCACCATTTCCGAACGGTGCCGGTTGAACAACGGTTGGGGATTCGTCGATCCGTATAACAAGCTTTCCGTGGCTAATCGCGGCGGGCGCCAGCCGCACCGCTTGGTTGATCACCACCGTGCCTGTCCGGCTGTTGACGATCACGCGCGCGGCAACCGGCGCGGGGGTCACGGCCAGCATTTCAATCTCTGCCAAAGCGGCAGCGCGCGCGTCATTGCCAAATGGCAAGGTCAATTCAATGCTTACCCCATCGGCGATCTGGGCCATGCCGGGAAAACGCTGATTAACAGCGTCGCGCACGCGGCTGGCAGTGAGGAAATCGGCCTGATGCAGGTTGAACCGCAAGCTGGCCTCGCGGTCGAAACCGGTCGCAACCGCGCGTTCAACCGACGCGCCATCGGCGATCCGGCCCACGGTTGTAATGTTGACGGTCAATTGTGATCCGTCGCGGCCGCTAACCCCCAGTCCGCCCACTGCAACATTGCCCTGAGCCATCGCGTAGATCTGGCCATCGGCGCCATACAGCGGCGCAAGGATCAAGGCGCCGCCGCGCAATGAACGCGCCTGACCCAAAGTGGAGACAGTGATGTCGATCCGCTGGCCCGGCTTTGCAAATGCGGGCAGTTCGGCGGTGATGATGACAGCGGCGGCGTTGCGCAAATTGGGGCTGACCCCGGGCGGCAGTTGCAGGCCCAAGCGGCCCGAAACGCCGCGCATCGCCTCTGTCACATATTCAAGATTGTCATCGCCGGTCCCCTGAAGGCCAACGACGACACCATAACCGGTAAGCTGGTTTGCCCGCAGCCCCTCAAACTGGCCAAGGTCGCGGATGCGTTCGGCCGAGGCGCTGGCAGGAACCAGCACAGCGAAAAGCGCCAAAAGGGCGGCAAAGATCGACAGCCCGCGCATCAGAACGGCGAGACCGCGTTAAAGAAGCGAGAGAGCCATCCGGGACGGCTTGCCTGTTGCACAGCCCCTTGGCCCGTGTAGATCACGCGGGCATTTGCCACTCTCGATGAAGCGAGCGTGTTGTCGGCATCAATATCGACCAGCCGAATACGGCCAGCAAATTGCACCCACTCATCTCCTTGGCTCAAGGCCATGCGTTTTTCTCCGACCACTTCGGCGGTGCCATTGGGGTAAATTGCGGCGATTGTGACCGCGACTGTCCCGGTTAGCTGGCTTTGCTGCGCAGCGTTCCCACCTCCACTGAACGACCCATTGCCGCTGGCATTAAGGGCATTGGGGTTGAGGAAATCGAGCAAGCCGGCAGTGGGCGGGATCAGGGAAAAGCTGCCGCTGCGATCGGTGGTGCCGCTGGTGCTTTTCGACGTGCTCGTGCTTTCGACCAGCACAATCGTGACCATATCGCCCAATTGCCGGGCGCGGGTTCCCACCACCAAGGCGGAATACCCCTGGCTCGCCTGAAAGATGGCACCATTGCTGCTCGGCTGAGCGCCCGGAATGGTCGCCGGCATGGGTGGAGGTGGAGGCGCGGTGAAGCCAAATTCTCGCTGGGCGCCGCTGCCCATACAACCAGACAGCGCGACGCAAATGATCGCAAGACACACAAGGTTTATTCGCATGGATCGGCTCTTCACAAAATAGGAGGTAATGGAGCTGTTCATCACAGCGTTTGGTTGGCGTTGCGCAGCATTTCATCGACAGCGCTGACCATTTTGGAGTTGATCTCATAGGCTCGCTGGGCCTCGATCATCTCGACCAGCTCCTCGACAACATTAACGTTGGAGCTTTCCAGCATCCCTTGGCGGATGCTGCCTCGGCCCAGCTGTCCAGCTTGCCCAGATTCAGCAGCGCCGCTTGCAGCGGTTTCGACAAGGAAGTTGTCGCCAATGGATTGCAGGCCAGCGGGATTGATAAAACTCGCCACTTGCAATTGCCCGACCAGAACCGGCGCGGATTGCCCTGGTTGCACCGCGCTCACGGTGCCATCGGGGGCAACCGTAATGCTTTGCGACCCGGAGGGAATCTGAATCGGCGGAGTGACGGCATAGCCTTCTGACGTCACCAGATTGCCTTGCGGCGACAGTGTGAAATTGCCCGCGCGAGTGTAGCCGGTTTGCCCGCCGCCCGGCAGCTCAACTTGGAAGAATCCATCGCCATCCAACGCAAGATCCAGCGTGTTTCCAGTCTGAGTGAGCGTTCCTTGTGAATTGATCCGCGTGGTGCCCTGCACCTGAACCCCAGTCCCCAAATTGAGGCCAACCGCATAAGCGGTCTGGTTGGTCGATTGCTGTCCGGCAACCCGCTGTTCCTGATAGGCGAGCGTGGCGAAATCGGCGCGATCGCGCTTAAATCCCGTGGTGCCAATATTGGCCAGATTGTTGGCGATAACACGCATTCGGGCATCTTGAGCCTCGAGCCCGGTGCGGGCGACGTGAAGGGCAGATGAGGGCATTGATTGGGTTCCTTTGTGTCACTTTAGGCCGCGCTTGGCGGTCAGTTCATGCCCATCAAACGGCTGCTCGCTTCATCAAGCTGGCTGGCCGTTTGAATGATCTTGGCTCTCTGTTCGAATGCGCGCTGCGCATCGATCATCTCGACCAAAGTCGCGGCGGTCTGAACATTGGATTGTTCGAGCGCTCCGGAGGTTAATCGCGCGGTCGGATCGCCGGGCAGAACCCCTCCGCCGGGCACTTCGAGAAAACTATCGAGCCCCTTGTAAAGCGCGCTGCCTTCGGGCGAGACCAGCTTTATCCGGTCAAGCGGCTGGGCAGCCTCGCCCGGAGCGGCCGGATCTGTGGCCAATAAAGTGCCATCATCGGCAATCGCGATGCGAAAACCCGCAGGCACCGTAATCGGTGCGCCGCTTTCGCCCAGAACAGCAAGACCTTCGCCATTTTCGAGAACACCCGTTGGGGCAACCCGTAAATCGCCGCGGCGCGAGTAAATCTCGCCGCCGCCTGGCGCTTGATACGCAATCAGGGCATCACCAGAGAGCGCCACATCAAGCGGCCTGCCGGTGGCATTCACTTCGGCCTTGGTCATGTCCGCACCGCGAACCTGACCTCGCGCCAATGCGCGCGCCTCGATCGAACCGTCTTGCAGCGTTGCCGGAGTCACGGCGAAAATTTCGCGCCGAAATCCGGGCGTTGACGCGTTTGCGAGATTGTTCGCCACCGCCCGTTGCCGATTCATCGCGGCATCCATGCCGGTCAAAGCTGTGTAGATTAAACGGTCCATAACTCAGGTCCTAACGCGGCGAATTAACGCTGCAGGTTCAACACGGTCTGAGAGATGGCTGTCGCGGTATCGATCGCGCGGGCATTCGCCTGGAAATTGCGCTGAGCTGTCAGGAGCGAAACCATTTCCTCCGCCAGATCAACATTGGAGCGTTCAAGCGAACCGCTTAAGACTTGGCCGAAATTGCCAATTCCCGGTTCGCCATATTCAGGGGCACCGGAATCGGCGGTGGCCTCCCATTTGCTTTGACCGATTGGACGCAATCCGCCGGTTGCAGCAAAAGACGCCAGAGCGATCTTTGCCACCGGTTCATTTGACCCATCTGAATAGGTTGCGCCCACAATCCCGCGCGCATCAATCGAAATGCTCGACAAGGCAGAGCCAGCAGCATTGACCGTAGGGACAATCACATTGGCAGGAACGGTGGCAGTCGGATCCCCGTTTGCATCAACCGGAAAGGCTTGCACGAAATTGCCGTTGGCATCCTGCAGTTCGCCAGTTGCGACCAAATTCAGATTGCCGTTGCGGGTGAATGTGATGTCGCCCGAAATGCCATCAGCGGTGGCGATAAAACCATCGCCATTGATCGCGACGTCGAGCACCCGGCCGGTTTGCTCCAATTGCCCAAGGCCAAAGTCCTGCGAAACAGAGGATACCGTCGCGCCAATGCCGGGTGTTTTGCGCGGATCGGATGCTCCGCCCGTTGCGACCAGATCGGAAAACTGCGCGTTCGATTTCTTAAAACCCGCCGTTTCGGCATTGGCGATGTTGTTGGAGATCACGCGAAGATCGGTTTCTGCATTGCGCATACCGCTTAAGGAGGTGAAAAATGACATGGGATATTCCTTAGATTTGAAAGAAGATGGCGTTTGAGATTGATGGTATCAGGCGATGTCTGTGATCGCGGGCAAGGACGTTTCGCCCGTCGCGGCCGCTGCGGCCGCAGCAGCGGCGGCGGTTGCAGCCGTTGCCGCCTCCTGCGCCGCGATCAGAGCGTCCAACTTGTCCGCGATGTCATCAAGAGTGGCCTTCGACGCGGTTTCATTTTCAAGCGATGAGAACTGCGCCAATTGCGCCAACATTTGCTCATTGCTTTGTGGCTCCAACGGGTCTTGATTGGCGAGCTGCGCTGTCATCAGCATCAGAAAATCGGCAGAATCGAGGGCGGCTGCCGCGCTTTCCCGGCTGATCGTCGAAGGTGCATTCAACTGGTCAAGAGTGTCCTGTAAAACAGAAGCGCTGTTTGTCGTTGCAGTGATCGTCATGGCTTAATTGCTCCTCAAGGTCTCGAGCATGAGTTGTTTGGCTGTTTGAAGCGCCTGAACCATGTTCTGATATTGGCGCGCGCTTTCGTTGATCTCGATCATTTCAGCGCTTTCATCGACCGGCGCCTCCCAGATGTGACCGGTGTCGTCGGCCAAAGGATGATTGGGTTCGTACCGTTTGGTCGGGGCGGTTTCTGATCGAACAAGACCGTCGCTGCGCATGCCGGAAAGGCCGGTCGCTTGGTCCAATTCCACCGCAAAAACCGCGCGGATCGGGCGATAGGCCTCGGCCTCGCTTGATGCGACGGAGCCGGCATTGGCGAGGTTCGATGTCGCGGCATTCATCCGCACCAATTGCGCGGACATGGCCCGCTCGCCCATCGAAAACAGTGTCATATTGGTGCCGTCTGGCATGTTATTCTCCCTTCAGCGCGCGGTTGACTGTGTTGACCTTGCCCTGAACGAAACTGAGCGTGGCAGAATACGCCAGAGCGTTTTCGGCGAAGGCGACCTGTTCACGGCCAAGCTCCACGGTGTTGCCATCAAGGCTGGGCATGGTTGGGCGGCGATAAAGCAATTCAGGCTCTCCTCCTCCCAATTGACCAGCGCCGGAAGAGGCACCCGATGACAGCGTGCGCCCTTGCGCCAACCTGGCATCAAGCGCGGCGTTGAAATCGACGTCGCGCGCCTTGAAGCCCGGTGTGGCGGCGTTGGCGATGTTGGAGGCAAGCACCCCCATCCGCTTTGAACGCACCTCGAGAGCCGCGCCGTGTATGCCAAAAATCTGCTCATTCATGGGCCTGCTGCTCCCGCGAAAAACCGAATTCACAACGCCCGCTTCGGCCTGTCACAAAGACACCCGAGGAGGACTCCTGACGATAAATGCAGCAAGTGTGCCAAACCCGGCGCATCGCCTCGCCAAGGCCGAAACCGAGCGAAAATCCGCCGATCTTGCCGCGTTTTGGGTTGAAATCGGCAATCGCTTGCAGGGTCACGGCAATGCGGTGCCATTGTCCCGTTCCCACTTAATCCGGGCGGCGGGCGGCCGTTCTGATCCCATGAGCCGGGTGATGCCTATGCCTGCTCCAATCCTAGCCAATCGCACAGGAGCGATCATTGTTGAGTGAAGCGGTCGCATTTTGGGATATGGGGGCGCTTGCCATTGTCCTTGCCGGGACATCGCTGGCCACTGCCGCGCGCTGCGGGCTGCGCGATTTGCGGGGGGCACTACGCGAGGTTTTGCGGCTCACCTCATCCGATTTTGATAAAAGCGCAAACCGCGCGGCTTTGGCCCGGTGCACGCCGGAAATCAAACGCCGCGGCCATCTCTGCGCTGAGGCCACTTTGCCCCCCGACCGCTCCATCGCAGAGCTTGTGCAGGCCTATCTCATCAACGGCTCATTCGACGATTTGCAAACCACTGCGAGGGTACAGCGGACCAGCCGCGAAATCACCGGAGCTCAGGCGATGCGAGTGTTCGATTATGCCGGCGAGCAGGCGCCAATTTTCGGCCTGGTGGGAACTTTGTTCGCTCTTACTCAGATCAGCCCCGCCGCAGATGGCGAAACGACCGAAGCCATGATGGGCGCGGTGGGCACGGCTGTGCTTTCAACGCTGTACGGCGTGCTGACCGCGCATCTATTCTGTGTGCCTCTCGCAGGAGCCATAGAGCGGCGCGGATTGCGCGAAGAGGCGGCTCGCGCCGAACTGATCGAATGGTTTGAGGCCGAATTGCGCGGGCGGCACGCAAAAGGTCGCCGCGCTGCCGCTCCGATCCGGTTGCAGGATGTGGCATGATCACGCGAAAGGCACCCAGTTGGCAGCTGATTCTTGCTGATCTTGCGCTCATTCTGTTTCTCGTCGCGCTTTCCGCTTTGGCCAATGAGGCCGCGGATACAGTGCAAGAACCCCCAATAGGGCCAACACGCCAAGCGGAGGAAGACAACGCCAGTCGATCTGGTCAGGCGGCGCCGCAAATCGCCGCGTCACAAGCATTGTTCCGCTCCAGCCCGCTGGGTCCGACGATCGACGAATGGCTGGCCGAACAGCCTGCCGATCCGCGCGCGACCTTAACAATCTTCGCGCAATATTCGGTGCGGGATAATGCGGATGAGCAAACGGCGGTTTGGGAACAGGCGCAGGCCTTTGCAGTGAGTGCGTCGCGGGCCGCGTCGGAAAAGCAGTTTTCAATAAGAACTGTGATCACTCAAGGGCGGACAAGCGATGTCTATGCCAGCCTTGCCTTTGACGCGCCCAATGATGAGCGCGCGCAGCCATAAAGGCTGTTCAAAACGCAGCTATCAAATGGCGACGATCCTGTTTCGCCCTTCGCTTTTGGCATTATAAAGCGCCTGATCGGCCCGTGCGAGAGCATCGCGGGCATCATCAATCCCCTGTACCTGGGCAACCCCGCCAGAAAAGGTGATTTTGCCAAACGACTTGCCTGTTTCCCGGTTGATCATTTGTTTCATGCCTTGCGCACGCCGGATGCCGTCCAATTTTGCGACAGCGTCTTTTTTCTCAAAGCCATAGAACAGGACCACAAATTCTTCGCCGCCATGGCGGGCAACAAAGCAAGTGTCGCTGGCCATACCATTCAAAGTGTTGGACATCGCCACCAGCACCCGGTCGCCAGCATCGTGGCCATGGGTGTCATTGACGGCCTTGAAGTGATCGACATCACAAAACGCCACACACAGCGGTTTGCCATTGAGCTGCGCCTGCTGCGATGCCGATGCGAGCCGCCGTTCGAATGCCCTGCGGTTGGGCAAGCGGGTCAGGTGATCGACATCCGCTTCCGTTCGTGCCTTTGCCAAACTCTCACGCAGCCGGTCTGTTTCCGCCTGGCTGCGCTCCATGGCATTTTCCACTTGCTCCATCTTTTCCAAAACCGTTCGAGACAGATCAATCACCCGGTCCACTTCGCCGACTGCGCTCGGTTCGCTGGTTCCTTCACTGCGGCTGGGCTTTGTCGACATAGCCTGAATTTGAGCATCGATCGCGCCGCGATGTTCGCTCGTTTCATCTTGGGCAGATTTGGCCGACTGCGCAAAACGCATCATCGAATATTCCATCTTGTCCATCAACCGCTCTAACTCTTCGACCCGGGCGCCGGTGCCGGGATCAAGCCGTGCCACCGTGTCCAGCCAACGTTGATCGATCGGATCGCCGGAAATCTCCCGAGAGGCGAAAGCCTGCGAGAGCGCAGCGTTTGCACCGGACAGCGCTGTGCCGATAGATGCCAAATTGGCGCCAGTGACAGTCAGCTCATGCCTTACGATAAAGGCGCAAATTCGCTCCAGCAATTCTCGCCGCGCTATCTCCGAACGAGACAATTTTGTGGTTTCGACGGATTGCAAATTTGGGGCGTCCTGCATCTTTCTTCCATTCTATTATGGCGACTTATCAGAGGCGTATTACCCAGCAGGTCCTTATTTTCGGTCGGCCCAAACCTATCGGCAAACACCTAGGCTGCTTGGCACGCAGCTTGCTTTTTGAAGGGAGAGTTTTGCAGATAGGAGACGAAAAATGACCGTACAACAAAGATACCAAAGGCTGGAGACGCGCCTATTGTCGCTGGCTGTTTTGATGGTGTGCTTGCCTCTTTTTGCCGCTGCTGCAGCGGCCCAAACAACCTCTGCCCAAGGGTTCACAGACCCTGATTCAATCGACCGGGCCGTCACGCAATTCACTGGCGTTCCTGTAGGTGAAGTGGGCGGCGCACGGGTGCCTGCTGATCGCCGCTTGCGATTGGCGGCCTGCGCCGGCCCGCTAAACGTTTCTTGGCATGGGCGCAGCCGATCGACCGTGCAGGTGGCCTGCCCCGGTCCGGAAAGCTGGCGCATCTTTATCGCCACCCGCGCGGCCCCGCAATCAGAGCAAGCAGCCCCGATTGTCAGCCGCGGAGATCCGATTACCGTCGTCGTGCGCGGGCGCGGATTCACCGTTCAGCAAACGGGCGAAGCCATGGATAACGGCGCGATTGGCGATTGGATTGCCGTCCGCACCGCCCGAGACGCCAGCCCTATACGTGCGCGCATCGAACGCCCAGGTCTGGCCATAATTCCGGCCGGGTGAAAAATTTGGGGCGTCACCCCTTAAACATGCCGAGCCGTCACCGTTCAGATAGTCATGGCAAAGAAAGGAGATGCACGATGCCCTCTTTCGAATTGAACAAATTACAACCGATAGCGGGCGTTCGTTCGCTGTCCGACACCGATCGCGCATCGGTCCAAACGACCGTCGGAACGCGCGCTGAAAAAGGCAGTGCCAACGCTGCATCGAACGGTGCATCAGGTGTCGGCGGTGCTGGCGTCTCAATTGAGATCGGCACGGCTGTAAATCCCATGTCACCTCCGGTGAACAGCGACCGCGTGAGCGATATTCGCCAAGCCCTGCGCGAGGGCACCTACCCGCTTATTCCAACTGAAATCAGCGACGCCATGATCGCGGCGCAATTGAGTTTTGAGATCGACCGATGAACCTTGCTTCGCATGATTACAGTCCGCCGCTTACCGCATCGCCAAATGCCAATGACCTAAGCGGCAATTTGCGGCAAATGATTGCCGTGTTGGAAGAAGAGCGGCAAGCGCTTGCCACGTTGGATGCCGATGAGCTTTTTGAAGTCTCCCATCGCAAGCTGGCATTGTGCGACACGCTGCGACCCTTTGGCGAGGAGGCGCTTGACCCGCAATCGCGCGAATTGGCGAAGACGGCGCAGGCGCTCAACGATGTTAACCGCCGGGTGCGCAACCTTTTGGCAGCGAATGTCTCGGCCCGATTGGAAGCTCTTGGTTCCGTTCAGCACACCTATTCTTCGGTAAACCCGGCCCACATCTAAGCCAGCAGCGGCTTCTCTTCTGCCCTTACGTATGACTGCGCAGGTCCGCTATTCTGGCACGACGTTTGCATTTCTTTTCACCTGATCCCCAGCGTTCTCAATTGAGCGAGGCGTGGGCCAATCGGGCAAGGAAGAAAGGCAGGCGCAGTGAGCAATCAACCGATCCCCACAGCCGGAATTCAATCCGCCTTTGATCGCGTAGCGCGAGCTCATGACACCATGCGCGCCTCCCAAAACGGCGCGCAAAGCGGCTCGCGGGTCGGTGCCTCTCGTCAAATTTCAACCAACGAAATGCGAGCGCAGGGGGTCAACGGTCCGCGCCCCGCCAGCGTAGAGCAAGCCATTGCCAGCGCCGCGCAGCAGACCAGCATCGATTTCGATTTCCTAATCGCTCAAGCCCAAGTGGAATCGGCGATGGACCCGTCTGCCCGCGCCCGCACATCCAGCGCGACCGGATTGTACCAGTTCATCGAAAGCACATGGCTTGATACGATGCAGCGCCACGGGCAGCGCTTTGGCCTGGGTGATGTCGCTGCTCAAATCAGCACAACACAAAGCGGTTCCGCCTATGTCGCCGACCCGGAAACCCGGCAATCCATCCTCGCCCTGCGCAATGACCCACAGATCGCGTCCTTTATGGCAGCGGGTCTCGCAGAGGATAACCGCGCGCATCTCACCCCGATCCTTGGGCGGCAACCCGAACACAACGAATTGTATCTTGCCCATTTCCTCGGAGCGGGCGGCGCGGGCCGGTTTCTTTCGGCAATGGCGGATGATCCCGGTCAATCCGCGGCCGCTTTGTTCCGCCGCCCAGCTGCGGCCAATCGCCCTGTGTTTTATGAACCCGGCGGCGCTCCGCGCAGCCTAAGCGGCGTGATGGACTATCTTTCTGGCAAATTGGAGCGCGCGCGCGTCAATGCCGCCGATTCCATGTCGCAGGCATACACCGAAGCAACTCTTATGCCCCAGGGTTTGCAGGGGCCAGATGCGGCATTCCCATCTTACGCGCCATCCGGCTTTCGGCCGCCCTATATGATAGCTGATGAGACGGTCTTCGGGCCGCAAAATCCGCCGGCTTTAACGGGCCGGAACCGGCCCAACTTGCCCCTATCCCCGCCGATAGGTCTTGCGCCATCATCAACAGGGACGACATCAACGACATCAAGCGGTTCGATGTCGGGCATCTTGCGCAGCACGTTTGGCGATACCCCGCCGGGCAACCTTGATCGCGCTGCAAGCCAGATCCGCGATGCCTACAACACGCTTAGGGCGTTTGGCCTTTGAGCGGTCTAGCCCCCCAATCGAGCCCAACCCAAGGGTCTATGATGGAGCGACTGCGCGCGGTTCCGGCGGCCATGGTGCTGCCATTTGGAATATTCGCGCTCTTTGTGCTGTTCGTGCTTCCGATCCCGCCGCTTTTGCTGGACATGTTCTTCGTCCTAAACATCGCGATTGCCTTTGCAGTGCTGATGGTGGCGCTCAACGCGCGAAAGCCGCTCGACTTCTCATCCTTTCCCAGCGTCCTGTTGTTCGCAACTCTGCTGCGGCTCGCGTTGAACGTCGCATCCACGCGGATCGTGCTGGTTAAAGGGCATGAAGGCGGCAATGCTGCGGGCGACATCATCGCCAGTTTCAGCCAGTTTCTCGTCGGGGGCAATTTCGCCGTCGGCCTGTTCGTGTTTTGCATCCTGCTGATCATCAATATGATCGTCATCACTAAAGGCGCGGGCCGCGTTTCCGAGGTTTCGGCCCGGTTTGTCCTGGATGCCTTGCCGGGCAAGCAAATGGCGATTGACGCTGATATAGCCGCCGGGCTGGTCTCCGCCGAAGAAGCACGCGAGCGCCGCCGCGAAGTTACAGTGGAGGCGGATTTCTACGGCTCGATGGATGGCGCGTCGAAATTCGTGAAAGGCGATGCGATCGCCGCACTGTTGATCCTTGGCGTCAATATTATCGCCGGGTTTGCGCTGGGCATGATCAGCCACGGCCTTTCTGCAGCCGAAGCAGGTGAATTGTACATCACATTGGCAGTTGGCGATGCTTTGGTGGCTCAAGTTCCCGCCTTGCTGTTGTCGATTGCGGCGGCGGCGATTGTTACACGCGTCTCGGACACGCGCGATCTCTCTGGCCAGATTGGCGGACAATTTGCCGATCCGCGCGGATGGCTGCCGGTGGCGATGATTTTGGCTGCGATTGGTGTGGTGCCAGCAATGCCGCAAACCATCTTTCTGCCCGCTGCCGCGATTGCCGGGGCGATATGGTGGCATTTGCGCAAGCTCGCCGCAGCCCCTGCGATCGAAGAAGAACCCGCAGAAGACATTCCGCCCGATCGGATCGACATCACAGAAGTGTCTGACCAAACATTGGTAACGATAGAGCTTGGCTATGGCCTCGTGCACCTTGTGGATGAAGCGAAAGGCGCGCCGCTTTTGACCCGGATCACCGGCATTCGCAAACAATTGTCCCGCGATTTGGGATTTGTCCTGCCGCAATTCCGCATCCGCGATTCACTGGACGCTGGGGCCAACGAATACCGTGTCACTCTGGGCGGGTTGGTCATTGCGCAAGGCGTCGCAAAACCATCCAAACTGCTCGCCATTGATACCGGTGAAGTGCGCGCCGGGCACGGCGTTTTGGGCGAAGCAACCCGCGACCCCAGCTTTGATTGCCCAGCTTTGTGGATCGATCCGGCCGCGCGCGACCATGCCGTGTCCGAAGGCTTTCTAACCGTTGACCCCAGCACGGTGATCGCCACCCACACCAATCAGGAACTTCTCGCCAAAAGCCACCAATTGCTGGGGCCAGAGGAAGTTCGCGCGCTAATCAACGACCTTAAAGACCGCGCGCCTGCCTTGCTCGAAGCGATTCATCCCGACCCGCTTTCGCTTGCTGCTATGACCCGCATTTTCCGCGCGCTGATCCGCGATGGCATTCCGCTCAGCCACCCTCAACCGCTGCTCACCAGCCTCACCCTAGCGTTGCAAACGACCCAAGATTTTGACGCGCTGATTGACATTGTGCGCGGCGATTTGGGCGCGCGTTTGGTGGCCCAGATTTGCGAACCCGGAGAACGTTTGCAAGTCGTCACGTTGGACGCTTCGCTCGAAGGGGCAATCTTAGGCGGCATGGTTGATCCGGGCACCGGACAACCGGTGGTTGAACCCGATTGCGGCAATATGATCGCGGGTCGGATCGGCGAGTTGATCGACGAAGCGAAGGCGCCCATCGCTCTGATCGTGCAGCCACCAGCTCGGCGCGCGCTCGCCGGCCTTTTGCGCCAGCGCGCCGCCCGCTGCCTCGTCCTGTCGATCAATGAATTGCCTGCGACGCAACCCGTCGAAGTAATCGCCGTTATCGGCGCGGAACAACCCGCTCAACTGGGCGCACCGCAAGACGAAGGAGCCATGGCGGCATGAAACACGATCCCGCCAGTTTTGGGGGCGCCGCCTCCTACTCCGCCGTATCACGCGCCGAAGTGGAAGACCGCGTGCGCCGTTTCATGCCGATGGTCCACCGCGCGGCTTGGCATGTCTATGGAATGGGTCAGGAAGGGCTGGAGGTCGAAGATTTGGTCCAGGCGGGCATTGTGGCTTTGACCGAGTGCGCCCAGCGGCACAGCGCGCCGACCGAAGATGGATTTGCCGCCTATGCCAAAATCCGTGCGCGAGGCGCGATGATCGACTTGCTTCGCCGGCAAATGAACGACACGCGCACCGCGCGCAAGAAACGCGCCCGCTACAACGCGGCGGTCGACAGCTTGCGTGCAAAAACTGGCGCCGAACCAAGCCGCAACGAAATCGCAGCCGCGTTGGGGGTTAGCGATGTTGAACTGCTCGAAATCGAAAGCTCTGGCGTCACTGTCACTTCGATCAGCGAAGAATATGACGACGCAAACACCGCCTTTGCCAGCGACGATCCCGACCCATTTCAGGTTTTGGCAGGTCAAGAAGACCGCGAGCGATTGGTCGCCGCTATGACGCAATTGCCAGACCGGCTAAAATTGGTCCTGCAATTGTTCTTCGTTGAAGAATTGAACCTCACCGAAATCGCCGAAGTGCTCGAAGTGAGCGTACCGCGCGTCCATCAATTGCGCGCAAAGGCCCTGAAAGACCTGCGCAAATTGATCGACGCTCAGTAATCGCGCCCCTTGCCTCTGCTAGTCGCCATCAGCATGGGCAGCAGCAGCATGGGCAGCGCCCTCTGAACCGCCTGCCCCTGTTCCTTGCCACCAATAGGGACGCCGCTCGGACGTGCCGGTTGCCACTTCATTCATGGTAACGGCATCGTACAAACGCCCGCCCAGCATGACTTGAACAATGTCATCAGAGTTATGGATGTCGACGCTTGGATCCGCGCTCAGGATGACCAAATCAGCAAGCTTGCCGACCTCCAAACTGCCCACATCATCCGCCATACCCAGCGATTGAGCGGACGAAATCGTGCCGGTCTTTAGCGCTTCGACAGGGCTCATCCCGCCGCGTGCAAAGCTCCACAGTTCCCAATGGGCGTCCACCCCGGCTTGCTGTCCATGCGCGCCGATGGAAACGCGCACACCGCGCTGGGCCAGTTTACGCGCCTCCCGCGCGGCGTTGTCGTCCACGAAAGCCCAATCCGGCGCAGTGGTCCGGCGGCCTGTTTGCGCAAGCAGCAAGCGCGGGGGCGTGTGGACCATCAAAGGGTGATCGAACACATCCGTCGCCTGACGCCAGTATGGATCGCCCGCAAGGCCGCCATAGGTGACGTTCAATGTCGGCGTGTAATTGGAGTTCGACTGGCTGAAGAATTGCAGCACGTCTTCGTAGAACACATCGCCGGGAACATTGTGCTCAATCGTGGAATTGCCATCCGCGATCAGGTTCATGTCCATCCCAAAGAGCGAACCGCCTTCGGCCACGACCAGCATATTTTCCGCCGCCGCTGCGCGGGCGACCATTTGCCGTTGTTCGCGGCGGGGCTGGTTGTAGTTTTTAACCGAAATGCCGCCTTGTGCTCGGATACGCTGAACATGCGCCAGAGCGTCATCATAGCTATCAATGCGCGCATAAACGCTGGGTGCTTTCGCGCCGTAAATGATCTCTCCGGTCGAAAAGATACGCGGGGCCAGAAGCAATCCAGCGCGCTGCCGTTCGGCGGCAGCAAAGATTTGGCTGGCATCGTTGGAAGGGTCGTGAATGGTGGTCACGCCCATCGCCAAATCCTGAACCATGCGCCAGTTTTGCTGAGGGATGAAATCGCCCACCCCTTGCGGCCCGTGGGCATGCGCATCGACAAGGCCCGGCATGATCGTGCGGCCAGCGGCATCGACCATGATCGCGCCAGCCGGAACATCGACCTCGCCCGCGGCGCCAATGGCAGCGATCCGGTCGCCTTCGATAACGATCACACCATTATCGATTGCGCCCGCGTCTTGATCGTCCAGCCCTGCTGCCATTGTCAGAATGCGCGCGCCGGTGATCACGACAGTGGTTTTGGGTTTATCCGCGCTAACCGTCATAGCCATCGAAATGCCGGTTTCGGGCGGCGAGAATTCTTCTTCTGCGTCTTCACTGAAGAAGTCCGCGACATCGGCTCGGTGCATTTGCGCGCCAATCGACCAAAACACAGTGGCGCCGCCACCTGCCCAGCCAATGTAATCCGCACCGCCGCTCGACACTTTGGTCACGGGCAAGGCGCCATCGCTTTCGCCGACAGAGATCGGCCCGCCGCCGGGGATTAGAGGCATGGCGAACACTTCGTAATTCTGACGAAACGCCACCGTCATACCGTCGGGCGCAACGCGGAAATCATTGGCTAGATCGCCCTTCACATGCGTGCGCTGACGCTCTCCATCAAGGTCGGAAGACGCCAGAGCAAGACCGCCATCTTGGCTAACCGTCATAAATATCCGGTCTGAATCCGCGCCAAATTGCGGGTTGGATCCCGAACGGCTGACCTGCACTGCATCACCGCCAATGCTGGGAACCATAAAAATGCCGGTGTTCTCCGAATAATCGGACGAAGTGAGATAGCCGCCGCTGCGTTTCTCAAAGGCGATATGCCTGCCATCGGGAGAAAATGTGAGATCAGCGTAATGCCCCGGCTCACGCGTGACGACACGCGGATTGGCGCCATTGGCATCGGCGATAATGATCCGCCCCAAATTCTCATCGGTCCACTCAACATAGGCGAGGCTTGAGCCATCGCGGCTGAACGCGGGGAAGGCTTCGACGACATCACTCGCCCCGGTCAATGGGCGCGGCGCATCGCGGCCTCTCGCAGATTTGGTGTAAAGCCGGCCAAGGCTTTCGAATACAACCTGTGTATCATCAGGCGAAAGCTGCGCAAAGCGCGGCATAGACGTGACAAAACGGTCTGGTGATACTGCAATGTCGGGATGCGGCGCATCGGCCACGCCGCGCGTGTCGTCGATGGAAAACGGGATAACCGCCATGTTCGATCCATCGCGGTCGATCCGGCGCACTTTGCCCCCTGCCCAGAAAACAATGGCGCTGCTGTCTGGCATCCAATCCATGTTGGGATAGACGCCGTACACCGCCCAGGTTTCTTGCAGATCAAGATCGAGCGCGCCGTAGATCATCCGCTCGCGCCCGCTGGCGATGTCTTTCACCCAAAGCTGGCTTTGATCCTTGTCGCGCCGCACGAAGGCAATCTCTGTTCCGTCAGGCGAAGGGGCCGGTCGAACCGCGCCGCCAAACCCATCGACCGCCGTGGTGACTTCACCCGTTTCCAGATCATGCCGTTCAATCGCAAAGATACCCGTCTGGGAATCCTGCGCGTAGATAAAGGTGTTGCCCGGTGTCGTGTTGCGGGTGTAGAAAATCGCCTCGCCGTCGGCAGAATAGACCGGCTCGCCCAGCTCTTTTTGCTGCTGCTCGTTGGGCCGCTCGACAATGGCAACGCCGCCGCCTCCGGACACGTGGTACATCCAAATTTCACCCGTCCCGGCAGACCGCCCGGTGGTGAAGTGTTTTTTGGCAATGATGAAACGGCCATCGGGCGACCAGCTTGGCTGATTGAGCAAGCGGAAGCTTTCATCGGTGACCTGACGCATGTCAGAGCCATCGGTGTTCATCACCCAAATGTTGTCGCCGCCGCCCCGGTCCGAGGTAAAGGCAATGCGCGATCCATCAGGAGAAAACCGCGGCTGCACTTCCCATGCAAGGCCCGAAGCAATCCGCGTCGGCGTGCCGCCAGTAATCGGCATGGTGTAAATGTCGCCCAGCATGGTGAAGGCGAGCGTGCTGCCATCTGGCGACACATCAACATCCATCCAAGTGCCTTCTTCCGTCTGGATTGGCACCTGCTCAATCACCGCCCCGCGCGGCGCCTCAACGTCCCAGCCCTCGTCTTCGTCATCCTGCGCCAGCGCGATTGATGGCCCAAAAATCATTGAACCAGCAAGCATGGAACCTGCGAGAAGGGTCGCGGTGAGTTGGCCTGTAAGTGGAGTCATAAAGCGGCGCATGAATTCTCTCCCTGTTTGATGGGAGACACTAGCGGCGCGCAACAATATTGCTAGAGCATATAGGCATAGACCAACCGCGATCGGACCAACGACTTGCTGCGCACCATCACAAATAACTTTGCGATCCTGACTGTGGTGGGCGTCGCACTCGCTTGGTTTCAACCTCAGCTGTTCACGTGGATGACCAATGGCAGCATCCAAATTGCGGGCCAGCCGCTGCTTTCTGTCGCGCTTGGCCTCATTATGCTTGCGATGGGGCTGACCCTGACGTTTGAGGATTACCGCAGGCTCACGTCCTTGCCCAAGGCGCTGCTCGCAGGGGTTGGGCTGCAGTTTTTGATCATGCCGCTTGCGGGCTTTACGATCGCGTGGGGGATGGGGTTGGAACAAGGGCTCGCGGTCGGATTGATCCTTGTCGCCTGCTGTCCGGGCGGAACGGCTTCGAACATCGTGACCTTTCTTGCGCGCGGGAATGTTGCGCTGTCGGTGGCGATGACGATGGTTTCGACGCTCGCTGCGGTGGTTTTGACGCCGCTGTTAACCGGGGAGCTGGCGGGCACCTATGTAGAGATCGACCGTTGGAACTTGCTGCGCAATATGGTCGCGATTGTGCTGGTTCCGGTGGTGCTCGGCACGCTGCTCAACCAATTGTTCCCGCGCGCAGCAGCCCGGGTCAGCGCGATCCTGCCGCTTATCGCGATTGTCTTGGTCATCCTGATCGTGGGCGGGATCGTGGGCGGTACCAAAGCGCAAATAGCAGAGCACGCGGGCACGTTGCTGCTCGCCACTTTACTTCTCCATTTGATCGGCTTTGGCCTCGGGTTTTTACTGGCGCGGATACTTGGGTTGAGCGTGGCGGAACAACGCACCATATCCATCGAGGTTGGCATGCAAAATTCAGGGCTAGGCTCAGGCCTCGCCAAAACACCCGCCTTTGCCGCGCAATTCGCGGATATCCAACAAGCCGCCCTTGCACCCGTACCCGCCGCAATTTCGGCGGTTTGGCATGTCCTTATTGGGAGCTTTCTCGCAAGCTGGTGGCGGCGCGGCAGTTAGCCGTACATCCCCCGCTTCGGCCCCAAATACCCGAACAGATACGCGCCCACTTTGCGCATTTGTATCTCCTCCGCGCCTTCGGTGATGCGGTAACGGCGGTGGTGGCGATAGATGTGTTCGAACGGTTTGTGCCGTGAATAGCCGATGCCGCCATGCACTTGCATGGCGCGGTCCGCGGCTTCACAGACCAGCCGGTTCGCCCAATAATTGCACATCGACACTTTGTCAGAGATTGTGTTCGCGATCTCTTTGTGCGGCATATTGTCCATCTGCCATGCGGTTTTGTAGATCAGCATCCGCAGCATTTCGCATTGCGTCGTCAGCTCAACCAGCGGGAATTGGATCGCTTGGTTCTTGGCCAGTTCTTCCCCAAATGGCTTGCGCTGGCGGGCGTATTTGACGCTTTCCTCAACGCAATATGTCGCCGCGCCCAAAGAACCGGCAGCCTGGCGAATGCGGTTTTGATGGACGAAACTTTGCGCCAGCGCGAGGCCTTTGCCTTCTTCGCCAAGGATCACGCTTTCCGGCACCCAGACATTGTTGATCGACAATCGCGGATGATCGGTCGGCATGTTGAATGTCCACATCCACTCTTCGATTTTAATGCCTTCATTGGGGTTGGGCACGAGGAAACAGGTGATGCCCTGCGCGTCTCCAGCCTTTCCGCTTGTCCGCGCAAACAGCGCGCAATGGGTCGCCTTGTGCATCCCGGTGATCCACATTTTCTCGCCATCGATGCGGTATCCCGCCACGCCGTCGCGGGTTTCTTTGACCCCCTTCGTTTCCATGTGAGTCGCATCAGAACCATGCGCGCCTTCGGTTAGGCCGAACGCAGCGCGCTTTGTGCGATCAAAGCCGCCATTGATGAATTCTTGTTTCTGCGCCTCTGTCCCGAATTGTTCGAACATTTCGACAAAGGGGAAATTGCCAACGATGCTGTGTTCGTTTTGCAAATCGTTGTGGAGGCCCAGCCCCCTTTGCCCAAAATGATCGCGGATCACGGCCATCCAAAGGTTTGATCCGTCCTTGCCGCCGTATTTCTTGGGCGCGGAAAACCGCCAATGCCCGGCCTTGTCGGCGCGCGAGGTGGCCTCTTTTAACAAGGCTTCCCATTCTTCATTGGGCAGACCTTCGCGGTCCCAATCCGTGCGCGCATCTTCGCGCCGGTGATCAAAAAACCGGATGTTGTCGTCTTGCTGCTCAAGCGGCTTGATCTCTGCGTCTATAAAGGCGTCGAGTTCGGCCAGATAATCCTGCAATTCTTGTGAGACTGCGAAGTCCATTCATCTTCTCCTAGCCATTTTTTTCCTGCCTCATCAAGCGCAGGGTATTTCGGCACATCGCCGAGCAATTTGTTCAATCCATCTTGCCTAAGCCGCGTGAGCAATCCCGGTGTCTCCAAACTCTTTTCACCTTCTAGAATAGCGCCGGCAAGTTCAGGATCGGACCCGCCCCAAGCCAGGATTTCTTCATCCCGCGAAATCATACCCAAAGCGTTGCGGGCGACCGCCAATTGGAAGCGATCGTGCCCATCCATTTTATCTTTGATAGTCAAAAGCCACTCGGAAACCGCGGTCGCAATCTCACTATTACTGGCTTCGCCTTCGAACTCGCCTGTATCCTCAATCTCCAAAGCAAGGCTGCGTCCAGCGTCCGGCGCATCCCCCTCAAGCAGCATCAGTAAGTCCAGCTCTTGTTCGCTGGTCCGCCGCGAGATCACCACGCGCTCTAGCATCCGATCAGATCCATCGCGCCACACTTTTGCGCAGCGCAAGCAGCCCATCGCCCACCACACCGTGCGGTGGATCATCCAATAGCGGAACCGTTCGCGGTCAACTTTAACGCCGCTTTCCGCTTCATAAGCGGCGAAATATTCCTCCAACGAACCCAGCCCCAAAGCGGGCCGATCATACCGGGCAAACCGCCACACCGCCATGCAGCCGAACGCCAAATCCTCATGCCGGTCGCCAAAATGGGCAAGCTCCCAATCCAGCACGCCGGTCAGCTTGGAATCCTCCGCCAACAAATTGCCCAGACGGTAGTCACCGTGCACCAGAACGGGCTCGCTCGGGTCAGGGCAATTGTCCTCCATCCACTTCAGGCCCAGCGCAATGATCGGACGATCGCCGCCGGCCTCTTCGAATTGCGCTTTAAGGTCTGCGATGGCTTCGCGGTAATCCATCACCGGCACCGTGCGCGGCACATCCTTGTGCCCAATCGCGTGAATTCGCGCCAAGTCCGCCGCGGCCTCTTTCAGCAAGGTGGCCGCATCTTCCATCGCCAAGATTTCTTTCGGATTCGGCGTTCCCGGCAAGGCCCGCATCACAAAACCGGACCCTATGCCGTCTTTCGGCTCCAATTCGGCAACCACTTCCGGTGCGGTCACGCCAGCAGAATTGGCTGCGCGGATGATCGCCGCCTCAACATCATGGCCGTATGGACGGTCAGCCATGAACTCCAAGCTGGGCGCGCGGCGCAAGACATAGACATCGCCTCCGCTCATAAATCGCCAGCTTTCCATCGTGGCGCCCCCGGTCAAGCGCTCAATCGCGGTCGGCGGCGCCATACCGCTGCGCGCGCACGCCTGTGTCAATCCATCCATCAAATCATCGGCGTTTGCCGTCATCGCTTGCCTCTTCGCTGTCTTCACTGGCATGAATGCACCGCAATCGAGACCCGAAGCAAGTTATCGTAAATGTCAGTGGGACCCGCAGGAACAGATATGAAAAAACGCCACATCGCCCTTTGCACACTTGCAATCGCCGGGATTGCAGCGGGCACTGCCGCCTATGTCGCCGTGCCGACGGTGCACGAAGGCTCTCCCGGCGAAGCGCCAGAACTCGGGCGCATGGGTGAGTTTACTGTGGGCACACAGGAATTGGCCTTTGCGCTGCCCGACCGAGTGAATTTCGGCAAATTGGATATGGCGACCGGCGGCACTGAGATCGAGACGCGCGAATTGATGGTCCGTGTCTACTATCCGGCAAGCGAAGCTGGTGGCGGCGATCCGATTGCATATTCGCACACAATGGCGCCGCCAGATATGGAGCCCGTCACGCTGGAGTACACAGGCAGCGCCTTTGCCGACGCGCCCGTGGCCGCGCAAGGGGCCTTTCCGCTCGTGATTATGTCCCACGGCTTTAACGGGTGGAGCACACAGTTCAGCGCCCTCGCCGAACACATCGCATCGCGCGGCTATGTCGTGGCAAGCATCGATCACGCCGACCGCAAGTTGGAGGGGGCGACAGATTTCATCCATTCCTTCGCGCAGGTCCTCGCCAGCCGTTCACTCGATCAGCGGCAAGTGCTCGCGCAGATTTTGGAGCGCGCTGAGGCAGACAGCACGGGAGCATTCGGGCTGATAGACCCGGAACACGTCGGCCTGATCGGGTATTCAATGGGCGGATATGGCGCACTGGCCAGCGTGGGCGGCGACTACGACTATGAAAGCAGCACGTTTGACGCCGTCCCCAGCGACGCAATGGCCCCGGTCAGCGCAGCGGCAAATGAGGCCGCGCCCTTTGATGCATTGGTCGCCTTTGCCCCATGGGGCGGACAGCCAGACAACCGTGTGTGGTCGGCGGAGGGGCTGAGTCAAATCACCGCGCCTGTGATGATCGTCGCTGGCGGCGAAGATGACGTGTCGAATTATGCAGACGGCATCAGCTGGATTTTTGACCAGCTCAAAGGAACAGACCGCCGGATGCTCGTCTACCGCGACGCGCGTCACAATATTGTCGGCAACGCGTTTGACCTGCCCGAAGGCGCGCCGTTCCGCGCGATTGAGTTCGTGAACGAGCCCGTCTGGCGTCAGGGCCGGATCAACGCGATCAATGAGCACTTCGTCGCCGCTTTCCTTGATCTCACATTAAAGGGCGATGCCAATATGGCGGCCTATCTCGATGTGCCGATGGAAAATTCCAATGACGGCGCGTGGGATGTGGCCTTTGGCGAACAGCTCAACGGCAAGATGGCCGGCGATGGAGAGCCTGAGCATTGGCGCGGTTTCCAACGCCGCTGGGCATTGGGGCTGGAAATGCATCGCAAAGCGGCGGGCGAATAAACGCCGCCCCCCCAAAAAGGGCACAGCAACAAGAAAGGGCCGCCCGGAACAATCCGAGCGGCCCCTTTTTTGGCCGTAGAAAGCTGCGCGCGCTTACGCGACGACGTTGTCTTTCTTGACTGTGATAACCTGCGGATAGGTGAATTCCTTCAGACCTTCCGTTCCGTATTCCGCGCCAAAGCCAGACTGTTTGTGTCCGCCAAACGGGGCGAACGGTGACAGGTGCAGGAATTCATTGATCCAGACTGTGCCAGTTTCCAGCTTTTCAGCCATCTCAACACCCTTTTCTGTATCGGCGGTCCACACCGCGCCGGCCAGACCGTATTCAGAATTGTTTGCCCGAGTGATAACCTCTTCCTCGCTGGAAAATTTCATCAGCGGCATAACCGGGCCAAACTGTTCCTCGGCCACGATCCGCGCATCTTCTGGTGGGTTATCGAGGATTGTAATCGGAACATAATATCCCGATCCCGATGGATCCTTGTCGCCGCCGGTCAGGAATTTGTAGCCATTGTCCTTGGCATCCTGAACCAGTTCAAGAACGCGGTCATACTGCTTCTTGTTCTGGATAGGGCCGACGCCTGTTCCTTGCTGAGCGCCGTCGCCTACAACCACCGTCTTGGCGTAGTCGGCGATCGCTTGGCTCAATTCATCATAGATATCTTCGTGGATATAGACGCGTTTCGCCGCAACGCAGATTTGTCCTGCGTTGGAAAAACTTGCCCAGAACAATTGTTCGGCAATCTTCTTGGGATCCGCGTCGGGCATCACGATGGATGCGTCGTTGCCGCCCAGTTCGAGCGTGATCCGTTTCAGATCGGCGCTGGCGCCTTGCATGATTTTCTTGCCCGTCTCGGTGGAGCCGGTGAAAGTGATTTTGTCGATATCGGGATGCGATGTGATCATCGGGCCCAAATCATCTTCGCCAGTGATGATGTTAACGACGCCCGCTGGCACTTTGTCAGCGATCAATTCGGCGATCCGCAGAGTCGTAAGCGGAGTGAACGGCGACGGTTTCAAAACGATTGTGCAGCCTGACAGCATAGCCGGTGCGATCTTTTGAACGGCCATCATGACGGGGAAGTTCCACGGAACGATGCCGCCCACAACGCCAACCGGGACGCGGCGTGTGCGGCTAAGACGCGCGTCGGTATCTTCGTTGATTTCATCCGCCAATTCGAGCGTCGATTGCGCCGCACTCATCCCGGCTGCGCCGTAAATCTCGCCTTTCGCTTGATCATGCGGCTTGCCCTGCTCACTCGTCAAAAGACGATACAGCTCATCGGCGTTTTCCTTGATCGCGCCCGACATTGCCATAATCGCGGCCCGGCGTTCTTCGATGGGAGTGTTCTTCCACGTCTTGAACGCGGTCCGCGCGGCGGCAACCGCTTTATCCAGTTCGCCTTGGCCGCAAGCGGGCACTTGGCCGATCACTTCTTCGTTTGCGGGATTGACCACATCGAGCCATTCGCCGGTGTCGATCATTTCGCCATTGATCAGGTTTTTATACTGCGTGACCATGATATTTCTCTCTCCTCCCAAGCGGGATCTGCCAAAATCTGTGTTCGCTCTCTTGCATTAGAAGGTGGTCCTTCACACGCAAAAATCAATCAAGAACAAGCGTCGCATTCTACAATGCGTGATGGAACAACACTCCTATCAGTTGAGCGGCATCAGTTGCAAAGGGAAACTGGCGCACTATCATAACTCTTAACAGGAGAGGCCCATCTATGTCTGAAACAGCACCCGATCTGACCTTTTATGGCAGCCCTTTGTCACCCTTTGTGCGCAAGGCCGCCGCGGTCTGTATTGAAAAAGACGTGCCCTTTGAAATCGAAGCGGTGAATGTTTTTGACCCGCCGCAATGGTTCAAAGACATTTCGCCTATGAAGCGAATTCCGGTGATGCGTGATCGGTCGATCGCGGCCGAAGGTGTGGACGGCACAATCGCCGATTCTTCCGCAATTTGTTCTTATATTGAACGCAAGCATCCCGCCCCTGCCTTGTACTGCAAAGAGGCTTTCGCTCATGGCCGCGCGCTTGCTTTGGAAGAATACGCCGACACAAATTTGGCGATGGCAGGGGGCTTGGGAATTTTCCGCCCAATCTTTTTCTCAATCACACAAGGCAAAGATGCCGACTTGGCCAAAGCGAAAGCAACGTGGGCAAATGACTTGCCGCCGATCTTTTCCTATTTGGATGCCCAGCTTGAAAACCGCGATTTTTGCGTCGAGGATTCGATTTCTATCGCGGACATTTCTATCACCTGCACATTGATGCAAATTGCTCTTGTGGCAGAAATGCCTTTGGACAATTTCCCCGCTCTGGCCGCGCATTACGAACGCATGATAGCCCGCCCATCCATCGCGGGCCCCTATACGAAAGCTGACCGCATCGTGCGCAAAGCCTTGCCCGAGCGGTTTGACCTGACATAAAGCGCTTCACACAGCGCTTTGTAAGGAATCACGCAGCTTCATGGCCAAAGATTGGTGCATCGGGATTATTGGGGGCTCAGGCCTCTACAATATTGAAGGGATCGAGGATGAGCAGTGGCTCATGATCGATACCCCTTGGGGTGATCCGTCCGATGAGATTCTGTGCGGCACCATTGGCGGGGTAAAAGTCCGCTTTCTGCCACGTCACGGACGCGGTCATCCGATCACGCCAACCGATCTCAATTCGCGCGCCAATATTGATGCGCTCAAACGCGTAGGCTGCACCGATATCTTGGCGATTTCGGCGGTCGGTTCCTTGCGCGAAGAGTTGGAGCCGGGCCGCTTTGTCGCGGTTGAGCAATTTATTGACCGCACCGTCCACCGTCCCTCCAGCTTTTATGGCAGCGGCTTTGTAACCCATGTATCGATGGCTGACCCAGTGTGTCCGCGCCTATCCGGAATGGCGGCCAAAGCGGTCACGGCGTGCAAAGGCAAAGTGGCCACCGGTGCCACCTATCTGGCGATGGAAGGGCCGCAATTTTCCACTCGCGCAGAAAGCCGCATGTATCAGGCCTGGGGCGCGGATGTGATCGGCATGACCGCTATGCCAGAGGCAAAGCTCGCCCGAGAAGCAGAGCTGCCTTACGCTTTGCTTGGCATGGTGACCGATTACGATTGCTGGCGGGATGGCGACGCGGTCGACGTTGCTCAAGTGGTGGCTCAGATGCAGGAAAACAGCCAGTTGGCCCGCGAGACCGTCGTCAAGCTCATCGAAAAACTCCCCAAGACACGCAAGCCATCACCGATCGATACCGCGCTCGACGATGCGGTTATCACCGCTCCTGAAGAGCATGATTCAACCATGACAGCAAAGCTGGATGCGGTCGCAGGGCGGATATTGGCCGCAGGCTAGGGCTGAACCGAGAGGCCGTTCACGGCCCAACTCGTCACCAGATTCCCAACCCGTGCGTGGCGGTGCATTTCCGCGCGCCCGCTGCCGCGAAAATGCCCGAGCGAGGGATCAGCCTTTCTCAGCTCGCCTTGTTGTTCTTGGACGGCACCGCAGCCGGGTGCCATTCCTCTCCGGCAAACCGGATAGCAGGGGCGATATGTTTGCCGCCACCTTCGGAATCGACCCACAATCCGCGCTCCGCAATATGCGGTTCGTCCAATGCTTCGCGAAAATTGAGGACTGGCGAAAAGGCCACGTCTTTATCCGCGAACCACTCCACCCATTGCGACCGGGTTTTCCGCGCAAATGTGCCGCGCAAGAAATCGATCAACGCGCCTTGTTCACCCGCTGGCGCTTCGGCGAAAGGTAACAAATCCAACCGGTCGAGCGCCGTGAGCAGATTGCGTGCGAATTTGATTTCGCGCCCGCCCAGCGCAACGTGCAGGCCATCCAGCGTTTCATAGACCTGATAAAACGCCGCTCCGCCAAGCGAGCGCTGGGCTGCAGAACTGGGACTGTCACCGCCTGCAATCGCGCTGCCTGCGGTGTGCGTGCACCATGGCAGGATGCTGTCAAACATCGCACAATCGATATAGGCGCCCTCGCCGCTACGATCCCTGCCAACCAGCGCCATCAGAACCGCAGATAGAGCCGTTAAGCCAGCGGCCATATCCGCGCTCGCCGCGCCGGGAACGACGGGAGCGCCATCGGCTCCATCATTGACCGCCAAGAATCCAGCCAACGCCTGAACCGCCATATCGTGCGCGGGATGGTGAGCCAAAGCGCCGTCCTGCCCAAAGGCTGAAATCGAGCAATAGACAATGTCCGGCTTGACCGACTTTACCGCGTCATAATCGAACCCCAGCCGCGCCATAACGCCCGGCCGGAACCCCTCCACAAACACATCCGCGTCTGCGATCAACGCCCGCAAATCCGCCTTACCCTCCTCACTTTTCAGGTCGAGGACGACGCTGGACTTGCCGCGATTGAGATTGGCGAACCAAACCGAATGCTCAGCATCGCCATAGGTGTCAAAGGGGGCCTGATCGCGCGCTGGATCGCCAGCGGCCGGTTCAACCTTGATCACCTCTGCGCCTTGATCGGCCATCATGACCGTCATCATCGGGCCGGGGAGAAATTGCGAAAGGTCGACGACCTTGATGCCTGTTAGCTTGCCCATCGTGATCAGTTCACACCAAGCTTGCGCAGGTTAGCGGTCGCATCAATCGCCATTGAATTGGTCAAGACTTGCACGTTGCCATTATTCAGGTGCGAAACACTATCGCGCATCCCAATCTCCTCTAACCGTGGTTTTGTCAGAGCAATACCGAGAGTGTGGGCCGGCGCAACTGGCACATATCCGGCAGGCAAGCCTTGCCGCAGCGCACCCAATTCATCACGGTCCTAGATAACGAAATCGATCGGTTCTGGAAGCTTGCTGCGATGGGTTACCATGCGGCCATGCAGATTGGTGATCTGACGGCTGCCTGTCTTCACAAATAGGAACGGCAGCAACCCGTGCAGCAAGCAGGCGGCACCGCCTGCGATCATGCGCAGGCCAAAGGCAGAGGCATGAGTGAAGTGCTCAAAATAGGTCTCACCAACGGAGGCCGGGTGTTCAGTGAAGGCATTGCGCAAAGCGGATAGGGGCATCGTGCTTCCTGTTCATCAAATTGGTCCACTAATATAGCGAATTGGCCGAATAAAAATATCTCCAATTCATCCGCGAGCGCAGAAAATTGGGGTGATCATTGAATCACAGTCAACGTGATCAACAACGCCATGGCAAAGGACGCAATTGTCGCTGTGAAAACAGGAACAAGCGGTCTCCACCCTGCATCCAGCAGCACTGACAATTTGGACCGCATCGCTGTCGCCGTGACAGCAAGCAAAAGCAGGAATTTCGACACTTCCAGACCCCGTTCGGACAACGCCGGAGGCACTGATACAAAGCTGCCCAGAACCACCAAAGCCAAGAAAGCGATGATAAACCAAGGCACAGAAATGCGCCGCCATAGCCGGTGGGGCGTGGCGCGGGCCGGCTCGCCTGCCGGTCCTGTTTGACCCAACCAAACAGCCACCAACGCCACAATGGGCGCAAGCAGCGCGACACGCGCCAGTTTGATAACCGTCGCTTGGCTGCCTGCTTGATCGGAAACGGCGTAACCCCCGCCAATCGCTTGCGCGACATCATGGATCGAGGAACCTATCAGATACCCCGCTTGATTGTCGGTCAGATCAAGGGCGGCAGTTATTGGCGGGTAGAGAGTGAGAGCCAATCCGCTGGCCAAGGCGACGCCCACTAAAGTCAGCGTAAAGCGCGCCTGATCAAGCCGGTCGCGCCCAACGACTCCATAAAGCGCCAAGGCAGCCGACGCTCCGCAAATTGCAGTGGCGCCGCCAGCCAGAATCCCGGCATAGCGCCCTTGCCCCGCGAAACGCGCGCCCAAAAGCCCTGCACCAAATGCCGCGCCCATAATCACAAGCAAACCGGCAAAGGCAGGCAGGCCAATTTGCACAATCTGGCCCAAAGACACTTGCAGTCCCAACAGCACGATCCCGATCCGAAGAAAATGGCGCGAAGCAAAGTCTAGCCCTTCGCCTAGCGCAGGATGCTCCGACAGGAAATGCAGCGCCAAGCCCAACAACAAGCCGCCCAATATCGCCGGAAAGCCATATTGCTGCGCAAGCCACAAGGCCGCGAAACCCACAATGAGGCACACCGTCAGTCCCGGCAAAAGCGCCCGGATGCTGAGCTTTATATCGGGCTCAGCATGCTCAGCTTCGTAGAATTCGCCAAAGAGATCGCCCGCGTAGAGCGAAGGATCCGGTTTACCCCTGTTCATAGATGCCAAACCTAAGCGCAAATGCCCTGCGCGTCGATCACCAATGCTCATACACCCGCAGGGCCCGCCGCTGTGATTGCCAAGCGGAATGTTCATTGGGCTGTTTGCGACCATCACGATCGACGCAGCATCGTTTCATGCTGGAACAGCCAGCAGCAATGCGACTTTTCTTGAAGTTGGCGCGGCACGGGTTCAAGGGGCAAAAGCCGAACGAATCGCGGCTGATCCGAAGGGGAATCCAACGACGTGACCAAGACGAGCCTGCCTGACAGCACCACCCATTTTCTTGATCGCACCGCATTGCGCCGCGCGTACCGCGTTGATGAGGATGCATGTGTCACAGAAAGGCTCGAACAGGCAGCGTCAGCGCGCAAGGTCAGCGCCGCGGCCGCAGAATTGGCGATAGACCTAATCGAAGGGGCCCGCGCGCATAAAGCGAGCGGCATCGACGCATTCCTGCAGCAATACGGCCTTGATACAGATGAAGGCATCGCCCTGATGTGCCTTGCCGAAGCTTTACTGCGGGTGCCGGATGATGAAACCGCAGATGCATTGATCCGTGACAAAATCGGAGAGATCGATTGGCGCGAGCATCTGGGCGAAAGCTCCTCGACCTTCGTCAATGCTGCGACATTTTCCCTGATGCTCACCGGAGAGGTCTTGGAGCAGCCAGAGGCTCATCAAACCGGGATGGGCGGCACACTCAAACGCACCATGAACAGGTTGGGCGAACCAGTGATTCGCAAGGCAACTTTGCAAGCCATGCGGATCTTGGGCGGGCAATTCGTGTTTGGCCGGACCATCAACGAAGCGCTGAAACGGGCTAAGCCTGAGCGCGCAAAAGGCCTAACCCACAGCTTCGATATGCTGGGCGAAGCGGCCATGACCTTTGCCGATGCGGAACGGTACCGGGTGTCATACGACACCGCGATTGAACGTTTAGCGAAGGAAGCGAGCGGCGGGGTTGGGCCCTCCCCCGGCATTTCGGTCAAACTTTCCGCGCTGCACCCCAATTACTCCTTTACCCATGCGGACCAAGCCCGCGCCGAGATCGTGCCGATTGTTAAAGCGCTCGCCGCAAAAGCGCGCGACGCCGATATTCATTTCACCATCGACGCAGAAGAGGCTGAACGGCTCGAAGTCTCCCTCGACATTATCGAAAGTCTTGTCGCCGATGATGACCTTTTTATGCGTGAAGATGGCTCGCGTTGGGAAGGGTTTGGTCTTGCCATTCAGGCATACCAGAAACGCGGCGTGCCTTTGTGCGATTGGACCGCGAAATTGGCGCGGCGACACGGGCGCAAGCTCTTCGTTCGGCTTGTCAAAGGGGCCTATTGGGACACAGAGGTTAAGCTGTCTCAGGTAGGCGGCTTTGCCGATTATCCCGTCTTTACCCGCAAACGCGCAACCGACGTGTCTTACCTGGCATGCGCTGCGCGATTGTTTGAGCATGACGACGCAATCCGGCCCGCCTTTGCCACCCACAACGCCTACACCGTCGCGGTTGTGAAAAAGCTCTCACAAGGGCGCAGTTTTGAGTTTCAGCGCCTGCACGGCATGGGCGAAGAGGTGTTTGAGGCGCTGCATGCACTCGAAGGCAATGACCCTACTCCGGTGCGCATTTACGCGCCTGTTGGCGGGCACAAGGAATTGCTCGCCTATCTTGTGCGGCGCTTGCTCGAAAACGGCGCCAACACGAGTTTTGTAAACCGGATGGGCGATGCCGATATCGCGGCCGCTGATTTGGTCTGTGATCCGGTGGCCGAATTGGCCGAGCTGAAGCCGTTGCGCAATCCAGCGATCCCATTGCCAAAGGACATCTTGGGAGCACGCCAAAACAGCGCTGGGATCGATTTGGCCGACCCTCTGGTCCTTGCCCCCTTACAACAGCGACTGCGCGGGCTTGAAGAACTGCAATGGCGGGCGCAGCCGACTTTTCCGGGCGAAGAAGCCGGTGAGATTGCTCCAATCACCATGCCGCACAACCTTTCGGTTGCGGTTGGCACTCGGCGTGACGCAACGCAGGAAGAGGTCGATGATGCATTCGCCCGCGCAGCGGCAATCCAACCTGGGTGGGATGCCTTGGGCGGAGAAAAGCGGGCACTCCTTTTAGAAGAAGCCGCCGATCTGTTCGAAGCGCATTCGGATGAATTCCTTTCCCTTTGTCAGCGAGAAGCGGGCAAAACACTGCTGGATGGCGTGGCGGAATTGCGCGAAGCGGTCGATTTCCTGCGCTATTACGCCGCAGAGGCGCGGCGTCAGTTTGACGCGCCGATGGTGCTGCCCGGACCGACCGGGGAAGAAAACAGTTTGCGGATGCATGGGCGCGGGGTGTTTGCGACGATATCTCCTTGGAACTTCCCGCTCGCAATCTTCATCGGCATGGCCTCAGCCGCCCTCGCCGCTGGCAATGCGGTGATTGCCAAACCGGCAGAACAGACCCCACTGATAGCCGCCTTGGCAGTTAAATTGTGTCATGCAGCCGGCATCCCGCCTGAGGCATTGCAACTGATCCCCGGTGCCGGTGACGTTGGGCAAATGATCACAAGCGATCCACGCCTTGCTGGCGTCGCCTTTACCGGATCGACAGAGACGGCCCGCTTGATCAACCAATCGCTTGCCGGGCGCGACGGACCGATAGCGACGTTGATCGCGGAAACCGGCGGCCAAAACGCGATGATCGTCGATTCCAGCGCTTTGCCCGAACAGGTCGTGCGCGATGTCTTGGCCAGCGCCTTTCAAAGCGCGGGTCAACGATGTTCCGCCTTGCGTGTTCTTTATCTGCAAGAGGATGTTGCGGATGAAATGTTGGAGATGATCCGCGGCGGATTTGAGACTTTGCATATTGGCGACCCTGCCGATCTGGAAACCGATGTCGGTCCCGTTATCGACCCTGACGCTCAGGCCGCACTTGACCGGCATATCGCACGCAGAGAAGCCAGCGGGCATCGGGTATGGCGCCGCGAATTGAGCGCGTTTGCGGATAAAGGATGCTTTGTTGCGCCCACCATCATCGAGATCGAAACGATCCTTGATCTGAAACGCGAGAATTTTGGCCCCGTGCTGCACGTCGCCCGCTTCAAGGCGGAGGATCTGGGCGCGGTTATCGAGGATATCAATGCGACTGGATATGGCCTTACCCTAGGCCTGCACAGCCGGATCGAAACCACACGGCAATTTGTTCAAGCGCGCGCGCGGGTTGGCAATTTCTACGTCAATCGCAATCAGATCGGTGCCATCGTCGAAAGCCAACCCTTTGGCGGCGAAGGCCTCTCCGGCACAGGCCCAAAAGCAGGCGGTCCGCATTATGTCGCACGGTTTGCGACAGAGCGTGTCACCTGTATCGACACCACCGCCGCAGGCGGCAACGCAAGCCTACTTGCCAGCCTATAATTCAGTGCGAAATGTAAGCTTATGTGAGACTGCGGTCTTGCCACTTGCAAGCCAAATTGTTTGAACGATAGATAGGCCCATGACCAAAGCCCTCTCCCGCGCGATCACACACTTCATCTCCCTCATTGCCCTCGCATGGAGCGGCACGGCGATGGCAGAGGTGCAGATCCACTTCCACAGCTTCAACGGTTCCGTCCTGTTTGGCCGATATCCGCATACGTTCGTGGTGTTCGACGGGACGCTGGAATCGACTGGTGCGGCGGTGAACGAAAATTATGGGTTCACAACAAGTTCTGCTGTGGCGGCGGCGACGCAAGACTGGGTCCAGCATCTCGTGGAAAGCGAACCGGAACGCTATATCCGCAGCACCAACCGCCACTTTTCGATTACGCTTACAGATGCGCAATATTTGGCGATCATTCGAGAAGTGCGGGCTTGGGAAAACGAACCGGGTAAGCGCTACAGCCTTGATGAACGCAACTGCATCCATTTTGTCGGACGCATGGCGCAGATGGCGGGCCTGCGCGTTGAGTATCCCGCAAATATGCTGCGCCGGCCCAAAAAATGGCTGAACCATATCACCACGCTAAACCCGCAATTGGGCGCAGCAATCATCGATTGATGGGGCTTTCGCGAAGTATTTTGGCGATAGTTTCGGGGGCCAACACAATAAACTCCCCCGGATAATTTCCCTCAACGCCTTGCCCTGCTCAGCGCCTTCGGGAATCACTCGGCTATGGCGATTCTTTCAGACAAATGGATACGTGAGCAGGCGCAAACCAAGGGTATGATCGAACCCTTTGTAGAAGCGCAGCGGCGTGAAGGCGTGATTTCTTATGGCTTGTCGTCCTACGGGTACGACGCAAGGGTCGCGCCGGAATTTAAGATCTTCACCAATGTAAACTCGGCGACCGTCGATCCGAAGAAATTCGATGCGGCCAGTCTTGTCGATCGCGAAACCGATGTCTGCGTTATCCCGCCCAACTCCTTCGCTCTGGCGCGAACGGTCGAATATTTTCGGGTGCCCGAAGACGTGCTGGTCATCTGCCTTGGCAAAAGCACCTATGCGCGCTGCGGGATTATCGTGAATGTCACCCCGCTGGAGCCAGGTTGGGAGGGGCACGTCACATTGGAATTTTCCAACACCACCCCGCTTCCTGCAAAAATCTACGCCAACGAAGGCGCATGTCAGTTTCTGTTTTTGAAGGGCAATGAACGGTGCGAAACCAGCTATGCCGACCGCGCAGGCAAATATATGGGCCAGCGCGGCGTAACGTTGCCGCGGCTATAGAGTGACCATCGCCAAGTTTCCCTTTTGGCGTGTTGTTCCCGGCAATCGCGAGGGTGAATATATCCTGACGGTTATGCCTCCTGCCACGGTAGGCCCAGAAGGCGCTCCGCATGTTATGGGCGGGGTTGCGCTGGCGGCGGCGATTGATGCGCTGGAGCTTGCCAGCGGATTGCCGATTTTGTGGGCCAACATTCAATTCCTCAGCCCAACCCAACATGCCGAAGAACTAACCATCCAATGTGAGCAATGCGGCGGAGGACAATCGATTGGCCAGTGGAAGGCCGATATTTACGTCAATTCGCGTCCCACCCATCGCATCAACGCCGCATTGGGCGCACGCGAACCCAGCGACAGGCAGGTCTTTTGCGTGATGCCTGATCTGCCCGCTCCCGATCAATGCGACCCTAAACCGCTTCAACGGTTTGGTGCGCCCGGCAGCCTCTACGATCAGGTCGAAATGCGTCTGGCGCGCAGCGATCCTGAAAACGGCTTCGAAGCCATTTGGACGCGCGGCAGATCGGGCTTTGACAATGATGCCGGTTGGGTGGCCTTAATCTCAGATTTTTTCTTGGGCTCGCATCCCGGCACTTTTGGTGGATCGAGCCTGGATGCGACTTTTCGGTTTGTTCAGCCCGCAAAGCCCGGCTGGGTCTTGTCGGTCACTGAAATGGCCGCTTTTGAGCGCGGGGTTGCCCATGGCAGCGCGCGGCATTTTGACGAAGATGGCAAGCTGCTCGCCATTTCCAGCCAAACCGGTGTTCTTCCCCGAACTCCCATCATGGAGTGAGCATCGCGCCCTTTCGTGCGCCTGCCTCAGACCAACCTTTGACTCTGGTTCGCCGCCGCTCCATGTCCTGTTGACATAGGAGAAACCCCCATGGCTGACACAGAATTTGATATCATCGTTTACGGCGCAACAGGCTACACCGGCCGCCTCGTCGCCGAATACCTCAACAATCATTACGGCAGCAGCGACAATGCGCCCAAATGGGCGATGGCTGGGCGCTCACAGGACAAGCTGGAAGCCGTGCGCGACGAAATTGGCGCGCCAGCCGATACCCCATTGGTTGTGGCCAATGCCGACGACGCAGCAGACCTCGAAGCGATGTGCGCGCGCACCAAAGTCGTCCTTACAACCGTTGGCCCTTATCAGCTTTACGGCGATGCCTTGGTTGCGGCCTGCGTCAAAACCGGCACGGACTATGCTGACCTTTGCGGAGAGCCCGCTTGGATGGCTGACAAGATCGAAGAGCACCACGAAGCCGCCAAAGCTTCTGGCGCGCGGATCTGTTTCTCAAGCGGCTTTGACTCAATCCCTTTCGATCTTGGCGTGTTGATGACGCAAAAGGCCGCAAAGGACCGGTTTGGCGCGCCGTCTAAGAAAATTCGGGGCCGTGTGCGCGCGATGGCCGGCACATTCTCAGGAGGCACCGCAGCCAGTCTGGGCGCAACGATGAAGGCAGCGGCGAAGAATCCGCGCATCATCAATGTTCTGCGCGACAGTTTTGCACTGTCACCGGGATTTGATGGGCCCAGCCAGCCATCGGGTATGATCCCAATGTATGAAAAGGACTTGGACAAATGGGCCGCGCCCTTTGTGATGGCTCCGATCAACACCAAGAACGTGCACCGCACGAATTTCCTGCTGGGTCACCCATACGGCGAAGATTTCCAATATGATGAAATGATGCTGACCAGCCCCGGCGAGGCGGGCAAGAAAATGGCCGAAGCGGCGACGGAAATGATGAAAAATCCGTTTGGCGCGAAACCGCCAAAGCCGGGCGAAGGACCAAGCAAGGAAGAGCGTGAGAACGGCTTTTACGACGTGCTGTTCGTGGCCGATGGACCAGACGGCGAAACGCTGCATCTTGGCGTGAAGGGCAAGTATGATCCGGGCTATGGTTCAACCAGCCGGATGATTTCTGAAACCGGGATCGCGCTGCTTGCCAGCGATGCGGAAGGCGGGATCGGTACTCCGGGATCCTTCCTAGGCGAAGCCTTGGTTGAACGGCTGCAAGAGCACGCCGAGATTAGCTTTACGGTTGAGAAATAAGCCAACGCACCGAACACAAAAGGGGCGCCACCGGTCAACCCGGCGGCGCCCCTTTTCTTTGCCGAAAATGGCTGGATCAGAAGCTAAACCGCACACTCGCGCGAATGTTGCGCCCGGTCAGCGGCAGGAATTCTTTGGTGAAGCTGGAATGACGACGGCCGGTCGCATCGAACAGGTTCTCACCGGCCAATTGCAGAACAACATTCTGGTTGGTCGGCAATGGACGCCATGAAACGTAAAGGTTCACGAAGGTGAAGCTGTCAGTTGGGGTTTCAAATTCGGCTACATTGGTCTGCTCGCCAAACCACTGCACTTCGCCGCGGACATTAAAGGCATCAATGTCCGCATCCAAAGCGCCCAGCACTGTCACAGGCGGAATGCGCGGGACATCACCGTTGTCGCTCAGCTCGGCCGAAACATAGGAAGCCCTAAGGTCGGTCGATAGACTGAAATCATTGTTTTCGATGATTGGCATTTCCATCGCCGCTTCAAACCCGAAGAAATTGGCATCTTCTTGGAAGAACGCGAAAACGGGCAGATCGTCTTCTTCTTCGCCGGTTGGTGACAGGAAGATGTAGTCATCAAACGACTGGAAAAAGACCGAAGCATTGAACGCGATATCGCCGATGTTGCTGCGAACAAAGGTTTCGAGGCCCCATGCGCTTTCAGTGCCAAGATTGGGATCGCCAATTTCAAAGGTTTGCGTGGCGATATGCGGGCCGTTCGCGAAGAGCTCCTCGCCTGCTGGGGCGCGTTCAGAACGAGAGGCCGTGACACCAAAGCGAGTGCCGCCGTCGCTCACCACAATTGCCGACAAAGCGCCGGAAAAGAGGTCAAAGTCACGCTCCAGACCGAGTGGTTCCGATTCAACATCGACCATTTCATACCGAGCAGCGGCCTCAATTTGGACCCCGCCCAGGTCAAATTCCTGCGCGGTAAAGATTGCCAGTTGGGTTGTCTCATTGGGCGCAACAAAGGCTTCTTCGCCCACCGCTTGGAAGTCACGGGTTGTGAATTGCGCGCCGATGACACCTCCACCATTTTGGACCAGTTCGACCCGCGCTTCGACTGTTTCGGTGTCGAACACAGTGCCGACTTCGGTGCCCTCAAACTCGGTGTGGGTGTAATCGGAGTATCCACCGCGCACTTTCAAGCGCGAGAAGAACCCATCACCCAGCGCGATGTCGCCGCGGAAATCAACGCGAAGCTGCTCAAGGCCGATGGAGACGGTTTCTTCACCCTCTTCCTCTTCTTCCTCGTCTTCTTCGCCCTCTTCACCGTGGTGATGGCCGCCTTCTGGATTGCCCACGAGACCGTAGCTGGTGTCGTAATAGCCAACCGATGCGCCAAAGGTCGATTCGCCCAGTATAACGCCGATACCGCCGTTCACGGTCCAGGTTTCGGTGCCACTGTTTGGCACAAAGCCAGTTTGACCGGCCGCTTCACGCAGCTCTTCGGCTTCTTCCAATTCGCCTTCTTCTTCTTCCTCATCCGCATCGCCCAACAAATCGGCGCGCAGAGCGTCGGTCAATTGAAAGCCAGGAATCTCCAGATTACCGGTTTCACGGTACGATCCGTCTACGTGAAGGACGAACATGTCGTTCAAGGCTGCATCGATGCTGGCGCCCCCGCTTCGGAGATCTGTGGCCGTGTCAAAGGCGGTCAGCGCATCAATATGAATGCCGTTTTCTGGAACAGCGATTGGAATACGCCGATCAATCACATTGACGACGCCGCCAATGGCCTGACTGCCAAACAACAACGCCGCAGGGCCGCGAAGCACTTCGATACGCTCCACCGTGAGAGGATCGATCGTGGTCGCATGGTCTGCGGAGGTGTTGGCAACATCGGCGGTGCCCAATCCATCAATAAGAACGCGAACGCGCTCACCATCTTGGCCGCGCAAAATCGGGCGTGATGCGCCGGGGCTAAAGCTGGTTGAGGAAACACCGGGCAGTTTGGCGAGCACTTCGCCCAATTGGCCATTCAGATTGCGCTGAATCTCATCCAGTTCAACGACGTCTTGGCCGGCGATAAAGTCCAGTTCCTCAAGGGCATCGGCAGCGACAACAATATTGCCGCGATAATGCGGGTCGGATTCGCGTGCCTCATCGCGGTCAGCACTGTTTTCGGATTGCTGATCATCCGCGGCCGCATTGTCTGCCGCATCGCTGCTGGCTGAGTCTTTGGCCATGGCGGGGCTGGAAACGGCGACAAAAGTAAGCGCGGTGGCAATGGCTAGGCGCGACGGGAGTAAGTTCATGGAGGCCCTCTGGTTTTCTATATGTGATAACGTCACAATGTAACAACGTATCATCCACCTAGAGGCAAGGTCGCGAACTGCAACTCAAAAAAGTGAAATCTCGACGAAATGCGGTTTTGCCCCGACCACCTGCGGCAAATTTGCCACGCAAACTGTCAGGCGGATGAACCGCCTGATCGAAATCAGTTTGTTTGTGATGAGAAAATGGAGCGGGCGAGGCGATTCGAACGCCCGACCCCAACCTTGGCAAGGTTGTGCTCTACCCCTGAGCTACGCCCGCTCACTGACGTCTCACACAGTTTGCTGAAATCAGCGCTTCTGTGCCGGAGAGGCGGCGCAAGTAACAGGGGCTTTCCCACCCTGCAAGCGTAAAATTCATGTCATTTCGCCTGCGATGGTGATTGCCAGTCTAGCCAGCGCACTTTGCAGGGTTCACAAGAGCACAAAACGCCCCACATATGGGGCCAGTTTCTGTCATACGACATCAACACGAATTACCATTTAAGGAGCGCGTCCCTTGGCCAGCATGGGTCTGAACATCGAAGAGCAAAAAGCGGTAGAGAAATTTCGGACCGAGGTTGTCGACCCTTCGCAAACGAAATTGGTCATCCTCGATTTTTGGGCCGAATGGTGCGGCCCGTGCAAGGCGCTCACTCCAACACTGGAAAAAATCGCCGCCGAATATGCGGACAAAGGCGTCATCCTAGCCAAGATCAACGTCGATGAAGAAAAGTTCATCGCCGGACAATTTCAGGTCAAATCGATCCCAACGGTTTATGCCATGTTTCAAGGACAGCCGGTTGCTGACCTGACCAGTGCCCGCACCGAATCGCAGTTGAAAGAAGTGCTGGACCAATTGCTCTCACAATTGCCTGTTCAGCCGGGTGCCGCTGGCGATGGTGCGCCGCAAGGGCCATCGGCAGAAGAGATCGCACAATTTGTGACCTTGGGCGAAACAGCACTGAAAGAGGGCGATCCTCAGCGCGCGGCAGGGATTTTCGCGCAGGTCACCGAGTTTGCGGCTGACAACGCTCCTGCTCATGCAGGTCTCGTGCGCGCTTTGATCGCTCTCGATCAGATTGATGAAGCCAAACAGGTCATGAGCGCAATTGAGGCAGATCCCAAACTGGCCAGCGACCCGGCCATTGCGGCCGCGAAAAGCGCGATTGAATTGGCTGGCACACAGGTTGATGAGGGCGAACTGGCGAGCCTTCGCGCCGCAGCAGCTGGCGCGCCCGATGACATGGATGCACAGATGGCTTTTGCCGAAGCAGCCTTTGCGGCCGGCGAACGCGATGATGCGGTTGAGACACTTTTGGCAATGGTGGCAGCAGACCGCACGTGGAACGAAGCGGCCGCTCGCTCAAAATTGCTGCAAATTTTCGAATCAATCGGATTGGAAGATGAGTGGGTTGTTGCGACACGCCGCCGCCTGTCCAAAGTCCTTTTCGGATAGATCTCTCAGACTATGCCCACTCGCCTCTCGATCTTTCCTTTGTCTGGTGCAGTCCTGTTTCCAGGCCTGCAATTGCCGCTCCACATCTTTGAGCCGCGCTACCGTGCGCTTGTGGGAGACGCCTTGGTGCGGGACCGCAAGATTGCCATGATCCAACCCCAACGCCCAGATGACGGCGCTCCTCTTTACACTATTGGTTGCGTGGGCAGGATTGGGGAGATTGAGGCGATGGAGGATGGCCGTTACAACCTCATCCTAGAGGGCCAATCGCGTTTCAAGCTGCTGAGTGAGCTCGACACAGCAACTTCCTTTCGCCAGATCGAAGGCGAGTTGATCGAGGACGATGCCGAAGAGACTTTGAGCCATGCGCAACGCGGCGGGTTTGAGCGAGAGGCGCGCGAATTTGCTGACGCGCAAGGCTACAGTGTGGATTGGGCTTCGGTCGAACGGCTCGATGATCAATCCCTGATCAATGGCGTTTCCCAAATCGCCCCGTTTGATGGGGCGTCAAAACAGGCTTTGCTGGAGGCACAATCGTTGTCTGACCGGTGCGAATTGCTGGTTCAATTGATGCAATTCTTCGGCCGCGGTGATGGCAGCGAAGAAATTATGACGCTGCAATGATCGTCAAAACTCCGGGCCATTCCGCCACTATTGGTCGGCCGGCACCGGTAGGCTGCGCAACATCGTTGTTAGGATAACGAATGCGTTCCGCTCTGCGTAGTCACGGTTGTAATTCTTAGCCTGCACGACCAGCACCGCGTCGAAATTCGGGATCAAGGCGACAATGTTGCCGCCATTCCCTTTCATCATAAATGCGCCTTCAAACCCGCGTGAAGACCGCAGGGGCGTTGCCCACCATAAATAGCCATAGTGCACATATTCGCCGAGAGAATGCGTGGGAGTAAGCATGTCGCGCAGCCATTGTTCGGGCAATATCTGCTCGCCTTCCCACATGCCTTTGTCCATCACCATGCGCCCTATGCGAAGCAGCGCCTCGTCCGAAATGGTCAGCTGGCCTCCCGACTGGATTTCGCCGCGCCGTGACGTGCGCCAGTCGGCCCCTTCAATGCCGAGCGGATCAAACAACCGTCGCTGCACATAGCGATCAAAGCGCTCGCCGGTGGCGGTTTCAACCACTTGGCCAAGTAAGAACACGCCAGCCGTACAGTAGGAGAACGGCCCATTGCCGCGTTCGTCGCGCTCATATGAGCGCGCCGGCAATGCAAGTGCGAAGTCGCGCCAATTGCGCCGGCTGTACATTCGTTCTTCCTGTCCGGGGGACTGTCGCTGCCAATCGTTGCAATCGAGCGCGGAAGACATGGTGAGCAAGTCGCGGACTGTGATCTGGCCAAACGGAGCGCCGCGCGAAACCCCCAAATAGGGCCACACCTTGACGTTAACACCGGGCAAGGCGCCGTCTGCAATGGCTGCGCCAACGGCCAGAGCGGTGATGGATTTGCCCGCCGATTTAATATCGACCCAGTCGCCCAAATCGCCTTGACCAAAACGCTTTCGGTAAACGATTTCGCCATGCTGCTCAGCCGCAATGGCCCTTATCTTTCCGAGGTCGCCGTCTTCGATCTGTCGCTCCAGATCGGCCAGCGAAAGGTCTGGAATGGGCTGCGCGCCTGCGGAGGCACTGAATACAGCTAAGCCGATGGCAAAAACGGTCGTGATTGATCTGAGCACAGCTACCCTCCTAAGAGAATCGGACATTGCAGCCAGAGGGCTGAATGCGAGCCGAACCTGCGAGCTGAACTTTCCGGCCGGGCCGATTGGAAGCTTAAACCACTGTCCCGCCGGTCGCCGCAGAAACTGTGAAAGCACCGCGCAGGCCATCGATCACATATTGCGCTGCCAAAGCGGCAAGCAGCACGCCCAAGAGCCTCGTGATCACAGCCTCAACCTTGTCACCCAAAAGTCGAATAAGCGGCCCAGCCGCGACCAAAGCCGCAGCGGTCAGGGCCAGAACCGCGATCAGCGCGGCGAACACTTCGATAGTCTCAGCAGCGGTCTGCGCCTCGTTCATAAGCAGCATGATCGCGGCAATCGCGCCGGGACCTGCGAGCATTGGCATTGCCATCGGGAAAACCGACACGTCTTCAACCTCTGGATCGGCATTGACCTTATCGGCGCGCTCTTCGCGGCGCTGAGTGCGTTTCTCAAACACCATTTCGAACGCGATCCAGAACAGCATCAAGCCGCCCGCAATACGAAAACTGTTCAGTTCGATGTGGAGAGCGCCCAACAGATCCTCTCCAAAGAAAGCAAAGATGAGCAAGATCACCGCTGCGATAGCTGTCGCGCGCAGAGCCATGATGCGGGCCTGCGCCGAGCTCGCGTCTTTTGTAAGGCCGGCGTAAATCGGCGCGCAACCCGGCGGGTCAATCACCACGAACAGCGTTACAAAGGCGGAGATAAAGAGTTCAGGCAGCATAGCGGTTCATCACATTAGAGGGCTTGCGGCGCCCCTCATCATTCTTCGGTCGGGGATGCAAGGCTTTCTTCGATCGCCGTCACCCATTGCCCTTGGTAGAAATATTCGGCGGTGACGTATTTGATGCCACCGGCGCGGTGTTCCCACCGCCAGCGCAAGGTCCCATCGCTCGACAATTGCGCGGACGAAGCGCCGTCTTCCCCAATCGGAATAGCGGGCGGTGGCGGGATAGGTTTGCCGCTGCGCGGGCAGGTCGCGACAAGCCCTTCAATCGAATCGATCGCGGTCACAACGATGTCACCCTCATCGGTTCTATCGACGCGGGCCGGCGGCTGCGGATCATCGCGGCCCGCCACGTCATAGACCCATTTGTAACTGTTATCGCTTTGACGGACCCACGCCGTCACGTAATTTCCGACAAATCCGTCCTGATCTGTGAAGCGCCCCTGACTGATTGCGACAGCGCCATCACAGCTCATCACAACCGCGCGCGATTCCCAATCGGCCGACATACCGCTGTTTTGCAATGCGGCGACATTGGCGGCGAATGAAACCGGGCCGCTGCGTCCGTGAATAAGGGCACCGGGCGCAGCGTAATCTGCGGCCACGACAAACTGCCCGCGCTCCTTTGCCTCGCGCGCATAGGCGACCTCGGTGGCGACAATGGTGCTGGGCTGGGCCGCACCGGGAGCGTTGGTCAGCGCCCTTGCGATAACCGCATTGGATGGACCACGAGGCCCGCTCGAACACCCTGCAAGGGCGATAAGGGAGCCTGCGACACACACAATCTGGACGGACAATTTCATCGAAGGGCTCCTGTTATTTGGGCCACCCTGTCGCTGTTTCAGAATTTACGCAAGCTGACTGATCCGCCGCCGGCATCGCCTTGGGATTGGCCGTTACAGCCCGGCGGGAGCATCCAGCCCGGCATTGCGATGCGCAGCCACCACCGTGTTGCGCAGCAGGACGGCAATCGTCATTGGGCCAACACCGCCGGGAACCGGCGTAATCGCCCCGGCAACCTCGCTCGCCTCATCAAAGGCAACATCGCCGACCAGCTTGCCCTTTTCCTTACCCGGTTCGGGCGGCAAGCGGTTGATGCCGACATCGATGACCGTCGCGCCATTTTTCAACCAATCCCGGCCAATCATCTCTGGCCGGCCAACGGCGGCAACCACAATGTCGGCGCGCTTCACCACGCCGGCTAGGTCTTTCGTGCGGCTGTGCGCGATGGTGACGGTGGCGTTGGCGTCGAGCAGCAGCTGAGCCATTGGCTTTCCGACAATGTTGGAGCGTCCGATCACGACCGCTTCCAGCCCCGATAGATCGCCCAGTCGGTCTGTTAGAAGCATCATACAGCCCAGCGGGGTGCATGGGACAAAACCCGATTGGCCGACGCTCAACCGGCCGGCATTGATAACGTGGAACCCGTCCACATCCTTATCCGGACTGATCGAGGCTATGATCGATTGTTCGTCGAGGTGATCGGGCAGCGGCAGCTGGACCAAGATGCCATCGACCGCATCATCACGGTTCAATTGATCGACCAAAGCGAGCAAATCCGCCTGAGAGGTTTCGGCCCCAAGGCGGTGCGTGAAGCTTTCCATATTGGCAGCCACAGTCGCTTTGCCTTTGCTGCCGACATAAACTTGGCTGGCCGGATCATCGCCCACCAGCACCACAGCCAGACCCGGCTTACGCCCGGCGCTTTGTGCAAAGGCCATAGCCGCTTCGCCAACGCGCTCGCGCAGCTTCGCCGCGAACGCTTTTCCGTCAATTCTGATAGCGGTCATGAACTTTGCCGATCTTTTTACGTCATGCTGAAGATGAGACGAACAACAACCATGTCGAGGATCCGCAAAGCAAAGATCAGCACGATTGGCGAGAAATCAATTGCTCCGGTATCCGGCATAATTCGACGAATGGGTCGTAGCAGCGGATCCAGCAAATTGCTGATCGATTGATAGAAAGCCATCGCGAACTGATTGGATGGGCTAACCACATTAAACGCGAACAATAGGCTGATCACAAATTGAATGATGACCAACATCACCAACAAGCTAGTCACCAAGCTAATGATGTCGGAGATCAAATATAGACCTTGCATTTCGATTCCTATTTCAAAAAGGCGTATTATACACCTAATACGCCTTGGTATAACGTCAAGGGCATCTAGTCAGAAGTGTTTTCGCGCACCAGCGTCCCTGCCCCGCGCGCGGTGAAGAATTCAAGCAGCATCGCGTGGCCAACCCGTCCATCAAGGACAACCGCCGCTTCGCATCCCGATTCCACCGCCGAAACACAGGTCTCCAGTTTGGGCACCATGCCGCCTTTGATCACGCCGTCTTCGCGCAGTTTTGCGATATCGGCGGGGGTCAGATCGGTGAGCAATGTTCCGTCACCGTCCAAAACGCCTGCAACATCGGTCAGCAAAAACAGCCGCGCCGCGCCCAATGCCGCCGCAATCGCACCCGCCATTGTATCGGCGTTGATGTTGTATGTTGCGCCGTCTTCGCCTGGCGCAATCGGGGCGATAACCGGGATCATGCCAGCCGCAACCGCGGTGTCGATCACGCTGGTATCGACATGTGCGGGCTCTCCGACAAAACCCAAATCAACCACGCTTTCGATCTGGCTCTCGGGATCACGCGTGGTGCGGGTGACTTTGCGCGCCGTAACCAGCCCTCCATCCTTGCCAGAAATGCCCAGCGCTTTGCCGCCCGCATTTGACAGCCAGCCGACCAATTCTTTGTTGATCCCTCCGGACAGGACCATCTCAGCAACCTTAGCGGTCGCCTCATCGGTGACGCGCAAACCGTCGACAAACGTGCTTTCCACGCCCAACCGCGACAGCATTTCACCGATTTGCGGGCCGCCGCCGTGGACAACAACCGGATTGATGCCGACGGCTTTTAGCAAGACGATGTCTTCGGCAAAGTCACGCGCGGCCTGTTTGTTGCCCATCGCATGGCCGCCATATTTCACCACAAATGTGCGGCCGGCATAGCGCTGAAAATACGGCAGAGCCTCGATCAGCACTTCGGCTTTGGAAAGGTCAAGCACCGGATCGGATGCGCCTTTTGTGTTTGTCATTGTCTGCCCTACCGTTGGATACCCGCGCCGCTTAGCGCCTTCACAGCCTAAGGGGAAGGTGGGGCGGTCCAAGGCGTTTTATGAATTTTACACTTGGCATTGTAACCGAATGCTGTTTCGGTGCGAACCGATCGATGAACGGCGCACGGGTTTGGCGCTGATCGAATCGTATTGGATGGAGGAATCATTATGAACACTACACGCTTTAAAGGCTCAATCGCTCTTGCCGCCGCCGCTGGCCTAGCCGCTGCCTGTTCGGGCGGTGCCGATGCACCAGTCGAAGGCGAAGGCGCAGAAGGCACAGCAGCTGTTGCCGATGCGGGCGATGCTGACACCAAAGAGAAATGCTATGGCGTTTCGCTCGCCGGTCAGAATGACTGCGCTGCTGGCGAAGGCACAAGCTGCGCCGGCACAAGCGTTGTCGATTATCAAGGCAACGCATGGACATATGTCGATGCAGGATCATGCGAAGACACCGTGACGCCAAATGGCACGGGTTCGCTTGAGCCAATCGCAGACGCCTAAACGCGTTACATTGCGGCGCGGCCAGACTGCTCCGCTATGACGAGACATTGAGAGCCGCTTGGGTGCGATGCCCAAGCGGCTCTTTTTGTGGAGCTTTGCGGTGATGGGTGATAGCCGTGGAGCCATGGTTCGCCGCCTTCGCCCCCAATTCAGACGCTCCGCGCAGCGGCGCAGCCGGTTTGCCGATTGGTGGCTGATATGGCGCATGCCGATCCTGCTGCTGATTGTTATGGCGGTCTGGTGGTTTGGCTTTCGCCCAGAGCCGCAACCGCAAGAATGGACCGAGGTCCGCCACCGGTTTGCGTTATGCTCAGAGCCCGTCGCGAGTGCCGATCGCGCACCTGGCTGCGTGGTGGACGGCGACACGGTCGTCATTGGCTTTGGCAATGAGCGCCGCCGCATCCGTTTGACCGGTTTCGACACGCCTGAATTGGAAGGCGCTTGTGAAGCCGAAACCGCTTTGGCCAACCGCGCCCGCCTGCGGCTTCACCAATGGCTCAATTCTGGGACCTTTGAATGGAGCGGCGGGGCGGATCCCCCTCGCGATCAATATGGCCGCGAATTGCGCGAAGTGCGCCGAGGAGCCGATGGCAGCGATGGCAGGAAAGGCGAGTATCTCGCCGATACCATGATCGAAAGCGGTCTTGCATCCGACAGCGGCTGGGGCGCGTTTCCGGCCGAGTGGTGCCCGTAAGGCGCGCCCTTTTTCGCACGCATTCACCCCTAGGGCTTGCCCATAGTGATCCGTCGCCTAGTATGCGGGTTAGACGCTGGGTTGGAAAGACCCGGCGGCAGTCAGGCTTATAAAGGGGATCCGCCATGACAACACCTACTTCAACCAACAATGGGTTTGACCTCAATCAGCCCACCATCATCTCGCTCTGCTACCTTGCCAGCTTTATCACTGGCATTTCCGGCCTTGTCGGCATTGTCCTTGCGCACGTGTGGCAGGGTGACAATCAGGAAAGCTGGGCCGCATCGCACTTCACCTATCTGATCCGCACGTTCTGGATTGGCTTTGTCGCCAGCCTGATCGCTGGTGTGCTCAGCATCGTTTTGATCGGCCTTCTGCTGTTGCCGCTCATCGCAATTTGGGTTGGCATTCGCAGCGTAATGAGCCTGATCAAGGCGCAAAAGCAGGAACCTATGCCGGATCCTGAAACGCTGTTGTTCTAAACGGCCAACACTTGGCTCTGCCGGCTTTGCCCGATTTGGGAGCAAGGCCGGCGGGCGCGTGTGCCCCGGTTGATCCGGGATGATACAGTGAGACATGGACCGCATGTTACACGGTCCAGAGGCCAAAAACCGCTCACCCCCAAAATCGGCTATTGCCCCCGCCTTTAACCGGGCGGAGCGATCGATCGCAAAGGGGCGCGCGCAGCTTTCCATAGGCGCGGCATTCTATGCCAGCGGGCCATCTGTAGGAAAGCGTTCTGGCGTTTGGGTCAGCGAAGCCCGCGGCAATGGGCCCACTGCAAAACACCCATTTGCAAAGTGCACGGGCGACAAAGCCTTTCCGCCGCGCTACCATTTGCGCATGAACACATCGATCACACGCTTCGCCATGGCTTTGCCCTTGTCCGCCCTCTTGCTGACGGGCTGCAGCCAGCCAGCTGATCAAGACGCGACTGCCGCACCCGATGCCTCTGCCCAAGACGCATTTTTCACGGCGCTTTCGACCCATTGCGGAAAGGCATATTCCGGCAGCCTCGTCAGCGAAGACGCCGCCGATGCCGATTTCGTCGGCGCAGAGATGGTGATGTATGTCAGCGATTGCAGCAAGGAACAGATCGCCGTGCCGTTCCACGTAAAGTTGGAGGGGGAAGAATGGGATCGGTCGCGCACATGGCTGATCACGCGCACCGAAGACGGCCTGCGCCTAAAACACGATCACCGCCACGAAGATGGCGTGCATGACGCGGTGACGATGTATGGCGGCGACACGGCGGACGCAGGGTCGGCGGGCGCGCAAAGTTTCCCCGTCGATCAATTCAGCATCGACATGTTTGAACGCGAAGGGTTGGATGTTTCCGTCACCAATGTCTGGACGGTGGCGGTTGATCCGGCGGGCACACCCGATGCGCGCTATGTCTATCAGCTGAAACGCACCGTCGAAGGCGGCGCACCCGAACCGCGCGATTTCCGCGTTGAATTTGATCTGACGCAGGAAATCGAAGCGCCGCCAGCGGCGTGGGGCTGGGAATAGGCGACAGCCTACCAAAAAAGTATCGTGACAAATGCCGCTGGTGGCAGAGTGGCGATCATGGGCCAAAACCACCCCTTGTCCTGCAAACGTTGGATCGGAGAAAGGCGTAGGCCTCCCTCCGACCATTCGACCTCGTCCATCTTTCGAGGCCGTTTGCGAGACGCGTCAAATGTATGAAGCTCGCCCATACACCCGATGTAATTGAGGCGCGTAAGCAAAGCGTTACTCGAGATGGAGTTGCACCTTGTCTCTGAGTCTCATCATGACGGGTGCAGGCCGACGAAGTGCAAGCAGCTGCATGGTCCTTGCGCGAAACGGAATGGTGACCGCCTGCAACCTATGATATATCTTAGATATGACAAAGATAACCGCAATCCCCGTGCCCCAAGGCAGCTTGCTCGCAGAATTTGGCCCGCCTCCCGACTCCACAACCCAGCCCTATCGCGATTGCTTTGTGCGGCGTGAGACGGACGCGGTGACCTTGGAGCAATTTGTTGAGCGGTTTTATTGCAGCTGGGCGTTTCGCCCAGAGCGGCTGGCGCTGGGCCTGATCGGGCGAGGCGCTTCGAGCGCGGATGCAAGGCGACTGGCACGCGGCGAGACGGAGAATTTTGCGGCGTGGACGGTTATCGACCGGCGCAGCGCCAGTGATTTTTTGGCGGAGCACGGACCCGAAGGGTCCGCAAGCCCGACCGGGCGCCCGCAGGCCCGCAAGGGCCGAGGAAATCGCACGCCGGATGGCGTGCGGAACACAAAAAACGCCGAGATATTGCTACAGGATTTTCAAGGCGCCACCGCAAGCTGGCTGTCGGTCAGACCCAGCGCGGATGGAGGGACTGAGCTATTGTTCGGAAGCTGGGTCGGGAAACCGGATCGCGGTGTTGTGAAAGCGCTGATGCCGTTTCACCGGTTGTATGCGCGGGTTTTGCTGGGTGGGGCTTGAAATTCGGCGTTTAGCCTTGGGCGGCGATGCCCAAACCCCTCGACAGTGGTCGCCTGCCCGATTTTTTGTTCCATCATTACCCCCCGATGCAATTGTGGCAGGCGGTGTAGCGCTTGGGGGAGCGGATGGTCCAGTGGGGACTGTTTGTAGAGGTTGCAGTCCTTAGGTTGGGTGTGGATTTGTGACACCAAAGGAAAGCACGCTTGACCAAAGCATCTATGACGTCATCTTCCATTGTCTAACCAAGATTGAATGAAATAGTGCCATCTTTGCGCGTGGTTAAGACTTTCCGTTGGCCTCCACGGAAATTGCCCCCGCTACTATATTGAGCATATGTTGGTACGGTCTGCTGAGTGTCATATTTGTAACCACAGTCGGAGATGACAGTCCAAACGGGCCGCACGCAATTCAAAAAACCCTCGTGAATCGAAGATTCACGACCGTGGTGTGGGGCAATCAGAATTGTGGCATTGGCAATTGCCTCGCGAAATTTCTCGCGCTGCATTAGCACCTCGAATCCGCTCTTCTCGACATCTCCGGGGAACACAACCTTTCGTCCGTTCGCTCTCAAAATGATCACGCCACTCAAGTTGTTTTCATCATCGAAATCATCAGCCGAATTGAAAAACATACTTTTTGTCATATTGCCGAAGTCTATCGGTCTTGAGAGAGGGGAAGTGTACGATTTTGCCATGTCTACGAGCGAGGCAATGCCAGGCCCAACGCCCCCTTCGGACTTCAGCTGAATAACTTGATCTGGTTCAAGGTTCTTTGCTCGGTAGAGCGATTTGATCTGGATGTGAGAGTCTCGCAGCTCTGGCAAACCGTTGGCGTGGTCTTCGTCGAAGTTCGTGATTGCCAAGACGTCCAAAACACCGACATTCCTGTTGGTGAGCTCGACAGTGGGAGACCAGCCGGTTGAGCTGTTCTTGCCACAATCGATCATTAGGGTTGCGCCTGTGTCAGCTGCGAAAAGTGAACACGACCCGTGCTCGACGTCAAATATCGTTAGATTGCTCATCTGTGACCTTCTTCACACGCTTCGAAATAAAACTCTCCTGCTTCAGGAACGAAAGCAAAAATATAAGAAGCGCTATTACTGCTCCAATTGGAATCGCAACAGTAGGGTCTTTGAAAAGATCACCAAGAAAATAGAATACCAATATGCCAACTAGATACACAACTGCTGCAGTCAGCATGGTTCTATAGAAGGTCGCCTTTTCTACCAGAGATTCAATCCTCTCATCGTTTTGGGTCGCTCGAACGTAGTCGGCGTACCCATGATTTCGAGTTACGAATCTCTGGATTTGGGGCTCAATCAATAGCGAACCAACGCGGTTGCAGAATATGCCAAGAGCATAGGCTAGCAGCAGCCATGCAGCCAAATCAGCTGCTGAAACGAACGGAATACCAGACGCTCGAAATGCTTCCAGCAAGAAGGCACCAGGGATTAGGCTGGTAATCAGATCGTAGGAAGAGATCCGATCAAAGAAATTCACTCCGCCGCTTGAACCTCGCCAAACATATCCGGGCCGTCGCTTACCGCTTCGTCTTCGTTGACGGCTTTCGCCTTTTGGCGGTTGTCAAAGCTGGACCAGACGCTGTTCCAATCGCCCGTGGTTGCGCCTTTTGAATATTCGGTCGCGCGGGTTTCAAAGAAGTTGGCGTGCTCCACACCGTTCAGCAGCGGCGTCAGCCACGGCAGCGGGTGTTCTTCGATCATATAGACCGGTTGCAGGCCAAGCTGTTTCAGGCGCCAATCGGCGATATAGCGGATGTATTTCTTAATCTCGACCGCGGTCATGCCGTTCACCGGGCCCATTTCAAACGCCAGATCGATAAAGGCGTCTTCGAGGCGCACGGTTTTCTGGCAGACGTCGATGATGTCTTCCTTCACCGCTTTCGTCAGGCAGTCACGCTCTTCGCAGAAGGTGTGGAACATCTTGATGATGCCTTCGCAATGCAGCGATTCGTCGCGCACCGACCACGATACGATCTGCCCCATACCCTTCATCTTGTTGAAGCGCGGGAAGTTCATCAGCATCGCAAAGGACGCGAACAATTGCAGCCCTTCGGTGAAGCCGCCGAACATGGCGAGCGTGCGGGCAATATCCTCGTCGCTGTCGACGGTGAATTGCTGCATGTAATCGTGCTTGTCCTTCATTTCCTCATATTCGAGGAACGCGCTGTATTCGCTTTCTTCCATGCCGATCGTGTCGAGCAGGTGCGAATAGGCGGCGATGTGCACCGTTTCCATATTGGAGAACGCGGCGAGCATCATCTTAATTTCGGTCGGTTTGAACACCCGGCCATATTTGTCGTGATAGCAATCTTGCACTTCGACGTCGGCCTGAGTGAAGAAACGGAAGATTTGGGTGAGCAAATTGCGCTCATGTTCCGTGATGTTTTGCGCCCAATCGCGGCAATCTTCGCCCAAGGGCACTTCCTCTGGCATCCAGTGGATTTGCTGCTGACGTTTCCAGAACTCGTAAGCCCAAGGGTATTGGAACGGCTTGTAGGTCTTACGGGCTTCGAGCAACGACATGTTGTGCATCCTGATTTCGAGTTGGTTGACCCTTATAGGGAAACAGAGACACGAACCCTAGACAAGAGAGGATGATTCGGCGGGGATAAACCGTGCTAAATCTGAGTCGAACCGTAAGCAGCGGGCGCGCATCCGGCTTTGGCGGTGTCTGCGTGCATTGTTAGCAGCAAAAGAACGGCACCGGATTGCAAAATTTGCACCGCGCTTACCGCAAATTAAGCGACTCGCGTTACGCCGCGCGGTCATGGGCATAATGCAGCCACCCCCGCCCACTGGCCACGCCAGTGAGGACGCCAAAGACTTCCTGATTGAGGAAGAAGGCATCGCTGCGTCCTTGGGCATTGACGCCGCGATGGTCGAGGGCATCGACACCAAGACCGCATCGTTGCACCAATGGCCCAAAGCGGTGGCCGACCTGTACCAAACAAATGTCTCCAACAGGTTGTTCAGAGAGGGGAATTTCCTTTTCCTCCTCGGCCTGCTGACATGCCTTTTGACAATTGTGATAGACGCTTTGGTGAACCCGGCCATGGTCGCCGAAGGCATGCTGCTGCGCGTCTTGGCCGTGGTGCCGGTTACAATGCTCGGCTTGATGGCATCCACGCGCGGTTGGTCCAAAATCCTCTCGTTTTGCGTCGGCGCTTCGCCCATCGTCTTTATTGCCGTGGTGGTGCACCTTGCGGTTCACTTGCCCCCTGACCTTGCGCCGAGATACACCAATTCGGCGATCCTCTTGATCGGGCTGGCGAATATGATCTTGCCCTATTCGCTCAGAGGGCTGGTCATTTTCGATCTCGCCGCGCTGTTTGTGATGGGATTGATGCTGGGCTTGGGCGGAAACGAATTCCTATGGGCGCATATCGACACCCTGCTGATTGCTGGATTGGTTGCCGGGGCAACTTTGCCAGTGGCGGCGCGCTTCGAAAAATTAAGGCAAAACAACTTTCTCCTCACCTTGCGCGCCCGGATTTTCAGTCGCGAATTGCTCAAGGCCAATTCCGCTTTGCTCGCTCTGTCTGAAACCGATCCGCTCACCGGCATCGCCAATCGGCGGTGCTTTGAGCGTGCGTTTGAAAGCTCTATTGTCGCCCCGGGTCGCAATGGTCGCGGCAATGATCGGATCGCTTTGATGATGATCGATCTCGACCACTTCAAATCATTCAACGATGCCCATGGCCATCAGGCAGGCGATTCATGCCTCAAAATGGTTGCCGATGTGCTGACCGATATTTTCGATGAGGCCGGCGGAATCGTCGCTCGATACGGCGGTGAGGAATTCATTGCAGCTGTCAGGGTAAGCGATCCATCCAAGATTGCCGCTCTTGCCGAAGAAGTCCGGCGAACCATCGCAACCGTGCTCACCCCGATCAGCGACAGCAACCGTTCGCTCGTCACCGCGTCAATCGGAGTGGGCGTCGCCCCAGCATCGGCCCTGTTGCCGCGCGAGGAATTGATCGAAATGGCCGATGCCGCGCTTTACAGCGGGAAAGATGCGGGCCGAAACCGGGTCGAAATGGTTGAGGCAGAACCCGCTTTTAGAGGCCGCCCGTAAGATTGGGGTTCAATCCCGACGTTTGGATCCAAAGAAGCTTCCGCCGCCCAACACAGTGATGCCGAGGAAGAATCCAAAATCGTACCAGCCGCCTTTGTTGGGCACGGCATAGACCGCGATATCGGGCGAAAAGAGCGATCCAATAAAGCTCCATGGAAAGATAAAACCGTGCCACAATCCCCATAGAAAACCGGGCGCGGTTTCGGCGTCGCTCACTCCTACGTCAATTTGGCTGGCGCATGCCGATAGCAGCAAAAGCAAAGCGCAAGCGCCAATCAGCCGAGTTTTGTTGGAGGTGGGCGCGGACATGGTGATCTCTCCTGCTGGACGCGCGGCGGCGCCATTCACATGCAGCAGACTGCCACAGTGAACGCGTGATTGTCACGCGAAAGCGATCGGCAGGAATGTGTGCAGAGAGTATAGAACGCAGAGGGGTTTGGAATACAGTTTAAACGACGCGGCGCATCGGCAGAGTTGATCCTGCGCGGTTGAATTCGTCGCGCGCCGCAGACCATTGCTCTGATGACAGCAGTTTGAACACACGTTCGGGCAAGGGTTTGAGAAATTCCATCCCAACCCGGTCACCCTGACGCCAGGCAATTTCGGCATCATGCGGACCCGTATCCGCGATCAGAACTTTGACAAAACTGCCCAGTTCCAATCCGCGGCGGGGATCATCGACCCGGCAACCGCCTTGGGAAAGGTCATTGACCTGAATTTCCCAATGCAATCCGCGCGCGGTTTTGCATGTTCCGGTTGCGCTGGTGCGCACGCGATCAGTTTGGCGAGCTTGCATAACGTCATCAGCGATAAGCGCATTTGGTTAAAGAAATGCTCCACAAAGCTGGACGCTTTGCGGAGCATTCGTAGATTGCGAACTTTCTTAGCGACCCTTGGCTTTATTCGGGCGCTGGGTAAGTGCGGATGCTGCAAGAGACTTTATCTGCGTTTGAGATAGAGACTTTGGATCCTTCAAACCTTGGCTCGCAATCTTGCCAATCTTGGTACCAGTTTTTTCGTTACGCGGCATTATTCAATTCCTTCTAGAATTAGAGGGATTGACCTTTGCGCTGACTTCACAGAATGTGAATTTGAAACGGCAGCCATCCCTCGGGTTGGTAGTCAGAGGCCCGGAACCAGTTACCGCTGGACCGGGCCTCAATTTTTCCGGCCTTTAAAACCGGAGACTCAAAAACTTTTCTCCAATCACTGGCAGCTGAGGCATTCCTCATAATCGGTTTGCTCTGCACCAGCAGACAGTTCGATCTTCAGCTTCTCATCGGTGTTGTCCGCCTCAACTCCGCCGGCAAAGCCTGCGCGCTGGACCGATTTCGAGCGGAGATAATACAGCGATTTGATGCCTTTTTCCCACGCTTGGAAGTGCAGCATCATCAGATCCCATTTGTCGACATCCGCCGGGATAAACAGGTTCAGCGACTGCGCCTGATCGATGTAAGGCGACCGGTCTGCGGCAAAATCAAGCAGCCAACGCTGATCAATTTCAAAGCTGGTTTTAAAGCTCGCCTTTTCCTCATCGCTGAGGAAGTCGAGATGCTGAACGCTGCCACCTTTTTCAAGGATCGAATTCCACACATTGTTCGAGTTCTTCGATTTCTTGTCGAGGATCTTTTCTAAATATGGGTTCTTCACGATGAAGCTGCCCGACAGGGTTTTGTGCGTGTAAATGTTCGCCGGGATCGGTTCGATACAGGCCGATGTGCCGCCGCAAATGATCGAAATCGACGCGGTAGGTGCGATCGCCATTTTGCAGCTGAAGCGCTCCATCGCGCCCATATCGGCGGCGTCTGGGCACGGACCGCGTTCCTGTGCGAGCAGCATTGAAGCTTCGGATGCTTTGGCCTGAATGTGCTTAAACATTTTCAGGTTCAGCGCCTTGGCCATCGCGCTTTCAAAGCCGAGCCCTTTGGATTGCAGGAAGGAGTGGAAGCCCATGACACCCAAACCAACCGAACGCTCCCGCTCAGCCGAATATTTCGCGCGCGCCATTTCGTCCGGCGCACGGTCAATATAATCCTGCAGGACATTGTCGAGGAAACGCATCACGTCTTCGATGAATTGCTTATCGCCGTTCCACTCATCCCATTTTTCAAGGTTGAGCGAAGACAGGCAGCACACCGCCGTGCGATCATTGCCAAGATGGTCAATGCCCGTTGGCAGAGTGATTTCGCTGCACAGATTGGAGGTGGAAACCTTCAGGCCCAGGTCGCGGTGATGCTTTGGCATCATGCGGTTCACGGTGTCGTTGAAGACAATGTAAGGTTCGCCCGTGGCAAGCCGCGTTTCAACCAGTTTCTGGAACAGCGAACGCGCATCAACGGTGGTGCGCACTTCGCCGGTCTTGGGCGATTTGAGTTCAAATTCCGCACCGTCCCGCACCGCTTCCATAAAGTCGTCGGTGAGCAGCACGCCGTGGTGCAGGTTCAACGCCTTGCGGTTGAAGTCGCCGCTAGGCTTACGAATTTCGAGGAATTCCTCAATCTCTGGGTGCGACACATCAAGATAACATGCGGCCGAACCCCGGCGCAGCGACCCTTGCGAAATCGCCAGAGTGAGGCTGTCCATCACCCGCACAAATGGGATGATGCCGCTGGTTTTACCGTTAAGGCCAACAGGCTCACCAATGCCGCGCACATTGCCCCAATAGGTGCCGATGCCGCCACCTTTGGACGCCAGCCAAACGTTCTCATTCCACGTGTCGACGATCCCGCCCAAACTGTCTGAAACAGAGTTTAGATAGCAGCTGATCGGCAGGCCGCGCGATGTGCCGCCGTTCGACAAAACGGGCGTGGCAGGCATGAACCAAAGGCGTGAAATGTAATCATAGATACGCTGGGCGTGTTCCTGATCATCGGAATAGGCATCGGCCACGCGGGCAAACAGGTCCTGATAGGATTCGCCGGGGAGGAGATAGCGATCCTCCAGCGTTTCCTTGCCAAATTCTGTGAGGTTCGCATCGCGCGATGCATCGGTCACAACGTCAAAGCGGCGGTCATTGACCTTTTTGCTATCAGGCTCAGCGGCTTCTTTAGCAGCAGCGGCCATCGCCGTGCCGAGCGCTTCTGCACCCTTCGCAGCGATCAGCTCTTCGCTGCCGGTATCAGACTTTTCCATGCTTACGGCTTTCTCGTTCGAGGCTGGCGCCTCATCTGTGCCTGTTTCTGTGTCGATCACAACGTCGTCGCTTGCCTTAAATTCCATTGTCGCCCCGTTTGCCACTTTCGAATCGGGTCCGAGTTTTCCTTTAGCGGAAAAACCCCGTTGTTCCGATTCTGTTCCGCACTCTTTTTTCAGCAGATTATCACCCGTTTGTGCCCTATTGGCCCACAGGCTTTTCCGCTGAACCCTCAACAATCCGGTATCAAGCACCCCATTCCAGTCTTGAATCCTTCCCTAATCGCGCCGGCACATTGTGTGCGGCCCGCGGGGAAAATCACAAGGATTTGGGGGCTGATCCCGAACTAACCACTAGATCATGAATCACATGTGGAATCCGGTCAACGGGTGATTAACCCTAAATCGTATCAAAAAGCTGGTGTGTTATGCCACTGCACCACCGCGACGCGTGGTCAAAGCTTGAGTCGTGAAGCGCGCAAGCCCCAAAGTGAATCTGTGAAGAAAAATTTGGTGATTGAATCATGTGAATCAATCTGTGAATCTTTTGCCCCTGTTTCGGTAATTTTGTTGCGCGGCGGCGCAGTCGCACCAAATCACCACGTCGCAAGAGCGGCCCAGATTCCGCTAAGAATCGGGCCGCCCCGTGCGATCAGTCGCAGTTCACCCCAAATGCGGGCAAATGTAAGCTTAGCCGGTCACCGGAGCGGTCGCGCGGGCGGCCTTTGCATGCAGCGCGATTTCATCAACCAGCCGGTCAACCAACGCCATCGGCAGGTCATGGCCCCAGCCCGGTATCGTCACCAATTTCGCACCGGGAATATGCTCTGCCGTGGCCTGACCAGCGGCCAATTTGACCAGCGGATCAGCCTCTCCATGCAGCACCAAAGTCGGCGTTGTAATCCGGCCTAAACGGGTGCTGCGATCGCCATCATCGATGATGGCGGCCAACTGACGCGGCAGGCCGGGCGGATAGACGCTGCGCTGAACGCCTTTGAGCACGCGCGCGCGCAACAGCTCTGGATCCGGGCGATAGCCGGGGCTGCCAATATGATGCGCGATTTCAATTCCGCGTTCGACCATGGCTTCTTCATCGGTCGAATCCAACGGCGCGATCAGCACATCCATCGCCGCCTTTTCAGCCTGTGGGAGTTTGGAGCTGCCAGTGGTCGACATAATCGACGTCAAAGACAACAGCTTATGGCCGTGGTTCACCGCCATCAATTGCGCGATCATGCCGCCCATCGACGCGCCCACAACATGGGCCTGACCGATGCCCAACGCATCAATCAATCCCGCCGCATCATCGGCCATATCGCTAAGCGAATACGGCACCTTGGCCGGCCAACCGATCCGTTTGCGGATAACTTGCCACGGCAGGCCCGGCGCGCGTTCGCCTTCCATTTTTTCTGAAAGCCCGATGTCGCGATTGTCAAAGCGGATGACCCGGTATTTCTTGGCCACCAGGGCATCGACAAATTCATCAGGCCACATGGTCATCTGTGCCCCAAGCCCCATCACGAGCAGAATCGTCTCATGGTCTGGATTGCCATGTTCTTCGTAAAAAAGTGAAATACCGTTCGCATTGATATGCGGCATTGAACGCTCCTCATTCGCCCTCTCGCGGGGCTTTTTGTATAAGGTTGTATCAAGAGCCGGTTTGTGAACGCAGATCAAGCGTTTCGCTTGAAACAGCAGAAATTGTCGCAACTTATCCCTTTGTTCGTGCATTTTGGGAGCGCGGAGAAAGGTGAGAAAGGCCCCGCCGTGCGATGGCAGGGCCTCTCAAACGCCAGTCAGCTTCCCAGCGCGATATATTGCCGCGCCGGGCCGCCAGATGCGATCCGTGCTTGTTCTGCCTGTTCTAGCGTTGCGGTCAATTCCCGCCGCTCTGCACGGTCACCGGCAAAGATGATATTCGCGATAAACTGCGCGTCATCGGCATTGGCGACCGGCACATCGCTTAGATCGCCCATGCGCCGCACCGCATAGATCGCGGATTGTTCTGCAACACGGCCTGCCGTGCTGTCATGCAAAGCGATATTTGCCGGGCGGCCATCCTCGTCCAGCGTAAAGGTCACTTGCACGATGCCCGATCCCGGCGTCGCGCTGCGCTCTGCCGGATTGCGGGCCAGCGCCCGGTTCAGCCGCATAGTCGCGCCTGCTTGCCATGCTTCCATCTCACTTTGTGAGGTCACAACAATATCGTCGCTCCCAGCGATTGCTGGGGCGGCGAGCGGGATAAGCGCCGCGAGCGCGAGGGAGGGGACGAGTGCAAATTTGGTAAAGTTGGTCATTGGATCATCCTTTGTTTGTGCGCGCCCGATTTTGGGGCGCGCGGCCTGGATGATCGGCAGAAAAACGTCGAGCCTCGCGGATATTACCCTTACCAGCAAACGTCGGCATTCACCGTCGATCAGACGCAGGTTGGGGTAAATGATTTAGGGGTCCCGTCTGCGTCACAGGTAAATTGCTGCAAGCGCAGATGATCTCAACACAAGGTCGGCCAAGGGGTGATATTACCGCTTTAACGCAGAGGTTTAGCGACGAACGGCGGACTCACGTCTACGAGTGTAGTCGTTAATCTGGGATCAATCTGAAACCGGCGTTGACCCTGTTTCTGGCCCGCGCCAATCGGGTCCGCCTATGGGGAAATCGCGTGCCTCCAACTGGTCAAGCACGCCGTTTGTCTCTGCCAGCACCCTCAACGGGACCACCGCCAGCGTCACACCATCAGCCTGTGCCGCGTCCGAAATCATCGACACCCATTGCCCGCGAATTTCCTCGCCCAGATCGGGGTCTGCCCACGGCCAGCATGTGCCCAGCGCAACTTCCAATGGATTGTCCATCACGGCGGGCACATCGAACTTGCGCCAATCCTCGCCGCGCGCTTCTATGATGGCTTGCCCTTGCTCAGTCGCGCTCATCGCCGCCTCTAGGCACGGGATATGGCTGGCAGGATCAGCATCGGCGAGATTGTCGAGCAAGTCTTCGCCGCGAAACCGTGTCGGCCGGTCAATCGGCACATCGGCGCGGCCGGCTGCTTTGCGCACCACATCGGTGGCGTCTTTGGTCGTGTCATCATCGAAATCGAGCCGCCGTGCGAGCAGGTCGAACCCCGTCATCAAAAAGCTGCGCCGATCATAGTCGATGTCATATTCCGCTTCCAGCGCCGCCAGCCGGGCGCGCTGATCTGCATTCAGATAGTCGGCGGCGACACGGCCTTCGGGCAATTTGGTAAAGCGCCCACCGCGAAAGATCAGGCGAAAGACATCGCCGGGCGAAAATTTGGGCCGCGCGCGCAGGATCACCCGCTGCGCCTCTGCGGTGGCTTCCTCCAACCGGTCCGGCTGCCACGGCGTGCTTTCCGGCACAGCGGCAATTTCACCGACAAGTATGATGGTCCCGGTGGGCGTCTCAATCGTCCACATAGGCGCGCCGGACCGCTGAGCCGTGACGACGATTTGGTTTTGGGTGGGGGCGGGGGTTTGGGCGAGCGCTGGAAATGCCGCAAGCGAAATCACGGCCAGAGCCGCTTTAGCAGAAAGCCGAAAGGTCATGCTCAAACACTACCAACCGGCACTTAGCCGATTGATGAACGCTATCACGACAAACGTGCATCCGGCACGATTGTGTAATCAGCCAACTGCGATTGATCGATGAATTGTGCGATTGGCTTATCGCCTGCAATTACATCGACGCAGTCACATTCAGTAACAAACTGGTAGTGTACAACTGGACCAGCAATTTCGTTCATCAGACCGGTCGGCGTCGGATAGTCTCCTCCCTTTACCGTTCGGGCAAAACTGCCGTCTATTCCTTCCCAGCGCTGCGGATCGGTTTCGGTGCTAAGCCAAGTTTCATCAAGAACTCGGACAGCTTGAATTTCCCCAAAGGTGATAGCCAAGAACGGCTTTGGGGCTCCCAAAACCTCCCAGATCAGGATCAAGTTGTTCGTGAGTATCTGTACATGGCAGGTGTCACAAACCCCCACTTCACAATCAATCCCTAAGGTCACGCCAAGCCCCAAATCATAGGGCGTGTGAACGATCGCATCGCTCAAGGCACCAACACCGTATCGCGAACCGACGTTTTCATGTCTGGATAGTCCAGCGTGTAATGCAGGCCCCGGCTTTCCTTGCGAACCAGTGCTGATGTCACAATCAACTCGGCCGCTTGTAGAAGGTTGCGCAGCTCGATGAGGTCGGTGGTCACGACGAAGCTGCCGTAATAATCCTCCACCTCTTTTTTCAGCAGGGCGATACGGTTTTGGGCGCGTTCCAGCCGCTTGGTCGTGCGCACGATGCCGACATAATTCCACATGAACCGGCGGATTTCGGTCCAGTTCTGTTTGATCACAACTTGCTCGTCAGAATCCGACACGCGGCTTTCATCCCACGGCAGGATCGCGGGCGGGTCTTCCAATTCGTCCCATCGGGCCAAGATGTCTTCCGCCGCCGCTTCGCCGTAAACAAAGCATTCGAGCAAGCTGTTGGACGCCAGCCGGTTCGCGCCGTGCAGGCCGCTTTCGGTGCATTCGCCCGCCGCCCACAGCCCGGGCAGGTCGGTGCGCGCTTTCAAATCCACGATCACGCCGCCGCATGTGTAATGCTGTGCGGGCACGACCGGGATCGGGCCGGTGGTCATATCAATGCCAAGGCCGCTCAATTTCTCATGGATCGTGGGGAAATGTTCGCGCACAAATTCGGGCGGCTTGTGACTGATATCAAGGTGCACGTAGTCTAGGCCGAACCGCTTGATCTGGTCATCAATCGCGCGGGCCACGACATCGCGCGGCGCCAGCTCCATCCGTTCCGCATCGTAATCCGCCATGAACCGGTGCCCGGTTTCTGGGTGAAGCAAGTGCCCGCCTTCGCCGCGCACCGCCTCTGTCACGAGGAAGTTTTTGACCTCCAGATTATACAGGCATGTCGGGTGGAACTGCATCATCTCCATATTGGAGGCGCGCGCGCCCGCTCTCCACGCCATGGCGATGCCATCGCCGGTCGCGCCGCGCGGGGCGGTGGAGAATTGATAGACCCGGCCCGCTCCGCCTGCGGCCAAAATGGTGGCGCGCGCGGTGTGGCGTTCAACCCGGCCCGTTTCTTCGTTCAAGGCATAGACGCCCCAGACGCGCCCGGCGGCAGAGAATTTTTCGCGGTGGCGATCGGTGATAAGGTCAATGCAGGTGCGCCCGCCCAACATGGTGATGTTGGGGCTGGCCTCGGCGGCCTTGAGCAAAGCCTCTTGCACAGCCCAGCCGGTGGCGTCGTCAACATGGACAATGCGGCGATGCGAATGTCCGCCTTCGCGGGTTAAGTGCAGCGCGTCTTCATCGCGGTTGAACGGCACGCCCAATTCGCACAATCGATCAATGCTGGCGGGCGCGCGTTCGATGACAAATTCGACAGATTCGCGGTCGTTCAAACCGGCGCCCGCCACCATCGTGTCGCGCACATGGTTTTCAAACGTGTCGCCCGCGTCCAGCACAGCGGCGATCCCGCCTTGCGCCCAAGCGGTTGATCCGCCGGTCAGCGATCCTTTGGCCAGCACCAGCACCCGTTTCGACGTCGCCAATTCCAGCGCCGCCGTTAGTCCCGCCGCGCCTGAGCCTATAATTATGACGTCAAAATTGGTGCCTGCTGCGACCGCCGCGTCATCGTGATTGTCTGATCCACTTCCCATGGCATCCGCAATGGCGCGGGCTGCATCGCATAGCAAGAGTGCGGCGATTTGGGGGTGCTGCGATAAGTCGTGCGCAAAAAGCCGCGAACCCCTTCATAGTTACGATCACCTTAGTCATTCTCTTTAGTTTCTGAGAATTGATCCTGCTATAATCCAATCATCACCAACGCATAACGCGAGTAGAGGACGAAACGTCGCACTAATCGCCGATAGGTTATTATCACCTGTTGTTTGGTTAGTTTGGTTATATAACTTGTTAGTCTAGGACGACTGAGCTTATGTCGATTATATCGCCTATTTCTTGTTTTATCGGCCGCCATGAACCCCAGCGACGTGCGGTTGAATGGGATGGATTGAGCTATATTGGAAACTGCCGGCATTGCGGCAAAGAGATCAAGCGGGTCTCTCATCGCAATTGGAAATCGCGCCTGTCAGAGGCGAGCTAAACGGCCCGAACCACGCAGCGCCGCTTAAAATGCGGTGGAGATCGCGCTTTGATCGCCGATTGCCCGGCCTCGTCATGCGCATAGAACCGTCATGCGCATCGAACCGTCCTATTCCTCGGCGCTCGTCAGCTGCACAAACACATCTTCGAGATCCGCCTCTCGCGTTGTCACGTCTTCGACTGTCAAACCTTGTTCTTGCAAGATCGCAAGCACTTGGCCCGCGCTGAATTTGTCCTTGTTGTAGGTGATCTCCACTCCGCGCGTCGCGGTCTGATCCACCTTGGTAAAGGCATCATGCGCAGGCGCAGCGGTCAGATCATCTGACACAGTGACGGCGACAATTTTCTCGCGCGCCATATCGACAAGATCTCGGGTCGGTTTGTTCGCAATCAATTCGCCGTGGTTGATGATGGCGATCCGGTCACACAATTCCTCCGCCTCTTCGAGGTAATGCGTGGTCAGCACCACCGTCACCCCTTCGCGGTTGAGCTCGCCGACGAGCTCCCACAATTGGCGCCGCAATTCCACGTCCACCCCGGCGGTTGGTTCATCCAGCACCAGAATGGGCGGCGAATGCACCATCGCTTTGGCAACCAGCAATCGCCGTTTCATGCCGCCTGATAGAGTGCGGGCATAGGCGTTGCGTTTGTCCGCCAACCGCACCGCGGCGAGCAATTCTTCGCTGCGGCGAAGCGCAGCGGCAATGCCGTAAAAGCCCGCCTGATTTTCCAACACTTCATACGGCGTGAAAAACGGGTCAAAGACGATTTCTTGCGGAACAATCCCAATCGCGCGGCTGGCGTTGCGGCGCTGGGTATCGATATCGAACCCCCAAATATTGGCTTTGCCGCCGGTCTTGTTAACGAGGCCAGCGAGGATGTTGATCAAGGTCGACTTGCCCGCCCCATTGGGACCAAGCAGGCCAAAGATTGATCCTTCGGGGACATCAAAGCTCACACCGTTCAGCGCAAGCTTGCCCTCTGCAGCTTCGCCCGTTGCCCCTTTCGCAGGCGCATAACGTTTGACGAGATTTTCGATCTGGATTGCCGGTGGGTTCATAAGCGCCAGCCTTAAAGATGGCGAGCGATGACGCAAGATGTGAGTGAATTGATAACCATACTGCGAAAGGACAGCTTGATAGCGGTTGGCTATTGTCGGCCACATGGAAAGTGCGTCCACCCACTGCCTTCGCTGGCCCACGCGCCGCCTCACGCCGGGGGCCAGAATGCGCGCGTTTGCCGTTTTCGCGGCGGCTTGCTGTTCTGCGCCCGCGTTGGCGCAGGATGCTCAATCCAGTTCGGTTTCGGTGGAAATCGCGCCAGAGGTCACTCTGACCAAAACGCGCGATATGGATTTTGGGCGAATCTTGGTCCCGCGCAATGGCCGGATTGATATGACGGCAGAAGACGTGCCGACCTGCACACCCAACAACGGGCTCACTCTGCTCGATCCCTGTCAAAGCGCGGCATTTTCCGGCAGCGCGGCGACCGCGTTCCAAGTGCGGATTTCGGTCCCAACAGGGCGGCGCATCAATTTGACCGGCCCTGATCGCGACCTAAGATTGCGCCAGATGACAGTCGGCGCAGGCAATGGCCTGACATTTCTGGGCCGGACCAACCGGCATTTTGACTTCACCATCACCGATCCGGCTGGCGTGTTTGAATTCTTCGTCGGCGGGCGATTGTTGTTCCGAAACAATCAGGGGGCCGGCGTCTATTCAGGCACTTTTACGATCGAAGCGGACTACCAGTAGGCCGCCACCGGTGAGCGACAGGCCAAAGCTAAGCCCAATTGTCCGCGAGTTAGGTGCGATCTGCGATTGAAATGCGGCACGCGCCCGATTAACGCAGAAAGCCATGAACACCGATACGCCCGAAACCGTCCTTGTCGAAAAGCGTCGCGTCAGCTGTGACGGGGCCAGCGCCATTCGCGGCGGCGACAATTATCGCCCCGCCGCCCTTGGCCATCCGCGCGTCTATCTTGAGATTGATGAAAGCGGCTATGTCGATTGCGGATATTGCGATCGGCGCTTCGTCCTCAAAGGTGGCCCGGCCGACGGCGTTAACTAGACCGGCCCATTTCCGTTAGGCTGGCACGCGGCAATCTCCGGTGTTGAGACAGGCTGAGCATGGGTTGGCCCCGGTGAGGACCACGCAAAGAACACGCAAAAACCCTGCAAAGGCCCGGATATCGCGCGGCAAAGGCGCGGCAGGCACGTCCCTACCCGAAATGGTTTCAATTTTCTGACTGCGGTTTCAAATCAATCTTAACACCTGCCCCTTAAGACCGGATTGGATATGCAAAATTCCCTGATCTTGATGCGCAATTGGATGAAGCAAACCGGCTTGCTTGTTGCAGGCCTGATGCTGGGTGCCGTGCTCGGCATGATGCCAACCATGGCCTCTGCGCAAGAGACCACGGAAGAGGGGGACGCGCAGGCTTTCCTCGTCACCCCGCTCAGCTTTGTTAAGCAGGATGACCTCGATTTCGGAGTGATCATCCCGGGCAACACAGCCGGATCCGTCGTCATGGATTCAGCCGGCGATGTCACCACCACAGGCGGCGTGATCCAAGTCGATGGGACCCAGCAGCCAGCCCGGTTTTGGGGCTTTGGCACGTTTCTCCAGACAGTTTTGATCAATTCGGATGCCAACACCTATATTCTGACACGCGAAGGCGGGACAGAGACGATGTTGATGGATCAGGTGTTGATCGGCAGTCAGCCGCCGATCATTATCAACACCAATCCGCGCCGTTTTCGCATCGTCAATCCCGATGGGTTTTTCTCATTCACGATTGCCGGACGGCTGCAGGTTGGCGCCAATCTGCCCCCGGGCACCTATGCTGGTGAATTCACGATTCAGCTCGAATACGAGTGACATCGCACGGCCATAGGCCGCAGACCGCTCATCGCGCGTTCAGCAATGTAATCTAGTGTTGCATCGCTAAACCAGAGGAGAGCGCCATGACCACCACCCTCAATCCCTCCGTCTCTGCAGGCCGTTTGGTCCGCACCCCCTTTGCACCAGCCGGCGCGATCGCTGGCGGTTTGGCGGCATTGGCCCTGCTCGCAGCTGGACCTGCCTCTGCCGAAGAACACAGCGAAACGGGCGACGCCCTTGAGCTGACCAAAGGGGAAGCGGAGCTTGCCGAATTGCTCGAAGGGCGCGTTGCGGGAGAGCCGCAAAACTGCATCCGCGTGCGCCCCAATTACCGCCTGACCACGATTGACGACACCGCCTATGTCTATGGCCGGGGCCGCACGATCTATGTCCAGCGCACCAGCCATCCCAACAGGATTGACGACGACGACACGCTGGTTTCCCGGCGTTTTAGCAGCAGCCAAGTGTGCCGTCAGGATATCGTCAACACGATTGATCCGGTGCACGGCATGTTTACCGGCACAGTCTTTTTCGAAGAGTTCGTCCCCTACACCCGCGTGGATGAAGCAGAAGACAGCTAAACTCCCGCGCACAATTGAACACATCCAAACGGGCGGTCTGCAATAGGCCGCCCGTTTCGTATGGGCCTCTATCGTGTGGGAATTTGGGGTGTGAGAATTTGAGGCGTCAGGGGCGCTGCGCCGCATCACCCCGGCTCAGCGCCCGATCATCGGCCATCAGATCGTTTGCGCGCTGCAGTTCCTCGATAGAATTGCGGTACTTGCTTAGCAAATTGACAGACCGGTTGTCGGCGGAACGCAAGAATTCTTCCAGCCGATCGCCGGTGTCTGGCGCGTTCCAGATGTTGTCAGTTTGGCGGATTTGGCGCGCCTGTTCGCGCACTTCATCGATAGAGGGCATATCCGCAAAAAACGCGCGTCGCCGCCTCTTGGCAAAACTTGGCCGAGCGTTCTCTGCGGCGGCGGTGCCTGCCCCAATTGCGCGGCGATTGATCGGGGGCGCTCTGCGATCTTCCAAGTTTGCATTTCCGGGCGTCATGTCTGGGATGCGCATGGAAAAGAGCAAATTCTCCCCGTCCGCCGCTTCGCTGTGTGCAGAGGCGTGCGCGGCGCCCTGCAAGTTCCCCGCGACCCAGCCGACAAAGCATGCCGCCACCATGGTCATTCCCAAAAACTCAAGGGACAGCATCATTTGCATAGCGAGCACCTCCACCGCCAATCCGCCCAAAGACAGAATGGCACGACCAAAACGCGGCCAAAGTTCAGTTAGAAGAGCGCCCTCGCATCTGGCTGCGCAGGGCGTGTTCCCAAGTGATATGCGTGTTTTACCGGAGGCGATCCGCCAGGTTAATTCGCAAGGCCACCTATGTATGCGTTAAGGGAATTGCAGCACAGATCGGCGCGGCCTCTCAGACGCTCGCGGCTCTGCCAAAGGAGGGCGAACGAAAAAGGGCGAGCATCCTATACAAAAGACGCCCGCCCCAATTCTTGCCCAATTCGGGCGAAAATACACTCTGATCTTTAAAGCGCGTTCATCCGCGCGAGAATCGCATCGGCATCTGACATGATGCCGTCGATCAATTCTTTACAGGTCGGGATATCGTTGATCAGACCGGCGACCATGCCGCAGCTCCACGCGCCTTCATCCATCGCGCCTTCCATCATGATCTTGGGATAGACGCCGGCGACTTCGGGCAGGATGTCCTGAATGGTGATTGCATCGCCCAACTCTTTTTCCTTTTCAAGCAGCCGGTCCACCGCATCATTGGCCAGAACGCGTTCGGTGTTGCGCAGCGGGCGCATGACAAGACGCGTGTCGAGCTCGCTGGCTGCGACGATGGCCTGTTTCACATTCTCATGCACAGGCGCTTCTTGGGTGGCGATAAAGCGGGTGCCCATATTCATCCCCTGCGCGCCCATGGCGAGGCTGGCGATGAGCGAACGGCCATCGGCCATGCCGCCGCTGGAAACGAACGGGATTTCCAGTTCATCGGCCGCGCGTGGCAGCAGGATGAAATTGGGAATGTCGTCTTCGCCCGGATGGCCGCCGCATTCAAAACCATCCACGCTGACGGCGTCACAACCGATCGATTGCGCTTTCAATGAGTGGCGCACGCTGGTGCATTTGTGGATGACCTTGATCCCGGCGTCTTTCAGCGGGCCAATCAGCTCAACGGGATTGCGTCCTGCGGTCTCAACCGCCTTTACGCCGCCATCGATCACAGCCTTAACCAATCCGGGATAATCCGGCGGGGTCAGCGTTGGTAGGATGGTCAAGTTCACGCCAAATGGCTTGTCAGTCATATCGTGACAGCGCGCGATTTCGTTGGCGAGTTTTTCAGGCGTTCCTTGAGTCAGGCCCGTGATAATCCCCAATCCGCCCGCATTCGAAACAGCCGCGGCCATTTCAGCAAATCCGACATAGTGCATGCCGCCTTGAATGATGGGATGTTCAATGCCGAACATTTCGGTGATGGCGGTTTTCATCGGAATTTCCTCTCATGATGTTTCTGTTTGGCCGCGAAACAAGCCGAATATTGCGCCCGGCGCAAGCGTGCTTTTGAGAGGGTGTTTGCCGCGCCCCCAACATAACGCAGCGCGACGTAGCGTCACAGCAGATTTGCGGGCCACAATTTGGTGCCCAGGCGCTCTATCCCTTCGGCTTGAGCAGCTTGTCCGGCCTGATCCGGCGCGCTTCGCCGAACATCGAATAGGTCTTGTTCACATAGTTCGACACATCGACGATGCTGTTGAGGTACTTGTCGAGCTCTTCGGTCATTTCCTGCTCAACCAACCGCACATGCGCGCCGGGATTTTCCGTCTCAAACCGCACATAGAACCACGGATCGCCGCGTTTCAGCACAAGCGATTGATTGATGTCATGCCATTCAAAGCCCCAGCTTAATGGACGCGGCCAGATGTGGATTGGAAACCGTCCGCCCATTTGCACGCCGGGACGCGGCGTTGGGAAATAATCGAGATAGGGCGCGGTCTGCACAACATAGCACGGTTGATCCGCGACAAAGACATACGGCGCGGTGATTTGAATGATCGGGCGTTCGGGGTGCCGCCATTCGTTTTGCGGATGCATAACCAGCATATTGGACCGGCCCTGAGCGCGCATTGCCGATTGTTCGCCATCCGCGTCCAGCAATTGCAATTGGCCATCGGCTTTACGCCCAAAGGACAATTTGAGATCAATCGGGCACGGAATGACAAAATGCCGCCGGTCAAAATCAATCGCTGCTGGGCAAACCTGAACCGACTTGGCTGAACTTGGCTTGGGATCTTTGCGGGTGAACGGTTTTGGCGGAGACCAGATCGCATCGCCCCCTTGCGGGAAACGGACTGTCCAGCCGACGGTCAGGCTGCGTGATTTGCCTTGCGCTTCGGCTTCGCGCTGTTCGGCGTCTTCGGCAAATTGGTCTTCCCAGCTCATCGGTGTTCCTGTGTTTGTTTGCTTCGCCCTGTCGGGATGTCCGTCATGCCGCGATCCGCCCGGTTTCGCAATCTTGGCGAGCGGGACAGTTTTCGCAACTCGCCTTTCTCGGGCGGCAATGGGTCTGGCCCAGCTTCTTAAGCAGCAAATGGTGTTCGTCCATGTCGGCGGCGGACCATTCGGGTGGCACAATCGGCATCAGAGTGTCGTATGTGCGCGCGGTGTCCGCTTTGGCCGGCACAATTCCCATCCGCTGCATGATGCGCCGGTGGTGGCCATCGATAACCATGGCGCGCCGCTCAAACGCACTGGCATTCATCACCCCTGCGGAGTTTTTGCGCGCAACACCGGGCAGCCGCTCCAACCACGCCATCGCCTCTGCGGTGGGTAGGTTGGACAGATGGCGCAGGTCCGCCCCGCCGCGCTCTTCGATGATTGCATTCAAACACTGATGCAGCCGCTCTGATGCGACTTTGGGAAATGTTTGCCGGGCCATGTGCGGCTCCAGTTGGGCGGGGGTAGCCTCAGCCACGGCCTCCCACGTCCGAAATTCAGCCAACAGCCCATCCGTCGATGCGTTGGAAGCCGCCGTTTTGGTCTGCGCACCGATCACCCCATGGACCAAGACCCAAACGGGATCGCGGCGTTTTTCAGGCGGGCGGATGATCCGGCCAAAGCTCGCGATCAACGCGCCCTGCAACCGGCGCAAAACATCGGTGCGCGGATCAGCGCCCAGATCGAGCTGCACCGGAATTCCTTTTGCGCACCGCCCAAAAACAAAGGCTGACCGCAATCGTTGGTGCCCAGATCCATTTGAATTCGGACAGCAATGTTTCCAGCCCGCGCATCGACAAAAACCCCCGGCCAATGGGCGACACGCGCACTGGTGTTTCGGGTGCAAAGATGCGGGTGTTGTCAAACGGCCAAAACAGCGCCGCGCCCAGCCCGCCGTCGGTCAAGGTGTCGAGCAAACCGTGGCTGGCCATCGCGAAGGTTAGAAACGCAAACGCCCACACACTGCGGGCTTCTTTCCATGCCAGTGACAGCGCTCCCGCGCACAGCCCGGCAAAAACAAAAGAGTGCGTCGCGCCCCGGTGTCCCCAAGTGTCGGCATATTCTATGCCGAATTTGAACGCGACAACATCGGCGTCGGGCAGGACTGCAAAGGCTGCCCCGGCAATGGCAAGTTTGGGTGAAATCCGCCCAGATCCCGCCGCGACCGCGATCGCAAGCGGGACAACGGCATGGGTGAAAATTGTGGGCAAGGGAGCGTGCTTTCTAAATGGGCCTTAACGCTCAAACGTCAGTGCGAAAGTCACCGGGACGGCTGGGCTGATCGATGGCAATCCGGCGAGCTCCTGAAGCTGAGCCAGACCATCTGTTAATTCAAACCGGCCAGCATCAAGGATCACCGGCGTGTTGGACACCGCTAGCACCCGGTCCGCACCTGCGCGCGTTACTGTGACTTCGGTTTGAAACGGCGCTTCGACCCCTTTGATCGAAACGGTCCCGTCCAACGTCTGAACCGTGCTGGCCCCGAGACCAAGGGTTTCAAACGCGGCGGGATCAATCTGCGCGGTGACGGTCGCGGTGGGATTGTCGGCCACGACGAACAAAACATCACGCATCCGCTCATCGCGAATATCAACCCCGGTGCTGACCGAGGCTAAGTCGATTTCAATCGACGCCGCGCCGTCTGCCGAAACGCTGCCGGTGACGGTTTCAAACGTATTGGCTTCGGCAATGTCTCCGGCTTTAATGGTGACATACGACAATTCGGAACCATCGCTGTCCACGGTCCAAACATCGTTCGTTAGCGCGCGTGGTTCCACCGGAGCCGTAGAACAAGCAGCAAGGGACACAATCGCAGCGCCGGAGGCGATGACAGGGAACAATTTCATGGCAGACCTCGTAAAGCGGGTGATCTGGTGGACGATATCACAACGCGCAAAGCGCACAATGCTCACGTCCCACTGATCAGGGGGTCTGTTGCTCCATCCAATCGCCGCGATGCCTTTGAATCGCTGTTGAGTCGCCACTTGCGGTCATCGCAGCGAAACCGACGTCGCTGATGGGATCAAACACGACGAGCGATTTGTAGGCTCCGTTGCTGCCAGTTTGCCAGCTGATCAAACGTGCATCTGTTTGGCTTCGCGCGATGAACCGCCCGCCCAATGCATAGTCTTCAGCCGGGGTCGCAATATCGGTCAACGCGGCAAGGCCGTTGGCGCTTAGCCCACCGTTATGGGGAAAGCGGGCAAGGGCGATGAGATCCGTCGGCGTCGTGGCCAATCCGCCGGCGCAGGTGAGGAAGGCCGGTATTGGACGGCCCGGCGATGCAGGGGGTTCTGCGTCTGGACCAATGGCCCCAACAAATATGCGACTCTGCCCCATTCCCGCAGGGCGCAGCACCAATGTCTCTAGAATGTCGGCGATGTCATTGCCTGTCACTCTTTCCAAGACGGCCTGAACCACGATCCAATTGACAAGATCGTATGACCATTGATCGCCCGGAACATTGACCAATTCTCCGGTGGCATATTTCATCATCGCGTTCATGGCATCGGGCGTTTGCATCACAGCCTGCGGATCAACACCAAAGGCGGGCAGCAATCCGTCGGCAATGCCGCTTCGGCTTTGCAGCACTTGGCGCAAGGTAACATCGGCGATTGGCGTGTCCGCAGTTTCGCTCAAGATATCACCAAGCCGCGCATCAATCGCCAATGCGCCGCGATCCGCTATTCTTAGTACCGCAAGAGTGCAGGCAAATTTTCCAATTGAGCCCGCCTCATACAGCGCGCCGGGGCGATCATCGCCATCAACACCGTGTGAAATTTGCCCTTCGGTGGACAATTCGGCGTAGGAATATGCGGCAGATTGTGACGCGGACATGGCGAAGAAGCTTGCCGTAAGTGCAGCGATGGCCGTGATTTTCATAGGCTCTTTATCCAATCATTCGTTGATACAAGGCGTTGGCCCTGCGTAACGCGTTGGATTCAGATATCCGCATTGCGATTGATCAAAGGCGCCATGCGTTCGACCAGCGGATCACTCCCATTCAATCGTACCCGGCGGTTTGCTGGTGAAATCATAGACCACGCGGTTGATGCCTTGCACTTCATTCACGATCCGCGTCGCAACCCCCGTTAGGAAGCTGGCATCGAACGGATAGACATCCGCTGTCATACCATCGGTGCTGGTCACGGCGCGCAATCCGCACACGCTGTCATAGGTGCGGTGATCGCCCATCACGCCAACGGTTTTGACCGGCAACAAGACTGCAAAGGCCTGCCAGATCGCATCGTAAAGCCCGGCGTTGCGAATCTCTTCGAGATAGATCGCATCGGCTTTGCGCAAGATATCGCAGCGTTCTTTGGTCACTTCGCCCGGAATACGGATCGCAAGGCCGGGGCCAGGGAACGGATGCCGTCCGACAAACACTTCGGGCAGACCCAATTCACGGCCCAGCGCGCGCACTTCGTCTTTGAAAAGCTCGCGCAGCGGCTCAACCAATTGCATATTCATACGCTCTGGCAAGCCGCCAACATTGTGGTGGCTTTTGATCGTCACACTTGGCCCGCCGGTGAAAGACACCGATTCAATCACATCAGGATAGAGCGTGCCTTGAGCAAGAAAATCAGCGCCGCCGACCTTTTTCGCTTCTTCTTCAAACAGATCGATGAACGCCCCGCCGATGAACTTGCGCTTCTTCTCTGGGTCAGTGACCCCTTCGAGGCCGCTCATAAATTGCTCTTCGGCATCCACAGCGACAAGCGGGATGTTGTAATGATCGCGGAACAGCGAAACGACTTGCTCTGTTTCATTAAGCCGCATGAGGCCGTGATCGACATAGACGCAGGTCAGCTGATCGCCGATCGCTTCGTGGATGAGAACCGCGGCAACCGCGCTGTCGACCCCGCCGGATAGCCCGCAGATCACACGACCTTTGCCAACTTGGGCGCGAATTTCCTCGATCTTGGTCTTGCGAAATTCAGCCATGGTCCAATCACCGGTCAGGCCGCAGACATGGCGCACAAAATTGGCGAGCAGTTTGCCGCCATCGGGCGTGTGGACGACCTCTGGGTGGAACTGGGTGCCGTAAAATTTGCGCTTTTCATCCGCGATAACGGCGAAAGGCGCACCGTCGCTGGTTGCGACAATTTCAAAGCCATCGGCGAATTCGGTGACTTTGTCCCCGTGGCTCATCCAAACCTGATGCCGCTCACCCTCTTTCCAAAGGCCGTCGAACAAGGCGCATGGTTTGGTCACCGTCAAATAGGCGCGGCCAAATTCGCCGCCTTCGCCTGTTTCATGGCCGGGCCGCACTTCGCCGCCCAATTGTTGGCTCATCACCTGTTGGCCATAACAAATGCCAAGGATGGGCACGCCCGCTTCAAACAGGCTTTGCGGCGCTCTCGGCGATCCCTCGTCGGGGACGCTGGCAGGCGAACCGGACAGGATAATGCCTTTGGGCTTCATCCGGCGGAACGCTTCTTCGGCCAAGGTGAATGGCGCGATTTCTGAATAGACGCCGGCTTCGCGCACGCGGCGCGCGATCAGCTGCGTCACCTGACTGCCGAAATCGACGATCAGAATCGAGTCGGGGAGATGATTGGCTTCCATTGCGCCGCGTTACGTCAGGGCGCGCCGCGCTGTCCAGCATGCCGTAACGTCAGCCGCCAATGTATCGACAGTCGCTGCATCGCAGCAGAAAATTTCTTCGTAAAAAGTGCTAATTTTCATACTTCTGCGGGAACCAACGGGGATTGTTCTGCATTGCACCATTAGATTGTGCGGCGCAGCAATAGCGTGAGTTCAATCCAGGAGGCCGAAAACGGCCCGCACTCAAACTCTGTCACCCTCTCAATATTAGGATTCGAAAAAATGCGTTTCATTCTTTCCACAGCCGCTCTCGCCCTCGCATTGGTTGTTCCAGCAACTGCGGCATCGGCTGACGATCAAGCAACTGTCACCGTTCGCGTCGATGTTGCCGATATTGATTTGACCAGCGCAGAAGGCCGCGATGCCGCTGAGGCACGCCTTGAAGAGGCGCTGCGCACCGCATGCACATACGAAAGCACGCTGCGCTACTTCCACGGTCGGTCGGTCTTAGATCAAAAATGCATCACCGAAGCGCGCGCTGCTGCTCGCGCACAGGTAGAGCGTGTCGCCATGAACGCAGCGCGTTCAAGCGGAACTGTGGCCGCAAACTAAGCGTCACACTCACCAAAACGTCGCGTTCGAACACGCGGTATCTTGCGGCCGTCAGAGCGATCTGACGGCCGTTTTCCATGGAATTGACGGGGTAAAGGCCGGAAATGCGCGCAGGCCAATGTTGCAAAATACGCAATTAAATTACGAATTTTCGCATTTGAGTTCCATTCCTTCGAACACTATCTGGCCTCTTGTAACGCGCATTCAGGTACTCCTCTCCCCCTCCTGACGCGTTGCAACGGCGGTTTGTTGCCCAACGGCCTTCCGCCAGTCTGCTTGACGGTAACCTGCCATGCGCAGGGTTAAGCAGCCGAGACAAGCTGTCTCGCAAAGGCTCAGGTGACTTCCAGCACCTCCGCCGATTTGCGAGACACCGGCTTTCACAGTCCATCGGACTGCGGCTGCTTAAAGTGCTGTTGGTGTAAAATCGATGCGCCTCTCTCTCCCCTCCCTTGAGGCTCTTGCGTCGAAACTTTGCACCAAACCGGCCAACCGCCGATCAAGTCAGCGAGCGAGACGCGGCCACCTCCCCTCCCCCAACTGGTGGCCGCGTCTCCACTCACTTCTACGCCACTATACATTCACGGCATCCGTTCGCGGCATCCGTTCGCGGCATCCATTTCAATTGCGCATGATTTGACCTAGACCTCTGAACAACAGGGGAGAATTTTGTGCACAAAACGATCAAGGCAGCACTCACCGTATCGCTCATCGCAGGCGCAGCGAGCGCGGCGTCAGCGCAATCGCATAACCCTGCGCTTAACCCGGCTGAAGGCGAAACCCGGATCATGGCGGCAATCACTCTGCCACTCGGCCATTCGCGCGACAATGCCAGCACCGCACCGCGCGTTGAACTGATTTCGCGTTCCCGAACGCCCGATGGAATTTTGCCAATTGTCGCGCGCGACGAAGAGCGCCGTTGGCAGGAGCGCCGTATTGGTTTCACCCTCGACGGCAGCGATCAATTGATGATCAACGGGCGCGCCATGCAATGGGAAGACAGCGAACATCGCGACGGTATCAGCACCCTTGGTGTGGTGGGCATTGGCGTTGGTGTGCTCCTCGCCGTCAGTGTCATCACATTTGCAGACGGCGTTGATGCGATTGAAGACTTAACCGACCCAGATTGAGCCCGGAAATTGCACCGGCCCAACGCGCATTATCCTGCGCGGCGCATAGCCTCTTCGCGCAGGTCGGTTTTGAGCAATTTGCCAATATGACTGCGCGGCATTTCTTCGATCGCATGCAGCGCGGATAGGCGCTGTGTCTTGCCCAACCGCGCGTTTACTGCGGCCATAATCTCGTCGGCGCCGCGTGCACCGTCTTGCACAACCACAAACCCAACCGGGGTCTCGCCCCACCGGGGCGAATCTATCCCAACGACGGCGGCCTCAGTCACATCGTCCTCCTGCTCCAGCTCCGCCTCCAGATCGCTGGGGTAGATATTAAAGCCGCCGGATATAATCATATCCTTGGCCCGCCCGACCAACTCGACAAACCCTTGATCATCGACGCGGCCTATATCGCCCATGCGCATCCACACATCGCCGGTTTCCGGGTCGGTCCACTGCGCCTCAGCGGTTTTATCAGGGCGGTTTTTGTATCCGGACATCATGGTTTGTGATCGGCCAACCAGATTGCCCGGCGTGCCCGGCGGCACTTCGCGGTCCTCATCATCCAAAACCTTCATCTCGCTACCCGGCGCTGGCCGCCCGACCGTGTGCAGCTTGTCCGGAAATTCATGGGCTGCGAGCAGGCAGACGACGCCCCCTTCGGTCATCGAATAAATCTCAACCAAGCCGCCCGGCATGCGGCGCAGCACTTCGGCCTTCAGATCGGCCGAAAACGGTGCAGAGGTGCAATATTTCATCGCGAGCGACGACAAATCGTGCTCGTCAAAACCGGAGTAATCCATCAAACGCTGATATTGCACGGGCACCAACATGGTCACCGTCGTGCGATCGGCCGTCGCATGATCCAGCCACCGCGCGCAATCAAATTTGCCCATGATCCGAATGGTGCCGCCCGCCAACAAAGGCGCAAGAAACGCCACCATCGTCGTGTTGGAATAGAGCGGCGTCGATGCGAGCGAGCGCACAGGCAATCCCGCCTGCAAATAGGACAGGGCCGTCGCGCCGAATTGCCGCCAGCGCATTTGGTGCGAATGGACGATCCCTTTTGGAATGCCGGTCGTCCCGCTGGAATAGATGATGTTGAACGGATCACGGGTTTCAGGCGAAAAATCGGGCGCGAGCACACCAGCAGGCGCCATCCAGTCTTCCACCTCTTCCAAAGGAACCCGAGTAAGGTCCGCCATGAAATCAGGGCCAAGTTCGGCGGATTTTTTCGCATCAATAAACAGATGGATCGCACCTGAATCCTTTGCCATTCCGGCAAGTTGATCGGGCGAAGCGCTGGTGGTGAGCGGCGCAGCCACACCGCCAGCCCGCATCGCCGCAAGAAACACCAAGGCATAGGAGATCGAACTGTTTCCCAGGATCGCGACCGATTGGCCGCGCTCCAGCCCCGTTTCCACCAATCGCGCCGCCAAGCGCTCGATCCGATCGATCATTTCTGCCCAGGAACAATCGCCATCGTCATCCATCAAAGCGATGGTATCCGGCTGCGCCTGCGCCCAATCCCGCAGAATGGCAGGAAAGGATCCAAAGGGTTCAGAGAGCTTCGCGCTCATTGCTTCAGCGATCGGTGTCATTGTCATACAGGCAATCCTAGCCGCGTTAAGCCGTGCGGCAAGGATGAAACCGCTTGCCAATTTCTTTACGCTTGTGGCCGAAGGATAGGATCGAACGGTGCGGACAAGGAAACCCGGCAAATGCGCGTAAAGGAAACATTGATTGGTAAAGGGGGCCATTCTCCCGCTGTGATAGCGACCCTTGCCGCCTTGATGGCGGGGATGACCGGCACGGGAGCGCTTGCGCAAGATGCACCGGCACAATCCCCACAATCAGACGGCGACTCCATCGCGATCCCGGCGCGGCCCGCCGATGGCCAAGAGCAGGTTTTGCCGCCGCCAAGCGGCAATCCGGCCTTTATCCCACCGGGTCTGGGCGCACCCACGCCGAGCGCGCCATCGGTTTTGGTGATTTTGGCCCATCCTGATGATGAGATCACGATGGCGCCGGTCCTATCCCGCATCGCCCGCACAGGCAGCACAGTGACGCTGATCTTTGCGACCAGCGGCGATGCCGGCCCCGGCTTCAGCGGCATGGAGCCGGGCGAGCAATTGGGCGAGCTGCGCGAGAACGAAGCGCGCTGCTCAGCTTTTGCCTTGGGCTTGCCAGAGCCGACCTTTTGGCAATTGGGCGACGGAAAGCTTGCAGATTTGGCCCGTCAGGATGGCGCAAGGCAAAGTGCTGAGGGTGAGGAAGAAGCCCTTTCCTTGACCGCGCGCATCGCCGCCATCATCGCGCAGGAAAACCCGCGAACGATCATGACGTGGGGGCCTGATGGCGGATATGGCCATGCCGATCACCGCATGATCAGCAACGCGGTGACGCAGGTCGTGCAATCCATGGATGATGAGCGCCCGGACCTGCTCTACACCGCCATTCCCGATGGGGACCGCGGCGACTTGCCCGGTTTTGAAGGATGGGCCACGATTCACCCCTCTCTGATCACCGATCGCATTCGCTATGAACCGTTTGATCTGGAGGCGACTCGGACCGCAGTCGCTTGTTATGAAAGCCAATTTGGAGTGGAGGCCCGCACGGCTCTGGCCGACATTTTGCACGCGCAATTGTGGGAAGGGACCGTCTATTTCCGGCTGGCTTTCGTCAATCCGCGCTAAGCATTCGGGCGAAGTTCCGATTTAAGGGTTTGAGGCGGTGGAAAAGCCCGCCTCTCTTGCCCAGAAAGCTTGGGAATCGGCGGCACAGCGCCTATATCATGGGCATGGACAATAACATTCCCGACAACAACAGCGCACCGTCTGAAAAACCCAATATGCCGGTCAAGCAAGAGGGCGACTACGGCGCCGATTCCATCAAGGTTTTGAAGGGCCTGGATGCGGTTCGCAAACGCCCCGGCATGTATATTGGTGACACCGATGATGGATCGGGCCTGCACCACATGGTGTTTGAGGTTTCGGATAACGCCATTGATGAGGCGCTGGCGGGCCATTGCGATCTGGTTTTGATCGAATTGAACCCCGATGGCAGCGTTTCTGTCGAAGACAACGGGCGCGGCATCCCGGTGGGCATGCACAAAGAAGAGGGCGTCTCCGCAGCCGAGGTCATCATGACTCAGCTGCACGCAGGCGGTAAGTTCGAAAACACCTCTGACGACAACGCCTATAAGGTCTCTGGCGGTTTGCACGGTGTGGGCGTTTCGGTTGTGAACGCGCTGTCTGAATGGCTGGAGCTGAAAATCTGGCGCGACGGCAAAGAGCACTGGATGCGCTTTGAGCACGGCGACGCGGTGAATTCTTTGGAAATCACGGGCGACGCCCCCAAGGTCGAACAGAACCCGGACGACAACGGCTTTAAAAAGGGCACGCGGGTCACATTCCACCATTCAAACGACACGTTCAAGAATGTCACCGATTACGATTTCGACAAGCTGGAACATCGTTATCGCGAACTGGCGTTCCTCAATTCCGGCGTGCGCATTTTGCTGCGCGACAAACGCCACGAAGACGTGCTTGAGCATGACCTCTATTACGAAGGCGGCATTGCAGCCTTCGTCAATTATCTCGACCGCAACAAAGAGGCCCTGATCCCAGAGCCTATTTCCGTTTCGGCAGAGAAAGAAGGCATCGGGATTGATGTCGCGTTGGAATGGAACGATTCCTATTACGAAAACGTCCTGACCTTCACCAACAACATCCCGCAACGCGACGGCGGCACACACTTGGCCGCATTCCGCGCGGCCTTGACCCGCACGCTCAACAATTATGCCGACCGCTCTGGTCTGCTTAAGAAAGAGAAAGTCTCGCTGTCCGGCGAAGATATGCGCGAAGGTTTGACGGCAATTGTCAGCGTGAAGCTGCCCGATCCCAAATTCTCCTCGCAAACCAAAGACAAGCTTGTCTCATCCGAAGTGCGTCAGCCGCTTGAATCGCTAATGGGCGAGAAAATGAACGATTGGCTGGAAGAGAATCCAGCAGAAGCGAAATCAATCGTCCAAAAAATCATCGACGCCGCCGCCGCGCGCGAGGCCGCAAAGCGCGCTCGTGAAATGAGCCGCAAGGGCGCGATGAGCATCGCCTCGCTGCCGGGCAAATTGTCCGATTGCCGCGAACGCGACGCGACCAAAGCCGAACTGTTCCTGGTCGAGGGCGATTCCGCTGGCGGCTCTGCCAAAGGTGGGCGCGACAGCCAGTATCAGGCTATCCTCCCACTTAAAGGTAAAATCCTGAATGTGGAGCGCGCACGGTTTGACCGGATCATCTCATCCAAAGAGGTCGGCACTCTGATCCAAGCGATGGGCACGGGCGTCCGCGATGAATTCGACCTTGAAAAACTGCGCTATCACAAGATTGTGATCATGACTGACGCCGACGTCGACGGCGCACATATTCGAACATTGCTGCTCACCTTCTTCCACCGCCAATTGCCGGAGATCGTAAAGAACGGGCACCTGTTCATCGCTCAACCGCCTTTGTTCAAAGTCGCCAAGGGCCGCAGCGAGGTTTATCTGAAGGATCAGGCAGCGCTCGACCGCTATTTGGTTGATGGCGGGCTGCAAGGGCGCGTGCTCGAAACCACCAGCGGGGCGCGTTCGGGCGAAGACCTGCGCTCTTTGGTGGAGCAAGCGCTGCGTCTCAAGAACCTGATGGCATTTGTGCCGCGCCGGTATGATCCGGCGCTGATCGAACAAATGGCGCTGACCGGCGCGCTCGACCCGCAGTTGAGCAACCGCAAGGCCGCTCTCGATGCCACCGCCGCGCGCCTGCAAGAAGGCGATGCCGATGCGACATGGACCGCGACCATTTTGGAAAGCGGCACGGTGCAATTCGCCCGGTTGTGGCGCGGTGTCACCGATGTGCATGAAATCGACGCGCGTTTCCTAACCAGCACCGAAGCGCACAAATTGCACAGCCTCGCGGGGGCACAGGCCGAAGCCTATTCCGGTGCAGTGCGCCTCGTCAAAGCCGCCGACGCGCAAGATGATGAGCCCGCCCCGGACGGCGACGATGGCGAAGAAGCAGCGCCAGCGGTGATGCAAGACGATGGCATCTCGCGGCCCAGCCAATTGTTGGATGCGGTCTTTGCCGCAGGGCGCAAAGGCCTCGCCATCAGCCGCTACAAAGGTCTGGGCGAGATGAACCCCGAACAATTGTGGGAGACCACGCTTGATCCGGAAAACCGCATCTTGCTGCAGGTGAAGGTCGAAGATGCCGATGTCACGGATGAGATTTTCACCCGGCTTATGGGTGATGTGGTCGAACCGCGGCGCGAGTTCATTCAAGACAACGCCCTCAACGTGGCCAATCTCGACGTTTGATCACACAGTGGTGATCACAAAGTGGCGATGGATGCTTGATGCTTACCCACTTGATGTTTCGCGCTTAAGGCACGACATTACAGGGCATGTCTGAGCAGGAACCCAACGACACCAGCGCGCTCGAACATTGGAGCTTTCTGATCTTGCTGGCAGGGGTCTCGCTCCTGCTGGTTTGGGTCGCATGGCCGTTTGCCGCGCCACTCCTATGGTCGGCACTTGCCGCGATTATGTTTCAGCCGCTCTACAAATGGGCGCTCAGGAAAACGCGCGGTCGCCGCAACTGGGCCGCTTCCTTGACGCTGCTGGTCATTTTCGTCGCCGTGTTGCTTCCCGCATTATGGGTTGGTTCGATCGTGGTGGGAGAGACACTGGGTCTGGTCAATGATCTGCGCGAAAACCCCATTGATCTGGCCGCTTGGTTTAACAGCACCTTTGCGATGCTGCCGGCCAGCGCCCAAACCCTGATCGAAGACAATGGCTGGACCGACGTCTCTGTTTTGCAGGATCAATTGCAGAATGTTCTTGGCGAAAGCGCCGGTATGATCGCCGCGCAAGCCGTCTCTATCGGCAGCGGCGCCTTGGGCTTTTTCCTAAGCTTTGGTCTGGGGCTGTATGTCCTGTTTTTCCTGCTGCGCGATGGTTCACGCATTGGCGAAACGATCCTCCATTCCGCACCGATCCAGCGCGACATCGCCGATCGGTTGGCTGAACGGTTCCTCGGCATTGTTCGTGCGGTCATCAAGGGGTCTGGCGTGGTCGGGCTTGTTCAGGGGACATTGGGCGCGATCACCATGATGATTGCAGGCGTGCCCTCCGCACTGCTGCTGGGCGTGTTGATGGCGATCCTCGCGCTTATCCCTGCTGTTGGCACCGCTCTCGTCTGGGCACCGGTGGGCATTTGGTTGCTGGTGACGGGAGAGATTTGGCAGGGCGTGTTCGTCCTTGGCTCTGGCTTCATCATCATCTCCTCCGCCGACAACGTCCTGCGCCCCATTTTGGTGGGCCGGGATACCGGCATTCCCGATTGGATCATTTTGGTCACAACCTTGGGCGGTCTTTCCATCGCTGGTTTTGCCGGGATCGTGCTTGGCCCGCTGGTGGCCGGATTGTTCCTCGCCAGTTGGTCGATTCTTCAAGAACAGCGCGCCGAAGACGAAGAGGCCGCCGAACGGTACCGCACCCGCGTCAATGTTGATGGCAAAGCGTTCGCCGCCAATGATCCTGAAATCAGCAAGCCTGCTCAATCTGCGCAAGAGGCCTAGGCCATGCAATCAATGGTCAAGCCGGGGAGCAAAGGCGAACAAATCGGCCGGCTCCTCATTGCCGCCTTTGTGGTGATCGCGCTGCCCGCTTTGCCCTTTGGCGCGTATCTTATCTATCCGTTTGCGATCCTCACCACATGGTTTCATGAGATGGGCCACGGCCTCACCGCTTTGTTGATGGGTCAGGATTTCTTGCAATTGATGATTTTCGCCGATGGATCGGGCGTTGCGAACTATGCGGTCGAAGGGGACCTATCACCTTTGTCGCGTGCGGCGATCGCTGCGGGCGGACCGCTCACCCCCAGCATGATCGGCGCGGTGCTTATCCTTGCCAGCGCGCATCAAAAATTGTGGCGGCCCACGCTGTGGACCTTGGCGGCGGCGATCTTTGCCTCCGTCATTGTCTATGTTCGCTCACCGGTCGGATACGCGGTCTTGCCGCTTGTTGCGGCGTTCTTGTGCATCGTCGCATGGAAGGCATCCGAAGGGCTCACCCGCTTTGCGTTGCAGTTTCTGGGCGTGATTGCCGCGATGAGCATGCTGCGCGATTTCAATTACCTCTTCACCGAAAGCGCGGTGATCGGGGGCGAAAGAATGCTGTCGGACACCGGCCAGATAGAGGCATCCTTGCTGCTGCCTCACTGGTTTTGGGCGGCGTGTATTCTGATCACGTCGGCGGTGATGGTGGCCGCGAGCCTGAAATACGCGCTGTCAGACAAGCACCGTTTGCCGCCCCAATCGCGCGGTGGAGGCAAACTGCCTGCCAATGTGCTGCAATTCAAACGCGGGCCGGACGATTAATCCGATTGCGCCGCAATGCGGATCGTGTTGACCCCGCGCGCAGCATCCCCGGTTTCGCCCGAAAGACCGATAAAGATCGTGTCGACAATCCGCGCGAGTTTTTCCTCAGTCAATTTATCGCCAAGATAAATCAGCGCATCGGGTAGCGTGTAATTCGACACCATCTGATTGATCAAAGACAGCGTTTCATCAATCTCAAGTCCGGCGAGAAAGCCATCGGCCTGCGCCCGCACAATCACTTCACAAAGATAGTGATCGCCCAAATCGACGTAGGACCGCACCCGTTCGAAATTGGCCGCCCCCATTTCACAAATCATAGTGAAAAATTCGGGGTCCTCGCGAAACCGATCGCGCGAGATAACAAAGCGCCGGCGGAAAAATTCATACATGGCGCGGTTGGGCGGAAGGTCGCTTTGCAACACTTCCTCCATCACCTCCATATGCGGGGCGAACCAGATATGTGCAATCGCATCAAACAGATCATCGTAATCTTCGAAAATTTGTTCGAAGCGGCTTCGAGAAAGGCCGCTTTCGGTGACCGCGACCGCATAGGAAGCCTCCGCGCCGCGCTCCTTTACCAGACCAAGCACCATGCGCGCGATGCGTTCTCGCTCCGCTTGCCGTGTCTCTTTGGTGATGGCCATGAACCGCGCCTCCTGATCTGGCGCCTAAATAGGTGCAAGCTTGGACGGCTTAAAGACATATCTTGCAAAAAATTATGCGGCACTGCGCGGGCTGCAATTCAAACGTCGTTCCGGCCCTCGATGATCGCGCGCGCTTGCGCCTCCAGCACTTTATACCGTTCCAAATCCGGTATTTTGGAGCGGAACCATTCTGCGATTTTCAGCAGATCCTCGCCGTAATTGCCGGTTGGCATCATCGGCGGGGCAAATCCAATCGTGCGGTTTTCATTGTCTGCATAGGCCAGGACAATGGGGACGCCTGCGGCTTTGGCGATGTTGTAAAACCCAGACTTCCATTTGCCGTCTGATTTGCGGGTGCCTTCGCATGCAATCACCAAATTCAATTCATCACGCGCGTCAAATTCGTCTTTAAGCTGCTCAATCGTGCCGCCCTTTTTGTTCCGGTCCACGGCAATACCGCCCATATCGAGCATGAAATTGCGCATGATGCCTTGGAACAGCGTGTGCTTTCCCATGAAATTGGGCTGCACGCTCTCTTCGTGCGTGGCCCCTGCGAAAAACACAAAGTCCCAGTTGGACGTATGCGGCGCACCAGCGATCACGCATTTTTTGACATCGACCGGGAAGCGTTCCTTAATCTTCCAGCCCCGCCATTTGTATAGGAAAAGGATGATCCGATTGACGATGCGCGACAGCAAGCTGACGTTGCGGGTTTCGTTGTGTTGCAATGTTTTGTCTCTCCCCGAGACGCTATGATTAGCATTTAAGGCTCAGAAAGCGAGGGGTGAAAATAGGGAAGTCTGTAGCCGGCCAATTCCTAGAAATTGAAGATCGGGAATGATCGCTCACCTAACACAATAGCACTATAACCGATGGACACGCCGATCCACATCGCGATGTACCAATGCCAATCAGGCTTGTTCTCGCGCCAGACCAGAATGAACAAACCAAATAATAGCGCGCAGACGAAGAATGGTAGGGTCCACATGCCCCAGCTCAAGCTCGAGCCGAGCCACGCCTCATCATTCGGGTTGGACACACTAACCGCCGCGGCGATCGCTCGCATTGCCAAGGCGTTGAATGTGATGATGAGCGCCCACTCACCAATGCGTCGGCGGCCGAGAACCGCGAGCACTGCCAGGCAAACCGTCACCGCTGGTCCACCGAAAGCGATCAGTTGAGAATGCCATAGAGATTTGGCCCCAAGCCCGCCCGTTGACACGACTTTGTTGACGGTCATTTCGACATCATAGCCGAGCGCTTTCGCCATCAGAGCATGACCAAGTTCGTGAAGATATTGCATCACGATGATGCCAAGCACCAAACAAGCGACAGTCTTGATGAAACGCAATCGGGCCTCCTTTGCAGCAACCCGATGAGTAGTGTGTTATACTACCAATACAGTCAAGTTGGCCCTCACATCCTAAACACGCCAAAGCTGGGCCGCTCTGCAATTGGGGCCTCCAGCGTTGCAGCAAATGCCAGCCCCAGCACATCGCGGGTTTGGACCGGGTCGATCACTCCGTCATCCCAAAGCCGCGCGGTGGCGTAGTATGGGTTGCCTTCGTCTTCGTATTTCTGGCGGATCGGGGCTTTGAATTCCTTGGCCTCTTCATCGGTCCATTTTTCCGCATCACGGTGGACGGTCGCCAGAACGCTGGCCGCTTGTTCGCCGCCCATCACCGAAATGCGCGCGTTGGGCCAAGTGAAGAGGAAGCGCGGGGAATAGGCGCGGCCCGCCATGCCGTAATTGCCCGCGCCAAAGCTGCCGCCGATCACCACGGTGATCTTGGGCACGCTGGCGGTGGCGACCGCAGTGACCAGCTTTGCGCCATGTTTCGCGATGCCTTCCGCTTCATATTTACCGCCGACCATAAAGCCGCTGATATTTTGCAAGAACAGCAGCGGGATGCGCCGCTGGCATGCGAGTTCAATGAAATGCGCACCCTTCTGTGCGCTCTCGCTGAACAGCACGCCGTTGTTCGCCAAAATCGCGACCGGCATGCCCCAGATATGCGCAAAACCGCACATCAGAGTGGAACCGTATTGCGCTTTAAACTCGTGAAATTCGCTGCCGTCGACCAGCCGCGCGATCACCTCTTTCACGTCATAGGGCGCACGCACATCGTCTGGGATAATCGAATAGAGATCATCGGCGTCAAACTTCGGCGGGCGCGGGTCTTTCAGCGCAATGTCTTTTGCCGCCGCCGTGTTCGCGCCCAGATGGCTCACGATATCGCGCACAATGGTCAGCGCGTGCTCGTCATTCTCTGCCAAGTGATCGACCACGCCCGATTTCTTGGCATGCAGATCGCCGCCGCCAAGGTCTTCGGCCGTGATTTCCTCGCCCGTAGCGGCCTTCACCAATGGCGGTCCAGCAAGGAAGATCGTGCCTTGGTTGCGCACAATCACCGTCTCATCGGACATGGCGGGCACATAGGCCCCGCCCGCCGTGCAGCTGCCCATGACGCAGGCGATTTGCGGAATGCCCAGCGCGGACATATTCGCTTGGTTGAAGAAGATGCGGCCAAAGTGATCGCGGTCGGGGAAGACCTCGGCCTGATGCGGCAGGTTCGCCCCGCCGCTATCGACCAGATAGATGCACGGCAGGCGGTTCTCCTGAGCGATTTCCTGCGCGCGCAGGTGCTTCTTCACCGTCATCGGATAATAGGTGCCGCCCTTCACGGTCGCATCGTTGCACACGATCATCACCTGACGGCCCGACACGCGGCCGATCCCGCAGATGATAGAGGCAGCGTTGATGTCACCTTCATACATGCCATTGGCGGCAAGCTGGCCGATTTCGAGGAATGGTGAGCCGGGATCGAGCAGCCGCTCCACACGCTCGCGAGGAAGCAATTTGCCGCGCGACACATGCCGATCCCGCGACCGCTCTGGTCCGCCAAGTGCGACCTTGGACACAGTCGCGCGCAGATCCTGAGCAAGCGCGGTGTTGTGCGCAAAGCTGGATTTCGCCGCTGGGCTTTCGCGGTCCAATTTCGTGGTGAGAACAGGTGCTGTCATGCTTGCTCTTCCAAACCCTTCACGATGATCGCCTCCGACGTGCTGCCCGCATCGCGGAATTTGCCGATTTCTTGATATTCAGGCGACGTCAGCCAAGCGAACAATTTGGGTTTGTCCGGGAATTCCATCAGCACCGAACGCGTCGCCGTCCATTTGCCGCTGAGGTCTTGCGGTTCCTCGTCCACGCTCAACAATTTGCCGTCGAATTTGTCGAAGATATCCATGAAGCGCTCTTCGTATTTGTCGTATTGCGCGCGGTCATGGATAGTCATGCGGGATATCATGTAAACTGGCATCAAAGCGCCTCCCCAGCGAGAATTAGCAGCCCAATCAAAGACAGCAGAAAGCCGCCCGGATGTTTGGCCTTCATCATGATGAGATTGGCGAAGCCGAGCGTGACCCAAAGCCCGCCGGTCGCCCAAATCAGCACTGATGACACCTCAGGCAGAACGATGATGAGCGCGGTGAGCAGGAAAAAGCCCGAAGCCGAATGCCAACCAAAACGGGTTATGCCTTGCGTCATAGGCTCCTGAATAAACGGATCGTCGACCGCAAGCGTGGGCGCGATCAGTTTCTTCTCGCCCATCACAGAATGGAAGATCGCAGCGAATACGATCAACCCTGCCGCGATAATGTGAAGCACACTCAACCTGCCGCCCCAATCAGTTCGCGCCCGATCAGCATCCGCCTAATCTCATTCGTACCCGCCCCAATATCGAGCAGCTTCGCATCGCGCATATAGCGCTCCACCGGCCAATCGAGCGTGTAGCCCGCTCCACCCAGCGCCTGAATGCTTTCGGCAGCGACGCCGAACGCGTTCTCACTCGACAGCAGGATAACGCCCGCCGCATCAAAGCGCGTCGTCTGGCCCGCGTCGCAGGCTTTTGCGACCGCATAGGTGTAAGCACGGGCCGATTGCAGCGCGACATACATATCGGCGACTTTGGCCTGCATCAGCTGGAACGAACCGATGGGTTTGCCGAACTGCGTGCGCTCTCTCAAATAGGGGATCACCGTATCGAGGCAGGCCTGCATAATGCCCAATTGGATGCCCGAAAGCACAACCCGTTCATAGTCCAGCCCGCTCATCAAGACGCCGACGCCGCCGTTGACCGGGCCCATGGCGCGGTCTTCGGGGATGTGGCAATCGTCAAACACCAGCTCTGCTGTGGGAGAGCCTTTCATGCCGACTTTCTCGATTTTTTGGCCGATGGAGAAACCTGCATCATCCTTTTCGATCAGGAACGCGGTGATCCCGCGGCTGCCCGCTTGACCATCGGTTTTGGCATAGACGACCAAAGTGTCAGCTTCGGATGCGTTGGTGATCCAAAACTTGGTGCCGTTGAGCACATAGCCACCCTGAACAGCCTCGGCCTTAAGCTTCATTGAAACAACGTCGGACCCGGCGGAAACTTCGCTCATGGCAAGCGAACCGACATGCTCTCCAGAGATCAGACCGGGGAGGTATTTCGCGCGCTGTTCGTCATTACCCCAGCGGCGAATTTGGTTGATGCACAGGTTGGAATGCGCGCCATAGGATAGGCCCAAGGATGCGCTCGCGCGGCTGACTTCTTCCACCGCAATGACATGCTCTAGATAACCAAGGCCTAGGCCGCCATCGGCTTCGTCAACGGTGAGACCGTGCAGTCCCAGCTCGCCCATTTGGCCCCACAATTCGGCGCGGGGGAAATAATCCTCGCGGTCGATCCGGTCGGCGATTGGCATAATTTGTTCGTCGGCAAAGCGGCCAACGGATTCGCGGATCATTTCCGCACTTTCACCAAGTTGAAAATCGAAATCGGGGGTCGCACGCATGGCAAATCATCTTCTGTTTGAGCGGGCAAGCAGGAACAATCCCATGCGCCGCGAAGGGTTTCATAGCCGGGCTTTAGCAACCCGCTGGCCGAACGCCAACGCCGCTCATGCGCTCGTTTTGTTTGGCCCAGTAGAAAGATTGCGCATTGGCTTGTTTGACCTGTTTGGGTGTTACTGTATTGCGGCCCTTCAACGCCTTGGGAGGGGCAGGTGAGGAGCAATTTTCTGACTTCTAATGATCCGTCCCTTAAGCCCGTCGGCAGCCCTCCTTCGCCCGGTTTGCTGAGCGAAGGCGATCTCAGCGAGGATCTGCGCCTGAACGTGCTCGCCAGTTTCGATGCAAACGCGCTTGCCGGAGACGAAGAGCTTGCCCGCATCACCCGTTTTGCCGCCCATTTGTGCGGCGGGGCCAGCGCCTCGGTCAGCCTCGTCGAAGCCGAACAGCAGCGCTTTATTGCGGGCACCGGTCTAACCACGGATGCAACGCCGCGCTCCACCAGCCTGTGTTCCCACGCCATGCAAGGCCGCGACATCTTCGAAGTGCTCGACGCATCGAAAGACGCCGCTTTTGCCAATTTTGATCTGGTAAAGGGCGGCGCGCATCTGCGATATTACGTGGGCGCACCGCTTATCTCTGATGAAGGCGCGGCGCTTGGTGCCTTGTGCGTTACCGGTACTGCGCCGCGCGATCAGCCGCTCAACGATCTGCAACGCGAGGGGCTGAGCGTGCTTGCCGATGCCGTGATGCGGCGTCTGCATTCTCACCGCGAAGCCAACAACGCCGTGGCCGAGTCGGAAGCGAGCGCGCAGCGGCTGCAATCCATGCTCGATAGCGTGCCAGACATCGCATGGTCAGCGGCGGCGGGATTGCAATTCGATTACTTCAACGCGCGCTTTACCGAAGTCACAGGCATGCCTGCGCCAGAGAACGCCGATGATTGGCGCGAAGTGATCCACCCAGAGGATTTCGACGCCTCATTGGTGAAACTGGAACGCGCTATGTCGACAGCCAGCCTGTTCGAAGACGAATGGCGTTTGCGATTGGCCGACAGCACGTATCGCTGGGTCATTTCACGCGCTGTGCCATCCTCTGATGACCCGGCAACCGCGCGTTGGTTTGGCACGCTTACCGATATTCATGACCGGTATGAGACGTCGCAAGACCGCGAATTGCTGGCCGGGGAATTGGCGCATCGGATCAAGAATATCTTCTCTGTGATCACAGGTCTGGTGACGCTGCATGCGCGCGAAGATCCGGCGCTGAAGCCTTTTGCAAGCACGCTGTCAGACAACATTAACGCCCTTTCGCGGGCGCAATCCTTTGCGCTGCGTGTTGATGCACAATCAGAAAACAATCTGAAGGACTTGCTGGCCGTGTTGATGGCGCCATACGGAGTGCCGGGTGAAAGCGCGGTCAGCATCACCGGCGATGCGGTGCAAACTGGGGCGCGGGCAGCGACGCCGCTGGCCTTGGTGTTCCATGAATTGGCGACCAATTCGGCCAAATATGGCGCGCTGAGTGTGGCCGGTGCCAATGTTGCGATCAAAACCGTATACGCGGGCGATGATGTGCGCATCACGTGGGCCGAAACCGGCGGGCCAAAGGCGCAGGAACCGACAAGCACCGGGTTCGGATCACGGCTCGTAAAATTGTCGATTGAGAATCAATTGGGCGGCACAATTGCCCGCGATTGGCAGCAGAGCGGATTGACCGTCACAATGACAGTGCCGCGCGCTCGGATCGAAATGTAGCGCAATCTTTGCCCCGGCCCTTGGCGCGCGCGAATTTGCCTCCTAGGCTTGTGATAAGAGGGGCCAAAAAATCGCATCATCATCACCAATCCTGACCTTTGAAAAGGCGGCGCGCCAATATGGCGACGTCGTCGCCGTGGGCGGCGTATCGCTTTCAATCGAAAAGGGCAGCTTTGTCGCGCTGGTGGGATCGTCGGGATCGGGCAAATCGACTTTGCTCAAAATGGTCAACACTTTGGTCGCGCCGACCGGGGGCCGGGTTCTGTTTGGCGGTGACGATGTCCTAACTCTCAATCAATCGCATTTGCGCCGACGGGTCGGATATGTGTTTCAGGGAATCGGCCTATTCCCCCACTTCACCGTTGGAGAAAACATCGCAATTGGCCCGCGTCTGGCGGGCGAGGCATTGCCAGCGAAGCGCATTGCGGAACTTTTGACATTGGTCGAATTGGAACCCGATATGGCAGGCCGTGCCCCCGATGAATTGTCAGGCGGCCAGCGTCAGCGGGTGGGCGTCGCGCGCGCTTTGGCCGGAGATCCAGAGCTGCTGATCATGGATGAACCGTTCGGCGCGTTGGACCCTATCACCCGCGATGCTTTGGGCACAAAGGTGCGCGAACTGCACGAAAAACTCGGCCTCACCACGATCATGGTCACGCATGATATGGCAGAGGCATTGCTGCTCGCTGACCGGGTGTTGGTGATGTCCTTTGGCGATCTTGTCGCGGATCACACACCGCGCGAATTGCTCGCCGGGCACGGGGGGGAGATCGCACAAGGCCTCGTCGCGGTGCCCCGGCAACAGGCGGAACGGCTGGCCGCGATGGAAAAGACTGAGAACGGGCTGTGAGCGAGATTTGGACCATCCCTTGGGGACTGGGCGACAAATTCGCTGCGCATATCGTGCTGTCAGCAAGCGCGATCGGGCTTGGCATTCTGGTCGCATTGCCGCTGGCCGTTTGGGCCAGCCGATCACCAACAGTTTCGCGCGTGGCGCTGGGCTTTGCCAGCCTTGTGCAGACGATCCCGGCGCTGGCGCTATTGGCGCTGTTTTTCCCGATCTTACTGTCTTTGCGCGCCGTGTTTGGAGAAGGTTTGCCCACGCTCGGCTTCTTACCCGCCTTGCTGGCCTTGGCGCTCTATGCCTTGCTTCCGATCCTCCGCAACGCAGTGACCGCGCAAGCCAATCTCGACCCCGGCGTGTTGGAAGCAGCAGACGGCGTGGGCATGACCAAATGGCAGAAACTCACATTGGTGGAGGCGCCCCTATCCGCGCCGTTCATCATGGCGGGCATCCGCACCGCCAGCGTGTGGACCATCGGGGCGGCAACGCTGGCAACGACAATTGGCCAACCCAGCTTGGGCGATCCGATCTTTGCTGGTCTGCAGACGCAAAATTGGGCTTTGGTTTTGGCCGGATGCATTGCCAGCGCCGGTTTGGCGCTGGTGGTGGACGCTTTGCTGGGGCTGGTGGAGCGCGGCTTTGCCAATCGCAAAAGATGGCAGTCAGCGCTTGGCTTTGCGGCGGTCGCCTTAGGCCTCAGCGCGGCGCTCTTTTACCAATCGGGCGGCGATGACGATGACACGATCATCATCGCATCAAAGCAATTCTCAGAGCAATATATCCTCGCCCAATTGATCGGATCTCAGCTGGAGGCCGCCGGATACACCGTCGAATATCGCGACGGATTGGGATCGGCGGTGGTTCACAGCGCGGTCGCATCCTCCAGCATCGACATCTCAGTCGATTACACCGGCACCATCTGGACCAATGAATTGGGCCGAACAGACAATCCGGGTCGCGAGGCTATGTATGGCACCATTGTCGAATGGGAGCGCGAAAACACCGGCGTGCGCGTGCTGGGCCGGTTGGGGTTTGAAAACGCCTATGCCTTTGCCATGCGCGAAGATCGCGCGGCGGAATTGGGCGTCACCACGCTCGATGAATTGGTCCGGTTCGGGCCTAGTTTGACCGTCGGCGGCGATCCTGAATTTTTTGAACGACCTGAATGGATCGCTGTGCGCGAGGCCTATGGAATGCGGTTTGGAGAAACGCGCAATTTCTCGCCCACCTTTATGTACAATGCGCTGCGTTCAGGAGAGGCCGATGTGATCAGCGCCTATACGTCTGACGGGCGGATCGCGGCGGATCGGTTGGTCGTGCTCGAAGATCCGCGCGGCGCTTTGCCAAGTTATGACGCGATGCTGATGATGTCGCCGCGCATCGCCGAAGACGAAGCCATTGCCCGCGCTTTGGAGCCGTTGATCGGAGCGATCAGCGTTGAGGCCATGCGAGAGGCAAACTTCGCCGTGGACCGCGAAGGCGAAGGTAAGCTCAGCCCGAAAGACGCCGCCGCGCAATTGGCGCAAACCATCGGTCTTTAATCAGCGCGCGCGCCGCCAGATTTGCGCCTGACAAAACGGGCCGATGCACCCGCGCACTTCGAGTGTGTTGGGCCCCGTGCGGCGAATGACCGAACGGTATGTCTTCCCGGTGTTTGGATCATAGATACGCCCACGCCACAAATCGGCTTCTTCTGCGAATTGCGTTAGGATCGGCAGGCCGAGCAGGCGGCGGTTTTTGAGGCTGTCATCTGGATTGTAGATGTCGCGCTGATCCTGACCATCGGGCGGTGTGATCAAAAACTGCGCAATCGTGCCGCAGGTTGTGCTGCCGCAGCGTTTTATTTCAACCACAGCATCGCGGTCTTCGGTGATCCATCGGCCCGCAATCGCTTCGGCCGCCGCCGCTGGCGCGGCCGTCATGATAAAGGCCGCAACCGCCGTAACAAAGCCTAAGACTATCCGCGCAAGCATAGTGATCTCCTGTTCTCCCAACCTCTATACGGCAAAAACAGCGCGGCGGTTACATTCCTTTAGTCAAAGCCAACGCCAATCGGCCACCGCCGTCCGCATACACCCAACACTTTGAACAAGAGACCCATCTGCCCATCATCGACCAGCCTGTCATATTGGCGTTTCAACTTGTCCACTTCGGCCGGGTTCTTGCGCTGCAGCGCTTCGTGCCGGACATCGATACCCATCTGCCTGAGCCATTCGCCCTGCATTTGCAGACCCATCACTTCCGCGCCGTTTTTCTCAGCGACATCTTTAAGCAGTTCGAAATCCACATGGGCAGTCAAATCCGCCTCGCCCGGATGGGTTAACACATCGACTTTCTCATGCTCACGGATGGCCTGCAATGTGGACCCGGCGCGCAGTTCAAACGAACCGTAATCGATGATGAGAGCGGCCCCGCCTTGCTCTTTTAGCCGTTGAGCGATTTCGGTCATCACCGCGCTGGCTGCTGCGCTGGTTTCGATCATTGTGCCTTGGCTCGCGCTCTTCCAGCTTTTGGGCACAATCGTGTCCATCGGCTTGTCGCCGGCAACAAAGACCAGCTCATCGCCTTCCAAGCCGACCATCCGTTCGTGCCAGCCGTTGGCAGAGCGGATGAGCTGATGGATCGGAAGAGCATCGAAAAACTCATTGCCAACAATCAAGAGCGGCGCGTCTGTGGGCAATGTTGAAAGATCGTCGTGATGGATCACATCAGGGAACGCTTCTTTCTGAATTTTGCGAAGAGCGGGCGATGTTTCAACAAAGTGAACTTGCGGATCGAATTCATAGCGCTTGGCGGTTCGCAAAGCGTCACTGGCCAAGGTTCCCCTGCCTGGCCCCAGTTCCACATAATGGATCCGTTTGCGCGCGCCCATGCGGACCCATAGATCGGCAAACCAAAGCCCAATGAGCTCGCCAAACATTTGGCTGACTTCGGGTGCTGTGATGAAATCGCCTTCTTCGCCTAAAGGATCGCGGCTCGTGTAATACCGTGCGTTGCTCTCGGCCATAAAGTGGGCGAGGCTGATCGGGCCGGTTTCGCGGATGAGACGGCGAAACGTCTTGCCCAGATCGCGGGCCTTGTCCGCAGCGGCTTTCGCGGCTCCGGCCTCTGCCTCCTTTTCGGCCTTGGCCTTGGCAACCGCGGCGGCCTTCTCTTCGGCCTCTGCTTCTTTGGCCTTTTTGTCTGCTTTTGCAGCAGCGGCGGCCAATGCGGCGGCTTCCTTCTTCGCCTTTTCTTGCGCGGCCTTTTCTTCGGCCGCTTTCTTTTCGGCAGCGACTTTCTCGGCGGCAAGTTTGGCGGCCTTCTCAGCCTTAGCCTTGGCGGCAGCTTCGGCTTTGGTCTTGGCTTCTGCCTCTTTTTTGGCTTTGGCTTCTGCTGCAGCCATTGCCGCCGCTTGTTTTGCGGCCTGATCTTTGGCCTTTTTCTCCGCAGCGGCTTTGGCTTCCGCTTCTTTCTTTGCCTTCGCTTCGGCAAGCGCTTTGGCTTTTGCCTCGGCTCGGGCCTTGGCCTCGGCTTCTTTCTTCGCTTTTGCTTCCGCCTTGGCTTTTGCCTCTTCTGCCTTGCGCGCCTTTTCCGCGGCGATGGCTTTCGCCTTTTCTTCTGCTTCGCGCTGGGCTGCCTCTGCTGCCTTCGCCTCTGCCTCTGCCTCTGCCTTTGCTTTGGCCTCCGCTTCACGGCGAGCCTTTTCTTCGGCCTCGCGCTTGGCCTTTGCCTTGGCTTCTTCCTCGGCTTTGGCTTTCGCAGCCGCCTCGGCCGCAATTCGCGCTTCTTCTTCTGCCTTCGCCTTAGCTTCTGCATCGGCCTTGGCTTTCGCCTCTGCTCGCGCCTGTGCGGCCTTGCGTGCTTCGGCTTCTTCGCGGGCGCGTTCTTCGGCTTCCGCTTTGGCCTTCGCCTCAGCCGCTGCTCTTGCTTCTGCTTTGGCTTTCGCGGCCGCCTCTGCAGCGGCAGCCTTTTCGGCTGCTTCCTGCGCAGATTTTCTGGCGCCAGATTTGCTGGAGCGTTTGGACTTTGGCGATGCCGCATCAGACGCAACATCATGCGCCGGCACCTCAATTACGGTCCCGTCTACTGCGACTAAGCGAAGAACAGTGCACCGCGATGGGCGCAGCGTAATCGTGCCTAGGCTGGGACTGTTGTCCCCGTTCCCACGGGTTTCCGAGTCACGGCGTAAATCGTGACAATCAATCCAGTCAAGATCAGCGGTATTGATAGCCATTGTCCCATCGACAGTCCGGTTTCAGTGACCAGATATGCAAGTTGTGTATCAGGTTCGCGGAAAAATTCGTTAACGAACCGAGCGATCCCCATGCCGAGTGTGAAAATTCCCACCAGCATGCCGGGGCGATACCGCGCCTTTGTCTTCCAGAAAAGTAGCAACAAGATCACCAAGAGCAAAAGCCCTTCGAGGCCTGCCTGATACAGCTGGCTGGGGTGGCGCACAATTTCGCCAGCACGGTCATCTGGGAATATCATTCCCCATGGCACGTCGGTTGCGCGGCCCCACAATTCGCCATTGTTGAAATTGGCAAGGCGCCCAAGCAACATGCCCAAAGGCACATTCACCGCAATAAAATCGCACACGCGCAGAAACGACAGCTTGCCGCGCACCGCGACCCAGCCAATTGCGGCCAAAACGCCCAGAACGCCGCCATGGAATGACATGCCGCCATCCCACAGGCGCAGCAATTTCCAGCTGATGAATCCATCGCCGGAAAAATCGGTGAACGCGCTGGGAATGCCTGTGTCACCGCCGGTGTAGAACAAGGCATAACCAAGCCGTCCGCCCAGAATCACGCCCAATGTGCAATAGAAAAACAGATCATCCGCATGCCGCTGTGCCATGGGCGCGCCGGCCGTTTTGATCATCTTGCTGAGGTGCCAATAGGCGAACATCACCCCGATCAGATAGGCGAGCGAGTAATATCTCAGCTGAAAGCTGCCGATTTCAAACAGATGCGGGCTTAAACCCAGATCGGACCAATAGATGGGATCGACGGCTCCGCCGCTTGCAGCAAGTAGTGACAGCACGGATGGAACCTCTTAGTAGACAATTGGGTTAACACAGCAGGCATAACAGCGCCCGTCACTCTGTGCCATTTTCAGCCCTGCTCTTGGCACAGCAGAGACGTGGGGGAAACCCTCGCTGGTGACCAAAGATTTTTGAGCTGCCGCTGCCTAAGCGGTGAATGTGATGACAATGCCGCAAACAATGCGGCGCCTTTAAGGAGAGAGAACCGCATGCCAAGCCAGTTGGATAATGCGCTTGAAGCGATCATGGTCGAAATGACCAAAGAAGGTCAGCCATTCCATACAACCCCTGTCGAAATCGGCGGTGTGGAAATGCCGGCATTCACGGTCGCTCCTCCTACCCTTGCGCATTATTTCGCGCATTTCTGCAACGAGCATAAGGATGTGCCGTTCATCGTCGATGGCGATATCCGCATGACCTTCGGCGAAACCTATGCCGCCGCAATGTGCGTGGCAGAAGGATTGGCCACCAAACATGGCGTGCAAAAGGGCGACCGGATTGGGATCGCCGCGCGCAATTCCGCCAACTGGATGATCGCCTATATGGGCATTGCCATGGCGGGTGGCTGCGTCACGTTGCTCAATGGCTTTTGGTCAGGCGATGAGCTCGCTTACGGCATCCGCCTTGCCGAATGTTCGATTGTCATAGCCGATGCAGGCCGGGCCAAGCGGCTCGAGGGAACCGAGCATTCCGCCAAATTGGTGATGATTGAGCACAACGCTCCCTCCGAAGGGCTCGCACAGATATGGGCTGCGCCTGCCGATCAAGCGAGCAGCGTGGCGATGCAGATGCTGGGCCAACTGACCGCTGATGATCTGTCGACCATCCTCTACACCTCTGGGTCCACTGGTCAGTCAAAAGGTGCCTATTCCGATCACCGGGGCGTTGTCGCTGGTGTGATGAATTATGTCGCCCAAAGCGCGATGGCGAAAGTCCTGCTGGAAAGCCAAGGCCAAGACGTCAGCGCCCAGCCATGCGCGTTGGTCGCTGTGCCTTTGTTCCATGTGACCGGCGAAGTTCCGTTGTTCCTTCAATCCTATGCCATCGCGCGCAAATTGGTGTTGATGCCCAAATGGGACGGACGCGAGGCGCTGCGTTTGATGGATCAGGAAAAGGTCACCTATTTCGTCGGCGTGCCGCTGATGAGCTATGAAATGGCCACGCACCCAGACCGCGATCAATTTGATCTGTCGGCATGCAAAAGCTTCGCCGCAGGCGGCGCACCGCGCCCGGTGGAACATGTCACGAAGATCAAAGAGGCGTTTCCCGGCGGCTTCCCGCTATTGGGATACGGCCTCACCGAAACCAACGCGGTTGGGTGCGGGAATTTCAATGAAAACTACCTCGCCAAACCCGGTTCAACCGGCAAGGCGTCGCTGCCATTGGTCGATCTCGCTATCCTTGACGATGACGGTAAAGCGGTTGCGCAGGGCGGCGTGGGCGAAGTTTGCATCCGCTCGGTCGCCAATTTTCGCGGCTATTGGAACAACGAAGAGGCGACCAATAAAGCCTTCACCGATGATCAATATTTCCGCACAGGCGATTTGGGCTACCTCGACGAAGACGGTTATCTGTTCATCGTAGACCGCAAGAAAGACATCATCATTCGCGGCGGTGAAAACATCACCTGCATCGAAGTGGAAGACGCGATCTACGCCAATGATGACATCGCCGAATGTTCGGTCTTTGGCCTGCCAGATGAACGGATGGGCGAGGTCCCAGCTGCGATTTTCCGCGTCAAAAATGGCCGGGATGCTATGACGGGTGCGCAGTTACGCGAATTCCTGTTGTCACGGATCGCCCCGTTCAAGGTTCCTTTGGAAGAGCATATCTGGGTGACGGATGAGGTGCTTCCGCGCCTAGGCACGCAGAAAATCGACAAAAAGAGCCTGCGCGAGCAATATACGAAACTGATCGCCGCCGCGTAAGCATCGGCCTATTTAAGATGGAGAAACGCAATGACTGACTGGAGCCAGCCCAGTCGGCGCGTTCCCCGTCAACGGGCGATCTTTGACCGGCGCGAAATATCAACCGCGATCGGTGCGCTGGCCGAAGAACACGGTGAGACCGCACGCCCGGAAATCCTGAAAGCGCTGCAAGGCGCGATTGAACAGGGCCGGACGGAGCTCGAACAGAGGCTGACCGAAAAGCCATCGGCAGGGCATGAATTAACGCTGGGCTATGCGTTTCTGACCGATCAATTGATCCGCGTGATCCACGATTACGTGACCGCCCATGTCTTTCCTGCTCGCAATCGCACCAAGGCCGAACGGCTCGCGATCCTTGCAGTCGGCGGTTATGGCCGAGCCGAAATGGCGCCTCATTCGGATGTCGATATCGCCTTTATCACACCGATGAAACGCTCTCCTTGGTGCGAGCAAGTCATCGAGGCGATGCTTTATATGATGTGGGATTTGGGCCTTAAGGTCGGGCATTCCAGCCGCACCATCGCCGATACAATGCGGATGGCGAAAGAAGATTTGACCATCCGCACCGCCTTGCTCGAAAGTCGGATCGTTTGGGGCGACCAAGATGTTTACGACGAATTGCGCGGCCGGTTTTGGGCCGAGGTCGTCAACGGCAATGAACGAAAATTCCTCACCCAAAAATTGGAAGAGCGCAATCAACGCCACACCCGCATGGGCAACAGCCGATATGTGGTGGAACCCAATGTAAAAGAGGGCAAGGGCGGCCTGCGCGATCTGCAAACGCTGTACTGGATTGGCAAATTCATGCACCGCGCGGAAACCGCTGCGCAATTGGTGGACATGGGCCTGTTTACACCGGCCGAATATCGCAGCTTTCGGCGGGCCGAGGGGTTCCTGCTTGCGGTTCGTTCACACATGCATGTGATCACCAACCGGGCCGAAGACCGGCTAACCTTTGACCTGCAACGCCAAGTGGCAGAGCGGATGAATTTCGCCGACCGACCCGGAAAAAGCGCGGTTGAGCGCTTCATGCAATATTACTTTATGCAGGCCAAACGGGTTGGGAGCCTGACAGGCGTGTTCCTGTCGCACTTAGACGATGAATTCGCCAAGAAGCGCGCGCGCAGTGGCTTTTTCGCCGGTTGGTCCGCCAAACCGCGCACTTTGAAAGGCTATGTTGTCACTGGGGGCCGGATCAAAGCCCCTCGCGACAAATGGTTTGCCGACGACCCGGTGCGTTTGATTGAACTGTTTCAGCTGGCCGAAGCCGAAGGCCTGGAAATCCACCCGGAGACAATGCGTCAGGCGGGCCGGGATACCAAGCTGATCAACAAATCGGTGCGCAAAGACCCGCGTGCGAACGCGCTTTTCCTAGATCTTCTCGGCGGGCGCAACGATCCTGAAACCGCGCTGCGTTGGATGAATGAGGCGGGCGTGTTTGGCCGCTTTGTGCCCGATTTTGGCCGGGTCAATGCGCAGATGCAATTCGACATGTATCATCACTACACTGTCGATGAACACACGATCCGCGCCATCGGGCTGCTCAGCCAGATTGAGCGCGGCTTGCTCGAAGATGATCACCCGCGCGCGACCAAACAAATCCACCGGGTCGCCTCCCGCCGGGCGCTGTATGTGGCGGTGCTGCTGCATGATATTGCCAAAGGTCGCGGCGGAGATCACTCGGTCTTGGGCGCGGATGTGGCGAAACGGCTGTGCCCGCGATTTGGTTTGGATGCGAAGGAAACCGCCTTGGTCCAATGGCTGGTCCTGCAACACCTTTTGATGAGTTCCACAGCGCAGAAACGCGACCTCACCGATCCTAAAACGATCGAAGATTTCGTCGGCGAAGTGAAATCGGTCGACCGGCTGCGCAATCTGGCAATCTTAACGGCGGTCGATATTCGCGCGGTCGGGCCGGGGACATGGAACAGTTGGAAGGGGCAATTGCTAGGCGAGCTGTATGACGCAGCGCAGGAACGCCTGCGATTGGGCCACAAACGCAATGGGCGCCGGGCGCAAGTCGATGCGAAGAAGGCGATTGTCGCCACTCAGCTTGGCGACAAGGCTGCCTTGACCGAAGACATCGGCGGTTTGTTGGGCGATGCCTATTGGATCGCTGAACCCGAAGACATCATCGCCAAAAACCTTGTCCAATATGCCGAGGCACGGCGAATTGAAGAAGATCTTTCGATCCATTGCGAAGTGGACGAAGAGCGCGGCGCCACACTGGTCAGCGTGATTGCCGCCGACCATCCCGGCCTGTTTTACCGGATCGCCGGTGGCATTCATCTGGCCGGAGCGAACATCATCGATGCTCGCATCCACACCGCTGCAAACGGCTATGCCATCGACAATTTCCTGGTTCAGGACTTGAATGATCAACCCTTGCGCGATCAAAGCCAGCTTGCCCGCCTAAAGAAGGGCATCGCAGACGCGTTGCTCGCCAATGTTGAATTGGTGCCGAAACTGGCCGCCCGGCCGCTTTCGCATTCGCGCGCCAAGGCTTTCACCGTCGCACCCAGCGTGAATTTCGACAATGCGGCATCAAACCATTTCACCGTGATCGAAGTGACCGCACGCGACCGCCCAGCGTTGCTGAACCGCTTGGCGCATGCATTGTATAAGGCGAATTTGATCGTCCAATCGGCGCATATCACTGCCTATGGCGAAACGGCGGGAGACACATTCTATGTCACCGACCTTACAGGGGCCAAGGTCACCACGCCTCAGCGACTGGCTGAAATTGAAGCCAATTTGCTCGCCGCAGCCAGCGACAAACGCCAAAGAGAGCATGAGAACGCTTAGGTCGGCGCAGAGAAGGGCGGCGCCTTCGCGCGTCAAAAGGCATGCACTGTTCGACCAACGTCAAGCAGAATAGGTTGCATTCGCGTGACTCAAATGTCATTGGCCTGCTCCCTTACGTCAGGAGAGACAAAACATATGAATATCCCCGCCCCCTCGCGGTCTTTCGCAGCCCTTCTTTTGTGTTCATGCGCAGCAACCCCCTTTGCCGCTCACGCACAAGATGCCGCCACACCGGCACCTGAGGCAGAAGAAGAGCGCACAAGCACGCTCGACACAATCGGCAACATCATTGTGACCGGTACCAAGACTCAAAACCCTGAAGACGTGCAGGACGTGCCTTTGGCCATCACAGCCTTCAACGCTGAAACGCTTGAAGCGCTCAAAGTGCGCGACGTCCAAGGCCTCACATTCTCCGCACCGAACGTATCGCTCGACCAAATCGGCACCAGCCGTGGTCAAGCGAACTTCTCGATCCGCGGGCTCGGCATCAACTCCTCCATTCCTTCTATTGACCCGACCGTCGGCGTGTTCGTTGATGGCGTGTATCTGGGCACCAATGGCGGCGTAGTGTTCGACCTTTTCGACCTCGACAGCGTTGAAATCCTGCGCGGTCCGCAAGGCGTGTTGTTCGGCCGCAACGTCACCGGCGGCGCGGTTCTAATCAACACCGGCAACCCAACCGAAGAGTTGGAAGGCAAATTCCGTATGGCTGTTGATGGCCCGGTTGATGGCGGACGCGGCGGCGCAAACTACACCGCCAGCGGCGTGGTCTCTGGCCCGATCATCGAAGACGTGCTGCTGTTTAAAGTCGGCGCCTATTACAACAACGACGAAGGCTATTTCCAAAACTCCTTCGACGGCTCAAACCACGGCGCGGCCGAAACCTATATCCTTCGCGGCGCATTGGAAGCGCGTTTGGGCGACCTCACCCTTACCGGTAAGATCGACTACTTCGACAGCGAAGGCGACGGCCCAGCGGCGCAAAATCGCGGCAGCTTTGAACGCGACACATTTGATTTCGCGATCGACAACCGCGGCAGCTACGCCAACGAAACGATCAACGCGTCGTTGACCGCAGAATGGGACATTGGTCCGGGTACTTTGACCAACATCTTTGGCTATCGCGAATACAGCGCAACGACCGATGCCGACATCGATGCAACGGCATTGTTCCTGTTCCACTCAAGCACGGAAACAGAGCAGGATCAGATTTCAAACGAAATCCGTTACGCGGTCTCAACCGACAATTTCGATCTGACCTTCGGCGCGTTCTATTTTGATCAGTCGATTGCTTACACTGAAATTCGCGAAATCCCTGTTTCAACGCCGCTGACATTCTATGGCGGCGGCCAGCAGGATCACGAAGTTCTGGGTGCATTTGCCAGCGGCCAATTCTATGTCACGGATGCCCTTTCGGTCATCGGCGGCATCCGCTGGAGCCAAGAGACCAAGGACGCAAGCGTCACATATGTGCGTCCGCGCGCTGAATGTTCTGTGGTTCAGGGCACCTGCCCAACCACCGGCGTGAATTCGTTTATCCCAACAGAGAACAACGGTTTCAACGACAGCGTCCGGTTCCGCAATATCTCGCCGAAATTGGGCCTGCAATATGAGTTCAATGACAGCCAGGTCTACGCGCACTGGACTCGCGGGTTCCGTTCGGGCGGCTACAATTTCCGCATCACCAATGCGAACGCATTTGAAGCGATTGCCAATGGTCCGGGCGGCTCGCTCTCCTTTGGCGAAGAGCAAGTCGACAACTACGAGATTGGCGGCAAGTTCGAAACAGCTGACGGATCGCTCACTCTAAACGTTGCTGCCTATATCACCACGATTGAGGACATGCAGCGCGAAGTGAACCAGTCGGACCCGGTATCGGGCGTGGCCCAGTCGATCTTCAACACTGCGGATGCGACCATCACAGGCGTCGAAGCAGAAGCGCGGATGCGGCTTTCCGACAGCCTGATCGTGACGGCCAACGTGGGTCTGATCGATGCCGAATATGACGAAATCCTGTTCGACATTTCCGGCGACGGCGTGATCGATCAAACCGACCTTGATCTGCGCTTGCCGCGGGTTCCAGAGGTTACGTTCGGCTTTGGCTTCATCCACGAATTGTTCATTGGTGACAGCGAAATCTTGACCCGCGTGAACTATCAGTACCGCGATGAATTCGCTTACACCGACAACAACCTTGGCTTTGTTCAGGACATCTCGAACCTCGAGGCAAACATCACTTGGGTAACACCAATGGATGGCCTGTCGTTCTCAATCTATGGCCGCAATCTGTTTGACGAAGTGCAAGTTGGCGGGGACACACAGATCCCGTTTGGCGGCGCTCTTTCGAACGGCATCAGCCGTCCATTCGACAGCGCACCAGCAGCAGGGACATTCTCGCCTCTGTCTAAGGGCCGTCAGCTGGGTGTTGAGGCTCTGTTTGAGTTCTAAGCCGGCACAGCCGTATCGAATTAAGAAAGGGGCGCTCCGCATGGGGCGCCCCTTTTATTTTGCCGCAAGCAAAAGCAAGGCGATCCGGCTTTGATCAAACCCCATAAAGCCCCACTCCACTGCGCCGCCCGCAATTGGGTTCCACAATCCGTCGTATCGATTGGAGACGATGGTGCAGCGGCTGGCATCAAACAGCGCCAAGAAATCGCGGGCGCAGCGATCCGCGATTGAGCGGTCAAGCCACGGCGTGCTGGGGTTTGAGAGGTCGTGAGAGAGCGCCTTCGTCATCTCGCCCAAGGCAGACCGTGTGTCTCCCACCTCCCCTTGCGCATCGAGCAATTCCCAATTGAAGCCTATCGGCGTCAATCCAAGCGATTGGGCAAAAGCATCGGCGATAGCGGAATGGGTGAAAGCGTCGTGCGGAGGCGCGCCATGCCGAAACAACACCAACGCGCCGTCTGACAAAAGATCACACCACGCAGCGGCGAAATCATCGGGCCTTGCCAGCGTCATCCTCGCGCGCCGAACAAGGCGGTGCCGACCCGGACATGGGTCGCACCCAATTGCACAGCGGTCTCATAATCGCCGCTCATGCCCATCGACAGGCCCGAAACGCCATTGTCAGCCGCCAGTTTTGCAAGGAATGCAAAGAACGGCGCTGCCTCTGTGTCCGAAGGCGGCAAGCACATCAGCCCGGCGATCGGCACGTCCGCTGCGCGAACTTTCTCCAAGAATGCGGGCAGGTCGGCAATCGGACAGCCGCCCTTTTGATCTTCATCGCCGATGTTCACTTGAATGAAGCACGGAACACGGCGGCCTGATTTGTCCATCGCTTTGGCGAGCGCTTTCAACAGGCTCTCCCGGTCAAGCGAGTGGATCACATCGAACAATTGGACGGCCTCTTCCGCCTTGTTTGATTGCAGTTGGCCGATCAGGTGAAGCCGAACATCGGAAAATTGCTCGCGCAGCTTCGGCCATTTGGTCAGGGCCTCTTGGACCCGGTTCTCGCCAAAGGCACGGTGCCCGGCCTCCAATACTGGCTCTATCCGTTCAATAGGATGCGTTTTGCTCACCGCGATCAGAGTCACATCCTCCGGCTTGCGCCGCGCTGGTTTGCACATGCGGGCGATGTTGGATTGGACGGTTTCGAGACGGGAGGCTGCACTTTCCATGGGCCCGCGCTATAGCGGTCGCGTGCGATATTCAATCACCCTTCCCGATCAATGGCTGATCTCTGATGCGCGCAATGATGCCGGTTTGGAGCGCGCGCTGAGCCGATTGCCGCGCGGCAGCGGATTTATCTATCGTCACTATCACCTCGATGATCCGTATCGTTGGGCTCGGTTTCGTGTTTTGCGCCGTGTGGCGCGGGGTTGCGGTCACGCTGTTATCCTCGCGGACAGCGCTCTTACCGCGGCAGAATGGGGCGCGGACGGCATTTACGGGCACCCCCGCTCGCTGTGTCCTCGTCGATCGGGCATGCTGCATTTGGCCACCGCGCATGATCTGCAAGAGATAGGATTGGCGAACGCCTTGGGCGCAGATGCTGTGTTGCTTTCTCCCGTATTCCCAACACGTTCGCATCCGGGCGGCGCAGCCTTAGGGGCGGCGCGGTTTCGTTTGTTGGCGCGCCATTCGCACGCTCCGGTGATTGCGCTGGGCGGTATGAATGCGGTGAATGCCCGCGCATTGCAGTGGCAACGCTGGGCGGCGATTGATGGGCTTTCGTCTCAGATTCCTTGACCCGAGTCCTCAGAGGATTCATGGTGTGTTCTATCTTAGGAGCACCCAATGGCGACCCGCGCTATGAGCAATAGAAATTCCACTGCAGATTGGCGCATCGGCCTTCGCCGCAGCATGCGCCGCGTGGCGCAAATGACAGGCGCAGGCGTGTTGATTGCCGCAATGGTCTTTCTCGCGCTGTCTCTGGCTAGCTACACCCAAACGGACCCCAGCGCCTCCACCGCTGCAGCGCCCGACCAAATCGCCAATTGGATGGGCAGTTGGGGCGCATGGGCCGCCGATAGAGTGCTGTTCGCATTCGGTCTGCCCAGCATTTTGCTCCTCCCTCTTTTGTACATTTCGGCGCGCAAATTGTGGCGCGCGGTAGAGATGGACAGCGGCGATGGCTCCGATGTTTATGAAGGCGAAACAACGCGCTGGTGGATACCCACTGGATTGCTGCTGATTGCGATTGTTTTGCTGGGCACGGTGCTTTCGCTCGCCTTTAGCGGGTCTGGCGGGACATTGCCGGCGCAATTGGGCGGCGTTGCAGGATTGCTGGGCGGCGGCGCGATCGAAGCGGTCGCAACCCGATTTGGCGGCGATGCATCGGGCTGGATCATTTTGGCGCTCGCGTTTGTATGCCTGGCCGGGGGAACGGCATTGCTGACGCGGGTGTTCGCGATTGATTGGCGCGTGCTGCTCACTTTGCCCAACTTTATCCGCGAAAGCAGGATTGGCGGGGCGATTTTGTCACGGCTTCCCTTTGTGGGAACGCGCGATGCCCAGCTGACCTTTGTGCAGGATGACAGCATCGAAGCGCCCACGACAAAAACCGACGGTAAAGCGAAGCGCAAACCCAAGATTGTGGCCGAACCCGCCGCAGAACCCACTCCGCGCCGCGCCCCGGAAATCAGCGATCCCTCCGCGCCGCCCAAACGCGCAGAACCCGCCAAAAAGAACCAGCGCGACATGTTTGCGACGTTCGAATTGCCCAGTCTCGACCTGCTGGCCGATCCGCCTGAGGACACCGGGCCAAAGCTTGATAAGCTCGCGCTGGAACGCAATGCGCGGCTGCTCGAGAACGTCCTCGACGATTTCAACGTGAAAGGCGAAATTACCGCCGTCCGCACCGGGCCGGTTGTGACCATGTACGAATTGGAGCCAGCACCGGGCATCAAAGCCAGCCGCGTCGTTGGCCTAGCCGAAGACATCGCGCGCAATATGTCCGCCATCAGCGCGCGCGTCTCCCCCATTCCGGGTAAGACGGTGATGGGGATCGAATTGCCCAACACCGACCGCCAAATGGTGATGCTGCGCGAACTGGCCGCCTGCGCCGCCTTTGCCGAAGCGAAAGGCAATCTGCCGATCATTCTGGGCAAAGATATTGCAGGCGAACCAATCATCGCGGACCTTGCCGCCATGCCTCACCTGCTGGTCGCAGGGACCACCGGTTCGGGTAAGTCGGTTGGGCTGAACTGCATCATCTTGTCGCTGCTTTATCACTTCACACCGGCGGAGTGCCGGATGATCCTGATCGATCCAAAGGTGCTCGAACTCGCCAGTTACGATGACATTCCACACCTGCTTTCCCCCGTGGTGACAGAGCCGCACAAAAGCGTGCGCGCCTTGAAATGGGCGGTTGAGGAAATGGAGCGGCGTTACCGGATGATGAGCAGCATCAATTCGCGCAACATCAACAGCTTCAACGACAAGGTGAAGGCCGCAATCGCCAAAGGCAAACCGCTGGGCCGGCGCGTTCAAACTGGTTTCGACCCAGATTCGGGCGAGCAATTGTACGAAGAAGAACAGTTGGATTACGAGCCGCTGCCGCAGATTGTTCTGATCGTGGACGAATTGGCCGATTTGATGGTCACCGTCGGCAAAGAGATTGAGGTGCTGATCCAGCGTCTTAGCCAAAAATCGCGCGCCGCCGGCATCCATCTGATTATGGCCACACAGCGCCCATCGGTCGATGTGATCACCGGCGTGATCAAAGCCAACCTACCCACCCGAATCAGCTTTAAAGTGACCAGCCGCATCGACAGCCGCACCATTCTGGGTGAGCAAGGCGCAGAGCAGCTGCTAGGTAAAGGCGACATGCTCTACAAGCCGAACACCGGCGCGACCGTGCGCGTCCACGGACCGTTTGTGAGCGATGACGAAGTTGAAGCGGTGGCCGATTTCTGGCGTGCGCAAGGGTCGCCTGAATATGTCGACGCCGTTACCGAAGAACCCGAAGACGGCGGAGGGTTCAGTTTCGAAGATGAAATGACCGCCTCTGACAATCCAGACGAGCGCAAATATCGCCAAGCGTGCCAGATCGTGATCGAGAACCAGAAGGCATCTGGTTCATGGCTGCAGCGGCAAATGGGCGTCGGCTACAACACCGCAGCCAAGTGGATTGAGCGGATGGAGAGCGAAGGGCTTGTAGGTCCTGCCAACCACGTTGGAAGGCGCGAGATCTTCCGCGATCAGGACGGCAACCCGATCTAACCCGTCTGAGCGTTCTTCGGCTGCTCCTACCCGCGCTGCCGCAGGCCGACAGCGCCAGTGTCGCGGCAGAAAACCAAGAAAACCTCAAATATCTGGAACCAGGCGGCTTTGGCCGTCACTATGACGCGCGCATGACGCATGGGCGAAGCGGCCAGCCAACCCGACTGGAGCGCCTTCGCCTATTTCAGTTGCAAATAAAGCAAGACAATCGCATAAAATGTTGTTTTTACATGATTTTACACCCCTCGCAGACGCGGTTTCTTAAGGTGCTGGTAAGAACATTTGGCTAGGTAAGCGGTGTGAACGGGTGCAAAACTCATTTCTGGCGTTTCGTTAGCGCCGCAATTGTCGTGCTTTGCACGATGATGGTTCCTGCCGGTCCCGCTGTTGCCTCGGGGTTGAGCGCCGCATGCCATGCCAAAGGAGCATTCACCGTTGAGACCGCATCTGGTGCCGGTCAAACTCCCAGCGCCGAAACTCTCGCGCCGTGGAATTGCGGGCCTATCCTGGACGAATCCGGCACGAATGACTGGACGCTGCGATTTGACGTGAAACCCGGCGAAGCAAGCCCGAAAGTGCTCCACACAAGGTTGGGTCATTTTGACCGACTGAGCTTGGCGGTGCTTGACGATGCTGGCCGCTGGAGTGAGCGCAGCGTGACGCTGGGCGACGTATCAACCTCCATCGGCAAGCCTTTCATCTATGCCGAACTGCCCGAAGTAGAAGGCCGGGCAGTATCTGTCGTCGCGACGTTTTATGCCAATGGACACAGCCCCACGCTTGCCCAAGCTGAACTGATTGACAGCACGCCGGAATTAAACAGCGAGGACGTTACAGTTTTGCTGCTGTTCGCCGCGCTGATAGGTGTCCTTCTGATCCCAATCGCATTGGACATTTCGATATTCTTGGTCGTTCGAAAATCCTTCCTGCTGTGGCACATCCTTTTGTCGCTCGGCTTTGCCGGGCTGATCATTTCACGTGGCAATCTGCTTGCCATTGCGGTTGACGTCCCCGCAAATGCGCTGCGCACCGGTCTTATTATGTCGCTTTCCGTGACGCTGGCCGTGGCGTTGATGTTCACCCGCAGCTTCATCGAAGAGGGAAAGATCAACCCTCGGATTAAAAGATTGATGCCGCCAGCGGCAGTTTTGGTCATGCTGGCCGGATTGTTCCAAGCGTCTTCGCTTCACACGGTGATCCCCTTTACCGGCAACCTCCACGCGATCGGCCTCACTCTAGGCCTTATCGTGCTTGGCAGCGCTATGGTCTCCGCCATTCGGGCCAAGAGCCGATCTGTCATCTTTCAGATGTTTGGCTGGGCCCCCATGCTGGTTGCGGGCGGAATTCAATTCATCACCCACTTCAACCCCTACACCACATTGTGGGAGGTGATTCCGCTGTTCTTTTTTGGGATCTTGTTTGAAGGGATTGCGACCGTTGTTGGCGTGGCCGACCGTTTCCTGAGATTGCGTAGAGAGCGCGATGCCGCTGTGATGGAAGCGCGCATGCTGGAAAAACTATCAGAACGCGACCCGCTTACCGGGCTTAGCAATCGGCGCGCGGTGGAGGCTCGCTTTGCTGAATTGCGCGGCGAAGGCTTTGACACATTTGCCGTGATCGACCTCGATAAATTCAAACAGGTCAATGACGATTTCGGGCATCAGATTGGTGACAAAGCCTTGATCGCGGCGGCGTTGGCCCTGCGCGGCGGGGATGATCGCGATACGATTGCGGCCCGCCTTGGCGGAGAGGAATTTGTCATTCTGCTGCGCGGTAAACGCAGCGTTGAACGCGCAGAAGCTCTGCGCCAAGCCATCCCAGTGCGCATTGCCAGCGCCGTAGAAGGTCTGAACCGTCCGATCACAGCCAGTATGGGCGTGATCGCTTTGCCGCGATCCATGGAGTCATGGATGAGTTTTGATGACCTATATAAACGCGCCGACGGGCTGCTCTATGACGCCAAAGCGGCAGGCCGCAACCGCACATCGTTTGAGCGACTGACTTTGTTTAACAAAGCGCCCACGCCCCGCCCTCCAGCTGGCCAAGGGGAACGCGATAACGGCGAGATCGCGGCTTAGTTTGAGTTTGCCGCTCAGGTTGGGATTGACACTTGAAACGGGGCAAGCACCTCTGGCCGCACCCGTGCCAAGCGTCCGGTTTCCCGGTCCAGCATCGCCCAAGTGGTGCGCGCCGACACAAGCACTTTTCCTGCCTCGCCGGCAAACTCAGCCACCCGCACCGACTTTGCGCCCTTTGCCGGGTCGGGGATATAGGTCGTGCCTGTCGCGCTTTCGCCCGCCGCAATATTGCCGCGGTAATCGATCTCGTGCCGGATCACGACCCAGAAATACTGCGCCCGGTGCGCAGGATCGGCGACCGCTTCCCAATGCGCGGTGGCGAGGTCTTGGATCCATTGCACCCAAACCGAATTGTTCACATGGCCAAGCTCGTCGATATGGGCGGGCTCGGCTGTGAAGGTGCGGGTGAAGCGATTGGTCACAGGCAATTGCCTTTTGAGCATTGATAGAAAAGTATGACCCAGAAATAGGCGGGCCATGCGAAGAGGGGCAGCGTTGTCATCATCCACCAGAGGCGAAATTTCAAAATCCCAAAAGCCGCTAGCATGGTCCCAAAAATAGCTACCGGCCCCGCAAGAACGAAAGCCATCTCATCGCCGAAAATCCACATCAGAGCTACTGCCACTGCGCATAAGCAGACGACGAAACTGGTTGCTATGCGAGCATTCACTCGGCCTGCTCACTCATCCCCATTTGCCACAGGATAAAGGCAAACTCCTCCGCCGTTTCGCGCAGGGAATTCCACCGGCCCGACTGCCCGCCATGCCCGGCGCCCATATTGGTCTTCATCACCAGCACATTGTCGTCGGTCTTTTTGTCCCGCAACAGCGCGACCCATTTGGCCGGCTCCCAATAGGTGACGCGCGGATCGTTGAGGCCCGCTGTGACCATCATGGGCGGGTAATCCTGCGCGCTGACTTGGTCATAGGGGGAATAGGAGAGGATGTAGGCAAACGCCTCTTTGCTCTCAATCGGGTTGCCCCATTCCTGCCATTCACCCGGCGTCAGTGGCAATTCCGCATTCAGCATCGTGTTCAGCACATCGACAAACGGCACATGGCTTACGATTGCGCCATATTGCGATGGGTCTTGATTGACGATCGCGCCCATCAATTCCCCGCCAGCCGAACCGCCGCTGGCCGTGACCATGCCTTCCGCGGTGAAGCCTTGGGCAATCAAGCCGCGTCCGGCATCAACGAAGTCATTGAACGTGTTGGTCCGCTCAAACATCTTGCCTTGCAGATACCAGCGCCGCCCCAGATCATCGCCGCCGCGAATATGCGCGATGGCATAGGCAAAACCGCGATCCACCAGCGAAAGCCGCGTGGTCGAAAAGCCCGGCGGCACGGCATAACCATACGCCCCGTAAGCGTAGAGGTGCAGCGGACCTGGCCCTTCGATGCCCTGCGCCGCTAAAATCTCTGCACGGTCTTTGCGCATCACGATGCTAACCGGTACCATCGTCCCGTCGCGCGCTTCAATCTCCACCCGCTGCGTTTCATAGAGCGAGGCATCATAGCCGCTGGGGATTTCCTGCTGTTTCAGCAATTCCAGCGACGACGCCGCCACATCGTAATCATAGACCGAATCCGGCGTCACCATGCTCTCATACGAAAGCCTCAGCACCGTTTGATCATACTCGGGATTGTTCGAAAGGCCTGCATCATAGCTCGCCTCTGGAAAGGCGATCGGTTGCGCGGTGAGGGGCGCATCATATTGGCGGATCTGCACCTGATCGAGGCCGTTCAGGCGCCCTTCTGTAACAAAGAACCCCTCGAACAGTTCGAAATCGGTGAGGTAGAACTCATCCGACCCGGCAAGCACCGTTTCCCACGTTCCCGGCGTGTCCAGCGAAGCTTTGGCTAGGCGGAAATTGATGTGATCGTCATTGGTCCAAACGAACATCTCACCTTCACGCATGTCGATGCTGTATTCGACGCCGGTCTGCCGAGCCTTCACCAAGGTCAGTGGCGCGGTCGGATTGTCCGCAGACACAAAGCGCACTTCGCTTGTTTCATTGTCGCCGGTCGCGATAATCAGGTAATCTTCTTGAGCCGATAGCCCCGCGCCCACGCCAAAGCTCTCATCGTCCTCTTTATACAGGACCACATCGTCAGAAACCGGCGTGCCGATCACATGAAGCTTTGCCTCCAACGTGCGCCAGTTTTCGCTCGACGGCCCATAAACCAGCGCCGTGTCATTCGCGACCCACGTCAGGCTGCTGCGCAGGTTGGGTATTTCATCGGCGAGCAATTCGCCGGTGTCCAGATCCATGATCCTCGCGGTGTACCGCTCTGCCCCGCTGGTGTCGGTGGAATAGGCCATGAACCGGCCATTGTGGCTGATCGAAAGCGCACCAAGGCGGAAATATTCATGGCCCTCTGCCAGCACATTCTCATCGAGGATCAAGTGCGGGGTGACATCATCCTCAGCGCCGACTGCCCTCCGATAATGCTTGCGGTATTGCGCGCCCTCTTCAAATTCGGACCAATAGAGGTGCTCGCCCATGCGTTGAGGCACGGTGGAATCGTCTTCTTTGATCCGCCCACGCATTTCGGTGAACAGCGCCTCTGTCAGACCGGCTTGCGGCTCCATTTGCGCCTCGAAATAGGCGTTTTCGGCGCGCACATAATCCAGCACATCCTCATCATCGATCTCAGGATAGGATTTGTCATAGAGCCAATCATACGGGTCGCTGATTGTGATGCCGTGATGGGTGTAGGTGTGCTCACGCTTTTCGGCGATAGGGGGTGTTGCTGTCACGCTGGATTGGTCCTCATGAGTGTCTGCGGATACTGCGCTGGTCATAAGCGCAGCAAGAGCGCCCGCGCATGTAAGAAAGGTAAGTCTGGATTTCGACATGACGGATGGTTCCTTTGTGGAGGGAAGCACTGCTGGAAAGCATTGACCGTTCGACCTATATACACGGTTATTAGAGACTCACAGTCATGCGGCAAGCACCGCATCGAAACCAGCCGGGAAATGACCAAATGTTGATGCAAACCCCAAGTGAGACAAGCGCAGCCCGTTTGAAAGCCTTGCGCGAAGAGTTGAAGCGACGTGACCTTACCGGTTTCGTGATCCCGATCTCTGACGAGCACATGAGCGAATATGTCGGCGAATACGCTCAGCGCCTCGCTTGGCTAACCGGGTTTGGCGGATCGGCAGGCTTTGCCGCCGTCACCCTGACTCACGCAGCGATCTTTGTGGATGGTCGTTACACTGTGCAGGTCCGCGATCAGGTCGATGAAAGCCTGTTCGAATATCGCAGCATTCCCGGCGACAGCCTTGGCGATTGGTTGAAAGATGTGAGCGAAGAAGGGGCGCGCATTTCCTACGACCCGTGGCTTCACACTTGGAATTGGGTCGCGGCATTGGAAGCGGCGGTTGAACCGGCGGGCATCACGATGGTTCCGGCTGATAGCAATCCGATTGATGCGGTCTGGTCCGATCAGCCCGCTCCGTCTGATGCTCAGGCGATTGTCCACTCCGAAGAGCTTGCCGGGCGTTCCTCATCTGAAAAACGCAGCGATGTGGCGGATTGGCTGGGCTCAGAAGGGCTCGATGCGGTGGTCATCCCTGCGCTCGATTCGATTGCATGGCTGCTCAACATTCGGGGCGGCGATGTGGCGCACACGCCGGTCGCCTTGTCTTATGTGATCGCCCATGCCGATGGACACGCAGAATTGTTCATCGCGCCGGAAAAGGTCACCCCAGAAGTGACCCAGCATTTGGGCAATGCCGTGACCGTGCGGGACCGCGATCAGTTTCAGACCGCGCTTGGCGAACTGTCGGGCAAGCACGTTAGCGTCGATCCCGATTTCGGCGTGGTTGGCATCGCTCAAGCCCTGCGTGCAGGCGGAGCAAATTTTACCTTCCGCCAAGATCCAACAATCCTTGCCAAAGCGGTCAAGAACGCCGCCGAAGTCGCCGGGCACCGCGATGCACAGGCGCGCGACGGGGCTGCTGTCTCGCGCTTCCTGCGCTGGCTCGAAGTAACAGCACCAGATGGCGGCGTGGATGAATTGGGCGCCGCAGCCAAACTCGAAGGGTTCCGCCGCGAACATGGCGATTTGCGCGACACATCATTCGACACGATCTCTGCCGCCGCTGGCCATGCCGCTTTGCCGCATTACCGGGTCGATGAAGACAGCAACATCACGATCCCGCCCGGCTCCATCTATCTGGTCGACAGCGGCGGTCAGTATCCTGCGGGCACAACCGACATCACGCGCACGGTTTGGATCGACACGCCAAGCGGAAGCGCACCGACGGCTGAAATGAAAGACCGTTTCACGCGGGTTCTAAAAGGCCACATCCAGATCGACCGCGCCATCTTCCCAGCTGGGACCAATGGCGGCCAAATCGACGCACTTGCCCGCCAGTATCTTTGGGAAGCGGGCGTCGATTACGCCCACGGCACCGGCCACGGCGTCGGCAGCTTCCTTGGCGTGCATGAGGGACCACAGCGCATCGCCAAGCCAAGCGGCGGGCAAGCGGGCACCGGTCAAGAATTGCTCGCTGGGATGATCTGCTCGAATGAACCGGGCTATTACAAGCCAGACGCATTCGGCATTCGGATCGAGAACCTCGTCCTTACAGTGGTCCGCGATATTGACGGGGCAGAAGGGCGTTACCTCGGTTTTGAACCGCTCACCTTTGTGCCGATTGATCGCCGGCTGATCGACAAAAGTCTGCTGACCGATAGCGAGATCGCGTGGCTCGATGACTACCACGAAAAGGTGCGCGCTTTGATCGCGCCGCAGCTGTCAGGCGATGATCTTGCATGGGTGGAGCGCGAGACAGCCGCTCTTTGAGTGTGATTGCACTGCGACTTATGTTCTAGTATTGTTCTTCTATTCCGAGTCGCAAATTGCGGCCCGATTGAGGGAGAACAAACATGATCGGCTATGTAACTTTGGGCACCAATGATCTGCCGCGCGCGGCGGCGTTTTATGATGCCATCGCCAAACATTTCGGCGTGGGCCGGATGATGGAATTTGAAACCTTCATCGCATGGGGCGACATGGGCGGCGCCCCCGGTATTGCGGCGTCAAAGCCTTTTGACGAACAGCCAGCCAGCGTCGGCAACGGCACAATGGTCGCGCTGCAAGTCGACGGACCAGACAAAGTTCAAGCCGTCTATGACACGGCCATTGCGCAAGGCGGATCGGACGAAGGCGCGCCCGGCCCGCGCGGCGATGATGGCTTTTACGCTGGCTATTTCCGCGATCCCGATGGCAACAAATTGAACGTGTTCTGCATGACAGCGCCGGGATCATGACCGCGCGCAAGCTGGACGAGGCGTTCTTGCATTTGGGTTTGGGGGCCACAGCGGTTCCCCAACCGCCGTTTTCCGGAATGGAGTGGTATGCGGGATACGGCGTGCGCCATGGCAATGACGGTGCCGAAGGGCGGCTGGTCTCACAGCACACCTTCACCGAAGGATGGGACAGTTGGGAAATGCACCCCAACGGCAGCGAAGTCGTGATCTGCACGGAAGGCGCGATGGTCCTTACGCAGGAAACCCCCGACGGAACGCGCAGCGAAGTGTCGCTTGCCGCTGGCGAATACGCGATCAATGAACCGGGCGTATGGCATATTGCCGATGTTGAGGAGCGCGCCACTGCGATCTTTATCACCGCAGGCGAAGGAACCCAGCACCGTCCCCGCTGAACATGCAATCGGCAAGTTGGTGCGATCCCGCGGATCGCGCCAACAATATGATAATATGACGCTTTCTTTCACTGACGTGAACCAGATAGCAGCAAAAATGGCGCCCGGATGAACGGGTCCGCACGCCTGATACAATACGCGACACAATAGCCGCATTTCGGGATAATCCTGCGACACTCCTACCCTAGAACGGCAATTGTGAGTTGCGGTGAGGCCCGCCTTTGGCACCCTCCCCCGACGTCGCGGTCAAAATGTGAAGCGGGTTTTGCTCCCATCATCTGCTGATCGGCCGCACAGTGCATCACAGGTTCTACCTGTGGGCACCTTGCCGCAACTCATCAATACTGAAAACAAAAGGATAGGACCCCTCTTATGCGTAAACTGACACTCACTCTTTCTGCTGCCGCCCTCGCACTTGGCATTGGCGGCGCCGGCATCGCAGTCGCTCAACACAATGGCGGCGGTTTCGCCAAGGCGGACGCCAACGGCGACGGCGTCATTTCTCTCGACGAAGCGAAAACCAAAGCGGCCGAACGCTTCACCAGGATGGACGCCAATTCCGACGGCCAGATTACCACCGAAGATCGCAGCGCGCGCCGCGCCCTGCGCTTTGCCGAAGCCGATGCGGATGGAAATGGCGAAATTACACCCGAAGAAATGACCGCAGCCCGTGCTGAACGCGATGATCAACGCGCCGAACGCCGCGCCGAACGTCAGGCAGCCATGTTTGAACGCGCCGATACCGATGGCAGCGGCGGCCTTTCCGAAGCTGAAATGGCCGCAGTTCGCGAAGCGCGCTCCGATCGCCGGGGTGAAGCCCGCCAAGGTCGTCGCGGCGAACGCGGCGAGATGCGCCGAGGTCAACGCGCTGGCGGCGAACGGTCTGGGCGCCGGGGTGGTCAACGCGGCATGCGCATGCTGCGCCAAGCCGACGCCAATCAAGACAGCGTCATAACCCAAGCGGAGTTTGATGCCGCTGTCGAAGCCCGCTTTGCCCGCGTCGATACAGACGGATCTGGCACCATCAGCGCCGAAGAACGCGAAGCAGCGCGCGAAGCAATGCGGGCCCAGCGCCAAGAGCGGCGCAGCCAGCGCACAGGCGAAGGAGCAAGCTAAGCTCCTAAGCGGCGGCGTGGATACAAAGTGCCCTGACTGACCCCTGGCCCCGACCCCTGGCCAATGGCACTGCCCCAGTCCACGCCGCCCAATCGCCAACCTTGTATGTTGGAACTATACCGCCCGGTGCGCACCTGATGGGTTGCGCGCCGGGCCAGTTCCTTTCATTGCCATTTATCATGAGCGAACCGGATGGATAACACCGCACCTACTCAGATCCTTTTGATCGATGATGAGCCGACCTTGCGTGAGCCGCTGGCGGATTATCTGACCGGTCAAGGTTTCGCCGTCTCGCAAAGTGTGAGCGCGGCTGCTGCCCGCGCGGCGCTTACCGAATTAACGCCGGACATCGTTTTGCTCGACATTATGATGCCGGGTGAAGACGGCCTGTCGCTGTGCCGCCACTTGGTCGAAACACGCCAGCTGCCGGTGATATTCCTGACCGCTCGCGGCGAGCCAACCGACCGGATCGTCGGTTTGGAACTGGGCGCGGATGATTACATCGTCAAACCCTTTGAACCGCGCGAACTGGTTGCCCGCATCCGAACCGTCCTGCGCAGAGTGTCGCGATCTGGCGATTCCCGAACTGCCAGCGAAGATTGGCAATATGGATTTGAAGGCTGGCTGCTGGACCCACTTAAGCGCAAACTGACCGATCCTGACGGTGTCAGCGTGCCGATTTCCACGGCTGAATTTCGGTTGCTCAGAGCGTTTTTGGACAGCCCTCGGACGGTGCTTGACCGTGATCGGCTGCTCGATCTGGTTCAGGGCCGCACCGCGCATCTGTTTGATAGGGCTGTCGACAATCAGATCAGCCGCCTTCGCCGCAAGATCGAAGCAGACACTCGCGATCCCCAATTCATTCAGACGGTGCGCGGCGGTGGATATCGCTTTGCCGCATCGGTGAAACGCGTGGCACCGACGCCAGGCGGCGAGTGAAAAAGGGCATGAAACGCCTTTTGCCATCCAGCCTATTGGGCCAGGTTATGGTCAGCGTCACTTTGGCGTTGCTGGTGGCGCAGGTTGTGTCTGCCGTTCTGCTATACCGCGCCGGCGAAGATCGCCGCGAAACGGCCATATTGACGCAAGCCGCGTTCCAAATCATCAACGGTGCCGAGCGCGAAGAGCAGCGAACCGCAAACCGCGCCGAACGGGCCGAGCGCAGAGCCATTCGGCGTCAAGGCGGGCAGGACACCCCTTCCGCAGCCAGCGAACGCAGGAACGCAGATACTTCCGGCGGATTGCCCCGTCTTTTGCGGTATGACGTCACCGATAACAGCCCCGTTGCCGATTCAGAGAGTGCGCGCGAAGCCGAACGCACCGATCAATTTCGATCGATTCTGGCAGAACAAGGTATTGCACCTAGCGCGCTCATCACAAGCATTCGGCGCGCGGGCGATGATCCCTACCTGATCGAATTCGCACAGAGCAGGCCGCGCTTTCGCGGGCGGACCGAATGGCAGAATCGCCGCCTCTATGTCGCCGCGATTCAGCGCGAAGCAGGCGGCATATGGGAAACCGCGCGGGTTTTGGAGCCAAGACGGGCCCAAGCAGCGATAGGAATTTTGCTGTTTCAAACTTTGGTCACATTTGGATTTCTCATCGCCATACTGTTCCTTGTCCTGCGCCGGATCACGCGCCCGCTGGCCGATCTGACCGAACGGGTCGGCGATTTTTCACAGCATCCGGGCCGCGTCGTCCGGCTGGAGGAAAGCGGCCCTGCTGACACCCGGCGGTTGATCGCCGCGCACAACGCGATGGAGACGCGCATCGCCTCCATGCTTGATGAAAAGGACGTGATGCTGGGCGCGATCGGGCATGACCTTAAGACGCCTCTGGCAGCGCTGCGCGTGCGGATTGAAAGCGTGCCGGATGATGCCCAGCGTCAGAAAATGGCAGACAGCATCGAGGATATCACCGCGACGCTGGACGACATTCTGACACTTGCCCGCGTGGGCCATGCGATCAGGCCCGGGGTCGGCGCCTCGCTGGGGCCGGTCGACATTCGGGAATTGGCGATAAGCGTGGTTGAAGAATTTGAGGATCTGGGCGAGCCGGTTCGTTTGACCGAGTTGCCGCCAGAAACCGATCGCATTGTCGCGCGCATTCAGGAAACTTGGGCAAAGCGGGCCTTGCGCAATCTGGTCTCTAACGCGGTGCGGTATGGCACTCAGGCAGAATTGTCGGTGTTGATTCAAGACGGTCATGCCGTTTTGAGGGTGGATGATCGCGGCCCCGGCATTCCAGCAGACAGGATCGCCGATATGCAAGAGCCGTTCACCCGCGGCGAAGCATCGCGCAACCGCTCCACAGGCGGCGCCGGCCTAGGACTGGCGCTCGCTCGGGCAATTGCGCAGCAGCATGGCGGGAGACTGGTGCTTACAAATCTCACAGCAGAAAATAGCACCAATGGTAACCGGAACGGGCTTCGCGCCGAACTGTTCTTGCCGCTTTGACACAATTGGCAGGCCGCAATCATGCGGTGCCCAATGCAATCGAGAGAAACCAATCCATGACCGCAATTATGTATGGCGCGCCGCTATCGCTCTATTCGGGCAAGGCGCGTTGCTATTTGGATTGGAAGGGCGTCGATTATAAAGAAGTGCTGGCCACGCCTGACATCCATCAAAGCGAGATTATTCCGGCCATCGGGCGTCCCGTCATTCCCGTGGTCAAACTATCCGATGGTACGATCTTGCAAGATACGACGGTCATCATCGACCATTTCGAATCAGAAACGCCGACACCATCCGTCTATCCCAGCACGCCACGCCAACATCTGGCGGCATTGTTGTTAGAGGCATACGGCGATGAATGGCTTGTCATCCCGGCGATGCATTACCGTTGGCACTACAATGAAGAGTGGGTTTACGGTGAATTTGGCAAGGTCGCGCTTCCTGACGGGACCGAAGCCGAACAGTATGAAATGGGCAAGGTGCGCGGCTCTACGTTCAAGGGGTTTGTCCCGATGCTTGGCATCAATGATGAAACCATCCCCGCGATAGAAACGAGTTACAAAGCGCTGCTTGCGGATCTGGACGCGCATTTTGCCGTGCATCCATTCTTGCTGGGCACGCGGCCGAGTGTCGGCGATTATGGTCTGATCGGCCCGCTATACGCACACAATTACCGCGACCCCGCCAGCGGAGAGATCATGCGAAGGATCGCGCCAAAAGTGGCCGACTGGGTCGAACGGATGATCGCTCTCGATCCGCTTTCCGGCGAATTCCTGGCCGGCGATGCCGTGCCTGATACATTGATCCCAGTGCTGACCCGAATGATGTCAGAACAGCTGCCGTATCTCACCAAAGTCGCCGCGATGCTGGGCGAGTGGGCCCCCGCAAATGAAGGGGCTGATTTGCCCCGCGCATTGGGTATGGCCCCGTTCGAAATCGAAGGGGTTGGCGGGCAACGGCTGGCGCTTCCCTTCAGCCTGTGGATGTTGCAACGCTCGCTTGACTACCTTGCGACATTGGACGGCAACGACCGCGCCGAATGCGAAGATCTGCTGCGCACATGCGGAGGGGAAGCATTGCTGGATTTCGAAATGCCAGTGCGGCTGGTCTTCAAAAGTCACAAATTGAGCGCCGGGACGGCGTGATCTCTAACGCATCAATCCGCCGATAAGGTTGCGGACAAAACGGCCCGCAATCGGTCCGGCCAAATCGGTCGCGATAGAGCCAGCCGCCGAAGTGATCCCCGATTTCACCGGGTTGGAGCGGGATTTCTTGCCCAGCACCGCCGCAGCGGCCGCGCCGGCCATTCCGCCCGCGGCCACTTTGGTCCCGCGCGACAATGCCTTTTCCCACATGCTCTTAGTCTTGCGGGGACGCTTGCGGACTTCTTCTTCGCCCTGATCCTCAACCTCTTTGGCCGTGTCCACGGCATCTTGCGATTTTGCGAGCAGCACTTCTTCGGCGCTTTCTCGGTCAATCGCTTCATCATATTTCCCATCAAACGGGCTGACCGATTGGATGATCGCGCGTTCTTTGGCCGTCACTGGGCCAAGGCGCGAACGCGGCGGTTTGATCAATGTGCGCTGCACCACGGTGGGCGCGCCCTCTTCGTCCAATGTGGAAACCAGAGCTTCACCCACCTTCAATTCGGTGATGACTTCTTCGGTGTCCATATCGTCATTGATGCGAAATGTTTCGGCCGCTGCCTTGATGGCGCGCTGATCGCGTTTGGTGAAAGCGCGCAAAGCGTGCTGGACCCGGTTGCCCAACTGGCCTGCAACCTCCTCTGGGATGTCGATCGGGTTTTGCGTAACGAAAAACACGCCCACACCTTTGGAGCGGATCAGGCGTACGACCTGTTCAATTTTATCCTGCAGCGCCTTGGGCGCGTCATCGAACAGCAAATGCGCCTCATCAAAGAAGAAGACGAGGCTGGGTTTTTCGGGGTCGCCCACTTCGGGCAGACTTTCAAACAACTCAGCCAGCAGCCACAATAGGAAGGTCGCGTAAAGTTTGGGGCTGCGCATCAATTTGTCGGCGGCGAGCACATTGACATAGCCGCGCCCGCTCTCGTCCATTTTCAGGAAATCGTCGATTTCCAGCGCAGGCTCCCCAAAAAAGTGGTCTGCGCCCTGTGCTTCGAATGACAGCAATTGCCGCTGGATCGCACCGACCGATTGTTTCGACACATTGCCGTAAACGCCCGACAATTCCTTCGCATTTTCATGCGCCCATTGCAGCATCGCCTGAAGATCGCCGAAATCGAGCAGCAACAAACCGTTTTCATCGGCGTGCTTAAACACGATCTGCAGCACGCCTTCTTGCGTGTCATTCAGGTCCAGCAATCGGGCGAGCAGCAGCGGGCCCATTTCGCTGATCGTCGTGCGGATCGGGTGGCCTTGTTCCCCAAAAAGGTCCCAAAAGATCACCGGATTATCCGAATAGGCATAATCATCCATGCCCAATTCTGCCGCGCGGCCTTCCAATTTGTCAGCGTGTTTGAAGCTGGGCGATCCTGGCATCGCAATACCGGACAAGTCGCCTTTCACATCGGCAACAAAAACCGGAACACCCTGCGCAGAGAAACTCTCAGCCAGCCCTTGCAGCGTTACCGTTTTACCTGTGCCGGTTGCGCCTGCGATCAAGCCGTGGCGGTTGGCCCGGCTAAGCGCCAAATTCTGGTTTTCACCATTGCCGCCCAGTCCTAAAAAAATCTCGCTCATTGTGACGCCTTCATTCCGTGTGATTTCACGCCAAACGTGTGCAGACGCAAAGCGGAGCGGTCAAGCATCGGTCTTATCGGCCAGCGGGCTTTCAGGCACTCGACTTGGAGGCTGAATGGGCTAAGGCGGCACATATGGGTCAGGCTGCTCCATCACAGACATTCGTATTGCTCGACGATGCGCGCGATTCCGGCGCGGCAGATGCGCTGTATTATGAGGCGCCGAAAGAGGTGTTTGTCGCCCACCGCGCCAGCGATGTCGCCGACGTGTTGGCAAAGGCGGATGCCGCGCGAACATCTGGCGAGGGCGAACTGGCTGGATACATCGCGTATGAAGCCGGGCTTTCGCTGGAATCGAAATTGGCGCCTTTGGCCGATGCGCGCAGCGGCGCTGCGGGTCCGCTGGTGTGGCTCGGCCTGTTTGATACGCCGACGCGCATCGCGGCAGCCGATGTGCCCGCATGGCTCGCGCAGCGGGCGGATGGGGACGCGCATATCGGCCCGCTCTCCTCGCAACTTTCACCGGGGGGATACAAGGCCGCCTTTGACACTCTGCAAGAGGCGATCCGCGCAGGCGATATCTATCAGGCGAACCTCACTTACCCGCTCTCAGGCTCTTATCAGGGCGATGAAACCGCGCTCTATGCCGCGTTGCGAAAATCGGCGAGCGCCGGATATGGCGGGATGGTGTTCGACGGCACGCATTGGTTGCTGAGTTTTTCTCCTGAACTGTTTGCCGCGCTCGACGGACGCACGGCCAAAGCCAAACCGATGAAAGGCACGCGCCCGCGCGGGTCCGATCCGGAAAGCGACGCGGCCTTGGCCGAAGAATTGGCCGGATCGGTTAAAGACCGTGCGGAAAATCTGATGATCGTCGATTTGATGCGCAACGATCTGTCACGGGTTGCCGTGCCGGGCAGCGTAAGGGTCGATGCGCCCTTTGCCATCGAAAGCTACCCCACAGTGCATCAAATGGTGTCCAGCGTCCGGGCTGAGCTTGCGCAAGGCAAAGGCGCGATGGATTTGGTCCGCGCGATTTTTCCATGCGGTTCAATCACCGGGGCACCCAAAATTCGCGCGATGGAGCTGATCGGAGAGATCGAGCGTGATGCGCGCGGCCCCTATTGCGGAGCCATTGGCCGGATTGGCAGCGATGGCACCGCAGCGTTCAACGTCGCGATCCGCACCTTGCGCCTAACCCCGATTGAAAACGGTCAAGGCACCGCGGTTTTGGGTGTTGGCTCTGCCATTGTTGCCGATAGCGAGGCGTATGAAGAACGCCGCGAATGCGAGGTCAAGGCCGGATTTGTCCGCCGCTCCTCCCATGATCACACCGGCGCAGCGTTCGACCTCATCGAAACCATGGCCTTCGATCCCCAGGTCGGCATCGGCATGCTGGAATTGCATCTGGCCCGGATCAAGAAAAGCGCAGCAGAGCTGGGCTTTCAATTCGATCGGCACGCTGCTCGCAATCAAATTCAGGCGTTGTGTTTTGAATTGGAGGAACCGGCGAAACTGCGGCTGCTCGCGGCACGCAGCGGGGCGACCGCGCTTGAAACGGGTCCGATGCCTGCGCCATATGACAATCCGGTCGATGTGGCTGCCTTGCCCAATCCGCTCGACCCATCAGATTGGCGATTGGCGCACAAAACATCGGATCGCGGATTTTACGAAGACGCCTTGCAAGCGGCCAAGAGCATGGGCGCGGCAGAGGCGATTTTGGTCCGCCACGACGGGCTGATCACAGAAGGCAGCTTTACGAATATCTTTGTCGAGCGCGATGGTATATTGCTGACGCCGCCCGCGACGCTGGGCCTGTTACCGGGCATCTTGCGCGAATTCCTGATCGAGAAGGGTCAGGCGCACGAAGCGGAATTGACCCTTGATGATCTCACACACGGCTTTCAGCTCGGCAATGCCGTGCGCGGGCTCTTTTCGGCGAAACTTATATGAACATCCCCATCCTTTTCGAAGACGGCGAAGCCCTTGTCATCAACAAGCCTGCCGGGCTCCCGGTTGACCGGCCCAAACGCGGCGGTCCCGCTTTGTGGGACCATATTGAACAATTGAAGCTTGGCTTTCAGCGCCCGCCGGTCGCGGTCCACAGGCTCGATACGGACACCAGCGGCTGCTTGTTGATGGCCCGCAACCCTAAGGCGCTCAAACGCTACAACAAAGCGTTCGAAAATCGGCTTGTTGGCAAAACCTATCTGGCGATCATTGATTTTGAGCCTGCCGAACAATCCGGCACCATCGCGCTGTCGCTTTCCAAGATCAGCTCAGCAGAAAAAGGCTGGCGCATGATTGCGGCAAAAAAGGGCAAGCCTGCCGTTTCGCATTGGGAGGTTTTGCAGGTGATCGGCGAAGGCGACAAAAAACGCTCGCTGATCCGGTTCCGCCCGGAGACAGGGCGCACACACCAATTGCGCGTGCACGCCTTGCAAGGGCTGGGCGCGCCATTGCTGGGCGATCCGGTCTATGGCCCTGTGCGAGGCCAGAACAAGGGCGCGCCGCGCACGATGTTGCACGCAGAAGCGATTGCGGTTGGCCGAGAAGGCAAACCCACCATCACCGCCTTTGCCCCATTCCCCGAAGATTTCCTGCGGGCTGGCCTGACCGCGCCCGAACCACCCGCCCCGCCAGAGCGCACAGCTGCGCCAGATAGTGCGGCTCAGAAAGCGGCTGACAGAAAAGCCGAATCGCCAGCGCCGCCTTCTCTGGAAGAAAATGGATAGTCAGCTCCTCGACCGCGCGCATGGCCTAGCCCAAGAAAGCTTCCTCGCGGGGTCCGGTCCAGGCGGGCAAAACGCCAATAAGGTCGCGACCGAGGTACAGTTGCGCGTGAATATCTATGCGTTGCGCCTGCCGCCGCCGGTGTTTGCGCGGTTGCGCGATCTGGCGGGATCAAAGCTGACCGCAGCGGGCGACCTGCTGATCACCGCGCGCGAGCACCGCACACAGGACGCGAATCGCACAGCCGCGCGCGCCAAGCTTGACGAAATGTTGGAAGCCGCTCATCGCCAACCCAAGAGGCGGGCAAAGACCCGGGTGAACCGCATTGGCAAGCACCAACGGCTCAAGTCCAAGAAAGCGCGCGGCGAAGTGAAGGCCAAGCGCGGCAAGGTTAGCCGATCAGATTGGTGATGGTGCTTGACTTTTTCCCTTAGATCACCCAATTGCGCGCCCTGAACGGCGGCGCTGAGGCGTCGCCTGTATTTTTTCAGCCTCGTAGAGTGATTCGCGGGGCATCACCGGATCTTAGGAAACCGCCATGGCGAAGCCCGCAACCGTCAAGATCAAGCTCGTCTCGACCGAGGGCACGGGCTTTTACTACACGACCAAAAAAAACCCGCGCAACACAACTGAAAAAATGGTGTTCCGTAAGTATGATCCGGTCGTAAGAAAGCACGTCGAATTCAAAGAAGCCAAGATCAAGTAAGATCTTTCCCGCGCGCCGATCGGCCCGCGCTTCTTAATTCATCGACAGTTCAACGCTGGCGGCGTAATCGCGTTTGCTATGAACATTACACCTCTTTTCCGCCGCATTGGCCGCCCTTTCGGTATGGCCTTTGCCGCCGCTGGCACAATCGCGCTTGGACTCAGCCTGCCTACCGGGCCGCTGTCTGGTTCGGTTGAGCCTGCTCATCAATCTGCACTTGCCGGCACCGCTTTTGCACAAAGCGGCACTGGCGACCTCGACCGCGCGGTCACTGCGCTGCGCGGTATTGAGACAATGCGCGCCAGTTTTACACAGATCGACCGCGCTGGAAACAGCGCGCGCGGCACTATGACTTTGAAACGGCCCGGAAAAATTCGGTTCGACTATGGCGAAGACGCTGATCTGCTCGTCGTTTCCAACGGCCGGTCGCTTTATATGGTCGATTATGAGGTCAATCAGGTCGAACGCTGGCCGATTCGCAATTCACCGCTGGGTGCGCTGCTCGATCCTGATCGCGATGTTCGGCAATTTGGCACCTTGGTCCCCACGGGCAGCCCGGATGTGATCAGCATTGATGTGCGCGATCCGAATAAGCCGGAATTTGGGCGAATGAATCTGATCTTTGTGCGCAAGGCCAGCGCGCCAGGCGGATTGCAGCTGACCCATTGGGTCGCGCTCGACGCACAGAATCACCGGACAACAGTGCGCCTGGCGAATCACCGCTATGGAATCGCCGTTCCTGACAGCACGTTCAGGTTCCGCGATCCACGCCGCTCATCTCGTCGGCCTTAATGAACGCTTCGACCCCAATAAGTTGTAAGAATGCGACAAACCTAGGGGCGCGTTCATATACGTGAAAGCCGATAGCGGCTAATCATTCGCAACAAGGTGGATGAGTTGGAAGGGTTTCCCCCCTGTTGCCCTCAACTCGAATGGTCCGCCTTGCACAACAAGCGTGACGAACGCTCAAATGGAACCCCTGTGCCACCGCCCCCGGCACAGGGGTTTTTCGTTTTGGTGGCCGAGCCCGGATCGGGGCGCGAAAGGCACAGGGCCTATTCCCAGCCGAATGCCTTACGGATGATGTCGTAGATCACGTTTTGCTCAATTACGCCGCGGGCTTCGTCCGCGCCGGGCCCTTGGGCATAAAGCGCCACGTCTTCACCTGCATGGGTTTCTGAATAAAGCGGCACGGTTGCCTGTTGGCGCGCTTCAATGCCGGTTTCAGGCACAGGCCGCTCTGCCTGATTCGTAACAGCGCCAGGACCATTCGCGTAACCCAGCGTTGTATAGGGCCGCTCATCTGTCGCCAATGTTGGTTCTTCGGTGTTGCTGATATCGCCAGACGGCGGCACCACCAGCCCAAGGATGTCATTCCCCCGGCGCGGATAGCCTGCGATGGTGAAGACATGGCTGTGATCGGCGGTGACCATGATCAGTGTTTCGGCCGGATCGGTGTTGTCGATCGCATATTGAATGGCGCGGGTAAATTCGACCGTTTCTTCCAACGCGAGGCCCGCCTGCCCCATGTGATGCCCGTGATCGATCCGGCCCGATTCCACCATGAGGTAAAATCCGTCAGGATCGTCAGAAAGCCGCGCAATCGCTTGGCTGGTCATGTCGGTCAAAGTCGGCTCTACCGAGGCCGCATCACGCTGAGCGGTGTAGGTCATATGGCTGGGTGAAAACAGGCCAAGCACCGGTGCGCCCATGGGGGCGGCTTCAAGCTCTGACTGGTTGGTGACATAGGTGCCGCCAGTGCGCGCAACCCAATCGGCGGGAAGGTTGGCATCGCCTTGTGTGCGGCGTCCGCCCAGATCGGTGCCGAAGAACGGAGCGACCCCGCCGCCCAATGCCACATCCCAATCCGCCGCAATCAATTGCGCCGCGATATCACTGCATCCTTGTCCGCTTTCCTCGTCCGGGATCGCGGCGTCGTCTTCCCAATTGCGATCGGGGCTGCGCGCATAGACGCTGGCCGGGGTCGCGTGCGTGATGCGCGCGGTGGAGACAATGCCCAGCGCCAGACCGCGTTCCTTCACCTCTTCGCCCAACAAGGGCAGCGGGCTCGCCAACGCATCGGCGCAGGAACCGCGTGCCGCATCGGGCCCCACGCCCAGCATCCCGATATTGGTCTTTGCACCAGAATGCATCGCGGTTGCCGTGCCCGCGCTATCGGGCACCTGAGCATTGGTGTTGTAGGTTTTGACCAGCGCCACATTGTCGAAATTTTCAAACGGCAGGACATATTCCTCACCCGTTTGCCCCTGCTTTTGCCCCGCATAAATCCGTGCGGCGGTGATGGTGGAGATCCCCATGCCATCACCAATAAACAGAATAACGTTTTTGGCGCGCGGCTGCTCCGCAACGCCTGTCACATAGGTTTCGTCGCCGTAGTAATTCACCGTCGATGTGCACGCACCAAGCGAAAGCGTGGCGGCGGAGAGAAGGGCGGCGGTCAAGCGCGTTGCAGTCATGGATTGTGCTCCAAAATTTTCTGACCCTTTCGCTATCGCCTTGCGATGAATTGCGAAAGTGAAAGGTGGAAAGTTATGCCGCTTCGCCCTAGATCGTCTTTCATGATCTCTGTCGCCACTTGGAATATCAATTCTGTTCGCCTGCGCCTGCCCTTGGTTGAAAAATACCTTGCCGAGCACGCGCCCGACATCCTTTGCTTGCAAGAAATCAAGTGTGAGGAGAGCAAATTCCCCGCCGAGGCTCTGGCCGCGATGGGGTATGCGCATCAGGCGGTGCATGGGCAAAAGGGCTATCACGGCGTCGCGACGATCAGCCGCATCCCCATCCGCGAAGTGACCCGCCACGATTGGCAAGCCAACGGCGAAGCGCGCCATGTGGGTGTCGAAGTGGTCGGCAAAGACATGTTTGTCGACAATGTCTATGTGCCCGCTGGCGGGGATGTGCCCGACCGCGAAGTGAATAAGAAATTTGGCCAAAAGCTCGATTTTCTGGCCCGGATGACAGATTGGGCGGGCGCGCTCGACAAACAAACTTTGATCGTGGGCGACTTTAACATCGCACCATTGGAAAGCGACGTTTGGGGTCACAAACAGCTTTTGAAAGTGGTCAGCCACACGCCTTTGGAAGTGGAAACATTAAAGCGTTTCCAAGACGCCCACGGTTGGGTCGATCTGGGGCGCAAACACATCCTGCATCCTGAACGCTATTTCAGCTGGTGGTCATACCGTTCACCCGATTGGCGCAAGAATGATCGCGGACGGCGGCTCGACCATATGTGGGCCAGCGCGGATCTGGCGGCAAAATCGGCGCGGCACGACTTGCTGGAAGACGCCCGCGACTGGGAAAAACCATCCGACCACATCCCGCTTATCACTGAGTTCGATATTTGAGCGCACCGTCCCCCTCAAGACGCGCCGCACAGGCGGTGGACGCGCTGCGCCATGGGTGGCCGTTGGCATTTACCAGCGAGACGGGTGCGCGCGGGCCGGTTTTGCTCCCGGTGGAAACCGCGATTGCGAGCGGAGCGACGGCTCCCAAAATGCTGATTTCTGCGGCTCGGGCGGCGACGCTCAAACTCGCCAACCAACGCGAGGCCGCGGTTCCGCATGCGCCCGTTTTGATCGCAGGCGGGGAGCCATTTGATATGCGCGGCGCCCTGCCAATCGCGGATCCAGCATTGGACTTGAACAACCCGCTCAAAGGCCCCTTTCGCGCCGAAGCGATAGAATGGCCAACCATCGCCCATACCGCGATGGAACTTGCCCGAATTGCGGGCATTATGCCTGCATTCCTGGTTGATCCGCTCCATGCGGGCGAAGCGCACAACGTCGCCGCATCCGATCTTGATGCCTATGCCGAAAGCGGCGCGCTGCAGATCATCACCCGCGCGCGCCTGCCAGTCACCGCCAGCGAAGACGCCGAGATTGTCGCTTTTCGCTCCACCGCCGACACGCGCGAACACGTTGCGCTGATTATAGGTGATCAATGCGGCGACACATCGCCGTTGGTCCGTGTGCATTCCGAATGCCTAACCGGCGATATTCTGGGCAGCCTCAAATGCGATTGCGGCCCACAATTGGACGCGGCGTTGCACGCCATGGCCCATCATGCCCGGGATGCTGGCGGATGGGGCGCATTGCTTTATCTGCGTCAGGAAGGGCGGGGGATCGGCCTGATCAACAAATTGCGCGCCTATCGGTTGCAGGATCAAGGGTTCGACACGGTCGATGCAAACCAGCGGCTGGGTCTGCCCGATGAAGCCCGCGATTTTCCAGTGGCCGCGCGGATGTTAGAATTGCTGGGCGCGCGCGACATTCGGCTGATGACGAACAATCCGGCCAAAGTCGATGCGCTGACCAATGCCGGGATCACAGTCAGCGAGCGGGTCCAGCATCAACTGCCCGACAATCCCCACAACGCCCATTATCTGGCGACGAAACGCGACCGGTCGGGGCATCTGCTCACATGAGCGGCCCCAAATTGCCAATCACGATCCGTCCCGAAACATCCGATGACGAAGCAACCATCTTCGCCCTAACCAAAACCGCCTTTGCATCCATGCCGTTCAGCGAAGGTGACGAACAACACGTGATCGACCGCCTGCGCAGCGACGGCGACCTTACATTGTCTTTGGTGGCCGAGGACAGCGACCGGATCGTCGGCCATATCGCGATCAGCCCGGTGACGATTACAGACGGCGCGCAAGATTGGTACGGTTTGGGTCCGGTCGCGGTCTGGCCCGAATTGCACCACCGCGGCATTGGCGGCGCGTTAATACGCCGCGCCATCGCCGATATGCGAGTGCGCGGCGCCAAGGGGATCGTCCTGCTGGGTAGCAACGAATATTACCCGCGCTTTGGTTTCGAGCACCACCCACAACTCCAATACCCCGGCCCGCCGCCGGAGTTCTTTCAGGCGCTGGTGTTGGACGGCGCATTGCCCAGCGGCGTGGTTTCATTTGCGCCGGGGTTTGCTCCGGCGGGGCAATAAGCTCACAAATCTTGCGATTAAAGCTCGGTGTCTATCGCCCCTGCCTCTTCTAAAATGCGTTCCATCATCGCATCAAGCGCGCGCTCAGCCTCACGGGATCCGGGAACACGGTCCGGGCGCTGAACAATTTCTGAGTCTGGATCGAGCCACACAATTTTGGCTCCAGTTGGTGCAATATCTCGCTCAATCGCTCCCCAATGGCTGCGGGGGGCAGAGATATAGAACGTCGCGTCAGGCCACGCGCCGGGTGCGGCATCTTCTGTGATGTCGGCTATTGCTGCGGCTAGAGCGTCTGGCTCACACGGCGACACAAACGCTTCATTGCGGGGATAGCCCCCAGGATCATCCATTCGATCTCGCAACCATCCGACAGACACCGAATGCCGGTCATGATCAGTGGGAAACAGAACCGTTCTTGACGTGAAATTCTCCATCAATGGTCCTGTGTCGAGCCGCGCAAACGCTTCTTCCAAATATCGATGCCAATCGCGCACTTCGCATCCATCGGGCACAACCAGTGGATCGGTCATATAGGCGATCCGCTCTCGCTCATTGCGGTCTTGTCTTAGGTTTTCTTCGCGAGCCGCGGCCAAAGCAGGCTCCCACAAATCGGTAGCCGGCACGGTCACCGAACCATCGGCAAGCTGAATTCGAAACGGCACCGTTTTACGATCTCTGGGTCGGATTCTGGGATCGATCGAAGGAACAAGGACATCGACAATCAGCGCATCGTTATCATCGGAAAACCGAGTGCCCACATTTGGCCGCCAGCCGTTGCGCGCTCTCCATTGCAGGGAGCTTACCGATCGGGGGAGTGCGTCCATATAGTGTTGCGGGAAAAGATCGGTCAGGGCGAGGCTGCGAATGTGTGCGCCATTTGGTCCGTATATGACGATGACATTCGGTCCAAAACCTACACTGTGCCAATTGTCAAAGGTGACAACATAACGGCCATCATCCGATACGATGGTCGACACCGGCGCGATTGCATTCACCAGTGGCATTGCCCAAACGGGAGACCAAGTATCGCCTTCGACTTTGCGTTCCAACATGCCAAAGGCCGGCGTCCGTTCGACGGGTTCACCGCTTACACTTGCTGCAACTTCATCTTGAAAATAGCTCAGCGAGCTGGAGATCGGGGACGGTTCAACCGTGAAACGAAACGCACCATTGAGGGATTCTGTCGTCTCAGTTTCGGCAGGCGCCCAACTGTCTGCTCGCGCGACCTCAATCGGCAATACGCCCATTGCCAAAACCAAGAGGCCGACAATCGCGAATATTCTGGCCCCGAGCGTCTTCATGCGCACGAGCGTATCACATCATTTGTTAAAGTAAATCAACGCCGCTCGTAATCGGTCAGCCCGCTTGCCAAGCTGTTGCCCGACATTGCCACACGCGATCCCGTCCAGTCGGCGAGGAACACACTGGCGCGTTGCAAACCGGGTACGAAGCGCGCTTCGTTGCCGGTGACGACCAATCCGTCTGAGGAATGCAGCACCGTTTCTGCGCCCAATGCGATGAAGGCGGAGTAATTCTCTTTGTCGCGGCCCTGCATAAACCAATTGCTGGCGATGGTGCCTTGGCTGCCAGCAGGAAGATCAATCATGTAATTGGTGGCGCTGCCTGCGGCGTCGTCAAAGCTGTTGTCTTCGATGATCACTTTGGCGCTGCGGGCTTTAACATAGTGACCCCCGCGGCCCCGTTCAAAGCGGCTTTCGCGCACGGTCAGCTCACCGTAATTGCCAATATAAAGCGAATGCGCACAGCCAGCGGAATTCTCGCACGTGCCAAGGCCGCTGAAGGTGGAACGCATGATGTAAATGCGGCCCGCTGGATCATTGCCGGTCAGGATGCCCTGTTGGCTGTTGAGGAAAGTGGAATATGCGACGTTAAGCGCGCCTTTTTCCAGCCGGATGCCCGCGCCATTGCCATCGGCAACTGAGATGTTGGAAAATGTGACGCCGCGCACCTCCGCACCCAGACCGCGTAGGACCAAAGTGGCTTTGCCTTCGCAGGCGGTACGATCGAACGTGACCGCGCCGTATTCGCGCGCAGCGTAAATCACCACGCCCGCCGTTTGCACGGCGCATTGGCGATAGGTGCCGGCTGCGATCATAATGGTGCCGCGCTGGTCCCCAATTGCGCTCACCGCTGCTTGCAGTGAACCAAAACTGCGTCCGGTTTCTTCGATAGTGAACGGGTCATTCCCTTGCGCCTTCGCCGCCGTCACAGGCAGCAGAGCCGCCGCCAACGCTAGGATCAGGGCGAGAAACACCCAATCGAGTGAATTGGCAAACCGCATGGCGATGTTCGAGACGAATTCGCGGGCGATTGTTGAGCGAGCTTTTGCGGGAAGTTGAACCATGAGAGCGAGCATACAGCGATTCGCCGCCTCACATGCCGGCTCAATCGACCCTGTGCCGTTTCGATGCATCAATTGGCGCTTGGCTTAACCCGGCTCGCCCCGCTACACCCCCTTTCAAAGTCGTAGAATGACGCAGGAGACATCATGAAAAGACTTGTCAGAATAGCGGTTTTAGGCGGTGTGGCATGTGCCGTTGCGGCCTGTGGCAACAGCGATGATGCATCGACCGAAGCCATGCCGGAATCGGTCGAAGTGCGCGCGGACGAAGCACTCGCCACCGTATCGGAAGAGCCGGTCGAAGATGCAGACGCTGCCGGGCCGCAGCAAACCACCAGCGAAGCCCAGGACAGCAACGGCGAAGGCGATACGGCAGAAACGCCCGCGGACCCGGCCCCAGAACCCGAAGCGGCGGAATAGGCCATGATGAACCACAAGAATTTCGCCCAAACGGCAACCATATTGGGCCTCGCCTTTGCGCTTGCCGCTTGCAACCCATCCAGCGGCGGCGCGCCCGGCGCTGTCAGCGAAGGTGAAGCGAGCGCGCTGGAGGAAGCCGCCGAAATGCTCGACGAACGCCAGTTGCCCGAAGGGGCTTTACCCCCAATTGATGCGCCCGCTTCTGATCCAGAGGTTACCGAAGATACGCCTGCGCAGGCAGAGGAAAACTCAGAGCAGGCGAAAGCAGAATGAGCACCCAGACCGCAGCAGCATCCGGCGGCAACCCCGGCATGGACGACGAAACATTTGAACAATTCGCAGAGCAATTGGAGCGCTACGTTAAAGAGCGCCTGATCCCTGCCGAAGCCGACATGATCGAGGCAGACGCGATCCCGCCAGAGATCATTGATGAGATGCGCGACATGGGCTTGTTCGGCCTTTCCGTACCTGAGGAATACGGCGGCGCGGGGCTCAACATGACGCAATACGCCCGTGTCGTGAACACAATGAGCAACGCGGCGCCCGCCTATCGCTCAATCTTTTCGATCAACGTGGGCATGTTTGCCAGCGCGCTCAAGAACGGTGCGACTGAAGAGCAGCGGGCCGAATGGTATCCAAAACTCGCCGCAGGCAAAATTGCTTGCTTTGGCCTGACAGAGCCCGGATCAGGCAGCGACAGCGCGGCCATGGCCACCACCGCTGTTGCAGACCCGGATGGCAATGGATGGGTGCTCAATGGCACCAAACGCTACATCACCAACGCGCCCCATGCCGATGTCGCGTTGATCATGGCGCGCACCGGAAAAGAGGCCCTGCCCAAAAACGCCCATGTCAGCGCCTTTTTGGTACCTATGGACACGCCGGGCGTTTCCACCGGTTCACCGGATAAGAAAATGGGGCAATCGGGATCGCACATCTCCGACATTATGCTCGACGATGTGAAAGTCCCCGGCGAAGCTCTGTTGGGCGGCGAGACCGGCAAAGGGTTTCGCTTTGCCATGCAGAGCCTCGACAATGGCCGTATTTCGGTCGGCGCCGCTGCGACAGGCTATGCCCGGCGCGCGCTGAATTCCGCGATCCAATATGCCAATGAACGCAAGGCCTTTGGCGAACCTATCGCCAATTTTCAGCTGATCCAGGCAATGCTGGCCGACAGCGAGATCGAGATTTACGCCGCCGAAGCAATGATGGCAGATGTGACGCGGCGCGCCGATCGGGGCGAAAACATCCTCGTCAAAGCGGCCGCTTTCAAAGTCTTCGCCAGTGAAATGTGCGGCCGCGTGGTTGACCGCGTGGTGCAGGTTTACGGCGGCGCAGGATACCTCGCGGAATATGACGCCGAACGCTTTTACCGCGATGCGCGCATTTACCGCATTTACGAAGGCACAACGCAGATTTTGCAGCTCCAGATCGCAAAACATATGCTGCGCGAATGGGAAAGCCTGAACGGTTGATCCGGCCCCGTCCATTCCCATCCAACAAGGATTAGACTTTGTACCAACTCCTCTCCAACCTCTCGATCATTGAGGTTTCCAGCTTCGTCGCTTCGCCCACCGCGGGCCTCTATTGCGCGCAGATGGGGGCGGAAGTGATCCGCGTCGATCACAAGGCAGGCGGTCTCGATTATGACCGCTATATGCTCACCAAAGAGGGTCGCTCGCTCTCATGGGAGAACCTCAACCGCGCAAAGAAATCGGTCGCGCTCGACCTGCGCAGCGGCGAAGGGCGCGAGTTGTGCGTCGAACTGGCGGCAAAGACCGGCCAGTGCATCACGAACCTGCCAGAGAAGAGCTTTCTAAGCCATGCGGCGATGAAAGCGGCGCAATCGGGCGATGCGCCGGATATGACGTCGGTGCGGATCATGGGCTGGCATGATGGACGGCAAGCGATGGATTTCACCGTCAATGCTGCATCCGGCTATCCTTTGATGACGGGTCCTGAAGAATGGCCAGAGGGATTGGGCGCGGAGACCGCGCCGCCGGTCAACCAAGTGCTGCCTGCATGGGACTTCATCACTGGGGCCTATTGCGCGTTCGCAATGCTAGCAGCGCTGCGTCACCGCGATGGCGGAGGCGGCGGCAGCGAGGTCCGCGTGCCATTGGGCGATGTGGCGATTGGAACCACGGCCAACGCCGGGTTGATGGCAGAAATGCTCTATCGCGGCGGGGACCGAGAGCGGCTGGGCAATGCCATCTGGGGCGCCTTTGGGCGCGATTTCCGCAGCAAAGACGGGGTGCGCTTTATGGTCGCCGCGCTCACATCAAAACAATGGCACGGCCTTGTCGAGGCATTCGGCGTTGCTGACCCGATCAGCCAGTTGGAAACCCAAGTTGGCGTCCAATTCTCAGACGGCGATGATCCGCGTTTCAAACACCGCCACGCTTTGTTTGACATATTCCAGAACGCCGCCGACGGGCATGATTTCAAAGAGTTGGAGGCGCGCATGGCGGCGGCTAGGTGCACATTCGAAAAATACCGCACCGCGCATGAGGCCGCGAATGATCCAGCATTGGTTGGCGACAATCCGATGTTTGGTCCTTCGCCAGCAAACCCGTCAGGATTTGAGTATCCTGCACCGCGCTCATTTGCGAACTTGCCGCAACAGACGCCCGGCGACCCGGCGCCTGCGCCCTATTTGGGGCAGCATTCCGAAGAAGTTTTGGCAGAGCGATTGGGTCTTTCCACTGGCGCCATTGGCAAATTGGTGGATGCCGGAACCGTCGCCCTGTCTGATAAGGATCGATAATGTCGAGAAGAGCAGCAATCGTATCACCCCTTCGCACACCCGTTGGAAAATTCCTCGGTGGGCTGTCGAGCCTTAACGCAGGGGAGCTCGGCGCGATCATTTTGAAGGCCCTTGTTGAGCGATCAGGAATTGATCCGGAACGCGTGGATGATGTCGTTTTCTCTCAAGGGTACGGCAATGCAGAGGCTCCGGCGATCGGGCATTGGTCATGGCTGGCCGCTGGGCTTCCTCTTGAAGTCCCCGGATACCAATTGGACCGCCGTTGTGGGTCCGGACTTCAGGCCGTCGCCAACGCTGCGATGATGGTCGAAACGGGTATGGCGGATGTTGTGGTCGCGGGCGGGTGTGAAAGCATGTCCAATGTCGAACATTACACCACCCAGGGGCGCGGCGGTGCACGAATGGGCGACCTCACCTTGCACGACCGACTTTCGCGCGGACGTTTGATGAGCCAACCGATCGAACGCTTTGGCGTGATCACTGGCATGATCGAAACGGCTGAAAACCTTGCCAAGGATTATAACATCAGCCGCGAGGAGGCCGACGCCTATGCCGTGCGTTCGCACCAAAATGCTGCGGCTGCGTGGGAAGCGGGTAAATTTGACGCGCAATTGGTGCCGGTCGATGTGCCGCAGCGGCGCGGCGATCCGGTGACATTCGCCCGCGACGAAGGGTTCCGCGCGGATGCAACGATGGAGAGCCTTGGTAAATTGCGCGCGCTCGATCTGAAACGCGACCCGCAAGCCATTGTAACGGCCGGCAATGCTAGCCAGCAAAACGATGCGGGCGCGGCCTGTCTTGTGGTGGCCGAAGACAAGCTCGACGAACTCGGTCTTACACCAAGCCTGTGGTTTGGCGGTTGGGCCGCGGCGGGCTGTGATCCATCGCGGATGGGCATCGGCCCGGTTCCAGCAGTGGAGCGTCTGTTTGAGCGGCGCGGCTACAGCTGGGACGATATCGACATGGTCGAAGTCAACGAAGCCTTTGCTCCCCAAGTGCTCGCCGTGTTGAAAGGCTGGGGTTGGAGCGCGGATGACAGCCGCCGGGATATCCTCAACGTCAATGGATCGGGCATATCGCTTGGCCACCCCATCGGCGCGACCGGCGGGCGAATTTTGGCCGATATGGCGGCTGAAATGCACCGGCGCGAGGCGCGTTCTGGACTTGAGACAATGTGCATTGGCGGCGGGCAAGGCATCGCGGCGGTGTTTGAGCGGGCGGTGTAATGTCCAATTTCGAAGCGTGGATCGGACGCAAGCAGCGCGCCAGCGACCAGCTCGACGATGCGTTGGCTGCGCGCTGGCTGGCGGCATTCGATCTGCCTGCTCCGGTGTCGGCTATAATGCCGCAGGGCATTCATTTTGCGCTCTGCACCCCAGATGCGGCCACTTCGGTCCTAGGCGAGGACGGCCACCCGGCTCGCGACGATAGCGCAGACAGCTTCCTTCCAACCTTTCATATGCCGCGCCGGATGTGGGCATCAAGCGCGATGGAATTCGGAGCGCCCATCGCAATTGGCGCTGTGATTGAGCGCACCAGCACGGTCGCTTCGATCAAGGAAAAGGTGGGCAGCACCGGCACACTGGCTTTCGTAAATGTAGAGCACGAGACCAAAGCCGACGGCACCGTGGCGGTGGTGGAGACACAAACGCTGGTCTATCGCGACGCGGCGGCGGCCGATGCACCGCTAAGCCCGCCAATGTCCGGCGAGGGGCCATTTGACCCTGGAAAATGGGATGCCGTTCGCACGCTTACGCCCAACACTGCGTTGTTGTTCCGCTATTCCGCGCTGACCTTTAACACACACCGGATTCACTATGACGCGCCCTATGCGCGCGAAGTGGAGCGGTATCGCGGCCTTGTGGTGCACGGGCCGCTCACAGCGAGCCTTCTGCTGCAATTGGCCGCGCGCGAGCTGGGTGAAAACCGGGTGAAACGTTTCGAATTTCGTGGAATGTCTCCGGCGATTGTCGGCGAAGAACTCAACCTTGCCTTGCGCCAAAGCGAAGACGGCTATGAATTGGGTGCCCTCGCCGCCGATGGCCGCCAGATCACCAAAGCGAGCGTGTCAGTCTAGCGGATAATCCTTGATCGGCTCCATCACCGAATAGCTTTCCTTGCGCATTTTCCCGCTCATATTGGGGAACTCAATTACAGGCGGCTCCACATGTGTGTCGGGCAAACGGTCTAGCAGGTCGCGGATCAGCGTCAGCCGCCCGCGTTTTTGATCGTTGAAATCGACCAGTGACCACGGCGCGTTGTCGCGATGGGTCGCTTTCAACATCGTTTCTCGCGCCTTGGTGTAGGCGTCGTATTTATCACGCGCAGCTAGGTCGACCGGCGACAATTTCCAGCGCTTCAATGGGTCATCGAGCCGTTCTCGCAGGCGCTCTTCCTGATTGTCCTGATCCGTGGTCAGCCAATATTTGAACAGCATGATCCCATCATCGGTCAGCAGTTTTTCAAACACGGGCACTTGTTCAAGGAACCGGTCCACTTGCGGCTGACTGGCATATCCCATAACCTGCTCCACTCCGGCGCGGTTGTACCAAGACCGATCGAACAACACGATTTCGCCCGCATGGGGCAGGTGCGATATATAACGCTGGAAATACCACTGCGTCTGTTCATCTTCGCTCGGCTTGGACAAGGCAACCGTGCGGCATTGGCGCGGATTTAGTTTATCGCGCACCGCACGGATGGCGCCGCCTTTGCCCGCTGTATCGCGCCCTTCGAACAGCACCACGATCCGCGCGCCTGTTGTGCGCGCCCAGCGCGCCATGCCGACCAATTCCTCGGTCATGGGTTCGAGCAGATTGCGGTAGTCTTTTCCTTTAAGCGCCATTGAGAAGCCTTCACATTTGGTCTTGTTTCTTTGCGTTGGTAGACGCAAACCCCCCTCTATGGCCACACTCGCTGATCCCACCATCGATTACACCGTATTGCCCGATATGGCGCAGGACGTGTTCACCGCACCGCTCACCAAGCCTGCGCATTTGGGTGACGACTGGTTGGAGCCTGCGCAAACGCAATATTCGGCCGACGATCACGATGTTTGGAACGATTTGTTTGCGCGCCAGATTGAGGTTTTGCCCGGCCGTGCGGCGACGGCGTTCTTGAATGGGCTGGAAAAACTCGACCTGTCTCGCGGTGGCATCCCTGAATTCGGCGAACTGTCGCAGGAGCTGACCAAGCTGACCGGATGGAGCGTGGTGCCCGTCCCGATGTTGATCCCCGATCATGTGTTTTTCTGGCATCTTGCCAATCGCCGTTTCCCCGCTGGCAATTTCATCCGCACGCGAGAGACGTTTGACTATATCCAAGAACCGGACGTGTTTCACGACGTGTTCGGCCATGTGCCGATGCTGACTGATCCGGTTTATGCCGATTACATGCAGGAATACGGCCGCGCCGGGTGGAAGGCGATGCGCTACAACCGGCTCAAATCCTTAGGCGCATTGTATTGGTATACGGTGGAATTTGGCCTGATAGAGGAGGCTGAGGGCATTCGTGCTTATGGCGCTGGAATTCTATCAGGGCCGACAGAGGCAAAATTTGCAGTCGAAGCGCAAAGCCCCAATCGCATCATGCTGAATGTGGATCGGGTGATGCGCACCGATTATGTGATCAGTGATCTGCAACCGACCTATTTCGTCATTGAGAGCTTTGATGATCTGTTCCGCCAGACGGTGGAGCGTGATTTTGACCGGTTGTACAAAAACCTTGCCGCAGGTTTTACCTATGCCAATTCGGCTATCATCGATGTGGATTACATCGTGTCACGCGGGACGCAGGAATACCATTTGCGCGGGGGAAGAGGGTCCAGCGCTGACCCAGTTTAAGAGACGGTTTTAGAGCGGTCTAGATACTCGCTCTCACGCGTCCACTCTGTCCGATCGGCGCGTAAAAAACAGGTGGTAAAGCACCAAGGCCGCAATTGCCGCTCCGGTCGCTGTGCCCAATGCGATCAGCGACAATCCGCCCAGCATCGTGCCTGAATTCATCAGCAAACCCGCAATCAGGCTGACCACCAATCCAATCCCCATCTGCCGCAAAATGGCGCCAACCGCCTCTGTGCGCGCGACAATAGAGGCAAACCACCCCGCGCTCGCTCCAACAATGATCAGCAACAACAACGCCATGAAATCTCCAAACCCTATAAGCACTCGCCGCTGTATCAATGAACGACAGGCTGTGATGGTTCCAACGGAGGCCAAATTGCCGGGTGTTCGCGGCGGGCGGCGCGGTTAAAGCCTAGAAGAAATACAGCAGCGCGCACCCCATGATGACGCGGTACAAAACAAAGACCATCATCGATGCGCGCTTCAAAAAGTTCATCAAGAACGCCATCGTCGCAAAGGCCGCGACAAAGGTCATGGCCCCGGTGATCACCGCCTCAAGCAACAGCGTGCTGTCCGCTTCGAGCAAGTCGGGAATGATGAGCACGCCCGCGCCCGCAACAGCCGGGATCGAGAGCAGGAAAGAGAACCGGGCCGCCTCAAACCGGCCATAACCAAGCAATCGCGCCGCCGTCATCGTGACGCCTGAACGGCTTGTTCCCGGAACCAAAGCCAAGGCTTGAGCCATGCCGACGATCAGACCGTCGCGCCACGTCATTTGTTCGAAGGTTTTTTCTTCCTTGCCGAAATAGTCTGCCAGACCCAGCAAGATGCCGTAAAAAATCAGATTGACCGCGATAAGATCGGTAAATCTGATCGAGGCGAGCAAATCTTCCTCAACAATGGGAATGCCAAAGGTGCTCGCAACAAACCCGTTGAGATAGCCCAATTTGATCGCAAAACCGGCAATCACCGCAGGGATAGTGCCCAACACAATCCACCAAAACAAACGGCGTTCGGCAGGTGCATGACCTATTCCCACGCTGGCAAAACCGCCGCGTGCAAGGCCCATCGCGTCTTTGAAGAAATAGACGATGATCGCGAGCAAAGAGCCCACGTGTACCGCAATGTCGATCATTGGTCCCTGATCTTCAAAGCCGGTGAAGACTGAGATGAGGATTAAGTGCCCCGACGAGGATATCGGCAGGAATTCGGTGATCCCCTGAACCACCGCGATAAGGAGCATTTGCAAGAAAGTCATAGCCCGCGCTCCTTGATCGAAGCGCGAGCCATGTCAATCGTACTCACCAAATTTTGACGCGTTCCTCAGGCGGCAGATACAGCGCGTGCTCCTCTGTCACACCAAAGGCTTCATACCACGCGTCCAAATGGCGGACCGCATTGTTCAAACGGAATTCGCCGGGAGGGTGGTTCGCCGTCATCACGCGGTTGCGCAGGCTGGCCTCACGCTCCATCCCGCGCCAGATTTGCGCAAAGCCGAGGAAGAACCGCTGATCACCGGTCAGACCGTCGATCACGGGCGCTTCTTCGCCGTTCAATGATAGGCGATAGGCATTGTAGGCCATTTGCAGGCCAACCACATCGCCCAGCGTCTCACCCATGCTTTGGCCGCCGCGCAGGCAGACAGGACCTTCTGGGCTTTCGACCGGGCAGTAGGCTTCGATGAAGCCCGCCATTTGTTCGGTGAATTGGACGAAGCCTGCGCGGTCCTCGTCCTGCCACCAATTGCGCAAGGTGCCGGTCGCATCGAATTGCGAGCCTTGATCGTCGTAACCATGGCCGATTTCGTGCCCGATCACCGCGCCAATGCCGCCGTAATTGACCGCTGGATCAGCGTCCGCGTTGAAGAAAGGCGGCTGCAAGATTGCTGCGGGGAAGACGATGCGATTGGTCAGCGGCGAATAATAGGCGTTCACGGTTTGCGGGAACATGCCCCATTCGCTTGGATCGACTTCAGTGCCCAGACGCGCACGCGAATCTTCATCGTCCCACCGCGCGGTGGCCATGCGGTTGGCCAAGGGATCATCCGATGTGATTTCCAAACCTTCATAGGTTTTGAATTCTCCGGGATAGCCGATCATCGGGACAAAACCGTTCAGCTTCGCCCGTGCTTCGGCGATGGTTTCCGGTGTCATCCATTCATTGTTGTCGAGCGCCCCGTTCATCGAACGCGTTAGGTTTGCAACCAATTCATCCATGCGCGCCTTGCTGCTTTCGGGGAAATATTGCTCCACATAAAGCGCGCCCAATTGTTCACCGATGGATCCTTCGACCGCACTGATTGCGCGTTTCCAACGCTCTTGTTGCTCTTCGCGGCCGCTGATTGTCTTGCCGTAAAAATCGAAATTGGCTGCATCCAGATCACTGGAAAGAACCGCCGCATTTCCTGACAGGAAGCGGGTCGCCATATAGGCTTTGATCGTTGCAAGCGGCGTTTCCGTCAGCAATTCCATCATCGCAGGCAATCCGCCCCCGATCATTTCAAGCTGTTCCGCGCTAAGCTCCATTTCGGTGATCTCTTCTTCGGTCGGCGGCAATTGCCGGGCGAGGAAGCGCGATTGACCGCCCAATTGAGAGGATTCGAGCAGCGCGGCGATCGGGAAATCGCCCGCCATTGCTGTCAATTCTTCGGGGGTTAGCTCGTTGTAAGTCAGCTGAGGCATGCGCAGAACAGGGCGCGCCCATTCGAGCACGGCGACCTTATGTTCAAATGCGTAAACCGCTGCCGCAGCGCCGGCTGCATCCTGATACCCAGCCGCGCCGAGCACGGTGGCGAGATAGTCCATATATTTCGCGCGAATTTCCAGATTGCTCTCGGAATCGACGAGGTAATAATCGCGGTCAGGCAGCCCCATCCCGTTGAACCCAACGCCCACCGCGTAATCGGTGGGGTTGCGCGCGTCGATGGTTACGCCTGCGCTTACGAGCGAGGGATAGCCGGGCGTGCCGAACAAGCGGACCAAGGCCTCCAGATCGGCAGCACCATAAATTTCGTTCAAATACGGCTGTGCCGGGGCAAGGCCGCTGGCGTCGATCGCATCAACATCGAGATAGGCGTTGTAGGCATCAACAATGCGGCGCGCCTGTGTGCCGGGCTCTGGATTGGAAGCGACAAGCGCTTCTACCAGCGAACGAACATCCTGCGTCGCCCCTTCGCGCAGCATGTCAAACGCGCCAAAGCGCTGGCGGTCCGCTGGGATTTCGTTGGCCGCAATCCACTTTCCATTGACGTAAGCGTTGAAATCATCGCCCGGCGCGACGCTGTCATCGATCAGGTCGGTGCCCACGCCCCATGTGCCGAAATCCATTGTCGGTGAGCCCGCTTCCAATTCCGCTTCGAGGTCTTCATGCGCCTCAAGCTTTTCAATCGGATCGCCGGGAATACCGGTTTCATCATTGGCAAAGGTGCTGGTGGCGGCTGTCGCGCAAAGCGCCAGCGCCGCGCTGCTGGAAAGCAGAAGTTTGGTTGTACGGATCATAGTTGCGTGTCCCCGTTGGTGCGTAAAGTTGTATCGTCCCCGTGACTCTATAGGTGGTGTAGCGCGCGCAGCGAACCAAGGGTGCCGCTCGTCGCGAGAGCGTGACGCTTGGTCGAAAATTACGCCGCTTCGTGGGCTGCGAATTGCAGCGAGGCAAGCCGCGCATAAAGCCCGCCTGCCGCGCTGAGTTCAGCATGGGTGCCCTGTTCGGCGATTGCGCCGCCATCCAGCACAATGATGCGGTCCGCCGCGCGAACAGTGGCGAGGCGGTGCGCAATGACCAAAGTCGTGCGATCCGCCATCAAAGCGTCGAGCGCTTGCTGCACCAATTGTTCGCTTTCGGCATCAAGCGCGCTGGTCGCTTCATCCAACAACAGAATTGGCGCGTCACGCAGCAACGCGCGGGCAATGGCGACGCGCTGCCGCTGGCCTCCGGACAATTGCGTGCCCCCTTCGCCCAAATATGTGTCGAGACCCTTGGGCAAATCGAGCAGGAAGCTTTCAGCATTGGCCGCGCGGGCAGCCTCCCAGATATCTTCGTCGCTCGCGTCCCATTTGCCGTACCGCAAATTGTCGCGGGCATCGGCACTGAACAAAACGCCCTCTTGCGGCACCAGCGCAAGACGGGCGCGAATATCGGCAGGATCAGCCTTAGTCAGCGGCACGCCATCAAGGCGAATTGTCCCGACCTGTGGATCATAAAAACGCTCCACCAGTTGGAACAGGGTCGATTTACCAGCCCCGGATGGACCGACGATCGCCACTGTTTCTCCAGGCTCAATCTCTAGGCTGAAATCCCTGAGCGCTGGCGTTTCGGGCCGCGCTGGATAACGGAACGTGACATTGCGAAAGGACAGAGAACCGCGCGGCGGCACTGGCATGCTTTCCGGCCGCGCAGGCGCAGCGATCACCGGCTTGGATTCGAGCAATTCTGCAAGGCGGCTGGCCGCGCCGGCTCCGCGCAGCAAATCGCCGTACACTTCAGTAAGCGATCCCATCGCGCCCGCAACCAAGCCGCCGGTCAGGACAAACGCAGCAATTGTGCCGCCGCTGATCGCCCCTTCGGACACGGCCAGCGCGCCTTCCCACATCACCATTGTGATCCCGCCAAAGATCATCAGGATGACGATAGAGGTCATGGCAGCGCGCAAAATGATGCGCTTGCGTGCGGTTTGGAACGTGCGCTCCACCACATCGCCAAAACGGCCCGCCTCGCGGGTTTCCTGACCAAAGCTTTGCACGATCTTCATCGCGGACAGAACTTCGCTGACATACGCACCGACATCGGCAACCCGGTCTTGGCTGGAGCGGGAGACGGCGCGGATTTTACGGCCGAAAAACACGATTGGCAGGATCACAATAGGTATCCCGATAAGCAGCCCCAGCGTCAGCGTCGGCGCAAGGTACAACAGCAGTGCAATCCCGCCGATCCCGGTTAGCGTGTTGCGCAATGCGACCGAAACCGTTGTTCCCACAACCGTTTCAATAATTGCCGTGTCCGATGTCATCCGGCTGGAGATTTCCTTGGGGCTGTTCTCTTCATAGAAACTGGGCGACATGCGCAGCAGGTTTTCCTGCACGCGTAGCCTAATGTCGGCGACGACACGTTCGCCAATCCAGCTGACGAAGTAAAACCGCGCCGCTGTGCCAAAGCCTAAGATCACGACGATCATCAACAGATATTGGAACGCGGCTCCTATTTGCTCCGGATTGGCACTGCCGCCGAATGCATCGTCAATAATAACCTTGAAGCGCCACGGAATCGCCAATGTCGCGCCCGCTGTGACCAACAAAGACAGAAGCGCAAAACTAATCTGTGCGGGGTATTTGCCAGCCTCACGGTAGACCATGCGCAGCGGAGCAAGCGAGCGGGCCTTTGTTTCAGCTTCCGCTACCAAATCATCCTCATTGGCCGCTTCATCAGCGCCAATCCGTTCGTCTGTCTCTGCGATTTCGCTGTTGTGCCCGTCCATATGGGAGTTGATCTAGCGATGCTGAGGCGAAATTTCACCTGCAAAACACACTTGTTTTTCAGAGCAAGCACAGCCGCCCAGCAAATTGTGCATTGCACAATAGTGTCGAAAGGCCCATCTAGGAGCCGGAAAAACAAGCCGCGATGGGGGTCGCGCGCCGACAGGCGGTCTGAAAAGACCCCGCAACAGGACGGGCAACACATGCTTTATCACGCCTACGAAATTCAGCGCAGCTGGATGAATTCGGTCAGCTCCATGGCATCGATCAGCGCTTCGATCATGACCAATCCGGCCAATCCGCTGGCGAAAATGGGGTTGATTCCGATCGCTGCCAACGCGCTTGATGTGCTGGCGCATGCGACCGCCGATTACGCCAAGCCCGCCTTTGGCATCACCGAAGTGAACGTGGATGGCACCCCGCATTCGGTCATCGAGGCTACCGTCGTGAACCGCCCCTTTGGCGACCTCAAACGCTTCCGTCTTGATGGCGTCACGGACGACAGACCAAAAATGCTGATCGTTGCTCCGATGAGCGGCCATTATGCCACTTTGCTGCGCGGCACGGTGGAGCGGATGCTTCAGAAATTCGAAGTGTACATCACAGACTGGGCCGACGCGGCGACGGTTCCGGTGCATGAGGGCGAATTCGACCTCGACGATTACATCGATTATCTGATGGAGTTTCTTGAGTATATCGAAGGGGTCACCCCCGGACAGCGCCCCCATATGCTCGCCGTGTGCCAGCCGTCGGTCCCGGCCTTTGCGGCGACCGCGCTGCTTAATCAGCACAAATCGCCTGCCACTCCGGCAACTCTCACCATGATGGGCGGGCCGATTGACACGCGCGAAAGCCCAACATCGGTCAACGACCACGCGATGAAGCGGCCAATTGAATGGTTCCGCCGATCTGTTGTGACCACGGTCCCTGCAAAATATCGCGGCGCGGGGCGCAAGGTCTATCCCGGCTTTATGCAGCTTTCGGCGTTTATGAGCATGAATCTGCAAAGCCACATGATGAGCCATTATGAGATGTTCAAGCATCTGACCGCTGGCGATGATGCGAGCGCGCAGGCGACCAAGGATTTCTACGACGAATACCGCGCCGTGTGCGACATGACGGCAGAATTTTACCTGCAAACGGTCGAGGAAGTGTTCCAAAAACACTCGATCCCTAACGGCACGTTTGAACACAAAGGCGAAATCGTCGACCTCACGCAAATCACCGACACCGCCTTGCTCGCCGTAGAAGGCGAGCGCGACGATATCTCAGGGCTAGGCCAGACGAAAGCCGCGCTGAAACTGGCGAGCGGTTTGGAAGCGGATAAGAAACGCTACTACATGGCCGAAGGCGCAGGGCATTACGGCATCTTCAACGGCTCACGCTGGCGCGACAAGGTTGCGCCTGTGGTCGAGGACTTTGTGGCTGAGCATTCTTGATTTGCGCGTGTGACACGGACGTCCGCTAAAGACCCAATTGTGGACGTAGCCAAAGCGTAAATTTGTGTTAGTCTGTGACCATGCCAGCTACCGTGCAAAGAAGTGTCATGCATCACGGCAAGCGCCATAAATTCCGCGCGACGGCGAAGGATGACAGCATTGAAGCATTTCAAGCCGCCCTCGCTGATCTTGATCGGCAGATCGAGGAATTTGTCAGTGGCAACAAGCCAAAAATGAAACGCACAAAATTCCGTCAAAAAGGCGGCGGACAATGATCCAGCTTCGCCATTGTTGATCTCGGCCGTCCGCTAACCACCCCAATTACGGACACTAGCCAGCGCCGCCTCGCCCGTCAGGCTTTGGCATCCTGAAAAACACCCGCTTGATAATCCGCCGCGCGATTAGCAATAGCGCGATCATCAATGCGAACAACACCACCGCAATGCCGGCTGCGACCATCGGATATTCATAAGCCAGCCACAGCAGGCCGACGGTCGCTATATCCTCTCCGGTGGAGACGACCGCATTGCTAACCGGTTCTGGCGACGTGTTCACCACGGCGCGCGCGCTGGCCTTTCCTCCATGCGCCAGAAAGCTCGCCCCGCCGCCAAGCAAGAACGCGATCACCTGCGTTGCCGGGTCAGATGGATCAACAATCGCCAACGCCAACAGCGCGCCGCCAATGGGACGTACAGCCGTGTGCAGCGTGTCCCATGCGGTATCGAGCCACATGACCTTATCGGCAAAGAATTCCGCCAGCGCGCCAATGGCTGCGATCCCCATGACCCATGGGTTTTCCAGCACGCCGAGGCTGGCCAAATGCTCCGGGACCGGCAAGGCCTCCAACCGCATGGCAAGGCCCGTTGCAAAGATGCACAAATACAGGCGCCAGCCCGACAAAAGGCTAACGCTGCCAGCGATTCCGATGATTTCGATAATGCCCATACAGCGAGTGTAGCCCGAAACGCGCGCAAAGAAAAAGGCGACGCAGGATTGCTCCCACGCCGCCTTTTCGAAAATCAGCTCTTGGCTGCGCTTAAAAGACTTCGAAAAGTCCCGCTGCGCCCATGCCGCCGCCGACGCACATGGTCACGACCACATATTTCGCACCGCGGCGTTTGCCTTCGATCAAAGCGTGGCCGGTGCAGCGTGCGCCCGTCATGCCGTATGGGTGACCGATTGAGATCGAGCCGCCGTTGACGTTGAGGATGTCGTTATCGATGCCCAGTTTGTCGCGGCAGTACAGAACCTGTACAGCAAAAGCTTCGTTGAGTTCCCAAAGGCCGATATCGTCCATTTTCAGGCCGGTTTGCTTCAGCAATTTCGGGATCGCGAAAACGGGGCCAATGCCCATTTCATCAGGTTCCGTGCCTGCAACCGCCATGCCGACATAACGGCCCAGTGGCTGAAGACCCTTTTGCTCAGCCAGCTTGGCTTCCATCAGAACCGAAGCCGATGAACCATCGGAAAGCTGCGAAGCGTTGCCGGCGGTGATCACTTTGCCCGGGCCCATCACAGGCTGCAGACCTTGCAAACCTTCGAGCGTGGTGGTCGGGCGGTTGCCTTCGTCCTTGGTCATGGTGTGCTCAACCTGGCTGACTTCGCCGGTTGCCTTGTCTTTCACCATCATGGTGGTGGTGACAGGGACGATCTCTGCGTCGAAGTGACCGGCTTCCTGACCGGCGGCTGTGCGCATTTGCGATTGCAGAGCATATTCGTCCTGCGCTTCGCGGCTGATGCCATAACGCGCGGCAACCGTTTCGGCCGTGCCGAGCATGGGCATGTACACGTCTTTGTGCATTTCAATGAGCGAGCGATCAGGTGCCACGCGCATTTCAGGGGTCTGGACCATCGAAATCGAGTCCTGACCGCCGCCAACAACAACATCCATATTGTCGACGATAATCTGCTTTGCCGCTGTCGAGATCGCCATCAGGCCGCTTGAGCACTGACGATCAATCGTTTGCGCGCCAACCGAAACAGGGGCACCGCCGCGAAGCGCAACTTGGCGGGCAATGTTACCAGCCTGCGTGCCCTGCGTGAGGACCGCGCCCCATACAACATCGTCGATTTCAGCGGCGTCGATACCGGCGCGCTCTACGGCTGGGGCAAAAGATGCGGCACCAAGAGTGGCACCGGGTGTGGCGTTAAATCCGCCTTTGTATGCCCGGCCAATTGGCGTGCGGGCGGTGGATACGATGACTGCATCACGTGACATGAAAAGATCCTTTCAAGGGGTAATAAGGTCCGCCCCCGCTGTTGCAGGGCGGCAAGAATTGTGGATTGGACCGGCTAAGCGATCAGACGAAGTAGAGCGTGATCCATTCGCAGATCAGCGCAGGCGTTTCTTCGCCTTCGATTTCCATCGTCACTTCGCAGGTTTGCTGCCATTGACCGGCGCGTTTTTCGATCATTTCGGTGAGTTTCCAATGGCCGCGAATACGCTTGCCCGCGCGCACAGGGGCGAGGAAACGGCATTTGTTGCCGCCATAATTGACGCCCATTTTCACACCGTCGAGTTTGGGCGTGTTGCTGTTCGCGCCAAGGTACGGCATCATCGACAGCGTCATAAAGCCGTGCGCGATGGTTCCGCCAAATGGCGTCATTTTCGCGGCTTCTTCGTTGACGTGAATGAATTGGTGATCACCGGTCGCATCCGCGAACATGTTGATCTTTTCTTGGCTCATCTCGACCCATTCGCTGGTGCCGATATTTTCGCCGACCTTTGCGGCCAATTCTTGCGGAGTCATAGGGCAATTCCTCTCAAAATACGCCCGCATTTCTCATTTAAGCGAGCATTGCTATCGAGGTGCTACATGGCCCATCCTTTGGGCTAGTGCAATGCCGGCAACAGAGGGGCATCACTGCCGTTACGGCACGCTAGGTTGGGGCGGGGTCGGACCGCGCTTTTGCAACCTCATGCCGCCGCTTTGCACGGTGTTGAGAGGGGGAAACGCCCTCTTGCACACGCCGTTTTGCGTTCTTTGCCAGTCGTTCTGATTCGAACGGTTTGAGATAGGAATTGAGCCCGATCTGCAAACCGATGATCATCAGCATCACCGGTTGGTATGCGATCCCTTGAAACAAGGCGCCAACCAGATAGATCAGGCTCGCCATTTGCAGCGCCGCGGCCATGGGCGAAATCCACGCCTCATCCTCGCCGCTTGCACCCTTCCAGCGGCGGTAAATCCTCTCCATTTGGATAACGCCCAATCCATGCAGCATCAGCCACATGATCAAGCCCGGATAACCCTGCTCGCCAAGCACTTCGAAGATTGACGAATGGAATGCGCGCCCTTCGTCAACAACATCGCGATATTGGACGGTGACGGTGTTCCCGCTCTCTTCTTTGACCGGCATGACATAGGTGAAACTGTTGGCGCGGTAGGAATCAAAGCCACCGCCAGTCGGATTGCGACTGGCGTAATCGATCGTCCATGACCAAACAGCCAAACGGGTGGAGGCGCTTTCGTCGCCGCCGGGCTCTGTGATTGTAGCCATGCGTTCGTAATAGCTTGGCGGAAGGAAAGGCAGCGCGGTCAGGCCCAAAGCGCCTGCCGCCGCGACAAAGGCCAGACGCTTCTTGGTGTAACGCAGCAGCAAAATGCCCAGCGCCGCAATGCACAGCAATCCCGTTCGCGCCTCTGTGCCGACCGGGATCAGCAAGCTGGCAAAGACAAGGCCCAGCACAAAGGTGCTGACCATCCAATGCGGGCGGAAAATCGTGCCATAGCGGGTGAACCACGCGGCCATCGGGATCAGCGCGATGGCCACCGTGGCCAATGTCGAACTTTCGTAAATGCCGCTGTTGTCCTGAACAAAGAACTTGAGGTTGCCATAGCCGCCCCCGCCCAAGACGATTTTCAAGCCGGTCCCGATCACAATCGTGGCAATCGACAAGGTGAGAGTGAGCGCCAGCGCTTCGATCCGAGCGCGTGTCGTAATGGTCAGCGGCAGGAAGATCGCGAACAACAGCGCTTTCCAAACCCAATCCCACTTGGTCGCAGCCGATTCGGGAAACTCGGCGCTTTGCAACGTCCACCAACAATAGACGAGCAGCGCGAGCATCAAAAACTGGCGCAAGGTAAAGCTCGAGCCTTCTTTGCGATCAAGCAGCAGCCAACCGCCAAAGGCCGCCGCAAACGCGACCAGCGAGATCTGCAATTCGGTGATGATTGAGTAGCCGATCCGCTGCGGAGCCAGAATGTCGATATAGACATACAGCAGCACCCACAGAAACGGACGGCGCAGCCCCAGCATCAAAACGAAGGCGATAAAAGCGATGAAGACGAGATCGAGCATCAGCGCAGGCTCTCTTCTTCGGTCTGAGGGCCTGCGTCAGAATCCTGCACCTTTGACTGCCGCGATGCGCGGGCTGAATGGGTCGCGGCCATGCGCGCGGCCTCTGCCCCTTCTTTTGCGGCCTTGGCACGCGGATCGACATCCAAATCTTCTCTCATCACCAGACGCAACAATGCGACGGCGAGCAAGCCATGGCCCAAAGCAAGAGAAAAATAGTCGATCATTACCCGCCGCGCATAGCAACACGCAGTTGACGCGGCGTTAAGCACAATGCGTTTAAAGGCCGGGTCATGACACGCATTCTACATGTCCTTGACCATTCGTTGCCGCTGCACAGCGGCTACACCTTTCGCACCCGCGCCATTCTAAAGGCGCAAGAGGCGGCAGGCCTTGAGGTGCGCGGGATCACATCACAGCGCCACAATGGCGAAGCGGGATGGACCGATTCGGACAGCTGCGATCTGCAAGAGACATTTGACGGGCTGACCTTTCACCGCACTCCGGGCACGCCTAAAGGTCCACTGCTGGTGAGCGAGTTGAAGGAAATGGGCGCGCTGTCGGCATCGATCCAATCGCTTGCCAAAGACTGGCGGCCAGACATTATTCACGCCCATTCGCCTGCCCTTAATGGCGGCGCAGCATGGCGCGCGTCGCAGGCGTTGGGCATTCCGCTGGTCTATGAAATTCGTGCCTTTTGGGAGGATGCCGCCGTTGGCAACCGCACTGGAACGCAAGGATCGGCCAAATACAGGCTCACACGCAGCCTAGAGACTCAAGTGGCGAACCGGGCCGATGCGCTTTTCACCATCTGTCAGGGCCTGCGCGATGATTTGATCGCACGGGGCATTTCGCCGGGTAAGATTGGGGTGATGCCCAACGGCGTTGACCTGACGTTGTTTGGAGAGCCGATCGCGCGCGATGATACCTTAGCCGATCAATTGGGCATCCAGACGGATGCGCCGCTCATTGGCTATATCGGCAGTTTTTACGATTATGAGGGCGTCGACGATCTTATCGCTGCCATGCCGCATCTGCGCAAAACCCAACCGGGCGCGCGGTTGTTGCTGGTGGGCGCAGGCGAAATGGACGCCGAATGGCGCGCCGCAGCAGCCGCATTGCCCGAACCAGAGGCTGTGATTTTCACGGGCCGCGTTCCGCATGATCAGGTGGAACGGTATTATTCGCTAATCGACGTGCTGGCTTACCCACGCAAACATTCGCGCCTTACCGATCTGGTCACCCCGCTCAAGCCGCTCGAAGCGATGGCGCAGCAACGCCTTGTGGCAGCCTCTAATGTTGGTGGGCACCGCGAATTGATCACGGATGGCGAAACCGGTTTTCTTTTCCCGCCGGATAACCCTGAAAGCTGCGCCAAAGCGCTGTCGGATATGATGGATGCGCGGGGCGATTGGGACGCTATCCGCCGGCGCGGGGTGGAGCATGTGCGCACCCGGCACAATTGGGCGGCGAATGTTTCACGTTATCTCGATGTTTACCATCTCTTGCTAACCAATCTTAGGCACGATCACCGGGAACCCTCGGAATCGCGCCAACAGGGTTTGCGAGCCTAAGGAGACACCTCTCCCTTGGCTCACCACATATAAAAGCGGGCAAAGGGCGACATGCGTCTCAGAAAACACTTCGAAGAACAGGCGCAAAAGCGCAGCACTCACCGGGTTCGCGAGAAAGCTCCAACAAGCTCGATCGCAAACCATCGCACCTTTGTGCCGGTGATCACCGCTTGGGGCGCGGCTTTGCTTGGCCTCGCTGTGTTGGTTCTGCCTGCTTCCATGATTGCCCGGCTCGGCACATTAAGCGGTCTGAGCGCGCTGGGCGGAGCCACCAAATTCATTTTTGCCGCCATCGCCGCCTTGCTGGGCGCGGGTCTGGCCTATATCGTCGCCGCCGCCCTTCGAGAACGCGTTGGCCGCAACGAAGAACGAGTCGCCGTTGTTTCCGCCGTATCATCCCGCCGCATGCGGCCGATTGATCCCGTGGTCGAATTGGGCAGCGACAGCCTAGATGCGCCTCTGGAAAACATTCCCTTTGGCGCAGAAGAAGAAGACGGCGAATTTGAAGAATTGCTCGAAGAAGCAACCGAACGCGCCAGCGCCAGCGATCAGCCAACCTTGGGCGAATTGTCCCAGCGCGGCTATGACATCGAAGAGCCAAAGGATTGCAGCGCCGCCGAAGAAGAACGCGCTGAAAAGCCAAGCTTTACCCGCAGCCAGTTCAAATCCGCTTTGATCGAAACATGCGAAGGGGCGACGTGTGAAGCGGCTCCGTCTTTGACGCCAATGACAGCGAAGGCTGAGCCGGCTGCAGAGGATGCGCCCGTGCAGGGCTCACAACCACCATCTCCGGAACAACAGGCTCCAACCGGGTCTGCCGCTACACCGTTGGCGACAAAGAAGCCGATTGGCAGCGCGCAATCCAATGGTTCGTGGAGCCTGACGCAATATCAGCCCGTTCCAAAGCCCGAATCCGATCCGGCACCTGTGCCTGCGCCTGTGCCTGCGTCTGAACCCGAAAAGCCGCGCGCGCTCGATCTGGGCCAATTTGCAGAATTGCCAGGCCGCAATGGGGTTTGGGTCGAAGAAGAAGCGGCCCCGCCAACGCCAACACCAGCCATGAAATCAGTGCCCAATCAGGTGCCTCCCGCCAGCGCGCTTGAAAAACTGCGCCAAAAACCAACCGAAGAATTGAGCATTGTTGAAATGGTCGAACGCTTCGCTGGGGCTCTTCACGATCACCAACGGGCACAGCAAAAGGCAGATCGCAGCGGACGCATGCCGCAATCCGGACCCGGTCGCGATGCCGCTCTGGCAGAGGCTCTCAAGGCCTTGACGCTGTTTACAGAGCGCGGGTTCGATCAAGCGCCCACCGCCCCTGAAGCGGCCAACAGCAACGCTGATCTGTCCCATCTGGGCCAAACAGAGCGCGAATTGCGCGACGCTCTGGTCAAATTACAGAACTTGCGCGGAGCGGCCTAAGTTGGCGCAATTTGGCGCTAAATGCGTCGCGATTGGCCGCTTCGCGCAATCAAACTAAAGGCAAACTTTCCAAATGCGTAATTTTGCTGCGCTGTTCGCGGTTGCAAAATCGCGTTTGCGTCGGCAATAGGGTGGCGAAACGAAGTGCAGCCCGGTCCATTGGCATCCAATAGAATCGGAGCGCTCGCCATTCACGCCGCTGCTGCGAACCGGATACCGGTCTCGCCGCAAGGGCATCTGACAGAACGGAAAGCCAACCATGGGATACCCAAATTCCCAGGGTCTCTATGACCCCGCCAATGAACATGACGCCTGCGGAGTGGGCATGGTCGCCCATATTAAGGGCGAACGCAGCCATAGGATTGTGGAGCAATCGTTAGAGATTCTGGCGAAACTCGACCATCGCGGCGCGGTGGGCGCTGACCCACTCTTGGGTGATGGCGCAGGCTTGTTGATGCAGATCCCTGATGCACTGATTCGGCGCTGGGCGCAGGAAAACGGCCATGATCTGCCGCAGCCGGGCGAATATGCGGTGGCAATGTGCTTTATGCCGCAAGACGACGCCGCGCGCGCCTTTGTAGCGGATCGATTCGCACAATTTTCCGAAAAAGAAGGGCAAACCCTGATCGGTTGGCGCGATGTGCCCACCTCTCAGGAGGGGTTAGGCGATGCAGTGATCGCCTCCATGCCGGTGATTCAACAGGCAATCATCATCCGCGGCGAAGGCTGCGCCGATCAAGATGCATTTGAACGCAAATTGCTCGCGATCCGTAAACAAACGCTCAACCCGCTCGCCCAATTGGCTGTGAAACACGACCTGCCAACGGTCGTGGACACCTATATGGCCAGCATTTCGACCCGCACCATCGTTTACAAAGGGCTGCTGCTCGCGACGCAAGTGCAGAGCTTTTATAACGATCTGCGCGATCCCGAATGCGTCAGCGCCTTTGGCCTGGTGCACCAACGGTTCTCGACCAACACCTTCCCCAGCTGGCGGCTGGCTCACCCATTCCGCTTCATCGCGCACAATGGCGAAATCAACACGGTTCGCGGCAATGTGAACTGGATGAATGCCCGTCGCCGCACGATGGAAAGCGATCTGCTTGGACCCGATTTGGACAAAATGTGGCCTATCATTCCGCATGGTCAATCGGACACGGCGTGCCTTGATAACGCGCTCGAATTGTTGCTGGCCGGCGGATACAGCCTTGCCCATGCGATGATGATGTTGATGCCAGAAGCATGGGGCAGCAACGATCAGATGGACCCAGAACGCCGGGCGTTTTATGAATATCACGCCGCGTTGATGGAGCCATGGGATGGCCCCGCCGCCGTATGCTTTACCGATGGCCGCCAAATTGGCGCGACATTGGACCGCAATGGCCTGCGCCCTGCCCGTTTCTGCGTCACCAAAGACGATGTCGTATGCCTCGCCTCAGAAAGCGGCGTTTTGCCGTTTGCGGAAGAAGACATCACCCGCAAATGGCGCCTTCAACCGGGCAAAATGCTGCTGATCGATCTGGAACAAGGCCGCATCATCGAAGACGCCGAATTGAAAGCCGATCTGGCTCAGGCGGAACCCTATGCCAAATGGCTCGAAGACGCGCAGTTCAAGCTCGACGATATTCGCGAGATTGAACCTGAGCTTTCCGAAGTGTCAGAGCATTCGACCACTCTGCTGCAACGCCAGCAAGCCTTTGGTTACACACAAGAAGACGTCTCGCGGTTCTTGGAGCCAATGGCGGTGAAGGGCGACGACCCAATCGGGTCGATGGGCACGGACACGCCGATTGCGGTCCTGTCTGACAAAGCGCGCCTGCTCTACGATTACTTCAAGCAAAACTTTGCGCAGGTCACCAACCCGCCGATTGATCCAATCCGCGAAGAATTGGTTATGAGCTTGCTGTCGATGATCGGTCCTCGGCCCAACCTGCTTGGCCATGATGCGGGCACGCACAAACGGCTTGAAGTTGAACAACCAATCCTCACCAATGAGGACCTTGCCAAAATCCGGTCCGTCGAAGCGGTTCTGGATGGCGCGTTCCGGTGCGAAACTATCGACATCACATGGGATGCATCGGCCGGGCCAGAAGGGCTGGAGCAGGCCTTGAAGGAAATGTGCTGGGCCGCGACAGAGGCGGTCCTTCAGGACCAAAACATCCTTGTCCTGTCCGACCGCGCTCAAGACGAAAACCGCATCGCCATGCCTGCTTTGTTGGCCACGGCTGCAGTGCATCATCATCTGGTGCGTCAGGGTTTGCGGATGCAAACCGGCCTCGTCATTGAAACCGGCGAAGCGCGCGAAGTGCACCATTTCTGCGTGCTGGCGGGCTACGGCGCGGAAGCCATCAACCCCTATGTCGCGTTTGAAACGCTCGAAGATATTCGCGCGCGCAAACACGCTGATATATCCGCCGAACAGGTCGAGCAGAATTATATCAAAGCCATCGGCAAGGGCATCCGCAAGGTCATGTCCAAAATGGGCATCTCGACCTATCAATCCTATTGCGGCGCGCAGATTTTTGACGCGGTTGGCCTTTCCACCGCCTTTGTTGAGAAATACTTCACCGGCACTGCGACCACTATCGAGGGCGCTGGCTTGGCCGAAGTGGCCGAAGAAAGCGTGCGCCGCCACGCGCAAGCTTACGGCGACAATCCGCTGTATAAGGGTATGCTCGATGTTGGCGGGATCTACCAATACCGCCTGCGCGGTGAAGAGCACGCGTGGACGCCCGAAAACGTTTCCCAATTGCAGCATGCCGTCCGCGCCAATGACGGCAAGGGCAACGCATCAAACTACGAAGAATTTGCCAAATCGGTGAACGAACAATCCGAACGCCTGCTGACCATTCGCGGGTTGATGGAATTCAAGATGGCCGACACCGCCATCCCGATCGACGAGGTCGAACCAGCCAGTGAAATCGTAAAGCGTTTCTCGACCGGTGCGATGAGCTTTGGCTCAATCAGTCATGAAGCCCATTCGACGCTGGCCGTGGCAATGAACCGTATTGGCGGGCGCTCCAACACGGGCGAAGGGGGCGAAGAACCGTTCCGCTTTTCTCCAATGGAAAACGGCGATTCCATGCGCAGCCGGATCAAGCAGGTCGCATCGGGCCGGTTCGGCGTGACGACCGAATATTTGGTCAATTCCGACGATATTCAAATCAAAATGGCGCAGGGCGCAAAGCCCGGTGAAGGCGGCCAGCTGCCCGGTCATAAAGTGGACAAGCGCATTGGCGCCGTCCGCCATTCGACGCCAGGCGTTGGCCTCATTTCACCGCCGCCGCACCACGACATCTATTCAATCGAAGACCTTGCTCAGCTGATTCACGACCTCAAAAACGTGAACACCGGCGCGCGGATTTCGGTGAAACTCGTGTCCGAAGTGGGCGTGGGCACAGTGGCCGCCGGCGTGTCAAAAGCGCGCGCGGACCACGTTACCATCTCTGGCTATGACGGCGGGACCGGCGCGTCTCCGCTGACCAGCCTGACGCATGCCGGTTCCCCATGGGAAATTGGCCTTGCCGAAACGCAGCAGACCCTGCTGCTTAACGATTTGCGCAGCCGGATTGCGGTGCAGGTCGACGGGGGTCTGCGCACGGGCCGCGATGTAGCCATCGGAGCATTGCTGGGCGCGGATGAGTTTGGTTTTGCCACTGCACCTTTGATCGCGGCGGGCTGTATCATGATGCGCAAGTGCCATCTCAACACCTGCCCCGTTGGCGTTGCCACGCAAGACCCCGTTTTGCGCGCGCGATTTACCGGTCAACCAGAGCATGTCGTGAACTATATGTTCTTCGTCGCCGAAGAATTGCGCGGGATCATGGCTGAAATGGGCTTCCGCACTGTTCAAGAAATGGTGGGCCGCGTGGACCGGCTCGACATGACCCGGATGCACCGCCACTGGAAAGCGCGCGGCATTGATCTGGGACGTATCTTGCACCGGGTTGAGCTGGCCGATGATCGCGCTCTGCATCACACCGAGGAACAAGATCACGGCCTCGGTGCGGCGATGGACAACGCTCTGATCGCCGATTGCAAAGACGCAGTCGCCGCCAAGAGCCCGGTTCAGGTCGATTATGAGGTGCGCAATGTGAACCGCACCGTCGGCGCCATGCTGTCGGGCGAAATTGCTAAGGCGCACGGCCACGAAGGCCTGCCCGTCGATACCATCCGGGTGAATTTGACCGGGGTTGCTGGGCAAAGTTTTGGCGCATGGCTCGCACATGGTGTGACGCTCGATCTGGTCGGCGATGCCAATGATTATGTCGGCAAAGGTCTGTCAGGCGGACGCCTGATCGTGCGTCCGCCCGAAACCGCTCCGCGCGTTGCAGGAGAAAACATCATCGTCGGCAACACGGTGCTGTATGGCGCAATTGCGGGTGAGGCCTATTTTGGCGGCGTCGCCGGTGAGCGTTTCGCCGTGCGCAATTCTGGCGCAATCGCAGTGGTCGAAGGCGCGGGCGATCACGCTTGCGAATATATGACCGGCGGCGTTGTTGTCGTCTTGGGCAAAACGGGCCGCAACTTTGCCGCCGGGATGAGCGGCGGGGTCGCCTATGTCTATGATCCCGATGGCCAATTTGCCTCGCTCGTCAATCATGCTCAGGTCGATCTGCTGCCAATCTCTGCCGAAGCCGATGCAGATGAGGGAACCGGACGCCCGCAACAGCGCGGAACCAGCGTGCGCGATTTCGGCATGGGCGACATGCTGCTTCATGATGCGGAGCGGCTGCGCATCCTAATTGAACGGCACAAACTGCACACCGGCAGCTCGGTTGCAACGGAACTGTTGGCGGATTGGGACGCGGCGATTGGCCGCTTCGTCAAAGTGATGCCACGCGATTACAAACGCGCATTGGAAGCCATGCGGGCTGAGCGCGAAGAAGCCGCCTCGGTCGCGGCGGAATAAGGGTCAAAACAATGGGTAAAGACACCGGATTTCTCGAACTTGATCGCCGTGAACGCGATTATCTCGATCCCAAAGAACGTTTGAACAATTACCGCGAATTCGTGGTTCAGCCGAGCGACGAAGTGCTGTCTTCGCAGGCGTCGCGCTGCATGGATTGCGGCATTCCCTATTGTCACAATGGGTGCCCGGTGAACAATATGATCCCGGACTGGAATCATCTGGTCTATGAAAATGACTGGAAGAACGCGCTCGACGTGCTGCATTCGACCAACAATTTCCCGGAGTTCACCGGCCGCATTTGCCCTGCCCCGTGCGAGGCAAGCTGCACGCTCAACATCGTCGATCAACCTGTCACTATCAAATCCATCGAAGCGGCGATCATTGATCGCGGGTGGGACGAAGGATGGGTTACGCCGCAAATTCCGGAGAAAAAGACCGGAAAATCGGTCGCCGTGATCGGGTCTGGCCCCGCTGGCATGGCCTGCGCACAGCAGCTGGCCCGTGCTGGTCACAGCGTCACTCTTTTTGAAAAGAGCGACCGGATCGGCGGATTGCTGCGGTATGGCATTCCCGACTTTAAGATGGAAAAGCACCTGATTTCGCGCCGCTGCCTGCAGATGGAGGCCGAAGGGGTCGAATTGCGCACAAGCAAGGAAGTGGGCGTCGATGTCTCCTTCCAAAGCTTGCAGGAAAATTTTGACGCGGTTGTTCTTTCAGGCGGTGCAGAGGACGCACGCGCGCTCTCTATTCCCGGCGCGGAAATGCCGGGCGTGCGGCTGGCGATGGAATTCCTGACGCAGCAGAACAAACGCAATGCGGGCGATGAAGAATTGCGCGCCGCACCGCGCGGATCGCTGCTCGCCACAGGCAAGCATGTTGTCGTGATCGGCGGCGGCGACACCGGCAGCGACTGTGTCGGCACATCCAACCGCCAAGGCGCAGCCAGCGTCACACAGCTTGAGATCATGCCCAAACCTCCGAAGAAAGAGGACAAGGCGATGACATGGCCGGATTGGCCGCTGAAATTGCGCACCTCCTCCAGCCACGAAGAGGGCGTAGACCGCGATTGGGCCGTGCTCACCAAACGGGTGATCGGCGACGGTGAAACGATCACCGGGCTGGAATGCGCGCGGGTCGAATGGGTCGATGGCAAGATGCAAGAAATCGACGGCAGCACCTTTACCATCAAGGCCGATCTGATCCTGCTCGCAATGGGTTTTGTCGGGCCGAAAAAGGCCGGATTGCTGGAACAAGCTGGCGTGGAATTGACCGATCGCGGCAATGTTGACGCAGACACCCAAAATTACGCGACAAGCAAGCCAAACGTCTTTGCCTGCGGCGATATGCGGCGCGGCCAAAGCCTGGTTGTGTGGGCCATTCGCGAAGGGCGCCAATGCGCGCGCTCCGTGGACGAGGCCCTGATGGGTGTCAGCGAATTGCCTCGCTAAGGCCCAAACCGCTTGACGCGTTGAGGTCACAATTCGGCGGCTAAGACTGCGTAAACATTTGCGAACTATTGACCACGCGGCGCGCGGGTGGTTCATCTCGTGCATCCAAATGTACGCACTGGCGGTTTAGCCTGCGCGGCAAAGGAAGGGATGAGGGTCGTGAATGTATTAAACAGCCGCCGCGCTGGCGTTTTTGGATTGGGTGCCAGCCTGTTTGCGCTTGCCCTCGCGGCGCCCGCCGTTGCCGAAGCGCCCAGCGATATGGCTTTTTCCGCGGAGACGTTTGAATTGGCCGCTGGCGGCGGGGTGGATGCCGCCGTGACGCTGCCCGCTGATGACACGCCCGCATTGGCTTCGCAAGATGAGGCGCCTTCGCCTGCTGCGCCGGCCGCACCTGCTGCTCCCACCGCTCCGCCTCCACCCAAAGACGTCGATTTGCGCGTTGTCGCATCGCAATTTGTCGACGTGCCGATCGCTGGCGATGCGCGCAGCCTTGCGCGGTATTCGGGCCGCGTTGACGGTTATCTTGAGGTGCGCGGCAGCTTTTACGGCGGGCCCAGCAACCTTACATTGAAGCTGCGGCCAGAATACACTTGGGGCAAAACTTCGAACGGTGAAATCGGCCTGATCCCCGGCAACACGGCCTTGTTTCGTCCCGAAGGCGCCGGCGATTTCGACCTTTCGGCCAGTGTCGAATACCAATGGAATTCGGGCGCGACCCTCGAAGTGGGCAAAATCAACGTGCTCGATATTTCTGGCTCTCTGCCCATCGTGGCAAGCGACGGGCATTTCGGGTTCCAGAATTTGGGCCTCGCTTTGCCGCCGACCGCCGTTGTTCCCAACACGCTAACGGGCGCGCTGTTGCAAGTGCCCAAGGGCAAGATGATCTACCGCGCGTGGGTCTATGATCCTGACAGCCAATATCAGCGCACCGGGTTTGAAACCGCGTTTGAAAGCGGCGTCGGATTTATGGTTGCGGCAGCTCGGCGCACCACAATAAATCGGTTGCCGGGCATCATCAATGTCGCGGTGGTCGGCTCAACCAGAGACAGTTTTGCTGTCGATATTCTGCCTGTGGCATTGACCCCGCCGCCGCAGCCGATTGGCACGTTTGGCAATGAAAGCGGCGAGTTAGCTTTGCAGCTTTCCGCCTATCAATTCATCAAAATGTACCCAGAGGCGCGCGGCAAAGGCTGGGGTATTCTCGCCCGGTTCCAGGCGTCTATGGGTGATCCAACCTTCCTCGATTATTCGGGCTATATTGGCGTGTCGGGCAACCCCCGGTTCCGCCCGCAAGACCGCTTTGGCCTCGCCTATTTTCAATATTCACTGACCGATGAACTGGTCGATGACATCGCCTTCCGCCTTGGCATTGAAGACGAACAAGGCGTTGAGGCGTTCTACACCTATGGCATCGCCGAAGGGCTGGGCCTCACCGCCAGTGTGCAAGTGGTGGACAGCGCCATCGCCTTTCGCGACACCGGGGTGACCGTTGGCGCAAGGATCACAGCGGATTTCTAAGGTGATCCGCCCTTATGCGACACTCGCTTTCGCAGCGCTCGTCCTTACCGCGCCATTGCAAGCTGACGAGCCTGCCGAGCCAACTGAACCGCGCGATGAAGTGGAAGGCGAAGCCGCTGCGCCTGACTATGTGGGCCGCTACAACGGCAACTCCTTCGAAACCGCGATGGGCATGATCATCCGCGATGATGGTACGTTTGCGTGGGGTGTTTCCGTCGGTGCGTTGGATATGCGCGCTGCCGGCACATGGCAGCAAGATGGTGCTTTCATCACCCTCACCAGCGACCCGGTGCCCGTTGCGCCAGAATTTGGCTGGTCGGGGTATGAAACCGTGCCGGATGGTCCGTTGGTCAAAGTCGTGTGGGCCGCCACCGACGAACCGTTTCAATACGGTTCTGTCAAACTCACATGCCGCGACGGAGCAGAATTCTACGATCAGATTTATGCCGAAGGGTGGTCCCCGCCAGAAGGCGAGTGCGACGAGCCGGTCAGCCTGCAGCTCACCCAATCAACCTATAATGTGACGTCCGAAACCTACGACATCGCAGAAACATTCAACCCCGGCGAAGGCGGCACAGTGCGCTTTGAATTTCGCCGCAACGACATGGGGGTTGCCGATTTCACCGGCGTGGTCGGGGTGCTGGAGGACGGCATTCTGCACCTGACCGGAGCGGAATGGCCGCTGGAACTGCGCAAGATGGCGCCGCCGACCGGCGATTAGAACAGAGGATCGCGGGCGAAGAAGCGCGGCAGAAAAGCGCCAGATGCGCCTTTTGCTTAAAGCAGATTGCCCTGCGTTTCGTCGCGGTGCTTTTTCAAATAGCGCATGAAGGGCGTGCCGCCTGTTCCCACGTCCGTATCATTCCCAGCGGTCTTTTTGCCCTGTTTGTTGATATAGCTGGCCGCATATTCGAGGTGCTTTGTGCGGAAATCCGCCACCGCCTGAATATTCACGTTGTACGCGTCATTCAGAGCGGAAGACTGCACCCTCTGCGCATAATGCCGCAGCCCGCTGTTCGCACGCACATCATCCACGAAGCGGCGGTGCCCTTGGGGCCGATATTCGTGCAATTGATCAAGGAATTCGCGCAGCGGATCAGCCGCATGGCCAACCCCCAGCAGGGCGTCCATGCTGGGCACAATCGAGGATTGCGATCCTGTTTGCCCGCGAAACGCCTGCGCTTTGGAACCATAGCGGGCGACGCCCTCGTAAATCACGCCATGGGGCAGGGCCGGATTGTCCTTCCACCCGTGGATATAGGGCCGCACCCGTTCAAAATAGACATACGGATCGCAGCGTTCTGGCATACGATCAAACAAGGCGTTGATCTGCGCCCATGTGCCCGCCGTGTGCTCCAGCAGTTTTTGCACACGCGCAGGATCGTCTTGAACCACCGCGTCGTGAATATCGGAAAAACGCGCCAGAACCTGCCCAGCGCAGGCCTCTATCGCGACATGGACCAGCACAAACCAAGCCTCATCCTGACCGCCCAGAAAATTCTGTATCATCCGAATATTGTCGAGCGCCAACGGCTTGGCCGGGTCGATCAGCGACCAATTGTCGAGCACATAGGAACTGTAGGTCAGCAAGGGCTGTTGGCCCAACCGATCGGCAAGCCCGACCATCGGAATGGCAAGGCAGGAGGGCAAGCGATCCGAATGCTGGGCCTCTCCCCAGATATAGGATTGCACCATGAAAGTGTAATGCACGGTGGCCATCCGCGCTTGTTCGTCGGTTAGCGATGATGCCTCGGGCAGATCGCTGGGATGGGGCAAATGCGCCTCCAAAAAGGCGCGCACGCTGCCCGATGGCAAGACTTGGGGCAATTGCAGGGCCGTGGCCGCAGCATCGGACCACGCGCCGGGCAATTCGACCGTGCTGGCGTCATAACGGCACAAAAAGCCGCCATCGGCTGACATATCGTAAGCCGCCAAAGGCTGGATTGCTGCATCGCTTGCGGCCAATTGCGCCATATTTCATTCCCCAAAAAGTATCTGGTGCAACTATATACGGAGCGATTGAGATTATCCTTGCAAAGTGATTTGTGATTTCGATTTTTTTCGCATATTCTACGGCTATGGACGATATAGACCGCAATATATTGCGCGCGCTCGAAAACGACGGTCGGATCAGCAACACGAATTTGGCCAGCCATGTCGGCCTGTCGGCCTCTGCCTGTTTGCGGCGCGTGCAAGAGCTTGAACAATCCGGCCTCATCAAAGGGTATCGGGCGGTGCTCGACCGCAGCCGGTTGGGCGGGGAAATCACGGTCTTTGTCATGGTTGGGCTTTCCGCCCATCTGACGAAGGACGCGCGCCAATTTGAGCAAGCCATGGATGCCGCGCCCGAAGTGCGCGAGTGCCACAACATCACGGGCTCAGTGGAATATTTGCTGAGAGTAGAGGTCGAGAGCCTGCAGAGTTACAAACGGTTCCATTCCGATACGCTGGGCGTGTTGCCGCAAGTTGCCAGCATCACTTCTCATATCAGCCTTGGTTCTTCAAAAGACATGCGCGGCTAAAACGGCTCGGTCAGCGCCTCGAATAAATCGCTTACGCAGCAGAGGCGCATCCCACGCAGGTTGCGACGCTTGGATCATTGGCCAGACGCGCCTCAGCGATGTCTTCTCCGCAGGTCACGCAATATCCCCATTCGCCTTCGTCGATCCGCTCCAACGCGGCCTTGATCCGCAACTTTTCCTGAGAACGCCGGCGTTCCTGCGCCTGCGCCATCGCCTGTTGCTGCATCGCGTCCATGCGCGACAACCGCCCGACGCTGTCTTGTTGCAGCGTGACGGGTTCGCGCGCTTCGCCGCTGATCCGGTCCTCTTCGGAAAGGGCAGCGGCGCGGGCGGTGAGCGCGGTTCGTGCTTCGTCCTCGGTCATGGGAAACCGCTTTCCTACACTTGCTGGGATCAGGCAAGCTGGGCGCTCTGCCAACCGGCGCAATCACCGCGCCATGTGCCAAAACGAAAGGTTACACTTTGCACCATCGTCAAACCGCAAAACCCCTTTTTTCACAGAGGTTTGCAGGCGGCAAGGCTGTTTCTAAAAGTGAGCAAAGCGGTCCAAGTCTCAGGCGCCCCGTCCTAAAGCGCCCAATCAATGCGCCCGCGCCCATGGCTTTCAAGAAAGGCGTTGGCCTGCGAAAAGGGCTTCGATCCAAAGAAACCGCGATAGGACGACAGCGGGCTGGGATGCGGCGCGTTCAGGACCAGATGATGCCCGGCACCAAGGCCGGTGACACGGCCTGCCTTTTTGGCGGCATGACTGCCCCACAGGATGAACACCGCTGGCTGCCCGCTTTGCGCCACTGCCTGCACCGCCGCGTCGGTGATCGCGTCCCATCCGCGCCCCGCGTGGCTGCCGGCCTTGGCTGCCTCCACGGTCAAAGTGTTGTTGAGCAGCAGAACGCCCTGCTGCGCCCATGGCGTCAAATTGCCGGTTTGCGAAATGGGCACGGTCAGGTCATCGGCCAACTCTTTGAAAATATTGGCAAGAGAGGGTGGCGGTTTGACGCCATCTTGAACCGAAAAGGCGAGGCCATGGGCCTGACCCGGCCCATGATAGGGATCTTGGCCAAGGATAACGACGCGCACCGCATCCAGCGGCGTCATCGCCAGCGCAGCCAATCGCGTCCCGCGTGGGGGATAGATGGTCTTGCCCGCGTCCTCCTCTGCCCGCAGCCATCCGCCCAATTTGCGCGCCTCTGGCGTTTGAAGCACAGGCTCAAGCGCGGCGCGCCAGCTTTCCGGGATTTGCTCTGCCGTCATGGTGCCAGCAGGCTACACCGCTGCACCCATGAAGTGCGAGAGACCCCTTCCCCTCTATCCCCAATCGGCGTAGTGGCATGCCAATGACAGTTCATTTCCACGAAGAAGACCTGCCCGAGGGCGTCCTGCAAGGCACGAGCGCGTTGGCGGTCGATACAGAGACGATGGGTCTAATCACCCACCGCGATCGATTGTGCGTTGTTCAAATCAGCGATGGCTCAGGCGATGAGCATCTCGTCCGGTTCAATCCCGGCAGCGAGTATGACGCGCCCAACCTATGCGCGATATTGGAAGATCAATCTCGGGTGAAGCTCTATCACTATGCCCGCTTCGATTTGGCGGCGATCCAATATTACCTAGGCGTGATGGCAGGCCCGGTGTTCTGCACCAAAATCGGCAGCAAGCTGGTGCGGACTTACACCGATCGGCACGGATTGAAGAATCTCGCAACTGAGCTGCTCAATGCGGATATCTCCAAACATCAACAATCGAGCGACTGGGGCGGCCCGGTGCTGAGCGAAGCTCAACGCGATTACGCTGCCTCTGATGTTCGGTTCCTGCACGCTTTGCGCGATGAATTGACGGTGCGATTGGAACGCGAGGGCCGGATGGAATTGGCTCAGGCCTGTTTCGACTTCCTTCCGGCGCGCGCATTGCTCGACATCGCCGGATGGGACAGCCGCGACATATTCAGCCACAATGAAGGTTACTACAAGTAGACCGCAATCATGGTCATCAAACGCCGCATCGAAACCAGCGAAGCCAAGGAACTGCGCGGAAAGCGTCAGGACTTTGCCGCACCCGGAGGCAGCCATGACAAGCTTGTCGGCTTCCTTGCTCGGGTGTTGCCGATGGGTGTCGGGGTGCTGGCGGCCTTGATGATCATCACGCCCTTATCTCCACGCGGAGAGGTCAGCTTTCTGCTCGACCGAACAAAGGTGGCGGTGATTGATGAACGGTTGAGCGTCGACAACGCGATGTACCGCGGGCGCGATGATCTGGGGCGGCCATTCTCGCTTACTGCGGGAGAAGCGGTCCAACGCTCCAGCGTCGAGGGCAAAGTGCGAATGCAGGATCTGATGGCGCAAATGCTGCTCGAAGATGGCCCAGCCCGGCTGACCGCAGATGGCGGTGTTTATGACATCAACGAAGAGATCGTGGATATTCAAGGCATCGTGCGGGTGCGCACTGCAGATGGCTATGCGATGACAGCAAGCGGCGTGGCGTTTGACCTTGAAAGCCGAACAATGAGCGGAGATGATGGCGTCTCTGGATCGGTGCCTGCGGGCACGTTTTCGGCCCAAGCGATGCGCGCTGATGTGGATGCGCGGCGGTTTACACTGGATGGCAATGCCCGGCTCACCATGGTGCCCGGCCAATTGAGGGTGCCTTGATGACAAAAGCTCTGATGAACACTCAGAAACCCGAACTGCGCAAGGTCGCGCTCACTTGGGCGGCGGCAGGTTTTACGCTGACGGCTGCACTTACCGGCGGAATTGCGCTCAACGCGCAGACCATCGCATCGCACAACACCAATGCGCCAGTGTCATTTGACGCAGGTTCGATCGATTTTGACGACCGGGCCAACCGGGTTGTTCTGACAGGCGGCGTAACCGTTAGTCAGGCGGGCCTCACCGTCCGCTCCAATCGGATGCTGGCGAACTACACCGATGACGGTTCCTTGGATGTGGCGCGGATTACCGCAAATGGCAGCGTGGTCGTGACCCGCGGAAATGAACGCGCGAGCGGTGACGTCGCGGTTTATGACTTTGGTCGCCGGATCATCACGATGGCGGGCAATGTTGAATTGAGCCGCGGCGGCGACACCTTAAGCGGCGGGCGTTTGCTGATTGATTTGGCCAGCGGGTTGTCGAGCATTGATGGCAAAGCAAGCGGCCCAAGCAACGCATCGGGCGGCGCTGGTTCAAATGGTCGGGTGACCGGAACATTCACCGTGCCTCAGCGCGACTAAAGCACGGTGAGATGCGGCTTCGCTTAGTAGGCGTTGTCGTGTTTTAGGACGAGAACAGTCTGGAGCACGATCTCAAGATCACGCCGTAGCGACCAACCTGAGATATACTCAAGGTCAGACTGCAAGCGGTCGGTAAGGTCTTTCTCCACCTCGGTTGCACCGCGATGGCCGCGCACCTGAGCCAGACCCGTCAGGCCAGGCTTAAGGCAATGTCTCGCCCAATATTGGGCATCAACTTCCCAGAAATATTTGTTGTTTGCCCGGCTGCCCAAAGCGTGTGGCCGCGGCCCAACGATCGACATATCCCCACGCAGGACATTGATCAGCTGCGGCAGTTCATCAATGCTGGTGCGGCGAATAAACTTTCCAATGGTCGTAATCCGATCATCTTCGCGCCCAGTTGATTGATCGCCATTGGCATCGTTTTGATCGATCTTCATCGAACGGAATTTCAGCATATTAAAAAACTGATTGCCCCGGCCAAGGCGGCGCTGAACAAACAGGATCGGCCCACCATCGTCGAGTTTGATCTTCAACGCCGTGAACACGAAAATCGGCGACAGGATAGCCAAAGCGGTTCCAGCAATAGCGATATCGAAGAGCCGTTTAGAAATACGCGAGCGCAAATTAAGCGGCCCGGTTGAGATCACCATGGTCGTGCGGCCCTGTGCCTCATAGCGGTTCACATCGGTCGCACCCAATTCATGCGCAGGCTCGCTGACAATCTCGCCGAAAACACCCGCCGATTTGAGCACAAAGGCCCAAGCTTGGCGTCTTTCACGCGGACAGCTGACCACGACTTTGTCCTGATTCTGCAGCATCCGGCCCAGCCGGTCGAGCATAAAGGGATCGTGACTGGTGGGATCCAGCTCATACTCTGCTGCCGAAATCGTGATCGATTTGGGCAAGCTAAAATCGGGTCCTTCGTCAGCGATGATCAGATGGTTGCGCGTGCGCCCATCCCAAAATTTCTCAATCACCATCGGGACAAGGCGGCGCATCATCACCAGTGCGATACCCGCAAGGATCAGCCCCAATGTCACCGACACGCGCGAGAATTGCGCGTTGGATTTGGTGTAGAACGCCACAAAGTTCAGCAGCGCCGCCGATATCAAAAGTGCGACAAGCGCCTGTTTCGCTGCAAAAACCCAGTCGCCCAAGGCTCTTCCGCCATAGCTTTCGTTGTAGAGCGCGATGGTGAAATAGATCGGTAGGATTGTTTGCACCGCCAGCATGTTGCGCGGATGCCACCAAAGCCCTTCGTAAAGCAGACCAGCGGTTGCAAACGCCAGATTGAGCAAGGCGGCATCGACCAGCAGCAGCAGCGCATAGGCACGAAGACGCCGCCGCTCCAAAGATGGGGCGATGATGTCCTTGCTTTCACCAGATTGGGCGACCTCGGAAAGCGGCCCCGTTTGCTTATTCATATGATTTCACGTTCCCCTAGGAACGCTCCTTAAGGAATAGCCCTTATTATCCCTTAAAGCCTTTAGACGCAAAAATGCACTTTGTGCGACTGCGAAATGGAAATCTGTCCGATTATGCTACCGTTTGGCAGCAAATCTTGTGATCTGGGTTAGGTCCTGAGCGAGCAGCAATTCGGCCGCTTGGCTGTTGGAAAGCAGACTGCGGTGCAGCGCGATGAGGCGCGGTATCAAGCGGTCTAGCTTGCGCTCTTTGCTGTCTCGACTGGCCAAGCCTTGCCAATTGCCCAACTGTTGGCGGATCTCGCGCTCTTCTTTCCAGAAAATCCCCAGCTGAGCTTTCTCACCGCGACTGAGCGTGTCGAGCGAACCGCGAGACCCCAATTTTGCTGCAATATTCGCCAGCTGCGCGGCCCGCCGCTCCAGCGCCAAAAGCAAACCAACAGGGTTAAGGCCGAGCTCTTTCATCCGGCGAACCTCCTGCGGCAATTTGCTCAGATCGCCTCCCATGACTGCGTTGACGACAGGGCCAAAACCGTCTTCCTCGGTCGCGGCGCCGATTTCGGCGTAATCTTCAACCGATGCCGTTTTAGGCGATTGCGGTCCTGCGTCCATGTAAAGCGCAAGCTTATCGATCTCTGATTGAGCCAGCCGCACGTCCAAACCGGCGGCGCGTGCGACCCGTTCAGCCAAATCCCCGCCCAGCCGCAATCCCGCCCCATCGGCCATGGCGCGCACCGACGCGGCCACGCTCATCAAATCGGGAGGATAGAACATCGCGACCAGCGCATCCTTGCGCTTTTCCAACAGCTTGGCCGTGCGCGATTTGTCGGTTGCAGAGGTCGCCACAATCACGATGGGTGCGGCATCGCCCGCGCCCACTTCGCCAGTTTCGATCAGGGCTTTGAGTGCATCATGCGCCTCATCACCGTTCGCCCGAACATAGATATGCCGCGTATCGCCAAAAAGCGATTGCGAACGCGCCTCATCCCCCAAAAGCGCAGGGTCGCGGCGCAGATCGGCGCCGGCAACTTCGACGCGCTCGCCAGCATTGGGAAGGGCTTCGATCACTCTGGTGGCAGCGGCCGACGCGCCCGCTTCGTCAGGGCCGCAAAAGAAGAAAATCCCGGCAGATGCAGCGGCGGTGGGCAGGCCGCGCGCAAATTCGGTATGCTTTGCCTTCATCGCCGGATCATTGCGCCTGCGCCCGTTCGCGCTCTCTCAATGTGAGCGCAATCCGGGTCGCCATCCGGTCAGCAACGTCCTTGGCGAGGTTTTCGAGCGCGGTCTGCTCTGCCGCGATCGTCGCATATTCCGATGAAACAACGTCAATACCGGCATCAGAGCCCGCCGTCGCGTCGAGCAAAATCTCACCCGTCGCCAAATCAACCAATTGATAGCGGGATCGCAGGATGCGCCGCTCCCGGCTGATCGTATCGTCATTGAGCACGCCGAGCCCTTCGAGAGCGTCATCAAGCCGCACATCGAGCCGGTAAGCCGGGGTCACTGCACCCTGCCCTCCGCTTGCCACATGCAGGCGATCTTTCAGCGCGTTGCGCACCAACCACCCATCTCGTCCAGGAATGGCGGGAACATCGACAGCGGCCAAACCTTGCGCGACGACTGAACTGGATCCGCCTGCATACATCGGTTGCAGCCCGCATCCGGCAAGGGAGAGGCCAAATGCAATCGAGGCGATAACCCCGCGCATCACGTTACGATGTTCACCAATCTATCGGGCACCACGATCACCTTGCGAATTTCTGCGCCATCCAATGAACGCTGAACCTTCTCGCTCGCCAGCGCAAGCGCCTCGAGATCTTCTTTCGCCGCGCCCTTTGGTGCAGTGATCGTGTCGCGCAGCTTGCCTTTGTGCTGGATCGCGATGGTCACTTCGTCTTCAACCAACAGTGCCGGATCATGCTGAGGCCAAGCGGCATCTGCAATCAGGCTGCTTTCCCCCATCACGGCAAAAGCTTCTTCGGCAAGGTGAGGCATCATCGGACCAATCAGATGCAAGACCGTGCGAATGGCGAAATTGCGCGATTCGCTGGGGCCGGCTTTTTCTGCCGCCGCCGTGAGCTCATAAATCCGCGCAACCGCTTTGTTGAAACTGAGCGCTTCGATATCTTCGGCAACCGCAACGATGGCTTGATGGGCCTTGCGGGCCAAAGTTTTGTCTTCTCCGCTTGCCGCTGCGTCATACTGTCCGAACAGACGCCACAACCGCTGCACAAAGCGATAGCAGCCTTCGATGCCGCTATCAGACCACGGCAAATCGCGTTCGGGCGGGCTGTCAGACAGCATAAACCAGCGCACAGCGTCTGCGCCGTAATTGGCGATGATATTGTCGGGATCGACGACGTTCTTCTTTGACTTCGACATTTTGACGACGCGGCCAACTGTAACAGCTTCACCAGTCGTCTTCAGTGTTGCACCGTCAGATGTGCGATTCACTTCCTCCGGCGAAAGCCAATTGTTATCGCCGAAATTGTACGTTTCATGCGTGACCATGCCTTGTGTGAACAGCGCCGCAAACGGCTCCTTCACATCAAACTTGCCAATATGCGACAGCGCCCGCGTCCAGAACCGCGCATAGAGCAAGTGGAGGATCGCGTGTTCGATGCCGCCAATGTAATGCTGCACCGGCATCCACTTGGCGATCTCTTCTGGATCAAACGGGGCGTCATCCGGTTGGCTGGCGAAACGGAGGAAATACCAGCTGGAATTGGTGAATGTGTCGAGCGTGTCGGTCTCACGCTCCGCCGCGCCACCGCATTTGGGGCAGGTCGTGTGTTTCCACGTCGCATGTCGCTCCAGCGGGTTGCCCGGCGTTTCAAAATCAACGTCGTCAGGCAAAGTGACCGGCAATTGGTCCTTTGGCACCGGAACGATGTCGCATTTGGGGCAGTGGATAAAGGGAATTGGCGTGCCCCAATACCGCTGGCGTGAAATGCCCCAATCGCGCAGCCGCCATACGGTTGTGCCTTGGCCCCAACCGCCGGTTTCAGCGCGGGTGATTACGTCGGCCTTGGCCTCGTCCACCGATTTACCATCAAGGAAATCCGAATTGACAATGACGCCGTCCCCGACCTCTGCCTCGCCGCCCATAGGCGCGTCCGCTTGAGCTGGATCAGCGGCAACAACGCGCGCAATCGGCAAGGCGTATTTCGTCGCAAATTCAAAATCGCGCTGATCATGGCCCGGCACGCCCATCACAGCGCCCGTGCCATAATCCATCAGGACAAAGTTCGCGATGAAGACCGGCATGGCCGCGCCGGTGAACGGATGTTTCGCCGTGATGCCGGTGTCAAAGCCCAGCTTTTCCGCCGTTTCCAGCTCCGCCGCGGTTGTCCCGCCGCGTTTGCATTCTTCGATAAAACCGGCAATCGCAGGATCGCGCGCCAAACCTTGAGCGATCGGATGGTCGGCGGCTATCGCGCAAAAGCTGGAGCCGAAAATTGTGTCAGGCCGGGTGGTGTAAACGGGCAGCTTTGCGCCGTTCGACAGGTCAAAACTGAACTCAAGACCTTGGCTTTTGCCGATCCAGTTTTCCTGCATCAACCGAACTTTGTCGGGCCAATCTTTGAGCTCCCCCAGACCATCCAAAAGCTCATCAGCAAAATCTGTGATCTTCAAGAACCACTGATCCAGCTTGCGCTTTTCGACCTCAGCACCGGATCGCCAGCCCTTGCCATCGATCACCTGTTCATTGGCGAGAACGGTCATGTCGACCGGATCCCAATTCACCTCCGACTGACGGCGATAAACCAAACCGCTGGCGTACATATCCAAGAACAACGCCTGTTCATGGCCGTAATATTCGGGATCGCAGGTTGCAAATTCACGAGTCCAATCAAGCGCAAAGCCGATGCGCTGCAATTGCTCTTTCATCGCTTCGATGTTCGACCGGGTCCATGCACCGGGATGGACCTTTTTCTCCATCGCGGCGTTTTCTGCCGGCATTCCGAATGCATCCCACCCCATCGGATGGAGCACTTCGTATCCGCGCATCTTTTTATACCGCGCGAGCACATCGCCCATCGTGTAATTGCGCACATGCCCCATGTGGATGCGCCCCGATGGATAGGGGAACATCTCAAGAATGTAGCTCTTAGGCTTCTCGCTGTCGGAATCGGCAATGAAAGTCCCGGCCTGCGCCCACGCGCGTTGCCAGCGCCCGTCGGCAGAAGACGGATCGAATCGTGTTTCGGTCATGCTTGGTATGCTCGCGTGTTTGGGCAAACTTGAGCGGATTAACCCGTCACGGCCTGGCGGCGCAGGTCGCGCGCTTTGGTGAGAATAATGTCTTCAAGCTTTTGCACCGTTGCCGCCTGAACCGGGGCATCGACCCAGCCGCCACCCTGAGCAACCTGACGGCTGGCCGCGACGCGCAAAGCATCGGCGCGCAGATCCTGATCGAGGATCGTCACGGTGACCTTTACCCGTTCATTGGGATTGCTTGGGTTGGCATACCAATCGGTGACGATGACGCCGCCATTGCTATCGGCTGACAAAAGCGGAGCAAAGCTGAGAGTGTCGAGCGCGCCGCGCCACAAATATGCGTTCACGCCGATCGTGTTGACCTGCGAGACTTGGAGCTGGCTGGTCGGGCGTTCGCTGGCACCGCATGCGGCAAGCAGGCCGAGCGCCGCTGTTGCAGCTGCGATTCGAGTTGAGTTCGAAAATGCAATTTTGGCGCGTGTCACGGCGGTAATGTCCCTCACTTATGATTACACTTGCTCTATACCGGTCCAATTGTTCCCGGCAAGCATGTTGAGCCCCAAACTGTTGCCTAGGGCCCGTTGGCGCGCCGCCCATGGGCATTCACACTGTTGGCGCGCATCGGGTCTAACAGAGTTGCGCCTGTATGCTGGCTGAATCGGGTCTGCGGCCCTCGTCACCGGCGCGGGGTCCCACTTGCTGATAGGGCAGGGTGTTCACGGGATTCTGTGTGTTCGGCGCAACAGGTGCATGGTTAACCCGCACCTATGTTACGGAAAAGATTGCCACAGGGTCGATCACGGACCTATCAATTCATCTGTGAGTAATGCTGAGCGCGATAAGTGTTCTTGGATATTCACTCTCTGGCATGGTGGCCAGCGTAAGGCGAACAGAGGGACGACAGTGGATCAGGCGAACAAATCAATGGCGAAAAAGCAGCTCAAGCTGCCGCTGTTGGGTGTGGCCGCCGCACTGACACTTGCTCTGCCGTCAGCGGGTCTCGCGGTTGTTGGCCTTGGGTCAAGCGGCGACGCTGCACAAAACACCGACAAATCAGCTGCTTACGAGATGTTCACGCCGTCATCGGTTGATCCGACATTGGCTGCTCGGGTGGCGCAAAAGGCGCGCGACCGCGGCATTCGCTTCACTCCGGCGGGCACCACTTTGGCCAGCACCGAACGCACCGTAACCGTTGCGGTCCGTATCGATGACCAATCCGCTCAGGCAATTTCGATTCGCTCCGCAGCGAATGGAGCGCCGGGCACAGGTTCAGGCATTTCGGGAATCGCGGCGAGTCGTTTCAACCTCGGAACAGCGCGCGGCTATCAAAGCTTTGCCCGGACGCAGGCTGCATCGCCTTCGGGCGCGCCTCTGCCAGAAGGCATAAACGCTGCGCCGCCGCGTACAGTGGCAGCACTGTCCAATCCTGCGATGCCGGATCTTTCCGAGTTTGAGCCAATCCGCTCGACCCGCGTTGAAGAGCCTGGTCGTTTGCAGCCTCGTATTGAGCTTGAAGACGAAACCGTTGCTGGCCGTTCGCCCAACACGCTTGATGCTTTGAGCTCGCAAACGGTCGACGTTGGCGGCAGCTTCCGCCTATCGCCCAATTTCAATGTTCGCGCCGGCGTGCGACTCTCGCAAGAGCGTGATCGCCTCGATCCGGTCACCAATTCGGTGCAGGATAGCCAAGCGGTCTATGTCGGAACACAAATCCGCTTCTGATCCGTTCTTCTCAGGCGCCTTACTTAAAGGGCAACGTTTCTTAAAAGACCCTGCCTTTGGCGGGGTTTTTTGTTGCCTGACACGGCGACTTGGTTACGTTTAAGCGCGCAAGATAGGAGCCAACGATTATGAGCCGTGTAGCCATCGTCACCGGAGGAACCCGCGGAATTGGGGAAGCCATCTGCCAGCGGCTCAAACGGCAGGGGCACACCGTCATCGCCAATTATGGCGGTAATGATGATGCCGCCAAGGCCTTCACCCAAAACACCGGCATCGCTTCATACAAATGGGATGTCGGCGATCACGAAGCGTGCTTGGAAGGCTGCGCGGCAGTCGCTGCTGAACACGGCCCCGTCGATATCGTCATCAACAACGCCGGAATCACCCGCGACGGCACACTGCACAAAATGAGCTTCGAAGATTGGAACGACGTGATGCGCGTCAATCTGGGCGGGTGTTTCAACATGTCAAAGGCATGTTTCCCGGGAATGCGGGAGCGCGGATGGGGCCGGATCGTAAACATCGGATCCATCAACGGACAGGCCGGCCAATATGGTCAGGTCAATTACGCCGCAGCAAAGTCTGGAATCCACGGCTTTACCAAAGCACTCGCGCAAGAAGGGGCGAAATTCGGCGTCACCGTCAATGCCATCGCGCCCGGGTATGTCGACACAGATATGGTCGCCGCCGTGCCAGAGCCAGTTCTGGAGAAGATCGTCGCGAAAATCCCAGTGGGCCGATTGGGCAACGCCGAAGAGATCGCACGCGGCGTCGCCTTCCTTACATCCGACAACGGCGGATTTGTGACCGGATCCACAATGAGTATCAATGGCGGCCAGCATATGTATTGAAGGTGCTTGCAAACTCCTTTGAGGAACTGACGCAGTGAAAAAGACAACGCACAATCCGACACCTTGGCTTCAAGGGTTTGGCCTGAATCATGCGATCGAAGTCAAAGGCGGTGAGCGCACGCTGTATTGCTCAGGTCAAACCGCTTCCGATGCAGAAGGCGCACCGCTGCATCCGGGCGATCTTTTGGCGCAATACAGGTCGGCATGGCAGTGTTTGTTGGACGCGCTGGAATCGGCGGGAATGGATGCGACCAACCTAGTGCGTCTCAATTTCTATGTGACCGATGTTCAAGCATTTATGGCAACAGCCGATCAGGTGATGCCGATCCACGGCGCAGCTGGTGCAGAAATTGTCAGCACACTGCTGGGTGTGAAAGAACTGTACCATCCGGACATCATGATTGAGATCGAGGCGACGGCGGTTGCGTGAACACGCGGCCAAGGACTGAACGTTGGAACCGATCGCCCATGATCTGACCGCAGCAGAAGTGAGCGCTATTGTCGAAATGGCTCTTAGCGATCACACCAGCTTTGCCGCAATAAAACAGCAGTTTGGCTTGCCGGAAAAAGAGGTCAAATCCTTGATGCGCGACCAATTGAAGCCGGGAAGCTACCGCGCGTGGCGCAAGCGGGTGCGCGACTTTTCCGATCGGCGCGAGCATTATAAGTGAGCGGCAATTCTCCCTACCACCCACCGGTCAAACGCTCAGTTGAGATCGCAGGTCATAAGACCTCGATCAGCTTGGAGCCGATTTTTTGGGCGATGTTAAAGGATGCAGCTCAACAGCGCGGCCTGCCGATCAATGCGCTGGTCGGGCAAATCGACGCTGAACGCATCGCCGCCGACACGCCGCCGGGTCTGGCGAGCGCAATCCGGGTTTGGCTTGTGACCGACCGTATCACCCGGCCTTAATCGTCCACCCGCTCAATATCTGCGCCAACCAGCTGAAGCTTTTCTTCGAGCCGTTCATACCCGCGATCCAGATGGTAAATGCGCCGAACCTGCGTTTCGCCTTCGGCCGCTAGGGCCGCGATCACAAGGCTCATCGAAGCGCGCAAATCGGTTGCCATCACTTCGGCACCGTTTAGCGAATCGACCCCTTTGACGATGGCTGTGCGCCCCTCTGTGGCGACATCAACGCCCATCCGGGTCAGCTCAGGCACATGCATAAAACGGTTCTCAAAGATGGTTTCTTTAAGGACGCTTGTCCCTTCGGCCTTGCAAAGCAGAGCCATCAATTGTGCCTGCATATCGGTCGCCAATCCGGGGTATGGCGCAGTGGTTAGATCGACAGGTTTGAGCGGGCCGATGGCCGCAATATCGATACCCTTGGGGTCTTCGGTAACGTCGATTCCGATTGTGCGCAGAGCGTGAATCGTGGCCTGCATATCGGCCGCCTTAGCGCCCTCGAGCCTAACCTCACCGCCGGTTATCGCCGCCGCACAGGCATAAGACCCCGCCTCAATCCGGTCGGGCATGACTTTATAGGTCGTGCCGTTCAGCCGTTTAACGCCGTGAATAGTCAGGTCGGACGTTCCGATCCCCTCAATCTCTGCGCCCATCGCGACAAGGAGATTACAAAGGTCAACGATCTCAGGCTCGCGCGCGGCGTTGAACAGGCGGCACGTACCATTGGCAAGCGCCGCAGCCATAAGAGCATTCTCAGTCGCGCCGACAGAAACGACGGGAAAGTCGAAATCGCCGCCTTTCATCCCGCCATCGGGCTGAACCGCGCGGACATACCCTTGCGCCAATTCGATCTCAGCGCCGAAGGCTTCGAGAGCTTTGAGATGCAAGTCAATCGGGCGATTGCCGATCGCACACCCGCCTGGCATCGAAACGGTCGCTTCGCCTGCGCGCGCCAGCATGGGGCCAAGCACCAAGATCGACGCGCGCATTTTGCGGACGAGATCATAGGGCGCCACACTGGATGTAATGCGCGTCGCCTCCAGCCGCATGGTCCGGCCAAAATCTTCAGGCCGGGTGCCCTGAATGGCGGTCGTCACGCCGAACTGGTTCATCAGATGTTGAAACCCGTCAATATCCGCCAACCGTGGCAGATTGCGCAAAGTCACAGGTTCATCTGTCAACAATGCACACGGAATGAGCGTGAGAGCCGCGTTTTTTGCGCCGGAGATGGGAATAGTGCCCGAAAGGCGGTTGCCGCCACGAATGATCAATTTGTCCATAATCTCTGCCTTAACGAATGAGGCTTTTCACGCAACATACACCTAACATTGACCTGATATGTTCATAAGGGCACGAGCATTAACCAGACAGTGGCAATCGCAGCCAATCGTTATCAAGGGGCCGATCCAATGAGCCAGAAACCGATCAAGAAAGCCGTTTTCCCAGTCGCGGGATTGGGCACGCGCTTCCTTCCTGCAACCAAGGCAATTCCAAAAGAGTTGCTGCCCATCGTGGATCGCCCTTTGATCCAATATGCCGTGGACGAAGCCCGCGAAGCTGGGATCGAGCAGATGATCTTTGTAACCGGGCGCGGGAAAACCGCCATCGTTGAACATTTCGATATGGCCTTTGAACTCGAATCGACGATGAGCGAACGCGGCAAGGATATGGGGGTGCTCGACCCCACCCGCGCAACACCCGGTGATATCATCACCGTCCGCCAACAGGTGCCGATGGGCCTTGGCCATGCGATCTGGTGCGCGCGGGCAATTGTCGGCGATGAACCCTTTGCGATATTCCTGCCCGATGAATTGATGATCGGCAAAAAGGGCGGCACCGGCTGCATGAAGCAGATGGTCGATGCCTATGATCAAGTCGGGGGCAACCTCATCAGCGTGCTCGAAGTGCCGATGGATGAGGTATCGAGTTACGGTGTGATCGATCCGGGCGCTGAGAACGGCGCGCTAACTGAAGTGAAAGGCTTGGTTGAAAAACCACCGCAGGCCGAAGCGCCTTCGAACAAGATCATCTCAGGCCGTTATATCCTGCAACCCGAAGTGATGCGGACACTGGAAAACCAAGGCAAAGGCGCAGGCGGCGAAATTCAACTGACCGATGCGATGGCAAAGATGATTGGCGATCAGGCCTTTCATGCGGTGACCTTTGATGGAAAACGCTACGACTGCGGCAACAAGCTTGGCTTTGTAGAAGCCACATTGGCGCTTGCGTTGGAGCGCGATGATATGGGCGCTGATGTGCGCGCGATGGCGACCAAATTGCTCGGCTAAAAACGGCAAAGGCCCCGCACTGCACCGCTGGTTAAAGCGAATGCAGCCGGGGCCAATGATCGATCTTGCGCCGGTTTACTCGGCCGCTTCGTCCTGATCGAAGGTGCCCTCATCATCTGAAAGCGGATTTTCGATCGGAAGCGGCGCGCCATCGGCCGGGGCATCTACATCCTTCGCCGCCGCTTGAACCAGCGTACCCAGCGATGAGCCATCAAGGCCAAGTTCTTTCATCAAACCATCAAGCACCGGGGCCTGGGCGCGGTAGGCGAGTGCTGCGGAGACCGCGTCAGTCGCCAAGTTTCCCGAGCCGCCTCCAGCTCCGGAACCAGCACCGCCGGCACCACCAGAGCCGCCATTTTGCGTCAGCCCGTCGACCTGAACGATCTTGATCGAGTCGATTGCCTCCATAGGCTTCGCGCTTTCCTTGATCACTTCAGGCAGCACTTCGAGCAGAGCCAGTTTGGTTTGCAAGCTGATCTGATCCATCGACAGGATGTTGGCTGCTTCGTTCACGGCTTGCTGACCGGCGGCTTCAACTTCGAAGCGGACCCGGTCGGCTTCGGCGCGCAGCACTTCTGCATCGGCTTCGCCTTTGGCTTCCATCCGCGCGGCTTCGGCCCGGTTGGTTGCGGCGTCTTTCTCCGCTTCCGCCTCAACCTTGATACCAATTGCATCGCGCTCCGCCTGTTTGGCCGCTTCGATCAACTCGATCTTCTTTTGACGTTCAGCAATTTCGCTCTCACGCGAGGTGATCACTTGTTCTTCAGCAGCGACCGCTTTGGCGCGGGCTGCATCAGCCTCGGCCTTGGCTTGGCTTTCCTCGCGGCTTTTATTTTGAACGGCGATCTGCTGTTCCTGACGCGCGATTTCCAGCGCGCGAACTTGATCGATCCGTGCCTCTTCAACGGAACGATCGGCCTCAATCTGCTGGCTATCCACCTGCTTCTTGGCCTCGATCTTAGCCGCATCAGCTTCGCGATTGCGCTCTGCCTGTTCGCGGGCAATCTCTGCCATTTGCGCGGCGCGGCGCACCTCAACTTCGCGTTCTTGCGAGAGGCGAGCGTATTCTTGGTCGCGGCCAATCTCAAAGCTCTTGGTATCCGCTTCGAGGTTTTTCGTTTCCATCTGAACGCGTGTGTCTTGCTCAATATCGTTGCGCAGTTTTTTGCGCGCTTCGATTTGTTCGGTCAGCTTGGTCAGGCCTTCGGCGTCAAACGCGTTGTTGGCGTTGAAGTGTTCGATGCTGGTTTGGTCCAGACCAGTAAGCGAGACCGATTCCAGCTCCAACCCGTTCATGGCCAGATCGTTGGACGACACTTGCTGCACCTTTTGCACAAAGTCCGCACGCTGTTCATGCAGTTCATTCATGCTCATCCCCGCCGCAACAGAGCGCAGCGCATCGACGAACTTACCTTCGACAAGATCTTTCAACATCTCAGGCTGCATCGTGCGTTGGCCCAGCGTTTGCGCGGCCATGCCAATCGCCTCAGCATCTGGTCGCACGCGGACATAGAATTCCGCCTTCACATCGATCCGCAAACGGTCGAGTGTGATCAGAGCCTCACCGTCACGCCGGATAACCGCGAGCACCAGAGTGTTCATATTGACCGGCATGGTCTCGTGAAACACCGGCACCACCAGAGCGCCGCCATTCATCACAACCTTTTCGCCGCCAACACCCGTTCGAACAAAGGCAATTTCCTTCGATGCGCGCCGATACAGCGTCGACAAAGCGAACAGGATAATGAACAGAAACAAAATGCCGCCGCCACCAAGAATTACATAATCAAGCATTCCTATATTTCCTCCAAATATTCTTATACATTACGGGCGCAGCAGTGGGCTTTCATAGCGCACACCGAAGAAGAGTTCTCCTTCGCGGCGCACCAGCAGCACAGTTTCACCCTCGGCCAATTCCGCGTGTTCATCATGCGGTTCGACCATTACGAAATGGGGATGCCCATAGACATCTTTCACTTTTGCGCGCGCAGGCGATGCCGCCCGGGCGGTGCCCGTTTGGATCACCGCATCGCGCCGGACGAGACTTTGTAGGCCCACCGCCGTCGTCTCATCCTTTGGAATCAGCCGCTCTATCGGCAGGATCGCGATACCGTTTAGAGGTATCGTCGCCGCACCTGCCAGGATGGCAGCCAAGCTGGCTGACAAAGGCGCGCCAAAGACGCTGCTGATCACAGCCTGTCCGACAACGCCGACCACGGCAAAGACAAAGAGCAAGCTCGCCAACCAGATCAGAAATGGCACGCGGCCAATCCCAAGGACGCTGAAAATGCCATCGACAAACCCGCTTGCTTCGAGGCCGTCGGCCACATCAGCATCCAAGTCGATCTCAACATCGCTTTCGAACAGGTCACCAAATCCGATGACTTGCATGATCGCAATGGCCAGCAATGCGCCCAGAGAAATCGCAAAGGGCAGGTTATACGGTTCGAGCAAAGTCATGCGATTACTCCTTTAATGAGCGACGTGACAGTATGCGCAACGTATTCCACCGCAAAGAACGCAGCGCCGATTTCCCAAGTTTTTCCCATGAATGGAGTATTAACACATGTTGTGGCGTTTTAACAGGAAAATCGGCAAAAACGTTACGATAGTGTTCGTTGAAAACTTTATTTAACAGTCACACCTTGTATTGTTGCGCAACACTTCCCATATCGAGGGCTTAGGCTGGTGTGATCTTAAGTGGCAGCGCCTTTAGACCGCCGACAAATGTGCTGGTCGAACGCTTTGCTTCCCCCACTTGTTCAACTGTGTCGATCCGATCCAACAACGTTTCGAACAAGATTCGCATTTCAAGCCTCGCCAAATGCAAACCAAGGCACTGATGCGCGCCCGCACCAAACGCGACATGGCGATTGGGTGAACGCGCCGCGTCGAACCGGCGCGGATCATCAAATTGGCCCGGATCGTGATTGGCGGCGACGTAATTGATCATCAACCAATCGCCCTTTGCAATCTTCTGCCCGCTCAATTCCGTGTCTTCGGCTGCGGTGCGCATGAAATGTTGCACCGGGGTGGTCCAACGGATCGCTTCCTCTACGATTCCGGGCAGCAACGAAGGATCAGCCTTAACCCGCGCAAATTGTTCGGGATCATTCGCCAATGCTTGCATCGCGCCCGCCGTCGATGCCGATGTCGTGTCGTGCCCCGCGGAGGCGATAATGATGAAATAGCCCATCATATCGCGATCATTCAGCGGCTCCCCATCCACAAGAGCATTCGCAATTGTGCTGGCCACATCGCCGGTCGGGTTCGCGCGCTTCTCTGCGGTGATCCCTGCGAAGTATTCTTCGAAATTCTGGACGGCTCCCGCCACAAGCTGCGTAATCTGTTCCGCGTTCATGCCTGCCGTTGGGGATTGGTTGAGATCATCATCCTGACCACCAAACATCTGCTGGGTCAGCATCAACATTCGCGGTTCGTCTTCTTCGGGTACGCCGAGGATCTGCATCACAACATGCAAGGGATACGGGCCAGAGACCTGCTTTACAAAATCAACTTCGGGCCCTTCTTGCAACATGCGATCCACCGTGCGCGCGGCCAAATCGCGGATTTCCGCTTCGATCGTCCTGAGGTTCTTGGGCATGAACCATTCTTGGGTCAGCTTACGGTATTTCATGTGGATCGGCGCGTCGAAAGTGACGAGGCTGGCAACCATATGTTCGCTGCCACCGGTCATATTCTTGGCAAAGGCGATCCCCTCATTGAGCGAAAAGACCACTGTTTTAGGATTGTTCAAAAAGGTCGCATTGTCTTTTGAGACTTGCATCACTTCGTCATAGCCAGTGACCAACCAGAACGGCCGATGGACGTCATCCACACCCTCTACTCGGGCGACAGGGGATCTTGCGCGAATGGCATCAAATTGATCGAGCAGATTGTCCCAATCCGCATAGCTCTTGGGATCAATGACCGCGCGACCTTCGTCCTGGCTCAAGATGTGTGTGGTGGTCATCGACTATGCTCCCGCTTTCGCTTTGGCTTCGAATTCATCGCGCAGTTCGCGTTTGTACAATTTCCCATTCGCCTCGCGCGGCAAATCTGGGCGGAAATCAAACATCTTGGGCATTTTGATCCGGGCCAGCTCTGGGGCTAGAAATTCGCGCAGTTCAGCCTCAAGCGCGTCTCCGGACACATCCATATCAATGGGCTGAACCACCGCGACAACTTTCTCTCCCAAATCTGGGCAAGGCGCGCCGATGACAGCGGCGTCCATGACTTTGTCATGGGTGATCAACAGGTTCTCGATCTCTTGGGGGTAAATGTTCACGCCGCCCGATATGATCATGTGGCTTTTTCGGTCAGTCAGGAACAGATATCCATCTGCATCCACATGGCCAATATCGCCCAATGTCATCCACCCTTTGGGATGCATCGCATCGGCGGTCTTTTCCGGATCGTTATGATAGGTCGGCAATAAGGTGTTCTCAAAATAGATCAGCCCGTCTTCGCCCGCGCCCACTTCTTCCCCGTCAGGGCCGCAAATGTGCAGCGTGCCATGGATAGCCTTACCCACGGTGCCGGGATGCTCCAGCCAATCCGCCGCGCCGATCATAGTCATGCCGATGCCTTCGCTCCCAGCATAATATTCATTCACGATCGGACCCCACCATTCGATCATCTCCTGCTTAATCGGAACCGGGCAGGGGGCAGCGGCGTGCAAAGCCCGCTTATGACTGGATAGATCGTATTTGGTCCGGATGGCCGGATCGAGCTTTAAGAACCGGACGAAATGGGTCGGCACCCATTGGCTGTCAGTGATCTTGTATTTCTCAATCGTGGCAAGTGCCCCTTCGGGGTCAAATTTCTCTAACACCACAATTGTGCCGCCCAATCGCTGAGCAGCGGCGCACCAGGCCAGCGGCGCGGCATGATACAGAGGGGCTGGTGATAGATAGACCATCGAACCGTCTGTGGGCATCCCGGCACCCATGGTCGCAAGACCCAGGAATGGGATCATTGCTTGCGGATTGGGATCTTCGGGTGGCGCGGGACGGACACCCTTGGGCCGGCCTGTCGTGCCAGAGCTATAGAGCATATTGGCACCGGCGCGTTGGTCGGAAATAGGCTCAGCGGAGTGGCTGTGCAGTTCCGCGGCAAAATTGGTGTCGCCGTCTCCATCAGCGATCAAAATCTCAAGATCGGGGCAGTCGTGGCGAATATTGGCGGTGACATCGGCGAACATTGGCGACGTGATGAGCAGCTTGGCGCCGCTGTCATTGAGAATATAGGAAATCTCTGGCGCGGTCAGGCGGGTCGAGATTGGCACCAGCAAAGTTCCAGACCGCTGAGACCCCCAGACAAGAGTGAAATACTCGATCCGATTTTCTAGCAGCACCGCGAAGGCATCATCCGGCGCGAAACCGCGTCCCCGCAGCAATTGGGAAAACCGGTTCGCCGCTGCATCCATCTCACCATAAGTCATCTGATTGCCGCTTCCGGCCATGATGACAGCGGGATGATTTGGGCGGTTCGCGGCGTGCGCGATGGGATGCATGGTCATGTCTCTCTCCTAATCAGCCAACATGTGCCCCCTTAATTCAGCGGGCCGTGCGGGTCTGAACTCTCTTGGAAAAAAGACTAGCGCAGTGCGTTGCGCACTCAAGCGAAAACGGGTGCGCTATGTTTTGCGGCCTTGAATTGCCAACGCCTTTTGACGGGGCTGCGCCGAAGCGTGTGCCGAAAGGCAAAAAAAGGCGACGGGTAAACCCGTCGCCTATACTCGGACACCCTCTCCAATGTCCGACCCGCTTCCAGGCGGGTAACTCTTTATCTGGCCAATGGGAGGATTAGTCCCCGCCAGCAACACCAACACGGCGGCGTCCGGGCAGCAAATCTGCATTGCTGCTGGTCGCCATGCGCGCCTGTTCTTCGGTTTCCACCATATAGGGAATTGGATTGACTGCAACCCCGTCAACGCGAACCTCATAATGGAGGTGCGGACCTGTGGAGCGACCAGTTGAGCCAACATAGCCGATCAGATCGCCCTTTTTTACTCTTTCGCCCGCCGCAACCGCGAGACGTGATAGGTGAGCGTAACGGGTTTCCAAGTCAGCGCCGTGATCGATGCTGATGTACAGACCGTAGCTTGAGAACCAATCGGCGCGGCCAACCAAGCCGTCAGCCGTGGCGTAAACAGGCGTGCCCGTCGGCGCAGCAAGATCAACGCCGTGATGGCGACGACGTTGGCGCAAAACAGGGTGGTCGCGCATTCCGTAACCACTGCTGAGGCGGGCGCCTTCGAGAGGCATACGCGATGGCACCGAAATGGTCGGGCTCTCTACAATCGTAGGGGCCGTGCCGGGTGCCTGAGGCGGCGCACTATCAAGCGTGGACCAACTGGCAAACAGTTCGCGAAACCGCTCATCGCCAGACACCAAAGTGTCATCGGCGCTTTCACGCACAGGTTCGGTTACATCAGCTGCGGCAGCATTTGCGGAGGAATTGGCTGCGGCCGGGTTCGCCGCGAGCAAAGTCGCAGCGGCGCAAAATGCGGCTGCGAACTTCGAAACTGGACGCTTCAAAAGCGTGTACATACTGACCCGGTCCTAACTGGCGTAATGCCATTCTTAGTTCGGCTGCGCGCGATTATCATTTCTAAACTGAGACATCTTAGTCTCGTTTCACGCTACAACCATGTTGCAGGAACCTCATCTTTCCCGCGACGTAAAAAGAGTTATCGCCGCGATTCGTTAATTCGCAACATCTTCGTAAAAGTCCCGCGATAAACCGGCTGCAAGACGCGCTGAGTCGTTGAATGGGGGTTTAACAGCCCCTCGAAAATGTGCGCGAACCAAGGATTTCCACGCGTTTTCGGGATTCGCGCCGGTCGCTTTGGCAACTTTCAAAAAGTGTTTTGTGCCAAATCCGACATGTCGAATTTCGTCGTCAAGTATCCGCGCAAGGATCTTTGCACCGTGCTCATCGCCTGCTGCTTTGACCCGGTCCAATGTTGCTGGCGTCACGTCTAGGCCCCGCGCCTCGAGCACCATCGGAACAATGGCCAGCCGGGCCGCAACGTCATGCTTTGTCTCGTCAGCCGCCTGCCACAATCCGCCATGCGCGGGGAGCGCACCATAATAGCTGCCTAGACTTTCAAGCTTGCGCGCAAGCAAAGCGAAATGCATCGCCTCATCTGCGGCAACATAGAGAAAGTCCGACACGAACTCCTCACCCATCTCCGCGCCAAACCGCCCGGCCATGTCCAATGCAAGGTCGATCGCCGCAAATTCGATATGCGCCAAAGAATGCCACAGCGCGATCCTCCCGCGCTGCGAACCAAACTTGCCGCGTTTGGGCATATGTTTGGGCTCCAGCAATTCGGGCGCATCCGGCCATGCGGGAGCATCAGGCATGGCCTCATCGAATTCAAATGCCAGACGCCCCATACGCCAACGCCGCGCCACATCACGCGTGGCAAAGCATTTGGCGCGCGGGTTCCCGGTTAACAGGGCCGAGCGAATGGCGGATGCGACAGTTTGCATCAGAGATTTATAGAGCTTTTGCCGCGGTCAGCACTTCGTCAGCGTGGCCTTTGACCTTCACCTTGTTCCACACCCGCGCAATTGTGCCGTCTGCACCGACCAAATAGGTCGAACGGACCATGCCCATATAGGTTTTGCCGTACATCTGTTTCTCGGTCCAAATGCCGAGCGTATCGGACAAGCCGCCCTCTTCTGCATCGGTCGCTAGCGGCGTGGTGAGATCGTGTTTGGCGATGAAGTTCTGATGCTTTTTCGCGCTGTCCTTACTCACGCCAAGCAGCGCGGTGCCAGCTGCGTCAAAATCGCTTTTGAGCGCGGTGAAATCCTTCGCTTCGGTCGTGCAGCCGGGCGTGTTGTCCTTTGGATAAAAGAACACGACCAATTTTTGCCCTTTGAAATCGGATGGCTTGACGGTGCCGCCATCGGGCGTGCCCATTTCGATATCGGGCATCGCATCGCCTACGACAGGAAAGGTGCTCATCTGACTAAATCTCCAACTTCTGTTCAAATATATCCGCCCAAAGGCGCGCGGCGCTCTGCCTGCAAACGGCAAGATCGCGCATCAGTTCCGCGTAGCTATCGCGGCCACACGCCTGCGCAAGTGCTTTTGCAGCAGCAGGAGGCGGCGGATTGCCATCGGGAGCCAGCAATCGCCCTGCGACCAGCATGTCTGTCATCAATCCATAGGCCGGAACCAGAGCATCGGGGATGACACCGCGCCCAGCCATCGCTTTAATCGATGTCATCAAATCGGGAGCGAGGGCATCGGGGGTCTTTTGCGCAAACTCCGCCGCCCCGCGCAGCTGCAGATAATGCACTAAGAATTCAATATCGACCAAGCCGCCGCGGTGAAGTTTCACATCAAGGTCGCCGCGCGCAAATTTGTGCTTTGCCATCTCATTGCGCATTTCGAGAATTGCGGCCCGCAATTTTGCATCGTCTCGCGGCCTTTGCAACACTTCCGCAATAACCGCCTCGACCTCCACCTTTGCAGCCGGGGACCCTGCCAAAACACGGGCGCGGGTCAGAGCCATATGCTCCCAAGTCCACGCCGTTTCGCGCTGATATTTGGCGAATGCGTCTATCGAAACAGCGAGCGGCCCCTGGTTGCCTTGGGGACGCAGCCGTGTGTCCACTTCATAAAGCGCGCCCTGCGCCGTGGGGACAGACAAGGCCGCGCTGACTCGGCTGGCCAATCGGTTGAAATACAGGGTCGCACCAAGCGGCCTCTTGCCATCGGATTGCGCGGCAAAATCGCTGGTGAACAGATAGACGATATCAAGGTCAGACGCGTGGGTGAGCGCCCCGCCGCCCAATCGGCCCAGCCCAAGGACCACCAGTTCTCCGCCCGCAATTCGGCCATGCGCGCGCGCAAACTCCTGCGATGCCGCCTCCACCGCGACCGCAATTGCGGCCTCTGCTGTTGCCGACAGAGCCGCGCCGATAACGGACGGCGGATACTCTGCCTCAATCAAGCTGACACCCAGCGTAAAGCGGGTTTCGCTCGTAACGTGGCGGATGCAGTCGAGTTTTGCCTCATAATCATCGCGCACTGGACCGCTGCGCATTTGCTCGGCCTTGCTGGCAACCATAGAGCCGGGATCGACCGGTTCACTTTCGATCAGCGCATCGAGCAATTCGGGCCGGCGGGCCAGTTCATCCGCGAGCAGCGGAGAGAACGTGAGCGTCGCTACCAACCGGCGCAAAATATTGGGCCGGGCATCCAAAAGGTGAAACAGGGTTATGGCCGATTGAGTGCGCTCAAGCAGCCCCTGCCACCGCGTTACAGCGCGGCCCGGATCATCGCTTTGCGCAAACGCCTTGAGCAAGGCCGGAAGCAACCGATCAAACGCCTCCAGCGCTTGAGGCGTGCGGATCGCCGCATACCGGCCGTCCCGCCATTCTTCGATCCGCGCTGCCAAAGCCCGCGCATCTTCAAACCCCATCGCATCCAGATTTTGAGCCCGCTCGCTGGGCGGCGGCGCTGCCGGAGCAGCGCGCGCTTCTTGCCCAATAAGCCCTTCGTAGATGCGCCCAGTCCGCTCCGTTAGATCGGTCAATTCGGCCACCAAGGCGGCGCCATCGGCCAAGCCATCCAAATGCGCGACATTATCCAGCGCGCCGGCTTCGGGCAGGCTGTGTGTTTGACGGTCGTTCACCATCTGCAACCGATGCTCAATCACGCGCAGCCGCTCATATCCTTCGCCCAGTATACGCGCATGATCACCGTCTATTCGGCCCGCCAAGGCCAAAGCATCCAGTGCCGCCCGCGTGCCGCGAACGCGCAACGATGGATCGCGGCCCCCATGAATAAGCTGATGGGTTTGCGCGAAGAATTCAATCTCCCGAATACCGCCGCGCCCGCGCTTGAGATCAAAGCCGGGGCCGGGATGCTGCGGCCCATCATGGCTTTCGCGGATGCGCAGCGTGAGCGCTCGGATTTCCTCAATCGCTCCAAAATCGAGCGCCTGCCGCCACACAAACGGCGCAATCTCGCTGAGGAATTTTTGGCCCGCGACAATATCACCAGAAGCAGCGCGGGAGCGGATAAAGGCGGCACGCTCCCACGCCAGCGCTTGCCCTTGATAATGCGCAAGCGCCGAACCGTATGGCACGGCCAGCGGGCTGATTTCGGCGGCTGGACGCAGGCGCAGATCGACGCGCAAGACATACCCGTCTGCTGATGTCTCCGACAGCAATTTGACGACGCGCCGAGCGTAACGCTGCGCCGCCTCACCAGGATCGTCGCTGGATCGGCGGGGCAGTGTTTGCGGATCGTACAGCAGGATCGGATCGATGTCGGAGGAGTAATTCAGCTCTCCTGCACCCTGTTTTCCCAAAGCCAGTGCGATCATTCCATCGGCGCGGCTCTCGCCAGTGCGCTCCTCTATCGCAGCGCGGATCGCGGTGTCCAAAGCATGATCAGCGAAGGCGGTGAGCTCTTCGACAACTTTGGCCAGTCCATAAGCTCCCGCCAAATCGCCAACAGCCAATGCAGTTGCGAGCGCCAACCGGTGCCGTCTCAGGCCAATCGCCACATCATCATGCTTGCGCTGTTCGCTCGCCCAAGAAAGCGCAGCATCGCCATCGCCCTGCGCCAACAGCGCGGCCAGATCGGGCTGTCGGTCCAAAGCGCGTGCCAGAAACGGAGCATGCGCCCGCGCCCGCGTCAAAGCGCCTGACCAATCTGCTGCGTTCACCTCATCCATGGCGTCCACCTTTGGCTTGGCGTCGCCAAGCCTGCAAGCCATCTGACTTGCGAGCACGGTGAAGCTGCTGCAAAGAGGCCTGCAATAACAGTGTTAACAAGGACGTCCCGATGATCAAACGCACAATTGCTCTGGCTGGCTTGGCTGCAGGGGCGCTCGCCCTTTCCGCCTGCGAAGAGATGGGCATTTCCAGCTCACCTGACTTCGCGCTCAATATTCCCGAAGTGGAACCGGGCGACATTTCCGAAGAAACAATGGTAGACATCACGCGCCAATTGTCGACCGACGAATTTGGCGGCCGGATGCCGGGCACCAAAGGCGAAGAGTTGACCGTAGCTCTCCTTACCGAGCGTTTCGAAGCCGCGGGGCTTCAACCGGGCAATGGCGACAGCTGGGTTCAGGAAGTGCCTTTGGTTGAGATCACCGGCAACAATTTCGCCCCTTTGACCATCACCAATGGCGAAACCGACCTTGCCTATGATTACGGCAGCGAATGGACCGGCGTGACCTACCGCGAAGACGCGCAGACTCAATTGGCGAACAGCGAATTGGTCTTTGTCGGATACGGCATCAATGCGCCCGAACGCGGTTGGAACGATTACGAAGGCGTCGATGTCACCGGCAAAACTGTGGTGATCCTCGTCAATGATCCCGATTGGGAGACAGACGGGCTCGACGGAACTTTCAACGGCAAAGCCATGACCTATTATGGCCGCTGGACTTACAAATACGAAGAAGCCGCCCGCCAAGGAGCGGCTGGCGCTTTGATCGTCCATGATACCGATCCTGCAAGCTACGGCTGGAATGTGGTCGAAAGCTCTTGGGGCGGACCGCAAGCTTATCCTCAGCGCGGCGAGAACGCTCCGGCGATGACGCTGCTGAATGGCTGGGTTCAAAAAGAGGTTGCGCGTGAGATTTTGACCGCAGCCGGCCAAGACTTGGATGCATTGACAGCGGCAGCGAAGACCGAAGATTTCGCAGCGGTTGAACTGGGCATGACAGCATCGACCAGCTTTCAAAACACCTTCCGCAGCTTCACTTCGCAAAACGTGATTGGCGTGCTGCCCGGCAGCGAAGCACCGGATGAATATGTTCTCCACACCGCACACTGGGATCACCTTGGTACGTGCAACCCGCCTGCCGCAGATGGCGACGATATCTGCAACGGCGCGGTCGACAACGCGACCGGCACGGCGGCCTTGGTCGCTTTGGCCGAAGCGCATAGCAAAGCGGGCGCTCCCAGTCGCAGTCTCGTCTTCCTCGCTGTAACGGCAGAGGAATCCGGCCTACTGGGTGCCTATTACTACGCCGCCAACCCCATCTTTCCGCTCGACCAAACAGTCGGCGGGGTCAATATGGATGCGTTCTTAGTGGCTGGCCCTTCGCGCGATGTGACCGTGGTGGGTCCGGGTAAATCACAACTCGACCTGTTTCTTGAAGCGGCTCTTGTCGCCGACGGGCGAGTTGCCACGCCGAACCCTAGCCCAGAGGCCGGATACTATTACCGCTCTGATCACTTCGCGTTCGCCAAAGAAGGTGTGCCGATGCTGTATGTTGATGGCGGTGAAGACCTGATCGAAGGCGGCCGTGAGGCGGGCAAAGCCATCTCTGATGAATACCGCGCCAACCGGTATCACGGGCCAAAGGATGAGTTTGACGAAAACTGGGACTGGTCCGGCGTGATGGCCGATCTTCAGCTGATGTATCGCCTTGGCCGGATGATGGCGATGAGCGAGAGTTGGCCGAATTGGAACGAAGGCGATGAATTCCGCGGCGTTCGCGATGAAAGCTGCGCCAGGTCAGAAAACGGTTGCTGAAAGCCGCGTCCTGAGCGCGGTCTAAAGCGACCTAGAGCAACACAGCGGAACCGAGCCGATCCATGACAGTCCTTATGCCCCCAGAATGGGCGCCGCAGGACTGGCTGTGGATCGGCTTCCCGCATCTGGCGGATGAATGGCCGGGATATCTCGCGCGGGCTCAAGAACAGATCGCCGCTTTCGCCAATGCCGTGGCCGATAGCGGGCAATCCGTCCGGCTGGCCGTGCGCAATGAAGCGAATGAAAAGCGCGCGCGCGAATTGGTGAGCGAGGCCGTCACTTTGGATCGGCAGGTCTACGGCGATATCTGGCTGCGCGACACCGCGCCTTTGATCGTTGGCGGCGATGATGGGCGGGCAGCACGGATGTTCGGCTTCAATGGCTGGGGCGGTAAATATTTGATGCCCGGCGATGAAACTATCGGCGGTGATCTGGTGCAAGGCATCGGCTTGCCGACCACAAAATCAGCAATGATCCTAGAAGGCGGCGCGCTCGATGGTGATGGCACTGGCCTTGTGGCCACGACGGAGCAATGTTTGCTCAATCCGAATCGCAACCCCGACCTGTCGCGCACCGACATTGAGGCGGAACTGCACCGGATGCTGGGCTTTGGCCGGGTGCTTTGGCTGGGCAACGGATTGATCAACGATCACACCGATGGGCATGTCGATAACCTTGCCCGGTTTGTCGGGCCGAACCGTCTGGTTGTACCCGAAGCAACCGGCTCCGATGATCCCAATGCCGCGATCTATGCTGATGCCCGCCGCCGCGCTCAGGAATTCGGTGTGGAGGTTGTGACTATCCCTTCACCCGGCCTCATCACGCGCGATGGAGAGGTCGAACCGGCAAGCTATGTCAATTTCGCGGTCACATCGCATCTGGTGGTCGTCCCAACGTTTGGCTCGCCCCATGACGCAGCCGGAGTGGCTGCCATCGCGGCGCAATTCCCCGATCGCCAAACCATTGGCCTGCCCGGCGACGCGGTGCTCGCAGGAGGGGGCGGGTTTCATTGCGCAAGCCAGCAAATGCCCGCCGCACCCACGCAGCGTTAACGAAGCTTTAAGACTTTCCCGCGAGGACGGGGGAATGAGCAAAGCAGCAGCCATTTCCCGTGAATTCCTTGCTGAAACACGGGCCTATCGTCAAAGCATCGCCAGCAGCGCGATTGTGCTGGCCAGCGGCGCGGCTTTGATCATGGCAGGACAGCCGCTCCCACTCTAAATTTTAGAGCAATCGGTAGAGCGCCGCCAAAGCCGCGCCTGCCAGAACTGTACCGACACAGACGCGCCAGACCGGATCGCTGACCCGGCCCGAAACTTTTGCCCCCACCCAATTGCCGATCAGCACCGCCGGAAACAGCGCGAGCGCCAATCCGCAAAGGCGCCAATCAACTTCGCCAAACGCCGCACCAGCTGCCAGACCCGTTGCCGCGGCAACCGTAAAGATCAGCAGCATCGATGCTGTCACAACCGATCGGGGCAAGTCGCGCCCGACATAATACGGCACAACCGGCGGCCCCGGCATGCCCGCAAATCCCGTAAGCAATCCGCTGATGACGCCAACCCCGCCCGTTGTAACAGGGCCGTGAACAGTATCGCCCTGACGCGGGAATAGGATGATCGCAAAGGCCGAGAGCGCAACAAGGGCAATGATCAAGCGTGCAAGATCAGGGCCCGTCACAGTCAGCAAATACAGCCCCGCAGGCGTCGCCAGAACAACCAGCGCGCAAATCGCCCATGCCGACCGTTCCGCATCGCGCACCAGTGTTCTGATCTCGCTCAGGCCGATGAAGACACCGAGGAAATTGGTAATCAGCACCGCCTCAAGCGGCAACATAGCCAGCGCCAACACGGGCACGAGCAGGATCGCCATCCCAAACCCGGTCAGCCCACGGACAAAGGCGGACGCGAAGGTTGCAGCCAACGCCGCCGCAATTTGTAACGCGGTGAACCCGGTTAAAGCTTCCATATGATGCGCGGTTTACGCGGCGGTCTCAGGGCGCAAATCTGGCGGAGTCGCCGCCAAAGTGAGCATCGCAATCGCCTCATCTAAAGGCATGACCTTCTGGTCCTTCTCCCCCAATGTGCGGATCGCTACGCTGCCTTCTTCGGCCTCGCGCTTACCCACGACCAGCAGATGAGGAACCTTGGCCAGCGAATGTTCGCGCACCTTGTAGTTGATCTTTTCGTTGCGCAGATCGCTTTCCACACGGATGCCCGCCGCCTTCAGCTTGGCTTCGACTTCCTGAGCGTATCCATCAATGTCCGACACAATCGGGGCGACCACGGCCTGAACCGGGGCGAGCCATACGGGCAAGCGGCCTGCGTAGTGCTCAATCAGGATGCCGATAAAGCGTTCGTAGGAACCAAAGATCGCCCGGTGGAGCATGACAGGGCGATGCCGCCCGCCGTCTTCGCCCACATAGGTCGCGTCGAGACGGTCGGGCAGAACCCGGTCGCCTTGGATTGTGCCAACTTGCCATGTGCGGCCAATCGCGTCGGTCAAATGCCATTCCAGCTTCGGCGCATAGAACGCGCCTTCGCCCGGCAATTCTTCCCAGCCATACTCTTCGTTCGCCATGCCAGCTTCGGCCACGGCATCGCGCAATTCTTGCTCGGCCTTGTCCCAATCCTCTTCGGAGCCAAAGCGTTTTTCCGGACGCAGGGCCAGCTTCACATGATAGGTGAAGCCAAAATCGTTGTAGACGCTGTTGGCGAGTTCACAGAACGCGCGCACTTCTTCGACCACCTGCTGCTCGGTGCAGAAGATATGCGCGTCATCCTGAGTGAATTGACGCACCCGCATTAGGCCGTGCAGCGCGCCATGCGGTTCGTTGCGGTGACAACACCCCATTTCGCCCAGCCTGATAGGCAGGTCGCGATAGGACGTGATCCCTTGTTTGAACACGAGGACGTGCGCCGGGCAATTCATCGGTTTAATCGCCATCCAATCGGCGTCTTTTTCGACCGACGGTTTGGCCGGACCATCGCCGGATTCGTCCACTTCGGGCACCATATCGGGCACGGCAAACATGTTTTCAGCATATTTGCCCCAGTGGCCCGATTGTTCCCATTGGCGCACATCCATCAGTTGCGGCGTTTTGATCTCGCGGTAATCGGCGGCGTCCATCTTGCGGCGCATATACGCCTCTAGCTCGCGCCAGATGCGGTACCCTTTGGGATGCCAGAATACGCTGCCATGAGCCTCTTCCTGAAGATGGAACAAGTCCATCTCCTTGCCCAATTTGCGGTGATCGCGCTTGCCCGCTTCTTCGAGGTTATGCAGGTGCTGTTTCAGCTGTTTTTTGTTCAGCCAGCCGGTGCCGTAAATGCGCGTCAGCTGCGCGTTGCGTTGGTCGCCGCGCCAATAGGCTCCGGCGACGCGCATCAATTTGAACGCGGCAGGGTCCAGCTTCCCAGTGGAGGGCAAATGCGGGCCGCGGCACATGTCGAGCCAATCATCGCCCGACCAATAGACGGTCAGGTCCTCATCGCCCGGCAGTTCTTTGGCCCATTCGGCCTTGAACGCTTCGCCGTCGGCTTCCCATTTCGCGATCAAATCTTCGCGCGACCACACTTCGCGGCGCAGCGGTTTGTCCGCTTTGATGATCTCGCGCATCTTCTCTTCGATCGCAGGCAGATCATCCATGCTGAACGGTTCGCGAGAGGCTGGCGCCATCACGTCATAATAGAACCCATCATCGGTCGCCGGTCCAAAGGTGATCTGTGTGCCGGGGAACAACGCCTGCACCGCCTCTGCCAAGATGTGAGCATAATCGTGCCGAACCAGCTCAAGCGCATCGGCCTCATCCCGCGCGGTGATAAGCTCAAGCCGGGCGTCCCCTTCAAACGGGCGGCCCAAATCGCGCACTTCACCGTTCACCCGCGCGGCCAGCGCCGCTTTGGCAAGGCCCGGACCAATGGCCATCGCCACATCGGCAGGGGTGCTGCCGCGCTCCATTTCGCGGGATGTGCCATCGGGCAGGCTGATTTTGAGCAGTTCGGTCATCGTTTTAAATCCGTCTCAATTGCCGGGCGCCTTTGCATGACCGCCCACTTATGGGCGCATTGGCACAGCAAAGCGCGCACCGAAAGAGCGGTGTTTGTAACAATTACCAGTTTCAGGTGGACACCGCGCCACCCGAAACCGGGTGGCGTCGCCGCTGGATCAGGCCAGCCGCAAACGCCCCCGGTTGCCCGAGGTCGTTGTGGTGGTGGTTATGATCAGCGGATCGGCCATGCCCAATAGATAGGCTGAGCCGCGATCATTGTCATCTCCCAACTGACGCCAGCGAAGAACAACGGAAAGGGTTGGCTCCATATTGGAAAGCAAGCTTGACATTAGCCCAAATTAATGACAAGTGTCCTTTCCATAGTTGAAAGGAAGCTTTACCAATGACCTATCGAACAAAGGCGCTGCTATGGGCAGCCGTCATCATCGGAGCCGCAATCATGACAGTCATCCTCGGCCTGAACCAAGGCGCAAGCTTCGGGATTGTCGGCGGCCTGTCAGGCGCGGCTTGGGGCACGCTTCAGTCCGATGTGGGCTGTCGTCAGGGGTGCCTCCAATGAGCGATGAGGCACGTTCCAAAATGAACCGCTGCCTTATTGCAGCAGTGTCCTCGGTCATCAGCGCACTGGGTCTGCTCTTTTTGTGGAAGTCGGACGCTATCAACACAATCACCGCCTACATTTTGGCGACAGTGCCGATCAGCCTGATGGTTTTCGCTTTCGTTAAAGTGCTCGGCGAGGCTGGTAAAAACGGCAAGGCCTCACAGCGCTATCTCACACGCATGGCGATTACGATGGCGTTTTACCTTATCACATTGTTTATGGCGGAACACTTTATCGAAGATCGCGGTGTGACAGGCGTACTAGCGGTTCTCCTTGCGCTGCTTCCGGGCCTGTCCTTTGCGGGCGTGGTCTGGATATTCGGTGGGCTGATCGTTGAGGAGCAAGATGAGTTCTACCGCCTGCTCTATGTCAGGCAGGGCCTCATAGCGACCGGTGTGTCTTTCACTCTCGCCGCAGTTTGGGGCTTTCTGGAAACCTACAACATTGTTCAACCAGTTGCAGCCTTTTGGTGGCCAACCATCTGGTGTGTCGGGTGCGGCATCGGGGCGGTGGCGAACAAGGTGAAGTACGGAACGTTTGGAGAAGTCCGGTGAATATGGCTCCATATATGAAGCGCTACGCGATAAGGCTTACGATCTTCATGTTAGCCTACATGGTCATCCTGATAGGTGGTCTAAGCTATCATCGCTCCGGCGATCCAGCACAATGGACGTCAATCGCTCTAGCAATGGTTACTGCCTTGCCAATCTGCGGCGTGTTTTGGACCATGTACCGCCTTTTGATTGAGTGCGATGATGAATACCAGCGCATGCTTTTTGTAAAACAGATGCTGGGTGCGACCGGTGCGACGCTGGTGATCACAACAGTGTGGAGCTTTCTCAAGACTTATGAAGTGACGGCAATCGGCCCCCAATGGGTGGCAGTCATTTGGTTTGCCATGCTTGGCTTGGCCGGCCCATTTGTTCGGTGGCGCGTATGAACAACCGCCTAAAAGTCCTGCGCGCTGAACGCGACTGGAGCCAGCAGGATCTGGCGGAACGGCTTGGTGTCAGCCGCCAAAGCGTGAATGCGATTGAGAAAGGGCGCTACGACCCGTCACTCCCGCTCGCGTTCTCAATCTCCGAAGTGTTCGCACTGCCGATTGAAGAGATCTTCAGCCGCGATTGAACGAAACTGAGAACATTAGCTTTAGACAGACAGCGCCTTCGACCCGGCATCGCTGGTGATCACTTTGGTCCCGGCGAGCTGGGTCGATCGCCTGCGGATGCCGCCGGAAAAGCGGTATTCGGTCGTCGCGCGGGCCGGGGTCAATTCAATCACCATATAGCCGCGCTGTGACGTGTCCGCCCATTTGAGCTCATCATTCGCCTCTACAACCAGAGATGCCATCTGCTCGGGCGGGACCATCGCAAGATAGGTTTCAAAACCGGGCGAGCTGACCGAGCACACGCCCAGTTCGATGCCGACCGCCTCGCCCTCATGCGAAAGCTCAAAAGCCCAGCCATTGTGCGTGTCACCGGCCAGCACAAGCAGGTTGGCATCCGCTTCCAAGGCGCCTTTGAACAATCGGTCGCGCGCGGCCGGGTAGCCGTCCCATGCATCCATATTCAGCGGCAGGCCCGCTTGGCTGGCCAGCGCGCTCGCCTGCAATCGCCGCCGGATAAACTCAGGCACATTGCCGCCGAGCAGCTCCAACAGCGCAGGCGGTGATTTGAGTTTACCCATCAGCACTTGCTGAACCAGCACCTGCCACGTCGCGCCGCGCGCGCTGGACGAAGCGAGGCCATCGACCAGCCATTCCTCTTGCGCCGCGCCCAAAATCTGCCGGTCGGGGTTGGCATATTCGGTGTCCCGAAATTCGGTTAGCGCGGCGACCATGGCCTCTGGACTGTCTTGGCCAGCGATCACTTTGCCAACGCTGAATGGCTCCTCGCGCCCTTCGATGCGGGTGTCGATCCGAAACAGAGTCGCCAAATCGCCCACGTCATAGGCGGCATAGGGCTCGTCCGAAACAGGCATCCATTCGCGGTAAACGCGTTTGGCGATGGCTTTGCGGACCTCCCAATCGCCTTCGCTGTCTGGTTGATGGTTTTGCGCGCCGTCTTTCCAACTGTCATTGGCGCTTTCGTGGTCGTCCCACACCGCGATCATTGGCAACACCTGATGCAATCGCTGCAAATCGGTGTCCGCGCGGTAGGTGGCATAGCGCAGGCGGTAATCGGCAAGAGTGAGGATCTCATTTTCCGGCTCAAGCGTGCGATCAGGATGACGCTGACCAGCCGACGGGTATGTGCCCCCGCCATATTCATAGATATAATCGCCCAGATGCACCGCCAGGTCGACGTCATTGGCCTGCGCGGCGTGGGCATAGGCGTTGAAATAGCCGAACCCGAAATTCGCGCAGGAAAACACCGCCATGCGAAATTTTCTCGTCGGCCCCTGCGGCAAAGTGCGCGTCCGGCCGACCGGCGAAATCGTGCCATCGGGCGCGACAAAGCGATAGAAATACCAGCGATCCGGCGACAATCCGCCTGCCACCGTCTTTGCGCAATAATCTGTGGTCGCCGCTGCCGTGACTTGGCCTTCAGAGGCTACGCTTGTGAAGTCTGCGCTTTCACTGACCTGCCAATCCAAAGTGGTTCGCCCATCCGCGACATAGCGCGTCCATAACAGCACGCTGCCGGACTGCGGCTCTCCGCTGGCGACGCTGTGCGTGAAGCCGCTGCCAAAACTGCGCGCACTCGCCGGTGCCGCAGCAATCGCTGCGGACGCCCCGGCGAGCGCGAAGACACCGCGCCGCGAAACGGAGGTGTTGGAGGTTGATGGCGGAGCGGGTGCGTCGGTTTTGATCATGGCGCCTGCTACCTCGCATGCATTGCGTGAATAAGACAAGAACAGCGCAAAACCTTGCACATCTCTATGGCAAGCGGGCAAAAGGATCCCATGACCGATCTTCGCTTTCACGCCATGCCCGATGGCCGCCAAATCGCCTTTCGCCATGTCGCAGGTGACGGACCTACGCTTGTCTTCCTGCCCGGCTATATGTCTGACATGGCAGGCGGCAAAGCGACCGCGATGTTCGCCGAAGCAGAGGCTAATGGACGCAGTTGCCTGCTGCTGGATTATTCAGGTTGCGGGCAAAGCTCTGGCGATTTTGCCGATGGCACCTTGTCCCGGTGGCGCGATGAAGTGCTGGCGGTGATCGCAGCGCGTGTCGAGGGCGATGTGGTTCTGGCGGGCTCTTCAATGGGGGGCTGGTTGATGTTACTCGTGGCGGAGCGATTGGGCCCCCAGCTCGCCGGAATGATCGGCATCGCCGCAGCCCCTGATTTTACGCATTGGAGCTATTCCGCCGATCAGCGCCAGATGTTGGCGGACGGGTCAATCCTTTACCAAGACAATCCCTATGGTCCTGAGCCAACGCCCACTCACCCCGGATTTTACGCCGATGCAGAGGGGCATTTGCAATTGGACGGGCGCATTGCGATCAATTGCCCCGTTCGCCTCATCCATGGACAACGCGATGATGATGTGCCGTGGGAAATCAGCGTCAAACTCGCTGCGGCTTTGCGTTCGGACAATATACAGGTCACGCTTGTCAAAGACGGCGATCACCGCCTTTCGCGCGATCAAGACATTGCGCTGCTTAAGGCAACACTCAGCAGTTTTTACTGACGGATACACGCTTGGCTTTTACCGCATCACTCCTCGCTCTTGCGCTCCAAGTGGGCCCCAATCCTTCACCCATCCCGCAAAGCGATGGCCACGCGGAATTGCGCGAAAGAGAGCCGCGACCAGCCCAAGAGGCGGCATCCCCCGACCCGGCAAGCGTATGGCTGTCCGATTGCCTCGATCGGTTGTCGGATGATGCGTCGCGCGCGCACACAATGGCGCAAATCCGGCGCAATGCGACCAGCGGTGCAGAACGGGTTCTGGCCAACCATTGCCTAGGGTTGGCGGCAACAGAGCTGGGCCGCTGGGAAGACGCGATCACTGCATTCGGCGCGGCCCGGGATGAAAGCCCAGCAGAAGAGCTGCGCGTCCGGGCCCGCTTTGGAACTATGGCGGGCAACGCGGCCCTCGCCAGCGGCGATCCTGCGCGCGCGCTGCCAATCCTTGAGCGTGCAAAATCGGATGCACAGGCGTCTGCATCCGCCCCCTTACAAGCGATTGCCGCAAGCGATCTGGCACGGGTCTACGTCGCGATGGACCGGGCCGACGCAGCCTTGATCGAATTGGACGACGCGACCCGCCTTCAACCAGAAAATGCCGAGGGCTGGCTTCTAAAAGCGACCTTGCTGCGCCGGCTGGAACGCTATGATGAGGCGCACAGTGCAATTGAGCGAGCCGGGGAGCTTGCGCCACTCGAAGGGGCGATTGGTTTAGAAGCCGGCGTGATTGCTGTCCTATCAGGGCGCGACCAGGCCGCGCGGCAAAGCTGGCAATCGGTGATCGACATTCAGCCAGACAGCCTCGCGGCGCAAACCGCGCAGGATTACCTTGCGCAATTGGGTCCGCCAGAGGCACAAGTGGATACGCCGTTAGAGGAAACAGATCCATCATGACCAAATTTTCAGTCCTCGACTTGGTCCCCGTTCGCGAAGGCGGCACGCTCAGCGAAGCCTTCGCTGCTGCCACTGGACTTGCGCAAAAGGCGGATGAGTTGGGGTGCGAAAGGTTTTGGGTGGCAGAACATCATGCGATGGAGGGGATAGCAGGCGGAGCCACATCAGTGGTCCTCGCCCATATTGGCAATGCGACCAACCGGATTCGGATCGGGTCGGGCGGGATCATGCTGCCCAACCACACGCCGTTCCAGATTGCCGAACAATTCGGGACGCTGGATGCGCTGTTTCCGGGACGGGTCGATCTGGGTCTTGGCCGGGCACCCGGAGCGGGGCCAGAATTGCAGCGCGCTTTGCGTAAGAATTTGCAGCAAGCATCAGAATATTTTCCCCAAGATGTCACTGAGCTGCGCGCGCTTCTTACCGGGGATGTTGAACTGCCCGTAACCGCAACACCGGGTTTGGGTGCAAAGGTCGAATTGTGGATGCTGGGTTCGAGCCTGTTTGGAGCGCAATTGGCGGCAAAGCTGGGCATGCCATACGCCTTTGCCGCGCATTTTGCGCCCGACCATTTGGATGCAGCGCTGGCTGTGTACCGGCGCGATTTTGAACCCTCTGCGGCTTTGGACAAACCCTATGTCATGGTAGCCATGAACGTCTTTGCGGCCGATACAGCCGAAGAAGCGCACATGTTGGCATCCAGCCAGCAACAAAGTTTTGTCGCGCTGCGCACCGGCAATCCGGGCAAATTGCCACCGCCCATTGCAGACTACACCGCGACGCTGCGCGCTCCCGCGCGGGCCATGCTGGACCATTTGGGCCAAGCCGCAGCGGTCGGCACAGCGCAGTCAGTGCGCGATGACATCGACGCTTTTGTAGAACGCACCGGAGCCGATGAGATCATTCTGTGCGGATCGACCTTCGATCCACAGGCGCGATTGCGCTCGCTTGAACTGACGATGGACGCCTGCGCTAAGGTCGCGGCCTAATACCCACGCTTATGACGGGTCTTAACGACCGCCCATAGAGGTCATAGGGGCCGATCCTGCTTGCGCCCTTGCGCTTATTTCCTGTATTGCCGCCAGCACGATAAAAATAACTCGGCATAATATAATTACACCGCCGGATTCAGGTGGGCCGAGTGCAGGATGCCAGGAGCATACAGGCGATGAGCGCGCAAACGGGAAAAGCAGCGGCAAAAAACACCGCAAAAACGCAAGACCTGCTCAAAGAGCTGAAAAAACATCTGAAGGCGGCGATCCTGCCCGGTGATGATCCGATGGATAGCGACTCTTTGGGGGATGCAGCGCGGTTCCTTCTCAGCGCGGCTGAAAAACGCGCGCCATCGCGCTCTGCCCTTAAAATCGAATCCGACACAGGCGAGCGCCGCCTGCGCATCGCCATCGTCAACGACGATATGCCGTTTCTGGTCGATTCAATCGCCGCCGCCATCACAGCGTCCGGCCTCAGCATTGATCAACTTATTCACCCGGTCGTCGCGATTGAGCGGGACAGAACCGGTCTGCTTACAGAGCTGTCGAAGAAAGGTGCTGCGGGCGCGGACGAATCGATGATTTACATCGAAACCCCGCGCATCGACGCGCGCCATCGCCGCGAGCTTGCCGCGCAATTGCGCGTGATATTGGGAGATGTGCGCGCGGCCGTGAGCGATTGGCCCAAAATGCGTGAACATCTGGCCCAAGACGCCATCAGCATCGCGCCAACCAGCGGAGAAAGCGAAAGCGCCGCGCTGCTGCAATGGCTGAACAATGGCATGCTAACGCAGCTTGGCCACGTGACCCGAACACGCTCTGGCGAAGAGCAAAACGCGCTGGGCATTTGCCGCAAAAGCGCACGCCAAATTCTGGCCGATGCCTCTTTTGATCGCGCGTTCAAATGGTTCGAAGAACCGGCACCCGGCGGGCATACACGCGACCTCTTGGTGATCAAAGCCAATCGCCTTTCGACCGTGCACCGCAGCGCGCCGCTCGATCTGTTTATCGTCCCTGTTCGTGAAGGCGGCGCGGTCACCGCGCTTTCCGTCCATGCCGGGGTCTGGACCAGCGCCGCTTTGGCGACGCCGCCGGGTGAAGTGCCGATGCTCCGCAAAGCTTTGAGCGATATCACCGATAGCCTCGGTTTCGATCCTGCTGGACATGCGGGCAAGGCATTGGTGCACGCGTTCACGTCGCTTCCGCACGATCTGCTGACGTCATTCACTACGCAGGATATGGAACGTTTGGCGACCACAATGATGAGCCTGGTGGATCGCCCCCGCCCGCGGCTCATCTTGGTTCAATCTGCGTTGGAGCGCCACGTCTTCGCATTTGTGTGGCTGCCGCGCGATTACTTGTCGACCGATGTGCGGCTGCAGATTCAAGACCTTTTGACACAAACGACCGGTGTCGATTTGCTCAGCTGGAGCCTTGAGGTTGAAGGCAGCACTTTGGCGATGCTGCAATTCCTGCTCGATTCGCGGGCCACCGGCCAAGTGCCTGATGCGGCCAAGATCGAAGGCGAGCTGATCGACCTCTTAAAAGGCTGGAACGAGGCGGTTGAGGCCCATCTGGCAAAGACCGATGAAAGCACTCGCGTGCCAGCCATCGCCCTTAAATATGCAAGCGCGTTTCCAGCCGGTTATCGCGCGCGATATGGCGCTTCGGAAGCCGCGCTCGACATCGTTCAAATGCGAGCAGTTGCCTTGAGTGACAACGTCGACGCGCGCGCCTGCCGCCTATACGCTTTGCCGCATGATCCTGTCGGTGATTTGCGGCTTAAGATTTACCACGCGACCGGTTCGATGCCGCTGTCTGACGCGGTTCCGGCGCTCGAAAACTTCGGCTTCCACGTGCTTGCCGAAATGCCGACCCGGCTTGATGATGGGGCATTGGGCACCATCCATGAATTCACGATCAATCTGCCCGATGGCACGGACGCAGAGGCCTTGCTCGGCCGCGCGGCGACAATCGAAACCGCCATCGCAGAGGTGCTGAACGGACAATCCGAAGACGACCCTTTCAACCGTTTGGTAGTGGGAACCGGGCTCGGCGCAAGCCAAGCGGTCTGGCTGCGCGCAATCTATCGCTATTTGCGCCAGACCGGCATGGGCTTCACCATTTACACCGTGGTCGATGCCTTGCGCCGCGCACCCGACGTGACACAGGCGATGATTGATCTGTTTGTGGCCCGTCATGACCCAAATTTCAAAGGCGGCAGAGAGGCAGCAATCGCCGCTGCAATCGCCGCGTTCGGGCGCGGCCTTGGCAAGGTCTCTGCGATCAATGACGACCGTTTGCTGAGGCTGTATCGGGCGGTGATCGACGCGATCCTGCGCACCAATGCCTTTGCTCCTGCGGCAGAAGAGGCGCTTGCGTTCAAAATCGATTCCGACCTCGTTCCCAACCTGCCAAAGCCCGTGCCTTGGCGCGAGATATTCGTCTATTCGCGCCGAGTGGAAGGCATCCATTTGCGCTCTGGCTCGGTGGCTCGGGGCGGCCTGCGTTGGTCCGACCGACGCGACGATTTCCGCACGGAAATCCTTGGCCTGATGAAAGCGCAAAAGGTCAAAAACGCTGTGATCGTACCCAGCGGCGCAAAAGGTGGTTTTTACCCCAAGCAGCTTCCCTCGCCTGCGCTCGACCGCGATGCATGGGCCGCCGAAGGACAGGCGAGCTATGAGGTGTTTATCCGCACGCTGTTGTCCGTCACTGACAACATCGTCGACGGCAAAGTGGTCCATCCAACCGGCGTGATCATCCACGACGGCGAAGACCCCTATTTCGTAGTCGCCGCCGACAAAGGAACCGCGCGCTTCTCTGACGTCGCCAATGGTATAGCAGAAAAGGCCGGTTTCTGGCTCGACGATGCTTTCGCCAGCGGCGGGTCGAACGGCTACGACCACAAGGCCATGGGCATCACCGCCCGCGGCGCATGGGTCAGCGTGCAGCGCCATTTCCTCGAAATGGGCACAGACGTGCAGCGCGACAGCATCCGCGTTGCTGGCTGCGGCGATATGTCGGGCGATGTCTTTGGCAACGGCATGCTGCTGTCCAAAGCGATAAAATTGGTCGCCGCCTTTGATCACCGCCACATCTTCATCGATCCCGACCCCGATCCGGCAGCAAGCTGGAAAGAGCGCAGCCGCCTGTTTGATTTGCCGCGATCCAGTTGGGAAGATTACAATTCGGACCTGATTTCGAAAGGCGGCGGAGTCTATTCGCGCGACCTGAAGCGCATCAAGCTTTCGAAGAAAGCACGCGAAATGCTGGGCATTGAAGGTAAGGAGATCGAGCCCGACGCTTTGGTGAGCGCGATTCTAAAAGCGCAGGTCGATCTCATTTGGTTTGGCGGGATTGGCACCTATATTAAGGCCGAAACCGAAAGTCATTTGGATGTCGGTGATCCAGCCAATGACGCTCTGCGGGTCAACGCGGGCGACGTGCGCGCCCGGGCCATTGGCGAAGGGGCCAATCTGGGCATCACGCAAGCTGGGCGCATCGCCTATTCGCTGCGCGGAGGGCGCATCAACACCGATTTCATCGACAATTCTGCCGGCGTCGACTGCTCAGACAATGAGGTCAACATCAAGATCGCTCTGGCTGCAGCAACCCGCAGCGGGGCATTATCTGAAACGAAACGCAACAATTTGCTGGCGAAAATGACCGATGAGGTCGCCGAAATCGTGCTTGAGGATAACCGCCTTCAAGCGCTCGCGCTGTCGATTGCAGAGGCCGGGGGGCCTGATGCAACCGCATCCTTGATCCGGTTGATCGAACAGCTCGAAGAAATGGACGCGCTCGACCGCCGAACAGAGGGGCTCGCCGATGCGGAAGCCTATGCACGGCGCGCGGCCGATGGGCACGGATTGACGCGGCCAGAGCTCGCGGTGCTGCTGTCTTCTGCCAAATTGGCGTTGCAGAATGCGATTGAAGCGAGCGGATTGCCCGATGACCCTATGCTGATCAGCAATTTAACCGCCATGTTCCCTGCCCCGATGCAGAAAACATATCAGACCCAGATCCTCGACCATCGCCTGCGCCGGGAATTGGTTGCGACCGATCTGGCCAACCGCATCGTCAACCGAATCGGTCTGATCCACGCCTTTGAATTACCGGAAGAAGAAGGCGTTGGCTTGGCCGATGTCGCCGCAGCGTTCATTGTGGTTGAGCGATTGTTCAATCTTAAGGTGCTCTGGCACGACATCGATGCCCACCAGATGAGTGAAACCGCGCGGCTCTTTCTGCTTGATCGATTGGCGGCAGCGGTCGGCAATCTGATGTCGGATGTGCTGCGCACAGCGGCAGGCCGCGTCGAAGCCAGCGCCATGGTTGAAACATTGAGCGGCGGTGTCTCTGCTCTTGCCAAAGCGCGAGGAGATTTGATCTCAGGCGAAACGCGCGAACGCTCCAGCGCGCTGCGCGCTGAATTTGTCGAACAAGGCACGCCCGATGTTCTCGCCAATCGGGTTGCGGCTTTGTTTGATTATGATGGGTCCATTGGCCTTGCTCAGCTTGCACTGTCGACCAACTCTGATCCGGAACAATTGACCCGCGCTTTCACCGATATTGGCGAACGCATCGGGCTGGATTGGGCCCAAGGAACCGCAGCGCATATGTCGCCTTCTGACATTTGGGAACGGCTCTTGGTTGATGGTCTGGCCCGCGATTTTCAGCATATGCGACTCGATTTTCTGCGTCGGCTCATGCGGCGCAAAGCGGGCAAAGATGACCCGCAAGGTGCCATTGCGAACTGGTCAAAGCAGAACGACGTGGCCGTCACCCAGTTCAAAGCGATGGTCGCCCGCGCACAGGCGCAACCCCCCGTCGCGCCGGCAATGTTGGCACAAATCGCAAGCCAAGCGCGCAATTTGCTGGATCGATAGGAACCCCTTGCCGCTTGACGTGCGCAGAGTTTTTCGGAAAGCCTGCTCGCTATGAATGGACAAGGAACATCATCATCTTCGGCTGATGTCGTAATTGTTGGAACCGGCCATGGCGCGGCCCAGGCCGCCATCGCTTTGCGGCAAAAGGGGCACGAGGGCACGATCATGATGATCGGGCGCGATTCTGTGCCCCCTTACGAACGCCCGCCGTTGTCCAAAGAATATCTTGCCGGTGACAAGAGCTTTGAGCGGATCATGATCCGTCCCGAGGCCTTTTGGGCCGATAAAGGAGTCGAACTGCGCATGGGCAGCGGCGTCAGCGCGATCGACTGGATGGCGCACACACTGACGCTGAGTGATGGAAGCGAGATCGGCTATCGCAAGTTGATTTGGGCGGGCGGCGCCGATCCGCGGCGGCTCAGCCTGCCCGGCGCAAACCTAAAAGGCATCCACTACGTCCGCGATAAAAGCGATGCCGATGCGATGATGGCGGCGTTGGAAGCGGGCGCAAAGCGCGCGGTTGTGATCGGCGGCGGCTATATCGGGTTGGAAGCGGCTGCGGTTCTGCGCAAGCTTGGTTGTGAAGTGACCGTCCTGGAAATGCAGGACCGCGTTTTGGCGCGCGTTGCGGGCGAAGAATTGTCGCGCTTTTATGAGGACGAGCACCGCAGACAGGGCGTCGATATTCAGGTCTCTCAAGGCGTTGCTGCTGTGCAGGGCGAGGATGGCTCTGTTACCGGAGTCGAACTGACAAATGGAGACGTGCTCCATTGCGACATGGTGATTGTCGGCATCGGAATTGTCCCTGCGGTTGCACCCTTGATCGCAGCGGGTGCCGCAGGATCAAATGGCGTCGACGTGGATGTTTTTTGCCGCACCACCTTGGATGACATCTATGCCATTGGCGATTGCGCAGCGCATGCAAATCCATTCGCCGACAGCGCCATTATCCGACTGGAATCGGTGCAGAACGCCAACGACATGGCGAACACCACCGCGCGTGCCATTATGGGCGACAAAGAGCCGTATCATGCGCTTCCGTGGTTTTGGTCAAACCAATATGATCTGAAACTTCAGACCGCAGGCCTGAATATTGGCTATGATCAAACTGTTTTGCGCGGCGATCCAGAAACGCGCAAATTCACCGTGGTCTATATGAAAGAAGGTCGGCCAATCGCCTTTGACTGCGTGAACGCGATGAAGGATTACGTACAAGGGCGAAAAATGCTCGAAAAAGGTTCTGAGAAGATTGATCCGGCTCTGCTGGCTGACACGGAAATTCCGCTCAAAGACCTGCTTTAACCCGCCAGCTTTTTCATCGCCCAATGCGCGGCATCGCTGACCGCTGAATCGGGATCATTGCGCAGCGTTTCAACAATGCCGATCAGCTCACCAGCGCCGCTGTTGCCGGCGGCATACAGGCAATTGCGGACAAAACGGTCACGCCCGATCCGCTTGATCGGTGATCCTGAAAACAGCGCACGAAACCCGGCATCATCCAGCGTCAACAGTTCTGCAAGGCGCGGCGCGGTCAATTCGGCGCGCGGCAAAAATTCGCTCGCCGCATAGGCTTCGCTGGCGAACTTGTTCCACGGACAAACCGCCAGACAATCGTCGCAGCCATAGATCCTGTTGCCCAACGCTGCGCGAAATTCCTCTGCGATCGGTCCTTTGTGCTCAATGGTCAGATAAGAAATGCACCGCCGCGCATCCAGCCGGTATGGCGCGGGAAAGGCATTGGTCGGACACACATCCAGGCACGCCCGGCATGACCCGCATTGATCCCGGTGCCCCTCAGCTGGCGTCAGGTCGAGTGTGGTGTAAATTGCGCCTAGGAACAGCCAGCTGCCGTGATCCGGGCTGACAAGGTTGGTGTGCTTACCCTGCCAACCAATTCCGGATGCTTCGCCTAGGGGTTTTTCCATCACCGGCGCGGTGTCGACAAAGACTTTGACGTCCGCCCCCGGCTCCTGTGCGACCAACCACCGGGCCAGTGCTTTCAGACGCCTTTTCACCACATCGTGATAATCGCGGCCTTGCGCGTAAACGGAAATGCGGGCCCGGTCGTGCACCTCATCCAAAGCCATTGGATCATTGGCCGGGGCGTAGCTCATGCCCAAAGCGATCACACTGCGCGCATCGGGCCACAATCCTTGCGGAGACCGCCTGTGTTTGAGCCGCGCCTCCATCCACTCCATCGAGCCGTGATTGCCCTCACCCAGCCATTCTTCCAGCCGCGCGCTGCGCACCGGATCCTCCGCCGCGCTCGCAAAACCGCACGCAGCAAAGCCCAGCGATCGGGCCTCACGCGCAATCCGTTCAGTTAGGTCAATTGTCACCGCAGTGTTAACCATGCTTGGGGTTACTCCCGTTTAGTCTCACACATTAACCCTTGCATGCATGGATATGGCCGTAAGCGATCGAGCGATGATGAGCAATTCTAGTGCGTCTGTTGGGGATGAGGGATTAACCCTCACGCCGCCAGACCCAAGACCTTTGGCGATTGAGGCCCGCGGGCTTGTTAAAAGCTTTGACGGCACGCGCGCGGTGGACGGCGTGGATATTTCTGTGCCTGAAGGTGCAATCTACGGCATTCTTGGCCCCAATGGCGCAGGCAAAACGACCAGCTTGCGCATGTTGCTGGGTATTATTGACCCTGACGAAGGGGTCCGGCGCGTGTTTGGCCATGATCGCCCGCACGATATCGGGCGGCTCATTGGCTATTTGCCCGAAGAGCGCGGGCTGTACCCTGCGATGAAGAGCATCGAAGCCATCGCCTTTATGGGCGCGCTGCGCGGACTGCCTTTGGCCGAAGGGCGCAAGCGGGGTCTGGAATTGCTCGAACGCCACGATCTGCTTAACGCAGCCGACCGGACCATTCGTCAGCTTTCCAAAGGCATGGCGCAGACCGTGCAATTGCTCGGCACGCTGGTGCACCGCCCGCGTTTGGTTGTGCTGGATGAACCGTTTTCCGGACTGGATGCGATCAATCAGGGCAAGCTTGAAGCGATGATTCGCAGTCTGGCCGATGAAGGCGTCACTGTGATTTTCTCAACCCATGTCATCCACCATGCCGAGCGGCTTTGCGAAGGCGTAGCGATTATTGCAGGGGGCAAAGTGCCCTATGCTGGCAGCGTCGAAGCCGCCCGCGACCGCATCCCCGCGCAAGTGCGTTTGGAAACGCGGATGCGCGAAGGCGATTGGACCAAAGCCTTGCCCAAAGACACGCGGCGCGAAGGCGATTTCTTCTTTTTCCCCTTGCCCGAAGCGGGCGTCGAACCATTGCTGCGCCAATTGATCGAAGGCGAGGCCGGCATTCTGTCGCTCTCGATTGAGCGCGCGGGCCTGCACGATGCCTTTGTCTCGATTGCAGGAGAAGCGGCTGCCCGGCAGCTCGAACTGGACGCCGCGGGAGGCAAAGCATGACCCATCCACACAACGATGCGCATTGGGCCGACCTCGATGCCAAACCGCGCCTTTCCCGTTTGGAGGCCGCATGGGTGATTGCCCGGCGTGACTTTGTCGCCGTACTATTCAGCCGCGCATTTCTTTTCTTTCTGGTCGGACCGCTGTTTCCGGTGCTCGTGGGCGGACTTGCCGGGAGCATCGGCAGCCAAGTCACCAAGGAAACTTCCGTGGTCGAAGTTGGCCTCGCCATGAGCGCGCAAGACAACGCCGCGATGATGGATGCACGCGATCAGCTCGCGCCGCATTTGCGCGGCGCGGTGCCATCTTTGCGCGAAGTGCCAGAGGCCGCGGGCAATGCCGATTTCGACGCTCGCGCCTATATGGAAGCGCGGCGCGGCAATTACGCTGCGATTGTCACCGGCACTCCCGCAGCGCCCGAAGTGATTGGGACAGACCGGCAAGCGCGGCGCTGGCAAGGCCCGGTTGAAATTATCGCAGCCAATGTGACCGCCACGGCGCCTCTCACCATCCCGAACGCAACCCGCCAGACGGTGGCCTCCAGCGCTGCATCGGAACGGTCAAACCGCATCCGCACGGCACAGGCCGCGCAAATGGTGATGTTCCTTCTCACCATGCTGCTCGCCGGGATGGTCCTCTCCAATCTGGCAGAGGAAAAAGGCAATAAGATCATCGAGATTCTCGCTGCTGCCATCCCGATGGATTCGGTCTTTATGGGCAAACTGTTTGCGATGCTGGGTGTGTCATTTGTCGGGATCGCCGTTTGGGGCACACTTGGCTGGGGTTTCTGGACCATTGCCGAACAAGGCGTCGTCACCGTAACTCAAACCGATTTTAGGAATTTGCCAGGTCCGGCGGTTGGATGGCCGATCTTTATTACGCTCGGCATTGCCTATTTCTCCATGGCCTATCTGTTGCTCGGCTCTTTGTTCCTGACCATTGGAGCGATGGCCAACACGGTGCGCGAAGTGCAGACGCTTTCGATGCCGGTCACAATGCTGCAGCTGATGGTGTTCTTCCTCGCCGCAGCGACATTGACCGATGCGGGTTCCAACCTTGAGATCTTGGCTGTGCTGTTCCCGCTATCATCGCCCTTTGCCATGCTGGCGCGTGCCGCGCTTGAAGAGACAATGTGGATCCATGCGGCTGCCCTTGTTTGGCAGGCCGTGTGGGTGGCCCTGCTTGTCAAAGGCGGGTCGATGTTGTTCCGCAAACGCGTGATGAAATCGGGCGGAGCCGGTCACGATAAGAAAAAGCGCCGCTGGGGCTGGGCTCGCAAAATGGACCAATCCGGTTTGGGACGCGCACCCGAACCCGCGGAATAGGTCGCAAAAGGCAACCCGTATTGACATCACTGTCAGTTAAGGCAGGGTACAATACGGAAGGAGAGGTTGTTGAGGCGGCGCAAAGCCGTGACCTCTCCTAAGGAGAGAGTCATGGCCAGCATTGCACCCGAACGCCCGCAAGTCCGCACATCGCCGACCGCGTATGAAGCGCTCAAGAACCATTTTGCGAATCACCCCGAAGAACGGCCGGAACATCCGCACAAATGGGATGTGAGCCGCAGCGATATCTATTTCGAAGACAAGTGGCAGCCGATCTTCAAAGAGATGCAGGATGCAGGACCGCTGCATTACATCCCTGAAAGCCCTTATGGCCCCTATTGGGCGGTGGTCGGCCACAAGGCGATTCAACACATTGAAGCCCAGCCGGAAACTTTCTCCTCCAGCTGGGAATACGGCGGCATCACCATTTTGGAGCGGCTGACCGATGAGGAGCTAGAGGAAAGCACCGCTGACCGGCGCGAACTGCCGATGTTCATTGCGATGGACCGCCCGCAGCACACCGGTCAACGCCGGACGGTTGCGCCAAAATTCACTCCATCTGCCATGACCGATATGGAGACGGAAATTCGCGCGCGGACGGGCGAATTGCTCGACACATTGCCGCGCGGCAAAGTCTTTGATTGGGTCGATACAGTATCCATTGAACTGACCACAGGAATGCTGGCAATCCTGTTTGGCTTTCCGTGGGAAGACCGGCGGATGCTCACATTCTGGTCTGATTGGTCGGGCGACACCGAACTGGCAACAGTGCGCGAACTTGATGAAATGCGCTGGGAATTTCTACATGAAATGGGCGCGTATTTCCAATCAATCTGGATGGAACGCACGATGGATAAAGAGCCGGGCAATGACCTGATCTCTATGATGATCCATTCCGATGCGATGAATCAAATGCGCCCTGAGGAATTCATCGGCAATCTCGTTTTGTTGATCGTGGGCGGCAATGACACCACTCGCAACACGATGAGCGGCATCATCCATTCGTTCGACAAATTCCCCGATCAACGCAAATTGTTCGAAGAGAACCCAGACTTGATACCCAACGCAGTGCAGGAATGCCTGCGCTATCAAACCCCGCTCGCGCATATGCGCCGGACCTGCACCGAGGACACCGAAGTGCATGGGCAAATGATCAAGAAGGGCGATAAAGTTGTTCTGTGGTATCTCGGCGCGAACCGCGAAGAGAGCGTGTTTGAAGACCCGCACACATTGGATATCACCCGCGAAAATGCGCGCCGCCATATCGCCTTTGGCTATGGCATCCACCGCTGCGTGGGTGCGCGGCTGGCGGAGCTGCAGCTTAAGGTCCTGCTCGAAGAAATGCACAAGCGCCGGATGCGCGTGCATGTTGCCGGCGATGTTGAACGGGTCCGGGCCAATTTCGTCCATGGGTTCCGCAAACTGGAAGTGGAAATTACCGAGTTCTGATTTTCGTGCCGATCCGATAGGCAAAGTGAAACTTTTTCCGGTTTTGCAACGTAATGCATATGAGAGATACGCTTCCTATCGGAGGGATAAACATGCCGTTCAACCTATCAACCCGCCGCAGCTTTATCGCGGCAACGGGTGTTGCAGCTGCCATGCCTTTGCTGGCGAGTTGCGGCGGCGAAGTAACGGCGCACAAACAGCGCACATACCGTGTGACCAAAACCGATGCGCAGTGGCGGCGTCAGCTGACGCGAAGTGAATATCGCATTCTTCGCGAAGCGGGGACGGAGCGGGCCTATTCATCGCCGCTCGACAATGAAGGCCGTCGCGGCACATTCTCCTGCGCTGGCTGCGACAATCCGGTCTATTCCTCTGCGCACAAATATGACAGCGGCACGGGCTGGCCCAGTTTCTGGCGCCCGATTGACAACGGCGCTGTGGGCACATCAACCGATTACAAAATCGGCTATGCTCGCACCGAAGTGCACTGCGCCGATTGCGGCGGTCACTTGGGGCATATTTTCGGTGATGGCCCGCGCCCAACTGGCAAACGCCATTGCATCAACGGCATTGCGATGAACTTTACTCCGGCGTAATCCGCCACAGTTTTAGCCCGTTTTCACCTTGAATCTCAACCGGTTGTAGCCAGCTGGGCGCTTCACCCTTTGCTAGGTCCGCGACAAATCCATCAGGCGCAATCCGGGCATACATTCGCGCCTCGGCCATCGCCGGACACAGCGCCACATAGCGGGTCCCGCGTTGGGATAAAGCGCGGCGCGCATCGTCTTGCGGGGCGAGAGCGTTTTCAATCAACACGCGCATAGCGATATGCCCACGGTGATGGCCCGTTGCGATAACCGAGTGATCGCTGACCAGCAGCAATTCAGGGGCAATATCCAGCGGGGCGTAAATTTCTCCTGCTGGCAGCGCAGCCAGATCTGCGCCCGCCTGATCCAATTGGCACTGCGCCGTCTTGCCCGCCAAGTCGGATGGACTGCCAACAACCGCGCGCGCGGGCAGCGCGTTCGTCAAAAGCATAGCGGGCAGAGCCGGCAGCAAGGCGCACGCCACGCCCAGCATCGCTGCAACGCGCGGCGGAGCGCTTTCCATAGTGCGGATCGCGCGCAGCCATTGCCGCAATTGCCACGCCAGCGGCGGAGCAGCGAGCACACAGGCAACCGCTCCTGCCCGCGACACGACCAAAGAAATCAGCAATGCAGCGCCTAGAATAATGGCGTAATCGGCCCAAAATTGGCGGAGCCAATCGCGCGATTTGGTTGCCAAATTGACCGCAGCAATAACCGCAATCAGCGGGGTAACCGCATATTGCAACGCCGCCGTCAGCGATTGCCGCCAAATCGGCATCCCTTCCAAGACATTCGCGTGCCAATATTGCGCCACAATCGGATCGAGTTCGGCAAATCCGCCGCCGGTCGCGCATTGAGGCGCGGAGTAAAGCATCATGGCCAAGGCCCCGCCGCCTGCGAGAATAAATCCAGCGACCAACGCGCCTTTGGGCAAGGGTTCCAACCGGGCCCAAAGCGTGAGCACGGCAGCGCCCCAAGCAAACATCGCCAAATGCAGCGGGCTGATCGCATCGCAGTAAGTCGCCAGATCCGAAACCCCTCGGGTGACAAGGAACAAGGCCGCCCCGATCAGCGCAAAGGATTGGATCGCGGCCACCAACCAGGCCCGCGCAGGGCGCGCCTTAAGCCATCTCAGCGCCAACACAGCGAAGAACACAGCAGCAAGCGGCAGCCCTTCGATCGAAATGGAAAGCCATGCGGCGGACGCGGTGCCAATCACCCAGCCGCCCGTTTTAGGAGAGCGTGCCATCAACCCATTCATCGCCGCGAGCGCGCAGACAATCTGCCAGCCGTGGTGATCAATCCGCATCGGGCCCAATTGAAACAGGACAGGCACCGAAATCGCGACGACAAGCGATGTAAAAGTGGTCTCTTCATCGCCCAAAAGCCGCCATGCAATCCGCGCGGCCAGCATCATGGCCAGGCCGAGCGTGAACAGCGGCACTGCAACCAGCGCGGCAGTTTCTGCCGAAGCTTGTCCGATCAGCGGGGTCAAAGCGATAATGATCGCAGCAAGAGGTATGTCGACAAGGCGCGACCAGTGCATCGGAATCCCGCCATTGGCAGCGTCCACGCGGTGTTGGCCAAGGTCAAACCAGCTTTGACCCGCGATTAAATCGCGGACCTGAACCAGCCGCATAATATCATCAGGATCAGGAAATCGGCCCGCAGAAATGGCAGACCAATTGATCAACAGTAAGAGCGCGCTGACAATCGCCCAAGCGACGCCCACTCGGCCCAGAAACTCCAGCGGCAAAGCCGCACGGCGTCTTTCGACCAGCATGGATTACCCGTGCCCTGCCGCATGCTGAACAGGTTCATCGCCGCGAAACACGATCCGGCTGCGAACCAACCAGGTCGCGACAAAACTCACAACAATTGCGGCGGCTTTGGCAATTAGCGGATGAACACCCGACCAATCCCCCAAACCCACAATCGCGGTAGTCAGGACCAGACCCATCAATGCGGAAAGGACAAACAACGCCTTTTGGCGTGTACGAGCCATGCCGTTAGCAGCAACTTTATCCTGAAAAACGGCGCGGCTAGACATCATCCAATGCGCAAAAATGCCCAGCGAATAGCCGATAGCGGACGCAGGAGCCGCGATCATGCCAAGCGCCAAGAGCGCCAGAAAGCTGCCAACATCAACCGCCAATGCGCCCACACTGGCGCAGACATACCGTACAAAACGGATGTCGCGCACTTTGGTAAGGAGCCATTGAGCCTGCATAGAGTTCGCCGCCGCCATGTTACGCAGACTTGCGAATATCGGCATCGAACGCAGGGTCTGTTTCGGCAGAAATGCGTTCCGGAACACCGCGCAAAGATGTGAGCGCAGCGACCTGATCTTCGGAGAGCGGCTGAGTCTCTGAATTGGGCTGCACTTCGCGGCTTGGCAAAATGGCCTCCGCGCCTTCATCGCCCGCTTCATGGTATTCAGCGTCTTCGTTCACGCACCATGTGTCATAGACGCGCTTGCCGGCGAGGATATTCTCCACTGTCAGCATCGCGGTCATCATTGCGTGATCTTGGTTGTTGTAGCGGTGCATCCCATTGCGCCCGACAAGGTGCAGACTGGGGTGCTTTTCTTCCAGCTCAATGCGCATGGCGTCGACGTTGGCTTCGTAGTCATCGTCATAGACCGGATAGGCCTTTTCCTGACGAACAACTGCGCCCGACATCACTTGGGCCGGATCACAAAGGCCAAGGACCTCCATCTCGCGCTTGGCCAATTCGACCAATTCTTCGTCAGAGGATGACCACAGGCCGTCCCCTTCGAAGCAGAAATATTCCAGACCAACACAGGCCATATCCTCGTCCGGCACCATTTCGGGGGACCAGCTGCGGAAGTTTTGCACGCGGCCAACCTGAACCCGCTCATCATGGATATAGATCCAATTGTCGGGGAACAGGTCTTCGGATTTCACCATCAGAGCAACGGTGAGGAAGTCACGGTACCGCAGATTGCTCGCTTGCAGCGTGGATTGCGGCAGCGGGTGCAGGCGTTTTGACAATTCGCGCATCGGCGCGGAGCTGATCACGTCTTTTGCCCGGATTTGCGCCTTTCCAGCCGAAGAGGTCGCGGTCATCGACCATTCGAACCCTTCATCATTCGGTCCAATCGCGGCAACTTGATCCAGCGCATGGCCCATCAAGACCTGCCCTTTGCCCGTCGCCAGAATTTTGTCGCGCGCCGCATCCCACATCATGCCGGGGCCAAGCCGCGGATAACGGAATGTTTCCAGCAACGTTTTGGTGGCCATGCCATCATTGGGTTTTTTGTTGAGGCCAAGCGACCGCTTTACCCCATCAATCACCGCACTCATGAGCGACAGGCCTTTGATGCGCTGCGCAGCCCAATCGGCGCTCATCTCATCGCAAGGCATACCCCACACTTTCTCCGTGTAGGTCTTAAAGAAGATCGAATAGAGTTTTTCGCCGAATTGGTTGGTGGTCCAATCCTCAAAACTGCGCACATCCTTGATCGGGAACGCGCGGCGCCACAGATAGCTTGCCATGCAAGCGGTGGAGCGCAAAATGCCCAGATTGCTGAGCGCCTCAAAGGCACGCAGCGGGTAGGAATAGAACTTACCCTCATAATAGATGCGGCTCATGCGGGGGCGCTGAATGAAGTCGTCCGGCAGGATCTCATTCCACAAATCGACAACTTGCTGCGATTTGGAAAAGAAGCGGTGGCCGCCAATGTCGAACCGGTATCCTTCGTGCTCAACCGTGCGGCTGATGCCGCCGACATAGGTTTCATCTTTTTCGATGATTGCGACCGTTTTGCCTTGTTTGGTGAGCAAATATCCGGCGGTCAGCCCAGCAGGCCCCGCTCCGATAATCGCCACATCCACATCAATAATACCTGCGCCGGTTTTACCCGTTGCTTCAGCGCCGTGCTGCGTCATGCAAGCCCCCGTTTAATCGCCAGCCCGCAAATGTGCGGTCGGCTCTTTCTCAGGGAGTGAAGGAAATTGGTTAGCGAGAAGTAAACAGCAGCGCCTAATTGCGAGGAAAATTGCGAAAACGCTTAAGGAATGGCTCCGGTAAAGCCCCTGTTCCAGCCTAAGTTGGCTTCAATCGAGCAGCGTGGGGCATTGCAGCCGGGCGGCAAAGCGCGAGAAATCACTCAGCGATAGCGTGTCATCAAACACCACCCCGTAATGCTGGCCGCGGCGCCAGCGGACCTTCGCTCTCAGGTCGTTCAACACACCGCCGGCCTCAACGCAGGCAATGCGCAAGTTTTGATCGATGGCGAATTCGGCCTCGCATTCAAACCGCGCGCCCTGTTGGGAAAGGTTTTCGACAACCGCTTCACTCGACGCCGTCAAAGATTTGATTGTGATCGGAAAGAACACGCCCAGCCTCAGGCCGCGCTTGGGAAATTCGCCGAATTGGTGAATGATCTCGTTAACATCGATGGGCTTTGTGAATTCAAAGCCGGCCTCGTTTTCGCGCTGCCACACATTGCGCATTTCGTATGCATTGCCGCCGGGCATATGCAACTCAAGCGGGTCACCGGTCGGCACCGAGTGGAACAACCTAACGGCGACGCCGGTTTCAGAAACGTCGCGCACAACGCAAACAAACTCACCGTGCGACGAGACGATTTTGGCTGCTCGGATAAGCAACGTGAATCGCGGCGCGGCGCGGCCATCGGCTTCTTCAGCGGAAGTTTCGCTTTCCACCACAACCGGCTCTGCATCGGGTACAGCAATGGGTTCCGAACCGCTTTCGCTGGTTTCACAAGCGGAGAGGTCGCGATCGGCAACCTCATCGGCCCGAAAAGTGTTCACTGCGTCGTTCATGCCATCAAAGCTCAGTTGCCGCCTGTTTTACCGAAAGGCTTTGCAACCGCATGTATCTCCGAAAAGTTAGGGAGACGACTTACGCGACTAGGGGTTAAGACTGGGATAATGGTGCGGGTGGTGGGACTCGAACCCACACGATCTATAGGATCAGGGGATTTTAAGTCCCCGGCGTCTACCATTCCGCCACACCCGCTTTCCGACGCACCGGCCGAAAGGGCGCGATAGCCAGCCATGCGCCCGTGGGCAACAGGCAGCGCACCCAGCCTGCGTCTTGCGCGATGGTTCTGCAGGGCCCATGCCTCAATTCAAGAGACGATAAAGCGAGGATACCATGGCGGGCGAGAGCGTTCACGACGCGCATTCAGTGGTGGCGACCATTCAGCCGGCGATCACTTTGCTGGGTTTAGGCATTGGCGCCGCCCTGTTGTCGCGCGCCTGCCGGCTGAATCCCATCGTTGGCTATTTGGGTTTGGGGTTGGGCATTGGTGCGCTGGGATTCGCCGATGATTTCAGCGGCCCTGTCGTTGCTGCGATGGCCGAAGCGGGCGTCATGTTCTTGCTGTTTAACCTCGGCCTGCATTTCTCCCTCGGGCGGATTCGGGCCGAAGCGGCCAATATTTTTGGGTTCGGCGCTTTGCAGATGCTGGTCGCTGGAGGCGGGTTTGCAGCCTTGTTTTGGGCGTTTGGTCTGCCGGGCGAATTTGCGATCATCGGCGGGTTTGCCATGGGGCTTTCCTCAACCGCCGTGGTCATAGGCCTTGTGCGGGAGCGGGATCAGGAAGACTGCCCCGTTGGCCGTGCGGCGCAATCGATACTCATTTTCCAAGACATTGCGGCGATCCTCTTGCTCGTGGCGGCTGGATCGTTGAGCTCGGGCGGCGCGCTTGCTCCGGCATTGGGTTTGGCAGGGTTAAAGGCGCTGGCCGCTTTCATCGTCGCAGTCCTTTTTGCGCGGTTCTTGACCGGGCCGGTCTTTCGCCTGATCGCCCGTGCAGGCAGCAGCGAAGTCTACACCGCCACCGCTTTGTTTATTGCATTGGCGGCGGGTTGGGCGACGGGCATGGCTGGATTGTCGCTGACGCTTGGCGCATTTTTGGGCGGTATGGCGGTTGCCGATTCGCGCTATCGCATCATGGTTCAAACCGAAATTGACGCGTTCCGCGGCCTGTTTTTGAGCTTCTTCTTCATCTCAGTCGGGCTGTCGATTGATCCGGTTCTCTTGGCGGAAAATTGGGTGGTTGCGGTTGCGGCGGCAGCGGGTTTGATTGCCCTCAAATGCGCGTTCAACGTGGTGGCCGGGCTGGCCAATCGTTGGTCAGTGCCCGGCTCAATTCAGCTTGGTTTCTTGCTGGGCCAAGGCAGCGAATTTGCGCTTGTGATCTTTGCCCTACCCGCCATTGCAGGCCTAATCGAACCGCGCATCGCATCGATTCTGGTTACCGCCATCGCGATCAGTCTGGCCGTGACGCCGCTTATCTCCAATTTGGGGCGCAAACTGGCGGGCAAATTGCGCCGCGGACCTGCGGATCAAAAACTGGACGGGGACGATGCACCAGTTGTTATCATTGGCCTAGGGCGTTCAGGGCGCGCGGTGGCCGACGCGCTCAGCTTCAATGGGATTGGATATCTTGCTCTCGAAGCGAACCCAGAGCGTTTTGAGATTGCGCTGGCCGATGGATATCATGTGCATCAGGCAAATTCCGGTGACCCGCGCAGTTGGGATGCAATTGGCATGGGCAAGCGCGAAGTGGCCGTCATCGCGACCGGAAACTTAACAATCGCGCGCGAATTGGCTCCGTTGGTGCAAGATCGCCTGCCCAATATTGCCCAGGTCATGGCCATGCCCGGACCCGAAGCCATCGAAGAGTTCACGCATCTTGGCATGATAGCCGTCGATGTGAAGGCACCGCGCGGCACCGAAACAATCATCGAAATGGTGTTTCAAGCCTTAGGGCAAGAGAGGGCGTTGCCAGCCCAAAGCCCGCCGCGAGCGCTATCAGAGGAAGAATACGCGTTGGAACACGCGTAAAGGCTTGGCCTTAACCGTCGTTGAGACGCTTTCGGATTTCCTTGCCCGCTTTAAAATACGGTACATTCTTAGCTGGAACAGAAACCGCTTCACCCGTGCGCGGATTGCGGCCCGTGCGTGCCTCGCGTTCGCGAGTGGAAAAGGCGCCAAATCCGCGCAGTTCAACGCGGCCGCCTTCGGCCAAGCGCTGGGAAATTTCATCAAAGAAGACATCGACCACTTGTTCGATTTCTTCAGCACGCAAGTCTGGATTGTCCTTGTGCAGTTCGTGCAACAATTCCGATCTGATCATATAGCCCTCCCGGTGAACGTCGCAGCCCCCTGCCAACGCTTCACATACGCCGCGGTACGATCTGTTCCCGCGTCTTTGCCAATTGCTCGGACCCGACGAGCATCAGTGAAGCGGTCGGACTGCCAGAATCGTGCGGTTTCTGCAAGGATAGTGCGAAAATATGTTAGCCGCAGATTCACCATGCGCTGGGCAAGAGGTGAATGAGCAAGGCCAAAACTCAGGTTTGTTCAACCAAATCAGCGGGTGTCAGGCCAAGGCGCGTCATCCGCGCGCGGATTTCTGGCCATTCCTCGCTCAAAAACTGATCCCGCTCACGCTTGCGCAACAATTCCGCTGCGCCATCGACGACATACATGCCCACGCCGCGCTGCACTTCGACCAATCCGTCGTTTTGAAACTGCTGGTACGCCTTTGCCACGGTAAGCGGATTGGCCCCCTGTTCAGCCGCAAGCGCGCGCACCGACGGCAGCATTGCCCCTTCGGGATAATCACCCTGAATGATGGCAGCGGCGATCTTGTCGCGCAATTTGAGGTAAACAGGTCTGGATTGGGTCATGGTTTTCTCGCTAGGTGCCTCAGTGCCATAATACACCCATGCGCGTCAAGTTCCCGGCGGTTTTGGTTTCTCTTGCAACAAAGGCTTCACACCGCCGAAACACACGTTAGGGTGCGCCGCTTGAAACGGGCCCGAGGGGACGAGGCCTGAAACAATCTCAGCGGAGGGCCGCGCGCCAATGTACGAGTTCATTTTTACTTTTGATTCGCTTTACGAACTGTGGGCGTTTTGGATCGCGGTTGTCGCGCTCGCTGGCTTTTTGCTGGGCGGCCTTTTTCTCGTAACTCGGCCGACGGCTGAGGTGATCGGACATCCCAAGGGATTGTTCCTGCTGTTTATGGCCGAAATGTGGGAACGCTTTTCCTATTACGGCATGCGCGCGCTGCTTATCTTCTACCTCATTCAGCATTGGATGTTTGAAGAGAGCAAAGCCTATGTGATTTACGGCGCCTACACCGCGCTCGTCTACATCGCTCCGGTGGTTGGCGGCTATCTCGCTGACCGCTATCTGGGCCAACGCAAGGCGGTCCTATTTGGTGCTGTTTTGCTGACGTTCGGGCACTTCTTCATGGCGTTTGAGGGTGATGCCGCCCTTGGCCAAGACAATCCAATGATCAATGTATTCTGGCTCGCGCTGGCGCTTATCATTGTTGGTTCGGGCTTTTTGAAGGCGAACATTTCGGTGTTGGTTGGCCAATTGTACGACCGCACAGACATACGCCGCGATCCCGCATACACCATCTTCTATATGGGCATTAACGTCGGCGCGGCGACCGCAGCGATCATCTGCGGTTACTTGGGTCAGAGCCCTGAATGGGGATGGAGCTGGGGCTTCGGTTTGGCCGGTGCCGGAATGCTGCTGGGCCTGATTTTCTTCGTCGTCGGTAAACCGCTGTTGCTAGGCAAGGGCGAACCCAAAGATCCTGCAAAGCTGGCTGGTGGCCGCGAATTTGGCATCTATGGCGCCGGTCTTGCGATGGTTGCGCTGTGCTGGGCTGCGATCCAGTATCAAGAGCTGGTGGGCTACGTTCTGGGCATCTTTGGCGGCGGATTGGTGCTGTTTGTATTGTTTACGGCTGTCACCAAATTGGCTCCAGAAGAACGCGACCGCATCTTTGCGGCGATGTTCCTAATCCTTGTTTCAATCGTCTTTTGGGCCCTGTTCGAACAGGCTGGCTCTTCGCTCAACGTGTTTACAGAAAACCACGTCGACACAGCCGGTGTGAACGCATCAATGTTCCAGTCGGTGAACGCGATCTATATCGTGATGCTAGCGCCATTGTTCGCGATGTTGTGGCAGGGTCTTGCCGTCAAAGGCGCAGAGCCATCCACCCCGATGAAGTTCGGGTTGGCCGTTATCCAAGTCGGACTTGGTTTCTTGGTTCTGGTTTGGGGTTCACAAAGCGCCGGGGTTAACGTGCCAACGCCTGTGATCTTCATCTTCCTGATCTACCTGCTGCACACGACCGGCGAGCTTTGCCTCAGCCCGGTTGGTTTGTCGGCCATGAACCGGCTGAGCCCTGCTCACATGGCGTCCCTCATCATGGGTACGTGGTTCTTTGCTTCGGCGACCGGTAACTTTGCGGCAGGCCTGATTGCTTCAGCGACAGGCGGTGAAGGGGTCGGCGAAGAGGCAGGCAAAGAGCTTGTTCTTGGCGTCTATTCAACCGTCGGCTGGTATGCGGTCGGCATCGGTGTTGCCGTTATGGTCATCAGCCCGCTTATTAAGAAGCTGATGCACCTCGATTCGCTCGAAGATGACACTGTCGATGATGATCTGCTTGGCCAAGGCGAAGTGGGTGAACCTGCGGCTGCTGGCATCCATCCGGCAACTCGCCAAAGCGACTAAACCTATTCGATAAACGTCGATCCATCGCGCTAGACAAGCCCCTGATTACTCGTAAAGTCTCAGTCTAAGATTAGACTTTGCGGGCAATCAGGGGACCAGCGATGGCAAAGACGTGGCGGATCGAATTCAAGCACAAATTGCACAATATGCGGCGGGGCGCTGGCTTTGCTGCTTTGGCAAGCACATTGGCCCTTGCAGCTTGTGCCACCACCGGAACGGCCAGCGCGTCCTCGGATGGTTCCGACGATGATGCGCCGCGCTTTGCCGCGATGACGCCCGAAGACGGCCCCTTCGCCTCCACCTATGCACGCTATCCCGGACGGCCCACCGCTTTGGTAGGCGCAACCATTTTTGATGGCGCGGGCGGCATGATCGAAAGCGGCACTGTCCTTTTCCGTGATGGTGAAGTTGTTGCCGTGGGCGGCAGTGATCTGTCCACCGAAGGCTATGATGTTATCGATGCAACGGGTAAATTCGTCACGCCCGGCATTATCGACATCCATTCCCACCTTGGCGATTATCCAACGCCATCGGTCGACGCCCACAATGACGGCAACGAAGCGACCAGCCCGACAACACCGGAAGTTTGGGCCGAACATTCCGTTTGGCCGCAAGATCCCGGTTTCAGCCGCGCAATGGCCAATGGCGGGATAACCTCGCTGCAAATCCTGCCCGGCTCTGCCAATCTGATGGGCGGCCGCACCGTAACCCTTAAAAACGTGCCCAGCCGCACAGTCCAAGGGATGAAGTTCCCAGGCGCGCCTTACGGATTCAAAATGGCGTGCGGCGAAAATCCCAAGCGGGTTTACGGCGGCCGCGGCCGCGCCCCATCAACGCGGATGGGCAACTTTGCCTACAACCGCCAAACTTGGCTCGACGCGATTGATTACGCGAACAACGAAAATGCCGATCGCGACCTCGCAAAGGAAACGCTGGTCGGGGTGCTCGAAGGCGACATCCTCGTCCACAACCACTGTTACCGCGCCGATGAAATGGCGCTGGTGATGGATATGGCCAAAGAGATGGGATACCGCGTCACGGCATTCCACCACGCGGTCGAAGCCTACAAAATCGGCGATTTGCTGCGGGAAAACGAAGTGTGCAGCGCAATTTGGGCCGATTGGTACGGGTTCAAAATGGAAGCCTATGACGGCATCCTAGAAAACGCCGCTTTGCTGCAACAAGCGGGCGCGTGCGTCGTCATCCACTCCGATAGCGAGGCGGACATTCAACGCCTCAACCAAGAAGCCGCCAAAGCCCAGGCCGCAGGGCAGCGCATGGGCATCGAATTGTCTGATGCCGATGTGATCGGCTGGATCACTTTGAACGCCGCAAAGGCGATGGGCATCGACGAAATGACCGGCAGCCTAGAACCCGGCAAGATGGCCGATGTGGTGCTGTGGAACGGCGATCCGCTCAGCGTCTATTCGCGCCCAGAACGGGTCTGGATCGACGGCGCGTTGATGTACAATGCGATGGACCGCAGCAGGCGGCCGGTGAGCGATTTTGAGCTTGGCCAACCGGGTGAAGGAGATGTGAAATGAAGCGGCTCCTAACACTAGCGGCTTCGGCCATTGCGCTCACGGCCGCTCCGGCATCGGCACAAGATTTCGTCATCGCCAACGCAACCTTGGCCCTTGGCGATGGCAGCGAACCGATCGAAGATGGCGTGGTCATAGTCGAAGACGGCCGCGTGTCCTACGCCGGCGCTATCGTAGAGGGCATGGCGTTTGAGACGGATCAGGTTTTCGACGCCGGCGATGCTTGGGTCACACCGGGTCTTTTCGCGACAGTCACCACGCTGGGCCTGTGGGACGTTGGCGCCGTTAGCCAATCGAACGATCAACGCGCAGGCAGATCACCGTTTAGCGCCGCTCTTAACGCGGCGCCGATCGTCAATCCAAATTCTCAGCACATTCTGGTGCACCGCGCCGCTGGGATCACCCGCGCCGCCACAACGACGATGCCATCAGGGTCGATCTTTGCCGGACAAGGCGCGATGATAGACTTGGATGGGGACGCCAACCCCATCATGCGTGAACGCGCATTCCAGATGGTCTCTCTGGACGAACGCGGAGCGCGTCTTTCGGGCGGCAGCCGAGCGGCGGCGCATGTCCTATTCCGCGCAGCGCTGCGCGAGGCGCAAGCCTTGGTCGGTGCAAGCGGAACGCCGCAAACAACCGAAATCGTGATCGACGATGAAGTGATGTTGGGCCGTTTCGATGCCGAGGCGTTGATCCCCGTCGTGACCGGGGCGCAGCCGCTTTATGTAGCGGTGGAACGCGCATCCGACATTCGCGCCGTGCTTGCGCTGAAGGAGGACTTCCCGCGCCTCGATATGGTGCTGGTCGGGGCCGGTGAAGGCTGGTTGGTTGCAGATGACATTGCCGCCGCCGGTGTTCCGGTTATTGCCGATGCGCTCGACGATTTGCCCGAAAGCTTTGAAGTGCTGGCCGCGACGCAAAGCAACATTGGCCGCATGATGCGCGCCGGAGTGACTGTCGCGATCAGCGCCAATTCCGGCACCAACCCGCGCAATATGCCGCAAGCTGCTGGCAACCTTGTCGCGCTGGGCAAAATTCCCGGCGCTGCCGGTTTGAGCTGGGGTCAGGCGTTTGCCGCGATCAGCTCTGTGCCAGCCGCGATCAGCGGGTATGAAGGCGAGGCCGGGGTTCTGGCCGCAGGTGCCGTTGGCGATGTTGTGATGTGGGACGGCGATCCTCTTGAGGTTGGCTCTGTGCCGACGCGTGTGTTTATTGGCGGTGTCGAACAATCGCTCGACAGCCATCAAAGCCGCCTGCGTGAACGCTACCGCGATCTGGATGAAAGCGAACTGCCAAAGGCGTATGATTGGTGAGAAAATACATCGCACTGGGCGCATTGGCGCTCACCGTTCCGGCATTCGCAGACAATCACGCTGACATGGGTGACCAAGCGCCAGAGGCTAATGCCGCTGCGCAGTTGGACGCCGAGAGGGCTGAGCGTATGTATCACAACGCACAGCAGAACTATCTTTCGGGCCTGATGACCAGCGATGGCTGGCACACGATGGAAGGGGGCCTGCGCTGGCGCTATGTCGAATATCTTGGGTCGGAGGAAAAGCCGACCGCGTCCGATACGGTGACGGTGCATTACGAAGGCACCTTTATCGATGGCGAGACATTTGACAGCTCGTTTGATCGAGGCACCCCGGCGACCTTTGGCCTAAGCGGTTTGATCACTGCGTGGGAGATGGCGATCCCGCAAATGGGCGTTGGCGACACCATTGAAATCGCAGCGCCATCGAACCTAGCCTATGGTCCAAGAGGGCGCGGCCCAATTCCCGGCGGTGCGACGCTTTTGTTCAAGGTTCAGCTGATCAGCATCCGCGGCAGGTGAGTGGGCCCGGGGCGAAACCTGAACGATAACAATCGCATGATGAAAAAGTGAGCCGTGGGTTAGGTCTCACTTGTAAATAGTGGTATATTGCCTCCTATGAACGGGGCAATTTTGGAACTCATATTGGCCAATGCGGCCTTTGTCGGCACGCATTTTGCGATGTCACACACGTTGCGCGCAGCGATGATGGCAAAACTTGGCAATATAGGCTTTCAAATCGCCTATTCCGCCGTCAGCTTGGCGACGCTTGCGTGGGTGTATTTCGCATTTGTTGATGCTCCTCCAGCGGACCTGCCCGGTACTGGTCAGATCGGCTGGGCGGTCGCTACCGTGTTGGTCGTGCCCGCGTTGGTGCTCCATGTCGGGTCATTGATGGGCAACCCTGCTATGCCGACGCCAAAGGCGGAAAAGCAGGCGCGCGCTGAACCAACCGGTGTCTTTAAAGTCACCCGCCATCCTATGATGTGGGGGTTTGCGATCTGGGCGCTCTCTCACATCGTCCTGCTTTGGAGCGTGCGCACAACGATCACCGCTATCTCCATCGCCATTCTCGCACTGGTTGGCGCGAAGCTGCAAGATGCCAAGAAGCGCGATCAGTTGGGGGATGCGTGGGCCCAATGGGAAAGCCGCACCACCTTTTGGCCGCGGTTTGGCGCTTTGCTGGGCGCAGGCGCATTACCATGGGCGCTGGGGCTGATCTTCTTCGTTTTCTTCAGCTGGCTGCATTTGCCCATTAGCGGTATCCCCGCCGGCATTTGGCGCTGGTTCTAGAAACCCATTTCGCTTAACCAATCGGCCTGAGCTTCCTGTGCATCTCGCGAAAAGCTCAGATCATGGTTCGCGCCTTCGAATGCGATGAACCGCGTCCGTTCGTTGCGAGACGCCAGCCTCTGACCTTGCTCAAACGGTACAACGGTGTCGGCAGTGCCGTGCAAAATTAGGATCGGTGTCGTTAGCGAAGGCAATTTTGCCGCATTGTCGAAGCGATCACGCAGCAGGAAATCCACCGGGAAAATCGGCAAGGCATCTGACGCTGCATCAGCCAGACTGGCAAAAGGCGCCACCAGAACAAGAGCGGCTGGGTCATATTCGCTGGCCATCTGAACCGCTGTTCCAGAACCTATCGAATTCCCGGCTACAATTGCCTGATCGATCGGCACACCTTGCGCTTTGAGGAACTCCATCGCTGCGCGCCCATCTTGGTAAAAGCCTTCTTCAGATGGATCGCCGGGGTTGCCGCTATACCCGCGATACGGTGCAAGGAGCAGGCCATACCCTTTTCCGGCCAAGACCCGCGTTTCATAGGCTGAACCGGCTAAAGAGCCCCCATTGCCGTGAAACCACACAAGGGTTGCCTCGCCCTCAACAGCCGGGCGCCAATGCGCAGTCAAAGCCAGGTCGTCCGCCGTCCGAAGGGTTACCGCTTCAAAACCTGGGAGAGGATCGATTGCCTCTTGAGGCGCGGGATAAATGAAGGTCGATTGAAATGTGAAAAGGATGGCAAGCACCGCCAAATAGGCAGTCGCCGCCGCGACCAAAATCCGAAAAGCAATCTTTGCCATTTAATATCATCCGCCGAATAGAATTTGTGAGGCGCAAAAGGTGTTCATCGCATTTAAATGTACGGTCGTCGTTAAGAATGTTCGTAGAATATAGCGCTTGATGGGTTTTGCATTATTCCCATGCTAGGCCTTTGAAAGATAGTTGGCTGGAGACCCCTAAATGCCGCACCCCTCCTTGCTTGTGATGACATCGCCGATGCTGCTTGGGCCACTACCACAAGCAGTGGCGGTGGAAGCAAGTGTTGCCCCGCCCACTGCGATTGTTGCGCAAACCGCGCCGGGCTTTCGGCCTATTTTTGCACCCGGTTCAGCAAACAATGCTGGACCGCCTGTGATCGCGCTAAATTGGTCTCTCCAACAAACGACGAACGATAGCCAAAGCTCAACCGGCGAAAGCGGCACTCCTGAAAGCGGCAGTGAGCAGGAAGGCAGCAGCGACACCGATCCAGCAGCGGACAGCGAAATTATCGTCGATGGCACTGCCTACGGCCCGCCTGAAAGCGACCCAATCGCGGTCTTCAATGAAACCAGCTATCGGATCACAAATGACTTGGATGAGGCGTTGGTTGAACCGGTCGCCTACGCTTACCGAGACGGTTTGCCCGGGCCGCTGCGCGATGGATTGGGCAATGTGGTGCGCAATTTGAGTGAACCGGCAAACTTCCTCAATTTCTTGCTCCAATTTAAGATCGGTAAGGCCGTTGAAACGCTCGGCCGGTTTGCGATCAATTCCACATTGGGTGTCGGCGGCCTGTTCGATATCGCGGAAAAACCGGGCGTTGGATTGCCCTATCGCCGCAATGGATTTGCCAACACTTTGGGCTTTTACGGCGTGGACACCGGGGCCTATCTCTATCTGCCGATTACAGGAGCCACGACGGTGCGCGATCTGATCGGCAGCACTTTGGATCAGGCTGTTCTGCCCACCTTGGCCGGCAGTCCATTCAACACGCCCGAATATGCGATCCCCTATTTCGTAATCAGCAATCTTGACGCCCGGCTGGAAGTCGATGCCGAATTGGAAGTGCTGGACAGCACAGTCGACCCTTACGCAGCGCGGCGTGACACTTATTTGGCCCGGCGAGCGCGTGATATTGCGTTACTGCGCGGTGAGGAACCGCCAGAACCGCCGGTCATTTTGGAAGAGCTGGAGAATGAGCTCGAATGCGGCGATGTTGTTTGCGATGAGAGCTCAGAGGCCGAAAGCGAAAATGGGGCTCAGACAGACCCGTCGCTTCAGATTAGTGCGCGCCAATTGCCTGCGATTGGTGAAGCGGTGGCGATCACTCAACCGCGGACGCGCTAATCGCCTTCACCGGCGTCTTGTCCATTGCCGATGAACCCGATTTTAAGATCCAAGAGAACGGCAGCGTTCATCACGCACCCCAAATCCAACGTGAGTTTTTCATAATCTGCGTCTGGATCCATTGTGGGTGAAAGTGAGAGACTATCACCAAAAACTTCCGTGACTATATTCTCGTCAAGGCCACAAAACCGCTCCAGCTTGCGTGCAAAGTCGAGATCGCTTTCGCCCGCTGCGCGCTCCGGCAGATCACCCAATTCTGGCCGACCGGAAAAGTAAGATTGCGCGGCGGCCACAACGCGCGGTTTCATCAAGCTTGCAGCCAATTCATAGTAGCCAGGAGAAACAATCTCGCTCCAAGCAAGCACATATCCCGTCCGATCTGCTGCATAAAACGCACATTCAAGCTGCGCATCGCTGACCTCAAGATCATCGATCATGACGAAATTGGCCAAGGCGTCGTCATCTTCAGACACGTTTACGTCGTACAGGCCGCATTCGCGCAAAGCCGCGGAGATTTCAGCTTGAGTAAGGTGCCTATATTCACCCGTGTCCGCTTGCGCCGCCGACACCGCAAGCGTTGCGGCAGCGGCCAGACCAAGCATCACGATTAAGCCCGCGCCTCTTCGACATTCGTAGAATTGTGCTTCAATGCCTTGAGCACGCATTCAACGATTTGCGGCGCGTTGAGGCCCGCTTCGTCGTATTGTTTCTCCGGCGTTTCGTGGTCGATAAAGATGTCGGGCAGGCGCAATGTGCGCACCTTCAATCCGGTGTCGGTCAGGCCTTCATCGCTGGCATAGGTCAGGACATGCGCGCCGAGCCCGCCGATTGCGCCTTCTTCGACTGTCACAACCACTTCATGCGTGCGCATCAGTTTGGAGATCAAATCTTCATCAAGCGGCTTGGCAAAGCGAAGGTCGGCGACTGTCGTGGAAAGGCCCTTGGCCTCCAGCGCGTCTGCCGCTTTCTTGGCCTCTTCAAGCCGTGCGCCCAAAGACAGGATTGCGACCTTGGTGCCCTCACGGACAACGCGGCCCTTGCCGATTTCGAGCTTTTCGAGTGTCTCGGGAATAGGAACACCGGTGCCGCTGCCGCGCGGATAGCGCAGCGCAATCGGGCCATCGTCATATTCAGCCGCCGTGTAGGTCATGTTGGCCAATTCTGCTTCATCCGCAGCCGCCATCACGACCATATTGGGCAGTGTCGCGAGATAGGTGATGTCGAACGATCCGGCATGCGTGCAGCCATCCGCGCCAACCAGACCAGCACGGTCAATCGCAAAGCGCACCGGCAGGTTCTGGATTGCGACGTCATGTACCACTTGGTCATAGGCGCGCTGCAGGAAGGTTGAATAGATTGCCGCGAATGGTCGCATGCCTTGTGCAGCCAAACCGGCGGCGAAGGTCACGCCGTGCTGTTCGGCGATGCCAACGTCAAAACTGCGCTCCGGATGCGCCTTTGCGAAGCGGTCAACGCCGGTTCCCGAAGGCATAGCCGCTGTGATCGCGCAAATCCGGTCGTCGGTTTCCGCCAGCTTTGCCAGCGTGTCACCAAACACGTTTTGATAGGCAGGAGGGCCAGCGGCGCCCTTCTTCTTCTCACCCGTGATGACGTTGAATTTGGGCACACCGTGGTATTTGTCGGCGCTTTCTTCTGCAAATTTGTATCCCTTGCCCTTTTTCGTCACGACATGGATCAAAACCGGGCCTTCGGATGTGTCGCGGACATTTTCCATAACAGGGATCAGGTGGTCGAGATTGTGTCCGTCAATCGGGCCTACATAGTAAAAGCCCAATTCTTCAAACAATGTCCCGCCGGTCACCATGCCGCGGGTGTATTCTTCGGCTTTGCGCATGCCTTCGTGCACCCGGCGGCTCATTTTCTTGACCGCTTTGGAAGCAAGGCTGCGCAGACCGAGATATTCGCTCGATGACACCATCCGCGCCAAATAGGCGGACAATCCGCCGACGGGCGGTGCAATCGACATATCATTGTCATTCAGGATCACGACCAAGCGGTTGCCCGCTTGGGCCGCGTTGTTCATCGCCTCATAGGCCATGCCCGCGCTCATCGCGCCATCGCCGATTACCGCGATGCCGCGGCCGGGTTTGTCATTCAGCTTGTTCGCAACGGCAAAACCAAGCGCCGCCGAAATCGAAGTCGAGGAATGCGCCGCGCCGAAGGGGTCATACTCACTTTCGCTGCGCTTTGTGAAACCGGACAAGCCGCCGCCCTGACGCAGGGTGCGAATGCGGTCGCGCCGACCGGTCAGGATTTTATGCGGATAGCATTGGTGGCCCACATCCCAGATCAACCGATCATCGGGCGTGTTAAAGACATAATGGAGCGCAACGGTCAGCTCGACCACACCCAATCCAGAACCCAAATGCCCGCCAGACACGCTGACCGCGTCGATCATTTCAGAGCGCAGCTCGTCAGACAATTGCCGCAGCTGCTCGGGCTTAAGTTGGCGAAGCTCGTCAGGGGTCGGAATCTGATCAAGCAGTGGGGTCTTAGGAGGTACGCTCATAAAATTGGCATTACACTCTTGAAACTGAACTGTCGATAAACGCTTTGCCGCACACTGAGAACACTTCACCGTCGACCGTTGTCGGTTTGATGACAATTTTGAGCATCAAAGCGCGTTGAGGCCACGACTCTTGCGTCAGGCACACATTTCACAAAGCCCGCGAATCTCCAACACCGGGCGTTCGGCCTTGAATTTCTTGGCTGCGGCAAGCGCGCGAACCGTCCGGCTCACGTCTTCGTCATCGACGTGCTTTGCCTCTCCGCATTCATCGCAGACAAGGAAGATACAGTCGTGCTCGCAGCCTGGATGGGTATTCGCGAGATAAGCGTTGGAGCTTTCCACGCGCAGCGCCAGGTTCTTCGCTACAAATAGATCGAGGATGCGATAAATGCTGTTGGGCGCGACGCGCTTGCCGCGCGATGCCGACAGATTATCCGCGATATCATAGGCCGAAGCGGGGCGTTCATGCTTTGCGAGTTCGGTAAAAACCGCCTCACGCATGCTGGTCCATTGTTCGCCTGACGCGGTCAGCGCATCACGCGCTGCTCCGATCAGATCTTCGCCCGAATGCTCTTCGTGCGCGTGGTGATGTTGGCTTGCCATGGCCACAATATAGGGCGGCTCACCAAGTTTCGCTAGCCGGTTCAACCGTCGCGCAGGAAACGCGCGGTGAAATCATTGGGAAACATCACCCGCAGCGCGTCAACTTTGGGCTTGTCCCAGCGCAGAATGTAACCGTGGCGAGGGTTCTTCGCCATAAAGTCCTGATGATAGGCTTCGGCTGGGTAGAATGTCCGCTCACGCTCAATCCGGGTCACAATGGGCCGGTTCCACACGCCCGATCGTTCCATCTGCGCCAAATAGGACTGGGCAACGGCGCGCTGTTCGGCGCTGGTTGGGACCAGAGCGCTGCGATAATGCGATCCGACATCAGGGCCTTGGCGATTGCGCAAGGTGGGGTCAGTCACGATCGAGAAAAAGATCCGCAACAATTCGTCATAGCGAATGACATAGGGGTCATAGGTTATCCGCACGGCTTCGGCGTGATTGGTGCCGCCCGATGTGATGCGGCTGTAGGTTGCGTTGCCCGCGACCCCGCCGTGATAGCCCGATTCGGCTGATTTCACGCCGTTGACATGGCTGAACACGCCTTCGACGCCCCAGAAACATCCGCCTGCAAAGATCGCGGTTTTAAGGCCTGCGCCTTCTTTCGCCGTGCGTTGCGGTGCAGGTGCGTTGACGGGTTCTTCGAGCGCGAGTGCCGGTGCGGGCTGAGTCGCCAGCGCTAATCCAGTTACAGCGGCAGCAGCGGCCAACAATACGCGCTTCATTGCGAATTCTCCCAAGGTTCAATCACAAATTCCGCCGATGGAGCAGGCGCCTCCAAAGGCGTAGCGGCCTGTGCCGGCGATTCCAGATGCGGGCCCCACTCGTCCAAGGTGGAGGCAGCCAACACGATCGCTCCAGCCAAAAAGCCGATACCAAAATTTCGGAAAAGATCTGGGGTAAAGAGGGTCATTTTAGGGTCTCGCGGGGGTCAATTTCTGTATTTCTCAATTCCCCACTAAGAACGGCGCGCTTGCGCTGAAATGAATAGGGCCTTCCTGCGACATTTCGTTACGAAGTCGCATTTGGTTACGCAGACCCGCGTAAAAAGATGAACAGTGCGCCTGCGAAGGCTTAGTGCCGGAAGTGCCGCATCCCGGTAAATACCATCGCCAGACCCGCGTCATCAGCGGCAGCGATCACCTCATCATCACGGATCGACCCGCCCGGTTGAATGACCGCTGTCGCGCCCGCCTCTGCTGCGGCAATCAGGCCATCAGCGAATGGGAAAAATGCATCTGAAGCAACCGCGCTGCCCGCAGTTTTCGCCGCAGCCCATTCATAGGTTTCAGCCGCTTCGCGCGCTTTGATCGCAGCAATCCGGGCCGAATCGCGCCGGTTCATCTGGCCAGCGCCAATGCCAGCTGTTGCGCCGTCCTTGGCATAGACAATCGCGTTGGATTTGACGTGCCGGGCAACGGTCCATGCGAACAGGCAGTCTTTGAGCTCCTGCGGTGTCGGCTCGCGCTTGGTGACGACTTTCAAGTCTGCCTCAGCCACCGCGCCATTGTCGCGGCCTTGGATCAACATGCCGCCTGCAATCGTCTTCATCGAAAAGCCGCCGCGGCGCGGATCAGGCAGTGTGCCGCATTCCAGCAAGCGCAGGTTCTTTTTCTTGGCGAAGATTTCGCGCGCCTCGGGCGTAACGCTTGGTGCAATCACGACTTCGGTAAAGATGCTCGCAATCGCCTCTGCCGTTGCTCCGTCAAGCTCAGTGTTGACCGCAACGATGCCGCCAAATGCCGACACGCTGTCGCATTGCAGGGCGTCATTCCATGCATCCAGCAACGATCCGCTCTGCGCCACGCCGCAAGGGTTGGCGTGTTTCACGATCACAACCGCCGGGTCTTGCCCGTCAAACTCCGCCGCCAGTTCAAGCGCGGCATCCGCATCGTTCAAATTGTTGTAGCTGAGCGCTTTGCCTTGCAGCTGCTCTGCCTGAGGAACGCCGCTGGTGCCGGTGACTTGCGGAACATAGATGGCCGCCGATTGATGCGGGTTTTCGCCGTAGCGCAAGGTGTCCTCGCGCTTAAAAGCCAGCGGCATGGTTTCGACAAAGGGTGTCGCTTGCAATGCCTCTGTGCCCAAGGGATGCGTGTAGGCATCGCCAAAGGCAAACCAGTTGGCAATCGCCGCGTCATAGGAAGCGGTGCGCGCGTATGCTTTACCGGCCATGCGGATACGGAAAGCCTGCGTTGTGGCGCCGTCATTCGCTTCGATCTCTTCGATCAAGGTGCTGTAATCGGCCGGATCGGTCAGGATCGTCACAAACCCATGGTTCTTGGCCGCGCTGCGCACCATGCTGGGCCCGCCGATGTCGATGTTCTCAATAATCTCGGCGCGCTCTGCGCCTTTCGCAACAGTCGCCTCGAACGGGTAAAGATTGACCACAACCAGATCGATCGCACCGATGCCGTGTGCTTCCATTGCGGCGACATGTTCGTCATTGTCGCGCAGTGCCAACAGGCCGCCATGGACCGTGGGATGCAGAGTTTTGACCCGGCCATCCATCATCTCTGGAAAACCGGTTAGGTCGGATACATCACGCACTTCCAAACCAGCCTCGCGCAAAGTGCGCGCCGTGCCGCCGGTGCTGACCAATTCAACGCCGCGCGCTTCCAAAGCCTTACCCAGTTCCGCCAAGCCGGATTTGTCGGACACCGAAAGCAGCGCCCGCTTAATTTGTGGCTGTGTCATTTCTGAAAAATTATCCCATTTTTTTGAGGAGCCAAGAGAACTGGCCCCCGCCGCGCGATGTCAGCCCCTCGATAACCAATTGTTCGGTCGCGTGAGGACGGCCATCGCCATCAACCCAAAGGCTGTCTTCGCACAACAGCTTCACATCCTCTTGATCCGCGCCGTCGGTGCGCAGGCGGAACTGCCATAGGCGCCCGTCGGGTGTCAGCAAGCTTGCGCCGCGCCGATCGTCCGACAAATGCGCCTCCACTCCGCGTCCCAAGTGAAACCGGATGGCGAATTTGACCATGCCGCGCTTTCCCTTGCGCGAAGATGGCAGAAGAATGTCGTCGCCAGACAGCTCTGTACCATCGCTGCGCATAGTCAGAATGCGGTTGTGGGTTAGGCCAAAGCGCGCTGCGTAACCGTCGTGGCTTGCCTCGACACTGGTGACTTCGCGGCCATTGCGCGCGCTTTCACGGCGTTCAACCTCGACCATTTCTGCCCCGCGGCCCAATTTGCCATGGAGCAAGACCGCGGTGCTGTTCGCATCATCAAGAACCAGCGTGGAATGGGCGGCGGTTGCGCGCAGGCCCTGTCCGATCCGTGCAGGAACCTGTCCGCCTGCAAGCGCCGCGCCGCCGCAATTGACGATCACACGCGATGGTCCATCTGACAATTCAAACGCCAAAGTGGACGCACAGCCGCACCGTGTATGGCGCGCGCGCGGCGGCGGACCTGCGTCAAATTGCACAATGGTCTGCCCGCCGCGCATGCGCTGATATCCCCAATGCTGAGGTTCATTCAGCGGGCGCGTGCGAATGCCGGTTGCGATGATCAGGTCCGACACTGCGTCCGCGCTGATCGCGCCTTGGCCCTGCCAATTGCCCAACGCGCCGTCACCGTGGCGCAGCGCAAGCAGCGGCGGAACAAGCAATTCGCGCATCACCCAAAGCGCATCGGGCGCTTCCAATTCGACCGCCTCATAACAGGCGAGCAGATCGGTCAGCACCCGGATTGCATCCATTTGCGCGGCCGGACACCGGGCCAGCGAGCCGCCGTCTTCGGCCACCAATTCGCCCAAAGCGCGGATCAAGGCCGCTTCGCCATAAAGCCGGCGCGGCTTGCCATCGGGAAGCAGAAGCCCTGCCGCCGTTACTGCGGCCCAACCAGCAACTTGGCCCAAACCAGCGCCGCTGTGCAGAGCTTTGCGGTCGAGCCAATTGGCCGTGTCTTCAATCGCTTTAAGCAATTTCGGCTTTAGTTCGCCGTCCTGCCCTGCCAACACAATCGGCGCATGGATCAACCACGCCATTAGGCGCAGGCCTGCATTTTCTACATCCCAGACCAGCCCTTTTGAGCGGCGCTTCGGCGGAGTGGCGTTGGCTTCGAGCCACCGACCAGTAATTCGCTCAGCGATAGGAATGCAGTCTTCGCGGGGCGCGCTTGCGGCAAGGTCGGCCAACCAAGAGAAACTGTGAACTGTCCGCTCTAGTCCGGGGCTAAGTCGTCCACTGGCGCCGTCAAAATCGAGCTGGCCGATGGGTTGCTTGACGCCGTGGACAAGAAAATGCCCAGCGCGCAGCGCCGTGCCCGCCGCACGGTCGCCGATGATCGGGCTGTTCACAGTGGCAAGGACACGAACTGATTGCGCGCGGCGGAGCGGAGCGGCCAAAGTGTGCCCTGGCACACCCATCCGGTACGCCAAACGGATCAGCGCCTCTCCCGGACGCGTCCGAGGCGCGATAACATCGGTTAGGGCAAGCGCGCGCGACGTATCGACGGGATCAACAGGGAATGCTGGGTTTCCATCATCGCGCAGCGCCTCTTCGGCGTGTCCCAGCGGGATAGCAGAAGTCGTCGCTGCACGTTCGCCTGCCTCGTCGAGCTCCTCCAACGCGGTGCCCGTTGCCGATTCCTGATCATCGAAAAGGGTTTCCATCACGCCTCCCCCTTCAGCGCGGCAATGTTCGATGCGTAGTGATCCGCCCCGCCCTTAAAGGTCGCTGAGCCCGCGACCAGCACATCGGCGCCCGCTTCGACGCACAATTTGGCTGTTTCAGGATTCACGCCGCCATCGACTTCCAAATGGATATCGCGCCCGGTTGCCGCGATCATCGCGCGAATGCGGCGGACCTTGTCCAGCTGAGAGTGGATAAAGCTCTGCCCGCCAAAGCCGGGATTGACGCTCATCACTAGGATCAAATCAACAAGGTCCATGACATTGTCGAGCACTTCGACAGGAGTGCCGGGATTGATCACAACGCCCGCCTTTTTGCCCAGCGCACGGATCGCCTGAAGTGTGCGATGCACATGCGGGCCTGCTTCTGGATGGACGGTGATGATATCCGCGCCCGCGCTTGCAAAGGCTTCAAGATACGGGTCGACCGGTGAAATCATCAAATGAACGTCGAACACTTTTTCCGTGTGCGGGCGCAATGCTTTCACGACATCTGGGCCGATCGTAATGTTCGGCACAAAATGCCCATCCATCACATCGATGTGAATCCAATCCGCCCCTGCCGCATCGACGCTGCGCACTTCTTCGCCCAGCCGCGCGAAGTCAGCGGATAGAATACTGGGAGAGATCAGAGGATTTGGCATGGTTAGCAAAGGGGCCTTTTACCTTTGGATTGGCCTTACCCCCTGTGCGAATCGCGCAGCAAGCCGGGTTCAGTGGCTTTTCCCCGCCCTTTTTCCGTCCGCAATCAAGGCAGTGATCGCAGCTTTCCACCCCTTTTACCGCCAGTTCAGCCGGAATTCAGCACGGTTGCGATAGGTGTTTGTTGTATTCTCGTGGCAAAAGGGCACTTGGCGATCCGCCAACGCCGCTTGCGCACAAACCAACAGGCAGAGCACAATGACGACCACTTCGCGGAAATTTTCCGGGATCAAACGACGCGGAACCAAGGCCGTAATCGGCGGGCTTGGTACAGCGATGCTCATGGCGCTTGGCGCGGTGGCACCGTCTGCCCCGCTTGCGGCGCAAGCCTCCAGCAGCAGCGATTATCGCAATGTTATCTCTAACAATATGCGCGCCTGCGCACCCGGCGCCGGCCCATCGGTGCGGGTGACGATCAATGGTATCAAGAATTCAAACGGCACAATCCGCGCGCAAGTTTACAACGGCACCCGCGCCGATTGGCTGGAAAGCGGTCGCTGGCTCAACCGGATCGAATTGCCCGCGCGCCGTGGTCGAATGACGGTTTGCCTGCCTGTGCCCGCAAGCGGCAATTATGCCATCGCGGTGCGTCACGACGTCAATGGCAATGGCTCCACAGATATCCGCACGGACGGCGGCGCGATGTCCAATGATCCCGCGATCAGCATTTTTAATCTGGGCAAACCCGGCATCGATAAAACCCGCTTTAGCGTGGGCCGCGGGGTCAGCTCGATCGCGGTAACGATGAAATATTTCAGCTAACGTCCGTTTTTGCGGTGCTTTCGCAGCGCCCATAACACCGAAGGGGCAGACAAAAGCGGGTAACGCTCCCGAAAAGGGGTGACCTCAACCGGCATTCCGGTGTGCCGTTCAATCTTCCAAGCAGCGTAGCGCGCGGCCCCTTCAAACGTGGTGCTGGCCTTTATCAGCCGGGCGAAATTCAGCGGTTTTCCCAACCGGCGTCGGCGTTTCCACCACTTGAGGATCCGGGATCTTTCGCTGGCAGATAGGCTCGGCGTGAGCTGGTCGCCATCCTGTGAATAAGCAATGCCCGCCGCATCCAGCGCGAGCGGCAACAACCCGGCAAAATGCGCTTCATTAACGCTCAAAATGTCGTTTTCGCGCCCAGCCTTCTCGACCCGAAACTCCGCTCTATAAGTCGCCTGAAACAAGGCCCGCCAGTAATCGGGTGCCGTTCCGGTCGCCGGGCCAAGCGCCGCTGCCAGCCGCGCCGCTGTCATCGCGGCGGCCTCAACCGCCTTGCCGATCGCGGTGCGCGAGGCCTCATCACGGGCCCACACCAAAGCAGAAGGCTGCACAAACCGCGCCCAAATCGTTGTGTCGACCAATTCGCCAGATGCGGCCTTTTCAAAGGTGGACAGCGCCATGGTTGCCACCTTGGCGCGTAAGGTTTGCCCGTCATGCCCGCGCTCATGATAGCTAACCTTGGGCCATATCCGCACCGCCTCATCACCCGGCAGGAGAACGTAGAAATCGAGTACCCCGTCAAGCGATCCGGTGCGCAAATTGGAACCGTAAAACAACACGGCGAGCGCGCCTGCTCCTTGCGCCAATTCGCGCGCAAACTCGGCGATCGCGGGATCAATTGCGGCATCGAGCTGATCGGCAATGCGAACAGCTAAGGGAGCCGAAAGGGGATCAGAATCGGGGGGTGCTGTGCGCGCCATAGGCCACGCTTCTCGCTTTACGCTGTGACGAATTCAAGCTCAGGTCCCTGAGCGATACGATATTGGCCCGCTGGGAAAGCCTCCCCATCAAGGATGAATTGGTCCTCAATCTCCAGGATGAACTGCGGCGTTGTGATCTGATGAATGCCGCGTTCGCGCAGGCGATCGGGCAGTTTCCCGCGCAAAACCGCTGGGATCAAAAAGGCCGAACGGCGCGAAATTTGATCCAGCACAACCAGTTTCAGCCCGCTTCTCAGGGGGCCAAAGGGCTTTATCCGCGCAGGCATCGTTTCCAGCGTGGAAGCGAACAGCAATTGCCGCCAAGCAGGATCACCAAGCCCGCTGTGCTCCATTTCCGCCTGTTGCGCGCCCAACCGCAATGTCATGCGCGAACCGCGCCGCCACGAATTTGTGCGCGAGGCGAAGAACCATTGAAGGACGCCCCAGGCCGTTGTCACGCCAACCGCCATTGAGTTGAACGCGCCCAATCTGTGCGCGCTTTGGCCAGCCTTGGTTGCAGTCGTAAACGCCCCTGCCCCCATGATGAAGCCCAGCACATGACTGTCTGTTGCATCGCCTTGCGGAGTGACGGCGATCGGACGGCGGCGAACGCGCGCGCCGTGATCCAACGCGTCAATCGCATCTTGCAAACTCCAATCCGGCGGCACGCCCAAATCCACGGTCAAAGCGTTGGTCTTGCCTTTCGGAAGAACCGCAATTGCTGGCCAATCGTTGCCAAAAATTGCCGCGCCGCAGGTTAAGACATCGCGCACAGTCCCATCGCCGCCATTTATGACGAGCAGATCAATCCCGCGGTCCGCGAATTCTGCCAAAGCATCGGGCAATTGCGATCTGTCACCGGGCTTTGCGATATGGACATGGGGGCTGATCCCGCAATCGAAATCGGCCCCTTGGTTGCCGTGGCTGCGCGGGTTGTAGATCACGCCGACACACGGCGCCTCACCGCGCGCGCGCTGGCGCCGCGCGCCATTTGGACGCGTGCCTTGTGCTGCTGGCTTTGCGACATGCGGGAGCTGCGCAAATTCGTAAATTGGCGTGGCCATGTCCGTTCCTTAAGGGTTGGGGGGCAACATTGCCACTGTGTATCTAATGATCACTTGCGTTTTTCGCACGGTGTCACCGGCTGGTTACATTGGCACAAAGAGCAGTTTGGCAAGGGCCGTGAGCTGTTTTGAAAGGCAAGAGCGCGTCATCCATGCTTTTCTTGAGACGGTGCACATTTGGCACTGGCATCGCCAGCCCCCGCCGCTAGTCTGGAGGCATGCTGACAGACACTTTGCTAAAATCCGCTCATTCCCTTGCGCCTGATATCGTGGCCTTGCGCCGTGCCATCCATGCTGAGCCTGAACTCGGCTTGCATTGCCCCGCGACGATGGAAAAGGTGCGCAATGCGCTGGATGGCCTGCCGTTAGAATGGCGCAGCGGGCCATCAACCACAGGCGCGGTCGCCACACTAACGGGTGGTCGTGCGACCGGTGAAACGCCCCGCGTCTTGCTGCGCGGGGATATGGACGCGCTGCCGATGGATGAGAAAACAGGGCTGGATTTTGCCTCCACCATACCGGGCCGGATGCATGCCTGCGGGCACGACACCCACACAGCCATGCTGGTGGGCGCGGCAAAGCTGTTGGCGGACCAGCGCGATACACTGGCCGGGACGGTCGATTTCATGTTTCAACCCGGCGAAGAAGGGCACCACGGCGCGCGCTTTATGATCGACGATGGCTTGATCGATCCGCTTCCCGATGCCGCCTTTGCTCTGCACATAATGCCCAATGCAAAATTCGGGGTTTTGGCAGGCCGCGCTGGGCCATTGATGGCAGCAGCGGACCAATTCACCATCGCTGTAAACGGCAAGGGCGGACACGCCTCCATGCCGCATGACTGCGCCGATCCCGTCCCGGCCGCAGCCGCCATTGTTGGCGCGATCCAAGCGATGGTGACGCGCCGGTTTAACGCGGCCAGCGCGGTTGTGGTAACCGTCACCCGCATTCAGACCGGCACAACCTTCAACGTCATCCCCGATGATGCCGTGTTGCAAGGGACGATCCGCACACTTTCGGCCGAGCATCGAACCAAGATCCATGAGCTGATCGCGCAAACTGCGGCTGACACCGCGCGGGCGCATGGGGTTGAGGCGACGTGCGAGATTGAGCACGGATTTCCCGTCACCCTGTGCGATGAACGCGCCGTCAAACTGGGTGAGAAGGTCGCACGCAGCATCGCCGATGGAACAGAAGGTTGGCATGATTTGCCCGCTCCGATAATGGGCGCGGAAGATTTCTCTTATGTCCTTGAGAAAGTGCCCGGCGCGATGTTTTTCCTCGGCGTGGCGCCCGAAGGCGACAATTGGAGCCAATGCTGCGCCATCCATTCCCCGCGTATGCATGTCGATGAAACCGCCCTACCGCGAGGCACAGCCATGCTGGCCGGATGCGCGTTGGAATATATCGAAAACGGATTTTAGGGCGCAAGGCATGGCGGCCCCGGTGTGATGCAGGTGTGATCTAGGGGTGATCCCGCAGCGAACTTGATAGGTAATTTGTTGTAAAACCCGGCGCGAAAGCTGGCGAGAGGGGCCGCGCTGTGCGATTACCAAGGGAATGATAGGGAAACATCGCCATGTTTAAGACCATCAAACCTTTGGCCTTGGCCGCCGTTATGGCGGCGCTTTGCACTTTTGCTGGCCCAGCCTCTGCGCGCGGTGCCGACAGTGTGACCTACACGGTCGTGTCGGGCGACACCCTGCATTCCATCGCCCGCCGGTATTTGAAAGAGGGCGCGACCGCTGGCCAGCTCCAACGGATCAACCGCGTGCGCAATCCGCGGCGGCTTAGCATTGATCGCACTTTGCGCATTCCGCGGCAGATGCTGAAATACGACGATGTGCAATTGACGGTCGATACGCTTGCAGGCGACGTCACCATCGCAGGAGGCACCCCGGTCAAAGGCAGGGTGCTGTCAGTGGGGCAAGAAATCGTCACACAGCGCAACGGTTTTATCAGCTTCGTCGGAACATACGGCGGGCGCATCTCATTGCCCTCAAACACAACCGCCGTTCTCGAAAGGGCCCGGCTCTACACGCTTGGCAACACGTTGGATGTTGATTTCAGAGTGATCCGTGGGCGCGTCAATGCGACATCTCCCACCTTGGAGGGGCAAGGCCGACTGCGCATGCGCACACCATTGGCAACCACGGCCGTGCGCGGGACCGAATTTCGCGTCGCCTATGATCCGCAAAACAGCGATGTCAGCCTCACCGAAGTGACCGAAGGCGAAGTCCAAGTCGCCGCCGGCAATGAAAGCCGCGCCGCACCCGCCGGTTTTGGCGTCTCCAGCAGCGCAACCGGCGTCAGCGAGCCAGAAGCCCTTCTGCCCCCTCCTGTCTTTGTGGATGGCAACACGGTGCAAACCGGCGAAACGCTCAATTTTGCATTCGAGCCCGTATCGGGCGCGCAGGGATACCGTGTGCAAATCGCCAAGGATCTCGGCCATAATGATATAATAACGGAACAGGTGGTCGACACCGAAACGGTGGAATTTGCTGGGCTCGACAACGCCCGATATTATGTCCGCGCGCGGTCAATTTCACCAAGCGGGCTCGAAGGATTATTAAGCCTAGAGAGCGAGTCATTCTTGCGCAAACGGCTCGATGTGGCGGGCGTGGCAGGCGAAGATCTGTTGTTCGACGGGTTCAAGTTTACATGGACCCCTGAAAGCGGTGGAAGCGCCACTTTCGCGTTCCAATTGTGGTTGCAGGATGCCCCAGAGGTTTTGCTGTTTGACCAAGTGGGCCTCACCGAAACTGAGATCACACTGACCAATCTTGCCAATGGCAAATATGATTGGCGCGTTGCCGTGGCGGAAACAGACCCAGAAGAGGGTTTGATTAAAGTTTGGGGCCCAGTCCAAACATTTAATGTCAACGATTGACGCAATTTCCAATGCGCCGAGGTGGAAGAATATGTTCGGTGCGCTGGTGTTTTAAGAATTGGCAAGAGGTGGCTTGGCAATGAAAGCGGTTGGGAAGGCGGTTGGGAAAGCGATTGGTCAAACGGGCCGACTGTTTGGCGAATGGGCGTTCCTGCTCATCGTGTCGATATTGGGCGCAATTTATTTGCAATCCAGCGGCCTGACCGGACGGCTCGACAACCAATTGCTCGACAGCGCCTCTTCGCTTGTTCAGCTGGCGCATTCCGATGATATCGTCTTGGTCGCAATCGACGATAGAAGCCTTGCCGAAGTGTCCGCATGGCCTTGGCCGCGCAGCACGCATGCAGACCTGATTGACCGGCTGAATGAGGCAGGCGCGCGGGCGATAGTTTTGGATGTTTTGTTTGTTGAAAATGGCATCGCAGAGGACGACGCGGCGCTGGCACAGGCCATGGCGCGGGCTGGCAACACTGTGCTGCCTCACACATTCACCGCTCGGCCTGACGTCCGCACCGGGGTCGATCCTCTTTATCCGCTGCCTGAGTTGCGCAGCGCGGCCGCTGGGGTAGGTCATGTTGTCGCCGAACCCGATGCCGACGGAATCTTGCGCCGTTTCGAACTGATCACTGCAACTGATCAGGGTGAATACCCGCATTTGGCCTTGGAGGTGCTCGACCTGATAGGCCAGAGCACGGATCAATTCAGGCCGGGCCAGACCGCGCTGATCCCATTTCCTCCCGACAATTTGTTCGTGACCTATTCGGCCAGCCAAGTGTTGAACGGCGAAGCTGTTGCTGAGTATTTTGACGGCAAGATCGTGCTGATTGGCGCCACCGCACAGGGTATGGGCGACAGATATTCGGTCGCCTCAGGCGACGTCGGATTGATGACCGGTGTCGAAACGCAGGGCAATCTCTTGAACGCCTTGATGGCCGATATCGTGATCGATCCAGCCGGTGAAGGAGCGCGGACAGCGCTGGCAATCATCACGCTTTTCATCCTTTTTGCAGCCTTTTGGTATGTCTCTCCCAAAATCAGCCTGACGGTCACGCTCAGCCTAGTCTTTGGCGTTTTGGCGATCTGCCTGTCTTTGCTTACGCTGGCGCATATTTGGCTGCCGGTCGCGCCGGTCGTGATTATGATTGGTTTGGCCTATCCCCTTTGGAGCTGGCGCCGATTGAGCCATGTCAGCCGCTATCTAGACCGGGAAGCGGCCCGCATGATGCGCGGCAATGAAAGCGTAAGCCATGGCGGCAATTCGGGCCGCAGGAAAATCCAAGGCATGGAATATGTCGCCCGGCAGGTGGAGCGGGTTCGCGGTCTGATCACGTCAATCGAAGGGTCGCTGGCGTTCTTGCGCCAAGTGATCGAGGCGGCGCCGGATGCGATGATCGTGATCGACGGCAACGGCAAAGTGCAGATGCTCAACGCCAAGGCCGATCAGATCTTTCCCGATTGGGATGCACAAGACCCGCTGTCATTGGATGATTTGTTCCAATTCGGCAGAGCCAGCGCGCAGCGCGATGGGGATGAATTGCTAACCGAAGATGGCCGGATATTCCTTATCGCCAAAGCGCCGCTGGGATCATTGCCGCAAGCCGATGACGCCTTGACGGGTGATATTCTTGCTCTGCGGGAGATCACCGATCTGCGGCGGCTCGATCAAGAGCGGAAACAAATGCTGGAATTTCTCTCGCACGATATGCGCACGCCGCAGGTTGCGATTATTGGCCTGACCCGCAAACCAGACAAAAGCCCGCACGGTCCCGATACGATGGCGCGGATCAAGAAACAGGCGGAACGCACGCTCAAACTGGCGGATGATTTCGTGCAATTGGCCCGGCTCGAAAGCCCGGAACTGCAGCTTGAAGACAGCGATATCAGCGCGTTGATAGAGGAAGCCTGCGACCGCGCCTATGTCTTGGCCGAGGCGAAGCAAATCCGGATCGAACAGCAATTGCCAGCAGAACCCTGCTTTGCCGATGTGGACGCATCCTTGATCGCGCGCATGCTCGACAATTTGATCGGCAATGCGGTGAAATATTCACCCCAAGATTCGCGCATCACAGTGAAACTGGGCGTAACCCCCAAAGGGACGCATCAGATATTCGTCTCTGATGAAGGGGCAGGATTGCCAGAGGCGCGGATTAAGGATCCGTTTGCCCGCTTTGGTGCCCATGCCACCCATGCCGGGCCAAGCGCTGGATTGGGATTGGCCTTGGTCAAAAAGGTCGTCGATGCGCATTCGGGCACAATCGAAGTGACTTCTCAGCCGGGAAGCGGCACGCAATTTGCGATCACATTGGCGACCTAAACGCGCGCCTCAAGGCTGATCGAGAAAATCCGCCACCAATCGATCGGCCAAAACGCGCAAAGATGCATCGTCAAATTCGCAGTCTGTCGCTGTGCCCTGCCCGCGATAGGCAACGCTGCCGTCTGTTTTATTGAGAAGAAGCAAAGTGCCGCGCAAGACCTTTGGTTTGCATTTGTCAAAGCGGCGGGGTTTGCGCGGCGGTGTGATCCAATCATCCGGCTCAGCGCTAGGGCCGCGCACGCCCATTTCTGCCGACCCAACCGACACTGCGTAATCCGCCAGCAATGGCGCCGTATCCGCAGACTGCAAACCTTGCCGTGCAAAGGCATCGATCAAAGCGGCGGCAAAGCGCGCTTTTAAAGTCTGGTCACCGCTATCCGGCGCAGCGATGGCAATCTGTCCCGGCCGCGCCGCGGCGCCATAGTCGGTGGACGTGATCGTAAGCGGTACAGCAACCGCACAGGCCGATAGCGCGAGCGCACAGCCGACCAACAGCCCCCGTGTCCCCCAACGCATTCTACCATTTTGCAATTCAGTTTGGATCACACATCCTCATTGGCTTCGACGGATTTATCCATCCGATACCCGAAACCAAAGACAGTTTGAATGGCAAATCCATGTTTGGGCCGCAGTTCCAATTTGGATCGTATCCGCGACACGTGCAAATCCAACGTCCGGCTCTCAACCTCAGGCACGCTGCCCCAAACTTCGCCAAAGATATAGGCGCGCGACAGTGGCCGGTTGAGGTTGTCAAAGAACAGGATCGCCAAATCGGCTTCTTTGTTGGTCAAATTCAGCGCCTCGCCATCGCGCGAAATTTGTTTCGTCACTCGATCTACTTCGTAGAGCCCAAATTTCCCAAATCGTTCCGGCCCGCCAACGTTCGTGCGGCGGTGCGCGGCCTCGATCCGGGCGAGGATAACCTCTTCGCTTTCCGGTTTAACAACATAATCCACCGCGCCCGCTTCCAAGCCCAAAACCACGTCGGATTTGTCGGAACGACTGGTGAGGATGATAAAGGCAGGCGGGTTTTGGAGGCTCGACGTTGCCCATTTCACAATGTCCAAGCCTGTGCGGCCTGGCATATTCCAATCGACCAGCACCACGTCACATGTCTCACGCTTTAAAAAAGTCGTGAGCTCTGTGCCAGAGCGAAACCGCTCACATTGATGCGCGGTCCCGTCAATCGCGTTGCCAAGCTGCTCCAGCAGCTCTGGATCATCATCCGCTATCGCGATTCTCATGTTTTGCGCCCCTTCTTACTCCGCCAGCAATCCCGCCGCGTTTGGCCTTCTTACCCCTGATAGACGCTGGAAAGGCGGAGGCGGCAAGGGATTGTGGCGTAACAGAGGCAGATATTACAAGAAATTACGAGTTTTGCAGGTGCGCAGGGTAGGCGTCCGGCACCTTTCAATGCCTGCGGGTCTGCTCAGATGGCGGAGAAATGCGGTATTAGGTAGCAAACGCACAAAAACTCGATGAGAGCTTCTAACCGCTTTTCAAGATTTGTGACTGCGTTCAAGGCAAACCATCTGGCAGATCATAGCTATATTCGCTAGATTAACTCAGCTCCGGGAATTTCAACAAACCATGAGGCGGTTTGCGCCAATTGCCTTTTCTTTCCCTTAGTGAACTTACCCCATAAACCGCCGTGATAAGGATTTTCTTCATCGGACTGCTTGTTTGGTAACGGATCAAATCCGACTTGCAATTCAAGCGACCTGATGAATTCTACATTGAAGATCACAGACCCTATCCAGCGGGGACTTGTGACCCACTCCTCTACTGATAGACCGTCAGCCTCGATGAACTTTGGAATGTCGATGGACATACCGCCGCCGGGGTCTGTTGACCCTTGATAGGCTTTGCTCGAAATTCGCCGCCGCCCATCTTTATCAGTGCAGAGTTGCAGCTCAGAAATCCTCCGAACTATGTTGTCAGCGTCGTCGATCTCATCATGGTCGTGAGGTTTGACAAGCCCGTTTTCATCATGCGGCGGCGGGTTCGGCAACAACCGGCTCCGTTACCTTGCGCACCCATTCAGACGCGATGGTGAAGTCAGATTTCAGAAGCTGCTCTTCGCCATCGGGACCGGTCTCGTACGATGCGAACCACGCTTCGACTTTGTATGGGCCACGAATATCGAGTTCGATGTCTCCGTTATCCGTATGCCACTCGATCTGGAGATCGCCTTGCACGCCCGGAATGATCTGTGGCGCAGGAGAGTCCTCAGGGCAAATGTGCTCAAGCATCTGTAGCGCGAAGTTGGCCGTATCGAACCGAACCGCACGCCCATGATAACCGTCCCATCCACGTGGCAGGGCGGTCAATTCATTGAGCTTATCGACTACCTCGCGATGCCAGTCACGATCAGGGCGGGACATGGACACTCGCTTTGGCGAATCTTTAATTTTGAGAACATTAGTCCCCTGACTTGATGCAGGGGTCCATCCGCGTCCAGCATTGGTCATTTAATACGCTCCCATCTAGCTTGAGCTTTATCGGTCGTAATATCAGTAAATTCATTAACTATCAGTTCTCTGCCGCACTTCAAGTAATGCATCGCACTATCGAGCGTCGTTTCTTTCGGGGCTCCTCGAACGACAATGTTCAACGTCGAAATTTTCTCACCGGATTTTGAAACAGCGGGATCACCGCTAACGTAGATACGACCGGTCGGCCCGCCGTCATCATCATATATGGTGCGGCGATAGCGAAATCCCATATCTTCTGCTTCGTTGCTTGGCACAGACAGTAAGCGAATATAGTCGGACAATGAAGTCAGGTCGTTATCGGGCTCCACATAAAAGTGGTTGATGTAACTTAACTCGACCTGCGTAATTTCCAGCTCGCTCTCTCCGCTCAATGAGGCAAAGTATTGCTCCAACTTGAGCGAGTAGGAAAGGAAGGTTTCGGCCATTGTATCGAAACGAGGATACTCCTGCCCCTCGTTTGGTGGCCGCCGCCAGTTGTGCAGTAGTCGATCTTCTTGGAATTGGACCAGTTCACTGCCGTCTGGAGCGAGGAACCAAAATCGGTCATGCTGAGCAGATTGTAGCAATTCAAACTTCGCCATATTCGGCGTCGGCGGGCCGAACGTCTCGAATTGAGGCGGAAGGCGCTGGTGATCTTCGACGAGCGGAAACCTTTCGCGAAACAACTCGCGAATTTCTCCGGCTAAGATTTGCTGATACTGGTCGGGCGTCCTGAAATGAACGCCTAGGACGACCTCAGCCAGCGGCGGCGTGCCGTAATCGGGTAGGTCTATTGGCCTTGCCATGTTTTCCTGCGTGGTGGTCTCGTTACGCTCCACTAAGCATCGAGCTATGAAAACGCAAACAAGTTTGTAATGAGGGCCTAGTACGACATTCGCAAATTACTTCTGCGAAGTTTAACAATTTTTGCCTGACTTGTCAAGTTGCGACTAAGCCTTATCAGGAATCACGGGTAGTCCGATCGTCAGTGCAGCGACATCACATCCCATCGCACGACAAAGCCTGACCAACGAAACAAACGTCAGGTTGTGTTCGCCGCGCTCGATCCGCCCCACATAGCTGCGATCCAGCCCAGCCTCATTGGCCAACCCCTCTTGCGACAAGCCAAGTTCACTACGCCTAGCGCGTATGCGTTTTCCTAAGATGTCGAGATACGGGTCCACGTCTCCAGATCGCGGTATAACGGAGTATCAGTCCACGGTGTATGAATCCCGCCGTTAACCTTTTGAGGCTATTCGAGCTTTGAAAGGAAAGAAAAATGCACAACGCTGTCAAAGGCGCAGGGATCGGCGTCATCTGCTTAGGAGTGTATATCGGCATCACATCCCTTGGGGCTGCTGGGCCGCAGATAACTCGCGCTGATTCAAGCTCAAGCAATGCTGAGATTGAAGAGGTCGCCGTCTCGCAAGATGCCCCGGTGCCTACAATGTCGCTGGAGCAAGCGATCTTCGATGCGCTCTCACAAGATGCCGAACGATCGCCAGAAGATGAAGAGAAATGGCGTGCGTCAGTGAAGCTTCTGAGAACGTCGATCACTTCTCAAGGCTATCGATGTGTGGTGCCTTATGAAGCGGCTAAGATTGATTCCGAGCGTTACGGGATTGGCTGCGTCAATAGGCGCGACCGAAAAGCACAGACGAACTATCTTCTAAATGTTCGCACTGGCGATGTGGAGCCGCTCTAATGCTCTTGGTCGTTGGCCTACTCATACTGATTACAGTCGTCAGCAAAGGCGCTCGCGACCTAATCAAGGGGCTACTCATGCTCCTATTCGGAGGGTTGTTCCTCTTGTTCTTCTAGGCCTCAATTGCGCACTGTATACGGCTCGAAGCGATCATCACACGCCGACAAACACCATCCTCATCGGCCTCAGCCATGTGGCCTACCAGAAATCGCTCTGTGGCAGATCGGTGAGCGAGATCGTCGATGTCGATGCATGGCAAATCGAGCGTGATGGGCTGGTTCTGCCCCATGAGATGGATCGTGAAGTGAGCCATTACGCGGCTTCCTTCCGGCGCTGCCAGTAGCCCTTCCACTGGCGTGACACGGGATGCTTCGACGTGATGCGTAGAAGCTCTTCGTAGTTCTCATTGGCTGGATAGCGGCGGCGATCCTCTCGCCATGAAATCTCGTTGGCGTAGTTGAACAGATATTTACCTGCGAAGTGATGGTGGACACCCATCTCGGCCCGCCTCAGGCGTGCAAAGTAGGATTCGGCCCAATTGGTGCAACCTTCACCGTCCGAGTAGTTCTCGGAGTGGTTGACCTTGATGAGCTTAAAGCGTGCAGCAAGCCTGTTATAGTCAGCGAGGTCATCTGTGTAGATAACGCTTCCGGGTTCAATCAAATCGGGAGCTTTGCGGGCGGCCTCGCCCTCTGAGCAGATCAAAGCGCGGCTGCGCCCACCACGCTCACGTAAGACCACCACACACTGACGTTTGCTTTCATTGTGCTTTATCCGCCGCCGGTCTTGACGCAACGGGAAATTGTTCTGGGGCCTGATGTAACCGCCGAAGTAGCCGCCATCGATCTCGACCTCACCGCGAAGTTTACCGGCGTGTTGGTTGGTGGCGATCGCCTCTCGAAGCTTGTGACACCACACGAATGCGGTCTTGTATTGAACCTCAAGCTCGCAACTCATGTCGATGGCGTTGAAGTTCTTCTTAGCCTGTGACTGGTATGCGACGAGCAAAAGCAGATCGCGGAAACAGAGCTTGCGGCTGGCAAAGACAGTTTGTGACGTGGCTGAGAAATCTCGCCCGCATGTCTTTGACTTGCAACGCCACTTGCTCCGGGTTCTGATCGAGTAGACATGCTTGTGACCACATGACGGGCAGAAAGGCTCGCCGCCGTTCTCTGCGAAACGCACGGCACAGAACTCGGCAAAAGCCTCGTCCTCCGTGAGGCGTTGGATGCGCTTTTTGCTAAGCGACCTCGCCTGTTTCGAGAGAAGAAAATGCTGCGACTTGACCTCCGTTGCGTAAGTTGCAGCAGAGAAAGAATGCAGATTTTCATGGAATTACAACATGTTTGTTTTCTCAAAACAGTTTTCGCAGATTTACTAGGGTCTCCACGTTAACTACGTCGCGTTTTATCAAATCAGTTATTAACGCCGAATCACGAATCGGGGATCAAGCGCCATTCTTTGGCGAAATCACCACGTGATTCGACGAGATCATCCCGGTGCTTGTAGAAGTAGCTACCAACCGAATTGGTCACCTTGTCGATCGTGATCCGATCATCCTGACGCGTCTCTCTGATCTTCAACATTTCGATCGCTACATCACGTGGTCGCATCCAACGGTCTTTCTCACGTAAGACTTCGAGCGCTTTACGGCCGATTTCGCCCGATTTGAATGGGCTGTGCCATTTGCCTTTCTTGCGTGGCTTGATCTTGTTGCGCCACTCCGGGTCGCTTTCGAAGATGATGTCCTCTGCACCGCTGATGAGCGCCAAGAGCTTCCTCCGGCGGTTATGTAGTCGCTGGAGGATTTCCATGCCGTCTTCGATCCGCTTGATCTCGGCTTCGGCCTCTTCGAGTTCGCCTTTGAAAACCGCGATACGATCCTCAAGTCCTGCTTTTACGTTTGTAGTTCCCATGAAGGGCTAGATAGCAAGGACCGCCTGTTCTTGCTTTGTGCGTTTGCTACCTAATACCGGAGAAATGGCGCACCCGAGAGGATCGGTATTTGTGTGACCGTCTTCGAGAGCCTGTCTCAACGCTTCCTGCGCTTCGCGTGA
>CANNBH010000002.1 GCA_947502815.1 uncultured Erythrobacter sp.
CTGGTCATTTCAACGCCAGTATCTCGATCTCGATTTGTCTCAGGTCTGCGTCAATTTGCTGAGCACGCCTTGCGTCCTTGGTCATTCGTCGTTCGGTCGAGAGAGAATAGGCTCTGCGTTCAAGTTGCTTGATCTTGAATTCCTTCTCGCGCTTCGCCTTACCCTCCTTCTTCGCGTCATATTTTGCGTTTACGATAGCGGCTCCCGCAGCAGCACCCGCGATGGCTGCCCCAACTGCTGCGGCGTGAGACTTACGTGGGGCTGTGGAAGCGGACTCATTTGATGACGCTGTGTTGGTTGCTGCATCGGCATCCTCGTGAAACATCTCTCTTGTCTCATCGTCATTCAAAATGTCGCTCTTCAGCTTCTGAAAAAGTCCATCATACAATTTGATCGCCGTGTCGAAATAGAATGTGAGAAGACCTAATATCAGAAGGATCGCGACCGAGACGAGGAAGGAAGTGAGGCTCTTTGCGCCGAGAAAGCTTAGAAGAAAGAATGCGCAAGCCAGAACGCCAACAAGCCTCTTTTTTCGAAATGAGTCGAGCCTAGTTTTCACATGAAAGACGTTCTCGGCGTAATTTCGAGTGAAGCCATCTTCTGATATTTTCTGATGGTGATTTGACCATATCAATCGTCTGGCGTTGCCGAATATGATCTTCAATTTTTCGGTCGCAGTGCCTTCGACGGGCTGGATTTCGAAAAGCCCATTAGCATCTTCGGTAGAACGGTCGAATTGATCATCAGACATCACAGTTGCCTTCTTTGAAAACTACTATTGATAATGAGGTGTATCGTCTGAAGTCGCACCGCTAGAGGGCAGGCGTGAACGCAGAAATTGGAACGCTCTTAGCGTTTTGCCTTTTTCTCGCGTTTCGCGATGGCTTCTTCCAACAACTCGCGCACAAAATCCCCCTGCCGCGTGTCGCCACGCAGAGCATCAAGCCGCGCTTTAGTCCCTTCGGGAACACGCACATGCAAGGCTTCAAAGAAGATTTTTGGCTTCGTCACGTAACCTTTAATAGCGGTATCGCTTTTCTTCATAAAGCCCTCTTTGCCGAAATTGATTTGACTCATAAGCGGTATCGCTTAAACCACATAAGCGGTATCGCTTAAAAAGCAAGATGATCAAGATTGGAGAAAGCGACGATGCAATACAAAGTCCAAGTGAGACCGAATGGAAAAGGCAATTCTATCGTGGTGAGAATCGAGGCGAAGACTGATCCTGATGCCCGCAGACTGGCTGAAGCTCAGTATGGCAAAGGCAATGTCCTTGGGGTTGCGCGAGCCTAGTAACTCTCAAGCAAGCGCCCTGTTGCTGATCACAGGAAGCGATTCTCGACGCCAGTAAACACCGCAGTTTATTCACTAATGCCCGCGCTAAATATTAGCGGAGGGTAAAATGAGACAACTTTTTGAGATTTACGACGATCTGCGCAGCTATGGCATGTGCAGGAATCAAGCTGACTTCAGCAGGGATTGGCTGGGACGAAGCGAGTGCTATCTATCCTATCTTCGCTCCACTGGAGCAAAGCCATCATTGGCGAGCTTGGGCTTCTTGGCGAAGAAGCTGAAAGAAGAGGTGGAGTATGTGAAAGCCGCTGAGGAACGCGTCTTCTACAGAAAGCTTCGCGCCGTTTACGTATCCGCGCAGACGCTTTTCAACGCCTCGTATGAGATGAAATATGTGCCGCCATACTATTGGGTCACAGCAGCCTAAACTGCTGATTTATATTGATATCACCACAGGCGATTTGGTATTATCATCTCACATACTACACTTGGGTCAATGATTTGGTCTTACCCTGCCAAACACGCAGTATCGAACTTGGAAAGCGCTGGAGTTAGAAACTTGGGGCTGTGAAGATACGACGAAACGGGAGTGCAGCCCGACTGGTCGCAAGGTGCCAGAATAAACAAAGCTTTGAGTAGACGAAGGCTATGATGTCTTATCCATCAACCTTCGGCTCAGGATCGGTAACCATAGCTGGTCTTGAGAGCTTCCAGAAATGGATAACCGTCGTTCGGCATTACGATGTCGAGGGAACATGCAGTAACGTTAGGTCGAGGGCGACCACTCGCCAGCTATAGACGCTGACGCTGCTTCTGGCTCTGTTACGATACACTGCCGTAGTGATAATCACTCATTCGTTCCTCCCTCTTGTGGTAACTCATTCACCAATATTGACTTGGTGATGTTCTAGGACATGGTCCTTGGAGTTTTCACGAGAGGGGGGGATGAACGTATATCTGACTTACCGAGTGATATATAAAGGTTTCAGATGATTTTTCAGATAGCGATAGCGTTTTTGAACTCCCTCAACGAAGAAACAAAGAATGAGTGAGTGCAGCGAACGAATGAATGTTTCGAGTTGATAGACGAACGCGCAGCGTTTGGCTGTCAAATTGAATCTTGAAGATTTGATAAGAGCCGAACACCAAAAGAGCAGCACAAAAGTCAACATGGGATCATGCTGTAAGCGAGCAGTCCATAGCTGCGATCATTTCAAGCATCACTAAGTTGCATCCAAATTCCGCATCGGAATCGAGACTGAAGAAACCCGACGCATGAGATGCTCAATCTCATTCGGATCACATCCCCATGTCACACTACACTTCCTCAGTGCCGCAATATAGGATTTGTCTTCCAAGCCCTCGTTTTCTGCCGCCGTTATGAACTCTGCCCGCTGCACGCCCGATCATGTAAGGGGCAGACTTTAGCCTCGAGCCTCCAAGAAAGCGCTCATGCCCGTAATCCCAAGAGCCTGAGCCATCGCAAAACAGATCGACCAAATGAACAAACTCATGCACGATGGTATCGACCTTCTGGGATACGGTTCGATTTAGAAACTTCGTGTGATAGAAAACCTTGAAGGGGCTTCCTGATGTCACATAAGCAACGGTTTTCTTGTATTTTTTCTTATCTCTTTGCGTGGTAGGCGTAAAATGTTGGACTTCGATATTGTTTGGGCAACTTCGCATGTATCCCACTATCTCCTCCACATTCACCTCTGTATGAGTGAAGGGACCTAAGCTGAGAAACTCATCCCAAAGCGCGTCGTTATTCCAGTTGTCACTTACCCAAAGAGCAGCTTCTTTGAGTCCCGCGTCATCATTATCGTAAAAGACTTCCACAAGTATTCCCCCTTATAAATGCACGCCTAATAGACAGGTTGACGTTTTTTCGTTGTATTTCAAGAATTATGCAGACGGTTCGCCTTTGACTGCATATTGGATTTGAACGATCATTGATAAACGAGCACCAAGCTATGGGGGCGAACTTGTCCAAGAAACAAGAGCAAGACGTGGAGACTATTTGTGGAATAGTAATGCCAATTTCGAAGTCTGACGACGACCATACGGCAGAGCATTGGGCTAAGGTTCAAGCGATCCTTGCGGAAGCTATCAAGAAGGCTGGATGCAAGCCTCAGCCAGTTTGGACGGGAAGTGCCAACGACATAATCCAAGACAAGATTCTCAAGAACCTATTTGAGAATGAGATTGTCGTCTGTGACCTCTCAACGAAGAATGCCAATGTGATGCTTGAGGTCGGTATGAGGCTTACAACCAAGAAGCCCACCCTTCTGGTCGCGGAAGAAGGCACCAAGCTACCCTTCGATACTGCAATTATATCGACTGAGTTTTATGATCCGTCTCTTGAGTGGGGCGCGACAGGGAAGTTCATTGAGACTCTCGCAAAAGAGATCAGAGAAAAGCACGAAGCTTGGGTGTCTAACGAATATCGCCCTTACATCTCTCGGTTCGAGTTTGAGACAGTTGAACCGAGCACTGTGAGTGTCACTTCGGAAGAACATCTTGGCGACTTAATCAGTAGGATGAGCGAAGCCGTCAATAAAGCCGAACGCATGAATGCAGAGCAGAACAAGTATATGATGCGACCTGTAGCCGCCCATCCCGACGCTGACAGTCCAAAAGTATCAGTGCCTCGCTTCCTCGGTAGGCAAGAAGCCTCCAAAAGCAGTCAACGTTTCTCGGCAAACGATTACGTAGAGCACGAGCAACTCGGCGGAGGTGTTGTTCTAGGCTACACCGATGAAAGGGTAGCTGTCGAATTTGATCGAGGAGTAATTTTGGTTTCGGAAGACGACCTCACACTGATTGAGAAGAACACATAATCGACACAATGACAGAAACTGATGCAGCGACCGTTGAGCCAGAAACCAAGAAGGGCAGCTTTAGGCTTACACTCAAGATCGTTGGGATAATTTTGAGCACGGTAGTTGGGTTGAGCGTTGCGCTACAATTCACAAGCATAGGTTACGTAAGCGGCTTCCTTGTCAAACTGATCGATTGGTATCGTTGGATCGCTTGGTCGCCTTGGGAGTGGATCAATGTTCCACTTCTCAGCTTTGATCGCGACTTGTTTGCCGTTCTGGGCGTTATCTTTGGAATAGGAATACGAAACCGCTTTTGGAATTCGATGATACCGCTTTTCGACGTCCGCGATATGCAACGGCGCAGGCTCTTGAATTCGTTCGCAGCAATCGGCTTTCTTTTCGGAGCATTAGTCCTTTTTCGGGTTGGAGCCTACGACATCAACCTTCTGTCTATTCCAAGCTTGGTGATTGCCTTGGTCGTCCTCTTCATGCTCAACTTTGCCCAGAAAGATGCCTCCAAAGAACAGCCAATATTCCTGAGGGTCGCTCTCGCGGTCACTCTGATTCCGCTCGGCATACTCGCGATGACCACTATGTATATCGTTCGCAATTATCACTGGGAAGTCCTCGGAATAGTCGCAGCCGTTGCGCTCATACTTGGCGGCGCAATCGCCTCAGAATCCGTTTTCGGAGACTCTCTACAACCCTATGTTGACGCCTTCCCGACGGCACCTGAAGTTGGCGAACTTCCCGACTTTACGCTCCCCTCGCCGAATGACTGAAATAGGTAGATCAATATGAAAACGCCGATTGTTGAGTTCGAAGGTCTGCCCTCAATGGACCTAGACAGCGCTAAGGGCGGCGCTCTTGCTGACCTCTATCATCTAGCCTTTGGTGATAGGATTGCAGCCATGCGTCTCAAGAACGGCGCGAAGATTTATGAGAAGCTCAAAGGGGAACTACAGACCAAGGGTCTTAAGCTGAATGCAGAGACTTTGCCTGAAAGGTTCATCTTCAAATGGTTTGAGGAAGCCACTCAGGAGGACTCTCCAGAGCTTCAAGAGCTATGGGCAAAGTTGATGGCGTCTGCGGCAGGAGGGAACGAGGAAGCGCTCAATCGACGCAACATTGATCTTCTCTCAAAGATGCAGCCTGAGGATGCAAAAGCTCTGCACATCATGGCTGATGCCTACTTCCATCTCGAAGGCAAAAGGCACCCAATGATGGACCCCGTGCAGTGGGACTACAAACGCCTCAAGTCTATACTGAAAAGCCACTACAACTTCTCAGATGATGTTGTGATAGATAACCTCATATACGCTGGCGTGTTGAGAGATATCGAGAAGCCAGTCGTCGACAACAACAAGATCAGAAATACACTGTCTCGCAATCTAGGTAGGGGCTACGCTTTTCCAAATCTGAATGCTGCTTTGTCTATCGAACGATTGATTGAGTTCACAAGCGCTGGCTTGATCCTAGTCACAGGTATCGATTTCGAACCGTATGAAGTTGAGAAGGCTGAAGCAAGACCTGAAGCACGCCCGACCCGTTGACCTACAACTCAGCCAAGAAGACAATCACAGCCGCAGTCTGGTGGAGTTGATAGGCTGCCAACGCCTTGGGAACCTCTATAGGCTCAGCGCCCTGACCGTGTCCTGATGTCTTGTTTCTGACAGTCGGGATTCCGCTCTCAAGAAAAGTGCGCAAGCTTCCAAATTGAGTTTGCATGAATGCTGGAATGTAATCATTATCCAACAGAGCGTTAATGAGAGCCTTTGCAGTGGCGTTTGGGTCCAGACCCCACTTCTGCTCATCGGCAATCGACTTCACCACGCTCTCGAACGCTTTTAGACAATTGGAAATGCAGTCTTTGTAGTCGCCAACCTTGTAGGCATCATGAGCCTTCCGAAATTCCTCATTAGCACCAGCAAAACGCTTCTCTGACAGCACCCGCAAGGCTGGCACGGTCATCTCAACATGGGTGAATTCCGTGGACTTCTCCATGATCCTTCCGTCCTCGAGCGAGAACCCAATCCCGCTTTCTTTGAAGCGGGCATTGATCGTGCCAACCGCGTTCTCAAGCGGTCTGTAGTCTCGTCCATATCTTGAGCCAGAAATCTCCACCTTAAGAATGGCGGACCAAAGCTCGATTACATCGAGCACCCTCTCAACCTCAGCAAGATGAGAAAAAAATGTCTCTACCTCTTGCACTGCCTTTCGGTTATTTTCAGAGAGCCGATAGACTCCCATATCTTCTAAGAGAATCTCTCTGGCATTATTCCAAACTTCGTAGGCTGAAGCGTCGGCTTCCCCTATTGCGCGGTCCATAGTCTTGAACAGAGATACGCGGACAGTCATTGGTATCTCATCATGAGTATAGACGTCTGGAATATCACCAGATGAAAGGCGTTTTCGACGACTATAGATATTTGGAAGTGCCATAGCCCATCTGATAGATGGTATTACGGTGCCGTAACAAGATGAAGGAAACAAAAAATGGCGATTGAAGACCACCCAGATTACCCAAAGTGGTCAGATGCCTTGGACCAACTGGTGGCTGCTAGAGACGCAGTGAATGAGGCAAAGGCTTTTGGTCTCAAGGATGAGTTGCCTCGCCTGCAAGCTGAACTCGAACAGGCTTTCGCATACTACAACAAAGTCTCAGACGAGATCGTTGATTGACGTTAAATGGTTATTGGCAGATGCGCCAAATGGAGGTTGGCTGGGAGGACTAGCCACGATCAACAAAGCATCGAAGTGCTTGCTGCCTAAACCCATAAATGAGAAACATTGAAGGTCTTACGCGTAGCCAGCAGCGATCAATCGCTCAAGGTTGCGCTTGCTCTTCTTGAGCATCTTTACGTGGCTCTCAGTGCGATCCTGTCCTTGCGTCATCCAACGCATACCCTTTTTGAAGTAGCGTAGGTGGCGGTTCACGTCTGCGAGTTGTTGGCGATAAGTCATTTTGGTCTCCTGTCTATCGGACGCGCTCGATAATACCACACGGCGATTCAGCGACACCAGTCTCAATTTTTCCAGCACCTGTCATCGGAACCGCACCCTCCCGTCCCTAACAATGCGGAGAAGATCGCATCAGAAATGGTCAATTGCTATTCTTCCTCTGGTGGATTGAATAACTCCTAGGCAAGTGACTCCAAAACTAGTTTTAGCTCCTCCATCTCCTCGCGTCGGAGCAGGTCCAGACCAACCACACGATCACCAAACCAAAGCCCCGCGTCAAATACATCTGGGTTGCTTCCACCCGATTGAGGGAATGACCACTTAGAGAGCTTGAAGATCGCGTGTTCCAATCGGGGTGGTTGACCCTCTTTCCGCCATCCATACTGCTTTGTGCCGTCGATGTAGAGCAGGCGGCGATCTGTGATCACGAGAGCGCCAAGTCCATGGACATCAGGAAAAGGCACAAGTTCCTTATCCATCCAGTGGACCCAGTTCTTGACCATATGTGCAGCGACATAGCGAATGGTTCTCAACTCATCTTCTGGAAGCGCTTCTTGGATGAGCGAGACAGAGTTCCTGATCGCCTTCTCTTGCTTTGGGAACTTGGCGATCATGGTAGGAATCACGGATTCCAGATCAATCTTGGTTTTGGTCATAGGGGCGAACTAGCGGATGAAGCACCATCCATAAATACGTCGTTGCTTTTGACCCAAAACTACAGCCTAGCAGAACTCACCAGAGGGCAGGGTGCATCGTGACGGGATGTTCATGACAACCCATAAAGCAGTGTTGTGAGTCCGTGCTCCAACGCATTCGTGACCACTTTCATCAGCCAATTACTGTAATCAAAGGACACCTCTCTTCAAAGCTCGACCGAAAGGTTGATCAGCGCGGAACCCTAAACGGGTTCTCAGCCTCAAATTCTTCAAGCGTTGCTGTCCGCAATTTCATGCCTCTTGGAGTGATCGCTTCAAGGTGCGGAACTTTGGTATGGATTCGTTTGAGTATGCCCTTTGTAGGTAGGCTGTTTCCTTTGCCTGTGGCGCAGGCAAGAGCAGCCCTTCGACGCGAGTGAAATGCCAGAAAATCTGCAAGCTGAATGGCTCTAGAGCTATGCTTGTCGACAAACTCAATGGACTTTAGCGTCCCTTCGTAGTGCTCTTTCTTGGACATTCTGTGGAAGTATTGTTCAATCTCATCGTTGTTTCTGTGACCACTCTCAACCTTGAAGGCTAACCCATGCTCTTGGATGAGTTGTGATAACGGATTGCCGCTGTGGAGCTTGAGCAAGATCGCCGCAAAAACTACACCGAAGAGAGACATCCGCTCATTACCAGCGGTTTGCCTTTTTACGTCTGACCAGTCTTTCGCCATACTGAACGCTACACCCCCAAGTCATATGGTTGGCTTTGGCGTAAAGCTCTTCAACGAAGCTGTTTTTCTTTATGCGAGACCAGCCTTTGAAGTCGCCTTTTGTGTCATGAAATTCCTTGGCGTGGAGCGTGGTCACGTCATAGGCATCACAGACGCTCTGCAAGTGAGCCTCAACAATCTCCCAATTTTCAGCAGTGGCTACATACCCCGCCAGCGTTCCTACGCTCGAAGTCTCCGCGTCACTGTCATCAAGATAGCAAACCATTACCATTTCAAGACAATCTGCGATCCCAACCGAATGCGCAAGTAGACCGCAAGGTCAACCCATCTAAACATGGTGCTGAATGGAAACTATAGCTCTTGGCTGCCCATAACATTGCGAGCCTTCGAATAGAGCTTGTTTTGCTGGTGGAGAACGAGACTACTCAAGCCGCTCAATCGATGTTTCGTATATCCAGCCTTCCGTTGGAAAGCCCGTCACCTGATCTTCATAGACAACATAGAACCAGCGCCCATCTTTGGTAATGATTGCCACGCTCTCTCCGACTGGCATTTGTGCCAAAGTCTTCGCATTCCCCAACGGTAGCTCTCGGACCTTTGCGCGTTCTGATATGACGATTGCGCGGTCTAATGTGCTTATCCACTCAGCTCTTTCTTGCGCAATGCTTCCAACATCGTCGATGGCTCTCTCTAGGTCGTTCTGGAGCTTGGCGACGTCATCCAATCTTTCGGCGATCTCGGCATCAGCTTGCCGTTCCTCGGGACTGTAGGGGTCATCAGGAAAGAGTAACGCATGGTAGCTCTTCAACGCGACCCACAACATGAACACCGTAATGACACCGACAGATTGAAACTCTGTCTTAGTGTTTGAGGCAAATCGTTGGACGACATCCAACAGCCATTCACCGACTATCTCTTCAGCTTCGTTGGGATCAATCTCACCGTCGTCGCTATGTGTGGGTATACCAACAGATTGCGTGCGATTGGCAGCTTCAAGCGCATCCATCATCACGCGCGAATTTAAGGAGCCGCTGAGCGAACTGAGCGCAGCACCAATAGTATCGATTTCTGAGCGACCGAGCATCACGGCGCGAATCGTCTCTGAGAGACCTCCTAGGTTGCCTTCCAGAGCAATTTGTGAGGCAGTCCTCGGTATCGTCATACCCGTCGCTGCGATGCTCAAACTCTCTGTTATTGCTCGAATACGGTCTAGGGCTGGATCACTCCCGCGCGCTATCTTATCGGCGACCGTTTCAGACGCGAGTCCAAGTGCTTTGCCAGTTGCAGTCATTGAGGCGGCTTGCGCTGCTAGGGTAACGGCACTGCCTCCCACAACATCGCGCATGAACTTGTCTTGCTCAGAGACCGCATCCCAGATTGACGGCTCAGAGAACATGCTACGAGCAAGCGACACTGTTGGCATGATGCGGTCGATCAAGGCTTGCTGATCGCGGATCATGCGCACAGATGCTGGCTCGACTAGGTTACTAATCCGTCGAAGTCGCTCAGCGGCGGTCTCAAAGTCTCGCGGGTCTACCATGAAACATCAGTGAACCTGTTTGACTGAAATTTGTAGAGAATTATCTCTTTGGTTTTAGATGCGCTTTGATCGTCTTCGATTTCACTTCTGTCAATCTTGGGTGACTTGTGAGGCATCAAGTGACGCCATCCCCCCGTTTTTAGCAGGGGTGGTCACAAGCTGTGTTAAACACATCATTGCACCAAGCAAAGAACACTCTGGAATGTAACTTACGTCCCCCCA
>CANNBH010000003.1 GCA_947502815.1 uncultured Erythrobacter sp.
TTTCAAAATCGACCGTTTCTGGAACATGGGCTGATAGTGTTCCAGAATATAGCTGACAGAATAAAGAAACAGGGTAGCGTTTCGAAACACCCCTTTCGAAACAGGAGCAGTCCCTTGGCGAGAACCTTTGCCTATTGTCGAGTCAGCACGACCGACCAGCATACCGAGAACCAGATCGCTGAGATTCAAGGTGCTGGCTATGACATTCGAGGTGACAGGATCGTGGTCGAGACGATCAGTGGCTCGACCGCAGCCATGGCAAGACCCGAGTTCGCCAAGCTCGTTGAGAAGCTCGAACGTGGTGATGTTCTGGTCGTTACCAAGCTGGATCGTCTTGGACGCAATGCGATGGATGTTCGTGCGACTGTTGAGGCATTGGCTGATGCGGATGTTCGGGTCGTCTGTCAGCAGTTGGGTGGTGTTGATCTGACCAGTCCTGCGGGCAAGATGACAATGGGAGTTATTGCTGCTGTCGCCGAGTTCGAACGCGACCTTCTGGTTGAGAGAACTCAGTCTGGGTTAGATCGCGCCAAGCGCTCTGGAAAGCGTCTGGGACGCCCTAGAGCGCTGTCGAGGCAGCAGTTGACCGAGATCGTTGATAGACGTGCTCAGGGGGCTTCTCTGGGCGTTCTGGCTGAAGAGTTTAAGGTCAGCCGATCCGCCATCCATCGAGCGATAAAGGCTGCATAGCGAGCGCTGCTCTTGGTGGTGCATCGTGGTGCACACGGATAATCCTTAAGCGCTCGATTCCAGTGCTGTATGATAACGCTCAATCAACAGCCACCACGAGGAACGTCTATGCTGACATCGCCTACCATCATCGGCACTATCGCCGCCGTTGTCGCCACCATCGCTGCCGTCATCGGTGCGATAGCTACCGTCATCACCATGCGTCGAACACCCAAGCTTCCTGACCCGCCATATCAACCGAGCGTTCTCTTCTTCGAGGGAGTAAAGATGCACGGTCATGTTCGCAATCTTCCACTCCACAGGGTGAAAGCTCGAAGCAGACTTACCCGCTAAATACCCATAGGCACCGCATAGCTGAGACGGGCGGTTGAACTTCGATATTGGTCAATCGTCCGCACCAGTCATAAAGGGCGTGATCCATCATCTATGCGGGTTGCTCCTGCAAAGGTTGACGTCAACCTTCAGATCAACCGTGTCAGCAAACGCAAAGCCAATGCCCGTAATCGTAACGAGATCGGCACAGGACCAATCCACCGCGAGCAAACAGGACGGGGCAAAACACGGTCGAGAAAGATCATCACTCATGGCTCCCGCTATCGTTGACCAAACAACGATCTATGCCACCATCGACCAATGACCAAAAAGACCGTCACGAACAACGCCAATACAATCGTCAACACCAGCATTAACAACAACGCTATAAGCGCTCCTATGGATGCTCCCAGAGACGATGATCAACGTTGGCTGGAGACCGTCCTAAGCAGCCTCAAAGGACGCTCACGCGAAGCGCAGGAAGCGTTGAGACAGGCTCTCGAAGACGGTCACACAAATACCGATCCTCTCGGGTGCGCCAT
>CANNBH010000004.1 GCA_947502815.1 uncultured Erythrobacter sp.
ACACGTGTGTATCACAAACGACTTTGTGGGATTTGGCGTCGCTGTGGAATTTATCAGTTCAGGATTCGTGTTCCTGCCGACATTGTAGATCGTATTGGAAAGACCCACATTAATCGATCTTTGGGAACAGCGTCTTATCGCGATGCTCTGTCACGGTCTCGGGCGATAGCCTTGGAATTTACGGAGATGTTCGAGCAAGTCAGAATCGGCGAAGCCTTTTCGGTGCAGAGCGTGGGACAGAATTGGTCGCCGTCTCACAAACCGAAACCTCAATGCGTTGCTGGTGTCACGATTGAACAGGCATGGGATCGCTACCTTGCTGATCCAAGCAGTGCACGCACCCAAAAGACGATCATGGCATACGAGACGGTGAAGAACCTCGTGGTGTCAATTCTGGGAGCAGATTTCTTAGTCGCGAACATTCATCGGCAAGACTGCCGAAAAGTCCTCACTGTGTTGCAACGTCTGCCGACCAACTACGGAAAGCGATGGAAGGATATGTCGGCGGAAGCGATTGCCGATCTGGCTACCAAGCAAGGCTTGAAGCCTATGTCCGCTGCGAATTGCAACGGATACATGAGCCGATGGTCGGGGATGATGAACTGGCTGGTGAAAGAGGAACTTGCTCCTCGCAATCCATGTGTTGGTTTGAGGGTAGCTGATCCCATCCCAGCACGAGAGAAACGCAGACCGTTCTCAGATCAACAACTACAGCGCATTTTCACAGGAAAGCCATTCGCTGAGATCGAGAGCGTTTGCAAAGGCAATGCTCAACCAGATTGCCCAGCGCACTTTTATGTGCCGCTGATCGCCTTGTTTAGTGGACTTCGTCAAAATGAAATTTGTCAGCAAACGACCGATGACATCGTTCAATTGGGCGGCATACACTGCTTTGTAGTCAAGGCAGATACCGCGCTTGGTAAGCGGGTGAAGACAAGCTCTAGTGAGCGGATCGTCCCAATCCATCCTGCCCTGATCAGTGCACAACTCCTAAGACACTGGCGCGACTGCATCCGATCAGGACAAACGCGCCTATGGGCTGAGCTTGAACTCGATAGGTTCGGCTATGCCTCAGCCTACTTTTCAAAATGGTTCGGTCGCTACCTGACCAAGACTGGCGCTAAAGAAGACAGAACGAGCTTTCACAGTTTCCGCCACTGCTTCAGGGATTCTTTGCGTGCTGGACGCGTTGAAAGAGAGTTAGCATTTGCTCTCGGTGGTTGGAGTGGTGGTCGTTCGGGCAATGTTGCTGTTGGTGACATCTATGGCAGCGGTTTTGGTGTCGAAGCCCTCTATAATGCTGTTTCAAAAGTGCGTTATGAAGCACCATCACTTAAGCGACTGTTGGAGAGGGTCGACTAGTTCGACCCTCATCACGTGC